>NZ_JARBUY010000003.1:0-81614 GCF_028882255.1 Maribacter polysaccharolyticus
CAATCAGTGAGGTTAGAAACTAATTTAGTGTAAACTCTAATCTATAACTTTTGTAAACCATGTATATTAACGAACAGATAGATGAAGGGGAGATCCAGCAGGGATCACCTTTTGATCCAACACCAAATTACCATAGGCATAGGTTGTATAGGAAAGTCCATACCCAAAAGCGTATAGCGGCTCTATATGCTTGCTTTCATACCATCGATACCCTACAAATACGCCTTCATCATATACTACATCTTGTATCGGGTCTATTATCCTATGATCTTGATCCCAGCCAGTATATAATTCGGATCCAGATGGTATATAGCCATAACCTGGGGAGTCTTCGAATTTTTTCTCAATGGTGATCGGCAATTTGGCCGACGGGTTGGTTTTACCTGCAATAATCTCTGCAAAAGCCCTGAAACCAAGCTGTCCCGGGTACCAATTGTACAAAAGTGCACCAACATCCTTATTCCAGGCACTCATGTTTACACCACCGCCAGAACTAACGGAAACTATGGTGTTCTTATTCAACGATAAAATGTGCTGAATTTCTTGATTGATCGTGTCCGGTAGATCGAATGGTCTGTCCCAACCTTCAGAATCAAATGTTCCAGTGCTGTAAATAACGTGGGTTGCCGCTTTAATCTCTTCATCTGTTGGATTATCCAAAAGAGCTACTTTATCCCCATACATCTCTTTTAGGCCATTGATCATGGTGATTTGATCATACCCTACCACTTCTGCCGCACCACCCCCAAAAGGAATTTTATCTGCATACTCACCTGTAACTAAGATGGATATTTCATCTGATGGAATAATAGGGAGCACATTCTTATTTTCTAGCAGTACGATACTTTCCCGTCCCGTCTGCAGCGCCACAGCTTCATGCGCAGCATAGTTCTTTAGGAAAGAGGTGTCCTTTATTGGCCGTTCCAATAATCCCATGGCAATCTTTGTCGTAAGTACATTGGTGACCATTTTATCAATATCAGCTTCCTTTACCTTTCCTTCTTGGATAAGGGATTTAGCAGAGTAGCGTACAAAATGTTCTGGCTTTTTAGTATAATCGGGGTACTCTTGTCGTGGTTCCCCTGGCATATCCAAGTCCAGTCCGGACGCTATCACTTTTTGGGCATCCCAGACAGACCACCAATCGCTCATAACCAACCATTTAAACCCTAACTTCTCACGCAATATTCCTGTGATCAGATCTTTATTCTGTCCTGCATACTCACCATTAACCAAGTTATAAGAAGTCATAACCGCCATGGCACCGGCATTAATACCAGCTTCGAAACCGGGTAGGTATATTTCATGCATTGTTCTTTCGTCCACTACCGAATTTGACGTTCTTCTTTTATAATCTGTATTGTTAGCAACAAAGTGTTTTAGTGTGGCTATCGTACCCGTACCCTGCATACCCAACACATAGTTTTCCGTTATTCTAGAGGTTAGGTAGGGGTCTTCTCCAAGGTATTCAAAGTTTCTCCCGTTTTGGGACACACGATATATGTTTATGCCCGGCCCCAGCAATACGGCGATTTCACCAGCTCGGCATTCTTCACCAATTGATTTGGCATAGGTGCCTGCGAGCTCTGTATTCCAAGTACTGGCAAGGGCAATGGAACATGGGAAGGCTACTGATTTTTCTAACTGGTCGTCAAGTTCCCTCCTAATGTTTACCCCCTGTGAAGCATCTGACATGTACATGGAGGGCACATTGAACCTTTCCAAACCTTTGGTAAAAAACATATTATGACCGGCAATCATTGAAATTTTCTCATCAAGGGTCATCTGGGTAAGAATATCGATTGCCTGCTCTTTTGCTTCTTCGTATTCAATTGGTGGAACGAACGGTTTTAACATAGCTTATCTATTTGTATTGTTTTCGTTATCTGATTCGTTGTGAGATATAATTATCTTTCTTTTTAAAATGAGTGGCTAGTTTTTCTATAAAACTACTTTTCTGGTGGGGTGAAATACACCCCCAGACTTTAATCCGCTCTTATAATTTGTTCTGCCTAAAAACATAAGTAATATCCTTACTAAGTATTGATTAAAAAGTTTTTGCGATACAACTTCATATGAATATCCTTACTGAACCTATATAGTTGTAAAGGTATCTTTGAGACACCTGTTTGTTTCTCGTTAAGCGCAATGATGTATTTTTTACTTATCAGTTTCATTCGGAAATTACGATTGTCCAATTCAATATTCAGAATGGATTGGTATGCATCTTGTACTTCGTTAATGGTAAACCTATCTGGTACTAATTCAAACTTTATGGGTTCAGAAAGACATTTTGTTTTCAAGTCTTCCATCGCCTCGATTATTTTTTGTTAATGATCAAACCCCAAACGTGGCAATTCCTTTACTGAAAACCAATTAGCCTGGTATGGATTATTTTTTTATAGCTACTTCTTCGATTTTCAATAAAAAGTAATACGCACCAGTTATGGTCCTTTGATTATATTTTTCATTGTTTATCCCTAACAGGTCTTTATCCCCCGTTCGCCTATCTTGGTCTCCAAAAGCTTTAAACCGTTGTTTGTATAGATTTGTCAATCCCCTCAGTTCCTTCAAGCCGCTGGTCACAGTTTCGTCCAAAGTTTCATTCCCATACATATGATAACCCGTTATCACATGGTCGTCTACCAAAACCGCTACCTTGTTTTGAGACTACAAATACCTCCTACTCAATAAAAACATTCAGGGACTTTGATTTTGTGTCATATCCTAACACTACGCAGTCTACCGATATATTTTGAATTTTCCAATTCAACACCTTGAAATTAAATCTAGCTAAAATAAAAAATAAATCGTTTCAAAAGATTTATATGACTATTAAATGTTATTTAAACGTTTGAAATGACAACTACATGATACATGTAAAAACCCCATTTAAAACGAAAATATAACGTATATTAAATTTTAAGATTATTAAAATACCAAACATTAAACGTAAATAAGACGTTAATAAACCAACCATTTATAAGAATGATTTTACTTCCGAACTAATTTCTTGAAAACATACGCTGGCAAGAGAAGAACCTAAGCAGATGAATGACCATGATCAATAGTGTAGGAAGTCTAGTGGAACACGAAAGATTTCTTAAGGATTGTCTGAAGATGACTGAGGGTATTTATTAGAAACCGTTTAGCCATAGGTTTATGGCATTGACTAGGCATGATCAATATTTTATGGAATAAAAAACACGGACAGCAAAGTGTGAAAATAAAAACCCCTTAAAATCACGGATTATAAGGGGTTTTAAGTGGTACAAAAATGGGTAAGGCTACCATTGAAAATGAGGGGAATTTGTATCGAGAACAAGAATTATGGTTAAAAAAGATTCTCTATACAATTTTTCGTACCTCAAAATCACTCGAACTGACGGCCATTGAATTATACAATTCAAAATGCACAACGGGTTTGTTTAATTAAATAGGTGTATTCATAATAAGTTACTTCTTCGTATTGATTAAACCTATCTTTGATAAATCGATTGGAACAATCCCCATTTCTATGGCGGGAGATCCCGTTTTGAACCTAAAATCACCATTTTCAGGATCTACAAACATAGGATCTACGGATAAACTATTCATATCCACACCATTTTTTTGATTCTTTTTAATGAGTTCTACCCCTTTATCGATATCCGGTTTACAGAAATATATATTATAATCGGTATCCGCATCCATCGCTCGGGCAAGCGATCTTCCCCTGCGATCTTCGGAACTACCTTCCTTTCCTGGAGGCAACTCATCTATGAATGTGTCCGATGCGGATAATGAATAGAAAATATTCCTTTTAATAGTGCCCCCAGTCAAAGGTCCTTCCCTAACCGATAAAAAATAACCACGGGGAGGTGCAATGATATCGGCAACGACGTTATTTTCCACTTTGTTATCCAGTTTGGTAAGAATACCTTGTGAGGTCGCCTTATAAATCAGGTTTTCGGTTATATACGTTCCCGTTTGACCTCCATCGGTACGAATGGCGGCCTGCATGATCATGTCGGCCATCATATGGTGGATATAATTACGACGAATATGGTTACCCTTACCGGAACCACGAATATAAATGGCATTACCATCCCCTAGTCGCTGCATTGCATGATGGATTTCATTGTATTCAACAATATTGTCTTTGGTATGTAAATAAGGCAATACGTCCTCCAATGAAATATCATCAGTGAATTCTGGGACTTCATTACGACGAATGGTTCGTGTCAATTCCCGTCCATTGGGATTCTTTTTGAAGAAATCGGTCATACAACCCGATAGGATGATCGCCGTATAATCGGTATGGTGGATGAGATTGTTCGCAATACGATTTTCCCCGCTCTGCCATAGAAAAATCCCAGGGGAATGCCAATAAATCTTACCTATATCATGAATTTCGTTATTATAAACCAAATTCCTTTTATTCACATCCTTGGTTCCTGGCCCATACCCACAAATAAGAATACCGGCACCTCCCATATGTTCTATATGGTTACCGGAAATCTTATTATCCATACCATGTAAATCCACACGTATGGCCCCACTACCGCTATCAAGAAAATGGCATTGTTCAATAACACAATTTTCGGTTCCCCTGAAACGGACCAAGGCGTTATCCTTATCGAACATATCCCAATCGTGTTGTAAGCCGGCATCGTCTTTGGTCAAGGTGTATCGCTCCCCATGTTTAAAGGTTAGCCCACGAAAATGAAGATTACGAACCGGAACATCCTTAGGGCCTTTTTTATCGATATCCCCTTCTACACGGATAAATTCCAAAAGTCGTGGTGCCCATACCGCTGACTTATTACGTGGCCAAAGGTAAACTTTACCTGCTTTTGTGTTCAACACCCATTCACCCGGTTTATCAAGTTCCTCGATTACATTCTCTACCCAAATATTTTTGGTTTCTTTGAGAAAATGCAACACATTCATGGCATAGGTTGCATCAATTGACGTTTTGACCGTTTGTTCGCTTGCATTGAAAGATTCTACCGGAAGCATATTGGTTATCCAGGCATGATGTGGCCGTACTTTGATTTCCGCATCTTCCATATTCGTATAATTCTTGAAAGCCTCATCCGGAAAATGGAGTCTACTTTTGCTGTTTGTTTTTTCTTCTGCAATAAAACCTTCCGATTGTGCCCGAGGAAGCATACCTTCTGCATCATAGAGCGTTAAAAACCGATCGGATACATTGGCTTCCCAAACCTTTCCGTCCGCTACATCGGGTAAGCCGGGGAGTTTACCTGTCACTTTTTCCCACCCTGTTATTTCCTTTCCTGAACTGAACACAGGTATTTCACCTGGGTAAGCGGCATACGTAATAGTTGATTCCCCCTTTCCTGAATCCTCCAAACCAAACACCACCGTTTTCTCCAACGTATAAATCCCTTCCCGTATAAAAACCACAATGTCATCCGATGTGTTCTTTTTTAAGTCCCGTACGGCATCCCGGGCGCGTTCCAAAGTTGCGAATGGACCATCCGTACCTGCCGAATTGGGGTTTTCCAATGTTCCGGACCAATCGTCCGACCCTTGGGTCGATACGTAAAAATCAGCCTTTAATTCAGGTTCTTTTTTGTAATCAATACTTCTACATCCCAATATTAGGGTCAAAATGATAATCAATGGTAATTTCATGTGCTTATTTGTCTTTAACATTTATATCCAAGTAATTTTAGCCTGTCTGCTTTCCGTATCTACCCAAACACTGGCATGTTCAAACTCCCGGGTGAACTCCCAACCTTCAGGCTTTATTCTTTTGTAAGCTCCTTTAGGTTTTCCCAATGGCTTTTGCAACCCTGGATAATCTACTAGGGCGCCATCTGCCAATCCCCATCCCCAGCTATACATAAAATAGGAATAAGGCTGTGCGCCGATCAAGAAGCAAGCCAAAGCATATTCCAATTTTTCCTGTGAGATCTTTGGCATCACCTTATACTTTTCCTCCTGGGTCATACTGCGAAGAAATCGTCGATTGTGCCCCTCAACACCTAGGCGAAATACGGAAATTTTACCCGCTTTGGCATTTCTGAGCATATTATCCCAATCGGAAAGCAGCTTTTCTTTATTGTAATGAACAGCGCTATAATTTTCAAACATTATGGCATCACTTACTGGGTAAACAAATTTCGCATTATCATCGCATGCATTATTGGCCAATAGTATTTTATCGTCCCCCAACGCTTTTTTAAGACCGGCCATCATTTCCCCCATGGCTATTTCAATATCATTTTTTTTATCTTTCCTTAAATTGACGTTGCCGTGCATTTGATCAATGAAGGCCCCATCACTACCCGATTCCCTAACACCTTTAGCTACTGTTTCAACCCACCAATCGCGGAACTCGGGATTTAATACATCAAAAAGAAAAGCGGTGTGTTTTTCCGCCAATTTCCCGGTTTTAGGATTTTTAAGCAGGAAGTTTCTAAGGTTCTCGGATGCATCAATATTCTCTTTTGTAAAATCTTTACTATAAGAGGTGTAAGGCCATGCCAATGCTGCATTGAAATAAAACAGGATTTTCATATCGGGCTTTTTATCCTTAAAAGCCGCTACCTCATGTTTAGCTCCCAATTCGGCGGCTCCTAAAGTACCATATCCATGAGATTTTTCAATACATAAGAATGCCGTACGTTTTGCAATGAATTCAACTTCTTCAGGATGTAGCACCCTTTCTTTATCACCGAACATAAAGTACAAGGGCGTGGTCTCCCAACTAAATTTCGGAAAGAGATCCTTTGATTTAAAGATACTACCGTCACTAATGACCAAAGATCGATCCCCGCTTTCCTTTTCCTGTGCTTGAAACGCACTTACTGAAATAAGCAATAGATATAGAAATGTTTTTTTCATTCGTCTACTTTTATGGTTTCACTTTTAAAACGACGTTGTCCCAATAAGCAGTTCCATTGAAATCATCTGAAATCAGACAACGCAACTCTATTTTGGAGAGATCACCACTATTAAAATCCCCTTTGAATTTCACCCACTTACCGGTTTTGGCATTTGGATCCAGTTCAAATTTACAGCTGTCATCAAAGCTACCGTTGGTATCAAAAATCACCTTCCCTATAGTACCGGAATCAACTTTCATCTGCACACTAAGTTCATAGTTCGTATTTGGGGTCAGTTCAACATTTTGAGCGATCGGTTTTGCATCTCCGTTTCCTTTATATTGCATGGCATTATAGCCTTTCGTCGTATTATCCAAGGAGCTCTTATATACTTTTGAAGTACGACTTATCCAATTTTTGATCTGCTCTTGGGTGGCAAGTTCAAAAGATGCATTTTTCACCAGGTTTTCAACGATATATTTTGAAACTTTTATCGATTTGATGGCATCCGTGCAACCAATGGCATTCAAATCGATCCCATCTTCTTCAAACACCCATGATTTCCCCTTAAATTCATCTTTTTCGAAAACTTCAACCCGATATCCTTCCGGAACCTGGATAGATGCCATTGCATGGGACAGAATACCTAGTTTTCCCAAATCATCCTGCTTATAATCGCCTACAGCCAATGTGCCCATCATACCATTGAAATTGATATCCTTATGAACAGTCGGTAATTGCACACCTAACGTTTGCTCTACCATTTTAATGGTGCCATCCTCATTAAAATAAATGGGGTCGAAGCAAATGGAACGGTTGGGTCCTATACCACCCGATAGATTGCCATTGTGATAAAATAAATACCACTGCCCTTTGTATTCCACTACAGAGCCATGGGTCGTAATCACATCCGTACTATTCAGGAAGACTTCGTTATTTTCCCAAGGTCCTAACGGATTTTTACCCATTGCATAGCGCATTTTGTTGAATTTTGGAAAATCATCCGGGTAAATCAAATAATATATATCGTTACGTTTGAATACAAAAGGCCCTTCCCGAAAACCATCAAGACCTGTTTGCTTGATGAGTTCACCGTCTAGTTCTGTCATGTTTTCCTTGAGCTTAACACCGTAACACTGGTTATGTCCTGCTATATATAAATAAGCCTTATTGTCGTCATCGATAAAAACGCAAGGATCGATAAACGCCTCCAGTCCTTCGATATAGCCTTGCTCTTTAAAATCCGAAGCCGGTTTGGTGCTGGTAGCAACCCCTATCTTCCAGGTTTTTTTGAAATCGGTTCCACTTGGATGCGGAAAATAGTAATAATACACTCCATCCTTATAGGCACAATCCGGGGCCCACATAAAACCGCCTTCCTTACGTCCCCACGCTACTTGATCCGAATTGAGAATTTCTCCATGGTCTTTCCATGTTATCATATCTTCAGTTGAGAACACATGATAACCATCCATGGTTTTATAGCCTCTTGGTGGTGCGTTATCCGTTGAAGGATACACATACAAACGACCATCTTCCCAAACATGTGCAGACGGATCTGCCGTAAACATATGACTAACGAATGGGTTGGAACGTCTTTCCTGGGCATTACTGTAAAATGCTCCGAAAATTATTATTGTTATGTATAAATTGATATAATTCAATTTCATAATGCCTTTGTTTTCAGGGCTATACCCAGAATCATAATGTGACCTTTATTTCAATCTCTTTTTGTTCACGAACGACTTTTAGTGTAATTGGAGAGGATTCAATGGTCTCCAATAGCTTTAAAAACCGCTTTTCATTTCCCACCTTTTTACCATTTACAGATAAAATAAGATCACCTTCCAACAATCCAGCCATAGCGGCCTGGGAATTTTGCGGTACTTTTATAAAGGCAATACCACCATCTTCTTTTGAGACCCCATAGGCTGAAAACTCCATTCCACTTAAACCACTGATCGTTGCTCCCATCCAACTCGTGGCTTTGGGGTTCTTTTTGGTACGGTCACTCTTTTTAAGTTTTTCTGAAACACCTAAAGCAGGGATTTCCGGTGTTTCGGCAATCGCCTTAAGTTCCGGTTTTTTCACGCCAAATTGATCCATTGGAAAATTTTTAAAACCAATACCAAAGGCTGGGGAGTCTTCCTGAACCCTAAAATCCCCATTTGCCGGATCGACAAATTTAGGGTCGGCAACAATGGAATTTTCATCCCATCCATATTCTTCTGTCAAGGCAGCATTGAACAGCAGGTTACTATCCACACGTTTTCCGGTTTTGTTTGGTTTTGGAACGTTCACGCCCCTATAAACGAACATGAAAATATTGGAAAACACCTCATCCCCACTGTTTTCATACCATACGTGTGGATGAAATGTATTATTGACCGTGATATTATTCCAAGCCCGTCTTCGAAACCCTTCCCTAAGCTTTAAACCACCTGCCAACATTAAATTGTTATAAATATCGTAGTTGGTAGAACCATCGTCCAAATCTATGTCCCAACCATGATCGCAACGCCAACGACTGTTACGGATTATGGTTGTCTTTATGGCATCTGCAAATGGTAAATCGGGATATTTTTCCAAATCCAGGTTTTTAAGGCGCCAATAGCGATCTCTTCCCCAGGAATTAAAAGAACCATGATCGTGGGTCTCCAATACCGTATTGAATACATCGCAACGCTCAATGACATGCCCACCAAAAGCACCATCGCCGATGTTGATTCCAGCACGGGCACAATTGTAAATGGAACAATCCCTTACTGTGATCTCCATTGCCATGGAGATCTGTACGCCAGCAGGCTGGCGTTCTACCGTTCCTATATCGTGGATCAAGCAATCTTCTACCACACCTAGGGCCGGATAATTCTCCGTTTTAGGACCTGGGGTCGTATCTATTTCTGAGATATCGTTTTTCTCCCCATACTCGAACAACGGATTGCGTAACGCCTTTGGATCACCGACAAAACAAATGCCACTTGCACCGGTATGATGAATGTAACATCCTTTGATCAGGGTGTGACGATTATAGGTATTCACAAAAATGGCATTACCACCAACCTGATCAAACTCGCAATCCAGAATTTGAACCTGCTCAGTACCGGTAAGCATAAAGGCACCGCCTCTAAAAATCGTCCAATCCGAACGTACCATTGGCTCTTTGGTCTCCATAAAAGTCCTTGCCGTATGGGTCGCCACAAATCCTTGTAGGGAAATGTATTTAACGGGATTTTCCATCGTTCCCTGAAAATCCACCAGTTGTTTTAATCGTACTACTTCAACGATAGCCTTCCGTAGATCCGTAGTGGCTTCAGGCTTATAATATAAGGTTTGTGAATCTTCATCATGGAACCATTCCCCCACGGTATCCAGTTCCTCAAAAATATTTTCCACCATGCGGTATTCCTCGTGCATCCCCAACTGACGGTTGTTTTGCCAACCTCCTTCATACGTTACCTCACCATCAGCATCCTTACCGGTAATCAAATAATGATATCCTCCCCAACGTTTGGAATGCATGGCATGAATATATCCTCCTTCCGGATTTTTCCATCCAGCAGCCCGTTCTTTTGAAAAAGCATCGGCCGCATAGCCTTGATAAGCTTCCGTTTTTTTACTGGCATCGTAGTTGGGATAGCGTGCCATACGCCGATTCAACCCATTGACAAAAACCTGATCAATACGCATACCTTTAGGGGTTTTCGCCTGGAATATACCATCGCGATAGCGTTTCCATTTTAATTTCAATTTTAACCCTCCACTTAACACTGCACCCCCTTCATTTTGTGCACGATACACAATAGGATACTTTACGGTACCGGAGTCTTCCGGTTTAAAGACCAGGGTTTCTTGTAAATAATACGTACCATCATCAAAATAAACGGTCACAGCCTCCTTACCGGCATATGACCTTGCCATTCGTTGCGCTGCCGAAAAAGTGGCCAATGGGCTCTTGAAACTACCAGTATTGGTATCCGAACCCTTTGGACTCACGTATATTTCCAAAGCGTACGTTGGGGTCAACATAAAAGCTAAAAAGACATATAAAAAATTTAATGCAAGTCGTTTCATTTTAAAGAGGGTATTAATTATTGATTGGTAAAAGTTGGACACTTATGACATTGGGGGTTAAATCGGTAAAATTCGAAGTGACTTCAAGTGTAAGCGTTTGCATACCGGGATTGGGAATTTCTATCTTCCCTAAGATGGCAACGGAACACTTCATTTCTGTGGCCATTCTTATATTATCGAACCGTTCTTGCTCCTTTAATTTATTTTCAACCGATTGTCCGGCAACAGTTGCCCGCATTTTACCATCTGTTTTCCATGCATCCTCCTCCTTAACACTACTTAAAACAGCCACTTGGTAGGTGCCCGGTTTCATCATCCTAAAATCCCAACGTAAGGCTTGACCTTCCTTTTCAAGGCCAACGGTCATACCTCGAGTCGGCATAATGCCTTTCCCTTTTTTTAAGACCGTGAACGTTCTTTGGTCTAACGGCCGTAACGGTTTGTCGGGAACAAATTCCTCATCATGAATCATAGATCTAAATGCATCTAAAATGACCGTACCATCTTGTTGTTGCACAAAAACCCGATCCATCAGCGGTGCCCCTTCCATTTCTAAAGAAATCACCGATACATAAGGGTCTGGAGCCGTTTCGGGAACCTTGATCGAAATCACATTTGCACCTGCTAAAGCATCAAATTTAGACGTAAAGGAAAGAACATGGCCATTGGCTAAAAGAGAGGCTTTGGTTATGGCATTATTGAGCCCATATAATTTAAAAACACCATCCTTCGGCCAATCGACCACATGTAAATACAAGGTCGTTACCCCTTCGTCGGTGCGTTGGGTAATAGCGCCCCAATTAAATTCATAAGGGTAGGGACTTGCGTGGGTACCGTAAATGGCTTTTCCATTTTTTTTAAGCCATTCACCCATGATTTTCAACCTCGATTGCGATGCTTCGGGAATAACACCTTTACTATCCGGGCCAACATTAAGTAAATAATTCCCTCCGTTTCCTGCAATATCCACAAGTTTTGCCAACATTGTTGCTGCCGATTTCCAGTTATCGTCACCTTTGGTAAAATGCCAAGAATCGTTCATGGTCTGAGCAGATTCGAAATCGACACCTATATTTCCTGAAGGTGTCATATTATCTCCCATGGATAAGTAGTTCACATAATCCAAGGCATCATCATCCCCTAAACGACTATTGGAGATGGCTCCATAAGAATTCAGCAGATCCACCATTTCCTGTTGTCCCAATAACCGCTTTTTACTGGGTTTCCTAAAACCCGCAGAACCATCGAACCAGAATAACCTGGGTTGGTAATTTTCACATAATTCCTTTATTTGCCCATACATGAAATCCATGTATTTGGTAATATCCGCATCTGGATTGGGCCTAAAATGAAACCCTTGACGGTTACTGTATGCTGGGTTGTATTCCGGATGATGCCAGTCTGCAATGGAATAATAAAAACCAAGCTCAATTCCTGCTTCTTTACAGGCCTTTGCCAATTCACCAACGATATCCCTTTTGAACGGGGTTTGATCTATGACATCCCAATCGGTCAACTTAGAATCCCATTTGCAGAAGCCATCATGATGTTTGGTGGTAAAAACAATATATTTCATGCCTGCATCTTTGGCAATACGCACCCACTCCTTGGCATCTAAATCCACAGGATTGAAATCCCTGACAGACTTCTCATAGCGTTCCGTTTTATTGAGGCCTTCTTCTAAATAGTCTTCGGAAGTAGAAGCTCCAAAATGAATGAACATTCCAAATTTAGCCGCTCTAAACCATTCCATCAATTCATCTTTCGTAGCCCCATTTGAATTTTGGGCTGACGAAAATCCTGTTAAAAACAATAATACAGAACAAAAAAAGCAAGTGACTTTATTTTTCATTTCTTAATTTACTTTAAGTTTTCGGGAGCCCAATTGGGAATTCCATACTCCTTTAACTGCCTGTGATAACGCCTTACCAATGGTTGATCTTCTGGAGCGACTTCTGGCAAGTTTTCATTAACCATCATAGGTTTTACAGATTCCCACCATTGATCATAGGATTGTTGCAACTCTTTAACCACATCAGGATAGGAACCATAAACATTTTTAGTTTCTCCCGGATCGACCAAAATATCATAAAGCTCTTTGTTATTGGAAAATCTCCAACGATCCGTGCGTACGGCATTTTTTTTGAATTTATAATTTTCCCGTTCGCCTGTATTCCAACGACCACAATGCACGAATAACTCTCTTTCGTCCCAATCCACATCCTTATTTTCCAGTAACGGCACTAAAGAACGACCATCTATATCCTGCATTTTTTCCGGTGATTCAACACCTGCCAACTCGCTGAATGTTTTATATAAATCGATATGGGCCGTAAGTGCATTTATATCAACACCTTTTTCCAAAACACCTTCCCATTGCATAAAAAATGGCACATGGGTTCCGCCTTCATACGGAGAATTTTTACCCCCTTTCATACCTGCATTATAAGCCCTAAACTTTTCACCATTGTGAGTAATTGGCGGCATGGACATTCCGTTATCTGTCATAAAAATAACGATGGTGTTTTCCAAGGCATCCCAATCCTTTAGTTTAGACATCATGATGCCAAAATTGTCATCAATATTTTCGATCATTCCATAACGTACCGCTGTTTTTTTATCATAACCAGCTTTTAAAAACCTCTTTTGATATTCTTCTGGAGCATTGTCATAAAAAGGACCATGCGGTGCATTTAAAGAGATATAAGCAAAATACGGATGTTCGGTTTCGTGCTGCTCTTTTATCCACGCAAGTGATGCTTTAAAAAACAAGTCTGTACAAAAGCCTTTAGTTTGAACAATGGTATCATTATGTAACAAAACATTATCAGAATAAGTATCATGGGAGTTGGTAGGGAAATCCCCGTATTTTGATTGTCCAATTCCGCCAGCCCCGTGCATTAATACCTCATCAAAACCACGATTATTCGGCAAATAAGCTTCTTCATCCCCTAAATGCCATTTACCAAAAAGTGCTGTTTTGTATCCTGCACTTTGTAATGCCTGAGGTAAAGTATAGACATCTAAAGCCATACGTTCTCTTTGAAAAATCGTATGTGTTACGCCATTTTTAAAAGGAACTCGGCCACTCATAATTGCAGAGCGTGTAGGGGCACAGGTAGGGCTTACCTGAAAATCCGTTAATCGTGTTGAGTTTTCGTGAAAATCATCAATATGGGGTGTTTTAAGAATTTCATTCCCCATACAGGATAAGTCTCCCATACCTTGGTCGTCGGTCATGACCAAAATGATGTTCGGACGACTGTTTTTGAGCGATTTGCTTTTAGATTGTTCATTCTGTGCCATTCCACGACTGGAAATACCAAAAAATAGCAACACGTAAATAATTGTTACGCTTTCCAACTTCATATAATTATTTTTCATTATTCTTTTTTTCATTTAAGAATTTAGTACTGTCTATTTTTTTAGCAGGCGGGGTCCATTCAAACCAATTCAGATTAAACAGTTTTTCAGCTTCACCAACATAGCACAGGTATAGTGTATGACTACCCCTAATTCCGAGTAAGGATGTTGACAACGTTTTATAATCATTCCAGCCACCAGTTGAATCAACAGGAATTGAACCTACTAGTGTCCCTTTAGGGTCGTTTAAACGCAATTCTATACTTCCACCATGATTAGGTGTTGCAACCCTAACGCTAAAAGAAGTAGGTTCATAATTGTTGCCAAAATGGATGTTTTTATAACTAGTCCAACCCCCAGTTGAAATGTCTCCGATATCTTGACAATTAATGCGATCTGTTTGTTGTATTACCTTTATGCCTGACTTTTCTGTAAATGCTTCAGCTTCATGACGTATACTTAGTCCGGCCGTAGGTGCTTTTATCTTTTTGGTTCCTTTTTTTGAACGCTTAACGGGCTTTGGCACGGTAATTTCCACCCCTTTATCGATCGTATAAAAAATAGGTTCTATAGAACCATCTTCACGAAATGTCATTTTATCATAACAAACGGAACGTCGGTAATTACTCCCATGATTCACATCTCCCCTATGATAAAAGAGATACCATTCATTATTAAATTCAATGGCAGAAGTATGATTTGGGGAGTATGGAGAATTTGGTGCAAGTTCACCTTTAAATTTTGCATATTCGGTAGGCAAAGGCGAATCGGACATCCAATATTTAGTCACTTTACCAACTCTTGCACAAAAATAATAAATGCCATTACGCTTAAAAACATGGACAGCCTCGTTAACCACTTCTTTACTTAAGCGAACCCATGGCCCATCCAACTCAACCATATTGTCCTTTAATTTAGCGCCCATTACATGAGAACCTTGATCTCCAATATCTACCCAATGATCATTACCATAAATGTAAGCCTGGCCGTCATCGTCAACAAATACGGTTGGATCAAAAATTGTTGTTATTTCATTCGTCACAGCAGATTCCCAAGGCCCTATTGGGGTTCTACTTTTTGCTACGCCAACATAAGTTATATCACTAGGGAAATACCAATAATACCAACCATCTTTATAGGCGGCATCAGGTGCATTCATGTTAGATTGGGCATATTCAAATCCCTTGTCTAATTGAGGGTCTAATGATACACCGTGGTTCACCCAGTTTTCCATATCCGACGATTCAAGAATCACATAATCCTTCATTCCTTCATAATTCACTGCATCTGGCTGATCGTGTGAACAGTAAACATATACTTTGCCGTTAAAAACCTCAGCTGCTGGATCAGCTACATAAAGGAAATTAGGATCGCTTTCCCGTAAAATAGGGTTTTGAGCGAAGTTCAACTGCCCTATAAGAATAACTGCCAAGAATTTTATGGATTGACTAATCATACATGTGGTGGATTAATTATTCGCATTTGAAATCTTCATCCGAAAACCATTGACAATATTACTTGGCAAATCCTTTGGCAACTTAATGGTCAGTGCATCATTGGTTCGTTTCCATTTGACTTTATTGTCACTTCCCATCGGTTCAATAGCAGAAATTCCAGAATCAGGAAGTCCCCCTTTAGCCAATGATTCTATGACAATATCCCGTGTCGGAATGGCAGGAACAAAAGCATAAAGCACCCCATCTTTGCCTGTAAATCGGATATCTTCTTGAGAATAATCTTTATGGTTTTCCCCTAGACGCCCATCTTTCACTTCCAAAGGCCATTCCCCAAGGATCTTCCATGGACGGGAACCATATATACCCTCGCCATTAATCTTAAGAAAATCATCAAAAGCATTTAGATAACCTTCAATGGTAAAGGTTTTGACAGCGGTACCTTCGGGATATTCCCTATATGTAAATGGATAAAAAAATGGATGTTCTGAAACCCTGACCTTACCGCTTTTTGCATAAGGAATTGGAAAAAAAGAAACTGCCGAAGGTAAAGAATGTTGCGACAAAGGAGAAGGGGGGAAACCGGTACCCCCTATAAGTCCCGACATATTTCCTTTAAGGACAGGTTCGGTTGAACCGGCTAAATGAAATTTGATAAAGCTATCCATTGTACTTTTTTTCAGGGTTCGATATGGCATCCAGGCACAAACAATGGTCCCAGATCCCTGATGACCCATCAATTTCCATTCTTTTTTACCAGCTTTTTCTTCGACAAGGATAAAACCGGCATCCGTATCTTTTGGGTTCTTATCGCAATTGGCAAACCATCCTATGGTATCGTTCGGACTTTTGGATACCCTATTATAACTGCTTTCCTGTTTTTGGCGAAAATCCTCTCCAGGAAATCCGGCTACTGCTTCCCGATCGATCATTTCATTTAAAAGCGATTGAATACCCACCTCTTTTTCCGGATGGGTACATGGGGTTGCAAAAGCAAATACCGGTAAGAATGGATTTGAGATTCTTAAAATACGTCTTCTACATCCCGTCATTTGCATAAGCTATCGTATTGTATTGAAGATTAATAAGCAAAAGCGGCCTGCACCCATGGTGATGAAATAGCATCGTTTTCCTGAACTTTACCCGGTGTACTTCTACCTTCCTTAATTTGTTTAACCAACAACGCTTTTAATTCTTTTACTTTTTCGGGATATTCTTCAGCCACATTCTCTTTCTCCCCAATGTCCATATTCAAATTGAACAGAATATGCTCAGGAAGCTTTTTTTTTGATCTTTCCGGTTTACCATTCGCGTTGATACCTGAATTTGGAGAGAGTATCAATTTCCAATCTCCCTTGCGTATGGCAAAAATGCCCGTTTTGCTATGGTGTATGGTCGATTCTCTTTGATATATCTTTTCTTGGGTAAACAAAGGCATCATACTATAACTGTCTTCTGCCTCATTATCCTTGAAACTGTAACCAACAATATCCGCACAGGTAGCCATAAAATCCGTGGTACAAATCGTTTCATCACAAACCGAATTCCCTATGATTTTATTAGGCCATTTCACTAAAAACGGTACGCGATGTCCTCCTTCCAAATAACTCCCTTTTGATCCATTGTATATGTAACTGGGATTATGACCTTTCTTTGCCAAAACAGAAAAATTGGCATTGGCAGCACAACCATTATCACTGGTGAAAATCACAAGCGTATTATCTTCAATGCCCGAATCCTTTATCGCTTTAAGGATATTACCCATTAAATCATCGATCATCAATACAAAATCCGCATACGGATTAATGTTGCTTTTTCCTTTCCAAGGTTCAATAGGCAAAATTGGATTATGCGGTGCAGGCAAAGGAAGATAAAGGAAGAACGGTTTATCCCCTCCTGCATTTTCTTTTATAAAGGAAACCGACTTTTCAACAAATACCGGCAATACTTCTTCGTGTTTGAAATCCTCTGAAATATCACCTTTTATCCAATAAGCATAAGGGTTTTCGGCTCTGGTCCTTACCGAAACAGCTGTTGGCTCCATCACCACTTTATCATTCTCCACATATACAAAGGGGGGCATATTCAAAGAGGCTGGTAATAGGTAAGAGTAGTCGAACCCTAAATCAAGTGCCCCTTTTCGTAAAGGTTTTGAATAATCTATTTGTTCAAATGGATACTTGTCTTCAATGGCCGAGTAAAATTCCAATTCCTGACGACTATCTTTCAGCGTCCAATTTAATCCCAGATGCCATTTACCTACATTGGCGGTTTTATAACCGTGTTGCCGTAACAAATCCGCTACGGTTAAGCGGTCATCCTTTATGAGCATCGGAGAAGTACCCCAGGTCACAAATTGTTTTAATGGGCTTCTCCAGTTATAACGGCCTGTTAAAATTCCATACCTGGTTGGCGTACAAACCGACGAGGAAGTATGCGCATCGGTGAACTTCATTCCCTCCGCCCCCATTTTATCCAGATTGGGGGTATGTATTTTACTGTTTTCATTATAGATACCCAGGTCCCCAATACCCAAATCATCGGCCAAAATATAGACGATATTCGGTGCATCGCTTTTTATGGATTTTGATTGGGCCATCCCGTTAAATGCAGAAGTGGCGATAAATAAAACAAAGGTTATATTTATTATCCCACCGATACCGTATTTTAATGATTTTAAATCCATTAACACGATTGATTAATTATTCGTTTTTGAAATCTTTATCCGAAAACCATTGACAATATTACCTGGCAAATACTTTGGCAACTTAATGGTCAGTGCATCATTGGTTCGTTTCCATTTAACTTTTTTGTCACTTCCCATCAGTTCAATAGCAGAAATTCCAGAATCAAGAAGTCCCCCTTTAGCCAATGTTGTTATGACAATATCTTGAGTTGGAATGGCAAGAACAAAAGCATAAAGCACTCCATCTTTGATTGTAAATCGGATATCTTCTTGAGTATAGTCTTTATGGTTTTCCCCTTGACGCCCATCTTTCACTTCCAAAGGCCCTTCCCCAAAGATTTTCCATGGACGGGAACCATATATACCCTCACCATTAATCTTAAGAAAATCACCAAAAGCATTTAGATAGCCTTTCTGTTTTTCTGGTATTGTCCCATCGCCACGAAGCCCGATATTCAACATAACCACTCCGTTCTTGCTTATGGCATCCACGGCATTACTTACCATTACAGGCACGCTCATTTTGTTTATGGAATTTTTATTATAAAACCAATCCCCGGAAAGATCTGTGGCCCATAACCATGGTTCCGGTTTAATCTCCCCTGCTCCACCCCTTTCAAGATTATAGGTGAAGGCTTTTCTATTCAAGGTTTTATCCTTTAAGGAAAGTACTACGGTTTGTTTGCCATTATGCTTCTTTAGATCACGATTTAAATATTCAGAAAAAAGCTTGACCCCTATTCCTTTCCCCGGACCTATTTTAGGAAAAGGTGCGTCGTTATTAAACATATCTGGATCGTATTTTTCGATTATCTCCCAACAACGTGCATACCAATGTTCATTCCAACTATCCTGACTAGCATAATTTTTAGAATCATAATCCATGTTAAAGAGTTTCCACTCTAAGGTTCCTTCTTTCTGATATTTCCGTGCGGGGCGCCACCAGCCTGGAGACCAGTATAAATGTGTCGAAACCCCAAATTTTAGTCCATATTTTCTTGCCGCGGCTTTCCATTCCCCAAGAACATCTCGATGGGGCCCCATATCTACGGAGTTCCATGGATGCGACGAATCGTACATATCAAAATTATCATGATGGGTTGCAACCGGCATAATGAAACGGGCCCCATTGTCCTTGACAAAAGCTACCAAGGCATCTGGATCCCAATTTTCACCTTTAAACAAAGGAATCAGTTTTTCGTAACCGAATTCATCCAAAGGACCATATCGCTTAATGTGCCATTCAGACAATTCTTTAGCCATTTTTTTTCCTCCGCCATACATGTTTCTGCCATACCATGAACCATCAAGTGGCCGATCCTCATCGACAGCGGAGGGTATGCCCCAATGAAACCAAACCCCTAATTTACCATCTATCAACCATTCCGGAACCTGATAATTGTCAACCATAGATTCCCAATTTGCTTCAATTTTTGGTACTGTTTCATTGTTTTTGGTCTGACCAAAAATGACAGCGTGACCTAATAAGTATGTTGTTACCAGCAACTGTATTGCCTTCATCCAATATGTTTTATTCATTAATAACCTTAATATACTTTCCTGATAAATAATGAGTCATATTTTTCATACCCATTATATTTTACGCCTTCGTTTACCCAATGTTGCAGTTCCTTATCATATAATTCCCTCATTTTTATCAGAGTGGATTCATTTTCCTCTTGATCGGCAATATTCACCAATTCATAGGGATCATTGACTATATCGAATAATTCTTCGGTAGGGTACAGCCCTTTTTCATTGTCCTCGTAATACCAATAGACATATTTGTACCGTTCATCCATAACCGTAAGGCTATGCGTGGCCTCGGGACCCCAAACTTGAATAATTGGAAGGGTTTCCCGTATTTGTATATTCGTATTCCCTAAAACCGGTCGTAAACTCTTACCATCGTAAATAGAAGGAATTTCTACCCCTGCAAAATCGAGAATGGTTGCCGTGATATCCACATTACCGGATAATGAACTTGATTTACTCCCTTTTTTTAATTGATCATTTCTGGGATCTACAATAATCAGTGGTGTTCTTGCTCCTTCTTCATAAGGCAAAACTTTTGAACCCAGACCATGGGAACCATTGAAATAGCCATTATCCGAAGAAAAAATGATAATGGTGTTGTCATCGATATTCAATCTTTTCAATTCCTCCAACACCATTCCTATTGAGTAATCTACTCCGTAAATAAGCTGATGGTATTTACGTAAAGCTTCTTGATAGGTATCCTCTTTATCGTAGCCCCATTCTGTGAATCTTTGGTATTGTCTTCCCATTCTAGAGTGTTTGGCCAAATGTTTGCCTGCTTCACGACCATAGTTAGGTAGTTTGTCGAATGTTGCATTCGCATAAATGCTGTCAAAAATCGGATCTGGTTCCACAGGTCTGTGCGGGGCTTTAAAATAAACACTCATGCAAAATGGTTGCCCTTCTTCTACGGACTGATTTATAAAGTCTATTGTGGCAGCCCCGTAAGCACGTGTACTATGCGGGTATTGCCCTGCATATTTAACCATGGATCTGTTCTCTATGGTTTTATACGAAGTTTGATGTGGACTTCCTGCCCAAAAATCAAAATCCTTCTTCGCAAATTCACCTTCCTTTCCCCAACCGCCATTGGTATCAGAAACCGAAAAACCGAACTTACCTGCAAAACCGACTTTGTATCCTGCTTCTTTAAGTAATATCGGATAGGATGTTGACCATTGTTTGGTGCCTAATGAACCATGATCGAAATTACAGCCGGTTTTATATTCGAACTGACCGGTCATTAAATTGGCTCTACTGGCCATACAAATCGCAGTGGTATTATAGTGGCGTTTGAACACAACCCCATTATCTGCCAAAACATCCAAGTTTGGTGTTTTCACCACATTATTCCCGTAGTCCCTTTGGGAATCATACGATTGATCATCGGTCAAAAAGAAAATGATGTTCGGCTTTTCTTCTTTTTGTTTTTCCTTTTGTTTTTCTTTTTGGACATTGCACGATTGCAAGGCCAAAAACCCTACGATCAATGACAAGGCCAATACATATTTATGCCTCATTTTCCCACTTGTTCTTTTAAGATTCATATTCTTTAAATTTAGCCGTAATCACTTCCGTTGAAGGGCATGTGACCGGTGTAATATTAATGGCTGCCCCAATCTTTCCATAAAATCGTTACTTGACGGTCCCCTGGTATGCAAACGATATACACAGGCCTTACCTTTTAATGATTCCCTTACATATTCCGAATATCCTATGGAGATGGAATCACCATAAATAAAAACATTGGGTAACCCTGGTTCTGGTTCAATATATCTAAATTGATATCTTGTTTTTGTAAATCTCCCTAAGCTTTCCCATGCCTTTTTACAAACATCACAACCGGTGATCAGCATTTGACCCAATGCCCTTGTTGCAAACAAGGATGCCAAGCCAAAAGCTGAAATCATTTTAAAGGATTGTCTTCTGCCAATCATTCCCGATCCTTCAGTTTAAAGTGATTTTAAGTGCATAACCGTGTTGATCTACTTGTTGACCTTTTAAATCAACCTCTAGGCCTGTGGTGGTTTGTTTCCATGAAATTTCGGAGGTTGCGCCGAGCATCTCCACATTTTTAACCACAATATCTTTATCTGGGCTTAAACTTCTTATAAGCACTTTTTTTTCAGGATATTGAAAAGCGATGGCATAAACACTGTCCCCTTTTTGGGTAAACCAAAAATCCTCTGAGGTAAACTCCACAACAAAGCCGTTTTTTTCCCTATCTCTAGTACCCCCCATGTTCAATTTGGTCGGTCCTTCGTGGGTTATGGTCCATTTTCGGGTGTTGTAAATGGCTTCCCCGTTTACATCTAACCATTTACCCACGGTTAGTAAGTTGTCTATGGATTCTTGAGGCACTTCGCCTGAAGCTTTTGGTCCGATATTCAACATATAATTACCTCCCTTACTTACTATTTCAGTAAGCCAAAACAATAGTTCTTTTACAGATTTCCAATCATGGTCATACGACTTATAACCCCAAGAATTGTTGGTAGTACCCACCGTTTGCCATGGTTTGGTAATCGCTAAATGGTCTTCAGGGATTTTATTGTCCCCAGGAATATCAAAATCACCCAATCCGTTGCCAACTCTTGAGTTGACCAACATTTTAGGTTGTAAATCGTAAGCTATTTTGTAAAATTCCAAGCTTTCGGCCGGAGTCACATAATGTGGATAATCGTACCATAGGGTGGTCATATTGGGAAATTTTGTCAATATCTCCTTTACCTGTGGATACGCTTTGTTCTCTAAGTATTCCGTAAAGGTATTCGGGCTTGGATCCCAAGTATTGACCCCGGCTTTACGCTTTACCCTATCATGTATTTCCCCTCCGGAAGCCAGATATTCCGAAAGACCACAATCATTGCCATCCATCCAATCTATATTGTGCGAATAGTACAACCCAAAATCGATGTCATATTTTTGACAGGCATCATATAATTCCTGTACAATATCCTTGGGATAAGGACTTGCATCCATAATATCATATTCACTTACTTTGGAATCATACATCGCAAAACCATCATGGTGCTTGGAAGTAATGACCAAATACTTCATACCTGCATCCTTGGCTAATCTTGCAATGGCATCCGCGTCAAATTCCGTTGGATTGAATCGGGTTGCCAATTCCGCATATTCGGCCCTAGGGATTTTCGCGCCTAATTGAATCCATTCCGCAACTTTAGGACCACTCAACTCTTCCATTTTTTTACCTTTCCAGATACCTCCCGGAATCGAATACAACCCCCAATGAATGAACATCCCATATTTTGCATCGTTAAAAGCCTCTTTGGCTTCTTCTTTGGATGCGGTCATTTGGTCATAGGTTAGTGTCTGATTTTCATCAACATTTTTGCTTCCGTTTTGTTTACAACCAATAAACCCAAAAAACAACAGAAGTATCCCTATTTTTATTCTTTGCGCCATAGCTCTTTCCTTTATTTATTAGTTATGCGTATTTAAAAAACCTATTATCAACCCTTAATCTTAGCATTCTTTGTCGCCTCTTTCTTATGACCGGATTTATTCGCTTTGGTTGATTTTTTTCTAGCAGCGGACAAACAGGTTTTCCTTGGTTCTTTGGGCAAGGATTCTTTCCATTCATTCACAAGCTTCAATAACGTTTTGGCTTTTTCCGGATCTTTCCCTGCAAGATCGTTTTCTTCTTTCCAGTCTTCCTTTATGTTGTACAACTCATATTTATCCCCTGTAACATCTACGACCAATTTATAATCACCATCCCTGACTCCAAGTGTAGGCCATGTATATTCATTACTTGTACCACCTCTCCATTCCCAGAAAATAGGTTTACTTCTTTCAAATCCCGCTCCTTTAAATGCAGCCATCATACTTTCCCCATCAGGTTGATAATCCTTGGGCATATCGATACCCGCAGCTTCAAAGAAGGTTGGCAATAAATCCACGGCGGTAATGACGGAAGTATCATCTTTGACACCTTGGGGAATGACTTTTGGCCATTTAGCCACGAAAGGCACACGAATCCCTCCTGCGAACAACGAGCGTTTTTGCCCTTTAAGCCCTCCGGTTTCCCCTACGGAGTAATATTTACCCAATCCATTTCCCTTATGGGATTTTTCTTTTTCCGTACCTTCCCATTCCGGGCCATTGTCCGTAGAAAATACGACCAACGTATTCTCTGCAATACCCAAGTTCTGCAACAAGGCCATGATTCTGCCCACGGCCTCATCCCCTTCTGCAATTACAGATGCATATACCTGTTTTTGTTTATCCAATTCACCGAACTCGTCCATGAACTTTTGCAAGGGAAAATGTGCAAGATGCGCTTCGTGAAGCCATAAATTCACGTAAAAGGGCTGATCCTTATGTTTTTTGATAAACTCAACGGCATAATCGACCCCTACAGAACCTGCTTTAGGAATATCGATGGCTTTTGAACCATTGAAAGTAGCGTAAGAATCGATTCCGTAGGCACTTTCGTGTGGCATATCAGGAGCCGAACCCAAATGCCATTTCCCGAAATGTCCGGTAACATATCCTGCCTTTTGGAATTCCCTGGGCAAGGACATTCCATTCGGATCCATCCAATCCGGCATATCCCTTTGTTCATGAGCTTTCCAACCCTGAAAGTGTTGGTGTATACTTTGTCTCGCTGGAAATTGCCCTGTCATAACGGCCACCCGACTTGGTGAACAAACCGGACTATTAACCGTAAAATTGGCAAAGTCCATACCTTCGCCAATCATTTTATCTATATTCGGCGTCTTTATCCAAGTGCTTCCATGCGCACTTAAATCGCCATAACCCCAATCATCGGCAAAAATGAAAATGATATTAGGCTTTTGCGTGTTTGATTGTGCATGTATATTTAATCCGATTGAGGATATCAGGTAAAATGCGAATAAAATTATTTTATAGTTGATCATGCTTAATTGTTAAATGTCATTATTTGGGTTTTAAAGCGGGTTCTTTTTAAATTTCAATATAAAATCCACTGTATTTTGGGTTATTACCTCTAGTGTTGGCTCGATGTCCCCTCCTGCCTTACGCCAATTATGCCCCGCATTTTTTACAATGAACGTTTCAACATTGGCACCTATGTGATCCGCTTTTTCTTTAATGTGGTATGCATGGGCTACCGGTATGGTGGTATCATTGTCGGCTGCCATCATAAATAATGGAGGACTATTTGGGGTTAAGTAAAAAATGGGACTCATCTCTTTATACATAGCGGCTATCTTAGATGGATCGGATTCCATTTTCGTAATCCTGGAACCAAATCGGTCCGCTTCTTTCGTGGGGTCATCCGTTTCAAATAATTCCTTTACCGTAAAATCAGAAGGTCCATACCATGAAACCCCGGCAACGACCTTGTAAGCGTATCCATAAAGATTTTCATCCCCTTTAAAATCATGGGGATCTGCAAGTGTTATCATTTGGGCAATATGACCACCCGCCGAATCCCCCAAAACAAAAACCTGATTGGCATCCAGTCCCAATGCTTTCCCATTTTTGGAAAGATACCGCAAGGCATCCATAGCGTCTGTAACACAATCACGCATCAATACGGACTTTTGCCCGGTAAGACGGTAATTGATGGAAACCACCGCAAAACCCTTCGCCACAAGTTCCAAAAAAGGACCGTCTACCGGTGTTTTAACTATGTTTTCCTTACTACCATTGAACCAGCCACCGCCGTGAGTGTAAAGCACAATAGGACATTTTTCACCTTTAGGCTTTTGGGAGGGGTAGTATATATCCAAATACAAATCTTCTTCCTTTGTTGTTTTGTACTTAACATTTAACTTGATATCCCCTTCGGTTTTCAAATGTGGAATTTCAAAATTTGAAAATTCCTCTAGGGTAAGTACCCCGTTCTTATCTGCGTCATATTTACTTATACGTCTCCAAATTTGGTTTATTTCGGCCTTTTCAAGTACGCCATTTTTATTACTGTCCAGTTTTGGGAATTCATTTTTGGCCAACGCAATGTTATTGGACGTCTGTGCTTTTACAGTACCTGCCAAACCGACTAATAAAACATACAATAACAACCTGTTCATAACACCCTAGTTTACATTGATAAGGAAAATCCTACCCTGACCGATAACCTTATTAGGACAAAGTCGAAAAAACAATATTTTGTTTTCGCCTGGCATATAGGCCAATGCTATTCGATTGCTCTTTCAACGTTGACATAGAACGCATTCGTCAATGTTCCATTTTCCATCTCAAACCAAGCCAATAATTCCGTTTTCCCTTGATCGACCTCCAATTCCAAATTGGCGGATTTAGCGGTATTATCGACAGCTACGGAAACTTCCTTATCCCCGATTTTCAAAAAAGCTTTTTTAAACTTCATGGCTTTTCCTTTACTAATGGCATCCGTTGTTTCGGTAGCTGGCCTTTCATCCGAAAGTTCTGCTCCCAAAGACATTCCACTTTCTGCTGGCCAACGGCTTAATTTAAAGGTATACTTACCCGATTGAATGAAATTCACGAAAAACGGTGCGGGTTTCATTGGCTCCCCTTTTCTTATCATTTGTTGATTCCATGGTGGTAGGTAATCTATCGTTCTAGCATCATGACATGTAATAACATCATTGTCTTCTACCCCTAAATCAATGGTTGAATATTTAGTTTCCTTTATGACACTTTCCCACCAAGTCTCATAAAAGGCATTCATATCGGCAACCCTTTCAGGATACTTTTCCGAGAGGTTGATGTTTTGTCCGGGATCCTGAGCAAGATTGTATAGTTCATCACCATTTACCAATCTCCATTCACCATCCATCACACAACTGTTTTTCCCTTTTTCGGGCCATGAAATACGTTGTGTGTCAGTTACCAAATAACGATCCGGAATAGTGGAAGCACCTAATAAATATGTACTTACATCGGTTCCATCCATCACTTTTTCCGATTGATAATCAATTCCTGCCAATGAGGTCAATGTCGGTAACATATCTACATGGGCAACTAATTCTGAAAGCGATTTCCCGGCTTCGATACCGCCATTTGGCCATCTTATGATAAAAGGTACTCTGTGGCCCCCTTCATATTCACTGGCTTTAGTACCGCGCATTTCCGCATTGTAGCCATGAACCTCCCCAGTTTGTGTATCAACTTTATATCCGTTTGAGGTTCCATTATCCGTAGTAAAAATGACAATGGTATTATCCGCTATTTTAAGTTCTTCCAATTTTTCCAAAAGTTTGGAAAAATTATCATCTATATTGGTGATCATGCCATAAAAACGCTTTTGGGTCTCTAACAGACTTTCTTCGTTTCTATACATATCATAATATTCCTGTGGAACATTATATGGGGAATGGGGGGCATTTAAACTCAAATAACATAAAAATGGAATGTCCTTTTTATTTTCAATGAATTTAATAGCTTCACTAAACCATACATCGGTACAATACCCCTCTACTTTTTCCGGCTTGCCATTTCTCAAATAGGTATCACCGAAGTAATCGTTGTTCCAATAATCCGGTGTTTGACCTACACCACCACCGCCGTGGTAAAAAGTTTCTTCGAACCCACGTTCATAAGGGGCAAATGGATGGTTATCACCTAAATGCCATTTGCCGAACATACCGGTCTTATATCCGTTATCTTTAAATACGTCTGCAAAGGTAACTTCCTCCCTGTTTAAAATAGAAGCGCCCATGATGGTATGCCAAACCCCATTCCTGTTACAGTTTCTTCCTGTTAACAATCCTGCCCTTGTAGGCGCACATGTTGTTCCTACATGGTAATTGGTTAAGCTAACCCCTTGTGTCGCAAACTTATCCAATGTAGGGGTCTTGATAATTGAATTACCTGTATGTCCCAAATCCCCATACCCTTGATCATCTGTAATTACAACGATAACATTAGGTGGTTTTTTTGTCTCCTCGGATGTTTTGTCCTTACAAGAAATGAATAAGGTAAATATGGCCAATACCCCAATGTATTTTTTGAAATTCTTCATATATTACATGAACTTTATCTTTAACCTATCACTACTAAAGAAGTTTAAATTTTCAATCATGAATTTAGGTTCATTGGCAATTAAAGGCATTGAATAAAAGTATATCCAGAACACTTACTCAATTATTCAAACCTAAATGATTTTGACCTTTATTTATTGCCAAAGTGGGTTTTGAACCAAACTACCCCCAATAGCCTCACTTTGTTCAATTTCAGCCTGTGGCACTGGATATTGCGTAAACCTACCTGCAGGAGCATTGGCAATAATATCCGCTTCTCCCTGCGCACGCGACACTGCCTCTGTAGTGGCCCCTGCAGCCGTTTCAGCCGCTGGCAAACCTAGAACGGTAGCATCCAATATCCCCCAGCGAATAAGATCCCTTTTTCTGCCCCAATAGCCTTCGCCAACCAACTCCCAAGCACGTTCATTGCGAATATCCTCCATAGTTAAGGTAGTTAAATCCGAAAGATTGGCCCTTTCCCTAACCGTGTTAATGGCAGAAAGTGCCGCAGTTGTAGATCCTCCTATCATAAACTCTGCCTCTGCAAGCAATAAATAGGCATCTGCCAAAAGAAATATACGATCAGGTTGACTTGAATTATTGGTTGCTTCTTCTTCAATAAATAAAGGATCTTCAATAGGTACCGGTCCCCGCATAAGCTTTGGCATATACGTCCAAGCAAATTGAATGGCTTCTGTAGTACCCTCTAAGGTATAGTTATCCCATACGTTATATATTTTTCTTTCATCACCATCGCTATAAGTATTGGCAAAACTCTTTCTTAGTGTATAGGGAGCTGATCCATTGGTGACACCTACTTCACTAAATGCGGGTTTTGCACTTGCATCACCGGCAAGATTAGGACGTGCCACGGTATTAATAGTACTTAAGATATCCTGAAGGTATTGTTTACCAAAAATAATCTCTGAATGAATTTCATTACCATCCCTATACTTATCCGCATAATCAGCATGTAATACATGTGGAGAATTGGTAGTTACTTCAATAAGTTCCGTGCGAGCTTCATCCCATTCTTCCAACCAAATATGAGCATGGGCCTTTAGCATACGCGCTGCCCAAACTGTAGGCCTCCCGTCATTATCTCCCCATGTATCGGTAGATAAATATCCAGAGGAAATAGCCTGGTCCAAATCATCAATCATATCTGAAATAATTACTGTATCGTCTGTTTGCCCGTATAAAGAGACTTCTTCAATATTGGTCAACTCTTCTATTACGTATGGTACATCTCCATACGTAGTTGCAAGATTTATATATTGAAATGCCCTAAAGAAAAGTGCCTGGGCAGTTACCATTCCTTTTACTTCTTCTGATAAGGAAGATTTTTCAATACTTGCCAAGACTAAGTTAGCATCCCTTATTGTTGCATATTCAGTGTCCCAATTAAGGCGACTATTACTGGTATCATAATCGTAGGCACCAAACTTGTGTGCGGCCGCTAAACTTATTCTACCCGAAACCCCCAAATCCGTTCCCAAGAAAAAAAGAAACCCTGCCGATGCTACATTTTCATTTAACTTGTTTAAGGCTAAAATGGCTTCGGATTCATTTTGGAAGAATGTTTCGGGGGTTAATAACCCTCTTGCATCTTCATCTAAATAATCACTACAACTGACGGTAAGGCCCAAGAAGGCCATTATCAAAACCTTGGTTATATTTTTACTTTTCATTTTTAATGTTTTTATAGTTAAAATTCGGTTTAGAAGGAAACATCAACCCCAATAAGCAGAGACCTACTTTGTGGGTATGCTATGGCATCAAAACCTCGTTGTAATTGGCCTGTGGCACCCGTGTTTACATCGGGGTCAAAACCTACATAATCATTGGATTTAACCAAGAATAAGTTACTGCCTGTAAAATAGACCCTAAATTTGTCAATTCCACCAATCAAATCAGAAGGTAAATTATACCCCAATTGTAAAGAGCTTAACCGTAAATAACTGGCATCTTGTACGTATAGACTACTAGAAAGGTCATAATTATCACTGTTAAAGGCAGGGTACTTTGCGTTGGTAGTATTATTCACAGAGTACATACCACTGCGAATAGAAGCAAAGCTGTTGACTGATATCTCATTTACACGAAAAAATTCTTCACTATAGTTTTCATTACCTACACTAAATGCAAAGAATGCTCCCAAATCGAAATTTTTATATGTAAAATTGGTTTGTAGGCCGCCATAAAAGTCAGGATTGGAATTTCCTATAATTTGATCATCATAATCCCCACTATATACCCCATCGGGCACCCCATCTGGGCCACTTATGTCCTCAAAAATGGCATCGCCCGTATCAGGGTCAAAGCCTAAATATTTAGCGCCCCAAAACACCCCAACCGGCTGACCGACAATCAACCTACTACTTTCATCGGAAGCAGGAGCAGTTAGGTTTTTAACCGAAAGATAATCGCTCTGTCCCAAATCCAATACTTTATTTTTATATGTAGAGACGTTCAGGGAAGCATTCCATTGAAAATTATCCGTTTGAATTATCGTCCCTTTTAAATTGATATCGATACCCTTGTTCTCAACGGAACCGATATTCGTTAGTATCGTCGTAAATCCTGTAAAATCGAGCGAATTCTCGTTCAATAACAAATCCGATGTTTTTTTATAGTAAACATCAATCTCTGCAGAAAGCCTTCTTTTGAACAAAGAAATTTCAAGACCGGCATCATATTGATCTGTGATTTCCCAACCAAGATTCGGTTTTGCAAGGTTACCCTGTGTTACACCTGCCAGTGCCACCCCATCGACAACTATTGTATTGTTATCGATGTTATAATTTGCGATTGTAGAAAATGGACTGACTCCAGAATTTCCCGTCCTACCATAATTTAACCTCAATTTAAGGTCACTGATAGCATCTACATTTTTTAAAAAAGATTCTTCTTTTATTTTCCATGCAAAAGACGCAGACGGAAAGTTCTCATATTTTTCATTAACTCCTAAACTTGACTTACCGTCCCTTCTAAGCGATGCATTGAAAACATATCGGTCTTTATAGATATAGCCTATTCTACCGAAAACACCAAGTTGATGGGTTTCACTATAACTGGAATTTATTGCAACACTTTCCGAAGGTGCCAGCTGAATGGCATTTACCCCTACACCATCACTGGGTATATCGGCTGCCCTAATCTGAACACTTTCACCATTCTGGGTCTGAAAAGAGGCTCCTGCCAAAATATTTATAGCATGGTCACCAAACGTTTCAGAATAATTAAGGGTGTTTTCATTTAAGAATTCTTCATTATTGGATCTGTTAATTATTGCTGTTGCCAATTGATTGTCATTCATAATATAACTTGGATTGGTCGAAGGCGTAAAACGATGACGTTTGTTGTTAATGAAATCTCCACCAAAAGTAGATTTCCAAATTAGCTTATTATCAAAGAGTCCTGCCTGAACATACGTATTGATAAAAATCTTATCTAAAGTGGTATTATCATCATTCAATAACGCATCGGCCAACACATGATCCGTTTGGGTCCCTAGAATAGGGTTTGTACCGATATAATAATTACCTTCATCATCATAAAGAGGCTTAGACGGATCTTCTCTAAGCAAATCTGTGAAACTTACGGTATTATTTTCTTTATCGGTTCTGGAAAGTGAAACGTTAAGCCCCGCTTTAAAAACTTTTGACAACTTAAAATCAACATTGGAACGCAAACTGTACCTTTCAAAACCAGAACCTATTACTATACCTTCTTGGTTTAAGTAACCCCCGGATACATAGTATTTTATTGCTTCACTACCTCCACTTACAGATAACTGATAATCCGATACAACAGCCGATCTTGTCAACTCTTTTTGCCAATTGGTATTTGTTTCCGGAAGGTCATTTAAGTCAAAAGGCAAATTGTCTTGGTCTGTAGAAATATCATTAAACCATGACGCCAATTCATACGTTGATTGCACATCAATCTCATTTGGTAAATTTTGAACCCCGGAAGAAGCCCTGAAGTTCACTACAGGCTTACCTGTTTTACCTTTTTTTGTAGTAATGATGATTACACCATTTGTTCCCCTTGCGCCATATATTGCAGTTGAAGATGCATCTTTTAATACTTGCATAGACTCAATATCATTAGGGTTCAATGAAGATATATTATCCGCCCCTACAAAGCCATCAATCACATACAATGGGGAATTACCTCCGGTTATTGAGTTACCACCCCGTATGATTATTTCCGGTGTACTACCCGGGGCCCCACTGGAAGAAGTAACCTGAACACCCGCAGCCCTTCCTTGAAGCGCATTCTGTGGGTTGGACACTGGTACTATAAAAGCTTTATCAGTATCTACAGTAGCCACTGCACCTGTTAAATCCTTCTTCTTCACCGTTCCGTAGCCAATAATTACGACTTCATCCAAAGCTTCAGCATCTTCCAACAATATTATCGTTAGCGAACTTTTACCTTTAAGAGCAAGTTCTTGCTTGGCAAAACCTACATAAGAAACTTCTAAAATGGATTTGTCGTCGTTAATAATAATGGAAAAATTTCCATCGAAATCTGTTTGGGTACCGTTAGTCGTCCCTTTGATAACTACACTTGCACCTGGAAGTGGCTGTCCGGTATCATCTGTCACAATACCCGTCACTGTTCTTTCTTGGGAAAAAACAGAAATGGATAAAGTAACCATAAATGCAAATAGAATTCTTTTCATAATTTAAGTTAGTTTATTTAAATTAATAGCTAATTGATTATTCTAGGTATTATTTTTATTTAGTTTATAGGCATTACTTTTAAGGATTTCAAGCTTGAGGTTTCCGGGTTTCCCTCAATTAATGAAACAGAAATAGTATGCTTTCCGGCTGTTTTAAATTCTAAGATCCCCATAGGGTAAGCTTGGTATTTATTCGTGGCTGCCTGCTCATTTTGAACCAAAATACCTTCATCTGTCCTTGTTCCCCAAACCAACCGGCCTTCTCCCTTGTAGTTTAACTCTAAATAGTAATAACCAGGTTCCAAAACATCCACTTCCCATTCAGCTACTCCGTTTTTTCCCCATTTAGAGACTTGGGTTGTTTTTTTCCATTCTCCAAATTTTTCCATCCATCGGATTGATTTTTTCTCTACATCGGAAACTTTGGCAAAATCGGTTAATATCGTGGTTTCAATATTTGGATAAATACCATGTGTTTGATCAACCTCTGCCTCATTTTTTAATTTGACCTCGATTACAGCAACTGGAGAATCCGGTATTTTATAAGGCACATCGAATATGATCCAATTACCTTTCTTTGCATATTTCAGCTCTTTCGTATTTTTACCTCCAATTATTGTTGCGGAAACGATATCGGTTTCTAGACCTGGTAGATACAATTTTCCATTCTGTGGCCAATCAAATACCGAAAGGAACAATGAATTTCCTTGTGTTGTAACATCTCCCCAAGGTAAGGCATGGCCCCAAGGTGAACTCCCGGCATCGTAAACAACTTGGGGATACTTTTTTATCCATTGTCCTGCCTGTTCTAAAAATTGTACCCCGATTTTCGGAATGACCCCTTCTCCATTCGGCCCTACATTGAATAAATAAGTCCCCCCTCTACCCACGGTTGAAATCAGCCTGTGCAATATTTCTTTTGGACTCTTAAAGTTATTATCGTACCAAGCATAAGACCAAGAATCATTATTGGTGTCACAACTTTCCCATAAAATATCCAAATTTACGGGAGGCACCTCCATGTCTCCATGACTTACATAATCCCCCAATCCGTAACCAAGTCTACTACATAGCATGGCATTGGGTTGCAGTGCCCTTACCGTATCTGCCAATTCCACTACGTATTCTTTTGGCATTCCACCAGGGGTATCAAACCATACAAAATCGATGTCCCCATAATTGGTACAGATTTCTTCTACCTGGGGTTTACATTTATTATAGAAATACTCTTTAAATGATGCCGCGCTACCATCTTCATTGATTTTAGGCCCGTTGGCACCTCCTGGGGTTGTCCAATCTTGATAATGTGAATAATAAAAACCAAATCCCAATCCTAAATCATGACATGCGGCAGACAATTCTTTCATTGGATCTCTTCCAAAAGGAGTGGCATCGACAATATCAAACCCGCTTACTTTAGAATCGAACATCGCAAATCCATCATGATGCTTGCTTGTAATGATAATATATTTCATGCCTGCATCCTTGGCAAGTTGTGCAATGGCCTTGGCATTGAACTTTGATGGATTGAATTCCTTTGCCTCTTTTTGGTATTCTTTAGGCGGAATGTTCGCTACTTTGGGATTCATAAGCCATTCCCCAATACCATAATAGGTTTTACCCTCCCATCTGCCAGCTAAGTCAGAGTATAACCCCCAATGAATGAACATTCCGAAATTACTTTCGTCAAAAAACCTGCCTTTACCATCCCGTAATGCAGAACCTACAGCGGAAGCCTCCCCCCACATCTCATCCATACCTTGGGAATTTTCATCTTTTACTTGCGAAAAAGCATGGTTCGTAAAAAGTAGTACTACAAATAGTTGTAATAGGATTTTCCCTGTGTTTGCCATATAATTAACTTAAAAGAATCTTTTGATTCCCATCAAATAATAAATCGATAAAGATCCAATTGAATATCCTAAAAATACCTTGGGAAAGAGTTACAATGTATTCTTTTCAAAGGTGTATCCGGTTATGGATGATTCTAAAATCGGGTTGATCACTTAACGGTTGGCAATCTTTATTCCCGAAAAGGGGCCAAGGTCTCAACCACTGGATTTTCATGGGATTCATTGTACGGTATCAAATTTGCAAATACAATAGGTAGAAGATCTACTCATATCATGCTTTGTGCCTGCAAGATTTACGCAGATCGAAATGAGCATCATAAAACGCCCATTTTACAGGGCTTTAAAGATACTCTATCCTCTAATCAACTATTTTTTTCACAAACTCGGAAGGGGAAAGACCATGTATTTTTTTGAATGCAGACGAATAATAGGACTTTGATTCTATTCCTATTTCGAACATAACATCGGCTGCTGTCAAATTTTTATTTTCGGTCAATAATTGTGCAGCTTTTTGTAATCGGAAATTCCTAAGATATAGGTTCGGGGCCTGTCCGGTCAGTTCTTTTAGCTTTCTATAAAAATGGGATGTGCTCATATTGATATCCGAGGCTAGTTCCTCTACCCCGAATATTGAGTTCGACATATTTTTTTCTATGGAGCGGTTGATTTTTTCCAAGAATTCTTTGTCTCTTTCAGAAGGTATTAGGGAGTCTTTCGGAATGAAACTATTCCTAGAGTAATGCTCAAAAATCCGTTGTTTGTTCTCTATGAGTTTTTCAACACGGACCTCTAAGTGTTTAACTGAAAAAGGTTTGATGATATAATCATCAGCACCAAGTTCGAATCCTTTGATTTTCTTTGCACTATCCTCCATAGCGGTTAGTAAAACCACGGGGATATGACAAAAATCCGTATTGTTTTTTACCCTCTTACAAAATTCATAGCCATTCAATTTAGGCATCAATACATCACAAATTATTAATTGGGGAGGATTTTCCTTCAATTTCTCCAACCCGTCCTCACCGTCAACGGCCAAGGTAACCCGGTATTTGTTTTTAAAGGCCTCGAACAAAAACGATCGCACATCTTTCTCATCATCAATAATCAATAAATTAGGGAGGGAATTATCAATTGTGTGTGCTTGGGTACTTTGGATTTCAGTGGGCAACCAATCAATGACTATATTCCTGTGCTGACCTTTATTTTCTTTTTCTTCGGTATATAATTTTTTATTACAGGGAAGTTCTACCCTAAAAACCGTTTTATTGTCCACTTCACTTTTTACGGAAATGGATCCATTCATTAAATCGGTCAATGTTTTACAGAGTTCAAGACCAATTCCGGTCCCTCTCCAACTACCATAGTCATCTACCCCCCTATAAAAACGATCGAATATTTTTTCGATTTTATCTTTTGGAATCCCTTTACTACTATTGGAAACTTCAATATAAAAAGACTTTGATTTCCCGGTATTGAGTACTCCGGCTTCAATGCTCACTTCACGGTCCAATTCGGTATATTTAACCGCATTGGAAAACAAATTCAATAAGATACGTTCGGTATTATCCAAATCCAAAACAATCGATTTGTTCGGGGACTGTACCTTATAATAAAAGTTGATCCCTGCTCTTTGTGCATAATCTTCAAAAGCTTCTATTAAGGGATAAATGAAATTACCCAAGGTGGTTTTTGAATAGTCCAATTCCAAATGACCGGTTTCAGCTTTCCTGTAAGAGATGAGCTGATCGATCAACCTTTGAAGCCTTGAGATATTATTTTTTATGATTGAAAAATATTTTTTGTCCTCAACGTTTATATTTCGCTCCTCGATCTTTTCCAAAGGCCCCATAATCAGTGATAATGGGGTTTTGAAATCATGTGAAATATTGGTGAAAAAACGCAATTTCGCTTGGTTCATCTCATGAACCCTTTCTTTGTCCAACTGCTCAAATTTCAGTTTCTGATTCAATTTCTCAAACCCTACCAAATATTTGAAAATCGCGTATATCATCGCAATCAATGACAATACCAAAATCAAAATGCTCCACCACCTTAGGTACCATGGTGCTAAGACCTTTATTGTAAAATTTCCGGTTTGTTCGGTCCAAATTCCGTCTCCATTACTCCCCTTATATATGAAATTAAAAGTACCTGCACCTAAATTGGTATATGTTGCGGATGCTTTACCAGCATCGATTTCAATCCAATCCTGGTTTACCCCTTCCAATTTGTATGCGAGTTTATTTTTATTCGGCGTGGCACTATGCTGTACTATAATTTCCAATGAAAGATTTCTATTTTCATGATTAAGGATTATAGTATCGGTATCTGAAATTGAACGCTCGAGAATAACCTCATTGTTGATTTCTTTACCTGGGACTACCGGTTGATTATTTATTCTTAATCTAGAAATTGAAATTTTGGGAGGAATGACATTCTTTGTTATTTGTTTCGGGTCGAAAATCGTTAACCCATCTACCCCGCCCATCAAAAAGATTCCATTCTTGGTTTTGAGGTAAGCGGATTGACGAAAATTGTTACTTGAAGTCCCGTCATTAATATCGTAGAAATTAAAAGTATCGTTCGAGGGATCAAAACAACAAATGCCCATATCGGTACTCATCCACAATAGACCTTTATCATCCTCTAGGATTCCATAAATAACATCATCGCGAAGACCATCTTTTCGTTGGTACTTTTTTATTTCTAAGGGCTCTCCTATTTCGCTTAGCTTTATTTTCATCAATCCCCCTCCAAAACTCCCTAACCATATATCTTTATTTTTATTTTCATGGATGGTGAAAATTCGATTATGTGAAAGCTTTAGGCCTTCTTCCCTTGCCGTACTTGTCATGTGGTCCTTTACAACCCATGTACCTTCCTTTTTAACCACCCTGAAAACACCATTAACAGAAGCAAACCACCAATTGCCATAACTATCCTTAACATAGTCGTTGATTTGACTGTTCGCACCTAAATGCACTAATTCCTTTTCAACCTTCACTGGTTTATAATCTAGGATTTTCGACCAAGGATCATTCAGCATATAGATATGGGATCCTCCCAATAGGATTTGATTAGGGGCGATCTGATCAATTACCCTATTAAAGGTCGGATCAACCAATTCACCTTCTATTTCCAATTGAACTTTAATTAACGTATCCCTTTTTTCGTCGTATAAATAGAGCCCTTTAGTGGTGCTTACCCACCAAAACCCTTTCCTATCCTGATAGAGCCGTAGTACCCATTCATCTTTTAGTCTTCCCAATTGTTCATCAAGTCTTTTAAAATGAACTTGAGTCCCCATTTTGAAATCGAATATTTCCTGGGTTCTACATATTGTACTTTGAAAAAAAGAAAACCAGACCCTCCCTTCGTTATCTTCCGTAATATCCGTAATCAAATTGCTGGATAAGGATTTATCATCGTATGGATTATGGGAATAATTCTGGAAAGGTTTCTGGTTCTTATCAAACTTGTTCAATCCTCCATGCGCAGTTCCGATCCAAAGAACTCCAAAGGCATCTTCATAGAATGAATTAATTCGATTACTTGTTAAACCATTTTTATATTTCGCATCAAATTTGAAAGATGTAAAAGCAGTATTTTTTGAATCATATTTTAAAACACCATTCTGTTTTGTGCCAATCCATAAATTTTTTTCCCTATCCTGGTAAAGGGCCAGGATTTCACATTTTTTATCTAAAGCATCTATATCCGTACATAAATAATCACCTACTGTTATCAGGTGATTATTTTCATTGAACGTATGATAAAGCCCTGAACTGGTCCCTATCCAAATTGAATTGTTGATTTTAATCAGTTTTTTTATTTCATCGACCTTGAAATCTATTTTCAATTCTGAAATCGTTTCCGGATGAAAAGAACCCGCTTCCAATTCCACCTTATAGATCTTAAGCTTGGTGGCAATCAATAATTCTGAATGGGAAAGAAAAATCATATCAGTGATTGGATTTCCTTCAAAATCTTTTTCAAAGCTGATTTCCGCAAGTACATCTACCTGAGTTAAAAGACTCGAGTTGGAATTATAAACGGTTAAACCGGAACCGTTTCCGACCCATACCCGTTTTAGAGCATCCTCCTTTATTAAAATTTCCTTTTCGGCAGAACTTTTTATTGGTACAAACTGCTCTTTATCCGTTAAAAAGACACTTAACCCCTTTCGGGACCCTATCCATAATCTCCCTTTCGAATCACTAAAAAGTTTGGAGATATGATTTTCTGCCAAGGATTCGGGATCTTCCTGATTGTGGTAATAATACTCAAAGTTATACCCATCGTATCGGACTAGGCCATTTGGAGTAGCAATCCATATATAACCTTTAGAATCAGCTACAATATCATTTACCGAATTCTGGTAAAATCCTTGTTCGCTTTTAAATGATTCAATTCGTTGATTACTTGACTTAATTCGATTTTCCTGTGCATTGCCGAAAATCAAGAATAAAAATGCCCATAAATGAATAACCATTACTCTCATATAATTCCTTGAAGTCATTTTGTGGTTGGGTTCAATTCCAAATTTAACATTAATCAACGTGTAACATTAAGAGTATTTGTAGGCAATTTCCTATTTTTTACGATATATGTAAAAATAATCAAATTACTACCACAGATTGGCAGTCTAGGTGCCATTTTAAATTTAGACGAACCCAAAGATAATTTGGTGTGGTTAAAAACCAATCCTTTTTTTGAACTTTTAATTTTGTTTTGGATCGCCGAGAAAGAGTCTTATTTCATCCTTTATTTGACCTTTTAATCCCTCCGAATAACAATCGGGACTATCGGGAATGACCAAGGCTTATCATAGGGAAGGCTACACTAATAAAGGAAAAAAGGAATCAGAATACCTTCCAAAATCACTAAATATTCAATCAGCCTGACCATAAGTGATATTCCATTGGGCCTGGAGTCCGTGTCCAAAACCAGAAACAAAAACTGCGAAAAAAGATTCAAAAGATGTTACAGAATTAATGAACTCTTAAAAAGTAACTTAGCATACATTCGTTTCATTTGTCCTCTGAAAAAGAAAAACCAAGGTTTTTGTACAACTGTTTTCCTTCTTTGTAAACGGTCGGTTGGGTAAAAAATTCGTCCGCGAGGTCACAACTTCCAATAATTGAAATAGAAATAAGAACGTAAAGACAAAAACTACATCCAATTCCGTAAATCAGTGAAACAATTACTTTAGTAAGAATATAAACGATACTATTTACTACGTTAAAAGAGCAAAAACCGTATACAGCAACTCAATCCCAAATCATATATGCCAAAGACTTTACTTCCTTTCGTGTAGGCTTAAAATCAGATAAATGAATTTGAAGTTTTATGGCGTGCCGGACAATAATAACAAATTGTCTTTCAAATATTATTACTCATTGTTCCTAATTTATAGATGAATAAATAATCTTTGGTACAAAAGAAAAATGAAACGTTCGACCCACCAAAAACAAAAAAGCCTCTCGATTTCTCGAAAGGCTTGTCGTTGTTACCGTGGTCCCACTTGGGCTCGAACCAAGGACCCTCTGATTATGAGTCAGATGCTCTAACCAGCTGAGCTATGGGACCCGCAATTTGCGGATGCAATATTAGTGTTTATTTTTAAACGTCGCAAGCATAAACCGCCTCAAAACACCCCATTTTTACCGAAATGGTGCCATAAATCCATTTTACCCGTATTTCTGCGTATTTTTGCCCTATGGAAACACAACGACAAAAAAAGATCGCAGGGGTAATTCAAAAAGATATCGTTGAAATCTTACAACGGGCCGCCTTGGATGGGGGGTTGACCGGTATTTTGATTTCGGTATCCAAGGTGAATGTGACGACAGACCTTTCCATCGCCAAGGTCTATCTCAGTATCTTCCCCAATAAAGACGCCAAGGAATTGATGGAAGGCATCAAATCGAACCAACCCCTGATCAAACACGAGCTGGCCCAACGTACCAAACACCAACTCAGAAGGGTGCCCGAACTATTGTTCTTCTTGGACGATTCGCTCGACTATATCGAAAAAATAGAAAAATCCTTGAAAGGGGATGAAAACCCGATCGTAAACCGGGACCTTCTGGATAAACGTAAAAAAAAGTAGGCCGACCCATTGAATTTTCCGTTCTACATAGCACAACGATACCTACGTTCCAAAAGCAGCCAAAACGCTGTGAACATCATTAATTTTGTCACTTTTTTGGTGATCGTCATCGGATCGGCTTCCTTGTTCATCGTTCTTTCGGGATTTGCCGGCCTAAAGACCTTTAGCCTATCCTACACCAATATCTTCGACCCCGACCTTAAAGCTACCCCAACGACGGGAAAGTTCTTTAGCGTTACCCCCGAACAGGATAAGGCCCTTTCACAGATCGAAGGTATTCTTTCCTATGCCAAGGAGTTGGAAGAACAGGTTTCCTTTACCCATAAAGGCAAGAACCATTTTGCCTATATCAAAGGGGTTGATCAAGGCTATACCAAAACCACGGCAATCGACAGCGCCCTCATTTTCGGGAATTGGTTTTTTGTGCCACAACAGGGGGTGGCGGGCATTGGACTGACCAATAAATTGGGGTTGACCATTAACCAAACCCGGAACCCTTTGGTGGTCATCGCCCCAAAACCCGGCAAAGGTTCCATTTCCCAATCAAAACCCTATAATGAGCTCCCCCTGGTGATCAGTGGGGTCTATTCGGTGGAAGAAAACCTGGACCATAAATACGTTTTCACCGATCTGGCCCTCGTACAGGCCCTTTTGGAAAAAGACACTACCCAAGTTTCCGGCATCGACTTTAAACTCTTTCCCGATGCCGATACCCCGGAACTTCGGAAACAGATCACTGCCGTATTCGATGATACGATTACCCTAAAGGACCGTGAGGAACAAAACAGCTCCTTATACCGTATGCTCAATACCGAAAATCTGGCCACCTATCTCATTTTTACCTTGGTATTGATCATCGCCCTTTTTAATGTGGTCGGGGCCATTATCATGATGATCTTGGACAAACAACAGAACTCCAAAACGCTCTACAGTTTGGGCGCCACCATCAAGGACCTACGAAGGGTCTATTTTGTACAAGGCGTCCTCGTTACCGGGGCAGGCGGACTCATTGGGGTACTCTTGGCATCGTTGTTGATCTGGTCGCAATTGGCCTTTGGGTGGTTGAAGATCACCCCTTCCCTGGCCTATCCCGTAGAATACCAGTGGATCAATATCGTGATTGTCTTGGCAACGATCGTTGTACTGGGGATCATCGCCTCCAAAATTGCAAGTAGTAGGATCACCAAAAAATTGATTTCCATCCATTAGCCCTAAAAGGCGTAATCCCCGAACTTGTCCAATACCTCATCAAAGGCCGCAAACACGTCGGCAGCCTCGTCGCTGGTCACCATTTTCATCCGGTACTCCTTAAAATTGGGGATGCCTTTAAAGTAATTGGTGTAATGGCGACGGGTTTCAAAAACCCCTAGTTTTTCGCCTTTCCAATCAATGGCCATCTGTAAATGCCTACGGGCGGCAGCGACCCGTTCTTGCATTGTGGGGGGCGCCAAATGGGTACCTGTGGCAAAATAATGTTTTACCTCTTTAAAAAACCAAGGATAGCCGATACTGGCCCTTCCGATCATGGCACCGTCCAACCCAAATTCATCGCGCATTTTCATGGCGGCTTCCGGGGTATCCACATCCCCATTCCCAAAGACCGGGATATGCATACGGGGGTTGTTCTTTACCGCGGCAATGGGGGCCCAATCGGCAACGCCCTTATACATCTGTACCCGGGTGCGCCCGTGTATGGAGATGGCCTTACAGCCCACATCCTGAAGCCGTTCGGCAACCTCAACGATCTTTATCGAATCTTGGTCCCACCCCAATCGGGTCTTTACCGTAATGGGGAGTTTGGTATGCTCTACCATGGCCTTGGTCAAGGATACCATTAAATCGATATCCTTTAAGATGCCCGCACCCGCGCCCTTACTGACGACCTTCTTGACCGGACACCCAAAATTGATATCGATGATATCGGGATTCGACTTTTCAACGATCGCTACCGATTGTAACATCGAGTCGAGATTGGCACCGAAGATCTGTATCCCCACCGGACGCTCCTTTTCGTAAATGTCGAGTTTCATGACACTTTTTGCGGCGTCGCGGATCAAGCCTTCGGAAGAAATGAACTCCGTGTAAACGACATCGGCCCCTTGTTCCTTGCATAAGGCACGAAAAGGGGGATCGCTCACATCCTCCATTGGGGCAAGCAATAAGGGAAAATCCGGTAATTGAATGTCTCCGATCTTAGGCATCTCTTTGTTTTGGAGGGCAAAAATACGGGAAAAGTGCCCCGAAGACAAAAAATTAAGATTTTTGGCCCTTACGGTCAGGCCAATACCCCTCCCAACCAAGGTGAAAAGGTGCATGGCATGGTCCTGACCGATCCCTTACAAAAGACGGTCGGCCCTATTCCTGCTTACTAAAATCGGTTTTAAAGCGTGTGGGTATTTCCGCATCCTTATTGATCAATGTTTTATTGCCCTTGGCATCCTTGATCAAATCAAAGGCATCATACAAACCGCCCAATGGGGTATAGGAACCATAATGGATCGTATCCTGGGTGACCGTGATGATTTGGAACAGCTGGGTGAATTCCCCCCTTTTTACCATCCAGTCCCGATCTTGTGACGTATACATCTTTGGCCCACTGACCGATACGGCATAGACCGTCCCGGCATCCTCGACCACGGTAAGCCCCTGCCCTTTGTTCCGGTCATATCCCCGGGCATAGGTATGGTCATGGCCTTGAAGTACCAAATCTACCCCGTACTTGTCGATCAACGGCTTTATGGCCTCCCGCAATACCGTATTGTCACGGCCTTCGGCTGTGGAATATATGGGATAGTGCATCGTCAGGGTTGTCCATTTTTTGGTGTTGGTGGCTAAAACGGAATCCAACCACTTTACTTGGGCCGCTTTCGAGGCTTCATCCCGTTGCAGGCTAATGGCGTCTATCGAGATCAATTTCATGTTCTGATAGTCCACGGCATAACAGGTTTCCCTAACCGCATCGATGGGGCCGTTTTCGGGAAGGTTGAATTGGGGTTTCCAAAGGGAAGATAAGGTCCCGTCATGGTATTCATGGTTTCCCGGGGTCATGATACTCGGTACCGAAGCATGGATGTACCCGCCCGAATAAAACCACTCCCCCCACTCTAAATTGGCCTCGCTATGGTTGATAAGGTCACCGGCATGCAGCATAAAATCCACTTTGGGCATCATTTGATAGGATTTTCGGATGACCCGGGACCACATCGATTTTACGTTGTTCTGGGCATCCCCAAAATAAATGAACCCAAACGATTCGTTGGCATCCGCACTGGCGGTTTCGATCTGGAACCACTCACTCCAGGCCACATCACTTTCGGTACCGTCACCCACGCGATACACATAGGTCGTACCCGCCTCTAGACCATCAATCAGGGCAGCATGGTAGGCGGCCTTTACCAAAGGTTCGTTGTCCCTGGTATTTTCATTCTCGAAAGTCAGGGTCGTGGCCATTATGCGTTTCCTTTGTCCTTCCAAAAGAAAATCGGGCCCGTGGGTTTCCTTGGCGATTTCCACAAAACCTTGTTGTACACGTTGATCGGTGCGCCAATTGACGGCAAAACTATGGGATGGGTCCTCCGTAAGGTTGGCAATGATCCTATCGGGTACTTTTGACGGGAAAATCAATTTATGGGCGGGGACATCGCCGTGATAGGAGTCATGTACATGACCATGCCCCTGTTCTTGAAGGGTGACCGCATTGGGCTGGGATTTACTTTTACAGGAAAAAGTGAAAAGCACTACAAGAGCACCAACAAAGCAACCCTTGGATTTCATCGCTGACATATGTTCTTTTTATTAATCGGGACTAAAGTATCCAAACCAAAAAAGACATACAACGACAAAACCCAAGGTTAACCTAAACTTGATGTTTTGGTATTAAAACGTAAGGTCTACGGTAATCTTCTCTCCATTGCGGTCTACAGTCACTTTCGTAGTATTTCCTTCTTCAAAAGTGGAAAGGACCCGCATATAGCCCATCATATCGACCACGGTACTATCTCCCAGTTGCACCACGATATCGCCTTTCTGCAAGCCTGCTTTCCAGGCCGGTTTATCTTCGCTGACCCCATCGATACGCATCCCCTTGCCGTCAAAAAGATAATCGGGTACCACACCCAAAGCGACTTTAAAACGGGGTACTTCCTCACTTTCGTTCTTGGTCTTCTTAAAAACAAGTTTGGGGTCGTCATCCAGTTCACCAATGACCTCCAAGATGTATCCCGTAATCATTTGCATACCGTCATAATTCAATTTATCGGCATCGTCGGTAGGTTTGTGGTAGTCTTTATGTTGTCCCGTAAAAAAGTGTAATACCGGTATGTCCGCTAAATAGAAAGAGGTATGGTCGCTAGGCCCCACCCCGGACTCCTTGAGGACCAATTCAAAGCCGGGATTCGTGGCGTTGAGCACTTGTGCCCATATGGGGGAGGTACCGGTTCCACTTACCGATAACGTCTTGTCTTCCCGAAGCCTTCCGACCATATCCATATTGATCATATAGGAAACCGATTCCAAAGACAGGGTGGGGTTTTTGGCAAAATAATTACTTCCCAATAACCCCATCTCTTCCCCGGAGAAAGCCATAAACAGGTAATTCTTGTTCTTTGGTCCATGCCGTTGCAGGCTATCGGCCAATTGAAGCAAGACCGCAACCCCACTGGCATTGTCATCTGCCCCATTATGGATCGCCGCACCTTCGCGGTACAAAGAACCTTCTCCCCCCAAACCCAAATGGTCGTAATGGGCCCCGATGATTACCGTATTTTCCGCTTCGTTATCGACAAACCCAATAACGTTGGTGCCCGTAACGGTACCGTTCCCCTTGTCAAAGGAAACCTGTTGATGGGGGTCTTTCCTTGGACTAAAAGAAAAGGTTTGGTAATAGGATGCCGAATCCCCTGCGGGTTTAAGGTGTAATCCTTCCATTCTTTCCTTGATATATTCCGCAGCCACAAGTTCCCCGGGGGTACCGGTTTCACGACCTTGAAGGCTATCACTGGCCAAATAAAATACATCGTCGCGAAGATCGTAGGTGGTCGCCTTTTCTTGCTTACAGGAAACACTAGTACCTAAAATAAGCAGGAATACTAACTTTTTTACCATTTTTGTACCGAGTTTATACCAAAAATAAACATCTTATGAGATTTTTACCCTATTTCGCACTTGTATTCCTTTTTGTCAACTGTAAAAGTGAGCCCAAAAAAGTTCGTGGGGAAAATGAAAAACCCACCTCATTGATGGCGGGCTCCGATACCTTGATCTATGCCGGGGAAAAACACTTCAAAAGCATACGCCAAATAACTTTCGGGGGCGACAACGCCGAGGCGTATTGGAGTTTTGACGACCGACAAATGATATTCCAGTCGAACAACCCCGCTTGGGGGTTAGGGTGCGACCAAATGTTTCTGATGCAGGTAGGGGAAACCTTTAAAGACAGCCAACCCCCAATGGTCAGTACGGGAATGGGCAGGACCACCTGTGCCTATTTTCTTCCCGATAACGAACATTTTGTGTACGGCTCTACCCATTTGGCCGATGCCGAATGCCCTGAAGTGCCTTTACGTAAAAACGGAAAATACGTATGGCCGGTATACGATTCCTTCGATATTTTCGTATCCGATTTAGAAGGCAATATCACCGCTCAATTGACCGATGAACCCGGATATGATGCCGAAGCCACGGTTTCCCCACAAGGTGATAAAATCGTGTTCACTTCTACCCGAAGCGGCGATTTGGAACTCTATACCATGAACTTGGACGGAAGTGGGGTCACCCAGATTACCGATGAGCTCGGTTATGACGGTGGGGCATTTTTCTCCCCGGACGGTACCAAATTGATCTTTAGGGCCTCACGTCCCAAAACCCCGGAAGCCATAAAGGAATACAAAGACCTTTTGGCCCAAGGGTTGGTACAACCCACCGAAATGGAACTGTTTATCTGCAATGCCGATGGGAGCGATTTAAAACAACTTACATTTTTAGGGAATGCCAATTGGAGTCCGTTTTTTCACCCCTCTGGGGAAAAAATATTGTTTTCGAGCAACTATGAGGCAGAGAAAGGATTTCCTTTTAATCTGTACCTGATCGATATTGATGGGAAGAATCTGGAACGGGTTACCCATGGGGAGACCTTTGATGCATTTCCCGTTTTTTCCAATGATGGCAGGTATTTGGCATTTTCGAGTAATCGAAACAACGGCGGTGGCAGGGACACCAACCTGTTCATTGCCGAATGGCAAGATTAGATCCTACTGCGCTCCTCTACCCGCTTCGATTTTTCATTACTGCGGATTTTCGTATTCCCAAAGCTATACCGGAAACCGATGACCAGTAACCTACTTTCGGGTTTGTAATACGAAGTGTTGTTCTGGCTTAGGTAATTCCTGGTATTAAAGAGGCTGGCCTCGTTGAAAATATCCTCGATCCCCAAAGAAATGCTCCCCTTTTTGTTGAAAACGGTTTTTCTTAGGGAAATTCCCATATTGAAATAATCTTCCTGCCTCGAATTACCGATGGCTACGGGCGAAGAATAAAGCACGCTGATATCTGCCTTTAGGCTCCTATCGCTTAAAAGGGAAAATCCACTATTGGATCGTATATAGGTATTCCACAGGGCATTCTCAACCGCTTCACCAGAATCAAGATCCGTAAAATTATTCTCCATATAGGAGGTAGAGGCCATAAAATAGAAATGCCAGTAATTGGTGATATTCTTACTTACGGTTACATTAAAACCATAGGCGATGTCCCTGATCATATTGGAATTGATAAAACGCAACAGTTCATTGTCATTATCCTGAAAAACCAGCAATTCGGTATTGTTCACCCTATTTTTATAGAACAATTCAAAGGTATAGGCCCGTTTAAAGGTATAGCCCCCGGCCATATAGTGGCGCGTTGCGGGCAAAAGTTCCGGATTGCCCTCGATCACCGAATTGTAACTTTGGAAAACCTGGAACGGATTTAAGCTATTGTAACGGGGACGGGTGATCCTTCGGTAATAATAATAATGGTACTCGTGGTTCTTATTGGGGGTATATTTGACCGAAAGGGAGGGGAACAACTTAAAATAGTCGTTTTTCGTAATATCATCCGAAATATCCAATGACGCAATGGTATGGGTATGCTCTCCCCGCAATCCGGCCTTAAAATCCCATTTATCCCATGAATTGTCTATACTGGCATAGCCGGCAAAGATACTTTCATCATAATCGAAAGTGGCCGATTCGGTGGGATCGATTCCCGGTTGGTCCCGATCAAAACCCGATTGGGCGATGTCGTTCCCCGAGTGGATACCCGCAAACCGAAGTCCCGTCTCAAACTTTGACGTAGTGCCCACTGGGGTAACAAAATCGGTCTGTATACTGAATAGATTGATGCGCTGTTCGGAATTGGTCAGAAAATCATTCTGATCGGTTTGGGTACCGTCAAGATCATAAAAGACGGTATTCAAATCCTGGCCCCGTTCGTAATCATAAAACGTAAAATGACTGTTGACGGACAGCTCTGCCCCTTTATTCTTGAGTTTATGCACGAAATCGAGATAAAACGATGAATTGAGCTGCTGTTCCCCGCTATCGTTCGTGGTGATAAAACTGGAAACATCCTCCCCATCGGCATCGGTAATATCGGTTACCGTATGGTAAAACCGGTCTACCCTCGGGTTCCACTGGTTTAACGTGGACAGCGTCAATATATTCCGGTCATCAAACGCATAGTCGAAAAACGCATTGAAATTATGGCGTTCCCGTTTTCGAAGGTAATCTTCCTGGGCCTGCCACGTGGAGGTAACTTCCCCATCCTCCATATAATTGGTAATGTCGGTATAACGGGTATACCATTTTTCCTTATTGAAACTGTAATTTACGGAAAATCCCATTTTTTTGCCCTTGAAATAATGATCCGTACCCAAGGTATGTTTGGGATAAACCCCTTGGGTATACCTATTGAATACGGCCCCGTTATACCCCGAGATCAGGTTTTTTTTCATGGTAATGTTGATCAACATCCCATCTTCCGCACTGTATTTCGAAGGGGGATTCGTTATGACCTCTATGGCCTCCACATTACTTGCCGAGGTTCCCGAAAGGAGGTTAATGACATCGGCCTTGGGTATATTTACCTTTCGACCGTTGATCATGATCCCAATATCCTTATTGCCATTGACCGAAAGTTCATTGTTAATGACCACGACCCCTGGCGCATGTTTTAGGGCATCCCATATATCACTGTCCGAAAAGGCGGTATTTTCGATATTGAAAACCAGACGGTCTACCTTACGTTCAACCCTTGGTTTCTGGGTAGTGACAACGACCTCATCCAAAGCCTGTGCGGTATTGGAGATCGAAAGCACCCCAACATTGGTATCCGCAGCAATGGTTACCGCTACATATTCGGATTCATTGTCTAGGTAACTGGCTTTGAGAAAATAGTCCCCCATGGGTACATGGTTGATTTTGAAAGCCCCATTTTCATCCGTGGAAGAGCCGTTGATCAGGAGGGTATCCTTGGGGCTCAACAACAGTACATTGGCCAACCATACGACTTCATTATCAGTATCCATTACCTTACCTTCGATTGAAAATTCCTGTGCATGCAGAAGGTTGCCGGCTAACTGTAGGTATATGCAAATAAAGATTAGAACGCTATATTTCACGAAGACACTGAATTGGCTGGTGAATTTAACAAATTTTAACTGAATTATCCTACAGATTTATGTAAGTTTCAATCAATATTTTCAATATTGGCCCCATTCCCTATAGGTGCCAAAGGCCCCATATTTACTTTGCCTTGAAGGGTAATCAGGCCTTTTCATGGATCCCGGAGTTACAAAATACTCTTTTCCAGGAGTTTGAAAGATCGTTCGCACGGCGGCTATCGATAAACGATTGCCGTATGAATATTTTGGTCGCCCCTTGGTTCAGTGCAATAAAATTTTCGGTCTATGGCCAGTGGACGCTCATTTTACACACCATCCTTGGCTTTAAAATGCACCCCCTAAAACAAGTAAGGTTTATTTTGCATTATATTTGCATTTTTAAAGGAAAAGGTCTTCTTTATGGAAGCTAGACCAATGATAACCGATATTTAATCTATAGAGAAGTTGAAAAAAATACGAAATTTTTGCATTATCGCCCATATCGACCATGGTAAAAGTACCTTGGCCGATCGGTTGCTTGATTTTACCGGTTCGGTAACAGAACGTGAAAAAAAGGCGCAACTTCTCGATAGTATGGATCTGGAACGCGAACGTGGTATTACCATTAAGAGCCATGCCATTCAAATGGATTACATTTATAAAGGGGAAGAATACATCCTGAACCTTATCGATACTCCGGGGCATGTTGATTTTTCCTATGAGGTTTCCCGTTCCATTGCGGCTTGTGAAGGTGCGCTGTTGGTCGTGGACGCCGCCCAAAGTATACAGGCCCAAACCATAAGTAACCTATACCTTGCCCTGGAAAATGATCTGGAGATCATTCCCGTACTCAACAAGGTTGACCTACCAAGTGCCAACCCGGAGGAAGTAACCGACGATATCGTAGACCTTTTAGGATGTGATCCCGAAGAGGTGATTCCCGCCAGTGCCAAGACCGGTATCGGTATCGAAGCGATTCTAGCCGCCATCATAGAGCGGGTCCCTGCCCCTAAGGGTGTTGCCGATGAACCTTTGCAGGCATTGGTGTTCGATTCGGTTTACAATCCGTTCAGAGGTGTCGAAACCTACTTTAGGGTCATTAATGGGGAAATAAAAAAAGGCCAAAAAATTAAATTCGTGGCAACCGATAAGGATTACTATGCCGATGAGGTAGGTACCTTGAAATTGACACAACAGCCCAAACAAGTGATCCGGACAGGGGACGTGGGTTATTTGATTACCGGTATCAAGGATGCGAGGGAAGTTAAAGTAGGGGATACCATTACCGATGCCAACAATCCCACCAAAAACCCTATTGAGGGGTTCGAAGATGTAAAACCCATGGTTTTTGCGGGGATATACCCAGTGGATACAGAGGATTTTGAGGAGCTACGCTCTTCCATGGAGAAATTACAGCTTAACGATGCTTCCTTGGTGTTTACCCCCGAAAGTAGTGCCGCCCTTGGCTTCGGATTCCGTTGTGGTTTCCTGGGAATGCTCCATATGGAAATCATCCAGGAAAGGTTGGAGCGTGAATTTGATATGACGGTGATCACTACCGTTCCCAACGTAAGCTATCATGCATTTACCCGAAAGGATCCTGAGGTTCCCTTGATCGTGAACAATCCGTCTGACCTTCCCGATCCATCAACGATCGATCGCGTTGAGGAACCGTATATAAAAGCGACCATAATCACTAAGGCCGATTTTGTAGGGAACGTGATGTCGTTATGTATCGAAAAAAGAGGTGTCATCACCAACCAAACCTATCTGACTACGGAACGGGTGGAATTGAATTTTGATATGCCCTTGGCGGAAATCGTGTTCGATTTCTACGATCGGTTAAAAACCGTATCCAAAGGCTATGCTTCCTTTGACTATGCCCCGATCGGAATGCGTACCTCGAAGTTGGTACGGGTCGATATCCTCCTGAACGCACAACCTGTAGATGCCTTATCCGCCCTTATACATGCCGATAATGCGACCAATATAGGGAAGAAAATGTGTGAGAAATTACGTGAGCTCATCCCGAGACAGCAATTTGATATCCCCATCCAGGCCGCCATCGGTTCAAAGATCATCTCCAGGGAAACCATTAAGGCACTTCGTAAGGATGTTACCGCCAAATGTTATGGGGGGGATATTTCCCGGAAACGTAAATTGTTGGAAAAACAGAAGAAAGGTAAAAAACGGATGCGACAAGTGGGTAATGTAGAAATTCCACAACAAGCCTTTATGGCCGTTTTAAAACTGAACGACTAGATTCGAAATCCCTTTTTTTGCCGAATCATAGGGCCAGGGAAGTATTCGGGTCTTTTTATGGGTAAAGTGCTTTTATACGCGAAGGCAAAGGATCGTCTTTACCGTAAACTACGGTTTTTAATGGGTTTGATGGTTGATGGGACCCCAATGACCATAAACGATTTCCTTTACAAAAATTCAAAATTCCGCCGTATCTTTGTGCGAAATTCCCTTAGTCAATGACGCTTTATATTGCTCAGTTTACGGCCAAGCACCGCATTATCCAAGTAGAGGAAAATTCGGTTTTTTTGTGGCGACAGGAAAGTGGTGAAATCGATACCGCCATGCTTGGCGATAAGATCAAGAGAGAATCATCCGTTCATTTCTTCAATATGGTGGCCGGCAACAATTATGAAATAAAACTCGAGGATATCAGCGTGACCGTCTTAAAGGCAGAACCTTTTAACGGGTAGTCCATTTACGCACTTCAAAAGCAGCCCCCTTACGCCAAACCGTTTTACAGTCAGTGGCCCGACCCTTTGATTTTAGATCTTACTGCTGTACCTCCGCTTTAAGGGCCGACTCGTCGATATCGAACATTTTCCCCAAATAGACCAGCTTATATCCCTTTTTCACTTGTTTGAAGTGATCGCTGTTCGAAGATATGATCTTTAATTCCCCATCATGGGTTTTAAGAAAAATAGGGATGATATCGTTATCGTCACCGGCAATTTTGATTAGATCCCGATAATGCTCTTGGCCATTCAAGGTAATTTCATGTATGGCCGGGTATCTTCTTGCGGCCTCCATTAATTTGATGAAATCATCGGTCTGTGAAAACAGGCCTTCCTCGGGATTTTTATCAGGGTCGTTCATTTCATCGGAATCCAACAAACGGAACGAACCATTTTCACCGAATTCCTTTTCGAACTTCTTAATGGCAAATTTATTGATGTCGGAGTTCCCGGTCAAAGCCATAAGATATCCAACATCGTTCAGTTCAATATTATCGGTAAGGGTATCGGAATAGATATTCGCCGTAAAAGCTTCGAGCCCTATTTTCTTTGCCTTATTGATGTTGGCTTCGTTATTGTCGATCAGCACTACATGCCTATTGTTCTTTTTCAAATAATGCCCGATCAACCGGGAAACCTTAGAGGCCCCGATAATGGCGATACCATCCGATTTTGTAAGGAACACCCCTACCGCCTTTGAGAACAACCGTGCCGTAGTGGCATTGAGTAAGACCGTCCCCAAAACGATCATAAAAACCAAAGGGGTAATATATTCCGCATCGGTCTCCCCCCGTAACATCAGTTTAGACCCGAAAAGTGATGCGATACCCGCAGCGACGATACCCCTTGGGCCAACCCAACCAATGAACAGTTTTTCGTTGAATTTCAGATTGGAGCCCCAAGCGCTCAGGAAAACCCCCAAGGGCCGAACTAAAAAGACGATGATCAGGAATAATATTACGGTGTTCCAATTATAGATCAGTTCAAGATCGGTCATGTTGATATTGGCGGCCAATAAGATGAAAAGAATGGATATCAGCAGTACGCTCAGCGACTCCTTAAAATACAAAAGCTCCTTAATATTGGGCAAATTCATATTCCCCAGGACCATACCCATGACCACTACCGCCAACAGTCCCGATTCATGGGCGAAAATATCGGATTCCACAAAAACCAATAATACCACCGATAAGGAAACCACATTGAGTAAATAATGGGGAATGAGGTTCTTCTTTATGGCAAAAGCCAAACCGTGTGCAAACGTAAATCCAAAGGTAAAACCGAAAAGCAGGATTTTCCCGAACTCGATCAAAGCGGTCATGGTATAGGCTTCCCCTTCCCCTACGCTGATAAATTCGAACACCAATACCGCGACCAACGCACCAATGGGGTCTATAAGGATACCTTCCCACTTCAAAACTGCGGAAACATCTTTTTTCAAGGGAATGTTCCTTAAGATCGGGGTTATTACCGTAGGTCCCGTAACAATGATCAATGAGGAGAATAGAAAAGACATTTGCCAGGTAAGTCCAAAAATATAATGCGCGGCCAAACCGGCACCGAAAAAGGTAACCACTGAACCCACCGTGATCAATTTCGTGATTACGGGCCCTACCTCACTCACTTCGGACCGCTTAAGGGTCAATCCCCCTTCAAATAAAATGATACTGATCGCCAAAGAAACGAAATAGTAAAGGCTTTCACCGGGAAACAATCCCTTTTTACCGTTCCAGATCGGTTCGATCAATTTACTCCCGTCCTCGGATAAAAGGGTAGATACAGGTCCTACTAGTAATCCTATCAATATTAGGGGCAAAATGGCCGGTAATTTCAAACGCCAGGCGACCCATTGTGCTATTATTCCAAGTATTACGATCCCTGCTAATTCAATCATGCATCAAATTTTAACGAAAAATACCTCTTTCTTACTTAATGTACAATTTATACCCCGCGGATTTTCCCAAAGTATCCGGGTCTTTTCCCGGCCATTCCGTCTAAGCCATTCCATCCAAAAGGATCGGTGCTTTTACCGCAGCTCATGACCCGTGGCATATCAAAGGATAACAAAATCCCGATTTGCCCCAAAGACGGGAAATGCCAGTACGATTTGTTAAAAACTATTAATTATACGGGGGACCCCATAAATAAACCACTAGCTTTTATTAATTTGCAGTTTTTTACCATTCCCTCATATGACATTATATCCTATAGAAACCGGTAATTTTAAATTAGACGGCGGTGCTATGTTCGGGGTTGTGCCCAAAGCTATCTGGAACAAAACCAATCCTGCTGATAGTAACAATATGATAGATATTTCCGCTCGAAGCCTTTTGATCGAGGATGGCGGGAAATTGATTCTCATCGATACCGGTATGGGGAACAAGCAGTCCGATAGATTTTTCGGTTATTACCACCAATGGGGAGACCATTCCTTGGATAAATCCTTGGCAAAATATGGTTTTCACCGCGATGATATCACCGATGTATTTATGACCCACCTGCATTTTGATCATTGTGGGGGGAGTATTCAATGGAACAAAGACCGAACGGGTTACGAACCCGCCTTTAAAAATGCACACTTTTGGACCAATGAAGACCACTGGCAATGGGCGATCAAACCCAATATGCGTGAAAAAGCCTCGTTCTTAAAGGAAAACCTGTTGCCCATACAAGAAAGTGGACAGCTGAAATTCGTGGATCGGGGGAATAGCTCCTTTATCCATAGTCCCGAATTGGGTTTTGATATCTTATTCGTGGACGGGCACACCGACAAACAAATGCTTCCATTTATTCAATATAAGGGGAAAACCGTGGTCTTTGCCGCCGATCTTATTCCCACAACAGGCCATATCCCCGTGCCTTATGTAATGGGTTATGATACCCGACCCTTATTGAGCTTAAAGGAAAAACAGGAATTTGTGGACAAGGCCGTAACCGATGAATACTATCTGTTCTTGGAACACGATGCACACCATCAAATATGTACCCTTAAAAGCACGGAAAGAGGGGCTCGTTTAAACAAAATATACACTTTTGATGAATTGTTCGGTTAATGCACTACGTGAAGGATTTCACAACATTCGATAAAACTTTTTTGAACATAAACTACAAACACTAATTCAATACAGTAAATGAAACATCATATGTCCAAATCCCTACTGGGGTTTTTCACAGCGAGTATCTTAATGGGTTGTGGTGCAACCACCTTGGTTTCAACCCCCATTGAAAACATTGATTCCATGCCGCTGAAAATCGCGGAAATAACCGAAAATCAAAAAAAATCCTGGAGCCATGCCGATTTGGTTACCGACACCATTCCGGGGATGAGCGTTGACAAAGCTTATAGCGAACTTATCGGTAACAAGAAAGGAACGAAGATCATCGTCGCTGTCCTGGATTCGGGTATCGACCTTGACCATGAGGATTTAGACGATGTGCTATGGACGAATACCAAAGAAAAACCGGGCAATAATATTGATGATGACCAAAATGGTTTTGTAGACGACATTCATGGGTATAACCTTTTGGGGGAATCCTATAATGAACAATTGGAATATGCCAGGATCGTTCGTTTAAAAATCGGGGATGCCGAATTACAGGCCAAAGCCAAAGCCGAATTGGACAAAGAATACCCTGAGGCACTTGCCAACAAACAACAGTACGAGCAGATCTACCAGGCCGTAAAAGGTGCCGATGCTGCCGTAAAAGAACATTTGGGCAAAACGGAATACACCAAAGAAGATCTTGCCGCTATTGAAACAACGGATGCAACCATGCAAAGAAATGTGGCCATTTTGACGCAAATGTTGGGTTTTGCGGATAGCATCCCTGAAATAATGGAACAACTCGAAGGCGGAATAAATCATTTTACGGATCAGTTGAATTATAACCTTAATGTTGATTTTGACGGAAGAAAAGTCGTGGGTGACGACCCCTACGACATCATGGATACCAAATATGGAAACGGAAACCCCCAGAACAGGGTTGAGGACGAAAGTCATGGTACCCACGTTGCCGGTATCATTGCTGCCGAAAGGGATAATGGCATAGGAGCCAGAGGGGTAGCCAATAATGTGGAAATCATGAGTATCCGTGCCGTTCCCAACGGAGATGAATATGACAAGGATATCGCCTTAGGTATACGATATGCCGTTGATAATGGGGCAAAGATCATCAATTGTAGTTTCGGGAAGTCGTATTCCCCAAATGCCGAATGGGTGTACGATGCCATAAAATATGCCGCAGAAAAGGACGTATTGATCGTTCATGCAGCCGGTAACGATGGTGTTGATCTGGATGACCCCAAAAACCCTAATTTTCCCAACGACCAAATCAACAACGGTCCGGAATTTGCGGATAATGTAATCACCGTAGGCGCCTTGGATCCTAAATTTGGTTCTGAAATGGTAGCCTCTTATTCGAATTATGGGAAAGTGAATGTTGATATCTTTGCTCCGGGAACCGATATTTATTCTACCATACCCCATAACGAATATGAATTTATGCCAGGTACATCCATGGCCTCACCTGCAGTGGCTGGCGTAGCCGCTTTGGTTTGGTCGCAATATCCAAGTCTAAGTGCTTCCCAAATAAAGAAAATCATTTTGGAGTCTGGACTTAGTACCAAAACCGCAATCCTACTAGGAGGGGACACCAACAATGTCAGCACATTTCATCAAATTTGTACCTCGGGTAAAATTGTGAATGCCTACAACGCATTGATCATGGCCCAACAAATAGCCCGTGGTAAATAAATCTAAATCCTCGATATAACTATGCAATCAAAAAAAACCATCCTTTTCCTAACCCTATTGTCTTGTTTTGTATTTGGGCAAGCCCAAAACAATACTCCGTATTGGCAACAACATGTCGACTATACCATGAACGTCGATATGGATGTCAAAAATTATCAATATACCGGAAAGCAGACATTGGTCTATACGAACAATGCTCCGGAAGCGTTGTCCCGGGTGTATTACCACTTGTTTTTCAATGCCTTCCAACCCGGAAGTGAAATGGACATCCGTCTTCAAAGTATCGAGGATCCCGATCGTAGGATGGTAGAGGAAGGTAAAAGTAGGATTGCTGCATTGACACCCGAAGAAATAGGATACTTACATGTAACTTCCTTATCACAGGACGGACAAAGTGTCGAATTCAAGGAAGAAGGTACTGTTTTGGTCGTTGAATTGGCCAAGCCTATCCCATCTGGGGGTAAAACCACTTTTGAGATGGATTTCAAAGGTCAAGTTCCCGTACAGATTCGCCGTTCTGGGCGGAATAATGCCGAAGGCGTAGCCTTATCGATGAGCCAATGGTACCCTAAAATGGCCGAATATGATTTTGAAGGATGGCATGCCGATCCTTATATCGCCCGTGAATTTCATGGGGTATGGGGCGATTTTGACGTAAAACTGACCTTGGATAAGGATTATGTTGTGGGCGGAACGGGTTATCTCCAAAATGCGCAAGAAATAGGCCATGGGTATGAAGCCCCGGGCACCAAGGTCAAAAAAGTAAAGGGGAAGACACTTACTTGGCATTTTAAAGCCCCTATGGTACATGATTTCATGTGGGCCGCAGATCCCGATTACATACACGATACCCTAAAAATGGAAGATGGCCCCATGCTCCATTTCCTTTATAAAAACGACCCGGAGATTATAGAAAACTGGAAGAAATTACAGCCCAAAACCGCGGAGGCCATGGAATTCTTCAGTAAGAACATCGGCAAATACCCTTACGATCAGTATTCGGTGATCCATGGGGGTGATGGGGGTATGGAATATGCCATGAGTACCTTGATTACCGGGGGACGTAAATTCGGCAGCTTGGTAGGGGTCATGACCCACGAAATGGCCCACTCCTGGTTTCAACATATTTTGGCCAGCAACGAATCCAAACATGAGTGGATGGATGAAGGGTTTACCTCTTTTATTTCGACCCTATGTATGAACAAGATCATGGAGCAAAACAAAGAGAATCCTTTTGAAAATGCCTATAATGGGTATCGTAGATTGGCGCTTTCGGGTAAGGAACAACCACAGACCACCCATGCCGACCGCTATGACAATAACTTTGCGTATGGGGTAACGGCCTATAGCAAGGGCGCCGTATTCCTTGCCCAATTGGGTTATATCATAGGACAGGACAAATTAATGGAAACCCTTAAAAAATATTTCGACGATTTCAAATTCAAACACCCTACCCCCAACGACATCAAGCGGACGGCCGAAAAAGTCTCGGGAATGGAGCTCGACTGGTACCTGACGGATTGGACACAGACTACCAATACGATCGATTATGGGATAAAAGAGGTGACACCGGAAGGCCAAAAAACAAAAATCACCTTGGAAAGGATCGGACTCATGCCCATGCCTTTGGACATCCTGGTGGTCTACGCCGACGGTACACGGGAAACCCTCTATGCGCCACTTCGCATGATGTATGGTGAAAAAGAAAACCCCTACGAAGGTATTACACGGACGACCCTAGCGGATTGGCCATGGGCATATCCCACTTACGACTTTACGGTAGATAAACCCATAGAGGATATAACCGCAATTATGATAGATCCCTCACAATTGATGGCCGATGTAGATTTGGAAAACAATTTGTGGCAGGCCGAAGAGTAAAAAAGATCGGTTTTATAGGTTGTGTTAAAGGGATTTTCGGGTCGTTATGCGATACCACCACGTATTTCTGTACATGGCATTTTTTGCGGTAAGTTCCCGGTTGTTCATAATAAAATGGGTCGAATCGATAACACGGTTTCTATAGCCTAAAAGGTGGAAAAAAGGTTTTGTGAAAAAAGAAGCGACCTTGGTGTTGACCAATAGGGATTCCTTTTCCTTATTGGCCCATGAAAGTCCCGGTAAGAATTGCAACAAGGATCCAAACCTGATCCTTCGTAAAAAAGCGGAAAGGCCGAGTACCCAAGTCGGCAGTTTACGGATTAGGAAGAAGCCTTCCTCTCCTTGTTCCTGGTAAAGGGGCATGAAGAGGATGGTATCTTTTTCCACCTCTATGAATTCGTCATTCTCAATGGCTATGGGGGTTCCCTCCACAACCTCCTCAAAACTACGGAACCCTTCCATCATCTTGAATCCCATACTGTCTTTAAGGGCATGGCGGTATTTTATTTCATAGAAATTTGAGTTGTTTTCCGCGGATTTTTGAAGTTGTTCATAATGCCCTTTAATGTTCTTGACGTCTGTTTTTTTCAAAAAACCACTGTATACCATGGCCAACCAAGTAAAAGCTATGCTGTTCTTGATGGCCACATCTTCGGTATGTTGACCAGATTCGAATCCTAAGGAAACATAGCCTTTTTCATTGATGAAGCTCAACAAGGGCCCTTCCAAATATTCCTCGATCCCCAAAATAATGGGTACCGGGAATAGCTTTGAGAACCTTCTATTGATCAACGCATCGTTAATGGTGATAAAAGGCAGGGTTTTGCTCGATGTGGTATGCAAATCGATAAAGTAGAACGGCCCCTTACCAGATTCCAAAATACCTTGGACCAGATCTAGGATCTCTAGCAATTGCCGCTCTTCGTTCAAGAGGCCCTTGGGATTCCTGGCTTTGATCTTTTGGATTTCGGGCGTTGTCCAAATCCTGTTCAAATCCTTATCCAGAAATCTTTTACCTTTTACCAAAGCGGGCAAATTCCCCTTTATGGCATAAAGACTTCCTTGGAAGGAATGATCCGATTGCTCCAATTCCTTGATAACATTTTCGAGAGCGGTAACGCCTGCCTGTTCGTTACCGTGAATGCCCCCGAAGAAAATCAATATAGGCCCTGGTTGTTTCCCATGGATCTGACCGATAATACGCTTGGCCTTTACTTCATACTTGGGATCCAGGGTATTGATCATAGGTCATAAATCCTTACTGGTTACAATACCTATTAGTTTTTCATCCCGAACTATCGGCAAACAATTGATCTTGTTCTTCTCCATGATACTTTTGGCCTCTTCCAAGGGGGTAGCCGGGTCAACGATGATCAAATCGCGTTGCATGATATTCTCGATAGTCTCCCCATGGTCCTCAGGGCGATCCAAATATTTGACAACATCGGTCCAGGTCAAGAGACCCACCAGATCCATATGGTTGTTAAGAATGGGCACATGGTGTATATTCTTCCATTTCATCATACTCAATACCAACTCCAAACTATCGTTTTCCTGGGCGGTTATCATTTTCAAATTCATGCGTTCCCCAATTTTCCTGTTTTCTTTGGGAACGATAAACTCATCACCCCTAGGTAATTCCCATGCATCGATGGGATACCCTTTTTGCTGCCGCTCATAAATGGTAGCGGTCAATATTTTCAAGGAGTCGGAAACCTTAAAGTCGTTTCGCAATTTTCGGAACCCTTCGACCATCCATCGGGAACCATTGATAGATTCTACACGGTGTTTGATAACCCTTAAATAATTTTCGGCATCCTTAGGGGCCACGTTCATACTGTACAACCCTCTATAGGCCATCGGCAACAAATGGTCGAGGATCAAATCGTGGCTCGATATTAATTTATTGTCCCAATAGAATTGGGCCGCCATACCATACCGGGCTGCATTGAAGAAGTTACTTTTAATATCCTTAAAATCCATTTTGGTATGGATATTATCGAACTCTTTGGGTTTCCCTTTCATGAGTCCGACCCAGAACATCATATTGGCTATCTCATCGATGGTAGTAGGACCCGATGGTAAATACCGGTTTTCCAATCGTATGTGGGGTTTGCCATCCGTAGTCCCGTAACACAGCCTATTCCATTTATAAACCGTGCCATTATGCACGTTCAGGGCCTTTAATTTTGGAATGGTCCCTTGTTCCAATTCCGTTATACTATCGGTATCGAAATCTGTGGTCAGCAAACTCCTGAATCGTATTATGGAGTCCTTAAAGAAATCGACTACGGATCCTTGGGCCCATTCATTACCGAAACCTACCCGTGATTCCCTTTCGTTAAGGATAAAAGTACTTGCCCTGGTATCCACACTTTGGGCAAATAGCGCAATACGCGTTTCTTCCCAAAGTTCCCGCCCGATCAACAACGGGGAGTTGGTACAAATGGACAATACCGGTCCTGCAATGGCCTGTGCCCAGTTATAGGTTTCGGCAAAGTCGTTCGGATCGATCTGTAAATGGGCTTGAAAACTGGTATTGCAGCCTTCGTAAAGTATGGAGTCGTGCTTAAGGTTCAGCTCGTCTACCCCTTTAATATGCAATTCTATATCGTTTTTACGTATCTCGGTAATGGCTTCATTCAGTACTTGATACCGCTTTACAGGCGTCATGTACTCCATTTTGAGGTGTTTCGATCTTATGGTGGGCAAAATCCCCGTAAGCACCAATTTGGTGTCGTATTTTTCGGCAACCGCTTTGGCCTGATCCAAAAGTCCGTTAAGCTTGTCGTGTAACTCGGAAAAACATTCGTCTTTCAATTCCACAGGCTCCATATTGATCTCTAGATTGTAGAGCGCCAATTCGGAAGTGAAATACTTCCTATCCAATTCTTCCAATAGCTTATCTGCATTCTGCGCAGGTTCCCACTCCTCGTTTACCAAGCAGAACTCCTGCTCAATACCGACCCTCGAAATGTCTTTCTCGAACATATCATTCTCGAGCATCAATTCAAGTGCCTTTATATCGGCCAAAAGCTGATTTAGATACAACCCCTTATTCGGGTTGCCAAATAATTTCTCAACATTCAATTCTCCCATTATAATTCTATTAAAGTCTTCTTGTTATTCCAAATTAAGCATTAATACATACAAGATAGAACCTTTTTGTTCTGTGTACAAATGACAAATGTCATAAAAGGCGGTACGACTTATTTTTTTACTTTTGCAGTACAGCATAAAGAGTGTCTTTATGGGTGTATTAAATTGGGGGTTACCCCATTAAGTAAAAGTTCCATAAAAACGAATAACGCAGAAAAAAATAACTTTTCTTTTCCAAAAAATGAGAAGTTAAAAAGCAAGAAGTCGATAGAGCGGCTTTTTAAAGAAGGAAAGCACGTTTCGGGTTTCCCATTAAGACTCATTTATCTAAAAGTGGACGAGCCCATGGATACGCGATTCAAGACCGGGGTGGCCGTTCCTAAAAAGAACTTTAAAAGTGCTGTAAAAAGAAACCGTATAAAAAGGTTGCTTCGGGAAAATTACAGACTCAACAAACATTTGGTTTTTAACAATAGTGAGGGAAACTATACGTTTCTAATTTTATATATTGGCAAAGAGATGCCCACTTTCAAACAGGTTGAACAAGGCATGTTGGCCATTCTTCAAAAATTTCTAAAAAAAATCGATAATGGGAAAGTTGATTAAGAAAAGAGTGTTGATTCCCGTACTGGCGATTACTTTTATCCTCGTTGGTAGTGGTTTCATCAAAAGCGATTTTTTCGAAATAGCGAAACAAATAGAGATATTTACCACGCTCTTTAAAGAGCTGAACATGAATTATGTCGATGAGACCAATCCCGCGGAATTGATGGACACTGCCATCAAGAACATGTTGGACGAATTGGATCCTTATACCAAATTCTTGAATGAGCAGGATGTTGAGGCGTTTAAAATAAACAATGCCGGTGAATATTCCGGCATCGGGGCATTGGTACGTTCCTATGACGATCGTTTGTTGGTCATAGAACCTTACAAAAATTACCCTGCGGACAAAGCAGGTTTGAAAGCCGGGGATGAAATAGTGAAAATCGGTAATATCAATGTTGCCGATTTTGATGACAATGCCAGTGAACTCCTTAAAGGGGCCAATAATTCCGAAGTGGCAATCACCTATAAACGACAAGGTAAGACCCATACCACCCAAATAAAACGGGAAGCCATAGAAGTCGATGCCGTGCCTTTCTATGACATGGTAGACGACAAAACAGGTTTTATCGTCCTGGCCAAATTCAATGCCAAAGCTTCTGAACAGACCAAAGAGGCACTGCTCGACCTAAAAGGTAAAGGGGCTGAAAGGATTATTCTGGACCTACGTGGAAATCCGGGTGGCCTGTTATCCGAAGCCATAAACGTGACCAATCTTTTTGTTCCAAAGGGCGAATTGATCGTGACCACCAAATCGAAGGTTAAAAAATTCAATTCGGAATACCGGACCAAAAATAATCCGGTAGATACGGAAATCCCCCTAGTGGTTTTGGTAAACGGAAACAGTGCCTCGGCCAGTGAAATCGTTTCAGGGAGCCTTCAAGATTTGGACCGTGCGGTAATCATGGGGGCCCGTAGTTTTGGTAAGGGCTTGGTACAGCGACCTTTGAAACTTACCTACGGAACACAATTGAAAGTGACCATAAGTCGCTATTATACTGCTTCTGGGAGATGTATACAATCCTTGGATTATTGGAACAGGGATGAAAATGGCAATGCCGTACGTCAAACACAATTCAATGAATTCAAAACAAGAAACGGCCGTAAAGTACAGGACGGTGGTGGGGTTTTACCTGATGTTCTCATTGATGAACTGAATTCGAACTCCTTGTTAAAGGCCTTGGAAGAAAACAATGTCATTTTTGATTATGCCACCGATTACCACTATACCAATGCATTGGAACAATTAGGTGATTTTACCTTTACGGATGCCGATTTCAATGACTTCAAGTCATTTGTTGCCCAAGGTAATTTTCCTTATGAAACGAAAACGGAAAAGGTGATCTTGGAAGCCATGACCAACGAAGACGATGATATTCTTGGAGCCTCGGTACAAGATAACTACAGATCCCTATTGGCAGAGATCGAAAAAAGCAAGGTTACCGCCTTGGATCGATTCGAAAAGGAAATCAAGAAAAAATTAGAGGATGAAATCATCAAAAGGTACTTCTATAGGGAAGGCTTATTTACCTATTACCTAACCCATGACGAGGCGATTTTGGCCGCCAAGGAATTGTTGGCCAATGAAAGCAAATACACGGGCATATTGCAATAGAAGTATCGTTTCCACCCTTTTGGTCAAGTCTTGGGACCTTTTGGGATTTGTTATATAAATGCACATAAAGGATTGGAATTGACGGGGCCGTATTATTACGTAGGTAAAGGGCCAAATTCCGGGTATTTCGTACTATCCGATCCAAGAAGATCAACGTTCTTGATAGGAAGTTTCCTTTATTCGTGGGGAAATTGTTTTTCCCTGTGAAGCCCCTCCATTTTTATCGCTGAAAACCGTGGATTACTGGCAATGATTAAGTACTTTTAAATCATTGAAGTCGATAAAACCCCTCTTGAAACAAAATTCCAATTCCAGCATCCGTTTAAGCTGATAACCTTTACACCATCCCGTTATGATCATGAAAAGAATCGTACTACTTATTCTTTTAATCACAACCCAAATAACTTCATTGGCCCAAGAAGAAAAAAAAGAACCGACGATCAAACCTATTCCTAAACCCCAAAGTTTCGTTACGACACATCAAGGTATTTTCGGGGGTAAGCGCCTTACGTATAAGGCCACTGCAAAGGAAACCTACCTGAAAAATGAAAAGGGGGATTCCATTGCTTCCTTGTGGTCTGTAGCCTATACCCAAGAGGGTATTTCGAATCATACCCAAAGACCTGTAACCTTTATTTTCAATGGGGGTCCGGGTTCAGCTTCGGTTTGGCTGCATATGGGGTTGTTCGGTCCCAAGATCGTAAAGGTGGATTCCGATGCCAGAAAAGACGATGGTGCCGCACCCTATGATTTGACTACCAATGAAAATGGTCTATTAGACCTTACCGATATGGTTTTTATCGACCCCGTAGGTACCGGTTATAGTAGGGTCGTCGGTAAAGGCAAGGAAAAAGACTTTTGGGGATTAAAGGAAGATGCGGCTTCGGTCGCACAGTTCATAAGGCTGTGGATTACCGAAAACAAGAGATGGTTTTCCCCTAAATACATCGCGGGCGAAAGCTATGGCACCACAAGGGCCGCAGCCGTAGGAAAGGCATTGGAAGGGAATGGGCAGAATATGGCCTTGAACGGACTTATTCTTATTTCACAAGCTTTGGATTATGAGGGTTCTACCTCCGTCCATAATAATATCACTTCTTATGTGACCTATTTGCCCAGTATGGCAGCCACGGCTTGGTACCATAAAAAAGCAGGGCAAGGCAAGGAATTGAAGGATTTCTTGGAAGAATGCCGAAAATTTACCTATGATGTGTATACGCCCGCCCTATTTAAGGGATCTTTATTGACCGATGACGAAAAAAATTCCCTTGCTGAAAAAATGGCCTATTTCATTGGGTTGGACAAAGACTATATCCTTAGATCGGATCTACGCATTTTAATGCCTCGATTCCAAAAACAATTGTTGGCGGACAAAGGGCTTTCCATAGGGCGATTGGATGGGCGTTTTATGGGGGATGAAGCAGACAAGCTCTCTGAAAACCCACATTTGGGCGATGCATCGAGCTACCAAATAAGCTCGGCCTATACCGCGGCCTTGAACCATTACTTCGCCGCTGACTTACATATCGAAATGGATAGGCCTTACCTTACTTCCAATGGTAAAATAGGAAGAACATGGCGTTGGAGAACGGTACCCGACGGAAGCTATTGGGAACCGACACCTGTCAATGTTTCCAGGGCATTGGGGGAAACGATGCGCCGAAATACCGACATGAAGGTTTTGGTCGCCAACGGCTATTATGATCTGATCACCCCGTTTTTTGATGCCGAATACACTTTTGCCAGGAACGGTATCGTAAAAGAAAGGGTTACCATGACCTATTATGAGGCGGGCCATATGATGTATGTGCATGAACCGGATTTGATAAAATTATCGAATGACATCAGGGATTTTTTGACCGCTGATTAAATCGCATCCTTACCGCAACGACCCTTGGTAGGGAAAATGAAGTATGGAATTGAACAATGTTGTACTATATGCTTTCTCCAAGCTTAAAATCACATATCGGGCAAATTTTAAATGGTACCATCCAAAAGGTCGAAGCCGTAAGTGGAGGTGACATTTCCAAAGCATATTGCCTTTACACCCCAACACAACGTTTCCTTTGTAAAATCAACAACGACCCATCAGCACTTAAAATGTTCGATACCGAAAAGGAGGGTTTAAAAGAGATCAACCTCAGCAAGGCCATCGCCGTACCCCAAGTGCTGGGATCTGGGGAATTTGAAGGCAGCTCTTTTTTGTTGATGGAATTCATTGAAACCAAAAAACCCAATCTCAAGGATATGGAGACCTTTGGCCATCAATTGGCCCAAATGCATTCCTTTTCGGTCGGCGATTCCTTTGGATGGAAACAGGACAACTTGATCGGGAGCCTTCCACAATCAAATGCCCATCACCTGGAATGGACTTCCTTCTATGTCTATGAACGATTGATTCCCCAATTGCAAATGGCTGCACACAAAAAGTTACTCCCAATCCAACAAATTCCTAAAGAAAACACCCTTTTAAAAGGTTGCCGTCGTTTCTTTCCTGAAGTAAAACCTGCATTGCTCCATGGCGATCTTTGGAGTGGAAACTATCTGGTCGGCACCCAAGGTACACCTTATTTGATCGATCCTGCGGTTTACTACGGACATGCCGAGGTAGATATGGCCATGACACGGCTTTTTGGCGGTTTTACAGCTTCTTTCTACGATGCATATGCCGAACATTTCCCGTTGGTCGAAGGGGTCAGGGAACGAACCGATCTGTACCAATTGTATTACCTGTTGGTACATCTTAATCTGTTTGGAAAATCCTATTATCCCTCAGTGATCGGCTTGCTTGAAAGATATTTCATCAGTTCTTGAAAACCGGGGTGTTCACTAAATTGATCAGTCCATCCTCCTCCGCTTTCAATACCCTTTTTGAACGTAAATACCGCTCCATGTTCGATGGGTCAAAATTAGGGGCATTGGGATCCACGCTACTGATACGGACCATTCCGGAAGCATGTATAAACTCATTATTGCCGATCCACATACCTACGTGTACCACCTTTTCAGCGGTCGAATCAGTGGCCTTTCGGCCAAAAAACAACAAATCGCCCTGTACCAAATCCTCAAAATTCCTGATCGAATCTATGGCTTTTCCCGTATGCACCTGTTGGGAAGCATCCCGTGGAATGACCATTCCGTTCAAGAAATAAATGGTTTTTGTAAACCCACTGCAATCAACTCCTTTGGTTGAAGTTCCGCCCCATAGATAAGGAACTCCCATCAATTTTTTCGAAGTGGCGACCAAGGACGCTGTGGTTGGGTTTAAATCCTGTAGCCATTCATCATATTCCTGGGCTTCCTCCTTGGCTACAAATGCCGTTCTGCCATCGGGATATTGAACTTCGAAAAATCCGGCTACCTCCCCCGATTTTACCAAAATGGCACCGGCTACCATATCGGATACTACCTGTGTCTTTTCATCGGCCTTGGAATAGGAATGTCCATAGGTTTTTGTGAAGATGATCTTTTCAGCTGATTTCCATTCGTTTATTTCCGTGGAATCCATGGGTTGGATACCCATAGCATCGACCCAGGAAAGATAGTGGTCCGGGGTCTGTATCAAATACCAACTACCCTCCTTTTTATAGACCTTCACAGGGGTACCCAAGGTGGCCTGGGTGGCTAATTCCGCCGAATGTTTGGGTTGGCTTCGTAAATTCGCGACGGATACCCTGATCACCGCTTGGGTTTTTGCTCCAAGCTCTTTCGTTGGCAATAGCTGTATACTGTCTATATAATGCACATCGTTCGCCGACAGTTTCGTTTTTAAGGCCTCAACCGCATAGGGCAGGTTACTTTCTCCCTTTAAGATGAACGCGTCATTGTTTTTTATGGCTTCTATGTTAAAAAGGGCCACCCGTTTATCCGGGGCATATTCTTTTTTCACCTCATCGATCTGTTGTTGAAAGGGATTTTCGGTTTCCTTTTTCACCTCACAACCTTGCAACATCAAAAAGATCACAAATGCATACCTGAAAAAAACTCTTAAAGCCATATGTTTATTTTTTTCAAAAATAGACAAATAATGATTTTTAACCTTCCCATTTCCCAGTACGTTTCTTTTAGCTGTTTTTCCCTAATTTAGCCCCTAATGAAAAAACTTAAGGTCATAGAACTTTTTGCGGGAGTCGGCGGTTTTCGTTTGGGACTTGAAAACACGGGGAATTATGAAGTAGTTTGGTCGAATCAATGGGAACCCTCAACAAAAACCCAACATGCTTCGATGGTTTATGAGGCCCGTTTTGGGGGCAAAAACCATTGTAATACCGATATTTCCGAAGTTAAAACAACGGATATCCCCCATGCCGATATCTTGGTCGGCGGTTTTCCTTGCCAGGATTATTCGGTAGCGACGACTTTGCAGAATTCCAGAGGGTTGATCGGTAAAAAAGGGGTTTTATGGTGGTCTATACATCGCATTTTATCAGAAAAGACCACGCCACCCAAATACCTTTTCCTGGAAAATGTGGACCGCTTGTTAAAATCTCCCTCCACCCAAAGGGGTCGGGATTTCGCCATTATGCTCAAAAGCTTGAACGATCTGGGTTATGCCGTGGAATGGCGGGTAATCAATGCCGCCGATTACGGAATGCCCCAACGTCGCAGACGCATTTTCTTCTTGGGATATCATAAGACCACCCCAAGTTATAAACAATTGAAAAAAGCGGATAAAAAAGCTTGGATGACCCAAAAAGGTACTATGGCCAGTGCTTTTCCGGTAAACGATTCCTTGGAACACTACACTACTTTTGCCCTGACGGATGATTTGGTGCACCTTTCCGAACATTTCAATAAAGGTGAAAAATTATCCCCTTTTGCAAATAGTGGCGCCTTTATTGACGGACAAGTATTTACGGCTAAGACCACGCCAAGTTATCACGGCGTACGAACGGTACTTGGTGATATCCTTCAAAACGGTAAGGTTACCCAGGATTTCTTTGTTCCGGCTGATGAGTATCCTAAATGGGCGTATTTGAAAGGTGCCAAAAAAGAAGTTCGAAAATCGAAAAGTGGTTTTGAATACAACTATAGTGAAGGCGCCATGATTTTCCCCGATGCCTTGGACAATGCTTCCCGAACCATAATAACCGGGGAAGGAGGGCGAAGTCCGTCGAGGTTCAAACATGTGGTACAAACGTCCAAAGGCTTACGTCGTTTAACCCCAATAGAACTAGAGCGCCTGAATATGTTCCCTGATAACCACACCCAATTGGAAGGAATATCTGATACCAAACGAGCATTTTTCATGGGTAATGCCTTGGTAGTGGGAGTGGTCGAACAAATAGGGAAAACCCTGTTCGCTAAAATAAATGACTGATCGTGGATGGTAAGAGCAGTTTTAAAAGTGATTTACACAAAGAAAAACAACTTGCTGTCCTATTGGATGTCCTTTATCAAAAACAATTGAAACACTACGATTTTGAACGGATAACCGATTTGGATCTTCAGCGCCAAGGTATCGATCTTATTTTTACGGATCGGAGCAGTCAAAAAACCTTTTATGTTGATGAAAAAGCCCAACTGGATTATGTGGATGAGGATTTACCAACCTTCGCATTTGAAATCAATTACCAAAATAAAAAAGGCATGGGACAAGGCTGGCTGTTCGATCCAACCAAGAAAACCGATTTCTATGCCTTGGTGACGGCCATCTATTCCGATGAGCCCGAACGATATACCTCATGTAAAATAACCTTCGTAAACCGGTCAAAACTCCTTTCATTTTTAAGAACCAAAAAACTAACCGTGCACCGATTGTCGAAATATGGGGAAAAGACCCATGGTGAACATGGTAAGATAGTACTCAAAGAACTGCATCCGTTCTGGGAAGGCTACCTGTATTCCTCAACAAAAAACAAGGCTGAAAAGCCTTTAAACCTGATTTTGAAACTCGATTTTTTGATGGGATTGGGAATTGCCAAACGATTGGTATAACCCCTAGGTAAAATCACGATCGGATGATCACCGCTATGGTAAACACCATTGGGATATGCACGATATAAACTTTTGACCCTGGCATATCGGTACAAATTAACTTAACACATTGTTAATCAGTATATAAAATTTGTTTTTATTGAAATTTTACATTAAGTTGTAAGAATGATACAACTAGATAAAAAAGAAAACAAGGAATTTTTAGAGAAGTCCATTCAACATTTGGAAGCAACTGGCTTTGAGAACATCAAAGCGGACATTGAAGGGTATGAAACACCAAAATCATATATAAAGAAAAAAACCGGTGTTAAGATCACCCCGGATATTGTGGCCTTAAAAAACGGTATCAAATATATTTTTGAAATCAGTGTAAAATCGGAAAAACCCTTGCTGTTAAAATCGAAATGGTTGTTTTTGGATACCTTGAGTCGATTGAAATCGAATCGTTTTCGGATCATTACCACCAAAGGGCATTATAAGTTCACCAGTACGATGTTAGAGGATATTAATTTGACCAACAAGTCCCCTATCCGAATTTAAGCTACAGCCCTATTGCTTTACGATCATTCCGATATGGGGAATGCCATCTTCCAAATATTCCTCACCTACTTCCTTAAATCCTAAGGAGTTATAGAATTTGATAAGATAGCATTGTGCCGATATTTTTATGGTGGTTTCATCAAAATGGTCCAAAACGGCTTGTTTGGAAAAATTCATGATTTCGTAACCATATCCATATTTACGTTCGGATTCCCTTACTACGACCCGGCCAATACTGGCTTCTTTAAAATAATCCCCAGGTCCGAAAATTCGGGTATAGGCAATGACCTCGTTGTTTTTAAAACCGAGTACATGCAACGCTTTTTGGTCCTTTCCATCCAAATCCTGATATACACAGTCCTGCTCGACCACAAAAACCTCGGAACGCAATTGTAACAAAGCATATAATTCATGTATGGATAGTTCCTCGAATTTTTTTATGGAAAAGGTCATTTTCAATCTTGTACGATTATCTGTTTAGCGTCACATTTACCAAATTCGGGTTGAATGTTCACGTGGTTGATACCGAAGTTATGATACACCACATCTTCTATCCTTTCCAGGATCACATCGAACTCAGAAAGTTTGATATCCTTTATAAAATCTATGTGTGCCTCAAGATGGATCTCATTCTCGTTCAATTGCCAGATATGGACATGGTGAACGTTTTTTATAGGGTCTATTTTACCGATTTCCTCCACGATATGTTGCACGTGAATGGTGTTCGGGGTAAATAACATCAATACCCTACTCGATTCCTTTAAAAGATAATACCCCATATAAATCAAGTAAAAGGCGATTGCCAATGTCAGGGCGGGGTCGACCCAATACATTTGAAAGAACTTCATCAAGAGTCCACCTATCAATACGGCCACCGAAGCCATCATATCGGTCAATAAATGGAGATAGGCAGATTTCATGTTCATATTGTTGTCCGTATGTTTTTTTAACAATAAGACACTTAATCCGTTCGCGGCTATTCCCAAAAGGGACATCCAGATTACAAGGTTCGATTCTATGACCTTGGGGTCTATAAACCGTTCGATCGCTTCCTTAATAAGGATTATGGCCACAATGATCAATGTTGCGGCGTTTACGAAAGCGGCGATTATCTCTGCCCGTTTATACCCGAACGTTCTATTGGTACTGGCCTTCTTTTTTAGTAGGACCGTTGCCACATAACTCACGATCAGTGAAAGCACATCGCTAAAGTTATGCAACGCATCAGACAAAAGGGATAAACTACCTGAAATAAGTCCACCGATAACCTGGGAAATGGTTATAAGAATATTGAGGAAAATGGATATCAGGAGGTTCTTTCCTTTTAGATCGTTATGGGCATGTGAATGGTGGTGATTATGTGCCATGGGAAAACGGTATGTTGAAAAAACACTTTTTTATGAACAAGGTATTTTTTCAATACGCCTTTCATGTCTACCACCTTCGAATTGGGTATTTAAAAATACTTGGACCATTTCCAAGGCTTGGGGTAAAGAAATATACCGTGCCGGTAAACTCAATATATTCGCATCGTTATGTTCACGGGCCAACTGCACGATTTCCTTGGTCCAACATAGGGCACATCTGATTTTTTGATGTTTGTTTGCCGTCATCGAAGCCCCATTGCCACTACCGCAGATAATTATCCCCAAGGCCGCCTTCCCTTGCTCGACATCCTCGGCCACAGGATGTACAAAATCCGGATAATCAACACTTTGGCTACCATCGGTACCATAATTGATTACTTCAATATCCATCGATTTCAATAAACCTATTATGGCTAATTTATAATCTGTACCCGCGTGATCGTTTCCTATAGCAATTTTCATGATGTAATAATAAGAATATGTTGCTTACAAAGGTACGAATACATTGTTATTCAAAATAATAAAGAAACATTTACGTTATTACATTGGTATGATCGATGTACCTTGTTATTAACTCTCCGTTTTCAGGGGTTAACTTGTTTATAAATAAGTAGAAAAAAGTGGTATCTTAATTTTGATTTTACCATTGCTTTTTGTCTTACGAAAGAATTCCAAAAGAAAAGAATTTACTTCCTAGAAAATAACAGGAAGATATTAAAGTATAAATCTTCGTAGTTAACAATTAATCAATGCATACTTATCAGTAATTTAATGTTTAAATTACTTATCAATAACGGTTGATAACATTTATAATCCACTGATAATTATGGTAACTGTACTTTGATAAATTGTCGATAAACTGTTTTATCGGTTCAAACCAATTTTTAAAGCATTTTTTTATACCCACTATTAACAAGCTATCATAAACATCATTTTGTTTTTTAAAGAATAAAAGAAAATAGTAATTATAGTATATATGTTGATAACCTTGATCAAGGTAAAATAATGCTTAAGGAATCATGTAAGATATAGGTAATGGATTATAATTCGTAATTTTCCACCTAAATAGAAGTTTAATGTCGAAGAAAAAAAAGAAAGCTGGAAACCATAGGATAAACGAGATAACCAAAGGTATTTTTACCGTTCTCGAAAAAGACCCTAATAAAAGCTTTACTTATAAACAAATTGCCGAAAAAATCGGGGTTACAAATGCCAATGAGCGCAATCAGCTCATAAAGAAACTGACACAGTTGAAAGAGAAAAAGCGCATATTGGAAGAGACCAGGGGTCATTTCAAGGCCAAAGCGTCTACCAAAACATACCATACCGGGACGGTAGATATAACCGGAAGGGGAAATGCGTACATTGTTATTGAAGGTATGGACGATGATGTATTCGTTCCTTTCAATAAATTGAAGAAAGCATTTCATAAAGATACCGTTGAGGTATATATATTCCCAAGGAGAAAAGGGAAAAAATTGGAAGGTGAGATTACCCGCGTACTGGAGAGAAACAAATCTTCCTTTGTGGGTATCGTCGATATGCAAAAGAGCTATGCTTTTGTAAGACCCTCCGATTTTAGGATGTATACCGATATTTTCATTCCAAAGGATAAAATAAATGGTGCTGAAGATGGCGATAAGGTGGTCGTTGAAATTATCGAATGGCCCGATAATGCCGATTCCCCTTTTGGAAAAATTACCGATGTGTTGGGAAAACCAGGGGAACACCAAACGGAAATCCATTCCATTTTAGCGGAGTACGGGTTGCCCTACGAATTTCCCCATGAGGTGGAACAATATGCCAATACACTCGATACCTCGATAAAACCGGAGGAAATCGCAAAAAGAAGGGACATGAGAAAGGTACTTACCTTTACCATCGATCCCAAAGATGCCAAGGATTTCGATGATGCCCTTTCATTTGAAATTTTGGAAAATGGGAATTATGAAATCGGGATCCATATTGCCGATGTTTCCCATTACGTGGAATCGGATACCCTATTGGATGAAGAGGCGTATAACAGGGCAACTTCGGTATATCTGGTGGATCGTGTGGTTCCCATGTTACCTGAAGTACTGTCAAATAATGCATGTTCATTACGGCCCAATGAAGAAAAATATACTTTTTCGGCCATTTTTGAACTCAATGATAAGGCACAGATACAGAATCAATGGTTCGGTAGAACGGTTATCGATTCCAATGAACGCTTTGCTTATGAAGAGGCCCAACATATTATAGAAACAGGAAATGGCGATATCCCCAGTGAGGTCTCCATTCGTGGAGGAGCGTATTCGGTATCCGAAGAAGTAGTGAAGGCTACGCTCACCTTGGACAGGTTGGCAAAGATCATGAGGGAAAAAAGAATGCAACAAGGGGCCATTTCCTTTGATAAAGTAGAGGTCCGTTTCAATTTGGATGAAAACAATGAACCTGAAGGCGTTTATTTTAAAGAAGCGAAGGATGCCAATAAATTAATAGAGGAATTCATGTTGTTGGCGAATCGAAAAGTCGCTGAGTTCATCGGAAAACAGAAACCTAAGAAAACCTTTGTATATCGTACCCATGCCGATCCCGATGAGGAAAAACTAATTGCATTGAATTCCATCATATCCCGATTCGGACATCAACTCGACTTTAAGGATAAAAAATCGATTAGCGCTTCTTTGAACCAGCTTTTAGAGGATGTCAAGGGAAAAAAAGAACAAAATTTGGTCGATACCTTGGCTATACGTAGTATGAGTAAAGCCGTTTATACCACGGAGAATATCGGCCATTATGGGTTGGCCTTTGATTATTATACGCATTTTACCTCACCGATACGGAGGTATCCCGACGTCATGGTACACCGTTTATTACAGCATTATTTGGATAAAGGGAAGTCTGTCAAGGAAGAGGCCTATGAGGATAAGTGTAAACATTCCTCGGATATGGAAAGTTTGGCAGCCAATGCCGAGAGGGATTCCATTAAGTACATGCAGATCAAATTTATGCAGGACCATCAAGATCAAGAATTCATTGGGGTTATTTCCGGGGTTACCGAATGGGGTATCTATGTGGAGATAATCGAGAATAAATGTGAAGGTATGGTCCGGATACGGGATATAAAAGGGGATTATTATATCTTTGATAATAAGGAATATGCCATTGTTGGTGAACGTACCAAGCAAACCTATCAATTGGGAGACGAGGTTATCGTAATGGTAAAAAATACAGATCTTATAAAACGTCATCTTGATTTTTCACTCATCGGAAAGAACGAATAAAAGCGTTGTTTGGGAAAGATTTTTTTTAAGTTAGTAAGATAATGGCTAAAAACTGGAACAATGAAAAATTTGGTTTGGCTTGTGGTGCTTCTTTGTATTGGTCAAATAACGGTAGCACAAGATGATAAAATTACCCAAGATTTAAATTCCTTTTCAGAATTGAAAGCTTTTGATGGCTTATCCATCAAGTTGATAAAATCCACTGAAAATAAAGCGGTCATCACGGGGGCAAATACCAATAACGTTGTTATTGTGAACAATCATGGCGTGTTGAAGATACGAATGCAAATTACCAAGATATTCAGTGGTTATAGAACATTCATCGATCTGTATTATTCCGATAAACTGGTAGTCGTTGATGTTAATGAAGATGCCAGGATTTATTGCAAGGAACCCATTACCCAAAATGTATTGGAACTCAAGGCCCAGGAAGGTGGCGAACTCGAGATCAATGCCAAGGTAGAGCAATTATTGATCAAATCGGTTACCGGGGGAGTGATAAAAAGTTACGGTACGGCAGATTTACAGGATGTTGCCATAAATACCGGAGGTATATATGAGGGAAAAGAACTGATCACGAAATTTTCGACCATTAATGTAAATGCCGGTTCCAAGGCTGAGATTTATGCAACGGATTATGTAAAGGCCACCGTAAAAGCCGGTGGTGAGGTATTGGTTTACGGAAATCCTAAAAAAATGGACGAAAAAACGGTCTTCGGGGGCATAATAACCAGAATGTAAAACTCAGTATGTTAGATGATATCCAGGCTGCGATTCCGTTGGGCTTTTTATTAAGCTTTATGATCGGGCCTGTATTTTTCGTTCTTTTGGAAACCAGTGCGGTAAAGGGTTTTAGGGCTGCCTTGTTTTTTGACCTTGGCGTCATATTGGCCGATATCTTTTTCTTGACCATAGCGTATTTCAGTAGTTTCCAATTATTGGAAAACTTAAGTAATGAACCGGGACTATATGTTTTCGGAGGCGTAATTTTATTGGTATATGGGATCACTACCTATTTTAAAACCGATGTAAGAAAATCAAAACCTTCCTTAAAAACCAAAAAGAGTGACTACCTCAGTTTATTTATAAAAGGTTTTTTATTGAACTTCATCAATATAGGGGTACTTGTATTTTGGTTGGGTATCATCATTGTTGTAGGCCCTAGTTTGGATAATGACCCGAATCGTATTTTGGTATTCTTTGGCACAATGTTGGGAGCGTACTTAACCACGGACATTTTTAAAATATTGTTGGCAAAGCAATTAAAACGCAAATTGACCTATAGGCGGATATCACGGATCAAGAAAGGTTTGGGTATTATATTGATGATATGTGGATTGGTACTCATCACCAAAGGCTTTTTACCCAAGGACAAATTCAATATTGAAAAAGGGATCGAGAAAATAGAACAGATCCGGGAATAGGCGACAATAAAAAACCCCCTTAAAAACTTTAAGGAGGTTCTGTTGAGGCATCGAACGGATTCGAACCGTTGTACAAGCTTTTGCAGAGCTGTGCCTAGCCACTCGGCCACGATGCCATTTTAGTTTTAGAGGTGCAAAGGTAGCACCTTATTTTTAGGTTTCAAAACTTATTGTTTAGGTTCTTTTCGAACACAAAATAGTGGTAACCATTTCTACATCGCCTCCGATAGGCGGATTTATTTTTGAAACCGATATTTCTATTTCGTCAACCGTGGGCAATTCAATATAAACCCTGTCCATGATTCTTTTCGACACATGTTCAAGTAGTTGGGCCGGAATAGCCATTTCTTCCTTAACAATATGGTTGATATGCACATAGTCGACCGTATCTACAAGGTTATCGGTTATGGCGGCTTTTTTTAAATCAGTCGTCAATGAGATATCGACACGGTATTCACTACCAATGATACTTTCTTCCTTTAAACAGCCGTGATGGGCATGTAGCCTTATATTCGTTAGTTTTATAATTCCCATTATGGATTCAAAATTTCCAGCAAAATTAAATCAATATTGGGAGTAATCGGATATCAAATCAGGTAATATTCTTATGCCATTCATGGGTGGGAAGATTTTAGATGCAGCGACCGATCAATACGTACATCTACAGTTGCTTATTCCTTGGAAAAGATCCACACCTAAAGTAATTACATGTGTTCCTGAACTATACCCCAATATTTCATTCAGGATGATCTGATAGGAATATCCAAAGTAGAAATTATTCTTTTTAAAGCCCACAATGGGTGCGATATAAAGCGGGTCGCCAATCTGGTCGTTCAAGAAACGGTAGGTTACCCCGGCATAATAATAATCCTCAAAGTCGTACCATCTGAATTTTACGTTCAAATCGGTTACCGATCGTCCGTCGCTTTCAAAAAGTTGGAAGAAGACCGAAGGTTCTATTTCCAATCTACTGTTCTTGTTCTTGGTATAGCGATATCCCGTATAGGCATAGTAATTCCTTAGGGTATTGGGTTCATATACGGGATTGAATTTGGTAAGGTCCTTGTTTAGAATATTAGAGGCATTCAAACTAAAGTAAAACTTATCATAGCGGTACATGACCCCTACATCAAAATTATGGTTGGTCGTAGCCCTGTCATCGGTAACACTTGGATCGAGTGCATCGAAATTTTCTATATCTATCCGAAATTGGTTGAAGTTATACGATATGCCAAAGGATAAGAACTCATCATCATACCTATCCAACGTTAGATGGTGGGCAAAAGATAAACGAGCCCCTCTTTGTTTTGTTTCCCCATTACTATCATTATACAGTAACGCACCGATCCCTGATCGTTCACCAATTCGCATATCGGCAGCCAAGGATTGGGTATCCGGGGCATCTTTGATACCTACCCATTGTGTAAGTCCGTTGACACGAATCTTAACATGATCCCCGATACCGGCATAAGTTGGTGACATCACAAACGGGTTATCAGCCAAATATTGTGAAAGTTGGGGTATGGTAAGTTCTTGCGCCTTTGTTGTGAAAAAAGTGCTTGCAAGAAGCAGAACAGTTACTAATTTGTTACGCATTATCGTTTTTGGTTAAGTTTATCGATATAGGGTAAAGTGACCAATAAATTCTCTTTCGTCTGATTCGCCTTGTAGTTTAATGACATACCAATAATCCCCAGTTGGTAGTTCTGCACCATGATATATGCCGTCCCAGCCATTTTTACTCACTACATTGTCTTCAACTACTCTACCATAACGATCATAAATTTTAATTAGTATTTGTGGGTATGGCTCAATGTTTATTGGCATCCATAAATCATTTTCCCCATCTCCATTAGGGGTAAAAAAGTTAGGGATTTCAATATCTATGAACTCCATCGCAATACTTGCAATGACCTCACAACCTAGGGCATCAATGACCCTTACTTCAAAAGTATCGGTTCTATTGATGATGTAGGTATTATCTTCACCATTGCTCTCGTTTTCGAAATAGAAGGTGTATGGGCCACTTCCTCCCGTTGCGATTGCGGTTATTTCATTGATATTGTTATTCTGTAATTCCAAAGTCAATGGTTCAAACGCCTGTATTTCAAAATCCACGGTATTTACGCATCCGTTGGCATGTGCAATGGTCAACGTATGGGTACCTGGGGCAATGGCACTGAAGTCGGCCGTCAACTGCATATCTGCGGGATCTGTTGAATCCAAAGCATATAACACATCACTGGCAATGGTCGGATCCTCTAAGGTCACCACTATATAATTGTTGGGAGTATCACCGGTACATTCATAAATGGCCTCAACGGTGGCATTTAAGTTCTCACCTGGGGAAACCTCAACGATGATATTGTCCTCACAGCCATTGGCATCCCGTACGAACAATAGATAGCTACCTGCGGCCATATCGGTAAAATCGAATTGGTCTTGTACAAAGTTCGATTTATCGTTCAGACTTGTACTATACGGGGCCGTACCACCTGAGATGGCTACCGATATCGTTCCATTTTCCTCACCTGCACAAATTTCAGGGGTGGTGGTGGCGGAAACCTGTAAAATTTCCGGTTGACCAATGGTGTATTCCAATACTTCAAAACAACCGTTCAAATCTTGGGCAATTATCGTATAATCCCCAGGGGCCAGATCGGTAAAGGTGTTCTCGGTATCGAACTGATTCAGGTTCGGTGATATCGCATATTGATAGCCGCCCGATCCACCCGAAAGGGTAACGGTAATACTTCCATCCGTATCACTATAACAACTTACATCGACTACAGTTTCGGTATAGGTCAAAGGTTCGGGTTGTGTAATGACAACTTCTTCGGCCGGTGTTGTACAATCCTCACTGGTAACGTTTACATAATAGGTTCCTGCGGAAAGTGCGGAGAACGTACCTGAACTTTTGGGACCGGCTATACGGGTCGCCATACTTAATGAAGCATCGGTATACAGTTCGTACTGATAGTTTCCTAATCCACCTGTTGCGCTGGCATAAATAGTGGCCGTGGCTTCCCCGTTACAGTTGATTATAGCTGCTGTTCTATCAACCGTCAATACCAGGGGCACAATATCGGTTTCAGTAATTGCATTCGAGGCTACGGAAGTACAGGAACCTCCAAGATCCCTGACATAATATTGATGCGTGCCTGCACCTAACACGCCTGATTCCGGCAATGGCATTGGGTTGCTGGTCATGGGCAAGAACGTACTATTGTCCAAGCTATACTCATAAACACCGCTTCCACCAGTTGCACTTAACTCAAATTCGACGCCTGTCGCACAGGTTAAAGGATCGGTTCGGATCAAGGTAGCTTCGATCAGGGTAGGTTCCGTTATGGTTACCTGATTGGTTTCCACATCACAATTCCATCCATCGGAAACGGTAATACTATAGATACCGGCACCAAGGTTCGTAAAATCAGGACTGGTCTGTTGTCCGGAAGTAAATGTAATGGTCGTACCTGAAGCATCGTAATAGTTTAACTGATATTCATAATTGCCACTTCCATTCAAGACATTAACGGCAGAAACACTTCCAGTCGTATCCCTATAACAGGTCAACGCAGTAGTCAACGGTATGGCATTTGCCGTTACCGGTGTAGGCATGACCAATAGGTTAGGATACGTATTTGTAAGGGTACAACCCCCGGCATCTACAATGGTTACCGAATAATTACCTGCGGATAATCCTGAGAATACCGCACGCGTTACAGCATTGAAGGTATCGGTAATACCCGTTGTGGTATTGGTCAACGTAATATCGTAAGGAGCATAGCCACCTGAGGGATTTACGCTTATTTCACCTTGATCATCGGTACATTCAACTCCGCTTAAAACGGTTGTAGTTTCTGTCAAAGCCATATCGGGCGATGAGATGGTTACCGTATTGGAATCGTCGGAACATAATGGCGCAGCTGTTTCCGTCACCCTTACGTAATAATTTCCACCGGAAAGTCCGGAAATCGTTCTTGGATTCACACTGGTATCGGTATTCACCAAGGCTCCGATAGGAGTATCATTACTATCATACACTTGATAGTCGTATGCTCCGGAATAGCCATCAATGGTGATTTCCAACGCACCGTTTCCGTCCCCATAACATATTACGGGATCAATGGCCACTGCGGTTACCTCGATTAGGTCATAAGGGGCAATGGTATACGTTGCCGTATCCACATAACATCCTGTTGATGTATCGGTCACCCTAAAGGTGTAGCTGCCTACGGCGGTTAAATTGAAAGTGGCCGTGTCATAGGTCGGCGTTGCTGTTTGTGTGGCATTGGTATTGCCAACAGGTAACAACTCATACGTATAAATGTTGGTCGCATCCCCATTGTCGTTTACTGTAATGGTCACTTCTTCCGGACCTGCGCATGAGATAGCCACGTCCTTAGTTACCGTAGCAGTGAATTTGTTCAGGGCAGAGATGTCCACTGTGGTAACATCCGTACAACCATTATCATCTTTAACGGTAACCGTAATGGTCCTATCGGAACCATTGTCGGTAATGGTAAAGGTATTGGAAGTAAAGAAGTTCGTTCCGTCGATGCTATAGGTATAAGGGGCGGTACCATCGGTTCCCACGGCGGTGATCACCGCTTGGGAGGCCGTGTTGTTGGCATTACAGGCAAAGTCCGTTGCACTGGCCGTTACAGCTACGGGATTCGGCTGAGTTATTTCCACGGTCTGGGTAACCGTACACATCCTATCGGAGGTCACGGTGATATCGTAGAACCCTGCGGCCAGCCCCGTGAACAGGTTACTGGATTGTACCGTTGGCGGATTTGTTCCATCGTCCAGGGTATAGGTATAGGGCGGATTGTCGTTGGACGGGTCAAGGACCACTTCTATGGATCCATCGGCACCCCCGTTACAGGAAACGTCCTCTTTGGAATAGGTGAACACGACCGGTGTGGGCGTTTCCAGGGAAACGGGCACCTGTGCGTCACATCCCGATCCCGAGGTATCGTAGACCACAGCGGTATAATTTCCTGAAGCGAGTCCGTTGAACACATTGGAAGCTTGGGGGATTCCGCCGATAACACTTGTTCCAGTATTGTCCAATAGGTCGTATTCGTAGTTTCCTGCGCCAGCACCACCATTGGCTGTAACGGTGATCAGGCCATCGTTATCGGCACATGAAGG
>NZ_JARBUY010000003.1:81714-84917 GCF_028882255.1 Maribacter polysaccharolyticus
GCGGTCAAAGTGAAATCTGCGGTCTGGCTCACCAAGCTCTGGCTTGGTCCACCGGGCAACAGTTCAAAGGTGAAGTCTCCCGATCCACCGGTCACCGTCACACGTGCAACTTCGTCATTGGCGCAGGTAATGGCGGTCTGCTGACTAACAGTTACGGCTGTAATGGTGGGTAAAGGGTTTATGGTTACGGTATCTGTATCGGTACAACCGTTGGCATCACGCACGGTTACAGTGAAATTTTGAACTACACCGTTATCGGAAATAGTAAAGGTGTTGGTGGTAAAGAAGTTTACACCATCAATACTGTAGGTATAAGGGGCGGTACCATCGGTTCCTACAGCGGTAATGACCGCTTGGGAGGCCGTGTTGTTGGCATCACAGGCAAAATCGGTGGGAGTTGCACTGGCCACTAAAGCACTAGGCTCGTTGATAGTAAATGGAATATCCGTTTTACAAAACCTTGCAGATCTTATCCTTACAATATAATCGCCCTGATCTATTCCGGTAAAGACATTAGAGGATTGTGGTAACAATGTCATTGGAATAGTTCCAGTACTATCGAATAATTGATAGGTATAAGGTGGATTATCCATGCCTGGATCTAGTGTTACGAATATGGAACCATCACTGGCACCATGGCAACTTACATCTTTTATATCCCCAATGGCAGCAACTACGGCCGTTGGTACTTCTAGGGTGATGTCTATAAATGCATCACAACCGGTAGCTAAATTGTCATAAACATAAATTCTATAAGTTCCTGGGGTAAGGTTAGAGAAAGTATCCGGAATCTGTTTTGGTCTAATGATATTGTCCGAGGTATCCCTAAGCTCATACCTGTAATTGAATAGCGATCCACCATATGCTTTAACCTTAATCTCACCATCGTCTTGTAATAGTGCATTACACGATGGGGTTACCAAAACTTCGGCCGATAGGGTGGTTGGAGTATATATTTCAATACTTTCGCTGTTACCGCAACCATTGGCATCCCTTATTACTACTGTATGGTTTCCTGAACTTAGTCCTGTAAAATCATAAGTTGCTGGAGCTCCTGCAAAGGTCACTGCCTGAAATGCACCTCCGTCCAAACTTAGGAAATAGGGTTGCATGCCAGGGGTATCCAAAGTAACTTGGATGGTAAAATCACCTTCGGTTGTTGCACATTGGTTTGGTACCGTTAGGCTGATGACCGGAGTGGGATCTTCAGTAATGGTTATAGGTGTTGAGCGTATACAATTATTGGCATCCTTGACATATACAATATAGTCTTCGGCATCTGCATTAAAGAATCCGGTGGTATTGGTTCCGGACCATGTAGTCAAGGTAGGGGCCACTGTTGAGGCCAATTCCAATTGGAAAAGGTAGGGAGCCTTACCGTATTTTGCCGTTGCGGTAATAGTACCGGAATTGACATTACAACTGTTGGAGTTGGTCGCCGTAGCCGTAATATCCAATAGGGCACTGGATTGTTCAATGATAAAGGGATCTGAAGTATTGACGCATCCTGCATTGGTGCCATCCACCTCGGTAAATAGGATATAATATTCCCCAGGTGCGATACTACTTAATGTTTCAGTGGTCGCAGCACCTGTCAAACCGGTTGAACTATCTGATATTCCTGTGGAAGTATTGGTGGTTGAAACAAATAGTTCATAATCAACTTGGGTACCCCCATATCCGTCGAAGGTAAATTCTACCGACCCGTCCGCACTGCCAAAACAACTCACATTGGTAACAGTATCAACTGAAGAAGTCAAGGTTGAATTGGTTGCTATCGGAACAGTAGCTTCCTGAATATATTCACAACCGGTATCCGAATCATAAACTATAAATGTATAAGTTACCCCTGGAGTCAGTCCTGTAAAATTGTGGGTATATGGGGCTGATCCCATACCACCATCCTGTAAATACCAGTCCGTATTTCCAGCAAACCATGGTGAAGCTGGATAAATAGCGAAATAGAAGGTACCTGTACCGAGGGTTCCGTTACTGGCGGCGGCTTCCACTAGCATTTCACCACTTCCCGGAATACATCCTGCTGCTCCGGAAGTAGTTATTAAAACGTCTGGGCCAGTTGTTATGGTGACTGCGGAGACAGTTTCACAGCCATTACTATCTATTACCCTAATGGTGTAGTCCCCAAAATTAAGTCCGGTAAATGTGTGGTCATTGGTTCCTGTTGACGTATCATAGGAATCGGTGTAGGAATAGTCGTTTTTGTTCAATTCATAGACATAGGTTGCCGTTCCCCCACTGGCATCTACCGTAATGGTGCCCATGATATTTGAGGAAGCTGAACAAGACAAATTGGTATGACTGATATTAGGATTAATGGCAGTTGGTTCAGTGATAGTTTCTGTTTCCACGATGGAACAACCTTTATCATCGGTCAAAGTAATCTGGTAATCCCCGGCAGGTAAGCCAGTAGTTTGATTGCCATAGTCAATTCCTGAAATAGTTTCGAATATATTTATGGTATACGGGGCAACCCCTACACTGGTATCTACAACAATGTCCAAAGATCCAGTGTTATCACCATTACAAAGCACATGGGTTGGGGTTATGCTGGTAATAACAGGATTGTTCGCTGCCGTAACGGTCACGGTATTACTTTCGGTAACACAACCTTGGGAATCTGTTATTCTAAAACGATAAGTCCCCGCATTGGAAGTGCTATAAGGGAATCCTACGGCATAAGCCGTATAAGCCCCACCGTTAAAGGCTACTTCATAAGTATAGGCAGGATACCCCCCATTTACCGTTAGGTTGATTTCTGCATTAGGGCTACCCGTACAATCCAAATCTTTTGTAAGGACGGCATTGGCAGTGAGTTCCGGTTCAATCGTGAATTGCACGGTATCGGAACACCCATAACTATCCATAACCGTAAAGTCATAAGTTCCTGGTGTTAGGTCTGAAAAAGTATTTGATGTTTGGGTAGAACCTCCATTTAGACTATAGTAATAGGGTGCCTGACCTCCAGTAGCACCAACCACGATGGTGGCAAGGCTGGTAGAGGAGTAACATAGGGTCGAACTTGGATCGATGCTGGCTACAGGATTTGAAGGAGTTGTGATATCGAAGGAATCGGTCACGGTACATCCACCGGCATCGGTAACGCTGATGGTATAGGTCCCGGTCTGTGTAAGTCCGGAGAAGGTATTTGAGGCCTGTGGTCCCAGGACGTTGGAATTCGGTTC
>NZ_JARBUY010000003.1:85017-774970 GCF_028882255.1 Maribacter polysaccharolyticus
ATCGTACCGCTTCCTCCTGTTGGAGTTAAAGTGATATCGGAGGTTTCGGTGGGACAGTAAGGTGCGGTGGCGCTGAAGTCGATGTCTGTTGGTGGCGTTAATGGATCGATGGTGATGGGCCTGGTTGCGGTACATCCGTTGGCGTCCCTTACCGTAAGGGTATAGGTACCATCGGTTAGGTTCGGAAAGGTTTCCGCACCTGCACCGGAAACGAAATTGACCCCATCGATACTGTATTCATAGGGCGCAGTACCACCGGTCACATTTTGGGCCTCTACGCTGGCCTCCTGTAGACAGGTATATTCTTGTATGATAGCAGCATCGAACATAATCGCTGCGGGCTCCCCTACGGTAACCGAATTGGTCACGGTACAGCCTTTGCCGTCCTGAACGGTATAGGAATAGGTCCCTGCCGCCAGTCCGGAATAAGTGGTATTGTTGCTTAGTCCCCCTCCGTCGAAGTCCACTTGATAGGGAGCCGTTCCAAAATTGGGGTCCACGACGATTTCCACCACCCCGTCACTGCCACCGTTACAGCTTACATCGGTCACGTTTTCAGTGGCTTGTGGGTAACTGATCGGGTCAATGGTGATCACGCTTGTCTGTGCGGTACACCCTTCACTATCGGTGATCTCGAAGCTATAGGTCCCTGCGCTTGAAGCGGTATAGCTGAAGTTGGCCACTCCGGCGCCCAAAGCGTTGGAAGCCCCGTACGCTGCCCCGTCTATGCTCACTTTATAGCTATAATCGGCATAGCCATCGTTGATGGTGACATCGATTACGGCATCGGGAGAACCGGTACAATCGAGTTCCTTGGTCACCGATGCCGTTGCGGTAAGCTGTGGTTCTATGGTTATGGCATTGGAAGTAACGTTACAGCCGTAGGCATCGACTACCGCTACGGAATAGGTTCCGGGGGCCAGGTTGTCGAATACGTTCGAGTTCTGTGCCTGGGCACCGTTAAGGCTGTAGGTATAGGGTGCGACTCCCCCAGCAGCGGTAGCGGTAAGGCTGACGCCCGTGGTGGGATCATAGCAAAGGTCCGTTGTTGCCGCCAATGTGGCCGTAGGATTTGAAGGAGTTGTGATATCGAAGGAATCGGTCACGGTACATCCACCGGCATCGGTAACGCTAATGGTATAGGTCCCGGTCTGTGTAAGTCCGGAGAAGGTATTTGAGGCCTGTGGTCCCAGGACGTTGGAATTCGGTTCCGTAAGCTGATATTCGTATCCTCCCCAACCATCGGTAGCGGTAATGGTCACGCTGGCATCGGTTGAACAGGTCAATGGGGCAACCACTGAGGTAAATGCCAAAGGCGCTGTGGGTTCGTTAACGGTAACGGTAGCGGTATCGCTACAGTTCGTGGTATCGTCGGTAACGGTAATCTCGTAATCGCCCGCCGTAAGACCGCTGAAGTCCAAGGGATCGGTGTTGATTCCCGATTGTGCGGGGATAACCGTAGGGCCTGTCATGGTAAAGCTATAATTTCCCGAGAACCCGGACACGTTGAACGATATGGCCCCATCGGCACTTCCCTGACAGGAAACGTTCTGTGTGAGCGTACCCACTACATTGATCTTTGTAACGGGGTTTAGGGTAAAGTTTTCGTCATAGGAGCACCCTTTGTCATCGGTGATCCTGAAGGTATAGGTATCGGGTGCAAGTCCGGTGAACACCCCTGTTGCATTGGTAGCCACTGCGGTGGCCGGTGCTAAAATTTCATAAGTGATCGTACCGCTTCCTCCTGTTGGAGTTAAAGTGATATCGGAGGTTTCGGTGGGACAGTAAGGTGCGGTGGCGCTGAAATCGATGTCTGTTGGTGGCGTTAATGGATCGATGGTGATCGCCCTGGTGGCGGTACATCCGTTGGCATCCCTTACCGTAAGGGTATAGGTGCCGTCGGTGAGTCCGGTAAAGGTATTGGAAGCCCCAAAATTAACTCCGTCAATGCTATAGGTGTACCCAGGCGTTCCACCCGTAACGTTTTGTACTTGGATAGTTCCTGTTTGAAGACAGGTATAGGTTTGTGTCAATACGGCATCCGCGGTTATGGCATCGGGGGCAGTTAAGGTAACACTTCCGTTGAAAATACATCCTTTGCTGTCTTCAACAATATAGGTATAGGTACCTGCTGCTAATCCTGAATAAATTGTTTGGGATGAAAGTCCGGCTCCATCGAAGTCCACTTGATAGGGAGTGGTCCCAAAATTGGAATCAATGACTATCTCAACACTACCATCTGAAGCTGCGTTACAAGTCGGATCTGTAGGATTGGTTGTTGCCGTAGGATTCGTAATAGGATCAACAACCACTGTTGTTTGGGCCGTACAACCTTCACTATCCGTAATCAAGAACGTAAACGAACCGTCTACGGTTGTTGTATAGGTAAAGGCACTACCCGTAACCGGGATGCTTGCACCGCCATTTACTTGGTAGGTAAAAGTAGAATACCCACCATTGATGGTAATATCAATGATTGCATCAGGTGAGGCAGTACAATCCAATTCTTTGGTTAGCACAGGTGAAACCGATAATTGCGGTTCGATCGTAACGGTATTGGAAGTAGCAGTACATCCGTAGGAATCGGTAACAACAACAGTATACGAACCTGGAGTTAAGTTATTGAATACATTACCGGATTGTGTTGGCCCTCCGTTAATACTGTATGAATATGGTGCGACTCCATTGGTTACTGTTGCCGTAAGGCTGACACCGGTTGATGGGTCATAACATAAATCCGAAGTGGGATCTAGGGTTACCGCTGGATTTACCGGAGCGGTAATATCAAATGTATCTGTCTCCGTACATCCACCGGCATCGGTAACGCTGATGGTATAGGTCCCGGTCTGTGTAAGTCCGGAGAATACGTTGCTGGCTTGTGGACCTAAAACGGAATTATCCGGCTGTTCAATTATATAAGAATAGCCGCCCCAACCATCGGTAGCGGTAATGGTTACAGCCCCATCCGAAGTACAGCCTAATGGGGTTACATTGAAAGTGAATGACAATGGATCAGTGGGTTCGCTAACGGTAACGGTAGCGGTATCGGTACAGTTGGTAACCTCATCGGTTACAATGATGGTGTAATCACCCGCAGCAAGTCCGGTAAGATTGATATTGTTTGCCGATTGGGCAGTTATTTGGGCAGCACCGTTAATGCTATACGCATACGAGCTTGAAAAGCCGTTTACGGTAAAGTCAATAGCCCCATCCGAAGCTCCAACACAGGTTATAGCATTGACCAAGGTGCCTACAACGGTAATAGGAGCAACAGGGGTGATGGTAAAATCTTCCGTATAGATACATCCTTTATCATCAGTGACCCTAAATGTATAGGTATCGGGTGTAAGTCCGTCAAAACTGGCCGTTGCTCCGGAGATCGATGTAGCGGCAATGGCTGAAGGGGCAATGATATCAAAAACAAAAGGTGTATTTCCGTCCACAACCGTTACGGTAACATCGGATGTCTGTGTGGGACAATTCGGGGCAGTAGCCGTAAAGGTTAAGTCGCTGGGTTCATTTAGTGGTAATATGGTTATTTCGGGCGTTGTGAACGTACATCCATTAGCATCCCTTACCATGATGGTATAGGTACCATCGGTTACATTTGAAAAGGTTTCCGCACCGGCACCCGAAACGAAATTTACCCCATCGATACTGTATTCATAGGGCGCAGTACCACCGGTCACATTTTGGGCTTCAATGATGGCATCTTGGGTACAGGTATAGTCTTGGACAAGGGCAGAATCCGCACTTAGCGCATTGGTCGGTGTCGTTATGGTGTAATATTCAAAATAATCACAGGAAGCACTTCCTTTGCGTTGATTGATTACGATGACATAATCCCCGGAGGTCAAATTGGGAAAGGTTCCCGTGGTATTACTATCCAAGGCATCCAAAAGGTCATAATCGGTTTCATCGAATCCTGTAGCTTCAAATAAATAATAGGTAAGTTGGTACCCATTGCTGCTGACGAGATTGAATGCTATGGAACCTGTTGAATCCCCAAAACAAAGGACATTGGTTACAGAGGTAGCATTGAATTCCGCAGCAGGTTGAAACTCTATGCTGACCGTGTTTGAAATGGCATAACAGCTTTTCTTGTCAACAACCACAAAAGTATAATTCCCGGGTTCAAGTATATCAAAAATAACACTGGTTTGGAATGCCGAAGCAGGAATGTCATCCACTGTGGGATATGATGTAACCGTTGTACCGGTTTCATCGATGTATTCCCAAATGGCATAGGTATGTGGAGTTTGTCCCCCGTTGGAATCCATCTGTATATTTCCTTCTTTACAGGATATATGTTGTGAAACCTGGGCGGTCAATTCTAAATCGCTCTCATCGATAATAGTGATCTGTTCGCTATATGAACAGCCATCATCGGTGCTGACAACGGCAATATAATCCCCTGGATTGAGACCGCTGAACGTAAAATTGTTATTGGTTTGGGCAGATTCACTGTCGACCAATGTTCCCAGACCTCCGTTCGATCCATCATCCATTCGGATTTCATAGTCATAATTGGCATCGGCATTGGTAACCCGAATCGTCGCGGTCCCCAAAACATTGCAGTTTGCCGGGGTTACCTCTACTTCGTATTGTACATCCCTTTCAACAATTCCTATGACCGGGGTTTCAAAAATACAGGCATCATCAATAGGATCACCGGCATTGTCCAATTGGGTCACCTGTACCCTGTAAGCGCCGTTTTCACCCGTTACAAAATCAAAACTTGAACCATTGTTCGCACTAAAGGGAATCAGGATATTTCCTGTGGCATCATCTACCAATTGGTAGCCATAACCGGTTCCTAAATTGGTAATGGTGATATTTCCTGGGGTGTTACAGATGATATCGTTGTTCGTGTATTCAAGATCCAAGGTGTTTTGGAAGACATTGAAGTAAAAACGACTGGTACACCCATTTTGATAGGTGACCGACAATCTGTATTTACCCTCACTCGAAACCAAATAATTATTTCCCGTTCCTTCGGCGCTCCATGTACAGCTAAGGTTCTTATTGGCGCAATCATCTCCGGCAGCACTACAACTACCTTCGTCCAATTTTTCCCAAACAATACTTTGGGCATCCAGTATATTTACCTGTATCTGTCGGGTATCCCCTACTCCACAAAGGAATAACTTGGGAAGCAAGTCATTATCAACACTACATTGTACAATTTCCCCAGCCAAGTCATTCGATGGGTCACTGTCGCTGTTGACTTCATTGAAATATTCAATCACAGGGTTGGTTATGGTTCCTGAACCATAGGGTACCACGGTGATTATTTCTTTAAATCCTTTACAGGGATCCGTAGCGATTTTGTCCACGATGTAAGTCCCAACCTCGGTTACCGACATGGTACTGGGATCGTTATCCGGGTCACCATCGGTAATGACGGTATCGGAAGAATCAAATTGTTCATTCCCATTATCGTCCCTTACCCAAATGTAGTCTTCAAAATTATCCCCTGCATCCAAAATAGCCTCGGAGCCACAGAGTTCTACGGTACGGGAAAAGGTACAATCGGAAAGGTCATCCAATAAAAAGTTGGTGGCCCCGGGTACGGTAAAACCACAGGCATTGAATTCGGTAATACTGGGGTCATCGGTGATTTGAGCGGTGTTCTCTACCCCATGATAGGTGGAGTAGGCTAAATTCTCAATCAAATCGGAACAAGCATCCACGAAATCGAAACAGTTTTCAGCGACCTGTACGCGCATTCGGATGGAGTAAGGGGTTAGACCCTGTTCGACCAATGCATCGGGGATATAGAATTCGACGGTATGGGTAGCCGTATCATAGGAGTAAGTTACCCCTGTGGGCAGAACAAAATCGGAATCGGTAAAATCAACCCCATTGGGGGGGTAAACGTTTACAGGGAGTACATCCCTAATGACATAATCCGCTACATCATCGTTCCCAATATTCTGGAAGGTGAGCACATAATCCAAAATTTGGCCTAGATTCACCCCTTCGCCCGTGATATCATCTCCCCCAGGGGTATTCACCTTTTTTTCCAATACGATATTGGGCTCAATGATCTCTACATCGAAGGACGTAAAAAAGATGTCGTATTTGTCCTGTGAGGAACTTGCCCTTAGTATGGCGCTCGTGGCATCGTTTGGAATCACATTGTTGTTAGGAACGTTGGTGACCGGGAACAAATCAACATCCCAGCCTAAGGTGTTTTCACTATTGGGATTACGGGCCGTAAACACATCGGGATCGATCGTAATGTTCGAATTGAAAAAGTTGTTGGCCGGATTATGTGTACTGTTAAGGGTGGTAAAAGAACCGTTTGCATTTATAGCGAGTGCGTCCCCGGTGATTTTATTGTCCCCTTCCAATGCAGCGACACCAATATTGGCATTTACTTGAAATGGTGCGGGTAGGGTGGTAAAGCCACTTACGGGGATATCAAGGGTTTCCCCGGATTTAATACCGGCATATCCATCAAAGGTGGTAATGTATTTACTGCCTGCTAGGTTGGGGTTTTCGTAGACCACGACTAGGGTCCAACCCCCTGATACCCCTCCGGAGATACTACTACCGGAACTTGCCCGTACATTGGCCACAAAATAGTCCCCATCGGGGCTGGCCAGTGCTGATACGATCGAGGTAACATCCTTATAACAGGCATATGGGCTATAATACCCGAAATCGGTATCACCATTCCCGTCAAAAAGAATTTCATCTGCGGTAATATCTTGGTAACTGCCTCCGGGAACTTGGAATTTTATATCGTCAATGGTGCTTCTGTCCGAATTCACGTAAACTGCTGACCAATAGAGTCCGGCATAGCGTACCAACGAACAACCTTCATCGGGTATATCGAGTGTGGCACTACTTGAACTGAACGTAGAGGCATCACTATCCACATCGATATATTGCATGTTGAGATTGTCATTATAATCCGATGAGCTACCTGTCTCGTTATAGGGGTCATTGGGACTTTCAGCGGGTACGAGCGTCCTATTCTTTCCCTTGCCTCTATAGTATTCATCAACTTGTCGATTGACGATATTATTGGCTATAAAGGTGATTTCGCCTCGAAGATCCGTTGCGTAACGAACATCAAAATCGTTTTTAACTTGTGAGAAGGCGGTAAATACGCCAAAGAAGAGAAAACAAGCTAATATGGGTAAGAAGGGCGACTTTATTTTCATTTGGTCAGTTAGTTAGGTACTTTGCTTTTGATCGGTCTTTAAAAGGATCGATCCGTAATTTCCAGAAAATGAACGGTCCGGAAGCTACCAATAACAAATATTGACCATAAAAGTCAGCTTTGGAATTTTATGTTGTAGTTGGCTGATTTTCTGTTGTGAAACGGTATTTGTCCAAGGTTTGGATTTTAGGAAAGCCTTGGATTACAGTGTAATCTGGAAGATGTAGGAAAAAAAATCAAAACATAGTTGGAGAAGTTCGAGTTGATTATGGTCGAAGCCAATCCAGGGTAGCGGTCAAAACATACCATGCTTACTTCCCGTGGGCAGTTCATGGTGAAATTCTCAACGTATGTACGGATTATGGATTTTAGGTAATCTGGTTGGGGGTCACCCTCATGATCCACATTTTATCATCGTAGGAATCGTTTATCTTGGTATAGTAAGAGATAAGGGCATTGTTCCATGATTGGTGTCTCTTCAGATACACATACCTATAATTGTTTTTCGGATTTATAAAGTAACTCGCATTTAGGCCATAGGAATTCAATAGCTTAACAAAGCGTTTGGCATTATTGGGATTCGCAAAGACATTGGCAATTAAATAGTAACCGGAGTCTACCCCATCGATATTTTGGGTTTTGGGTTCCAATCCGTTAGCTGCTACCTTATCCCTTACGATTACATTTTGTTGAAGTAGGTCTCTATTGTATTTTGCGGATTTTTCCTTAATCTTGATCGTGTTCTCGGTATATGCTTCATTGGTATAACGGTTGTCTACATTCATGATCCATGTAGCCCCCTTATAAGTGCCATCAATTTGGCTGGTATGGGCTTCAGCAGCCTCCTGCCATGTATCATAGCGTTTAAGGTAAACATATTTAAGTCCGTTATTTGGATTTTCAATGTAGTCGGCGTTGATTCCTTTTTGTTCAAGGGTTTCAATAAAACGGTTCATATATACCCCTCCTTTGTAGACATTGGCCACAACATAATAACCGTCTTCCACGCCTTCCAAATCACGGAATTTGCGACTTTTTATGGTTGGCTTCGCGACACTAGTAACAGGGGATTCGTTCCTGATCTTGTCTTTGGCGGTTTCCGGTTTTGTTTTATAGGCCGATTCATTTTGTGCAAGGGCTTCCTTGACTTTTGAAGAAGGAACCGTCGTTGTCAAAACAGGTTTTTTCGTAATCTGGGGTTCCTTTATAGACTTATCGGTATATTTTATGTTTATATATGGTGTTTGTCCGTCATTACTTGCATTATTGGCAGCAACGGATACGTTGGAATCCTTTCCAAGGAACAGGGCTTTGGCTTTGTCTTCCAGGTCGGGACGCTTACCACTCGTTTCATTCCTGACCATACGCATGACCATTTCAAATCGTTTTTGAAGGTCTGCCTTTCGGTTGGCTTCCAGGGAATCTTGCCTAAACATGAGTTCTTCAATGATGGCATCGTTTTCGGCCAGTTTTCGTTTAAGTTCCTCCAATTCGTCCGAGGTCGCCATGGGATCCTCTCTAAACGGCTCCCCAGCGTCGACCAGTTCGCTGTCTTTCTCCAATAAAACACGGTCTTCGGTTAAGTTCGGCGTAAAGGAATAAGCGAAGGAAATTTCATGGGTAACCCCGAAATTGTCAAAGTTGCTAGAAAGTCCCTTTTCCATGGTATACCCTAAGGAAAGACGTTTGCTCAAATTAAATCCAACCCCGGCCGAGGCACCATAAAAACTATCGTACCCGCCTTGTACCCATCCTATTTTAGGAAGATCTAGGATCAGGCTACCACCAAGGACGACATCTTCTTCCCCTACTTTACGGGCACGGGCCAAGGGCATTAATCGTCCACTTTCCAAAATCCCGGTGGCATTTTCGAATTCGTGGGTATATTGCAAATGTCCTGAAAAAGTCTTGTCCTTGAATTCCGTGACCGATTCACTGGTCTTTAAATTATAGTCAAAGAGGTTTTCTGCGAAAAGCCCGAAATCAAACTGTCCGTATGAGATATTGAAACCTGGTTGAAAAGATAATAGGTTACTATCTTGTAGTCCGGACAAATAGGGGTCATCCTCTACGGTAGATACCCGGCTTTCATCAAAACCACTGTTGTAGTAGGAAACATTGGCCCCAAAGGTAAAATTACTTTTGTCGCTTAATTTGACCCCATAGGCGTAATTGGCCAATACCCCAAAATTGGACACGGTCCCTTCCCTTTGGGAGTATAGGCTCAATCCCAATCCGGTCCTATCGCTGATCCTACCACTATAACTTAAGAAGTAATTTTGATTGTTGTCATCAAATTGTACCGATTGGTTTCTGTGTAACATATTTATATAGGAAACATCCTCCCTAACCGTTGAAAATGTTGGGTTTATCAAAAACCGGTTATATTTCAATAGGTTTTGGGAAGGCACGTCATAGGTTACAAATGGCGAGTCTTCTTGGGCATTGACCTTGGTCAAGGCTATCAAAAGCATGAGTATGTATATAAATCTGTACTTGAACATTTTTTGGGTTGATTTATCTAATTACGGTTATAGTGCCTTGTTTCAAGACCTTTTGGGAATTCCGTATTTTATAATAAAATACCATATTCTGTTTAGGAAATGATTGGGAAGAAGATGGCCATGAATTGGAATAACCATATTCATTGAGCAATTCCTCTCCGTTTTCATTGTAGATGATCACATTGACATCTTCCTGGTTTGAATACGAATTTGGGAGAACCCATTGGTCGTTTATACCGTCACCATTTGGACTGATTACATTGGGAATTCTAAAAGTATCCAACAGGGTAACGTTTACTTGTCTGACTATCTCACAATCATCGATATTGGCGATAAGGGTATACGTTCCTGCTTCGGTCACATTGAGGGAATATCCGGTACTCAATTCATTATTGTTGGCATCGTACCAACGATAAGCTGTTCCCCCGTCGGCCGAAATTGTTTTTGAAGTACCTTCGGGTAATACGATATCGCCTGAAGGATCAAGGGTGATCAAGGATTCGTCCAAGTCGCTAATCGTGATTTCATTGGAAGTCACTGAACATCCGTTCCTTTGCAAAACCAAGCGGTATGTTCCTGTGCCGTCGATAGCAAACGAAGCATCGGTGGTATTTACCGAAACACCGTCTTTCTGCCATTCAAAGGTTTCACCTGAAAGGGCTGTGGTAGTGCTTAAGGTGACCACATCCGAATCACTACAATACACGGTGGCGGTACTTTCAATGGTCACGGTTTCCGAAGTAAGCAGTTGTACGGTTAAGGCGTTACTGGTGGCCGTATATGTCGAAATGGTACCCAATACGGTATAATCCCCATTTTCAGTAATATCGGTTAGGTTGATCGAACTGCCGGAAGCCCCTGGTACGTTGGTGTCGTCCAATGTCCATTGATAGGTAAAGTCGGAGAGGATATCCGTTGTTACATCAATAGAGGAGCCATCGGTTAATATAGCGTTGATCGTTTGGATCTGAAGTACGATATCTGTTGATTCACAGGAGGTATAACTGGAAGCATAATCGGCTATGATCTCGAAGGAATCGGGAACCACTATAGTGGTGATTTCTGAATTTTTTATTGTTCCGGGACACGTACCCCCGCCTTGGGTTACCTCTACATAATAGGTCCCGGCTTGGTCAGCGCTTAGGGTAGCGCCAGTCTCTCCGGCTATTTCCGTACCGTTTCTATACCATTTATAGGTAGGGGAAACCGCGGTAGTGGTCACTCCCAACGTTTTGGTCTGGGTAGGCAATAGTACGAGGTTCTCTTCATTGTCCCGTGTAACCGTAAAGTCATCGGCATTTGATAGGCTAACGGCTTCCGATTTTTCGGTACATATGGCGCTGGAGGATATTTCAACCTGATAATCACCGGCAAAATCGGCATCATTGGCATCAACGGTATAAGTGGATGAGGTAGCTCCGGTAATCTGCACCCCGTCCTTATACCAACTGTAGTTCCAGCTGCTATCCGTTGTATTGATGCTCAAGGTTTCCGTTTCCCCCGCACATAGGACGGTCTTGGATGGGGTATTGATGAAAATCCCTTTCCCACCGGAACCTATGGTCACGTCAATGATATTGGAATCGGTATTGGCAGAACCCGAACAAACATCCCCATAATCGATAAGGGCATAGTACATTCCAGAAGTACTGACCGTTAATGTATGTCCGGTTTCCCCGTCAATAGGGCTACCGCTCATATACCAAATATACTGATAGGTTTCCGGATTGGATATGTTATCTACCTGTAGGGTAATAGGTCCGGTGGAACAGACCATACCTGGGGGTACACCGCTGCCGTCGGCACTTATGTTGATATTCGAGGTTACGTCCATGTAATACATGGGATATGCAGGTGATTCGCTGCTGGTATAGGCCGGGTCTGTGGAACGCACCCTTAATTTATAACCATCTCCCCGGGTATCGGTAGGAATGGAAAATTCTGCATCGAATTCTTTTGGGGAATTGGTGTTTTGATCGGTTACATTGACCAATTCTACGGGATTGGTAAAATCCCCGTTCTTATCGGAAAGTTCCAAAATAAAGGCATTGCCACTGTTTGCGGTACCAGCCCATGAGATGTTCACATAATATTGGTTGAATCCGCCTACCCCTGCACAAATGGCACTCCACGGTGATGAACCCGATAAATTTGGGTTGTCTATGGGTTCGGGGGCGTTTACGAGTATTTGGGCCGATAGCGGGGTCAGGCCTAACCAGAATAAGGCGATTGGAATAAGACGGAGAAAGAAATTTAATTTAGGCTTCATAAGTAGTGCTTTTAAATCATAAAAATTTACCGTCTGATTGGGGTTGATTCGGGGTTTGTTTTAGAGGGATTACAGTTGGGTATGCTGTATTCCCGATTTATTGTGTTCATTATCAAAAACAAATATTAAACTTATTAACAGCGCAAAAAATTTAATGTTGCGCTATAAGGTATTTATGTTGTGAAATCCTACTATTTGTATGCTAGCCCATTTAATAGCCTGTAATCCCTGCAATTTTGCTACATTTGCTCTGCTTAAAACAAGACTGATGAGTGAAGTATCAAAATCATTGAATTTCATTGAACATATCATAGAGGAGGACCTTAATAACGGTTTTCCAAAGGAAAAATTGCGATTTCGTTTTCCTCCGGAACCAAATGGCTATTTGCACATCGGACATGCGAGTTCCATTTGTCTCAATTTTGGTCTGGGTTTGCGGTATGATGCGCCCGTAAACCTGCGGTTTGATGATACCAACCCCGTCAAGGAAGAACAGGAGTTTGTAGATGCGATAAAAAGGGATGTAACCTGGTTGGGATTCCAATGGGATACCGAACGGTATGCTTCGGATTATTTCCAACAATTATACGATTGGGCGGTTTTGTTGATCGAAAAGGGAAAGGCTTATGTAGACAGTCAGTCTTCTGAAGAAATGGCAGATCAAAAAGGCACGCCTACGGAACCGGGTTCACCAAGTCCGTTTCGGGAAAGGAGTGTAGCCGAGAATTTGGATCTGTTCAAAGCGATGAAAAATGGGGATTTCAAGGAAGGGACCCATGTACTTCGAGCAAAAATAGATATGGCTTCCTCCAACATGTTGATGCGCGACCCGATCATGTATCGCATATTGCACAAGGCACACCATAGAACCGGTAACGATTGGTGTATTTACCCCATGTATGATTGGACGCATGGAGAAAGTGATTATATCGAACAGGTTTCCCACTCTTTATGTACATTGGAATTTTTACCCCATCGGGAATTGTACGATTGGTTCTTGGATCAAGTATATGATGCCAATTTGATCCGACCTAAGCAACGTGAATTTGCGCGAAGAAACCTTAGTCATACCGTGGTAAGCAAAAGGAAATTGCTGAAATTGGTCGAGGAAAATGCAGTAGAGGGTTGGGATGATCCAAGGATGCCTACCATATCCGGTTTAAGACGAAGGGGATATACACCGGAGGCCATCCGTAATTTTGCGGATACCATTGGTATTGCCAAGCGGGACAACTTAATCGACGTGTCTTTATTGGAATTCCATGTTCGGGAGCATTTAAATAAAGTTGCGCCCAGGGTAATGGGTGTTTTGGACCCAATAAAGGTCGTGATCACGAACTATCCGGAAGGAGGCGAAGAATGGTTGGAGGCTGAAAATAACCCGGAAGATCCTAAGGCCGGATCAAGAAAAGTCCCTTTTTCACGGGAAATCTATATTGAAAAAGAAGATTTCAGGGAGGAAGCGAACAGGAAATTTTTCCGGTTGAAATTAGGAGGGGAAGTACGGTTGAAGAATGCGTATATCATCAAGGCGGAAAGTTGCACCAAGGATGCCGAAGGGAATATCACCGAAATACAATGTACCTATGATCCCAAAAGTAAAAGCGGAAGTGGTACAGAGGAAAGTCTACGGAAGGTAAAAGGAACCCTACACTGGGTTTCCATAGAACACGCCCTGAAAGCTGAGGTGCGAATTTACGATCGGTTGTTTTTGGATGAAAGTCCGGATACACACAAGGATAAGGATTTTATGGATTTTATAAATCCTGAATCCTTAAAAGTGATCACCGGGTATTTGGAGCCCAGCTTAAAAACGGTAGGTCCTGAAGATCGGGTTCAATTCCAAAGATTGGGCTATTTCTGTGTGGATCGGGATTCCGCCGCCGAAAAATTGGTATTTAACAAAACGGTCGGTTTAAGGGATACTTGGGCCAAAATACAGCAAAGCAACTAACATCGATATTCTTTATAGTCAGCATTATATCGATTGGTATATTTTATGGAAAGCCACCTTTTTTAAAGAGTTTTAAAGGTGTTTCGAATCGGAGTAATGTTCTTCTTAAGGTGGGGTGGAGATCCCCTCTCAAAAGCGCTTAAAACCAGGATTCGGTAAAACCTCCTAAAAAATCATACCATTTAGAATATTTTACAAAATAAAAAACCACTATCGGATAGATAGTGGTTTTTTTATCATGATGAATTTATTATTTTTCTTTTTTCGTTTGTGACTTTTTCATCTGTTCCCCGATCATATTACTTGCCGTAAAAGAAGCCACCATATTGTTCAACATATCACTACCGGCTTGTGGGGAGTTTGGTAGTAGTATTAAATTGGTGTTCGTTTCTTCCCCTATCGATTGTAAGGTGTCGTAATGTTGGGTAACGACTATAAGGGCTGAAGCCTCCTGTGAATTGATCCCAACTTTGTTCAATACCTCAACCGATTCTTCCAGACCCCGGGCAATTTCACGACGTTGATCGGCTATACCTTGTCCTTGTAGCCGCTTGCTTTCTGCTTCGGCTTTGGCTTTTTCAACAATGAGGATCCTGGCGGCATCCCCCTCGAACTGGGCCGCTATTTTTTCACGTTCCGAAGCATTGATCCGGTTCATGGCCGCCTTTACCTGGGCATCGGGGTCGATATCGGTTACCAATGTCTTGATAATATCATACCCGTAATTGATCATGGCGTCTTGCAATTCCGCTTTTACGGCGATGGCAATGTCATCCTTTTTCACAAAGACATCATCCAATTTCATTTTAGGGACTTCGGCCCGTACGACGTCAAAAACATAAGAGGTGATTTGATCATGAGGGTATTCCAATTTGTAAAAGGCTTCATATACCTTTTCTTTTATCACCACATATTGAACGGATACCTTCAATTTGACAAAAACATCATCCAATGTTTTGGTCTCAACGATAACATCGAGTTGTTGGATCTTTAATCCCACCCGAGCCGCTATACGTTGCACGAAAGGTATCTTGAACTGTATGCCCGAATGTCGAACACTTGTGAACTTTCCAAAAGTTTCAATTAATACCGCGGTTTGTTGTTTTACGATAAAAATACCGGAAGCTATGGTTACCAGTATAAAAAGGAATAAGGGAATCAATAAATAGTCGCCCATGATGTATATAGTTTTGTTTGAGTATGAATTTACAAAACCTACGGCTATTACAATAAGAAACCAGGTTTAATATTCACATCTCTATTTTATCTCCTTCAAGTGTGGTTGGAATTGGATAAATTGATACTTCCCTTTACTTACTGGGTTATTTCGAGGCCTAATATGGACTAGGGTTAAACAGGAGATGAACGCTATGCTCATTGGGAATTGGGGATGCAAATAGGAAACTATGGTAAAGTATTTATAAGCACCCTAAGCCATTGTCAACTTTTTTCTTTTTACCCCCTATAATTTCGGATTTCATAAAGATGATGACATATCCTTACTTTTTAAATCGGGATCATACATAATTACTACTTTAGTATGACCAACTATCCAATATCCCCTATGAAAACTTTATTTTCCAAATTTTCATTACCCCCTGTTCGTAGTAAAACTGGTTATAAACCCCTTTTGGTGCGGCATCCTATTTTATTGCTAATGATCTTGGTTGCTATGATGCACCGGATCAATGCACAAAACGTCCCCAATCCTGATGAGGTAATTGGTTTTGAAATTGGTTCCGATTTTCATTTGGCGACCTACGAAGAGTCCATTACATATTTTAAGGAATTGGCCAAGGCAAGTGATATGGTCCAAATGCGATCTGCGGGGAAAACATCGGAAGGCAGGCCATGGGAATATGTTTTGATTTCTACCCCGGAAAATCTAAAACAAATAGATCGTTACAAAGCGATTTCCCAACAGTTGGCGCACCCGGAAGGCCTTACTAGGGATATGGCTAAGCATTTGGCGGAAGAGGGAAAGGCCATTGTGGATATCAGTGGAGGTCTGCACGCTTCTGAAGTGGCCGGGGCCCAACACATCATTACCTTGGCCTATGAATTGGTCAGTAAAGCAAAGACCAAAAAGTATAAAGATATTTTCGACAATGTTATCCTGGTTCTTTGGCCTTCCTTAAATCCGGATGGGCAGGATATCATTGCCAATTGGTATTTGGGCAATGTGGGTACCCCCTATGAAACGGCACCGACGCCATGGCTATATCAAAAATATGTAGGTCATGACAACAATAGGGATGCCTATATGTTGAATCAGCTGGAGTCTCGCGTTGTAGGCCGTACATGGCGGGAATGGGAACCGAACATCATACATGTGCACCATCAATCTTCCCCATTTCCTACCCGGATTTGGCTTCCGCCATTTGCCGAACCGGTTGCGCCCCAGACCCCTCCTTTAGTGGCTAGGGAGGTCAACATGATCGGTATGGCCATGGCACAGGAATTGGAAACCAATGGTCAACCCGGGGCAGTTCATATGGGTAAGGGTTTCGACGCTTGGTATCCGGGCTATATTGATTATATGCCCGCTATGCAGAATATCCCTTCATTCTGGACCGAAACGGCATTGTATAGGTATGCTACCCCTTATTTTTATACCATTCGGGATTTTCCTAAGGACAGGGTTGATTTACGGGTAGAGTCTTTATATTCAAGTCCTTGGAAAGGCGGATGGTGGCGATTGAAAGATGCTGTGGAATACATGCAAACAGCTTCCATAGCGGTGTTGGACTATGCAGCTAAATATAAGGAAACCCTTCTTCTCAATAAATACCAATCGGGAATCAGTACCATTGAAAAGTACAAATCGGAACCTCCTTACGCTTATTTTGTTAGGCAAAAACAACGAGATCCGGTTCGACCGGTCGAATTTTTAAAACGACTGGCCTTCAATGGTATTAAAATCTCCCAATTAAAGGTCGATTTATCTTTTGAGGGAAATACCTATCCGAAAGGAACTTGGGTAATCCCTATGGACCAGGAATTTGGGGAGTTGGCGCGTCAACTCATCGATGTTCAGGAATATCCTGATTTAAGGGAGTCACCAGACGGACCTTTGGAGCAGCCTTATGATGCTGCCGGATGGACCTTACCCTATCAAATGGAAGTTGAAGTGATTGCCGCCATGTCTCCTTTACCTGATGAGGTAAGCTCCCAACTTATTCCTGTAAAAGGGACCCCTATAACAGCGGAATCCGATGAAGAATTGGAAGGGAACAAAGTGGATTTCATTAGTGGGGCTGGTTTTGATACCAATGAGGTTGCAGCAGGGGTCGTACCCTTACCGGGAACATTGAAAGGTAGCGGTGGAACTATGATTGTAAACCCTAAGGAGAATAATATATTCCGGATTATCGGAGAAGCCATGAACAAAAACTATACGGTAAGTTATAATTCAAAGAATCAGACCTATGCCATTAATAACGCTCCTAAATTCCAAATCAACCGCTGGGTCAAGGAGTATGCCGTCAATGCCGGGCTGACTTCCAGCAGACCGAAAACGAAGGTGGATTCAAGAATTGGGGTCTATGACCCTTGGACGGCCAGTATGGATATGGGGTGGACGAGATGGTTATTGGATAATTTCGGTATACCGTATACCGTTGTTCGTAATGCGGATATCCATAATGGTAATCTAAAGGAGCGCTACGATGTTATCCTAATGGCTTCCGAAAGACCCGGAACGCTTGAAAACGGATTTCAAAAAGGTTATGCACCTGTGCAATATACGGGAGGTTTAAAGGGGCAGGGCGTTCGTAATATAGAGGATTTCGTAAGTATGGGAGGTACTTTGGTATGTATGAATAAAAGCACTGAATTTGCCATAAAGGAACTTCATTTACCTATTGAGAATACCGTTGAAAATGTGAAGCGAAATGACTTTTTTACCGGGGGATCCATTATGGAAGTTACCCATAACACCCTTCATCCTGTTATGGCGGGTATGCCCGAAAAGTCGGGAATTTTCGTGTTCGGAAGTCCAGTGTTCAAAATCCTTGAAGGTTTTAAAGGGGAAGTACTTTCCAAATATCAGGAAAAAGGCTCTCCATTGTTGTCGGGCTATTTGGTTGGGGAAGCGTATATGAACAATAGGGCGGCTGCAGTTGATGTGCACTACAAAGATGGTCATGTCGTACTTTTTGGTTTTCAACCCCAATGGCGCGGACAATCCATGGGTACCTACCGGGCTTTATTCAATGCTTTGTTATATACCAATGATGTTTCCGGGGACCATACGATATCCGACAAGTGGTCGGCTATGAGTGAAACTGTTGATAAGCTAGCGGAAGTAAAAGAATAGTAATTGGTTGGGTCCTACCTGGCAAAAAACTAATTCGAAGGGTTTTAGTATTGGGATTTTGGAGCTTGGCTTTAGGGATTTGGATGGTAATTGTCGGTATGAAGTATTAATGGATATAGAGTGAATACCCATTGGCTATTACCTAGTATAAATTTCATAAAAAGGCACACTTTAGTTATATAGACATAGGATGAAATAAAAGGTATGCTTGGTTTGCCGGTCAAGGATGTTCAGAAAGCTAAAAAAACCGGTTTACAAAGGAATGGATATGTAGACCGGTTTTTGATTATTGGGTATTCCCGATAATTAATTATCGATGAATTCGGTCAATGCTGTTTTTATCCTTGTAATACTTTCTTCCTTTCCGATAAGTTCAAGAATGTCGAAAATATGTGGTCCTTTCATCGCTCCTACAATTACCAAGCGCAAAGGCGGCATAACCTTACCGAAACTTAGTTCTTTATCGGAAATCCATTGTTTGACCAATTTTTCAATATGCCCTGAAGTATATTCGGAAATACCGTCCAAAACCGTAACAAGATCTTTCATGATGGCCGGGGTATCTTCTTTCCATTGCTTGCGAACGGCTTTAGCATCAAAGTTCCGCGGGGCTTCAAAGAAGTAATCACTTAAGGACCAGAAATCGGAAACAAAGTCAGCCCTTTCTTTTACCAAGGATACTACTTTCTCAATATGGTCTAATGTTGTAATTGAAGTAGGGATATCCTTTTGTAGTAATTCGGGTTGATATAAAGTGGCTAATTCCCGTTCAGATTTTTTTTGAAGATACTGGTGATTGTACCATTTGGTTTTTTCCGGATCGAAACGAGCGCCTCCTTTTTGCACCCGGTCTAAGCTAAATACCGCTATCAAATCCTTAAGCGCAAAAAGTTCTTGTTCGGTTCCTGGATTCCAACCCAATAAAGCCAGAAAATTAACAACGGCTTCTGGAAAATAACCGGATTCACGATAACCTTGGGATGTTTCCCAAGATAGGGGAAAAACCGGAAAGCCTAATTTTTCGCCATCCCTTTTGCTCAGTTTGCCTTTACCCACGGGTTTCAATATAAGGGGTAAATGGGCAAATTGGGGTATTTCCCATCCAAAGGATTTATAGAGCAAGTGGTGAAGGGCCAAAGATGGGAGCCATTCCTCTCCACGAATGACGTGGGTGATTTGCATAAGATGGTCATCCACGATATTCGCCAAATGGTAGGTAGGCATACCATCACTTTTAAATAGAACTTTGTCATCCAATATATTGGAGTCGATTTCCATATCGCCCCGAATGATATCATGTAACTGTAATTTTTCATCCTGTGGGACGAGAAATCGGATAATATAGTCCTCCCCGGAATTTATTTTCTCTTCTGTTTCCTTGGCAGATAAGGTCAAGGAATTTTTGAGTTTAAGACGGTTATGCCAATTGTAAATAAAGGTCTTTCCTTTGGCTTCATGATCTTTTCTATGGTTGTCAAGTTCTTCTGTAGTGTCAAAAGCGTAATAGGCATGGCCACTTTTGATCAAGGCCTCGGCATAGTCTTTATAAAGTTCTTTCCGTTCACTTTGGCGATAGGGTCCGAATCCTTTGTCTTTTCCAGGGCCTTCATCAAAAGTGAGACCGCACCATTCCAAGGATTCGATGATATATTGTTCGGCCCCTGGTACATACCTATTTTGATCCGTGTCCTCAATGCGTAGAATAAAATCACCATTGTGTTTTTTGGCAAATAAATAGTTGAATAGGGCGGTACGGATACCGCCAATGTGTAATGGTCCTGTCGGACTAGGGGCAAATCTAACTCTTACTTTTTGGCTCATACATCGGAATATTGAAGGGCAAAGATAGGGGAATAGCTTTAGCTACCCAAGAAGTAGGAGGTTACTGGATGGGTTGGTTTTGGGCGATTTAACAAGAATTTGAGGTAGAAATTGGAGATATCGATTATCTTGGTATGAAAATAAGGTGCAATTTGGATGCTTTTAATGACATATTAGATAAATTAAATCAATTTACCAGGAAGTATTATACAAAGGTCCTGATCAAGGGACTGTTGATTTTCTTGGTTATAGGGATATTGGTTTTTTTGGCCATTTTGGGAATTGAATATTTTCTTTGGTTGGGTACTACGGCCAGAATGGTATTGTTTTTCTTTTTTGTCCTTCTAACAATGGTACTTTTCTATAAATTCATTCTGGTACCGGTATTGTATTTGTTCAAAGTTAAGAAGGGAATCACCAATAAGGAGGCCTCCCAATTAATAGGGAAACATTTTCCTGAAGTTAGCGATAAATTATGTAATCTGCTCGATTTGTCCGAAGATAAATACCAATCGGAATTATTAAGGGCTAGTATCGCTCAACGATCCAAGGAACTAAATCCCGTCCCCTTTACCAAAGCGGTGACGTTTAGGGAGAGTTATGGGTATTTTAGGTATTTATTGATTCCCGTAGCCATAGTAGGTGTACTGTTGGTTTCCGGAAACTTCGGTTCTTTTTGGAATTCTTATGATAGATTGAAGAATTATGATTTAGCGTATGCACCACCGGCCCCTTTTCACTTTAAACTGATGAATAAGGAGCTAAACGTGTTACAGGATAAATCGTATACGATTCTAGTCACTACCGAGGGTAATGTACGTCCAGACGTTGTATTTATTAGGGTTAACGGTAAGGACTTGATGTTGCAAAAATCAGGCAATGAATTTTCTTATACATTCACGGCACCTTTGGAAGATACCTATTTCCAATTTTTTGCCGAACAAGTTAGATCCGAAGAATATCATTTGGAGGTAATAAAAACACCCAGTATAGAAGATATTGAAATTGAATTCAGCTATCCTGCCTATTTGAATTTGACGAATCAAACCTTAAAAAGTACGGGGAATGCCATTGTGCCTGAAGGTACCAAAATTACATGGAGCGTTAAGGGCAATAATGCAGAACGAATTGATTATATCGATAAGGATACGGTGGAAGGTTTTTCTAAGGAAACTGACTTTTTTCATTTGTCAAAAACCCTGTATAATTCTTTGGAGTATCAAATTACGGCCTCCAATTCTCGGCTTGAGGATTATGAAAAACTAAATTATCAGATAAAAATTATAAAGGATGCCTATCCCACGATCAAGGTAGAACAGGTTTTGGATACCCTGCGGGCCAATACGTCTTATTTTATTGGTGAGACATCCGATGATCATGGTTTGGAAGTCATCGAACTGGTTTATTATAAAAAAGGAAATCCCGATAATAAAGAGGTAATCGTTCTTGGCAACCCAAAAGTTAATTTTGAAAAGTTTTATTATACGTTTCCATCAGGCTTGGATGTAGAAGAGGGCGTGGAGTATGAGTTTTATTTTAGGAGTATCGATAACGACGGTATTCGGGGTGGGAAATCAACCAAAAGTCGGGTTTTCTCCAATAGGATATTGGATAAGGACGAGGTACATAAAAGGGAATTAAAGGCGCAGGAGGATATTATCAATATCATGGATCGTTCATTGGAAAAGTTGAATGCACAGGAAAAGGTGCTAAAAGAACTCAATAAAAATCAAAAAGAAAAGAAGGAGTTGAATTTTAATGACCAAAATCAGATTAAAAGTTTTTTACAAAAGCAGGAGGTCCAGGAAGAACAAATGCAAAAATTCAGTAAGCAGTTGCAGGACAATCTTCAAAAACAGGAAGGTGATAAGGAGTTGAACAAGTTATTGCAGGAACGTTTGGAACGTCAGGAATTGGAGGCAAGAAAGAATCAGATATTATTGGAAGAGCTGAATAAGATTGCCGATAAAATAGATAAGGAAGAATTAAGCAAGCGTTTGGAGGATCTTGGAAAGAAACAACAAAGCAGCAAGCGTAACCTGGAACAGCTGGTAGAGCTTACCAAAAGGTATTACGTGACGGAAAAAGCGGCGCAATTGGCCAATGAACTTGAAAAATTAGCCGAAAAACAGGAAAAGTTGGCGGATGATGTACCGGAGGAAAAATCGATAAAAAAGGAGCAGGAAACATTGAAAAATGAGTTTGAGGGTCTTGCCGATGAATTGAAGGAATTAATGAAAGATAATGATGCTTTACAAAAGCCTTTGCGTTTGGAAATCGATGCCAATAAGGAAAAGGGCATTAAAAACGATCAAAAAGAAGTGCTAGGGGAATTGCAGAAGTCCATCGAGGATCAAGGGGAGTTTTCCGAAGGGGAAAAACAATCAATGGAGGATAAAATCAAATCCAAGCAAAAGGCGGCAGCAAACAAAATGAAGAAAATGGCCGAAGAATTGGGTAATTCGAGTATGGGGGCCTCAGATGGATCGGCCATTACCGAAGACGCTGAGATGTTACGTCAGATCCTGGATAATTTGGTGATATTTTCTTTTAAGCAGGAAAAATTACTCGATGAACTTGAGGTATCCGATTATGATATTACTAATTTTTCGAAGACGGTTAAGGAACAGAATGAATTAAGAAGACTTTTTGAGCATGTCGATGATAGTCTTTTTTCATTGTCCTTACGACGCGCTGAATTAGCGGAATTTGTAAATGAACAAATTGGGGAGGTTTATTATAATATTGATAAATCTTTGGAAAGCATTGCCGACAACATAATATACCAAGGAGTATCTTATCAAAAATATGTGTTGAATGCGAGTAATTCCTTGGCGGATTTTTTAGCGAATATTCTGGACAATATGCAACAAAGTTTGCAATCAGGTAAAGGAAGTGGGGATGGTGAAAAAGGATTCCAATTGCCTGATATTATCAAGGGACAAGGGGAAATTAAGGATAAGATGGGCAGTAAGGGGAATTCCCCTGGAGCCCAGGCAGAAGGTAAAGGCAATAAACCGGAAGGCAAATCCGGTGAACAAGGCGAGGGCAATGAAGGGAAAGATGGGAACAATAGTTCCAAAGGCGATAAACAAGGCCAGAAAAATGGTTCCAAAGGTCAAGAAGGAAGAGAAGGGTCCGGTAAAGGGCCTACTGGTAATGAGGATGATTTAAGGGAGATCTATGAGATCTATAAGGAGCAACAGCTATTGCGACAGGAGTTGGAAAAGCAACTTCAGGATATGATTGATACCGATGGAAGGAAATTGGGAGAGAAATTAATAAAGCAAATGGAGGATTTCGAAAATGATCTATTGGAAAATGGCATAACCCAAAGAACCATCGATAAAGTCAATTTTATTGAACATGAGCTTTTAAAGTTAGAGAATGCAAGTTTGACCAAAGGGAAGAAAGAAGAGCGCAAAAGTAATTCGAATGAAAGGGATTTTCAAAACCCACTGTTATCCAAACCATCTTTTTTGGAGGAGTATAAAAACAATATCGAAATTTTAAATCGACAAGCATTACCTTTGCGCCAAAATTATCAAATATTGATAAGGGATTATTTTGAGCAGTATGATTGAATTTTTTTACGAGGATGCATTTCGTTTGGAGAATGAAATACGCTACATCCAATGGATCGGTAAGGTGTTGGAATCGGAGGAATATGATTTAGGTGATTTGAATTATATATTTTGCGATGACAACTATTTGTTGGAGATCAACAAAAAATATTTGGATCATGATACGCTTACCGATATCATCACTTTTGATTATACCGATAATAGGGTCTTAAGTGGGGATATATTTATATCCATAGAAAGAGTCCGTGAAAATGCCGACATGTTAAATATCGATTTTAAAATTGAATTACTAAGGGTAATGGCCCACGGGTTATTGCACTTAATGGGATTCAATGATAAAAACGAATCCGATATTGTACTAATGAGGAAAAAGGAAGAGGAAAAGATAAATATGTTCCACGTGGAACAATCATAAGATTATGTTTGGAGAAGTATATGATGTAATAGTAGTTGGAGGTGGGCATGCTGGGGCGGAAGCTGCGGCGGCGGCGGCCAATATGGGCTCAAAAACCTTGTTGGCGACCATGAACCTACAGACCATAGGACAGATGTCTTGTAATCCGGCCATGGGTGGCATTGCCAAAGGACAAATCGTTAGGGAGATCGATGCCATTGGTGGTTATTCCGGTATTATTACCGATAAGTCGGCCATTCAATTTAAGATGTTGAATAAATCCAAGGGGCCTGCCATGTGGAGTCCTAGAGCACAAAGTGACCGTATGCGTTTTGCCGAGGAATGGCGTTTGGCTTTGGAACGTACCCCGAATGTCGATTTCTATCAAGAGATGGTACAGGGATTGTTGATTGACGGGAACAAGGTTGTCGGAGTGAGGACCTCCTTGGGTATCGATATAAAAGGCAGGTCTGTGGTATTGACCAATGGCACTTTTTTAAATGGATTGATCCATATAGGGGAAAAACAATTTGGTGGGGGCAGAGCCGGTGAAAAGGCCGTAACTGGCATTACCGAACAGCTGACTGCTTTGGGTTTTGAAAGTGGAAGAATGAAAACGGGTACTCCGCCACGTGTCGATGGACGCTCTTTGGATTATTCCAAAATGATCGTTCAACCGGGAGATCCCATACCTGAGAAATTCTCTTATTTGGATACGCCGGTCTTAAAAGAACAACGGGATTGTTATATGAGCCATACCAGTGCCGAGGTACATAATCTTTTGCGGGAAGGGTTCGATAGATCTCCGATGTTCAACGGTAGGATCAAAAGTATCGGTCCCAGATATTGTCCCTCTATAGAGGATAAAATCAATCGTTTTGCAGATAAGGATAGCCATCAATTATTTGTGGAACCTGAAGGTTGGGATACCGTTGAAGTTTATGTTAATGGTTTTTCAACTTCCTTGCCCGAGGATGTCCAATTTAAGGCATTAAGATCTGTTAGGGGTTTTGAAAAAGTGAAATTCTTTAGACCGGGATATGCCATAGAATACGATTATTTTCCACCGACACAATTGAAGCATACATTGGAAACCAAATTGGTGGAGAACTTATATTTCGCCGGACAGATCAATGGTACGACGGGATACGAGGAAGCGGCTTCACAAGGTTTAATGGCAGGTATAAATGCGCATTTAAAAATCAATGGGCAAGAACCCTTCATATTGAAAAGGGATGAAGCCTACATTGGTGTTTTAATAGATGATCTTATCACTAAAGGCACCGAAGAACCATATAGGATGTTTACATCGCGGGCCGAATATCGGACACTTCTTCGGCAGGATAATGCCGACTTACGATTAACCCCTAAAGGGTATGCCATTGGCTTGGCGTCAGAAGAGCGCTTAAGGCGAATGGAAGAAAAAGAAAAAAAATCGAGTGATTTTGTGACCTTTTTTAAAACTACCAGTGTGCAACCGGAAGATATAAATCCGATATTGAAAAGTGTGGATTCAGCATTGGTAAAACAATCGGATAAAATGTTCAAGGCTTTTTCGCGTCCTAATGTTACCATGGATCATATGTTGAAATTGGCCCCTGTGGCTGATTTCGTTTTGGAAAATAACCTGGGAAGGGAAGAAATGGAACAAGCCGAAATACAGATCAAATATGCGGGTTATATCCAAAAGGAAAAGAATAATGCGGATAAATTACAACGGCTTGAAAATATTAAAATTCCGGATAATTTCGATTATTCAAAGCTAAAGTCCCTCTCGTTCGAAGCACGGGAAAAACTAAAATCCATTCGTCCGGTAACCATTTCCCAAGCATCGCGGATCAGTGGGGTTTCCCCTTCGGACATTAGTGTGCTTTTGGTTTATATGGGTAGATAGATCGCTAATTGTTCCACGTGGAACAATGAAAGTCGGGGATGTTTTATGGCTGGCGGAAATGAATAATCACCTTGGACTTCGGGGGCGGATTTTGCCTAGGGCCGGTATTACGGAATGTTTAGGAAGATTGATTCAGGGAGCTGTTTACCCTTGCTTTCTTATAGCTTCGTTTTTTCATTGTTGGCGTAATGTGTACGATGAATATCCATTAGACAGGATCATTATGGTGTCCCCCACCACTGGATAACCGTTAGTGGTAAATCAAAAGGCAACCTACCATTTTTAGTATGGATTTCTATAAGGATAATGGAGCATAGGTTTTGTGGTGTCCAATTTTCCAAATAGCAGAAAAGCGCTTTTTTGTTTTGAACGCTAGGGCTGTTTTTACGACTTTGAATGTTGACTGGGCTTTTTCACATTTGGCCTGCGTTGATTTGTGTAATGGAAACCTGTTCTGTTTTTTGGTTTGTCCGGGTGCGATAGTAAGCTTGGTTACAAAATGTAATTAGGGGTTTAAAATAAAGGATGGGGAGAAGAGTGCTTTCAGAAGAAGTAGTTTTGGAGTACCTTAGGCCCCTTGGAATAAATTTTATTTTGTCAGATTAACAATGAAGCCGTATTTAAAGATCAAGGACCATTCCGTAACGGGGGAAAATTTTGAATTGGTGTACGATGATGTTTTGGAGATGTTGTCAACGAAACCCAAACCCGTCGATTTGGCCAAATATTATTTGAGTGAAAACTACATTTCGCACACCGATGCCAATAAAACGGTGATCGATAAACTCTATCAAAAAGTAAAAAAGTATAGTCTAGGTAAAAAGGAGCGTTTGGTTTCCAAATATGCCGGGAAAGAAAAAACGCTTTTGGATGTCGGGGCCGGTACGGGCGATTTTTTATTAAAGGCCCAAAGTGAAAACTGGAAAGTGGATGGAGTGGAACCGAATAAGGAAGCACGGAAAAGGGCGTCGGAAAAAGGTATTGCGCTTTATGACGATTTTGAAAAAATATGCGGCACAAAATATGAGGTCATCACCCTATGGCATGTTTTGGAACATCTTCCCGATCTGGAGGACCAAATCAAAAAATTGGTTTCGTTACTATCCGAGAAGGGAACCCTTGTGGTGGCCGTACCTAATTTCAAGTCATACGATGCTTCATTTTATGGTAGGTATTGGGCGGCATATGATGTTCCCAGGCACCTATGGCATTTTTCCAAAGTGGCCATTGAAAAACTTTTTGCCGCAGAAGGAATGAGAGTCGAAACCATTAAACCATTGATTTTTGATTCGTTCTATGTCTCTATTTTGTCCGAGCAATATAAGACGGGACGCCAAAATTATATTAGGGCATTTCTGGTAGGGCTGTGGTCAAATCTAAAAGCTTTCCGCAGCAAGGAGTATTCTTCACACATTTACATCCTAAAAAGAGCCTAAAACGCATTTTAAGGCGTTTTAAGGATAGATTTACCGAAGAATGGAAGTATGTATATTAAATTTTGAATTGAGCGGTTAAAACAAATCAAAACATCCCAATTACAATAGAAAATAACAATCCAAACAATAAAAGGCCATAGAAACTATTGATGGTTGTTGGTTGGGGTGTTTTGGGCCCCGAATTTTATTTTGATGTGCCGATTTTGTATCCCGACACAAATAGTACAATAAAAGTAAAAGTTCTAAAAAGCTTTCCTATTTTTGCCCAATTCGTAAAGGTGAACTTTTACCAAAACAGGAATCTAAAACATAAAAAATGAAAAAATTAGTATTGGCCGCTGTAGTATTGGTCATGGTATCTTGCCAACAAGAGAAAATCGGATTTGTAGATAACGTCAAGTTGATGGAAGACTATAAGGAAAGGGTGGATGTCGAAGCCAAATACAAAACCAAATTGGAAACTTTCGGCAAAAAGAAAGATAGTATAAGCCAGGCCTTTCAAATAGAGGCGCAAGCTTTTCAGGTAAAGGCCCAAAAAATGTCACAACAAAAGGCCCAGGAAGAATACGGGGTTATGCAGCAAAAAGGCCAATTCATAGGTCAACAGTTGCAACAGGAAGAGCAACAATTGCAAATGGCCGGGCAAACCGAAATGGATAGTTTGGTCAAAAAAGTCAAAAGGGAGATCAAAGCCTATGGCGAAGCCAATTCGTATGCCTATATCCTCGGTGGAGGCGACGGGGGTAGTGTGTTATATGGAAAGGAGACAAACGATCTTACTGCGGAAATCCTAAAACTGCTAAACGACAAATACAAGAAATAAGCATTCCTCGAAATGTGTATTCAGAACCCCGACCTCACCGTCGGGGTTCTTTCATTTTAGGCCTGAAGCAAGTAAACCAAGAAAATGGCAGGGATAAAATAAATGGCAATGGTCCTTGCCCCATCATAGTCTTTGGCCACACGTTGGCCAAAAAGGAGCATCAATAAAACAATACAGGATACGGCTGCACCGTACATCGCAAAGGAACTTTTGCCCGTGCCAAGTATTTGAACAACGCTTATAGTGCATAAAATGGCCGCCAAAATCTCAAGAATCAACACGACCCCCAACAGTAGCGGTACGCTGTTCTTTAAAGGGGTCTTTTCAAAATGTCCCTTTAACCAAGCCAAATTACCGGTCCAATCCGTTAATTTATCCCATCCGCTCTGCAGAAAAGTGATGATCAGGAATAATAAAAGAAGTAGTTCCGTACTATTGGCGATAATAAACTCCATAGCGCTGTTGTTTAAGGTTGATTTTGAATAGGGGATGCCTTGGTATGCAATAAACGGGTCAATTTGATCGAGAGGTCGGTAAAAATGATCTTGGCATTTCCGTTACGTTCAATATGATAAATGGCATCTTCCAATTCGGAAACGATGGTTATAATATTGTTTTCATGCACAAAAGGGGCGAATTTTTCCATCTTGAATCCATCTACATGCATTCGCATAAAGGCCAAATCCTTTACATTAAAATTAATGAGCATGGCTTGGCGCATGACCGCAATGCAATAATGCAGAAATTTCTTTTGGGTTTCCCTACCGGTCTTTGCCACCTCTTCGGCCCAAAGGATCAATTCATTGATCACCGCTTTATTGCCCCTTGCCTTAAAGGCACTACGCACCCACTGTACGAACCATTTTTCAAAAACCAAATCCTCCGAATCCTTATTCATTAAATCGAGCGCCCGGTTAAAATTACCATCGGCCTCAAGTGCCAATCTTTGGGCTTCTTCACGAACCAACCCACGGTTTTCAAGTCCTTTGGCAATGGCAGCTTCGGCCAAGGGTGGGAACTGTAGGATCTGACATCGCGATTTAATGGTCTGCAGGATTTGATCGTCATTTTCGGCGATCAAAAGGAATACGGTTTTTTCCGGCGGTTCCTCAATCAATTTCAAAAGCTTGTTGGCCGCAGCGGTATTCATTTCTTCCGCCATCCATATCAACATCACCTTATACCCTCCCTCATAGGATTTAAGCGATAATTTTTTAACGATATCATAGGCTTCATCCACCCCTATCTGCCCCTGTTTCTTCACAATGCCGATCAAGCGGTACCAATCAAAAAGGTTTCCATAGGGCTGTTCCTTGACAAATTGCCGCCATTCCTCCATATAATGGTTGCTAACGGCGTGACTTTTTACCTTATCGGAATTGGCAACCGGGAATGCAAAATGCAAATCGGGATGCGAAAGCGAATCACATTTCATGTTACAGGCCTGGTTATCCCCGTTGTTTTCGCCGTTCTGATTGTTACAGATAATATATTGGGCATAGGCCAAGGCCATGGGAAGGGTCCCCGAACCTTCAGGTCCCACGAAAAGTTGTGCATGGGGTATACGTCCGGCATCGGCACTCAGTGCCAAATGTTTTTTGATATGCGTAAGCCCTAAAATTTCCTTAAACAGCATGGTTCAAAGATAGTTTTTTTGCCCAAGTAAATAAATGTGTGGAAACACCTCAAATTATGGAGTCCTATTTTTTCTAAGAACCTTATAAATCTTTACCTTTGCCATTCGTTTAAAAGCACACTATTAAAGCATACTACTATGACGACGATTGACGATTTTAATTTTAAGCAGAAAAAGGCATTGATTCGGGTTGATTTCAACGTACCCTTGGATGGGGAATTCAATGTAACCGACACAAATAGGATCGAAGCTGCAAAGCCAACGATCATCAAAGTATTGGAAGATGGCGGTAGTGCTGTTTTAATGAGCCATATGGGGAGGCCCAAAGGGCAACGTAATGCGGACATGTCCTTAAAGCATATTTGTGCCAAGGTTTCCGAGATCATCGGGGTTCAAATTAAGTTCGTTGATGATTGTATAGGGCCAAAAGCTGAAGAAGCAGTTGCGGAGCTTAAGGAAGGGGAAGTGCTTTTATTGGAAAATTTGCGTTTTTACAATGAGGAGACAGCGGGCGATGTGGACTTTGCCGAGAAATTGTCCAAATTGGGCGATGTCTATGTGAACGATGCCTTTGGTACCGCACATAGGGCCCACGCATCGACCACGATCGTAGCCCAATTCTTCCCAGGCCAAAAATGTTTCGGATATTTATTGGCCAAAGAGATAAAATCGATAGAAAAAGTAATGCGCACCGGGGAAAAACCGGTTTTGGCGATCCTTGGCGGCGCAAAGGTGTCTTCGAAAATCACCATTATTGAGAACATACTTGACAAGGTAGATCACTTGATTATCGGTGGTGGTATGACCTATACCTTCATTAAGGCCCAAGGGGGTACGATCGGGGATTCCATTTGTGAGGATGATAAAATGGATCTTGCGTTGAGCATCTTGGAACAGGCCAAGGCCAAAAATGTCCAAGTACACCTTCCGGTAGATGTTATTGCCGCGAATGATTTCAGCAATGATGCCGAAACACAGATCATCGATGTGGATAAAATCCCATCGGGTTGGCAAGGTTTGGATGCCGGACCTAAAACCTTGGAGAATTTCAAGAAAGTCATCTTGGAAAGCAAGACCATATTATGGAACGGTCCTATTGGGGTTTTTGAGATGGAAAGTTTTGCCAAAGGCACCATCAGCGTCGGTAACTTTATCGATGAAGCAACCCAAAAAGGCGCATTTTCCCTTGTAGGTGGAGGGGATTCCGTTGCCGCGGTAAAACAATTCGGTTTCCAGGATAAGGTAAGTTACGTATCTACCGGTGGCGGTGCGATGTTAGAAAGTTTGGAAGGAAAAACTTTGCCCGGAATCGCTGCAATATTGGAAGGGTAAGGGCGTTATCGATAAACGGGACAGGAGGATACAATCCATACTTTAAGGTTTAAAATTTCATTCTTTCAAAAAAAAATACGATTTTCGTTAGTTCCCGATAACTAAAGGATTTCCTATGCATTCATATAAATTTTGGCTTTTAAGTATTGTCCTGTCGCTTTATGCGCATACTTCGGCCGTTGGCCAAGATGTGAATGATGCAACGAAAGAACAACCCCAAGGTGATGCCGTGAAGGTTGTCCTCTTGGATACGCTTGCCACTAACGATTTAAAAGGTGTTGATAAAACGGAGAAGACCGGGGCTTTGGGGGAAATCAACGTTAACTCCTTACCGATCGTTATGGTGGGGGACAAAAAAACCTATGATCTAAAAGACCTCGATATCGTTTCAAAATACGATAGTCTTTGGATGAAGGAACTGTATGGGAATGCAGCGCGCTTTGACGAGATGTACGAAATGGTCACCGACCTGGAGGTCGATACCACCCAAGTCGTTGATAGCAGTCTCGATACCGACACCTTAAAACTGCGCTTGGAAAGGTTGAACCAAAAAACACCTTTCAATGTGACCTATAATCCATCCTTGGAAAATGTCATCAAATCATTTTTGGTCCGTAAGCGTGGACTTATAGAGCGGATGTTGACGGTAAGCCAGTTTTATTTTCCCATGTTCGAAGAACAATTGGACAAATATGACATTCCACTAGAAATGAAATATCTGGCCATTGTGGAATCCGCATTGAATCCCAAGGCAAGATCACGGGTGGGAGCTACAGGATTGTGGCAGTTTATGTACAGCACGGGTAAAATGTACCAATTGGATGTAAACAGTTATGTCGATGAACGTAGCGACCCGATTAAATCTACCGAAGCGGCCTGTAAATACTTATCCAAGCTTTATGGTGTTTTCGGCGACTGGGATTTGGCACTAGCGGCATACAACTCAGGACCCGGTAATGTGAACAAAGCCATTCGCAGATCTGGGGGCTATACGAATTATTGGAACATCCGTAGGAACCTTCCACGGGAAACAGCGGGTTATGTGCCTGCCTTTTTGGCCACCATGTATTTGCTCGAATATGCCGAGGAACACGGAATAAAAGGAAAAAAAGTAGAACGCAACTATTTTGAAACGGATACCGTTGTGGTGAAAAGCCTGATTACCTTCGACCAGATTTCTGAAATGGTCGGAATCGGTGTCGATGAATTGAAGGTTTTGAACCCCTCCTACAAATTGAACATCATTCCCGTTGTCGAAGGAAAGGAATATACGCTGAGGTTGCCCATTGTGGAAATGGGTAAGTTCGTTGCAAACGAAGAGGCCATATATGCCCATGTAAAGGAAGAATTCAAAAGTAAGGAATCCCCATTGCCACAGTTGGTAAAAGCGGATGACCGCATACGTTATAAAGTCAAAAGTGGGGATTACCTGGGTAAAATCGCGGAACGCTATGGTGTTGGGGTAAGCCAGATCAAACGTTGGAACGGTTTAAGGAGCAATGACCTTAGGGTCGGCCAACGACTCACCATTTTCAGTAGAAATCCTGTGGTGGCCTCCAATCCGGCATCCAAAAGCACGCAAGTTGCGACGAATACGGCCAATTTGCCGGCATCAAAAATACATACTGTGAAAAGTGGCGACTCGCTTTGGACCATTTCAAGAAAACATCCGGGAATTAGTATCGAAAATTTACGAGAATGGAACGGTATTAGCGGTAACAATCTAAAACCAGGCACAAAATTGAAATTGTGCAATTGCTCATCGTAAACTACGAATAAACATGAAGTACATTAAGTTAGTTTTTGTCCTTTTCCTTGCTGTGATCCTATCGTGCAAAGAGAGTGGAAAAAAGAATTATTTACCCGGTTCTATCGGTGCTTATAATTCATTGATCGTTGTCATAGACAACCAGGCATGGAAATCAAAGGTTGGGGATAAGGTAAGGGAGTATTTTGCGGCATCTTCCTTGGGACTCACCATGGAAGAACCCATATTTTCAATAACCCAGATCCCCCCGGAAGTATTCTCCGGTGCCGTACGCAATAGTAGAAATGTACTTTATGTGCAAAAAGACACCTTGAATTTGGCCCATATCAAAACCGATATGTATTCCCAACCCCAAAAAGTGGGGGTGATCAAGGGGCATAACGATAGTGAGATCATAGCGAATATCGAAAGCAAGGCCCCGGAAATGATCAACTCCTTTAAGCAGCTCGAGATCAATGAGGCCCAACATCGTTTTCTCAAGTCCTTGAACAAGGAAAAAGACCTACAGGATAAATTCGGAATCGGGTTAAGTATACCTTCGGTTTATAAAGTGGTCAAGACCGAGGAAAATTTTGTTTGGTTGGAAAGACAGATCCAAAAAGGAACCATGAACCTAATTGCCTATACCATGCCATGGGACAGTTTTACCGCTGATTCCACCTTTGTAAAGGATATCGTTCGTATGCGCGATTCTATTGGGGAATTGTTCATACCGGGACCCGATGTACCCGGGAAAAAGACCTATATGCGTACGGAACCTGCTTTTTCGCCATCTATCTTTCCGGCTGAGATTTCAGGGAACAAGGCGGCAGAGGTCCGTGGCTTGTGGGACATTAAGAACTACCCTATGGCAGGGCCTTTCTTAACCTATATCGTCAATGATAAGAAACACAATCGTAAAATGGTCATTGAAGGGTTTACCTTTGCACCTTCGACCGAAAAACGGGATTATATGTTCGAATTGGAAGCCATAATAAAAACATTGCGCTTTTTGGAGTAACCGCTTTTCAACGAAACAAAAAGCCCCGAAGTAGTCATACTTCGGGGCTTTTTTTATTTTTTATCGGTAACCTATAGATTACTGAAACTGAATCCTGTTGATACCCTATATATCAGTGCATACATCGCAATTACTATCAATGCAAAACAGAACCAGGAAAAGACCTTGAAATATTTCTTAAAAAACATACTGGTCCAGTTTTTAAATGCCTCAATATAAATCTCCTTCAAAAGTAATAATTTGTTCATACGCCCATTGGTTTTATTGTTAACGCTGCTAAAATCACTATTTTTCTTTCAGGGTTAAAAAAAATAGGATAAAATACATCTTTATTGGATGATACTAAGCGGCGGATTATAACCACTCCATAAACGGCAATTAAACACGGTGAACTGCCTTTCTCTATATTTTCGAACAGAGGGACGGCGAATTAAAAAAGCGCCCGTATAAGCGCTCATTTTGCAATACCTTCGGGTATGGTTTGAATGGGATCGATCCAAAGTAAAACCTGAAGATACCCAAGACAGAATACGAAGACCTAAAGCATAAGGATATAAGCGTGGATGAAGGACCTGGACAAGGCCTTAAAATAGGATGTAAAAATGCCCTGACCTAAATCCTTAAAAGCTTCCGAACGGATTTCTTCGATCAATACGAAGTTTTTCGTGCTGTCTGGATTTGGTTGTTGTTGAAATGGGTTCTGTAGAACAACACAAACAATAGATGTTAATTGTGCGTAGAGGGCGATTTTGTTGAAAGCGGTGGTTAAAATGCGGTGTATTTGTAAATGGCACAAAAAAACCGTGGACCCTTACGGCTCCACGGTGGAAAATTTTCAGAATGGGGTAGACCTACATATCCACGATAATGAATTCCGATCTACGATTAAGTAAGTGAGCGGATTCCGTACACCGAACCGTTCCATCACATTCATTGATCAATCGCTCTTCTCCGTACCCTATGGCACTTTCAATCCTATGGGCATCAATACCCTTGGATATGATGTAATCCCTTGTGGATTTGGCTCGTTGGTCAGATAGGTATTTGTTATAGGCCCGTTTACCCCTAGAGTCGGTATGGGATTCGATCTTAATGATCATTTTTGGGTTTTCAGTCATGACCTGGACCAGTTTGTCAAGTTCTTCGGCCGCATTACTTTTAATATTGAATTTATCGAAGTCAAAGAAAATCTTATCGGTTTTCAGTTTACGTACACCCTCCTCGACAACGATCATTTCCTTCAATCTCCGCATGGCGATATCGGTATGGACCACTTCATTTTCTTTGGTAGAAACTGCCACCGCTTCATCGAAATAATCCCCTTTCTTGGTTTGGACGATATACTTGGTATTACCATCCAAATCCTCAAAAAGGAAGCTACCATCATCGGCGGCGACCATTTCTTTCAATTTGATGTTGTTATCATCCAATAAGGTCACCATGGTTTGCGGCATTAGGTCGCCGGTTACCAAATCAATCACCGTTCCGGCTATGGCATTAAGGTTTTCTGGAACCTCCTCTACTTTTAGGCGTTTAAAGGAATAAAGGTCGTCATCACCTTTTCCTCCTTTTCTGTTCGAGGCAAAAAATCCTATCTCATTTTCCTCATTGACGATATAGGAAAAGTCATCCTTGTTGCTGTTTATGGGTTGCCCCAAGTTCTTTACCGCTAAAAATCCACCTGCTTCATCAATGGCCGCTTCGAAAACATCCAAACCGCCAAGGCCCACATGACCGTCAGAAGAAAAATAGAGTTTCCCTTCATTGATAAAAGGGAACATTTCCTTTCTTTCGGTGTTGATATCCGGCCCAAGATTACGGGGTGCTGAAAATTCACCACCTTCCAGTACGTCGACCACGAAAATGTCGGTTTGTCCGATGCTTCCCGGCATATCCGATACAAAATAGAGTTTTTTGCCATCCGGACTCAGGGCTGGGTGGCCCGTGGAATAATCATCACTGTTGAAAGACACCTCAGTCGCTTCTGTCCATTCCCCATTCATCAAAACCGAGCGGTATATTTTTAAATGGTTCACCCCTTTTTTATCCCTCTTTAACCGTTTCCCGTAATTATTACGGGTAAAATACATGGTTTCATGGTCTGGGGAAAAGGTGACCGAAGCTTCGTGGTATTTGGTATTGACCGTTTTTGAGAATTTATGGGCATTAGTGAGTTCCTGTGATTCGGTATTCAATTGGGCAACATACAGATCCAAATAAGGCTGATTGTTCCATTTATACTTTCGGGTTGCGAATATGGCGGTATCCACCGAAGAGGCATAGACGATTTGCCCATTGTTGTGGAACATGGGTGAAAATTCAGAATATTCACTGTTGATTTTCAAATTCTGAACACCAAAAACCTGCTCCATTTTCAGGATGTTGTCCAAAACGGCTTCCTTCATATCCCTATTGGCTTCAACCTGGGCATCTTTTAGTCCGCTATTGTCCATTTCCCTATCATAAAGCCTCATCAAGCGTTTGGCCCTACCGTATTTTCCTGTACCTTTTAAGGTGTGGGCGTACTTAAATAGATGTTCCGGGGAAAGGTCATCCTTATATCGGTCGTATAGAATATTGTACCAATGGTAGGCCTTTTCCATATTGGTATTGAAATAATAGGAATCCCCGGCCTTCTGAAGAATTTCCAGGGAGTAATTATTTTCATTCTTTGTCAGGGCCTGTTCGTATAATTTGGCCGCTTCCGCGTACCACATTTTATTGAAATAGCTATCGGCTTTTTGAATCAATTTGGATTTGTTGACGGGATGGCCCTTCATGGCCTCTTCAGATGATTCTGAACGTTCGATCATGTCATGGGTTACTTCTTCCAAAGCAATTTCGCCCGTCTGTTCCGCTGCGGTTCCTGGGGTAATATGTAATATCCAAAGCGACTGGTCGTAATGGCCGCCCAAGTCCGTACTACAAGCGTCGATGGCCATTCGCCCATCGGTATAATGGTCTAGAAAGACGTAGTATCTATTATCTTCAGGATTGAAGATAAGTCCCGAATCAAAACCTTGCTTTTTATATTTTTTTACTGCGCGTTTTGCATAGCGGTTTTTCGAAAATACTGCGGATATGAGAAAGTAACCACTCTCAGTATCCAAGTTTGCGATTTCCCTATAGGGTATACCCTTTGATGCTGCGAGTTCTTCAATGGAAACAACAGGCGATCTATGGTTTAAGGTTGTGTTATTTCTGGAAGTGGTATTGGCATATACTTGGGTCAACGACGTAGAAGGGGATGTCTGTGCTACCGCTCCAATTGCGAAAAAGAGCAATAAAGGAATAGCTATATTTTGAATTTTGATTTTCATTTTGGAAAACTGAAGTTGGTCTTAATTTACTTTGGTCGTTGACATTTTAGCGGTCTACATAGATCGCCACAAGTACATTTAGTATTCGAAACTAGTCGTTCTTTGGGCGTTGGGATATTTTTTGTTGTGAAAGAAGGTTTTTTTGTCGTGTATTGCTGCTTTTTGTCGATAGGCGCCTTATTTGTAGGGCTTTATTGGTGAACGTTTTAAGATATTTGAGGCGTTATGTATTCCGATGCCATGAAGTCTGTTGAGCGTTGGAAAATCGATTAAAGCATGTAAAAACCAGCGGGTTGCCTATGGTATTTTCATGCAGGGGGTATTAGAAAAATCGTGGGGATTTGAGCTTTTTGACTTTTGAGATCAGTTGATACCTAAAAAATATCTCATGGGTCCCTTGGTTGTAAGAATTCAGGGCGTTGATACTGTAATCATACGCATATCCCATATCGATCTGGGTACTTATTTGAAAACCCATTAGGGCGCTCAACGAATCCTCCAGTCTATAATTGACCCCCAAATTCAGGGTTTCGTGTATGAGGAAGTTCAAGGATGCGTCAAACGACACGGCCCCTCCCAATACATTTTTAACGAAAATGGACGGTTTGAATTTTAAATCCGGATTCAAATCGATAACGTAACCTCCAATAAAATAGAGATGCATTTTGTCCGAAGCCTGGGATTCGGCGACATCGTCATAGTGTTTGCCATTTAGTAAATTTGGAGTGGAAGCCCCAAGATAAAACCGATTGGTATAGTAAAAAAGACCAGCCCCTAATGCCGGCAGTATCTCACTGTTGATGTTCTTATTGAATGCCGCTTCAGGTTCCCTATACCTCCCTTTGGACCAATCCAGGCTTAGGAATTTCATTCCTGCCTTTATTCCAAGAGCAAGTCGATCTCCATTACGGTTGAGGATTAGGTGGTGGGCATAATTCCCATCGATGAAAGTTTCTTGGGAAGGTCCTAGTTCATCGTGTATAATGGAAATTCCAAATCCATCAAAAAGACCAACCGGTGATTCTAGGCCAAATGATAGGGTAGCAGGGGCCCCTTCAATGCCGGCCCATTGATTCCTGAACAGGGACGTAATCGTCAAATGTCCTCGAGAACCCGTATATCCGGGATTTACCGTCATGGTATTGTAGTTGTACTGGGTATATTGGGGTTCTTGCTGTCCATAGGAATTTATAAAGACAAGAAATAATACGATTGTAAATGGTAATATTTTTGGGGGAATCATTAAATAGCTATTTATCCTATTGCTGTTAAATTGTTCTTTATCGACTTATGTATAACCATCCACTTTTTACTGGGGTACCCCCATCTCCAAAGTCCAAGAGGTAAAAATAAGTGCCAACGGGAAGGTCGGTACCCATACCATTCAATATTCCCGTGGATACCGTTCCGTTCCAGTCGTTTTTATACCCTTTGGTTTCAAACACCTTTTTACCCCAACGATTAAAGATCTGGAGGTGGTTATTGGGATAATCCTCAATACATTCAATGTAAAATACATCGTTTGATCCATCGCTGTTAGGTGAAAACTCATTGAATACCACCAAGCAATCCGAATCACTTTCTTTCTCCTCTTCAGTTAAGGTTATTTCGGCCATCGAAGTATCGTTTTTTGGTGTGAAATCGAGCTGGTCAACATAGGCCAAATAGGCCATATTGATGTAATCGTCCATTTCGGTTATGATGGCGGTGATGGCCAATTCCGCAGTTTCCCCAATACCGAGGGCATCCATTTCCCAGACACCGGTTACAGGATCGTAGCTACCCCTTTCGTCAGAATAGGACACATAGCTATAGCCAATGGGCAGTTCATCGATTATCCCCAAGTTTGTGGCTTCATAGGGCCCTAGGTTGTTTACCGAGATGGAAAAAACAACTTCATCCCCAACAGCGCCGAAATCTGGTTTCACTGACTTTTTAATACCTAGGTCCACGACTGGGGTAGGGATAATATGGCTGTCCTCATCATCCTCACTCTGGTCATCATCATCATTATTTGGACTGGAATCGGGGTCAAGCTGATCAACCTCGGTAATTTGGGCAATATTCCTATATTCATCATTCCCCCCGGTTGGCAGATTCACCATGACCCCATAGGTTAGGATTTGTTCCCCCACGGGGACTGTCGGTAAAGTCCAACTTAGAACATTCCCCTGTATCGAAGCGCCGTTCTCGTTCGACTGTAAGGTGTACCCTGTAGGCAGTCGATCTTCAATGGTGACATTTGTTGCCTCTTCAGGACCAAGATTGGTCAATGTCAAGGAAAAATTTATGATGTCACCACTATTGGGCTCGGGGTGATCAACGGTTTTATCCAGACTAAGGTCCGACCCCCCTGTTACCTCAATGGTAATTGTGTCCGTGCCGGTACAACCCATGGCATCTTCACCGATTACCGTGAAGACGGTCGTATGGAATAATTGGATGGGAATACCATCGGCGGCTTCATTGTCCCAAACATAATTTTCAGCCCCTTCCCCCGATAAGGTAACATACTCCCCGGCATTTATACGGGTAGCGGAAGCATTGGCCGTGACCGTTGGGGTATTTACGTGTAGCGTAACGGGAATTGAGGGTTCCACTGGACAGATATGGCTGTCATTGTTTATCAATACCCTATAGCTGTTTCCGTTATCGGCTATGGAAGCATTGCTGATCGTAAGTACATCGGTTTGGGTTCCTCCATGGATACCACTGTCATTAAGATCTATCCAATCCGACCCATCCAATAGTTGCCATTGATAGGAACCTGTATTAGCTGCGCTTACCGAAAAGGAGGTATCCCCCCCTGGACAAACGGATTCGTCATTCGGTTGTATTAAAAAATAAGGAGCGGTATTTTCTCTAAATTCAAATTCCCCATTGGCATTTATATCGACCGGAAGGGTATAGGCGGCACCTACAACAGCACCATGGTCATTGATTATTGATGGGGATCCATTACCATAAAAGGCATTATCCCCTTCGTCCGCATTGGGGTCGTTATACGCCTCATTGGCATCACTACAACCATCATCGTCGCTATCGGTATCCATATAATCCGGACCTGGTGTACCATCGGTATTTATTATTTCATAATTTATAGTACCACTTTCCGGTTCCGTTTCCACGTTGTCGGCCAAGCCATTGGACCCATAAGGGCCATCTACCACGCCATTGGTATGGGTTTGATTATGGCCGGCCTCCACGGCATCGTATATACCGTCATTGTCCACATCAAGGTCCAATTGGTTGGTAACCCCATCCCAGTCGTTATCCAACCCATATACTTGAGGGTCGATATAATTGGTAACGCAACCAAATTCTATATTATGTTGCCTTTGTGTCGATGATGCCCCTGCCACCCTTGCTACGGCACCGACCCGTATGGATATTTCGGATCTGGAATTATAATTGACCCCATAATTGACTTGGGGCACAATATTGCTCCCAGTAGGGTATGTTGTGGTCCCGGCCGTACCTATGACCCATTTGCCATCTGTGGACATCGTTAATTCAGTGGGGTTTGATACGACATAACTCGTGGGATTGTAACTCCAGGTCTGTTCCCCGTATTGATCGGTACCATCAATGTCGTTAAAATTCATGATAATTTTATCGAGGACTACGGGGCTTGATCCCCCGCTGCCAACAAAACGGATTTTGTATTCTATCAACCCTTGGTCACCTTTGTTTGCAAAATTAAAAGCGGTATACGGCCTAAAGGCTTCCTTGGCCATGCTATTGTTGTCAATTTCGGCGACCGTGGCATTATAGATCCGTACAATGGTAATTAAGGCATCAATCTCCGTGGCCACATTCGGAATCCTATATACCGCACCTTGTTGTAGGGCCGTACCGGAGACCAGGACGGCGTTGTCGCTGAAATCCAAAGTGGTCTCCCCTCCACATTCAGGCTGGGAATTGGCGATGATGGTATTTAATTCCTGTATATCCGGAATGCCATCATTGTCATCATCCAGATCGGAACGGTCGAGAATCCCGTCATTGTCAGAGTCTATAAAAGGTGGTGGAATGTCCTCTAGGGTTTCCACGGTTACCTGCCCTATATCACAAAGTCCATCCGTATCACAGATCTGATATTCAAATAAATCCGCACCCAAATATCCATCATCCGGGGTATATACAATCTCTCCCGTTTGCTTGGATAGGGATACCGTACCGTTTGAGGGTTGTAATAATCCGCTATTGTCTATTGAACTTACGTCTATATTGCTGTCAAGGTCTATGTCATTGTCCAATACCTGGATGACCACCGAGCTGTTCTTGGTAACCTGAACCATATCGTCCACAGCACAGGGTTGGGCATAAACCGTAACGCTTGAGGCGTTGTCGGGGTCTGGATCACAACCTTGGCAAGGGGCGATATTCAAGGTATAGGTACCGGGATTGTCAATATCCACAGTGGTCAGGCCCAAGCCTTCCATAGTAGTTTCTCCATTGGGAAAAGTAACGCCTGGTGTTAATGATTCCCAAAAATAAAGTGCGGATGACGATGTGAAATCAGCCTCTAAAGAGATGGACTGATCTTCTTCACAACTGTCAAAATTTACAGGTTCAAGAAGGCTTGTATACATGGTACCTTCTTCGGCTTTGCCAAGAAAAGGATACGGTCCTGCAAAATCGACCAAACCGGAATCAAAGGAAGCGGAGCCTCTGGTTTTGACCAAGACGGTACTATAGGGGAAATAGCAGGAATTTTCCAGACCGTATAAGACGGGGTCAAAACCCAGTGCGGTAAAATCAATTCCTACCTCGGCCAACGCTTCCGTAGAATAGGAAGACGAAGCTGTAAGCCCGGTCGAATATGTCCCCCAAGGTGGGGCCTCTACAGGGGCACTATTGATCACACTAAAAGTGCTTCCTTCACAGTCAACATGTGCATAACCGTATGGGGAGGTACTATTTTCGCTATCAAAATCTTTATAGTCAAAACCATTCTTTGAGAGATAATCTTCACGCGATATCCATATCCTAATATCCAAACTCATAACACTGGATCCCGAATAGTCAAATCCCACGTCCAAATCCCCAATCTTGGTTACTTTCCCATCCCCATCGAACTGCCATGCCGTATGTCCGTTTTCGGCCCCAATTGTGGAAAAAGTATGGTCCGCCAGTGTAAGTTCTTCAATATAAAACTCGACATCGGTATAATGGGCACCCCCATTATCCAACGTACTTACAGCAGCGGTAACCCATAAATTGTCCTCCTTGGATGGCCCTTCCCTTCTAACGTGTACATAGGCATCAACGATATCGGCCTTTTTTGCAATCGCCGATGGATTGACCCCCCAGTTATTGGGGTTATCGCCATTCTTGCCATTTTGAAAAGCGGTATTATCTTTTTTATCGGCAATTAAATCGTGTCCAAAAATAGCTCCATACCACAACCTCCCATTCATGGCAGTATAATTGGGATGGTCCATAGCTGCTTTAAAGGCTATATTCTGACCGGAATCGATATATCCCTTAAAGGTATCCAGATTACTTTCGTCAATGACGCCAGCACCCGTAGTCCCTTGAAACCAATCGTCATTTTCAGGGTTTGGGTTGCCCGAATGAATATCGGCCTCAATTCCAAAATTGGCACCAACCCCAGATTGGGCCGTTAGGCTTTGGGATAAGGTCAGTAGGAAAAAAAAACAAAAAATCGTAAAACTATCGCACGTCGTCCTCTTCATTAATTTATTTTACATAGGTCACCCTATGGGGGGAATTAAATATGCTATTTGGCCATTGTCTCTTTTTAAAAAGGGATTTTGGATAAAACCAATACTAAACAAAAAAAAGCCATGATTATTGTTGTGTGTTGCCGTTTTTACAGGATGAACAACCTTAGATCGGTGGTGAATACCAAGAAGAGATTTATTTTACAATTGGCTAACACTTTAAAAATCAAGTGTCTATTGATCAACGTTGGGTATGGAAAGGTAGTGTTATGGCGATAGTCGGTAAAAAGCAAAAAAAAACACTCTTTTCAGAGTGTTTTTATTATGAATATGTAATCGATGTTATTTTTCGTTCTTTTCATTCAGTTTTTCATCATCTTTCGAAGCATCCTTGAATTCTTTGATTCCGCTTCCCAAGCCCCTCATTAGTTCTGGTATCTTTTTTCCGCCGAATAAAAGCAGAACTACCACTACGATCAAGATAATTTGTGGGGCGCCAATAACTAAAAAAGTGTGTAAAGCTGTCATATAGAAGTATTTTATGGGAAACAAATGTACTAAAAACTTATGAGTCTGCTGTTAAAATTAACGTAACGAACATTATTTTGTGCCTAAATACAGCCATATTTGTGAGTTGTAAACAAAAGCAAGGGACTTTGTATTTGATAGAATACACACCCCAAACCATACAACTTTTTATACCGATATGGATATTATTTGGTTAACATCGGATATCCCCAACATCATTTTCTGCTTGGCAGAAAAACCATAACGGGTGATTTTCCGTACGTATAACGGTTTCTGGATCCCACGGGGTTGTGTTTAAATGATGAAGAAGGTCCGATAATCAAATTCTAAGTTTATCTTTGTAAGTAATGGCTAAAAAAGTAAAAAAGAGAAAGGCTATAAAAAGAAAGCTGCTTCATAAGTACCGCTTGGTCATTCTTAATGAAAATACCTTTGAAGAAAAAATAAGTTTCAAACTGAACCGTTTGAACGTATTCGTCAGTGGTTCCCTTTTCATTATCTTTTTAATTGGTTTTACGATCTTATTGATCGCTTTTACCCCCTTACGGGAATACATACCCGGGTATTCTTCCACAAAATTGAAGAGACAGGCGACCGAGCTGACCTATAAAACCGATTCCTTGGTCAATAGCTTAAATTATACCAATAGGTATTTGGATAACATCCGCAAAGTACTCCGGGGTGATATCGAGAATACCGAAATAAACCGGGATTCTTTATTCGAACAATTTAAACTGGATCCTTCGAGTGTAGATCTTAATCCGATCAAAGAAGACTCTTTGTTAAGGGCGGAGGTTGCCCTGGAAGACAAATACAATTTATTCGAAAACGATGGCGATAGGTCCATTGTAATATTGTTTCCTCCCTTAAGTGGAACCATAACGGACACCTTCGATAGGGATAAAAAGCATTTTGCCGTCGATATCGCGGCCCCAAAGGATACCCCGATAAAAGCCGTGGCCAATGGCATTGTGATCTTTGCCGAATGGACCGCGGAAACCGGATATGTGATCATTTTGGAACACAAAGACGGACTTCTAAGTGTTTATAAACACAATGGTTCGCTGAGCAAGTCGCAAGGGGATATCATACGGGCCGGGGAAGTTATTGCCTCGGTAGGAAATACAGGGGAATATACGACGGGTCCCCATCTTCATTTTGAATTATGGGATAACGGAAGCCCCGTAAATCCACAAGATTTTATAGATTTCAAATAGTATGTCATTAAAGTCCATAGCAGCCAAAATATTTGCAAGGCAAGTTGCAAGGAAAACAGCGAAATGGGTACATCGCCCATTGGAGACCCAAGAAGCGGTTTTCCAAGAACTGTTGCGTACCGCAAGCGATACCCTTTTTGGTAAAGCCCACAATTTCGGGGAAATTCAAGATCATGCCGATTTTGTAAAGCATGTTCCGATCCGTGATTATGAAGAGCTCAAAGGGTATGTGGAAAAGGTGGTAGCCGGTGAAGCCGATGTGCTTTGGCCCGGAAAACCCATATATTTTGCCAAAACTTCGGGAACGACCTCCGGAGCAAAATATATCCCTATCACAAAGGGTTCCATTGCACACCAGGTGGAAGCGTCGCGTAATGCCATCTTGAACTATATACATGAAACCGGACAAGCGGATTTCGTGGACGGAAAAATGATCTTTCTTCAAGGAAGTCCGGAATTGGAGGAGAAAAACGGAATTAAATTAGGGAGGCTGTCCGGGATTTCGGCCCATTATGTCCCTGGTTATCTCCAGAAGAACAGATTGCCGAGCTGGGAAACCAATTGTATCGAAGATTGGGAAACAAAGGTCGATACCATTGTGGACGAAACCATCAACGAAAACATGACCGTCATTGCCGGTATACCCTCTTGGGTTCAAATGTATTTTGAAAAGCTAAGGGATAAAGGCAATCAAAAAGTCGGCGACCTTTTCAAGAATTTCCAGTTGTTCATTTATGGTGGGGTAAACTATGAACCCTATCGGGCCAAGTTCGAAAACTTGATAGGCAGAAAAGTCGATAGTATCGAACTGTTTCCTGCCAGTGAAGGTTTCTTTGCCTATCAGGATTCCCAGACCGAAAAGGGCATGTTATTGCTACTGGATTCCGGAATTTTTTATGAGTTCGTAAAGGCCGACGAATTCTTCAATGAGGACAGGCAACGCTTGACCCTGAAAGATGTTGAGGTCGGGGTCAATTATGTCATGATCATTTCGACCAATGCCGGATTATGGGCGTATAACTTGGGCGATACCATTCAGTTTATTTCTACAGACCCCTATAAAATAGTGGTTTCTGGGCGTATCAAACATTTTATTTCCGCCTTTGGCGAACATGTTATCGCAAAAGAAGTGGAAGAGGCGATGTTAAAAGCGGTTCAAGGGACCAATGCAGAGATCAACGAGTTTACCGTGGCCCCACAAATCACCCCAAGCGACAATGAATTGCCTTATCATGAGTGGTTCATAGAATTTGAACAGGAGCCTTCGGATATGGGGAAATTCATTCAACTCCTTGATACTTCATTACAGGCACAGAACAGTTATTATTTCGATTTGATCGAAGGTAAGATCTTGCAAACCTTAAAAGTTTGTTCCATCCGAAGCGGTGGTTTTCAGGAGTATATGAAATCCATAGGGAAATTGGGCGGACAAAATAAGGTGCAACGGTTGTCCAACGACCGAAAAGTGGCCGATGCCTTATCATTATTCGCACGGGAAAAGTAGCTCCTTTCACGAACTAAGGAGATTCAACCTTTTTCATGGATATAAATCGTAATTTTGCATGAAATTTTTTTATGAAAAACAATAGAGTCACAACCAGGGCACAGGAATCTACCAATGCCATAGAGCGTTTGTATATTACCATGCGCCATCTGTTCAACCGGGGGTTTTATAAACCCATGGGGGTTTCGGGAGAGACCCTTAGGAATGCCTTACTACAGTTGCGTCCGGAAATCTATGGTTCCATAGCCGAGGATAAGGCGGAATTGGACGGACTGGTATATGTATTGGAGCGCTTGCCGGAGGGTATTGAACAGTGTAGGTTTATAAACCTTACCTCCGATGAGGGCTATGGCAAGGCCCATTTCGCACCGATAATTCCGCCAAAAAGAAGAAGAAACTGCTATCGCATCGATGATGAGCAAATGAACATTGAGATTACCCGGGGGCGATCCGACATCTATGATATCCTGACCCATCTCACCTTTTTATTCATCGAGTCCCATAAAATCTGTAAGCACGTTTTAATTGAAGATACGTCCGAAACCATTCGGGACTGGGGTAAATTGGAAGCTGCGGTAAAAAAGAAAAAACTCACTTTGGCCGATCGGGAGGTGGCATTGATCCACACTGCGAATATCTTGAACCGGCCTTTTGAGGAAGTCTTGGAATACCATAAAAAATTCGCTACCAAAACCGAACCTGAGAAGTTTTTGCATATCATTTATTGGATGGGCAAATTGGCCATTGAAGAGGAAGTGACCGGAAACAAACGAGCCATTACCTTTACCTCCATGTTGCGGGAAAGGTTGGGGCACCACATCCATGGCGAACGATGGGCAAATACCATTAAGGAAGTTTTGGCGGAAAACAATCTGTTATCCAGACCCATCCATATCATCAGTGCCAATATGCACAGCGTCATGAATTCCTTATTTGCCAAAAAAGCGTTGGCCAAGGAGTACCCTAAAAACGGATCTTTGGATATCTATAAGGCCTTGAGTTCCCCGGAAAACAGTGTATTGCAAAAGAAGGTGCATACCATTGCCAAAAAAAACGGGATGATTACGATCGAAGATCAAACGGGAACCAATATCGATGTCCAGATTTTCGATTTGGCAAAAATCGGGGAGGATGCTTGTTGTTACGATTTACCCAAAGGCCTTCCACAAGATAAAAAACCTGTTATATTTGTGATGGACTATGCCTTTGGGGAGCAGGCCTATGAAACGATCGATGAATTGTTGAAGCCTTATAAAAGTAATGAAAAAGGGGATGTTTTCTTGGATGTCGCTTCCATTTCGATAATGGGCAAGGCCGGTATTTTAGAAGGGGGCAAAGGGGATCTGATGATACCTTCGGCCCATATTTTTGAAGGCACTTCTGATAATTACCCATTTAAGAATGAGTTAAGTGCCAAAGATTTTCAAGGGTATGGTTTAGAGGTTTTTGAAGGAGCCATGGTGACCGTTTTGGGAACGTCCTTGCAGAACAGGGATATTTTGAAATTTTTCCATAAGTCCACCTGGAATGTCATCGGATTGGAAATGGAAGGCGTGCATTATCAAAAGGCCATTCAGTCGGCTTCGAAAATACGCAAGAGTATCCGGGAGGACGTAAAGGTCAGGTATGCCTATTATGCCTCTGATAATCCTTTGGAAACAGGAAGCACATTGGCTTCGGGCGGATTGGGAACAACAGGGGTAAAACCCACTTATTTGATAACAGACCGGATTTTAGAACAAATATTTAATTCATAAGGTATAATGGCAGAAAATAAAACGCCTAGTAGCTCCAGCGCTTCGGATGAAATTGATTTGGGGCAGTTGTTTCAGTTGATTGGAAACGGATTCAGGAAATTCTTTCGATTTATAGGAAACATTTTCAAAGGAATTTTCCATACGGTAATCCTGTTCCTGCTTTTCCTGCAAAAACACATTATTAAGTTTGGTATTGCCGCCGTATTAGGCTTGGCATTGGGCTTCTATTTGGATACGATCAAAGAGCCTGAATTTATTTCGACCATGGTCGTGGAGCCCAATTTCAACAGTGCGCAACAGCTGTATAATAATGTTAATTTTTATAATGAGTTAGCTAAAGCACAGGACTCATCCGCCTTGGCGGAGGCTATGGGAATAAGTGTTTCCGAAGCAGCTAAACTAAAAAAGTTTGTGGTCGAGTCTTATTCAGACGAAAACCAAAAGGTACAATTGTTCGACCGATTTGTACGGAGTTTGGATTCCACCACGAAGAAGGCCATTGATATAGAGAATTATTTGGAGAATTTCAATGCCATGGATTCCCGTTTCCATACCATTTCGGTAACGGCGGCCAATAATACCGTTGCCAAAAAGATACAGCCTTCCATCATACAATCCATTTCCCGAAACGAATATTTTCAATTGCAACAAAGCATCAGTGATAAGAATATCAGCTTACAGGATAGCTTGTATAAAAAACAATTGGTGGAGGTGGATTCCTTACAACGGCTTTATAAACGTGTCATGGAAAAGGAGGCCGATAAACCCTTGCAAGGGACCAATATCAGTTTGGGGGAAAATGGCAGTGAGGAAAACAAGGAATTGGCCTTGATCAACCAAGTGGATAAATTAAAACAAAACTTGGTACAGCTGAATGAAGAACGCGCCAATAAGTCGAGCATCTTAAATGTGATTTCCGCCTTCCCAAGGAGGGGCGTGGAACTAAAGGGAATATGGTACAGTTATAAATTCTGGATTCCCCTGGGATTTATTGGGATTACCTTGCTAATGTTAAGTATGTTGGAATTGAATACCTATTTAAAAAATTATAATAAAGACTAGTCTTTTTACATATGTGTTACCGGTGGGGCTGGTTATATGACCCCCAATAAATTTAGGAGGTTGGCGGACTTATTCAATATAGCATGGTTAGTTTTATTTTTTGGATGTCCTGACCTTTTACGAGAAGCTAGATTACTTTTTTAAAGAGAACCCAAGAATTGGATTAGCATTTAATTTTTATACTCCTTAGAAAATAACTCCATAACAAAAGCCCATGAAAGGCATCATTTTGGCAGGCGGTTCAGGAACGCGTTTATATCCCATCACCTTAGCGATGAGCAAACAACTGATGCCCATCTATGATAAACCCATGATCTACTATCCCTTGGCCACCTTAATGTCGGCCGGTATCAAGGAAATATTGATCATTACCACTCCGCAGGATCAGGATAAGTTTAAAACCCTTTTGGGGGATGGGTCCCAATTAGGATGTTCTTTTGATTTTGCTGTTCAAGAGAATCCCAACGGATTGGCCGAAGCGTTTCTCATCGGTGCCGAATTTATAGGGACCGACAAGGTTGCCCTGATACTCGGAGACAATATTTTTTATGGGTCAGGCCTGGCCAAATTGTTACAAGCCAATAATGATCCGGAAGGAGGAATTATTTATGGCTATCATATACAAGACCCGGAACGTTATGGGGTAGTGGAATTTGATAAAGACGGTAAGGCCATTAGTATAGAAGAAAAACCGTCCAAACCCAAATCGAACTACGCGGTTCCCGGCATCTATTTTTACGATAACGAAGTAGTGGCCATTGCCAAAAAGATCAAACCCAGTAAACGGAGGGAATTGGAAATAACCGATGTTAATAAGGTTTATTTGGAAAAAGGCAAATTGCAGGTGAGTATTTTGGATCGGGGAACGGCGTGGTTGGATACCGGCACCTTTAGTTCCCTGATGCAGGCCTCGCAGTTTGTTGAGGTTATAGAGGATAGGCAGGGGCTCAAAATAGGGGCTATAGAGGAAGTTGCTTATACCATGGGGTATATTTCCAGAGAACAGCTGCGCAATCTCGCTGCTCCCTTGTTAAAAAGTGGTTATGGAGAATATTTGATGGGACTCATTAAGGAGTAAGTGGTTGCCAGTTTAAATGGTTAAGAAGTTAAGTTGAAAAACGACAAGTAAACTACATAAAGTCTAGTCGCGAAGTGGAGGGATTATAGAGTTGAAAGGTAAAATAGGGAAGGTTAAGGTCGTAACATAACCGCAGAACCGTTTAGCCTTATTACTTATTTAGGGGATTATAAAGTTAAATAACCCAGGAGAAGAACGGAACATAACTTGATAACAAGATAACCATAAAGTCGTCTAATTCCAGTAAAAAACATAATTGGAAAACAATATAAAAAAGGAAACATTGAAAGTAACAGAGACCCAGTTAAAAGGCTGTTTTAGTTTAGAACCAACGGTCCATAAAGATGAACGAGGGGTGTTTTATGAATCCTATCACAAGGCCCAATTGGAGGAGGCCCTTGGAGCGCCCATTAATTTTGTTCAGGACAACATTTCGATATCCAATAAAGGGGTATTGCGGGGCTTACACTATCAAAGGGGGGAGTTTGCCCAGGCCAAATTGGTACAAGTATTGAAAGGAGCGGTATTGGATGTGGTGGTCGACCTGCGCAGGGATAGCAATACCTTTGGGCAGCATTTTAAACTTAAACTGTCCTCTGAAAACAGAAAATCCCTTTTTATACCAAAAGGTATGGCCCATGGGTTCTTGGCACTGACCAACGAGGTGATTTTCGCTTACAAATGTGATGCGTATTACCACCCCCAATCGGAAGCAGGAATTGTATTTAATGACCCGGAATTAAAAATTGATTGGGAACTATCGGAAATGGATATGATTCTTTCCGAAAAAGATTTAAGATTGCCCCTATGGACGAATCGCAAAATGTAAAACGCATACTGGTGACCGGGGCTTCAGGCCAATTGGGACGAAGTCTTCAGGATTTGGCTCATGTTTACCCTAAAATGGAGTTTGTTTTCCTGGATTCGGATGCTTTGGACATAACCGATCACGAAGCAGTTGCCCAAATCTTCCAAACGGATGGTTTTGACTACTGCATCAACTGTGCAGCCTATACCAATGTGGAACAAGCGGAGAAAAGCCCGGAAAAAGCCTTTAAAGTGAATGCAGAGGCCGTAAAGAACTTGGCTTTGGCTTGTAAAAAATACAGCGTAATATTAATCCATATCTCAACCGATTATGTTTTTGATGGGGAAAAAGGTGCGCCTTATACGGTTGATGACCAACCCAACCCCATCAACATGTATGGAAAATCTAAATGGGAGGGAGAAAAATACATACAGGAAATATTGGATACCTATTTTATTGTCCGTACTTCTTGGTTGTACCATAAAGAATATGGGAAGAACTTTTATAGAACGATACTGGAAAAAGCACGGAAAGGAGAGGAATTGCGGGTTACGGATGAGCAAATAGGTTGCCCTACCGATGCGGTAAACCTTGCTCAATATTTACTGAATCTGATCACCTACGAAAACCGGCCATATGGCATTTCCCATTTTACGGATGGACAGGCCTTGAGCTGGTACGGGTTTGCCCTCAACATCCTGAAAGGAAATGGGTTGAAAAATACTACAATTATTGTGAAGGACAATAATTATCGTAGTTTTGTGAAGAGACCAAAAATAAGCGTATTAAATTAATGCTCAATAAAGAATAAAATGGATTTTACTGGTAAATCACTCTTAATCACTGGAGGGACTGGTTCCCTAGGAAAGGCTTTAACAAGTCATATATTTACTAATCACTCTGAAATTAGAAGACTAATCATCTTTTCTAGAGATGAGCAAAAACAATTTCAGATGGCCCAGGAATATCCTACTGATCGATTTCCTCAAATAAGATTTTTTATAGGAGATGTTAGGGATAGAGACCGATTGATTAGGGCATTTAAAGGTGTAGATTACGTTATTCATGCAGCCGCTATGAAGCACGTACATCTAGCGGAATATAACCCAGAGGAATGTATAAAAACAAACATAGGAGGGGCTCAAAATGTGGTTGATGCTTGTTTTGAGACGAACGTTGAAAGAGTAGTGGCTTTATCTACGGACAAGGCTTGTGCACCCATAAATCTATATGGTGCTACAAAGTTAACTTCTGATAAATTATTTATTGCAGCAAATAACATCAAAGGTGATAGCCCTATTCGCTTATCTGTAGTGCGATATGGAAATGTAATGGGATCTAACGGGTCAGTAATTCCTTTTTTTATAAATAAGAAAAAAGAGGGTTCCTTGCCTATAACCGATCCAAATATGACCCGATTTAATATCTCACTACAAGGAGGAGTTGACATGGTAATGCATGCTCTGAAGTATGCATGGGGCGGAGAGCTTTATATTCCAAAAATACCATCGTACAGAATAATGGATGTTGCTGAAGCGATTGCCCCGGAATGCGATAAGCCAATAGTGGGAATAAGGCCAGGAGAAAAAATCCATGAAGAAATGATTACTCCTTCTGATTCTTTTTACACGTATGATCTTGGAAAATATTATACAATATTACCTTCCACCCATAAATGGAAATTAGAAGACTTTATAAAAGAATTTAATGCAAAACCCGTACCATCCAATTTTAGTTATAATTCAGGTGAAAATCAGGAGTGGGAAACTGTAGAGAGCTTACGTAAGCTTATAAAAGAACATGTAGATTCAAATTTTGCTATATGATGGGACCGATACCTTATGGACGTCAAAACATAGAGCAAGACGATATTGATGCTGTTGTAAAAACATTAACAGCTGATTTTTTAACACAGGGACCAAAAGTTAAAGAATTTGAAGATAAGTTTGCAGAATACGTTGGAGCCAAATTTGCCGTAGCTGTAAACAACGCTACTTCTGGATTGCATTTAGCAGTTTTGGCTTTAGGTTTAAAACCAGGAGAACGTGTAATCACAACGCCAATAACATTTGCGGCTTCTGCTAATTGCGTAAGGTACGCCGGGGGTGAAGTTTGGTTTGCCGATATTGACCCCGATACCTATCTGTTATCATTAGAAAGCACCAAAAACCTTATAGAGAGTAAACCAAAAGGCTTCTTTAAAGGAATTATTCCAGTAGATTTTGCGGGCTTACCGGTAAATTTGGAGGAATTTCGAAATTTAGCCAACATTCATGATCTTTGGATTATTGAAGATGCAGCACACGCTCCAGGGGGGTATTTTATAGATTCGAAAGGTGAGCAGCAAAAGTGTGGTAATGGCAATTACGCGGATATCGCTGTATTTTCATTTCATCCAGTTAAACATATTGCCTGTGGTGAAGGTGGTATGGTAACTTCCAACTCTGAAGTTCTATACAAGAAATTATCATTGCTGCGAACACATGGAATCACCAAGGAAAACATGAAAGAAGACCATGGGGGTTGGTATTACGAAATGCAAGAACTTGGATACAATTATCGACTAACCGATATACAATCTGCACTGGGTATCGCACAACTTTTTAAAAACGATGCAGGTGTTAAAAGAAGGAATATTATTGCCGAAACTTATAAAAAATCGTTTAAAGGCAAAATTAAATACCAAAGCTTACCGGGAGGCATGGTCAATGCTCATCATTTATTTGTAATCGAGGTTGATGATAGAAAGGGATTATATGAATTTTTAAAAGCTAATAATATTTTTGCACAAATACATTATATACCCGTTCATACTTTACCATACTATAAAAACATTGACTATGGAAATGTTGATTTAAAAAATGCTGAAAATTACTATTCCAAGTGCATAAGTTTGCCCATGTATCCAGGTTTAACCGATGACGAGCAAGAATTTGTAATAAATAAAACACTAGGATTCATTAATGGCTAATTTAGCTATCATACCGGCCAGAGGTGGAAGCAAACGTATTCCAAGAAAGAATATTAAATTCTTTTTAGGTAAGCCGATTATTGCTTATTCCATTGAAGCAGCATTAAAAAGCGAATTGTTCGAGGAGGTAATGGTATCTACCGACGATGAGGAAATTGCAAAAATTGCTAGTGACTATGGAGCGAAAGTTCCTTTTTTAAGAACTGATAAGAATTCAGATGACTTTGCAACAACTGTAGAAGTTATTACTGAAGTTATTGAGAATTACAAGAAGATTGATAAAACATTTGATTACATATGTTGTATTTATCCCACAGCTCCTTTTGTCACTATACAAAAATTAACGAATAGTTTAAAAATTTTAAAAAAAAATAGTTTAGATACAGTATTGCCTGTAATTCAATATAGTTTCCCTGTCCAGAGAGCTATGAGAGCATTTCAAAAAAATCTTATCCGTATGATTCAACCCGAATACATAAATACACGATCTCAAGATTTAGAGCCGACATATCATGATGCAGGACAATTTTATTGGATGAGAACAGAGAAGATTGTAGCACAAAAGAAATTATGGACAGATTGTACGGGATTTATTGAAATTAGTGAGATAGAGGCCCAAGATATTGATACTGTAACCGACTGGAAAATAGCTGAATTAAAATATAAACTGATGATTGATGGGGAAGAAACGGATTCTATTTAGAGCAGATGGAAATTCTAAAACTGGTTTAGGGCATTTATATCGAGTTTTTGCATTAATAGAAATGATAAAAGAAGATTACGAATATACCCTGTTAATAAGAGAAGATTCAGAATTAGTCGTCATTCCGAAATCATATAACTTAGATGTTATTCCATCAAGGTTTGATACTCTAGAAGAGCCTAATTGGATACTGAAAAAATACGAACCTACAACTAACATTATCATAGCCGATGGCTATGCATATAATTCAAGTTATCAAAAGGAAATTAAGAAAGCTGGATATAAACTTATTTATATAGATGATTTAACAACAATCGAAATGTCTGCTGATATTGTTGTTAATCATTCTTTAATTGTAAAACCAGAACATTTTAGAGCAAAACCAAATACTAAATTTGCCTTAGGTGCTAACTACGCAATGTTGAGGCCTAAGTTCATTGAAATTGCTAAAAGAAATAAACGACCTAGTAATGTTAAAGAAGTACTTGTAAGTTTTGGTGGTGCGGATTTTTATGATTTAACAAGTAAGGCTGTTAAAGCTTTAACTCAAATAAGTTCTATAAAAAAAATTAATGTTTTAATTGGAGCTGCAAATAAAAACCAACATGTATACAAAATTGAGAAGGAATATAAGAATGTAATTATTCATAAAAATCTAGCTGAAGCAGAGGTGATAGATGTTATGGAAAAGTGTCAGCTTGCTATTATTCCTTCAAGTACAATTAGTTATGAAGTGTGTTCAGTGAAAATGTTGGTAATTTGCGGATATTTTATTGACAATCAAGAATTAATATATCATGGATTAAAAGGAAAAAATGTAATTTATCCAGCAGGAGATTTTAAAATGTATGATTCTCTACGTTTTGAACAAGTTATAAACGAGGTAATTGAATTTGATTTAATAAAACAAAATGAAATGCTTAAAAATCAAAAAACTTTGTTTGATGGAAATCAAAAAGAACGATTCTTGGACATTATTAAAAAGATTAGTTAATGAAAATTCAGATTTTAGTCGATAATCCATATTCTTGGATCCTACCGTATTCAAAGCAATTAATTTTAGAAATTTATAATGAATTTGGACTTAAAGCAACCCTTTTACATAAGCATGAAGATGTTGTAAAAGGAGATTTATTGTTTCTTTTAGCTTGTGAAAAAATCTTCAAAAATTTAGATTATAATTCCCATAACTTAGTGATTCATGAAAGTGACTTGCCAAAAGGTAAAGGGTGGTCTCCACTTACATGGCAAATTTTAGAAGGTAAAAATAAAATACCGATAACTTTATTTGAAGCAGCTGTAGCAGTGGATGCTGGAAAAATCTATCTGCAAGATTATATAGAATTAGTTGGACATGAATTGTTAACAGAGATAAAACACCAACAGGGGCTAAAAACAATTGAATTAATAATAAAATTTATAAGAAATAAAACCCGAATTTCAGGAAAATCGCAAAAAGGCGTATCTACTTATTATACCAAAAGAGGCCCCAATGATAGTGCATTAGATATTCATAAATCAATTGATGAGCAGTTTAATCTACTAAGAATAGTTGATAATGACCGATATCCGGCATTTTTTGAGAAAAATGGGCAGAAATACATTATAAAAATTTACAAAGATGGCATCTAATTATATTATATTATCGAGTAAAGCTTGGAATATAGATTTAGTTGAGAGGCTTAAATTGGATGCGCCAGAATCTAATTGGCATTATATTTCAAGAAAAGAAGATTTTAATTTAGAGGTTCTTGAGAAAATTAAGCCAGAGAAAATCTTTATACCGCATTGGTCTTATATTATTCCAGAATCCATTTTTATAAATTTTGACTGCGTTGTTTTTCATATGACGGATTTACCATACGGTAGAGGAGGGAGTCCTCTGCAAAATCTTATTGCTAATGGGTTAGAGCATACAAAAATCTCTGCAATTAAAGTTGTAAAAGAATTGGATGCTGGACCAATCTATTTAAAAAGTGAGTTAGGCTTGTATGGAACTGCAGAAGAGATTTTTATCAGAGCCAATCATATTATTTACAATATGATAATTAAAATTAAAAATGAATCCCCTATTTTATCAGAGCAAGAAGGCAAAATTACCACATTTAAAAGGAGAACGCCTAAAATGAGTTCAATAGAAGACTTAAAGGAATTAGAAGATATATTTAATCATATTAGAATGTTAGATGCCGATGGTTATCCACATGCCTATTTAGAAACTGAAAGATTAAAATTGGAATTTACAAGAGCGTCATTAAAAGCAGATAAATCTATAATTGCAGATGTTAGAATCACTAAAAAATAAAAAAATACTTGTCGTTGTTGCACACCCTGACGATGAACTATTAGGGCTAGGAGCTAGTATGCATCTACTTATTAAAAAACACAACTGTAAAATAAGGGCCGTTATTTTAGGAGAAGGGATAACTAGTAGATCAGATCAACGTGATGCCGAAAAATGGAAAGACGAGTTAAAACAACATAAACAAAATATAGAAGACGCGATTTCCCAAATAGGATATGAATCTGTTGGTATTTACGATTTCCCAGATAATAGATTTGATTCTATTGCACTGTTAGACATCATAAAAGTTGTGGAAAAGGAAAAAGCTGATTTTGATCCTGAGATAATTTTTACTCATCATGGAGGAGACGTCAATGTAGACCATCAAAGAACTTTTGAAGCAGTAATAACTGCCACTAGACCCATGGAGCATGAAAAAGCAAAAACGATTATCACCTTTGAAACACCTTCGGGTACTGAGTGGAGAGCTTCATCCGATCCAAGACATTTTATCCCTAATTTTTACATTTCGGTTAGCGAAGAAGATATTGAAGCAAAAATTAGGGGGATGGAATCTTATAAATTTGAAAAGCGAGAATTTCCACATCCAAGATCACCAAAGGCATTAACTATTTTGGCACAACAAAGAGGTATTTCAGTTGGTAGAACATATGCAGAGGCTTTTTGTATTGTTAGAAATGTTGACTAATTATAAAAAATAAACACTAAGTAATACAAATATGAAAATAGGAAATAGGCAAATTGGAAATAACAATCCTTGTTTTATTATAGCAGAATTATCTGCAAATCATAATGGGGATTTAAATGTTGCGATCGAAACAATAAGAGCTGCAAAAAGAACGGGAGCTGATGCCATTAAGCTTCAGACATACACTCCAGACACCATGACTATAGATGCTAATAACGAACACTTTAAAATTACAGTTGGTACTTTATGGGATGGTAAAACACTTTATGAACTGTATGGGGAGGCTTATACTCCTTGGGAGTGGCATAAAAGACTGTTTGAGGTAGCGGAGGAAGAAGGATTAATTTGTTTTTCATCTCCTTTTGATATTACGGCGGTAGATTTTCTTGAAGATTTAAATGTTCCAGCTTATAAAATAGCCTCATTCGAGATTCAAGATATTCCATTAATAGAATATGCCGCATCAAAAGGAAAGCCTATTATAATTTCTACTGGAATAGCAGAAGAGGAAGACATCCAATTAGCTGTAGATACTTGCAGGAGCGTTGGTAATAATGATATTATTTTATTGAAATGCACATCTTCATATCCTGCTCCCTTAGAATTAGCGAATTTAAATACGATTCCAGATTTAAAAACGCGCTTTCAAGTAGAGGTAGGGTTTAGTGACCATACATATGGTTCTTTAGCGCCGACAGTAGCAACAACTCTAGGAGCCAAGGTAATAGAAAAGCATTTTATTTTAGACAAGAGTATAGGAGGACCAGATGCTGATTTTTCTTTAGATGTTAATGAATTTACAGAAATGGTAAACCGTGTCAGAGATACAGAAAAACTATTAGGAAAAGTATCTTATGAAATTTCTGAAAAAGTAAAAAATAACAGAAAGTTTGCAAGATCTCTTTTTATTGTCAAAGATGTTAAAGCCGGAGACGTAATAAGCGAAGATAATGTACGTTCAATTCGGCCTGGTTATGGAATACATCCAAAATATTATAATGATTTGTTGGGTAAAACGTTTCTTATAGCTAAAAAAGCGGGGACTCCTTTGGAGTTTGATTTAATCCAGGAGTGAAAGAAAAGGTTCGAAGGGGCTTTATACCAATAGCAATCAATATAGTTTTGATAGCAGAAATAAAAATAACAAGGCCTTTAATAAATGATTAAACCCGTATATTATAATTTTTGAAATACCTTCAGAAATGAATGGATTTTTTCTACTGAAATAAAACAATTTATTGTCAGTTTATTTTTGAAATAAGCGAAAAGCATATTAAGCCAAAAATAAAAGGCTATCAATTTCAAAAAAGAGAGTTCCTGTACCCAAAGTCACCTGGAGCATTGACCATTTTAGCGAAGCACAGGGGGCCTTATGGTTGGTAAGCCATTGGCAGAGGCCTTTTGTATCGCGCGGATATTTAAGTAATATAAGCATATTTTTGTAAATTATAACTATTCAATAAATTCGAATTATTACATTAATTTTTAAATCTTTAGTCTGAGTTCTAAATGGAAGGATTTAAGGTTTAGCAGAAAATAGTAATATTATATTTTAGTTAAAATATAAAAAGCAAGAGAGTCTATATGCATCAAAAAAGCTTTGTTAATGTTAGGTAAGTCATTCCTGTTGATAAGTATAAGGGGAATCTCTCTTATAACTAAATTTTTGTTTGTTTTTTTTTTAGGAAAGTATGCTATAGATACATCAGTAATAGGGGAATATGGAATTATTGTTTCTTCTTTGGGAATAGTTGTTTTTTTATTGGGTTTTGAATTTCATGTAAGAAATGGAAGAGAAATTGCCAAATCAAACAAAGATGCGGCCACTTACATTAAAAGACAATTGATTTTATATAAATACTCCTATCTATTTGTTTTACCATTAATGACCTTATGTTTTTATTTAACTGATTTTATACCACCTAAATATATTCCTTATTTAATTTTATTAATAATAATAGAGCATTGGGCATTGGAGAACCATAGAATTCTTAACGCACTTAAAAAACCAGTAGTTGCCAGTCTGATTTTTGGAGTAAAAAATATTGCCTGGGTCTTTATAAGTTTTTTAGATTTTTTCTTCGTAGATAATCGTATAGTTCTTAAAAGATATATACTTTATTGGATAGTTATATCCACTATTTGCTCTTTTGTAGGTTTTTATAGAATAAAGTTAATAGTAGGGAAATCTGTTATAAAGTACAAAATAGGGAAGTTTAAAATTGTTAAGGACATAAAATTTGCTTCTATGTTTATGTTGAGCTCAATGTCGTTTCTCATTATTAATTTTTCTGACAGGTTTATGTTAGATTATTATTCAGATAAGATTGCAGTGGGGGTATATACAACATATTACCAATTCACAAATGTAATTGAACAAATTATAGCTACTGTTTTGGTTGTTATGTTTGTCCCAAAACTTGTAGAATTGTACAATGTCAAATCTGACACCTTTAAAAAAGAATATTCTAAATTCAATCACCTTGTTCTCTTGAGTTCACTTGTTTTCCCGCTTTTAATTGTAGGAGTAGCACCATTTTTATTTAAATTAATGGAGAAGGATAATTTATTAGATGATATAATTTCATTGTATTTATTGTTATTGGGAGGGTCTTTCTATGGGCTGTCAATAAGTTTTCATTATAAGTTGTATATACTTGAAAAGGATAAAATAAATATATGGATTAGTGTTTTGTGTATGTGTTTTAATTTGGTTTTGAATTTTATTTTTATACCTAAAATGGGTATTATGGGAGCTTCGTTAAGCACATTGTTTACTTTTGTTTTATTGTTCTCTTTAAAAGTTATATTGTCTATTAAGTACAAATTTGTTTATTCTTAAAATGAGAAGTGAAAATATACTATTGCTAGGCCTTCAACCTGAATTGCATATTAGAATTGCCAAGAGACTAAAAGAGTTGGGACACAATCCGATGTTCACTATATTTAGTAAAAGGCACTCGCTTTTTTATAAAAACACTGAACAAAAGACATTTTTTTACCAGCAAGAAAATAGGGAAGTTTATAAAGAATATCTAAAGAAAGATATTTCCCTTATTGATAGAGAAATTAAGATATTAGAGAATAAGTACAACATACCTTATCACTTCATAATTAATTCCGATAGATATATAAAAGTACTTAATAGTAAGAAGAAGAAAATACATGCTATTTTGATGACTAAGCACGCTTTGAATATAATTAGTGAAAACTCCATATCAATTGTATATGGGGAATTAGCGTGTATGGTAGATCTTATTTATTATTTTGTAGCAAAAAGCCAAGGTGTTAAATATGCTACTTTTGCCCATGGGAGATATACAAACAAACTTACAATAGACGATGTTTATGGCCAAAGGCAGGGTCTTAAAAAAGTATATCAGGAATATAAGAAAGGAAGCAGGACAATAACAGATTATGATAATAGACTATTGGAATCACTTCTTGAAAATAAAACCCCAGACTATGAAGCTGTAAATAGAAAAGCCGAGAAATTTTCAGAAGTAATTACTAAGGAATTAAGAATAAAAATAGTAAGGCTTTGGCCAAACCTATTGGCTTATTTTCACGATAGAAAGATGCCCGTAGCTATTGACTATCGAATTGGGGCAAAAATATTGGGTGTATTAAATAATATGGTGTTTCCTTTAAAAAAAATACTATTTAAATATAATTTTTCAAAGACAGATCCTAATGATGATTATTTTTTATTGCCCCTTCATTTTCAACCAGAGGCTTCCACCTTGGTTTTTGCCCAAAATTATGTGGACCAATTAGATCATATAAAGAATTGCGCAAGAAATATCCCATTAGGCACTTATTTATATGTAAAGGAACACCCTTCTATGTACAGAACAAGGAGATTGTCAGAACTAAGAAAGTTAAAGAGGATAGAAAATGTAAAGTTGATTTCTCCTTACGAAAATACTTTTAACCTTATAAAAAAAGCAAAAGGAATCATAACACTTACCAACACAACGGGAATTGAAGGCATTGTGTCTAAAAAACCGGTATACGTTTTTGGGAATGTATTTTATGATATATACGATTTTGCGGACAAGATTAGTAATTATGGTGAATTATATGATAAAATAAAAAAAAACGAAAGCATTGCAATTAATGACTTAAACCTTAAATGGTTCCTTTTATCAAGCTATCATTCCCTTCATGAAGGGAATTATAATAACTTTAAAAAAGATCCTTCTGTTTTAGGTATGGAAAATATAAATAAATGTGTACAAATAATATTAAACAATTAGTATCGTGAAAAAGAAAATATTAATTGTTGGACAAACCCCACCCCCATATCATGGACAGGCTATAATGATAAAAAATTTGGTGGAGTATGATTTTAGTGAACTAGAAATATATCACATAAGAATGAGGTTTTCAGATGAAACAAATATCGGAAAGTTTAGTTTTTTGAAAATTTTATTACTTCCAAGAATAATTTTAAGCATTTTTTGGTATCGTATCCGATACAATGTTAGAAATCTTTACTACCCGCCAGCTGGTCCGGATTTTATTCCCATTATAAGAGATATTATAATATTGGGAGCAACACGATTTTTATTTTCTAAAACCATATTTCATTTTCACGCAGGTGGTATATCAGAAAAAATTGCAGAATCCAATTCAGTTTTAAAATTTTTGGCGAAAAGGTGGGTTTATGCAAAACCTAATTTAACTATACGTTTATCTAGGAGAAATCCAGAGGATGGTTTGTTTTTTAAAGCGAAAAAGGATATTGTAATTCCTTATGGGTTAAAGGATTTTTTTAATGAAAAATATAATGTTACAAATAATGAAGTTCCGGTAATACTTTATGTAGGTTCTGTTAAAAAGTCTAAAGGAGTTCTAGACCTTATTAACGCTGCTAAAATCCTCATGGAAAAAAAGCTTTCTTTCCATTTAAAAATTATGGGAAAGTTTGACTGTCTTTCTTTTGAAGAAGAAATAACAGTTATATTAAAGGAAAATAAAAGTTTACAGAAACATGTTTCACTAGTAGGAATAAAAACAGGAGAAGATAAATGGAAAGAATATGGAAGTTCAGATATTTTTTGTTTTCCATCTTATTATGAATGTGAAACTTTTGGTACTGTATTAGTTGAAGCCATGCAATATTCCTTGCCAATTGTAAGTACTTTTTGGAGAGGAATACCCGATATTGTAGAGGATGGTGTATCTGGTTTTCTTCTTGATATTAACAATGTTAGCGAAATAGCGAATAAACTAGAAGTGTTAATTAAAAACAATGAGCTGAGAATAGATATGGGTAATAAAGGAAGAGAGATTTTTATAAATAAATTTCAAGAAATCTCTTATTACAAAAAATTTGGGAATGAAGTTTCGAATGTGTGCTCCTAGAAATTTATGAAAAAAATAGGAGCTAATAATAAAACTAAGCTAGTCATATTCGTAATACAAAATTATTTATTGGTCAATACTTTAAAACAATGGACATGGACCAAGATTTAAGGTTGCAAAGAACATATTATGAAATTTTCGTTTTCTCGACTATAATTTGCTTCTCCCCTTTGCCCAAAGCAGTTATTTTTTTCCTGCCATTTTCTGCCATCTTCTGGTATTTAAAAAACAACCCAAAAATATACTCTTTTGCAAGGCTTGTTATCTTTTTCATTTCTTTAATTGGCTATGTAATAATATATTACTTCATTAGAGAAAGAGATTTTTTCTTCTTAAACGTTACTCTTGGAGTTTTGTTTTATAGTTCTTTTATTTTTCTGTTTGTTGCAAAAGCTCCTAGAATGCTTAATATGGACTATTTCAATAAAAAATATATACCTTTTATCAAGTGGGTCATCATTATAGAATCTTGGATAGGTATTTTACAGATTATATTTGTAGGTAAAGGATTTGACCTTGCATCTGGGGACTATGTTCAGGGGACAATAAATTTATTTTCGTTTAATAACAACGAAGTTGGTTTTTCAAATGTGTATTTTGTTATTAATCTTACAATTTTATTGTTGGCGTACTATATGCTAGCGTTAAGAAAAAACAAATGGGTATTATTATTTGGTTTTTCCGCAATATTACTGGCTTCGGCCATACATTTAAGTCTTTCCGTTATTGCCGCTATGTTTGGAACATATCTATTGCTAAATACAGTAAAGGCTATAAAATTCTTAATTCCAGTGCTAGTTTTCTTTGTTTTGTTATTTGTTGTCACACCTAGGAATTTCTCAAGTATTTCAGGTTATAAAAAACAAATAGTTGAATCTGAAAATTTAAAAATGAAATCTTCTATAAAAACCTTTACAGCACTTTTGGATTCTCCAAAGGACTTTTTTTTGGGGTATGGGCTTGGACAATATTCCAGTAGAAGTTCTTTGGTTTTATCCGGGAATTACTTTTATGATAAAACCACAAAAAAATTCAAAGTACCTTTAGGAATACGAAATGAAACAAAAATTTTTGAAAAAAATTTGAAATTTTTTTGGATTGAAAGCATAACAAATGAAGGTTACGGATTTTCTGTGATGAATAAACCAGTATACTCTTTATTAAGCCTTGTTTCTGAATTGGGATTAATATTGTTTTCCTTTATTTTTCTGCTAGTTGCTGTTTTTGTAACGAATTTAAGTATAAGATACAAGGCAGAAAAAGAGCAGATATTAAAAAAGAAAAATCTTTTTATTTTGTTACTTTCTTTTTTTCTAGTTGGGATATCATTTTTTGAAAATTACTTAGAAATGGCGCAGGCTATTTTTCCAGGACTTATTTTATTAAAAGTACTTTATCATAAACCAAAGAAACCTATTTAAAGTTAAAAATTTATTCGCCCATAATCCCCTAGTTCTAAACTGTCCGGTTTATCGGGAGGAGATCAGTCTCCTTGGTATTTTTAGGGTATATTTTAAAACTTAGGAGTAAGTACTCTAGATTAGATGATAAGAAAGAAAAAAAGAAGGTATTTTTATTTAATTGTTGTTTCTTTTTTTTGGTATCGCTTTTTTCAAAAACAATTTAGAAATAATACAAACAATATTTCCAACTTTGGTTTTAATATTAGGATAACCCTAAGTATAACCAACCTCAAATAATAGAATAAATTGAAAGAAAATCAATATTTTGCATTTGGATATTTAATTAGCATGGCAGTGGTTTTACCATGGAGTAATGCTTTTATGAATATTTTGATATTTGGTGGTATTCTCTTTATCATTCAAAATGCAATAATCGATAAACGTATATTTTCACGTTTAAAAAAGGCTAGTCTGCTTTTTTATTTGTGTTTGGCATTCATTGGTATGATTCTTTTAAATGGGGTACTGCTAAATGATCCAAAAGGTTTTCATTATGTTTTAAGAATGTTAACCGTCTTGATTCTTCCTGTAATGATGAAGATTATGATAGGTAAGACAACGGATAACCAAATAAGGAAGATTATTAACCTGTATATCCATTCCGTTTCTATTCTTTGTTTAGCGTCTTTGTTAATAGCCATTAGTGGAATGGTTTTAAAAGCAAATACTGTCCTAACATTAAAGGATATTGCTTACACAAATCTATCATCTGTCTTAGTAAATCATGAACCTATATATTTTTCTTTATTTGTAGGCCTGGCCATTTTGCTGGCAACCTCAGAATTTCTTTCAAAAAAGAATAGTAGAAAATCATTAATTTATGTAGTAGGGGTAGTTTTTTTATTGTTGTTTTTGTTCTTGTTGGGCTCTAGGACTACAATATTAGCCACTTTTGTGTCATTAGGGGTTCTAGGTATAGTGCGTTCTAGGAAGTTTTTAGTTGGTCTGTTATTGTTGTTTACAATAATATTTGCTGTCAACTATAATTATAATTCTTCCTTTAGGTTACGAATTGATTATGTTATCAATTTTAATACAGAGTTTAATTTTCAGGAAAATTGGTCATATGAAGGTCTAGCTGTAAGGTTCATGACTTGGAATTGTTCATTAGAAGGTATTTCAAATCATTTTTGGTTGGGAACCGGTGTCTCTGGTGCTCAAGATTATTTAGATAATTGCTTTAGGGAGCATAAGTACGAGTCTTTATTGTTCTTTACAAGAGAAAATGGCGCAGTCTTTAATTCGCACAATCTTTACCTTGATGTATTTTTAAAATTGGGTGTTTTTGGTTTTGTTTTACTTATGACCATATTAATTCTCATTTTATATAAGTCCAGTAGGTATAAAAACATCCATCTTTTGTTAATTTTGACATTTTTCATGGTTAATGGATTGACAGAATCTGTATTAGTGAGGGAAAAAGGAATAATGTTATTTACATTTTTCTTTGGATTGTTTCTTTGTTATAATCCAAAGCAACCTAAAATAACTATAACTAAGTAAAAAGGTTAGAAAACTATTAATGAAAAAGAAGCTCTTAGGTTTAGATATTAATTACATATCTAGACATGATTTATTGAATGGGTTAATAGAGAAAGCAACGGCTAGAAAGTCTTCTTATCTCTGTGCCGTTAATGTTCATATGACTGTAGAATCCCAAAAGAACATTGAGCTTAAAAATGCCATTTTAAATGCGGATTGGGCTGTAACGGACGGTGTGCCTGTAAAATGGGCGTTTAATTATTTAAATAAGTCTAATCAAGAAAGATTGGCTGGTATGGATTTAACTCCAGAACTACTTAAAATTGTCAGTAATCTTGGTTTAGTAGTATCTGTATATGGTAATACAGCGGAAAACTTAGATATGTTTAAAGTATCTGTTACTAATACACTTCCAAAGCTCAAAATAGGCTGTTTAATTTCTCCTCCGTTTAGAAAGTTGTCAAAAGAGGAAACTAACAGTTATATTAAAGAAATCAAAGATAGTGGAACCAATATTTTATTGGTTTCTTTAGGATGTCCTAAACAAGAAATTTGGATGTCTAATAATGCCAACTATACCAATGCGGTTTGTTTGGGTATTGGGAATGCGATAAATACCATTATCGGTCAAGAAAAGAGGCCCCCAAAATTAATTCAAACTATAGGAATGGAATGGTTTTACAGACTTGTTCAAAATCCAAAAAGATTATTTAAACGATATCTGATCACCAATTCAAAATTTTGTTGGCTTTTTATAAAAAACTTGCGAATATAGAATAAAAGCGAAGGGGTAAAAGTCTAACTATTAAGTATTGTTCTATTTCTAAGCAATAATTAGTTAGGTCAATCAAAAATTATTATACGATTGTAAATATATCGTCACAGAAAACTTCAATGGCCTTTGTTGCTGATAAATCTCCAAGTATACATCAGCTAGAAAAGCAAAAAGATTGAAGTTGCCGGAAAAAAATCAATTACTATGAAATTTGCTGTATTTTTGAATTTATGATTTTTAAAAAAGGTAGATACTCAGGTTTTATACATCCAATTTTACTAATCTTGGATCTTATAATAATTAATGTCTTTGCATTTACGCTGCCTATACTTTTTGAATTCCCAGTATTGTTTCATGGTTATATTACTGTTGCATGGATTATTCTGTCATTTAAGACCAAATTTTATGAGATCAATAGGTTTTCAAAGGCGCAGCGTATTGCGAAACTGCTTGTAAGACAATTTCTTTTCTTTTTTTTAATCCTCTATGCTTTTATAGGGTTTTTTAAGCAACCCAATATTAGTAGGTTGAATTTGGGACTTTTTTTTATCACCGTTTTCGGATCGGTTCTTGTTTTGAAATTCCTTATGTATTATTTTTTAAAGGTTTTTTGGAAAAGGGCGAAAGAAAGAATTCGTAAAGTTGTTGTTGTAGGTGAAAACGAAAAGACAAAGCAACTTATTAAAATGTTTGCAGATCATCCTGAAAATGGTTTTCAATTAATAGATCAATTTGACCCAAAAACAGCTGATTTCAGCACTCAAAAATGCTTGGATTTTATTAAAGAGAATAGTATTGACGAAATCTATTGTTCGGTTCAACAACTTAAGAATAATGAAATTACCCAGTTCGTTAACTATGCCGATAATAATTTGATATACTTAAAATTTATCCCTGATAACAGGGAAATTTTTACGAAAGAATTAAAATTGGAGTACTATTACGAGTATTTGCCCATATTATCCCTAAGAAAAATCCCTTTAGACGATCCTTTTAACCGATTTTATAAAAGGCTTTTTGATTTCATGATTTCGTTTTTTGTGGTCGTATTCATACTTTCTTGGTTATTTCCGATCATTGGGTTTTTAATTCTGTTGGATTCCAAGGGCCCCGTTTATTTCATACAAAATAGGCCTGGGTTCCATGAAGAAGGTTTTCACTGTTATAAGTTCAGGACCATGCATACGAACGATAATACTGAGAAGTCCGCAACAAGGAACGATCCTAGAATTACGCGTCTTGGAGCTTTTTTAAGAAGAACAAGTATTGATGAATTGCCGCAATTTTTCAATGTTTTGATGGGGGATATGTCGATCGTAGGACCAAGACCTCATTTGTGGCGCCAGAATCATGAATATAATACGACCGTACAGAAATATATGTTGAGGCACCATGTCAACCCCGGAATAACAGGATTGGCTCAAACAAAAGGGTATAGGGGGGAAATAGAAACGGAAGAGGATATTATTAATAGGGTCAGGTACGATGTATTCTATATCGAAAATTGGTCGATTTGGTTAGATGTTAAGATAATGATACAAACCGGTATAAATATAATTAAAGGAGAAGAAAAGGCTTATTGATTCGAATTATTGAGAAGACCTTTAAAAAAAGCCCGGATATTTTTATAGAGTTAAGCTTTATTTTCTTACTTTCCTAGATTAAAAAGAACAGATATACCTATGAAAAAAATCTTGATCACGGGCGCCGCAGGCTTCTTGGGATCACATTTATGTGATCGATTTATCAATGAAGGGTTTCATGTCATAGCCATGGACAACCTGATTACAGGTGACCTTAAGAACATTGAACACCTTTTTAAATTGGAGCAGTTTGAGTTTTACCACCACGATGTGACCAAATTCGTTCATGTTCCGGGAAAATTGGACTATATTTTGCATTTCGCTTCTCCCGCTAGTCCGATAGATTACTTAAAGATTCCGATCCAGACTTTAAAGGTGGGTGCTTTGGGAACCCATAACCTTTTGGGACTTGCCCGTGAAAAGAAATCCCGAATCCTTATAGCATCTACCTCGGAAATATATGGGGATCCATTAGTGCATCCGCAGACGGAGGAATATTATGGGAATGTGAACACCATTGGCCCCAGAGGGGTCTATGATGAGGCCAAACGCTTCCAAGAGTCCATTACCATGGCGTATCATAGGTTTCATGGATTAGATACAAGAATAGTACGTATTTTCAATACCTATGGCCCAAGAATGCGACTCAATGATGGTCGGGTCATTCCTGCATTTATGGGGCAGGCTCTAAGAGGTGAAGATCTTACGGTTTTCGGTGATGGGTCACAAACCCGGTCTTTCTGTTATGTGGATGATGAAATAGAAGGGATTTATCGGTTGTTGATGAGCGACTATAGTTACCCGGTGAATATTGGGAATCCGAATGAGATAACCATCAGGGATTTTGCCGAGGAGATCATAAAATTGACGGGAACCGATCAAAAAGTCATTTATAAAGAACTGCCACAGGATGATCCCCTACAACGGCAACCGGATATTTCAAAAGCGAAGGAAATTTTAGGCTGGGAGCCCAAAGTGGGTAGGGCAGAAGGCATGAAGAAGACGTTCGATTACTTCAAAACCCTTTCAAAAGAGGAGCTGGAAAAGACCGAACACCGCGATTTTTCAAGTAGGAATAAATAAGAAGCAACGGGTCCTATTGTTTGTTTCCTCACAATTTTATTGACACAAGAGGGCGGGTTTTAAATGCTCAAACCGTATTTTTGCCCAAACTTTTATTATGGACATTCTTATTCTTGGATCGGGAGGTCGCGAACATGCCATCGCATGGAAACTCGCTCAAAGCCCAAAATTAACCAACCTATATATAGCCCCTGGAAATGCGGGTACGGCCAAGATTGGCACCAATTTGGCCATTGGGGTCAATGATTTCGATAAAATTAAGGAGGCCGTTCTTGCCAAGAACATGGATATGGTGATCGTAGGTCCCGAGGATCCATTGGTAAATGGCATCCATGACTTTTTCCTGAACGACAGCGAGCTCAAGGATATCCCTGTAATCGGACCCCAAAAAGCAGCGGCCACTTTGGAAGGGAGCAAGGAGTTCGCCAAAGAATTTCTATTAAGACATAATATCCCTACGGCAGCCTATCAAAGTTTCACTTCTGAAACCCTGGAAGCAGGGTATGCCTTTTTGGACGCCCTTAAACCGCCTTATGTGTTAAAGGCCGACGGACTCGCAGCGGGCAAAGGGGTGGTTATTTTGAACGATTTGCAAGCGGCCAAGGATGAGTTGAAGACCATGTTGGTCGATGCCAAATTCGGTGCGGCCAGTACTACGGTGGTTATCGAGGAGTTTTTATCGGGCATCGAATTAAGCGTGTTCGTACTTACCGATGGAAAGGGATACAAGGTCTTGCCCACGGCCAAGGACTATAAACGGATCGGTGAAGGGGATACCGGATTGAATACGGGCGGTATGGGCGCCATTTCACCCGTTCCTTTCGCAGATAAGGCGTTTATGGACAAGATACACGAGCGCGTGGTTAAACCTACCGTAGAGGGGCTTAAAAAGGATGATTTGCCCTATAAAGGATTTATCTTCATTGGACTGATCAAAATAGGGGACGATCCCTATGTGATCGAGTACAACGTTCGGATGGGCGATCCAGAGACCGAAGTGGTCATCCCGAGAATAAAGACCGACCTGGTGGAGGTATTTCAGGCGGTAGCGGATCAAACATTGGATGCTATCGATTTGGAGATCGATGAGCGAACGGCCTCAACGGTCATGTTGGTGTCCGGAGGGTATCCCGAAGCTTATGAAAAAGGAAAAGAGATAATGGGCTTTGAGAATATCGAGGACTCCATTGTATTCCATGCCGGAACCGATCTTAAAGACGGTAAAGTGGTCACCAATGGCGGTAGGGTAATGGCGATTACCTCCTATGGCAATACGTTTAAGGACGCACTACAAACCTCTTACCGAAGTATCGATAAGATATGTTTTGAGAAAATGAACTTTAGGAAAGATATCGGGTTCGACCTATAAGTACGAATGTGCGGTACAGGATTTGTCCTCTTCGTTGTTATCGTTGTATTTCTTAAGTTCGAGCATCCAATAAACGAAGGCCGCAAAGCAGATGATCATGAATATCCAGTTAACGGTATTGGCCGCCCACCAGTTCTTGGTAAACCTTAAAAAGTCATAGGGCCAGAAAAGTCCGTTCACAAATAAATCCTGTATGCCTTCAAAAAATGCCTTCATCTTATAGTATATTTACAAGACAAAAATATAAAAACCGAGGATGATTGCAAGTATTTTTGGAAAAACAAAACCTGTAAACCACATTATTGTAGTTGCTTTTTTGTTTCTGTTCTATTGGCTTGTTCATTTTTTGCGCTTTAAAAAGATATATACTGTTGAGGAAATCGTTTGGCAAACTGCCGTATTGGGCGTTTTGATTTTCTCGGTCATGATCGTCGATTTTATTGTTAAACGCAATAAAATCTCCCAGGCAAATTCATACACCATCCTGTATTTTGCCCTTTTAATGGTTCTTTTTCCAGAAACCTTGATCGATAATAAGGCCGTTCTAAGCGGATTTTTCGTGCTTTTGGCCATACGGAGGTTGGTAAGTATGCGCTCTTTAAAAAGTATTAAGGTCAAGATCTTCGATGCGTCGCTATGGATACTTTTTGCCAGTCTATTTTATGACTGGGCCCTTCTCTATCTCCTTGTGGTATTTATGGCCATATATATTTATGATCCCAAGAATTTCAGGAATTGGTTGGTGCCCTTCGCCGCTTTTTTTGCCGTACTTTTACTGAGTTCGGGGTATTTGGCCCTGACCGATGATTTGGAATTCCTTCCCGCCCATTTCACCTTTAAGGTATTGTTCGTCCCCGAACATATATTGGACTGGGCCAACAGTACCAAATGGATCGTTTATGTTCTGGGGCTGTTCGTCTTGACGATTTTAACGTTTATCCAATTGGGGAACTCAGGGGTCGGGAAGATCGTAACTACCCGGATCATCGTCTTTTTCCTTATCATCGGTTTGGTTGTCGATGTACTCATCTCCTCCCCCTCCCAAGGGCATTACCCCATTCTACTTACTTTTTTCCCGACTGCGGTTTTGATGACCAACTATGTTGAGCTCATAAAGCGGGAAAAATTCAGGGAAATCGTATTGGCAATTTCAATTTTAGTGCCTTTTATTGTGTTTGTATCCACCATGCTTATCTAGCAAATAAAGGGTATCTTTGCGGGTATAAAATTATATCGGATGTTCAGTTCATTAGCCAATCGTGTTTTTCAGGAAAGTATTGTAAAATACCACGAGATAGATACCGTGGACCAACCTTTTGAAAACCCATATCCAAAGGATGATATAGCGCATTTGCTGTACCGTAAAAACTGGATAGATACCGTGCAGTGGCACTATGAGGATATTATCAGGGATCCGGAGATCGATCCGGTAGCGGCATTGGTCCTAAAACGAAAAATCGACGCCAGTAACCAGGACCGTACGGATTTGGTGGAATATATCGATAGCTATTTCCTGAAAAAATACCAGTCGGTAGAAGTTGCTTCGGACGCGGTGATCAACACCGAGAGTCCGGCTTGGGCCATAGACCGTTTGTCTATCCTGGCCTTAAAGATCTATCATATGCAGGAAGAGGCGGAACGAAAGGATGCATCACCAGAACATATAAAAAAGTGCCATGAAAAATTAGAGGTATTGCTAGAGCAACGTGTTGATCTATCCACGGCCATTGACCAATTGCTAAGTGCCATTGAAGCAGGTCAAAAGTATATGAAGGTATACAAGCAAATGAAAATGTATAACGACGAAGAACTGAACCCAGTGCTGCGCGGACAAAAGTAATTTTTCTATTCGCTTTATGGATAACGGTAAGCACCTTTTGGTCATACGACTCTCCGCCATGGGGGATGTGGCAATGACCGTGCCCGTAATAAAATCACTTTTGGACACCTATCCGGAACTGAGGGTGACGGTACTTACCAAAGCATTTTTTACTCCAATTTTTAAGGGATTGCAAAGGGTTGACATCCATGTGGCCGATGTTGGCGGGAAACACAAAGGGGTTTACGGACTTTGGAAGTTGTATCGTGAATTGAAGGGATTGGACATAGATGCCGTCGCCGATCTACATAATGTCTTACGGAGTAATATCCTGAAACGGTATTTTGGGTTAACCGGTATTCCTTTTGTCCAAATTGATAAGGGCAGAAAGGAAAAAAAGGCCCTGACAGCAGAAAAAGATAAGGTTTTTAAGCCACTGAAGTCCACACATCAGCGGTATACGGAGGTATTCGATCGATTGGGATATCCGTTTACGCTGCCCCAAACCAATTTTCTTTCCAAAAGGACCTTGTCGGAAAAATGCCTTGGAATGATGGAGGGCAATTCACGAAAATGGTTGGGAATAGCCCCTTTTGCCGCTTTCTCGGGTAAAATGTATCCGCTGGGTTTAATGGAAGAGGTCGTACAACGCCTAAATAAAACCAATAAGTATAAAATAGTATTGTTTGGTGGCGGGCCCAAGGAGAAAGAAATCCTCGAAAAATGGGACCATACCTATACCGACTGCCTTTCGGTGGTGGGCAAACTCACCTTGGAAGAGGAGTTGGCCCTAATCTCCAACCTGGACCTTATGCTGGCGATGGATAGTGGAAATGCACATTTGGCTGCGCTTTTTGGCATTCCCACGATCACGCTCTGGGGGGTTACGCATCCGTATGCCGGATTTTATCCTTACGGACAGGATTTGGATAATGCACTGTTGTCCGACAAGGATCGCTATCCTTTGATACCCACCTCCATTTATGGGAATAAAGTACCCGAGGGGTATGAAAATGTAATGTCATCCATTGCACCCAAAGCAGTCCTGGAAAAGATCTTCATGCTCTTGGACACCTAGCCGGTTTATGCCTTAAGGGGGGAATGTTTTACCTCAAGGGATTTAAAGTACTGCTTCAATTGGGCCATAAATCGATATTTACGGGCACTTGGTGCATCTTCGGCCATTAGGGTTCGAACCCCCATATAAGAACTCATTAAGAAGAGGGCGATCCCTTCGGCATCTACGTGCCGATCGATATGTCCGTTGAATTTCCCTTTTTGGATAGCCGAAACCAAGTTAACTTCCCATATTTGAAGGATTTCGTTCAAACGTCGGGTGATGGCTTCGTTCTTACCACGAAATTCATTGATCAGGTTATTCAGGATAAAACCACAGTCCATTTCATTATGTACGGCCGTTTCCAATGCGTTTTCGAAACAATTCGTGATCAAATGCAAAGGATTGTCATGGCCTTCGATGGGCTCGATCAACATGCTGTAGACCTTACGGGCCAATAAATTATCAAGGATTTCAATAAGGAAATCTTCCTTGGAGTCAAAATGATAGTAGAACGCACCTTTAGAGAGGTTAAGTTCTTTTAATATATCATCGACGCTGGTATTGTAATAACCGTTTTTATAAAACAATTCCAGTCCCGTGACTTGCATACGTTGCATGGTTGCCATGCGTTTTAGGTTCTTGTCCATAAGTTTGGGTTTTAGGGTTCAATTAGACCGTTGGGTCTATAACAAAGAACCCCCAACCTTAAGTGATGCACAGGAATAAAAGATGAGGATCACGAAAAAACCGTTAAAATGTAAAAATATCGATGTACTACCTAATTAGTGCGCACTTCAACAAACCGCCCGGTCGGTTTAAGTGCATGGTTATAGGGATAAATGGGTAGGTCAATTCGTACGAACCGGGTCTTTAAAACCCCAATTAGGCCACGGTTCCCTGGCAACTACTCCCGGCCCCTGCAGTACATCCATAGCAATGTTGGGAGATAATGATGTCCCTATCATTCAAAAGGTCCTCATTATAATCCTTAATGTGCTTGATCTTACTGGCGACCTTTAAATCGAGCATTTGGTTAAAATCGCAGTCATAAAGCCATCCGTCCCAACTGACCGAAATGGTATTGGTACACATTACGTTTTCGATGGCCATGGGATTATAGGCCTCTACCAAAGCATACATATAGTCCTCATAGTTTTCCGAAGCGATGAGATAATCCAAAAACCGTGAAATCGGTAAATTGGTAATGGCAAAGAGATTATGGAACTGGATATCGAAATCTTCCTTCAACGCCTTTTTGAAATCTTTTTCCATCGCTATTTGATCCCCGGGTAAAAAGGCACCGGAAGGGTTATAGACCAAATCCAATTTAAGGTCACTATCGGGCATTCCATAGCCCACGGCATTCAATTCCTGTAAGGCTTTTATCGATTTATCAAAAACGCCATCCCCCCGCTGCTTATCCGTTTTGCCCCGGGTATAATGGGGCATAGAGGATACCACATGCACATTGTGTTTTTTAAAGAACTCCGGGAGGTCGTGGTATTTTTTATTGGCCCTTATGACCGTAAGGTTCGAACGAACGATGAAATCCTTTATTCCGGCCTTGGCAGCCTCCTCAACGAACCATCTAAAATCCGGGTTCATTTCAGGGGCGCCCCCGGTAAGGTCAAGGGTATGTGCCCCGGTATTTCGAATGACATCCAAACAATACTGCATGGTCTCACGGGTCATGATCTCCTTGCGGTCCGGTCCTGCATCAACATGGCAGTGTTCACAAACCTGGTTGCACATATAGCCTACATTGACCTGAAAGATCTCCAATTTTTTCGGTCTTAAGGGAAAATGTCCGGTCAACCCGATTTTATCCTTGAAATAGGGGAGTTCCCCTGCTTCAAAAATACCGCCATTGAGTATTTTCAATTGTTCATTTTTTTCGGCAAGTTCACTATGTCTTGCCATTAATGATTTTGTAGCCATCTATTCAGTGTTTGGTATCCCGTATTCGGTAACAGATCATATGAACTCCCGATCTGAAGCCTAAAACGGTATACTACATGGATAATTTATTATACTTGTTCATCATCTGTACGCCGTGTACCAAGGTGGCACCACTTTCGATAGCGGCACCGGCATGGACGGCTTCCATCATTTCTTCTTTGGTGATCCCTTTTTGGAGTCCGTCCTTGGTATATGCATCGATGCAATAGGGACATTTGACCACATGGGCAACCGCTAGGGCGATCAATGATTTTTCTCGGGCCGATAAAGCACCTTCTTCAAACACTTTTCCGTAGTAATCGAAGAATTTCGTACCGATTTCCTCACTCCATTCTGTTATTTTTCCGAATTTCCGAAGGTCTGCTGGGTCGTAATATGAGTTTGCCATTTAATGTGTTTTAGTGGATAGTATGAATTGTAAGGTGACTGGTATGCCCTTGCAGCATTGCAGGGATCGTACATGGATCACCGGTGAATAGTTGAATTTTAAAGTATACCGAACGGTATTACATAAGGGATTGTGCCTTGAGGGGTGAACCCTTATTTTGGGGTATTCGAGAAGAGTACTGGTTGCTCAAGGAAATTTCAAAAGTTTGTACGGATGCTTCCGGATTGGTCAAGGCTAGGATAATTTGCCCGATCCTTGGTGTGAGCTGCCCCGAGAACTTGGATAGTATACCAAGATCCCATCGGGTGTCAATATCAAAAAGTCTTTCCAACTGAAGAATTTGGCGGTTGCCCAAGGTAAATTCGGTTACCAATCGGGACACCAGCATCGAATGTTGCCAAGGAAGATCCTTGAATTTTTCCCGATCGAAATTTTCGCGGTGCAATCCCATAAGGTAAAATCCACCGTCTGCGGAAGGACCCAAGACCAACGTATCCTTTTTTACATTTTCCGCCGCTTTAAGGAGATGTGTGGCTTTTAATTGGGGCGTATCATTTCCAATGGTAATGACCTGTTCAAAACCCAAATCGAATACCGCTTGAATGGCATTCGTAAACCGTTCCCCAAAAGAATCGCCATGTTGCTCTTTTTCGGTAAAAAGGAAATAAGGGAGTTTTGTTCTGGAAACGATGTTTAAACTATGCTCGGAAAGCGTACTGAACAAAGTACCGCAATTATCTATTTTCTTGCGTTTGCACTCCGCTTGTGAAGTGAGTGCAAATACCAAAATGGCCGTATTATGTTTGTCCAAGGCGTTCATTGAAAAATCGTACTCCCGTAAATTTAGTCAAAACGTACGTTAGTTAAGTCGAAAGTAGGGCGTATTCTTAACAAAGCCACATTGTTTTTTATCCCATGGGATCGTTAAGCAAAACCGACCGTGGGGTCGGTAACCTAAATTTAAACGGACGTATAAAGCGACGAAAACACAGATGGGTTACCTCACAACTTCGATGAAATGCATGGCTTTTCTTAATATTGAAGGCACTTGGACCCAGTACAAACCGGGTGGTCTGTGAACGGCTTTGCGATTAAGATGGTTTTACCCTAAACATCGTCATAATCGACCTTTAAAGTAGGGGTCAAAGGATGCGCTTGGCAAGTGAGTATGAATCCTTCCGCTATTTCACCATCGGTTAGGATCTGGTTCTTTACCATTTCGGCATTCCCTTCGGTTACCCTGGCAATACAACTACTGCATACACCACCTTGGCACGAATAGGGTGCATCTATATTCTGTTTTAATACGGCATCGAGGACAATCTCATGTTTATTCATGGTAAGGGAATATTCCTCGTCATCCAAGATAACCGTTACTTGGGTCTTGCCATCGCTCTCAACAGGGGAAGCTTCTGCCAGGGTCTCGGTACTGGTTGAAAATAACTCAAAATGGATTTTATCTTTCGAAACCCCATTATCTTCAAGGGTATTGCCTACGGTATTGATCATGTCTTCCGGACCACAGAGATAATATGCGTCAAATTCGATATTCTTATGCTTGTTTTTTATGGCATAGTTGACCGTTGAGGTATCGATCCTCCCGAACAAGGAACCTTCTTCCCGTACTTTACTGTTGGTGAAATAAATGAAAAATCGATCGGCATTGTCCAGTTGCAGTTTTACCAAATCCTTATAAAACATGGTTTCGGCATATGATTTATTCCCATAGACCAATACGAAAGTGTTCTTGGGGTTATTGGCCAAAACCTCTTTGACAATGCTCATGATAGGGGTAATACCGCTCCCCGCGGCAAATGCGATCACCTTTTTAGGCGTGTCGGTTCCTTTAAAAACAAAACGCCCTTCGGGGGGCATGACCTCCAGAACATCCCCAACCTTTAATTCGGTATTGGCAAAATGGGAGAATCCACCTTTATCCACTTTTTTTACCCCAATGGTGATATGATCCCGCTTTGGGGAAGAGCTGATGGAATAGGCACGACGCAATTCCTTACCTTTAATTTCTTTTTTAATGGTGATATATTGCCCGGGAGCAAAGGCGAAAGTCTGCTTTAGTTCTTTAGGTACCTCAAAAGTAATGGCCACCGAAGTTGGGGTAAGGGGCTTAATTTGCTGAACCGTTAAAGAGTGAAACTGAGTCATGCTTAAATCTATTTGATGAACTGCAAAGCTAAGCAAAGCAGGAGCCATAAAAAATGGGTTCATTAAAAAAATACAAGTTAATTGTAACAAAAAAACATTGATAAACACTAACCCATCAGTACAAAATACCAACCTGTATGTTCAAACATTTTGTTAACCTCCAGTGGAAATCGTTCTTTAGGTCATCCAATTTCGGGAAGGGTCTTGCCCTAAAAATCATTGTGGGCTTTTTCGCCGTTTATATGATGGTGTCTTTTACCGTTTTGGGAATCGGCCTGTATTTTATCCTTCAAAAAACATACCCGGATACGGATCCCATGCTTATTGTCAGTGGTTATCTATTGTATTGGGTGTTGTTCGAGCTTTTCTTTAGGTATTTCATGCAAAAGCTACCGGTCATGGATATTAAACCACTGCTGCTATACCCCATAACCAAAAGTAAGATCACACATTATATCTTGGCAAGATCCGGGCTGTCTGGATACAATTTCCTGGCCCTCTTTATTGCTGTCCCTTTTTCGGTGGTTTTATTGTCCCAAGGATATCCTGCACTTCAGGTAATGGGCTGGCTTTTTGCGATAGTCTGTATTATCCTCACCATCAATTACACCAACTTCATCATTAATAAGAGCGATACGGTCTTATGGTTATTGGGCACACTGATATTGGCACTCTATGGTTTGGAATATTTTAATGTTTTTCCCGTAAAGGAGGTCGTGGGCCAATGGTTTTTTAACCTGTATCGGCACCCGATTCTGGTATTGGCGCCCTTGCTATTGGCCATAGGGACGTATGCTGTCAATTATAACTTCCTTATAAAAAAACTGTACCTCGACGCTTCCCTAAAAAAGAAATCGGTCAAAGTCGAAACTTCCGATTTAACCTGGACAAAACGTTTTGGGGATATCGCACCTTTTTTGCAACTGGACTTAAAATTGATCTGGAGAAACAAACGAACCAAAATGCAGGTATTCATTTCCTTGGCAATGGTGTTCTATGGATTGTTTTTTTACAATATGGATTCTTATGGGGAAACTAGCACCATCTACCTTTTTGTGGGTATTTTCATGACCGGTATTTTTCTTTCGAACTTTGGCCAATTCATTCCGGCATGGGACAGTGAGTATTATGGCATGATGATGTCACAGAATATTCCCCTTCGAAAATACCTTGAAAGTAAGGCCGGATTGATTTCGGTGAGTATAGCCGTTATGTTCTTACTCTCCATTCCCTATGTATATTTTGGTTGGAAGGCCCTGGCCCTTAATTTCGCCTGTGCCCTTTATAATCTAGGGGTCAATGTGCCGGTCATTTTGTTCTTTGGATCTTTCAACAAAAAAAGGATAGATTTGACAAAAAGTGCGGTAGGGAACATGCAAGGCACCAGTGCCACCCAATTTTTGGTCATATTGCCCCTAATGGTCTTGCCAAGTGTGCTTTATTTTACACTTAAGACATTTGTTTCCTTTGAGGTGGCCCTAATTACGCTATCGGCACTGGGAATCATGGGTTTTGCATTTCGAAAAAATTTGCTGGACAAGATTACCGAGGCCTATAGAAAAAGGAAATACACCATGATCGCCGGGTTTAAGGAACAGAATGGCTAAGGTCGTTTTTGGTAAGTAACAATACACACGGAATAGTTATAAAATTTGATTGAACGATGATTACAACACAAGGTCTGACCAAAAAATATGGAAGCCAAACGGTTTTGAACATTGAGCACCTCGAAATCCCCAAAGGGCAGAGTTTTGGTCTGGTCGGCAATAACGGTGCCGGAAAAACCACGTATTTCAGTTTGCTGTTGGATTTGATCCAGCCTACCACAGGACAAATCGTAAATAACAATGTGCAAGTGGACGCCAATGAAGATTGGAAACCGTTTACCGCTTCGTTTATTGATGAATCCTTTTTGATCGGTTATTTGACACCCGAAGAGTACTTTTACTTTATCGGTGAGCTCCGAGGCCAGAATAAGGCCGATGTGAATGCTTTATTGGCTAATTTTGAGGATTTCTTCCACGGTGAGATACTGGGGCAGCGGAAATATTTGCGCGATCTTTCCAAAGGAAACCAAAAGAAGGTAGGGATTGTGGCATCGTTCATCGGAAATCCCCAAGTGATCATTTTGGATGAACCCTTCGCCAATCTGGATCCAACGACCCAGATTAGGTTAAAAGCGATCATTAAGGATATGGCGGCCCAAAAAGAAGTTACCGTTTTGGTTTCGAGCCATGATCTTATGCACGTCACCGAGGTGTGCGAGCGTATCGTCGTACTGAACAAAGGAGAGGTGGTTCGCGATATCCAAACTTCCGCAGAGACCCTACGGGAGCTCGAAAGCTATTTTGCAGGCAACCTGCAAACCGCGGAAGATGAGTAGTTGAAGGCACCGGTTTTACCCCATTCCAATCGTTCTTTCAGATCAAGGGTTCCCCAGCGATGGCCAAAACTGTATTTTATCGACCAACTGCATAATAATCACGTCGTTTTTCAGTTAACTAGGTGTACGAATACAGAGAATTTTGAAGCTTCGATATAAAATTATCCTATTGGCCGTTTCGGTAGTGACCATGACAAGTGGCTGCTCCACTAAAAAGGACGCGTTCATAAATAGAAATTGGCACGGCATGAACACCAAATACAACGTGTTGTATAATGGGGGGATCGCTTTTGAAAAAGGCCGGGAGGAACTCAATGCGGGATACCAGGATGATTATTGGGAAATCTTGCCCATAGAGCGGTTGTCCGTTAGCGGTCAGGTGAAACTGGATTCCGAGGACAACAACCCCAACTTTATTATCGCCGAAGAAAAGGCCACCAAAGCCATTCAAAAGCATAGTATGGATATCGAGGAGGTTGAACGTAACCCCCAGACCGATGAAGCCTTTCTCCTTTTGGGTAAGGCCCGTTATTTTGATGAGCGCTACATTCCCGCCTTGGAAGCCTTTAACTATATTTTGAAGAAGTACGATGAAAGTGATAAGTTGAACGAAGCCAGTATCTGGAGGGAAAAAGTAAATATACGCCTAGAGAATGAGGAATTGGCCATTAAGAACTTAAAACGCTTAATGAGGATCGAAGACCTGAAAGATCAGGAATATGCCGATGCAAGGGCCATGATGGCCCAAGCGTATATTAACCTAAAGGCACCTGACACGGCAATACAGCAGTTGAAGATCGCCTCGTATTACACAAAAAAGAATCCGGAAAAAGGGCGGTACTATTTTATCATAGGACAGCTGTACAATCAATTGCAGTATAAAGACAGTGCAAATTATGCCTTTGATAAGGTCATAGAGCTCAATAGAAAATCCCCTCGGGTATATATGATCAATGCTCATTTGCAGAAGATCAGGAATACGGAACTAACCGACGAAAATAAGGAAGAACTGTTCGAATATCTGACCCATTTGGAGGAGGATCGGGAGAACCGCCCTTACCTCGATAAAATTTACAGGCAAGTGGCGGAATATCATTTGGCCACCCAATCGGATAGTTTGGCCGTGCTGTATTTTAATCGATCATTACGTGCCACCCAAAACGAACCCAAGCTCAATGCCTTGAATTACGAGAACCTGGCCGTACATTATTTCGATTTGGACCAATACAGAACCGCAGGGGCCTATTACGATAGTGTTTTGACCAATCTTTCTGAGAATACCAAGAAATATCGCGCCATAAAAAAGAAACTCGACAACCTGGAAGACGTTGTCAAATATGAAAATGTGGTGCAATATGCCGATAGTGTAATTACCCTTTACAACCTTCCCAAAGATGATCAAATCGCTTTTTTCGAGGCCCATATCACGGCATTGAAAAAAGCCAAGGAAGCAGCGGAAAAGAAAGAAGTGGAACGTATTACCCAAGGTTTTGCGGCTTTTGCCAAAAGCAAGGGGGGTAAAGAGAACAAAGGCAAGTTTTATTTTTACAATATAACCAGTCTGGGTTATGGCAAAAATGAATTCACCAACAAATGGGGCAACCGCACTTTGGAGGATGATTGGCGGTGGTCAAATAAGAATACCATTTCCTTGGCCGAGGAAGATAACCCCGATAGGGCAAATGGCGGCGCTTTGGATCTTGATCCTACCGATGAGGAGAGATTTTCATTGGATTTTTATATGGATAGGATTCCGACCGATGTTTCGCTCATCGATAGCCTAAAGACCGAAAGGAATTTTGCCAATTACCAGTTGGGGTTGATCTATAAGGAAAAATTCAAGGAGAACCTATTGGCGGCCGGCAAGTTGGAAGAGGTGTTGAAATCGAACCCAGAGGAACGGCTGGTACTGCCTTCCAAATACAATCTGTATAAAATTTACGAGGAAGAAGGGAGTGCGTTGGCCGAGGTCATTAAGGCCGATATCGTAAAAAACCATTCCGGGTCGAGGTATGCGGAGATTCTACTGAATCCCGCGGCGGTGATAGAGGATAATGCCAATACCCCGGATTCCCAGTATGAGAGGCTTTACAAGATGTTCCAGGAGCAAGAATTCTTAAAGGTAATTGCCGAATCGGAGGAAAACATCAATAAATATACCGGGGATCCGATCGTACCCAAGTTCGAGATGTTGAAAGCAAATGCCATCGGTAGATTGCAAGGCTTCGAAAACTTTAAGGAGGCATTGAATTATGTGGCTTTGACCTACCCCAATAATCCAGAGGGTAAAAAAGCCGAGCAAATGGTGGCCGAACAGTTGCCCAAATTAGAGCCAAAGGAATTTTCAAAGGAAACCGGTACTTCGGGTTCGGGAAATTGGAAAGTGGTCTTCCCTTTCAAAAGAAACAATACCAAAGAAGCACTGGATCTGAAAGAGCGTTTGGAAAAATCCATTGAAGAGTTAAGATACAAAAATGTGGTTTCCCAAGACGTGTATGATCTGGAATATCAGTTCATTGTGGTGCACGGATTCAAGTCCAGGGATTTTGCTTTAGGTTATGCCGAACTGCTAAAAAACAATAAGGATTACAGGATTCGCAATGAGAATTTCGTAATTTTATCCTCCAATTATAAGATTGTTCAGGTACATAAGAACCTGTCAGCGTATAAGAATTTCGTTTTAACCCCAAAACCATAAACATGTTTTCAGACAAACAAAAACCTAGAGCTATGAATGAAATAGGTGGACAGCCGAACAGAATTGAAAAGAACACTAAGATCAAGGGGGATATCGTCTCCGAAGCCGATTTCCGAATCGACGGTAAACTTGACGGGAATGTAAAGACCTCAGGTAAGGTGGTCATCGGAAAGGATGGCTATATTCACGGAAAGGTAGAGTGCGTGAATGCGGATATAGAAGGTAGTTTCAACGGGGAACTTTTGGTTTCCGATCTATTGACACTAAAGTCATCAGCTGTAATCGAAGGAACGGTTTCAGTGACAAAGTTAGCCGTGGAGCCCGGTGCCACATTTAATGCATCCTGTACCATGAAAGGTAGGGGAGGGGCGACGAAAGGTTCCGGACCTGGCGGCCTTAAAGGATCTGTAAGCGGCAATGAACAAGCAAAAGCCTCCTAATAACAGGAACAATCTAAGGAATATAGCAATGCTTTCGGGTATTGCCTTTGAGATGGGTGCTATCATTTATTTAGCGGCCAAAGGGGGAATATGGCTCGATGAACACTATAATACCGAAAAAAGGATATTCACGGCAATTGCCACGATTCTCGGTGTGGCCATTGCAATATGGGTGGTATTGCAGCAGCTAAAACGAATAAAATATTGATGTCGAAAATCAACCCGATAATCCAGTTTCTTGCCGTTGTGGTTTTTGCTTTGGGGGTGATTTTCCTTGTCCACATTTCGATACTGGCGAATTCGGGACTTCCGAAGTACGATAACCTTATCGTATTGTCTTATGTGGTAAATTGCCTATTGGCCGCTTCCATCTTTATTCCCATCTATATGTTTAGAAGGAAAATAAAGCATCAGATCGGATTTCTTTTTATGGGCGGTAGCTTCCTGAAATTCCTTTTTTTCTTTCTTTTGTTTTATCCTTCGTATAAGTCCGATGGGGAAATGGGCCGATTGGAATTCGCTGCTTTTTTTGTCCCTTATGCGGTCTCATTGTGTGTCGAAACGATATTTACCGCACAAATTTTAAAAAAATGGATTCATTAGAACATTCTCATTTAGAGCGCCTATCCCTTTAAATAAACTCAAAAATGCTTTTTTCTTTTTGCGAGAATAACTTACATTTGCAGCGATTTTTAGTGACCGATACCTTAAAGTGATATGCGAAAACCATTTTTATTGAAATTTCTTTTGGCTGCTGTTCTTCTTCTGGGAAACACTGCTTTTGCTAGTGATAGCGATGTTGAAGAAGGCAAGGATAAAAAAACCGAGATAAAGGAATTCATAGAACATCACCTTCAGGATTCCCATTATTTCAATCTTTATGGAACCACCGATGAGCATGGGAAAGTGCATCATGTAGGTTTTCCATTGCCCGTAATTTTATGGGATAATGGGTTACAGGTGTTTTCATCCGCTGAATTCCATCATGGGGAGGAAGTTGCCGAGATAAATGGCAACCATTACAGACTATATCACAATAAAATTTATAAAACAGACGCTGAGGGTACCATCACTTATGATGAAGACCATCACCCTGCCAATGTAAGGCCCTTGGATTTCTCCATTACCAAAAGTGTGGTAATGATGTTGGTGACTGGGCTGTTATTGCTTTGGCTTTTCAGTAGTCTTGCCAAAAGCTACGCAAAGAACAATAGCATACCTACGGGAATAGGTCGTTTCTTTGAGCCTATAGTGCTTTATATCCGTGATGATATCGCTATTGCGAATATCGGGGAGAAGAAATATAAAAGATACATGCCTTTCCTTTTAACGATATTCTTCTTTATCTGGTTTTTGAACATGTTCGGTCTTACGCCGTTGGGTGTAAACGTAACCGGGAATATCGCAGTAACGACTGCCTTGGCCGTAATCGTATTCTTGATCACCAATTTTACGGGAACCAAGGATTATTGGAAACATATTTTCGATCCACTTGGCGACGGTATGCCATGGTATGGTAAGATCATTATTTATATTATCTTGGTCCCCATTGAAATTTTAGGTTTGTTCATTAAACCTTTTGCGTTATTGATTCGTTTGTATGCGAACATGACGGCGGGTCACGTGGTTTTGATGAGTTTGGTCGGATTGATATTTATTTTCAAAAGTTGGGTCGGAGGTCCGTTATCGTTTGGCCTTTCATTTGCGATATCACTTATTGAGGTGTTGGTAGCGCTTTTACAAGCATATATCTTCACAATGTTGGCCGCCTTGTATTTTGGCTTCGCTTCCGAGGAACACGATCATGATCATGGTCATGACGAGGAGGCTGAATTGGCGCATTTATAAAATTTTTTATGGCCTGAATGATTAGGCTACAGGATTGAATGTTTAATTTTTAATATATATTTTATGGAAATTCCAAGTGTAGTAGGTGCAGGTTTAGCGGTTATCGGTGCTGGTATCGGTATCGGAATGATCGGTGGAAAAGCAATGGAAGCTATTGCTCGTCAGCCTGAGGCTTACGGTAAAATTCAAACAGCGATGTTGATTGCAGCGGCGCTTATTGAAGGAATTGGTTTTGCCGCTATTTTCGCGGGATAAGCCAAACAAAAAAACGAACGGCTATGACGGTTGGTCATAGCTTTTCGTTATTGTTTATAATCATAGAATAGAATAACAAGACTACATGGAAAAATTAGTAAATGACTTTTCGTTCGGCCTTTTCTTTTGGCAGATCATATTGTTCGTGCTATTGCTTTTATTGCTTCGCAAGTTCGCATGGAAACCCATTTTGAATGCCGTAAACGATAGGGAAGAAGGCATCAAGGATGCGCTGGCCGCTGCCGAGAACGCTAAAAAGGAAATGCAGAATGTTACCGCCGACAGTGAAAAATTGTTGAAGGAAGCCCGTGCGGAGCGTGAAGCAATGTTGAAGGAAGCCCGCGAAATCAAAGATAAGATGATTGCGGAATCCAAAGATCAGGCTAAGGCCGAAGGGGATAAAATGATAAAGCAAGCCCAAGCTGCCATCGAAAGCGAGAAAAAAGCAGCGGTTGCCGATATTAAGAACCAAGTAGCGGAACTTTCCGTTGATATCGCTGAAAAAATCATCAAAGAACAATTGGCTAACAAAGACAAGCAACTGAAGTTGGTCGATGATATGTTGGGTGATATTAAATTGAATTAATCAGGAATGAAGGATACAAGAGCCGCCATACGATACGCAAAGGCAATTTTGGATATTGCTGTAGACAACAAAGCAACCCTTGCTGTTGAAAACGATATGCGGGCTGTGGTCACAACCATTTCTGACAGTAAGGAGTTAAAAGACATGTTGGCTAGCCCGATTGTCAAGTCCGAGGATAAGAAGAAAGCATTGAATAGTATTTTCAAAGGTGTTCATGCCATTTCCGAAGGGATGATAAAGCTTTTGGTAGACAATAAGCGAATCGGGATGTTGAATGAGGTTGCTTTGAAATATATCATTCTGAACGAGCAATTAAAGGGTCAGGATGTGGCCGTGGTTACGACTGCAGTGCCTTTGACCAAGGCGCTTGAAAAAAAGGTATTGGTACAGGTAGCCCAATTAACGGGCAATGAAGTAACCGTTGAGAATAAAATCGATGAAAGTATCATCGGAGGTTTTATCCTTAGGGTGGGCGATTTACAATTCGACGCCAGTGTGGCCAATAAGTTGAGTAATTTAAAAAGAGAATTTACAAATAGTCTATAATATATATTAAGGCTCAAGAGAAGTCTAAACTTTATATCTAAAACAAATGGCAGGAGTAAAAGCCGCTGAGGTATCAGCAATTTTAAAACAGCAATTATCAGGATTTGAAGCAACCGCTACTTTGGATGAAGTAGGTACCGTATTGCAAGTAGGTGATGGTATTGCAAGGGTGTATGGATTGTCAAATGCCCAATATGGTGAATTGGTTGAGTTCGAAGGAGGCCTTGAAGGTATCGTTTTGAACTTGGAAGAGGATAATGTCGGTGTTGTACTTTTAGGCCATTCAAAAGAAATTGTTGAAGGTGCCACTGTAAAACGTACCCAACGTATCGCATCAATCAATGTGGGCGAAGGTATAGTTGGCCGAGTGGTCAACACCTTGGGAGCTCCTATAGACGGTAAAGGACCTATCGCGGGTGAGGTATACGAAATGCCATTGGAGCGTAAAGCCCCAGGGGTAATTTTCCGTCAGCCGGTAAATGAGCCGTTGCAAACAGGGATCAAAGCGATAGATGCCATGATCCCAGTAGGTCGTGGACAAAGGGAGTTGGTGATCGGTGACCGTCAGACCGGTAAAACAACGGTTTGTATCGATACCATCCTAAACCAGAAAGAATTTTATGATGCAGGTAATCCTGTATATTGTATCTATGTGGCCATTGGTCAAAAAGCGTCGAACGTTGCGGCCATAGCCAAGGTACTGGAAGATAAAGGCGCTTTGGCCTACACTACGATTGTAGCGGCCAATGCTTCTGACCCTGCACCTATGCAGGTATATGCACCATTTGCAGGTGCTGCGATCGGAGAATATTTCAGGGATACGGGTAGACCGGCATTGATCATATATGATGATTTATCAAAACAGGCGGTAGCTTACCGTGAGATTTCATTGCTATTAAGACGTCCACCTGGACGTGAGGCCTATCCTGGGGATGTTTTCTATTTGCATTCGAGATTATTGGAGCGTGCCGCCAAGGTTATTGCCGATGATGATATCGCAAAGGATATGAACGATTTACCGGATGTCTTAAAGCCAATGGTAAAAGGTGGTGGATCTTTAACGGCTTTGCCTATTATTGAAACACAGGCAGGTGACGTATCGGCTTATATTCCAACCAACGTTATTTCCATTACCGATGGTCAGATATTCTTGGAGCAGGATTTGTTCAACCAAGGTGTACGTCCTGCGATTAACGTAGGTATTTCGGTATCAAGGGTAGGGGGTAACGCCCAGGTAAAATCGATGAAGAAAGTAGCCGGTACCTTGAAATTGGATCAGGCCCAGTTTAGGGAATTGGAAGCTTTTGCCAAGTTCGGTTCCGATTTGGATGCCGCAACCTTGAACGTTATCGAAAAAGGACGTCGTAATGTGGAAATCTTGAAGCAAGCACAAAACGATCCATTTACCGTTGAAGACCAGATTGCGATTATCTATGCAGGTTCCAAAAACTTGTTACGTGATGTTCCTGTTGAAAAGGTTAAGGAGTTTGAAAATGACTTCATTCAGTTCATGAATGCAAAACACAGGGATGTATTGGATTTGCTAAAAGCCGGTAAATTAACCGATGAGGTTACCGATACATTAACGGCAGTTTGTAAAGATCTAACAGGTAAATACAGAAGTTAGTTAAGGATTTTAGTGACGGATAATAAAAATTCATAACGCATCAATCACAACTTATATAAATGGCCAACTTAAAGGAAATACGTAACAGGATAACATCGGTGTCATCAACGATGCAGATTACCAGTGCCATGAAAATGGTTTCTGCTGCAAAATTGAAGAAGGCTCAGGACGCAATTACCGCCATGAGGCCATATGCAGATAAACTTACTGAGCTTTTACAGGGCTTAAGTGGAAGCTTGGATGCTGATTCTGGCAGTACATATGCCGATAATAGGCCTGTCAATAAGGTTTTGGTAGTTGCCATAACCTCCAATCGTGGTTTGTGTGGGGCCTTTAATACCAATATCTTAAAACAGACTATTTTTTTGATGGAAGATACCTTCAAAGGAAAACAAGTCGATTTTATGGCCATTGGAAAGAAAGGCAATGATATATTGGGCAAAAATAACACCGTTATGGCAAACCATAGCGATGTCTTTGATGATTTGACTTTTGAGAATGTTGCCGTTATTGCCGAGGAATTGATGGATTTGTTTGATAACGGATCTTATGACCGCATTGAATTGGTCTACAATAAATTCAAGAACGCCGCAACGCAATTGGTTACCACCGAACAGTTTTTACCGATAGTTCCCGCCGATGGGGACCAAAGTTCAAGTGCCGATTATATTTTCGAACCTTCGAAAGTCGATATCGTTGAACAATTGATTCCAAAGTCGCTTAAAACACAGCTTTATAAAGCCGTACGGGATTCCTTTGCCAGTGAGCACGGGGCGCGTATGACCGCAATGCACAAGGCAACCGATAATGCCACGGAATTGAGGGATCAGTTGAAACTGACCTACAATCAAGCCAGACAAGCCGCCATTACCAATGAAATCCTAGAGATTGTCGGTGGTGCGGAGGCATTGAACAATTAGGAAACATGGAAACCATACTTTGGGTTTTGCTTTAAAGTTGAAATGAAATATATATCGAAAACCTCGCATTTAGCGGGGTTTTCTAATTTTTTGAACCAATTGGAGCCCACCTTTGTAGCTTTGGTTTAAATACTTATTTTTAAACTATAATTATTCTTTGGTTGAACCTTTTTAAAAAACTTTTTAAACAAACGGCCATTTATGGCTTGGCAACTGTTTTACCACGGATGCTTTCTTTTTTGTTGTTACCTTTCCATACCGATATCTTGGCTACGGCCGATTATGGCCAATTATCGGTTATTTATGCATGGTTTGCGATATTCAATGTTTTTTTGGCCTATGGTATGGAGACGGCATTCTTCCGTTTTTACAACGGTTCAGGGGATAGGACTACCGTGGTTTCCACTTCACTGGTTTCATTAATGATCAGCACATTGGCCTTTATGGTGCTGGGGTTGTCCTTAAAAAATCAGATCGCCGGTGTCTCAGGGTATAATCCGGACTATTTGGGATATGCGATCTTTATCTTGACCTTGGATGCATTGGTGATCGTTCCTTTTGCTTGGTTGCGCGCCAACGAAAAACCCATGCGTTATGCCATCGTTAAAATATTGAATGTGGCCATTAATCTGGGACTGAACGTATTTTTCCTCTATTTCCTGCCAAAGTTGGCGTTATCCCATCCGGAAGGACTCTTTAGCGGCATTTACAGGGAGGATTTCCAAATTTCCTACATCTTCATCGCGAATCTGATAGCAAGCGCCGTAACCCTCTTATTGATGCTGAAATTATATCTGAAGACACGGTTTGTTTTGGATAGGGTGCTATGGAAAAAAATGATCAAATACGCTTTACCCGTATTGGTGGCCGGGGTCGCTTTTACCGTTAATGAGGTTTTTGATCGTATTTTATTGGAAACCTTACTGCCGGCCGATATTGCCGATAGTGAGGTAGGGATGTATTCTGCCTGCTATAAATTGGCGTTGTTCATGACCTTGTTCGCCACCGCCTTTAGGTTGGGGATCGAACCTTTCTTTTTCAGTCACTCGAAAACCGAAAACCCTCAAAAAGCATATGCCCAGATCACGAATTACTTTGTCATATTGGGGAGTATCATATTATTGGGGGTCGTTGTTTTCGCCGATATCCTTAAAATACTGTTCGTTAGGGACCCTAAATATTGGGAAGCCATGGACATCGTACCCATGATAATCCTGGCCAGTTTTTTCCTGGGGATCTACCATAACCTATCGGTTTGGTACAAAGTGACCGATAGGACAAAGTTTGGGGCTTATATTTCTTTGATCGGTGCGATTTTGACCATCATCATCAACCTTGTTTTCATCCCTTATTTCGGATATATGGCTTCGGCCGTGGCCACCATGACCGCTTATGGCTGTATGATGGTGTTATCCTTTATCTTTGGCAGAATGTATTATCCCATCCCATACAATTTCAGGAAAATAACCTTCTACCTCTTGATCTCGATTGTACTTTCCGGATTGTCGTTCTATGTTTTCGATCGCAATTTATTTTTCGGAATTCCCTTATTGATCCTGTTCTTGGGATTGGTCTATAAGCTCGAAATTGATAACCTAAAAAAAATATTCTTAAAAAAATGAAGATAAAAATCATTAATAAATCGGACCATCCGCTTCCCCATTACGAAACCTTGGCTTCGGCGGGCATGGATCTTAGGGCGAATAGTACGGAGGCAATAACATTACAACCTTTGGAACGTACCATCGTCAAAACAGGATTGTTTATTGAGCTGCCCATAGGGTATGAGGCCCAAGTACGTCCACGCAGTGGGCTGGCGGCCAAAAAAGGGATCACGGTACTCAATGCACCCGGAACCGTGGATGCGGACTATCGGGGTGAGATAGGGGTTATATTGGTCAATTTGTCCAATGAACCATTTACCGTGGAAAATGGGGAGCGTATTGCACAACTGGTCATTGCAAGGCATGAGCGTGCAGAATGGATCGAAGTGGAGGAATTGACGGATACCACCAGGGGTGCCGGTGGTTTTGGGAGTACGGGCACCAAATAAGGGCTATCGGCATTTTTCAATGTTGAACCAGCTATGTTCCATAGACCTTTAAGTGTGTTTTAACATAAAAGCCTAAAACTCTGGAATACTTATTGATAAATTTATCCCGGATTGCCTTCAATAAAAATAAAAAGGGTTTTTAAATGAAATTTCCATATTTACTTTTCATGGTTGCTGTAATGGCTTTTTCCATTGGAGGAAGGGCCCAGCAACGGGATATGGATATCGAAAACAGTTCGGAGGTCTTTTTAGAGGAATATTCGGATACCTTTCAAGAGAATTTTTTTGAAGCTTTAAAACAAAAAGGGATTGAGAATTACGACAAGGCCATTAACCTGCTGCTGGAGTGTAAATTGATTGACGCGGACAATGCGGTCGTGGACCATGAATTGGCTAAGGTCTATTTGATAGAAAAGCAATATGCCGCAGCCCAGGATTATGCCATAGCGGCCTTGTTATCGGACCCCGAAAACTATTGGTTCCTGAACACCTTGGTGTCTGCCGTTCGGATGCAAGGAAGTTCTTTGGATCAGATGGATATCGGTATTCCGATGGAAAACAGCAAACTTCAAGAAAATTTAGCCGTCATTTACTTTAAAGAAAGGGAATATGAAAAGAGCTTGATCGTGCTTTCAGGAATCAAAACATCGGAATTCACCGAACGTCTTAAAGGGAAGATCAAAGACTCTTTGAAGGGAAATGAGGAAAGGACCACTAAGAAAAAAGAAGTAATCGTAACGGAAGAACCGACGGACGACCCCATAGCCGCAATTAAGGTCGAATTGGGGGATCTAATGGCCAGGAAAGATTATGTTGGTCTGGCCAAACGAAGTGAAGAGGCTTTGGAAAATTTCCCGGCACAACCTTATTTTTATTATATCAATGGGTTGGCATTGAATAAAATGGGCAAACATGAAGAGGCCATCGAGGTTTTGGAAGGGGCTTTGGATTATATGTTGGATGATGTCCCTTTACAGAACAATATTTATCAGGAATTGGTCAATGCGCATACGGGCTTGAATAATTCTTCAAAAGCAAATATGTATCTTCGTATGATAAAACCGGGGTTTTAGACTATGGCAACTTTAATGAGATGGACACGAATCAGTGTCTTTATACTTATATTATTTTCCTGTAAATCCAAGAAGCTGGTCACCGATGGCGCGGTAATGGAAAATATGTCGGCTAAGGCCATTATACGGACACATTATCAAAACCAGATCAAGTTCAAGACCTTGAGCGGTAGAATTAAAATCGGTTTTTTTGATGGGGAGTCCACCAAGAGCGTTACCGTAAGCCTTCGAATGGAAAAAGACAAGACCATTTGGATCAGTGCGCCCTTTGGCGTCGTAAAGGCTTACATTACCCCAAATAGGGTGTCTTTTTACAACAAACTCGACAACGAGTATTTTGATGGGGATTTTTCATACCTGAGCAATCTGTTGGGTACTGAACTAGATTTCGACAAAGTGCAGAATTTACTATTGGGACAGGCCTTGTTCGATTTACGGAAAGACAAATATGAAGTATCGCTTTCGGAAACCGATTATATCCTAAAGCCCAAAAAACCGATGGACCTGTTCAAGACGAGTTTTATGGTCGAACCCGATAATTTTATGATGGCAGCCCAGCAATTGTCCCAACCATCCAAAAAACGGGTGTTGGATATCACGTACAAAAATTATCAAAAAACCAACAATAGGATATTGCCGAACGAGATTTTCATTACCGCGATCGATGGGAATGGGAAAAATACGATCGATATTGATTACAGAAGTGTTGAGTTTAATAAGGATTTGAATTTTCCGTATAAAATACCAAATGGTTTTAAAAAAATAGCATTAAAGGCCGATGCTTTGTAAACGCTTGCTCTTCATTCCCTTACTCGTGTTTTCGACATTCCTGTCGGTACGGGTTTCCCATGCCCAAACGAACGAACAAAAGGCGCTTGAAATCAAACGGGAACAACTTCAGAAGGAAATAAATGAAATAAACCGGTTGCTATTTGCCGAAAAGAAAGAAAAAGGCAATGTCTTGGATCAAATGGAAGCCTTGGATCAAAAAATAAACGTACGCCAACAATTGATCCGGGTCACCAATCAACAATCCAATTTATTGAATCGACAGATCAATGCCAATATCCGTAATATTTCCAAGTTGCGCGAAGATCTTGGGCAACTAAAGGACGAATATGCGACGATGATCCGAAAGTCGTATCAAAACAGATCACAACAGGGCAGGTTGATGTTCCTGTTATCATCCGAGAATTTTTTCCAGGCCTTCAAGCGGTTGCAATATTTAAAGCAATATACCGAATATCGAAAGGAGCAAGGGGAAAAGATCATGGCAAAAACGGAGGAGCTTACCCGATTGAACGTTGACCTGACCGACCAGCGTAAAGAGAAAGACCAGTTGATTGCGGTAAACAATAAGGCTAGGGAAGAATTGATGAAAGAGATGAAATCCCAAAAAGCGTTATTGGGGAGCATTCGAAAAAATGAAAGCAAATACGCCCAAGCCATAGAAAGCAAAAAACGTGAAGCCCGTAAAATAGACCAACAGATCGAAAGGTTGATACGGAGTGCCATTGCGGCATCAAATAAAGAAGCGACCAAGGGTAGGACCGCTACCAAGACAACAACCAATAAATTCGTACTTACGCCTGAAGCCAAATTAGTGGCGAACAACTTTTCGGCAAATAAAGGGAAACTTATCTGGCCCGTTGAAAAGGGTATCAAGAGTCAGGGTTTCGGTATTTACAAGGATCCCGTATATCCCGGGATCAAACATCAAAGCAATGGGGTGATCATCGCTACGGATGAGGGCGCTACGGCCCGGGCCATATTTGAAGGGGAAGTCATTGCCATCCTTTCGGTACCCGGGGGAAATAAAGGGGTACAGATCAAGCACGGAAACTTTATCAGTACCTATTATAACTTGTCGGATCTGTATGTGAAAAAAGGGGATAAAGTGGGTATTAAAACAGAATTGGGCAAGATATATACCAATCGGTCTAATGGTCAGACCCGCTTAAAATTCTATTTGTACCAAGATACCTCACGATTGAACCCGGAAGAATGGGTATATCAACTTTAAATACTGACAGGAAAGATCCATTAAAGGAAATTACCGATCTACAAGGAACTTTCGAATTGCATAATGGCGTTCAAATGCCCTATATGGGATTGGGGGTGTATTTGTCCAAAGAGGGTCAGGAAGTCATCAATGCGGTCCAATGGGCGATTGAGGCAGGATATAGGCACATTGATACCGCAGCGATCTACGGGAATGAAGAAGGGGTAGGTATGGGTATACAGCAAAGCGTAATCGACCGTAAAGACCTTTTCGTGGTCAGTAAGGTGGAATGCCGACCAAGGCTATGAACGTACGTTGGAGGCCTTTAATGAAAGCCTAGAGCGATTACGAATGGACTATTTGGACCTTTATCCGATCCATTGGCCGGTCAAGGGCAAGTACAAGGATACATGGCGGGCCTTGGAACATTTGTACCGTGAAAGGAAAGTAAGGGCGATTGGGGTCAGTAATTTTTTGAAACATCATTTGGAAGATATATTGCAATCGGCAGAAATCGTACCCATGGTGAATCAAATGGAGTTCCATCCCCATTTGGTGCAACAAGAACTGATCGATTATTGCAACGAACACCACATTCAGTATGAAGCATGGTCTCCCATGATGCAGGGAAAGATATTCGAATTGGATTTCATTAAGGATATCGCAGATAAATACGGAAAATCACCGGCCCAAATCGTGTTGCGATGGGATCTTCAAAAAGGCGTAGTGACCATACCAAAATCGTCCAAAAAGGATCGTATCATAGCCAATACCGATATTTTTGATTTTGAATTGTCGGCAGAAGATATGCGGTATTTGGACGGTCTTGAAAATGGACAAAGATTCGGTCCCGATTCCGATAGCTTCGATTTTTAATCCTTGTTTTTTAGAAAAAGCGCCTTAAGTTCAGTCGCTTCACTGGGTTTCATTCTTTTGGCCAAGACCAAACTCAATTGTTTACGACGTAAGGCTCCTTCGAACCGTTCCTTTTCCAATTCGGTTTCTGGTACCAAGGGAGGTACTTTGGTAGGTACGCCCGAATCATCTACGGCGACAAACGTATATATGGCCTCATTGGCTTTAGAGCGTTCCCTATTTTGGCGATCTTCCATCCAAACATCGATATACACTTCCATAGAGGTATTAAAAGCCCTTGAAACGGTTGCTTCTACCGTAACAACACTACCCAATGGTACAGGATGGTTAAAGGCCACATGGTTTACAGAGGCCGTTACGGTTATTCGTCTACTGTGACGGCGGGCGGCGATACTGGCCGCTCTATCCATACGGGCCAAAAGTTCGCCCCCAAAGAGATTGTTTAACGGGTTGGACTCGCTAGGGAGGACCATATCGGTCATTATCGTACGTGAATCACTTGGACTTTTTGGCTGCATAGTTATTTATAGAAAGATTTTACCCCTTGAAAAGGGAGTTTTAAGTGTGATGGGCGAACTACCGTACTGAAAGTAACCACGCATCCTTGGATTGGGTGCTTTTTATGGTTCTTAGGTTTTTCAGTGCTTCATCCACATCGGTATAGCTACTAAAGGTCACCATATGGAGTCCGTGGTCATTCGTCCCAAGATATGTGGCGTTATATCCACGTCTTTTCAATTCGTTTATTTTTTTGTCCGCATTCACTTTGAACCTAAAGGCACCGGCGACGATATGGTGCATCGCCACCTCGGGTTTTTTGGTCGCTACCTTAAGGCTTAAAGTAGGTAACTCCAAGGGTGCCGTATCGAAAAAAGTGGCTTCCTGAATACTTTGTGAAACCTTTTCCTGGGCCTTTTCCACCACCAATTGCTGTTGGTCAAGATTCCCCATGTAGAAACGATACCCGGTTAACCCTGTTGAAAGGGCCAAAAGTAGGATGGCGGCATATTTCATATAAGGTCTCCAAGACGAGGCATTTCTTCGTTCGGGAGTTATGATGAAAGGGACTTTTTCCTCAATACCAACAACTTCCTGTTTCAGTATTTCCCTGGTAATTTCACTGGAAACAAAAGAAGACAGCCCAAAAGAAGAGGTCAAATGGTTTACTTCATAAGAAGGTTGGAATAAAATCCGTCCTTCTTTGTTCATTTTAAGATCCCCGATATTCTCCAATGATAAACGGTCCCCTTGATCCAGTCGATGTTTCCACTGTGCGATCTGTTCCGTTACCTGGGGCAACATTTCCTCATAGGAACACTTTTCCACTTCCGCCATATAGGAAACCAAAAGTCCGTCATTGGAAGACAATTGCTTATTGAAAGACAGCGATTTCGAAGGGGGATAAAAAGAATTGGTCTGTTTGTTGAGGGTGGCCGGTTTGGTTTGGGATAAAAAAGCACCTAGGCCAGGCACAACAACGCAGTTGTATCGATAGAGTAAATCGGATATGTAATGTTCTAATACCATTGCAACAAAGATTATAAAAATTATAAAGGTTCAATAGCTTCAGGGGCACTTTTTATTAACATAATATTTTTGGTAAATTGTGGATAACCTAATACAAAATATAAATGACTTCAAATGAATTGATTGCGGTACTAAGACTCCAAAGGGTGCCCAATATCGGTGATGTTACGGCAAAAAAACTGATTTCCCATTGTGGTGGCCCAAGCGCTGTTTTCGACGATAAATCACGCGACCTCTTAAAGATCGATGGTATTGGCACCAGAACCCTAATGGGGCTTTATGATGCGGAACACTTGGAAGCGGCCGAAAAGGAATTGGAATATATCCGTGAGCACGATATCGCTTACCTTTATTATACCGATAAAGGGTATCCCGGTTATTTAAAGCATTGTATCGATAGTCCGTTGATCTTATTCAAAAAGGGAAATATCGATCTTGAAGATCGCAAGATCATCAGCATCGTCGGTACCAGGAACATTACAAGTTACGGTAAGCGTTTTTGCGAAAAATTGATTGAGGACCTGGCGCCTTTAGACCCGGTAATCGTTAGCGGATTTGCCTATGGGGTCGATATTTGTGCTCAAAAGACCGCTATGGACCAAGGGTTGCAGACCATCGGTTGTTTGGCCCATGGGTTAAACCGGATTTATCCGAAAGTACATGAAAAATATGCCAGGGACGTCGAAAGAAACGGTGGATTCCTGACCGAATTCTGGAGTTCCAGCAATCCGGACCGGGAAAACTTCTTAAAACGCAACCGGATAATCGCAGGGATGAGTCAAGCGACCGTTGTGGTCGAATCTGCGGAAAAGGGAGGGAGTTTGGTTACGGCCGATATCGCACATAGTTATGATCGGGAGGTGTTCGCCGTACCGGGTAGGGCCCAGGATAAGTATAGTGCTGGCTGTAATAATTTAATCAAACAGCAAAAGGCTCATATGGTTACCTCCGCTGCCGATATCGTTTATTTGTTGAACTGGGAGCTGGAACAAAAACCGACCAAGCCGATGCAGCAAGAATTGTTCGTTGAATTGAACGAAGAGGAAAAATCCATCTATGCCTATCTACAGCAAGGAGGCAAACAGTTACTCGATACCATTGCTCTTGATTGTCAAATCCCGATTTTCAAAGTATCGTCTACCTTGCTGAACATGGAAATGAAGGGATTGGTAAGGCCGTTGCCCGGAAAGCTTTTCGAAGCCGTTTAAAATGACACTTGAAAGTCGTTTCCGAAATGGCAAGGACACGCAATTTACAAACCGGATGGTTTGTTCATCGGTCCTTGGGGTGTGACCTGATCATCAAATATGCACTTTATCGAACAATTGCAATCTGAAATCGGACAGCTGGCCCCATTGTTTTACCATCCATACCTTTAAGACCGACCCGGCGGTTTGTTTGGTTGGATTTTCCCAACAAGGTGAACAAGCTATCTGTATGCTAAAAACGCAGGAGTACGAATTCAATACCCAAGCTTGGTACGAACGCGTAACAATACCTCATCGGCCACTTTTCCGGCTTTTTCAGCACCAAGTTCCAAGGCCTTGTCCACTTCATGAAGGTTGGCCATGTAATAAGCATATTTTTCACGTACTTCGCCAAAACGCTCCAATATGACCTCATACAAGGCCTGCTTGGCATGGCCATAACCGTAGTTGCCACCAAGGTAATTGGCCCGCATTTCCGCTATTTGGTCTTCTGAAGCGATAAGTTTATAGAGGGCAAAGACGTTATCGGTATCCGGATTTTTCGGATCCTCCATAGGCGTACTATCCGTTTGTATGCCCATGATCTGCTTGCGCAGTTTTTTGTCCGTTTGGAATAAATTGATGAGGTTGCCACGACTTTTACTCATTTTTTCACCATCGGTACCCGGTATGATTTGGATATTTTCCTGTGTTTTGGCCTCCGGGATAACAAAAGTTTCCCCCAATTTGGAATGAAATCGGGAAGCTACATCCCGGGTAATTTCCAAATGTTGCAATTGATCTTTTCCGACCGGAACGTAATTGGCATCATAGAGCAAGATATCGGCAGCCATCAGCATCGGATAGGTGAATAACCCGGCATTGACGTCTTCAAGTCGCCCAGCCTTATCCTTGAACGAATGGGCAAGGGTCAATCGTTGATACGGAAAAAAACAGCTTAGGTACCACGAAAGCTCCGTGGTTTGTGTCACATCGCTCTGACGGTAAAAAACGGTTTTATTTATATCGAGACCACAGGCAAGCCATGTGGCGGCAACGGCATAGGTATTGTTCCTCAATTCCTCCCCATTTTTTATTTGGGTAAGGGAGTGCATGTCCGCAATAAATAGGAAAGATTCATTTTTGGGATCTTGGGCCATATTTATCGCCGGAAGTATTGCGCCCATGATATTTCCGAGGTGAGGCACCCCTGTGCTTTGTACACCTGTCAGTATTCTTGCCATTTGATCATTTTAAAATGAAGCACAAAGGTAAAACAAATCACAAAAAACTGGTTCAATTTGTTACTTTTGATCCATGCATCGTTTCATTAAAAATATCGGACACACCTTCTATCGGATTTGGTTTTATGTTTTGGTGGCCTTGCCGATCGTGGTGTTCCTTCCCTTCTTGTTACTAAGTACCTTGTCTGAGAAATCGTATCCCCAATTTTTTTGGTTGGCCAGAAACTTGTGGGCGCGACCCATACTGTTGGCGATGGGCTGCCCACAAAAGATTTACAGGGAGCAACAATTGGTCCGGGGCAAAAGTTATATGTTGGTGGCCAACCATACCAGTATGCTGGATATTATGTTGATGTTGCGCATAAGTAAAAACCCATTTGTCTTCGTGGGTAAAAAAGAGTTGGTAAAGATCCCGTTATTCGGGTTTTTCTATAAGCGGGTATGTATCATGGTCGATAGGGAGAATAGTCGAAGTAGGACAGGGGTTTACCGCAGGGCACAACGCAGGTTGGATCAAGGGTTGAGTATTTGTATTTTCCCTGAAGGAGGGGTGCCTGATGATGAAAGTATTTTATTGGACGAATTTAAGGACGGTGCCTTTAAAATGGCCATTGCCCATAAAATCCCAGTGGTTCCGATAACGTTTTATGACAATAAAAAACGTTTTTCCTTTACGTTTTTCAGTGGTGGCCCCGGATTGATCAAGGCAAAGGTCCATAGATTTTTTGAAACATCGCACCTAACGGATGCTGATAAAGCCACTTTGCGTGAACAAGTGCGCAATGTCATTTTCGAAGAATTGCAAAAGCCCATGGGCCTTATGGTCACTTCAGAGGCCTAAATATCCTATGCTTATATCCAGGACCCAACCTTTTCGGTTGCGAAAACGTTTTTAAAATCGATAATTCAGCCCACTGTATATCCCAACACTAAATGGGCGGAATTCCCCTGCGGTATTGGAAAAGGTATTCAATTGATATTTGAATATGGGGTCTACACGCAATTGTATTTTCGAGGACATTTTATAATGGAAGCCGAATCCGAAATTGGTACTGAAATTCACCGAATTCAAATTATTGGCCTTCCCCATTTCAGTCGTTAAATCCCCTGAAGACAACGAGACCGAATTGTCTATTAAAAACAGCGAACTCACCCCTCCGATGATATTAACACCGAATTTCCTGTCGATCAAGGCATAATTCAATTCCAAGGGTATTTCCAGGTATCCGAATTGTTGCGCCATTGCACCTGATAGGGATGGGTCCCTGGCCGTGGCATCATAGGCGGTTTTTCCCGTTGGCGGCAGAAGGTTTCCAACGGTACTGACCACCTCAATATTTTGGGAAGCACTGCTGTATTCGATGTTTTCAATTTGTCCGTTGCCAAAGCCTTCCAAACTGGAGGAAAACGCAATATCATTGGTGTTGTAACCATATTCGACCTTGTTTACCCCCGACTTTAGGGATAACTTTTTGCTAATTTCATAGGCGACGGCAATTCCGTAGCTTAGATTAATGTCCCCCGTTTTGGAATTGGGGACAAAGATCATATGTACTGGGGACCCACTTCCTATGGCATCAAAATAAATAGGGGCGATATTTGGCCCGGCAGACCATTTACTTCCTTTGGTTTCGGAAACAACCGCTTCTTTTTCCGCAATTTCCTCATATATTGATTTTTTGGCACGGTCGTTCTTTTCTTGGGGGTGTTCATCCGCTTTGACGATTGCTAAGGTTTTATCATCGGTAATTGTTGTAAGGTCGTTTGTTTTGCCGGCAAGGTTTTCGGATACCTTGGTGACATTTTCCTTGGAAATATCGTGAGCGGCGACTTGTGCGGGCGGGGCCTGTTGGGGCATGTATTTAGGTGGGTCGGTTTGCCCTGTAGCACTTTTTAAAGCATTGTTTTCAACCTCCCTTTTATAACCTGTTATTTGGGTACTTTTGGATTCCTGTAGGTGGGATGGCTGCCGTACTTTGTCGTTTTGCACTAAGGTCCCATGGTTTTCGGTCGTTGCTTGGGAATTGAAAATAACGGTCGGTTTTTTTTCGGATGCCTTTAGATGATCTTTCTTGGTACCGACTTTTTCCCCATTGGGTGCTTCAACGATTTCCGGGGTATTTTGGATCGGCGATGGGTCATTTTCGATGTTCTGCCTCAATGGTTCTTCCTTGCTGTTTTCAACATCGGTTACGGTAGGTTGGGGACCTACAACCGGGGTACTGTACGGTTTAACGAGGTATAAACCGATGGCCAATACGGCGGCAATACCCCCGAGTTTCCACCAAATGGGGATAATCCTACGTTTTTTTTCCTTCATATTCAAAGAGGTCTCGATAGCTTTCCAGACCTTTTCGGTAGGGACGTCTGAAAAATCCGATAACTTCTCTTGGAATAATTCATCCAAGTTCTTTTTGCTCATTTTGCTGTAGGTTTAGCAATGTCCATGTTTTACTTTACTATGGTGATCTCCCTTGGGATCTCACGGATTTTTTCCCAAAACCAACATCAGTATGCCGATAATGGCTTGGGTTTTTTTGTTTTCGATTTTTTCCTTCAGAATCATCCTAGCCCTGGCAAGGTTTGATTTTGAAGTGCCGGGCGATGTGCCCAGCATGGTACTTATTTCCTTGTGTGAGTAACCATCCAAGACATATAAGTTGAAGGTTAGGCGGTATTTGTTCGGTAACTCTTGTATGTACTTCAATAGGGTGTCTAGATCTATATCGGTTTCATTTGTTTCTACTTCGGAAATAATCTCGGTATGCTCATTTACAACCTTTAAATACGCCTCTTTTCGGTATTTCTGTAATACCGTGTTGACCGTGATCCTTTTTATCCAACCTTCAAAAGAGCCTTTGGACCTATATTGTTCGATCTTGTCAAAAATGGTCATAAAACTGTCATGAAGGTTGTCTTCAGCCTCCGTTTTATTGCGCGAATACTTTAGGCATATACCGAAAAGTATATTGGCGTATTGCCTATATAACCGTTCCTGTGCCTTTCTGTCGCCTTTCTTGCATTGGTTTATGAGTTCTTTTTGACTCAAAATATGGTTTGCGTTATTGTCATGTTAATTTACCGGAACATCGAATTCTATGAATTGGGGATCGCCATTGGCATCTTCGCCTTGATAAAACCGAAATAAATACGGTTCGGTATGAACCACGATAAAATCAAACGATTCCTCTACCTCCCTAATGGTTTGCACGCATGCGTCCTGGTCGGTTCTTCGTGAGCCAATGGCGACCAATTCCCTGGTGGTCAGCGCTTCCTTGGTCACATCAAAACCTTCAAAATAAGTGCATCCATCGGGTAATGCAAAAGTCACGTTTATTCGATAGGTTTCATCAAGTTCAAATGACTCCGGCATGTCTACATCCACTATTCGCAAAGACACAAAGTGAAAATTCTGCTCATCACCATCAATATCACATGAATTAAAAACGAGTGCTACCGCAAGGGCACAGAGTACCACGAATGTCCTTTCCATAAACTAACAATTTATAATATTGCTAAGATGAAATTATTAGTCTAGGGTTGCGTTTACAGTCGTTAAGGTACAAGAAATGTTGCTTAGCCCCGAATATTCGGATAAAAAAAAGGGGCACCTAAGGTGCCCCTTTTGATAATTCTATGGCTCGTATGTTTATTTAACGGCTTTTATCGCTTCACGGATTTTAACGTCTAGTTCTTCATACAATTCGGGATTATCGTTTAAAAGTGCTTTTACGGCATCCCTTCCTTGGCCAAGTTTGGTGTCTCCATAACTGAACCAAGAACCACTTTTCTTTATGATCTCATATTCTACCCCAAGGTCGATGATCTCACCTATTTTGGAAATACCAACACCGTACATGATATCGAATTCCGCCAATCTAAAAGGTGGGGCCACTTTGTTTTTTACGATCTTGACGCGTGTCTTGTTCCCCTGTACACTACCGTCGGTATCCTTGATCTGGGTGGATCTTCGAATATCCAATCGTACGGAAGCGTAGAATTTCAATGCATTACCCCCTGTGGTCGTTTCCGGGTTTCCGAACATGACGCCGATTTTTTCCCTTAACTGGTTAATGAAGATAACGGTACAGTTGGTCTTGCTGATCGAGCCGGTCAATTTTCTAAGGGCCTGGGACATTAAACGGGCATGTAATCCCATCTTGGAATCCCCCATTTCCCCTTCGATCTCACTTTTGGGGGTCAATGCGGCCACCGAATCGATAACTACGATATCAATGGCTCCGGAACGGATCAGATTATCGGCGATTTCAAGGGCCTGCTCCCCATTGTCCGGTTGCGATATGATCAAATTGTCTATATCAATACCCAACTTTTCACCATAAAAACGATCAAAGGCATGTTCTGCGTCAATAAAGGCGGCAATACCTCCATTTTTCTGTGCTTCTGCAATGGCATGTAAGGTCAAGGTGGTTTTACCTGAAGATTCAGGGCCATATATTTCAATGATCCTACCACGAGGGTATCCTCCTACGCCGAGGGCAATATCCAACCCCAAAGACCCTGAGGGAATCACTTCAACATCCTCAACGACACTATCGCCCATTTTCATAACGGCGCCTTTGCCATAGGTCTTATCCAACTTATCCAAGGTTAGCTTTAATGCTTTTAATTTTGCTTCTTTTTCAGAACTCATCTTTTATTTTTATTAGGAACGCTAATTTACCATTTCTTTTGGCATATTTCCATCACACCGGATTATTTTATACACAAGGAGGCTGTACCTCACCTATTTGAAAACGCAACCATTGGGAAGAAGTCGCATCTGTTTTATAAAGTGCATATACTAACTCAATATATGAGCCATTGGTATGGTACCATGGCAACGGTGGTCAATTCCTTTTTTACAAGTTGGGATAACTTATGAAAACGAAAAAACTAGGGTGACCGAATCAAGGGTCCTGAACTTTCAGGATCCTTTTTTTTGTATGGATTTTATATCGGTCCATTGGGAAGGTGCCGCTGAAACCGATAAGTAGCCTAAATCTTTCGGTATGGGCATACTTATTTTTTTGGTTTGTCGGGGGATACTTAACACCGGTTTCGGGTCGATGGCTTACCCATTGGGGCGTAAGGCGAACCTTTAGATCAAACCATTTTTCACCAAATGCTTCACTTTTTTACCCCCAACAGCCATAAATCGGGCAAATATCCACAGAACTATTGTACTACAGCCCTTATTCTTAGGTGGGTAGAATGGTGGTATGCCTTTAAAATGTATCTTTGCAGTCCAAAAAAAATATAGCACCTTGTACTTATGACAAGAAATGGAAATATAGAGCTTATGGCCCCTGCCGGGAATTTCGAATCCTTGCAAGCGGCGATCGATAATGGTGCCGATTCGGTGTATTTCGGCGTGGAGCAATTGAACATGAGGGCTCGGGCAACGATCAATTTTACGTTGGAAGACCTTCCGGAGATCACCCGTCGATGTGGCCAAAAGAACATCAGGACCTATCTTACCCTTAACACGATCATTTACGATCATGACCTATCGATCATAAAAACAGTTCTGGATACGGCGAAAAAAGCCGGTATCACGGCGGTTATTGCCATGGATCAAGCGGTAATCGCTTATGCCAGGCAAATACAGATGGAAGTACATATTTCTACCCAAATCAATATCACCAATATTGAGGCAGTAAAGTTTTATTCATTATTTGCGGATACGGTGGTCCTTAGTAGGGAGTTAAGTCTACGACAGATCAAGAATATCTGTGGTCAAATAGAAAAAGAAGGGGTTAAAGGCCCTTCAGGGAATTTGGTGGAAGTTGAGGTTTTTGGCCATGGGGCTTTGTGCATGGCGGTTTCGGGTAAATGTTACCTAAGTCTACATTCCCATAATTCATCGGCCAATAGAGGGGCCTGTAAACAAAATTGCCGAAAAAAATATACGGTGATCGATCAAGAAAGCGGGTTCGAGATCGAGTTGGACAATGAATATATGATGTCGCCCAAAGACCTTTGCACCATTGATTTTTTAGATCAGATCATCGATGCAGGGGTTAAAGTACTAAAGATAGAAGGCAGGGGTAGGGCTCCGGAATATGTGGCTACGGTCATAAAAACCTATAGGGAGGCGATTGATGCTTATGCCGAAGGAACGTTTAGCCGGGAAAAGATAGCCCTTTGGATGGAAGCCCTCGAAAAAGTCTATAATCGCGGATTTTGGGGAGGTTATTATTTGGGGCAGAAACTTGGGGAATGGAGCGACGGCCCCGGTACCCAGGCTACCCAGAAGAAAGTATATGTAGGTAAGGGCGTTCATTATTACCCCAAACCCGGTATCGGGGAATTCAAAATAGAGGCCTACGATATCAAGGTTGGCGACACCCTGTTAATTACAGGGCCGACTACGGGGGTCCAAGAATTGCAATTGGACCAAATGATGGTCGATGACCTTCAAACGGAGACGGCCGAAAAAGGGGATAACTGTACTTTTCCAACAGGTTTCAAGATTCGACCATCGGACAAATTGTATAAAATAGTCAAGGAATAATGGTTGTAGTTACCCTGCAGCGGAAAAAATGCATAGGTTGTAATTATTGTGTGGAGTTGGCCCCTGAGCAATTCCAGATGTCGAAAAAAGATGGGAAAAGCGTGCTTTTGAGATCTACCGACAAAAAAGGGTTCTTTACCCTCAAATCCCATGACAATGCCATTTATGAACCCTGCAAACAGGCCCAATTGGCATGCCCGGTAAAGATAATCAGCACCAAAATACGTTAGGATTATCCTATATTTGCCCAAGAAACCATTCTTTAACTTAACGATAGGTATAGCATGCAACTGTACAATACATTAAGTGCAAAGGAAAGGGAAACCCTTATTGAACAGGCCGGACAGGACCGTCTGACCATTTCCTTTTACCAATATGCACACATAGGAAATCCTTCTATATTCAGGAACCACTTGTTCATTCATTGGAACGAACTCGACGTCCTTGGGCGTATTTACGTGGCCCATGAAGGTATAAATGCCCAACTGTCGGTGCCGGCAGGGAATTTCGAGGCATTTAAGGCCCATCTCGATAGTATTTCTTTTTTAAAGGATGTCCGTTTGAACATCGCGATAGAACAGGACAATAAATCGTTCTTGAAATTGAAGGTCAAGGTCAGGAAAAAGATCTTAGCCGATGGGTTGAACGATGCAACTTTCGATGTCACCGATAAAGGGGTACACGTAAATGCCGAAAAGTTCAATGAACTTATTGAAGATCCCGATACGATCTTGGTCGATATGCGCAATCATTACGAAAGTGAAATAGGCCATTTTAAAAATGCCATAACCCCCGATGTAGACACTTTTCGCGATTCCCTCGATATTATCGAAAAGGATTTGGAAGCCTTTAAGGAAGATAAAAACCTAGTGATGTACTGTACAGGGGGTATCCGTTGCGAGAAAGCAAGCGCCTATTACAAACACAAGGGTTTTAAAAAGGTATTTCAGTTAGAGGGGGGTATTATCGAATATGCCAGGCAGGCCAGCGAACAGAATTTAGAGAACAAGTTCATCGGAAAGAACTTTGTTTTCGACCATCGAAGGGGGGAGCGAATATCCGAGGACGTTATTGCACATTGCCATCAATGTGGTGCACCTTGCGATACCCATGTCAATTGTGCCAATGAGGCCTGTCACTTGTTGTTCATCCAATGTGAGGATTGTGCCCAAAAAATGGATGATTGCTGTTCGGAAGCTTGTAAAGAGATCCATGCCTTGCCCTATGAAGCGCAAAAAAGGCTTCGAAAAGGGAAAACGGTGAGTAATAAGATCTTTAAAAAAGGGAGGTCAGAAGTACTGAAGTATAAAAAATAGGTTCAAATCTTTTTGTCGCCAAATACCAAATGGACCATTAACAAGGTAAGTGATAGGGCAAGACCTAGGACCGATACACCTGTCCATTGGTAATGTTGCCATGCCAAGGCTCCTAAAATCGTTCCAAGGGCACCTCCCCCAAAAAATAGTACCATATAAACGGTATTTATGCGATTTCGGGCATTTTCGTTTTTGGAGAATATGATGTTTTGGTTGGCGATATGAAGCGATTGTTGCCCGAGGTCTATCAAAATAATACCGAATATAATGCCGATTATGGAATGATGGGAAAATAGAAAGACCGTCCATGAGAGCATAAAGAGGGAAGTCGCCGTAATAATAATCCGGTTTTTACCCATCCTATCGCTTAACTTTCCGACGACAGACGCTGCCAATGCCCCAACAACACCTACCAGTCCAAAAGTACCGGTAACACCACTTCCATAACCGAAATTATCTTCCATTAGGAAAACCAAGGTGGTCCAAAATGCACTTAAACCTGCAAATGATAGTCCGCCACGTACCGCAGCCAAACGTAAAGACGGTTCTGCTTTAAAGAAATGAACCAACGACGTCATCAAATTTTTATAATTTCCTTTAAATGCCGGGGTAACTTGTGGTAATTTTAATTTTAGCACGATAAAGAGAAAAAGCATCATGAAGGAAGCCACCAAATACATGGTGCGCCAACCAAATTGTTCGCCAATGAATCCACTGATGACCCGGCTTGCCAAAATGCCGATCAGCAGTCCGCTCATGACGATCCCTATCGCACGCCCCCTGTTTTGGGGATTCGATAATTGTGCGGCCATAGGCACAAATAATTGGGGTAAGGCAGAGGTACACCCGATAAAAAAACTGGCAACGACAAGAAACCAGAGCGAGGTGGAGAAAACCGCTGCCAACAATGATATGATCATAAGGGTGAAATCGATTTTCAATATTTTCCGATTGGAAACCATATCCCCAAGGGGAACCACAAAGAGCAATCCCATTGCATAACCCAATTGTGTGGCCAATGCCACATTGCTCACGGCCGATTCGGTAACCCCGAAACTTTCAGAGATCAAATGGAGTAAAGGCTGGTTGTAATATAGGTTGGCAACGATCATGCCTGCCGAAAGGCTCATAAGGTAAAGAAGGGTGTCGCTCAGCCCTTTTTGTTTTTCCATAGTACCGTAATCCTATTTTATGAACTTTGTCGAAATGGGGACAAAGGAACGAAGATCCTGGGTAAGTTGAGATAACTTTTTAGCACATTAAAATTTTAGTACCTTTACGGATAAGATTAATATGAACCTTTTCCCGAAAAGGCATAGGATTTTTCGGGGTCAAGATATAAAATATGGGTTGTAACAGTTGTTCAACCGGTAAGGACGGACAACCAAAAGGCTGCAAGAACAACGGAACTTGTGGTACCGATGGCTGTAATAAATTAACGGTATTTGATTGGCTTTCCAACATGTCACTTCCAAATGGCGAAAAACCATTTGACATTGTTGAAGTCCGATTTAAAAATAGCAGAAAGGAATTCTTCAGAAATTCAGAGAATCTAACGCTTTCAATTGGCGATATTGTAGCTACACAGGCGCAATCGGGTCATGATATTGGCATTGTTACCCTTACGGGCGAACTTGTCCGGGTGCAGATGAAGAAGAAAAAGGTACGTTTGGATTCCGATGATATCACAAAAATATACCGAAAGGCCACCCAAAAAGACATCGACATTTGGCAAAAGGCAAGAGACCGGGAGGAAGAAATAAAAAAACGTTCCCGTGAGATTGCCATTATCTTGAAATTGCAGATGAAAATCTCGGATGTGGAGTTTCAGGGCGATGGTTCTAAGGCCACATTTTATTATACGGCCGAGGATCGTGTCGATTTTCGCCAGTTGATCAAGGATATGGCAAAGGCTTTTGGCATCCGTATAGAGATGCGCCAAATAGGATATCGCCAAGAAGCACAACGTTTGGGGGGTATTGGTTCCTGTGGCAGGGAATTGTGCTGTTCAACGTGGTTGACTGATTTCAGATCGGTCAGTACCTCTGCGGCACGTTACCAACAACTGTCGTTAAACCCCCAGAAATTAGCGGGTCAATGCGGTAAATTGAAGTGTTGTCTCAATTATGAGCTTGATCTTTATTTAGACGCCTTAAAGGATTTTCCTTCCCAGGATACCAGACTGTATACCGAGAAAGGAATGGCTTTTTGCCAAAAATCCGATATTTTCAAATCCAAACTTTGGTTCTCTTATAAAGAAGATCCATCCAATTGGCATATGCTTTCCAAAGAGCAGGTCATAGAGATCATCGGTAAGAACAAAAAGAAAGAAAAGGTGGCCAGTCTTGAGGAATATGCCGTGGATAATGTCGTGGAGGAAAAGGTGGTTTTTGAAAATGTCGTAGGCCAAGATAGCCTGACCCGTTTCGATAGGCCAAAACGGAGCAAGAATAGGAATAAGAACAAGAGAAGGAGAAATAACAGAAAAAAAACGTCAAAATAATGCTTAGGAGTGTATTGGCATTGGTAGGGGTTGTTTTTGTGGTTTCCTGTAACACTTCGATCGAAAAGACGGAATTCAGGTCCACCGATAATGGGTTCTGGAACAAGGACAGCATAATGGAGTTTAATTTTTCGGGTATGGATACGATCCATAAACACCATATGTTCATCAATATACGTAATGATAATACGTTTCCCTACAGTAACCTTTTTCTTATAGCCGCATTGGAATATCCCGATGGTGCCATGGTCACCGATACCTTGGAATATATCATGGCCCAACCAGACGGTACATGGCTGGGACATGGGTATGGTAGCCTTAAGGAAAATAAATTATGGTATAAGGAAAACATCGTTTTTCCTTCTTCCGGCGTATATACCTTACGCATATCCCAAGCAATGCGAAAGAATGGTAATGCCGATGGGATACTAAATTTGGAAGGTATTACCGATGTCGGATTTGAAATAGTAAAAAGCAATGATTAAAAAAATGGTGAAGGCCAAAAAGAAAACGACCCCAAAGGGCTATGTAAAGTACATCAAATGGTTCTGGATTTTGTTCGCAATGGGTGTCCTTTCCGGGGTAATGTTGTTTTTATTGGCCTCTTGGGGTGTTTTTGGTGACATGCCGCCTTATGAGCACTTGGAGAATCCACAGACCAATTTGGCCTCCGAAATATTTTCTTCAGACGGTAAAACGTTGGGTAAGTTCTATTTGGACGATAACCGGACCCCCATCAAATATGAGGATTTACCCCAAAATTTGGTCGATGCTTTAGTGGCTACTGAAGATGCACGGTTTTATGAGCATTCGGGCATTGATGCCAGGGGAACCTTAAGGGCTTTCGCTTATTTGGGTAAAAAAGGGGGGGCCAGTACCATTTCCCAACAGTTGGCACGTCAATTGTTTATCGGGGTCAGGGAAAAGAAAAAGACCCAGGCCATACTACAAAAAGTAAAGGAATGGGTTTTGGCGACCCGCCTGGAAAGACAGTATACCAAAGATGAGATCATTGCGATGTATCTGAATATTTACGATTTTGGTTATGCTGCCGATGGTATACGTTCGGCTTCCAAAATTTATTTTGGGAAAGAACCCATCGACCTTAAAATAGAGGAATCGGCCATGCTGGTCGGTATGTTGAAGAACTCATCGTATTACAATCCCTTAAGACGTAAGGAACTGGTCTTTAATAGGAGAAATACGGTTTTGTCTCAAATGGCGAAATACGGGTATATTACCGAAAGGGAAAAAGATTCGTTGCAGGCCTTGGAAATGCAGGTCCATTTCAATCCGGAAAATCACCGGGAAGGCTTGGCGACCTATTTTAGGATGTATCTACAGGGTTTTATGAACGATTGGATCAAAAAGAATCCGAAACCGGCCGTTGAAGGGGAGCGGGATAAATGGAGTCTTTATTTAGACGGATTAAAGATCTATACAACCATCGATTCCCGGATGCAGGCCAATGCAGAAGATGCGGTGGAGGAACACATGAAAAAATTACAGGCGGAATTTTTCCATCAAAATACCCCGGATCGAAATAAGACAGCCCCTTTCTTGGATTTGGAAAAGGAAGAAATAGACAACATATTGGAACGGGCCATGAAGAATTCCGATCGTTGGCGCCAAATGAAAAAAGAAGGCAAATCGGAAAAGGACATACGTAGTTCCTTTACTCAAAAGACCGAAATGACCGTCTTTGATTGGAATAGTGAGTCCCACGAGAAAGATACCATTATGACGCCTATGGATTCCATTCGGTATTACAAATCGTTCCTGAGAACCGCCATGATGTCGATGGAACCCCAAACAGGCCATGTCAAGGCTTGGGTAGGCGGAGTGGATTACAGGCATTTTCAATATGATAATGTATATCAAGGAACCCGCCAGGCCGGTTCTACCTTCAAACCTTTTGTGTATGCGGCTGCGATCGATCAGTTAAGGTTATCGCCCTGTTACGAATTACCGGACACACAATATTGTATTGAAGCGAATAAACATGGAAACCCCGAGCCATGGTGCCCTAAAAATTCCTCTGGCAAATATTCCGGGGAAATGTATACGTTGAAAAGGGGCTTGGCCAATTCAAAGAATAGTATTACGGCCCAATTGATAGATAGGGTCGGCCCTAAATCGGTGGTTACGATAGCGAAGAACCTTGGAATTACCGGGGATATTCCTGAAGTACCTTCGATTGCTTTGGGAACACATGATATCAACGTATATCAAATGGTTGGGGCCTATGGGGCATTTGCCAACCAAGGGGTATATGTAAAGCCTGTAATGGTCACGCGTATCGAAGATAAGAACGGTACGGTATTGTATGAGTATGTTCCCGAAACAAAGGACGTCTTAAGCAAGGAGGTGGCCTATGCCATGGTCAATTTAATGGAGGGGGTCACCGAAGGGGGTTCAGGTACCCGGTTGCGCACTTCCGGAGTGAATAAATGGAAGCGCGAGTACGATGAAATAATTACCGGCTATCCCTACGAATTCACGAATCCAATTGCCGGTAAGACGGGAACGACCCAGAACAATAGTGATGGCTGGTTTATGGGAATGGTGCCCAATTTGGTTACCGGGGTTTGGGTCGGAGGTGATGACCGTTCCATACATTTTAAAACGATTACCTATGGCCAAGGGGCTTCCATGGCATTGCCGATTTGGGGGCTATATATGAAAAAGAACTATGCCAATAAGGATTTGGGGGTTTCGGATGGGGAATTTACCGCACCGGAGGAAATGTCCATCAACTTGGATTGTTCCAAACTGGGCGAGGAAGTTGAAAATAAAATAATTATCGAGGATGATTTAGAGGATATCGAATTCTGATTTCCAAGTCGTTTTTTGATCATAAACTCTTAAAATGCCCTTAACTTTCACCGTAAAGTAAGGGCATTTTCTATTTAAAATCTTATTTTAGTAGGGATGGATCCTTTCAGTTCATCCAATAGCAGGACGAGTTATGATACCAAAAACAGTAAATAACGTTCAAGAGGCCCTTAAAGGGGTGAAGGATGGAATGACCCTTATGCTCGGTGGTTTCGGTTTATGTGGTATTCCGGAAAATGCCATTGCCGAATTGGTACGTTTGGGCGTCTCCGATCTTTGTTGTATTTCCAACAATGCGGGGGTCGATGATTTTGGGTTGGGCCTACTGCTCCAAAAAAGGCAGATACGGAAAATGATATCCTCTTATGTGGGGGAAAATGATGAATTCGAACGTCAGATGTTGAGCGGCGAACTCGAAGTGGAGTTGACCCCCCAAGGTACCTTGGCCGAAAAATGTAGGGCGGCACAAGCCGGTTTTCCGGCTTTTTATACCCCTGCGGGGTTTGGGACAGAGGTGGCCATTGGTAAGGAAACCCGGGATTTCAACGGTAAGATGTATGTGTTGGAAGCGGCTTTCAAAGCTGATTTTTCATTCGTAAAGGCATGGAAAGGGGATGAAGCGGGGAACTTGATCTTTAAAGGTACTGCGCGTAATTTCAACCCTTGTATGTGCGGTGCGGCAACGATAACGGTGGCTGAAGTGGAGGAATTGGTTCCCGCTGGATCCTTGGACCCGAATGGGATACATATTCCCGGAATCTTTGTACAGCGTATTTTTCAAGGGAAGGATTACGAAAAGCGGATCGAGCAATTAACTACCAGAAGTAGAATTTGATGATGGGAGGATTCGAAAATGGGAATTGATGGTAAAAACTTAATTGTTGATGTAACATTAGGTCCTTAATTCACAGTATTGGATTTTCGGAATTGATTCGGGACGGATTAAGTTTGAATTGGTTTTGTAGGTTATAAGAAGTGGGGCTTCGATAGGGGCAAATACGGGAGGCCTAAAATGCGGAGGGTAGAGCCGATTTCGTTCATAAATCCAATGGGCGGTCAAAAAGGCGGATGAGGTTTGATTTTGGTTGCAACTTTGTGAAAATCCCCTTTTGATCCCGGTCCTAATGAAAGAGTTTTGTGAAAATTTGGATTCCATAATTAGGATTGTCCCAACAAGTGTACGGTAAGGGTAGATCAAGGTCATATTCAACTGATGATGCAACTTTCAAAATGAATTTATGTTAGATAAAAACGGAATCGCAAAACGTATTGCTAAGGAAGTTAAGGACGGGTACTATGTCAATCTGGGGATTGGGATACCTACTTTGGTGGCCAATTTTGTGCAGGACGATATCAATGTGGAATTCCAAAGTGAAAATGGGGTTTTGGGTATGGGGCCGTTTCCATTTGAGGGGGAGGAGGATGCAGATATCATCAACGCCGGTAAACAGACCATTACCACTTTGCCAGGGGCTTCTTTTTTCGACTCTGCGACAAGTTTTGCCATGATCCGTGGAAAACATATAGATTTAACCATTTTGGGCGCCATGGAGGTCTCTGAAAATGGGGATATCGCCAATTGGAAAATACCGGGGAAAATGGTGAAGGGGATGGGAGGTGCGATGGATCTGGTGGCATCAGCGGAGCATATCATCGTGGCTATGATGCATACCAATAAGGCGGGCGAATCCAAATTATTGAAACAATGTACCTTGCCATTGACGGGGGTGGCTTGTGTAAAAAAAATAGTAACCAATATGGCCGTACTTGAAATTGTCGACAAGGGGTTCAAACTTTTGGAGCGGGCCCCAGGAGTATCGGTCGAGGCGATAAAAAAGGCCACAAGTGGAAAATTGATCGTTGAGGGTTTTATACCTGAAATGGAAATTTAAGACGAATATTCAGGTTGTTCATCGATTAAATTTAAAATTTCATTTTTTTACAACGTTTTTAGGGCAATTCACAACAATTATTTAGGCAATTTCGGCGTTTTGGATTATATTTAAAACGTAGAAATTAAAATAGTATTTATCCCCAAACCTATAGTAATATGGATGCCCAAATTAATCACCCTTCAAACGAAAATGAGATTTTAGTTTACAAAAATGATTTTTACCATGGAATGCTTTTGTTGTTAAAAAAGTTATTTATGATTTAACATTTATAGAATTGAATTTCGAAAAAAAAGCCCCGTGATCCGGGGCTTTTTTTTTAAGACAAATTAGTATGGGGCTTGTATCTAGGAAATGTACTTTGAAAGATCTGGAAGAACTAAGGCGTATTTCATTAACCACTTTTGAACAGGCATTTCAAAAGGACAACAATCCAACGGATTTTGAACATTACATTGAAGAAGCGTTTAGTAAGCGGAAATTGGGGGAGGAACTTAACAACCCGGAATCTTCCTTTTATTTCACGTATTCCAAAGAGGGGCTTGTCGGATATTTTAAATTGAATACCAACGGTGCCCAAACAGATTTATGGTATGAGGACTATATAGAGCTGGAGAGAATCTATTTGCTCAATGATTTTCAGGGTAAGGGCTATGGGGAATCCATTTTGCATACAGTGAAGCAAATCGCCTTAAAAGCGCAAAAGGATCATCTGTGGTTGGGGGTGTGGAAAAAGAATACCCGGGCTATTGCATTTTATGAACGAAATGGATTTTCTACGTTCGGGGAGCATGCGTACTATATCGGAGGGGACAAACAAATGGATTGGCTTATGCGATATGGGTTGAAAAAACCATAGACGAACTTTATTTTATAGGGCAGGGCTTGTTTCGTTCCTACGCCAATTTACGGGTCTCTAGATGGGTAATCTACAGTTCGGGTTATTTTAACAGGGCTTATTTGAAAGAATGGGCAAACTGGGAGGTTGGTCCTTAGTTATGGGTGTAAAGGCCACGTATGACTTTAAAAATGCATTTTAAAGGGGTTGTTTTGTTGGGTCAGCGTTGTAAATGGTCCAGTACCTGTTGTAAACATCCCTCCAAATCCACTTTTATTTGCTTATCCCAGAATCGGAATACGGTGTAACCCAATTTTTTTAGTTCGGTGTTTACCTCTTTATCCCGTTGCATGTTGCGTTCGATTTTGGCAATCCAAAAGGCTTTGTTTGATTTTAGTTTACCCTTTCTTTCTTCCCAATGGTACCCATGCCAAAACTCTCCATCGATAAATACAACGGTTTTGTATCGATTGAGTACAATGTCGGGCCGACCTATCAGTTTTTTGGAATCGATGCGGTAACGATAGCCCGAAGCCCAAAGGGCCTTGCGAAATGCCAGTTCGGGTTTGGTGTTCTTCCCACGGATCTTTCCCATGATCTTAGAGCGTTCAGGCGTCGTGTAAAAACCCGATTCTTCATTGAATCGTGGAACTTTTATACGCTCTTCCGGATAGTTTTTGGACATATCCAAAAATAAAAAAATCCCAACCGAAACCGGCTGGGATTTTAATTTTATAGTTAATTAGGTAGTGTGTTTAGAATTTTAACAGGCTGGCCTTGAATAACTCCCTGTTCATACGGGCGATGTTCTCCAAAGTAATTCCCTTAGGACATTCCACTTCACAAGCACCGGTATTCGTACAGTTCCCAAATCCTTCCAAATCCATTTGGGCTACCATGTTCCTAACCCGGTCTGCAGCTTCTACTTTACCTTGTGGCAAGAGTGCGAATTGGGATACTTTGGCTCCGACGAATAACATGGCTGAGGAGTTTTTACAACTGGCGACACAGGCACCACAACCTATACAGGCGGCAGCATCCATGGCCTCATCGGCGGCATGTTTTGAAATCGGTGTGGCGTTGGCATCTTGGGTATTTCCTGAAGTATTTACCGAGATATAGCCTCCCGCTTGTTGTATACGTTCAAAAGCAGTTCTGTCGACCACTAAATCCTTGATTACGGGAAATGCCTTGGCTCTCCATGGTTCAATGGTAATGGTGTCCCCATCCTTGAACATTCTCATGTGCAATTGGCAGGTGGTAATACCTCTATCGGGACCATGGGCTTCACCATTTATATGTAAAGAACACATCCCACAGATACCTTCACGACAATCGTGGTCAAAGGCAATAGGTTCTTCTCCGGAATTTACAAGCTGTTCATTCAAAACATCCATCATTTCCAAGAACGACATGTGTTCGGAAATATCAGACACTTTGTAATCGACCATCTTACCTTTATCCTGTGGTCCTTTTTGTCTCCAAATTTTAAGCGTTAGATTCATCCTATATGGGTATTAAGCAATATGATTGATGTTATCGGCAGGTTGTTGTCATCATCGTCCCCTACCATAAAAACATATTACTATTTATAACTACGTTGTTTTAATTCAATATCCTTAAATTCCAATTCCTCTTTATGTAATACGGCATCGGCAGGTTCTCCTTTGTATTCCCAGGCAGAGACGAAGGCATAATCCTTATCATTACGTTTGGCTTCCCCTTTTTGTTCCCCCTCCAATTCTACGGATTCTTCGCGGAAGTGACCTCCACAGGATTCCGCACGTACGAGGGCATCTTTAGCGAATAATTCACCCAACTCCAAGAAATCCGCTACACGACCGGCTTTTTCCAATTCGGGGTTCATTTCATTTGCTGACCCAGGAACTTTGACATCTTTCCAGAATTCTTCACGAATCTGTTTAATTTCGGCCATGGCCTCTTTTAAACCTTTTTCGTTTCGAGACATTCCAACTTTGTCCCACATTACCTTACCTAAACGTTTGTGGAAGTGGTCTACGGATTTTGTCCCTTTGTTATTGATAAAGAAATCGATTTTATCCTTCACTTCCTTTTCAACCTCGTCAAACTCCTTGGTATCCGTTGGGATGGCTCCGGTTCGGATATCATCGGCCAAATAATCACCGATAGTATAAGGCAATACAAAATAACCATCGGCCAAACCTTGCATCAATGCAGAAGCTCCCAATCGGTTGGCACCGTGATCGGAGAAGTTGGCCTCCCCGATACAGTAAAGACCGGGAACGGTGGTCATTAAATTATAATCAACCCATATACCACCCATGGTATAGTGGGTAGCCGGATAAATCATCATTGGGGTCTTGTATGGATTCTCATCTACGATTTTCTCGTACATTTGGAAAAGGTTACCATACTTGGCCTCTATAACAGCTTCACCCAATTTGGTTATCTTTTCTTTGGAAGCATTGGCAATACCCTGTATTTTAGCTTGTTCCTTGCCATAACGCTCTATGGCGGCAGCAAAATCAAGATACACGGCCTCCCCGGTGGCATTGACACCGTAACCGGCGTCACAACGTTCTTTTGCGGCTCTTGACGCAACATCACGAGGCACTAGGTTACCGAATGCAGGATATCTTCTTTCCAAGTAATAATCCCTATTTTCTTCAGCGATTTCCGTTGGTTTTAATTTGCCTTCTTGAATAGCCTTGGCATCTTCTTTCTTGGCAGGAACCCAAATTCTACCATCATTACGCAATGATTCGGACATTAACGTTAACTTGGATTGGTAGTCGCCAGAACGTGGAATACACGTTGGGTGGATTTGCGTAAAACAAGGATTGGCGAAAAACGCCCCTTTTTTATGTATTTTCCATGCTGCCGTTGCATTGGATCCCATGGCGTTGGTCGAAAGGAAATAAACATTACCATAACCACCGGTGGCAATAACCACGGCATGTGCGGAATGGCGCTCAATCTCACCGGTAATCAAGTTACGGGCTATAATTCCACGGGCTTTTCCATCTATTTTTACAACATCCAACATTTCATGGCGGTTGTACATATCTATTTTCCCACGTGCAATTTGACGGTTCATGGCCGAATAACAACCTAGCAACAATTGTTGGCCGGTTTGTCCTTTGGCATAAAAGGTCCTTGATACCAATACACCACCAAACGAACGGTTGTCCAACAATCCGCCATAATCACGTGCAAAAGGAACTCCTTGGGCAACACATTGGTCAATGATATTGGAAGAAACCTCTGCCAAACGATAAACATTCGCTTCACGGGAACGATAGTCACCACCTTTTACGGTGTCATAGAACAGCCGATACACCGAGTCACCATCGCCCATATAGTTTTTAGCGGCATTAATACCACCTTGGGCTGCAATGGAATGTGCTCTACGAGGGGAATCTTGGTAAGCGAATGCTTTTACATTGTATCCCAACTCTGCCAAGGTAGCTGCGGCAGATCCTCCTGCCAATCCGGTACCAACCACAATAATGTCTATGTGACGTTTGTTCGCAGGGTTTACAAGATTTATTTTATCCTTGTAGGTAGTCCACTTGTCTTTTATTGGCCCTTCGGGCACTTTTGGGTCTAGTACAGACATAGGTAAATGGTATTAATGGTTAAAATGATGGAAGAGGGCAACAACTATAAATCCTAATGGGATTAGGATTGAATATGCCTTGCCAATATTTTTCATTGCTTTTGTTCTTCCCATAGTTGCCCCAACGGATTGGAATGCAGAGGTAAAACCGTGTAATAAATGTAAGGCCAATAAAATAAAGGCAACTACATAGGCGCCTACCCTGATCGGACTTACGAATTTATGTTGTAGTTCTTCAAAATATCGGAATCCTTCCCCATCAGCCAAAAGGCCAGACATATCGCCCTGAACATATTTGGTGTTCAATTCGGGAATCCAGAAATCGATGAAGTGAAGTATGAGAAAGGCCAATATGACCAATCCACTGTAAACCATGTTTCGACTCATCCAAGAAGAATTCGCAGCGCCATTGTTCCTGACGTATTTGATGTTCCTTGCGGCCTTGTTCTTCTGCTCAAGAACGAATCCCATTACAAAGTGGAAGACCACACCGAAAATCAATACGGGTTGAAGCCCGAATTGTATCAAAGGATTGGTGCCCATGAAGTGCGATAGCTCATTGAACAGATCGGCACTGAATACAGATGTAATGTTAACCGCTAAATGGATGACTAAAAAAATAATTAGGAAAAAAGCAGAAAGTGCCATGGCAAACTTCCTACCAATCGAAGATGTAAAGTACCCGCTCATTGGATGTTGATTTTGAGGTTCAAATTTACGTTACTGTTGCATTATGACCAAGTTTTAAAGTACTTATATAGTCTTATTTAGATTCATTTTAAGCACCATAATAATCTGTTTAAATAATTACGTTTAAAAACCATATTTCGGCAAATGGCGTTAAACAACAATCGGATATACATGCACCGTATTTTAGATATTATAGGCGTTGATTGTGAGGAGTATCCATGAAATCGAGTCTGCATTTACGGTGCGATCTTTGCGAAGGGAGGTTCGTGATCGTCTTTAAGGTGTTATGGAAAGCGGCCATAGATCGAATAATTCTTTACACAATTAGCACTATTCCGAATTTTAACCGATATTACCTTCAAATCCTTTAAACCAACCAAACAAATTCAATGGATATAGGACTTTTATCGGTGAGTATGAATGTGTATTCTACGAAGCGTATCGCGGAAGAGGCTGAAAATCGCGGACACTATATAGAATTGATCGATCATACCAAATGTTCTGTAAAATTGGGATCGGGAAAACCTAAAGTATATTATTTCAATGAAAACATAACCGATGCCTTTGATGCCATCATTCCAAGGATAGGGGCCAAAGTGACCAAACATGGAGCCTCGATCGTAAAGGAATTCGAGATGAACGGGGTTTTCAGTACGGCCCATGCGTTGAGCATTTCAAGGGCCAGAAACAAAGTCCGTAGCCTGCAGATATTGTCCAGGAAACATATTCCCATACCTGACACCCTGTTTTCCATCAATCCGGATGATATTGAGCACCAGATAGAGCTTTTGGGAGGTCCCCCGGTCATCATTAAACTTCAAGAGGGTACCCAGGGTTTAGGGGTGATATTGGCTGAAAGTAAAAAATCGGCCAAATCGATCATAGATACATTTTATAAAATGGATACCGGTATCCTTATCCAAAAATACATAGAGGAATCCAACGGGGAGGATATCCGCATCTTCGTGGTGGGGCAAAAGATCGTGGCCAGCATGAAACGAACCAGCGATGTCGGGGAGTTTCGGTCCAATGTGCATCGAGGGGGTATTACCGAAACGGTAAGCCCCACTCCAAAGGAGGAACACATGGCCTTAAGCGCAACCAAACACTTAGGGTTGGGGGTCGCGGGTGTGGATATCATCCGTTCCAAGAAAGGCCCCTTGCTTATCGAGGTAAACGCTTCTCCCGGCCTTCAGGCCATTGAAGCGACTACGGGAGTGAATATTGCCAAGGAAATCATCGTGTTCGTGGAAAGGAATGTTTCAAGAAAAAGAAAAAAGTATTGAAGTCAGGGGAAATGACTCTACTAAGCTATTGAAGGCAACTGTCCCGATTTGGTGAACGGAATGGAAGTATGTAATTATTACTGCCGACTTACCACTTGTTTTGCCCTTTTTTATAACTTTCCGAAAAGATCCAGGCCATGTATAAATTTCTTTTACCGTTTATTTTCATTTTGTCTACCTGTACTGACCGAGCAAAATTCGAAGTAGGGCAAATCAATACCCCAAAAGGGGAAATATTGATTTGGTTGTATGGGGAGACCCCTAACCATAAAGAGAGCTTTATAGAATTGGCCAATGCCGGGTATTGGGATTCATTGACTTTCAATAGGGTGATACCTGATTTTGTGGCACAGGGGGGATGCCCTGATACCCCGGAAGGATTCGATGACCCGGAATATCTGTTGGCTCCGGAATTCGACGAAAAACTGGTGCACGACTATGGGGCAGTAGGCGCCGGAAGGGATGATAATCCGGGAAAATTATCGGCCCGATGTCAGTTTTACATTGTTCAAAATAAGAAAGGGGTACACCGATTGGACGGGGATTATACCATATTCGGAAAAGTGATCAAAGGAATGGATGTTGTTGATGCCATTGTGAACAGTCCACGGGACTCCATAGACCAGCCATTGACACCGATAACCATGGATGTGAATGTCATAAGAATGAGTGCAGAAGAACTTAAAGCATACGCCATCGCCAATTAATGGACCCCTACTATAAGGTCTAGGATTTTATTTTTTTAGCGAGCTGTATTTGATGTTTGCTCTTTTTCAGTTGGGTGTTCAATTGTTTTACATCAACCTTCATGAACCTTTCGAACCTCTCATTCACACGTTCCAAACGCTTGTTGAAAATGGCATAAACCTCGCGTTGTTGGTCGGTTGGCTTAAAATCTGCCCCATTTGCCCCAATATCACTGGCCAAGGCACTTAATCTGCCATAGAGTTTCATGGGGGATCTAAAGGCATCTTCCCTAGCCCCGGTCAATTGAATGTCATATAATGTTCCTGTGATATCCTCGGCCATTTTACGCAGTTCTGTCGCGCGTTTAATATCGTTTCCATTTTTCAAGCTTGGAATGATTGCATTCAATTCGGCCCGTAGGGTTTCCAAATCGTTGATCAGGGTGACCGCAATGTTTATGGCATCCCTTAGTTCCAGCGAAAAAGCGACCTGCTCCTTAATACTTTCCAATGTGCCTTCAGATGCGGGGTCTTTAAGAACGGTCAACTCACGAACATATTCATCGTTACCTATTATGAGTTTTACCTTATAGGTGTCAGGTACTACCCGTGGCCCGAACTGTCCGCGCCTTAGGTCCAGATCCCAAGTGACCAATGGGCGCCAACCTTCCCCATTGAGTTGTACCCAAGGCCTTCCGGGTGGGGTCGACTTCAATTTGGGCTTATAGGTGGGTTCGTAACGTAAATTCCATACGGTTCTATGGATACCTTTATCATTCGCACCTTTTAATGTACGTATGATTTCATTGTTGGCATCCAAGATTTGTATTTCCACCTTTTGATCGGTACTGTCCTTCAGGTAATAGTTGATCTCCGCTCCATATTTTGGGTTTCGGCCGGAGTTGTTACTGGGACCATCGGTCTTTATACTTTCTTTTTGTTGAAAGCGATAGGCTTGTCGTAAGCTGAACAAATGGGCTTCTTCGTTTATGGCGTCCAAATCGAATTCCCGCAGCGGTGAAATATTATCCAAAATATAATAGCCCCTGCCGTAGGTGCCTACTACCAAATCATCGAAATGCTCTTGTATTTCCAACCAATAAACCGGTGCGGGAGGTAGGTTATTTCGCAGACGCATCCAATGTTCTCCATCGTCGTGACTGATGTACAAACCATTGTCCACTCCGGCATAAAGCATGCCCTCCCTTTTGGGATCCTCTTTGATGACATGAACGAAGCTGTGGACGGACTTTGGTAGGGTTTCGCTTATCAATCTCCAATGTTGTCCATAATCCTCCGTTTTGTACACAAAGGGGTCAAAATTGCCCATTTGATGTAGGTCCACACTGATGTACGCCGTACCTTTTTTATGCCGGGAGGTCTCTATATTGGATATGGTGCCCCATTTCGGTAGATTCGGAATGTTTTGGGTCACATTGGTCCAGTTTTTACCCCCGTTTAAGGTAAGCTGTACCTGACCATCATTACTGCCTGTCCAGATTACCCCGGCTTCTGTTTTTGATTCCTGGATCGCAAATAAGGTAGAACCGTCAAAGGTCATAAGGTTGTCTTTGGCAATACCCCCTGAACTCTGCTGATGCGTTTTGTCGTTCAACGTCAGGTCGGGGCTTAGTACCTGCCAACTTTGACCGTTATCATCGCTCTTATGCACATATTGACTTCCTACATAAACCCTGTGCTTCACGTGGGGCGAAAAGGCAAGGGGAAAATTCCAGTGCCATCGGTATTTCAATTCGGCCGGGGCCCAACCATAACCTGCTTCAGGCCATACCCGAACGTCTTGGGCGTGTCCTGTTTTGGCATTGTACCTTTCCAATCCACCATCATAACAACCAGACCATACGATGTTATTGTCAAAAGGGTCCGGTTGGGCAAATCCGCTTTCACAGCCACCCACACCTTTCCATAATCCGATCGGTATGTAGCCTTGCAGACTGTTGCTCGGACCTTTGTAAGAGTAACCGTCTTGACGGTTTCCGTAAACGTTATAGGGTATTTGGTCGTCTACGGCCACATGGTACATTTGGGCGATGGGCAGTACCACCCTTTGAAAAGTTTCCCCGTGATTAAGACTTATGCTCGCTCCGCCATCATGGGCGACCATGATACGGTCGGCATTGGTTGGGTCTATCCAGATGTCATGGTTATCCCCTCCGGCCTTATAGCCTCCTTGTATCGTTTTGCCCCCATCTTTGGAGGTGCTGAACTTTACATTGGCAAAATACACCTCATCGGGGTTTTTCGTGGAGACGGCCATGCGCGTATAGTAGGGGGCTCGCTCGTTGATATCGTGATCACGGGTTTGAAGGGTCCAGGTTTCCCCAAAATCGTTGGATCTGAAAAGGGCTGGACTATCAATTTCAAATAAAGCGTAGACCACATTGGGGCTGGAATGTGAAATCGCTACCCCTGTTTTCCCTACCGGGTTGTCGCTGCCCCCGGGCAATCCTTTTTCGGAAAGCGCCTCCCAGGTTTCACCACCGTCCAAAGAGCGGTATATACCCCCACCGGGTCCTCCACTGTTCAACCCCCACGTATTGATATGTATAGACCACATACCCACCAATAGCCTATTTGGGTTTTTGGGATCCAAGGCGATATCCGCGGCGCCCGTATTTTTGTCAATGAACAGGATTTGTTTCCAACTTTCGCCACCATCGGTGGTCTTGTAAACGCCACGTTCCGGTTGGGGTCCGTACGTGTGGCCCAGGGCAGCGACATAAACAATATCGGGATTGGTGGGGTGAACAACGATGCGGCCTATTCGCCCTGTTTTTTCAAGGCCCATATTCTTCCAGGTCTTTCCCGCATCCGTTGATTTATAGATGCCGTCCCCCATGGCATGGGCAGGCCGAATCACAAAAGTCTCGCCGGTACCTACCCAAATACTGTTGGGATCTGTTGGGGCAATGGCCAAGGAACCCACCGAGGAAACATCTTGGTCGTCGAAAATCGATTTCCAAGTAACCCCGCCATCCGTAGTTTTCCATAAACCTCCTGACGCTGCACCAATGTAATTGATCATGGGATTTCCCGGAACGCCGGCAATGGCAATCGTTCGGTTGCCTTCAGGACCTATAAATCGGAATTTCAAGTTTCGGAATACCTCGGCATCGATTTGGGCATTACAGATGAATGAAAATAAAAAAACAAAGAGGATACGAAAAGGTCTTGGACTCATGATAATTGGATGATTGGAAGAATCCCCACCTTCATTGGAAAAACTCCAATTCGATTGAATCTAAGGGGATACCGGGATTTATTTTATCCTTACTAATATAATTAAAGTTATAATTCGACCCTTACCTTATCGGAATTATTAATTTTGTGGTCCAAATACATTCCACATGAAATACGAACAAATAAGCAGTGATCTTTTTATAAAGAATCGCAAGAAATTCATGGCTAAAATGTTGCCATCGAGTATCGCGATATTCAATTCAAATGATATATATCCGATTAGCGCGGATAGTACTTTGCCTTTTGAGCAGCATCGCGATATCTTTTATTTGAGCGGTGCCGATCAGGAAGAAAGTATTCTATTGCTTTTCCCTGATTCCCATGACAAAAAACTTCGCGAGGTCCTTTTTGTACGTGAGACCAATGATCATATTGCAGTTTGGGAAGGCGAAAAACTGACCAAGGAGAAAGCCACCGAAATTTCGGGAATCGAAACTGTTTATTGGTTGGGCGAATTTGACAAGGTGTTTTTTAATTTAATGACCGAGGCCGATACGATATATTTCAATACCAATGAACATTATAGGCAGTCTGTGGAGACCCAAACCCGTGAAGATCGTTTTATCCGGGATTGCAAACGAAAGTTCCCAGGCCATAAAGTGGCGAAAAGCAATCCTATTTTACAGGAAGTACGGGGGGTGAAAGAACCAGAGGAAATCGCATTGATGCAAAAGGCATGCAACATTACCGAAAAAGGGTTTCGAAGGTTATTGGCCTTTGTAAAGCCGGGGGTTTGGGAATATGAAATAGAAGCGGAACTGTTGCATGAGTTTATACGAAACCGATCCAAAGGATTTGCCTATACCCCGATAGTCGCCTCGGGCGCCAATGCCAATGTACTTCATTACATAGTGAACAATCAGCAGTGTAAAGACGGGGATATGTTATTGTTGGATGTGGCTGCCGAATATGCCAACTATTCCAGCGACCTCACAAGGACCATTCCGGTAAACGGTAGGTTCTCCGATCGCCAAAAAGCGGTATACCAATCGGTATTGAACGTCAAGAACGAAGCCACGAAAATGTTGGTGCCCGGTACCGATTGGGCCGAGTATCATAAAGAAGTCGGTAAAATCATGACGTCGGAACTATTGGGCTTAGGCTTATTGGACAAGGCCGATGTACAAAATGAAGATAAGGACTGGCCGGCCTATAAGAAATACTTTATGCACGGTACCAGCCACCATATCGGATTGGATACCCATGACTATGGGGCGCTCAAATCCCCGATGAAAGCCAATATGGTCTTTACCGTTGAGCCGGGCATTTACATACCGGAAGAAAATATGGGTATTCGAATTGAGGATGATGTGGTGATCCAGGAAAAAGGAGAGCCTTTTAACCTTATGGCGAATATCCCTATAGAAGTAGAAGAGCTAGAGGAATTGATGCAGGCCAAGTCTTAGGGACAAAGGTCTTTTATCGGTCAAGTGGAACCGTTAGGGTCATTATATGGAAATAATTAAGCCCTGACTGTTTTGTTTGGGGAGGACCATTTATTTCGGATATGATCCCAGGACCATACCTAATAGTATATGAATTTTATGAAGTTTAAGACTATCCATAATTCGGGGTAAAATACATTAGTCGGTTACCACTGAAGACGAATACAAAAAACGGAAATCCAGGAACTGGGTACTAGGCACGCACTTTTAGCCTATGTACTGGAAGGTTAACTGTGATTTTCAATGGATTAAACTTTTTATTTGCAATACTTTTATGGATACAATTTTTAAACCCAAATTCTTCACGATTTTAAAATCGGGATTGGATAAGAAACAGCTTTCAAATGATATTTTATCGGGAGTCGTAGTAGGGATCGTCGCCTTGCCTTTGGCCATTGCCTTTGCCGTAGCTTCTGGGGTATCCCCGGAAAAAGGGCTGATCACGGCCATAGTTGCCGGATTTTTGATCTCATTACTGGGAGGTAGCCGTGTGCAGATCGGCGGACCCACCGGGGCATTTATAGTCATTGTCTACGGTATCGTGGAGCAATACGGTATGGATGGCTTGATCATTTCGACCATATTGGCGGGAATGTTATTGATCATTTTCGGATTGTTGAAACTGGGTACGCTGCTCAAGTATTTTCCGTTATCACTGGTCGTGGGCTTTACAAGTGGCATTGCCATAGTTATATTTTCTACCCAGGTCAAGGATGCCCTAGGCCTACCCATAGACAAGGTACCTTCCGAATTCCATGAAAAATGGTTGGTCTATTTTTCCAATTTGGATCATATAAATTGGATGGCATTTTCATTGACGGCCATTACCATTTTGATTACGGTTTTCTCAAAAAAAATAACAACGAAGATTCCGGGTTCCTTTATCGCGATCATACTAATAACCCCTTTAGCGTACTTGTTAAAGCTTGATGTGCCGACCATCGAAAGTTTTTTTGGAACGATTCCCAATAGTTTTCAATTGACCATTCCCGATATTCATTGGAACCAATTACAAAATTATATCGCCCCCGCTATGACCATAGCTTTATTGGGCGGTATTGAATCCTTGCTGTCGGCAGTTGTTTCCGATGGGATGATCGGGGGGAAACACCGTTCCAATACCGAGTTGATCGCCCAAGGGATTGCCAACATCGTAACTCCATTTTTTGGGGGAATCCCCGCTACTGGGGCCATTGCCCGTACCGCTACGAACGTAAAAAATGGGGGTAGAACACCCATTTCAGGAATGGTGCATGCCATGACCTTATTGTTGATCATGTTATTTCTTGGTCAATGGGCGAAACTGATACCCATGTCGTGCTTGGCCGGTATTTTGATTGTTGTGGCCTATAATATGAGTGAATGGCGGTCTTTTGCATCGATCCTCAAAGGGTCCTATTTTGATATCCTTATTTTATTGACCACTTTTTTCATTACGGTATTTTTCGATTTAACCCTGGCCATCGAAGTGGGAGTGGTATTATCGGCCATTCTGTTCATGAAAAGGATGGCGGACTTCAGTGAAAAACGGATCGATGATATTATCGATACGGATGTCATTGAAAATTATTCCGAATTACCGGCGGCCTTGAATATCTATGAGATCAGTGGGCCCTTGTTCTTTGCATCGGCAAGAAGGTATTCTGAGGCCATTGAGGAGATCGGTATAAAATGCGAAGTCCTGATCATTAGAATGCGCCATGTTTCGTTTATTGATCAGACGGGTTTACACAATTTGAAGGATACCATAAAGATTTTAAAAAACAAGAACATTACGATCCTTCTGTCCGGATTGAATCCTCAGGTGAAAGCGAAATTCAAAAAATACCAATTGAACGAATTGATTCCGGAAGAACACATTTTCGACAGTTTTAACAAGGCGACCCAAAAAGCATTCGAACTGTTAGGGCATCCATCAAAAAAAGGAGAATAACCAAAGCTGTTTTCTACCGGTTAAGGATATTGGCTTTGGCTATGAATTTCCTGCTTTTTTCCATATCGCCTTCCGTCAGAAAACTAAAGGCAAGATTTAAATGTAAAAGGAACGAAGCCAATCATCATCATCATTTTTTTGCATCAAGGGTCTTTTTTGCCACAGGATTACGGTCGCAGATATTTGCTGGGATCATCCAACAATTACCGGTTCGTTCATTTTTCTTACTGTTTGGGAAGTGTTTGAAATAGGGCCGAAATAACTGTTTTGGTTTCTATGGATTCACGGTTGAAAAAATAACTGCAGTCCATATCCCCAATTGTGAAAATCACATAGGACTATTTGATCCAAAACCAACCATGGCTGCCGGCAACTGCCCCGGCTGTTGTTATTAAACTTAGCATCAACAATATCCAGTGGGCCTTGTGCATAATGGCAAAAGTCTTCTCTGGGTTTTTATCGGCATATTTTTTAAAGAGTCTGTGAAGTAACAAAGGCTCCAAAACGTATAGGACCAAGGTAAACAATATCCAAACTAAGGTCATGGCGTGTATCCACCAGAACCTATAATCAAGATATCTTTCCCACCCATCGAGCACATAGAGCATGTAAAAACCAGTGATACCCGTTAATAATGTGGTGATTTTGGCCTGAAGGGCGAACCTACCTTCAATCTGTTCAAAGGTTTTAATGCGGTCTTCTTTGGATTTCATTTTCTTAACGGCAGGGATGATTACGGTCGTGACCATGCTAACCCCGCCTATCCATAAAACCACTGCAATGATATGAATAACCCTGGCAAGTGTAAAATGTTCCATTTTTTAGTCCTTTTTTTTCGATTCACAAATATAGGGCCTTCCGTATTTTTGGTTAAATATGGGATAAATCCACTCTGGAGGACCACCTTATTTCTTTAGCACGTTCACCCCAATAAAAACCACAAAAGCGGGGATTACCCATCCCATACTGTAGCCACCCAAAGGAATAAGATCTTGAACGGCGGAAATTGTATCCCCTAACCCGATACTCCCCATAAAATCCGGTACACTAAACAGAATCGTGGTGACAACCACCGCTTTAAATACTAAAGGGGATGTATATTTTTCTGGCAAGACATTCAATACGATCAAAATGATGGTTATCGGATAAATGAACATGAGTGTAGGTAAAGCAACGTCGATAATATAATCAACATTGAACTGTCCCATACCAACCCCTAGGACGCAACCGATAATGGCCGTTATCGTAAAAGCTTTTTGGGAATCGTTATACCTCGATTTTATGAAATCAGCCGTACCGGTAACAATTCCGACCGCAGTGGTAAAACAGGCCAAACTCACCAAGATGCCCAAAAACAGGTTGGCGGTATTGCCCAAGGTTTTTATACTGATGCCGTTTAAAATGGCGGTGCGCGAAACATCAGCATCAAATTCTTGGTGCATTAGTGCACCGGTGAAAATGAGTCCGGCATAGATCAATAGCAATGCGAATCCTGCGATCCAGCCGGCCCTTCGTACAAGGGCTCTTTTCTCTTTAAAAGAATCCCCCTTGTTTTTTAGGTTGATGGAAACAATGATAACACCGCCCACGACCACCGCGCCTATGGCATCAAAGGTTTGGTACCCTTCCAAAACTCCAGCCGTAAAAGGATTAGCGAAAACGGTATCGCCAAAATCCGTCGGGTACGAAAATATCGTTATGCCAATAATCAGTAATAGAATAAAAATAATGGCGGGGGTCAAAAACTTTCCGAGAATGTCGAGAATTTTGGATCGGTTCATTACAAAGACGAAAACCAGAGCAAAATAAATGATACTCGTTAAGATATAGGGGGTGTCAAAATAAGGCTGAATGGCAATTTCATGGGTCACTGAGGCTGTACGCGGGGAGGGTAGTCCTGCGGCGATACCATATATGAGTAGGGCGAATACCAAAGCAAACTTAGGGGATACTTTCTTCCCGAAATCGTAGAGGGTGCCTTGCAAGCGGGCATGGGCAAAAATGCCCATGATGGGAATGCATATGGCAGATATGCAAAACCCAAGGGTAACGAGCCACCAAAAATCACCCGACTTAAACCCGAGTAATGGAGGTAGTATCAAATTTCCGGCTCCGAAGAAAAGTGAGAAAAGGGCGAAGGCGGTAACAAGGGTTTCCTTGAGTTTGTCCATGGTTTAAAATTAAGGCCGCAAAGATACTGTAATTGGCAAGGTAACGGTCTGTTTTTCATCGATAAAAAAAGAGCCTTTCACCTCTAATAATGCATTTCATCGAATTTATCAACATTTTTTTTGGATATTTTAAATAAAAAACAGGATAAGGACGTTATAGCATAAAGTGATTCATGAACCACTTTTTAAAATAGATCGAATCAAGTATTCAGCATTGGTCCATATCCTCAAAATGGACGGATGCGCGCCAAAAAACCTACATCATGAAAAAACTAATCTGCCAGATTTTCGGACATCATTACGCTGTCTCAAAAAAAGTGACCCACCACATCAAGGAATATCAATGCATACACTGCGGTAAAGAAGTGACCACCAATGAAACCGGTGCGCTTTCGGCCCTAACCCCGGAAAGGCAGGAAATCAATGATACCTTGGAAACGATATACCAAAGAAGACATTGTACTGCGGATCATGCAGCCTAATTATGTTTTGGCAAATGAATTCCAACCCTGAGCGGTTAATGGAATTTTAGAATTATTCCTGGAAATTAAGTGTGCACCTTCGTTCCCATCAGTCATGTGCCCCACGACTGTTAGGTTAGGATTGCCCTTTATTTTTGGGAATTCTTTTTGGTCCAAAGTGAACAATAACTCATAATCCTCACCCCCACTCAGTGCCACAAGGGTACTGTCTATCTTAAACTCCTCACAGGCAGCGATTACCGTTGGATCCAACGGGATCTTATCTTCATACAGGTTGCAACCCACTTTACTGTTCTTGCATAAGTGTAAAATTTCAGAGGAAAGTCCGTCACTGATATCGATCATGGACGTTGGGTGCAGCTCCAATTTTTGAAACAATTCGAACATATCCTTTCGGGCTTCGGGTTTCAATTGGCGTTCCACGATATAGGAGTATGGCTCCAGATCGGGCTGACTGTTGGGGTTTACCTTAAACACTTCCTTTTCCCTTTCCAGGACCTGAAGTCCCATATAGGCCCCACCTAAATCCCCGGTCACCACAAGTAGATCGTTTTCTTTCGCTCCGGATCGGTACACAATGTCTTCCCCTTTTGCTTCCCCGATTGCCGTGACACTTATGATCAGGCCGGTTTTTGATGAGGTGGTATCGCCCCCGACCAAATCAACATTATAGATTTTTGCGGCCAAAGCAATTCCTGCATAGAGCTCTTCGAGGGCCTCTAACGGAAAGCGGTTGGAAACGGCCAAGGATACGGTTATCTGCGTGGCCTTCGCATTCATGGCATAGATATCGGAAAGGTTGACCATTACCGCTTTGTACCCCAAATGTTTCATAGGCATATAACTGAGGTCGAAATGAACCCCTTCGACCAAAAGATCAGTGGAAATCACAGTCTTGTTCCCTTGAAAATCGAGTACCGCGGCATCGTCCCCGACACCTTTACACGTTGACTTTTGGTTCAAATGGAAATGTTTGGTAAGATGGTCGATCAAACCGAATTCGCCCAACGCTTCCAGATCTGTTTTTTCTTGATTCTTGTTCTCTAGCATTTTGCAAAAGTAAGTATGATATTTATTTAATCATTATTTAATGTAAAAAAGATAGGTAGATAGATGGCCACTTCCTTGAAAACTTACTAATTTTAGTACTTTTAACCGTAGCGTCGAACTTGTATTTTATGCAAAAGCGGTCAGGAGTGAACAACTGACCTGTTTTGATTGACGATGGGTCCGACGACTTAAATGAATTGTTACATTTTAATTAGATAAAACCTTACCCCTATGACATCCAAATACAATAAGTGGCATATGCCCTATGAACCGGCCAAGGAATTCAATAAGAAAGTTGCCTACTTCAGCATGGAATTCGGTATTCACCAAGCATTGAAAATATATTCTGGTGGCCTTGGTTTTTTAGCGGGATCGCATATGCGTTCCGGATTCGAACTCAAACAGAATATGATCGGTATAGGCATGCTATGGAAATATGGGTACTACGATCAAGGAAGGAACGGGGACCAGACCATGAAAGCGAATTTTATTGAAAAGAACTATTCTTTCCTTGAAGACTCTGGCCTCGAGGTAGAAGTGAAGTTGCACGATAATCCGTCGGTAAAGGTTAGGGCCATGGTCTTGAAACCCGAGATTTTCGGAACGGTCCCCATGTATTTGTTGACCACCGATGTGGAAGGGAACGATTATCTGTCAAGAACGGTCACGAATTATCTATATGATGCCAATTATCTCACCCGTATTTCCCAAAGTATCGTCTTGGGTATAGCCGGGGCCAAGATCGTGGAAGCCCTAGGCGGGGCAGATGTCTATCATTTGAATGAAGGACATGCCTTGCCCGCATTCTATTATCTGCGCGATAAGGGGGTAAAAAAAGACCAAATGGTATTTACGACACATACACCTGAAAAAGCCGGTAATGAGGAGCGTGATGGGCGCCATTTGAACCGTTGTGGATTTTTTGGAAGATACTTGCCCGAGCAGGAGCTTCAAAAGGAAATGGTGAACAATGGCATGATCAATTACACGGTATCGGCCCTTAGAATGGCCAAGAAATCGAATGCCGTATCAAAATTACATGCCAAGGTGTCCCGAGACATGTGGAAAGGTTTTAAAGGAATAAGTAAGATCATCCCGATCACCAATGCGCAAAACCAGAAATTCTGGCAAGATGAGGTCATCGAGGAAGCCCATCAGAAAAAGGATGCCAAGTTGTATGGCCAACGAAAGGTAGCCCTAAAGAAAACCTTGTTTGACGAGGTTTTGAACCAGACCAACAAACTCTTCGACCCCAATGTGTTGACCATGGTTTGGGCCAGGCGTTTTGCCGGGTACAAGAGGGCAGATCTTTTACTGGGGGATTTAGAGCGTTTCGAGCGGTTGATCAGCAATGAAAAATATCCTGTTCAGATCATTTGGGCAGGTAAACCTTATCCCCACGATTTCTACGGGATAGATATCTTCAACCACCTGGTACATTATACCAAGCAAAAGTCGAACCTGGCCGTTTTGGTAGGATATGAAATCGAATTGTCCCGGAAGTTGAAATGCGGATCGGATATTTGGCTGAATACCCCAAGGATCACCAGGGAGGCTTCGGGAACCAGTGGCATGACGGCAGCCATGAACGGTTCTGTGAATGTGTCGACCAATGACGGCTGGATCCCCGAGTTCGCCAAGGATGGGAAAAATGCCTTTATCCTGGAAGCTATAGACCATAATATGCCGACTTGGGATCAAGACAAGATAGATTGTAAGAATTTGTTCGAAATTTTAGAGAACAAGGTGTTGCCCATGTATTATGACAAACCTGATAAATGGCAAGAAATAGTGTTCAAAGGTATCGATGATGTGTTGCCCGAGTTCGGAAGCAATCGAATGGCCGAACAATACTACAAGGAGCTTTACGGCTAAACACGACCTATCTTCGGTGTGATTTGAAATCGGTTATCTTAATTTTCCATTCCATTTGATGGCATTTTCCCTGTGTAAAAAGCTGCAAATAAATAGGGACGGTTTTCCTGCGCGGGGTCATTATAGATAACCCTTATAGGTGTATTCGTTATAATAATGTTAGGTTTTATTGTAGAACCCTACATATAACCTATATTTGTAAACTATTTAGAATCAGAACAAATAATGATACAGGTTTCGGAAACAGCTAAACAAAAGGTGATAGGCCTTATGACAGAGGAAGGCTTCGATGCCGCCAAGGACTATGTTCGGGTGGGTGTTAAAAGCGGAGGATGTAGCGGGCTTTCCTATGAATTGAAATTTGATACTTCGATAGCGGATACCGATAAGGTGTTTGAGGATAACGGAGTAAGGATAATTGTGGATAAGAAAAGCTTTTTATATCTCGCAGGAACGGTATTGGAATATTCCGGTGGATTGAACGGGAAGGGTTTTGTTTTTAACAACCCCAATGCACAGCGTACCTGTGGTTGTGGAGAGAGTTTTTCATTATAAAATAGAGTATGGCATATACGGAAGAGGAATTAAAAAAGGAACTCGAAACCAAGGAATACGAATATGGTTTCTATACGGATATTGAATCGGATACCTTTCCTGTCGGATTGAATGAGGAAATCGTTATCGCGATTTCCAAAAAAAAGGAAGAGCCCGAATGGATGACCCAATGGCGCTTGGAAGCCTTTAAGGCTTGGAAGCAAATGGAGGAACCCGAATGGGCCAATGTTAAATATAAAAAACCTGATTTTCAAGCGATAAGTTACTACTCGGCTCCCAATAGTAAGCCAAAGTACAATAGTTTGGATGAGGTAGATCCGGAATTGTTGGATACTTTTAAGCGGTTGGGAATCTCCTTGGACGAGCAAAAGAAATTGGCAGGGGTCGCCGTGGATATCGTAATGGACTCGGTTTCGGTGGCGACGACCTTTAAAAAGACCTTGGCTGAAAAAGGGATAATATTCTGTTCCATCTCCGAGGCAATCAAAGAGCATCCAGAGCTTGTAAAAAAATATATAGGCACCGTGGTGCCCCAAAAAGATAATTTTTATGCGGCCTTGAACTCAGCGGTTTTCTCCGATGGCTCGTTCTGCTATATTCCAAAAGGCGTTCGTTGCCCCATGGAGCTATCAACTTATTTTAGGATCAACCAGGCCGGTACAGGTCAGTTCGAAAGAACGTTGGTCATTGCCGATGAAGGGAGTTATGTGAGCTATTTGGAAGGTTGTACGGCCCCTTCAAGGGATGAGAACCAGTTGCATGCCGCTGTGGTCGAGTTGATTGCCTTGGATGATGCCGAGATTAAATACTCAACGGTACAAAATTGGTTTCCTGGGGATAAAGAAGGTAAAGGGGGGGTTTTCAACTTTGTTACCAAAAGGGGGATCTGCCATAAGAATTCAAAAATATCATGGACACAGGTAGAGACCGGGTCTGCGGTTACTTGGAAATATCCTTCCTGTATTTTGAAAGGGGATAATTCAATCGGGGAGTTTTATTCGATTGCCGTGACCAACAACTACCAGCAGGCCGATACCGGAACCAAAATGATCCATTTGGGTAAGAATACCAGAAGTACCATCATATCGAAAGGTATCTCAGCAGGGAAATCCCAGAATAGTTATCGCGGTCTGGTACAGGTCAACAGTAGGGCGGAAAATGCCAGGAACTTCTCACAATGCGATTCCCTGTTAATGGGAAATGAATGTGGGGCGCATACCTTCCCTTATATCGAGGTCAAGAACAAAACGGCTCAAATAGAGCATGAGGCGACTACCAGTAAGATTGGGGAAGACCAGATTTTTTACTGTAATCAACGGGGTATCGATACCGAAAAGGCAATTGCCTTGATCGTAAACGGGTTCAGCAAAGAGGTGTTGAACAAACTACCGATGGAATTCGCCGTAGAAGCACAAAAATTATTGGAAATAAGCCTAGAAGGCTCAGTTGGATAAAATTTATAAAAAGTAGAAGATGTTAAAAATTAGCAACCTGCATGCAGGTATAGAGGATAACGAAATACTTAAAGGGATCGATCTTGAAGTCAAAGCTGGGGAAGTACATGCGATCATGGGCCCTAATGGATCGGGAAAAAGCACCTTGGCTTCCGTTATTGCCGGAAAGGAAGAATATGAGATAACAGCGGGAAGTGTGGTTCTTGAAGGGGAGGATTTGGAAGATGCCTCACCTGAAGAAAGGGCGCATAAAGGTATTTTTCTTTCTTTTCAGTATCCTGTCGAAATTCCAGGGGTGTCGGTCACCAATTTTATGAAAACCGCCATCAATGAAGGGCGCAAGGCCAAAGGTCTGGAAGATATGCCGGCCAAGGATATGTTGAAAATGATCCGCGAGAAAGCCGAATTGTTGGAAATCGACCGTAAATTCCTTTCCCGTTCCCTGAATGAAGGGTTTTCCGGAGGGGAAAAGAAAAGAAACGAGATTTTTCAAATGGCCATGTTGGAACCCAAATTGGCTATTTTGGACGAAACCGATTCCGGATTGGACATTGATGCCCTACGTATCGTGGCCAACGGGGTGAACAAGCTGAAAAGTAAGGACAATGCCGTAATCGTGATCACCCACTATCAGCGTCTGCTCGATTATATCGTCCCTGATTTTGTGCATGTATTGCATCAAGGGAAAATCGTAAAATCCGGGACCAAGGAATTGGCCCATGAGTTAGAGGAAAAAGGTTACGATTGGATCAAACAAGAAACAGCGGTATAGTTTCCAGCTGCGTTCCTGCCATGGCAGGAAACCGATAATAAAATTAGATTTAATGAAGGTTCCTGTTAACACGGGAATAAGAATCATCAGAAAATGGATTTAAAAGATAAATTGATTTCTTCATTCATGGCGTTCGAGAACAAGGTAGATGTGGAGCACCCGGTTCACGATATCAGGTCTGAGGCCTTTAAGAATTTTGAGGAGAAAGGGTTTCCTACCAAAAAGGAGGAAGCATGGAAATATACGTCCTTGAAGAATCTTCAAAAGATCGATTTCAGTATTTTTCCGAAAGAGGTCGATGCCTTGGAAAACAAACAGGTAAAGAAGTACTTTTTACAGGAAATAGATACGTACAAAATTGTTTTTGTCGATGGTATTTATTCTTCGTTTCTTTCCGAAACGACCCATGACGGTGTCGATATTTGTTTAATGAGCGCGGCCTTGACCAAACCCATGTATAAACCGATCATAGAGGTGTATTTCAATAAAGTGGCTTCCAAAGACGAGTCTTTGACGAGCCTGAACACTGCTTTTAGCAGGGAAGGGGCCTTTATATACATCCCAAAGAACAAAATGCCCAAAAAACCGGTAGAAATCGTACACTTTTCCACCGGAAATGAGGCCTCCTTGATGTTACAACCTAGAAACCTTATCGTTGCCGAGGAGAATGCTGAGCTTCAGGTTATCGAAAGACATCAAAGTTTGACCTCAAATGAGGTATTGACCAACGTGGTTACCGAGATCTTTGCCGCCGAGAACGCCATTATCGATTATTACAAGATCCAAAACGACCTCAAGACGGCTTCCATGATCGATAATACCTATATCAACCAGAAAAGCAACAGTGTCGTAAAGGTGCATACCTTTTCCTTTGGTGGAAAACTCACCCGAAACAACCTGAACTTTTATCAAAATGGGGAGCATATCGATTCTACGATGAAGGGGGTAACCATTTTGGGCGATAAACAACATGTGGACCACCATACCTTGGTACACCATATCGAGCCTAATTGTGAAAGCCATCAGGATTATAAAGGTATTTACGGGGAAAATTCAACAGGGGTCTTCAACGGGAAGATCATTGTCGACAAAATTGCCCAAAAGACCAATGCCTTTCAACAGAACAACAATATCTTGATCAGTGATAAGGCAACGATAAACACCAAACCACAGTTAGAGATCTTTGCGGATGATGTGAAGTGTTCCCATGGTTGTACCATAGGTCAATTGGATGAAGATGCCCTGTTCTATCTGCAATCCAGGGGAATTCCTAAAAAAGAGGCCCGGGCGTTGTTAATGTATGCTTTTGCAAATAATGTTTTGGAAAGTGTTCGTATTTCCGAGTTGAAAACAAGTATAAACCGACTTATAGCCGAAAAGCTGGGAGTGCGTTTGGGCTTTGATCTGTAACATGGAAAAAACCACTTTTGATCCCAAAACGATTCGAAAGGATTTTCCTATCCTAAAGCGCGAAGTCAATGGGAAACCTTTGGTCTATTTTGACAATGCGGCCACATCCCAAACCCCGCAACAGGTAATTGATGCCATTGTGGATTATTACAGTAATTATAATGCCAACATCCACAGGGGTGTGCATGCACTGTCCCAAGAAGCGACCGATAGATACGAGCAGGCGCGAATAAAGATCCAAAAGCATTTCAATGCAGCGGCATCCCATGAGATTATTTTTACGTCAGGGACCACCCATGGAATCAACCTTGTGGCCAACGGATTTTCGTCTATCGTAAAGGCAGGCGATGAGCTTCTCGTTTCGGCCATGGAACACCATTCCAATATCGTTCCTTGGCAAATGTTGTGTGAGCGTACGGGAGCGGTCTTAAAGGTCATTCCCATGAACCAAGATGGCGAATTGCTTCTTGGGGAATACCGTAAGTTATTGTCCGATAGGACCAAATTGGTATTCTGCAACCATGTATCGAATGCCTTGGGAACGGTAAATCCCATTAAGACCATAATAGATGAAGCCCATAAAGTAGGTGCCGCGGTGCTGATTGATGGTGCCCAGGCGGCTCCGCACATTAAAGCGGACGTTCAGGCATTGGAGGTGGATTTTTATACCGTTTCCGCCCATAAAATGTGTGGACCTACCGGTGTGGGGATGCTTTATGGTAAGGAAGAATGGCTCAACATATTGCCGCCTTATCAAGGAGGTGGCGAAATGATCGCCGAAGTAACTTTCGAGAAGACCACCTATGCCGAATTACCCCATAAATTTGAGGCGGGTACCCCTAATATTTGTGGTGGAATTGCTTTTGGGGCGGCCTTGGATTATATGAATGCCATAGGTTTTGATGGGATTGCCGCTTACGAGCATGAACTTCTAATCTATGCGACCGAACGGTTATTGACCATTGAGGGGTTGCGTATTTACGGTACCTCGGAGAATAAAACCTCCGTAATTTCCTTTAATATCGAGGGGATTCATCCGTATGATATCGGCTCAATTCTCGACAAATTGGGAATAGCGGTTCGAACGGGCCATCATTGTGCGCAACCGATCATGGACTTCTATAAGATCCCTGGAACGGTGCGGGCCAGTTTCAGTTTTTATAATACCAAAGCGGAGATCGATGCCTTGGTTGAAGGTGTAAAGAGGGCCAAAGCCATGCTTATTTAGGCTTTTCAACACCTGATCCAATTTATTGAAAACCTATGATACTTATTGTATTTTTGTATAAAATCGGGTAATGGGAATAAAAGAAATACAGGAGGAAATCGTTGACGAATTCGAAATGTTCGAAGATTGGATGCAACGTTATGAATATATGATAGAGTTGGGGAAATCCCTTCCGTTGATCGATGCGCAGTATAAAACCGATGATAATATCATCAAAGGTTGTCAAAGTAAGGTGTGGGTGCATGCCGAATTGGTTGGCGATAAATTGGTTTTTACCGCAGATAGTGATGCCATCATTACAAAGGGCATCATAGCGATATTGATACGAACGTTCAGCAACCAGAAACCCCAGGACATTATTGATTCCGATACCGATTTTATCGATGAAATCGGTCTCAAGGAACATTTGTCACCGACCCGTGCAAACGGATTGGTGAGTATGGTAAAGCAATTGAAGATGTATGCGATTGCATATCAGACCCAATTGAATTAAAGCGATAAAAATGAGCGAAACAGCAATAAATACCCAGGAATTGGGCGAAAAAATAGTACAGGTATTAAAAACCATATATGACCCCGAAATCCCTGTCGATATTTACGAATTGGGCTTGATCTATGACGTTTTTGTCAATGAAGCCAAAGACGTAAAGATCTTGATGACCCTAACCTCACCCAACTGTCCGGTGGCGGAAACCTTACCCGTAGAGGTAGAGGAAAAGGTAAAATCGTTGAATGCCGTGAACGATGCCATCGTCGAAATAACCTTTGATCCCCCATGGACCCAGGATTTGATGAGTGAAGAGGCAAAATTGGAATTGGGATTGCTATAGCTCCTGCCGATTATCATCCTTTTTTATCGAATCCATTTTTAATGACAAGACCCTATCGTACATGGAAAAAGAAATCATAAACCGTGTGGCCCAAAGTCAATTGAAAACGATTGACCTGGAAGACTATTACCCTTCAGGGGAACGTGTACTGCTTGATATCAAGGATTGGCTTTTTGAAGGGTTCGTACTTAAGGAAAAGGACTTTAGGGCCAGTATCTCCGAACACGATTGGGAGCGATACCAGGATAAATTCATAGCGGTGTATTGCTCTACCGATGCCATTATCCCGGGGTGGGCCTATATGCTTATTGCCACCAAACTGTATCCCTATGCCAAAAGAGTGGTATATGGCACTTTGGAAACCTTGGAAACGGCAATCTATCAATCCATCATAGAAAATTTGGATGTTTCATCCTATTCTGGGCTACCGGTCATTGTCAAAGGGTGCAGTCATAAACCCGTTCCTCAAAATGCCTATCTGTTGATAACCATGAAGTTATTGCCGGTAGCAAAAAGCGTTATGTACGGCGAAGCCTGCTCTTCCGTGCCCTTGTACAAAAAGGGATAATTGTTGATAACGGTAATTGTTAATTGTTGACAATTCTTATTTTTACACTTCATAACTATAATTTAAACACTAACATTATGAGAAATTTAGTAGTAACATTAGCTGCGTTTTTGGCCTTATCGGCTACTAACGCACAGACCGCTGAGGAACTGAAGGCCTTGCAGGGCCCCAAAAAGGATTCCATTGCGGCAATTCAAGGTAGGGTAGATGCCTTACAAGCACAAATAGACGCCCTTCCCGGGTGGAAAAAAGGGGCGTTCGGTACCATTGGGGCCAATCTTTCCGAATTCAGTAATTGGTATGCTAAAGATGCCGCCAATTCCAATGCGGGGAATATCGGGATTACGGTCAATGGCTACGCCAACCTAAATCAAAAGAAATTTTTCTGGAGAAACTCCGGGAACATCAATTTAGGATGGGTAAAGTTCGACGATAAGGATGATGATACCGATGACGACAGCTTTAGACAGGCCACCGATGTCTTTACGATTTCTTCCCTCTACGGACGAAAAATCAGTGAAAAGTTCGCCATTTCGGCCTTAGGGGAATACAGGACCACGATTCTGAGCAACTTCAACGATCCAGGTTACTTGGATTTAGGTCTCGGGGCCACATGGACACCCATTACCGATTTGGTCGTGGTCATCCATCCTTTGAACTACAACTTCGTTTTCAGTAGTGAGGATGCTATCTTTGAATCTTCAATGGGGGCGAAAATCGTTGCGGATTATACCCGTAAAATAGGCAAGGTGAACTTTAAGACCAATTTTTCGATGTTCCAAAGCTATAAATCTTCGGATTTATCCAACTTCACGTGGATCAACTCTTTTGGGTATACCATTTGGAAAGGGATAGGATTAGGGTTTGAATTTGGGTTGAGGGACAATAAGCAGGAAGCCCTTAACTATGCCATTAACGATGCGCCCACTCCCGATGCGGATGCCACTTTCGACAGTATTGACAACAAATTACAGACGTATTGGTTATTTGGCCTTAACTACGCCTTCTAAACCTAGTTAATAGCATGGAAAAAGCCCTGTCGGTCATGACAGGGCTTTTTTATTTATTGAACCGTTCAGTTTAAAATTGTATCCTAGTTCTCAATTTTGAACCGATCAATTCCAAATACTTATTTGTAGGTCGATGTTAGGTTTCTTTGGGCGACTATAATAATCATAATAACAGGTCTAATATAGGGGCAAAGCGATTACAATATAAAAAATTGTTGTGAATTACGGAAAATGTGTTGCGAAAAGAACTGAAAATGAGGTAATAACCTTCGTTCCATAAGGTATGAAGGATCATAATACTGCTTAAAATGGGCCAAAAAAAAACCCTTTTTGGGAAAGGGTCTTTTTCAAGTAGGTTTAATTTCGTTCCTGATACAATCCAGGTAGCGTTTATAGGTTTTGTGCTGGTTTGGGGTTTAGCACTTTTGTCGATCAAGTTCATGAACTGATTTGGGGTCAATACGATCGCTTAATTACAAGGTAAAGATAAGGTGGGACGATGGAAAGGACACAAAATTTGTTGTGAACCCTGCCGTAAATGTGGTGTAAAAATTAACGGTGCGATTTCCTCGATGAACGGTATGGTTTTGTGTTGATTAAAAAGTGATGAACGCGATTGGAACATAAAAAACGCCCTTTTCTCAAAGGGCGTTTTTTAGTTCAGTAGGTTTAATAAAATTTGGTCCGAAAAGCGTTCGGATAGCATGTTTTGGTTAAGTAAAGGTTTTGGGGAAACCTTTAGTTTTTTTTGGTTAAGTTCATGAACTGATTTGGGGTCAATACGATCACTTAATTACAAGGTAAAGATAAGGTGACACGACCGAAAGGACACAAAATATGTTGTGAACCCGGCTGTAAATGTGGTGAAAAAATTAACGGTACGATTTCCTCGATGAAAGGCACGTTTTCCTTCGGGATTGAACGCTTAATACTGGTCCAAATGTTCCGGATACAAAAAATTGTTATACGGAAAACGGGTGATATGTATATCCCTGACCACATTATAGACCCTTTTACGGAATTCCTCAAGGTTTTCTTTGTTCAAGGCAGATATGAACAGGGCGTTTTCTCCCATACGTTGCATCCAAGTACGTTTCCAATCCTCGATGGTAAAATGCTTTGTGGTCCTCTCGGTGACCAGGTCATCCTCATCAATGGTTTGATGGTGGTATTGGTCTATTTTATTGAAAACCATGATGGTCTTTTTATCCGCACTATCAATTTCATCCAATATTTTGTTCACCGATGCGATATGTTCTTCGAAATTGGGATGGGAAATATCAACGACATGCAATAATAGATCGGCTTCCCGAACTTCATCCAAAGTACTTTTGAAACTTTCCACCAATTGGGTCGGGAGTTTTCGAATGAATCCAACAGTATCACTAAGTAAAAATGGAAGGTTTCCGATGACCACTTTGCGAACGGTAGTGTCCAACGTGGCAAAAAGCTTGTTTTCGGCAAAAACATCACTCTTGCTTATAACGTTCATCAATGTAGACTTCCCGACATTGGTGTACCCCACAAGGGCTACGCGTACGAGGGCCCCTCGATTCCCCCTTTGGGTTTCCATCTGCCGGTCTATCTTCAATAATTTTTTCTTCAATAGGGAAATACGGTCACGAACGATACGCCTATCCGTTTCAATTTCGGTTTCACCGGGACCACGCATACCGATACCTCCCTTTTGTCGTTCCAAGTGAGTCCATAATCCGGTAAGTCGAGGTAGTAAATACTCGTATTGGGCCAATTCCACTTGGGTACGGGAATAACTGGTTTGGGCCCGTTGGGCGAAAATATCCAAAATCAAACTGGTACGATCCAAAATCTTACATCGCAATTGTTTTTCGATATTACGTTGTTGACCAGGGGAAAGTTCGTCATCGAAAATGACCGATCCAATTTCATGCGCTTCCACGAACTGCTCTACTTCCTGCATCTTTCCGCTTCCGATCAAGGTTTTGGGATTGGGGACATCCACCCGTTGCACAAAACGTTTTACGACCTCGCCCCCTGCGGTATAGGTAAGGAACTCCAATTCATCGAGATATTCATTTACCTTCTCTTGGTCCTGTTCCTTATTGATAACCCCTATAAGGACAACTTTTTCGTATTCTATGGCTTTCTTTTCTAACATCGTCTTATTTATATGCAAATTTACACAATACTGACCAAGCTATTTTTGTAAATTTAGTACCCACTAAATTTAATGCATGATATTTTCACTTTTCAAGAAAAAAAAGAAAACAAGTCTTCATACAATAGCTTTCTACAATCTTGAGAATCTTTTTGACGCACAGGATAACCCTGATACCCTGGATAACGATTTTACACCGAAAGGTTTTAAGCGATGGACTCCCAAACGATATAGGAAGAAGGTAAGTAATTTAGCCCATACAATCGTAAGGATTGGTATGGAATCCACCGAAAGGCCCCCAACTTTGGTGGGCATCGCGGAAGTGGAAAATGCCAAGGTAATCGAGGATTTGATCGAGACAGGACCTTTAAAGAAAATCAATTATGGTTATGTACATTACGACTCTCCCGATGAGCGGGGTATCGACACGGGTTTATTGTACAACAAGGATTATTTCGAGGTCCTTTTTTCCGAACCCATCCCTTTATTGGTGTATAACGGGGAGGGGGTTCGGGATACTACGCGGGATATTCTGTATGTACATGGAAAACTTAATGGGGAACCGGCACATGTGTTTGTGAACCACTGGCCGTCGCGTAGGGACGGGGATGTCAAAACCGAATACAAAAGGTTGGAAGCGGCTAAGACCTTAAGGCGTAAAATGGACGAGATCCAAGCCACATATAAAGATCCGAATTATATCATTATGGGGGATTTCAACGATAATCCCGATTCAAAAAGTATCCAAACCCTGCTAAATGATTCGGGTTTGTACAACCCTATGGAGAAACTGGGTTCGCCCTATAGGGGCAGTGCGAATTACAGAAGGAGCTGGAGTATGTTCGACCAGATCATCGTTTCCCATAATTTCTTCAATTTTGAGAAGGGGACACACAGTTTTGCACATGCCAATATCTTTGATGAGCATACGCTGATGGAACGTAAGGGAAAATATAAAGGGAACCCTTATAGGACCTATGTGGGCCGTAAATATATTGGGGGATATAGTGATCATTTCCCGGTATATGTCCAATTAAAATACGTGCATTAGACTTTTTTGATTTCAGAATCTACCAAAAGTGGGTCATTTCGTAATCTGAGCAATACCTGGGCCGTCGTGACAACATCCAGTTCACAATAGGTCACGATCCGATCTATATTCTTTTCCTTGTAGTATACGTCGCGTACCATACTGCCATCGATATCTTCCTTGGGCGAGGGTATTCCTAGGATATGAGCCATAAGTTTTAGGGACGTATAGTGTTTGTAATCGCCGAACTTCCACAGTTCCAAAGTGTCCAAGTGGGGAACTTCCCAAGGTTTTTTACCAAAAAGGTCCAATTTATAGGGTAGGGCAATCCCATGAATGATCATGCGTCTCGCGATATAGGGGAAATCAAATTCCTTTCCGTTATGGGCACAAAGTAGGTGCTTGGGCGAATTGAAATGGGTGTTCAATAGGCTTTTGAATTCCTTGAGGAGTTTGGGTTCCTCGCCAAAAAAACTGGTCACCCGAAATTCCCTGATATCTCCCTTGTTATGGAAATACCCTACTGAAATACAAACGATTTTTCCAAATTCGGCCCAAATACCGGCCCTATCGTAAAATTCCTCGGCGGTAATTTCATCTTTACGCTGGTATTGCGTTTTATGTGCCCACAATTCCTTCGTCACATCGTCCAAATCCTGATAATCGGCCATTTCGGGCACGGTTTCGATGTCCAATACCAAGATGTTATCCAAATGGAGTTTGTACAGCATAACCTAAATATACGAACAATATGGAAAATCGGTTGTAAATGCTTTGGAGGGTAACCTTGAAAGAAAGCGAAGTGTGGATTTGGTGAAATCATGCACAACCGACCATCCGGTTCGTTACCCAGGGAGTTTTTAAGTGTACCAAGGCGAATTCACCCCATTTATGGTAGATGTTACACGATGAAATGCAGTAAATGGATGTGTTTGGGGAAGAATACTGGTAAGAACAGACCGAGTGGTCGGTAATCTTTAGAATAGGGATTGTTGTTTTGCCGGACTCTCATGGTTCAACAACCATTTTTTACGATGAAGTCCGCCCGCATAACCCGTTAAGGAACCATCACTTCCGATAACCCTATGGCAAGGAACAATGATCCATAAGGGGTTTTTGCCATTGGCGGCGGCAACGGCCCTAACGGCCTTTACATCCCCTAATTTTTGGGACAGTTCCAAATAGCTTATTGTTTTTCCGTAGGGGACCTTAAGAAGTTCGGACCAAACCCTTTTTTGGAAATCGGTTCCTTCAGGATTCAAGGTTAAACTGAAAACCTGTCGTTGATCATTAAAGTATTCTTGAAGTTGGTAAACGGCATCTTCCAACACCTCGGGGATGGGGGTGGTGGTTTTGATTTCTTCATCCCATAGGGTAACCGAGGCCAAACCCATTTCGTCGCCTTCCAATTTGGCGATTCCCAAGGGCGTATGAATAAAGGCAGATTCCATTATTCTATGGGTGCATTCTCATCGATCAATCCTAGGCGTTTTGCCCTGATCTTCCAATTCTCGCGGGCCAATATCTGCAGGTCATCCACATTGTCGCTTTCATCCACGATTTCGAGCCCTAAAAGGGTCTCGATAACATCTTCCATCGAAACCAATCCGCTTACGGATCCGTATTCATCCACGACCAAGGCGATATGTTGCTTTTGTGAGATAAAGGTCTCGAAGAGATCGGGAATGGGTTTGTCGCGGTTCACGATCAAAATATCCCGTTTTATGGCAGATAAAGGAACGTCCCCGTTATTATTGATCATTTCCTCCAAAACCGTATCCTTAAGAACAAAGCCATTGATATTGTCCACCTTGTCTTTATAAATGGGAATACGTGAGAACCGAAGTTTGGGGTTTTCATCAAAAAAATCTTTTATGGACTTGTTCTCGGGGGCTATTTTCATAACGGTTCTGGGCGTCATTACATCCTTGGCCAAAATTTCATCGAATTTCAATAGGTTTTTGATGATAATGGATTCCGATTCCTGAAAAACACCTTCTTCATGGGCGATATCGGCCATGGCCGTAAAATCCTCCCTGTTGAGTACACTGCCATGATGCCCTTTGCCACCAACGAGTTTGGTGAATAATTGCAAGATCCATAACAACCCCGTCCATTTTAAGATCAAAACCATTATTTGGAGGGATTTCGCCGTGAAATTCGCTAGTTTCTTCCAGTAGGTGGCCCCAATGGTCTTGGGGATGATCTCTGAAGCGACCAATATTAGAATCGTCATTACGGTAGATACGATTCCGACCATTACGTCCTCTGTGAACTTTATGCCCAAAAAACTTCGTTGGGCGTTGCCATATAGCTCAGTATAAGCGACCTTGGCCTGAACCCCTACAAGGATCGCACCGACCGTATGTGCAATCGTATTCAAGGTGAGTATGGCGATCAAGGGTTTATCTACATCCTTTTTCAAGGTTTCCAAAGTTTCCGCGTACGATTTGCCTTCTTTTAACTTAAGACTTATGAAGGTTGGGGTAATACTCAACAATACCGCTTCAAGGATGGAGCATAAAAAAGAGAAGAAGATGGAGACAAAAGCGTAAAAAAACAGTAATCCCATGGGTTTGGTTTATCTGACTAAAATAGTAATAATTGTATGTTAATCGGACAAAATCGATTGATAAAACACCTGTTGTACCGCTCCCCGGATATTTAGGGCATATAGATTCCTATTGTCCCTAGTGGGATATACACGGTTACTAAGAAAAATAAATACCAATTGGTTTTCAGGATCGGCCCATATAAAAGTCCCCGTAAAACCACTATGTCCAAAGCTTTTTGTACTCACTTCAGGTGCGGGATAGGCCGCTGCCAAGTCCAAGGTGTCATTTCCCAATGAGGGTTTGTCAAAGCCTAAACCGCGACGGTTATCATTATCGGGATATTGTACTCGGGTAAATTCCCACATTGTTTTTTCTGAGATGTACCTATGGCCATCCAAAGTACCATAATTCTGGTACATCTGCATTATTTTGGCCAAATCGGAGGCCGTACCGAACAGGCCGGCATTGCCCGAAACACCGCCCAAAAGGGATGCGTTTTCATCATGTACCCAACCTTGGGTGAAGGTGTGCCTGAATAGGGTATCCTGTTCTGTAGGCACTATTTTATTCGGGAAGTTCTTTGTTTTGGGTTTAAAGCCCAAGGTGGTGGCTCCCATAGGCCGATAAAAATTTTCGGTTATATAGTCTTCATAGGTTGTGCCGGTGAGTTGTTCAATAAGCTCAGGGAATAGTAAAAAAGTAAGTCCGGAATATTTGTATTTCTTTTCATCACTAACCTTAGACCGGTTGATTATGCGATACATTTTGCGATTAAAGCGATTTTTTACGTACAAATCATCATAGGCCTGTTTATTGAACTTCGCATTTGATTCCCTTTGTACAAAGCGTTTTCTTAAATTACCGTTCTTCTTGAGTACGTTGTTCAGAAAAACGATGTAGGGCGTGAGTCCGGCTTGGTGCGCCAATATTTCACGTAATGTAAGCTCCTTTTTATCCTTTCTGTGCTTCCATGCGGGCCAATAAGTGCTAAAGGGAACATCCAAATCAAGTTTGCCTTCATCAACCAATTTCATTAGAGCAGGCAATGGTCCTGTTATTTTGGTGACCGAGGCCAGATCATAGATATCGTCTTTAGAAACGGGTTGGATGCTATCGTAGGTATGGAAACCATAGGCTTCATGAAATACGATATGACCGTTTTTGGCCACCAAAACCTGGGCACCTGGAAAAGCGTTGTGTTTTATTCCGTGGGAAATTATGGAATCGACCTTGGTATGGATGAACGTCGAATCCATCCCCATCATGGAAAGTGGGGCAATAGGAAGTCCTTCTTGGATATCCATGTTCAATGAAATATCCGAACCTTCCTGGGAATGGGTGCTGACATATAATAAACCAATAAGTATAAAAACAATGTTTTTCACTAAAAAAAAGGTGTCGGTTATATTTTTACTGATTGATTATTTTAATGACGTCTTTCGCAAAGTAACTGGCAATGATGTTGGCCCCTGCCCTTTTGATCGCGATGAGTTGTTCCATCATTACGGCATCATGGTCCAACCATCCTTTTTCCGCTGCAGCCTTTACCATGGCGTATTCACCTGAAACTTGATATACGGCTAGGGGGACTTCCACTTCATTGCGGATTTCACGCACAATATCCAAGTAAGCGAGCCCTGGTTTCACCATTACGATATCGGCTCCCTCGTCAATATCGAGTTGGGTTTCGCGAATGGCTTCAAAACGATTGGCGTAGTCCATTTGATAGGTTTTCTTATCCTTGGGAACATTTTTTAAATCCACGGGGGCCGAATCGAGGGCATCCCTAAACGGACCATAAAAAGCACTGGCATATTTGGCACTGTAACTCATGATTCCGGTATTGAAAAAGCCTTCATCCTCCAATGCCTCCCTCAGGGAAAGAATACGGCCGTCCATCATATCACTGGGGGCTAGGAAATCAGCGCCGGCCTGGGCATGGGATAGGCCCATCTCGGTCAAGATCTCCACACTTTCGTCGTTCAAAATCTGTCCGTCCGAAACCACTCCGTCATGACCATAGGAGGAATAGGGGTCAAGCGCCACATCGGTCATGACCAACATTTCAGGACAGGCATTTTTGATGGTTTTTATCGCACGTTGCATCAACCCTTCAGGATTTATGGCCTCTGTACCCTTATTATCCTTTAAATTATCGGGGACCTTGACGAAAAGCAGTACGGAACAGAGTCCCATATTCCAAAGTTCTTTCACTTCCTTTTCAAGATGGTCCAGGCTATACCGAAAGTAATCGGGCATGGAAGGGATTTCCTCTTTTACGTTCTTGCCTTCGACCACGAATAAAGGGACTAAGAAGTCATCCGGTGTAATAATCGTTTCACGGACCAATCTTCGGATGGATTCCGATGCGCGCAGTCGTCTATTTCTAATGATTGGGTACATAATCAGCTTTTTGAAATAAGATTAATCGAATAGTGTATTGCGAATGGGGCCATATACTACCATATGGTCCAAATATTATACAAAGTAAAGAAAATGTGTTTTAGAAAATGCCCTCACTCCAATAAAATAAATGCTTCCACGTTGAATTATTACCTTTATTAAAATTAATATCCCCGGTTATTTGGTAACAAGTTTCAGCAATTTAAAATTCAGGTTTCCCTGGCGGAGTTATCAAGGACGTTTCTTAGAGAATCTTCCTGTTCATATGGCCGACAACCATCTACATGTGATTGCACCACCTGGGTCAGGTAAAACCCTATTGGGGTTGGAGATTTTAAGGCAGATCGGTTATAAAACCTTGGTGTTGGCACCGACACTGACCATTAGAAACCAGTGGGAAGATAGATTGCAGCAATACTTTACCGAAAACATGGGCTTCGAAAAAATATCATTTGCCATTGACAATCCCTCGGACATTACAATAAGTACCTATCAAGGGTTACATGCTTTTCACAAACGACAGGCCTCTGAATCGGAATTTCTAGCTTTTTTTAAAAATAACGGAATCAAGACCATTGTGCTTGATGAAGCGCATCACCTGAAAAATGAATGGTGGAAATGTTTGTTCGCCCTAAAACAAGATCAAGAGCTTACAGTTGTGGCATTAACGGCCACACCTCCTTTTGATAGTAGCAAGGCCGAGGTAAAAAGATATTTCGACCTCTGTGGAGAAGTGGATGATGAAATAGCTATTCCCAATTTAGTGAAGGAAGGCGATTTATGCCCCCATCAAGATTTTGTGCACTTTTCACTTCCCGATCAACTGACCATTGATCATATCGTAGCCTTTAGGCTCAAGGTTGCCGAATTGATTCGAAATTTGAAAAGCGATATCTGGTTTATTGATCTGCTTAGGAACCATCGGTTTTATGCAGAGACGGAAACTTCTTTGGAAGAAATATATCAACACCCTTCATTTTTTTCGGCTTTATTGCTATTCTTAAATGCTTGTGATATTAAAATCCCAAGGGAAAAATTGGAAGTATTGGGTTTTGATAAGAAGGACAGGATTGAATTTCCGTCTTTTAACCATGCTTGGGCAACGGTACTTTTAAACTATATGTTATTCGAGGACCGGGATCAATTAATCACGAGTGAAGCAGAGATTAAAATATTTGAAAAGCGACTGAGAAAAATAGGTGTTCTAAAAACCTATCGTGTTGATCTTATCGGTAATGATTCTTTTTATCGAACGCTTTCGAACAGCCCTGGCAAGTTAAATAGTATTGTACAGGTTTTAACCGCTGCCGAAATAGAATTGGAGAAGCAATTACGGGCAGTGGTACTAACCGATTATATCCGGAAAGAGTATCTCGACACTTCGGATGACAAGGTATCCGGAATTGGTAAATTAGGTGTTCTGCCCATATTCCATCGCTTAAGGACCACTCTTCAAGATTCTTCCTCACTTGCGGTTCTTACAGGTAGTTTGGTTATTGTAAACGTTGCAGTATATGATTTGGTTTGTGATAAATTCGGTGCCGCTAAATTCACGTATGAAGACATTCCTTCGGCTACAGATTTTGTAGTGTTAAAAACTAAGAATAGAATATCCCCTTCATTGGTTGAGATCATTACCGATTGTTTTCAAAATGGTACCATACGAACATTAATAGGTACGAAATCCCTTTTAGGGGAGGGTTGGGATGCGCCTGCAATCAACACCTTGGTTCTAGCGTCTGCAGTAGGGTCATTTGTAACCTCAAACCAGATGCGGGGAAGGGCAATAAGAAGTTTTGCGCCAAACCCGGATAAAACGGCCGTTATCTGGCATTTGGTTTGTTTGGATCCCACGGATGAAGGGGGAGGAAAAGACCTTGAAACTTTAAACAGAAGATTTTCCGCCTTTATGGGAATTACCAATGCAGAGCCATTGCGAATTGAAAATGGTATGGATCGGCTACGTTTAACTATTCCAACGAATAGTGCTGAAGTCGAAAAAATAAATCAGGAAAGTGCTGACGGCGCTAAGAATAGGGTCAGTATTAGGGAGAACTGGAAAAAGGCAATCGGCGGAGGGACCGGGCTGGTAAAAGAACTAAAATCCTTTTACCAGGGACGTATTCCGTATCAATTACAAAAAAGATTGCATTATCGTGATATGGTCTTGTTCGGATGTATAGAGCTCTCAATGGTTTTAACTTACTTTGTGCCGGAATTCATCTTAAAGAATCTGAATATCTTACTACAAGGAGGATGGGTAAAATTTATGTATTTGTTTATTTCCGCCTTGGTATTCGGATTCGGTGTTAAGTCCTATAAAGTGTTTAAATTGTACGTTAACCATGGTCGTTTACATAAAGATGTTCGAAAAATGGGATGGACAGTCCTTTACACCATGAATGATCTTGGGTTTTTAGATAGTAACATGACCAATATGGATGTAATTGTTTCTATTGATGGTAAGGGAACCGTTTCTTGTGTGCCCATGGGGTTGTCAAATTATGAAAGCACCGTTTTCATCAATGCATTGGAACAGATTATCGCCCCTGTAGAAAACCCTCGTTATTTACTATTAAGAAAAGAGTGGTTCAGGAAATTGATTGGGGTACAACGCTTTTTGGTGGTCCCTGATCGTTTCGGGGAGAAGAAGGAACACGCCCTGATATTCTTAAAACACTGGAAATATAATGTCGGGAATGCTAAATTACTTTACACTAGACATTTAGAAGGTAGAAAAGCCCTTCTTAAGGCGCGGATGTTCCATGTCTCTAATACGGAAGAAGAGAGGACGAAAAAAAGGGTGGTATGGAATTAAACTTCGATTTCCCCTATTAAATAGGAAACGGCTTTCCCCGATATTTTTATTCGGGTACCGTGGTTTTCACATATAAGTTCACCCCCTCTTTTGGATAATTGTTTGGCCGTTAATCTGTCCTTACCTAAAATTTTGGACCAATAAGGGGTAAGGCTCGTATGGGCCGATCCCGTGACGGGATCTTCATTGATTCCTGCTTGGGGGGCGAAAAAGCGGGATACAAAATCTACCTCTTCGCCTTTTGCCGTAACGATTATGCCGCGGGCATCTATTTGATTCAAGAGGAAGAAATTTGGATCCATATCCTTAATTTCATCTTGGTTGTTATAAACCAATAGATAATCGGTTTTTCCTTTAAAGATATGTTCAGGGGTTGCCCCTAGGGCGTCGTATAATTGCGGCATGGGGTCGACGGCTGTCAGATCATCAGCGGGAAAATCCAAGGTTAAGTACCCGTTTTCCGATTTTTCAACTCTTAAGGAACCACTGCGCGATGAAAAGAACTCGATATGTTTTTCGTTAGGGAGGTAATGGTTGAAAAGGACAAAGGCCGTAGCCAAAGTCGCGTGTCCACAAAGGTCGACCTCTATTTCAGGGGTAAACCACCTAATAGCATACCGGTCGTTATTTTTTACGGCAAAAACAGTTTCCGCCAAATTGTTTTCGGCGGCTATTTGTTGCATTAAGTTATCATCTATCCAAGAGTCCAAAATGCAGACTGCGGCCGGATTGCCTGTAAACATCCTTTCTGCAAAGGCATCGATTTGAAATATTCTTAGTTTCATACCTTGTTTTAACCCAATCAAAATTACTATTTTAATAGTTGTCCGGTACCATTTTACATGCTATGATTTTCCTAAGGTTTTCCCCCAAACCGGTTTTTTCCCATAATTTAATGTCGTTCTTGATTTTGAGCGGATTTTGGTCCGAATCGATATATTTTTTAAAGGAAGTGACCAAAGGATCCCTTAAGGACCTTATTTTTAAAATGGAGGTGCCACCTGGGAGGCTAAGGGCATTTTCATAGTCATAGCAGAAAACAAGCACCTGATCATCCTTCTTTAAATCCAATCCATCAAAACAATCGGAAACAAAGAATTGTTGATTGGCATAGGTGTTGGGCCCCAAGTCTTTGATTTTATACACTTCTTCAATTTTGATGATTCCTTTTTGTGAGAGGTACAAGGGCCCGGCCGCATCGGTAGGAGGAAGGATATCGGTTATGGTTCCGCTGAATGCCAAGGAAAGTTCTTCCCCACAAGGGCTCAAAAACGGACCGGATTCGGCCCACCAATAGGTATAACCGATCTCCAAGGTATCTTGGGTGAATTCGATATCGATATCACTTTTACCTTGTTTGGAACGCTTGCAGGAACTACAGGTGAAAATTGCGACAAGTACGAGTAAAAATATCGATTTCCCCATGATCAACCTATTCAATCCAATTTTTAGGTTGGGCCAATACCGTTAACAATCGCTCCTCCTCACTGCCTGGTTCGGGATGATGGTTATACCGCCATTGTACATGGGGAGGTAGGCTCATCAGAATACTTTCGATACGACCATTGGTCCTTAGCCCGAAAAGGGTACCCTTATCATGCACGAGATTGAACTCCACATAGCGTCCCCGTCGAATTTCCTGCCAATCGCGTTGTAACCCGTTGTATACAAGGTCTTTTCTTTTTGTGACGATGGGTATATAAGCTTTCAAAAAGTTGTCGCCGACCTCGGTAACAAAATTATACCAATCGTTCATATCCATAACGCCATCCGCTTTGCAATAATCGAAAAAGAGTCCGCCAACCCCTCGGGCCTCATTTCTGTGCGTGTTCCAGAAGTATTCGTCGCACTTCTTTTTAAACGTATCATAGAATGTAGGTTGATGTGCATCACATGCTTTTTTACAAACGGAATGAAAATGGGTTGCATCTTCATCGAATAAGTAATAGGGCGTTAAATCTTGTCCTCCCCCGAACCATTGATCTACGATAGTTCCGTTTTTATCATACATTTCAAAATAACGCCAATTGGCATGAACGGTCGGTACCATGGGATTTTTGGGATGAAGGACCAAACTCAGGCCGCAGGCGAAAAAATCCACATCCTTTACCCCGAAATAGTTTTGCATGCTCTCTGGCAAAGCCCCATGTACGGCCGATATATTAACGCCCCCCTTTTCAAAAACAGCCCCGTTTTCGATGACGCGGGTGCGACCGCCCCCTCCTTCGGGCCTCTCCCATAGGTCTTCTTGAAATTTCGCTACCCCATCAATATGTTCGAGTTTTGAGGTAATGGTATCCTGGAGTTTCAGGATATAGTTGTAGAATTTATCCTTCATTAGTCTTAATGGGTTTGTCATTTCGGCTCCATTCACTCCATGATCCCACATAAAGTTTGGGGGTCGGCAATCCTGCATGGCTGATGGCTAAAAGGGTATGACAGGCCGTAACACCGGAACCACAATGTACGATGGTGTGTTCTTGGTCTCTATGGCCCAATGCTTTTTCATATTTTTCCCGTAATTGAGCTGCAGGCAGGAACAAACCGTCCGCATCAAGATTGGTGGCAAGGGGTATGTTCATGGCCCCTGGAATATGCCCGGAAATCAAATCAATCGGTTCATGTTCCCCCCGATAACGGCCCGGTTCCCTTACATCTATTATAAGGTAATCCTTATCTTCAGTGGCTTTTTCAACTTCTTCCATGGATGCCATAGGCAGTTTCCAGCTTTCTACGGGATAAGGCGCAACGGGGTTTGTTTTTTCAATACCTGATGCCAATGGGAAATTCACGGTTTCGGCCTCTTGAACCCCTCCGTTAAGGACTTGTATCTTATCGTGACCGACTGATTTCATCATCCACCAGAAACGGGAAGCGGCGTTCGCCCCTTTGTTATTATCATATACTATAACATGGCTTTGGGGTGAAATGCCCAATTCGGACAAGGTTTTGGAAAAATCCCCGATAAGGGGCAAAGGATGTCTCCCCCCTTGGGATACGTCGTCTTCTATTTTCGACAGTTGGGTATTTAAGTCAACGTACAAGGCACCTTTTAAATGTTTCTTCAGGTAATTAGATTTTGCGTTTGGCCCATTGGTAGCATCGATCAATAGTACACTTTGGGATTTGACCAAAGTCAAAGCCTCTTTGACCTGTATAATGGGAGCGATATTTTCCATAAGCTTATCTGGGTTTTTTATTATACAATTCATAAAGTTCCATATCCAAGGCCGTTTCACCCGGTGGGGTATGTTCTTTTGCCAAGGTTTTTTGCCAGGTATACCCATTTTTCAGGGCAACTTTCAAACTTCCTAAATTGGTTTTATGAACGATGATTTGTAATGTCTTTAAGCCTAAACGGTCAAAAGCATAGGCCGAAAGTTCTTTAACGGATTGCGTTATATAACCCTTTCCTTCATATTGATAACCAATACAATAGGCTAATTCGGCCTGATTAATATTCCAATCGGTATTTTTAATATAGACCAACCCTATGATTTTTCGGTCAGCTTTATCCTTGAGTTTGTACAGGAACTCTTTGTTTTCCAAGTACCGTTTGGTATATATTGACGTGAATATAGCCGAGAGGTCTGGGGTCAGATTTTGCTCCAGGGTTTTTGGGAAATAGCGTTTTAGGCGATCCGCATTCGAAATGATAAAATCACAAAGCTTCCAAGCATCTTTTTCGGCGATGGGTTCAATATAATACGTGCCTAAATCGATAAACATGGTACCTATTGGTGTATTTGATTATTCGGGGCTTTTATATTCCTTTACCGCATCAATAAAAGCCTTTGCATTGTCCAATGGAACGTTGGGGAGGATACCATGTCCGAGATTGGCAATGTATCTATCCTTTCCAAATTCATTGATCATCCGGGTGACCATTTTTTTGATTTCGTCGGGAGGCGATAAAAGCCGGGCCGGATCGAAATTACCTTGAAGGGTAATGTTACCCCCTGTCAAATATCGTGCATTTTTTGGAGAGCAGGTCCAGTCGACCCCTAAAGCCGCTGCGCCCGATTTCGCCATGTCGTTCAAAGCAAACCAACAGCCTTTACCAAAAACGATTACCGGGGCCTCCTCCTTTAAGGCATCGATGATCTGCTGAATGTATTTCCACGAAAATTCCTGGTAGTCGGTAGGGGAAAGCATACCTCCCCACGAATCGAAGACCTGTACGGCATTGACCCCAGCCTTTACTTTTGCTTTTAGATAAGCTATGGTGGTATCCGTTATTTTCTGTAAAAGTTGATGGGCCGCAAGGGGTTGGGTAAAACAAAATTCCTTGGCTTTATCGAAGGTTTTGCTGCCTTGGCCTTGTACACAATAGCAAAGAATGGTCCATGGGGATCCTGCGAAACCGATCAAGGGAATTTCGTCGTTCAACTTTTCCTTGGTCATGGCAATGGCCTGCATGACATAATCCAACGCCACATCGACATCGGGAACGATCACCCCATCAACCGCTTTTTGGGATTGTATGGGATTGGGCAGATAGGGTCCAAAGTTGGGTTTCATCTGCACTTCGATGTTCATCGCTTGGGGGATGACCAGGATATCACTGAACAGGATGGCGGCATCCATGCCATACCTGCGAATAGGTTGTACCGTTATTTCCGAAGCCAATTCCGGGGTTTGGCAACGGGTGAAAAAATCGTATTTTTTTCGAATCTCAATAAATTCGGGTAGGTAACGTCCTGCCTGTCGCATCATCCAAACCGGGGGCCTGTCGACCGTTTCACCCTTGAGTGCCCTTAGGAATAAATCGTTTTTCAACATAGGTGTTCTTTTGACATCCCATAACCATGTGGAATGCTAATTTTTATAATTGTCATTTACCAAATCAATAACACTTTCCACACTGGGGATTTTCGCCACCAACACATCAGGGAAATGTTTTCGGGCTACTTTGGCCGTGCTTTCACCAATGCAATAGGCTATTTTATCATTGCTGTTCTGTTGCAAGTAGCTCTCTACGGTTGACGGACTGAAAAAGAGCACGCCTTTGACTTTTGGAGGTACTTTAACGGGTGTGAGTTTGGTTTTGTAGGCTTCAATCTCATTGACTTGGATGCCGTTCCCCGATAATATGGAAGGAAGGTCATCCAAACGAAGGTTACTGCAGAAAAAAGTGACTTCGGTACCTTCCATATATTCCACGAGGTATTCGGCCAATTTCTTGGCATTTTTTTCAAAATGCTTCACCTTACCTATCCGGTTTTCTATCAATCGTTTGGTACGTCGGCCCACACAATAGATATTCTCGAATTGAAGTTCCTGGGCGCTTACATTGGTCAATAAGGACTCTACGGCATTCTGGCTTGTTAGGACCACATTTTGCATTTTCGCCTTCAATACCTTGGCGGGAATACGGTTCGGACTCGTTTTCAGAAAATCCTCAGAAGCAACCCCCAGATCATTGTGGAACATAAAGCGTTGTTCCTGGGTTAATTTTTTGGTAGAGAAGATTTCGACATTTTGGGTATCACGCTGAATTTCTCCCATAAGGTTCTTACCTCCCCTGCTTAAAATACTGTTGGCGCAATCGCGCCCAAGGTTTTCGTGTTTGCCGAGCGGTGCCGAGAATTCCGCTTCTAATTTTTTGGTTCCGTCTACAGAGAGCAAGGCCCCTTTAAAGGTCACTTCGTCCTCTTTGTTGATATAGGCCAGGGCACCTATGGGGGCACTGCATCCACCTTCCAGCAATCTTAGGAACTCCCGTTCCAATTGGGTGCAAATGGCCGTGGGTTCATGGTTCAGTTCGTAACAGGCGTCACGGACAAAATCATCATTTTCCAAGGCGACTACCATTATGGCACCTTGTGCCGGTGCGGGCAGCATCCACGTAAGTCCGATCGTATGTTCGTGTTCAAGGCCGATACGATCCAAGCCGGCCGCTGCGAAAATCGCCCCGTTCCAATCATTTTGCATCAACTTTTGCATACGGCTGTTCACATTGCCACGTAGGTCGACTACGGTATGTGTCGGGTATCTGTTCAACCATTGCGCCTTTCTTCGAAGACTCCCGGTCGCAATAACGGCATCCCTACTGGCCAAAAATTCTTCATTGTCCTTAAAAGCCAGGATGTCCAAATAATTGGCCCTTTTCAATACCGCGGCCTGTACGATGCCCTTGGGCAAGGCCGTAGGTACATCTTTCATGGAATGTACCGCAATGTCGATTTCACCATTGAGCATGGCCACATCCAGGGTTTTGGTGAAAATTCCGGTAATCCCCATTTCGTATAGGGGTTTGTTAAGCACCAAATCCCCAGTGGATTTAATAGGGACCAGTGTGGTCTGATACCCCAGGTCTTCCAGATTTTTTTTAACGGTATTTGCCTGCCATAGTGCCAGTTCACTATCGCGGGTACCTATTCTAATGACTTTGTTCATTGGGAATTTATTTCTAACTGAAAGACTTTTTGGATCAACTCAAGACTGTCGTCCGCATCCCCATTCGCATCCTTTAGATGATTAGCAAATTGCTTGGTGATTTTTTGGATAATCCGATCGGAAATAACATCGGCCTGTACCGTATCGAAATTGGAAAGTTTTTTGGATTGGTAATCCAGCTCCTCCTCCTTCATGGTATTCAATCTGTGCTTTAAAGCTTTGATGACCGGTGCGAATTTTCGTGTTTCCAACCATTGTATGAACTCGTGCTTCACTTCCTCGATAATCGTTTCCGCTTGGGGAATGTACCGTTTTCTACGTTCCAGGGTTTTATCGGTCATTTGTGACAAATGATCTAAATGTATCACCGTGACATGTTCCAATTCGGATACATTGTCCGAAACATTCTTGGGAATTGATAAGTCAAGGATCAGCAAAGGCTTTTTGGCGTAGATCAATTCCTTGGAAATTGTCGGGGATTGGGCCCCTGTGGCAACCACCAAAACATCGGTATTTCGAATTTCGGTCTGCAGATCCCCATGGTCCTTGACGACCAAATTAAATTTACCCGCGATTTTTTCGGCTTTAGTCTTCGTACGGTTGATTAAGGTTATTTTGGAATTTTGGGTGTGTTTGATCAAATTTTCACAGGTATTCCTTCCGATTTTCCCCGTACCGAAAAGTAGAACGCTCTTGTTAGAGATGTCTTCTACGTTATCGAGAATATATTGAACCGATGCAAAAGCAACGGATGTTGCCCCGGAAGAGAGCTTGGTTTCGTTTTTGATCCGTTTGCTGGCCTGAATGACAGAATTGGTAAGCCGTTCTATAAAAGGATTTGCGATATCGTGCTTTTTGGAACGATTGAAACTTTGTCGCAATTGGCTTATGATTTCAAAATCCCCCAAAATTTGACTGTCCAGACCCGTTCCCACGCGAAACAAATGCGAAATGGCATCATTGTTCTTATAGACGTAGGCGACTTCCTGGAATTCCTCTATGGTTCCTTGCGTATTATCGCAAAGCAGCTTTATCAATTGGAACGGATGTTGGGCAAAACCGTGCAATTCGGTACGGTTACAAGTAGATGTCACCAATAGCCCATCCAACTCTTGGCCTTTGGCTTGCACCAAAAGGTTTGCCATGGCCGCTTCATCCAGACTGAATTTACCCCGGATATGTGCATCGGCCTTCTTGTAATTAAGACCAATGGTATAAAACGAATTGTGCTTGGAAATGTGGTATCCTTTCATGAAACTAATGGAATGCGCACAAAATTAAAAGCATCATTTGAATAAATATAACGCTAGAGGAACAATTAATATCGAAATTCGGGATTTTAAACCCAAAACATTGTAAATTGCCTCTAATATATGGTTTTATGGGTATTCCATGGATTTTTCATATAGCTTATTTAGAATAGATATAAATAAAAAAAGAAATATTCAGTTCTTATGGAAAAAGAAAATGTCGTTCAAGGATCGTATACCGAAGTGTTGATCGAAGATGGGTTCTATGTTTTGAAAGTACAGAATGATTCCCTTGAAAAACAGGTGGTTGTTCGTGAAATAGACAGTACTTTCATCCAATTTCATTTCTGTTTGAAAGGAAATGCGAAATTCATTTTCAACGAAGGGATGTATGCCCTTGAGGTCTCTGAAGAAAATTCCCTCTTGTTGTACAATACACAGGTAGATCTCCCCATGAATATGGAAATAGCGCCGAATTCTTGGATCGTATCGGTGGTAATGACCATACGAAAGTTTCACTCCTTATTTTCAAGCGAGGCCGACTATATCCCTTTTTTGAGTGCGGACAATAAGGAGAAGAAATATTATGCCCAAGAAGAGGTTTCCCCGGCCATTGCCGTAGTGTTAAGTCAGATCATGAATTACAATCTGCATCCCTCGGTCAAGGAATTGTATATCATGGGCAAGGTCTATGAGTTGATTTCACTTTATTTCAATAAAAGTACCGATGCCGATTTGGAGCAATGTCCGTTTTTGGTCGATGAAGAAAATGTTAAGCGTATCCGACAGGCCAAGGAAATTATGATAGCGCAAATGGCCGAGCCGCCTTCACTCCCTGAATTGGCCCAACAAATAGGATTAAGTTTAAAGAAATTAAAAGAGGGGTTCAAACAAATCTATGGGGATTCGGTCTATAGTTTCCTTTTTGATTATAAGATGGAACATGCCAGAAGGTTATTGGAGTCGGGACAGCATAATGTGAATGAAGTGGGGATTAAGGTGGGTTATAGTACCTCGAGCCATTTCATTGCGGCTTTCAAGAAAAAATACGGCACTACCCCAAAAAAATACGTAATGTCCTTATCCAAATCCTAGTCGGGCATCAAGGCATGTGATTTTCGTAGGGGATTAAAGGTTTTAGACCGGTGGGTCTGTATTGCGTGCATCGGCAAACGGAATGTAAAATGCGAAGGGGGCCGAAAAGGAGGTTTTATCGGCCAAATGCGAAATTCGTTCCTTTTATGGCTTTTAGGATTACATCATTGGACCGATTGGTCGGTTTCCCAAGGTGATTTTCTCGTTATGAATTGATTCTGGCTACCATAATTCCTGTATTCTTACCCACCTTTTTAAGGTAGTCTACCAATGGTAGCTCGGAAACCTTCACCTCACCCGTAGAGGAAGCATGTAAGAGATGTATACGGCCATCGGCCTCCCTTGTAGCAATGCCCGTATGGGTGATGTCCAGACCATTGATCGAAGTGGTCAGTGCGATAATGTCCCCGGATCGGATCATATTTTCATGGGCGGCAATATCTTCCTGTGGTAGAATGCAAATGGGCTGGTTGTTCAGGAAATCTTCTGAAGCTTTGATCTTTTCATAATTCGCATCACTTTTTAAAAAAGGATACAAATCGCGATGGGTACTCATAAAATTGATTTCCTTGCTGATCACCTTTCCTCCTATCGTAGCGGTCATATCACGGATCAAACCTTTTTCCCCGTTGTTGGCGATCCACTCCGAGAAATAATGGAGGCGGGAGGCATACCCATCGAGTTTTCCATCTTTATACCGAATGGTCTCCAATATTTCGGTAAAGGAATTAAAGTCGGTCTTTTTTTCCTTAAGCATCAGGGTAAAGGCCAATACGTTTTCAACAAAGGTCGTGCAATCGAGTCCATGAAGATTGATGACCAGTGTTTCCGTTTCCCCGATTTCCAGGGTTTTTGCCACATAAGGCGTGCCTAGGAAGATTTTGCCCACAGCGACCATGGTTTTCCCTAAATCCTTATCCAAAAGTCCATCGATTTCTTCGACCTTATCCTCAAAGGCCTGTCTGTCCGGTGCGGGACAGGTGATTTGTTGCGCTAGGCCCTTTGGGGCGATGACCAAGGCCAGGAGTAAAAAGAAAAGGAAGGTTTTATGCATTATGGTGGTTTTAGGTAACAAAAATAACAGATCCGCACCCATTTCCCGACATTTTATACGGCCGCTAGCTGATCCATATAAATACGGGTGTGCGAAAGACTCTTGGGATATTTTTGTTGTAGAAAATCGATCAATTTTTCCCGTACCAATACACGGAGCTCCCAAGCAGAGGGGGAATCCTTGGCACTCATCATGGCCCGGAGCTCTACGTAATTGGCTTTTGTATCGGTAACCTGGATGTTGTTTGCCTCCCCATCCCATAGATCTGAAGATTCCAGGATCCGTGTCAATTCCTTGCGTAGGTCATTGATGGGGACATGGTAATCGGTATATAGAAAAACGGTTCCCAATATATCCGCAGAAGTCTTCGTCCAATTTTGGAATGAATTTTCAATGAAAAAGGTCGTAGGTACGATCAACCGTCTTTTATCCCATACCTTGACCACCACATAGGTCAACGTAATCTCTTCGATCCAACCCCATTCGCCATCAACGATCACCACGTCGTCGATCTTAATGGGTTGGGTAATGGCAATCTGTATTCCCGCCAATATCGTACCTATCATTTTTTGGGCCGAAAATCCAATGATGATACCGGCAACCCCGGCCGATGCGAAGATGCTTACCCCGATTTCGCGGATACTGTCAAAACTCATCAATGCAATGGCAATGGCCAGAATAATGATCACAAAGACAACGATACGTTCCAAAATGTTGAATTGGGTGGTCACCTTACGGGCCTTTAAATTATCGGAAGTGTTGATGTCATATTTTTCGATAACCCTGTTCTTTACGATCTTTATGATATTCAAGAGTAACCAAGTGGTTCCGAAAATGAACATCAAGGTGCTCGATTTTTTAAAAGCGTAGGCATAATCCTCCAACCCCAATACATGCCGAAGGGAATTCATTCGGATAAGGAATGAAAATAGAATCACGAAAAGTGGGAATGTTACTTTTTTAAAGGCGTGCCTAGGAATGATATAGTTGGGGTTTTTTCCGAATCGACGTAATATTTGAACCGTGGCGAAATAGACGATCAAGATCGATAAAAAGGCAATGATCAAGTAAATAAGGGATTGATTGGCGGTATTTTTGAAAAATGTCTCTAACATGAACGTTGTTTTTGGTTATTTTTCAGAAGCTAAAAAAAATGACCGTAAAAGGTGTTAATTCCATGTAAAAAAATAGATTTTCCGTATAGTGGCATAAGAAACTTATGGTCTGGGTATGGGTTTAGTTTTTTTACAACGCCTATTTTTGCCCTGGGTTTCCGAAATGGCCTAGGGAAAATTTTAAGTTCCCGTACCCATTTAAAATAAGGAAAGTGCATAAGGCACTTATAGCGGGAATCAAAAAAATAAAAAAACCATTGTTGCATGAAAGGAGTATTATTGGTAAATCTAGGATCGCCGGATAGTCCCACCCCAAAGGATGTAAAGCCCTATTTGGATGAATTTTTAATGGATCCCCGGGTCATTGACGTACCCAATTGGTTGCGGAATATCATCGTTCGGGGGATCATCTTGCAAACACGGCCTAAAAAATCGGCTGAAGCCTATAAGAAAATATGGTGGGAAGAAGGCTCGCCCTTGATCGTGATTTCCGAACGCTTTTCTGAGAAAGTAAGTAAACAGGTTGAAATTCCTGTGGCCTTGGGGATGCGGTATGGTAGCATGACGATTAAAAAGGCACTACAGGAATTGGAGGATCAGGGGGTCGATGAGGTATTGTTGGTGCCCTTGTATCCTCAATATGCCATGTCTTCCTTTGAGACGGTCGTGGTAAAAGCCATGGAAGACCAACAAAAGTATTTCCCGAATATGCATTTTACCACCTTACCTGCTTTTTATAAGAATGAAGCATATCTTAAGGTGTTGTCCGAAAGTATTGCACAAGGGTTAAAGGATTTTGAATACGACCATGTATTGTTTTCCTATCATGGCATCCCGGAAAGGCATATCCGGAAATCGGATCCGACAAAATTCCATTGTAAGATCGATGGGAACTGCTGTACCACCAATTCGGTAGCCCACAATACCTGTTACAGGCATCAGTGCTATGATACCACAAGGCGGGTGGCCGAATATTTGGGATTGGATCCTGATAAATTCAGCGTTTCCTTTCAATCACGATTGCCCAATGATCCCTGGTTAAAACCGTTTACCGATTTTGAATTTGACCGCTTGGCGAAAGCGGGAAAGAAGCGACTTGCTGTCGTAACCCCGGCCTTTGTCGCCGATTGTTTGGAAACCTTGGAAGAAATTGCCATGGAAGGAAAACATCAATTTGAAGAAGCCGGTGGGGAATCGTACAAACATATCGGTTGTTTGAATGACAGTGATGATTGGGTGAAGGTCATGGCGGGTTGGATTGAAACCTGGCAAACATCCGGAAAATTACCTGCCTAAGCCAGGTGCTCACCTTTAAGGAAGGCATTGGGTATAACTAGAAATTAGTTTATACCTTACCGGTCTTAATACTGATTTTAATGGCGAAAGTAACAGCAGATCAATTAGGGACAGAGCCCATAGGGCAATTGCTTGTAAAGCAAGCCGTTCCTGCGTCTATTGGTATTTTGGTCATGTCATTGAACGTTCTTGTCGACTCCATTTTTGTAGGAAATTGGATCGGTTCCATTGCCATTGCCGCGATCAATGTGGTGTTACCGGTATCTTTCTTTATCGGGGCTTTGGGGATGGCCATCGGTATTGGGGGCTCCAGTATTATCTCCAGGGCCTTGGGCAGTGAGGACAAGGAAAAGGCCTTGCGTACTTTTGGGAACCAAATAACCTTGACCCTTTTGGTAACTACGGTCATGGTGTCGCTCGGATTGTACTTCGTTGATGGTCTTATCCCCACTTTTGGAGGTAAAGGGGCCATATTTGAACCGGCAAAAATATATTATATCATAGTGGTTTGCGGGGTGCCATTTTTGGCCCTTTGCATGATGGGCAATACGGTCATTCGTGCCGAAGGGAAGCCCAAATTCGCCATGATCGCCATGATCATCCCGTCTATAGGGAACTTGGTCATGGATTATTTCTTTATCTATGTGTTCGATTGGGGGATGGCGGGTGCCGCTTGGGCAACAACGATCGGATATGTGCTTTGTTTTGCTTATGTGCTGTATTTTTTTATTTCCAAAAATTCAGAACTTAAGGTGGCTTGGCATCATTTTAGGTTGCAATCGCATATTATTAAGGAAATAGGCTCTTTAGGTTTCGTTACCTTATCAAGACAAGCTGTAGTGAGTGTCATCTACTTGTTGATGAACAATATTTTATTCGATTTGGGCGGGGAAGCCATGGTAGCGGTCTATGCCATTATCGGGCGCATGCTGATGTTCGCCCTTTTCCCGGTTTTCGGGGTAACCCAAGGCTTTTTACCCATTGCCGGCTATAATTATGGAGCCGGGAAGTTTGCACGGGTCAAGGAATCCATATTTACGGCTATAAAATATGCCGCTTTGGTCGCAACACTTGTTTTTGTCGGACTCATGGTTTTCCCTGCGGAAATAGCTTCTTTATTTCTAAGTAATAAACCCGAAATGTCCGATTTTGAACTGGCCACCAATGCTTTTGTTTTGGAACACGCACCTTGGGCCATGCGCTTGGTCTTTGCGGCAACCCCGATAATCGCTTTACAGCTGATCGGGGCCGCCTATTTCCAGGCTATCGGTAAGGCCATACCGGCCCTGTTATTGACCTTGACACGGCAAGGGTTCTTTTTTATCCCATTGATCTTGATCTTACCCAATTATATGGGCGAACTGGGGGTGTGGATAGCCTTTCCGATTTCGGATATCCTGGCGACTTTGGTTACCGGGTTTTATCTATTGAGGGAAGTAAAAAGGGATTTGGATAGATAGCCTTGGTTATGGAATTAAGTTGTTACTTTTAAGGTCTAATTGATCTACTCGGTTTTATGAAGCACCATTATCTTGTACTTTTAGGCATATTACTTTTCGTAATCGGATGTAAAAACGAACAGACCATGAATACGTATACCCTTTTTGTGGGCACCTATACCGAAAACGGTAGCGAAGGTATTTATAGGTATTCTTTTGATTCCGGTACAGGGAAACTTACCCATAAAAAGGAGGTGGCCAAAATAGGGAACCCATCCTTTGTGAAGGTTTCAACGGATAGAAAATATTTATATGCCGTTGAAGAAACCGATAGGTATGAAAATTCGAGTGGAGGCGTGGCCGCTTTTCGTATTGAGGGGGATAGCTTGGTGAAAATCAATTCCAATACCACGGTTGGAGCACACCCTTGCCATATAGGATTGTCCGAAGATGGTCGCTTTGTAGCGGTGTCAAGCTATACCGGAGGGAGTCTTACCATTTTCGGATTGGGCGAAGATGGCGCACTGCTGCCAAATCCACAGATTATAGATCACAACGTATTGGATACCGTTAAAACCTCGCATGCGCATTCTGCCCAATTCACTGAAGACGGACTCTTTGTTGCCGATTTGGGATTGGATGCCGTCAAAAGATACCAATGGGTAGGTAATGAATTCAAACCTGCAGCACAGCCCTCTTTGGATATGGCCTCCGGTGCGGGTCCAAGGCATTTTACATTTGGGAATGGCAGGCAATACCTTTATGTGATCAACGAGTTGAATTCGACCCTTACCACCCTAGAAAGAAAGGAGGATGGTACGTATCTGGAGATCGAAACCCTTTCGACCTTGGCCAAGGATTTTACTGGGGAAAGTTTTTGTGCAGATATCCATCTTTCCCAAGACGGCAAATTCCTCTTTGGTTCCAATCGCGGTGAGAATACGATCGTGATTTTTAAGGTGGACCCATCCTCGGGTAAATTGAGTTTGGTTGGGCGTGAAAGTGTAAAAGGGGATTGGCCCCGTAATTTTGCGCTGGACCCCAGTGGTGCTTTTCTTTTGGTGGCCAACCAACGCAGCAACAATATCGTTGTGTTCAAACGGGATAAAACAGAAGGTACATTGCAATTTCTTAATGAAATAGCATTACCAAGTCCGGTTTGTTTGGAGTTTTTAGGGTCGTAGATAGTTGTAGTTCAGATATTTGATTAAACCTACTTTGGTCGAAAAAAAGGAAAACCTTGGTTTTTATAAGGTTGGGCTATATTGGGGTTTAAATTAATATGCTGAATTTGGTTAAAGATTGTTAACTAACCTAAAACCAAGCCTTTATGAAAATTCGAATACCTCTAGCTAGCGCTCAGTGCCGTACCAGTTAAGAATATATAGGTTCATTACCAAAACCGTGGGTTTTAGTATTTTTAATTTACCATGAGCAGAAAATACAAGTTCCATAATCCAACAGCAGCCTACTTTGTTTCTTTCGCCACCGTTTATTGGATTGATGTTTTTACACGGGAGATGTATCTCAAGGTTTTGGTAGATAGCATAAGGTATTGTAGGGCCCATAAGGGAATGGAACTATTTGCCTATTGTTTTATGCCAAGCCACGTACATTTTATCTTTCGGGATTCCAATGAAGACCCGACAAGTTTGTTGCGTGATTTCAAGAAACATACCGCGAAGAAAATATTGGAAGCTATAGAAGGCAATCCACAAGAAAGTAGAAAAGAATGGCTACTATCTTTATTTGAATGGGCAGGCAAGAAAAAGGGCAATATTTCAAAATATCAATTTTGGCAACATAACAACAAACCCATAGAGCTTTGGAGTACTGAGGTAATAAAACAAAAATTGGATTATATACATAATAATCCAGTGACCGCAGGTTTTGTTACCGAACCAACACAATGGAAATATAGTAGTGCAAGAAATATCGTTGGGGAAGATCCCGCCTTTGAAATCGATGCCATTGGATTTTTGGGATGATGATTGTGATTCCTACTCCTACCGTTGTGGGCACCCGTCACAGACGGGCGCTAGCGGGGAAAGCAGTAATAGAGATTTCTTTTTTTGGGGTGAGGAAGGTGTTAAATTTGAAATGAAAGTTTATAAGACCAATGTTACTCCTTACAATGCAAGGTTGGTTTTAGACAGAAACAAATAAAAACTGAATTACAATGGTAAATAAGAATGTTATTTTAGTCCTATTGTTTTTTATGGTAATACTATCTTGTAAAGATAAAAGAAATACTGAGATAAAATCGGTAGTTGTCGATCAAAGCACTGATTCCTTGGGGTGTTTTGCTATCAAGGAAAGAGAAATAATCTTAAATAAAATTTTGGCTACAGATGATTTACAAACCTATCTAAAACCATTACAAGAACGATCGTTGCCTTTAGAAATAGTAATAAATAAATTTATTACTCCTGATTTGAGAATACGCACAAATGGACAAGATGTAATCCTTCGCGATTCCTCAAGTAAGATAGAACGGACATTTGAATTTAGTTTCCCAAATATTGATTGTGAAAAGCAAATTCTAGGATTTTCAGTTTGGTATGAGTTTGAACATGCCAATATTGTAGGAATTGTTAGGAAGTTAAATGAAAAATGGGCAATTGAAATTATTGGCCATGGTATCGTAGATTGAATGGTCTGGTCTCAGGCTAGCCCCTGTTAGCACTCTTGTCTGGCAAAAGTGGAGGCAAACAAGTGCCGAACTAGAAAAGGACATACTTTGTTGTTGTAAAATCGGAATGAAATTTTGGATTTTTAATACGCCATGAGTAGAAAATACAAGTTCCATAATCCAACAGCAGCCTAATTTGTTTCTTTCTTTTCGACAAGGGCTCCTCTGAGTTGGGTGCGAACTAAACGACTTTGTAATAATATCGTCGTTTTTAAACGTGATCGAACCAAAGGTACTTTGAATTTTCTTCATGAAATAGCATTACCAAGTCCAGTTTGTTTGGAGTTTATAAAATCCGATCCGATTTATTAAGGTAAAATGCCAAATTGATCATAGATTCCTTAACGGAATTTCCATAATTCCTTACTTTTAACCCTAACAAACCAGAACCTTTGAATAATGAAAAAAATCCACGCTTGGGCGGGCATGATCATGCTGGCCATCTTCCTATTACCGACAACAAGTATAGCCCAAAGAAAAAAGAAGTCATCTACCGCATCCCCAGCTTATCCTGAGGAACTTTATTCCAGTTTGGAGTACCGTTTGATCGGACCATTTCGTGGTGGGCGTTCGGCAGCCGTTACCGGTGTGCCGGGAGAGCCCAATCTTTTCTACTTTGGGGCCACGGGCGGCGGGGTTTGGAAAACCACGGATGGTGGTCGTACCTGGAGCAATATCTCCGATGGCTATTTTGGCGGGAGTATCGGTGCCGTTGAAGTGGCCAAAAGCGACCCCAATGTCATCTATGTAGGTGGGGGAGAAAAGACCTTACGGGGTAATGTGTCTTCCGGCTACGGAATCTGGAAAACCGAGGATGCAGGCAAAACATGGACTTCGGCCGGATTGAAAAATAGTCGTCATGTACCCAGAATACGAATTCATCCTACCGATTACAATACCATATATGCAGCTGTTCTCGGGAACATTTATAAGCCTACCGAGGACCGGGGAATTTATAAAAGTACCGATGGGGGAAAGACCTGGGAGAAAAAATTATTCGTCAACGATCAAGCCGGTGCTGTGGATCTGACCTTTGACCCCAACAATCCCCGAATTTTGTATGCATCGACTTGGCGGGCAAAAAGAACCCCATATAGTTTAAGTAGTGGTGGAGATGGTTCTGCCCTATGGAAAAGTACCGACAGTGGGGAAACTTGGAAGGAAATCTCCAAAAATGAAGGTTTTCCCAAAGATACCTTAGGGATTATCGGAGTAACGGTTTCCCCCAAAAATTCGGATCGCGTATGGGCCATAGTCGAGAATAAGGAGAAAGGGGGATTATACCGTTCCGATGATGGGGGTGAAAAATGGACCTTGGTCAACAGTGAACGTAAATTACGCCAAAGGGCATGGTATTATACCCGTGTGTATGCCGATACACAGGATGAAGATGTGGTTTATGTGTTAAACGTGAATTACCATAAATCGACCGATGGAGGTAAGACCTTCAAGACTTTCAATGCCCCCCATGGTGACCACCATGACCTGTGGATCGCCCCAGAGAATGGCCAACGAATGATCATTGGAGATGACGGGGGGGCACAGATTTCCTATGATGGGGGAGAAACCTGGAGTACGTATTACAACCAACCTACGGCCCAATTTTATAGGCTTACCACGGATAATTCCTTTCCTTATCGAATCTATGCGGCCCAACAGGACAATTCCACCGTACGGATCAAGCATCGCAGTGATGGGCGCAGTATTGATGAAAGTGATTGGGAGTCCACCGCAGGAGGGGAGTCGGCCCATATCGCCGTAGATCCATTAAATGACGATATTGTTTATGGGGGTAGTTATGATGGTTTTCTGACGCGTGTGAATCACACCAAAAACACGGCCCGGGGAATCAATGTTTGGCCAGATAATCCCATGGGCCATGGTGCCGAAGGCATGAAATACCGTTTCCAATGGAATTTCCCGATCATGTTCAGTAAACATGATCCCAAAAAACTGTATACATTTTCGAACCATGTACATGTTACTGAAAATGAAGGTCAGAGTTGGAAATTGTTAAGTGACGATTTAACACGGAACGACCCCACTAAATTAGTTTCCAGTGGGGGACCGATCACACAGGATAATACCAGCGTTGAATATTACTGTACCATTTTTGCAGCCAATGAAAGTCCATTGAAAGAAGGATTGTTATGGGTGGGAAGCGATGACGGACTCATCCATGTATCCAAGGACGGGGGTGCCCATTGGGAGAATGTGACCCCTTCGAACATGCCCGAATGGAACATGATCAACAGCATTGAACCCTCCGCCTTTGATGAGGGTACGTGTTATGTGGCGGCAACAAGGTATAAATTGGGCGATTTTCAACCCTATCTCTATAAAACCACGGATTACGGAAAAACCTGGAAAAAAATAACGAACGGTATAAAAAATGAGCACTTTACCAGGGTGGTCCGGGAAGACCCTAAGCGCAAAGGGTTGTTGTATGCAGGTACCGAAACGGGAATGTATATTTCCTTTAATGATGGGGCCGATTGGAGTCCTTTCCAATTGAATTTGCCTATTGTGCCCATTACCGATTTGGCCATTAAGGACGACAATTTGATCGTAGCTACCCAAGGGCGTAGTTTGTGGATCATTGATGATTTAACCGTTTTACATCAATTGGATACCAGTAAAAAGACGGCAACCTCGATTCTGTATAAACCCAAGGATTCCTATCGAACAAAAGGAGGAGCGTTAAAATCCCCTTCAAAAACCGCAGGGGCCAATCACCCCAATGGGGTCATCACCCATTTTTATGTAAAGGATTTGACCGAGAAAGACAGTATCAGTCTTACCTTTACCACCATGGCCGGGGATACATTGGCCAGTTATGGTAATACGGCCAAGGAAAGCGATAAAGAATTGGAGGTCAAGAAAGGGGGCAATACCTTTGTTTGGGATACCCGCGGTAAGGGCGCCAAAAAATTGGACGGCATGATCCTGTGGTGGGCAAGTTTGGACGGTGCCAAGGCCGTTCCCGGGGAATATAAGGTGCATTTAAACGTAAATGGGGTTTCCTCCTCGGAAACGTTCAGTATACTTCCAGATCCAAGGGCCGAAGTTTCGGTTGCCGATATGCAAAAGCAGTTCGATTTTATAACCGATATCAATACGACCATTGAAAAAGCCCATGAATCCATCGAAAAGATTAGGGACATCACCAAACAGCTGGATGCTTTCGCCAAACAGTACAAAGACAATCCAAAAACAAAACAATTGGTTGAAAAATCCAAGAAAATGAAGGAAAGTTTGGCAGAGGTCGAAAAAGCATTGTATCAAACCAAAAACAGAAGTAGGCAAGACCCTTTGAATTTCCCGATCCGATTGAACAATAAATTAGGACATTTGAACAGTCTGGTCGCTATTGACGATTTTCCACCAACGGATCAGGATATTGCGGTGAAAAATGAATTGACAGCACAGATCAATGAACAGCTTAAGGCCTTTGACGCCGTGGTCGATAAGGAACTCCAAGAATTCAATGCAGCCTTCAATGAACTGAAATTGAATTACCTTTTTGTTGAAGAATGATGGGAAGGGATTAAATCCGTCATATCGAGGGCAGTCAAGATATTTATAAAGCATATAAACGAACCTTAATGAATAATCGAATCAAATTTAGTTTTAGCACCCTATTCTTACTATTATTGCTGGTATATGGGTCAAACATTGTACGGGGCCAGGAATTGGAAAGACCCAATATCATCATAATCATTACCGATGATCAAGGGTATGGTGATTTGGGGTATACAGGAAATCCACATGTAAAAACACCCAATATCGATGCTTTTGCAAGAGAGGGCATCCGATTCAATAATTTTTATGTATCACCGGTCTGTGCCCCGACCAGGGCCAGCTTAATGACGGGGAGATATTCCCTTAGAACGGGAATTCGGGATACATACAACGGCGGGGCAATTATGGCATCCAACGAAGTGACCATTGCAGAACTATTGAAACAAGCTGATTATAAAACAGGTATTTTCGGTAAATGGCATTTAGGGGATAATTATCCATCACGACCAATGGACCAAGGATTTGATGAGTCATTGATTCACCTTTCAGGCGGTATGGGCCAAGTGGGGGATTTCACGACGTATTTTCAAGGAAACCGCAGTTATTTCGATCCTGTACTTTGGCATAACGGGAAACAAGAGGCTTATGATGGTTATTGCAGTGATATTTTCGCCAATAATGCGATTGATTTTATAGAAAAGAACCATCAACAGCCTTTTTTCTGCTATTTGTCCTTTAACGCCCCACATACGCCATTACAGGTCCCTGACAAGTATTATCAGCGCTATAAGGACATTGACCCTGCTTCGGGTTTTGAAGACGATCCTAGGCCCTTTGTTGAAATGAGTGAAAAGGACAAGGAAGATGCCCGAAAGGTTTATGCAATGGTTTCCAATATAGATGATAACATAGGAAGTTTATTGCAAAAGTTAGAAGCCTTGAATATTGCCGATAATACCCTTGTGGTTATTATGACCGATAATGGTCCCCAGCAAATTAGGTATGTTGCAGGTATGCGGGGAAGAAAGGGAAGTGTGTTTAGAGGGGGTGTTCGGGTTCCTTTTTATGTAAGATATCCGAATAAATGGAAAGGAAACCAAAATATTGAAACTACAACTGCCCATATCGATGTGCTTCCAACAATTTCGGAAATCTGTAATGTAAAAATGCCGGAGGACCGAAAAATTGATGGTGTGAACTTGATACCGCTAATAGAAAAGAAAAAAGTAAAATGGGAAGATAGGCCCTTGTTCTTTTATTGGACACGTCGTTACCCCGTTTTATACCAGAACATGGCAGTCCAGAAAGGGCAATACAAATTGGTGGGACATACCGACTATAATGCCCAAATCGAAGATTTTAAACTCTTCGATATCAAAAAAGATCCATATGAACAACAAAACTTGGTTAAGGACAATAAGAAAATTTCAGAGTCACTTAAAATCGATTTGGACCGTATGTTCAATGAATTGATGACCTCTGAAAATATTTTGAATCAACCAAAGATCCATATCGGAAGTGAATATGAAAATCCTGTTTTTTTGAATAGAAATGATGCAGGCGGGGAAAGGGGTATCTGGGATCAAGAGGAAATCTATGGGAAATGGAATGTATCCATTGAGGAAGGAAGCTACAATGTCAAATTTAGATTTGTAAAACCAATACCAAAAGGAGGGAATATGTACCTGGAAACGAAAGGTAGGGTCAATCAGCTGAAAAATGAGATTGACAATACCGAATACATAGAAATGACCAATGTACAATTGCCTAAGATGGATTGTGATTTAATCCCATTTTATAGGGTCGGAAATAAAAAAATACTCCCATTTTGGGTTGAAATGCAAAAGGTCGAATAAGACCGATAATAGCTTAATCAATGAAAAAACCACTTTTATTAATTCTACTATTGGCCACTACACTTGGTATGGCCCAAAATTCGGAAGACTATTTCAAACCGTTGAAATACCGAAATATCGGTCCTTTTCGCGGAGGGCGATCGGTAACGGCAACTGGCGTGGTAGGGGATCCCTTAACGTATTATATGGGTACCACGGGTGGTGGCTTATGGAAAACCACCGACGCCGGTCAACGTTGGGAGAATATATCCGATGGCTTTTTTGAAATGGGATCTGTGGGTGCGGTAACGGTATCGGCTTCCAATCCCAATATCGTTTATTGTGGCATGGGGGAACACGCCCCAAGAGGGGTAATGACCTCCTATGGCGATGGGGTCTATAAATCTACCGATGCCGGTAAAACCTGGAAAAAAGTCGGATTGGAGGCTACCCAACATATTGCCCGTATCATCATCCATCCTACAAATCCGGATATCGTTTATGTCGCGGCACAGGGAGCCCTTTATGGTCCAAATAAAGATCGTGGAATATACAAGTCCATCGATGGGGGAAAAACCTGGAAAAACACCTTGTTCGTTAATGAATTGACCGGTTGTTCAGAGCTGTCCATGGATGCAAACTATCCCGAAATCATGTACGCAACGATGTGGCACCACCAACGCAAACCGAATATGGTGATCAGTGGAGGTGAAGGTAGTGGCGTATATAAATCCACCGATGCGGGCGACACCTGGTTCAAGATCGAAAAAGGGCTACCCGAGGAAAAAGGTAAAATGGCCATTTCGGTGAGTCCGGCCAATTCCGATAAGGTATATGCCCTGGTTGAAAGCGATTCCGATCAGGATAAGGGTGGACTTTTTGTTTCCAATGATGCAGGTGAAAGCTGGAGTAGGATCAGTGGTGATAATCGTTTGACACAACGGGCCTGGTACTATACCGAGGTTTTTACCGATCCCAATGATGAAAATACGGTTTATGTATTGAGTGCCCCTGCCTTGCGATCCATAGATGGAGGGAGGTCTTGGAAGACCTTATCAGGTACACATGGCGATTACCATGATCTCTGGATCAACCCCGACAATTCCAAAAATATGGTCATTGCCAATGATGGTGGGGCCGCGATCAGTTTCAATTTCGGTAAAACATGGTCTACCCAGGATATTATGCCAACGGCCCAATTCTATAGGATCAGTGTGGACAACCTTTTTCCGTATAATATTTATGCCGGACAACAGGACAATACATCGGTGAAGATCGCAAGTCGATCTTTTGGCAGAAGCGGTATCACGGAACAGGATTGGACCTATACCGCTGGTGGGGAGAGTGCATTTTTGGCCTTTGACCCCAATGACCCACGATACGTTTTAGGCGGAAGCTATTTGGGGACCATTGAAGCCCTGGATATGGAATCCAAGGTATCTACACAGATCATGGCAGCCCCCATCCAATATTTGGGAAGGGAAGCAAGGGACATGAAATATCTGTACAATTGGAATGCACCCATTCTTAGGTCGCAACACGAACCCAATACCTTCTATCATTGTGCCCAATTGGTACTTCGTACCCGTGATATGGGACTGACATGGGAAGAAATGTCCCCAGACCTTACACGAAATATTGATGAATTGCAAGGAAATGGGGGAGGGCCATTTACCAACGAGGCCGTAGGGGCCGAGAATTACGGGACCATTGCCTATATGATGGAATCACCACATGAAAGTGGGGTGTTCTGGACCGGTAGTGACGATGGCTTTGTACATGTGACCAGGGATAATGGTACTACATGGCAGAATGTTACCCCTAAAGGCTTAAAGCAATGCTTGGTCAATGCCATTGAAGTATCGCCCCATGATCCGGCCACGGCATATATAGCCACGACCCGCTATAAATTCAATGATTATACGCCGGCTATCTATAAAACCACCGATTATGGAAAGAACTGGACCAATATCAGTACGGGAATCCCCTATGGTTCTTTTACCAGGGTGGTGCGGGAAGATGCAGATCGCAAAGGATTGCTCTATGCCGGAACGGAAAAAGGGGTTTATATCTCTTGGAACGATGGTAGATCATGGGAACCTTTTCAACTCAATTTGCCCAAAACCCCGATTACCGATTTAAAAGTACATCATGGAAACCTGATCGTGGCGACTTCGGGGCGGGCCTTTTGGATTTTGGATGATCTAAATGTCCTACAACAATATAAAGCTTCGGATAAAGGGCTACGAATAGTGCAACCGGCCGATGCCCTGAACGGTTCTTGGCGTAGTCCAATGAGTGGTAACACCACAAAATTCACAGGTACCGATCCATATAACGGGGTCAATCCGGCCAATGGAATGGTCATTTACTATGAATTGCCAAAATTGGCGGATAGTACCCATATAACTTTGGATATTCTGGATAGCGACAACAGGTTGGTTCTCAGTTTTACGTCCAAAAAGGATAAAAATGCAGTTTTGTTCAAAGGGGGCGGACCTTCCCCTGAGCCGATATTGGATAAAAAAGAGGGCTTGAACCGATTTGTTTGGAATATGCAGTATCCCTTACTTCCGGGAATCCCCGATGTATATATTGAAGCCGGATTCAGGGGCCATAAGGCATCCCCGGGTACATATACCTTAAAATTGAAAATGGGGGATAAGGAGGTCTCTACCGTTGGAAACATTGTTGAAATGCCTACTTATGAAACCAAGGAAGGACAGTATAAGGCCTATGATGCGTTCATGACCGAAATGGAAGGGAAACTGACGGTTATGCATACCAAATTGAACAGCTTATATAAAATACAACAACAGTTGAAATCGGTATTAAAAGGATTGAATGACGAAGCCTTGAAGGCTGAAGGCCAAAAGTTGCTCGATGAATTGGATGCTTGGGACAAAAAGATGGTACAGCGTAAATCGAAGGCCTACGATGATGTGGAGAATTTCCCCAATAAGTTTACGGCAGAGTACTTATTTTTGATCGATGCCACCAATAGTGGTATCCCCCGGGTGAACCAATCCTCAAGAGACCGAAAGGCGGAGCTTGATGCACAATGGGCCGTTTTGGATAAGGAAGCGGAAAGACTGGGTAAAATTGCCATTCCGGCATTCAATAAAAAACTTTGGGAGCAAGGTATAGGAGCCCTTCAATGGATCGATTAAATGGAATATTACAATTACATAAAGGCATTACATCTGATTTTTGTCGTAACATGGTTTGCGGGACTCTTCTACATACCTCGTTTGTTCATTTATCATATAGAGGCCGCCGACAAACCTTCCCCGGATAAGGAAATTTTGACTGCACAGTTAAAATTGATGACCAAACGATTGTGGAATATCATTACTTGGCCCTCGGCCATTTTATGTACCATTTTTGCAGTGTGGTTATTGGTTTTACAACCCATTTGGCTGCAACAACCTTGGATGCACGTTAAATTACTTTTTGTGGTCCTATTGTTCCTATATCATTTGAAATGTCACCAAATATTCAAGCAGTTACAACGCGATGAGGTAAAATATACCTCTCGGTTTATGCGTATTTGGAACGAAGGGGCTACCTTGATCTTATTCGCAGTGGTCTTTTTGGTCATCCTTAAAAGTGCCTTCAACTGGATTTTCGGGGTTATCGGTATTGTAGTATTGGGAATATTACTGATGTTGGGGATACGGCTTTATCGTCGTATCCAACAAAAAAATCCAAACGCATAGTAAGATGGTTTTTGGGGTTGGCGATCTTGGGGGGTACCTATGGTTGCTTTCGAAATCGCGGCTGTCTTTCAAGAATGGTTCTAAGGTCGTAGGACGCTGAGAATGGCCTGATATTTGCTATCTTTATTCCTAAATTAAAGCTTTTTGGTAAGAAATATTTCGCTTAGGTCAAGAATATTCGCCACCATGATTTTACTGGTGTTGATAGCATCTGTGTTGATTTCCGGGGTAACCATTTACCAATATCGTGAAACCTTAAAGAATTATCACGCCCATCGCTTGGAACGAAAAGAAGAGCAGGTAAAGCAAAGTGTTCGGTATACGCTTCAAAAAACCACTTATGCACAAACGACCGAAAACCTCCATTTGATTTTTAAGGATGAAATCTATCAGATTGCGGATGTTTTGAATGCTCCTTTCAATATTTATGATTTGGACGGGCAGTTGATCAAAAGCTCAAGACCCCGGTTCGAGATTGACGCGCAATCCAATTGCCTCGATGCGGAAGTACTCAATAATTTGGCCATGAGTGTGACACGACGGTATTTGGAGAAGAATTCCGCGGCCGGTGATAAATACCAAGCTTCCTACACCTATATCAATGACAATAAGTTTAAACCGATCGGAATATTGAATCTTCCCTATTATGAGAACAATGCCCTGAACGATACGGAACTGAGGGAGTCTTTGACCGGATTGATGTGGGTATACTTTCTGATGTTATTGATCGCAATCGGTTTGGCTTATTTCATTACAAAATATATTACACGGTCGCTGCATACCGTTTCGGATATGATGGTCAAGACCGACCTTACCAAACGCAATAAAAAGATCATCATCGAAGAATCGGATACCGAAATCGGAAAGTTGGTTACGGCCTATAATGAAATGATCGATGAATTGGAAGTAAGTGCCGTGAAATTGGCCCGGAGTGAGCGTGAACAGGCTTGGCGGGAAATGGCCAAGCAAGTTGCCCATGAAATCAAGAATCCTTTGACCCCAATGCGCTTGAGTGTCCAAAGTTTTCAATCGAGGTTCGATCCCAATGATCCCGATATTAGGAAAAAGGTCGATGAATATTCAAATACCTTGATCCAACAAATAGATACCATGAGCAGTATCGCCTCTGCATTTTCCAATTTTGCCAAAATGCCCGCCCAGAAGAACGAGACTTTGGATGTCGTCAAAATCGTGCGTTTGGCGTTGGATATCTTCAATGAACCCTATATCCACTTTGTCAGTGACGAAGAGGAGATCATTGCGAAATGGGATAAGACCCAGCTTATACGGGTAGTTACCAATTTGGTGAAAAATGCCACCCAGGCCATGCGGGACCAGTCCGCACCCAGGATCTTGGTAACGGTGGCTACGGAAGGGGATAAGGTTAAAATCAGCGTGGCCGACAATGGTATGGGTATTGCCGACGAATTTACCGATAAGATCTTTGAACCGAAGTTCACGACGAAATCGAGCGGAATGGGACTCGGATTGGGAATGGTGAAAAATATTGTTGAAACGTATAATGGAACCATCAATGTTACCTCCCAACTCGGTAAAGGAACCGTATTTACGGTGATTTTCCCTAAAAGCCAATCTCCGAATAAGGAATGAATCATTAACTACATAAGCGCATGAAACATCGAAATATCTTAGTGAAGACCACGGGCCATATGGCCGTAGTGACCATAAACCGCCCGAACAAACTGAATGCACTGAACAAGGAAACCATCCAGGAATTGCATACGGCATTCGTAAAGCTTGAAAAAGCTAAGGAAGTACGCGCGATCATTCTCACCGGAAGTGGGGAGAAGGCCTTTGTCGCAGGAGCCGATATTTTGGAGTTTGCGGGATTCTCGGAAAAGCAAGGGAAAAAATTGGCGGCCAAAGGGCAGGAAATTCTTTTCGATTTTCTAGAAAACCTGTCCAAACCCGTTATTGCGGCGGTCAATGGATTTGCTTTAGGGGGTGGATTGGAATTGGCAATGGCCTGTCATTTTCGTGTGGCCAGTGAAAATGCCAAAATGGGGCTTCCCGAGGTGTCACTGGGGGTTATCCCGGGTTATGGGGGCACCCAACGCCTGCCGCGATTGGTAGGTAAGGGCAGGGCCATGGAAATGATCATGACCGCAGGAATGATCGATGCCCACAAGGCCCTGGAATATGGGCTGGTCAACCATGTGGTGCCCCAAGAAGGACTTATGGATCTATGTACGCAATTGGCGGGTAGGATATCGAATAATTCCCCAGTTGCCATCGGTTATGCAATAAAAGCCATAAATGATTGTTTTAACAATGATGTAAATGGATATACCACGGAAATCGAGGCCTTTGGTCAATGCTTTGGTACAGAAGATTTTAAAGAAGGTACCAGTGCGTTTTTGGAAAAACGAAAAGCTGATTTCCCCGGTAAATGATTCCTAAAAAATCCGACCCATGAATTTGCGAAAATACGCTTCCCTGTTTTTTCTGTTTTTTGTTTCCTTTGGGATCCTGGCCCAAGATTTTCCCCTCGATTTTTCCATTGGGGAAAAATATAATGACAGGTATAAATATTCGAACCTTTTGACCATTTCCAATGATGGTAAAGGAGGAACCTTTTTAGTGAGGTCCTATTTTTCGGGGGTGATCTTAAAACCAAAAGGGTATGTAATAGAGCATTATGATGCCAATATGCAGTTGATCAATGAGTACAACTACAAACTCAAAAATGCGAATTTGGTAGACGGGTACGTGGCCAATGGTCAGATTTACCTTCTTTTCCTGGATTACGATTACAATGCTTTGGCTTATGAATATTCGGTTCATCGTAGTCCGCTTTCAGAGATGAATTTCACGAAAGAAACCTTATTGAGGGTGGCATCGGAAGAAGTCGATAACCCACTGGACAAAAATTATTATAACAGGAATTTTTCTTCAGGTTTTACGACTTCCGTACTTTTCAATGATAAGAAAAATGCCTTTGTCATCAGTACCCACTTTAAAAAAGGCAAGACCAACAAACATGTTATCCATTTGTTCAATGCCGGTTTGCAAAAAGTGGTCGAGCACGATTTTTCTGCCGAAGTGGAGGAGAAGAACTATGCTTTTGAAAATGTAGCCTTTTCAAAAGACCTGAAAGAGGCCTATATTATCGGCAAGGCCTATTTTAAGAAAAAAAGATTTTTGGCAAAGGAGCGCAAATTCCAATATGAATTGGTCAAAGTTTCACCAAAAGGAGCCCAAACCCAAACTTTTGATGATCCCGGAAAATTCCCGGAAGCCTTAATGCCGATCATCAAGGGTAATGAGCTTTTATGTGTGGGTTTTTATGCCAACAGAAAGGACAACAGGTACAATGGGTTGGCCTATTTTAATATAAACCCGGAAACCTTGAGCATAAATACCAAGAAATACAGTGCTTTTTCCGATCAGTTTATGGTCGATAAATTTGGTCGTGGCGATGACAAGGTTATCAAAGATCTCGTATTCAAGAATGTCCATATTTCCAATAATGGATCAATCCATTTTAATGCGGAAGAGTATTTCAGTACCTCAAGCATACAATCAAATTCGAGTGGGGGTCGACTTCATGTGACCCGATACCACCATAATGACATTGTAAGTGCGAAATTAAGTTCGGATGGCGATATGCTCTGGGCAAGGAACATCAACAAGGCTGAGGTAACCCAAGGTGATGGGGCCTATGCCTCCTACAGTTCCTACACCAAAGACGGGAATACGTATTTTTTCATAAGTACGGCCACTGAAAATCCGCAGTTGTTATCGGGCGATCGGTTACTTTTTAAACAGGGATTGAGTAGAAATAGGAATATATTCGTTATCCGATTGGATGCCCAAGGACATATCGCATATAAAAAATTAATCGATGTTAAGGAAGCCCGATTGCCTTTAATGGTCTCCAAACCATTGTTGAATATAAAGAGCAATGAAATCGTTTTTTACGCAAAAAGAGGTAGTAAGAAACAATTGGTTAAGGTGTTTATTCAGTAGGCAGTAATCAGTAATCAGTAGGCAGTAGGCAGTAGGCAGTAGTCAGTAGGCAGTAATCAGTAATCAGTAGTCAGTGATCAGTGATCAGTGGGGAGTAGTGTGTTGGTAATGATGCTGTTGGTTTTAAAATCGCTATGAACACCAGGGGAATCACATCCTGCCAACCCCATTCATTCCACCATTAACCAAAATAACGATTTGCATAGAGGGATTCTTTGGTGTTGCCAATCGTTGGGAAGGCCATCGAGGGCAGTAAAATCATTCCAATTCGGTTAATCGGAGATCATTTAACAGGTCGACGGCCATATAAATAGGAAAAAATCCATAAATTTGGAATAAATCCTAATTTGAAGCGTTCGGAATATCATAAGGGAAGAGGGGCACAACAATATGTGCCGAATAAGTTTATGCGATTTATGCATGAATACCGCGATGATTTCCTCGAATTCTGCCGTCTTGAGGGAGAGGAGGCCCATCAAGGAAGAACGGACTACATCCCAATATTTCCAAAAACCATTGTCAATAAAATCACCAGTCCGGATGTGGGGATGTCATATTCCTTAAACCCGTATCAAGGCTGTGAACATGGTTGTATTTACTGTTATGCCCGAAACTCCCACGAATTCTGGGGATACGGTGCTGGACTCGATTTTGAACAGCGGATTTTGGTCAAGAAAGATGCCCCCGGACTTTTGGAAGAACGATTGAAAAGTAAAGGGTGGAAGGCCGAGACCATAGTGCTCTCCGGAAATACCGATTGCTACCAGCCGGCCGAGAAAAAATTTGAACTGACCAGGGAGTGTCTCAAGGTTTTTTTAAAGTATCGACATCCTGTGGGGATCATAACCAAGAATGCTTTGGTTTTAAGGGATTTGGAGGTGTTGAAGGCATTGGCCAAAGATGGTTTGATCGTGGTGAACATATCGATAACCACCCTTTTGGAGGAAACCCGTAGGCTTCTGGAGCCACGTACCACAACGATAAAGAAGCGATTGGATACCGTTCGCATCCTAACCGAAAACGGTATTCCCGTAAACGCCATGTTGGCCCCGATCATTCCGGGTATCAACAGCCATGAAATTATGGATTTGGCAAAGGCGGTTTCCGAAAATGGAGCCTTATCGTTTGGGTATACGATAGTGCGTTTGAACGGGGCCATAGGGCCTATTTTTACGGATTGGATTCATAAGGCCTTACCGAATAAAGCGGATAAGGTGTTGGCCCAGATAAAGTCTTGTCATGGGGGAACACTGAATGATAGTCGGTTTGGTGTCCGCAGCAAAGGGGAGGGGAAAATAGCCGAGCATATCCATGAGCTTTTGCGCCTGGCTAGACACACCTATTTTAAGGATAAAAAACTACCCACGTTGAACAAAGGGCTACATGAACGATATAAAAACGGACAATTGGAGTTGTTTTGGGATATGGACGGGACGGGGGGTCGGTAGTTATAGGTTTTCGCCCCATTCTTTGTAAAATTGCCTTAAGTAGGCGAGCATGAATTCGTGCCTTTCTTGGGCCATTTGAGCGCCCATTGGGGTATTCATGGTGTCTTTCAGCAATAGTAATTTTTCGTAGAAATGATTAATGGTCGGGGCTTTCGATTTCTTGTATTCATCCTTGGATAAATTCAAATTGGGGGGTATATCAGGATTGTATAATTCCCGATTTTTGAATCCACCGTAATTAAAGGCCCGGGCAATTCCGATCGCCCCTAAAGCATCGAGCCGATCGGCATCTTGGACAACCTGTAATTCCTTGGAATTGAATTTTGGTTTCCCATCATTGGACAAGCGGTTTTTAAACGAAATGTTATTGATGATCTCCACGACATGGTCGATGGTTTTGGCATCGACGTCCATGGAACCTAAAAACCCTTGGGCAACTTTGGGTCCTATGGTTTCATCGCCATCATGGAATTTAGCATCGGCAATATCGTGCAAAAGGGCCCCTAAACTGACGACGAGATGATCTACGGGCTGGTCTTTTGCAATTTCTTTGGCGTTTAGATATACCCGTTGAATGTGAAACCAGTCGTGTCCCCCTTCAGCATTCTTTAAGGTGTCTTTTACGAAAGTTATGGTTTTGGCAATAATTTCGGACTCTTTCATTGTGGGGGATGGATACCGTTTTTTACCCTTTCTTGAACCAGTGCGAAAATGCGATCAAAATCGCCATCGTTCTCAATAGGTTGTTGCACATCAAAGGTAAGGTGATTGCCCAGACCATAAGGGAATTTGCCGTATCGAAGCATTTTCCAGGAGTTATTTATACTTAGGGGTACGATCAATGCCGCGGGCGCATTTTTCATTAAAATTTTAAGTCCGGTCGGTTGGAATTTTTTGGGATGTCCTGTCCGGCTGCGGGTACCTTCAGGAAAGATGACCGCACTTCGGTTATGTTGTTCAATATATTTACCCAATTTGGCAATTTGGACCAAGGCCTGTTTGCTGTCCTTCCTGTCGATCAATACCGATCCCCCATGCCTTAGGTTGTAAGAAACGCTGGGGATGCCTTTTCCCAATTCGATCTTACTGACGAATTTGGGGTGATATTTACGCATAAACCAGATTATGGGTGGAATATCGTTCATACTTTGATGGTTCGATACGATAATCAAAGGGCGATCCGTTGGAAGTTGATACGGATTTTTGAATTTATAGGTAGTCCCCAAGAAATGGGTACAACGCAACAAACATAAATTGAGTATGCTTACACTGGCTTTGTGGGCATTATAACCAATGTAGTTAAAACAGACCCATTGGATCGGATGGAACAACAGAAGGGCCAACCCAAAAAACAGGAAATAAACAGCAGTAAGCGGATAGGCTAGGATTTTTTGCATGGGACAAAAATAAACGAGACCCCCCAAGTTTTCAAAACTTGGGGGGTCTTTTTACAATTTATCTTTTGTTTAGGGTACTTCTTCCCGTATTTATAAGGGGTAAAGAAAGCTTAGCAAAATTCGTTGTAGGCCTCGGTCAAATTCTCCGCAATGAGTTCTGCCGGTCTACCTTCGATATGGTGGCGTTCCACCATATGAACCAATTCCCCGTCCTTGAACAATGCAATACTTGGCGATGAGGGAGGGAAAGGAATCATAAGATTACGGGCCGCATTCACCGCTTCGGTATCAACACCGGCAAATACCGTAACACAATGATCGGGTTTCTTCTCATTCGCTAAACTTAACTTGGCCGCAGGTCTTGCATTCGCCGCTGCACACCCACAAACCGAATTCACAACGACCAATGTCGTGCCTTCTTTTTTAATGGCACTTTCTACCGCATCTGCCGTAAACAATTCTTCAAACCCGGCATTTGCCAAGTCATCTCTCATAGGTTTTACCAATTCTGCTGGATACATAATATGTTTTTTATCAAGTTATAAAGTCGTCAAATATAACCATTTTGTCGTAGTACACCCGATTACTTAACTTTTCGTTACGAGTTGTTTTGGTCGCTAAAATTATATCTTTGCCAAAAATTAAGGTGTACTATGATTAAATGGTTAGCAGCCGTGATCGGTTTTGCCATCCGAGGTTTTTCTGGAGCTATTTTAGGATTTTTGTTTGGCAGTTTTATCGATAGTTTAAGCGGTGGAGGTAGGTCTAGTACTGTTTTTAAGGATAGGACACGGCAGCAGGTTTCCCCTGCTGATTTTGAATTGAATCTTCTTTCCCTATGTTCCATCGTAATCAAAGCGGATGGCTCTGTAAACCAAAGGGAACTCGATTATGTACGCCAGTATTTTGTCGCTACTTATGGCAAGGACAAAGCCAATGCCATTTTCAGGACTTTTAACGACATCAATAAGAAACAAGCGATCTCCGCACCACGGATTTGTTCTTTTTTAAATGAAAGGACAAGGTATGAGGTGCGATTGCAGTTGTTGCATTTCTTGTTCGGTATTGCCCAGGCAGATGGGGCCATTCGCCCCCCAGAAGTGAATAAAATACGGGAAATAGCCGGGTATTTAAGGGTGGCCATGCGTGACTTTGAGAGTATTATGGCCATGTTTATAAAATCTGGTGACGATGCCTATAAAATTCTTGAAATCGACAAAAACGCGACCAATGAAGAGATCAAGAAAGCCTATAGGACCATGGCAAAAAAATACCATCCTGATAGGGTGAATACCGAAAATGAGGCGATTAAAAAAGGTGCCGAAGAGAAATTCAAAGAGGTGCAGAAGGCCTATGATCAACTTCAAAAAGAAAGGGGAATAATCTAAAAGTACATTTTATAATGGCAAATTTTTGGTTTTATATAGAACTGGGACTTCATCATGTGTTGGACATTTCGGCCTATGATCATATTTTGTTCTTGGCGGCTTTAAGCTTGCCGTTTACCTTTAAGAATTGGAAAAAAATAGTGATCTTGGCAACCGTTTTCACCATTGCCCATTGTCTTTCCTTAGGGCTATCGGTCTATGAGGTTTTGGTTATCGACAGTGGGTTGATCGAGTTTCTTATCCCAGTGACCATTTTATTGACCGCAATCTTCGATCTGGTGTATCTAAAATCGAATACCGCCGAAAAAAGTATCGCACTGCATATTTTGGCGACCACCTTTTTTGGACTTATACATGGTTTTGGGTTCAGTAATTATTTTAAAATGCTCATGGCCGGGGAGGAAGAGAAACTCACTCCTTTATTGGGTTTTGCAGGTGGGATCGAGCTGTCGCAGGTGCTCATTGTATTGAGCGTGCTGTCGATCACTTATCTGGTCTTGTCCGCTTTTAAGTTAAAACGTGATTATTTTATCCTTGCCGCCTCAATATTGATTATATTCATCACAATACCAATGCTTATTGCAACGTTTCCTTGGTAAGGTATGTTAATTTTACCCTATAGTTTTGCCAGGCTTTTATAAAGCGGGTATATTAGACTATTGGCAATATAAAAGTTGATAAAGCCTTTATGAAGAAATCCAAACAAGAAAAATACGATAGGGCCTATTTGAGAATGGCAGCGGAATGGGGTAAACTGTCTTATTGCAAGCGGAAACAAGTAGGGGCCATAGTCGTAAAGGACCGAATGATCATTTCGGATGGTTACAATGGCACCCCGACGGGATTTGAAAATTTCTGTGAGGACGATGAAGGATATACCAAATGGTATGTGCTTCATGCCGAGGCCAATGCCATTTCCAAAGTGGCGTCATCAACACAGTCCTGTGAGGGGGCAACCCTTTATATCACCCTTTCGCCATGTAGGGAATGTAGTAAGCTGATCCATCAATCTGGCATAAAACGTGTGGTATACAATGTAGCCTATAAAGACGCTTCCGGATTGGAATTTTTGGAAAAAGCAGGGGTCGAATTGGTTCATATGCCCATTATTGAGGAAGCGGTAATCTAAAAGAAGCATTTAGTTTGAAAGGAAAATATAATTACATATTACCCACGATAATCGCAGCGGCCTTGGCGGTAGGTGTTTTTTTTGGCGGAAAATTACATTTTAATGATTCGCCCGAACAACTGTTCACCACCAACTCCAAGAAAGATAAGCTAAATAGATTGATCGACTATATCGATTACGAATATGTCGATGATATTGATACCGATAGCATCGTGGATGTTACCGTGAACAATATCCTCGAAAAGTTAGACCCACATTCGGTCTATATTCCGGAACGTGAGATGGAAGAGGTTTCCGAAAATATGAAAGGTGACTTTGTCGGGATCGGCATTAATTTCTACCCCTATAATGATACCATTTCGGTAATCCGCACCATAGACGATGGCCCAAGTTTTCTAAAAGGTATTTTGCCTGGGGATCGTATCTTAATGGCGGATAACGATACCTTGTTCGGCAAGAATTTGGCCAGTGAGAGCATTGTGGAAAAATTGAAAGGTGAGAAAGGCTCTTTGGTTGAGCTTACCGTTTTTCGTAAAAGTATAGGCAAGACCTTCAAAGTAAATGTAAAGCGCGATGTGGTTCCGATAAAAAGTGTCGAGGCCTATTTTATGATGACCCCTAAGATGGGGTATATCAAGGTAAACCGTTTTGCGGAGTCTACTTATCGGGAGTTCAAGAAAGCCCTCAGTGCCTTGAGGAAACAAGGTGCCGAAAGGCTTACGTTGGATTTAAGGGATAATCCAGGGGGGTATTTGGGTATTGCCGAACAAATGGCCGATGAATTTTTGCCAGATGGAAAGTTGATTCTTTTTACCAAGAACAAAAAAGGTAGGATCGATAAGATATATGCCACCGATAAAGGTAGTTTTGAAGATAAACCCCTTTATGTACTGATCAATGAGCGATCGGCTTCGGCAAGTGAAATAATAGCCGGTGCGTTGCAAGATAACGATCTGGGGACCATAGTCGGGCGACGTTCTTTCGGAAAAGGCCTTGTACAGCGTGAAATGGATCTTGGAGACGGTTCTGCCGTACGTTTAACGGTTTCCAGATATTATACCCCAACAGGTCGTAGCATACAACGGACGTATAAAAATGGGAACAAAGACTATTACAAACGGTTTACCGATAGATATCACAATGGGGAATTGGTTTCGGTAGATAGTATCAAAGTGGCCGACTCCTTAAAGTTCACTACCCCAAAAGGCCGTGTGGTGTATGGCGGAGGGGGAATTATCCCTGATGTTTTCGTCCCAATAGGCTCCAATGAGGAAGAAGCCGTTGAAAGCATGGATAACCTCGGGTTTTTATCCTTTTTTGTATTTGAATACCTCGATGGGGACCGTAGCCGGTTCTCGGATATATCCGAAGAGGAATTCATAAATGAATACCGGGTAGACGATATTCTTTTTGAAAGGTTTGTGGATTATTCGGTAGACCGTGGCCTAAAATTGGATTTCTATGATTATGAAACGCAATTGAAGTTGTATCTAAAAGCCGCTTTGGCAGATCAGTTGTTCGGGGCCAATATCCATGCGAAAATCAAAAGTTCGGCAGATGCGATGCTCCAAAAGGTATTGGAGTTGGATGCACCCATGGTTAACCGTTCCGAGACCGATAAGATCGAGGCGACCAATTAATCAGTCTTTATCTACTTTCTTCTGGATTTTCCGGGAAGTAAGGAATATCAATAAAATTACGATGGCACATAGTGCGGCTAAAATCCCTATTAAGGCAATGACACTATTTCCCTCGAATGGATTGTTATAATCCACGAGGGTTACGTTGTAACCAATGAGGGCAATGGCCAATACAAGCAGTATAAGGGTTAGGGTTCTGTTCATTTTTTAAAACAATCCATTGATATTGGCAGTGAAAAGTTTCACGGCAATGGCCAACAATATCACCCCGAATACCTTTCGGATAATACTGATTCCATTTGCACCTAGGATCTTTTCAATACGTTTTGATGACTTTAGAACTATATATACAAATATAATGTTTATGAGAATGGCAACAATGATATTTTCAACATGATATTCTGCCCGTAACGATAATAACGAGGTCATCGTACCGGCTCCTGCAATCAGTGGGAAGGCTATAGGCACTATGGAGGCACTTTCAGGTTCATCATCTTTGTATAAGGTGATACCTAGGATCATTTCGATGGCCAGGAAGAAAATGATAAAGGAACCGGCAACGGCGAAGGAATAAACATCAATACCGATCAAGGTCAGGATTTCCTTGCCCAAAAAAAGAAAAGCGATCATGATCAAGGCGGCTACCAATGAGGCTTTTTCAGACTGTATATGACCTACCTTCTTACGCAATCCTATTATTACGGGAATACTGCCGATAATATCGATTACTGCAAAAAGTACCATGCCCGAAGTCATGATTTCCCTAAAGTCTAATTTCAATTCCATTGTCACTGTTTTTAAAAAAGTGGACAAATGTACATCAACACATTAGTATATGGCTGCTCTTTTAAAAAATAATTATGGAATTTAATGTAATGGTAATATACTATCTTTGACCAAAATTTTGAAGGTATGTTCCAATTGGGTAAAACCATCGTGTCGGAAGAGATCATCGAGAATGATTTTGTTTGCAATCTCAATGCCTGTAAAGGGGCTTGTTGTATCGATGGTACGGCCGGGGCACCGGTAGAGGATCATGAAACCGAGATCCTGGTCGATATTTATAAGGATGTAAAACCGTTTCTTAGGCCCGAAGGTATCGCGGCTATTGAAGAACAGGGTGCCTTTATCAAAGGGGAAGACGGTGAATGGGAGACCACTTTGGTCAATAACAGCGAATGTGCCTATGTTATTTATGCGGACGATAAAACCGCCAAATGCGGTATTGAGGAAGCGTATAACCAAGGGGTGATTTCCTGGAAAAAACCGGTATCGTGCCATATGTACCCGGTACGTGTCCGGGAGTATACCGAGCTTACCGCGGTCAATTACCACAAATGGGAAATATGCGATGCAGCCTGTGAACTTGGAAAGTCGCTTAAGGTCCCTGTTTACAAATTCGTCAAAGAGGCTTTAATACGCAAGTTTGGGGAAGAATGGTATGCGGAATTGGAAGAAATCGCTGCCGAGTATACTAAGTCGTAGGCAAATGTAGGACCACCTTGGTGCCTATCGCTTTTTTCATGTCATCGAACAGGTCAATGATGGTGACATCAAAGGTATTTTGATAGTCCCTCGCAAAATTCGCCAACCGTTCCTTGGTAATTTCGATCCCTACCGATTTTCGTTTCAGGACTTTACTTTTTTTAATGACTTCCGCGGCATCCCTACCCACCCCATTATCGGCAATACTGATGTCAATAAAATCATGGTCTCCTTTACTGATGCGTAGTTCAATGTTTTTTTCACCCTCTTTGGAAGATAGACCATGCCATAAAGCATTTTCTAAAAAAGGTTGGAGGATCAAGGATGGGATTTTGACGGTATGGATATCGATACCCTCATCTATTTTAATGCTGAAGTTGATTTCATTTGAAAAACGGATGTTCTCGATGTTCATATAGAGCTCAACGGTTTCCAGTTCATCGGCCAAGGAAATCTCTTTTAAAGATGAAGCCTCCAGTATTTTCCGCACTAATTTCGAAAATTTGTTCAAGTAGTGTACTGCGTTCTTCTTGTCATTGTTGATTATATATAACTTTATCGAATTCAGGGAGTTGAATAAAAAGTGCGGGTTCATTTGGCTGCGGAGCATGGATTGCTCCAAGGTCAACAGCTTTTTGTCGTTTTTAAGTTGGTATTGACGGTATAGGATGTAAAAAATACCGGATAACAAAATCAAGGCAAAACCTCCGATCAACAATCGGGTCTGGTTTTTACGAAGCTTTAATTTTACGATTTCATAATCTTTATTGATAATCGCTATTTCATTGTTTTTCTTTTCAATATTGTAACGGCTGATCAAATCGCCAACATACCGTAAGTTACGTTCGTTCACGGTTTTTTCTTCGTATTCCACGGCCAATTTATAATGGGCGAAGGCCTTTTTATAATTGCCTTGTTTTTCCGCGATCTCGGATAAGTACATACTTGCCAGTGAAATATTTGAGGGTATTAGGTGTTTTTCAGCGATGCCCAGACCCTTTTCAAGGTTGGTAATGGCTTTGTTAAGGTTGTCCTTTAATAGATAGGCCCGACCGAGATTGATGTATATGCCAGAAGTAAGGTATTGATCACCTATTTCGAGGGAAGCCAATAAGGTAGGTTCCAGAATTTCGACCGCCTGATTCAATTTGTTCTGTTCAATATAGACGTGGGCAATACTGTTTTTGCAAATGACCCTGCCTTTATCACTGTTAATCTCTTCATTATAGGCCAATGATGTTCTATAGCTTTGTAGGGCTTCTTCGAGTTTGCCCTGCAACTCGAAGCATTCCCCTATGTTTTGGTGATTTATGGCAAGTCCCAACTTATTGCCCAATTCATTTTCGAGGATCAGGGATCTACGAAATTGATCGATGGCGAGGTCATATTGCTCTAGGGTTTGGTAGATATTGCCAATACCGTTTAACGATACATTGATACTCCTTTTGATTCCTTCGGAAGGGTTTATTACCGATTCTGCCAGTGTCAAGGCCTCTTGATTATAATCCAGGGCCGATTTTATGGCATCCATCCTTCGATGTACCACACTGAGCATATTAAGGCTGAATATTTCGAATTCCAGGTTATTGCCGGTTTTGGAGACGTCCAAAGCTTCTTGGTGTAGGCGTAGGGCCTGTGGAAATTGTGAAATGTCCCTATACCTTCGGCCCAATTGGTTTAAGGCGTATGCCTGCCCACTGTAATACTTGATATCACTCGCTTTTTGGGCGAAAGCGCGCATTAAGGCGGTGTCTTTTTTAAACGGTCTTATACTGGCATCTATATCGGCATAAGTGCTCGGGGCAGATTTTAGTAGACTGTCAATGGTTTTTTCAAACGATTCCGGTAGGATTTGGGCGTGCCCAATTTGGATATATAGGAAGGCTAGGAGGAAAATGAATTTCCATTTGCCCAAAAAGTAAGGGTTGTGATCATTAGTAAAAAGGTTCTGAATACGCATTAATGGTTTTATATCATATCTAGAAAGTCGGATTTTTTTTGCCGGGAGACCGGAATCTTGTGGTTCGAACTAAGGACCACATAGCCATCGGTTTTTAAAAATTCCTTTATTTTATGCAGATTGATGATATAGGAATTATGGATCCTGAAAAATGAATCGGCCGGTAGCAGGTCATTCACTTCCTTTAACTTTTTGGTCAATAGGATCTTTTGGCCATCAACGAGGTAAATGGTACTGTAATTACCATCGGATTCGGCATAAAGTATTTCCTTACTTTCTAAAAATAGCAATTTACCGTCTGTATTGAAAGTTATTTTTTTATGTAAGGTACTCTCGTTGAAGTTTAGAAGTATTTTTTCTAGACGTTCGGAAGAGAAATTTTTGGCATTGAACTTTTTGATTTTTTGGATGGTATCCTTCAGATCATCGGTATCAATGGGTTTTAAAAGGTAATCAATGGCTTCGTTTTTAAGTGCTTTTATGGCATATTGGTTGTAGGCCGTGGTAATTACCACAGGAAAATTCTTGTTGGTTAGTTTTTGTATGAACTGAAAACCATCCATCGTGGGCATTTCTATATCCAAAAAGAGACAGTCGGGAGTGGTTTTGTTCAAATACTCCAACGCTTCAAAAGGGTCCGTGAACGAGGCAATTACCTTGATTTCATCACTAAAGTTCGTAAGCTCCCAAGAAAGACTTTGGAGGGCTTTGATCTCATCATCTACTATTATGGCTTCGAGCATATTATAAAATCTATTGTAAGGTAATCAAATTTAAAATTAAGTTTGGAGTAATCAAATGAATTTGTATATATGGAAGTGTTTTGAGTGTGGTTGGCCAATATTCGATTAAATAGGGTAGTATTCAATTTAATACAGTAAAATCCTACAAAATTACCCAATACTGCAAAAGAAGGAATTATCGATCGCCAATTATACATGTTTTAATGCCATTTATACATTATGTCGATAGTACTAATGGCACTTGGAATAATTTAGGGTCATGAAAATTGTTTTTGTTCTCCCACACATCATAGGCCAATAACCCTGATTAAGAATAAAAAACCGACCCATGAAAAGATGTATAATAATGTTCGTCATTTTGGTGTCCGCTTTGTTAGTGGCGGTTTTATTGGATGAAAACAATGTGGATACGCTTGGTTCTGATTTACACAATAATAAGGAACAGGCGGTTAACCATAGGTTCGAATAGGATTGCCCAAAGGTTTGGATAAAAGATATTGATTGGAAATAAGATATGACTCACTATATGTTCAAGTTTTTCAATATTGGATTTTGGTTCTTTATTCCGTTCATTTTCATTTCGAAAGCGGACATTGACCCAATGCCATGGACTTTGAATCACGATTATGTTAGGGTAGACTCAAGCAAGGCCAATGAAGCTTTTGGCCGATTGATGGATGGTAAGGTAACCTATGAAAATGTAGTGGGATATACCCAGAAGGGAATGCCCTATACATCGGTATCCTTGAAATTTGCGGATGAAAATGGTGATGGGGATCAAAGAATGGAGTTCTTGATTAAGGAAATGAACAGTCAACAAGGCTTGCGAACCGGGGAATATAGATTACCGGACCATATCAACGGCTTTCTGAATAATTATGAAGGCGTGTTCGGATATGCCGATATTACCTTCTTTGGAGAAGAGCCCTTGTTTACGGAAAAGGGAAAATTGGTAATTACCGAAATCGACCAGTGCGAATTAAAGGGTTATCTGAACGTCGTGTTCAGGGACTTGAAGGGGAAGGAAGTTTTGGTTAAAGGTGATTTCCATGCGGTAAACGCAACCATTGAGTGATTTAGTTATCTTATTATATTATAAGTTCTTTTAAAATACAACAATACAATGCCAATAAAAACGTACGGCTCAAAGGGGTTATGCATTAATTGCATACATCTGTTTTAGCAACAGCCTAACTGATGACAACTGCATTTTGACCTTGATCCATTTTGATGGATTAATGGTTGCTTGATTATAGGTTTCGGGGGAACTACCTGGATCAGCACAATTTGTAGATAATTTGATTTTGATTTATCAGGGGGCCGTACAGTTTGGCATTATCTTTATAAATTACACTTGTTAACACTAGCCAGATTCTTGATAATCTGGCTTTTTCTTTTATTTCCAAAAACCAATATCCGGTTATAGTCAATCAAATATCTTAACTTATAGGTGTATAATGGTCTTTTAGAGGAATATGGGAACAAATGGGTTCATAACAGGGAAAACAAAAATACTAGTTTGGGCCACTTGTTTGATAGGGTTACAAATGGTCACCCCCCAAAACCAAATAACTTTCAGACAATTATCCGTCAAAGATGGCCTTTCACAAAATAGCGCCATTTCCATAGCCCAAGATAGTACGGGCTATTTATGGATAGCCACCCAAGATGGCCTCAACAAATATGATGGTCGGGAGTTCAACATCCATCCCTTCAAATTCGTGGATATCACAAAAACCGATTACAGCCATTTGGGTAAAATATATCGCGATAAAGAGGGTGGTCTTTGGATAATCCCTTTGGATAAGAAACTTTATAAGTTAAATCCCCAAAAAAATATTTTTGAAATTTTCCCCGGCTTTGAGGATGTTAGTGTACTATTCCAAGATGGGGGTCTAACGTATTGGGTGGGCACCTATTCAAAGGGAGTATATCAGTTTGATCCTAAAAAAGGGAGTCCTGAGAAAGTGCTTTCAGGGAACGGGTTCAACGGACCCATATATACTATTTCAACGGATAATAAGGGTACTATTGTAATGGCGACCAATGGGCAGCTTATCGAATTCGATAAAGAATCCCAAAGCTTTTCACATGTACGATTCAAGGATTACTACGGTGAGGATATCGTTGGGAATTTCAGTGACATGGTTACTGATAGTCAGGGAAGACAATGGATTTCCACATTCGGGGACGGACTTTATTTTAGAAACGGGTCGGAAAGAATACTGCAACGGGTATCCCATCTTACATTTACCGACCCCCTTCCCGCAAACCTCAATATATTGGATATCCATCTGGATAAAAAGCAAAGATTATGGGTGGCCACCTATGGCCGGGGACTGTATTTGTTGGATTTTGAAAAAAAATCGATCTCACATTTCAATGCCGATAAGAACAACCCAAGGGCCATACATTACAATGACATTTTGTGTATTTATGAGGACAATTCAGGCACACTTTGGTTTGGTACCGATGGGGGCGGTATTAGTTATTACGATGAATTCTTGGAAAAATTCAACTCTTTTACCAACAACCAGACTCCTGAGGGCATCAATATCGATGTAGTCCGATCGATCACTACCGACCATAATGGGGCGGTCTGGATAGGGACTTCCGGCAAGGGACTTACACACTATGAGCCTGGAAATAATAGTTGGCAAACATTTACTACCGGTACTGCCAGTGGCAATGGGATCACTTCAAATAGGATCATGAGCTTATTGGTCGATGACGATGGCGATCTTTGGATAGGCACCCAAGAAGATGGCCTTATCCTAAGGGATACGATGGGGAATTTTCGTCCGTTTAATACGACCTCAAAAATACCGCTCTCCGCCCATACCGTTTGGAACATTTTTAAAGACCGTAATAATACCATTTGGCTGGGCACAAGGGAAAACGGACTTATTCAATTTGACAAAAACAAGGGGGCGGTAAGACAGTTGGTTACCGACCCAAAGGATAATAATTCGCTCCCCAGTAACAATGTACGCGTAATCACTGAAGACACCAATGGAAAGCTATGGGTCGGTACCGAAGAAGACGGGATTGCCCGGTACGATCCAAGGTTAAATACTTTTGAACGCTTTTATCAGGACTCCGGTAGTAATTCCTCCACAAACAACAGTATTAAGGCATTGTATTATTCGCCCAACGGTATGCTGTGGATCGGGACCAATGGAGGTGGTTTGAACGCCTTGGATACTTCGGAGGAAAAATTTTATCGGTACACAACGGAAGACGGATTGGCCAACAACGTTATCTATGCGATTTTACCGGATGCCCAAGGCAGTCTTTGGTTAAGTAGCAATAGGGGGATTACCAAATTTACCCCCAACCCGAATAGGACCTCCCAACCCAATGTAATCAATTATAGCAATTATGATGGTCTGGCGACGGAGTTCAATACCGGGGCCTATCATAGCGGTAAGGACGGCACCTTGTATTTTGGGGGGTTGGATGGCTTTTATTGGTTCCGACCAGAGGATATTAGGGAAAATCAGATAGTTGCCAAAACATCGATCACGGATTTTGGGGTACTGGGAAAATCTACGCCTATGGTTTCCGGAACGAGATTAAAATACAATCAGAATACCCTTTCTTTCAGTTTTTCAAGCTTGCAATATTCCTTGCCGGAAAAAAATGAATACCAATACCGATTGGTGAACCATGATGAGGATTGGGTGTATTCGGGGAATATCAATACGGTGCGTTATGCACAGCTACCTCCCAATGATTATATTTTTCAGGTAAAATCGAGCAATTATGATGGGGTTTGGAACGAGCAACCCACCTCCTTTGCTTTTACAATCGCCCAACCTTGGTATTGGTCAACCTGGTCAAGAATAGTTTACGGGCTGCTGATGCTGGCTGCCATCTATGGTATCTACACCTATCTGAAGTGGCGATTGCGAATGAAGATGAACCTACAGTTGAAGGAAGAGGAGGCCCAACGGCTAAAACGCCTCAACGATTTTAAATCGAAACTCTACACCGATATTTCCCATGAATTCCGTACGCCCCTAACCTTGATTTCAGGCCCTGTCGATGCCAAACTGGCCGAAGGTAAGCTGTCCGAGTCCGATTACACCAACTTCTCGATGATCAAACGCAACACCCATCGGCTCATTGCATTGGTAGACCAACTGCTGCATCTGGCCAAGTTGGAAAAGGGTAAGTTGAGGTTGAAGGTCACCATCGGCAATCTCGGCCTCTTTTTGGGCATGATCGCCACTTCGTTCGAATATAAGGCCGAATCGAAAAACATGCGCTATGAAATCGATATTGAAGATTTGAACGATGCCTGGTATGACGAGGATGCCGTGGAAAAAATAGTGACCAACCTGCTTTCCAATGCCCTGAAATATGGGAAGGAAAACGGATTTTGTAGGTTTTATGCCCATAAAAAAGAGGGGAAGGCCCATATAGGCGTTGAAAATACGGTGGCCGACACCCTTGATATCGATTTTAACCAAATATTCGATCGCTTTTACCAAAAAGACGAATATGCCGAGGGGGCCGGGGTGGGCCTTGCCCTGGTCAAGGAATTGGTGCAATTGTACAAGGGTGAAATATCCGTGGGGCTAGAGGGGGAAGATATCATCCATTTTAAGGTCATCCTGCCTACAGAGCGAGCCGATTTTAAGAAAAAAGACTTGCTGACATCGGTTGCCGAAACGGTAGAAACGCAAACAACAGTCACTCTCGATCCCGTCGATGAACCTGAAGCGTCCGCTATACAGCAAGAAGGATCTGACGAACGACCCCTGGTCTTGGTGGTCGAAGACCATAAGGAAGTACGGCAGTTTCTTACCTCTGTCTGGAAGCACAGGTACCAGATGTACGAGGCGAATAACGGGAAGGAAGGCATTGAAAAGGCCTTTCAAATAGTACCCGATCTGATCATTACCGATGTACGTATGCCCCGCTGCAACGGTATAACCCTCTGCAATACCCTCAAGACCGATGAACGTACCAGCCATATTCCCATAATACTCCTTACCGCAGGCGCTGGGGAAGAAGATGAACTGTTAGGCTTGCAATCCGGTGCCGATGATTTTATAACCAAACCCTTTAAACTACGCCCACTACAGACCCGGGTAGAGAACCTTATCGCCAACAGAAGGGCCCTGCGAAACCGCTACAGTCAGGAAGTGTTCTTAAAAGCCAAGGATATCGCCATTTCCCCTACCGATGAGCTGTTCTTGAACAAGGTGCAACAGGTATTGGACGACTGCTTGGCCGATCCTGCCTTCAATGCCAAGAAATTTGCTTCCCTAGTGGGCATGAGCCGTATGCAGTTGCATCGAAAGCTACAGACCTACACCGGTTTGAGCACTACGGAGTTCATTCGTTCGCAACGGTTAAAACAAGCCGTCCACATTTTAAGGACCTCGGACGCCACCATCAACGAGGTGGCCTATACCGTAGGCTTCAATACGCCTTCCTATTTTATCAAGTGTTTTAAGGAAGCCTATAAAAAAACTCCGGCGGAATTTGTTCAGACGACCGAGTGAACGGTAGGCTTTACGTTAAACCCCAAGGGGCTCCCGTACCTTACCCGATTCGTTTTTTCTTGTCCCACTGGACTCAAAATCCAATGCCTAAGCTACAGAAAAACAGCATGTTGCCCTGAATGTTACATTACTTGCATTGATGGTTACATACGTGGTATGCTATTGTGCTCTTGTCGGTTACTTTGGTAGTCACCCTTAAATAATACCGATATGTTACATATAGCACAGGGGAAAACATCCCCAAATGATTGGGTCAACTACCAGAGTTCCAGGGGCGGCATTTATGTGGATGTTGATACCTCCGCAGGGAATTTTACGGCGACCCCGCACTATCTGGTGTCGCTCGAGGGTAAAAGCCATCATTGGTGCGCCAATGGGGCAAATGCAATTTACGATGCCACGCCCACCGGGTTCAGGGTGTACATCAGATGGACGGACGACAATGGCCATTTCGGCGAATTGAACCCTTTAAAGATCGAAACGGCGAAAAGGTATAAATGGCACCTGAAATGGACAGGGATACAACTTTGCAAAGCAAAAGAAACACGTAAAAAGAAAACATCATGAAAACAACAACAACAATTATGGTATTGCTGTTTCTACTTATAGGCAGCCCAACGGCCCAAGCCCAAGATCTGTTGGATGCCCTAAAACAGACTGCTCAGATGCACAATGAACAGAATAATACAGACAATTCGAATGATAGTACAGATGAAATGGAACGAGAAGCAGAAGCATGGTGGAACCAAGAGTTAGACGAAAACGCCGGCATTTTAAATGGTCTGGACGATCCAATTGAAAAATGCATGGCATTGATAATTCTGTGGTCTCATAGTTATCTTAATCTAAAGGAACAGATTAAATCGACAGAAAATTGCAAATTGAAATATGACTTGTATGGAATGCAATTATTACAGCTTACGGCGGGTCAAACTATTATTTATTGCAATGAGAAATTAATGAATCTTACGACGGAAGAAAGCAACATCAAGTCCAAAGATTTTATGAATAATTACTTTGAAAATATGGAGGAGTATGTGAGCATACATCATCATGACGCGGAATTTTCATACAAAGGCTCTGGTAATAAAACGGCATTTGCAAAAATGATAATATGGGTTATGGAAGAAGTGGATTGTTTGAAAAATTGTCATGATCCATGGGAAATAGGCGGCACATTTAAGCAATTGGCGTATGAACTCAATCCGATAAATTTCTCCGTTAAAGTGATAGGCATTGGTGAAGCTATGGAGGCATTAGGTTGTGGGGGTTAAATCTTTAACCAATAAAAAGTTCCATAATCGTATGAAGCACCAGTTCTGAAAAGATGTCTCTTGTTCTTTTGCTTTCTGATGGGCGTTGTTCCCTTTGGCCCACCTAAGTGGTGTTTTTGAGAATGTGAATACCATCAAATTTAGCTTACTGGATTGACAATGGATTTAAAATAAAAAAATAACCATGAAAATAACAAATATAAGATTGCTAGTCCTGTTGCTGATGCTCTTTTACTTGGGTAGTTGCGGCTTTGGCGACACTAAAGAAAAGAAGGTCGCTAAAAACCAAAGCGAAACCACGAGCCATACCACAGAAGATTCCGAGGTGTATCTCGAAGCGGATACATGGCGAAGCTGGGCACCGCCCAAAACCCTTTCGGGTTATACACTTGTACGCTTTGTCACCGATCCCTTTAAATTGGAAGGACTGTCTTCGGCCAATGCACGGTATGAAACAGGTGAAAAATGGATCGATATTCAGCTTATTGACGGCAGCACCGAAAAAGGCAAACGGGAAATGCGGGACCACTTAGGAATCGCCGAGCTTGAGCGCGACCATTCCAACCAATATGGTTATGAAAAGACGTTGGTACGTAACGGTATAAAGGCCAAGGAAAAATATTTGGCCCCACCGGCAGGGCAATACCTGATCAAGTTTATGCTCGAGGAGCAATACGGGGTGTCGGTAAAATCGAACGCCGAAACAGCGGAAGAAATCTGGGCATTCATAGATGCACTTGATTTAAAAGGGTTTAATACCTAGCCGCTATGATTCAAGAAATAGAGGAACTATGAAAAGAAGAAGCGGTTTGGTTTTGCTTTTATTGGTCAGCATGGGTTTAGGCCATGCCCAGTCCTTGACCACCAATGAAACCAAAGTGGTACTGGTCGTCAAGGGTGCATCGGAAGGCATAAGCCAGCTAGCACTTTTCAACACCTTTGAAAAGATGAAAGGAAACGGGATCTTGGAGAAATACCCGAACTGCCTATTCTATATTGGCCTGCTTCGAGGAAGTTATGAATTGAATGATAATGATGTGACACCCCTTATAGGTAGCACTATTATCATGTATACCGACCAGCCTTATTTATCAAGTAATAGGATACTCCAAAGCACTCGGTTTATCCCTGGTGACCAGTTAAGCTTGGGTTCGGGGAGCGCCAAAGTGATATCCAATAAAAAGGGTGAATTAATTCTAGAAACCCAATAAAATGAAACGAACGCATTTTAATCGCTTGAAGCATGGAAAGCAGAACAAACATTCTTGGTACGAGGATGAAAAGTTTACTGAGGTTAACTGGTTATCTAAGGATTTTAATTGGGTTTTTAAGGTCGATCAAATTTTAAAACACAGGAAAATGGAAGAAAAAATGATACTCGGAAAAATAAAAGGCAGTACCATGGTGTTTATTGGTATGGTGGCCGTAGGCATTTATTTAATCGTGATCGCCTTGACCGTTTAATGAAAGCATTCTAAGGCGCAAGGCATGGTATAACGGAGTTTTATAAAAATAAATACATAAGCTTACCCTAATAACCCTAGGCACACTAGATGCTATTATTAAACCAAACAGTATCCTCATTCGTACTTTTTGGTTTATTATTTTATTCAAATTTTCAATAAAAACCAAAACTTTTGAAAAAGGTAGGGATCATAACGTGTGAACCTACATTTCAACATTTTCTGTTAAAAACTTTGTGCTAGAATTCCCATAGCACCCTGAAAATATCGGCTGCAATTTTCCATCTTTGTTAGTTCCAGCGGAAGGATAGCCATCATTTAAACCCATTAACATAACAAAAAAACAGAATTATGCCAGAAGCCATTGAGCCCATTTTACAGGAAAATAAAGACCGCTTTGTAATCTTTCCGATCCAACACCCCGATTTATGGGAGTGGTATAAAAAACAAGAGGCCTGTATATGGACCGCCGAGGAAATAGATCTTCATCAAGATCTTACCGATTGGAACAATAAGCTCAATGCCGATGAAAAGTATTTCATCAAACACATTTTGGCCTTTTTTGCCGCATCCGATGGTATCGTAAATGAGAATTTGGCAGAGAACTTTGTGAATGAAGTACAGTATTCCGAGGCTAAATTCTTCTATGGCTTTCAAATAATGATGGAAAATATTCATTCCGAAACCTATTCCTTGCTGATCGACACCTATGTGAAGGATGAAAAGGAAAAGGACATCTTGTTCAAGGCCATAGAAAACTTTCCGGCTATAAAAAAGAAGGCCGATTGGGCCTTAAAATGGATTGAATCCCCAAGTTTTGCGGAAAGGTTGATTGCCTTTGCCGCCGTAGAAGGCATATTCTTCTCGGGTTCTTTCTGTTCTATCTTCTGGTTAAAGAAAAGGGGCTTGATGCCCGGATTGACCTTTTCGAATGAATTGATTTCAAGGGATGAAGGTATGCATTGTGATTATGCCGTGCATTTGCACAAGAACCATATCCTTAACAAAGTGCCCAAAACTCGGATCAAAGAGATCATTGTGGATGCCTTGAACATTGAACGCGAGTTCATTACCGAGTCCTTGCCGGTAAGTTTGATCGGGATGAACGCGAAGTTGATGACCCAGTACCTTGAGTTCGTAACCGATCGGTTATTGGTGGAACTCGAATGTGATAAGGTTTATAATTCGACCAATCCTTTTGATTTCATGGATATGATTTCGCTTCAAGGAAAAACCAATTTCTTTGAGAAGCGGGTATCGGAATACCAAAAAGCCGGGGTCTTGAACAAGGATAAGGACGAAGACGCACAAAAAATCAGTTTCGACGCCGATTTTTAGGTTGTTTTGATTGGTAACGATGAAAACATCGGTTTTTCACGGGAGTACGGGGTTCTACTAGACCATTGCTTTGGCTTTTTACCTTATACCATTAATTTGTACAACAGTAAATATTAACTATAAACACCTTTAACTAAATGTATGTAATAAAAAGAGACGGAAGAAAGGAAATGGTGATGTTCGATAAGATCACGGCCAGGGTCAGGAAATTGTGTTATGGACTAAATGATTTGGTCGATCCCTTAAAGGTGGCCATGCGTGTTATCGAAGGATTATATGATGGGGTTACCACCTCGGAATTGGATAATCTTGCTGCCGAAATAGCCGCTACCATGACCACCATGCACCCTGACTATGCAAAATTGGCTGCGCGTATTTCTGTCTCTAACCTCCATAAAAATACCAAAAAGTCTTTTTCGGAAACGATGAAGGACCTATACCTGTACGTAAATCCCAGAACGGGCAAAAAAGCGCCCCTGATTTCCGATGAGGTTTTTAAAGTCATTTCGGACAATGCCGAGACCTTGGACTCGATTATTATTTATAACCGGGATTTCGGATATGATTATTTTGGTTTTAAAACCTTGGAGCGTTCGTACTTGCTCAAATTGAACGGACAGATCGTAGAGCGGCCACAGCATATGTTGATGCGTGTTTCCGTGGGGATCCACTTGAATGATCTCGATGCCGTAAAGGAAACTTACGAGTTGATGTCCAAAAAGTATTTTACGCATGCCACTCCGACACTTTTCAATTCAGGAACCCCAAAACCACAGATGTCGTCTTGTTTTCTTCTATCCATGAAAGATGATAGTATCGATGGCATTTATGACACCCTGAAACAAACGGCGAAAATATCGCAATCGGCCGGAGGTATCGGCTTATCCATTCATAATGTCCGGGCGACGGGGTCATATATCGCAGGGACCAATGGTACCTCCAACGGTATCGTACCCATGCTAAGGGTTTTCAACGATACGGCAAGGTACGTAGATCAAGGAGGGGGGAAACGAAAAGGAAGCTTCGCGGTATATATGGAGCCTTGGCATGCCGATATCTTCGAATTCCTTGAATTGAAAAAGAACCATGGAAAGGAAGAAATGCGGGCTCGGGACCTGTTTTATGCCATGTGGATTTCCGACTTGTTCATGAAACGTGTAGAGGCCAACGAAAAATGGACCTTGATGTGCCCCAACGAATGCCCTGGTCTTTTCACTAACCATAGCGAAGCATTTGAAAAATTGTATTTACAATATGAAAATGAGGGAAAAGGTAGAAAAACGGTTAAGGCAAGGGATCTTTGGGAAAAGATATTGGAGTCTCAGATCGAAACCGGTACACCCTATATGTTGTATAAAGATGCCGCGAACCGAAAGAGCAACCAAAAGAACCTGGGTACCATCCGTTCATCCAATTTATGTACCGAGATCATGGAGTACACCTCCCCCGATGAGGTAGCGGTATGTAACCTGGCATCGATCGCACTGCCCATGTTCGTCAAAAACGGGGCATTCGACCATAAGGAGTTATTTCGCGTCACCAAAAGGGTGACCAAGAATTTGAACAAGGTTATCGATAGGAATTATTATCCGGTAAAGGAGGCGGAAAACTCGAATATGAGACATAGGCCCGTTGGTTTGGGGGTCCAGGGATTGGCCGATGCCTTTATCCTATTGCGCATGCCTTTTACCAGTGATGGGGCCAAGAAATTAAATCAAGAGATTTTCGAGACTTTGTATTTTGCTGCCGTAACGGCTTCTGTTGAACTCGCTAAAATCGAAGGTCCGTATTCTTCCTATGAAGGCTCTCCGATTTCACAGGGCGAATTCCAACATAATCTATGGGGAATAAAGGACGAAGAACTTTCAGGACGTTGGGATTGGGGTAAACTACGAAAGGAAGTGGAAAAGCACGGCGTACGCAATTCGTTATTGGTCGCACCTATGCCAACGGCATCCACATCACAGATTTTAGGCAACAACGAATGTTTTGAACCCTATACCTCCAATATATACACCAGAAGGGTGCTTTCCGGGGAGTTTATCGTCGTGAACAAGCATTTGTTGGAAGATCTGGTTGATCTGGGTATGTGGAACGAGAATATGAAACAAGAACTTATGAGGGCCAATGGTTCCATACAGCATATCGAGACCATTCCCCAAGAAATCAGGGATCTCTACAAGACCGTATGGGAACTCAGTATGAAGGATATCATAGATATGAGCCGTCAAAGGGGATACTTCATTGACCAAAGCCAAAGTTTGAACCTGTTTATGGAGAATGCCAATTATTCCAAATTGACCTCCATGCATTTTTATGCTTGGAAAAGTGGTTTGAAAACGGGAATGTATTATCTCAGGACCAAATCTGCCGTGGATGCCATTAAATTTACATTGGACAATAGTGCAAAGAAAGAGGTACCGGTAGAAAGTAAGGTAGAGGTTCCGGTTGTTACGGCCTTGGAATCGGCCAAAAGCCTTAAGGTAGAACCAACCCCTATAGTCCCTCAAAAGGAAGAGATCGACGTTCAGCCCATGACCCCAGAGGAAATGAAAGAAATGATCGCACGGGCCAAGGAAGGCCAGGCAGATGATGACTGCCTCATGTGTGGTTCTTAATGAAGTGTCGAATTTTTCGACAAGCGATAGTGTTTATTGAAAAGAAGACCCTGACGGCCCCGTCAGGGTCTTTTGTTTCCCATGCGATCGGATAAGGTTATAAGTAGCTCTTGGCAACTATGGGTCAGGCTGCGGAAAGGTAGACTTCAAATAGGTGTTTTTTATGTATATACCGGCATAAAATCCGTCGGTATTGTAGCTGTGAATGATGTGGGACAGGGTATTGTAAATTCATCGATGAACGCGAATTGCGGCCAAATTAGGCCATACTATCCCCAATTTATCGTGAATGGCATTTAATTTAAGAGGGTAAAACTTAAATAAATTTTCTACATTTAGATTCCCTCCCAGTAAAAGCGTAATGTTTAACTAACGTAGAATCGAATGAAGGTCTTTTTTAATGATTTGTTGGATTACAATTTTTTTTGCAATAAAAAATTGATTGATGCGTGTAAAAAATCCAATGGTGTCCCGGATAAGAGTTTGGAGCTTTTTAGCCATATCCTCAATGCCCATCATCTATGGAATGCAAGGATTTTATCGAAACCTGCAGCGTATAGTGTATGGCAGTTGCAACCTATTTCAGCTTGGGAGGATATTCATTATGATAATCAAAGAAACTCCTTTGATATAGTGACCCAAACCAATGATTTTGAAAAGCGGATAGATTATGAGAACACCCAAGAGAGGTTGTTTACCAATTCCATACAGGAAATGCTTTTTCATATCATTAATCACTCTACCCACCACAGGGCGCAAATAGCAATGGATTTTCGTGCCAATGGTTTGGAACCCATCAATATGGATTATGCATTTTACAAACGTTAAAAGGGCTTAAATAACACATTCAGTCCATGCCAAAGAAAATCAGACTTGGAATTCTGGGAGGAAGCGGGGATTCATTGATCGGGGTCTTGCATCGGGTGGCCGCGCAGATCAATGACAACTACGAATTGGTGGCGGCCGTTTTCACTTCGAAGTATGAAAAGAATATCGCATTCGCCAAAGCATTGAATATGCCATTGGGGCGTATTTACAGGGATTTTGAATCATTCGTTGAGGCAGAGGGCAAATTACCCGAAAGTGAGCGTATTCAAGTGTGTGCCGTTTTGACCCCCAATTTTTTACATTATCCTATGGCTTTGAAACTGTTGGAGAATGGTTTTCATGTCATCTGTGAAAAACCGATGACCACCACCTTGGCACAGGCCAAAACCCTACAAAGGGCCAATAAGAAAGCCGGGAGCGTTTTTGCCTTGACCCATACGTATACGGGTTACCCAATGGTACGCCAAATGCGTGAAATGATCAAGGGCGGGGTATTGGGAAAGATACACCGGATAGATGCCGTTTATTATCAAGGCTGGGTCAATACCATTGTTCATGATCAAAAGAAACGTGAAACCGTATGGAGGTTAGACCCCGAAAAAGCGGGGATCAGTTCCTGTATGGGCGATATTGGGGTACATGCGTTTAATCTATTGGAATATACCACGGGGTTGAAGGTACGGTCGGTTTTAAGTGATTTCAACTATCTCTATAAAGACAACCCAATGGATGTTGATGGTACGGTATTACTTCGAATGGGAGACCATGTAAAAGGCGTGATACGGGCCAGTCAAATAGCCACAGGGGAGGAAAATGGCTTGGCCATCAGCATTTATGGTGAAAAAGCAGCCTTTCGTTGGGAACAGGAAAATCCGAATTTCCTGTATCTTAAGTCCGATACGCAACCCACACGTATATTCAAGCCCGGCCATGCCTATAATTCTCCGCTTTCTTTGGATGGGACCAAATTACCGCCCGGTCACCCGGAAGGTATTTTCGATGCCATGGCCAATATTTATAAGGGGGTGGCCAGGGCTATCAGAGGAAAGGAATACAATGATGGGGAGTTCCCGGCGATAATGGACGGGGTTCGTGGAATGAATTTCATCGAAGCGACCGTGGCTTCCCATAAAGGGGGGAATATCTGGGTAGCCCTGGAACCTTAAAGGGTTTTGTGAACAAGGCAGCGTTTCAATGTGGGCCTACCCAAAATGCTATCCATTGTATGAATTGTTATCGAACACCTTTTCAAACGTTTCGCATACTACGATCATACTGTTATGCGGTACCTTGCCTAATGGGGCCAGCTCCCGGGTGTAGTATTCCCAGTGTACTTTTTTCCAATAGGCGAGGCTTTTGTCACCTTCCCCTTCCAGTTGTGCATATTCCTCTTCAATACTGAAAAAGGGTTTCAGCTGCACGGCAGTGGTCCTGATAATACATTGTGCCTTTCCGTCCCAATCGGTCACTACGGTAAAATCACCGATCTTTGGTAAAGGCTCTTTGCGGGATTGCAAACCCAAAAGCGAATGGGACGTAGCCATTTTAATTCCATTTTTGATCAATTTTACGCATTCGTTGGCATCCTTTTCGTTATCGCAAAAATGAACGGTCTTAGGAGCCTCGGCGAATGCATCTTCAATATGTTTGTCTAAATAATCGCCCCACATATTACGGGCTGATGCGTTATCCATGTTTGTAATGCTAGTTTAATTCCTTCACAGTATTGAAAAATCCGAATTTATTATAAAACGTAAAAGCGATAGATTTAGTACGGCACCGTCCCCCAATGCTGTAAATTTCGTATCCGGTGTAAAACAAACCGGTTTTTGTCAAGACCCGTCTCAAATCCAATAGCCATCTACAATAAAATAGGTGCCTTAAATGTGAAACCGCATTCCCTTGTATTGGGCTTTTTTGGACTGGATTCCTTAGATACGACCGCCGTTTTTCAACGTAATAAATATAGGGTTTATTCTTTGATATTGGCCATACGATCCATAGTGGTTGAAAAGGTTTCATGCCCACCTCAACTACTTATCCCAATTGGGGAGGTGGGCTTCTTATGGAAGGGTCTGCCCATGATGGCATGGTATACATCCTTTTAAAGGCGTTTAAGCCCTTTTCGAACACAGCTTGAATATTGGGGTGGTGAAGCGGGTTTGAAGCATACTGCCGCTTTTTACAACGTACAATTGCTTACCTTTGCAGGAAATAAAAAACACTCCATGATTCAATCCATGACGGGATTTGGGAAGCATACCATACAGCTCCCCGCGAAAAAGGTAACTGTTGAATTGAAATCGCTCAACAGCAAGAGCCTTGATTTAAATGCTAGGATGCCATCTGCTTATAGGGCTAAAGAATTGGAATTACGTAAAGTAATCGCAAAATCGTTGGTCCGTGGTAAGGTGGATTTTGGGTTGTATGTCGAGTATACGGGAGATGAGACTTCCGCCCAGGTAAATGAGGGGGTCGTACGGCAATATATGAGGCAATTAAAGTCGATTGCCGATGGGGAAGACCTTAAGTTGTTGGAAATGGCGTTGCGATTGCCGGATGCGATGAAGACCGAAAGGGAAGACATCGATGAAGAGGAGTATAAGGTGATACAGTCGGCACTGAAGGAAGCTTTGGTCGAGATAAATAATTTTAGGTCGGAAGAAGGTTCGGTGTTGGAAATCGATTTTTTACAACGGATAAAAAATCTCGAAGCGCTGCTCGAGCAGGTAAAGGCCATAGACCCCGAAAGACAGGCAACGATCCGGGGACGTTTGGAGAAAGCGGTTTCGGACTTAAAGACGGAAGTCGATGAAAACCGCTTTGAACAAGAGCTGATCTACTATTTGGAAAAGTATGATATTACCGAGGAAAAGGTACGGTTGGCCAATCACTTGGATTATTTTTCCAAGACCATAAAATCATCCGATAGCAATGGCAAAAAGTTGGGGTTCATCAGTCAGGAGATAGGACGGGAGATCAACACCATTGGTTCAAAAGCCAATTTTGCACCTTTGCAAAAACTGGTCGTGCAAATGAAGGATGAACTCGAAAAAATAAAGGAGCAAATGCTTAATGTTTTATAATGGAAGGAGGCAAATTAATAATATTTTCCGCACCATCGGGAAGCGGAAAAACCACTATCGTAAGGTATCTGTTAAACCAACCTGAATTGAATCTCGCATTTTCGGTTTCGGCAACGTCAAGACCAAGAAGGGGTAAGGAGGTAAACGGGGAACACTATTATTTTATGACCGTATCCGAATTCAAGAAACACATAAAAAATGAAGATTTTCTTGAATGGGAAGAGGTGTATCGGGACAATTTCTATGGCACCTTAAAAACGGAGGTCGAACGCCTTTGGGCCCAAGGAAAGAACGTCATCTTCGATATCGATGTTGTGGGTGGACTGCGGATCAAGAATAAATATCCCGAAGAAACGTTGGCCGTGTTCGTTAAACCCCCGAGTGTCGATGAACTTAAGATACGATTGAAAAAGCGTAGTACCGAAAGCGATAATAAAATCAATATGCGTATTGCCAAGGCCTCGGTAGAATTGGCGACAGCACCACAATTCGACAAGATCATCAAGAATTACGATCTGGATACCGCCTTGAAGGAGGCACATCAATTGGTTGCCGATTTCGTGGGTGTTTCAGTAGGGTCAAAGGAAGATTGAGAATGAAAAGGATCGGACTGTTCTTCGGTACGTTCAACCCAATACATATTGGCCATTTGGTTATTGCCAACCACATGGTGGAGTTCTCCGATTTGGATGAGGTCTGGTTTGTCATTACCCCAATGAGTCCGTTCAAGGTAAAGAAAACATTGCTCGACAACCACCATAGATACCAAATGGTTTACGAGGCGACGAAAGAGTACCCCAAACTAAAACCCAGTAAGATCGAATTCGATCTTCCACAACCGAATTATACCGTAAATACCTTGGCGTATTTGGGCGAGCAATATGGCAAGGGCCACGATTTTTCCTTGATTATGGGGGAGGATAACCTCAAAAGTTTCCATAAATGGAAAAATTATGGGGTCATTTTGGAAAATTATTCCATTTATGTGTATCCCAGGGTTTCCCAAGGCGTTGTGGACCATCAGTTTAAAGAACATCCACGTATAAAGCGTGTGGCTGCACCCATCATGGAAATTTCATCGACTTTTATTCGGAGTAACCATAAGGAGGGGAAGAACATAAAACCGTTATTGCCCCATGAAGTATGGCGCTATATGGATGAAATGAATTTTTATCGTTAGAAAATTAAAAAAGCCCCCTTTTTAAAGAGGGCCTTTTTTTACCAACCGGGTTTTATAGGAAATTCCCGTTGTCATCTACTTTGACGCGCATTGTCTTGTCCCCATTTTTAAGTTTTACCTTATAGCTTTTTGTAGCACCACTTCTTTGGTTATAGGTTACTTTATACACATCGTTCGATACTTCCCATTGAGGGAATCTTTCGGCAATGGCATTCCTGACCGCAGACGGAAGTTTAATATCCTCAAATCTTTCAATGGTCCTGATTATTTCGCCTTCAGGGTTATAGGCGGCAACTATTTTTCCCTCGGGAATAAAGAAGGATACATAGTAAATGTCAAAATCATCCTGATAAAAATCGGAATCCTCTACATTGTACGCTGCGGCTTTTCGCTCAAGCATTTGGACCGGAATCGCAACTTCCTTGGAGTCAATGGCATTAAGGTATTTATAATTTACGGCCGTTACCACGACTTCCGATAATTGTTCAACTTTCGGTATGGGCTGTTGGGCAAATAATGGGCTGGCCAGCCCTAGAACAAATAAACCAATAATAAATTTTTTCATGATTCAAGATTTTAAGATTATAGATTAATGGACTGGATGTTCCTATCCAGAATCTAAAAGTATAGGTGTAATCCCCCTTTCACAATGACCCAAGTCATTCATTTAGAGTGGGTTTGGTTTTGGAGTGGAAAGGGTAATGGTCTTTTGGTGTTGGCTACACGTAAAAGGTCAGGTAAGATAAATCGGTTCGAATGCACCGAAAATTGACAATAAACACTGTAAAAGGCAGCTATGGAAGGGCTTCGGCTTTTGTAAGTATATCCGTTCCCAATAATTTGTCATCACTATTGGTGTACCAAGTCCTTCTTTTGGGCATCTTTATACTGGCTACATTTTCCAGATCTTCCAATACGATATATTCACCATCGTTTTTGGATTCATCGTGATAAAATTGATAAACTTCCATGGCGAAGGTGATGGGGTCAAAATAAAAATACCAAGTATCGCTACCCACACTTTCCTCATAAGTTACTTTCAATACAAGGTATTCCTTGCCTTTAAAGGTTTTAGTCTGCACAATGGGGTCCAAAATGGTACCTGGGTCCCTTAATTTCATTGGCAACCCATAGAGATAGGTGTAATAGTCCTTCATCTTAAGCGCTTGGTCGCAGGTCAATCGGTAGGTTTGGGCATCCGCATCGGATATTGAAGTTTCCCCATTCAACTTAAGCGTGCAATCCTTTTTTTTCACGATATATTCAAGGACCGTATCGTCTTTAAAGCTCGTGGACTTAAAGTATTCGTTGGGCTGATCGATTTCTATTTCGCTTTGTCGTTCCTTCCCATCGGCATATGCCAAAGTGATGAAAAGTTTTCCTTCAAACACGTCCCAAAGTTGGTTGGGATCGTGGTAAGCAATGGCCTTATCCAATAATTGCGTAGGCGATGGCTCTTGGCTTAACAAGGGCAAGATACCGACCATCATAAAAATTGTGAGGAATGGACTTTTCATAACTTTGGTATTTGGACGTTAGTAAAAAGGGATAAAATAACCGATTCCAAGGAGTCTTGGGAAAAGGATTTCCTGTTGATTTGTCAGAAACCGTTCTTCCAACCCATTGTAATTCGATCCTAATTTAGGCTTTTTACTTGGAGTCAGAAAGTACTTTCTTCAAGTCTGGCAGGTTTTACCCGGCTATCGTGCTCATGATAATAGGATTCCATAAGGTTTATGGTACTCTTCATAAGGTCTTTGGTTTCCAAAAGCAGGGAAAAATATAAGGTGGTATTTTTAGGACTCGATTCCTCGGTTCGGGTTCTGGCAACCTGTTTTTGGGTTTTATCGGCAACCATCTCAAAGAGATATTGTTTGTTTTCGAGAAGGAGGCCTATCTTCTCAAAGGATTGGGTATCAAAGGCTTCTTTTGTATTGTTCAACAACGTTTCCAATTCCTTGTCAATTTGTTTCAATTCCTTGATTTGGTTGTATTTCAGTTTGCTATGGTTGTTATGTACATGCTTATGGCAAATCTTGGCAATATAGTCGAGCGATTGGGTAATATCGGTTAAATTGCCTAAAATGGCAATATAAAAGTTACTGGCCCTTACACTGGTGTCGTCTAGGTTTTTAATAAAGAAGAAAAGATTATCCCGAAGGTCATCAATTTCTTTCGCTAACTTAGCGACCTGTTTTTTATTCTTTTTCAATAAATCAAGATCTTGGCGGGCCAAGCCATTGATAGCGTTGGTATAGATTCTATTGGTACGTTTGATTACATTGGCAATATTGTGGGCACTTTCTTCGATAACCCCTTGTATAGAGCTACTCTCGGCTTTTCTCAAACTATCTTCAGCACGGATTTCCTTTGTTTTTTTCTGATAGGAAATGTAACTTTTCAACAGTAATAGAATGGCGGCAAATAATAAAACGGCCAATGCGGTACTTTTTCCATAATTCAAAATGGTCAAAATGGCTCCGGAGGCGACAAAAGCAATAATCGCCGTACCGAACCAACCCCCGATAACATTCAATACCCCAGCAACCCTATATACGGCAATTTCCGGTCCCCAGGCCCTATCGGCCAAAGATGTGCCCATGGCGACCATGAAGGTAACATAGGTGGTAGATAAAGGAAGTTTGTACGAGGTGGCTATGGAAATCAAAATACCGGCTACCATTAAGTTCACGGCTGCACGAACCATGTCAAAAGCAGGTAATTCGCGCGCTTTTTCCTTGGAAAGGTGTAAGGTGGGTTTTCGAAATCGGGCATCTACTTTTTTTCGTAACGATTTAGGGGCAAGCAATGTTACCTGTGATATTAACATGGTCAATCGTACAATACCCCGTGAAAGGACATTGGGCTGAAAACGTTCATTGGACTCGCCTTCCCTAGATAGGTTTATTTCCGTATCGGCCACATGGCGTGCTTTTTTCGAAAACCACAAGGTAGCGACCATGACCATTCCTGAAATGAAAAGCAATAAGGTCGGGGTAGGTACCTTGGTAGCAAGTACCGACATACTGAAATCGGTGGCAGCCGTGCCGGATGCCATCCAGGCTTCATAGGATTGGAATGCAGCAATCGGGACTCCGATGAAATTCACCAAATCATTTCCTGCAAAGGCCAAGGCCAGGGCAAAAGTGCCTACGCCAATGATCAGTTTGTAAATATTGACTTTGATTGCCGTCATTAAAAAATAGGACAAAACCGACCACAACAGTAAATTGATACCCATCAGAAACCAAACCTTTTGTTCCAAAAAATGACTAATGGTCATGCCTCCGATCAAATCAAAGGACTGATCGGCATATGAAGTTCCTTTGATCCCCTTCATTAAAATGAAATAGGTAATGGCAGAAAGGGCTATACCCCCAAAGAGGGCACCTACCCATTTGGCTTTTTTCTCAAAATCGTACGACAATAAAAGGCGGGTAACCCATTGCACTATGGCCCCGATGGAAAATGCCACAACAACGGATAGGAGTATTCCAAGAATGATTTCCAAGGCCTTTGAGGTGTTTATGTAATCCAGGACCGTTGAGAAATCGCCCCCAGCAGTCCATATTTTGATCATGGACATGGCAACAGCGGCCCCCAAAAGTTCAAATACGATCGAAACGGTCGTAGAGGTGGGCATTCCCATGGTATTGAAGAAATCCAATAAAAGAATATCGGTGATCATCACGGCCATGAAAATGAACATGATTTCATCGAACATGAATTCACTAGGGTTGAAAATACCCTTTCTGGCCACCTCCATCATTCCGCTTGAGAATATCGCGCCCAAGGCAATACCGATGCTGGCGACCACCATTATGGTCCTAAACGAAATGGCTTTGGAACCTATTGCGGAATTCAAAAAATTAACTGCGTCATTACTGACTCCCACCACTAAATCGGCAATGGCCAAGAAAGCCAATGCAATGATCATTAGAAGGTAAATATTATCCATAAATACGTATTCTGAAAAACATGCAAACCTACTTTAAATATTGATAGGGAATGTGATCATAATGTTATGAATTACAGTCGGTTCGGTATTTTAATGTTTTTGACGATTTCCCATTTATTTGTTTGGGGGGGTTGTTTTTTTGATGGATATTGAAATAGATCGTCGATAGAATGGTGATTTTTAACATATTTTAACATTTTATGACAATCGAAGGGATAAAATGGAATTAACGTTATATTTACAATAGGGTAATATAGGCGTTTAAAATTCGCTGATTTTATTTGGATTTTCCATTGACTTCGGGAAATTGAAGCATCGTGGGATTTCTTTTTGACCAAAGATCGAATTCCTTGGTTTTTTAAAATGTAAAAATGAAACGGGCATGGGGCTGTTTAAAAACTTGATATTTTATCTCTTTCTGGTGGTATTGGCCGTTCTGCTATTGGTCAATTCCAATTTGAAGACCATTGGGGCCGGGGTGGCCATCTTGTTGTTCGGAATGATCATGTTGGAAGAGGGCTTTAGGGTTTTTACCAAGGGGCCATTACAGAATCTATTGAAAAAAGCTACCCATTCGCTATATAAAAGTATCGGGGTGGGCGCTTTGGTAACGGCCTTGATCCAATCCAGTTCCTTGGTTTCGGTTATTACGATATCGTTCATCAGTGCGGGGTTGATCGGGCTTTCGGGCGGTATCGGATTGGTTTTCGGTGCCAATATAGGGACTACGGCAACGGCTTGGCTGGTTGCTATTTCGGGGTTGAATGTCGAAATTTCGGGATTGGCGATGCCCATGTTGGTATTCGGGGTCGTATTGTCGTTTCAAAAAAAAGCAACTTTAAAGGGCATCGGTCAAGTGCTGGCAGGACTGGGATTCTTCTTTCTAGGGATCCATTACATGAAAGAGGGTTTCGATGTTTTTAAGAGCTATATCGACTTGACGCAATTTGCGATACCCGGTTTTTGGGGCGTTATAGTGTACACAGGGTTGGGGATAGTGGTCACCACCATCCTTCAATCCAGCAGTGCCACCTTAGCCCTTATACTAACTGCTTTGGCTGCTGGCCAGATCGAATATGAGAACGCATTGGCCTTGGGCATTGGGGCAAATGTGGGCACGACCATTACGGCCGTATTGGGATCGTTGGGATCCAATGTCGCGGGTAGACGATTGGCCGGGGCACATTTTATTTTCAATGTCGTGACCGGTTTGGTGGCCTTGGTGTTTATTTATCCCTTGGCCTCCTTAGTGAATGTATTGTCGGGGGTAATGGGAATCGCAGCTACGGATTATACTTTGAAATTGGCACTTTTCCATACCATTTTCAATGTTTTGGGAGTTTTGATCATGATTCCCTTCATAAAGAGACTAGAAGGCTTTTTAAAGGTCTTTATTAAAGAAAGGGTTGGTAAGGATATCGACGAACCCAAATTCTTGAACAAAGCGGTCTTGCAATTTCCTTCCGGGGTCATCTTATCACTCATGAAAGAGGCAAAATATCTATATGAAAATGCGGTATTTGAAATTGTTGCCCATGGCCTTAATATTCGTCGGGAAGATATCATATCGAGCATTGCGGTAAAGGAGGTCGTTAAGCAATCCAAGAAGGATTTTGGGGTCGATGTAAGGGAGTTGTATTCAAGTAAGGTAAAGACCATTTATGGGGAAATCATCAGGTATGCCACAACAGCCCAGAGTGAATTGAAAATGACCAAAATGCAGAATACCCGTTTATCCGAGATACGGATCGCAAGTCGGAAAATGGTGGAGATCATCGAGGGTGTACGTGAATTGGGTCGAAATGTTGCTTATTATCTAAATTCCGATAATGAGCACATGAGTAAGGAATATGATAGGTTCAGGAAGAAAATAATCAAGGTTTTACGGGTCATTTTTTTGTTTAGGACCGAAATGGATCGGGAAAAGCATTATTCGAAATTAATCGTGCTTAAGGAGGAGGCTAGAAAAGGGAAGCATCAAAGTACAAAATCGATAGATAAATTGATTCGGAACGATATGATTACCGTTGATATGGCCTCTTCTTTGGTCAATGACAACGACCATGTAAATGATATCGTTAAAAAATTGATCGAAGTAGCGGAGTTGTTATATGGGGAAACGGATTCCTTGCTGGTCGAAGGAAACTAAAAAGAGGCACTTTTTTAAGTGCCTCTTTTTAGTTTTAATCTATGGGTTCATTATCGGTTTTGGTGATGTTATGCTCCTCATAGTAGAGGTTGAGAATGTTCATGGTCGCTTTGATAAGGTCTTTGGTCTCCAATAGGATCTTAAAGTAAAGCGTAGTGTTCTTAGGACTCGATTCCTCATACCGGGTTCGTTCTACTTGTTTTTGTATGGAGTCCTTAACATAGGCCAATAATTCCTTTTTCTCTTGAATGATGGTGGGTTCTATATCATCAAAAGAACGGGCGTTGAATATTTTTCCGATCTCATTGCATAGGTGCACCAGTTTATCATTGATATACAATAATTCCTCCCCTTGTTTTTTCTTTAGGGCCTTATGGTTGTTGTGTACGTGTTTATGGCTCACTTTTGCGATTAGGCTAGAGGACTGGGCGACATCCTGTATGCTGCCGATAACATCGATATAGAATTTACTGGCGCCCAAATAAGAATCGTCAAGGTCCTTGATAAAATAGAAAATGTCGTTCTGCAATTCATCGATTTCATTTTCAAGTTTGACAACGGTCTTTTTTGCTTTTTTTAGCGCATCGAGATCTTGATCGATCAAACCGTTAATGGTGATTTGGTTTATTTTACTGACCCGTTTAAGCGCTTTTGAAATATTGTCCGCACTTTCTTCTATAACCCCATGTATCGACTGGCTTTCCGCTTTACTTAGGCTATCCTCGGCTTTTACAACACGCGATTTCTTGGCATGGCTGATATAATTCCTTGCCAATAACAAAACGGCCAATAGCAACAATACCGCGATCATGGTACTGCCTCCTAAATGTATTAAATAGGCCACGGTGCCGGCTGCGACAAACGCGGATAGGGCGGTAAAGAACCAGCCTCCAATGACGTTCAATACCCCTGCGACCCTGTAAACGGCACTCTCGCTGCCCCATGCCCTATCGGCCAATGAGGAACCCATAGCCACCATAAAGGTCACATAGGTAGTGGATAACGGTAATTTCATGGAAGTGGCTATCGATATAAGCACACTGGCCACCATTAAGTTCACTGCTGCCCGTACCATATCGAATGCCGGTAGTTCGTGTTTTTCCCCTTTGGCAAGCTTGATCACGGGTTTTTGGAATTGTTTTTCAATCTTCGCTTGAACCGAATTGGGCAGTACGGTGGCCGTGTATTTCACAGCCAACATCGAAAATCGTACTAGTGTTCTGGATAACATATTGGGTTCAAACCGTTCCTTTGCTTCCCCTTCCCTGGATAAGTTGATTTCGGTTTGGGTAACATACCGTGCCTTTTTTGAAAACCACAATGTCAAGACCATGACCAAACCGGCAACCAGCAGGAATATTGTTGGAGTAGGGACTTTACTGCCCAAAACCCCCATAGCGAACTCGGTGGCTGGCACCCCCGCAGCGGTCCATGCTTCATAGGATTGATAAGCAGCAATGGGAACCCCGATGAAATTAACAAGGTCGTTCCCCGCGAACGCCAAGGCCAATGCAAAGGTTCCTACGGTAATGATCAGTTTATAGATGTTCTTTTTGAATAGGGCAACGACACAATAGGATAATAAAGTCCATATGATAAAACTAAGTGCCAGGATTAGTACGGTCTTACCTTCTATTATAGGAGCTATTTCGGAATAATATTCCGTTCCTTTCAGGCCTTTAATGAATATAAAATAAGTAATTGCCGTTAAGGCAAATCCACCGAATACGGATCCCGCCCATTTCGATTTCTTTTCAAAATTAAAGGAAAGCAATAGTCTGGAGACGTATTGGACCGTAGCCCCTACCGAGAAGGCAACCACCACGGATAGTAGTATTCCCAGTATGATCTCTGTAGCCTTTGTGGTATTGATGTATTGTACGACCTCAACGAACGAACCCCCTGCTATACCTATTTTTATCAGGGCCATTGCGACCGCAGCCCCCAATAATTCGAATACGATGGAAACCGTGGTTGAAGTGGGCATGCCCAAGGTATTGAAAAAGTCGAGTAAGAGGATATCGGTGATCATCACCGCGGTGAAGATGATCATGATCTCGCTGAACATGAATTCACCGGGAACAAAAATGCCCTTTCTGGCAACTTCCATCAATCCACTTGAGAATACGGCACCACATGCAATCCCCAAACTGGCAACGATCATGATGGTCCTAAAGGAAATGGCCTTGGAACCTAGGGCGGAGTTCAAAAAATTCACGGCGTCATTACTAACCCCTACCACAAGATCCGCGATGGCCAAAATAGCCAAGGCAATGATCATTAAAAAGTAAATATTATCCATAATTCGATCGTTGAAAATAAAGGCGTAAACATAGTTTTTGCCGTACTGTCTAAAGTTACTAAAAGGTTATGAATATGTTAAATAAAAATATTGTAATATGATTAAAATATTCCAATGGCCCTATAAAAAAGGGGATACAGGAAAAACCGTACTTGGGACCATCAATAGGCGAGGGCCACTGTTATCTTTGCATCTATAACAACTTCCATCCATCAAAAATGGACATCCAATTGCAACCGGTACATCAACTCGTCATTACCGCCATCCACTGAAAGATAGCTGAAATCGGTTTGCACCTTCAGTTTATGGCCCACAATGAATTTTGAGAGCCCAAGGGTATATTGGGTTTCGTTATTTCGTCCTGTAATGTCATCGAGGTCGATGTGGGTATATCGTCCGGAAATTTCCCAGTCCTTAGGCAAAAGATAACCCGATTGAAGATTCAGGCCGTTCCCTATCCATACCACATCACCTGTTTCCGTGCCATCCGAATTCTTGGCAATGGGATCATTGGCATCCCTATGGGCATATTCCCACATGAATGAAAAACCGTTGTATTTGAACATCCCATCAAAAAAGAACGTATTGATGTTGGTTTCGTAGTAGCCGATATCATTGGCCATGTAGGATCCTTGATTACCTCGGGTCTTTACGGCGTTTTGATTGGTATCGTAATTTATCGCAAGCATCAACTTGGGTTTTACTTCGCGTTTGAGGTCACTACCGCTGTACTCACCGTTACTTGTGAATTTCCCAAACGGCAAGAATTCCAATCTGGCCGTATATTGGTGCCCCCCTAAATTTCCACTGGTGATGTTCCTGCCTTCTCCTTGGGAAATGGCAAATTTCTCACGTATCAAAAAATTATTGAACAGGTTGAAATGATGCCTTAACTGTATACCTTGATCACGGTCCAATGTAAACCTGCTATTGAGTAATGAACGATTTACTTGTTGCAGGTTTCCTGATGAGATGACACGTTCTATATTTCCCGGTAATTTGGTTTGGCCCACCCATAGTTCAAAATTTTCATGGAAGTTCCACATGACCACGGCGTCCAAAATATATCTTGGGGCATTGCTGGTGAAATCGGAAGCTCCGGAAAGGTCCCTATTGGACAAACCTAATTCCAGTTTGTATCTGAGTTTTGGGGTATAAGCGAAACCATCAAATTTAAGACGTGCCCTACGGACCAAAAAATTCTGTTCTGGGTTTACCCAACCCCCATCCGCACTTTCTTCCCATGTACTGACGGAAAGAAATTGCATACGTGCGGCAATTTTCATGCTCCAGGTACTGTCTTGCCCCATCAAATTAAAGAGCCCCTGCCCAAATTTAGGGGCATTGGTCTCCTGTGCATGGGAAAAAAACATTCCCGAAAACAAAACCAGTAAAGTTAACTTTTTGAGTGTCATTGAGTTGGGGGCTTTTGTTAGTCTGAATTTTCGCGGTGTTAAGATAATGTTTTCTTAATGTTAAACCATGGATTGAAGCGGAAATATATGCCCTTGGCACTATTTCGGCGATCTGGAATGCTCTTTTGCCTTATATTGACCGCAATAAGGGGCGTTAAAAGGGTAAATGGTTTGCTAAAAAACGGGATAATGACGTTTTTTAATGTAAAGAAAACGTAAAGAAAAGGTAAAATATATGTATATTTGTTGATACAAGATCAAAAGAAATATACCATGAAAAACATCATAGTACTCCTAACTGTCGTATTTGCAATGTCATTTAGCTATGGGCAGCAAGAAAATAAACTTGGTTTAAATGAAGAAACCGAATTGATCGAAGCTACTTATTTCCATGATAATGGAATTGTAAGTCAGGTGGGAACTTTTAATCTTGACGGAAAATTACATGGGGAATGGACGAGTTTTAATAAAGAAGGGGAGAAGATTTCCGAAGGTCGATATGTAAACGGCCGTAAAGTAGGGAAATGGACCTTTTGGGCCGGTAATGAAACTAAGGAAGTGAGATACAGCAATAATGAAATTGCCAGCGTCGATGGGGTCAAAACCGATGGCCTGGTCAAGAACTAAGGATAATTTTAGCCATATAAAAAAACATCCCGCTTTTGGCGGGATGTTTTTTTATATGGAACCTTTCGGATATTACTATATCCCTGGGCTGTTTGTAAATGATTTTTGCTCCTTTTTGTTTAAGGCGACATCCGCTAAGAATATACTTTTTTGGACCAACCCGCCGGTAATTTTGACAACTTTGCCTTTTTCTACCCGTACGGGAATCTCCAATTCTTCGTAACCGGCATAACTGACGACCAAAATATGTTCGCCTACAAGGACGTCTTGGAATTCAAAATTACCATGAAAATTGGTTTGGGTCACTTTTGAATCCCCTTTAAGCCGCACGTTCGCTAGGAGCATGGGTTCGTTTTCCATTTCCAAGTCCATTATTTTACCGGTAATAGATCCTTTTTCTTGGGCGAAGGCTCCAACGACAATAAAAAATGCAAATACGAGAGTCAATTTCTTCATGGGTAAAATTTTCATTGCAAAAGAAATGATGCAAGGTTAATTGAATGTTATGTCATGGTTATTTATAAGACCCTTTAAGTTAAGGATTGGCTTTTAGGGAACTGATTATAAAAAAGAAAGCCTCGACAACATGGTCAAGGCTTTCAGTGGTATTTAATTGAGGCTTAGTTAGTAGCCCAATCAAACAGAGTAACATCTACCGGTGTTCCCGTGTTATACGGGCCTTCAACGGTTGCATCGGCACCATCGATCTGTACATTGGCCAAAGGACCGGAATCCTTCATATCGACCAAAGTTGCATAACCATCAAGATAAAGATTGGTTATCGTGGCTCCTGAAGTCTTTTTAAATTGTAAAGCAATACCATCTTCAGTCGATACCGCTGTGAAGTTGGCCAAGGTTGGATTTCCATTCACTCCGTCAGCTTCTACGGCTGTTGAGAATCCCACTATGGTATGGACAACGTAAGTGTTGGTCAGGGTACCGCTCCAACCCTCGGTCCAATCGACAGCGTCATCCTCATTGTTTTCCAAGTAGAAATTGGAAGGGGAAACGGTTCCGCCGAAAAACTCAACACCATCATCCTGACCATCGATTATGGCAACATTATCTATGGTGGTTCCGGAACCTACGGCGTAAAGCGAAAGACCGTTGTATTGGGACTCCGAATTGATCTGGGCACCGGCGTAGCGGATGATCAAATAGCTAATGGAACCAGAGCTATCGGTATCATCAGTTCCTCCATAAGAAATCTGTCCGACCTCCGCAGTGGCATCGGTACCTTCAGTGGTGGTCGCATTACCTGCGATTACCAAACCACCCCAATCACCGGCACTTTCATTGGAAGAGGTCATCACAACCGGATTTGCTTCAGTACCCTGAATATCGATCATAGCACCTTTTTGAACAACGATGTACGTACTCGTTTCATCGCCACTCTCTACATCGGCTATTATGGTTGTTCCGGCAGGAATGGTTAATGTTGCTCCGGACGCTACACTCAATGTTTGGTCAAGATAATAGGTAGTGTCCGCATTCAGGGTCAAATCAGCTGTAATACTACCGGACAAAACACTTGTTTCAATCTCAGTTTCTGAATTTACCCAAGCGAAAGTTTCAATATCAACGGTAGGTGTTGCGATATATGGTAAGCTTGGATCGGCATCGGCACCATCGATCTGAACATTGGCCAAAGGACCGGAATCTTTCATATCGACAGAAGTGTCATAACCGGTTAAAGAAAGTCCGGTAATCGTAGCACCAGAGGTTTTCTTGAACTGTAAAGCAATACCTCCCGTAGTGGAAGCTGCAGTGAAATTGGCCAAAGTTGGGTTGCCATTATCCCCATCTGCTTCAACGGCAGTAGAGAAACCTTCAATCGTATGTACAACATAGGTGTTGGTGAGGGTTCCACTCCAGCCTTCGGTCCAATCGACAGCGTCATCCTCATTGTTTTCCAAGTAGAAATTGGAAGGGGAAACCGTTCCGCCGAAAAACTCAACACCATCATCCTGCCCATCGAGTATGGCAACGTTATCTATAGTAGTTCCGGATCCAACGGCGTAAAGTGAAAGTCCGTTGTATTGGGATTCGGAGTTGATCTGCGCACCGGCGTAACGGATGATCAAATAGCTAATGGAACCTGAGCTATCGGCGTCATCACTGCCGCCATAGAGGATCTGACCTACTTCTGCGGTTGCATCGGTACCTTCTGTTGTCGTTGCATTACCGGCGATAACCAAACCACCCCAGTCTCCAGGAGTCTCGTTGGCTGAAGTCATTATAACGGGATTGGTAGCTGTTCCTTGAACATCGATTTCCCCACCTTTTTGAACAACGATATAGGTGCTGGTTTCATCGCCACTCTCGACATCGGCAACTATTTCCGTACCGGCGGGAATAATCAATTTTCCACCATCTTCAACACTAAAGGTGCTGTCTAGGAAGTATTTTATTTCAGCGTCCAACGTAAGTTCACTGGTCAAAGAACCTGTTAAAACTGAAGTTTCTGCAGTAGTAGTGGAATTTACCCAAGCAAAGGAATCAATATCAACAGTAGCGGTGGCGATATAACTCAATTCGGGATCGGCATCGTTACCGTCGATCTGTACATTGGCCAAAGGACCGTCATCTTTCATATCCACGGTAGTATCATAACCGGCTAAAGAAAGTCCGGTGATCGTGGCACCTGAGGTCTTTTTGAATTGCAATGCAGTACCTCCGGTTGTTGAAACAGCGGTAAAGTTTGCCAATGTTGGATTTCCGTTTTCACCATCAGCTTCGACAGCCGTAGAGAAGCCCTCAATCGTATGGACGACATAAGTGTTGGTCAACGTACCACTCCAACCCTCTGTCCAATCGACGGCATCGTCTTCGTTGTTTTCCAAGTAGAAATTGGAAGCGTTAACGGTTCCGCCGAAGAATTCAACACCATCATCCTGACCGTCGATAATGGCAACATTATCTATGGAGGTTCCGGAACCTACGGCGTAAAGCGAAAGACCGTTGTATTGTGATTCGGAATTGATCTGTGCACCGGCGTAACGGATGATCAAATAGCTAATGGATCCGGAATCGTCCGTGTCGTCAGATCCTCCATAAACAATTGACCCGACTTCGGCAATGGCATCGGTACCTTCGGTAGTGGTTGCACTACCTGCAATGACCAAACCGCCCCAATCCCCTGGTTCTTCATTCGCAGAGGTCATTTCCACTGGATTGGAAGAAGTACCTTGGATATCGATTTTAGCTCCTTTTTGAACTACGATATACGTACTTGTTTCATCACCGCTTTCAACATCGGCAACTATTTTAGTCCCTGCAGGGATGGTTAAGGTTGCGCCTGATTCAATACTGAACGTTGTAGTAAGTGTGTAGGTTTTGCTTGCATCCAAAGTTCTGTCTTCGGATAATGAACCTGTAAGGTTGGTGTCCTCACATGGAGAACAGGATCCTCCGCAGTCGATACCGGTCTCATCCCCGTTCATGATACCGTCGGTACAGGTGGCTTCTTCCGTATCGGGGCCGCCATCGTCACTACTACAACTTGCAAGAAACAAGGAAGTAATGGCCAATAGACCCATTGCTATTGTTAAAGATTTGATTTTCATACAATTGAGTTTAAGGTTTATTAGATATTTATTGTTGTTTTATTTCTTAAAATCTATAACTAAGACCTAGACTTAACCCAGCCCCGGTGGTATAAGAACTTACTGTTTTGTCTTCCTCGATCCTTTCGGCTGAGGAATCTGAAGCTACTTCCGACACATTCGTCAATATGCTCTGAGTTTGTTTTATTTCCGGATTTAAGAGGTTTTTACCCACTAAGGTTATTTTCCATTTTTTGGCAATCATTTTACTCACTACGGCATTCAGTACTACAAACCCTTTTTCTATGATCGCATCATCATAAAAAATATCCCTATTGGTTTGATCCGTCGGTACGCCCAATGCATAGATCTTGTCCGAGGCATAATTGGCATTAAGCGAAGCGGAAAACTGATTTTCACCTACGGTGTTGAAATTTAGGCTCGTATTGAAGATCCAATCGGACGCTCCTTGTAAATCGGTTTTTTCAATCCCTTTGTACCTAAAAGTCCTTGTTAATTCACCATTCTCATTATAAATTTCCTTTAAATCCTGGGAGTGCCACATACGGGTCGCATTCAATACCATATTAAGATTATGGCCACTGGGCGTACCTTCCTCTTCATTGATGGTCGGTTTGATCAAGTCGATTCTCGTTTCGGCCTCAAAACCGAATACTTCAGCTTTTTCCGCGGAATTGAAGTATGAGAAAACACCTGCAGAGCCCCTATCCCTTACCTTGTTGATGGGGTCGGAGATATCTTTGTAAAAGGCCGCTACGGAAACCAACTGGGTTGGCGATGGGAAATATTCCCATTTAAGGTCGTAATTCAGGTTCCTTGAAGCCGTAACCTCACTATTACCACGGGTTATCTGCCCTGTTGGCGAAACATATTCGAATGGGGCGATTTCTTTGAATTCGGGCAATGTCAAGGTCCTACTCACGGCAAGTCGCAAGGCATGTAGTTCATTAAGGGAATATCTGATGTTCATACTAGGGTAGAGGTTGTTGTAGTCTTGGGTACTTTCCCCCTCTCTTGGGTAAAGGTTTCCGATATCCCAATTGACGAAAATTTCATCCTTTTGATAGCGTAGTCCGGCATCAAAGTTCCATTGATCAAGGCTTAGGTTAAAATCCACAAATCCGGCCATGGACTCCAACTTTCCGGAATAAAGATCCTTGCGTTCGTCATTGGCATTCGATCCCAAAAAATTATATTCCAATATCCCGGCATCGAAGTAAGATTGCTGGAAAATATTACCGATTTTGTCTATTGACGTAGGATTTATCGCATTGGTAGAGGATTCTTCAACACCGACAAACTCTGAACTGAAGTCCCGTTCCTTGTTTCGGTAAGATACCCCCAATTCTACTTTAAAGGCCTTGTCGTTATCTTCTTCCTTGATAATATCGATGACATCCTTTAGGTATCCGGTGTATTCGGTATCCTCAATAAGCTGGCTCGATTTTCTTTGTTGAAAACCACCTGTTCTACCAAGTTGTACATCAAAATCGGGTTCAACCCCATTGGGATCCCAGTTGACTTCATTCCTGATCCTATTGGGCTCGTCGGCATTGAGCAGGTTAAAACCACCGGCCCATTTGATGGTGTGCTTATCCCCAATTTCATGGGTACCCATAAGTTGGGTAACCAACAAGCGGGTTTGTTTGGTGTTTTGGTCCCTGATGAATTGGAAAAGACCCTCGGAAGGATTCGTCTCCTCAAAAATAGTGGCTTCACCGTTTCGGCCGCCTTCAAAAACCGATTCATCTATTTTGTTGACGAAGAAAGTACTCGATTTGATCCTGTTCCTATCATTGGCGAAAAAAGTCATATCCAAGAGGGCCGTATTAACGATCTTATTGCGATATGTGGTGGCATCGGTGATGGTATCATCTATGAAGTTAGATCGATATTGTCGAAAAAGTCCCTTTTGATATCCATACGATTTTGAATGTGAGGCCGTAAAAAAGACGGCTAGTTTATCTTTTATTCTTTTTCCTGCTATGATCGAGAATGAATAATCGATAGGGTTATCCTGGGTTCTGGTGTTCCAACCTTGTTGTGTAATCTGTTCTTGGACCGTTTTATTCGAGTTGTAAAAACCGAAGGTTACGTCGCTTTGGTTGGGGGAAATCTTAAAATTATCATAGACTCCGCTTTTGGCCACATTCGTATTGATCCCTGCAGCATAGCTGGCACCTAATTCCGATGCGCCTACGAGTTCCCTGCCACTGATGTTCACTGCCCCGGAAGATTGGTCGGCTGAGCCCTGTACGGCATAGGTCTTACTGATACTCACATTTCGAATCACCCTGGTAGGGAAAAGGGACAAGTCAATATTTTTCTTTTCGACATCATCGGAAGGCACGGTAAGGCCATTCAAGGTTGTAGATAGATAACGGTCCCCTAAACCACGTACAAAAACATCCCCGGAAGCTTCACTACTGGATACCCCGGAAATTTTGGTCGTTGCTGTTGCTACATCCGAAACACCGATTTTACCGAGTTCTACAGCACCGATACTTTCTTTGATCTCAATAGCTTTCTTTTGATCGATCAATAGGGCCGTTTCCGAATCCTTCCTGGCTACTGTAGTTACGGTAACCCCTTCCAAGGCCACGCCTGTGGTTGCCATTGGTACATTTATGGTCGATACCTTTCCGGCTTCAACGGTTACGTTGGGGATTTCCACGGTTTCATATCCCAAAAAGCTGAAAATCACGGTGTAGGTGCCGGGGTCCAAATTTGCGATTTCATACAGTCCGTCGAAATCGGTAGTCGTTCCCTTAGTCGTTCCTTTGATGATGACGTTCGCAAAAGGAAGTGGCTCATTGTCCATTTCCGTGTCGGTAAGCGTACCGGCAATACTACCTGTTTCTTGCGCACTTAGGTACGTTGAGGTCAATAATAATAAACTTAAAATAATTCTTCTCATGTTTGAAATTCTCTATAATTAAATACCGCTGCAAATAAACTGACGGCATGTAAAAGCGGGGTTACCCTCATGTTAAAAATTGAATATGTAAGGGTTATAAAAAAGTTAACAGGTTAACTAAAGGTTAAGCATCCGAATGTAGGGCTTGCTATATGGGGAGCTTTTAAAAAAGCGTATCTTGCCGGTATTTATCGCTATAAAATGAATTGGGAACGATTACTCTCTTTACGCCGGCATGGTGATGTCAGTAAAAGATTACGCAAAGAACAGGATGAGACCCGTTTGGGCTTTGAGGTCGATTATGATCGGATCATTTTCTCATCGGCATTTCGAAGCTTGCAGGACAAGACCCAGGTCATACCCCTTTCCAAAACCGATTTTGTACATACCCGACTTACCCATAGTCTTGAGGTATCGGTGGTAGGCCGTAGTCTGGGCAGGGCCGCAGGTCAAAAGATTTTGGAGAAGCATCCCCATTTAAAGGACATGCATGGATACCGGTTCAACGATTTCGGGGCCATCGTAGCCGCTGCCGCCTTGGCACATGATATCGGCAACCCTCCTTTTGGACACAGTGGGGAAAAAGCCATTGGGGAATATTTCAAAACCGGAAAGGGAACACGATACAAAGAGGTCCTAACGGAAAAAGAATATCAGGATATCATCGATTTTGAAGGGAATGCCAATGGTTTTAAGTTATTGACGGAATCCAGGGAGGGCGTAGACGGTGGTTTGCGTTTGGGCTATGCTACCTTGGGTGCCTTTATGAAATATCCCAAGGAGTCATTGCCCAAAAAGCCAACGAAACACATTGCCGATAAGAAATTCGGTTTTTTCCAATCGGAGAAAGAAACTTTCTTGGCCATTGCAGAAGAACTTGGTCTGAAGCAGACGCGCCATGGCAATGATATTTCGTTTTCAAGGCACCCATTGACCTATTTGGTAGAAGCGGCTGATGATATCTGTTATACCATTATCGATTTTGAGGATGGGATCAATCTAGGGTTGATTTCCGAGGATTATGCTTTGGAGTACCTGATCAATTTGGTCAAAGACCGGATAAATACCAAAAAGTACAATCAACTGGCCTATCAGGAAGACCGGTTGAGTTACTTACGGGCATTGGCCATTAGTACATTGATCGGTGATGCCATTGAAGTATTCGTAAACAATGAAGCGGCTATTTTGGAAGGTACTTTTAATGTAGCTCTTTTAGATAAAAGTAAGTATACGGCCCAGATCAACGATATTATTGATTTAAGTGTCAATAAGATCTACCGATCCCAGGAAGTGCTCGAAAAGGAAATAGCCGGGTATAAGATCATTTCCGATTTATTGGATGTTTATTCCACGGCCTTGGTCAGGATCCACAAAGGCAGCGCTTCGAATTATGATCGACTTGTGGTGAAAATGCTGCCCGGATTTTACCAACAAACCAATAAAACCATTTATAAAATTTTGTTGGATACCTGCTGCTATGTCGCTAGCCTATCCGATAGTGCCGCGGTACATCTGCATAACAAGGTCATGGGGAAACAGCTTTAAAACGCATAGGTAATACCGACTCCTAAGGATTGCTTAAACTGTATCTTAGGTCTTCCGTTATAGGTTATATTGCCGTCATCGTCCGTTATTTGGTCAAAAAGGATGTCATCATCATAAATGATATGCGTACCAATAGTCGTGATAATTGATTTGTTCACTTGGAGTTTAAGGGTCATTTCCCAATCAACATCAATATTACCGAAGCTAGAGAGGTAATCGGAATATAAAGTCAGGTCATTGGTCAAGCCAACATTTTTAACAATATTCGTTTCCCATTTGTTGGTGACCATAAAACCCAATTCGATATAGGTGTTTTCCCCTGGGGTAATTACATTACCATCATCATCATATTCGGCCTCCTTAACCCCGAAAGAACCACTGTCGGCCAGATCTTGGTCAAGAACAAAGGTTGCCTTTTGGGTTAAAGGTGAAATGTAAAGGTTGAATTTTTGATTTTCCGTAATATAAGAGGTACCTGCCCCTAAATAGGTGTATCCCGGCGACATGAACCTTGAAATGGGATTTTCACGGTCCGGATATTTGTAACCGTTCGAGAACTGGGTATTGAAAGTAGCCTTAACGGAATAGTACCAATTGGTAATGGTATCCCGGCGATACCCAAACGTAGAACCCAATTTAAGGGCGTCATCCGTTTTTCTTAATTTTTGCTGTTCTTGGGCATTAAGACCATACTTAAGGGTAAGGTAATTGTCCCACTGGATGTACCTGAATTTGTAATTTCGTTCAAAACTAAGGTTGCCGACTCCCGATACCGAGTTATTTCCCCCGGCATTCCAATTGACGAATGCGACTTCGCTGAAATTCAACGTAAAACTGTTTTTCTTGGTCCAGAAAGAAGGCACCCTAAAGCGGTTCGGTTTGTTTTTCAATGTCTTGGTTTTCTTAAAACTGATGACGGGGTTGGTCAGGTTTACACTCCTGGGCACATTTTTTATTTGAATCAGTGTCCTACGGATTACCACCGTGTCTATCGTGATTGAATCAATGGCAACAGAATCTATAGGGCTGGTGGTCGGGATGGAATCTTGGCTGAAAACGGGATAAAAACAAATAAATAGTAAAAGTGCTGAAAATAATCTCCTCATAATAATCTTACTGCTCATTCAGGATTTTGTTAATATGTTGTTTGATCGATGCGCCATCTATCCCTACGAGTTTATGAAGCTGCTCCACGGAACCGTGACCAATGAATTGGTCGTCTATTCCCAAGGTGTCGATGTGGGTCCTATAGCCGTTTTCATTGGCAAAACTAACAATGGAGCTACCGAATCCCCCTATTTTACAACCATCCTCAATGGTAACCAAATGGGTATATCGCGCAAAGATATAATGTAACTGCTTTGTGTCCAAGGGCTTGATAAAACGCATATTATAATGACCGATTCGTTCGGGATCCGGTAATTCGGATAGGACCTCCTTTACCAAATTCCCAATTGGGCCGATCGAAAGCACCGCAATTATCGTGCCTTTTTTAACTTCTTCAGCGGACCCAATGGCAATTTTTTCAAAAGGGGAGCGCCACTCTTTCATAATACCACGGCCCCTGGGATATCGTATCGCTATGGGTTGCCCTAGGCCCAATTGTGCCGTATACATGATATTCCTCAATTCGCGCTCATTCATGGGGGCAAAAATAATTAAATTGGGTATGCAGCTCAAATAGGCCATATCAAAAACCCCATGGTGGGTGGCACCGTCCTGACCAACGATTCCGGCCCTGTCCAAGCAAAAGATTACCGGTAGGTTTTGTAAGGCAACATCGTGTATGATTTGATCATAGGCCCTTTGTAAGAACGTGGAATAAATATTGCAAAACGGTATAAGCCCTTGGCTGGCCATTCCTGCGGCCAAGGTCACCGCATGCTGTTCCGCAATACCTACATCGAATGCCCTTTCGGGAATTTCGTCCATTAGGAACTTCAGTGAACTTCCTGTAGGCATGGCTGGGGTTATACCTACGATATCCTTATTTTCCTTGGCAAGTTCCACTAGGGTAAGGCCAAAAACATCCTGGTATTTAAGTGGAAAATCGGACTCCGATCTTTTTTGGAGTTCCCCGGTATGTTTGTCGAATTTTCCGGGGGCATGGTAGGTGACCTGATTTTCTTCCGCTTTTTTCAGACCCTTCCCCTTTGTGGTGATCACATGGAGTAGTTTCGGGCCTTGTACATTTTTTAGGCGTTCAAGTTCTGTCAATAAAAGGTTGAGGTCATGTCCATCAATAGGTCCGGAATAATCAAAATTGAGACATTCGAAAATATTCTCATCCTTGGCGGTTCCTTTTTTGACATTGGTCAAATATTTTTTCAAGGCCCCTACACTGGGGTCAATACCGATGGTGTTATCATTGAGTACGACTAAAATATTGGCCTGGGTAACCCCGGCATGGTTCAAACCTTCGAAAGCCATTCCACTGGCGATCGAGGCATCACCGACCACGGCGATATGGTTTCGCTTTATGTCCCCTTGCAACCGGGCTGCGATGGCCATTCCTAAAGTTGCGGATATAGCCGTTGAACTATGTCCCGTGCCAAAATCGTCGAATTGGCTTTCGAGCCTGTTGGGAAAACCACTGATTCCCCCCAATTGTCGATTGGTATGGAATATATCTTTACGACCGGTCAGGATTTTGTGTCCGTAGGCTTGGTGTCCAACATCCCATACCAATTTATCTTTAGGGGTGTTGAAGATATAATGCAGGGCGATAGTTAGTTCGACCACTCCCAAACTGGCCCCCAAATGTCCTTCTTTGACCGAAACGATATCGATGATAAAATCCCTTAACTCCTGTGCGAGTCGGGGCAGATCGTCTTTTTGCAACAAGCGAAGATCTTCGGGGAATTGTATTTTGTCCAATAGTACCATGATAGATGGCAAATGTAAGGGAAAATCGTATGTAACAATTATATTCTATAGGGCCAAAAGTGTATTTTTGGCATTATGGATATACCTTTTGACGATACTTATTACATGAAAAAGGCTTTGCAAGAAGCGGAACTGGCGTTTGATAAGGGGGAAGTCCCCATTGGCGCCGTGATTGTTGTCAATGATCGGATAATTGCCAGGGCCCACAATTTGACGGAACAACTCAATGATGTCACGGCCCATGCGGAAATGCAGGCCATTACGGCTGCTGCGAATTTCCTAGGGGGAAAATACCTTCAAAATTGCACCATGTATGTAACCTTGGAGCCTTGTCAAATGTGTGCGGGGGCCTTGTATTGGAGCCAAATATCGAAAATCGTTTATGCGGCTACGGATGCGCAAAGGGGTTATAAGGCCTTAGGAACGAAGTTGCACCCAAAAACGACTGTTTTGGGGGGTGTTTTGGAAAAAGAGGCCTCTTATTTATTGAAACGGTTTTTTATAGAGCGAAGGAACTTGAATTGATCGGTAGGTGAAAACAAAAAACCCTGACGTTGGGCCAGGGTTTTTCAATACCATCAATAATAGAATATTTTAACCGATTACCTGCACTTGGCCTGCAACCATTCCTTTTCTTCCTTCTTCTTCTACGTATTCTACTTTGTCACCTTCGTTTAATTCAACACCGTTCAACGCTGTAGCATGTACAAAGATGTCGCTTCCGGTCTCGTCGTTCGTAATGAATCCGTATCCTTTGGACTCATTGAAAAATTTAACTGTGCCTGTCATTCCAATTGATATTAAATAAAATAATTAATATACTAATTTATAATTTTTATGGCAGACCTTCGCAAATTGGACGCGAAAACTTGTATTGATCATTGATTTTCAGGCTTTTCGGCCTTTTCTTCTTTCATTTTTTTAATATTTTCCTCGGTAAGCATATAATCTTTCATTTTTTTCCCTTTACTAGCTTTGAAGAGAAACAAAGGCATCGCCAATAAAAAAATACCCGCCGTACCAAGACCGATACATTTATGGCCGAGGCTTTCCTGATCCTCGAGGATATTGAATCCGTAGATGATCGATCCAAAGGAGGCTATGACGATGAAGAGGATGAGATATTTCATTTCGTAAAAGTAATCAACTTTCTGCGGTATGCGGTCAGGAGCTTTGATTTGGTGATAAAACCGACATATTTACCGTTTCTAAGAACGGGGAGGTTCCATGCACCACTGTCTTGGAACTTATCCATGATATCGGTCATTTTATCCTCTTCCAATTTAATGATGGCCGGGGCCTTGTGCATTACTTCTTTGGCATATACCTTGTCGTAAAGGGATTGTTTGAACATGATGGAACGGATATCGTCTAAAAGTATAATGCCCAAAAATGTCCCGTCTTTTTTATGCAATACGGGAAAGATATTTCGGCTCGATTTTACCACGGCCTTGTGTACGATATCCCCAAGGGTCATTTCGGGATGTATGGTCACAAAGTTATTTTCGATCACCCGATCGATCTCCATAAGCGTAAGGACCGCGTGATCCTTATCGTGGGTGATCAATTCCCCTTTTCGTCCCAATTGCATGTTGTAGACCGAATGGGGGTGGACATATTTGGCCAAGGAGTATGAAATGGCGGAAGTGATCATCAAGGGAATAAATAGTTCATAACCGCCCGTGACTTCAGCGATAAGGAATATGGCTGTAAGTGGTGCATGCAGTACCCCGGCCATTAGACCGGCCATACCTACCAGGGTAAAGTTACTTTCGGAAACCTTTAAGTTGAAAAAGCCGATATTGTTTATGATCTTGGCCACGCAATTCCCCATAAGACTGCCCATAAAAAGGGTAGGAGCGAAAATACCTCCGACCCCGCCGGCACCAAAGGTGATGGAGGTTGCAAAGATCTTAAAGACGACGAGTCCGCCCAATAATAAGATCAACGTCCAGACATTGTCCAAATTAAGATTAAAGACATTGTTATCCAGAAAATTCCCTGGATGGCCCTTGACCAAATTGTTGATGACATCAAATCCCTCACCGTACAACGGGGGTATGAAATACACGATGATCCCGATGCTTACGCCCCCGACGAACAGTCGTTTGATCGGAGTGCCCAATTTGTCGAAAAAGGCCTGCACCCTCGTATATACCTCGGTAAAATACATCGAAGTAATACCGGCAACCAGCCCTAAAATGATATAAAAGGAAACATCCGATATCTTAAAACCATCCTCTATCTTAAAAGGCAAGAGGACGTCGTCCCCCAAAAAGAAATACGAGGTGATTATTGCGGATATCGATGCCAACAATAAGGGAATCATGGAGGCGATGGTCAAATCCAAGCTAAAGACCTCTATGGCAAAGATGATCGCGGCTATGGGAGCTTTGAAAATGGAGGACAGTGCACCCGCAGCGGCACAACCGATCAATAGGTTCCTTGAAGATTGGCTAATATGTAACAGTCGGGAAATATTGGAACTAATGGCGGCCCCTGTGGCTACGGAAGGTCCTTCGAGTCCGACCGATCCCCCAAACCCTACCGTGAGCGGAGCGGTCAATATAGATCCGAACATTTGATAGCTTTTCATAATGCCCTTACGCTTCGATATGGCATATAGGGTAGAGGGGATTCCGTGGCTCACTTTATTCCTGATCACATATTTTATGACGAGGTACACCAAAATCAGGCCGATGAGGGGAAAAACAAAGTAGAAGGCTTGGTGGTATTCCCGTACCAAGTTGCCCTCCAACAAATGTTGATAGAAATGGGTGAGGTTTTTTAGGATCACGGCCCCGATACCCGAGGTGAACCCGACGAGGATACTCAAGAAATATATAAACTGGCGGTCGTTGATATGTTTAGCCCGCCAAATAAGAAATTTAGTGAGCCAAGATTTTTTTAGTGCAGCCATTTTCCTATAGATCTTATGTGATCAATACCAATTATTCACCCAAATTCAATTTAAGATGTAGTTCATCCAATTGTTCCTTATCGATTGGGGAAGGGGCATCGATCATAACGTCCCTACCGCTGTTGTTTTTAGGAAAAGCGATAAAATCACGAATGGTCTCCTGTCCGCCTAGGATAGCGACCAAGCGATCCAGCCCAAATGCGATCCCGCCATGTGGTGGAGCACCGTATTGGAAGGCATCCATCAAGAACCCGAATTGGGCCTTGGCCTCCTCCGGGGTAAAACCCAAGTGTTTGAACATGGTGCTTTGAATGTCTTTATCGTGTATTCTTATCGAACCGCCACCAATTTCATTACCATTTAAAACCAGGTCATAAGCATTGGCTTTTACGCTTCCTGGATCGGTTTCCAATAATTCCATCTGCCCGGGTTTCGGGGAGGTAAAAGGATGGTGCATGGCATGGTATCGTCCGGTTTCCACATCAAGTTCCAACAGCGGGAAATCAATGACCCATAATGGGGCAAACTCATCATTCTTTCGAAGTCCAAGACGTTCTGCAAGTTCCATTCGCAAGGCGCTTAATTGGGTTCTTGTTGGGTTTGCATCCCCGGAAAGAACACAGATCAGGTCTCCGGCCTTTGCTCCGGTCGCCTTTGCCCATTGGGCCAAGTCTTCCTGATCATAAAATTTATCTACCGATGATTTGAACGAACCGTCTTCATTGCATTTTACATAAACCATGCCTTTGGCCCCTACCTGCGGTCGACGTATCCAATTTACCAAAGCGTCGATTTCCTTTCGGGTATAGGAAGCCCCTCCGGGAACCGCTATACCCACTACCAATTCCGCAGCATTGAAAACGTTGAAATCTTTATGTTGTGCCACGGCATTCAACTCCCCGAATTCCATCCCAAAACGGATGTCGGGTTTATCATTGCCATACTTGGCCATGGCCTCGTCGAAGGTCATTCTTGGAAATTTCGAGGTTTCAACCCCTTTGATCTCTTTTAATAAATGTCGTGTCAACCCTTCAAAGGCATCGAGGATGTCTTCCTGTTCCACAAAGGCCATTTCGCAATCTATTTGGGTGAATTCGGGTTGCCTATCGGCCCTTAGGTCTTCATCCCTAAAGCATTTTACGATCTGGAAATATTTGTCCAAACCGCCGACCATCAATAATTGCTTAAAGGTTTGGGGCGATTGTGGGAGGGCATAGAACTGCCCTTGGTTCATTCGACTTGGCACCACGAAATCACGGGCGCCCTCAGGGGTCGATTTTATAAGATAGGGGGTTTCAACTTCGATAAAACCTTCTTTGGACAGGTAATTTCGCACCTCCATGGAGACCTTACTCCTAAAAATAAGGTTTTCCTTTACAGGGTTCCTGCGGATATCCAAATAGCGGTATTTCATTCTCAGGTCCTCGCCGCCATCGGTTTGGTCCTCTATGGTGAAAGGTGGGGTTTTGGAACTATTGAGTATCGTAAGTTCCTTGACCAAGACTTCAATATCCCCAGTAGGGATATTGGCGTTCTTTGAAGCCCTTTCGATCACGGTTCCCTTAATTTGGATCACGAACTCACGCCCTAGGCTCCTACCCAATTCCAAAAGTTCTTGGGAAGTTCTTTCCTCATCGAATATCAACTGGGTTATACCATAACGGTCACGTAGATCCACCCAGACAACAAAACCTTTGTCCCTGGTTTTTTGAACCCATCCGGCCAATGTTACTTCTTTATCGATATGTGATTCCCTTAATTCCCCGCAGTTGTGGCTTCTGTACATGTATTGGCTAATTTAAAAAGGCAAATTTACTAAGTCTAACCGATTCTTGGCCATTTTAGTTCTTCGATTTTCCAAAATTGTTTTGTAACCTATTCGCAAGATACCCAATGGGTAGCATGGATTGCAGGGAAAGAAATCCATTTTGTGCAAAAACGCCTTAGGCCTTTGTGTTTTGGTGTCTTTCGGCGATTCGACCTTTGTTCGGTAGATGGTATCCCGTATGCCGTCACCTTATTACCAATATCCGGATAAGTTGTCCGATGTCGATTTTACTGCCAATGGGCCAAAGGAAGGGGGTAAAAGCTACCTTTTTAGGGGTACCCATCCTTGGTTATTTTAGATCCCTTTTATCGTTGGTTAGCGTATTCATTGGAAAGGGTTTTGTACGGCGGATAAAAAAAGCGGTCTTTTTCCTTGGAAAAAGACCGCTTGGTTTTTAATGGTCGTCGTTCTTAGGCCGATACTTCCTTGGAACGGTTACGCCAGTCCCTTGCCCTTATCTTCATTCGATATTCGATACTGAATAAAACGGGAACTATGATCAAGGTAAGGAAGGTCGCGACGATAAGACCATAGATTACGGTCAATGCCAATGGTCCCCAAAATACCACGTTGTCCCCTCCGATATAAATCTTGGGATCGAATTCGGTAAAGAGGGAAAAGAAATCGATATTAAGACCAATGGCCAAGGGTATCAATCCAAGGACCGTGGTTATTGCAGTCAATAATACAGGACGTAATCTTGCTTTCCCGCCTTTGACGATCGTCTCGGTAACGTCTTCTTTCGACAACAGTTCGGTGTCACTTAACCCTAATTTCAATTTTTTACGATCGATAAGGATTTGGGTATAGTCCAATAAGACCACACCGTTATTCACCACGATCCCTGCCAGTGAAATGATTCCCATCATGGTCATCATGATCACGAAAGGTCTACCGGTTATCATCAAACCTCCAAAGACCCCAATGAAACTCAGAAAGATGGCGATCATAATTATTATAGGTTTTGATACCCCACTGAATTGGAAAATCAATATTAAAAGGATCAATCCCAAGCCGGAGAAAAATGCCCCGACCAAAAACTGCATTTGTTTGTTTTGTTCTTCGATTTGACCCGTATAATCTATTTTGATGTCCTTAGGAAGGTCTTTGAAATCTTCCATCTCTTTTTGTATTTCCGCCACGATGGCCCCAGCATCGGTAAAGCCAGGTTTCAATTGTGAATAAACTGTGACAACACGCTCATTGTTTTTGTGTTTGATCGCACTGAATGAAGAAGTGTTGCGCTCCGAAGCTACGGCAGATACCGGGATTTCCATTATTTGCCCATTGGCAGGGTCCCTAAAGGTGATGTTTTGGTTAAAGAGGGCGCTCTTGTTATAGCGTAGATCTTCATTGAAACGCACGTTTATATCGTAGTCCTCCCCCTCTTTTTTGAAGACCCCGGCTTTTTCCCCGAATAAGGAACGTCTCAATTGTTGGCCTACCTGACCCACCGATACCCCGAGTTCACCGGCTTTTTCACGGTCGACAAGCACTTCCATGGCGGGTTTGCCTTTGTTTACGTCAATTTTCAACTCTTCAATACCTGCAATGTTCTTGCTGTTGATGAAATTCCTCATGTCTTCAGCGGTATTGATGAGTTGGTCATAATCCTTTCCTTCCAATTCAATGTTGATGGGATAGCCTGCTGGCGGACCATTGACATCTTTCTCTACCGAAATGGCAACCCCGGGATATATGCCGCTCAACGCATCTTGGATTTGAAGCCGTAGCTCTTCGGTATCTAGACCATTCCTATATTTATACTCCCGCATGGATAATGTCAGCTTTCCACGATGGGGCATTTCTGCAGTTGAACCACCGTCGGTGTAGGGGTTTCCTGCCCCTTCACCCACCTGGGAGACTGCGGATTCTACCAAGAAATTGAAATCCCCTTTTTTGTATTTGTCCCGATTGATGACCTCAAAGACCCGTTTTTCAATATCCATGGTAAGCTTGTTGGTCTTTTCGATGGCCGTCCCTTGAGGATATTCGATATAGGCATAGATTTCATTGGGTTTGTTGTCGGGGAAGAACTCGATCTTTGTCCTACCGCTGGCAATGGACATACCGAAGAGCATGAAGGTAATGATCAGCAATAAAACGGTCAACCCAAAATACCAGTATACATTATTTCCCCTAAGGGCCGTCTTTAACTGTTTTTCATAAAGGTCTTCCAAACGGGTCATGATTACCCTTTGAAAACTTAGGGCAGCCCCTTTAATCACATATTTGTACACCCAGAACAGTAAGGCCGTAAGGATCATTAAGGAGCCCAACCCCCTAACAGGGCCACCTACGATCAAGATGAACATACCGAATACGCCCAAAATGATGCTTAACCGAACCAGTTGTTTCCGCGTCAATTCTTTTTCACCGATTTCCATAAAACGGGAAACCAACATAGAGTTCATGAAAATGGCAACGAAGAGCGAAGATCCCAGTACCACCGAAAGTGTTATGGGGAAATAGATCATGAACTGTCCGAAAATGCCCGGCCAAAGTCCCAACGGCACGAAAGCCGCAACGGTTGTTGCCGTTGAGATGATGATCGGATATGCGATTTCACCGATCCCCTTTTTTGTGGCTTCTATGCGGGACATTCCTTCTTGGTCCATTAAACGGTATACGTTTTCCACCACTACGATCCCATTATCGACCAACATTCCCAGTCCCATGATCATTCCGAAAAGTATCATGGTGTTCAGGGTAAAACTCATGCCATCGACGAAGACCCCCAAATAATTCAGGATCATGAATGACATGAACATAGACATGGGAATGGCGAACCCTACGAACAGTGCGTTTCGGAACCCTAAAAAGAACATTAAAACGGTAACCACCAATAAAATACCGAAGATGATATTGTTTACCAGGTCATCCACTTGGTTCAAAGTACGGGACGAGGAATCGTTCGCAATGGATATTTGCAGATCGGCGGGATAATAATTCTCCAATTGCTCCTCGACAAGTTTTTTGATCTTGTCCGATGCCGAGATGGCATTTTCCCCAGCTCTTTTCGTTACGTTGAGCATCACCACATTTTGACCAAATTCCCTTGCATAAGTGGTTTTATCCTCTTCACTGAAGGTAACGGTCGCGATATCTTTCAGGTAGACGGCGCCATCTTCGGATTTGACGACGAAATCGTCCAATTCCTTTGGGTCTTCGATCTCACCGATAATACGGATGGTACGACGTTGCCCCCCAGATTTAAGGTTCCCTGCCGACATGGTCGTATTTCCGTTGCCAATGGCACTGATCACATCTTGAAAGCTGATTTTCGCAGCCATCATTTTATGGATATCCACGGCAACCTCGACTTCTTTGTCCTGGGCACCGCGTATTTGGGCCTCTTTTATTTCGGTAAGATCTTCGATTTCATCCTGAAGGTGTTCGGCAAATTCCTTTAATTTTTCTACCGGATAATCCCCGGTAAAATTCACGTTCATTATGGGAAAGGACTCCGATATGTTGAGGTCGAATACATTGGGGTCTACCTTGGCGTTATTGAAGGTTGGCCAATCTTCAGTGGCCTTTTCGGTGTCTACCTCGTCTTTTACCTTTTGCTTTGCGGCCTCAACGGTAATATTTTCATCGAATTCAACGGTGATAATGGCATAATCCTCCTGGGAGGTAGAGGTGATCTCAACGACATTACTGATGCCCTTTAGGCGATCTTCCAAGGGGTCGGTGATCAACCGTTCAATATCCTCGGCGGTATTACCGGGGTATGGGGTACTGATATAGATTTTGGTTTCCACGATTTCAGGAAAATCTTCCCTTGGCATGGAGAAATAGGATTTAAGCCCTATATAAAAGAAGATGCCGATCATGACATAAATTACCGAAGGGTTATCTATGGCCCATGATGAAAGTCCAAATTCCTTTTGGGAGTTTTTTAGCTGCTTGCTCATTGGTACAACGTCTTATTTAAGGATTTTTACTTTCTGGCCATTTTTAACGGTCCTTGCCCCTTCATTGATGATTTGGTTGCCATCTTCCAAACCGTCGATCACTTCGATAAGACCATTTTGGGTCTTCCCGGTCTGGATGATACTTCGTGTTACGACCGCCTCGTTTTTATCGTTTGGTTGGGAACTTACATAGGCGTATTGTTCCCCTGAGGCATTCTCGGATATAATGCTCTGTGGTATGAGTATGGCTTCAGGATTGGTATAGTCATTAAGTTTCACCTTCGCCGTAAGGTTGGGTTTAATAAGACCGTTTTTATTGGGAACCGGGATTTCAACACGGAAAGAACGGTTACTGGGATTGATGAAATTACCGGTTTCCCGTATTTTGGTCACCACACTATCCCCAAGTACCGGAAAGTATACAACGGCGTCTTTTCCCTTGGTGATCTGTCCCAAATAGGTTTCGGGTACATCGACCTCGATATACATATTGCTCAGGTTTACGATGCGGAATACCTCGGAGCCGGGACCTGGGGATACCACGGTGCCTTGGTCTTTTATGACATCATCCAATATGCCTGCGAAGGGGGCCCGTATGGTTGATTTTTCCAATTGGCTTTCTAGCTGTTTTACCGCGTTATCGGAAGCTTCATAATTTGTTTTCGCCTGTAGGAATTGTATTTCGGAACCTATCTTCTGTTCCCATAACTTTTTTTGGCGTTCAAAGGTGGTCTTGTTCAATTCCGCCTGGGTTTTTAGCTGCTCCAATTGGTTGCCCAAACCACCATCATCTATTTTGGCAAGGAGCTGCCCTTTGGATACGCGTTGCCCTTCCCGAACATAAATCTTTTCCAATGTACCGGCCATCTCAGGGTAGATCAAAACATTTTGTTTGGTCTGTACCTCACCCTGCAATTCAAGGAAATGGACAAAGTTTTGTTTGGAAACGGATAAGGTCGTTACTAGGGGTAATTTTTCTTCACCACCTAGAATGGCGATTACCGAATCCAGTTTTGTCATTTCTTTTTCAAGTGCCCTTTGTTGTTCGGAAATTTCGGTCTTTTTCCCCCTAATGGCATCCAAATCGCCCGTATCGATCAATTCGTCTACCGATTGTCCTTGTTCATTGCCACAGGCCATTGCCAAAAGAAGGGCGGGAAATGTATATCGTATTATTTTCATGGTTTACTGATTGTTTATTGCTTGTGTTTAATCGTTGTTCAATATGGTTTCCAAGGCGGTCTTGGTATTGATTACCCTTACCATGGATTGTAGGTATTCTTGTTGGGCCGAATACAATTGGGTTTGTGCCTGTCGCAGTTCAAAACTGCTGGCCAAACCTTCGAAATATTTTATTTCGTTCTTTTTCTCAATACGTTCTGCCAGGGCCAAGTTGTTTTTTGCCGTTTCATATTCTTCAATGGCCAATGTATAGTCGCTCTTGGCCCGCTGCCATTGCAATCGGATCTGTTCTTGTGCCTCGGTGAATTGGGTTTTTGCCTTTTCCAGGGCAATTCGAGCCCGTTGTGTACTGGCACTACGTTTGAGCGAACTGAAAATAGGAATGTTCAAATCGAAGCCCAATATGGAGTAGTCGTACCATTCTGGGTCACCTTTAAGGAAATCGAAGGAGTCGCTGTACGAAGTACTGCCGTAGTTTATATAGGCGTTCAATGTCGGAAGCGCCCTGCTTTTCTCCAATTTCAGTTCCAATGAACGTTGTTCGTTAAGATTGAGGGCCAACTTATAATCAACATTATTTTCGATGTTTAAAGGGGATTCCAATAAATCCAAATTTATTTGCTTTACGGTAAGGTCATCGAGGTTCTCGGTCAGTCGGGTAGGGGAGTCTATGGGTTTCCCGATCAACGTATTCAACATTTTAAGGGTAATGTCCTGTAATCGGATTGCATTTTTCAATTGGCTTTCAACCGAGGATAACGTGATCTGCAATTGCTCAACGCTCTCCTCTTCACCCAGGCCGTTTTCGAAGATCTTTGTTGTCTCAAATAGGTTTTTTGCCAAGGTGGCCTGGTTTTTTTCGAGGATGGAAATACTCTCTTGGGCCAAAAGGACATTCCCATAGGCCTCTACCACGGCCTTACGCACCTCAAGGTCTGTTTTCTCCTTATTGTTGGCACTGTAGTTCAAAAAGGTTTTGGTGGCCTGTACGCCCACGATATAGGTGCCGTCGAATATTTGTTGCGACAAGGTAGCCGAAGCGGATACTTGTTGGGGTTCGCTAAAGATAACCGGTTCAAAAGTACCGGCTTCCCCACTGAAGAATTCTGCCGGAATCAGGGTAATGACTTGCTTTAATTGATTTTGATAACTTAGGGCCCCGCTGATCTGTGGTAGTCCATCGGCTATGGTCGCCCACTTTTGTTTTTGGGCGTCGATGATATCCCTATTGGCATTTATGGCACTGTAATTATGCTCCAGGGCATAGGTGATGGCCTCCTCAAGCGATAAATTTTCGGAAAGGTCTTGGGAATGGCCCTTGGCCACTATTAAAAATATGAAAGCGAGTATAAAACGGATTTTCATCTATTCTTGATTTGAGTTGATTATCGTATTCAATAGTTGTTGTCCTTTAGGGGTAGCGATACCTCTAATGTGGTATTCCAAATATTCATCCATAAGACTTGACATGGTAAACATTGTTACAGGAAATAGGACATGATTTTTAAGACTGGTTATGCCTGAGAAATAAATCCTTGAGATAAAATCCATATTAAGGTTCTTACGATAGATGCCCATTTGGATCCCTTTTTCAATATTTGACACAAAACAACCTTGCATGACCTCGAATTGCTTGTTTTTAAGATTTTCAAAGATTTTCGGATAGTATTTCTGCAATTGATACTGGGGGGATGTTTTTTCATCCTTAAGATGTAAAAGCACTATTTTTTTTATTTCGTACAATTCCTCAATAGGGTTCATTTGTAAGGAGCATACGTTGTCGATCTCATTCGAAATGGTGCAGAACAGTGCTAGGGTGCATTCTTCCACCAATTTGGTTTTGTTGGGAAAATGGGCATAAATGGTCTTTTTCGAAATACCCAGTTCGTGGGCCAGATCATCCATGGTCACACTTTTGAACCCTAGGTTAAGGAATAGATCCGTAGCCTTATGCAATATTTTTTCTCTCATATTTTTGAGTGATAAAGCGGGCAAATATAAGCAGGAAACTTGAAAAACAGTAAAAGTTTCCAAAGTATTACGTTAATTTAACATCGCGGATGCATTTTTTCATGGTCTGTTATTGCCCATCCGTTTCGTTATGGGGAGCATGGCCTGCTTGCTTAATGCCTGTTTGAAACCTTAAAAGGCATAACTACCTTCTTCTTCCCGGAATTCGTCGTTCCGGTCATGCTTCGAAAAATCGTGGAGGGGACGCTTATGGATTATTTTCGGCTTTTTGTTTTTGAAATGGAACTACTATGAATGCGTTTTGTGAAAATGGCTGTATTTTTGGGGAAAATCATTTGCAATGCATGCCATAGAACAGTATCGAAACGAATTCATCGGCTATCTTGGGGAAAAGATAAGTTCAAAGGAGCCTACAAAGCTTTATGATCCGGTCATTTATATCTTGGGACTTGGGGGCAAACGCCTAAGGCCCGTTCTAACCTTAATGACAACCGATTTGTTCGGGGCGGATTATCGGCAGGCCCTAGATGCTGCTTTGGCCATAGAGGTATTCCATAATTTTTCATTGGTCCATGATGATATTATGGATGATGCCCCACTGCGACGGGGCCAGCGTACCGTACATGAAAAATGGGACATCAATACCGGGATCTTATCGGGCGATGCCATGTTGATCCTGGCGTACCGCTTTTTTGAAAATTACCAAAGTGATACCTTTCGGGAATTGGCGCGGTTATTCAGTAAGACGGCTTTGGAAGTCTGTGAGGGGCAGCAATACGATATGGATTTTGAAACCCGGGATGATGTAACGATTCCGGAGTATTTACGAATGATCGAATACAAAACGGCGGTTTTGGTCGGTGCGGCCATGAAAATGGGTGGAATCGTTGCAGGGGTTTCCACGAAGGAGCAAGATCTTATTTACGATTTCGGTAAAAATCTGGGCATTGCCTTTCAATTGCAGGATGATTATCTGGACGCTTTCGGAGATCCCAAAACTTTCGGTAAACAGGTGGGGGGCGATATCATTGAAAACAAAAAGACCATTTTGTATCTATTGGCCTTGCAATTGGGGGGTGCCGAGGAACAAAAGCAGCTCCTCGATCTGTATTCCATTCAGCCACGGGATCCCGAAGGGAAGATAAATTCGGTTAAGGATATCTTTATTACGACCGGGGCTGCGGAAAGAACAAAAGAGGAAATCGAGGAGTATACCCAAAAAGCATTCCGTATTCTGGATACCTTACAGGTCTCGGAAGAAAAGAAATCGGTGCTCAAACAGTTTGGCGAAGGATTAATGCGCCGTGAAGTATAATTACTTCGCATAAGGATTTTATGATTGGTGATTTCTGGCGTTCCTCGACGATTTATATGTGCCGGAGCATCCTTTTGAACAAGGCCAGGATAAATTCTTTTTTCGGACAACCGGAAATAAAGCGAAAGTCCTCCCACAAGTTTGTTTCCTCATCCAAAAATTTAAAGATCAATTGAGGGGGCCTGTTCTTGAAAAGGGTTTCAAAAATGTATTGTCCCTTGTGGTTTTCGGCAAAGAGGATATCCAAAAGAAGTAGGTCGTAAAACTTGAATTTCCGTTTGGGGCGAAGGGGTGTCAAAGGCTTGTTTTCTTTGATCAAGGGTATTATCTGGGCTATTTTTTTTGAAGTATTGTAAAAAGTATACCCTGTACTGGGTTTGGTCCAGCCACCGGCAGAACCGATGAATTGGATCCTTTTTGTATTGTGGGACTGAAAATCATAGCAGGTCATGGGGATGCTCCCTTTTTCTTTTTCAAGGACTTCAAAATCCGTACAGCCATAAGTATCCCTTAAGTAATCCTTTATCCCATTTTCATAGGCATCCAATGGTAAAAGATCTTTGGAGAACAGGGTATATTCCAGGAGGGCCTTGTTTTCGGAAAAAGGCAATACGTACATAAATCGCGTATTGTTCTTTTGTGGTATGGAGAAATCCATGAATATGGCCTTGTCCGGATTGAAGGTCGGCGCCTTGGTCTTTACCACCCAACCCACAAAATGTTGTTGCAAAAGGGGATATTTGGAATCGTTTTTTAGGGCATCGAAATCGAAGGCACTACTGAATACCCGGGTACCTGTATATTCCTTTTCGGTGGTGGTAACCGTCACACCTTCCTTGTTCTCATTAATGGCGGTAACTTCCTGATGGATAAGATCGATATTGGGGTAGGTTTTTATTTTATCGAGATAACACCGGTAAAAATCAAGTCCACGAACCAGTTTGTATTGGTAGGGTGAGATATCGAATTGAGCTGAAAAACCTTGTCCACCAAAGAAGATGTTTTTCCATGATTTGGTCACGATATCATCAAATCGTCCGGTCCCTTTTTCCCAAAAGCTCCATGTACGGTCATTGGTGTTCTTGGAATCCTTATCCAAAAGCAGGATTTTTTTGTCCCGGAAATAGGAATCCCGACCAAAGGCATCGGCGAGCATTAATCCTGCCGCTCCCGCCCCGATGATGATATGATCATAGTGTCCCGTGGATGGTTTCAATTGTGAATACCTTAGAATGATTCAATTCAAAAATAGGCATTTCGCTATAGTCTACCGCCTTTAATCCAATTGATAACGCAATCCAAAGAACGTGCGTATGCCTTGATTGGGGGCATAAATGTAAGTTGGATCGAACGTCAAGGCATAGGGGTTGTCTTCCGTTGCGACAACATCCCCATTATCGTCATAGGTGACGTTTTCGTCAAAAGGGTCGTCTGCCCGTGCTATGATAAAGGGATTCCCTTTATTGGGGGTCCAATCCAATAGGTTCTTAACGCCTGCATAAAATTCAAAATGCCTTAGGCCTTTATAGGTGAATTGGACATTCTGAATACTCCAAACCGGGGAATATTCGTCCCTAGGGTCCAAATCACCCAGCAGTGGTAAGCGCATGGGCCCGTAAAGATTTCCGGTATAGTCCATGCTCAGGTTCCAGGGCTGATAGGTATAGGATACGTTCCAAGTACCGGCGTAGCGCTCTGTCAGGATCTGATCTTGAGTGATGCCGTTTTCGGTATTACTGACATCTTGCAGGGTTGCGCCAACCATGAATTTCAATCCGTTTGGTAAAAACAAGTCCATATTGGCACTAAACCCTTGTGATATGGAGTGGCCATCCAAGTTATCATAAATGATATAATTGGGGTCGGTATCATAATCCGGGATTATGGCGTTTGAGAACCGCGTATAGAATGCCGATAAATCCAAACTTAAGAAAGAACCATTGTCAAAATAGAATTTCCGTAAATAGTTTACATTGAAGTTTATCGATTGTTCCGGGTCCAGGTCTTCCTCAATGATCACATCCCTAGCCCCGATCAACGCGGCATGATCTTCCGTAAATAGGTTGACGACCCTAAAGCCGGTTCCGAAATTAATACGGAAGACGTCATTATCGGAGGGCTTCCATTTATAGGCTGCCCTTGGAGTGAAAATATTGCCATGCCTCGAGTCATGGTCATATCGTATACCTGCCAAAAAGGAATGCCGCTCCGCAAATTTCCACTCATCTTGGACAAAGACCCCGGGAATCAACACTTCATCAACTTCGTTGCCTGAATCTCCGGTAGTTGCGGGAGTATCGTCATCATAATAGGTATAACGTATTGCGGAGCCAAAGAGTAGGTCGTGGTTGCCCATCTGCTTGTCCCAAGTCAATTGCCCAAAACCGATACGTTGGTAGGCAATGTATTTCGTGTCTCCATATCTTGAATCCTGGTGGTGGTCATTGTACGAGAAAGAAAGCATCATTTTCTCATTTACGGGAAGTTCATATTTACCGAGGATTTCCCATCTGCTGGTATAAATACTTTCACCATAGATTTCATTTCCTCCCCGATATTCGGGGGTCCATTGCATTTCACCTCCCCAACGGTCCTCATAGAAATAACGCCCGGCCAAAGAGAAAAGGCGGTGGTTTTTCCGTTTGAAATTCCATTTTTGGAAAATGGAAATCCGATCTTGAAGGGTTAAATCGGTAAAATTATCGTCGTTATTGTCGATAGGGTTGCTGTAATTGAAATAATTGATTCCCAGCAGGGCATCCGCATGCTGTCCGAGGTTGAATTTGGTGCCAACGTCCAGGTTGAATTCGCCCCAATCGGAAACAAAACTATCGGCGAAAATAACGGGCGCCAATTCGGTACTTTTTGTGATGACATTGATAAGGCCACCGACTGCCTCACTGCCATACAGACTCGATGCGGGTCCCTTTACGATCTCTATTTGTTCTATCAACGAATTCGGTATGCCCGTTAAGCCGTATACCGTGCCCAATCCACTTACTATGGGCATTCCGTCTATCAATACCAAGGTATATGGGCCTTCAAGACCATTGATATGGATGTCCCCGGTATTGCACACGTTACAATTTATTTGGGGCCTTACCCCGTTCACGTTTTGAAGGGCCTCGAAGATACTTGCCGTAGGATTCTTTTTTAGGAACGTTGGGCTATACACCTCAACGGGTACTGGGCTTTCCGAGCGGCTAACTGCCTTTAGGGTCCCGGTTACCACCATTTCTTCCAATTGTTCGGTACTGGGTTTAAGTTCAATATTAAATATTTTAGACTCCTCCCCTTGCAATTCAATGCGTTTTGAATAGGGCATATACCCAATTACCGAAACCACCAGATCGTATTTTCCCGGAACTAAGCCCGTAATGGCATAGGTGCCGTCATCAGTACTGGAAGTACCATGGCTCGTACCGCCCAAAAATACATTGGCATATGGAATGGGAATACCCCCTTCGGTAATGGTACCCTGTATTTGGCTTTGTTGCGCGGTCAGGGCGAAAGGAAAAATCAAAAGTACGAATGCCAATAGGCGAAATAGTGGCTGCATGAACACAATATTAATTTAGACAAAATAAAAATAAGGGCAAAAATACGGCTTTGTTTCAATCCATAAGGACGATTCTGTTAATAATTTTAAGACTTTTATAGTTGGATATGCGATGTTCCGTACGAGGTATATTCGGGAAAGGCTTGATTGAAAGCCTGTTGAATATTAAGTGTATGGTGCCAAAGGAACTTTGGGAGGTGTTGGTTTCGTGGGCCTGTCTACTCTGCCATATGGTTGATCGCTTTGTAGTATCCGGGTTATTGTTTAAGTTTAGCTTATCAATATTTTAATGTTATGAGATTTAAGACCCTACCGATTGTACTGGTACTTTTGTGTTTCTTCTTTTACGGAAACGCGCAGAAAAAGGATTTTGGTTATATGGACCTTTTTGACCTTCAATACGCTACGGATCCACAGATTTCGCCCAATGGTGAGTGGATCGTGTATCGAAGGATGAAAATGGACGTCATGAAAGATAGGGCCGTTGGCGACTTGTGGTTGATCAAGAGTGATGGTTCCCAACATCAAAAACTTACGGCTAAGGAACAAAGTGAATCCAGTCCACAATGGTCGCCCAATGGGGATCGGATAGCCTATGTAAGCAGTACCGATGAAGGGGCTGAAATCTACATCTATTGGTTCAATTCGGGGAAAACCGCCAAAATATCCCAATTGCCATCAAGTCCGGGTTCTTTGACCTGGTCGCCAAAAGGAGATCGATTGGCTTTTACCATGAAGGTAGAGAGCAAAGCTCCGGTTGTTGCTAAAATGCCCAAGAAACCCAAAGGGGCCAAATGGGCCGAAACCCCCAGGATTACCGATAGACTGTATCACGAGGCCGATGGTCGGGGGTATATAAAACCGGGTTTCAGCCATATCTTCACCATTCCTGCCAATGGTGGGGCGCCCCGTCAGCTTACCTCTGGGGATTTTCAGCATAGGGGGAAATTAAGTTGGAGCCCACAGGCCGATATAATCTACTTTTCCGCCAATAGAAATGAGGATTGGGAATATGATTTCAGAAACAGTGAGGTCTATGGGGTAGGTGTCGAAGATGGCATGATTACGGCTTTAACCGATAGAAAAGGGCCCGATAGCAATCCGGTCGTATCCCCCGATGGGAAATATATCGCCTACATAGGTTTTGATGATAAGGTACAGACCTATCAGGTTCGTCGCCTTTACGTGATGGATGTTGATGGCGGTAACCCACGGGTGGTATCCCAAGCGTTGGATAGAAGTGTGTCCCGGATTGTTTGGGACCAAAAGAGTGAAGGGTTGTATTTTTCTTTCGATGATAAGGGCAATAGCAAGATTGGTCATATCTCCTTAAAAGGAAAGGTTACAAAACTCGCCGATGATATGGGCGGAACGACCATAGGGCGTCCGTACGGTAGTGGGTCTTTCAGTGTATCAAAAAACGGCACCCTCGCGTACACCAAGACAAGACCTGAGTACCCTGCGGATTTGGCGGTGTTGAAAAGTAAGGCCAAATCACCCTTAAGGATCACCGATTTGAACCAAGGGTTGTTATCGTATAGGAACTTGGGCAAGGTGGAGGAAATAGGGTACAAATCATCCGTGGATCAGCGCGATATCCAAGGATGGGTCGTTTATCCACCGGGGTACGATGCCTCAAAGGAATATCCTCTTTTGGTAGAGAACCATGGGGGCCCGATATTAAATTATGGGGACCGTTTTTCGGTGGAGATGCAGTTGTATGCGGCCGCGGGCTATGTGGTTTTTTACCCGAATGCCAGAGGGAGTACCAGTTATGGGGAAGAATTCGGAAACCTGCTTTATAATAATTATCCAGGGGATGATTATCAGGATGTGATGGATGGTGTGGATTATTGCATTGCAAAGGGTATTGCCCATGAAGATCGACTGTTTGTGACCGGCGGAAGTGCAGGCGGTATAATGACGGCTTGGATTATTGGCAAGAACAATAGATTTGAAGCTGCGGTGGTAGCCAAACCGGTTATGAACTGGATCAGTAAAACCCTTGTTGCCGATAATTACTTTGGGTATGCGAATTCCCGTTATCCCGGTCAACCCTGGGAAAATTTTGAAGGGTATTGGAAATTTTCCCCCCTCTCTCTCGTTGGTAATATTGAGACCCCAACCATGGTTATGGTAGGGATGGACGATTTAAGGACCCCGCCCAGTGAGGCGAAACAACTATACCATGCCCTTAAATTGAGGAAAAAGGAAACGGTATTCGTAGAAATACCCAGTGCCAGTCATGGGATAGCCAATAGGCCAAGTAATTTGATCGCCAAGATCACCCATACATTGGCTTGGTTTGATAAGTATAAAGGATCTGATGGGAATTAAATGGGAAAACAAAGCACTCTTTTTTGGAATCTGATCATTGTAGTGACCATCAGTGTATGTCTATTGGCTTTTTTGGCCCATTCCAAAAATTGGACTCAAACCGATGATGACCAATTCAAGATCTTGTCGGGGTTCTATTATAAAAAATTGAAATATGCCGATTTGGACAGTGTGCTTTGGGTCGAAAGGATACCCCCTATGGAGCGGCTGAATGGATTTTCGGGATTTGATAAGGAAAAGGGGATTTTCAGGGAATTCAAGGACTCCCTTACCACTAAAAAAGTGAGTGTCTTTATCGATAACTTTTCGAACGGAAAAATAAAAATAGTCTATAAGGATTCCTTAAGCTTGTATGTAAATTACAAGGACAGTTTGGAGACAGTAGGCCTGTTCAATTTATTGAAGGGTAAAATAACGCCTGCCGATTAAAACCGGATGAAAAGAAGAAAAACCCGAAGCCCCTTGCTTCGGGTTTTTTGTTGGGTTGGCCGTTTGCTTTAGGAACAACCGCCTTTTGTTTTAACGATGCCCATAAAATCACGGTGGTAACAAAGACCCTTTATTAAAGGGGCCTTTAACCCTGAACCTGTTTTTTGGCAAGTATGTATCCCTAGGAACCTCCCACTTCGGTACGTTTCCATATCTTAGGGCAAAATTATTTGTTATATGGTTCTCTTAGCACAGGTTGTCGGTTCACTCTTAGGTTTATTGGCGGTTATTTTTGGGGCTTTCGGTGCCCATGCCTTAAAGAAATCACTGGATAATGAGCAGTTAAAAAGCTTTGAAATCGGTGTAAAATACCAAATGTACCATGCTATTTTGTTGTTGGTATTGAGTTTCAACCTTAATTTCGATACCGGTATACAGCGCTATATGGTCTACTGTTTCATGATTGGCATAGTTTTGTTTTCGTTCAGTATTTATGCGTTGGTCCTAGGAAAATCAAAAGGAATGAACATGGCTTTCCTCGGTCCGGTTACCCCCCTGGGCGGACTTCTTCTGGTTATCGGTTGGGGCCTGTTGTTCTATAATTTTATCACCAATCTTATTTGATCCCTATTTGGAAATTTCCACATCGGAAGTGAAATCACGAATGGCTTGGTTCGGCTCAATGATCGTTTGTCCTTTCCAAAATTCAGGATCGTAGTTGGGCATATAGGTGGGTAAAACGGAATTGTTCTCGGTAAATGACGTATAGGCGGCATGGGATATTAAATTGGAATCAAAGACAATGAGTTCCTGTTTTTTGACCCCTGTGGTTTCCATATCGATCTTTAACGAAAGTTCGTTTTGTTTGTTCCGGCCTTTTACATGTTTGTTCTTTTCAATGATCTTCAAGGGTCTTCGAATACCAACGGTAGTGCCTTTTTCCTGTTCCATAAAACGAAGGTCATAGGTACCCTTGGGCGATTTCGCAAAAATCATTTTCCCCTTACGTGAATAATTGTTCATATGAATGCCCAGTAAATTGAATTTCCGCAACGATTTTACGTTTTCATAATCCAATCGGACAATGGCAAAATCGTCGGGATTGATGTAGAGTAGGCCTTTGTAATCTGCGGTACCTTTAGGGGAGAATTCCAAAATATAGACCGCATCCTCACCCATATAGGTAAACTCTTTTAAGGTGTATTCGTATTTTTTTGATTTATTGATGAAGTCAAGGGGGGAACCTTCCAAATAAAAGAGATCTTCCATCATGTCCACAATACTGTTTTTGCCGTATTTCGCGAAATTGGTCTTTCGTTCGGCTTCCCTCTTTCTCTTTTCTTCCAACTCTTTTTCCAAGGCGGCTTGATCGGTGGAGTCGATATCGGATTCAAAGATCCGATGAAAATCCTCCCCCTTGATCTTGGTTCCGAACCATCCGGATTTGATCTTGAAGTAAGAATCCCTTTTGATATTCGATGTAAGGATCTCATTGAATTTTTCCTCCAGCTTCCCCTCATCGAGTTCTTTGCTCTTGTCATAAAGTTCAGAGGCCTTGATGATAGCTATTTTCTGATTTTCCGCGTCCATATTGCCATATAGGTCGCAAAGGATCTCGGTAAAATAACTCGATTTTTTAGGGACGGTGTTCAACACACTATCGAGGAACGTTTTATTGAGTTCCTTGATGGTCGATTTTACGAAGGTATAGTCCATCTTATTGAAATCCTGGAAGTACGAATCCCTAAAGAACATTCTTTTTTTACGAAGCTCCTTGTCGTAATTCTTGTCCAAGTTTTCTTTTACCAATGCCAGGATCTCATCGGCGGAATAGTTCCTGTTCGTAACTACCACGGGATTCAGTTCAATGGCCTTAGGGCTTAAATAAATGACATCCCCTTCAAATTCGTTCAAGGGTTTGCCTAAGGATGCATAGCCGATACAAGAGATCAAGAGCGAATCGGTGGCAAGGACATTATCGTCCACTGGAAGGCTAAACCGACCTTCCTCATTGGTGATGACCCCTTTCTTGTTCAATTGTACCGTGGCGTAGGGGATCGGTTCATGTGTAACCGAATCCAACACCCGGTTGGTCAGGGTTTGACTTTGTACGGTACTGCAAAAAACAATGATCAGCATGGCGAACAGCCATAAAATTACTTTGTCCATGGGCGAATGATCGATGATTGGTTATCACAAACTAACACATAGCCGTAAAAATGTCCGTACGGTTTTTAGTTTCCTTAAGACACCTTTAGCTTTTTATTATGCGTTAGGATGAATATAAAGAAGACGACCTTTTGGTCAATTCGTTACAGAAGGTAGGGGGAAATATAAATCCTGATGGTAAAAATAAGGCCGTTGCCGGTATTCAATGACAGCCGCAACCATCTTCCCCACAAATTTTCTTAGGGCTTTTTTTGGATGAAAACAGGGATTTGGGCAACACGAATTTGCTTATGAGGTACACAAAGGCAAGAATTACGATGGCATAAACCACTATGTGTTGAAAGAGTTCCATGTTATTTCAGTAATTGATAAGCGATCAATGCTACAAGATAGGCAAAAAGACTCATAAAAGCCAATTGGGCCGCAGGCCATTTCCAAGAATTGGTTTCCCGTTTAACAATGGCCAAGGTACTCATACACTGCATGGCAAATGCGTAAAAAAGGAGTAAGGATATACCGGAAGCCAGATTGAACAAGGGTTTATTGGTGTCTGCGTTAACTTCGGCCGACATCCTGTTTTTAATGGTATCTTCCTCGTCACTGCCAACACTGTAGATGGTGGCCAAGGTACTTACAAAAACTTCCCTTGCCGCGAAGGAGGTTATCAGGGCGATACCTATTTTCCAATCATAACCCAATGGTTGTACCATGGGTTCAATGGCCTTGCCCATATTTCCGATATAGGAGTTCTCCAATTTATAACTTGCAATTTCCTGAAGCTTTGCCTTATGGTGCAATTCTTGCTTGAAGTTATGGACGGAATCGGATACCTGTTGGGGAGTTAGGTCATAGACATTTTTTGAAATGCTATCGTTCAGTGCATTTTGGTAGGTCCTTATATCTTTGGCAATATTTTCTTGATTGAATGCGGACAATCCTTCTTCTTGAATGCGATTTTCTATTATAGATGCTGCATTTTCATAATTGTCGGTAAAACCATTGGAGCCCAAAAACCACAATATAATCGATATGGCCAAAATGATCTTACCTGCCCCGAAAACAAAGCTTTTGGTTTTCTCCCAAACCGTATAGGCGACGTTTTTGAACAGGGGAAGTTTATAATTGGGCATTTCCATCACAAAAAAGGTATGGCTTTTGATCTTTAAGATCTTATTGAGTACCATGGCCGAAAGAATGGCAGCAACGAATCCTATTAAATATAAAAGCATTAAGGTCATGGCCTGGTACCCCAAGCCGAGAATCCGTCCTTCAGGGATGACCAAAGCTATTATGATAAGATAAACCGGTAACCTCGCGGAACAGGTGGTAAAAGGTGTGACCAGGATGGTAATCAGACGTTCTTTCCAATTTTCGATGGTACGTGTGGCCATAACGGCCGGAATGGCACATGCCGTTCCGGAAATCAAAGGGACAATACTCTTGCCACTCAATCCAAAGGGGCGCATAACACGATCCATTAAAAAAACCACCCTACTCATGTATCCTGATTCCTCCAAAAGGGAAATGAACAGGAACAGGAAGGCGATTTGGGGAATGAAGATCACGATACCTCCGATACCCGAGAGAATTCCCTCGGCAATCAGGTTGGTAAGCATGCCCGGTGGAAATGACGTTTTGACCCATTCGCTCGCAGCGGCAAAGGTTTCGTCAATGAAATCCATGGGAACACTGCTCCAGTCATAGATGGCCTGGAAAATCGTCATCAATATGACGAAGAAAATCAAATAACCGAATATCTTGTGGGTCAATATTTTGTCGAGTGTCGCTTTAATACCTTTGGCTGCGTTGATATCGACCTTATAGGTTTCCTTTAAAATGGAGTTGATGAATTGGTATCTTTTGATGGTCTCTTTTTGTTGCAGACGCTTTAACTCGGATTTTGATTTGGTATTGAACGAAGAGGCATCCTTGACCAAGTTTTTCTCCAAGGGCATAAAGTTTACATCTTGGGTAATGACCAGCCAAAGTTTATAAAGATCCTCATTGGGGAAGGTTTCCTGTAGACTTTTAAAGTATTCGGGCGCAATGACCGTCATATCCAGGTTGGGTTTGATCGACAGGTTTTTATAATCGGCGATCAATACCTTTAATCGGTCTATACCCGTTTTTTTACGGGTACTGACCAAGGCGATTTTGGTATCCAACTTTTTTTCCAACAGGGCAATATCCAATGATATCCCCTTTCGCACCATTCTATCGGCCATGTTAATGACCAGGATGGCAGGTATTTTCAAATCCTTGATCTGGGTAAACAGCAAGAGATTCCTTTTCAGGTTTTCGACATCGGAAATGACAATGGCCAAATCGGGATGGTCCTTGTCATTTTTATTCAGCAGCAATTCAACGGCTACACTTTCGTCAAGGGAGGTCGTATTTAGGCTGTAAGTACCGGGAAGATCTATAATATGCGCCTTTACACCTCTTGGGAGTTTGCAGATACCCTCTTTTTTTTCTACGGTTATCCCCGGATAGTTGCCTACTTTTTGATTTAGTCCGGTCAGTTGGTTGAAAACCGAGGTTTTTCCGGTATTGGGATTGCCGATTAGAGCAACATTGATCTGCTTACTCATACTCTTTGGATATCTTCGATAAGATCAAGTTCAATTTTAAGCGCCATGGAACGCCGTATGGCTATATGGGAGCCATTAACATTGATGTATATGGGATCTTTAAAGGGTGCTATTTGCACCAATTCAACTTCATTGCCAGGCAAGCATCCCAATTCGAGCAATTTAATGGGTAAAAGATCATCGGGGAATTCTTTGATGACCCCTTTCTGCCCGGGCTTGAGATGTGCAATACTGGTACTCATTTATTTAGAATGATTATAAGTAAGGGCAAAAGTAAAGGAAAAAACTGAATTAGGACGTGAAATCAAAAGCAAATCTTGCAAGATTTTATTCGGCATATGACGATTTAAGTATTTTAAGATCTTCCATAAGCCTGTCGATGTCCTCCTTTTTGGTCCCGTCGTAAAACCCACGGATCCTACGTTCTTTATCCACAAGGATGAAATTTTCGGTATGGATCATATCGAACGGACCGCCATCGCCAACGGTCTTTACCGCCAAATAGGATTTCCGGGCCAATTCATAGATCTGTTTTTTGTCGCCGGTGACCAAATTCCATTTCGTATCATCGACCCCTTTTTCAATAGCGTATTTTTTTAATTGGGCAACCGAATCGATGACAGGGGTTACCGAATGGGAAAGTAAGCGTACCTCATCGTCATCTTTGATCATTTCCTGTATCCCGGCCATGTTCTTTGTCATAATCGGGCAAATGGTAGGGCAAGTGGTAAAGAAAAAATCGGCGATATAGATTTTGCCTTCATAATCTTTTTGGGTAATGGTCTTTCCATTTTGGTTGGTCAATGCGAAATCCGCTACGGTGTGGTATTTTTTTACATGTTGCAAAGTACTGTCAACCAGTTCGGGATTCACCATGCTTGGCTGGTAAACGGTCAATGTTTTTTTAGGTTGGAGGGCCCTGTAGAAGAGTACCATGATAGCGATCGAAATGGTCGAAAACACTATGGCGAAGAGTTTGTATTTGCCGAAAAAGGAACGCATGATCTTTTTTCAAAGGTACAGCAGTCCGCCCTTCTTTTCAAATTATCAGGGTCTTGATGCTGCTAAAAATTTCACAAAAAGGAATTCGCCTTAACAGTTTCTTTTTGTAAGACTATGTAAAAGCGTACTTTTGTGCGATCAATTTTAGAAATTATAGATGAGTCCGATCGTTATACAAATTATCCAATTCTTTTTAAGTCTGTCCCTATTAATCGTACTTCACGAGCTAGGGCATTTTATTCCAGCCAAGATTTTTAAGACCAGGGTAGAAAAATTCTATCTGTTTTTCGATGTCAAATTTTCACTTTTCAAGAAAAAAATCGGGGAAACCGTTTATGGTATCGGCTGGTTACCTCTTGGGGGTTATGTGAAGATTGCCGGAATGATCGATGAGAGTATGGATACCGAAGCCTTAAAGGAAGAGCCCAAAGAGTGGGAGTTCCGGAGTAAACCGGCTTGGCAACGATTGATCATTATGCTGGGTGGGGTAACGGTCAACTTTATCTTGGCCGTGATCATTTATGTGGGCCTTGCTTTTGCCTATGGGGATGAGTATGTACCCGCAGAAAGCCTAAAGGATGGTTTTTTGGTAACTGAGAAAACCTTGGGCGATAAGTTAGGGGTGCTCACCGGGGATAAGATCATTGCCGTAGATGGTAAAAAGGTCGAAGCATTTCGGAATATATTGCCAGAGATCGTTTATGGGGAGACCATGACGGTGGTTCGCGACGGGAGGACTTTTGAGCAGGCTATCCCCGTTGATTTTATCGCCACTTTATCGGAAGATAAGGATAAGGTCCGTTTTTTGAGCTATAGGCTCCCATTTATCATCAAGAACGTGGCGGAAGGATCCATAAACAAGGGGGTTGATTTTCAGGCCTTTGATGAGGTGATAAAGGTCAATGGTACCGAAGTATCCTATGTAGATCAAGTAAAGCCCATTTTGGAAGCCAATAAGGGACAGGAGTTGGTGTTGACGGTTAAAAGAAAAAATGGCGATATCGTCGATTTGAAGGTACAAGTAAGCGATGAAGCTACCATAGGCGTTCAGCTAGGGGGGTTGACGATGCAGGAATATGCGGATAAAGGTTATTTTGATATAAAAACGAAGAAATATTCATTTTTGGAATCCATTCCTGCCGGGGTCGATAAGGGAGTATCTACCTTAAGTACCTATATCAAGGGCATGAAGAAGATTTTCAACCCCGATACCGGGGCCTATAAGGAAGTGGGTGGTTTTGCGGCCATTGGGGGGCTGTTTCCCGATAGTTGGAACTGGCCGGTTTTTTGGAACACCACTGCATTCATATCGATAATACTGGCTTTTATGAATATTCTGCCCATACCCGCTTTGGATGGGGGGCATGTATCGTTTCTGTTGTATGAGATCGTTACGGGAAGAAAGCCGAGCGACAAATTTTTGGAGTATGCCCAGATGATCGGTTTCTTTATTTTAATAGCATTATTGCTGTTTGCCAACGGTAATGATCTATACAAATGGTTATTTAAATAGAGAAAGCGATCTTAACCTCTTAGAAATTGCTTAATTATTCCATATTAAGTAGAAATACATATTTTTATTGGGTTCATTCGTGCCATTATTAACAATATTTTAATAATAAGGGTGCTTTTTTTGTGATATTTCAACAATAAAGAAAGATTATAGCTTGAAATTGAGTTTGTAACAAAAATTATGATAATTATAACTTTTTTAACAAAAAGTTAAATAAAAGTGTAATTTTTCGTTAGTTTTAAACTTATAATCAAACTATAATTTTATGAAAAAAAGAACTTTTCTATTCTTTCTTGTTTTTCTAAATGCCGTGGCATCTTTTGTTATGGCTCAGGAAATGATTGTTACGGGTATCGTATATGATGGTACGGGAAATGTGTTGCCAGGTGTGAACATCTTGGTAAAAGGAACCCAACGTGGTGCCTCTGCAGATTTTGATGGTAAATTTCAGATTAGGGCTTCTTCGGGAGAGTTTCTTATATTTTCCTATTTGGGTTTTACCACCAAGGAAATTGAGGTAACCGGGAATCAATTGAACGTTACCTTGGAAGAAGACACCAATGAACTCGATGAAGTTGTTGTCACTGCCTTCGGGGTTGAAAAAAAGGAAAAGTCGTTAGGCTACTCTGTGACTAAAGTCAATACTGAGGATGTTATATTGGCGGGTCAGGTAAGTGCTGTTGAAGCCCTTCAGGGTAGGGTGGCTGGCGTGCAGATCAACAGGGCATCGGGATCCGCTGGAGGTGGTGTGGATATCTTGGTCAGAGGGATATCTTCCATTAATCCCGGTAGAAATAACCAGCCTTTGATCATCGTGGACGGTCTGGCGATCAACAACGATAACATATCGGGAAACATTTTGCCAAGTTCCGGATCCAATGCGCCCAGTAGCTCGGAGCAATTTGCTTTTTCAAGTAGGTCGGGAGATATCAATCCAGAGGATATTGAGAATTATAGTGTGCTTAAGGGTGCTGCGGCAACGGCATTGTATGGGGTTAGGGCAGCAAATGGTGCGATAGTAATCACTACCAAAAAAGGGCGATTCGGTAAGGCAAGGATAAATGTAACCATGAATACCACGTTCAGAAAAGTGACCAAAGTACCCGAATTACAGACCACCTATAGGGAGGGTTATCTTGGTTCTCCTAGGGTACTTTACACCCCGGAAACGGAAACGGGCTATACTTTAACGGGTACTAGTACGCCCTTCTATTCCTTTGGGCCGGAATATTCGGTAGATTCATTTCAGTATGATGAGGATACCGTGTTGGATTTGAGTAATGACAAGTTCCACGATATCTATGACGATTTGTTCTCAACAGGAATAAACACACAGATCAACTTTAATATTAGTGGTGCCGATGATAGGTTTGACTACTTTTTCTCGGTTGGTAACAGTAGCGACCAGAGTATTGTCCCTAATTCGGATTACGGAAAGCTGTCCTTTAGGTTTAAAGGGGGCTACAAGGTTACCGATAATTTCAAGATCAGTTCATCCATTCAGTATACAAATTCCGGGGGGCGTAGGGCCAATGGTGGGGACAAGTCCATTATCAGCTCTTTGGCCTATTATTCACCCACCTTCGATTTGAACGATTATAAAAATGCAGATGGTACACAACGAAATTACACCCCTTGGATCGACAATCCACGTTATTTTGCAGAAGTGAGTGCGTTGACAGACGATGTAAACCGTTGGATCGGGAATGTTACCCTGAATTGGAGCCCTTTGGATTGGCTCAACCTGTCTTACCAAGCACAAATTGATAATTACTCGGATCATAGGAATCGATTTGTGCCACCTGAATTGGATACAGGATCACAAGTGGGAGGATTTATCATAAATGAAAATGTACTTTTTACAGGGATTGAGTCGAATTTTTTAGCGACTATGACCAAAAATTGGAGCGAGGATTTCAATACCTCCTTGTCTTTGGGTAACCAAATTTCGGATGTCAAAAGCAACTACGACCGTATGTATGGTGAAAATTTGAACATTGCCCATTACAATGATATCAGCAATGCAACCATATTGGACAATTCCAATAGTGTCACCCAAGTTCGAAATGTAGGGGTTTTTGGAGAACTCAAATTGGAATATATGGATAAAGTGTTTGTTACTTTTACGGGAAGAAACGACTGGGTCTCTACCCTTCCTCAAGAAGACCGTTCTTTCTTTTATCCGTCTATTAGTGGTGCATATTTATTTTCGGAAGATATTGTTTCGGACAATGATATTTTCTCATTCGGAAAATTAAGGGCTTCTTGGGCAGAAGTAGGTAAAGGTCCAGGCTTCGGTGACAGCGGTCATTATTTCGTGGCCGATGGGGATTTTCCTTTTAATGGCGTGGGTGGATTTCGGTCCAGTACAAGTACAGGCTTGAATCTTGTTCCCGAACGCACAAGAACATGGGAGGTAGGTACAGACCTTAGGTTTTTTAAAAATAGATTGAGGTTTGACTATTCTTACTTCACATCAAAGGTCAATAATCAAATATTTGATGTCAATATGGCCTATTCAACCGGCCTTTCCTCAGTAACCAGAAATGCAGGGAACTATAAGAATTGGGGACACGAACTCTTAATAAGTGGCGATGTTGTAAAAACGGAAGACCTAAATGTTGAATTGATTTATAATTTTTCAACGAATAGAGGGGAAGTATTGGACCTTCCTGATGATGTTGAAAACGTGACATTTGCAGGTGACGGGGCCCCGGAATTGTACCTAAGGGTCAAGGAAGGGGATAAAATGGGATCACTTTACGGATACAACTGGACCTATGTAGATGGGGAACTTTTTATTAATTCCGCTGGATACCCGGAAATAGATGATAGTGAAGGATATGTTATCGTGGGGAATGCACTTCCGGATTTTACAATGTCCTTGGGAAGTAATATCAAGTGGAAAAACTTAGGGTTGAATTTTTTGGTAGAATGGAAAAAAGGAGGGGATAAGTACAGTTGGGCAAGACGTACAATGATCCGTAATGGTACAAGTAAGGTAACAGAATATAGGAATATTGATGATTATGTCTTCGAAGGGGTTATGGAAGATCCCGATGCCCCGGGAACTTATGTTACCAATACTACCCCTACTGCATATGGGCTCGATGAAAGCTATTATAGGAGTTGGACTTACTTTACGGGTGCTGCGGAGAATTACCTCCAGGATGCATCATGGGTTAAGTTAAGAAGTGTAGGCCTTAGTTATGATCTTAGGGAGTTATTCGGGAAAAAGAATCTTTTCGATAATTTGGTGCTAAGCGTCAGTGCCAACAATATTTTGTTATGGACCCCTTATGATGGTTATGATCCAGAAGGAAGCGCATATAGTGCCGGAAGCAATATTTATGGTTTCTCAGGAAAAGGGATTCCTCTGACGGAAAATTATTCCATGGGTCTTAAAATAGGGTTTTAATAAAAATTAGGAATGATGAGAAAAGTATTAAAAAATATATTTATTGGAACGTTGCTTGTCGGTATTATGGCCTGCAGCGACGATTATTTTGACGTGAACACACCTTCTGCCTCGGTGGATGTTGAAGATTTGGGAATGAGTGATCTTTTGGGACCTGTGATACATAGTACCCTTTATGCCCAATATTATGCTGAAACTGTTGTAGGAAATTATACGCAATATTTCGGTGGATATGGTTATGCTGCTGCGGGATACTCAGAATTGTCCGCTACGTGGAGCGAGATTTATCTTTATATTTTGCCCAATACAGAGGCTATCAAAAACAAAGCGGAAGAAACTGGCGCTATACATTATGGTGCCATAGCAGAGATTCTTGAGGCAGCGAATATTGGATTGGCTGCCGATATGTGGGACAACATACCGTTTACCGAAGCTACAGACGGAACGGAGAATCCTTATCCGAATTTCGATACACAGGAAGAGGTATATGCATCGGCCATAAATCTTTTGGACAGTGCTATTTCCGCCCTCCTATCTGAAGATAATTCCAATATCTCTGTTGGGGATGAGGATTTGATCTATGGAGGGGATATGGATCAATGGCTAAGGGCGGCCTATACCATTAAGGCGAGACTTCAATTGCATTTGATCTATAAGGGGGTGTATTCGGCATCCGATGTGTTGACTACTATCGAAAATGGCTTTACCACTGTGGATGATGATTTCCTTTTGGACTTTCCGAGTGATGAACTTAATCCATGGTATGCGAATAATGTATTGACCCGGAACACCGGGAATTATTATAGGGCCCCAAACGACCAAATAGTTGGGATGATGAACGGTAACAGCTATCCTTTTGAGAGTGGTATAGTTGATATTGACCCTCGTTTACCGATTATGTTTCAGAATGAAGGGGCAGAAGGTGATCCCTGGAGGGGGTTTATAAATGGAGGGGAAGGAGAGTCCTTTGATGGAGAAGATGCCAATACCTTTTTTAAGGATGGAGGATATTATACCAACGCTACCGCCCCTTTGATCCTTATAACTTATGCTGAGGCTATGTTCATAAAGGCCGAAGCCGCTTTCTTGGCTAATGGAGGTAATGAAACCAGTGTAGGGGCCAATAATACGGCCTATGAGGCTTATATGGATGGAATTGCGGCAAGTATGGAGAAATTGGGAGCGGAAGGAACGGATTATATGGCTGATACTTCAGTGGATGTGGGAGTCGGCAACTTGATGCTTAACCACATTATGAAGGAAAAATATATAGCCAATTATTTAAATGTGGAAACTTATAATGATTTTAGGCGATATGATTTTTCAAGTGACGTTTTCATGGACTTGGCATTGCGATTGGAAGGCGAAGGGGATGATTCGGAATATGCCGGACAATGGTATAGAAGGGCAGTTTATCCAGATTCTGAACAAAATTCCAATGAAGACGTTGTAAATGCCAATTGGCAAGAACCTACCGTTGATGTTTGGTGGGCACAATAAGCATTAATATAGGTCATTTTTTAAATCAAATTGGGATATAGGGGGGCGTCCCCCCTATATTTTAAATCATTTTTTTAATTGCAAAACCTTTTTTGTTTGGCGTATTTGAAAAAAGCATTTATATTTGCACCCGCTTTAGGTAATAAAGCAGGATAAATTCCTCCTTAGCTCAGTTGGTTAGAGCATCTGACTGTTAATCAGAGGGTCCTTGGTTCGAGCCCAAGAGGGGGAGCAACAAAGAAGAAGCCACACGAAAGTGTGGCTTTTTTTATTTCGAAAATCTTGGGCAAGAAGGCTGGTCCAAATCATTTCCAAACCTTATTTACTTCAATAAATTGCTTGTAATTGGCTAATAATTAGTATATTGTATAAAATAGGATCAGAATGAACAGAAAAGTTTTTATACAAAAAACAATGGGGGCCATGCTTATTGCACTGCCTGCCTTTTCATTGATCGGGTGTTCCAGTTCCGATAATGGATCGGATAATAATCCGGATCCAGAACCGGATCCAGACCCTCAAGGTAATTGTTTGGAAAACGGGACTGAAATTAATATTTCTGCCAATCATGGTCACAGTTTGAACGTATCCCAAGCCGATGTACAAGCTGGCGTAGAGAAGGTTTATTCAATTCAGGGTAGTTCGGGGCATAATCATGAAGTTACCTTAACCGTGGCAAATTTCGATGCCTTGAAAAGTAATAACGCTATTACAGTAGGGTCATCCACTGGAGACGGACATACACATTCCGTAAGGGTTTCTTGTGCCTAGTTAATGATAAAACAATGAAATAGGGAATAAGGATATAAATGAGCCACGAGCTAACAAATTATTTTTTTCAAACTAACAAAAGCCATTCGATAGAATGGCTTTTTTCATTCTCGGAATCTGTTCGACAAAAATGGGGCACATGGGATAAATGATGTTCCATGCGGGACTTATTACCAAGTACAACGATCTTTTATAGCTACTGTATTTTTCTACGGGAAGTCACCAAGGCTATACATCCCTAGTTACTTTTGACCCGATAGGTAATTCTTCTATTGGAAATCACGGTCCGTACATTTAACGAAAGCGTTGCGGCATTGGAGGTTACCGGAGATGCGCAGATAAAAGAGGAATTTTGTACCACTACCCTATATTGGTAGCCGTTCATGGATAAGTCCGTTGTACTTAATGTCAAGGTAGCAGTTGAAGAACCTGAATATAGGGACCCGTCCGTCAAATCTGTAAAAGTCACTCCCCCATCAGTGCTTAACTGCCATTGATAGGCATTTGCATTGTTGGCCGAAACGGTGAAATTGCCTCCCGATCCTGCAAAGGCCGTAACATCGGAGGGGTGTGTTGTGATGGTAGGTGCAGCTCCCGATTCGAGATAATCCGCCGTACCACTGCTATCTGCATCTGTCGGTGCGGTATAACCATCGACTTTATTGGAACCGGTGACTTGGCCATTACCATCCACGGTAGTGGGTAGGTCTGCCAAAAGGCCATCGTTATTATCATCGGTAAACCCAGCTTCCAACACATCGTAACAACCGTCTCCATCACTGTCAAGGTCTAAATGATTCGGAATACCATCATTGTCCATATCCAAATCGGAACATATTGAAAAAGTGTTCAAGGTACAGAAATCCGCATCTTGATAATTCGGTGTTCCATCACTGTCGGGATCTGCAGTCGGATCGTTACCATTGGATTCTACCGTATCGGGAATACCATCGTTGTCATCATCAAGGTCATCGATATCCTTGACTCCATCACCATCATAATCATCGAATACCGTGATGGTGACCACTGCGGTATCACATAAATTCGAATTGCTGTCATCGCAGACTTCATAAGTAAACGTATCGGTGCCCGTAAAACCGAGATCGGGCACATAAGTGAAACTTCCATCGCCTGCCAAGGTCAATGTCCCGTAAGACACATCGATTATGGGAGTGGTGCTAACCGTCAACAAATCATTAGTCTCCATATCGGTATCATTGGCTAAAATTCCTGTTGCGGAAACGTTCAGTGTCGTATTCTCAGTGGCATTGAAAGTGTCTGCTGTCGCACAGGGATTGGCATTAACACTTATAATATCCGCCGGGTCGGTGGTCGGGGTACACCCCAAAAGTGGCGCAATACCCAGTTGGTAATCTCCAGGGGTGTCTATTAAAACATTATCCATTCCTACTCCGGATATTTCTGAAAGTCCGTTTGCGGGAAAGACAACCCCAGGGGTAAGGGAATACCAGGTATATTCGGCGGTGGTAGAAGTAAATTCCGCCTGTATCGTCCTTGTTTCACCGGATGTACAGGAATCAAAACTAGAGGGTGCAACTAAAGTAGTGTTCACTTGGGTTCCCGCTGAGCTTCCCAAAAAATCATAGGGTCCTGCAAAATCCTTTAGATTGGAGGTAAAGGAAGACGAAGCCCTGGATTTGGAAAGTACTGCACTGAACGGGGAATCACATGCCGCGGAAGTACCGAACAATGCCCTAGGATCAAATCCCAATTGGGTAAAATTTATCCCTACCTCTGCCATATAGCCCGCATTATACGTGTTGGTATAGCCAGAGGTGTTGGTGGTTCCCCAAGGTGGAGCAGTAGTGGAAAAGGTATTTACATTGCTGAAAAGGGCTCCTGAAGTCACTACGATCTCTCCATAACCATAGGTACTCCCACCGTCAATATTGGAACCCCACGTAAAAGTGGATGTCCCTCCAGGGGAAGTCCCGGAATTGAATACGGAACGGTCTACCCATAACCGCACTTCCACCCCTGAAACACCACCGCCACCATAGGCAAAACCGATGATCATGTCCCCTATTTGGGTAACGTTACCGCTGCCATCGAATTCCCATGCCGTATGGCCTTCTTGACTACCACTGTTGGTAAACCCCGAACCCGATTGGGCCAACTCAGAAACAAAGAGTTCAAAATCGACAAAATGATTACCGGAAGAGGACAAGGTAGAAATCATTAGGTTTACCCACAGGTCATCCGTAACATTGATGCCATCCCTTCGCATATGTACTCCAGTGTCGACAATATCCGATTTGTTGGGAACAGGGCCACTGACCACTGGCCATGAAGTCTCAGGGTTGTCCCCGTTCTTACCACCAGCGAAAGAAGTCTGGTCATTTGAGGAATAATTGACATAATCCCTGCCGTAGCGGGAACTGTACCAGATATAACCTGAATTGGATGCATAATTTGGAATGCTCTGCCTTAGATCGAATGCAATGTTGTTACCTGCCGATAATTGGCCGGCGTACCCATTGGAAACCGCCGTGGCCTCATCAATTACCCCTGCAGATAATACTCCTCCGTTGTGAAACCAGTCATCTGAAGTAATCCCAGAAATAATATCTCCGGAATAGGCATCTGCCTCAATGCCAAAATTCGCCCCAGTTCCTGTTTGGGAATAGATAGGAACGGTGAGCATTAATAACAGGAATAACGGGGTGAGTTTATAAAGAATACACCGGATACCATTCCCTAAAGTACGAATATGGACTATAGTGGGCTTTTTCATGAGCAATAGTTGCCAAAGGATTTTAACGCCACTTTGGAGTTGGACTGAGTATTGTTCGAAAGATGGCTCTTTTTCGAGGAAATTTAAAAATATTGTTGTGAAATGGACATTAATATCGGTCTGTGCCTAACGACTTGTGGTCTGAAAATCTGGTGTTAACATGCATTTCATCGAAAAAATTCAAGAAAATCAAGTTTTGAGGTAGGGTTTCATGAATATTGTATTGTTGTAAGGGTCAGGCCCATTAACTCATGGGCATAACCTAAATAAACATTTTAATCAAAAAAATCAGGAATTATGGGAGTCAAGAATTTTTCAATATGCTTAGTGGCATCTTTGGCGATGTTCATCGGTTGTTCGGATAGTAACGATACAGGTTCGGATATAGGAAGAATGTCGGTAAAATTGACCGATGCCCCTTTTCCGCATGATCTGGTGGCCGAGGCCAATGTTACTATCTTTAAGGTGGATGCCCGTAATAAGGATTTGGCATCCGATACTGCTATGGAAACGGAAAAATCCGATGAAAGTTATTCACCATTTGTTGTACTCATGGAGGAAGAAATCCAAGTAAACCTTTTGGAGCTCACCAATGGTGTTACTGAAAATCTTGCCGATATAGAAGTCCCCGTGGGTACCTATGATTTGGTACGGGTCTATGTAAAGGGGGTCAATGTGGTCCTGACCGATGGTACGACATACGACTTAAAGGTTCCTAGTGGCGAACAGACCGGTATAAAGGTATTTATTAAGCCAGGACTGACTGTTGTTGGTGGATTGAGTGCAGACTTGCTGCTGGATTTTGATGTAAGCAATTCTTTTGTAGCTAAGGGAAACAGTAAGGTTTTGGCCGGTATCACCGGATTTAATTTTAAACCTGTCATCAAAGCCTGTAACCTTTCTACCGCCGGAAGCCTAATAGGTAGCGTGACCACCATACAAGAGGAAGTCGCCGTAGGCCTGGAAGGGGCGCAGATATCGGTTATGGCTGCCGACACCTTGAATACCACCACGTTTACCGACGAGACGGGTTCTTATATGGTCATGGGACTTTTGGCTGGAAGCTATGACGTGTCCGTAGACCTGGAAGGGTACGATTCCGAGACTGTCGAGGAAGTTACCATTACTGCGGCCAATAAGACCGTTCAAGATTTTGAACTTATCGCAACGGAACCGGAAACGGGGAATTAAACCCTTGTTTTTATGAAATTTTGGGACGCCAACAAGGAAACCTTGGTTTGTGTCCATTAATGAACATCGGAAGGGCCATTCGTAAGAATGGCTTTTTCAATGTTCCTAACCTGGTAATTTTTTTTATCCACGTAATTTAAGACTGTTGGCATTTTATGTTAGTCTTATTTTGAAGTTGGGTACCGTAATCCATTCATAGTATATTAAGTTGGTTGATTCCTTAAATAGGTGAGCAACAAAGCTCTTTTTAGCCTCCATTGGGGGAAGGCTTGTTGAAAATATGAGGTACTGAAAGGTAATATAACCCTTCCAAAACTTTAACTTTACCTTATATTCATTTCTTTTCACAATTGCTATGAAAGAAAAATCTGAAGAGCTCAAGCGACTTAAAGCGCATTACTCAAAACAAAAAGATTGGCTAAAATGGGGTCCCTACTTAAGTGAACGTCAATGGGGTACCGTACGTGAGGACTACAGTGCACATGGTGATGCATGGAACTATATCCCACACGATCACGCCAGGAGTAGAACCTATCGGTGGGGCGAAGATGGTATTGCGGGTATTTCCGATCGGTATTGCAACATTTGTTTCGGGATAACCCTTTGGAACGGAAAGGATCCCATTCTAAAAGAACGTTTGTTCGGGCTTCCCGGACCAAAAGGCAACCATGGGGAAGATGTAAAAGAGCTTTATTATTATTTGGGGAACACACCTTCCCATTCGTACATGAAACACCTGTACAAATATCCCCAGAATGAGTTCCCTTACGTAAAACTGGTAGAGGAGAACAAAAAAAGGGGCAAAGAAGAACTGGAATATGAACTGTTCGACACCGGGATTTTTGACAACAATGAATACTTTGATGTCGTTACGGAATACGCCAAGGCCGATGGGGAAGATGTATTGATAAAGATATCGATCGCTAATCGGGGACCCAAGACAGCACCGGTTTATTTAATGCCTACGCTGTGGATACGCAATTTCTGGAGTTTCGGTGAAATGGAAGAAAAACCCATTATCAAAAAAGGAAAATATCCGGACCATGTTACCATAAACCATTCCTACGTTGGGAAATATACCCTTTATTTCGAGAAGCCAACCGAACTTTTGTTTACCGAAAACGAAACGAATCGGGAAAGGATTTTCGGTGATGAAAATGACCATCCCTATAAAAAAGACTTTTTTCATGATGTGGTCATCAAAGATGATTATTCGCTGGCCAAAAAGAAAGGGGAAGGAACCAAGTTCGCACCACTCTACAGGTTGAAGTTGAAAGCAGGGGAAACCCAAACCGTTAAGTTGAGATTGGTAAAAGGACGCCTGGAAACACCTTTTGATAAAAATTTCGATACCGTTGTTTCGGATAGGGAAGAAGAATCGGAGGAATTTTACAAGGGGATAACACAAAAATCCTCAAAAGAACAACGGGAAATCCAAAAACAGGCCTTTGCCGGACTCCTTTGGACGAAACAATACTATAATTACGAGGTGGAAAAATGGTTGCATCCCGATCCGAATGATGAATTGCCGGGAATTGAACGGGCATATTTAAGGAATAGCAATTGGAAAACCTTGCGCACCCATGATATCCTCTCGATGCCCGACACTTGGGAATACCCTTGGTTTGCCGCTTGGGACTCGGCCTTCCATTGTGTTACCTTCGCTATGATAGATCCCGATTTTGCCAAGGAACAGTTGTTGCTGTTCACTAAGGAATGGTTTATGGCACCCAATGGACAGATTCCTGCCTATGAATGGAATTTTAGCGATGTGAATCCTCCCGTACAGGCCTGGGCAGCCATCCATATCTATCAAATTGAGGAACGGAGCACCGGAAAAGGGGATCTGAAATTTTTAAAACGGATGTTCAATAAATTGGCGCTCAATTTTACCTGGTGGGTAAATCGCGTGGATCGGTTCGATAAGAATATCTTCGAAGGGGGATTTTTGGGTTTGGATAATATCGGGGTATTCGATAGGAGTAACGGAATTCCGGGAGGAGGTATTCTGGAACAGGTCGATGGTACTTCCTGGATGGCGCTCTATTGTCTTAATATGCTCGAAATGGCCCTCGAAATAGCCATTGAGGACGAAACTTTTGAGGATATGGCCATCAAATACTTTGGTCATTTCGTGTTCATTGCCGAAGCCTTGAACAAACTTAAGGAAGGAGCCCCTGGATCTTGGGATGAGAATGAAGGATTCTTCTACGATACGTTGATCTTGCCCAATGGACAGTCGATACCCATCAAGGTCCGTTCCATTTCGGGCTTGTTATCCCTTGCGGCAGTATTGAACATTAGAAAGGAAACCTTGGACAAATTACCCCGTTTTCGTAAAAGTATGGAGTGGTTTCGTAAATACCGTAAGGAAAATGCCAAATACCAGGTTATCGAAGATTATGCCGCGGGTAAGGATGTATTGCTCTCCCTGGTGCCCAAAAAGCGTATGGATATTTTGATCAAGAGCATGTTGAACGAATCGGAATTTTTAGGGAATCATGGTATCCGCTCCCTTTCCAAGGCGCATGAAAAGCCCTATTCCATTGAGATTGATGGGGCCACTTATGGAATCACCTATGAACCTGCCGAATCACAAACAAATTTATTCGGGGGCAATTCCAATTGGCGGGGACCCATATGGATGCCAATGAATTATCTGTTTATCGGTACTTTAAAAGAATATCACAACTATTATGAAAATGACCTCAAATACCAATTCCCTACAGGAAGTGGTAACTATTTGAATTTAAAGGAAATAGGGTTTGAGATCAGCAAAAGGCTGATTGCGATGTTCGATAAGGATGAAAAAGGCCATCGGCCTATACATGCCTTGCACAAAAATCATTATACCGATGAACATTTCAAGGACCTTATTCTTTTCTACGAATATTTTCATGGCGATAATGGCCGTGGGGTCGGGGCCTCCCACCAAACGGGCTGGACGGCATTGGTGGCCAATCTGATCGAGGAGATCAATCGTGCAAAAAAGTAATTTTAATGATCCATGTCGTTTTTGGTTTTGCCAATGCGATGACGATTACAAAAAAAGACAGCTTTTAGAATAATCTTTCCTTGACTGAATCATAATAGCGCGTACTGACAGGTATCCGATGATCGCCGATGATCAAATCCCTACCCTTTAAAGCCGTCACCTTTTTACGGTTGACGATAAATGATCGGTGTACCCTCATGAACAAATCGGCCGGTAGGTTTTCTTCCAATTTCTTTAAGGATTGATTGCTCAATATTTTTGTTTGGGCCGTATGGTAGATCACATATTCGCTATCACTTTCGATAAATAGGATATCTTGGTATTTAACTTTGTGAAGGTCATAGCCCGACTTTACGGTCAAGGTATCCAATTCATTCGAGGGTGGGGGTACGGACTTGATCTGCACTTTGTTCACGGCCTTTAAAAAGCGTTCGAAAGTGATCGGTTTCACTAAATAATCAAGAACGTTGAGTTCATAACCCTCCAAGGCATATTCCGAATAAGCGGTGGTAAAAATGACATGGATGCCCGTGGGCAATAATTTGGCGAAATCGGTTCCTTTCAATTCAGGCATTTGAATATCCAAAAACAACAGATCGATGTCGTGGTCTTTAATGGTCTGCAACGCGTTTAGGGGGTTCTCAAGGGAATCCACCAAGTATAGGGAATCCAGTTTTTGTATGTAGGTCTTTAGTAAGGTCCTTGCCAGTTCCTCATCGTCAATGATTAGACATTTAATCTTGGCCATTCAAATAAAACTTCAAGTGCACCTTAAAAGTAGCCGAATCATCCTTAATAACCAACTTATGTTTTTTGGGGTAGAGGATATGCAGCCTCTTTTTTACATTTTCGATCCCTATGCCGCCTACCTCATCCTTTTGTGACGGGGTTTCAGGAACGCTGTTTTCGATTTTAAAAATGACTTCATTGGCATCGGTATATAAATCGATCCTTAAAAAAGTATTGTTTATTTTTTCAATATTACCATGTTTAAGGGCATTCTCAACAAAGGGGATCAATAGCATCGGGGCAATAAAAATATTTTTATCCAATATCCTGAAATTCGTCGTTATCGGATAAGGTTTACTGCTTTTTAAGGCAAACATTTTTAGATAGTCCTCGATGTAGGCGATCTCTTTCCGTATAGGTACAAATGGCTGTTCACATTCATAGAGTACGTAACGGAGCATGTTCGACAAGGTACTGATACTTTGTTGGGTTTTATCGGAGTCGGTTACCGATAGGGCATAGATGTTGTTGAGTGAATTGAACAGGAAATGCGGATTGATTTGGGACTTCAATAATTTCAATTCGGTCGCCAGGTTTTCACTCTTATTCCGAATGGTTTCCTCCTCTTTCTGTTGTGCGAAAATAAAGGTTTCTACGAAAGTGGCTATTAAATACGCAATGGCCAGTACCAAAAATTGGATAAGGAACTTTGGGGGGGTAGCAGGTCGCCTTCCCGGAGGAGGTTCTTGTAGAAATGGAGGGGGTGTTCCGGATGGTGCCATGAACAAATCGGATGTGATTCCTGCACAGAGCAATAGCAGTACCAAGGAGACAGCGATAAAAAGAACATATTTCTTTTTGAACAAGAGGGCCGGTGCTGTATAAAATATCAAAACACCTATAATCACGATCTGTACTAAAAACGAGGGTCCGTTATCCGTTATAAATTTATCATTATCAGGGATGACCATCCAGGCGATGAGCCATATGGCAAACCATAAAAAGATATGGAATAGAAATCGCTTTGTTCGCTTCATACTGCAAATAAAGAGAAATATTTTTTATCCAAATATCGGCAAGAAGGGCATAAGACTACCTAAAAGGAACGCTAACGGACCAAGGCTGGGTATTCGCTGAAAACTATGGACCGATCACTTAATGGTCTCCATTTCCATGAGGGCATTATGCATCTTTGTGAAAACGATATGGAGGCGTTAATGGTGGTGGTCGCTATCATCCTTGCTAAAATTACCCAAGTCCAATAGGTATTTACAAGGCATAAAAAAGAGTTGAATGTGCAAGAGGATTTTAAGTTTGGGGATATTGTTTTTGACATAGGCGGTAAATGCCGATCAGCCCGATGTTTCCACCACCATGCTGGTCGAAAGGGGGGTTGTAATTCACTGTTTTACATGATTTTTTTGGGTAAGGAGGGTGTTGCGACCCTAAGGATAAAGTAGGTTTGATGAATATGATTATTAATATAAAAGACATTTTGCATATGAAAAATTTAGTGTTGATGTTGTTTGGTTTAACCCCGTGCTTTTTTGGTCTTACGGCTTGTAGTACTGATAGTACCGATGATGTGGAGTTTAGTGAAGATGATACGGTTGTAACGGAATTGCATGCGGCATTTGCGGCATTCAATTCCGATGCCACGACCATTTATTTGGATGGTTCGGAAGTGGTCATAGAAACTACGGGGCTGCCAAACCATGAAACCGTATATTGGGGGGAAGGTAACGACCTCTATATCGAAGAGCCCGATGTGGCGGTTACCCCGAGTATCATGTCAAGTAACAACAATGCCACCACCATAAGGGTCGATGCAACACCCGATTTAACGGGTAATACGGTAGAAACCGAATTGAATACGATCGGGATAGCGGTAAGCGGATCATCTATTTTCAATGACCAAGAAGGGGCTGGGGCCTTGGATCAGGCAGCTGCCAGTTTGGATTGGACCGGTGCCCATATTGGTCCTGGGGTATACCATTATCATTTAGAGCCCAAGGCGTTTTCCAATGATGATGGGAATTTAGTGGGGATCCTACTTGATGGGATTTTCCTTTATGGAAGAAAATGCAATTCAACAGGGACTTACCCTACCGATTTGGATGCTTCTGGCGGACATACATCAACCACCCAGTACACCGACGGTGAAGCGGAGTACCACTATCACATTATCAACGAGGTCTATTCCACTACAGGATCCTATTTGGCCTTTGCCGGACCCTTTCAAGGTTACTAGATCGATCATGAAACTTTTTTTCCCTTACTTATTGATCATACCGCTTTCCTTTTTCGGTTGTAAAGATGCTTCGGGAGATAAGGCCAAGGCAGACGATGCGATCGCAATTACCGATTTTGAGGTGCTTAAAAGCGCATTGGAACTCCGTCCCATAGAGGGGAAGTGGTATTATCAGGGCAAACCTTTTAATGGGTATTCCTTAAAATACCACCCAAACGATACCTTGGGCGAAAGGCTTGGTTATTACCAAGGGAAAAGGGAAGGTGTGGCAAGAAAATGGTCAGAGAACGGTGTACTTAGGATAGCATCCCATTATAAACAAAACCGATTGGTAGGCAGGTATAGGACCTGGTGGGAAAATGGGGTATTGGCTTCGGAATCGCACTACGTAAACGGAACATTGGAGGGTATTGCGAAAGAATGGTACCCCAATGGGCAATTGGCCAAAGAACGGCATTTGGTCAACAGTAAGGAACAAGGCTTGCAAAAAGCATGGCTGCAGAACGGAAAATTATATGTGAACTATGAGGCCAAAGACGGGCGCATCTTCGGGATGCGAAGGGCGAATTCATGTTATCAGTTGGAAGATGAAGTTGTCGTCAAATCAAAATAAGGCCCTAGTCGGGCTATTGGCCGTTTTCCTTTTGGTTATGGGTTGTAATCAAGGAAAGGACAATAGGGAGGCCAAGACAGGGATGACCAATACGGTGGTACATTTACCCTATTACAATGACGGATCTTTTACCCCCCATTGGTTGCTTCCCAATAGTGAAGAAGAAAAGGCTTTTCATAAAATTCCCGATTTTAAGTTGGTGAACCAACTTGGGGATTCGGTTACCCAGGATACGTTTAAGAATAAGATCTATATCACCGATTTCTTTTTTACGAGCTGCCCGGGAATTTGCCCTAAAATGACGGCAAACATGATCAAGGTACAGGAAGAGTTCAAGGAAACCTCTGAGGTGTTATTGCTCTCACATACGGTCACACCGAGTATAGATTCGGTTTCCGTCCTTAAAAGGTATGCGGATAAAAACAAGGTGCTGGCCGATAAATGGCATTTGGTCACCGGGGATAAATCCGAAATCTACGATTTGGGCAGAAATCAATATTTCGTGGAAAATGATTTAGGAGTTCCCAAAGATGTAAACGATTTTCTACATACCGAGAATTTCCTGCTTATTGACAAGAACAGGCACATACGGGGAATTTACAATGGTCTTAATAGGGCGTCGATCGCCCAATTGGTCCTTGATGTGAACGCCTTGATCATGGAATGATCCAAGGCCGATTTTCAAGGGATTACTAAGGTTCGTTCGGCGACAATAGCTTAACCTAAGCTTTAAGGTAAATTAACCGCCTAACTCCCAATGATCTATACTTTTGTAGGGCCTCCTTTTAAGGAGGAAACGTTCTTTATATGAGTTAGTTTAGTTTAAAGCTGATGGTGACATTGGCTTTTTTTGTCCCTCTTTGTTTTAGGGGTCGACCAGGAATTCCTTGTACCATTTCCCTGAGCTTTTGACGATTCTTTTTTGGGTATCGAAATCGTTGTATACCAATCCAAATCTGGGGCGATAGCCCTCTGCCCATTCAAAATTATCGGTAAATGTCCATACGAAGTAGCCGTCTAAACGCAAGCCTTCCTTCTTCGCCCTATATACCTCTTTTATGTAGGCCTGCAGATAGGACAGCCTTAGCCGGTCATCAACTTCCCCATGTACGACCTTATCCTCAAAAGCAGCTCCATTTTCGGTAATGATCAATTTGTTGATCCCTTCATAGGCATTGTATTTAGAGATCATGGTATGGATACTTTTAGGGTACACCTCCCAATCCATCAACGTAGTGGGTACTTTGCGTTTCGTGGCATGTACCAGTTTAGACCTAAGATAGGGGACGGTAAAACTGTATTTGATCACCTCCCGGGTGTAATTTTGGATACCGATAAAATCAAAATCGAAAACCATGTTTTTTTCGTCTCCCGGTTTTTGGTACTTCGCCAAGCGCTTTAATACTTTAAGGTCTTTGGAAGGATAACCCAATCCCAAACTGGGCTCTATGAATAAACGATTCAATAGGGCATCTGCCTTTTTCGCCGCTTTAATATCCCTTTTTCTTGAGGAGTACGGACTAATTTGTGAGCAGGAAAAGGTGGTGCCGATACAGGCATTTTCGACAACCTTTCGCAGCGCCCTCCCGCCCAATGCCTGGCATAGTGTTGCATGGTGTACCGAAGGCAAGAAATTGCTTAGCCCTTTTTTTCCGGGGGCATGGGCACCTAAAAAATAACCTGCCCCGGTAAAAACCATGGGTTCGTTCAATACCATCCAGTGTTTTACACGATCCCCGAAAAGCTGTCCGCAATGTATGGCATAGGTTTCGAACCAATTCAGGATGTCCCTATTGGTCCATCCCCCTTTTTCCTCAAGGGCCTGTGGAAGGTCCCAATGGTAAAGGGTGACCCAAGGGGTGATGCCGCAGGCCAGGCAAAAATCGATTACCCGATTGTAAAAATCAATGCCGGCGGTACTCAAAGTGCCTTGACCGTCAGGCATTATTCTTGACCAAGATAGGGAAAATCGAAAATGCCGGATGTTCATGGATCGCATCAAAAGAATATCTTCCTTATAGCGATTGTAAAAGTCACAGGCTTTTTGGCCATTTTGCCCAAGATGGATGTTCTTGGTATTGAGGGTGAACCGGTCCCAGATCGATTCGCCCTTATCATTGCTATCATGGGCACCTTCTATCTGATAAGCGGCGGTGGAAACCCCCCAGATAAATTCAGGACCGAAATCCCTTTTATGTAGATCAAAATCGGTAAGCGAAGCCAGTGGTTTTGTCAAATCGAATGATACTTTTGGCCGATCGGAGCTTCTTGTAGAAGGCGATCGACAATTTCAGCGGTGATATCCGGATAAAAAACCTCGGTCTTATGGTTGGTATCTACCCAATGGCGTAAGGTTTCGAAATGTTTCATCTTCAGCGATTTCAAAATGGGGACGCCCATTTCTTCGAGTGCCTTGGCGTTACATTGTTGTTCATATTGCCCCTTCATGGGTATGGCCATTAACTTTTTACCTAAGTACAGGGCCTCTGCAGGGGTTTCGAATCCGGCACCGCAAAGGATACCTTTGCAATTTGCCATACTGTGTACAAAGGCTTTATTGTTGATTTTGCGAACGGTAATATTTTTATAAAAGAAGTCCGTATCGGTATGTTTGGAAAAAACCTGCCATTCTACCCCTTTCAGTTTCGACAATACCTTCAATATCTTTTCGTCACCATAAGACGGTAGGTACACCGTATAATAATCACCAGCGGTCTTTGTGGATTCCCGTACTTCCTTACGTATGATGGGGGTGTATATCCTTTCGCCATACGCCTTAAAATGCAAGCCGTACGATTGTGTCGTAGGCGCGTATTTTTTTAGGATCATCTTTCCTAAAAGATCGTTTTTTGTCGGTTTCGGGGTATTGGGGGCGATTACCGCTGCTTGGTGGCTAAAACCAATGCAATCCTTTTGGGTTAATTTACAGGCCCATGCCGAAACGGGTTCAAAATCATTGATGATCAAATCGTAATCGGAAATCGGCAGACGTTTGACTTCGTTTTGTAATTGGGCCGAATTTAATTTCAGATAGGTTCGCCACATATCTACCCCACCTTTTTTCCCGAAAACAAAACTCAAGCCCTTTAGGCGATATTTAATGGGATAAGGTATTTGAACATCGGCTTGGCTGCCACTGACCAAAATGTCGAGGGCAACATTTTTTTTGTGGATTTCGGGTATAATGTCGCGGGCCCGGCTTAAATGACCATTACCGGTGCCCTGAATGGCATATAATATTTTCATGAGGGCTTACTTGGTTTTTAGGGTATTGCCGGTTACGGAAAAGGTTTTGAATTCGAGCATCATTCGTTCAAAAAGCTCATTTTTACCTAGTAATTCGGTGGGTTCCATAACCTCCATATCCCGGGAATGTATGGCGATATCTTTATCGTAGGTATATAATTCCCATTGGCCTTTGGAATATTCCAAGGCCGTAAGGTTTTCGATCCAATCCCCCGAATTCAAATACATTACGGAGCCTTTGGCCGTAGTTACCTTTCGAATGACCGGTTGGTGTATATGTCCACAGATCACATAGTCGAATTCTTTTTCAATGGCGATATCCGCGGCGGTCTGTTCAAAATCACTGATGAACTTAATGGCAGACTTTACCCCGTTTTTTATTTTCTTGGACATGGAAACGGGCTTTTTACCCATTTTTTTAGAAATATAGTTCACGGCACTGTTCAGTAAGATCAAAAAGTCGTACCCTATGGCCCCTAGTTTTGCGATCCATTTGGAATGTTGCATGGTAACATCAAAAACATCGCCGTGGAAAATCCAGGCCTTTTTACCATGGACATTAAGGAGTTCTTTGTTTTCGATACTGAACGATCCCATTTTAAAACCCACGAATTTACGGAGCATTTCATCATGGTTGCCGGTAATGTATTGCACCTTTATCCCCTTGGAAACCCATTCCAACAGGAGCTTTATGATCTTCATGTGCGATTTGGGCCAGTAGTGTTTGCTAAACTGCCAAATGTCGATAATATCACCATTGAGGACGACATGGGATGGTTTGATCGACTTTAAATATTTTAGGAGTTCTTTGGCGTGGCAACCATAGGTGCCGAGATGTACATCGGAAATGACCACTATATCCACAGGTCTTTTTTTCATTTAAGAAGGGTCGGATTGGTTTGTTGTTTTTTCCCACCTCTAAAGGCAGGGGCGTAGCTAACCGATCGAATATGGAGAAGATCGATCAGTAAAGTTGTAAGCGAAACCGAAATTTTTTTCATTGTCATGACTTCAACCAGGACAAAGGTTTCGAATAAATTTCGATACTTCTGTAAAATCGATTTTAATGTTTGGTTAAGCGAAGTTTAATAATATACTTCTTACACGGCATGAAATAACCATCTTATAACCTTCAAAAATTTATTTTCAATATAATATTCATGAATATTGTTTTCCCCCGGTATCATGGGCTTGCCGTTCCATAAAGGGTTTAGTGATTATCGTCAATGTATTGGGGATTTGTTGGCTTGGAAGTAATTCACATGAAATTATCTTAGGTTGACGATGTAGGTAGCAAGAATTCAATGGACAGTTATATGAAGATACAACCACAATATGACCTTATTGTCGTAGGAGGAGGGGTTCTAGGAACTTTTCATGCCTACCATGCGCTTGAAAGAGGGTTGAAGGTGGCTTTGGTAGAAAAAGACAGTACCCCCCAAGGTGCCAGCATTACCAATTACGGACATGTGGTGCCCTCTGCGATGAATAGCAAATGGCAGCTTTTTGGACGGGAAAGTTTAAGGATCTACAAAGAAATACAGGAACATTTCGATATTTCGGTTCGCCAAGAAGGTAGTGTGTATTTTGCTTCCAATCCTGAAGAGGAACAATTGCTTGTAGAGCTGCATCAAATCAATAGGGACAACGACTATCGATCGGAATTATTGACGAAGTACGAATGCCTCAAGGCCTACCCGGGATTACGTAATGATTATGTTCGCTCCGGGCTTTTTTTTCCTGAGGAATTGGTGGTGGCCCCACGGCTCATGCTCAATAAATTGCATGCATACTTAAAAATTTCAGGGTTGGTACTTTATCTAAACTGTACAGTGATCGATTGTATCGCCTTGTCTAACGGGATAGAAGTACAGTGCTCCAACAATACTTCTTTGTCTGCTGCGAAGGTTATCATTTGTAATGGTACCGAATTTAAGACCTTGTACCCGACATTGTTCCAAGAAAGTGACCTCATGGTGTCAAAAATGCAGCTGATGCAAACCTCCCCACAAAAGCACTATAAATTGTCGGGTTCGGTACTTGCCGGTCAGAGCATACGTGCCTATGGGGCTTTTCAAGAATGTCCGTCCTATGCCCATATACCTTCCAACGGTGGTAAAGGCTTCACGGATAAGGAATATGGGGTGCAGATCCACTTTAACCAAACCTTGGACGGTTCGATCATTATTGGGGATTCGCATCGATCGGTCGATGTGTCCAAAATCAATTCCCTGGGAACGGATTTGGATATGGAGATTGACCACTATATCCTTAAAGAGGCCAAAAAAATCATCGATTTACCCACCTACAACATACAAAGAAGATGGTACGGACTGTTTTCCCATTGTAAAACGGCAGACGTCTTTCAGGCAACGATCGACGATAACATCCATATTGTTACCGGAATTGGTGGGAAGGGATTGACCGGTAGTGCGGGATTCGCAAAAGCGAATATTCATGAAATATGTAATCTAGGAGGCCTTTGAAACGGGTTTATTTGAGGTCGTCGTGCGTAAAGCAACCCGTACCTTGAGGATCGCCGGGTTGAAATTAGCCTATCGGATCGGCGATTTCCGTCCGTAATTTTGACCTTAATGCCACCGGTGACCTTTGAATATGGGGTTCGGTCAACATCAACCTATTTTGCCGCCATAGGGCAAGCGTTTCCATGAATCGGGGTTTAAAAATGGTCGGGAAGGGTTCAAAATTAAATTTGTTATATATTTGAAAGCTAACTTAGAACCACTATATGCCCTAGCATTGGACTTTTATCCTTAATTTTAAGTGAAGTTTAAGGCTACAAGGTCTAACGTTATTTCATAAGCTGTTAAATGCATCAAAACCTTCAAATCAAAGTCAAATGTCAAAAAACCAAAAAGATGTAATCAAATTGCACGGAAACCAAGATCCGAACGCTAAGATAGAGGCGATAAAAAATCTGATTTTTGGGGAGAATATGGAGGCCTACGAGGCCGAGTTCGAAGCTTTAAAAGAGGACATTCTCAATAAGAAGAAGATTTTGGAGGATTTGATCGAGGAGGTTGGGTCGGACTTGAGAAAATCATTGGATGATGTTTCCACCGACGTTAATATCAGGATTACGGACTTGGAGAAAAGTTTGGAAACCAAGTTGGAAGATTTAGAGGAAAAAAGTATCGCAAAGGATACCCTAGGGAAATTGCTCATCGAATTGGGTGAGAAAGTCAGTAGTAAATAATAGTTCCAACGGCAATTCGAATGAGCGAAAAAGACAGATTGGAAATCCTTAAGGATATTTTGTTCACCGAGGATCGGCAAGATATTGATAAAATCGCCGAGCGTATCGAATTGTTGGAAGAAGCCTATAGCAATAGGGAGAAATTTGCCGCTAAGGTAGATCCCATCGTAGAAAGGCAGTTAAAGGAATATACCAAGAACATACCCCAAAGCCTGGGCCCCGTAATTACCGAGACCTTAAAACGGGAAATAAATAACCACAAAGACGAGGTCGTAGATGCCATTTATCCCATTCTTGGTAAGATGGTCAAAAAATATGTCGCCCAAGAAATCCGGGTCCTATCGGAAAAAATAGACAATCAGTTGAGTTTTATTTCTGCTTGGAAAAGAAAGATAAGATCGTTCTTTTGGGGAAGAAATGAAAAAAAACTATTGCTCGACGATCTTGCTTCCGGTAAAATTCAACAGGTATTTTTGATAGAAAGGGATTCGGGCCTTTTAAAAGCGGCGTATTCCAAAACCGAAACCATAGATGAAGAGATGATATCCGGAATGCTCACCGCCATTAAGTCCTTTGTCGAGGATGCCTTCAATCAAAAAAACCAAGAGCTCGAACTTATTGAATATGAGTTGTATAATATCCATATCCAAAGTTTTGTCAACTATTATGTCGCGGTTGTAATCTCCGGGGCCTATGGTTTAAAAACAAAGGATGAGGTGCAAAATATCATTTTTGATTTTTACCATAACTTTATGGAGATGAACCTTGATCTGATCTATACAAGCCGTCATCTGGAGCATCCGGTAGTTACCATAAGTACAGAACTCATTGAAAAAAAGCTAGCAGCATATTTTGGCAATACAAAGATCTAAGAAAATCGTGATCCTCGGTCATTTTGGCGTTGGCAAAACATCATTGATCCGGAGGTTTGTTGAAAATAGTTTTTCAGATAAATACCAGGTTACCATCGGTGTGCATATCTCCAAAAAAGTTGTTGAGGTAGGTCCTGAAGAATCGGTGTCACTTATTATATGGGATCTGGAAGGTACCGATGAAGTGCAAATGATCCGGCAAGCCTATTTATTGGGTACCCATGGGGTGGTCTTTGTTTTCGATATCAGTAGGCCTTCAACGTTTCAGGACCTAAACCGTGATTTAAGAATAGTTGCGGATAAAATGCCTGAAACCCCTTTGGTCGTCGTAGGCAACAAGAAAGACCTGGCCATAGAGGATGAACTTCAAATACTTCTGGATGACAACGATATCAAGGCCGATTATTTGACCAGTGCAAAAACAGGGGATGATGTCAATGAAATGTTCACCCATTTAGCAATGTTATTGAATGGCCACTCTTAAACAATACAGGGAACAATACATTAGCCGGAATGTTCAGTTTGTCGTCATTGATTTGGATGGTAGGGTACTGGAAAGCGATCGGGTATTTTTAGCCATAAATCCAGGCGATTTTATTTACGATGTGCATCCGTTCTTTGCATCCTATGCTTCCATTTTGGAAACGAAGGAAGGATCGGTTACCTATAATGGTGTGCATCTTGGGGTTGCGGGCCAAAATTTCATTACCGACGTTGGTATGATCAATAAAGGGAACCATATCCTTCTGGTCATAAACGATCTTACCGAACACTATACGTCCTTGCAAAAAATAGCCCAAGCAAGGAACGAATCGATAATAAATTCCGAATTGGTCGTTCTGAAAAATCTGGAATTGGAAGAAAGGGAACGATTTAAAAATACCTTTATCCGGAACTTCAGCCATGAACTTAGAAATCCATTGACCAGCATTGTTTCGATTACCAACCTTCTCGAAAAAAGCCAATTGGACAGGGAACAAAGTCAAATGGTCGATTTCCTTAAAGAATCGAATGCCCACTTAAAATTGTTGCTCGAAGATATCATGAGCATCAGTATGATCGCTTCCGGAAAGTTGATTTTACGCCATAAAGTATTCAACCTGATAAGCTTACTTGAACTCATTGCGTTTACCTATGGGTCGAAAACCAAAGGAACGCCGATTCGATTCGACCTGGATTATGATCGTAGGATCCCGGAATATATCGAGGGGGATCGTATACGTATATTCCAAATCTTGACGAATTTACTGGATAATGCCTTGAAATTCACCGAGGAAGGTAGTATCGCCCTAAAGGTATCACTCAATCAAAAAAGGGCCAATAAAGTGAGCTTGCGATTCGAAGTTTCCGACACTGGGATCGGTATTCCCTTGGAAAAGACAAAGGCAATATTCGAGAGTTTTACACAATTGGAGGAAGAAGGCAAAAAGGAAGGTGCTGGTTTGGGACTTTCCATAGTCAAAGGTTTACTGGGATTGATGGGGAGTGAGGTCTATGTACGATCGGAATTGGGCAAGGGATCCTCCTTTTATTTTGATGTCACCCTGACCTATGCGTTGGACCTGGCGTCCAAACCCTTGAAAAAAAACAAAAAGGAACTCCTTGACCTGCGAAAGCCCAAATCAAATAAGAAATATAGGGTATTGTTGGTTGAGGATGACGAACGGACACAAATGGTGCTGTTCAAGACCCTAATGGATACCGATATGTTTTATATTGATCTGGTCAATGACGGGGCATTGGTTTTGGAAACGGTAATCAACAATCCCTATGACGTGATTCTTATGGATGTTGATCTTCCCAATGTACCCGGTGATCAAATAACAAGGTTGATACGCGATTTCCCCTTTAAGGATATAAAGAAAATCCCCATTATAGGGGTTACGGCCAATGTCTTTGAGGAAGATATGGACGCTTATTTAAAAATGGGGATGAACGCCGTGGTTACAAAGCCATTTGATTTCAACGAACTCCTTGAGGCCATTGTTAAATCGCTACGGTAAACGCCCCTTAACCGTCAACTGCGTTTATCCGTTTGTTGTATAGGTAGTTTTTTAAATAACAATATCAGAAAAAACCTACAAAAATGTATTTCGTCGATGAAATAAGGTATTTCATCGATGTAATATTTTATTCGAAATTTTTGAGAGCAAAAAAAATCGGAGAGTGCCATAGATTTGTCTTAACGGGAAATAAAGAGAACGATTTTACATGTAAAGGACACTTATGGATACATCGATTTTAATGGATATTCTTTTCATAATCAGTTTGATGGTTTTTTTAACGACCCTATATATCATCGTGCCGACAACCTTGCAAAAGCGTAAAACGATGGTAAAGTCAAGGGTGCTTCGAAACGATGTTGAAAGTACCATGAAAAAAAGAAAATGAAGCATCAAGTGCCGGATGGTAAGATGTACTTGTAGGCGCATTAAATAATACAGATGGGTAAAATGCTATATAAACACTAACCGTTTTATCCAAACCGTCCACTGGAATTTGAATTGGTTGTTCCAGTGGACGTAAAAACCAACCAGGGTTTTGATAGTAATAGAGGTAATTTAGGTTTAACTAGTTTGGTTGGTTTAAAAAGGCCCTGAATACAGGGCCTTTTTTTTAAAGAAGGAAAGATCGTTAAGGGGCTATAAACCTGTAATAAAAAGAAGATAAGCGCAATTACATCAAATGGGGAAATCCCTGATATAAAATAAGTGATGGGTCAAAGTAATAGGGAAGAAGGGTTATTTGTGGGTTCGGTTTTTTTAGGAGATGTCTTAAATTTTGAATTACCCGTACGGGATTGCGAAGGAAAGGAGTTGTGTAATTGGGGTATCACGGTTATCGAACCATAAAATTGCTATGAAAAAGGAATACGGTAAGGGCTGTTGCTACTTTTAGGGATCATGAACCTGCTTTGTATATTCTAAAGCCCGCAGTAACCGGTTTTGATCGAATACGAAGAAAAGGAAGAAAGTAAAAAAGAATATAAAGGCTGAATTTCAAATTTGAATACATACTTGAGGTGATCCGAATAGGGGTTCAATTTCATGATGTAAGATGATGCGGATTGTGTTTGTGATGTTCCCCTCAGGGATAATACGGAAGAATTTTCGGTTATCCCTTTTTCTTTTTCCATAGGTTATTTTTAGTATTTTTGGGCTAAAGACCTTTTACATGAAATATATTACATTGTTTGCCTTGCTGGCCTTAACGGTATCCTGTACTACGGATGGAAAAAGTGAAGGTAAAGAAGTGAAAATGGAAATCATCAAAGAAAAAATACCGGAAGGGTATGATCCTGAAAAAAATTTGGTCGGGTTAGGGATTCCATTTGAAGAGATTTCAGCACCCTTGGCAAATTATGTCAATTCGGTACGTGTGGGTAACCTTATTTTTATGGCGGGTAAAGGGCCGAAAGGTGCCGACGGGGAAACGATTACCGGTAAGCTAGGTCAGGAATTGGATGTGGAACAGGGATATGCTGCGGCGAAATCGATAGGTGTACAGCAATTATCCGTACTTAAATCGGAGCTGGGCAATCTCAATAAGGTAAAACGTATCGTCAAGGTTACCGGCATGGTCAATGCGGTACCTGAATTTAAAGATCATTCCAAAGTGATCAATGGGTATTCCGACTTTATGGTCGAGGTTTTTGGCGATAGGGGAAAGCATGCAAGAGCTGCCGTTGGTATGGGTTCATTACCAAATAATATGGCTGTTGAAATTGAAATGGTGGTAGAGGTTTTTGAAGATTAGATTTCTAGGTTACCGTGTTTCACATTTTTTGGCTTTCAGGTTATCAAATGACCCGAACGGGGGGAGTGTCCCCTAAAATGGTATGGAGATATCCAAAAAAATCATTTTTACCGCAAGGTGTCGAACAGGAAATCCTACCTACAAAATATATTTTGGGATGGCGTACGCGGAAAGTAATAAAAAAGGGATAGGGATCTTAAAATTAAAAAAGTAGCCTCGGCAAGAATCGAACTTGCATCTAAAGTTTAGGAAACTTCTATTCTATCCATTGAACTACGAGGCCCTTGAAATAGGAAGGCAAAAGTAAAGTTTTTTGTACTAATTATGGCCTTCAAACAAAATTTTTTATGGCATTGCACTAAAATTGGGTTTTGGTCATCTTTTTCGTTTCACCCATATTTCGTACATAGGTTCCCCTTTGCTGTTTTTTCCTTGGTGATGCCAATCGTCCCCTTGGATATTATACTCGAAAATAAGCTCGGCCCCGACCCTGGAATCATCCTTTGAGAAAAACTCGATATTTTCTTGGTAAACGCCATTCTTTGAGATGAAGGAACCGCCACCGGTACCGCTGAACATCATGGTCTCCGTATTGTAGGCAATCCATTGGAACCTTCCGTCTTGCAAGAATTTCAATGTTTTCCGCGCCTTGCTATCACCCCTTCGTTCCTGACCTTGATCCGGCCCACGGGTACCGAACATCCATTGTCCGTCCAAATCCTGATTTGATTTAGGGGCTTGCTTCAATTCCATCTTGGATTTCATATCAAGGACCAATATATTCCCACGGGTTTCAAAAGGTAAGCGCAATTGCCGCACGGAGTCTTGGGTGTAATTGGAATTGAATTCCAAAAGTACTTCCATTAGATTATCTTCAATATGATAAAACCCGCCGACGGTTTTAATGAACTTCGCGGGGGATTTGTCATAGGTGGTATAGGTAAAATAGTTGTCGGTCAATTTGACCTCATGGACGGTTTTTTTGACCTTTGAAAAATACACCCCTGGGGTAATTTGGGCATACATCGTCTGTGTTCCGGTACAGATCAAGAAAAATAAAAGGAAGGTAACTTTGTCGACTGTTTTCATACCACGGTGTTTTGGTTTTAAATATAAGAATTAATAAGCTAAAAATGAATTGGTTATAAGTGTTGTGGGGGCAATAAAAAAAATACGTATTTTTTTTCGTAAAAAGCTTGTTTTTTGTTTTTTTTGATTTTATTTGCACCCACAAACCAAAAAGGTTTTTGGTTTGATTTTTGGCATTAGCTGAACATAATGAATAGTGTTTGTATGTTCGGGGCATTGGGAATTAGGAAGTCAAACCCACTGCCGGCCCAGGGATTGGGAAACCGGAATTTAAAGCTAACTTCTGATAACCTCTCTACAATCGTCTGCAGTCAGCACGATTATTTCTTCATTCCCACTACGGCGGAGCAATTTGTCATTTGATTTTAAAACAAGACATTCCATCTAAAAGAAATCCCCATCCTTTTATTTTTTTATTGTTTTAATATTAAATTTCAATTATTCCAATGAATACAAAATATATCGATCTGATCGATCAAACGTTTGATTTTCCCCAAGAGGAGTTTACCCTTAGCAATGACAGTATCCAATTTCATGGTATTCCCTTGAAAGAACTGGTCGAAAAATACGGCAGTCCATTAAAATTCACTTATTTGCCCAAAATTTCGGATAATATTTTACGGGCCAAGAATTGGTTTTCAAAAGCCATAGAAAAAAATGGGTACAAGGGAAAGTACCATTATTGCTATTGTACCAAAAGTTCCCATTTTCAGCATGTACTGCATGAAGCCCTTAAGAATGATATCCATATAGAGACTTCATCGGCTTTTGACATCAATATCATCGAGAACCTAAAGGAAAAGGGAAAATTAAAAGATGATGCCTACATCTTATGCAACGGATTTAAGCGCGAACAGTACATAGAGAACATAGGTCGCCTTATCAATTCGGGGCATCGCAACTGTATTCCGATCATTGATAATTATGAGGAGATCGATCTGTTGTCCGATGTTGTGGACGACAACTTTAAGGTTGGAATCAGGATCGCATCCGAAGAAGAGCCTAAATTCGAATTCTATACTTCGCGATTGGGGATAGGCTATAAGAATATCGTTCCCTTTTATGAAAACCAAATCAAAGAGAATGATAAGGTTGAGCTGAAGATGCTCCATTTTTTTATAAATACCGGTATACGGGACAATGCCTATTATTGGAACGAATTGGCCAAGTGTTTAAAGGTCTATGTGCGATTGAAGAAAATGTGTCCTTCTCTCGATAGCCTTAACATTGGGGGTGGTTTTCCGATAAAGAACTCCTTGGCTTTTGAGTATGATTATGAGTATATGGTCGATGAGATCATTAATCAGATCAATATCGCATGCCAGGAGGCCGAGGTACCCGTTCCCCATATCTTTACCGAATTCGGTAGCTTTACCGTTGGCGAGAGCGGTGGTGCCATTTATGAGATCCTCTATCAGAAACAACAGAATGATAGGGAAAAATGGAATATGATAGATTCATCCTTTATTACTACCTTACCCGATACTTGGGCCATAAATAAACGATTTATCATGTTGCCGATCAACCGATGGAACGATGAATATGAGCGGGTCCTTTTGGGCGGACTCACATGTGATAGTGATGACTATTACAATAGTGAACAGAATAGGAACGCCATTTATTTACCCAAATACAGTAAAAGTAAGCCCCTTTATATAGGTTTCTTCAATACCGGGGCATATCAAGATTCCATTGGGGGTGTTGGGGGACTGCAGCATTGCCTTATACCTCAACCCAAACACATTATCATCGATAGGGATGAAAATGGTGAGCTAACAACAACCCTGTTCAAGCCTCAGCAAAAAGCCGAGCAAATGTTACAGATATTGGGATATGAAACCAAGGTGCCTGAAAAAATCACCGAAGAGGTACTTAACGAAATGACAATGCCTTTATAAGGATACTAAAAACAATAAATCAATTTTAAAAAAATGGGTACAATAAAGAATTATGCGGGTATTACCGATGAATTCGCACAATTGGAAACTGCAAAGGTAATTTTGATCCCTGTTCCTTATGATGGGACAAGCACTTGGGGGAAAGGGTCGGATAAAGGTCCGGACGCCTTCTTGAATGCCTCGGAGAATATGGAATTGTATGATATTGAAACCGATTCCGAAGTGTATAAACAAGGCATACACTTGACAAAGCCGGTAACCGAAAACGATTCTCCCGAAACAATGGTCAACGCGGTTCATAAAATAACCAAAGAGTACATAAAACGTAACAAATTCGTTACCCTTTTTGGGGGTGAGCATTCCATTTCAATAGGAAGTATCAAGGCGTTCAATGAATGTTTTGACAACCTTACCGTTTTACATATCGATGCGCACGCCGATCTACGGGAATCTTATAACGGTTCGACCTGCAATCATGCCTGCGCGGTACATGAAGCCAGTCAATCAACGAATTTGATCCAAGTGGGCATACGTTCGATGGATGCCATTGAAAAGACCTTTATGGATGAGGAAAAGACCTTTTTCGCCCATGACATGGTCAATGACGAATATTGGATGGATAAGGTCATCGACCTAATGACCGAGAACGTGTTCATCACTTTTGATCTCGATGCCTTGGATCCGTCCATTCTCCCATCAACGGGGACCCCTGAGCCAGGGGGACTGTTCTGGTATGAAACACTGGAATTCCTAAAGCAGGTATTTGAGGAAAAGAATGTGGTAGGGTTTGATATTGTTGAACTATGCCCCAATCCCGAAGATAAATCATCGGATTTTCTGGCGGCCAAGTTGTATTATAAAATGTTAAGCTATAAATTCATGGGCGAAGATGTCGGTGATGAGTATGACAATACCTATGATGTGAATTATAAATCGGGGAACAATGCCCAATCAAAATTTGAAGATGACGAAGACTAAAGGAGCTATTTCCGAATTTATCGAGAAATACTATCTGCATTTCAATGCCGCGGCATTGGTTGATGCGGCCAAAGGGTATGAGGAGCAATTGCAACAGGGTTCCAAAATGCTGGTGTCCTTGGCCGGGGCAATGAGTACTGCGGAATTGGGTAAGATCTTTGCCGAAATGATCCGTCAGGATAAAGTACAGATCATATCGTGTACCGGTGCCAATTTGGAAGAGGATATCATGAATCTGGTGGCCCATTCCCATTATAAAAGGGTGCCGGAATATCGAGACTTGACCCCCCAGGATGAATGGGCTTTATTGGAAAAAGGCCTTAATAGGGTTACGGATACCTGTATCCCTGAAGAAGAGGCTTTTCGAAGGTTGCAAGAACATATATTCAAGATCTGGCAAGAGGCCGAAGCGAAAGGGGAGCGGTATTTACCCCATGAGTACATGTACAAAATGTTGCTGTCCGGGGTATTGGAGGAATATTACGAAATAGACCTTAAAGATTCTTGGATGTACGCAGCGGCCGAAAAAAACCTCCCGATCGTCTGTCCTGGATGGGAAGATAGCACCATGGGCAACATTTTCGCTTCCTATGTTCTAAAAGGGGAGTTAAAGGCGAATACCATGAAATCGGGTATTGAATACATGACCTTCTTGGCCGATTGGTATACCGAAAATTCAAAAAACGGTATCGGCTTTTTCCAGATAGGAGGAGGTATAGCAGGCGATTTCCCTATATGTGTGGTGCCGATGTTGTATCAGGATATGGAACGGACAGATACCCCATTTTGGAGCTATTTTTGCCAAATCAGTGATTCTACCACCAGTTATGGGTCGTATTCAGGTGCCGTACCCAATGAAAAGATCACATGGGGCAAATTGGATATCAACACCCCGAAATTTATAATAGAAAGTGATGCGACCATTGTGGCACCATTAATTTTTGCTTATCTTTTAGACATGTAATTATGGACAAGCACCCACATTTAAAAAAAGTAATCGTAGATTTTAAAAAGTTGACCCCGGAAGTTCTTAAGCTTTTGGTCGATAGATACCCTGATGGATATGATGATAGGAATATCATTTCATTCCGAAATGCCAATGGGGAACGGGTCGAGGCTGTTGAGGTTTTGACCGAAGACACCAAATATCTCGTCAAGATCAGTGCAAAATTGGAATATACCATGGAGAACTATGATGAGGACGATTATGAGGATTATGACGATGACGATCCAGAAGGCGTTCCCGATCCCGATTTGCCCGAAGGTGGTAACGACGATGACTGATTCGGCACGAACAATCAATTCAATTTTTCAATGGTTACCCCTTTATTGGGGTAACCATACCTATAACTCCCAAGCTATTCGCCCAAGGGATCAATGGCCACCTTATCACCTATCCTAAAATGAAAATAAAAGAAATTGAAAATATTGAATTAAGGTTCCTTGATCTGGACGATTATAAAGAACTTAAGGAAGCCATGCTTTCTTCTTATACGAATATGCCCGGTTCGTATTGGAAAGAGGAACAAATAAAACTATTGGTCGATAAATTTCCTGAAGGTCAGGTGGTGATCATGATCAATGGGCAGTTGGCTGGTTGCGCCTTGTCGATCATTGTCGATTATGATCTGTATGAGGATAATCATACCTATGAAGAGATAACGGGGAATTATTCCTTTGATACACATAGCGATGAAGGAGATGTTTTATACGGGATCGATGTCTTTATAAAACCCGAATACAGGGGGCTTCGATTAGGCCGTAGGCTCTATGATTACCGCAAGGAGCTTTGTGAGAAATTAAACCTTAAAAGCATCGTTTTTGGAGGCCGAATGCCCAATTATCATAAATATGCGGAAAAGATCACCCCTAAGGAATACATCGCAAAAGTAAGATTGAAGGAAATCCAAGATCCAGTCCTCAATTTTCAGATCAGCAATGACTTTCATCCTGCAAAGGTCATGAAAGGGTACTTGGAAGGGGATGAGGCATCCAATGAATATGCCATTTTAATGGAGTGGGACAATATTTATTATCAAAAGCCCTCAAAAAAAGCAGCGACAAAGAAAACCATTATCCGTTTGGGGTTGATCCAGTGGCAAATGAGGCCCTATGGGAACCTTGAGGCCTTATTGGAACAGGCGGAATACTTTATCGATGCCGTATCGGGGTATCGTTCCGATTTTGCGATGATGCCCGAATTTTTCAACGCTCCGTTGATGGCCGACCACAATCACCTTTCCACCCCCGATGCCATTCGGGAACTAGCGAAGTATACACCGGCCATTGTGCAGAAATTCTCCGAATTCTCGATATCCTATAACATCAATATCATCACCGGAAGTATGCCCGAGGTGGTCGATGGAAAGTTGTTGAATGTAGGGTATTTGTGCAAAAGGGACGGGAGTGTTGAGCGGTATGAAAAGATCCATGTAACGCCTGATGAGTCCAAGGTATGGGGAATGCAAGGCGGTAGCCAGATCAAGGCATTCGATACCGATTGTGGCAAAATAGGGATCTTGATCTGTTACGATGTGGAGTTTCCGGAATTGGGCCGTATTTTGGCCGATGATGGAATGAATATTTTGTTCGTTCCATTTTTGACCGATACCCAAAACGGCTATTCAAGGATCCGCAATTGCGCCCAGGCAAGGGCGATTGAAAATGAATGTTATGTGGCCATTGCGGGTAGTGTGGGCAATTTGCCCAATGTACAGAATATGGATATCCAATTCGCCCAATCCATGGTTTTCACACCTTGTGATTTTTCTTTTCCTACCAATGGCATCAAGGCAGAGGCTACTCCGAATTCGGAGATGATCCTTATCGCCGACGTGGATATCGATTTGTTGAGGGAACTCAATCAATTCGGTGCGGTCCGCAACTTGAAGGATAGAAGGACCGATCTTTACGAGGTCAGGAAAAAGTAATCCGTATCCAAATTCAAGTTCGATGGTTTTTATATTCCATTCAGATCGATTGTGGGCCAATTGGTTTCAATCGATAAACCTTGGATCGATACGTTTATAGTAGTTTATAAAATCAGGATAAATTATGGCGCAGAACACGTTGCGTATTATTGGAAGTGAAGAATGGTGTAGTTTTGACCAATTGGGTATTCCGGCCATCAAGGCCAGGGTCGATTCAGGGGCAAAAACCTCTTCGATCCAAGCCACCAATATCAAAATAATCAATAAAGGGGTTCAGGAATGGGTAAGCTTTGAGGTAAATCCCTTACAGGAAAACAGGAGTATCAGTTTAGTGTGTGAAGCGAGGTTGATCGATCGGCGCATGGTCAAAAGTTCTTCCGGTATTTCCGAGGAACGTATGGTGGTAAAAACCCCGATTTCATTTGGCAATGAATCTTTTGATATTGAATTGACCTTGGCCAATAGGGATACCATGGAGTATCGTATGCTTTTGGGACGGGAGGCCTTAATGGATAGGTTTATGGTGAATCCGGCCGAAAGTTTTAAACTACAACATTTCTCGAATGACGAAATAGACCTAAAGTACAAGCCTTTTTACAAACAGAAGACCGGGTTAAAGATTGCCCTTTTGGCCAGTAACCCGCAGCTTTACAGCAATAAGCGCATTATTGAGGCAGCAGAGGCCAGGGGCCATGAAATTGTTTTCCTCAATGTTGAATTGGCCTATATGAAGTTGGATGCCCATTCGCCCGAAATTCGATATCGGGGAGGCAATATCCTAAATGAATTTGATGCGGTCATCCCCCGGATCAAACCTTCGGTGACTTTCTATGGGTGTGCTTTATTACGGCAATTCCATAATCTGGGGGTGTATTGCCAAAATACCGCAGAGGCGATAAACCAATCAAGGGATAAGCTTTTTGCCTCACAGTTATTTTCTAAAAACGATATCCACATACCCATTACGGGTTTTGCAAAATCCCCCATGGACACGAAAGACCTTATAAAAATGGTCAATGGTGCCCCACTGATCATAAAATTATTGGAGAGTACCCAAGGTAAGGGCGTTGTTTTGGCAGAGACCAACAAGGCGGCCGAGAGTGTGATCAATGCGTTTAAAAGCGTCAACACGAACATTTTGGTACAAGAGTTCATCAAAGAAGCCAACGGGCAAGATATCCGTTGTTTCGTGATTAACGGGAAAGTGGTCGCATCAATTCAGCGGCAGGCCGAAAAAGGGGAGTTTAGGGCCAATATCCATCAAGGGGGCAAAGCCTCTACCATAAAAATCACCTCTGAAGAAAAGAAACTGGCCATTAAGGCCGCGAAAGTATTGAACTTGTCCGTGGCAGGGGTCGATATTATCCGGTCCAATAAGGGGCCCCTGTTATTGGAAGTGAATTCCTCGCCAGGTCTGGAGGGTATCGAGAATGCCACAGGTAAGGATATTGCCAATGAGATGATCACGGCAATTGAACGTAAATTGAAGTTGGCCAATTGAGGTAAGGCCACAACGGCCATGATGCGGCCCTAGGGGTTTTTAATTTGGTTTTTTACCAAGGTTGTCCAACATTTCTTGGGTAGTCCGTTCCAGATCGAATTCGGGTTTCCAACCCCAATCGGATCGGGTTTGGGAATCATCGATGCTATTGGGCCAGGAATCTGCTATTTCCTGTCTAAAATCAGGTTTGTAATCTATCTTGAAATCCGGTATCCTGGTTTGGATGCTCTTGGCGATTTCCTCCGGACTGAAACTCATGGCCGCGAGATTGTAAGAGGAACGGATCTTTATGTCTTTGGGATCACTTTCCATTAACAGAAGGGTTGCCCGTATGGCATCGTCCATGAACATCATCGGTAGTTTGGTGTCCTTGTTCAAAAAGCAGGTATAGGCTTTCTTGGAAAGTGCCTGGTGGTATATTTCCACGGCATAATCGGTTGTACCTCCACCGGGCATCGTCTTATGGCTGATCAAACCGGGATAACGGAGACTACGGACATCGACGCCGAATTTTTGATGGTAATAATTACACCAACGTTCCCCCGATTGCTTGCTGATACCGTAAACCGTATTCGGTTCCATGATCGTATTTTGAGGAGTATTGTCCGTCGGGGTATTCGGACCGAAAACCGCAATGCTCGAAGGCCAGAAAACCTTGTCGATCTTTTTTTCCTTGGCAAGGTTCAATACATTGAAAAGTGAATTCATGTTCAAGTTCCAAGCGCGCATGGGAAATTTCTCGGCGGTGGCACTGAGCATGGCTGCCATTAAATATACCTCACTGATTTCATAGTAGGCCACGACTTCTTCCAAAGCATTATAATCCGTGGCATCCAAAAGTTCGAACGGACCTGAGTCCATAAGGTTTTCGTTACCCTCACGGATATCACTGGCTATAACCCGGGTAGCACCGTATTTTTTTCGGAGTTCATAGGTAAGTTCCGTACCTATTTGTCCACAAGCCCCTAATATTAAGATGGGTTTTTGCATAAAATACACGTTAAATGAATATGACGTAAATATAGCCTTTATTAAAATTCGTACATTCGCCTTATGTATAAATTCGCAAGTGCAGCATTAGTGTTTTTCCTTGTTCTCTCCTGTAAGGAAGGCGCAAAGGAAGTGGCAGGGCAGGAGGGTTCCCTATATGAGATCAGTACTGAAAAATGGCCAAAAAAAGCCGTTTTGGATCCTAAAGTTGATGCCATTATAAAGGATTGGCCGGAATTCCTGGCCATGGATGGTCGTTTTGATGCCTTGTATACGGTGGCGAACAAGGAAGACTTAAGGCTTACCATCGACAATATCATAGAAGAACAGGAAGTACTTGAAAAATCGACTTATCCCAAGGAGTTCGATACCCCACAGATAAAAAGTCGCCAAAAAGTATTCAAGACCTATGCCCTAAAGGTCAAGGGTGATCTGTATTACTACTTAGATCCGGGAGCTTCGGTAAATGAATTGATCGACTCCTATAATAAACTTCGCCAACAGTTCAACGCCGTGGTCAGCCATACCTTTGATGCCCAATTGATCTTGGACGGGGAATAGCGAACACGTGGTGCAATCGGGGTTGCCGATAAGAGATCAATTCCCTTCTTCGGCAGGAGTGGCTTTTCTAGCCTCTAAAGCTTGCTTGCTTAAGCTGGCCAAGTTGAAATTGGGTTCCAAGGTCAGGGCTTCATCGATCAGGGCAATGGCCTCATCGATGTTTTCTTTGTCCTGATTATAGGTTATAAGTCCTTTTAAATGTAAAAATGCGGCTTTTAAGGAGACTTCATAAGGTTGTTGTCTTTCATAAAAAGCATATTTCATTTCGTCCTTCGCATTGGCCAATCCGTATTCAATATTGGCACTTGCCCCGACATTATCACCGATCTGTATTTTTAAATCGGCCATTTCATAGGCCAAATAGGCATTAGGGGTACGATTGTTCAATATTTCCATTTGCTCTAAGGCCCTCTTGGGTTGGTTAATGGCTTTTAACGAAATGGCCTTTACCTGTACGGCCAAGTCCGAATCCGTATCGTCTTTTTCAAACCCTATGGTGTTCAGCGCCTGCATATGCTGGTTGTTATTGGCGTAGATATAGGCCAAGGTGTCCTTTCGTGCTTTTGAAGGGGAAAGTACATTGAGGTGGGTCAACGCATTGGTCATCCCATTTATATCGGCTTGCATTCTCATTTCCTTATAGAATGCCTGGTAATGTTTCAGTAGCTGGTCAGTGGATTGGGCACTTAGCGTAAAACCGGTAGCTATTAGGAAAAAAAAGACCATCTTTTTCATTGTACTTCTGTTTTGAAATTTAAAGTGTGCTAAACTATTAAATTTATTGGTATAAAGTTGTTAAGAACACCATTTATTCGGCAATAAAAAAGGTGCCCTAAGGCACCTTTTTCATGATAAGGTTCAGAAACGTTAAACAATTGTAAGAATTACTTCCTTTTTAGCGAACTGCCGAAGGAGTCCGGCATAAAAACCGATATTTTCAGGGGCCATTACCACACACGATTTTAGAAAATCCTTGAGGTTGTTGAACAAGAGGTTGGCATGTAGTAAAGGAATACCGGTATTGGCCTTGGTAGGGTCATAAAGCTTGTCGTCCATTACAATATCCATAGTAATCCTCTTTCTATGGTAGTCAATGGATACATCAGCTGCATTATAGTGTTTTTTTAATAGTGCAACATGTAAGGGTTCGAATATTTTGGTCGATTGGGGGTTGGTGCAACTGTTGGAAATCAAATTCTCGATCTCCGATTTAATTCTGGATTTTAATGTTGTTTTTTCCATGTCAATCGATTTTACGGTTCTCTTAAAGTTATGTATTTCATCGATAAAATGAAGGTAATCAACTGGTTAATACGTAAAAACACCCCTTTTTTGTTGTGAAAGTCATATTTTTTGTGGTGAATCATTGCAGGATTGAAGTCTTATAGGCATATTTTTTAACACGAATAAGCTTACTGGAGTCGATTATTTTGCCTGACAAGTTGGAATTTTGGCCATATTGTGGAGGAATCAACCCTCTTTGTTGGGCAATCCGATGATAGTATTCTTTTTTGGTAGGATGTAACGGGTATGCCGCATTGAGGATTTCACCCCACCAATTTTTCGTAATGACGGCTTCTATAACTCCTATACAGTCATCCAAATGAATTAGATTAACTGGGTAGTCCCCATTCTTTAATCCTTTTTTACCCGATAACATCGTAATGGGATGCCGGTCTTCACCGATCAAACCTGCGAATCGGATAATTGTGGTTACGATATTTGGGATTTGTTGGAATAGTTGTTCCGAAACCAGCAATTGCCGGCCTGCTTCCGAAGTCGGTCGAGCTATGGTTTTTTCGGTGATCCTACCTTGGTCAGCACCGTAAACCGATGTACTACTGATAAAAATGATATTTTTCAGGGCCGAATTCCCAATGGCTTTTTGCAGGTGTTCCATTTTTCTGATATAATTCCCAGGATGCGCCCCTCGCAATTTCGGGGGAATGTTTATGATCAAAACCTCCGAATCCTCCAATAGTGCCGCCATGGGGCCATCTATTCCCGCTTCGGATACGGATATACTGTATGGTATGATACCGGCGTTTTCCAGAGCAGGGAGTTTATCCTTTGAGGTCGTGGTCCCGGATACCTTATGGCCCTTACCGATCAGGGAAATCGCCAAGGGCAAACCCAACCATCCGCAACCCATAATGGCAATGTTCTTAATCAAAGGAAATGGTTTTAGTATATAATATGGCATCATTCAAGACAAAGGGCATGGGAATATTGTCTTTAGGGCGCTCAGGAACCGTAAACTGAGGATTGGTGAGCAAATCGTTGGAGGCTTCATAAAATGTCAACTCCAAAACGGCATCTTTTGGTATGGACAATTTAATTTCCGTTTCATCATTATTGCTGATGTAATGTGTGATCAACTTACCATTCTTTCTTTGGGTCAAATAATATTCGGAGAGCGCAATACCATTGACGACTGCTTTTTTGATTTCAATGGCATTGGAAAATACTTCCAGTCGGTTTACGGGGCGTTGGGGGGTTACGCAAAGTTCCAAAATGCGGTTTTCCGCAATGACGGTATCCAAATGCACCTCTATTTTAGGACCTAATATTTCCTTGGACGGGGCGTTGGCCACATAAGTGAACCCGGTAGCATACTTGCTGCTGATGGTATTGTCGGCCAGTTTTTTGGGAACCTGTTTGGTTTCCCCTATATATTGGGCGGTCCAATCGGAAATGACTTGTTCATACGTTGCCCAATTTGCCATTTGGGTATCGGCGTCAAAGACATATAAAAGGCTAGTGGGTTTCGGGTGTTTTTCAGTAAAACGGGCATTGAAATGTGCAGAGACCATGAATCCCATAAAAACCATGAAACCTAATATCCCCAATCTGTCTTTGTTCGTATAATTGGCAAATATGGGGAGTAAAAGGAAAAAGGTCAACGTGGTCAATAGGGTAGTCGCGACCATCATTTTGAGTCCTAGGCCAATGGGGAACATTTTTATAAACGGGGCATAGATCCATAGGGCAGGTAATGCCAAAAAGACGAATAAATAAACGTTGGGCTTTTTCTGGTAGACCACCACCAACAACGAGGCCAAAAGTGCGAACAGGGGAATGATGAAAAAACCTGCTCCGGGTAAATAGGTCCCAACCAAACCACAGATCGATAACCATAATACAATGGGCGCGACCAAGAGGTTCGGGGTTTTAATATGGCGGAATTGATGGTACACCAGAAAACAGGTGGCCATGGAAAAAAGGACAAAGGCGACGATATACGTATGGCCGTTATACGTAAAGCCATGTAAAATATCTTTATAAGCGGGATAGAACCATTTTAAGACCGTCCAACTGTAATAACCCACAATGGCGTTGATCGCCAAAGTTATGGTCATTGGAGCGAAGCCCAGAAGTATGTGGCGTACATGGATTGACTTTTTTCGAAAGCCAATTACCAAAAGCGCACCGAAAAAGAAGAGTGCCAAGGCGAACATGGGCCATATCCATTCAAAAGGATAAGAGACCAGTCTAAAAAATGGGATATTGAAATAGATGAAATCATCCAAGCTTTTCAGGGCCCCTAAGTCGGCTGCTGCAAAATGCACCAACAAGGGCATTAAATAGCTGCCTTGGTGGGCTAGTGTGTTGCGGTCCAAACGTTCAAAAGAATCATTGGCCGTATGATAATCGTAATGATCGTCAATAAACGCGAAGTTAAGGCCTTCGATATCCCCGTCTTCCCTAAAAACGGTTAAATCGGTATCGTTCGGGAGCATTTTATAAATACTGTACACCAAAGAATTTGCGACAGGGAATTGTGGGTCTGCCTTAACGAATTCATCGATCAGTCTCCCATTCCCTCGGTTGGTTTCGACCAACATATAGCTAGGCCCCCCACTTCCGCGGGCCTCAAAATTCAAGGTTAAGCCTACTTCCTTGGCCCAAGGATGCTTGTTTACAAAAAGATCGGCCCCGTTGAGTCCCAACTCCTCAGCATCGGAAATCAAAATAATGATATCGTTTTTCGGAGGCTTGTCCCTACTTAAGAAGGCACGTACGCCTTCCAAGATGGTAGCCACTCCACTGCCGGCATCACTGGCGCCCAAAGCGGAATGTGGATTACTGTCGTAATGGGAAAGCAGTAATAAGGCCTTTCCATTCCCGGAACCTTCTATCCGGGCAAGTATATTGGTCGCTTTGCTTAAGTTGCCCCAATCACCGGCGGTATACCCTTCTTGGATGGTAGTTTCCAGGCCCATGGATCGTAATTGGGATATGATGTAATCACGCACTTTGGTATGGGCAGGGAATCCTACGGCATGGGGTTCTTTGGATATTACTGCGACATGGGTCAACGCCCTATCGGTAGAAAACCGGGTCAAAGGGGCATCGGCATCCTTGGAATAGGACGGCATGGAAGCCTTAAAACTCCAATAAACCGCTAAGAGTATCAATAAAAGGGTAGTGGCTTTTGTATATCGGTTCATAAGAAATGCTTATACCTTAAAAGTATAAAATATTCGAATGATCCAAGGCCCTAAGGGGTATTTAATGCGGTTCGATATTTTTTTCTATCTTTAAAAGGAACCTAAACATTAAGATTATGGCTATAAAAAGTTTTCAAGGTATCAGGAAGTCCACAAAAAAAGAGTTTGATGCCCCTATTCTGGTCTCGGACTATATGACGACCAAATTGATTACATTTTCTCCTGAACAATCCATATTGGAAGTCATGGAAAAGTTTGCCATCCATCATATTTCAGGGGGTCCGGTATTGGACGAAAATGGGATGTTGGTCGGTATTATCTCGGAGGCCGATTGTATGAAGCAGATATCCGAGAGCCGTTATTTCAATCAACCGATTCTGGATAAAAGCGTTGAGAAATATATGTCGAAAGAGGTAGAGACCATTCCACATGATATTTCCATATTCGATGCTGCCGGTATTTTTGACAAACATAACCGAAGGAGATTACCCGTTATGAAAGATGGGGTGGTCGTTGGGCAATTAAGCCGTAAGGATGTCGTTATCGCCGCCTTAAAACTGAGTGGGCACAACTGGAAATAGTAAACTATTCCCGTTTAACGATCATATAATAGTCATTGTCCAAGGGTAGATAGCCCAAATCGTATAGGAAGTAATAGGTCGTGCCTTTTTTGGTGGTATATAGGTTAGTGATGAATTCAAAATCGAAACCTTTATCGATCAATCGGGTTCTTGTGGTCTTTGTTTTACCGTCTTTAAGCGGAAAACTATCCAGGATCCGATAGTTCTTTCGCAGTCGGTTATTGATGTTTCGAATCAGGTTCTTGCTGTCTTTGTTCACCTTGTTGTTAAAGGCATTCCTGCAATGGTCCGAGCAGAATTTTTTATCGATCCTCCCCTTGATTTCGGTACCGCATTCCAAACACTTTCGCTGCATGTTACCGCATTCTTTTATAATTGAACTTTACCTCTTCTGAAGATCCATCCGCATCACCCACCACCACATACATATTGATTTCGTTTTCGCTGATTCTCTCTATGGTGAAATCATCAAAATATACCTTGTTACCATCCATCTTAACCAATTTAAAATCCACGGTATCATCCTTTTCTTCCCATCCTTTCAGCGAACCATGAAAATGTTTCAATTGCAATATCAAGGTTTCATCGCGTTGTTGAATGTGGCCCACTTCGTAGAACTGTACCTTACCATCGGACACCAGTTTAAAAACGAACATCATGGAATCTCCCAAGGGCGGACTCCAGATTTCCTCGGCAATGCCTCCAAAGGCTTCCCCTTTCCAATGGCCGGCAACCCAAGAAACATCTTCCAAGGTAGCTTTGGGCGATGTGCCGTTTTCTTTAAAAGAAACAGTGTTCTGGGCAAAACAACTTATTGAAAAGCACAGCAATGGAATAATGGACAATTTCATGGAATAACGCTCTTGTTGATAGAAAGATACGAATTATCAAATTATGAACGATTGGTATATTAATCGTCGATTTGGATATCGTATTTCAATAATAGGCCAGCTAACCCTTCTTTGGAGAAACGTGCCTTTTCATTTTGTTTTGTTCAGGGTCTATTTTATAGTTGTAAGCGGTACTGAAATCGGCCTTTTCCAATAGGGTGTTGTAAAATACCGCTTTTTCCAAATCGCAGGCTTCGAATACGGCTTGGGTAAGGTCGGCCCCGGTAAAATCAACATCGATCAGTTTGCAATGTTTAAAGGTGATCTTGGTCAACTTCATCTTATAGAATGAGGAGAAATTCAATGTGCAATGCTTAAAATTGAAGGACATCAAAAATTCGTTACACTCATTGAACTTTACCCCTAATATTTTGCATTGCGAAAATAGCACGGCATTGAAGATCGTATGGACAACATTGGTGTTGCTGAAATTGCATTCGATGAATTCACACTCGGTAAAATTTTGGTTGTCTAAATACCCATCGGTAAAATCGCAATGCTCGAAAATGCAGTTTTCATACTCCCCTTTGGGAAGTCGGTTTTTCCGGAAATCTTGTCCTTTATAGGTTTTGTCGGCAATAAAAAGGTTGTCCATAATCAGTAGGAATGTTGGGATATGTATTGAAAAAAGGATCCAGGCCTATTTACCCATGATGATGGCAGGTAATCCCAAATCTTTATACAATTGGTTATACGCGCCCATTTCTTGACCAACGATGGCCTTCTTTTCATTTTCATAGGTCTTCCATTCGGCCAAAAGGTCGTTAAGGCGTTCTTTGGCACCTTGGGTCACTTTGGGTTCCGCAACATCCACATAACTCTTCAGTTCCATAAATTCCGCATTGAGACGGTTATTGAAATTGATTACATCCTGAAAGGTTTTTTGTTTGGGTTGGATCAAGTGCTGTTCCCAGGTATCAATGCGTTCCAACAGTGTTTTCCCCTTATCCAATAGCGATTTGGCCTTTTCATTGTCTTTTAACAGTTCGGCATAGCGTTGCAATTGGGTTTTGGCCGACCGCATGGCGGTCACCGATTCGTGAATGCTTTTTATACTGCTCTCGATCTGTGTCAATACGGCTTGTTGTTCCCCATAGTCCGCCGGTGAACCTTCAACATTCGGATTTTTTAGAACGGTCACTTCGGTCTCGGCCGTCGATCCGTCCAAGGTCAGTATCAATTGGTACGTGCCGGGGCCAATGTGGGAGCCGGCATAGCTGCCGTAAACAAAGACCTTGTCCACTGCAGGCAAGGTTTCCTTTCTAAAATCCCATGTAAATCGGTTATATCCTTTTTTAGATGGAAGTGTTTCGGGTTTTGATGGACCGCCGGGCCACGATTTGAAATCCTTGGGTTTTTTGTTGGTATAGGTACTAATGGTTTCGCCCTTGAACACTATTTCAAGTTTTAGATCCAAACTATCGGCATCGGTATTTAGATAATAATCGATGGTCACTCCTGATTTAGGATTCTGGCCTAAGCCCGGAACGGGTTTGTCGGTATGTCCGCCAAAGAAAAGATAGGTGTCCTTGGGTTTGAAAATACTGATTGGTTTATTATGGGAGGATACATTTTGGATGGGAGCCAGGTCATCCAATATCCAAAAGGAGCGACCTGCCGTAGCGGCAACCAGATCATTGTCATGAATGACCAGATCATTGATCGGGACCACCGGTAAATTCAATTGGAAGGGTTGCCAATTTTGTCCGTCATCAAAAGAAATGAACAAGCCGGTTTCCGTACCGGCGTAAAGTAATCCTCTCTTGCGCTTATCTTCCCGTACCACCCGTACAAACGTATGTTCCCCCGTTATACCATTTGTTATATTATACCAAGTGGTTCCGTAATCGGAGGTCTTATAGATATAGGGTTTTAGGTCCATTTGTTTGTAGCGCATGACAACCACGTATGCCGTTGCCGGATCATGGGGAGAGACCTCGATACTATTTACGATTCCCTCCTTTACATTAGGGGGAGTGACATTTTTCCAATTTTTACCGCCATCTTGTGTAAGGTGAATGAGTCCGTCATCACTACCGGCCCATAACACTCCTTTTTCGTGTGGGGACTCCACTAAATACATAATGGTATTGTAGTTTTCGCCACCGGCTGCCTCATTGGTGTACGGACCGGAGCCAGGGCCTTGTTGCGATTTGTCGTTTCGGGTTAGGTCCGGACTTACGACCTCCCAACTAGTTCCATGGTCGATAGATCTGAATACGACGTTCCCTGCATGGTATATCGTACTTCTATTATGGGGTGAACTGATAATGGGAGCGTTCCAATTGTATCTGAATTTGAAATTTTCCGGGGCATTCCCCAATCCTAGTTCCGGATATTCCTTGATTGATTTCGCTTCTCGGGAAGCACGCACCCATTTTTCGATGATACCTTGGTAACATCCCCCAAATACCATATCCGGGTTATCAGGGTCAAAGGCCAAGTAGGCACTTTCACAACCGGCGACCGAATACCAATCTTTCCAATCAATACCTTGGTCATTCGTACGACTGGCAATGGCAATGGCCGAATTGTCCTGCTGGCCTCCATATATATTATAGGGCACCAGATTATCGGTGATGACGCGATAGAATTGGGAGGTAGGCTGATTCTGTTGGGAACTCCAGCTTTTACCACCGTTATTTGAAATATTGGCACCCCCGTCATTGGAATTGATCATGACATTATTGTTGGTCGGATGGATCCAAAGATCATGGTTGTCCCCATGGGGGGTTGCAAGGGGTTTAAAACTCTTGCCGCCATCGATTGATTTTGTTACGGGGGCATTCAGGACGTACACGAGGTTTTCATCCACGGGGTCGGCAAATATTTCCATATAATACCAAGAGCGCGCTATATTGATCCGGTCTTTGTTTACTTGGGTCCATTTCTTACCTGCATCATCGGAGCGGTACACCCCACCTTTATCGCCTTCGGCTTCTAGAACGGCAAAGACCCTTTCCGGATTGGCCCGGGATACCGAAATCCCGGCTTTCCCGAATTCTTTGGGCAAGCCTTCCTTCATTTTTTCCCATGTGTTTCCCCCATCCGTTGATTTGTATAGGCCCGAATCCTTTCCGCCCGAGGTAATGGTCCAAGGCAACCTTTCGTGCTGCCATAGGGCCGCGTATAAGATCAATGGGTTTTCCATATCCATCGATAAGGATGAAGCCCCGGTAATGTCATTGACGAACAATACTTTTTCCCAATTTTTTCCTCCATCCAACGAGCGGTAGACCCCTCGATCTGGCGATGGGCCGTATTGTGCGCCTTGTGCCGCAACAAATAGGATTTCGGGGTCGGTAGGGTGTATGATGACGTCCGAAATATGCCGGGTACTGTCCAGGCCTATATGTTCCCAGGTTTTTCCGGCATCGGTTGATTTGTATACCCCGTCTCCCATTGAGGTCATTACCCCACGGGCCGCATGTTCGCCCATACCTACGACAACAAGGTTGGGATTACTTTCAGATACTGCAATATCGCCTACGGTACCTGTTTGGAAAAATCCGTCAGAAACGTTTTTCCAGGTAATTCCGTCATCCACCGTTTTCCAAACCCCTCCACCTGTACTTCCCATATAATAGGTCATTGGTAGACCGACAACTCCTGTAGCGGCTACACTTCTTCCGCCGCGAAACGGACCTATATTACGCCATTTTAATCCATGGAACATCGAATCTTGCACGCTGATGGCAGGAGGCGTCGATTTCTTTTTGCGTTTTTGGGATTGTACGGAAAGTGGTAAAATAAGAAGGGCAAGGAATAAAAGATGCAAAGGTTTCATACGGTCGGTATTTAGGTTTTTCGATGTGTTCCGAAACGGTTGCAGAAAGATAAGAAACCTAGGGGAAATTTACGGAAGGGGAGGGAGTTTTCCTTGTATCTATCCGGTCTGGGCCAAGACGAAGGCATAAAGAAACCCCGGTCATTGGAAAAAGGTGTTCCCATAACCGGGGTTTATTGGTAACGATCTTAATTGTTCTCCTTGAGGTAGTAATCACGAAGGATATAAAAAGCCTGCTTTTTCATACCTTGTTCGGAAATCAGTCCTTTTCTGTTGAAATCTTCCTGAATCCTTTTCAAAGGGCGTCTGGAAGAACGGAAATCCATTAAAATCCATGGGGACAATCCGGAAAGGAAATCGATATTCCGCATCATTTCGATATTGGTCTTATAGAGATGGGCTTGGTATTCTTCGGTCCAGCGTTCATTCTTTTCCCCATGTAGGCCATATAAGGCACCTCCGCCCACTTCGCTCATGACCATGGGTTTGTCATAGGCACTTGCCCATTTTAATGAGGAGCAGTTTTCGGGTTCATCCACATACCATCCACAATAGTGGTTTATGCCAATAACATCGACGGCCTTTCCTAAGGGATCTTCGATCAGTTTACCGTTTTCCCCTTCACTTTGGGTATCCAAGGCCGCTGTAATCAGTCGGGTAGGGTCCAATTTTCTGGCCTCTTCGGCCAAATTGCCCAAGAATTCAAGTCGGGCATCACTTTCCGGGGTTTCATTGGCCACCGACCACATGAGGATGGCGGCCCTATTCTTGTCACGGGAAATCATTTCCGTGAGTTGGTTCTTGGCGTTGGCATAGGTATCGGTATTGTCGAATAGGATGGTCCAATACACAGGGATTTCCGACCAAATCATAAAGCCCATCTTTTCAGCTTCGCGCACCATGGTTTCACTATGGGGATAGTGGGCCAATCGGATATAGTTACAGCCCAATTCCTTGGCCCATTGTAACAATATCCTACATTCTTCCTTCGTGGTGACACGCCCTGTCTTAAAAGGAGCCTCTTCATGGATACTTATTCCCTTAAGAAAAACCTCCTTGCCATTCAGTACGATTTTGGATCCTTGGGTAGAAATCGTCCTAAAGCCGATGGCATCCGTTAGTTTGTCGGTTGTCGTTTTTATTGAAACCTCGTAAAGCTTGGGGTCGTTGGGTTCCCAAAGCTTGGGTTTTGCCTTTATCGAGAAATGGGCGGTTCCGTTTTCTATTACCGAATGTATGGTTTTGCGAAGTTCGGGAATGCTTATTTCCACCCTCTCGCCATTTACGGCATTTTCTACGTTGACCCAACCTTCAATGGTAGTAGTAGAACCTTTTGCCAATTGAATGGAATAATCGGAAATATGGGTTACGGGCGTGGAAATCAAATGTACGGATCGGGTAATGCCCCCATAGTTCCACCAATCTTGGTTTACGGTAGGTACATTTTCCCTTTTTCGTTTATTGTCGACCTTGACCACAACAAAATTATTTCCTTTTTTGAGCTTGTCGGTAACTTCGAATTGAAATGGGGTATAACCTCCGGTATGGGTGCCGATGCGTTCCCCATTAAGGTATACGATCGCTTCGTAATTCACGGCCTCAAAATACAAATAGACCAATTCTTTGGCGGTTGGCGTGTAGTTGAAATCTTTTTTATACCAAACGGTACCTTCGAAGTAGTATAATTTTTCCATTTGCGAATTCCAGTCCCCGGGTACCATGATCTGGTCACTGGTATCAAAGTTATATTCGATAAGATCGGAAGGGGATTGCATTTTGGCGTTCTTGAAAAACCCATTGTCCATGGGTTGTAGTCTATGGTTGTAATACCCGTTTTCCAAAGGGTCGATAATGATATCCCACAAGCCGTTCAGCGAAACTTTTTCCCTGGAATCGATATTCTGAAGTAGGTCTGAAAATTGCGGTTTTTGAGCGAACAACACCGAAAATGAGGAGAAAAACAATACGATGGATAGATTTTTTAATGCTTGCATTTTTAATTGATTTTTGTTTTGAGGTTTCGTGTAAGTTCGATTATATCCTATCCAGGCCAATGGTATCCACTAAAGTAATCACCTTTAGATTGCCCCTGAATGATTCCAAGGTTTCAGTTTCACCTTTCGCAACGGTAATGGTTTTACGGGTGTTCGGGAGCATATCAAAATAGTTGTCCGAGAAATTGGCATCGGAGCCTGAGGAGATAAAAACGTTTTTAGCCAATTTCCGGGTACTCAAGGTTACTTCAAACCGGTCGGTATTTTCTTTTACGGTGAAAGAAAGTTCCGGATCGGGAAAATCCAAGGTCTTGAAGGGCGATAGGTATTTAAAATTCTGGGCCACTACCTTGTCGCCTTGGATCAATTCACCGGTTAGGACTACATTTTTAGAAATATTCCTATTGACCAATTCACTTTTTGGAATGGTTAGATAGGACTTACTTTGGTTGGGCTCAACAACGACCACTTCTTCCCATTTAGTGATTACATTGCCATCAAAATCGCGCAATTGCAGCTTCAGTTTGGCATCTATGGGTTTTAGGGAATCCGAGACAACGAATACCTTTACACTATCCCTTTGGTCTTCATAGGTGATCAAGAGGTTTTCGAACGATTTCTTTGCTTCGTAGTGGAGTGCCTTCCATTTGCCGTAATAATCGATGCTCGACCAAGATGCGACAGGCCAACAGTCGTTGATTTGCCAATAAAGACTTCCCATACAGCGGTCTCGGTTTCTTCTATGGGCTTCAATCCCTACTTTGATGCCATGGGCCTGCAAGAGCTGGCTTACATAAAGAAAGCTATCGAAGTCCTTAGGTCTTTTATAATGACGAAGCATATATTCTTCGATGGTTTCATTACCGATGCTTGACCGTTGATGCGATTTCATGACCTCAGAATAGATGTCGTGATCTTCTTTGACCGTATATTGGGCTACACTTGACATTTCCGGAAAGGATTGAAATCCGTATTCCGACATAAAACGGGGAATTTCAGTGGTGTACTTTTCAAAGGGTTCCTTGCCCCACCAGACCATCCAATAATGGGCATCCCCTTGTTCCAAGGATTCCGGTTGCCCAAAATCACTTTCAGGGGATGAGGGCCAATAAGAACGATTACCATCATAATGTTGAACGACTTCTGGCAGTATTTTATGGAAAATGTCGTCATAGGCCTTCCAAATGGTATCGGAAATTTCTTGGGATTGTTCTTTGATGGCCTGATTTTTCCAACCCCAATTTTCCCAAGCGGAAAGAATTTCATTATTGCCGCACCATAAGGCAATGGACGTGTGGTTTCGAAGTCTTTTTACATTATCGATGGCCTCTTGTTTTACATTATCAAGAAAGTTTTGGTCTCCCGGGAACATGGCACAGGCGAACATAAAATCTTGCCATACGAGCAATCCCATTTCATCGCACATGCCATAAAATCGGTCATGCTCATAAATACCTCCGCCCCAAACGCGGATCATGTTCATGTTCGCTGCTTTGGCAGAGGAAAGAATATGCTCGTAATCGGCTTCTTTTGCACGTGGAAGAAAAACATCCTGAGGGATATAATTGGCCCCTTTCATAAATACGGGATGACCGTTTACCTTAAAGTAGAATGAGGTTCCGTAGGTGTCGGGTTCCCTCACCAATTCCACGGTTCGTAAACCTATTTTATGGGATTTTTGGTCTATGTACGAGTCCGAAATAACTTTCACTTCGATATTGTACAATACTTGTTCCCCCATGCCATTGGGCCACCATAATTCGGGATTCTCAATGTTAAAAGGGATGTGGAAGGTGTTCTTTCCTACGGCTAATGCGACTTCCTGTTTTTTGATGAGGGAATCATTGACCAGGATCTCGATTTCGGATTTTTCATCCATTTCATTGGCAGTCAATTCAAGTTGTGCGGTCAAACGGGCACTTTTGCCCAAAGTATCTTGCTGAATGAACAGGTCATCGATTTTATGGTGGTTCCAACTGCGGAGTTTTACGGGTCTCCAGATACCGGAGGTAACCAAGCGGGGTCCCCAGTCCCAACCAAAGTGGTAACCGGCCTTACGTGTGAAAATACTTACTTTTTTATCCCCTACTACCTGACCGATATTGGCCAGGTCATTGTCTGAAACCGGAATCCGATAGCCCAAGGCATCGTATTTTTTCAATCCTTTTTTAATGGGCGATTCCAATACCACCCGAAGGTTGTTCCCACCTACTTTCAATTTTGATTTTACCCTGGCCGAATAACTTCTGAACATATTATCGGTCTTTAAGATCAGGGTATCGTTCAGGTAAATGGAACCATAGGTGTCCAATCCCGAAAAGTCGAGTTCAAATTCCTGTTTGTCCAAGTCTTCCTCAGTGAGGGTAAAACTGGTTTTATATTCCCAGTCTTCCTTGTCGATCCATTGAAGCCCATGCTCATTCAGGCGGTAAAACGGGTCGGGTATTTTACCGATTTCCATTAAATCGGTATGTACGGTACCCGGAACCTTGGCTTTGTTCCAAAGCGTATCCTTAGTGGACTTGAAGGTCCAATTTTGGGTAATATCGATTACCGATACGGCCGGTTTGTTGCCACAACCGGTTAAAAAAACAGTGATCATAAGATAAAAAAGGGTTTGGTGGATTCTCGGGGTTTTTAGCATGCTATGGTTTTAAAATGGTACTTTCAAAAAAGTCAGTGGGCGTTAGGATATCAGAAGGACTTTATAGGTAAAAAATACCCACCAACGTCTTGGATGCCTATCGATTTATTGGCCTTTTCAAGGCCATCAAATTTAAATGTTGTACTCCACTAAAACAAGGAATGGATAAATGCATATAAGACATTGACTAAATGGTACCACTTTTAGGGTAAGGGAACCTTTTAAATTAATGGGGCACAAAAGTGAAATGTGATATTGGGGTCCAAAATATAAAAGGGACCATAGGTTTATAACCCGTTTTTATAAACCGAAACAATCCTTGAAATATGGATAGTAGATCAGGAATATGACGATCGAACACGATAGTGCCGCGAATGTAACCGCACCGGCGGAAATGTCCTTTATAAAACCGATTTTCGGATGGTTTTCCAAGTGTACGAAATCGGCCAGTTTTTCCGCTGCGGTATTTAGGCCTTCCACACTAAGGACAAGTCCCATGGCCAATATCTGGTCGATCCAATCCTGTTTGGAAATATCGAATACCAAACCAAGGATCGTCAAGAACAGGAAGACGCATAATTGGGCGATGATGCTATGTTCCGTTTTAACCAATAGTACGGCTCCTTTTATGGCATAGCCGATGCTTTTAATCCTTCCATTTATGAATTTCCACATGGATTTTGTTCTAACAGCCCCTTGGGGTAATTTTGATTGCGCCAAAAATAGGGTAAAATAGTGAACTGCCCATTGTGGATAGGGGGGGTCAATGTTAAGGGTTCTTTACCATTTTGTGTTTTTATGGCCTAAGGGTTACTTCAGATGGCTTATTTTGTTTTGATCGTACCGTTCCTATACAGATCCAGGGCTGCGTTTAGTATATGTTGTATGGTCGTTATGGGGATATCCTTTGTAGGGTCTACACTGTAAACCTTCATTCGGGAACGATTGCCCTGTTTTAGGTCAGGGTGATTCAAGTAGTTTCCCGCTACCATCAGTATGTAAGGTTCATCTGTTTTTTTATCCGTCCATAGGTAACAGAACATTTTGTTCTTATAACAAAAACAAGGCATTCCATATTTTCGGGTTTCGGAAACGTTTGCGTCCTGGTCGAGAATGATCTTTCGCAGTGCCAACAAACAGCTTTTGTTCGGTTCATTTTTATTGAGGTAATAACTATCGGTATCCATACGATTAATCGGGGAATTTTTTGCACACTGGGTTGAACAGGTAAATCTAAAAATTATTGGGCGTCTTGGGTTGGGGAATTGCTTGGCCAAAGGTTTTTAAACCATGGTCATAAAGAATTTTAGGGGTCATTCCCGCTTTTGTGTTTCATGATCTCTTTCTCACTAAGGCCTAAAAATTCCGCTGCGTTGTCATAGAATATATTTTCTTTTTGTTCCAAGGTCAGAAAAGCGGCATTATTTACCGTTTCAATTCCGATACTGATCACTTCGGGCCACACCATTTGATCGCTCCCATACATGATCCTATCTCCAAATCCGGCATTGATAAGGGATTTCAGGTAGGTGTTGAATTCTTCTTGGGGCAGTATCCAATTGAGGACCGCAATATCTACATAAACATTGGGGTGGGCATACATGAGCGCTTTGACATCTTCAACATAAGGCCAACCCCCGTGCATGATGTAGAGCTTTACGTGGGGATATGCTACCAAGGCCCGTTCCAATTGCAAAGGGTTGGCATTGTAGGTTCGCATGCCGCCAAGCATTTGTGGCATTATATGAAAACCATAGTTCGGCCCCCCGGGGAAAATGTGGAACCCCAATGGAATGTCCAATTCCTGGGCCAGTTTAAAATAAGGTAATTGTGAAGGGTCATCGGCTACTATGCCCCTGTAAAAAGGTGACATTTCGGCTATGGCTTTAAGGTGGCCCCTATTGTACTGTTTTTTCAAAACATCAATCCCGGTTTCGGCATCACCGATCAATATGATATCAGGGGCATCATTGTACCACGACCCACCGTTGGTCACAATGGCCTTAACGATATGATGTTCGCGAAACTTGGCCAATGTTTTTTCTTTTTGTTCATTGGCGGAACGTACCCCTTTAAAGGTTTCCTTGCGCAAAGTCGGTGGATGTGCCATGCCGAACATGGGGTGCTGTTCATCGAATGCGTGTATGTGCATGTCGATGATTGGGCCTGTATAGCTATTCGGATTTTCGCCGGCATACCCCGTAGTTCGATCCTTGATGCTAGGTAAACAGGAGGTCGCTACCATTAGTACAACCAAAAGCGCTGCAATAGGTGATTTTAGGTTACTGTTTTTGTTGCCCATAACGATTTGATTGTAGTTGTGATGACCAAAGGACTTTGCCAATCCTTACTACAAGATAAGAAAAAGCTTGGTATAAAGAATGTAAAACATTGTGAATCAGCTATAAAATCGTTTGCAAATGACAACAAACGATTACAAACGAAAGTAAATATTTTGTAACCGAGTAATTTGGGTGGTCCGTCATAGGTTTGCAGTGTCGGGTCAAGGAGGCTCGATAGCATTAACTGTTTAACACGTAAAATCAGATATTATGAACGCACTTAGAAACAAAGTACAGTTGATTGGGAACTTGGGTAACGACCCGGAAATCGTAAACTTGGACGGAGGTAGCAAATTGGCTAAATTCTCTATCGCAACCAATGAAACCTATAAGAATGCGAAAGGGGAGAAGGTAACCGATACCCAATGGCACAATGTGGTAGCCTGGGGTAAAACGGCAGAGATCGTAGAGAACTATTTATTGAAAGGCAATGAAGTGGCCGTTGAGGGGAAACTGACCCATCGCTCCTATGAAACCAAAGAGGGTGAAAAACGGTACATCACCGAAATACGATGTAATGAACTACTTATGTTGGGTAACAAATAGCATCGATAATGTGAAGCCCCGCTAGTGAAGCGGGGCTTTTTTATAGTTGATTTTCCAGGTGTTGAATAGAAGGAACCCTTGTAAGGTATTCTTATGCCACTTTCTTCATCAGATCGTAACACGGACATTTCTTACATCGTTTTGATTCTTTTTTCTTGTACTTATCGCAACACTTGGTTTTTAAGGTCGCCGAAGAATCCATGAACGCCAACAGCTTCTGTTTGTTCTTGGGGTTTTTCAACTCCTTTTTTTTCGTTTTCTTTTTTTTGCCCATACGAAATGCAACAGCAATCCGGACAAAAGTACTATTTTAATTAAATCTAAATAAGACTTAAGATGTTAAATTTTATTGAGGTAGATTATTTGCCGCACTATTGACCGTAATCTGCTGTACGTCCCTATCAAAGAGATAAAGTCCGCCCTTATCATTTCCGATCAAGTTTATTTTGTCCAAAATGGTCCTTGCCAAGGCTTCCTCCTCGATTTGTTCGGCCACGTACCATTGTAAAAAGTTATGGGTGGCATAGTCTTTTTCCTCTAGGGTGATATGCACCAGGTCATTGATGCTTTTCGACACAAAAATCTCATGCTCCAATAATTCCACGAACATTTTTTGAAAGGTGCCGAATTCCAATTTAGGGGCATTCAGGGTAGATACTTTGGCGTGGCCCCCACGTTCATTCACATATTTGACCAGCTTCAACATATGCAATCGTTCCTCGTCCGACTGGTCGTACATGAATGTAGCGATACCCTCAAGGCCCTTGGTTTCTGCCCAGGAGGCCATCGATAAATATACTTGGGACGATTCCGCTTCGATCTTTATTTGTTCGTTAAGTGCTTTTTCTAATTTTTCCGATAACATAGGTTCATTTTTTTGTACCTATAAAGTTACATAATTCTTGAATAACTACCGGATGGACCAGTCTTTTTGTGTGATTAAAACCGGGCAATGACTCCCAACTGTCCAGGGGAAAAAGTAAGGTTCCAGCTCACCGTTTTACTTTGGTCGTTATATTTTTTATCGTATTTGGTATCCAAATAGCGATCTATGGCCTCTACGGTGAAGATACTGAGGGCCACGCTAAAACCAACATCGCTTAACCAATGTTGACCGTCCCAAACGCGGGAGATCCCGGGAATCATTCCGACGGTATAAATTCCCGCCTTTACCCATGGGTTCTTAAATTGTTTCCCAATTACGTAGGCGTTGGTAAAGGCCATAATCGCGTGGCCAGAGGGAAAAGAGTGGTAATTTCTACTGGCATTGAAGGGGTCAAAAGTATCTTTTGATTGTCCGCTTATGGGTCGGGCCCTACCCGCCAAGGATTTCGTGATCTGTTGTAGCAATCCTGTCGCCGATGCCGAGGAGATCAGCAAAACCCCTGTTCGCCTCAGTTTCTCGTTCTTGGTAAAAAGCCCTGTGAAATAGACACCGGCGGTGACCATATAATTATTTTCAGGATTTCCTATAAACTCCCCATATTGGCGTATAAAGCTTGGGACATTTTCCCTACCATCCCTAAAAAACTTCGAAGTTTGGTCGTCAAAAAGGTACAATAGTCCCGTGCCTCCGGCCACCGCTCCCATGGTCTTCCATTGTTGCCCTTTCCAATGTAAGGGTCTGGTGTAGGAATACCCGATACCTTTAAACATATTGCCCACGTCATAGGTGAGATCTTGCCACGTTGATTGCTGTGTTCTGTCGGTGGTCTCCTGGGCTATGGTGGCCATCGCGACAAGTAAAAAAACCAATGCCGATACATTTTTCATAGGAGTGTATGCTAAGTTGGCTTAAATATAGGATTTTTAATTTTCGATTGGACCGCTATTTGTGTAGGGCCAATTGAATGCGTTTTCTGGGGACATCTACCTCCAATACCTTTACGATGATCTGCTGGTGCAAGTGTACATGTTCGTTTACATCCTTTACAAAGGAGTCCGAAAGGTTGGAAATATGGATAAGGCCACTTTCCTTAATTCCGATATCTACAAAGCAACCGAAATTGGTGATGTTGTTCACGATGCCCGGGAGCAATTGGCCGGCCTGTAGGTCGGTAATCGACCTGATATTTTGATTAAAGGTGAATACTTTGGCTTTTTCACGGGTATCCAGTCCGGGTTTTTCCAATTCCTTGATGATGTCCTTTAGGGTAAAGAGCCCTATGGTTTCCGTGCAATATTTATCCAGGTCTATGCTTTGTAACAACGGTTTGTTTCCGATGAGGTCCGACACCTTTTTACCGAGGTCTTTGGCCATTTTTTCAACTATGCCGTAACTCTCCGGGTGAACGGCGGAATCATCCAATGGATTTTTCGCATTTTTTATACGCAGGAATGCGGCACCCTGTTCAAATGCCTTTCCGCCCAAACGCGGAACCTTTTTAATGGCCGTCCTACTTTCAAAGGCCCCTGCTTCGTTTCTATAGGCCACGATATTCTCTGCCAGTTTCGGACCAATCCCCGAAACATAGCTCAGTAACGGAACACTTGCCGTGTTGATATTGACCCCGACAGCATTCACACAGCTTTCGACCACCGTATGTAATGAGGTCTTTAGCTTGTTCTGGTCCACATCGTGTTGGTATTGCCCTACCCCGATCGATTTTGCGTCGATCTTGACCAGTTCGGCCAAGGGGTCAGACAATCTTCTACCGATTGAGACCGCACCACGCACGGTTACATCATAATTGGGGAATTCGTCCCGGGCAATTTTTGAGGCGGAGTAAATGGAGGCCCCGGCTTCACTTACCACAAAAACCTCGACGGGGTTTCTGAATTGGATCCGTTTAATAAGTTGTTCGGTTTCCCGTGATGCCGTACCATTTCCGATGGCAATGGCTTCTATCTTATAGGCATCGGCCAAGGAGCTCAGCTTTTTAATGGCCCCTTTGCTGTCATTTTGGGGGGCATGGGGGTAAATGGTCTCGTTATGTTCCAATTCGCCCTGTGCGCTGAGGCAAACCACTTTACAGCCCGTTCTAAAGCCGGGGTCGATGGCCAGTATGCGCTTTTCGCCCAAAGGTGACCCCAGTAATAATTGTTTTAGGTTTTTCGAGAATACCTGAATGGCCGAATCATCCGCTTTTTCTTTTGCCTTTTTTAAGGTTTCATTGGAAAGGGACGGGAACAACAAACGTTTATAAGCGTCTTGAATGGCCAATTGGATCTGGGCGGTACACGAATTGTTGCTTTTCAGTAGCCGTTCCTCAATTTTTTGAAGTGCCCGATCGGTATCGATTTCAATTTTCACCCTTATGAATCCTTCGTGTTCAGCACGGAGAATGGCCAAAAGGCGATGCGACGGACACCGATTCAGTGATTCGCTCCAGTCAAAATAATCCCGATACTTTTGGGCTTTTTCGTCTTCCTTCTTGGTGCCGATCACTTTGGTGGTCAACTGGGCGAATTTTTCCAACTGGTACCGTAGTTGATTTCGAATGTCGGTACGTTCATTGATCCATTCAGCGATAATATGCCGGGCACCCTCCAGGGCTTCATCCTCATTCTTGACGGTGTCACCTAAAAACCGTGATGCTTCATATTCGATTTCATCGGTACGTTGGGCCATGATGATCTTGGCCAAAGGTTCCAATCCGTTTTTTCGTGCCGTTTCCGCTTTGGTCTTTTTGGATTTTTTAAAGGGGAGGTACATATCCTCCAAGGTGATGGCGTCACTGGCCGAAATTATTTTATCCTGGAGTTCCGCAGTCAGTACCTCTTGCTCTTTCAGGGCTTTGAGGATGGCCGCCTTTCGTTTTTCCAGCGCCTCGAATTGTGCTTTGTACGTAACGATATCGCCGATCTGGACTTCATCCAAATTGCCCGTTTTTTCCTTTCGATAACGGGAAATAAAAGGTACCGTGCAATCTTGGTCCAATAATTCAACCGTATGTAGAACTCCTTTTTCAGGAAGCCCGGTATGTTTTACGATGTAGGGGATGAGTTGCATTTATCTTTTTGATATTAGATTTTTGGTATCCGGTCGAGCGCAGTCGAGACCTTGATCTTATTCAGTAGGTTTAAAATCATTGGGCGAAATATTTCTACACGCCTCCAAAATTTGCAATAGGTCGTATTTGCCGATTTTCATCATAAGACATGTGTTTTGTCAAAGACACGTCGTCCCATTTAAAATAGATAACTAATGGCCCTACCTTGTTTAAGGGTTTAATTTATGGTAAATCCATTGTCGACCCCATCTTCATCAGGGTTGATGAAAACCAACTTGCCATCCGCATTTTCGGTCATAAGGATCATCCCTTCACTTTCAACGCCCCGAAGTGCCCGTGGTGCCAGATTGACCAAAACGGTCACTTTTTTTCCTACGATTTCTTCAGGCGTAAAACTCTCCGCAATACCGGAAACGATCGTTCGGGTATCCAAGCCCGTATCTACTTTCAGAACCAATAGTTTTTTGGCCTTGGGCATTTTTTCAGCTTCTATGATGGTGCCCACACGCATGTCCAATTTTGAGAAATCGTCAAAGGTAATGGTGTCTTTCTGTGGTTCAACTTCCTTGTTCATTTGTTCATTCGTTTTTTTTGTCGCTTCCAGCTTATCCAATTGCGCCTGTATTTCCTGATCTTCCACTTTACGGAACAATAATTCCGCTTTGTTGATTTGGTGATCGGGAGGTAAAAGAACATCCTTGGTTCCGATCGCTGCCCAAGAGGTCTCCGTGGTACTCGACCCCATAGCCAATATTTGCTTTAATTTATCAGCGGTAAAGGGTAAGAAGGGTTCGCTCAATACGGCCAGGCCGGTAGCGATCTGAAGGGCGACGAACATAATGGTCTTTACCCGTTCTTCATCTTGCTTTATAACCTTCCACGGCTCTTCATCGGCTAAATATTTATTGCCCAAACGGGCCAAGTTCATCAATTCTTGGCTTGCTTCCCTAAAACGGTACCGTTCTATGGAGCTCGAGATAAGGTCTGGATAGCCACTCAGTGCCTCCAAGGTTTCTTGGTCCACTTGTGACAATTGTCCCGGGGCAGGTACTTGTCCGTTATAATATTTATGGGTCAATACCACAACCCTATTGATGAAATTCCCGAAAATGGCGACCAGTTCGTTGTTGTTCCGGGCTTGGAAATCTTTCCAGGTAAAGTCGTTGTCTTTCGTTTCCGGGGCATTTGCGGTCAAGGTGTACCGCAATACATCCTGCATATCGGGAAATTCATCCAGATATTCGTGTAGCCAAACCGCCCAGTTTTTAGAGGTTGAAAGTTTATTGCCTTCCAAGTTCAGGAACTCATTGGCAGGTACGTTATCGGGTAGGATATAATCTCCGTGTGCTTTTAGGATGCTTGGGAATATGATACAATGGAAAACGATATTGTCTTTCCCTATAAAATGCAGTAATTTGGTATTTTCGTCTTTCCAATAGGGTTCCCAGTCCTTCCCTTCCCGCGCTGCCCATTCTTTCGTAGAGGATATATAACCGATGGGGGCATCGAACCAAACATATAGTACTTTGCCTTCCCCTCCTTTTACGGGAACAGGGATTCCCCAATCCAGATCACGGGTTACGGCCCTAGGTTTTAAGCCGTCATCGATCCACGATTTACATTGGCCGTAAACGTTGGGTTTCCAATCTTTCTTATGTCCTTCGAGGATCCATTCCTTAAGGAAATCCTCATACCTGTCAAGGGGCAGGAACCAATGTTTGGTTTCTTTTAGGGTGGGTACCGCACCTGTGATGGTTGATTTGGGGTTGATCAAATCAGTTGCATTCAAGGTAGAACCACAATTTTCACATTGATCGCCATAAGCTTCCTCATGGCCACATTTTGGACAGGTACCTACAACAAAACGATCGGCCAAAAATTGGTTGGCTTCCTGGTCATATAATTGTGCCGTGGTCTCTTCGATAAAATCGCCTTGTCCATAAAGCTTTACGAAAAACCCGGAAGCTGTTTCGTGATGTACCTCGGCCGAAGTCCTTGAATAATTATCAAAGGAGATCCCAAAATCCTCGAACGATTTTTTAATGATGGCGTGGTACTTATCGATGACATCCTTGGGGGTAACACCTTCTTTTTTTGCCTTCATTGAAATGGCCACTCCATGTTCGTCGCTACCACAAACAAAGGCTACGTCTTTACCCAATAAACGCTGGTATCTTGCATAAATGTCGGCGGGGACATAAACACCGGCCAAGTGCCCTATGTGAATGGGGCCGTTGGTATAGGGTAATGCTGCCGTAATGGTATATCTGGCTGGGGTTTTTAAGTTTTCTGTCATCGACTTTCCGGATTAAACCGCAAAAATACAGATTTTGGTGGGAGAATTCCCCCATAAGAACGGAAATGTGAAAGGCCGAAGTTGGATGATTTGCCTGCTTGGGGTATCAATGAAAAGACCCTAATCGTATATAATCAGGGCCTTTTTCGTAAAGTGGGGGTCGGTTAAGCAACCATTACGGATTTGCTCATTTTTTGGTTTTGTACATTGATGCGATAAATATATTTTCCCGTGGAAAGGTAATTCGGCATTCTTTCCCTGATATTTATCTCGGTAGATCCCTCAGGCATCATTTCGTTAAGGACGGTACCCACATTTTGCCCCAGGATGTTGTAGAGCTGTATTTCTAATTGGGCGCTAAAGGGCATTTCCAGATAAATATGGGGGGTACTATCGGTAGGATAAAAAGGTTTGTGTACAATGGCATCCAACAGATCGGGGTCATAAGGTGTTTCGGAATCGGGATCTGTTGTAGGTATGGTAGGTTCCCCATCGCTATAAACAATATCGGGAAAATCGATACCACTACAGTTGAATCCAAGATTTACCGGAGCATAGGGGTGGTCCAATAAATGCTGTTCTACCAAGGGAATATCCACACAGAGCCATTCAGCCAGTACGGTGGCATAAAGATCCCTAAAGTCCATCGTGTATTCGAGGTTGCCGCGCCCATCGGGATTGTCCAAGGTCGGGTGTTCTCCGACAAAGGCACTACCGTTCAGTCCGGAACCAAAGAAAAGGGTAGGTGCTGCCTTCCCATGGTCGGTACCGTTCGAGCCATTTTCGAAAATTCGTCTTCCGAACTCGGAAAAGGTCATACTCAACACCTTATCGTCTTGTTCGGTAAAGGCAATATCATCATAAAAATTGTCGATGGCCACCGATAGGTTGGTCATAAGTTGTTCGTGGATCAAGGGCTGGTTGCCATGGGTATCGAAACCGCCCATGGAAATCATATATACCTTGGTCCCTAAATTACCTTTGATCAAACGGGCCAATAGGGCCAATTGTTTGGCGAAACCATTGTCCTGGTATTCCACTTGGTTTTGTCCTCTTTCATAGGCAGCATGAATAAGTCCTGAATATTCGTAGGTGGTATTTGCTACCCCACGTAGGAATTTCAATTGATCGCCATACATGCAATCCCCGAAAAGGGTATCATCCAAACTATATTGTAGGCCAGATTCCGCGATTTCCTGTAGTTGGTCGACATTGGAGGTCACAAAGGCATAATTGGTCTCTTCCCCTTGGAATACCAAATTGCCGAATTGCCCTATTTGGATTGCCGCTGGGGCTGCTGGGGGATTGATAAGGTAATCGGGATAGATGTTTTCGAAATACCTTCCCATCCATCCGGTATTTTCCCCACTGAAACCCGTGGTGGTCAGATCCGTATTGGCAAAAATATCGGATCCCGTAAAGTGGGACAGACTTTGGTTTTCGTATCCAACCCCGTGGACCGCTTTAAATTGGCCATCTGCCCACATGGGTTCGAGTGACTTCATATAGGAAGGTACCCCATATTCATCGGTGAGTTTCAATACTTTACTTTCCGGGATATAAATATTGGGCCGCGCATTGGCATAGGAGTCATATTGGTTAATGGGAATAACGGTACTAAGTCCGTCATTACCCCCCGATAGGCGGATCAGGATTAAGATTTTATCGGTTTCAGCCGCCGCTATCGCCGCAGTCAAAGGTGAAGGTGCCGAAGCCGTTAGCATATTGGCACCCAGGACCATGGTCCCCGTACCGGCAATGCCCATGGCCTGAAGAAAAGATCTTCGGCTCCAGGTTTTATGTTCTTGGTCATGGCCTTGGTGTTCCAGGCCTTTATGGGGAGTGTTATCGTGGATATCGCACATAGTCGTAGGTTTATTTAAGTTGGAATTCAGGTTCTCTTGCCAAATACTGAAGCAATAAATACACTTGGAATGGGGCTGATTGCCACGTTGCCAAGGTCCAGGAAGGGGTCGTGCCGCCTTCATAGTAGGTGTCATCCACATCGCTGCGGAATACTGAGAAGGCCTTTTCATAATCCGATTCGGTAAGTAAGCCTTTAGACAGTACAAAATCGATGATGGGTCTTGCAATCGTTTCCGGATTGTTACTCGTTAGGCCGTCATCGCCGACAATGGCCATACCAAAGTCCCTGAATTGTTCATTATCGGCCTGATAGAAATCCTCAAGTATGGATTCTATGGTCAACCAACGACCGATGATGAAATTGGTATTGATCCAAGAGCGGTCCCTTTGCCACCCGGCAACATCGAAAGGATCGAAGAGTTCCTGACTGAGCAGTTCGCAATAATTGACCATTTCGGCTACGTTGGTATCGGTATAGGCAAATCCGGATTCGTTCAAAAAATTGAAATAAAAATCGAACGGACTCTTTATGATCACTCCAATCGCCTCATCATCAAAGAAATGTTGGCTTTTGAATAATTGGGACAAGACCGGGGCCAATTCAAAATCGTTCGAAATGAAGGTACTGGCCATGCCATCTATGATCACTTGGGCATTGTTGGCTTCATCCTTCGAATCGGGGTGTACAAAGAATTCATAGAGTTTTCTACAAATGAATTCGGCAATTTGGTCGGGGCGCTGTTCAAAAAGGATATCGATGACATCATCATACCCCCAATTGCCCGTTTGGTCAAAAATGGTCTTGTTTTCGGTGTTGAAATTGGTGGGGTCGAAAGTCACCGCCTCACACCCAATATCCCCACGGTTGACATAACCTGAAAGGGCTTTGGCCGTTTCAATAATATCGTCTTCGGTATACCCATTGCCATCACCCAAGGTAAAAAGCTCGTACAATTCCCTGGCATAATTTTCGTTTGGGTTGTTCCCATTGTTATAGGCTCCATCCAAATAGTAGAGCATGGCGCTGGTCAACCCAATTTCACTGACAAAGGTTTTGAAGTTACCGATGGCATTACGTTGCAAACAGTTAACGTAATAATAAAGAAATGAATTACAGTTATAAACGTCTATTTCGGTAACAAAATGATTGCTCCAGAAAAAACTGAGCCTATCCCTGAGATTATTGGCCAATAGGGCATTGGCATAAGTGATTTTCCACGACTCCAGTTGTTCCCGCTTAAGATCGCTTGCGACATCATCATCATCGGGATAGTCACCATTGTTCCAATCTGCCCAAGTAGGTGCGGGGGTTGGAGCCATACCAATGGCCTGGTTCACAAGTGTATCTACCAAAGCATCGGCTGAAAGTCCGACCCCTTGTTTTATCGTCTCAACCGAGGCACTGAACCCCAATCTTCGGTACAGATGCGCAACCCTGGTAATATCCAAAGGTGTCGTGTACGGCGCTAATGTAGAGGTGTTACAATTAACGAAGTATTCCATAGTATTTTTAGGCTTTAAGAACGTTCATGTGCGTAGGGGGCAGATTCTTAACGGCTAATCAAATTGGATATTATGTAAATCCAAGTATTTTCGTTGTTATGCATTCCAAATAACGGTGATATGTATCAAAAAGACGATGAAAGCTAAATATATTCGATAAAATGCATAATTTTTAACAATAAACATAAAATATTATGGGCAAACATAATGAATTTGGTAAAGAAGGAGAACGGATTGCGGTAGATTTCCTACGCAATAAAGGCTATGTCATCAAATATACGAATTACAGATATCTTAAGTCCGAAATAGATATCATTGCCCAAAAAGACACTATTCTGGCCATTGTCGAGGTACGTTCGCGGAGTAGTGACTTTATTGAAAATATTGCAGAGACCATTACCAAAAAGAAAATCGATCTATTGGTGCAGGGGGCAGACCATTATGTCGTGGAAGAAGATCTGGATGTCGAAGTCCGTTTTGATGTGATTACGATCCTTAAGAACAAAAACGTCTTTAAAATCGATCATTTGGAAAATGCTTTTTACCATTTCTAAATTTATTTTTGCACAATTTGTTTTATATGTAACAATATGTTATATTTGCACTAATTAATTTGACCATGAAAACAATTTCCTCCGTAGTTGAAGAGTATATTAAGAAGAAACCGTTTCTTCAAAGTGCCTTGGCCCAGGGTATAATAAATTTAACATCGCTTTCAAGGATCGTTAAGCCCGAAATCGAAGAGCAATTGGGTAAGGATGTCAGGAATGGGGCTATTGTAATGGCTTTAAAACGCCTTTCCGATGATTTGGAATTTAGGGCGACCCATAAGATAATCAAGGTTTTAAAGAATATCGGTGAAATCACCGTGCGATCATCGCTTACCGATTATACCTTTTTGGCCTCTGACACCATTCTAACCCAACAAGCAAAATTATTGGAAGAAATACATTCCAATCAGGATGTGTTTTATACTTCGTCCAGAGGGGTAAATGAGATGAATATCGTTATCAGTAATCTGATGGATGATACGGTTGAACGGCTTTTTAAAATGGAGCGCTGTACACAAAAGGCGAATAACCTTTCCTCGATAACGGTAAAACTTCCGTCAGAGAATGTTTCGGTTCCGGGAATCTATTATTTTATTTTCCAACGCTTGGCTTGGGAAGGTATCGTCCTTTATGAGGTTATTTCGACGACCAATGAGTTTACGATCATCGTCAACGATGAACAGGTCGATATCGCCTTTAAGACCATTAAAGACCTAAAAACCTTGTAAGGGTTTATTTGTTTTCCAGGAATACCACGACGTCTTTATCGGTTTCGGGTTTGGCGATAATTCGTTTGTCCTTGTCCAATATGAAATAGGTAGGGGTCTTTTGGATGTCATAGATCTTGGCATAGGCGCTTTCCCATTTGCCCAATGCAATGGCATGTTCAAAATGCGGAAGACGGGCCGATTCTTTTTCCCAATTTATGGAATCGTTCTCGAGTCCGACGGCAACCACTTTTACCGATTCGGACCCAAAATCTTCCAATTTCTTATGCAACGCGGGAAGTTCATTCAAACAGTGGCTACAGGTGCTGCTCCAAAATACAAGGATATAATTTTCTGCCCCTTGCAACCCTTGGAGGGTAAAGGGCACCTTGTTCTTTTCCCATTTGATATTGGGGGCCACCGCTCCCATACGAAGTCGGTTATGTACTTCGATCTCACCTATTAATTTTTTGTTTTTCGTTGCGATGGCCAATTTTTTCAAGTACGTATGATAAATGTAATCGGAAGTGATATCATAAGCGCTTGTAGCGGCCTGTGTCCATAGACTGTAAAAAACATGCATTTTGTACGGGTCGCCGATATGGGCCAAAATTTCATTGATCTTATTGACGTTGGCATTCATGGCTTCCTGCCTTTCCTGATCGGTCATCGTTTTCAATGGAAGGGCCGTAAAGGTATAATTAAGCAATTTATCGGTTAAAAACCCTGAGGCCTGTAAAAGGGTATCTTGAAATTGCAAGGCATCAAAGTAGTGTTTCTTTTTGCCTTCAATATAGGAATAGACCGTTGGTGAATCTTTGGGGATATAGGGTTTATTACTGGTGATAAAGTGATGGGCCATCGTACCCATAGATCGCTTTTCATAGGTGTCCTGAACATTTTGAAGCGCTTTTGTAAGTGCTATGAAATCCTTTTTATCCGTGTTGCCAGAGGTATAGTAATCGGTAATCTGTCGTTCCAGATCCGTTATTTCCTTAAAATAGGTGTTGAAAAGAATATTTTCCTTGGAATTGAAGAACGATACACCAGAGGTCGCATCAAAGGCAAGGGTTATATCTTCCTTTCCGTTATAAATGACATCAAAATAAAATTGTTCCTGTGGAATGGCATAGACCAATCTATAGGTGCCTGCTGCAGCATTCTCCGGCATCTTTAACTCGAATACCCCGTTTTTAATCGCCGTGTCGACCACAAAGTTTTGGGAGCTCGGTTTTAGCTGATAGGCAATTACCCATTTATATTCTTTGGCAGGGGAAAATGTTCCTGAAATGGTATGTTGGGCGTTAATTTGTAAGCCAAGGAAAACGGCTAGGATAAAAAGTAGTTTCTTCATAAATCGGGTAAAATCAAAAATCGGTCCAAATTACAAATTTTGGTTGCAGTTGGAAAGGTCAAAGGGGTTGTAAATTTTAATTCTTAATGATGTCCTCTGTTTGCTGTAGGATGGGAGGTTGGCAACACTCCAATGAATTTCCTATAAGTACGGAAGAGGAACCATGGATTTTTATGGTCGATTTTATAAAATCCGATGCTTCGGCCTTGTAGATGTTGTCGACATATTTTTGGGGGTTACGGTCGATATACGGAAACCAGGTACTGTGGATCTGGATCATGATACGGTGCCCTTTTTTAAAGGTATGCAGTACATCCTGCAAACGAAAATCAACATCGGTGGGTTCATTGGGTATAAAAGGTTCGGGTTTGTCAAGACCGTTTCTGAACCTTCCCCGAAACACCTCGGATCGTACCAATTGTTGATATCCGCCCATGACAATATTTTCAGGATTATGTTCATAATTGGGATGGTCATCGGGATAAACATCAATAAGCTTTACGATAAAGTCCGCATCGGTGCCCGTCATCGATACCTTGAGTTTTGAAAGTATTTCCCCGGCAAGAACGATATCTTCCGAAAGCATCCCGGTTTCGAAGGTCAATACATCGGGTCTTCGGGAAGCCTGTCGTTGATCATCGGACATAAATCGCCGAGGGGTAAAGGTAAGTCCTTCGGTTTGCGAGGTATAGGGTACGGGTTTCATGGGGTCGCTAAGGTATTCGAAAGTGGCCTCCGTATCGGTAGGTTCGTTGATCGAAAGTTTGCCTTTTGCACCAAAATACAGGGTTATGGGTTCAATTTCCTTTGGAGGCCAAGCTTCGAAGGTCTTCCATTTTTTAATGCCGGTATCGAACATATACGCTTCAGGAAGTGGGTTGATGTCCTGGTCTTTCAAATAATGGGCAAAGAATTTCTGTTCGATCTCTTTTTGATAAAAGGAAGAGATACTGTCCCCGAAATAAATATGGTTGTGTATGGTCTTTCCGTTTTCCCTGGCCCAACCGCCATGTGCCCAAGGCCCCATGACAATGGTGTTCTTTGCTTTCGGACTTGAGGATTCAATGGTCTTGTATATCGACAACGGTCCGTATAGATCTTCGGCATCGAACCAACCCCCAACGGTCATTACCGCAGGTTTTATATCCTTCAAATGCGGAAGAATGTTTCTTTTTTGCCAAAATTCATCGTAATTGGGATGTTCTGTGATCTGTTTCCAGAAGAAATTATCATAGTGGTATTTTTCGGTGATATTTTTCAGGGGCCCCAACCGTAAATGAAAATCATAACCATCCGCTGCCGGATCATCATAAAAGCGTTTTATTTTATCGATATACCAGGGTTCCCGGGTAAGACTGTCCTTTTGATAGCCAAAGACCGCAAAAGCTGCAGTATAACTCTGTAGATAGGCCCCTTGATGGTGAAAATCATCAAAGAAAAAATCTGCAATCGGCGCTTGGGGGGAAGAAGCTTTAAGGGCAGGATGGGCATCGGGAAGGGCCGCCGCCGCATAGTGCCCAGGGTATGATATGCCATACATACCGACTTTCCCATTGTTGCCCTTGATGTTTTTGATCAACCAATCAATGGTATCCCAGGTATCCGAACTTTCGTCAATATCGGTTTTGTTTTTGCGGTTATTGCCCGGGATATTGGGCCGCATGTTGTCAAAGGTCCCGTCAGACATGTATCTGCCCCGTACGTCTTGAAACACCAGTATATAATTGTCTCTCAACAGGTAGGTGGAAGGGTAGCCAATAATATTGTAATCGGTATGCCTAGAGGCATTGTAACAGGTTCTGTTCAGTAAAATCGCCGCTTTTTCCGATAGGTCCTTAGGGGTGTAAACCACGGTAAAGAGTTCCGCCCCATCGCGCATGGGAATGCGGTATTCCTTAAGGTCGTAATTTTGGTGTATGTATAAGGAGTCACTGATTTGTGCGGAAGTTGCCGTTATGGAAAATACCATAACAAGGGCAAGAAGATATTTCAACATCGTATTTTGGTTATTTGACCAGAAAGATAAACATTTTTGGGTATTCGGAAGTGCCCCGAATGTTGGTTTTATGCAAAATACCTGTAAATGATTTTAAACGGGGGTAACCTTAAAATCATTAAGCGTCCTTTACTATAGGGGTGTTCAGGTTTTCGAATGGCGCCAAGGCCTTCAGGGCCTTTTCGGCCGAAGTTATCTTATCGAAGGTCAGTAATAGCCGAAGTCCGTTCCGGGTTTCCTTTTCTTTCAGTTTGCAAAGGTTGGCATGGGATTGTACAAAGTGCAATACCTGGGTAAATTTAGCACTTTGATAAAAGGCCGATTGTTGGTCGGAGATGAAATATCCGATCATTTTGCCCTTTTTCATGACGACTTTTTCAAGACCTATACTATTCGCTATCCATTTGATACGTACCGAATTCAGAAGGTCGACGACCTGTGTAGGCAATTCCCCGAAACGATCTACCAGTTCGGATTCGAATGTTTGTAGTGCTTCCTCTTCCTTAATGGAATTGAGTGCTGTGTACAGGTTCAATCTTTCCGTAATATTATTGATGTAATCATCGGGAAACAATAATTCGAAATCAGAATCGATCTGGGTATCTTTTACGTACACTTTTTCGTGGTGGCCCTCTACTTCTTCATATAAGTCCTTAAACTCATTTTCCTTCAGTTCATCAATGGCTTCGGCCATAATTTTTTGGTAGGTATCAAAGCCTATTTCGTTAATGAAACCGCTTTGTTCCCCACCTAGGATATCACCGGCCCCACGGATTTCAAGGTCTTTCATGGCAATATTGAAGCCACTTCCCAATTCGGTGAATTGTTCCAGGGCCTGTATTCTTTTTTGGGCTTCGGACGTCATGACCTCATAAGGGGGCGTAATGAAATAGCAGAAGGCTTTTTTATTGCTTCGACCGACACGTCCGCGCATTTGGTGCAGGTCGCTAAGGCCGAAATTATTCGCATTGTTGATGAAGATGGTATTGGCATTGGTGACATCCAAGCCACTTTCAACAATGGTAGTGGAAACCAGGACATCAAATTCCCCGTTCATAAATGCGAGCATCAGGGTTTCCAATTTTTTGCCATCCATTTGTCCGTGGCCTATACCTATTTTCGCATCGGGCACCAAGCGTTGGATCATACCGGCAACTTCTTTGATGTTCTCAATACGGTTATGTATGAAAAACACCTGTCCTCCCCGTTGTATTTCATAGGAAATCGCATCGCGGATATTTTCTTCAGCGAATCGGATGACATGGCTTTCAATGGGATATCGGTTGGGCGGAGGGGTGTTTATAACCGATAGATCACGCGCCGCCATCAAACTGAATTGAAGGGTTCGCGGAATAGGGGTGGCGGTCAAGGTGAGAACATCCACGTTCTCTTTGATCGATTTTAGTTTGTCCTTGACGGAAACCCCGAATTTTTGTTCTTCGTCAACGATCAATAGCCCCAAGTCCTTGAATTTTACATTTTTGTTGACGAGTTGATGGGTGCCGATAACGATATCGACTTTGCCGTTTTCCAATTTTTCCAAGGTCTCCCTTTTTTCTTTCGCCGTCCTGAACCGGTTGAGGTAGTCTACGTTGACCGGCATTTCTTTCAAACGTTCCGAAAAGGTCTTATGGTGTTGAAAGGCCAAAATGGTCGTAGGTACCAAAACGGCAACTTGCTTGCCATTTTCTACGGCTTTAAAGGCCGCACGTATGGCAACTTCGGTCTTTCCAAAACCGACATCACCACAAACGAGGCGGTCCATGGGTCGCTCGCTCTCCATATCCTTTTTAATGTCCTCCGTAGCCTTGCTTTGGTCAGGGGTGTCCTCGTAAATAAAGGAGGCCTCGAGCTCCAATTGCAGATAACTGTCAGGCGCATATTGGAATCCTTTCTGCAGTCTTCTTTTGGCATATACCTGTATGAGGTCGAAGGCGATTTTCTTGACCCTGGTTTTCGTTTTTTGTTTCAGCTTTTTCCAAGCTGCCGAACCCAATTTAAAGATTTTGGGAGCGGCCCCGTCCTTACCGTTGAATTTAGAGATCTTATGTAGGGAATGGATACTTACATACAAGATATCGCGATCACCGTACATGAGTTTTATGGCTTCCTGTTTTTTGCCTTCAACATCTATTTTTTGAAGTCCACCGAACTTCCCGATCCCGTGATCGATATGGGTCACGTAATCCCCGATCTCCAGTTTGTTCAGTTCCTTTAAGGTAATCGCCTGTTTTTTGGAATGACCGTTTTTAAGATGGAATTTGTGGTAACGTTCAAAAATCTGATGATCTGTATAACAGACCAATTTAAGGTCATCGTCTATAAAGCCTTGGAAAATAGGGAAAACTACCGTGGCGTATTGGATATCGTGGTCTACTTCATTAAAAATATCATGAAATCGTTTGGCCTGCTGTTCCGAAGCACAGAAAATATAATTCGTATACCCGTTTTCGTTGTTCCGATTGAGGTTTTCAATCAATAGATCGAATTTCTTGTTGAAGGAAGGCTGTGGTTTCGTCTTAAAAACGATTTCTTCGGAAGGTTGCTTTTTTAGGGTATCCATGGCCCCGCCCATTTCCACCAGCCCATAATCCTGTAACTGGATTTTAAGCTGTTTTGAATTTACGAACAGTTCTTCGGGAAGGGCGTGTTTTATTTCCTGGGACAATGTTGTAAAGGACTCCTCCGCCTTTTCGAAAAATGCATCCAATCGGTCATAGATCAGTTCCAGGTTTTTTGTCAGTACAAGCGTGTTGGGGGAGATATATTTCAGGAACCCCTCACGGGTCTCGTTTAAAAATTTATTCTCCACATTGGGGATGATGGTGATCTTGTTCACCTTTTCGGTAGACAGTTGCGTCTCAATGTCGAATGTTCGTATACTATCCACTTCATCACCGAAGAATTCGATGCGATAGGGTTGGTCATGGGAAAATGAGAAGACATCCACAATACCCCCACGAACCGAAAACTCTCCGGGTTCGGTCACGAAATCAACACGTTTGAACTGGTATTCGAAAAGCACCTCATTAAGAAAATCCAAGGATAGGGAATCATCGATTTTGATTTTCAAGGTGTTTTTATCAAGTTCCTTCCGGGTAACCACTTTTTCGAAAAGGGCATCGGGGTAGGTCACGATGGCCGCAGGTTTTTTTCTCGAATTGATGCGGTTCAGGACCTCTGCCCTGAGCAATACGTTGGCATTGTCGGTTTCTTCGATCTGGTACGGCCTGCGATAGCTTCCCGGATAGAACAATACATCCTTTTCACCAATGAGAAGTTCCAGGTCGTTCAGGTAATAGGCGGCTTCTTCCTTGTCATTGAAAACCAGGAGGAAAGGCCGATTCGAACTTTTGAAGACACTCGAAATCGCAAATGAAAGTGATGAGCCGGTCAGTCCTTTTAAACTTGTCCGTAAAGGGTTGGAATTCCCCGGGGCATTTTGTGATTGGGCAATGGCAGTCTGCAGTTTCCGTAAAGGGGGAGACTGTTCGAATAGCTGTTGGATCGTAGTTTGGGTCAACCGCTTTTATTTTAATATACCCCTGTAATGACCAAATAAATCGATTTGGATGTCAGTACAGTTGGTTGTTCAATGCCCGAATGTATTGGGGCTGTTAATTTTTTGAAGTGCAAAGATAAGCGGAAGCCATGGGTTGCACAAAGGTAAGGTCAGATTTTTATGACCAACCCATCTGCAAGGGCAAATACCTCGTCCTGTTTTTTTGGCTTTAGGGAATGCGATCCCGTGAACTCCCCAAAGGCTGGAAGGATCATTTGATCTTGATGTTTGAAAAAGCAAGGTAGCCGTAACGATTGTTTGCCGATCCCTTTGATTTTAACGTTGGGGTGTATGTGTCCGCAAAAGTTGAAGTATCCCTTTCGGTTTTCGGGCTTGTGGGTGAGCAGGAACTTGTCGATGATGAGCTCGTGGTACGATCGTATGCCCAGCGCTTCGTATTTCAATGGGGAAATCACATCATGGTTGCCGGTTACCAAGATCATTTCCAATGGGGTTCGTTCTACCCAGGATTCAAAATGGTGCCATTCATTGTTGATATGGGCATGGAACAGATCTCCGAGATAGATTATTCTTTTGGGACAAAAATAGGCTATGGCGCTATCCATCAGATCAAAATTGGCCTGCAGGGCTTTTAGGGGGACCGCGGCCCCGAATTTTCTAAAATGGCTTACCTTGCCCAAATGCACATCGCTGATCAAAAGGGAAGATCTTTCTTTCCAGAATAGGGAACCCGTCGGGTGCAGGGTAAAGTTGTTGTCGTGTATTTGAACGTGCTGTGTCACAGGTTATTTTTTCAAGAGTTTAGCGGTCATGCGTTTGATGCGTTCCGCCAATTTTTCGCTGGATAGTTTTTCCCTCAATCGATCCGTGATCAAGGGAAAGGCGAACGGGGTCGGTTGGGAGCAATGTTTCCATACGACCTTTTGTCCGTTGATCCGTTCCAAGGCCAAACGTAAACGACCTTCTTCCAATTGGTGTTCAAAGGTTTCGGTAAAAGCCTGTTGGTATAGAAGATTATCGGCTTCATAATCTTTGAACACATTGAAAAATAGTTCGGAACTACTCTGTAGGTGTTTCATTTTTATGCCTTTTTCAGGGTAACCCGTAAAAACCAAGCCACTGATTACTGCAATATCACGGAATTTGCGTTTGGCCATTTCGGTTGAATTTAAGCTTTTTTGAAGATCATCGGACATATGGTCCGTAGTGAATAGGTTGTTGTCCAGAATATCCCCAATGTCCAATTCCTGGTCGGAAAGCAACTCAAAGCCGTAATCATTGAACGCCAAAGAAAAAGTTATGGGGGAAAGCAGGCTAATACGATAACTCAACAGGCTGCCCATGGCCTCATGTACGGCCCGCCCTTCAAAGGGATAAAAGACGTGGTGGTAACCGTCATTGGTTGTAAAGGTCTCGATCAAAAATTGATCTGGCTTGGGTACGATACTTTCTTCACGTTGTTTGTCGAATATGGGTTTTAACGACCTTATTTCCAAGGACTGTTTCTTTATGGGCATGGAGGCCGAGTACAGTTCATTGCGCAGCAAATCGGACATTTGGGTCGAAAAAGACATTCTCCCGCCCATCCAGGCAGGGACCTTTGTCGATTTTTTATTTGAATTCCGCACAAGTACCTGCATTTGTTTTATGCGTATGAATTCCAAGTTCCGTCCTGCGAAGGTAAATACATCCCCAGCCTTAAGTTTCGATATGAAATATTCCTCAATGGTACCGATATACCCTCCCTTTTGATAGCGTACCGTTAGGTTGGCGTCCCCTACGATGGTCCCGATTTGAAATCGATGCCGCATGGCAATGCCCCTGTGGTTCACTTTGAAAAGTCCATCGTCCCCCACTTCGACTTTCTTGAACTCATCGTAGCTGTGCAAACTTTGGCTGCCCATGACCAAAAAATTCAGGATCCATTGCCATTGGTCCCTGTTTATGGCCTGAAAGCAGAAAGTGCCCTTTATTTCGTCATGTATTCGATCGGGGAAGAAACCGTCCGATACCGCCAAGGTGGTCAGGTATTGGATCAACACGTCAAAACAATTGAGGTATGGGATACGGTCTTCAACGGCCATCTTTTTAACCGCTTGCTGTAAGGCCGAAGCTTCCACGAGTTCCAAGGCATGTGTGGGTAAAAAATAGATGACACTTTTTGCTCCCGGTCGGTGTCCACTGCGACCTGCCCGTTGTAAAAAGCGCGAAATACCCTTAGTGCCCCCAATCTGTACAACGGTTTCAACCGGGGCGAAATCGACCCCGAGATCTAAGCTCGAGGTGCAAACGACCGCTTTTAGGCTTTCATTGCGAATGGCCTGTTCTACCCATTGTCGGGTTTCCTTGTTTATGCTCCCGTGGTGCATGGCGATTTCACCCGCCAGTTCAGGATGTTTTTCAAGTATTTTTTGAAACCATATCTCACATTGGCTACGGGTATTGGTGAACAATAATGTGGTTTTGCTTTTCGTGATAATGGGAATCGTGGTATCCAACAACCGCAGGCCTAAGTGCCCACGCCATGGAAAGGTTTCCATCTCGTTGGGAATGATACTTTTGATCTTGATTTCCCGTTTAAGGTTCGCTTTTATCAAAACGGAATTGACCAAGGCCATGGAGTCGGGGCCCAATAATACTTGGCGGGCCTGGTCCAAATTGCCGATGGTGGCCGAAATTCCCCAAATGCGAAGGTTATCGGTGATCGATTTCAATCGGGACAGCCCCAATTCGGTCTGAACCCCTCTTTTGGTTCCTAAGAGTTCGTGCCATTCATCGACAATGACTGCGGTACATTGCCCAAAAATTTTCGGATACCCCTTGGTGGCCAATAATAATTGTAGGCTTTCAGGGGTGGTAATGAGTAGATCGGGCATGTTTCTTTTTTGCTTTGCCCTTTCACCCGTACTCGTGTCCCCGGTACGTATGCCCACGCTCCATCCTGTTCCCAGGTCATCGGCGACACGTTCCGCAGCTTGTTTTATTTCCTGGGAAAGGGCCCGTAGGGGCGTGATCCAAATTGCTTTTAAGCCTTTGGTGTGTTTGGTTTTGTAATCGGGATGTTCCTTGATGTAATTCAAGACGATCGGGAACCATAGGGCATAGGTCTTTCCACTTCCCGTGGGTGCATTCAACAAGCCGTTCTTTCCTTGTAGAAAGGCCTTCCAGGTTCGTCTCTGAAAGGCAAAGGGCTTCCAGTTTTGCTTTTCAAACCAGTCTTCCGCCAGTACGTAAAGTTCGTCTTTTGTCATACATCTATGCAACTTTGAAAGCTGAATGTAGCCGATAAAATAATGAATTGTAACCTAAAATATCGCTTTTAAAAATTTATATTTGTTTAAATTAAAAACGTAGACATGCCTATTTTAGATTTGTACAATCATAGCGAGAAACGTAGGAATTTGGCCCATTTTGCTGCAATAGCGTCGTTAGCGGCTGTTGACGGGGAAGTTAATGCGCAAGAAATGAGGCTATTGGATAATTTTGCACAAAAATTGAATATCACCGAAGCGGAATTCAAGGAGGTGATGAAAAAATCGAACAAATATCCTATCGAGCCACAAAACAGTTCTGAAAAAAGGTTGGAGCGTTTGTTCGATCTTTTCAAAATAATATTTGCGGATAACGAGGTCGATGATGATGAAATGGTCTTGTTGAAGAAGTATGCCATTGGGTTGGGATACCCAAGTGAAAAGGCAGACAGGATCATCGAAAAATCAATTGCGATTTTTTCGGGAAGAATAGATTTTGATGACTATCTATACTTGGTCAAAAAATAGGACGATCCCACTTGAAGGGGTACAAATGGGATCGGACAAGTTCTTATTTATATTTGTCCAGGAACTCTTTTAGTTTCAAGACCATGTTCTTACTGCCACAAAAGAAAGGAACGCGTTGGTGCAGTTCGGTAGGTACGATATCGAGTATCCTTGTCCTGCCTCCCGTTGCGATACCATTGGCTTGCTCAGCGATGAATGCCATGGGGTTGCATTCATACAACAAACGCAATTTACCATTTTCGGTAACGCTGCTTTTAGGGTACATATAAATTCCGCCCTTGATCATGTTCCTATGGAAATCGGATACCAAAGAACCGATGTATCTTGAGGTGTAGGGCCTATCACCTTCTTCTTGCTGGCAATATTTGATATAGTCTTTCACCCCTTGCAGAAAATGGATATAATTACCTTCATTCACTGAATAGATCTTACCATCTTCAGGAAATTGCATGTTCGGATGGGAAAGGTAAAAGGTGCCGATGGCAGGGTTCAATGTAAATCCGTTTACACCGTCCCCCGTGGTGTAAACCAACATGGTAGAGGTACCGTACACAATATAACCGGCGGCAACTTGTTTGTTTCCGGGTTGTAGAAAATCTTCAATCGTTACCGGGGTACCTACAGGGGTTACCCTTCGGTAGATTGAAAAAATAGTACCTACCGATACGTTTACATCGATATTGGAGGAGCCATCCAATGGGTCTATTAACACCACATATTTGTTTTGGTGATTTTTATCCTGACTATTGATACTGATGAAATCGTCCTCTTCCTCTGAGGCGATACCGCAGACAATCTCCCTATTTTTAAGGGTTTGTATAAAAATGTCATTGGCCATTACATCCAATTTCTGTTGGTCTTCCCCTTGCACGTTCATTTCTCCGGCAGCTCCAAGAATATCAACTAAACCTGCTTTGTTTACCTCGTGATTTACCACTTTAGCTGCCAGTCGTATGGCATTGAAGAGTCTTGAAAGTTCCCCTGAAGTGTATTGGAACGAGGATTGGTTTTCGATAATGAACTCTCCGAGTGTCTTGTGTTTTGTGCCTACCATAGTGAATTTGTGTGTTTTATTTACAAATATCGCAGATTTTGTGAAACTACCATGTATTCTAAGAAATTAGATTATTTAAATTTATAACTTTGTGTTTTATTTATAACAATTATGGAATTTACTATTCGTGAAGCCGTAGCGGAGGACATGCCAGGGGTCTTAACCCTTATTAAAGAGTTGGCCCGTTTTGAAAAGGAGGCAAATGCCGTTGAGGTCACAGTTGATGATTTGGTTCGGGATGGATTTGGGGAGAATGTCCTTTTCCATTGTTTCGTGGCGGAATCGGGTTCAAAACTGGTCGGTATGGCCTTGGTTTATAATCGTTATTCTACTTGGAAAGGTCCTATCATACATTTGGAAGATCTGATCGTTGCCGAAGCCATGCGTGGATCGGGTCTGGGCACGGCCCTTTTGGATGCGGTCGTTGATTATGGGGCCAAGAAAGGGGTTAAACGGATCAATTGGGAGGTGTTGGATTGGAATGAGCCCGCCATAGCTTTTTATGAAAAAAAAGGGGCTCGCGTGATGCGCGATTGGGATGTTGTGCAGTTGGATGAAAAAGGAATAAGGAATTATTTAGATAAACTATGAAAATTTTCAAATTTGGTGGTGCATCGGTCAAGGATGCAGCTGGTGTACAGAACCTTGTAAAGGTTTTAAAGGAAGTAGGACATGATAATACCCTCTTGGTGGTTTCTGCCATGGGTAAGACCACGAATGCCATGGAGAAGGTGGTCGATTGTTATTTTGATGGGAAGAACGGTCTCGATGCTGCCATACAGGAGGTAATCACGTATCATAACGATATTTTAGTAGATCTTTTCAATACCGATAAGCACCCTGTGTTCGGAAAGGTAAAGGTGCTTTTCGACGAAGTTCAAGGGTTCTTGGCTTGGAACAAATCGCCTAATTACAATTTTGTATATGATCAGGTTGTGGGCTATGGTGAGTTGGTTTCGACCACCATCCTTAGCGTCTATTTGAATGAGGTTGGCGTAAAAAACTCTTGGTTGGATGTGCGGGAGTTCATAAAAACCAGTAATAATTACCGGGATGCCTTGATCGATTGGGAAAAGACCCAAGCCAGGATATCGGAAGGGGTGGATAAAAGTAAATTTTATATCACCCAAGGCTTTTTGGGTAGCGATGACAATAATTTCACGACTACGCTGGGTAGGGAAGGTTCCGATTACACCGCAGCGATATTCGCGTATTGCCTAAATGCCAAATCGGTCACTATCTGGAAAGACGTACCGGGTGTACTCAATGCGGATCCCCGTTATTTTGAAGATGCCCTGTTATTGAACCAGATTTCGTACAGGGAGGCCATAGAGCTGGCTTTTTACGGCGCTTCGGTCATACATCCCAAAACCTTGCAGCCACTGCAACGAAAAGAGATACCATTGTTGGTGAAATCTTTTATCGATCCCAACGGGAATGGTACCATTGTTGGCAAAGGAACGACCCTTGAGCCCCATGTACCGTGTTATATTATGAAGAAAGATCAGGTATTGATGCGACTTTCTTCCTTGGATTTTTCGTTTATCGTGGAGGACAATATAAGTGCACTTTTTAAAATGTTGCATGATCACAAAATGAAGGTAAGCATGATCCAAAATTCCGCGATAAGTTTTTCGGTATGCATAGACAATAAATTCGGCCGATTGGAGGAATTATTGAATCTCCTGAAAGCACGGTTCAAAGTTGTATGCCATGAAGGGGTTTCCTTATACACGGTACGGCATTTCAATAGTGACGCCCTAAAAACCTTGCAAAACGGGAAGGAGGTTTTATTGGAGCAAAGGGCCAATGAAACCGTGCAATTGGTGGTAAAATAAATAGGGGGATTATTTTTCAATCCGCCTAAAATAGTACTTCCAACAGGGATTTTGTTATATTTATGGTTCCTAAATGACAAAGCGAATGGGTTTAGTAACCGCAAAGGAGGTAGCCAAGGCAATTAACCTTGATAAGTATGGTTTCTTGGGGACCTTTATGGGCTGGATCCTAATGAGGATAACGAGGATATCGGGCATAAACCGGTTCTATAAAAAACACAAACATTTAGAGGGGATGGCGTTTTTGGATGCCATCCTTGGGCACTACGAGATCAATTTTGAGATTCCCGAAGAGGATTTTAAACGGTTGCCCAAGGAGGGAGCCTATATAACCATATCCAATCACCCTTTGGGTGGTATTGATGGGGTGTTATTATTGAAATTATTGGTGTCGCATCGAAGTGATTTCAAGATCATTGCAAATTTCCTTCTTAATAGGATAGAGCCGATATCCCCGTACATTTTACCTGTAAATCCCTTTGAAAACCATAAGGATGCCCAAAGCAGTATTGCCGGTTTTAAAAATGCCATGGCACATTTGGGGGACGGACATCCCTTGGGTGTTTTTCCGGCAGGGGAGGTGTCTACCTATAAAGATGGAAAGCTCATTGTGGATAGGCCATGGGAAGAGGCGGCGCTTAAATTGATACGAAAAGCGAACGTGCCGGTGGTCCCGATCTATTTTCACGCTCGAAATAGTAAGTTCTTTTATAGATTATCCAAGATAAGCGATGTATTTAGAACGGCTAAATTACCTTCAGAAATTTATTCCCAACGGAACAGGGCCATAAAAGTGCGGATCGGTCAGCCGATATCCATAGAGATGCAAAAAGAGCAAAAGACCTTGGAGGAATTTACCGATCTGCTTCGAAGAAAGACCTACTTACTTTCCAATGCCTATGAAAAAGAGCGTTTGATCGATCAGATACCGACGTCATTGAAAATTCCCAAAGCCCCTAAAAAAATAGCCTCGGCCGTGCGCACGGAAGTGATAGAAGGGGAAATTGAAAAATTGAGGGAGAAGGACTGTCGCTTGTTGCAAAGCAAGAACTATGAGGTTTTCTTGGCAACGGCAAATGATATGCCCTTTATACTGAAGGAAATTGGCCGACAACGGGAGGTTACTTTTAGGGAAATCGGGGAGGGTACCAATAATTCCATCGATTTGGACAAATTCGATGCGTATTACCGTCACTTGTTCCTTTGGGACGATCAGGACAAAGAGATCGTAGGGGCTTACCGCATGGGAATGGGATCCGAAATTTATAGGAATTATGGGATAGACGGATTCTATTTGCAGGATCTATTCCGTTTTGAGCCCGAATTATATGGTATGATGAGCCGGTCGATAGAAATGGGCCGGGCGTATATCATTAAAAAATACCAGCAGAAACCCATGCCTTTGTTTTTGTTGTGGAAAGGTATCGTACATACGACCTTACGGCATCCCGAACATAAATACCTGATCGGAGGGGTAAGTATAAGCAATCAATTTTCGAACTTTTCTAAGTCATTGATGATCGAGTTTATGAAGAGTAATTATTGGGACCCTTATGTGGCCCAATATATTAGCCCTAAGAAAGAGTTCAAGGTGAAGCTGAAAGATGCGGATAAGGAATTTATTTTTGATGAGACCAAAGCCGATCTCAATAAGTTCGACCGTATGATCAATGAGGTAGAGCCCGGAAATCTTAGGCTTCCGGTGCTGATCAAGAAATATATAAAACAGAATGCAAAAGTGGTTGCCTTTAATGTGGATCCCTTATTCAATAATTCGGTAGACGGGTTAATGTATATCCGTATCGCCGATTTGCCCGAGAGTACGGTAAAACCCGTCATGGAAGAATTTCAGGCGGAACTCGAAAGGAAGTTTGCCGAAAATCTTCAGAACAACGGGGATTAGTGCAATTCGCGTAAGATGAATTTTTGAAAGTATTCCTTGATCTCATTCCTCACCTTTAGAAACAATTTATGTTTTTCCTCGGAGGTGCCATCAAACGTCGTAGGGTCTATGAAATTATGATGTAGGCGTTTGGCATTTTTCGGAGGGATATACGGACAGGTTTCATTGGCATGATCACATACCGTGATGATATAATCGAAATCGATGTCAAGATATTCATCAACGTTGTTACAGGTATGGCCCGAAATATCGATGCCATCTTCGGCCATGATGGCGATGGCCCTTTGGTTTATCCCATGTACCTCTACCCCGGCACTGAAAATTTTGGCCAAGCCATCCTGTAACTTGTCAAGATAACCATGGGCCATTTGACTTCTACAGGAATTACCCGTGCATAAGACCAGTATGTTCTTCATGCGCCTTTGTTTAAAGATTCCTTATGAGCTATATGGATTGTTTTCCCCCTTTTTCCATAGGGCCATTATTTATATACCGACGGAGGTACTCCGGCGTTCAAAAAGTACGTTGTCCTTCCATTCCCCATCCAATTGCCCGATCCTTTCCCGTTTTCCTATATATCTAAAACCTGCTTTCCTGTGCAAAGCGATGCTTCCTTCGTTTTCGGGGAATATTCCCGATTGTAAGGTCCAAAAACCTTCTTCCTCACTCTGTGAAATTAACGTTTTCATCAGCAAAATACCCACGCCTTGGCCTTTGTGTTCCTTACCGACATAAATACTGACCTCGGCAACACCACCGTAAACGCATCTACTCGATACAGGGGACAATGCGGCCCAACCTAGGATATGGTCATTTTCGATCGCAACGATCCTGCAGGTAGGCAGGTGGGCTTTGTCCCAAGCTTCGAAAGATGGAATGGTCTTTTCAAAGGTCGCATACCCTGTAGCAATACCCTCCCCATAAATTTTTGAGACGGTATCCCAGTCGAATCGGAGCATTTTACGAGTTTCCATGGTTTATAAAGTCCATTTCGGTTGATGGGATCCCACTATAACCTAGAATCGCAATATTGCGATTAATGGTTGAATAAAAAAAGCCGTGCGTTTATTGCCGGCCTTTATTGTTTTAGAACCAAGGTTTCTTACCTACCTGATAGGTGTTGTAAAATTCCTCATCCGATTTCGTTAAATATAAAATGCCTTCGATAAGACCTAAAATTCCCATCAGTGAAGCACCAATACCACAGGTGAAAAATCCAAGTACAATGGTAACGGCAAGCATGATAATACCTTCCTTGGTATAGCCTAAAATAAATTTATGTATTCCCAAAGATCCAAGTACTATCGCCAGGATTCCGGACAGTAGTTTTTTGTTCTCGCCTCCGGCACCGCTGAATGCTTCCTTGGCGCTATCGGAAAACTCTTTCGCGGTTTCCTTGGCTTCATCGGCAAATTCCTTGGTGGCCTCTTTGGCATCTTCGAATTTTTCACTGGCCTTTTCACCAAGATCCTTGGCTTTATCCCCTAAATCTTTATTTTCTTCAGACATGATCTATGTTTTTGGTGGTTAATATTCGGTTAAAAGTAGTAAAAAAACTTACATAATGGGCCGAAAGAGCGCAAACAATACCATGGGGTAAACGGTGGAATTGCCTAGGATAACAATTGCGGACATTCATGGGTGGTGCAAGTATTGCCAAAATTAGATAAAGGCATCGTCAATAGGTTCCCAAAGCTCCAATTTATTGCCTTCGGGATCCAAAATCCATCCGAATTTCCCATAGTCATATTCCTCGATTTCACCCACAACGGTCACACCTTCCGCTTTTAAGGTTTCCAACAAATCCACTAAATTATCGACCCTGAAATTCATCATGAACTGTTTGTCGCTGGGCTTAAAATATTCGGTGTCCTCATTCATCGGGCTCCATTGGGTGGAACACTTGTTACCATTGTCGTCTTTCCACCAAAAGGTACAACCATATGGGTCGGTATTTAGTCCCAAATGGTTCTTATACCACTCCTTTATCTTGTCCGGGTCTTTCGACTTAAAGAAAAAGCCCCCCAGACCTGTCACCCTTTTATCCATATCGCTTATGATTTTTTAATGTTTTCCTCATAGAGTGATACCCAGTCGGCCACACTCATCTTAGTACAAAGTTCCCCGATGAGTTTATATGGGATGGTATCCATCTTTTTAAACCGGATACAGCTCTTGCCCATGTCCAACTTTGTCTTTACATACTTGGGATATTCACCCACGAACCAATCGTATAATTCCTTACTGGCATAGATCCCTGAGTGGTATACGGCCACGAAGTTCTTTTGGGAAGCCACACTCATAAACGGCAAAGGAAGTTCGGGCGTGCAATGGTAACCGTCGGGATATGTGCTATGGGGCACTACATAACCGAGCATCCCATAATTCATTCGTTCCTCGAATCCCTTAGGTAAATTTCTTAAAATGGTTTCCCGAAGTTTTCGAACGGCTTCCTGTCGGTCATCGGGTAATTCGGCAATATATTGTTCCGGTGTTGTGGCTTTGGATTGCATGCTCCATGGGTTTTGTATTCCTTACCCTTAAAGTTAGCAAAATTTTTCCTTGAGTTTATCAACGATGGTTTGGGCCAGTTTTTCCTTACTCTCGACCGTCCAACCTGCAATGTGTGGCGTAAAGAGTACATTTTTCGCTTCAATCAGGAAATTAAAGGCTTCAGGGAGGTTTTGGTCTTCGAACATGTCTTCGAACGATGATTTTTCATATTCCAATACATCCAATCCGGCGCCGAGGATTTGGCCCGATTTGAGATTTTTAACCAAATCCGAAGTGATCACACATTTGCCTCGGGCCGTATTCAACAACCAAATGGGTTTTTGAAAGGAATTGATGAATTCATCATCGATCATGCCAATGGTTTCCTCTGTTTGGGGTACATGAAGGCTGAGAACGTCGGTTCTTTGCTGAAGTTCCATAATACCCACTTGGCGGGCATTTTCATCACCCACGCCCCCAACGATATCGTAACAAATGACCTCTACATCGAAACCTTTTAGTTTTTTGGCAAAGGCCTTGCCCATATTGCCGTAACCGATAATGCCTACGGTTTTCCCATCGAGTTCGATACCTCGGTTCCCTTCCCGGTCCCAATGACCGTTCCTGACTTCTTGGTCGGCTTTATGGAGTTTGTTGAAGAGCGATAACAGCATTCCCAAAGTGTGTTCCCCAACGGCATTCCTATTGCCTTCCGGGGCCGATGCCAAAAAGATGCTATTTGCCTTGGCATGGTCAACATCGATATTTTCCAAGCCTGCTCCTACACGCCCAATGAACTTGAGCTTTTTGGCCTTATCCAAAAATGCAGCGTCAATGGTACATCTACTTCGGATGATAATACCATCGTAGGTGTGTATTTTTTTTTCGATTTCTTCCTTGGTAGAGGTGTAATCCTCGTGGTTTTCAAACCCGAGTTGGGTCAATTGCTCGATCAATACCGGGTGATTGGAATCCAGATGTAAAATTTTCATATGGTAAAGATATAAAGTACTTGTCTTTTTAACGGGTCCGACGTCCCCAAATTTCGGTTTTTTGGTCGCGGGTGTCCCATATAAACAAGGGGAGGGGTTAATAGGTATATTCAATTGCCGGCATTTGGTTCAAATCCCCAAGAGTAATTTGGCAATGGAGAAGTAGATCAAAATACCGAAAATATCGTTGCTTGTGGTAATGAACGGCCCAGTGGCAATGGCGGGATCAATACCTCTTTTATCTAGGAAAAGAGGAATAAAGGTACCTATGAGTCCGGCTACGATAATAACCGCGACAAGGGATATGGAAATGGCCAAAGCGGTTAAAAAATCACCCTTATAGATCCAAGTGAATATCAGCAGGACAGCCGCTAAAATCAATCCGTTCAAAGCGGCCAATAGCATTTCCTTGATCAATCGATTCGCGACGCCGCCCTTTAGGTCGTCATTGGCAAGCCCTTGTACGATAATCGCGCTCGACTGCACCCCTACGTTTCCGGCCATGGCCGCAATGAGCGGGGTAAAGAAGAACAATATGGCGTGTTTGCTGATCATGTCCTCGAAACCGCCCATGATCGCCGCAGCGCCCACTCCACCAACAAGGCCCAGGAACAGCCATGGGAGACGTGCCTTGGTCAAATCCCAAATACTATCATCGGCTTCGACATCTTGGGAAATACCGGCTGCCATTTGGTAATCTTTCTCTGCTTCTTCCTTTATGACATCGACAATATCATCAATGGTGATCCGCCCTACCAATCGTCCCATTTCATCTACTACGGGAATAGCTTCCAAATCGTATTTCGACATGATCTTGGCGACTTCCTCAGGGTCTTCATTCACACTGACCGAATCTACCTTGGGGATGTAAACGTCCCGAATATGGCTTTTTGTGGAAGTGGTCAATAAATCCTTTAACGACAACCTTCCTTTTAGTTTGTCATCGTCGTCAACCACATAAATGGAGTGTACACGGGTAACGTTTTCGGCTTGGGCCCGCATTTCCTTCACACAGGTAAGGATATTCCAACTTTCACGAACCTTGACCAATTCTTTTGCCATAAGTCCACCTGCGGAATTCTCATCGTACCGTAAAAGTTCGACAATGTCCTTGGCGTGTTCCCTATCCTCAATTTCAGAGATGACCTCATTTATCATTTCCTTGGGGAGTTCCCCAACGATATCGGCGGCATCATCGGTGTCCAATTCCTCAAGCTCCCCTGCGATTTCCTTGGCAGAAAGGTTGTTGAGAATGGATTCACGGATATCCTCATTGATTTCGGTCAGTATATCCGAGGTTTTGTCACTATCGAGCAGTTTGATCAAGTAAGTGGCATCTTGCTCGTTAAGCTCATTGATGATCTCTGCAACATCGGCGTAATGTACTTCCTCCAACAGGCTTTCCAATTTGGAATTCTGTTGGTTTTCGATCAACGCCTCTATTTCCAATAGAAGCTCATCTGTCAGTTTAAATGGAGTCATTCGCTATCTTCTTTGTCAGCCCGATAAAATCGGCTACGGCCAATTGTTCTGGTCGTTGGTCAAATATAGTATCTTCTTTGAGAATATCGGAAAGCTCAAAGCTTTTTAAACTGTTGCGAAGTGTTTTTCTACGTTGGTTAAAGGCGGTTTTCACTACCCTGAAAAATAACTTTTCATCGCAATCGAGTTGTTGGTTTTCCTTACGGATAAGGCGTAGTACCCCGGAGTGTACTTTTGGTGGCGGATCAAAAACGTCCGGAGCTACGGTAAAGAGATATTCCGCGGAATAAAAGGCTTGGGCGAGGACCGAAAGTATGCCGTAGGTCTTGTTTCCTTCCTTGGCACAGATACGCTCAGCGACTTCCTTTTGGAACATTCCTGAAAATTCAGGGATCCTATGGCGCCATTCCAACATCTTGAAAACAATCTGTGTGGAAATATTATACGGGAAATTTCCGGTAATGGCAAAGGGCTTGTCATCGAAAAGGGTCGATAGGTCATATTTGAGAAAATCGGCCTCAAGGACTTTAAAGGAAGTATGGGCGCCAAAGATTTGCGGATGTTCCAGGGGAAAATCCTGGTTGAGGTAATCAATCGATTCCGAATCCAGGTCCATTGCTACGAGATCGATCTCATTTTGTAACAGGTATTTGGTCAAGACCCCGGTTCCCGGACCTATTTCCAAAACATGATGGTACCCTTTAAAAGTCAGGGTGTCCGCAATCTGTTTGGCAATGCCCTCATCCTTCAAAAAATGCTGGCCCAAATGTTTTTTTGCCTTTACGGGACCATTGTCCGGGCGATAGTTACGGTCTTGCTTAAAGTGTTTTGACCCCTTGTTCTTTTTTCTGCCCATAGTTTCAATGTTCGCTTATGACTTCTAGTTCTGTCCGGAAAGAGACGAATTTATCGGAGAACAGCTTTTGGGCTTTCTGTCTTAATGCCGGGGCAAATTCTTCGTAATAGGACTGCAGGGTTTCCTTGTCTACCGTAGTGTACTGTACCGCATAGGTGAAGCCCCCCATTTCCTCTTCGACCAAAACCTTGCAGATTTTAGCGGAAAGGAATTTCCCGGTGGCCAAAACCTCGGGAATATGGGTTTCTTTCATCCAGGAAAGCCATTGTTCATGTATGGTTTCATCGATATTCGTGGTAACGTTGTATATGTACATAATATTTGTTTCAAGTTCACTATCCAAGCCCAAGGTGCACTTAACTTTTTTTGAAAGCACTTTACGGGTTTGTTGGCGGTTTAATTTAAACTGTCGCCTCGCAGTATCCTAAAATTCTTTCGGGCTTGGGGAAAATAGTAGCTATCCTGGTAATTGTAAATGATTTTTTCGTACTGTGCTTTCGCTTTTTCGGGTTCGTTCAATACCTTTCGATAGAGCTCTCCCAAGGCAAAATAAGCATCATCGGCTAAAATGTCATAGGAGTAGAATTCCGTTATTTTTTGATAATTGAAAATTGCGGCCTCATAGTCTTTGATTTCTTCCAACAGTTTTCCTTGTTTGAGCAGTGCTTCGTCCTCTATCTTCTCCCCTTTGTGGTTTTGTAATATATCCTCCAAGGTGGAAATGGCCTCCTTGGTTTTATTCTGATAGGCCAGAAGATCGGCACGGGCATACTTTCTTAAAGCCGTTTTTGTCGAATCTTCCAAAGAATTGTCCGCTATAAGAAGGCTCAATTGCATGGCATCGTTGGCAATTAGTTGGGAGGTGGAACTTCGTAGTACTTTCAATTGGGTCAGTGCCCAATCAAAATCGCCCTTATAAAAACTGGTTTGTGCCACTTTGAACCGTGCATTTTGACCGAGCACATCGTTCTTAAGGCTTTTTTGCACCTGGGAGAAGTAAATAAGTGCCTGATTGAATTTTTTGTCAAACACCAGAATATCCCCCAAGGCCAATTTTACATACGCTTTTCCCCTGACGTTCAAGGGCAGCTCCAAGCAGTTTTTCAGGATATCGATGGCAGGTTCAGGGCTGTCTTTTTTAAAAGTCAGGAAATTGGCATAGGCAATTTGGAGTTGTAGGGTTTGGCTTTTGTAACCATGGATCGCGATAAGGGCTTTGAACTCTTGGTCGATGGTATTCAGTTTTCTTTGGTCTATGTCCAACAAATCGATATCGATCAAATGTAATTGGGCATTCAATTGGGCGATTTCGTCCGTTGACTTTTCGGCAATGTAGTTGAAAATGGAACTTGCCGTTTCGATTTCATTATCGTTCAGGGCCAATTGCCCAAGATGGTCCAGACGTTGAACCGTACCGCCTTCCATCCGTTTAAAAATCGCTTTTTCTTGCCGAAAGGCACTACTGTATTGTTTCTGTTGTACAAACAGCCAACTTAAAAGATCGTTCCACAACAAATCCGGGTCTTTCTGGGCGTGCTCGAGCAGTACTTTTTTAAGTTTGATGTTGTTCTCGTTTTCGGGATCGTCCGAGATAAAATCCTCGATACTCCTGAGGACGTTCGATTTTGAGGTCTTGCCATTGATGAGTAAGTTCATATAGGCATCGTACATCTTATCGATATGGCCCTGCTCCCCATAAATACGGGCCATTTGGTAGTTGTAATCCAATTTCGGATTCAGCTCCATGGACTTTTTATAGGCTGCCAAAGCATAATCCAATAGGGAATAATTCTGAAATCGAAGGGCCATACTATAACCTAAGTTGGGATTCTCGTCGATTCTGGTCAGGGCTTGGTCGTAGTATTCCGTAGCCTTTTCAAAATTGTTCTGTAGGGCGTGGTTATGCCCCAATTCTATAAGTAAGATGGGATAGGTGTTCCCTGCCTTTATTTTCTTAAGTAGGAATTCCTCCGCATCGGAATACCGTTCCAATTGCTGGTAGCAAGCAACCAATCCTTCCGAATAATCGCTCCTCCTCGGATTTTTTTCAACCAATTTTTCATAGAAGACCAAGGCCTTCTCAAAAGCACCATCATTAAAATACTGCTTGGCCAAAAAATCATCTTGGGCCGAGGCCATTTGTGAACTGCACAAAAAAAGAAATAGCAAGAATATCCTCAAAAGCACGTTTTTCCCAAAGATACGCAGAATGGAATAAGCCAATGTTAAGGTTTACAAAAAACCCGATTTAGTCGATCATATCGAAGCCGCAATAGGGAACAAGTACCTCGGGTATCTTTATGCCCTCGGGAGTCTGGTAATTCTCCAGGATACCGGCCAAAACCCTTGGCAAGGCCAATGAACTACCGTTCAAGGTATGCGCCAATCGGGTCTTTCCATTTTCGTCCCTATACCTCAGTTTGAGTCGGTTGGCCTGATAGGTTTCGAAATTCGAAACCGAACTTATTTCCAACCAACGGTCCTGAGCGGTGGAGAATACTTCGAAATCGTAGGTTAGGGCAGCGGTAAAACCGAGGTCCCCGCCGCACAAGCGTAAAATCCTGTACGGTAGCTTTAGGTCCCTTAATAGGGTCTTTACATGTTCTACCATTCCGTCCAAAGCTTTGTATGAATTGGAAGGGTGTTCCAGACGTACTATTTCTACCTTGTCAAATTGATGCAATCGGTTCAGTCCACGTACATGGGCCCCATAACTACCGGCTTCCCTTCTAAAGCAAGGTGTATAACCGGTCAGACAAATGGGAAAATCACTTTCGTTGATAATATTGTCCCTGAAAATGTTGGTTACGGGTACTTCTGCCGTCGGGATCAAATAAAGATCATCGGCCCCGACATGGTACATTTGCCCTTCTTTATCGGGTAATTGTCCCGTGCCATATCCCGATGCCTCATTGACCAAAAGCGGTACCTGCATTTCGGTGTAGCCGGCCGCTGTATTTTTATCGAGGAAATAAGCGATCAACGCACGTTGTAATTTGGCCCCTTTTCCTTTGTACACGGGAAATCCGGCCCCGGTGATCTTAACACCCAGTTCAAAATCGATGATGTCATATTTCTTGGCGAGTTCCCAATGTGGTAATGCGGAAGGGTCTAAAGAAGGGATGTCCCCTTCTTTAAAGATTTCTTCATTGTCATCCTCGGTATTGCCCGCAGGGACCAATTCGTTGGGGATATTGGGTATTTGGTACAACAGGTCCTGTAATTCCTTTGCTGTAGCGTTCAGTTCCTCGCCCAAACGTTTGGAGTCTTCCTTTAAGCTGCCCGTTTTTTCTTTTAAAACATTCGCTTCCTGGGCTTTGCCCGATTTGAAAAGCATGCCGATTTCTTTCGATAATTTATTGGATTCCGCTAAGGTATTGTCCAATAATGATTGGGTGGTACGTCTTTTTTCGTCCAATTGAAGTACTTTATCCAATATAGGGGCAGCATCGATATTTCGCTTTTGTAAAGCGTTGATGATTTTGTCCTTTTCTTCTCTTACGACCTGTAGCTGTAGCATGGAAATTTAATTAAGGGGCAAATTTAAGGTTAATTGATCAATGTATCAATCGGGGGTTTAACTATTTTATTCCCTTTGGTCATCAAGGTCGGAAGGCAATATCCAATCATGGTGTTTAAAGTGGTCCCATTTTTCATTGGCCAAATCGATAGCTGGATTTATAAAGGGTTTGTAGGGTTTCCCATTGATACTGATTTGTGAATTATGGGCGTAGACCGATATACTATCCCCTTGGGATCGGTATTCTTGGCGCAAATAGTGTGAAAATTGCCAGATAAAATCGGGATAGGCCGCAACCTTTCGCAATTGTTTCCGGGTCAAATGGTCTTTCAGTTGAACCAGTTCGGTTTTTCCGCTGGTATGGTTTACCACCTTGAAATGGATCTTGCCGACCCGGTTACGTAACATCATTCGCCAACTTAAGCGATGCCCTTCCTCGGTCCAAAGGACATGGTCCTCGATAAAATGGTGCCTCACGGGGAGGATGATCTGGACCAGTATATACAGGCTGCAACACATTATTATGAAAATGTGGCTTGAAGGGGTTTTTGTCCCTAGCTCCAATCGAGGTTTTTTGTCCTTGAAGAAAATGCTCCGGATCGTATTGGGGTCAAAAAAGAATACGGTAAAGGCCAGGGCCAAATAAGGGAAAATACCTATTTGAAAAATCACGGAATTGGAAATGTGGAAGAAGATGGCGATGATAAAGGCCGTTTTCCGGGTCGGTTTCCAGAGAAGTGCCGGTACGATCAAGGCATCGAATACGATCCCAGTGACCGCAATGGTCTTATGTACCCAAGGTTGTTGTAAAATAGGACCGATAATAGGGTAGCCGTTTTTGGATTGCATCATACTCTCTATTACGCTGAAATCGAGCCAATCGCCATATAATTTCGCAACGGAGGCGTAGGTATACACGATAAACAATTGTGCAACGATCATCCATTTGACATAGGAAAACATGACATTGGTGCGAATGTCCGCATTTTGTCTGGCATCGATGGATAACCCGGTGTTTGCCGGAAAAAAACACATCATCAAGGAGATCAAGAACAACAAATAGTAATGATTGTTGTACGACGATTTCTGCATTAGGTAAACCCCAAGCCATAAAACGGTAAATGCAATGATGCTCCATCGATATTTATACCCAAGGGCGATAAGGATCCCTAAAGTTCCCATGATTATGAAATAAAAGTACATACCCGGGCCCGGTAAGGGTTGCAAAAATTCAAACCCAATGAACGAAAAAGTGAATTTTGGGATGATGAGGGTGCTTTTTATCCAACCTGTAACTATGGCGCCAAAACTTTCCAAAGCGATCAAGATTCCGAAGAATACCCTGAAAATAAGTAAAGGGGCATTATCGATCTTGCTGAAAAATAAACCCTTAAGCATGGTCTTTCAGTAAGGTCCGTGAAGTTTCCTTGTCTTTTTCCAATTGATCCCGTAAAGCGGCAATCGATTCGAATTTGTGTTCCTCACGGATAAATGCTAAAATACCGATCTGCAATTGCCGATCATATAAGTTGCCCTTAAAATCGAATAAATGTACTTCTATGCTCTTTTCCTTGCCCGAAACGGTGGGATTGTAGCCGATATTCATCATTCCGTAGACCATGACATCGTCAATTTTGGTCTGTACCACATACACCCCATTTTTCGGTATTAACTTATAGGATTCCTTTATGAAAAGGTTGGCCGTGGGAAAATCCAGGGTGCGTCCCAATCCCTTTCCTTTTTGCACGACACCGGTCAACATATAGGGGTAGCCCAGATAGCTGTTGGCAACTTCGATATTCCCTGCTTCCAATGCTTTCCTTATTTTAGTGGAGCTTACCGATACCTCATTTACTTCCTGTGCGGGAATTTCGTCGACCTCGAAATCCAAGGCGTTTCCAAAGGCAATGAGATCATTGATGTTCGCCTCCCTATTTCTTCCGAATCGGTGGTCATACCCAATTATGATTTTCTTGGCCTGTAACGAATTGACCAGGATATCACGAACAAATTCCGTTGCGGTCAAACGGGAAAACTCCTTGGTAAACGGATGAATGATGAGATAGTCCAATCCCAAGCTGTCCAAGATGGTCTTTTTCTCCTCAATGGTGTTCAATAATTTTATATCGGTGTCTTTTTGAAGCACCATTCTGGGATGGGGAAAGAACGTAAGTACGGCCGATTTTAAGTTATGGGTTTTGGCATTTTCGATAAGTTTACCCAAAATTTTCCTATGCCCGATATGGACCCCGTCAAAGGTTCCTATGGTAATGGCCGTAGGATGTTCTTTATCATATTTATCGATGCTTTGAACTGTTATCACGAAAACTAAAAAATAAAAATACCTATATTTGGAATTGTTTAAAAGCCCCTTAATGGTTTCAAAATTACGTCTAGTTTTTTCAATATCCATAATATTTCTTTCCTTTTGCGGATATGCACAAAATAACTATTGGAAGCAGGAATCTGGACTTACCGATGTAAAATCAACGATTTCAAAACGATTCAATGTACAAAAAGCCAAGGTTTATTCCTTTGATGAGGAGGGGTTCAGGAATACGATAAAATCGAACAATGCAGGTAAGAATACTTCCATAACGGTCAGTTTTCCCAATGAAGCAGGGGAGATGGTGGAGTATGTCGTGGTTGAAACACCTGTTTTTTCACAAAAACTTGCAGAGAAATATCCTTCCATAAAATCCTATTCCGGCTATAGCGTAAACGATGAAAACAACAAGGTGCGTTTTAGTGTTTCCCATCGGGGCGTACAGGCCATGTTGATCAACGGGACTAAAAAAGGGAACTCGTTTTTGCAAAAGACGTCGAATGACAATTATATCATGTATTCCCGTGGAGGGGAGAATGAGGTGGACAAGACGTTTATTTGCGACACCAAAAGTTCTATAGACCAAGAACTGTCTACCCTCACAGCGAAGCAAGTGGATGACCGACAATTGCGAAAGTTTAGGTTGGCCATTTCCACTACTGGGGAATATACCGCTTATCATGGTGGTACGGTGGCCGATGCTTTGGCAGCGGTCAATGCCACGATCACCAGGGTCAACGAAGTTTTTGAGTCGGATCTTGGGGTGGTTTTGGAGATTGTTTCCGATAATGATAAGATCATCTTTACCGATGGTATTGCCGATCCCTATGGTTCGGATTTAAATTCAGAGGCACAGGGTGTCATTACCGACAGTATCGGGGCTACAAACTTCGACATCGGCCATTTGTTCCACAGGGTGGAAAGCAGTGACCAAAATTCGGGAAATGCCGGTTATATCGGGGCGGTTTGCGAGGATACTAAAAAGGCCAGTGCCTATTCTTCAAAAGAAAGTCCGGAGGGGGATAATTTCGACCTGGATTATGTGGCCCATGAAATGGGGCATCAATTTGGGGCGAACCATACGTGGTCGTTCGAATCCGAGGGCACCCAAGTACAGGCAGAACCCGGAAGTGGGACGACGATAATGGGGTATGCCGGGATTACCGGTGTCAACAATGTTGCTACCCAAGGGGATGATTATTACCATTATTACAGCATTTATCAAATATCGGAGTATTTGGAAACAGTGGATTGTGGGGAAATCATCGAACTTACCAACAATCCGCCTACGATCGATCCCATGGGGGATTATGTCATTCCCATATCGACCGCATTTGCCCTTACCGGGAGTGCAACCGATGTGGATGGCAATAAGCTTACGTATACTTGGGAGCAAATTGATGACGGTGTAGTCACCCAATCCACTTTTGGTCCTACCAATCCCAGTGGGGCAAATTTCAGGTCCCAAGAACCATCTTACGATCCAACGCGATATTTTCCGAAGTTATCCAGTGTCCTTGCGGGTAACTTAACGGAAACCAATCCTACCGTGAATTCCAATTGGGAGACGGTCTCGGAAGTCGAACGGGAAATGAATTTTGCCCTAACGGTAAGGGACAATGCCATAGGGGGCGGACAAGTGGTATTCGATTTGATGACGGTTTCCGTGGTAAATAGTGCAGGTCCGTTCGAAATGATTTCCCAGTCCGCAAGCCAAACCTATACCGCCGGTACCATCCAGAATATTGTCTGGGATGTGGCCAATACCGATATGGCTCCCGTAAATGCGGAAAAGGTCGACATTTTATTGTCTGTCGACGGAGGGTTGACCTTTACCGAGACATTGGCAGAGGACGTGACCAATGACGGGGAGCACAATGTGGTCTTGCCCGGAACCCCAACTACCTCCGCCCGTATTATGGTGAAGGCCAGGGATAATATTTTCTATGCCGTGAATGCGGCCGATTTTACGATTGAAGAGTCGGAAATAGTATTGAATTTCGCCGAGCTTGAATTAGAGGTGTGCCAACCCAATGATTTGGTCACAACGTTCGAATATGAGACGTACAATGATTTTATGGAGGAGGTGACGTTCAGTGCGCCCAATCCCCCTTTAGGGATGGATATTGCCTTTTCTCCCGAAACCGCGGTCAATGATACCACGGTAACCGTTACTTTTTCCAATACGGCCAGTGTGCCGGAAGCACTTTATGATATCGAGATTGAAGCAACTTCGGCCAGTATTACGAAAAACATCGTATTGGATCTACAGGTATACGATGACGTGTTTCCCGATGTTGCACTCATAGCTCCGGCGGATGGGGCCGTAGATATCTCTGCAAATACCTTTTTGGAGTGGGAGGACTCCGCTTCTTATACCACTTATGAAGTGGAAGTGGCGACTGATGCGGCTTTTACCGATATCGTTGAAAGTGACACGGTTTCCTCCAATACTTATTCCCCACAGAATCTGGATAATGAAACGGATTATTATTGGAGGGTTAAACCCCTGAACAGTTGTGGGGAAGGAAATGCTTCCCAAGCCTACAGTTTTACGACGATCGATTATAATTGTACCTCCAAGGAGGCGACTGACGTACCTATAACGATATCCTCGGTAGACACGCCCACCATAACCTCGACGATCGCATTTTATGACGACATGCCCATTGCGGATGTAAATGTTTACCTGGAAATCGACCACAGCTATTTGGCCGATCTTGTGGTGACCTTGACATCCCCCGCAGGGACCGAAGTCGTGTTGTTGTCAAGTTCCTGTGGGGATTTGGAAAACGTGAATGCTACCTTCGATGATGATGCCTCTAATTTTATCTGTAGTGGGGATCCGGCCATCAGTGGAACGATAAAGCCGTTAGGGGCTTTGAGTTCCTTTAACGGGGAGTCGCTTTACGGCGAATGGACGCTTGAAATAAATGACAATGCCGCTTCGGATGGGGGTTCCTTAAAGACGTTCACGATGGATGTTTGTATCGAAGGCACCTTTAGACCCGATGGGGATCAAGATGGTGTTTTTGATGATGGGGACGATTTATGCTTGGATACGCCTTTGGGAACTGAAGTGGATATAAATGGATGTGCGGTATATCGATTCGCCAGTGATAATTTTACGCTGGGCCTACAGAGTGAATCCTGTAGGGATAATAATGATGGAGCCATAGCAATTTCGGCGGAAGAGTCTATGGATTATACCGTAAGCATTACAGGGGACAATGTAAATATAAGTGAGCCATTTACCAGTGCCTATACCTTAAGTGGTTTGTCGGCCGGTGACTATACGGTATGTATTGGGGGTTCCGATGGTCTTGTGGATTATGAGGAATATTGCTTTGGTGTGGTAATAACCCAACCGGATGCCCTAACGGTGAGTTCAAAAACTTCCTACGAGGATGAACTGACCGTTTTGACGCTGCAAGGGTCGGATAGCTATACGATTGAATTGAACGGGGAAACTATTGAGACTACGGCTTCAGAAATCTCCCTGGGATTAAAAAAAGGAATCAATGCGTTGAAGGTTTATACGGGCTTGTCTTGCCAAGGGGCATATGAGGAGAGTATCTTTTTAGGTACCCAACCCGTGGTGTACCCCAATCCGTTTGCAACATCGACTACGGCTTATTTAGGTGATGGGGAAAGTGAAATTAACGTGGAGGTATATACGATCGAAGGCCGCCGGGTCATGGTCGAAACCTATATGGTCAACGGAGCGGAATTGCCTTTGGATATGGCCCTATTGCCTGCTGGGGTATATATTGTTAAGTTTACGGGTAAAACCATAAAAGGAACCACTAAAATCATAAAACAATGAGGGTAATCGCACTTTTGTTTCTAGGAGCCCTTTTGTTCGGATGTAATAAGGACAGCACTCCGAATTCACCGGAGGCGGCCGTTTTGGTTTATCCTGAAAAGGATTCTGAATGTACCACGGGAAGTGATTTGAATGATACCACAAGTGAGATCGAGTTTGTATGGACAGCCTCTGACTACACCGATAGTTATGAGTTGAGGGTGACCAATTTGACGACGAATGTGATCCAAACGGTTAACACTACAGCTGTTTCCGCAACATTGCCCTTAGCGAAGGGAGAACCTTTTTCCTGGTATGTGCGTTCAAGGAATACAGACGTTTCGGATACGGCAAGTAGTGATGTTTGGTATTTCTACAATGCGGGTGCCGTAACGACATACAGCCCTTTTCCGGCCCAATTGGTTACCCCTCAAAATGGCACTTCGATTTTTAGGGATAGCAATAATGAGATTACCTTGGAATGGTATGGGGTGGATCTGGACGACGATATCGTCGGGTATGAGGTTTATTTTTCTACAGTGACTCCCCCAGTAGATTTAATTTCGACTACGACATCCACCACATTGGAACAGGTGGTTAGTGTTACTGCCGATACCACGTATTATTGGCAGGTAATCACCATTGATGGGGAAGGTAATAGTTCGCAATCCGCGGTATTTGGTTTTAAGGCACTTTGATCCTTGGGTTTAGGTGTTGTTAAATTGGTTCATGGTTAATTTTACGCCCGAAAGAACATAGGAAACGATAAGTTTCGTTGATCTTTCCAACCGTTCCTGTAAGGTTTCCATTTCTATTTCGTTCCATTCCCCAAGAACGTACTCTATTTGTCTTCCTTTACTGAATTCGGCACCTATGCCAAAACGGAATCTATTGTAATTCGTAGTGTTCAAGAGGAGTTGTATGTCCTTTAAGCCGTTATGGCCTCCATCACTACCTTTGGTCTTCATTCGTAAGGTACCGAAGGGCAGATTGATGTCATCGGTGACCACCAATACGTTTTCCAAGGGGATTTTTTCTTTTTCCATCCAATATTTCAATGCCTTTCCACTTCGGTTCATAAAGGTGGATGGTTTAAGGCAGAGCACGGTACGGCCTTTTATTTTAAAAGAGCCCACATCGCCAAGTTTAGCGGTTTCATAGGTGAATTCTTTTTCCTTTGCCAGTTGGTCCAAAATCTTGAATCCAATATTGTGTCTCGTTTCGGCATATTCACTGCCGATATTCCCGAGGCCTACGATCAAAAACTTCTTCATAGGGTCTTTTTCTTCTAAATATGATTTTTTGTTACCACCGAATAGGTCCTTTAGAAAGTGTATCATGATAACGAACGGATAGGTATGAAAAAACAAAAGCATCCCAAAAAATCGGGATGCTTTTTAATTAGGGTAGAACCCGATTTATTCATTGCTCTCAGCTGCTTCGGCTGCTGGGGCTTCTGCGTCTTCATCTTCATCTTCTTCATCATCAACAGCAACGGCAGTACGGGCAGTTTTAACTTGTACCACAACGGTGTTGTCTGGGTGTAAGATGGCGAAATCGTCACTTTTCAATGACCCGACGGAAATATTCTGACCGATCCTCAATTTGGAAATGTCCACATTGAAAAAATCGGGAAGGTTATCGGGTAATGCTTTGATGGTAAGTTTTCTGTTTCTGAACAACAAACGACCACCACTTCTAACCCCAGGGGAGTTTCCTACCAACTGTACAGGGATTTTCATGGTCACCTCTTTGTCTTTGAATAGTTGATAAAAATCAATGTGGATGATTTTATCGGTTACAGGATGAAACTGTATGTCTTGCATTACAGCATCGATTTTCTCACCATTTTCCAATTCAATCACAGCAGTGTGTGCGTTTGGAGTGTAAACCAATTCTTTGAACGCTAGTTCATCCGCTGAAAAGTGTAATGGTTTATCCCCTCCGTATATCACGCAAGGAACCTTTCCAGCATTACGTAGGGCCTTCGTTGCCTTTTTGCCCACGCTTTCTCTTTCTGATCCTTTAATTGTAATTGACTTCATTGTTATATTTAAAAATTAATAAAATATGCTTCTTTTGACTACATCAAGAACTTGGAACTTATCGATGTATTGTGTTGTACCCTGTGCATGACATCGGCGAACAGATCGGCACAACTGATGACCCTGACCTTATCACTTTTGATTTCTATTGGAATTGAATCGGTAATGATCAATTCCTTTAATTGGGATTTTTCTATTTTTTCGTAGGCATCGCCCGATAATAGTCCGTGGGTCGTAATCGCCCGTACACTGATCGCCCCGCGCTCCATCATTAAATCCGCAGCTTTGGTCAATGTCCCTGCGGTATCTACCATGTCATCAACTAATACCACGTTTTTGCCTTTAACGTCCCCGATGAGCTCCATATGCGATATTACATTGGCCATGGCCCTTTGTTTATAACAGATGACCACATCGCAATCAAGTGCTTTGGAATAGGCATAGGCCCTTTTTGAACCTCCCATATCGGGTGATGCAATGGTCAAGTTCTCCAAATTCAATTTCTTCAAATACGGCAAGAATAGGGTAGATGCGAACAAATGGTCTACGGGTTTCTCGAAAAAACCTTGGATTTGATCGGCATGAAGGTCCATGGTAATGATACGGGTCGCACCTGCCGTCTCGAGCATTTTGGCAATCAATTTAGCCGCGATAGGTACCCTGGGTTTATCCTTCCTGTCTTGTCGTGCCCATCCAAAATAAGGTATTACAGCGGTAATGTGCCTTGCTGAGGCCCTTTTGGCGGCATCCAACATCAGCAACATTTCCATAAGATTCTCTGAACTCGGGTTGGTAGAACCGATAATGAATATTCTGGCCCCACGTATCGATTCCTCGAAAGAAGGTTGGAATTCCCCATCGCTGTATCTTGAAAATTGTACCTTACCTAAATGGGTGCCGTAGGCCTTTGCAATTTTTTCTGCAAGATCCGTACTTTGGGTACAGGCAAAAATCTTAGGTTCAGGTCGTTGGTATGCCATGTTCAATACGTTGTTTTTCAAATTAAAATACCCTTTTTGGCCAAAGGAGGTGCAAATTTAGAAATTTATTCGGGTTGCTAAAGGATAAATCTTTTTATTTTTTGTTCTTAAAACAAAAATATTTTATAGTTTTGCAGTCCTATTTGAAATGCTCGAGTGGCGGAACTGGTAGACGCGCTGGATTCAAAATCCAGTTCCTTTGGAGTGTGGGTTCGATTCCCACCTCGAGTACGAAAGAAAAGCCAAGACGGAAGTCTTGGCTTTTTTGTTTAGAAAACCTGTTTTTATATGGCTTTTCGGCCATTGGGCCAAACCGGGGCAATCCAGGATTTCAACTCCTTTCGGCCAATACCCCACCGTACTTTACGGAAACTTTGCTTATCCCCTTGAGCGGATTTCACGTTTCATGAAAATCAGATAGGATAACAAAAAACACAATAAGGTGAGGGCCAGTAAACCCGTAATTTGTGGCCAAACCAATAGAACGCTCTGTCCAAGGGGTAGGGAACTGGGAATGGCCCCATGGATCTGTTCCATGGTCAATGGTCCCAAGCTCCGGACCGATGGCGTTAATATGGCCGATGTGATTTCATCGAACAATTCATTGGGAATGATTTGAACCAAATAAAATTTCAACTGTTTATAGAAAAATAGGGCCTGGGAAGACGCATATTTCGAAGGCTCGTACCCTTTTATGATCAGGTTGACGATCAAGGGGTAAAAGATGGTAAAAAACAACCATACCGCAATGCCCAATAAAGCGGAGGTTGCCGGCTGTCTAAAGCGTACGGAGAATAATATGGAAAGGTTCAACCAAAAAGACACATAGACAATACTCAACACCGTATACACCATGATCCGCATGAATTCTTCAGCCGTAGGAGGTATTCCAACGGCAATCAATCCAATGCCCATAACCAGGAAACTCAAGGAGAAAAGCATTAAACCGATAACGATTATTCCTGCTATGAATTTGGCATTGAGTATACTGTCCCGCGGAATAGGTTGTGCCAAAACCCGACTTAATGTGCCTTTTTGCTGTTCGGAACTGATGGCATCGAACCCCAAACCGATACCGAATAAGGGACCCAAGAACCCCACAAACACAAAGAATGGGGGTAAGGCACCATTGGATTTGGTGAATAAATTCAGGAAAAAAAAGCTATGCTCCGAATTGTCGGTCACAAGGGCCTTCATTCCATCGCTCAACGTAGCAAATAACGTACCCGTACAGGCCAATGCAATGATCGAAAAAAGGATGATAAAACGCCAATTCCTTATGTGATCGCCTATTTCCTTTTGTACCATGGCTTTAAATGGGCCCCACGGAATGGTAGGTTCTTTTTCCGTCCCGATCTTTTTGGGAAAGGAAATGGACCGTAGTTTCGTTAACCATCCAAGAATTTTGAATGAAGTCGATTTTGTTGCTTCTGTCAGTAGTGTTTTACTTTTCATGAATTGCTTTCTACTTGAAAATATTGATGATAAATATCGTCCAGACCATATTCCTTTTTGCTGAGGTAGCTGAGTCCATAACCCGATTCCACGATCAGCTTGGATAAGGCAATCGATATGTCCTTTTGGGATCCGACTACAAGGTGGTTTTCCTTTACGTCCAATTGCTCGACTTCCTTAAGCCCCTTTATCTTATGGGTCAGTGCGTTTATGGTTAGGGGAGGTTCGTTCAAGCTTTGGGACATAGCGGAAATTCCAAGCTCTAGGGTGAAGGCATTTTCGGAAAACAATTGGGCTGCCAAAGAGCTTATTTCCCCTTTTGCCAATAATTTTCCTTTTACGAATATCCCTACGCGATCGCACACCTGTTGTATTTGGTGTAAGTGATGGGAGGAAAACAGGACGGTAATCCCCTTTTTTCTGCTTAAACGGACAATTAGTTGGAGGAATTTTTTCACTCCTTCCGGGTCAAGCCCTAGGGTAGGTTCGTCCAAAATGATTACTTCCGGGTTTTTTATCAGGACATCCGCAAGACCCAGCCTTTGTCGCATTCCCCTGGAATAACTCCCTACCTTGTTGTCCATCGCCTCCTCGAGACCCACATCGGTCAGGACCTTTGTGGCGTCTTCCTTGGCTTGCTCTATGGGGATATCGTTTAAACGTGCGATGTACAACAGATTTTGTAATCCGGTATATTCATTGTAAAAACCGACATCCTCAGGCAAATACCCTACCTTTTTTTTGACTTCCAGGGGATACCTGGTTGCATCTATACCACAAACCTGAACACTCCCGTGATCCAATGCGGTAAGCCCAAGTAGCGAAAGGATGGTCGTTGATTTGCCGGCCCCATTGGGACCCAATAGCCCAAAGATCTCACCCTTATTTATAGACAACGTTAAGTTGTCTACGGCCACATGGTCGCCATACTTTTTGGTCAAACCGTTGATTTCTATACACTTTTCATCCATTACCTTCTGCCGTATTTTTTAAATAGGTGATAGATCAATCCTAAGGTCCCTAGAATGATAAAGATTCCGAGCCAACCCCATAATAAAGGGGTCTTGACCAAAACCCTAATGGGGACAACCGATGAGATTTCCGGGGTTTTTGCCGTTATCTTTGGAAGGTAATCCCCAGGAATGGCTTTGTCGGCAGCTTTTATGGTCGCCTGTACCTTTGCGCTTCCGCCAGCATTTATATGGGAAACGGTATCGGGCTTTATGGTAACTTCCCAATCCTTGGGTTTGGAGGAGTTGAATGTTATATTCCGTAATTCGCTGGATCCGGTATTTTTCACCAGTAATTCTATTTGCTTTTCCCTTCCCGAGGTAATACTGGAACTCAGTAATCCTGTAGGGGTGGTAAGTTCCATATCATAGGTGCCGGTGATGACTACTTCCAGTACCAATTCGGCCGTGCTATAGCGGTTCGTGGCTTTTACGGGTATTTTGTAGGATCCAGAACGTACTAGGGAAGAAGGCTTTACCTCTATATTGATATTGGTGGTCTTTCCGGGTGCAATCTCAACTGCTGTAGCCCGTTTACCATTGGGTTTAAATGCCACATCCCAGCCCTTTGGGGGGGCGGCGATCAAAGAGTACACTTGCTTTTCACCTGTGTGGTTCTTTAATTTGGTGGTGAAATTAAAGTTGGATTTGGCATTTCCCTCCATATTGATTTGATCCGAACTGAATTCGGTCTTGAAAGTTCCTTGTTCCGATACATGGACCACCAAGGGAAGGACATCATAATTCTTGGCAATCAGTTTAAGGGTGTATTTTCCTTTATCTACCTTTAATGGGACATTTACTGTTAGGGACAAGTTTTTTTTCTCGCCCGGAAGTACGGCTATTTGATTAATGGAGTAGCCTTCGGCCTTTAAAGTGGAATTCCATCCTTCCGGAAGGGAGGCTAAGTCAATGGCTACATTTTTCATGTGACTTCCATAGTTTTTAACTTCAATGGAATAGTCTATCGTTTCACCCGGAGGTACCGAAATATTGGTGTAAGGGGTATATAAAAGTATACCGTCGCCGGCTTTGGCTACTTGGCCATAAAAAAACAGGAAAGTGAACAAATAAAATACGCTTTGTACATAACGTTTACTGGTTTTCATATCAAATGTTTTAATTCGAAAAGGGTTAAAAATATCGGCCGTTTTATCGGCGGTTATGTTTAATGGTCTATTGATTTATGGGTTGTGGTTTTATTGGTATCACCTTCCCCTTGGTATAATGCACTCATGACACAATCAGGCCATTGGGGTTGGGTGAAGCATGGGCAAATGTCATTTCGCGCCTCGCCCTTCGTTTATCGGTAAGGTGTATTTTCAATACAGGGTGTTCAAAACGGATCGAGTGTATATACCGATACTTTTTATCCGGAATGCTAAAGCGGAATTCCATATCTTTTTTATGCCCTTCAAAGGACAAATACTTGCCATAAGGATCGTAATGACGTTCAGGATTTTCGATTTTGAGGTACAGGGTGCCTTGGCGCACCCTTACCGAATGGTTGCCCTTTTTAAGGAAATTGGCAGAAATAAGGATATGAATACCCGTTTCTTCCATTTTCATTTGGAATTTATTGAATTTAAAGGGAGAATAGGAGGTTGTATCCCATTGGTTTTTTGTCTTGTTATACTGTGATTCCATAACTATTTTTTTAAATTATACTTCGTTTTAAAAAGTATTCGTCTAAAGAAACAGAACGAAAAGTGATGGTAGGGGTTAAAGGAGGCCCTATCAGCTTCCTAAGGGGCCTAATGTATACGCTGCGTATACTTCCACACGAAAGGCCAATAGGGTACTCATCTGTAAAACTTAAACTCGAACAGGTTGTTCCCAAAAATAAAAATCGGGAAAAGGTATTGGAACAAGGCCTTTAAGGGAAGAAATCCCGGATAATGTCCACGGGCCATATGATTTGACAATAGGTGGTCCGATGTTTTTTCAATCGACCAAACAGAAAACGTGGACAAAAAGTCATCTTCGTGCTTACCGAATTGCATGATATCGCTATTTCAAATTTTCATTAAAAATAGGGATTCAAAAAAGATACCAAAAGTTAAAAAATGTAAAAATGTCAGTTTGTCCTTGTCACTTTTTCATTGGAGGGATCTACAAAAGCAAAGCTTTTAAGAATACCCCCGTCTTCTATTCAATCCAGGTCTTTTATTTGCCGTTATCCTGTACTATGGGAACAAATGAAAGTTACTTTTTGTCATTCCCTTTTTGCTTGGGCACCAAACCCTTTGTGAATTCGTTTAGGGTCGTCACTTTTTCTTCAAAATCGCCCTTAATGGTTTTGCGATACTCATTGAGGTTTTGGACCAAGTCATCGATGTTCTCGGGAATGACTTCTTCTAAAAATTGGCGTAAGCGCTTGGCAATGGTAGGGGATTTGCCATTGGTGGAAATAGCTATTTTTACGTTCCCCTTGGTAACGATACCGCCCATGTAAAAATCACAGAAGGGAGGGTTGTCCGCTACATTGACCAATATGTTTTTTACCCTGCAGTCATGATACACCTTTTCGTTCACGGCAGTATTATCGGTCGTTGCGATTACCATATGCCTTGCTACAAGATATTTTGGGTCATAAGTATCAACGACCATTTCAATATTGAATCTCTTGGCCAATGCTACAGTAGCTTCCCGAAACAGAGGGGCGACCATTTGTACTTGGGCATCGGGGCTCGATTTCAACAAAAACCTCAATTTTTCCTCGGCCACATTGCCCCCTCCGACAATCAAGATATTCAGTTGTGATACTTTTAAAAAAATCGGGTATAATTGATTCCGTTCCATATCATTCCGTTGATTTATCGGTTTTGTAATTAATGGTTATACGGGTTCCTTTACCTAATTCGGAATTAATGAATAGACGCCCGTTTATGTAACTGATGCGTTCTTTCATGAAAAACAGACCCATTCCGCCTTCACTGTTGTTTTTGGGGACTTGGGTTAGGATCGAGGGGTCAAAACCTTGCCCATCGTCATCGATAACAACGCTCAACATGTCATTGTTGAAATTAATGGTGACCAAAATATAACCCGCATTGGCATATTTGATGGCATTATTGACGGCCTCTTGGGTAACCCGATAAATATTCGTTTCTGCCAAGGAATCGAAACGTATGTTCTCTTTCGCTTTATTTTCGAACAGAATGGTCTTACCGGTAAGTTTGGATAGCTCCACCGTCATTTTATGGATCGCCGGAAAAATGCCATGATCGCTTAATTCGGGAGGTGTTAAATTAAAGGTAGCGGTACGTACTCCTTTTATAAGATCGGCGGTCAGGTTTTTTAAATAGGCTATTTTTTCAATGGTTTTTTCCTTGTTTTCAATATCGATGGATTCAATATTGAATTTTAAGGCGGTCAACATTTGACCTATGCCATCGTGGATATCTTTGGAAATACGTTTGCGTTCTTCTTCCTGTCCTTCTACAATTTGGCTGGCCTGCATTTTTTTTTGCCGCATGCGTTCCTCAAAATTTTGCTGCGTCAACTGCTCAACTTTCAATAGATTTTTCTTTCGCTCGGTAATATCGGAGCACAAAATCAATATACTTTGTTCCTTGCTGGCTTGGTGCAAGGGAATAATGGAAATATCGAGCCAAATTCGACTTCCTGAAAGGGTTTTTATTTGGATCTCTTCTTTTCGAATACTGTTCTTGCGATTACTTTTCAGTATTTCTTTTAGGTATTGTTGTTGCCCCTCGTCTGCAGTCAATAATTCGGACAAAGGTTTGTTGAGTTCTTCATTTTCAATGCCCAAAAGCGTTAGGAATTTTTTACTGATGAATACAATGCTTCCATCTTTTTTCGCACTGGCGAACAGTGCCGCATTGTCTATTACGAAATTCAATTCCTGCAACTCCTTTAACGATTTTTCTTTTTCGAATAAAAGGGTCTCTATTCGTTTTGAATTAATTTCCGATTCAGATTGGCTCTTCATTAAATCGGAGATCGTATTTCGGATCTGTATCGTTAATGGGCGAAAGATGAAAAGCATTTCCAATATCAAAATGAGAAGGGAAAATGCCAATAATAGATATTCTTTTTGTTTCAGGTTTTGTAGTTTTTCCTTACTGCGTTGATCATATTCGTTGACTATGACGTCCATTAGATTTAAAAAAGGGCGTTCATTTTCCAGAAGGATGGTGGTGTTGGCCTTTAGGGTTTGTTCAGCTATTTTCCCATCCTGTGCGATTGCATCAAGGATAGCTTCTACAGCATGTACCATTTTGGAGTGATGGGGTTCAAGTTCTTGAAATAAACCTAGGATTTCCGGGGCCTTCTCTTTAGGTAAGTGCATCGTTGTATCACCCCTTTGAAGGCCATGGTGTGAAGTTTTCCAAACCTGTAAAGTTTTGTGCAATTCTGAAATGATGAGCTCTCTTTTATCGGGTTCCACTGCATCTTTCAATAACAAGGCCTCTTTGGTCAACTTTTGACTATAGGCCCTTTGCCTTCCCGCAACGTTGATTACCCTGGAATCGTCCAATTGTGAATTTAGATGTACTTGGATAAGGATTTGGGCAATAATAATGGTAAGGGCTATACCGGTCAATGCCAAGATGTACCACTTTCGTAATCTACGAAAGGTAGTGGTGTCAAGTGGTCTTTGGAAGTTGCTTTTCGGCATTTAATTGGGGTGTATAATTGTTTTAACCCAAAGGAACACGTCGTGTATTCAAGCACCCAGTGCCTTTGATATCAGTTCATGGGCGTTCTTTGAAAATGGCAGTTGCAAGGCCGCCATATGTCCTTTTTCAGACATTTTGCGCCATGTTTTTTGAAGGATGTCAATGGTCTTTTCTTCAGGGTGTTTGCCTGCAAAAGGTTCAAAATAATAGGCAAGGAAAACCAAGCAGATCACATCTTCCAAGGTCTGCGTTTCTTCATTCTTTTTGAGCTGCTTCTTTTCTAAAAGAAACCTGACTTTCTTGATGGTTTTTTCGGAATATCCCACTTTTTCCAAAATGGACGCTGCTTTATTGGCATGGAATTTTTTCAGGTCTTGGCGCCATCTTAAATATCCTTCCCTATTCATGGCATATGAATCCCTCGGAATTTCCCATCGGCAAATATGTTGGCAACGGGCTGTCAGTTGTAAGGCTTCGGACGCATCGGGGGCGAAAGCATTTAATTGTTCCGTCATTCGATGGGCGTACAACAGTTCTTTCGGATAGGGTTTTCCTTGAAAGATCTCGGTATTTGGATCCTGCTGATTGGCAGCATTAAAAAGTTGAAACGCGGATTGAAGTTTTCCTGATTTTGGCATAGGGTATAAATTTAACCAAAACTATTCAGAAAAGCCTACATACACAATATCGCCTTCTACTTTTACGGGATAGGTGGCAATGGCCTCCAGTCCTCCATTTAAATGTTTTCCATTTTCCAATGAAAATGTGTTCTTGTGTAATGGGCAGGCCACTTTGGGTTCCATGTTCTCTTCGCCGATCATTCCTCGCGACAATACCATTTCCATTTTATGTGGACATAAATTTTGACAAGCATACCAACGGCCTTCCCTAGTAAAATTAAAAACGGCGATTTGTTTGTCTTTGTATTTGATGCATGCCCCGCCATTTTTGGGGAATTTGGATACTGGCGCTGCATTGAACCAGACTTTCACTTGATCCGGGGTCACGGTTTTGTATGTTTTTAAACTTGAGATCATATCGATATTTTTATATAGGGCTCCCAATCCGATGGGGCCTTGGGTTGTTATGTTTGTAAGGTCGTCGCGTAATTGTTGCAATGTTTTTTCCTATGCCCATTCCCTGGGCATCTTTTGTTCTCTAAGGGCAACGAATTCTATATTGCCGTCGGTTTCGTCCGAATTGACGAAATGGGTGTAACGTTCGCGTATTTCCGGGGTTTCCACCGCTTCCTTCCACTCGCATTTATAGGAGTCAACCAAAGCTTGCATTTCTTGGTCAAGTTCGTCGGCGATACCCAATGAATCGTTAATGACCACATTTTGTAAATAGGTAATGCCACCTTCCAGTTTTTCAAGCCATGGGGCGGTTCGTTGTAAGGGTTTTGCGGTTTTAATGTAGTACATGATAAAACGGTCTACATATTTAATTGCGGTGGCTTTGTCCACTTTTTCGGCCAATAATTCGGCGTGTTTAGGGCTGGCTCCGCCATTTCCTCCGACATATACGTTCCATCCTCCTTCTACGGCTATAAAACCGAAATCCTTGCCTCTTGCCTCGGCACATTCACGAATACATCCGGATACCCCGCCTTTGAATTTGTGAGGGGAGCGAATGCCTTTGTAGCGGTTTTCTATCGCTACGGCAAAACTCACACTCTCGTCCATTCCATATCTACACCAGGTGGAACCTACGCAACTTTTGACGGTACGCAACGATTTTCCATATGCTTGTCCTGTTTCAAAGCCTTCTTTGATCAGTTCTTCCCAAATCAAAGGCAGCTCGTGCAGTTTGGCCCCAAACATATCTATTCGTTGTCCCCCTGTTATTTTCGTGTATAAATCGTATTTCTGTGCAATGTTACCAATGGCAATCAACTGTTTTGGGGTAATCTCACCACCTGCGACCCTAGGTACGACAGAGTAGGTGCCGTTACGTTGGATATTGGCCAAAAAGCGGTCGTTGGTGTCCTGTATCGTTTCTTGTCGGTTGGCGGTTTCATTATGTATGCTCGCAAATATCGCGGCTACTGCCGGTTTGCAAACCTCGCAACCATGACCCGTTCCCACTTCGTCCAATAATTCGTAATAATCATTGATATCCCTGAGTTTTACGATATCGAATAATTCTTGGCGTGAAAAATCGAAGTGTTCACAGATGCGCTCTTTTACCGTTTTACCTAAAGTCTTTAGACTTTCCTTTACTAAATCGGCGACCATAGGTTTACAGCCTCCACAACCAGAGGTGGCTTTGGTAGCTTTGGCCACGGCTTTTACGGTCTCGTTCCCATCTTCCAAAACGGAACAACAAACGGCACCTTTGGTAACCCCTTCACAGGAGCAGATCACGGCCTCGTCGGGTAGGTCCATTGCACTGCCGAAGGGGGAACCACCATCCCCTCGTGCCCCTACGATCAACTCTTCAGCGTTTTCGGGGAGGGGTATGTGGTTGAGGTACATTTGGTGTAAAATGCTGTAGTCTTCGGCATCTCCCACCATTATACCCCCTAAAAGGGTTTTGCCATCATGGCTTACATTGATCCGTTTATATACCCCTTTGGTTTTATTCTCATAGATTATTGAAAGTCCTTTGTCTGCTGGCATATAGGGGGTGCCGAAACTGGCAACGTCTACCCCTATCAATTTCAGTTTGGTCGACATGTCGATGTTCTTTTGCATCAATACCTCCTTTTGTAGAATTTGGTTTACGGCTACTTCTGCCATTTCATAACCGGGGGCGACCAGACCGTAGATCATTTGATTGTAAAGGGCCACCTCTCCTATGGCGTATATATTCGGGTCTGAGGTCTGCATTTTATCATCTACGACTATTCCTCCCCGTACGCCCATCTTCAGGTTACAGGTTTTTCCCAACTCATCCCTGGGCCTGATTCCGGCCGAAATGACCAACATCTCTACGTTTAAAGTGTCATCTTCCCCGAAATCCAAACCGGTAATGGAACCGTTACCTAATATTTTATTAGTGGCTTTTCCTAAATGGATGTGCATGCCAGTCGATTCCAAGGTAAGTTTAAGGACATTGCTGCTTCTGCTATCCAATTGTCTTGGCATCAGTTTAGGGGCGTATTCAACGACATGGGGTTCGAGCCCCATATCCATAACCGCTTTACCGGCTTCCAGGCCTAACAGTCCGCCGCCTAGAATGGCTGCCTTACCTTGTTTGTTCGTTTGTTTTATTTTTTCTGCATAGGACAACATGGCCTCAAGGTCTTCTATCGTGCGATATACGAATACACCTTCTTTTTCAATCCCGTTTATGGGAGGTACGAAGGGAGCCGACCCGGTGGCCAGGACCAAATGGTCATAGAAGAATTCTTTATCGCTAGCTGTGGTTATTGATTTTTTGGACCGATGGATATCGGTCACCCTTTCATTTACGATCAATTCAATGTTGTTTTGGGTATACCAGGCCATAGGTGCCAGCTCTAAGGCCTTAGCATCTTGGTTTTCGAAAAATTCACTTAAATGCACCCGGTCATATGCGGCTCGGGGTTCTTCCCCGAAAACCAAAAGTTTGAACTGTTTGCCCGCTTCGCGGGAAACCAATTTCTCGCAGAATTTGTATCCGACCATTCCATTTCCAACAACTATAATAGTTTTCATACGCTCTTAGTTTAAGACTACAGTACAATAATACGTAAAAATACGTATAAACTAAGTATTTAATCGAAAATAATTACGTATTATTGTTGTGGAATTCTAAAAATAATACCTAAAGAATTGTGTTCGTGAAATTGAAGAAAGAGATAAAAGTGAGTTTAGTAGGGGCCGGACCAGGGAGTGAAGACCTTATAACCGTTAGGGGTATGAGGGTTTTACAGAGTGCCGATGTTGTTTTGTACGATGCTCTGGTCAGTGGTGGGTTACTTTCCCTGATCGATTCGGAAATACCTAAAATATACGTAGGTAAAAGATGTGGTCAACATTCCTATACACAGGATGATATCAATACATTAATGGTGGAGAGTGCCTTTGAATATGGACATGTGGTACGCTTGAAAGGAGGGGACCCTTTCGTATTCGGAAGAGCGCTGGAAGAAATTGAATATGTAGAATCATTTGGTATTCCTGTTTCCGTAGTTCCGGGAGTTTCGAGTGCGCTTGCCGTTCCGGGCAGTCAAGGGGTGCCCATGACACTCCGTGGGGTAAGTAGTAGTTTTTGGGTGATGACCGCAACCAAACGGGATGGTTCGTTTACCGAAGATTTGGAATTCGCAGCACGATCATCCTCTACCATGGTCATCTTAATGGGTATTCGTAAACTAAGTGAAATTGTTGTTGAGGTTAGTAAGTATAGGGGTTCTTCAACCCCTATAGCTGTTATTCAAAATGGCACCAAAGCCAATGAGAGTTGTGAAATTTCCAGTTTAGGGAATGTGAATAGTATAATAGGTGCCATAGATGTGACACAACCTGGAATAATCGTTATTGGGGAAGTTATAGCAAAACACCCGACTTTTTTCGAAGAGGAAGTTCAGCGTGTGCTTCATTCCAAAATGTAGTTCCTATCGGTTCAACTAAGTACTTCAGGGATGGGATGGTCCTTTTATGTTCTTGCTAACTCTATGAAAGCGATAAAAAGATAAAAACCATTGGAGTTAATTGTCAATTTAAAATAATAACCACTGAATATTGGGCAGATACGTAAAAAATGTCTGAAATAATAGATTTATTTAGCGAAAATACGTATAAGTACGTAGAAATACGTAAGTTTGGCTCTCGTTGAACAATTAAACTCAGTATTATGAAAACAAATAATCAAAAAGCGACCACCTTAAGACTATCGGAAATCAAAAGTATGCCCATACGTACATTTTGGATTACCTCGATAGCATTTTTTATCTGCTTTTTCGCATGGTTCGGTATTGTGCCTTTTATGCCCGATGTAGTCAGGGACTTAGGGCTGACCCCGGATCAAAAATGGAACTCCATCATATTGGCCGTTACGGGAACTGTTTTTGCTAGATTGTTGATCGGCAAGCTTTGTGATAAATACGGACCTCGTCTGTGTTATACCTATTTGTTGATTTTTGGGGCCATCCCCGTTATTCTTATTGGTTTTGTACAGACCCCGATCCAGTTTTTGGTCTGTAGGCTGTTCATTGGGTTTATCGGGGCTTCTTTTGTGATTACCCAGTTTCATACGTCAATTATGTTTGCACCCAACATTGTCGGGACCGCGAATGCTACTTCGGCAGGTTGGGGAAATCTAGGGGGTGGGGCCAATCGCCTTGGGATGCCTTTGATTGCGGCTGCAGTGGTAAGTTTTGGTGTTGCGGACGAGATTGCGTGGCGCTATTCCATGGTCATTGCGGGTGTTGTTGCGATGTTGATGGGTGTAGTGTACTACTTTTTTACCCAAGATACCCCTGAAGGAAATTTTGCCGAATTGAAGAAAGACGGTAAAATGCCTACCATAAAAAAGGATGAGGAAACATTCCTTAGTGTTTTAAAGGATTATCGGGTGTGGATTCTCTTTGTGGTATATGCGGCGTGTTTTGGTATGGAGCTTACTGTTTATGGTACTATGGATGACTACTTACAGAATACATTCGGTCTTGCCCGGACAACTGCGGGTAATTTGGTATTATCTTTTGCTTTGATGAATATTTTTGCCCGAACCTTGGGGGGATTTTTCGGAGATAAATTCGGAAAATTGAAAGGACTTAGGGGTAGGGTCCTCTTTCTTACGGTCATTATGGCTGCTGAGGGTTTAATGCTATCCATATTTTCGGTCACAACAAGTTTAGCCGTAGGAATGGTATTCTTGATCGCATTTAGTTTAACCGTACAAATGGCCGAAGGTGCTACCTTCTCGGTAGTCCCTTTTATCAATAAAAAGGCAATAGGCTCCATTTCCGGTATCGTAGGAGCTGGGGGTAACGTAGGTGCATTTCTTGCGGCGATGTTCTTAAAGTCGAAGTCCGCTGTTGCGGAAACCGAAGCTTTGGCTGCGAATGCGGACTTGGGGGAGGCTGCCATGAAAGCTGCGCAATCGGCAGCAGCAGCTAGCGCCGTGTCAAGTGGTTATTTTATCATCGGTGGATTTGTGGTCGTGAGTGCATTGACCACCTTGGCCATAAAATTCTCTAAAGCCGATGAACAAGATGTTGCAGTGGAAATGGAAGCAAAACTGGCCATGGCCACTACCGATAAATAATACTGAAATTCACCCTTTATCCTAATTATATATCCTATGAATAGACGATACATACTATTTGCAGCAGCCTTTCTTTGGTCTGCCTTGACCTTTGCACAATTTGTTTTGGATGGGGAATTCAGGCCACGGGCAGAGTACCGCCATGGTTTTGGAAGTATCCTTCCCAAAGATACGGATGCCGGTTTCGCCATTTCTACCCGACTGCGACTAAATGCCGGCTATGAATTCGAATCGTACAAGTTTTATATGAGCTTACAAGATGTAATGGTATGGGGGGAAAATAGACAGTTGAAACCAGAAGACAGTAATAACTCTTTTTCAGTATTTGAAGCTTGGGCCGATATAAAATTGGGTGAAGGGTTCACTACCAAACTTGGGCGCCAAACTTTGGTATATGATGATCAACGTATTTTAGGTTCGGTCGGTTGGGCCCAGCAAGCACGTAATCACGATGCGGCTCTCTTGCGTTATAACAAAGGAAATTTTATGATGGATGCTGCTTTGGCCTTCAATCAGGATTTCAGTACTACGACCGGTAATCCAGGAGGTTTCCAATCAGTGGGCACGGCCTATAATACCACAGGGTTCTTTTCCTATAAAACCATGCAATACCTTTATTTGAAGCAAAAGTGGGATACGTTTTCGGCCAGTGCGTTGATCATGAACAATGGATATCAGAACTTTACTGGTGATGAAGCCCAAGTTGCCGATGGGGTCAGTAACCTTTTAACAGTAGGAACACACTTAAATTATAAAAAAGGTGCTTTCGGAGCTGCTTTCAATGGTTATCTGCAGAGTGGTGAGCGGCAAAACAGCGTTGATGTGGGCGGAGCATATTTGTTGGGACTGGATCTTAACTATAAAGTTTCTAAAGGAGTTGTTTTGGGATTGGGAGCTGAATTGATAAGCGGTAACGATGCCAGTACTACGGATAGGACAGAGGCGTTTTTCCCTCTTTACGGGACCAATCATAAATTCAATGGTTTTATGGATTATTTCTACGTAGGTAACCATGCAAATTCCGTAGGATTGACCGACGTTCATGCTAGTACCAAATTTACTTTGGGCGAAAAATCCAGTTTGTTGGTCAAAGTGTTGAATTTTAGTGGGGACCAAGAATTGCCCAGTGGAGAAAAATCATTGGGTACCGAGCTCGATTTGGTGTATTCCCAAAGTTTTAATGGTTTTGGTTTGGCCTTTGGGTATTCTCAAATGTTCGCAAGCGATGGGATGTATGAATTGAAGGATGTTGCCGAGGAAGCTGCAGCAGGCAATCAAAATTGGGCATGGGTAAAATTGACCGTAAAACCTAAATTCTTGAATGTAACCAAAAAAGATTGAATACCACAACTACTTAATCGATGGTGATCGGAAAAGGCTATCACGACCATTTTTAGGTTGTGGTAGTTTTTTTGTAGAATACATTCCTTCATGCTTTACATTTGTGGGAACGGGGTTTAGTTTAAAGGTGACATTTCTTATCTTTGTACGTATAACTACCTGTATTTTGGATCAAACAACCATAGTTTTAGTAGATGACCATTCTTTGGTCAGGGACGGCATAAAAGCGCTCTTGGAAAGTGAACAAGACCTCAAAGTAATCGGTGAAGGTGCCGATGGTACCGAGGCCATTGCATTGGTGGGGGAAAAGAAACCCGACATACTGGTCATAGATATCCGCATGCCTAAAATGACGGGAATCGAAGCTGTTGAAAAGTTGAATGCAATGTACCCCGACATGAAATGTATTATTCTGTCCATGCATGATTCCGAAGAGTATATTCTGCAATCCGTTGCGGCAGGAGCAAAGGGATATTTGCTTAAAGACACGGGCAAGGCTGAGTTCATCAAAGCTATTCATACGGTTCGCGATGGGGGTAAATACTATAGTGGTGACATCTCGAATGTTTTGGTGAACAACCTACTGAACCCTACGGCCAATATTTTGGATAGCCCCAAAAAGAAAACGCGTACAAATAATCCGTTTGACCTTACCAATAAGGAAATCCAGATATTGGAGTTGATTTTGTCCGGACTTACCAATAAACAGATATCCGAAAAATTGCAGAACAGCAAACGTACCGTTGAAACCCATCGTTTTAATTTAATGAGAAAAATGGAGGTCAAAAATTTGATGGACCTATCCAAGAAAGCCAGGGCTTACAAGATCGTTTAGTATGATCTTAGGGTACTTGAATTGAAGATTGGATTGTTTTCACCTTGTTTTTTATCAAACTCGTAGAATAACTCCGTACTTTTATCATATAAACTACGTATTAATACGTATTTTTTGTATTTTGCTTCGTGAAATTTGATGTATGTCATCAAAATACTATGCAATGCGAAAAAAGAAAACAGAAAAGAGCATTTGTTCCTATTGTGGGGTGGGTTGTGGTGTATTGGTAGATGTGGATACCAAGGGTACCATTTCCGTGGCTGGCAATCCCGAGTATCCTGCCAACAAGGGGATGTTGTGTTCAAAGGGGCGAAATCTCAATTATGTGGCCCAAGACACCAGTGATCGTATCCGCTATCCTGAAATGCGATGGAGTAGGAACCATCCCATGCAGAAAATTTCTTGGGATACCGCCTTTGAGCGTGCTGCGGCTGTTTTTAAAAGTATCATCGCCAAACATGGTCCGGATAGTGTCGGCTTTTATGTTTCCGGTCAATGTTTGACCGAGGAATATTACCTGGCCAATAAAATTACCAAAGGGTTTATCGGTACGAATAATATAGATACCAATTCCCGTCTGTGCATGAGCTCGGCCGTGGTAGGTTATAAAAAAACGGTAGGGGAAGATTCCGTGCCCATTTCCTATGAAGATATTGAACTTGCCGATTGTTTTTTGATCGCGGGGGCGAATCCGGCTTGGTGCCACCCGATTTTATACCGGCGCTTGGAGCAACGCAAAGCGGATAATCCAGAAATAAAGATTATCGTGGTGGATCCCCGAAAGACACAAACAGCCGCTGCTGCGGACCTACACTTGCAGATCCTACCCGGTACCGACGTCATATTGTTCAATGCCATGGCCCGATGGTTGATCGAAAAACGGAAAATAGATAAAAATTTCATAAAAAAACATACTTCGAATTTCGAGGCTTGCAAGCAAAGTGCCTTTACCCTTACCCTGCGTCAAGCAGCGGAAAAATGTGGTATTTCCATTTCCGAGATTCGAAAAGCCGCGGCTTATATCGGTGATGCCGGTAAGTTTATCAGTATGTGGACGATGGGGTTGAACCAAAGCATTATCGGGGTAGATAAAAATGTTGCCCTAATGAACCTATCCTTACTAACCGGGCAGATCGGGAAACCGGGTTCGGGGCCTTTTTCCTTGACCGGACAGCCTAATGCCATGGGGGGTCGGGAAGTAGGGGGTATGGCCAGTCTATTGGCCGCACATAAAGATTTGGGTAATCCCAGGCACCGAAAGGAAGTAGCTGAATTTTGGGGGGGGAAGGAGATTCGACAAGAACCTGGTTATACGGCTACCGAGATGTTCAATGCCCTTGAAAAGGGCAAGCTAAAGGCCATTTGGATTATTTGTACCAATCCCGTGGTGAGTATGCCCAATGCCCATAAAGTAGAAAAAGCCCTAAAAAATGCAAGTTTTGTGGTTGTCCAGGATATTTCCCATAATGCCGAGACCACAAAATATGCCGATTTGCTCTTACCTGCTGCCGGCTGGTTGGAAAAAGAAGGGACAATGACCAATTCGGAAAGAAGGATCAGTTACTTGCCAAAAGTGATAGATCCTCCGGCAGAAGCAATGGCCGATGCGGAAATACTGTGGCGATTTGCCAAGGCCATGGGTTTTGAAGGTTTCGACTATAAAAATGCCAGTGAGGTATTTGACGAGCATTGCCTACTTACCCAAGGTACGAATATCGATATCTCAGGTCTGTCTTATGATCGCTTGAAAAATGAAGGCAGTTTTCAATGGCCCGTACCCCATAACACCCATAAAGGTACGCCAAGACTGTTTACCGATTTTCAATTCCATACAAACGATAAAAAAGCGCATTTCAATGCCCCGAAAAAGCTCGATAATACCTCTGAGCAAACCAATGCGGACTATCCGTTGGTATTGACCACGGGTAGGGTTAGGGATCAATGGCATACCCGAACGAAAACAGGGAAAGTAAAACGTCTCTTGACCCACATTCCACAACCCTATTTAGAGATGAATAAAGTGGATGCCTATTTGCGTAAATTGAAAGAAGGGGATATCGCTGTAATAAAGAGTAGGAGGGGACAAGTACAGGTGAAAGTAAAGGTGAATTATGATATTCGCGAGAATGTGGTGTTCTTGCCCATGCATTGGGGGAAAGTACTTAACAATGATTTTGGTAGGGCCAATAATATTACCAACGATATTGTAGATCCCATTTCGAAAGAACCCGATTTTAAGTACTGTGCCGTTCAGGTATCAAAGTTTGTAAAGCCCAAACAAAAGATCATCGTGGTAGGTGCAGGTGCTGCAGCATATCGTTTTGTTCAATCGTACCGGGAGAAAGATGACAAAGATGGGATACATGTGTTCTCGAAAGAAAAAGATCCGTTCTATAATCGTGTTTTGCTACCCGAATATGTGAGCCAGGAACTGTCTTGGGACGCCTTGCAAAAATTAAAGGAAGGGGAAGTTGGGAAATTGGGCGTGACCTTGCACTCAGGAGTCGGTATTACCGGCATTGATACTAACGAAAAAACGGTTACCGACTCCAAGGGAGAAAAACACCTTTATGATATTCTGATAATGGCCACAGGTAGTCGGGCCTTCGTACCCAATGATGTACAAATGGAAAGGCCTGGGCGATTTACCATGCGCGAACGTACCGATGCCGATAGGCTACGGCAATATTTGCAAAAAACCGGCCTTCCGGCAGAAAAGCAACACGTTGTAATTGTTGGCGGGGGGTTGTTGGGTCTGGAATTGGCTGCGGCATTAAAGAAAATAAATATCAATATCAGTATTGTTCAACGTGCCCCGCGATTAATGGAACGCCAGTTGGATAGTGTGGCCAGTAGGCTTCTGGCCGAAGATGTTTCGGAAAGGAACATCAATCTGTATTTTGACAACGAGGTCAGTACTGTTTTTGAGGAAAAGGATAATCCGTTCAATTTGTTGGTCAATCTAAAAACAGGCCGAACATTACACTGTAATGCGATCGTATATGCGATAGGGACAAGACCGAATATTGAATTGGCCAAAGCCGCGAATTTGGAAACAAGAAGGGGCGTTGTGGTCAATCCGTATCTCCAGACCAGTGATCCCGACATTTATGGGTTGGGTGAAATTGCGGAATTCGAGAATTCACTTTTCGGAATCACATCCGCTGCGGAGCAACAAGCGGATATTGCGGCAAATTATATACTAGGCGATTTCAGCAGTATCTATAAAGGCTCCGTGCTAATGAATATATTAAAGTTCGAAAATCTTGACCTGTGCAGTATCGGGATGGTAAATACCCCAAAAGAAGACCCCGGTTATGAGGAAATAATCCTGATGGATGTCAGTAAGCGCTTCTATAAGAAATGCATCGTAAAAGATGATACTTTGAAAGGTGCAATTTTAATGGGGGATAAAAATGAGTTTCCCGAATTTAAGCGTTTGATAGAGGAGGAAATCGAACTTTCGGAAAAAAGGGACGAACTGCTTAGGGGAGCGTCGAATACCGTTTCACTAAAAGGGAAATTGGTCTGTTCCTGTAGCCAAGTGGGCGAAGGGAACCTTGCCGATGCGATTATTGGCGGGTGCTCCGATTTCAAGGACCTTTGCTCACAAACCGGAGCGGGTTTGGGCTGTGGAAGTTGTAAGCCCGAAATTAAAGCGCTATTGGATAAAGAATTGAGCCTGAAATAAAAAATAAGCTTGAACCCAAAGAGGAGAATTATGAACGACGATTTGCATCGCATATTGCTCAAAGGTGGGGTCACGTCCCCAGGAGAATTGAAAGACATTATTTTAATGCTGGAAACCGCTGGTTTGAAAGAAGTGCATTTTGGATCACGGCAAGATCTGTTGTTCCCCTTAAAAGGGGTAAAGGCCGAAGAACAGTTGGAAAGCCTGTCAAAATTCAATACGGATATTGTGGCCGACAGGGGATGTCAGAATATTGTAAGCTCCTATGTTTCGGCCGACATATTCGATATGACCTATTGGTTAAAAGGTTCTACCTATCTCTATATTTTAGAGGGATTCGACTACCTCCCCCAATTAAAGATCAATATCACGGATCCAAAACAACGTTTGGTGCCGCTTTTTAGTGGGAACCTTAATTTTATCGCTTCTGAAAGCGAGGATTATTGGTATCTGAATGTAAAGCTCCCGCATTGGCAAAACTCGGCCTTTTATCCCGTATTGGTCTATAGTTGGGACTTGGTCACCATTTCCAAAATTATTGAAACCATATATGGGGATATTTCCGATGTGGACGAACTTTTTTATGTTATAAGCAAGAAAATCGATACGAACAATAAGACTGTGGACAAGCCATTGAACGTGCCCTATCTTACGTTTCCATATTATGAGGGGATGAACCGGATGGGATTGGATCTTTATTGGTTGGGATTATACTGGCGGAACAATAAATACGATTTATCTTTCTTAAAGGAGTTTTGTGGATTTTGTTTGGATAATAGCATAGGAAAAATATGCATTACCCCATGGAAGTCATTTATTGTGAAAGGAATCAAACAAAATAGCCGACCTGATTTGGAACGCTTTTTAGGCCAATGGGGCATCAATATAAGGCATTCCCAATTGGAAATGAACTGGCACGTTCCTGTGGATGATACCGAAGCCTTGGAACTCAAAAAATTCTTGGTGCGCAGCTTTGATCAAAATGATATTAGTACTTACGGACTTACTTTTGGTATAAGTAACGATGTGGGGAAACGTTCACATTTCGCATCCATTATCATAGAGAAGAATAGTGCACCGATCATAGTAAAGGATTTTGAGGTCAGACCGACCTACAACGTACTCCATTTTGAAAATTTTGACCCGAATACCCGAAAATACCTCGTACATGCCCAAGATGTGGACAAAATAGAACTCCCTGGGCTATTGATGGAATTGAGTAGAAAGTATTTCGAACAATTGGGAAAGGTGAAACTAAGCAAAGAACCACTGAAAAAGACAGAAGAAAAGGTATTGCGGACCGTACACCAATGCAAATCGTGTCTTACGGTTTACGATGAATTTTATGGAGATGAAAAAGCGGGAATATCAAAAGGTGTAAATTTTAATGATTTACCTGAAGATTACCATTGTCCCGTTTGTGAAGCCCCAACATCGGAATTTGGGGCTATCAACTACTGAATGTACGGGATTTTTGTCGAAAAGGGGGGCAACCACCTATGATCTTCACGGGGATGGGTATTGGCGAAAAGAACCAAGGCCCTTATTGGGTCATTGGCTATTGCAATTCCTTCTTAAAAAAAGCTATGGTCCTATCCCATGCCAATTCCGCAGCTTCCCTGTCATATCTTGGGGTGGTATCGTTATGAAACCCGTGATTGGCCTTTTCATAGATGTAGGCTTCGTATTTTTTGCCATGTGCTTTCAAGGTAGCTTCGTATGCCGGCCATCCCGCATTCACCCGTTTGTCCAATTCCCCGAAATGCAGGAGTAGCGGAGCGTTTATTTTGTCAATATCCTCGGTAGGTTGTCCCCCATAAAAAGGAACTGCGGCTTCTAATTCGGGAAGTTCAACGGCCATCATATTCGAGATCCATCCCCCAAAACAAAAACCGACGACCCCTACATGACCATCGCAGTCCGGATGGTTTTTCAAATAATGGAAGGCTGCCTTAAAATCTTCCAACATTTCATTCCGGTCCCGTTTGCGTTGCAATTCACGGCCATCATCGTCGTTTCCGGGATAACCACCTAATGGGGTTAAAGCATCAGGGGCCAAGGAAACGAATCCGGCAAGGGCGGCCCGTCGACCAACATCCTCTATATGCGGATTCAATCCACGATTCTCGTGAACCACAACGATTCCCGGAAGTTTTCCGGAAACGTCCGAAGGTTTGGAAAGTAGTCCTTTTATAGATCCCCCGCCATTAGGGGAATCGTAATGGATGTACTCCGATTTTAGTCGCGGATCATCTTGTTTGATCTGGATTTTTTTCACATAATCGGGGGAAATAAAGCTTAACAAGGATGGAAGGGTCAGTCCGCCAACGGCATAGGTCGATAATTTGTCTAGGAATAGCCTTCTGCTGACCCTATTATGGGCGTAATCGTCATAAAGGTCGAACACCTCTTGTTTAATGTCTTCTTTTTTCAATTTTTTCATGTCCCGGGAATTTAATTGACCATTTTATTGAAAGATACGAATTCTTGCAATATGTTTTCTAAAAAGGGTCGCAGGTGTTGTTGGCTTTCAAGAGACTGCCGAAATATGGCCTATAGGGTGGTTGGGTGAATATACGGTCTCTTACAAGGTGGTGTCGCACTTGGAGTGTCGTGTCTATGGGAATTGAATGATTCCCATTCGTATCGAACGTAATGGGTTAAAGGGAGTACCTAGCTTTAAGGACAGCCACTAAGTGGATTTATTGTAAGGGCCGTTACTTGTTTACACTGATCATCACTGCCTCACAACTTTTCAGATCCGAATTCAGGATAATGTTCTCTGAGGTCGTTCCGTCGGCAATCTCGACCGAAACGGTATTGGGGGCGTATTCCCCTAAGTTATGGGCATAAAGAAACAGGTCGTTTTTCGTATTGGGATCAAGGGTGATTTCAATCTCTTTTTTGGTATAGGTGAGTAAATGTTTCGAAATTATGGTGTACCCATTGAGGTAGATACTGATGATATCGCCATCTTGGCGCCCATGGTCCCACACACTTATCTTTATATTCTCATTTTTGAATGACAATTCCTTGACATAGGTGATATTTCGCCCATCGAACTCCATTCTCTTAGGGGCGTCGTCAATTTTTGGTGGTTCGGGTTTCTTTGTTTTTTTTGGAAGTTCCGCTGTTTTGTTTCTTGATGCACTCAGTAGTTTGTACTGTTCTTTTCTGGCATCGGATTCTTTGTTTTTGATAGAAAAATAGGGAGTCGATACCTTTGCGATATGAAACTTGTCATCGGGGAACATTTCGATGCCTACGACCCGATAATTATCCCCGGAGCTGATATTCTTGGCCAGTACGATACCACCGGCCTTTCCGGTATTTTTAAACGTTCCCAGTTCCTGGACCACCATATCGTCCTTGGCCAGGAAAAAACGAATGGATTTTGTGGCAGCGATATTCTTGGTGTTCCATTCCAGCTCTGCCGGCCCTGGGATGGTCCAGATGGTTTTGCTGTTCGGGGCGGTAATGGTAATGGCCGATTTCAGAATATCGAATCCATCGGATCCATTTACGACTTCCGAATGGGTTGGGACATTAAGGGCATTGTAAGAATCTATAAAGGCGTTGTGGGTCAAAGAAAAATCAAACCCCCGGGCATGCCCCTGAATGGATTGAAACAAAAGAAAAATAGTAAGTATAAAAATGATTCGCATAGTATAACCTGATCCGATTGACAGTTACCAAGAATCAAAGGCCATGCCAATCCCTATTATAACGAAGATACGGCATAAATATTTGGTGTTCCTGTCATTTGTATACGTGCAATATGGGGAAAATGGATTTCTTCGTAGATTTGGCGGAGCATTTTTCTTTTGGATGCCCGTAAAATGAATATTGAAATGAGAAAAGAAGATCTTATCGAATGCCATGGAAGAATTGTTCCATTCATTCACGAAACCCCGATTTTAACCTCCCGTTTATTGAATGAAATCGCAGGGGCCGACATTTTTTTCAAGTGTGAGAATTTCCAAAGAATGGGCGCTTATAAAATGCGCGGGGCTACGAATGCCATTTCGCAATTGACCGATGCCCAAAGGGAAAAAGGGGTAGTCACCCATTCTTCGGGCAATTTTGCACAAGCCTTATCATTGGCCGCCAAAAGCTTGGGGGTCAAAGCTTATATTGTGATGCCTTCGTCGGCACCCCAAGTGAAGAAAGATGCGGTTAAAGGTTATGGCGGTACGATTATCGAATGTGAGCCTACTTTAGCAGCTAGGAATGCAATGGCCGAAGAAATCAGATCAAAAACCGGAGCGACTTTTATACACCCGTCCAATGATCTGAACGTGATCGCAGGACAAGGTACCGCATGTATGGAGCTGTTGAACGAGCAGCCTGATCTCGATGTTGTCGTCGTGCCTGTTGGGGGGGGTGGACTCATTGCCGGTACGGCTCTTGCAGCCCATTATTTTGGGAAGGGTTGCAGCGTTATAGGTGCCGAACCCTTTGAGGTCGATGATGCATACCGCTCTTTAATAAGCGGTAAGATAGAATCGAATGAAACTACGAATACCATTGCGGACGGACTCAAGACCGAACTGGGGGATAAGAGTTTCCCGTTGATGCAAGAATATGTGGATCGTATTATCCGGGTAACCGAAGAGGAAATCGTCGCCGCCATGAAGTTGATCTGGGAGCGCATGAAGATCGTTATAGAGCCTTCGAGTGCGGTGGCCTTTGCCGCGGTACTTCGTGAGAAGGAGTCGTTCAAGGGCAAAAAAATCGGGATCATCATTTCCGGTGGAAACGTAGACCTAAAAAATCTTCCGTTTTAAGTTTTTTTTGATGACATGCGATCCGAAACGTGTATTTCATCCACTTTTGAAATCCTTTGGACTAATATATGGGCCTTGGCGTAGGGATTAGCACGGCCTTTGTTGTTTAAGTAGTGTAAGGTTAAAATTATTTGGTTATGAAGACAGCACTACTTATCAAGGAGATTTATTTGGAAGCATTCAGGAATTTAGGACATATGATCGTCAAAAACTATTTCAAGGTTTTTGCATGGTTCAGTTTCATACTGTTCTTTGTGGTACTTTATGCCTTTATCTATAGGGTGTTTACAGGATTCCCTTTTGATTAGGTTGAAAAATCCCAAAACATTAACATGGAAATAATCCAAAAAATGGGAAATAATCCATAAATTAGTTGTCCCTTTTTGGGATAGCGGATAAGAACCATAAGCTATCCGAAAAGGATAGCTATGAACAAAACCATATTACATTTAGATCTCGATACTTTTTTCGTATCAGTAGAGCGGCTCTTGAACAGCGAATTGCAAAACCGCCCCCTGTTAGTGGGGGGTACCAGTGATCGGGGGGTGGTGGCGGCCTGTAGTTATGAGACCCGTGGTTTTGGGGTGCATTCGGGTATGCCCATGAAAATGGCACGGGAATTATGTCCCGAAGCGGTCGTCATTAGGGGTAATGCGGGTACCTATAGTAAACATTCCGATATGGTCACCGATATCATCAAGGAACAGGTGCCCTTGTTCGAGAAGTCGAGTATTGATGAGTTTTATGCCGATCTCTCGGGAATGGACCGTTTTTTTGGCTGCTACCAGTATGCTACCGAGTTGCGACAACGAATCACTAAGGAGACGGGATTGCCCATTTCTTTCGGACTTTCGGCAAATAAAGTGGTTTCCAAAGTGGCTACCGGCGAGGCCAAGCCGAACAATCAACTGAAAATCGATTTGGGGTATGAAAAACCTTTTTTAGCTCCCTTGTCCATTAAAAAAATACCCATGGTAGGCGATAAGACCTACCAGACGCTTCGCAATCTGGGGTTGCGGAAAGTAAAGACGGTCCAGGAAATGCCGATGGATCTGATGCAACGCGTATTGGGCAAGAACGGGGAGGTCATCTGGAAAAGGGCCAATGGGGTAGACCATACGCCCGTAATCCCTTTTTGCGAGCGAAAATCAATATCCAACGAACGTACTTTTGATAAGGATACCATAGATGTGGTAAAGCTGAGGGGCATTCTTATTGCGATGACCGAGAACCTGGCCTTTCAGTTACGAAGAGGGGAAAAGTTGACCGCCTGTATTGCGGTCAAGATCCGTTATTCCGATTTCAATACCTATACCAAACAAATGCGTATTCCGTATACGAGTGCCGACCATATTCTTATTCCCAAGATCTTGGAGCTCTTCAAGACATTGTACAACAGAAGGTTGTTGGTGCGCTTGGTAGGCATACGGTTCAGCCATTTGGTATCGGGCAATTACCAGATCAACCTTTTTGACGATACCGAGGAAGCGCTGAACCTTTATGCGGCCATGGATCGTATGCGGGAACGCTATGGCGATAAAAGTGTGGTGCGGGCCTCGGCCATGGGTGCTAGGACCATCGGCAGAATGCATAATCCGTTCAACGGACAACCACCGACGGTACTGGCACATCGGAAACAGTAGGTTTTGGGTTTGCTGTCACCTCGAGCGCAGTCGAGAGGTCTTTGAGGCATTGCAACTATCAACATGGGTCTCGACTGCGCTCGACCAGACAGTATGTAACGATTCATTTTGCCAACACCCAATATCTAAATCTAACATCTAAAATCTAACGTCTATCTATCTCAATTGTCACACATATTACAGCTTGCGCTTCGGAACCTTTTCCGAACTCGAACTCCTGCAATTGGCCCAAGCGAACCATGTGACCCAATTGGCCCTTACCGATATCAACAATACCTCGGCCGGACTCAATTTCGTGCGTAAGGCCAAGCAATTCAACATACGGCCTATTTTGGGCATCGATTTTAGGAATGGGGTAGATGCCTGTTTTGTGGGCATTGCCAAAAACAACGAAGGTTACCAAGAATTGAATGCCTTTTTATCATGGCACCTACATGAAGGGGAAAAGTTGCCCGCCATTGCCCCACATTTTGATAATGCCTATATCATCTACCCTTTTGAAAAAGTATTGCTCAATGACCAGATCACCTTTTCCGAAGATGAATATATCGGTATTTCGATTGCCGATCTACGGCGATTGCCTTTTTCCAAATTGGTAGAACTCAGGTCTAAATTAGTGGTGCTGCAACCCGTCACCTTTAGGAATAAACGTGATTTTAATGCCCATCGGCTCCTAAGGGCCATTGACAATAATGTATTGTTGAGCAAACTTCCGAAGACCGAAGAGGCCCCAGAGGACGAGAAGATGTTCCCCGTACAGAATCTGGCGGCCGCCTTTTCGGAATATCCCTTTATTTTGGAGAATACCGAGGAGTTGATGAACTCCTGCAGTATACATTTCGATTTTTCGGAAGGGCGCGAACCCCAGAACCAAAAGACGTATTTGGAGACTCGGGAAGCGGATGAAAGATTGCTCGAGGAGCTATGTCAAAAGGGGTTGCCGTATCGCTATCCCGAGGTAAACGATACGATTTTGAGCCGGTTGGACAAGGAACTGGGCCTGATCAAGAAAATGGGGTTCGTCTCCTACTTCCTGATCAATTGGGACATCGTTTCCCATGCTCGGAAAAAAGGTTTTTTTTATGTGGGTCGGGGTAGTGGCGCCAATAGTATCGTGGCCTATTTGTTGCGGATCACCGATGTGGATCCCATAGAACTTGATCTGTATTTTGAGCGTTTCATTAACCTATACCGTGTAAATCCACCCGATTTCGACATCGATTTTTCATGGCGCGACCGGGAGGAAATGACCCAGTATATTTTTGATAGGTTCAAGAATGCGGTACTTTTGGGTACTTACGTCACCTTTAAACATCGGGGGGTCGTGCGTGAGCTGGGGAAAGTATTCGGGCTGCCCAAGGACGAGATCGATCTATTGGCCGATGGGCGGTACCAGCCTTCACGGTTGGATGGGGTTTCCAACTTGGTCTTGAAGTATGGGGAATTGATCAAAGGCATGCCCAATTATTTGAGCATCCATGCCAGTGGAATCCTGATCACCGAAAGACCGGCGCATTATTTTTCGGCCACCCATTTACCCCCGAAAGGTTTTGCCACGGTCATGTTCGATATGGTCATTGCCGAGGATGTGGGACTGTATAAGTTCGATATTTTAGGGCAACGGGGCCTGGCAAAGATCAAGGAAACCTTGGAGATCTTGGAAGACAGTCGGCCCGAGGAAACCTCAAAATTCGATATCCATGATATCAAGGCCTTTAAGAACGATCCCAATATCAATGACATGATAAAGACCGCCCAGTGCATGGGGTGTTTTTATGTCGAATCACCGGCCATGCGTATGCTGCTCAAAAAATTACAGGTAGACAGTTATCTGGGGTTGGTGGCGGCAAGTTCGATCATACGCCCCGGGGTATCCAAAAGTGGGATGATGCGGGAGTATATCCTACGGCACCGTAATCCAGGACGGGCAAAGGAAAAAGCGCATCCGGTAATGTTGGATATCATGCCCGAGACCTATGGGGTCATGGTCTATCAGGAAGATGTAATCAAAGTGGCCAATTGCTTCGCGGGGTTGGATCTGGGCGAGGCCGATGTATTGCGAAGGGGGATGAGCGGCAAGTTCCGTTCACGTGAGGAGTTTCAAAAAGTAAAGGATATGTTTATCGATAACTGTCGGGCAAAGGGGTATGATGACAAGCTTATCTTTGAGATTTGGGAACAGATAGCCAGTTTTGCGGGTTATGCCTTTGCCAAGGGGCATTCGGCTTCCTATGCCGTGGAAAGTTACCAAAGCCTGTTTTTGCGTACCTATTATCCGTTGGAGTATATGGTGGCCGTACTCAATAATGGGGGCGGATTCTACCGGGCCGAAAGCTATATACACGAAGCCCGTATGCTGGGGGCCACCATTCATGCCCCCTGTATAAACAAAAGCCAACCCGCCAATTGTATTTATGGCACCCACCTGTATTTGGGTTTCATGTATTTAAAGGAGTTGGAAAGTAGGGTCATGGATCGTATCCTTAAGGAACGGACGATGAACGGACCCTTTACGGCTTTGGCCGATTTTCTGGATCGGGTGGTCATATCCATAGAGCAGGTAAGTATCCTTATCCGAATCGATGCTTTTCGGTTTACCCAAGTCAACCAACACGAGTTGTTGTGGCAAGCACATCTGTTCCTATCCAAAGGGATGTTGGTAGAGCACCCCAAATTGTTTCCTCCGCGACACCAAAAGTTCAACATTCCCAAGATGCATACCACGGATCTGGAGAGGGCCTTTACCCAATTGGAACTTTTGGGTTTTTGCCTGTGCAGCCCTTTTGAACTCTTGAAAGAGCCGCCAAAGAACGACCATGGCAGTAGGGATTTGGAACGCTATTTAGGGAACCATATCGATATCTACGGCTATTTGGTCACGGTAAAGAACACCAATACCCATAAGGGTAAACGTATGCATTTTGCCACGTTGTTGGACCAGCATGGTGAGGTGTTCGATACGGTATTGTTTCCGCCGGTAGCAGCCAAATATTATTTTAGAGGTAGGGGGGTATACCGTTTTTACGGTAAGGTGGTGAGCGAATTTGGGTTTTTGAGCATTGAGGTCATTAAAATGCTGAAACAGGATTATGTGCAGGATCCAAGGTATGCGGATATGCGTACAAGTGTGAAGGTGTTTTCCGGTAAAAAATGAAGTGTTTTACCCTGCTAGATGACCCGTAGCTCAATAGTAGCCATGGGGGAAACCTCTTCCCATTCATTCAATACAATGTCCTTGGCGGATTCGGTTTCCGGGTGATCCAGTTCTTGTGATGAAAAATGAAAAACCTCCAAAGGGTTGATGTCAGGCCTTAAACACGAGGGGTCCAAGGCTAAGGTTTTGATTAAGGATTTCCCCAAAGCCTTATGCCTATTATGGGTAAGGGTATTGGTAAGGGAAATGGCCCAATCCAACTCCGAAAGGATAAATCGGGTGTATTTGCAATGTTCCCTGGTAAGCGTATAGGTCATTTTGCATGATCTACAGCGTACCACCAACAATCGCTGTTTTTCATGGTTCCAAAGTTGCATTTTATGATCATTACAATGACTACAGCCAGGGGTCAATTGTCCCAAATGTTCAAGATGGTCGGTAAACAGACGGTATTTCATCAATAGACCGGCGTTTTCCATTAACCACAACCGTTTCTCCCTGCTTTGTTTGGCAAATTCATAAAAATACCAACATAAAAAGAGCGATGGCGTAATGGAAATCGAAATAAAAAAAATAGGTCCAAGGTCCAGGATCCAGGAAAGGAGAATAGCGGGGACTTTAATCAAACCTAATGGCGTGTTGACTATATGCATGGGGGATGCTTTTTAACGTTAAAAAGATAAAACTTCAACCCTATATAAGTCAATCTGAAAAGTACTAAATATACTGGCCTGTATTATTTATTTGTTTTTGCTAAAAAGAAGGGAGTGTAGATTAAAATCCTTTACTAAATCAGCCTAAATATTGTCAATGGTATATTGTTGACATGCTTTTAAAGCAATAAATGTGGTGATTATAAAAGGTTTATGGTTCAAAAGATTACAACGGATTTGATTTCGACGGTAATTTTCCTTTAAATTGAAGGTCCCATGCGCTCGATTTTGATTTGGAGCCGATCTTTAATCATGGGGCTGTAAGGTTCATGATGTTACCTAGACTACGTATCTTTGAAAGGGGACTTTCCGTACTATATAATCAACTTCATGAATAAATGAACAAGGAAAATACAATGTGGGACGACCGGTATGCCAGTGAGGATTATGCCTATGGTACGACACCCAATATATTTTTTAAGACCATTATAGATCAAGAGCGACTTACAGGGAGCCTATTATTGCCTGCCGAAGGTGAAGGTCGTAATGCGGTATATGCGGCAAAAAACGGTTTGCAGGTAAGTGCCTTCGATATTAGTAATGAGGGGAAGAATAAAGCCCTTAAATTGGCGGAACGGGAAAAGGTGGGCATACATTATGAAGTCGGGGAATTTTTCGATCTATCGCTTGTAAATGGGAATTTTGATGCCGCAGCCCTGATTTTTGCACATTTCCCACCGAATATCGCATCAAAATACCACCGGAAAATCGCGGAGTTGATAAAACCGGGCGGACTACTGATTATAGAAGGGTTCAGTGTGGGGCATTTGGCATTGAGAAAGGCGAATCCTAAAGTCGGTGGCCCGGGCAATGTGGATATGCTGTATTCGGAAGATTCGATACGAAGGGATTTCCCCGGTTTTGAGGTCATGCAATTGGAAGAGGTGAACGTTGACCTCAAAGAAGGCAACTTCCATAATGGAGCCAGTAAGGTCATTCGATTTATAGGGAAGAAAATCGGATAATTTCCCATCCCGGTAATATACTAGTTGGCACTAAGGCGGTCGCGCTCAATTTTATCGATATCGCGTTGATTGTCCTCCAACCTGAAATTACCGAAATTAAAGGTGATCCCTAAACGTACGTATTGGGTCTCTTCTTGCGCAAAATAGGCATTGTCCTGGTTCAGGTATTTTGAAGTCGTGTAATTGTTGACCTTGTTCAGTAGATCATTGACCTGTACACTGATGACGGCCCTATTGTCCCATAAAGTTTTTCGTAACCCAAGGGTCAAGTTGGTCGATTCTTCCAACGTATAGGACCCCTCTAAAAAACCAGAAAGATAAGTAACCCCTATTTCCCCCTTAAAAGTCCCATTTTTGGATAGGCTGAGGTAATTCGTGAGGTCAATATAGCCCCCGTCGATTTCATTCGTAACGATTTGATCGTCGCTTTCCTGGGCAACAAAAGTCTCATCTTCATGAAAAATGGAAATATAGCTGTAGAGATACCACCAATCGGTCAGCGATTTTCCATAATTGAAGTCGAACCCGTAGGATGTGCTTTCCAAAACATTCTGGGTAACATCGCGAAGTACGAGGTTTTCATTGTCCTGAAAGGCCAGGGTAGATATGTAATTGCCATTATCCCGATAATAAAAATCGAAATAATATTCCTCATTTAAGGTATAGTTCAGGTTGAGGTTATGGCTAAAACTGGGGCTAAGGTTCGGGTTACCCTCACTATAATTATTTTCGTTGATATAATACCGAAACGGATTCAGATCCTCATATCTCGGTCGGATAAGTTTTCGGGAATAATCGAATGCCAAGCTATGGTTGTCATGGGGCTTATAGGTTAGGTGTAAGGTAGGAAACAGTTCAAAGTAGTCTAAATCGTTGATTTCGGATAGGGAGGCAGAAAAGCCCGTACTTTGGGTCTGTTCGGCGCGCAGTCCTGTTTTTAAGCTTACTTTCTCCCAATCTTTGGATAGGCTGAAATAACCAGCAAAGACTTTTTCATCATAACTGTATTCGTCCGATAGGCTGGAGATGTAAACCGGGTCATCATTTGTGGTATTATAATAGGCAAATCCACTGGTTGAGTTAATGAATGAGCCTTTCAGCCCGGTTTCAAAATCAAAACTTCCGATGTGGGTCGTAATATCCAATTGGGTGGTGTAGATGTCAATATCTTGGGCCATATCGGTATAAAAACCGAAGGATCTTAAAAATTCGTCATTGGCATCATAATAGTCCGACCATGCATCTTGGGAGTTGTCACTATCGTATTTTGTAATATGGCCGTTCAATACCAGGCTTCCTTCCCCGTTAAAACGGTGTTCATACGTTAAATCCGCAGAAAAATTGTCCTTATTTTCCAAAAGATCACTTTGGGTTATAAAGGTCGAATCTAAAATACTTGCTGCGTTCCGCATTTCGGTAAACTGCATAAAGTCGTATGTTTTGTCGGGGGAATGTGATAGGTTCGAGGCTAAAATAAGGGTATTCCTGTCATTGATCGTATAATCCAGATTGAATTGTGCGGTATGGTTTTCTGTTCTTATGGTCTGATCGAAATCGGTTTTCCAACGGGAAAAAATTCCGGTGTCATCGATGAAATTAACCGTACTTTCGGTGGTTTTAAAGTCCTTTTTGGGGCCATATCTATAGGAAGCGAACAAGTTCAATTTTTCGGTTTTGTAAAAATGGGAAGATCCAAAAGTGAATTTGGGGAATACGGATTGGGTATAGGTGCCATTGATGTTGCCTTTATAACCCAAGGAAATATTTTTATTGGTCACGATGTTCAGGACCGGGCCACCCTCAGCGTCGTACTTTGCCGGGGGATTGTTAATGACCTCGATTAATTTTATTTGATCTGCCGGGTAATTTTCCAAAAGTTCATTTATTTCTTCGTCCGATAATTGAACCTTCCGGTCATTGATGTAAACGGTAGCATTTTGACCACGTACAAGTAAGTTTTCTTGCATGGCGATAACCCCCGGGGTACGTTTAAGGACATCCCAGGAACTTCCTTGGGACACCACCGTATTCTCCACATTGAAAATAAGGCGATCGGATAACCGTTCTATCTTGGGTTTTATGGAGGTAACCACCACTTCGTCCAGATTTTCGATATTTTGATCAATGACAATGGATCCCAAAGTAACATCCTTGGATACATCGAGACCGACAAAAGACGATGATTTACCTAAATAACTGGCCTTGATGAAATATAAGCTAGGGGGTACGGTAGGGATGTTGAACTTTCCTTCTTCATCGGCAGAAACACCCTTTACCATGGTGCTGTCGGTGACGTCCAATAAATAGACCGACGCAAAGGCAATACCTTGGCCTTCGGTGTCCTTGACTGAACCAGAAACCCCATAGTTCTGTGCATTCATGGGAATCGTAAGTGCAATAAGCACTGCAGAAAGATGCGGAAGGAATTTCACGTAAAATTTGGTTAGACATCAAATCTACTAAAAAATGTCATTTTTCCTACAAAAACTTAATTTGTTTGTAATTTATTCATTTGATAATCCGTCAATTCCTTTGTAATGAATTATTTCAGGGCCTTGTAGGGTATGGCGTCGCCTAATGGATCATGGTTTTTCTTTGCCTGTTTTTTGGATTCCCATGGTTTATATTGGTATGGCATGGTGATTGCCCATTATCCGGTCGCGAAAGGAAGCGGTGTTATAAGGTAGCTGCGATCTTCTTTAATTCTTTGGGGGTTGTTTGGCCATAGACCTCTTTGACTATTTCGTATAAATCCGGGATTACCGTTTTCGCAATGGGTGAATTGTTGTTCATCAATACGCAAATACCTAAATCGGATTCCGGGTATAAGGCAATTTCATTTCTATAATTATTAACGCTTCCCCCGTGGTGCCAGATGGTTTTTTCAATAGTGGTATCCCCTTCAATGAACTTATGGATCCGCCATCCAAAGCCATAATACGATTCGGTATGTCCCGGCCAACGTTGATAATATTTCATGTGTCCCGGAATCTCGATAAAAGGGTTGAACGCCTCATGAATGGCAGTACTTTTCATGATGTCGGGATTGTGGCCCAATAAAAAACGCATCCAACGGCCCATATCATGGGCATTGGAACTGACGCCCCCTGCTGCGACCGCATTGTAATAGTTGTTTCTAAGGTGCGCCGCCTTCCAACCGCTGTAGGTTTTGACATGGGGCAAGGCAATATTGTCGGTATGTGCCAAGGTCTCATGGTCGGTAGTCGTTGTACACATCTCCAAAGGCTTAAAAAACCTATCGTAGAGTAAGGTGTTTATTTTTTTTCCGGTGGCTTTACACATCATTTCACCACAAAGTGCGAACATGGCATTTTGATAACTGTACATAGTGCCCGGTTGGCTTATGGGCATTACTTCCTTGAATTGTTTGGCAATGTCGCTTAAGGGCAGACCCGCCTCAATAAGATTGGTATAACTGTGGTAGGGCGTACCCGAGGTATGTGATAAAATATTCGCTAAGGTTACCTTATTGGTGTTCGTGCCATCACCCAATTGAAATTCAGGAAGGAAGTCACTCACTTTATCCGTCCAATTCAATTTGCCTTCACTTTTGATATTTGCGGCTAAAATACCGGCGAAACCTTTTGATAAAGAACCCAATCTAAAAACGGTCTCCCCATTTACCGTACTATTGCCAAGACTGTTCTTTTTTCCGAATCCCCCATAGATGACAATGGAATCCCCTTTTACAATACTCACTCCTGCTCCAACGACCCTCCCGTCGGCTATGGCTTTCTTGAAATACGCAGTTAAAGCAGTCTGCAATTTTTTTTGTCTGGATGCGTAAAGCATGGCATCCTTTTTATCCTTCGCCGCTTTTTCACGGGTTGCTACCGCGGTCACAGCTTTCTTTTGGGGATTATCCGAGGGTTTGGAGTCGTATAGACGTAAGGTAAGTGCCGACAAGGTTAAGATAACGAGGGCAGATGCGATTACTATTTTATTTCTCTGCATTGAAACGGTTCTTTGATAGTTTGAGGGCTGTGAAAATAGGATGAAATACTTAAATAACGGTTGAAATACCCTTTTTCTTATGGTATTTAGATCAATTTTAAATGTTTTTAACATTATCCGGAATGGGAAATTCCATTTGAAGCCAATTCTAGGGGTCTAAACATCAAAATGGTTTTCGTCGGATGTGCAAATTCGTTCTTTCCAAAGGGCAAACCCTCTTTAAAATAACTTCGGCCGAAATTCCGGCTTAATTCTTATCTTGGCCCCAAGGGCCATAACCTGTTTTTCGATTGCCATTTGTTTCGGTAGATGGTATTGGAGGAACCATGAAACCAACCAAAACCATCATAAATGAAAAGGAATATTTTTGTTGTTTGCTGTTTGATCCTAAGTTTTTTCGGGTGTAAATCCCCTGAGGCCAAAACTGAAATAGCGGTAGAGGAACTGACCATTGGGGATATCCATGGAAATTACGAACAAGGCAATTACACGAGCCAGGAATTGGTGGCGGTTTATTTAAAAAGGATCGAACGGTTCAATACGAAAACAAATGCCATTACGATCGTAAATCCGAATGCCCTTGCAATTGCCAAGGAACTCGATGCGGAGTATGAAAGAACCAACGTATTACGTCCCTTACACGGTATACCGATAATCATAAAGGACAATATAAATACAGTCGGAATGCCGACGACCGCAGGAGCTTTTGCCCTAAAGGATTATTTTCCGACGGAAGATGCCTTTGTAATAAAGAAATTAGTACAGGCGGGGGCCATAATCATTGGAAAATCCAATATGGCCGAATGGGCCTTTTCCCCTATGCATACCGAAAGTTCTACAGGGGGTATAACCCGAAATCCATATAATCCGGATTATGTGCCGGCAGGATCCAGTGGGGGGACTGCTGCTTCCGTTGCCGCCAATCTTGCCGTTGGGGGCTTGGGTACCGATACAGGTAACTCCATTCGTGGGCCATCATCCCATTGTTCATTGGTAGGGTTTAGAACAACATTGGGGCTGATAAGTAGGGAAGGGATCGTTCCCCTTTATTTACGCAATGACGTGGTAGGTCCCATGTGCCGTACCGTTGCGGATGCTACACGAATGATGGAAGTCATGGTAGGTATGGACCCGAAGGATCCGATCACTAAAAATTCTTTGGGGAAAACAAAGGGAAGTTATAGTGGTTTTCTGATAAAAAACGGATTGGAAGGTGCTAGGATCGGGGTGTTGCGCGAACTGAGCGAAAGTGGGATAGACCCTGAAATAAAGGAACTGTTCAAAAAAGCCATCGCGGATTTGGATACCTTGGGGGCAGAAATCATAGATCCCGGGAACATTCCGGGTTTCTCCGAATTAAGGCAAGATCAGTGGTGCGCCACCTTTAAGGAAGACCTTGAATCGTTTTTGGCCGCTTATGTAAAAAGGGATACCATTAAAACCTTGGAGGATGTTGTCCGTATCGGCTCTACCTCCGAATTTTCAAATAAACGATTAAAGGCACATGTGGAAAGCAGTGGCAAGAAAAGCGAAGGAAAGCCCTGTTTGGATGCCTACCACGATGATCGGAGAATCGCGTTTAGGGAAGCTATTGAAAAGGTAATGGATTCTTTGGAACTCGATGCTTTGGTATACCCCTCCTGGAACTTTAAACCGGCAAGGATCGAAAATTATGATACGGAATACAAGGGGGATAACAATCAAGTAATCGCACCCCATACGGGACAGCCGGCCTTTACGGTCCCAATGGGTTTTTCAAAGGGGGACTTACCTGCCGGACTCCAGTTTTTGGGAAGAATGTATAGCGAAGCCACCTTGGTGAAACTTGCCTATGCCTACGAACAAGGTACCAAAAACCGCAAGCCTCCGAGAATGGATCCCTAGGGACATAGGTAAAACGTATTCTCCTAGAGGGCTAAAGTAAAACCAAATTAATAGAAACCAAAACCACTTTTTGGAATGACCTATATATTGAAAAACAACGATCTGGAAATTCAAATAGACGACCCCTTGGAAGGGTATAGTGCCGCACGCTTTGACTGGACGGGGAAAATCACCACCGTAAAATTCCAGGGTTTACCATTGACCATAGCCGAAAACATCGATTATGTGGATAATGCCGTTTTGGGCAAGGGGTTTTACAATGAGTTCGGTATTACATCCCCCTTGGGTTTTGAGGAGACCTCCCTAGGAGGGTGGTTCCATAAAATAGGGGTGGGCCTATTAAAGAAAGAGGATCCTGAATACCTATTCCATCGTACGTATGAAACCAGACCGGCCAAATTCATGGTCGTTGTTGGTGACGACCATATAGCAATAACCTGTACGTCGGAAATGGTCAATGGGTATGGCTATGTGCTCAAAAAGAAAATCACCTTGAGGGAGAATGGTTTTACCATAGATTATATGCTGCGGAACGTTGGGCAGAAAGAGATCAAAACCGATGAGTATGTTCATAATTTTATGGCCATAAACAACGAATTCATGGGAAGTGATTATATCTTGAAATTCCCGTTTTCCTTAAAACCCGCACTTTTTGGGGAGTATGTGAACATTGAAGGAAAGGTGGTTATAGGGGAGAATGGAATTGGATTTACGGGGACACCCAATGACCAATTTTTTTTCAGTAATCTTCCGGGCAATGAACGGATTGGGGCTTCATGGGAATTACAAAACCTAAAACACAAAGTTGCCATTCGTGGGAAAGCCGATTTTGAGACCGATAAGGTAAATGTATGGGGGTGGAAACATGTGATTTCCCCAGAGTTGTTCTTTCCTATTGTCATTCAGCCCGGTGAAACCTCCAAGTGGTCTCGGGGTTATACCATTTTTAGGATGGCGTGAAACTATTCCCAAAAAAATACCCTGCGTTTCCAGGGTTTAGATACAAGGGGTGCCGTTTCATCGATGTAATCGTTACGGGTTATTGGGCGAAAGGTTAATTTTGGGACAATATAAAAGAGAATGGGATGGATACGGTAGACTGGATAGGATTTATAGGCGTGTTTCAAATACTGCTTGCATATATGTTGAATGTATTCGGGAAACTGGAGAAGGAAGACCTTACCTTCATTATCTTGAATTTTGCGGGCGCAAGTCTGGCCTGTACAGCTTCCGTTTTAATGCAGTATATGCCATTTATTATCTTGGAAGGGGTCTGGGCCATGGTATCCCTTATTACCCTGATCAAATATAAAAAAAGTGTATAGATGGCAGGTGAAACGGATCTTTCCAAATTAATCAAAAGTATGGCACCCGAATTACACAATGGGGATTATGTTTTTGTTACGGTAAAGGACTTGGAAAAAATCGATAGAAACGATACGGTTTGTGAATTCAAGGAGGAAGAAGGGGTTACGTTGGTCATGAATAGACAAAGGGCCGATGCTTTGGGTCTCGAATATGGCTTTGTAGCCGCTTGGATTACCTTAAAGGTCCATTCCTCATTGCAGGCCGTAGGACTAACGGCATTGTTTTCCAAAGCCTTGGCAGAAAGTGCTATTAGTTGTAATGTGATTGCCGGGTATTACCATGATCATGTTTTTGTAGATCGAAAGGATGCGGAAAAGGCAATTGGGGTATTGACCGGGTTGTCCGCTACCTACGAATAAAGGGCTTTCCGATAAACAGGGGTGTCGATCGATTGCGTTTACAGATCCCTTGAATGGCTATAAGTGGATAGGGCCTTTACAGGGGGTTGTTATCCATGAGCGAAAAGTACCCAAGAAAACCCATAGATGTACTTCTTATTGCAGTTGCATTGGGTTATTCTAAAATTTTGATTCTTTTCATTGAATATTCCGTAAATTAATATACTGAAAAAGACCATTCATTACAGATGAAACAAGTAACTCCTTATCATCCTAAAAATAAAGTGCGCATTGTTACGGCAGCTTCACTTTTTGATGGGCACGATGCCACGATAAATATTATGCGCCGGATCATTCAGGCCACAGGGGTCGAGGTCATTCACCTTGGTCATGACCGTAGTGTCGATGAGGTGGTGAATACCGCGATACAGGAAGATGTCAATGCCATTGCGATGACCTCCTATCAAGGTGGACATAATGAGTACTTCAAATATATGTTCGATTTACTCAAGGAAAGAGGGGTCGACCATATTAAGATCTTCTGTGGCGGGGGCGGTGTCATTCTTCCTGCCGAGATCAAGGATTTGATGGATTATGGGATTACCCGGGTGTACTCGCCCGATGATGGACGTGCCATGGGCCTTCAGGGAATGATCAATGATTTGGTCCGTCGGTCCGATTTTCCCATTGGGGACAGGTTGTCGGATGAACTTCAACGTATCGGGAAAAAGGAACATAAGGCCATCGCAAGGATGATTTCCGCTGCCGAAAATTTCCCGGATGTGGCTCATAGTGCGTTGGAAAGGATACGGGCCAATATCAAGTTCTCCAAGATTCCCGTACTTGGGGTCACGGGTACAGGAGGTGCTGGGAAATCTTCTTTGGTAGATGAGTTGGTACGCCGCTTTTTGTTGGATTTCCCCCAAAGGACTATCGGGATCGTTTCTGTGGATCCTTCCAAACGAAAGACGGGAGGTGCCTTGCTTGGTGATAGGATACGGATGAATGCCATAAATACCCCTAGGGTGTATATGCGTAGTTTGGCAACCCGCCAAAGCAATTTGGCCCTCTCTAGGCATGTACAGGAAGCAGTGGATATTTTAAAGGCCGCTCATTTCGATCTTATCATTCTCGAAACTTCCGGTATCGGGCAATCCGATACCGAGATATTGGAACATAGCGATATGTCACTTTATGTGATGACCCCCGAATTTGGGGCAGCTACCCAACTTGAGAAAATAGACATGCTCGATTTTGCCGATGTGGTGGCCATTAACAAATTTGATAAACGCGGTGCCCTGGATGCTTTGCGGGATGTAAGGAAGCAATACATGCGCAACAATGATCTGTGGCATTTGGACCGGGATCAATTACCTGTTTTCGGAACCATCGCATCCCAATTCAACGACCCTGGCATGAATACCCTTTACAGGGCCATTATGGATCGATTGGTTGAAAAGACCGGGGCGGACCTAAAATCAAGCTTAGCCATTTCCAAGGAACAATCCGAGAAGGTATATGTGATTCCACCGGCCCGTACCCGATATCTTTCTGAAATTGCGGAGCGTAACCGGGCCTATGATCAGAAGGTCAATGGGCAGGTGCAAGTTGCGCAGCAGCTTTACGGCATCTTTAAAACAATTTGTGCTGTTGCGGGCCTTTCTGACGATAGGGGGAAATCCTATTTAAACAAGTCAGGGTTAAAACAGGGAGGAATATTGGAACAAGTTCTGAATGATGAAGAAAAACATCGGCTTCTTGTGTTATTGTTCAAAGAATTCGATCGTTTAAAAATGGATCTTGACCCGTATTATTGGAAGATGTTGTTGCAATGGGATGAAAAAGTCGGTACATACAAAGCCCCAATTTATTCGTTTAAGGTTCGGGGTAAGGAAATCAATATTGAAACCCATACCAAGACGCTATCCTTCAACCATATCCCTAAAGTGGCTTTGCCACGATACCAAGCTTGGGGCGACCTTCTACGATGGATGTTGCAAGAGAATGTGCCAGGGGAATTTCCCTATACTGCAGGTTTATACCCGTTTAAAAGAACGGGGGAAGATCCGACCCGAATGTTTGCCGGTGAAGGTGGACCGGAACGTACCAATCGTCGTTTCCATTACGTTAGCCAAGGCTTGCCTGCCAAACGGCTTTCAACGGCTTTCGACAGTGTCACCCTTTATGGGCACGACCCCGACGATCGCCCCGATATTTACGGGAAAATCGGAAATGCCGGAGTGTCGGTATGTTGTTTGGACGATGCCAAAAAATTATATTCAGGATTCAACCTTACCGATAGCAAGACCTCGGTGAGTATGACCATCAATGGTCCGGCCCCAATGATGCTGGGGTTCTTTTTGAATGCGGCCATAGACCAACAGTGTGAGCGCTATATCAAGGAAAACGGATTGGAAAAGGAAGTTGAAACGAAGATAGCATCCCTTTATGGGAAGAAAGGGCTTGAACGGCCAAAGTACAATGGGGAACTTCCTGAGGGCCATGATGGTCTGGGCTTATTGTTGTTGGGGGTTACCGGGGACCAAGTGCTACCACAGGATATTTATGAAAAGATAAAGTCTAGCACCTTATACCAAGTACGCGGGACGGTACAAGCCGATATTTTAAAGGAGGACCAAGCCCAGAATACGTGCATTTTTTCCACGGAGTTCGCATTGCGGTTAATGGGTGATGTTCAAGAATATTTCATTAGGGAAAAGGTGCGGAACTTTTATTCGGTATCCATTTCGGGGTACCATATTGCCGAAGCAGGGGCCAACCCCATCTCCCAATTGGCATTTACACTTTCGAATGGTTTTACGTACGTAGAGTATTATTTGAACCGGGGAATGGATATTGACGATTTTGGTCCGAACCTCTCCTTCTTCTTCAGCAATGGCATCGATCCCGAATATGCGGTCATCGGTAGGGTTGCCCGCCGAATATGGGCCAAGGCCATGAAAGAAAAGTATGGGGCCAACGAAAGGGCACAGATGCTCAAATACCATATACAGACCTCAGGACGAAGTTTGCATGCCCAGGAAATTGATTTTAACGATATACGAACCACCTTACAAGCCCTATATGCCATTTATGACAATTGCAATTCCTTGCACACCAATGCTTATGATGAGGCCATCACTACGCCTACCGAGGAATCGGTACGCAGGGCCATGGCCATCCAATTGATCATTACCAAGGAGTTGGGATTGGCCAAGAATGAAAACCCGCTCCAAGGAGCCTTTATCATTGAAGAATTGACCGATCTGGTCGAGGAGGCCGTTTTGTTGGAGTTTGACCGTATCACCGATCGTGGAGGGGTATTGGGGGCTATGGAAACCATGTACCAAAGAAACAAAATACAAGAGGAAAGCCTTCATTATGAGACTTTAAAGCATTCGGGAGGCTATCCTATTGTCGGGGTAAATACCTTTTTAAGTTCCAAGGGGTCACCTACCTTAATGCCTGCGGAGGTGATCCGTGCGACAGAAGAGGAAAAACAAATTCAAATCCGGACCAAGGAAAGCCTCCATAAGGCAAATTCCGCTGAGGTGGGGCCCATACTTCAGGGATTGCAGCAAGCTGCAATACATAACGAAAACCTTTTTGAACATCTTATGGAGGTCACCAAGTGTTGCTCGTTGGGCCAGATTACCGCTGCCCTGTTCGAAGTAGGAGGGCGGTATCGTAGGAATATGTGAGCTTTAAGTCCTTCGGATGCAATGGGGATAATCAGGAATTAATCAAGGGTATTTCTTGGTGTTTTGGGTCGTGTTAGGAAGCATTGTGCCATCAAAATCCGTATCTTTGAAATACCATAATACGAGTTATGAAAATACGTATCAAAGAAAATTCCGTCCGTTTTCGATTGACACCTACCGAGGTGAAAAAGTTCTGTACCGAAGGTTCCATTAAGGAATCTACCCAGTTCAGTTCAACCACCTTTAATTACGGGGTAAAGCAGAAACAGATCAATAATTTGCAGGTAGATTTCAATGGCAATACCATAACACTTTACGTGCCTGAAAGCTTTGCAAAAGAATGGTATGATAATGACGTGGTGGGTATAGACCATCGTGAACTCCTTGCGGATGGGAGTACGTTCTTTCTTTTATTGGAGAAAGACTTTGCTTGTTTGGACAATACCCATGAGGACCAGACCGACAAATACCCGAATCCCAAGGCAGGGCAATGCTGATGTGACTTTCCTTTTTCATCGTTTGATACGAATTAGGAAAAAGTACATCTTTAGTGAAAGGCCCGATTTGATAATAGTGTTAGATTCAGGCATATGTAATGATATTGACTTTAAACATTCAGCATGGTATTAAACCGATTTCGCCCTCTCTTTTTTCTGTTCTTATGTGTTCCCGCCATCGTTCTAGGCCAAGTTCGTAGTGTTTTGACCCTTAAAAAAAATTGGAAATTCCACAAAGGCCAGGATAGTATGGCTTATAAGATGGCTTTCGACGATTCTAAATGGCAATCGGTGACCATTCCCCATGATTGGGCTATTTATGGTCCTTTTGATAAGGAAATAGATAAGCAGGTGGTTGCTATTGAACAGAATAATGAGAAGGTGGCCACTGAGAAAACCGGGAGAACCGGAGCTTTGCCATATGTTGGCCAAGGATGGTATCGAAACAAGTTCAGGATTCCCCAGTATAAAAAAGGACAAAAGGTAATTTTGCTTTTTGAAGGGGCCATGAGCGAACCCAAAGTTTACGTAAATGGCAACAAGGTAGGTGAGTGGGGCTATGGATATAGTTATTTCCATTTTGATATTACAGAGCAGGTTTTGGCCGATAAGTTAAATACGATCGCGGTACAACTTACGAATGTTGAATCTTCATCGCGCTGGTATCCAGGAGCCGGACTATACAGGAATGTTCGCGTAATCGTCAAGAATAAAGAGAGTATAGATCTATGGGGAACGTTTATAACCACACCGTTTATTTCCCCCGAAATGGCAAAAGTGAACATTAAGACAAAAGCATCCGGCGATGGTGTTCATTTGGTTACTCGGATAATCGATGCGGTAGGTGATACCCTTTCCACCGATATAGCCCACTTAAAATTCGGTAATGAATTCGATCAGAACATTGCAGTGCCTGATCCTAAATTATGGAGTCCCGAGTCACCTTATCTCTATACGGCAGTTTCTCAATTGTTTGTTGGTGACGAGTTGAAAGATGAAGTAACCACTCGTTTTGGAATACGTGAAATAAAATATGATTCAAAAACCGGTTTTAGCTTAAACGGCAAAATAAGAAAGTTCAAAGGAGTTTGTCTGCACCACGATTTAGGACCCCTTGGTGCCGCTGTTAACCGTTCGGCGTTAAAAAGACAATTACGGATATTAAAAGATATGGGTTGCGATGCCATTCGAAGTTCACATAATATGCCGTCGTTGGAACAACTGGAGTTGTGTGATGAGATGGGTTTTATGTTCTTGGCGGAAAGCTTTGATGAATGGGCAAAACCTAAGGTTGAAAACGGATATAATCGGTTTTTTGAAGAATATGCTGAGAAAGATATCGTCAATTTGGTTCGGGCAACCCGTAATCACCCAAGTATCGTAATGTGGAGTGCGGGGAATGAAGTTCCCGATCAATATGGCCTAGTTGGGGTAAAACGGGCAAAATGGATACAGGACATTTTTCATCGTGAGGACCCAACACGACCGGTTACGGTAGGTATGGATCAAGTACAGAATTCGATGGAATCCGGCTTTGGTGCCATTCTCGATATCCCAGGACTTAATTATCGTTTACCGTTATACGAAGAAGCTTATGAAAAATTTCCCCAAGGGTTCATTTTGGGGTCAGAGACTGCTTCAACGGTAAGTTCGCGTGGTATTTACAAATTTCCAGTGGTCGAGGCTAAAATGAAACAATACAAGGACTATCAAAGTTCTTCTTATGATTTGGAATCCTGCAGTTGGTCGAATATTCCTGATGACGATTTTGTTTGGCAAGATGATAAGTCTTGGGTCCTTGGTGAGTTCGTATGGACAGGTTTTGATTATTTGGGAGAGCCTACGCCATATGATGAAAAGTGGCCTTCGCGAAGTTCATATTTTGGCATCAATGATTTGGCAGGGCTACCAAAAGACCGTTATTATTTATATCGTAGTCGATGGAATACCGATGAGGAAACATTACATATACTGCCCCATTGGAATTGGGAAGGACGTGAAGGCGAGATTACGCCGGTTTTCGTTTATACAAGTTATGACAGCGCAGAGTTGTTCGTGAACGGGAAAAGTATGGGTGTTCGGAAAAAGCATTCTGGAACAGCAAAGAACAGATATCGCCTTATGTGGATGGATGTTCAATACGAACCTGGTACAATAAAGGTTGTTGCTTTTGATGGAAAGGGTAAGATAGCGGCGGAGAAAGAGATGGTCACTGCGGGTAAACCTTATAAAATAGTACTTGATCCCGATGGGATCCAATTGAATGCCGATGGCGAAGATTTGGCATTCGTTACCGTTTCTGTAGTTGATAAACATGGGATTTTATGCCCGACAGCTACAAACCAATTAAAGTTTAAGGTCAAGGGTGAAGGTAAGTATAGGGCTGCGTGCAACGGGGATCCTACATCCCTAGAGATGTTCCATCATCCGACCATGAAATTGTTTAGTGGAAAACTGGTCGTTTTGGTAACAACTACCGAAAAGGCCGGTTCAATTGAATTATCCGTAACAGGTAAAGGATTGAAAAGTGCTGAAATCGTTTTGTCTTCTAAAAAGCCTTTGTAATTCAAGGCCCTAACTTATAGAAAGGTGTTAAACTAAAAAGAGTCCGATCAATAAAGACCAGACTCTTTTACGAGAACACTATATGAAAATGAAAAATCTTATTTCGTTTTTATTACATGGTAAAAGTAGGGTAATGTACACCCCGTTGAAAAGAAATGATGTGAAGTGCCCAAAAGTTGTGGTGTCCGCCTTGTATCTTGTTTTAAAGGGGAAAAACTTATGGTCGTTTACAAGCCATTAGGTCTTAAAAGGGAATGATCGGAAGAGTTTTATGAATTTTTCCGATTAAAAAGCCGGTAGCCCGGTAATATCGGCTCCGGTAATCAAAAGGTGGATATCATGCGTACCTTCATAAGTGACGACACTCTCCAAGTTCATCATATGCCGCATAATGCTATAATCCCCGGTAATTCCCATAGCGCCCAATATTTGTCTTGCTTCCCGGGCAATTTTTAAGGCCATATCCACATTGTTGCGTTTGGCCATGGAGATTTGTGCCGTAGTTGCGCGGTCTTCATTTTTTAATTGGCCCAATCGAAAGGTCAATAATTGTGCTTTGGTAATCTCGGTGATCATCTCGGCCAATTTTTTCTGCTGTAGTTGTTTGGCGGCAATGGGTTTTCCGAATTGTATGCGTTCCTTGGCATAACGCAATGCGGTGTCATAACAATCCATGGCCGCTCCGATGGCGCCCCATGCGATTCCATACCGTGCGGAATCCAAACAACCCAAAGGGGCCCCCAATCCGTTTTTACCCGGTAATAGATTTTCCTTAGGCACTTTTACATTGTCAAAAATAAGTTCGCCGGTGGCCGAGGCACGTAAAGACCACTTGCCATGGGTTTCCGGGGTAGAAAAACCTTCCATGCCGCGTTCAACGATCAAACCATGGATACGTCCGTCTTCATTCTTTGCCCATACGATGGCAATATCGGCAAAGGGGGAATTCGAGATCCAAAGTTTTGCCCCGTTCAATAGGTAATGGTCGTCCATTTCCTTGAATTTGGTTTCCATCCCCCCCGGATTGGAGCCGTGGTTGGGTTCGGTAAGTCCAAAACAGCCTATGAGTTCGCCGGCAGCCAATTTGGGCAGGTACTTTTGACGTTGCTCCTCGGTCCCATATTTGAGAATGGGATACATTACCAGTGAAGATTGCACCGAGGCCGTGGAGCGTATGCCGCTATCGCCCCGTTCAATTTCCTGCATAATGAGTCCGTAACTTATTTGATCCAATCCCGCACCGCCGTAAGCTTCCGGAATGTAGGGGCCAAAAGCCCCGATTTCGGCCAAACCACTTAAGATTTGTTTGGGAAACTCCGCCTTTTGGGCATAAGCTTCGATAATTGGCGAGATTTCGCGTTTTACCCATTGGCGGGTCGCATCGCGCACCAACAAATGTTCTTCCGAAAATAGATCGTCGAGATGGTAATAATCAGGTGCTTCAAATACGTCGGGTTTCATCGAGTTGATTTTACTCAAATATAAATAAAGAAATATAACATATCAACACCGCGATGTTACATATTTAAAAAATTAATTAAGGTTCGCATTTTTGGCCAAACCTTGGTGCATTGGAATATCCTGATAGGGCCTACCTTCCAAACGCCAATGTGTTGTATGCAAAAGTGGTATTCGTGGTTATTCGAAGAATACCGCCTATATCGGAGTATTTGGGATAAGCCCACGATTGCAACCTTGGCACGATTGGGAATATTCAGAATTCACAATCGGATTTCATGGGGCCTTCAGCGGTGCCTTCCCAGTCCGGGTCGGCTACACCGGTCCATGTTCTCGATTCCGGATCGAAGGTAACGGCGTGTACACGGGCAAATGCCCCATAGCGTTCAATTGGCTTTGCTTGAAAATGTGCTTTGGACCACGCAATGCTATCGGCAGCTACCCAGCCGTTGTTCGGGGTAAATTCCGCACTGAATTTTTTACCGTCAAAAAGGCTTTCCCCTGTTTCCTCGATTACAGACTTTCCAGGGTGGATCCGAGGTGCGGAAACCGCTTCCTTTATCCCTAGATTCCTGTCGATATATCTTGAAATCGTTTGGGCAATTCCGGAAAGGATCCGTATGCCGCCCGCGGCACCGAGAACCATGACCGTTTCACCGTCTTTGGTAACGATGGTAGGGGCAATGGTCGTCCTTGGTCTTGACCCGGGGGCTTGGTCTGAATCTGACAAATAAGATCCCATAGTCGAAGCGTATACAAACCCCAGCCCGGGGGTAATGACCTTTGATCCGAATAATGGACCCACGGTTTGCGTGATCGAAACTACCATCCCTGAACAATCGGAAGTTACGAAATGGGTGGTATGGTGGCTGTCGGTGCCCCAGGTATTGCCGCTCCAATCCGTATTGTCGGCAAGTAGATCGGTTGATTCAAAACTCCTATAATCGTAGGCTGCCATGGAACTTTCCATTTCCGGGACCTCTATGGATGTTGCCTGATCTTTGGCCCATTCCTTACTTTGTACCCGTGCCAGATCACGCTCTGTATAATCATCCTTCATGGAATTCAATGAAATGGCGAGGGCCTGATTCATTATGGCTGCCCATTGAACATCATTGATATGGGTCAAATCGAATTGCTCCAAAATATTAAGGGTTTTGATCAATAGTCCACCTCCTGAAGGTGCGGGCATGGAGTGGATCTTATAACCTCTGTAGTCGGTGGTTACATAGCGCATATCGGTGGCCTTGTAATTCTTTAGGTCTTCCAGACTGATGTAACCTCCGTTGGTTTCCATATCGGAGGCAATTTTTTCGGCTATGGATCCTTGGTAAAAGTCAGCACCTTCCGAATCCGAGATTCCCTGAAGTGTTTTGGCCAAATCCGGTTGTTTGAGTATTTCCCCGGCTTCATACGGAATCGAATCATTTTTGAGCATTTGTTTCTTGAACCCGGGGTCGTTTTTAATGTCCGGTAGGGCCATTTTCTGTCTTATGGCTTCCCCGGGTAAAACTTCAAAGCCATTGGAGGCATACTTGATCGAGGGAGCCATGATCTGGGATAGGGGTAGGGATCCGTGTTCTTTGTACAAGCGCATCAATGAGGCCACTACCCCGGGGGTAGCGATGGTTTTATGCCCTGATTTTACCGGGGTTTCGGGTGCTACATAGCTTATCGGTATTTCGGTCATGCCATTATACCCTTGAAAAGTACCTTCTTTGGTACGTACCAAAACTAAATTCCGTCCGCCGATTCCGTTCATGGTGGGTTCTACCACGGCTAAGGCAAAAGCGGTAGCCAGGGCTGCATCGGCAGCATTTCCCCCGGCTTCAAGCATTTCAAGTCCGGCCTGGGTGGCTAAAGGTTGGGCGGCCGCGACCATCCCATTTTGGGAGGTGGCAAATTGTGCATCCCCATCATCAATGGTTTGAACGGTTTTTTCACTTTTGTTTTTACAGGAGGTCGAGGCCAGGAATAGTACGGCCAGTACGATTTTAAAAAGCTTCATGGATTTTTGGTTTATGGTGGTTGGTTAAAAAGAACGGTCGATCTTGTTCAAAAGTAAAAAAAATACGACCTCATTTTATGTAAAAAAACCAGGGTACAATTACATTTTTAAATAAAAATCCTGTGTCAAGGCAATATAATCATCAGTGTATTGGTGCCTTTCCTTCTCGATAATGAGTTCGTTCATATCAACGTTGCCTTCAGTAAATGAGAACTGCAGCAAACTCCTTTTGATCTCTGATGTTGGGGTGCCTTTTACCCGGGTAATCCGTTCAGGGTACAATCCTTTATGGGAGGCCAACGCCAGGAATGGCCTTTCTTCCTTAAAAGGGATGATCGTTGAAAAAGTGCCGTTAGGGTTTAAAAGTAAGGATACCCCATCGATCAATTCCTCGAAGGGCAGGGATTGATTTTGTCTTGCGAGGTCCCTGGCCACATTGCCACTGGAAACTTCTTCGGAATGGAATGGGGGGTTCGAAATAATCAAGTCGTAGGTTTCCTCAATTTCCTCGGTAAACTCATCCAAACCGGCATGGTAGCAAAAGAGCCGGTCTCCCCAAGGGGAGGCCTCGAAATTACCAACACATTGTTCATAGGCATTTTCATCTATTTCCAAGGCATCGATGGTTTCGGCCCTACTGCGTTGGGCCAACATTAATGCGAGTAAACCGGTTCCCGTACCGATATCCAAAATGGATTGGGGCCGGTTCATCAAAGAGGTCCATGCCCCTAAGAGTACCCCGTCCGTACCGATTTTCATGGCGCAACGGTCCTGGTAGATTTCGAATTGTTTGAATTTAAAGGGTTTTGTCAAGGTTTAGGTCTTTTAAAAATGGATAAAGATTCCCCGATGTTTTTGCGGTTAAAGGAGATTTTTATGGCAAAGATATGGGCAATCGACTTAATTCTGCTATGGGGAATGATCAATCGGTAAAATCTTTTGTCAGGATGGGAGGGAACGTTTTAGCGAATTTTTACATTTCGGGATGTTTTGTCCCTATGGGGCTGTAATGCGCATTTTGGGGAACATCGTTTAGGATAGGCCAATCCATTCGCCCCTATGTACTTCATCATCCATGGGATAGGATTGAAAATTAACCCTTTTGCTTCCCTTACGATAAAATTTCGAATTCAAAGGAATATCGGTTGTTAATTTTTATCTGCTATATCGCTAAAAATTAGTCCGATGAATTTTTCTTTTGAAGAAAAACAACCTAGGTAAATTACATTATCGATAATATATCAACAAAATGTCAAAAGAAATTAAATAAATTTTGCAATATCATGAAAAACGTTGATAATTTGACAATAAATTAACCCATACCAAACTTTAAATTATTTAACGATGACAAAACCAAAACTACTATTGTTGTTGTTTTCGGTGCTTGCGTTACATTGTGTTTCAGCGCAAGAGAAAACAATCACAGGAACGGTTACCGACCAAAGTGCCATTCCTCTTCCCGGTGTTAATATTGTAGTTCAAGGCACTACAACGGGAACCCTGACCGATTTTGACGGGAATTTCACCATTAAGGCAAGTGAAGGCCAAACTTTGCTTTTTACGTATATAGGGTTAAAAGATAAGGAAATCACCCTAGGGTCTGAGAGCACCATTAGTGTTTCCATGGAGGAAGATGCACAGGCCTTGGACGAAGTAGTGGTTACGGCACTCGGTATTAAAAGGGAAAAAGCAAGCTTGGGTTATTCCCAGCAGAGCATTGCCGGCGAGAATATCGTTATGGCCAAAGAGACTGATATCAGTCAAGGGCTTGCAGGGAAAATAGCGGGGGTACAATTGGTAGGCTCGCCTAGTTCTACCTATGAGGCTTCCAATATCAGGCTTCGAGGCGAAGTTGGTGCCCTGTATGTGGTTGATGGGATCAAAGTGAATTCCTCAGCGGATATCAATATGGAAGATGTAGAGGATATTTCGGTACTAAAAGGAATTGCAGGTACGGCATTATACGGCCCTGAAGCCCGTAACGGTGCGGTAATCATTACCACCAAAAGTGCAAAGAGCGGTGAAACCAAAATTACGTTGGATGTTGCCTCTTCCATATCCAATCTTTATTTACTGCCCGAATATCAAAATGAATATGGTGGCGGTTATACACAACAATTTTCTGAACTCAACGGGGAATTGATCCCGAATTATTCTGCTGATGAGTCATGGGGTCCTAGGCTAGATGGGACTTTAGTGCGCCATTGGGACAGTTGGATCGAGGGTGATCCGGAATATGGGCAACTAAGGGCCTGGTCTCCAAATCCTGATAATGTGCGCGATTTTTATGAAACGGGGACAACCTCCAATATTACCCTTGGGTTTTTAAAGGGTGGCGAAAATTACAATATAAAAACGACCATCAACAATCTCAACACTAAACTCATCAATCCGAATAACAAAAGGGAGCAGACGACCATCTCGATGAAAGGCGAGTATAATGTAACCGAGAAACTTAAATTCAAAGGGGTTTTCAACTATCAATATAGATATACTTTCAATAATCCGGAAACCCGGGGTTATGCAGGGAACTTCAATGAATGGTGGCAACGCCAATTGGATATGGATCGGTTGAAAGATTACGAACGTAACGGTCAGATCGTTTCATGGAATATGAGGTCTTATGACAATCCCATCCCTTTGTATTGGGACTCCCCCTATTTCGAAGTTTATGAAAACCTAAACCATGAAACCAAAAACGCGGTTTATGGCAGCATAGGGCTGGAATATGAATTCAACGAAAATTTAACGGCCCTTGTGGACATCAGAAGAACGTTCGACCTTACCAATTTCGATGATCGGATCGGGTGGGGAGGACGATCTTTACCCTGGTATAAGGAACAGACCTCACAGAACAGTTTTACTGAAGCCTATGGCCAAATTAGTTACAATAAGGATTTTGGCGATATAGATGTGGTTTCCAGTATAGGGGGGCAATCGAACCAAAGAAAATATAAGTGGCTCAGGGCCCAAACTGTTGGAGGATTGCAGATTCCTAGTTATTACAGTATAAATACTTCCGTGGATACCCCGGATTATGATAGGGATACCGAGCACCAAAAGTTGAATTCCCTCTTTGCAACGGCTTCCGTTGGTTATAAAAGCATGTTGTATTTGGATGGTTCCTTTAGGAGGGACTGGGGATCTACCGCTACCGCGGATGAAAATAAATTGAATACCTATGGACTTACCGGTAGTTTTATATTTTCCAAACTTTTAAGCCCCGATAGCTTTATCAACTTCGGTAAAATAAGGGCGGGAATAGGACAGGCTCCAAGTTTCCCCGATGTGTACCAACTTCAAAGCTCTTATTCAATAGCGAACCCTTACGAATCCAGTGTGGCCCTTAGTGTGCCCTCCTCATTGGCCAATCCCAATTTAAAAGGTGGGGTCAGGGAAGAAAAGGAAATAGGGGCCGAACTGAAGTTCCTTCAAAATAGATTGGGGCTAGACTTTACTTATTTTACGAGAAGTGATAAAAACCTTCCTACCGACTTGACCCTAACGGGAGCCACGGGTTATTCCTCAACGGTTGGGAACGGGTCGATCATAGATACCAAAGGTTGGGAGGTAGCCATCAGTGCATCCCCATTCCGTACCGACGATTTTTCTTGGGACATGAATTTCAATATCTCCAGTTTTGATAAAAAAGTCGTTAAAATCAATGACCTGGTAACCTCTGTACAGGTGGCCAGTGGTAGAACGGCCTATCTGGTACACGATGCCAACGACGATTGGGGAAATATCTACGGCTATAACGTCGTGACCAATGAAGATGGGGTGCCTTTGATCAACAGTAGCGGCACAAAGGTATATACCGATAACTATGAAAAAGTAGGGAATGTACAAGCTGATTTCAACGGAGGGTTTATCAACTCTTTCCGTTACAAGAACTTTAATTTAGGCGTATCCATAGACTTCCAAGGAGGTGGTGAGTACTACTCCGTTACCCGTCAACTGTTGGCTTATTCAGGTTTGGGAGACTTTACCGTGGGAAATAATGAATTGGGTAATCCTTTACGTGATCAGGTTATAGATACCAACGGCAACGAAGTCAACGCGGTTTTGGCGACAAATGTAGGTGCGAATTCCGGGGGTGTCCTCGTGGAAGGGGTAGATGAGACCACAGGGGCTCCCGTATCCTATTATACCAGCGCATATACTTATTTTAAGAGTATGAACCGAAAAGCCGGCGAATGGATCTATGATGCCAGTTACGTTAAACTCCGTCAATTGACATTGGGCTACAATGTTCCCCAAAAAATAATCGAAAAGTTACCTGTAGAATCGATAGATATAAGTTTTTATGCCAACAACCTTTGGTTGATTTACTCGAAAATCGATGGTATTGACCCTTCTGAAATTGAGGCTTATGACAGTACGGATGACGATATACGTTGGACTGAATATGCCCAAGACCCTAACCAGAGGACGTTTGGTGTAGGCGTTAAGCTCACTTTTTAACTTGTCTAAAATAAAAAAATACATATCATGAAAGTATATTCAAAAATAATTTGTCCTATCCTGATGTCAGCCTTTTTCCTAGGGTGTGATAATGTGGATTTTGGAGATACCAATGTGGATCCCGATGTGACCACCGTAGTCGTTAGTAGCGGTCTACTTACCTATGCCGAACGCTATGTGGGTGATGTCGTGACCGATGAGATCGGTGACCTTTACACCCAACATATCTCGCAAATCACCTATACCGATGCCTCTAGGTATGTTACCCTAAGTTGGGATTCCGATTACCTATATCAAAACCCATTGGTGAACTTGAATACCATAATTGCTTTTAACTCCGATGAACAGTATGCTTCGGATCAAGCGGCTTATGGGTCCAATGCCAACCAAATTGCGGTAGCCATGATCTTGAAGGCTTATTTCTTTCAATTCATGACCGATCGTTGGGGTATGATCCCTTATACCGAGGCACTTCAGGGTACCGATAACACGTATCCGGTATTCGATAGTCAAGAAGTGGTCTACGATGGGCTTTTTAACGATATTGATGAAGCCTTGGCCATGATAGATGACGGGTCGGGCCCGACAGGGGATGTTATTTTCGATGGGGATATGGATCGATGGAAAAAGTTTGCGAACACCCTGAAGTTGGTTATGGCCCTAAGGCTTTCAAATGTATACCCCGAACCTAATGGCTATGCCGCTACCAAATTCCAGGAGGCCGTTGCAGGTGCCATTACCTCCCACGATGAAACCATTTATTATCCTTTCTTGGCAGATGATAACAATGACAATCCATGGCAGGATAATTTTCAGACTAGGGAGGATTATGCGGTAAGCGATGTATTGATCGATAGGTTTGTTGCCGATAACGACCCTAGGTTAGGGGCATATGCGGAGTATACCAGGTCTTCTGTTTCCTTGGGGTCTCCCGAGTATGTGGGAATGCCATATGGTATCCCCAATTCTGAATGGTTGGCAGCCGATGTTTCCTTCATTTCAAGCGACGTCATATACAACAGCGAGGCCCCAGGATTTATATATACGTATTCGCAAATCGCATTTTCTTTGGCAGAGGCCATTGAATTGGGTTGGATCAGTGGTGATGCGGCCGCATATTATGAAGATGGGATTTCAGCTTCTTTTGAATTATGGGGAGCTGGGGATGCCGATAGTTATATTGCGGCAAATCCCTTGAGTGCCGATGCGGAAACGGCAATGCAGCAAATAGCGGAAGAAAAATGGAAATCCTTATTTCTTCAAGGCTGGGAATCGTGGAGTGAATGGAGAAGGTTGGGATACCCTGAACTCGAGCCAGCAACCCTTCCTTACAACGGTGACGACGTTCCCGTAAGACAAGGGTATGACTCGGATTACCCGACCAACAATACGGAGAATTACAATGCGGCCATAAGTGCGCAAGGGGCCGATAATCTCAATACGAATATCTGGTGGGACAAAGTACACCCGATAACCAATAAATAATTGTTTTTGATTTAGTATGCAATGCTGGAGAAGGCCACGTTACCGAAAGGGACGTGGCTTTTGTTTTTTCTTGGTCCAAACATACAATGTGGATAATGACGGCATGGTCGTTTGTACATGAAATTGAAAAAATGCCCTATACATATAAGGGTCCTATTTAGAAATCCCTTCCGATTTACCCTAAATAAAGGTCTACCAACCCTTCCGGGGTATGTACAAAAATGGTCTTGTTTTCGCGGTCTACTTTGGTAATGATCTCATCGGTAATCGGAATCAATAATTCCTTACCTTCTTTATCGACTTCAAAAAGGGCTTGGGAAGTATGGTCATTGACACTTTTGATGATTCCGATATCGCCATGTGCACTGTCGATAAGCGTAAATCCGATAACTTCATGGAAATAGAATTTATCACCGCTCAATTTGGGTAGAAAGGAGAGGGGAAGGTATAGTTCGGAGCCCATGATGCGGTCGGCCTCGCTTTCGGTTTTTACTTCCTCGAAGTCGATTCGTAAGAGGTTGCTCTTGTGAAGACGGCATCTATCAATAAAAAATGGAACCAGATTGTTTCCCAAAGAAACAAATACTGATTCCATATTTTCGTAAATTTCAGGTTCATCGGTATCGAGTTTAACAAGTACCTCCCCTTTAAAACTATATTTTGAAACGATTTTACCTAGGTAAAAACAAGATGCCTTGTCCATCGTTCCGTATATTGATTACTCTTTTTCAGGAGTAGCTTCTTCAGCAGCTGGTGCTTCAGGTGCGGCCTCTTCAGCCTCGGCTTCTTCCCCTTCTGGAGTTTCCGGCAATGCGGCAGCTGCAGCTTCAGCAGCACGTTTTTCATTGATTTCTTTTTCAGCGGCCAAGGCTTTGGCTTTGGCATCCGCTTTTTCTTTGTCCAATCCACTTACTTTGGAAGCAACGGCTTGTTCTTTTTCCGCGATCCAGGCATTGAATTTTTCTTCCGCTTGCTCTTCGGTCAATGCTCCTTTACGAACACCGCCCAATAAATGGTGCTTCAATAAAATACCCTTATAGGAAAGTATCGCTCTTGCGGTATCAGTGGGTTGTGCCCCATTGCTCAACCATTGTACCGAACTGTCTACATTGATATTGATGGTTGCAGGGTTGGTGTTCGGATTGTAAGTTCCTAGTTTTTCCAAGAATTTACCATCTCTCTTTGCACGGGAATCCGCGGCTACGATCCAATAAAAAGGTTTACCTTTTTTACCGTGTCTCTGTAATCTAATCTTTACTGGCATATCACATTAATTTTGTAGGGTGCCCGACCCTCGGTTATTAATTCTTTTTTGTTTGTCCCTTAAAAGGGGCTGCAAATATACTTCAATTCTTGAAATGCACAATAGGTTTTTTGTTTATTTACACCGATGAGGTGGGTAGGTTGATAACTCATGATAACTAGCTATGGGGCCAAAGCCTCTTTTTTCATATTTTTACAGGCTATTTTTTTGATGCTAAAACACACTGGATGTACCTGATTTTTGATACTGAGACTACTGGATTGCCCAAGCGATGGGATGCTCCCATTACTGATGTCGACAATTGGCCGCGCTGTATACAAATTGCTTGGCAATTGCATGATGATATGGGTAAACTGGTAGAAAGTCAGGATTATTTGATACGTCCCGACGGATTCAATATACCTTATGATGCCGAACAGATACATGGGATATCCACCGCCTTGGCCGAACAGGAAGGGGTTCCCTTGTCCGAGGTTTTGGAGAAGTTCAATACCGCCATGGCCAAAACCAAGTTCATCGTTGGGCAGAATGTAGGTTTCGATGTCAATATCATGGGGGCTGAGTATCACCGTATGGGGGTAGACAACCCCTTACAGGAACTTCCTGTTTTGGATACCTGTACCGAGGAGACGGCCATGCTCTGTAAGATTCCCGGCGGTCGGGGGGGTAAATTCAAACTACCGACCCTTACCGAACTCCATGAACATCTTTTTAACGAACCGTTTGCCGAGGCACACAATGCTACGGCCGATGTGGAGGCGACGACGAGGTGTTTCTTGGAATTGGTGCGCCGTGAACAGTATACCCGCGAGCAGCTTGATGTACAACCCGATTATTTTAAGCGGTTCTCCGAAGCCAATCCGAAAGAGATAGCACTCATCGGTCTTAAACACATCAACCTTAAAAAGGCTTCGAAAAAGATTGCCGATGCCCTTTGGGAAAAAGATACCGGTGGGGCAACCCATGAAGAGATACAGGAAAACCTCGCCACGTTGGAAACGGCGGAGTTCGTACATCTGCATAATCACACCCAATTTTCCATTTTGCAGTCCACCATCAGTGTGCCCGATTTGATCCAGGCGGCCGCAGCGAACAAAATGCCTGCCGTGGCCATGACGGATCATGCGAATATGATGGGGGCCTTCCATTTTGTCAACGGGGTCATGAACCATAATAAGGGTGTGGTTTCCCGCAATGAAGCGCTGAAAAGACGCTATGAGGCCACTCAAAACGGCACCTTGGAAGAGGGGGAAGAGCCTTTGGACGAATTGCCCCCACTCGAAAAGGAAATCATCCCTATCGTAGGATGTGAGTTCCAGGTCTGTGAGAACCACGCCGATAAGTCCCAAAAAGACAATGGGTACCAAATAGTGATGTTGGCCAAGAACAAAAACGGCTACCATAACTTGGCAAAAATGTCGTCTATCGCTTTTGTTGATGGAAAGTACTACGTGCCTAGGATCGATAAAGACATTATAGAACGGTATAAGGAGGATGTTATCGTCCTAACCGGTAATCTTTATGGTGAGGTGCCCAGCAAAGTACTGAACGTTGGGGAAAAACAAGCTGAGGAAGCCTTGCTTTGGTGGAAAAAGACTTTTGGCGACGACCTGTATATGGAAATCATGCGTCACGGTCAGGAAGATGAGGACCGGGTAAACCAGGTGTTGATCCAATTTGCGAAAAAGCACGACATTAAACTGGTGGCCACGAACAATACCTATTATGCGAAGAAGGAGAATGCCAATGCGCATGATATCTTACTCTGTGTAAAAGACGGGGAAAAACAGGCGACTCCCATAGGAAGGGGGCGTGGTTACCGATATGGGTTGCCCAATCAGGAATATTACTTTAAGTCCTCCGAGGAAATGAAGGACCTTTTTAAGGATATCCCGGAAGCGATCACCAACATCCAGGAGGTCATTGATAAGGTAGAGGTGTTCACCCTTGCCCGGGATGTACTGTTGCCGGCCTTTGACATTCCCGAGGAATTTCAGTTTGAAGAGGATAAATTGGATGGGGGAAAACGCGGGGAAAATAAATACTTACGACATATTACTTACGAAGGGGCGAAAAAGCGGTATGGTGAAATCACCCCTGAAATTCAGGAACGTATCGATTTTGAGTTGCAGGTCATCGAGAAAACCGGATATCCGGGCTATTTCTTGATCGTCGAAGATTTTATTAGGGCCGCCCGTAAAATGGATGTGTCGGTAGGTCCTGGTCGGGGATCCGCAGCAGGTTCGGTGGTAGCCTATTGTTTGTGGATCACGAATTTAGACCCCATTAAGTACGATCTGCTTTTTGAGCGTTTTTTGAATCCCGATCGTGTGTCCATGCCCGATATCGATATCGATTTTGATGATGAGGGCCGTGGACGTGTTATGGAATATGTCATCGATAAATATGGTGCCAATCAGGTGGCCCAGATCATCACCTACGGTACCATGGCGGCAAAATCATCCATACGGGATACCGCTAGGGCGTTGGATCTGCCCTTGGGTGACGCCGATCGTATGGCGAAATTGATCCCCAATATGTCAAAACTCAAAAAGATCATTGGGGTAGATGAGGCCGTTTTGAAGAAAAAATTCAATAGTGAGGAACTGCTCAAGATCAATGAGTTGTTGAATATTTCGGAAGGGGAGGGACTGGAGTCGGAAACCTTGAACCAGGCCTATGTTTTGGAAGGTTCGGTCCGGAATACGGGGATCCATGCCTGTGGGGTGATCATAACCCCGGATGATATCACCAAGTTCGTGCCTGTGGCCTTGGCCAAGGATTCGGATATGTATTGTACCCAATTTGACAACTCGGTGGTTGAAAGTGCCGGACTGTTGAAGATGGATTTCTTGGGATTGAAGACCTTGACCCTGATCAAGGATACCGTTAAGATCGTAAAGGCGAAGCATGGTATCGAGTTGGATCCCGAGAATTTCCCCCTTGATGACGAGAAAACCTATGAGCTTTTCCAGCGAGGGGAAACCGTTGGGGTGTTCCAATATGAATCCCCAGGGATGCAAAAACACATGCGGTCGTTAAAACCTACCGTATTTGCGGATCTTATCGCCATGAATGCCCTGTACCGACCGGGACCCATGGAATACATACCGAGTTTCATTGCCCGTAAACACGGTACGGAAGAGATTATCTATGATTTGGATGCCTGCGAAGAGTATTTGGCGGAAACATACGGAATTACGGTTTACCAAGAGCAGGTGATGCTCCTTTCCCAAAAGCTGGCGGACTTTACCAAAGGTGAGGCCGATGTCTTGAGAAAGGCCATGGGTAAAAAGCAAAAGCACGTCCTGGATAAAATGAAGCCCAAGTTCATCAAACAGGCGGCGGCCAAAGGGCACCCTGAAGATGTACTTGAAAAAATCTGGAAAGACTGGGAAGCTTTCGCCTCTTATGCCTTCAATAAGTCGCACTCCACCTGTTACGCTTGGATAGCCTACCAGACCGCTTATTGTAAAGCGCATTACCCTGCGGAATATATGGCGGCGGTACTTTCCAATAACATGAACGACATAAAGCAGGTAACCTTCTTTATGGAAGAATGTAAGCGTATGGGCTTGGATGTTTTGGGTCCCGATGTCAATGAATCCTACTATAAGTTTGCCGTGAACAAGGACGGTGCCGTTCGTTTTGGAATGGGGGCCGTAAAAGGGGTCGGTCGTGCCGCGGTCGAGACCATTGTCGAAAATCGGAAAAAAGAGGGTCCGTATAAATCCGTTTTCGATATGGCCAAGCGTATCGATTTAAGGGCCTCTAACAAAAAAGCTTTTGAAAGTTTGGCCGTTGCCGGAGGGTTCGATTCTTTTGGGACCACCCATAGGGCCCAATATTTTCATCAGGAAGGTGACGGAGTTACCTTTTTGGAGAAAGTGATAAAGTATGGCTCCAAATATCAAGAGAACCAGAACTCTTCCCAAGTAAGCCTGTTCGGCGACGCCAGTGAGGTGCAGATCCCCGAGCCTGAAGTGCCTCCGTGCGAAGAATGGGGGACCATGGAAAAACTCCGAAGGGAAAAAGAAGTGGTCGGTATCTATATTTCGGGCCACCCCTTGGATGATTTTAAAACCGAGATCGATGCTTTTTGCAATGCAAGTGTTTCCAATCTTCAAAGATTAGGGGAAATCGTAAATCGCGAAGTTTCCATTGCAGGTGTTGTGACCGATGTGCAACACCGTGTTTCGAAAAACGGAAAAGGATGGGCCTCCTTCAACATTGAAGATTACACCGATTCTTTTGATTTCCGTATTTTTGGGGAAGAATACTTGAAATTCAGACACTTCCTTATGATCAACAACTTCGTCTATATAAAGGTGTTCGTTCGGGATGGATGGGTGAATCGGGATACGGGGACGAAAGGTGATCCACGGATCCAATTCAATAATTTTATGTTGCTCCAGGATGTAATGGAAACCTTTGCCAAAAAATTGACCATTAACCTGAATATCGATGAGCTTCGGGAAGAGGGTATCGATGATTTAAAGCATACCTTGGTGGCACATAAAGGAGACCATCCGTTGAATTTTATCGTATATGAAATGGAGGAGGAAATAAAGGTGACGTTAATGAGTAGAAAGCAGAAAGTTCAGATAACCAGCGAATTGTTGCATCAATTGGAAGCGAAGCAAGTACACTATAAGTTAAATTAGCGATAAATTTCTTTGATACCGGAATAGGTAAAATGTATATTGCGTTAGTAAGGGTAAGGCAAAATAATTGACTAAATTTGTATAACTAAAAACAAAAAGAAATGGCATTAGAAATAACAGACGCTACTTTTGACGAGGTAGTCTTAAAAAGTGATAAACCGGTAGTAGTGGATTTTTGGGCAGCATGGTGTGGTCCTTGCCGAATGGTAGGTCCTATCATCGATGAGGTAAGTACCGAGTATGATGGCAAAGCCGTAGTAGGAAAGGTCGATGTGGATGCGAACCAAGAATTTGCCGCTAAATACGGTGTGCGTAATATTCCGACCGTGTTGGTCTTCAAAGATGGTGAGATCGTGAATAGACAAGTAGGGGTGTCTCCTAAAAAGGTCTATACCGATGCCATTGATGCACTATTGTAAAAAGATTTTTTTTCGATTTAAAAGGCCCTTGCGATAGCGTTGGGGCCTTTTTGTTTTAAATTAGAGGTATAAATATCGGTATGGATCTTAGATCGGAATTGGATAAGGCGGGTTTATTCCAGAATTTGGAGCTCTTGGCACAACAGGTTGTAGAGGGGTTCATCAGTGGCATACACAAGAGTCCGTTTCACGGATTCTCCGCGGAATTTGCCGAACATAAGATTTATAACAAAGGGGAAAGTACCAAACATATCGATTGGAAATTGTTTGCCAAGACCGACAAGCTGTATACCAAAAGGTATGAGGAAGAAACCAACCTAAGGTGCCATATGATCCTGGATAATTCGGCCTCGATGTATTATCCGGAAATCGCAGCACCCACCATCGACAACCTAAACAAGATCGGTTTCGGGGTTTTGGCCATTGCTGCGATAATGAACATACTTAAACGGCAGCGTGATGCCGTAGGTCTGAGTGTTTTCTCGGACACCTACAGTTTCTATTCCTCGGAAAAAGGCAGCGAAAGGCACCATCATATGCTCCTGTCCAAATTAAGTGAGATCAGTTTGGATACCAAACCTGCAAAACAGACCGATATCTACGCGTATCTTCATTTAATAGCAGAAAAGATAAAAAGAAGAAGCTTGATCTTTTTGTTTACCGATATGTTCCAGAATACTACGGATGATGATCGTATTTTTGAGGCGCTACGTCATTTGAAATATAACAAGCATGAGGTAGTGTTGTTCCATTTGTTGGATGTGGATAAGGAATTGCACTTTGATTTCGGGAATTCCCCAAAGCGATTTTTGGACGTGGAGACCGGCGAACATATCGATTTGTTCTCCGATACGGTAAAAACCGGGTATGAAAAAGCCATTAAGACCTATTTTGATACGTTGAAATTAAAATGTGCCCAATATAAGATCAAGTATGTAGAGGTCGATGTACGGGGCGATTTCTCAAAGGTATTGAACACTTTTATGGTAGAGCGGCAAAATTTCCTATAAGGGAGATGAATATTTTTTGAAAAAATGTTTGCGGATATCAATTAGCAGTGTATATTTGCACTCGCTAAACGCCACGGTCTGGTAGTTCAGTTGGTTAGAATACCTGCCTGTCACGCAGGGGGTCGCGGGTTCGAGTCCCGTCCAGACCGCAAAGCTCCACGAAAGTGGGGCTTTTTTTATTTTATGTAATATTACGTCTACATCATTTATTCGATTTCCCACGATGTTTACTACAAGGGTTATTCTACGGATTTTGCAGTTCGATTAGAGCAGCACAATCAAGGGAAGTCGACCTATACAAAGGTTAATGGAACAAAGAAAAGAACCCAAACCTGGGATGGTTTATGCTATTTTTTTCTAAATCACACACAACTTTTGTGATTCTCCTTTCTACAATGTTTGTTCTACGGAGTATCGAACCACACGATCAAATGGGAGATTTTACCAATAAGTTTCCAGATTGGAATTGTGGTAATCTTTATTATAGCTTAATTTCATATCGTGTACTGCGACCTCCGCCCAAGGGTTTGAAAATGCCTTTATGAACCAGGTCTTGTAAGTCCCTAGTGGCTGTAGCTTTCGATGTACTGGCAATGGAAATATATTTACGGGCGTTCATGCCCCCTTCGAAACCTTGGTGGCCTTCTTCCAACATTCTACGAACCACTTTTTGTTGTCGTTCATTTAGTTCACTTTGATGTTTGTCAAAGAACTTGGTTTTTTTTAAGGTGAACTCGATTTCTTCCTCGGCATCGATTTGGGCATCCAAAACTGTTTTGACAAAGTAGTGTATCCAATCGGTGATTTCATTGGAACGCTGTGCGCTTTGCAAAGCATCATAATACTCTTTTTTATTACGCTCTATGGATTTGGATAGGCTAAATAAAACAGGACGACCTATACTTTGTGAAAGTGCTTTTTCCGCCACTGCCCTGCCTATTCTGCCATTACCATCCTCAAAAGGGTGTATGGATTGAAAATACAGATGGGCGATAGCGGATCGTATGATCGGTTTTTTGATTCTGTTTTGGGATTCATTGAACCATAAGATAAATCCACTCATTTCAGAAGGTACTTTATGTGATGGTGGAGCTTCAAAGTGAACTACCTCCCTTCCAATTGCTCCCGACACGATTTGCATAGGTTCCTCATGCGTTCGCCATTGCCCTATATGTATTCCACTACTACCTTTCATGAGTATGGTATGCCAATCGAATAACATCTTCTTGGTAAGAGGAGAGGTAACATGTTTGCGAATAGCCAACATTAACTCCGTTACCCCTTCCACTCTTTTATCTTTGGAGATAGGAAGATCAGGATTTAAACCCAAATTTCTTCTGATGGAAGACATTACATCTTTTCGGCTCAGATACTCCCCTTCAATTTCCGAGGTCTTTATCGCCTCAGAAACCATTAAGTTTATCATGGCCTCGGTTTGCTCCGTTTCGGAAAAGCCTTCCAATACCCCGCTGATTCGACCTGTTCGTCGGGCAAAATCAAAGAGGATATCTTCAATAGCATCGGTTGTGTATCGAAATTTAGGCCAGTCTTTTTGTTGCCAATTGTATCGCATGAGCCGATTATAAGTATAAAACGGCTCAAATATAATCAAAAAGTGAGCTGAATAAAAGAATTGTTTGGTTCGATTTGGTGAATAGCGAGTTTTATATACAGCTAGAAAAGTTGTCCTAATATAACTTCCAAAATGCAAAAATGTCTTCCGTTGACGCTCTGAGGACTAATTATGGGAAAATCCATATGAAAGTAGGATGTATCGTCAAAATATTATGCCTACGGTCATTGAGCGAGAGAGATAAACTAAGCCCAAATATACAGATTTCACGCCCAATCGTACAATTCTTACATAATTTATAAGAAAATTGCGGTAAATTTTTACCTCGAAATAGTCCTATCAGAAAAGTTTCTATCTAAAACTTTGGTTCCTCCCCCTCCCCACAAAAATAAGTCACTTTTAAAAATTTATGCGTTATGGAGGAAACACCACAAATGAACGATTTTCCATCGAGTTCAGACACTTTTCAAGTGAATCTGCCAACGCTCCCTTTGTTTACCCGTAGCAAGGCAGGTATCCTACTCGAAAACGCCCTACATGCCATTAATGGTTTTGGGGATGATGCGGAAAAAAAATTCCAAGGTTCGCTAAAAGAACTCCGTGAACTACCGGAAGAGGTCGTGCTTGAATTGGCGCAAGCTTTTGACGACAGATGTCAAAGGGATGCATACCCTGTAAAATGGGGATTGGTTTACTTGGCCACGGAACTCAAGCACAGTGCAGCCTATTCCTTTCTCAAGCGATTGATATTCACGCCTATTCCAGAGGAGCGTTCCAAGAATCCACACTCTTTTTCGACCGTAGCCGAAGAGACCATTCTTAGAACAACGGCAGTGGAGGGATTGCTGTTCTTTTTGAAGGATAGGAATGGAAAACCTCAAAAGGAGGCCACAGAAGTTCTCATGGAAAGTTTGGCATTGCCTTCGATTTCCATCGCCAGAGCTGCATTCCAAACTCTTGTTAAGGCCGATTTAGTAGATGATAAAATGAAGAAAAGAGTCAGAGAACTGCTTCCAAAAGACAGGCATTTTATCTTAAAGATAAAGCCCACAACGGTGGAGAAAGTAGAGCAGATCAAAGATCCCGAAAGTCATCTTAAACCTTTACGAAAGGGAGACAAAAGAAGAGAAAAGCCAGAGGCTCCACGCTTTGATGGTGATAATTAAAAGAATTCAACTAAATATTAAAAAATAGAAATATGGCTACTTGTACGTATACAGTTCCCAACAAAGATATCAGTGGTGATAACCTCTATGGACCTAGAGTATGTTGGCAGGCATTTATCGACTGGGCATGGAATGCCCACGGTTTTAGGAAAAATTATTGGGACGATGGTTTCGGGTATTATGATGTTTGTGATAACAACAAACCCCTTTGTCGTACCCTGTCCGCACTTTGGCTTCTCAATTATTCCGCAGAAGATTATTGGAATGAACAATGGAGTAATAACATTCTCCATTGGGGAAGGCGATATGTCAGACAACAGATCGATGATCTGCGGTCAAAATGTGGCGACGGATCGGCTATTGCGGCCGCTTTCAGAGGTCTTTTTGTGGATGATAGGGTAGAGCTTTATATGGGATTCTTTTATAGTAAAGATGTTCCCGGGCGAGCGGAAACCTTCATTCATGAATCCAGACACATGGGCGGAAAATCGCATAATGCCAATTTCCCTACTGGATCGGTTTTTGGAGGTGGAGGAAGCGGTGCGGATTCGACTTGGTCCTTTAACGGGGCTTGGATGTATGGCGCACTTTATCTTTGGTGGTTTTATGCCGATGGGAGGCGTACCACAAATGCACTGAAACAATCTGCTCGGCAGAGGGCCAACTTGGTCATTGATAACGCCTTTGCCACTCATCCGGGTTTCAACATCGCCTAGGTCGATTTAATTTCATTACACTAATAAGCCTCTCCGGTCACACCTGCCGTTATGGTAAATACAAAATAAACACGTAATTTGACAGGGGATGGCTTTACTCCTAAATTGTGGGAAACTCAATAAAAATAATAACTTGGCTACTGCTCATCCTAGTATATCCCACCACTACAAATCGGTGTTCAAATGATATGGAACCTTTAGTGAAAACAGGTCTTGATATTCAGGTTCATGATAGCTCAAATAGCTATCAATCGCTATATGTTTTTAAAAATAATACCGAATTTACCATTGTATCCAACGGAAATCGAAAAACGGGCCAACTTTCGGCTGAAGACCATTCCGGATTATTTGAGCTTCTAAGTAAAGCTAAGAGAAAGACGATAAGAAAACACAGCATTTTAGGTTCGGATACACTGACTTACCCCTATGTAAGTATCAGGGAAAGGGGAGTCGAGGCTGCGTTTGGAAGCCCTGGATTTTTCGTCGTGTTGCCGCTTGGTTCTGACAACCATCTTGTAACGGAAGTGACCACATTCATAAATTACCTATTCGCTAAATACCTGTAAATCAATATTTAATAATAGTGGAGGTGGGTAAGTTCTTTTGCTTATAACCGTACTCTATGGAAAAATAAATCTTAAAGGAAATTCTTTTCTCCAATTCCCAAATGATTGGTAGGTTCAAGTTTTCCATTTTATATTTCAAAATCATGGGTTGTGTATAGCAAAGGAATCGACTTCTAACTTTCGCTAAAAACGTCATTAATGATTTTGAAAAAGAGAAATATTCTAATATACTGACACTTAATGGACTAAATTTGATTTCTTGTGGATTATTTTGGCATTTGCCTTTTTTTATTACTAGGTTTAATCCACTTTATAAATCAAAAACATAATTTCAATGACCCGTAAATATTTATCTTTTGGTTATGATACCGAAAGACCCTATGGTGAGTTTGCCCAAACTAAAATCGGTAGTGAGCTTAGAAAAAAGCTGATGGGTTTTATCCGAAAGCTCAATGGCATGTTCGACCAAGAGGATGTTCCAAGAACGTTCTTTATCTTGGGACACTATTTAGAGGCTTGTTTAACCGATTATGATATAGATGCTTTACGGGAAGTTTATCATAAGGATAATCCACTTATAGAGCTACAGCAACATAGTTATTCCCACCCCATTATAAGAAAGATCAAAGGCAGGGAGGAAAAGAAAGTGATTACATCCGGGGAATTCATAAAGGACCTGCAACAGGCAGGGGAAGTAATAGAAAACATATTAGGGGTTTATCCGAATGGGGTCCGCACACCTATCGGCTATCACCATGATTTATCCGATATGCCTGAAATATTGGAAGGGATGCAGGGAATGGGAATTAGATACGTATCTTCAAATTTAAGAAGTGAGGATTCTTTGGAAGCCCCACTGAATAGGAATCGACAACCTCATGATTATGGAAATATAGGCTATCCGACAATTGTTGAAATGCCTTCCCATGGATGGCAGGATGTCATTTTCACGAAAGAGAAAGCAGCTATATTTTTAGGGCGCGAACCGGATTCCCAAGAGAAGATATGTAAACATTTTGACGAATTGCTTTTACAGGCAAATGACATTGACCTACCTGTTGTAAATATTGCGCTGTGTTTACATCCATGGGCGGTAATGGAATATGACCCACAATTTGAAATCCATAAACACATAATCAACTCCGCAAGAAGCATGGGGTTTGAACTAAAATCCTATGGCCAGGTTGCTGATATGTTCAGACATGAAATGAAATAAATGGGTCAATTGGTTTTATGTATGGATTTCCAAGTTCATCAAACACCCATATGTACTTTCTTTAGAAATCTGGAAAGGGGCAACGAATCGGTCGTAATTAAAATACCGCAAAGCTCTACGAAAGTGGGGCTTTTTTATTTTCTCCAATCCCATTGCGTCAACTACCCATAAAACATTCCTTTTCAGGGTACTAACAATGCCTTTTTCATTTCATATAGGTATCTTTAGGTATTGGGTAATGTGCATTGTCTAAAAAATCTTGTAACGCAATGGCCATACAGCGGAATAGTACGAATGTTCCCCAACGTAATCCATTAGGAAAACTTGCAGAACCTATTTTTCAGGCTGCTTTGGAACTCCTTATAGAGCGCTTGGTATACGATGCGGGCATAACCGAAGAACCAAAACAACCCTTTTATGGTGTGCTTGGTTCTAATATGGAGTTAAAGGATTTTTCCATAGGTTTTATCGAGGCTATGGAGATTGGGGAGTTGGCTTATAAAGGTGGAAGAAAGACGAAAAAAAACATACCATATGATCAATACCCAAAATTTATAGATCAACTGGCAGAAAAGTTACAGTTGACTTTTGTTGCCATTAAAGATATGGATTGCAATGTGTGCTTTGTCAACAGTCCAGAAATACGAGATGATTTCAGGACTAATTTTGCGGCCGTAGACATCCTCGATTATATCCATGCTGTTTGGCATTCCCCAAACTATAGGGAAAAATACAAGGAGTTTTTAAAAATGGATGTTCCTTTAGTACCTTACCCAAAAGAGGCAGCTACCTTTTGGAAATTGGCGAAACTAGGTGGGGAAATACGTCGGTTATATGTTTCCGGGGTTTCAGGGGTTGAAGCCTATATGACAAGTTATCCTAAAATGGGAAGTAACACCATAACCACAAATACCAGCAACAAGGATTGGGAGTTTTATGATGAAGAAAACAGACTTGGTAGAATATGGATAAATGAAGAACAGTATTTTGATTCCGTTCCCCTAGCTGCTTGGGAATTTTATTTAGGCGGTTATCAACCTGCCCAAAAATGGTTGAAAGACCGCAAAGGGCGAACCCTTGAACCTGAAGATATACTGCACTATCAAAAAATCATTGGTGTACTATCTGAAATCGAGGGGTTAATGAAAGAAATAGATAAGATGGACATAAAGTAAAAAAGAGTCTTTTAATTAGAATAGGCTCTTTTATCAGTAATATGAATGTTGTTTGGTATTCACTAAAATATTCTAGTGTTAATTTAGCTAATCGGGAATTTATAATTTCTTCCAAATCCTCTATTTTTAAATATTCGAAAATTGACTGTTTAGGAGTGTTCCAGACTGCAAAGTTCCACGAAAGTGGTTTTTTGTTTTAGAACAGGATATGGTATAAATAAAAAGGCATTTTCAATTTTGAAATTGCCTTTTGTGAATGAAAACTAGACAATGATTGGAGGATTGATTACATCGGATCGACTTTCCTTTGTGACATAAAATTGGCTTTCAGTGCTTTCCGATCTATTTTACCCGTATCTCCCTTGGGTACGGCATCGATGAAATGTATTTCGGAAGGCACTTTGAACTTGGCCAATTTTCCCAAGCAATACTCGCGTATCACCTCTGATGTGGTTGCTTTGGACGTTACCAATAAGGCGACGCCACATTCGCCCCATTTTTTGTGGGGAATGCCGAAAACCACGGCTTCCTTCACCAGGTCATGCTGCAAGAGCACACGTTCCACTTCCACGGGATACACATTTTCGCCTCCACTGATATACATATGTTTTTTGCGGTCTACGATATACAAAAAACCTTCCTCGTCCATTTTGGCGACATCCCCGGTTTTGAACCATCCCCCTTTTATACTGTCTTTTGTCGCCTCGGGGTTTTTCCAATATCCTGGGGTTACCATTGGGCCCGAAATACATAATTCCCCCGGCTCACCGGTACCTACGGCCTTACCGCTGTCGTTCACGATTTTCACTTTGACATAAAAATTGGGTTTGCCGATAGAGCCTTGCTTTCGCTCCGCTTCCCTTTGGTGCAGGGAGGTAAGGTTGGGACCTACTTCGGTAAGTCCATACCCCTGTCGGATGGGTACCTTTTTATGATGGTATTTTTGGATGAGGTCCAAAGGCATACTTTCGCCCCCTACGATGATGTAGTTGAGGTTGCCGATATCCGTTTTTTCGAATTCGGGAAGTTCGGCCATCATCTTCAGCATGGTAGGAACGCCCATAAAAAGGTCGAGTTCTTCCTGAACGATGCATTGCAATATGTGGGAGGCATCGAATTTTTTGAATAGGATGATCGTACCCCCATTGTGCAATACAGGGGCCAAAAGCACATTCCACCCCCCGGTATGGAAAAGGGGCATACAGTTAAGGGTTTTGGTCGTACTGCTGATAACCAGGCTTAAGGCCGTATTGATGCTGTTCCAAAAAAGCATTTTATGGGTGTATAAGGTGCCCTTGGGAAACCCCGTGGTACCACTGGTGTAAAGAATGAACACGGGTTCGTCTTCATGGAGCTCCTCATGGTAGTGCCGGCCTTCGTCTTTTGTAAAATGGATATAGGGTTCAATGGGCTCATAGGTGGCCTCGTATTTTAGTTGTTGCACGTCATAGGATGAGGTGCCATAGAGTACCAATCGGCAGGCGGAATCATTGAGCAGGTATTCCACTTCTTCATGGGCCAATCTGTAATTTATGGGCACCAAGATCACCCCCATTTTTTGGGCAACCCCCAAAAGAAGTACTTGGGCAAGGTTGTTCTCTGAAATAATCGCAACACGATCCCCTTTCTGTAGTTGGTGCTTGTGTTTAAAGTAGTGGGCAATACCGTCCGCAGCCTTGTTCATTTGGGCATAGGTGAGCCCCTCACCCGAATCGGCATCCTTCAAGGCGATTTTATCGGGCGTATAGGCCGCCCATTTATGGAACCAATCAAAAGTATTGATCATCTTCTAAAGTTACAGTATAAAAGCATTCGCTGCAAAGGCGAGTCCGCCCCCCGAACCTATAAAGAACAGGGTGTCGCCTTCTTTTATTTTCCCTTCTTCCCATGCCTTATGGAACGCTATGGGGATACAGGCCGATCCGGTATACCCATAATGGTGCATTACGGTAAAGGCCTTGTTCATGGGGACCCCTAAGAGGTTCAAGGTTTCCCTTATGGCATTGATATTGATTTGGGTGATCAAGAATTGATCTACATCGGTAACGTCGATACCCATTTTCGTGGCAAGGCCTTTCGCCAATTGGCTCCACATCTCCGGATTCAATTCCGGAGGGAATTTTTTTATGAACTTCAGCTTATGGTCTTTGTTTGCCAAAATTTCCTGGGTGACGGGATATTTGGTGCCCCCGCCATAGATACCCATCCAGTCGGCATATTCCCCTTTGGAAATCAATTTACCTGTCTGATGCCCTTTGTCTTTTTCCTCGGTAGCGGTAAGGATGACCGCCCCGGCCCCGTCGGCAAAGAGGGTTACCGTTTTTTTGTCGGTTTTATCCAGGTATTTGCTCATGCCATAGGCCCCGATCACCATCACGGTATCCATACCGCCACTTTTGATGAAATGGGTCGCCGTTTCGGTAGCGGTGACGAACCCGGCACAGGCCGAATTAAGGTCGAAAGTCCCTGCGTTTACAGCCCCTATCCTATGCTGTACCACGGCCGATGTGGAAGGGGAAATATATTCCGGGGTGTCTGTGGCAATAATGAGCAAGTCGAGGTCAATGGCTTTCAACCCTGCGTTCTTTAGGGCGGCGTTGGCCGCTTTTTCACAGAGATCGGCCGTAGATTCCCCTTCTTTGCACCACCTTCGCTCAAAAATCTCGACATTGGTCCGCAACCAGCTGTCCACATCTTCCCCCAATAGCCTGTCAAAATAGGCATTGGTATATATATCCTCGGGAACGTACATCCCCGAGGAAATTATTTTTGCATTTCTCATCGAAAAGAATTGAAGGTTATTTAATCCAGATTGAATTTTGCTTCCAGTACATATAAACCACCTGTTGGGGGCGATGCGGTGAACTCCCTCATTTCGGTATTGAACAAATTGGTCGCTGCAAAGGATAAGGTGAAACTATCGGAGAAATGATACCCGAAGTTAAGGTCAAAGGTTACAAAGCCCCCTAAGGGTCCGTAGTTATATGAATCCGTGCTCGGTGCATCCTCTATGATCGGCGAGCCCCGGTAGGTGTAATCGGGTAACGTTTCCGAAGCGATCTGGTAGCTCGAAAAATAATTGTACTCTTCCACCCATCGGCTAAAAAGGGAGGCAAAGAACTTTTCGCCATTATGATTTACGCCTGCACCAAATTTGTGTGTCGGGGAATTGATCAGGAAATCAAGGAAATTGACCTCTCCGTCATTGTTGAAATCATTGTCCATATTGTCTTCATCAAAGGAGTAATCAAAATAGGAATAGTTCGCCGTAAGGTTCCATTTTGGGGAAATGCTATAGGTGAGCGCAAAGTCGGCCCCATAGGTGTTGACTTTACCGAAATTGATGTACGTGGCGACCAAGCCATTGTAAAAGGCGTATCCCGATTGTACCTCTTCAATGGGGGTATCACCGCGGTGGGTGGCCACACCGATTACGGTTACCGGGCTAAGGAAGTCTTTATTGATATTGTAGTAGGCGTTGAAGTCCCCATATAATCTTGACGACAAACTGCCACGGTACCCGATTTCATAGGTGTCCACTTTTTCGACCCCCTGGGATTCGACCATACTGCCATCGGTCAATGTAAAGCCTTCCGCATTACCCAAGATCAATCCGGAAAACAGGTCGCCATATAGGTTGAGGATGGTCGGGGCCGCAATACCCTGTCCATAGGTCAATCTTAATGTCCCCTTGTCAAACGCCTTGAGCAGACCTAATTTCGGAATGAAATTGGTGCCGTAGATCTCATGGTTGTCTATACGTGCGGCGGCAATCCCCCTATATCCGTGGCCGAAATTATAGTCGAGGTGTACGTAGCCCCCGATTTGTGCCACATCTATATAGTCGTCCTCATCTTCGTCAAGGAGGTAGGTGCCGTGGCTATTGGCTTTGTCCAATTGCCATTGCAGGCCCGTTACCAGTTCCAGTTTATCGTCGAACAAGGTGTTGGAGTATTGGACCTCGGCATTGAACCTTTTGGAATCATCGATGAATTTTGCGGCACTGGCATAGGAATATTCCCCGGAGGCTTCTTCTTCGGTCAGTCCGGAATCTATACCCCTATAATATTGTTTCGTACGTTCATCAATGGAGTAGGTATCGTCTGTTTTACTATTGGTGAAATAGGCCTGGGCAAAGAAATTCCGCGTATTGAAGCGCAATTGCCATAAATTGATCCTCCAGTCTATAATCTGGTTTCTACCCACATTCGTAGGGGATAGGTAAGTACTGTTGCTATGCCCGTAGGTCGCTATGAAATCCGTTCCTTCGGTAGGGGAGAAATAGGCACTGGCTTCGGTCTTGAAAAATTCCACATCGTTGTCGAGGTCGTATTCGGGATATCCTTCCTTGATCCCATCGGCATTGCGGTCTATATATACCGAGTCGGCATAGATGAACTCGGTCGCTTTCGTATATTCCCCGGTCGCCTTAAAGGCCCATTTATCACTGAATTTTTTGGCGAACCGCAGTCGTGCCGAATAATACCCGTTTCCGTCACTATTTACCCCTAGGTTGGTGGCGATCGTAGTGCCCTCATATATTCTGGGGTCTTTGGTGATCGTATTGATCAAGCCATTATGTGCGTTAGGGCCATACAAGGTGGCATTGGGTCCCAGGACCACCTCTATCTGTTCAATATCTTCTTTGATGGTCGTGGTCAATGGCCCCATGGGCAGTCCCGTGGCAATTAAACTGGAGTTTCTGCCATCGGTCACTTGAAGGTTCTTGGAATTGAAATTGGAGTTGAATCCCCTGATGTTGAAGGCCGGAACGGCAATACCGGCCCTAAAGTAATCGATACCTTTTTCACGCGCCAAGAGCTCCGCCGGATTTCCCGCATATTCGGCGATCTGTCGTGGGGAAATGGTGACTACCGTTGCCGGGGAGTTCGTGATTTTTTCCGGTTTTTTCGATCCCGATATAATGACCACTTCATCCAAAAGCAGGCTGGCTTGCAAAGAAACATCTATGGTCATTCCTTCAGGGCCCAGGATAATGGATCTTGCCACTGGGGCAAAACCGATATAGGAGAACCGTAGCATGTGTTTTCCTTCTTTCAATAAGAGCTCGTAGTTTCCATTCGCATCGGTAGACGTACCCACGCTGATCTCTGAAACATACACACTTGCGCCCTCCAAAGGATTGCCTTCATCATCGGTGACCGTACCGGTCACTGCAACGTCTTGGGCCAGCATACCTGCCATGCCCAAGAACAATACTAATACTGTCTGTAATTTTTTCATTGTGTTATTCGATTTAGTTAATCTATTAAGGAGTTTGAGTAAATTGTTCCGTTTCTTTTATGATTCCGTTGGCTTGGTCCCAAATGATAAAATGCCCGGCTTGGTCCAAGAGTTTGCTTTGTATTCTTGGATGGTCTTTGTGTAGGTCTGCCATCATTTGTTCCAAGGTGAGGGTGGGATGCAGTATCCTATTGGGGATCAAGGCATCGTTTTTTCCGAAAAGTACCAGGGTGGGCACTTGTATCCTTTCCAACTGGGAATATACCGGTGCGGAAAGCATGTCTTGTACACAACCAACAATGGTGGCACAGTACGCGGCATAGGCGTCCTTGTCTTGTTTGATCTTCAATCGGTCTTCGTACATGAACAGGGCCTCCTTGGGAAGTTGTCCCCCATAAAAGTTGATGTTGAAGTTGTGTCGGATCTGTGCATCGGTCAGGTTCAAATACAAGGCTTCGGTCGTCACGGTACGCAACCATTGGCGGTCTTCCTCGGTAAACCGTTCTATCCCTGCCGGGGCCAGCAAAACCATTTCCTTTAACCAGTCCGGGTTCTCCAGGGCTGCGGTCATCGCGATTTGTCCCCCCATACTATGTCCCATCAATACCACATCATCCAGATCCAATGCCCTGACGAAGGCATCGAGCACCTTGGCATAGGCTGCCATGGTCGTTTTTTGGTTGCCCTTGGGGGTATCCCCAAAACCGGGAAGGTCTAAGGCATAGGCTTCAACCCCTTTGGGGAGGGCGCCCATTAGTTTGGTGTAGGCTTTGGCATAGCTGCCCAATCCGTGGATCAATACCCATTTGGTATTTCCGTGCCCCGCCTGTAGGTAGTGCATTTCGAGGCCTTCTTCCGGAAGCGCTATTTTTTTCGAAGTTATTTCCTGTCCCATTCCTGTTAGGGTAAAAGCTATGGCGGCCAACATAAGGAACGTTTTTTGCCATGATTTGATTCTATTTTTCCTATGGTCTTGCATATGCATGTACATTTTTGTTCATGGGGTTTATGACGTAAATGGTGAGTCCCGTAACGGTTGATGCGATCAAGGCCAAGGCGGATGCGATGGCTGGGTTTTTTATCGTCATGCCTTCCATATAAGGGGTAAGTTCCAAATAGTAGACCCCAAAATGGGTAAGGATGGCCACCAAGGAAGCGGCAATGGGGATCCACTTGTTCCGTGTTTTGGTAAAGATCCCAAAAAACACGGGAACAAAGGCGGCAGAGAAGAAGGCATACACCCCGTTCTGGGCAAATATGCCCACACTCAGACTCGGGTTCACCAATTGATCGTAAGATAGGACGATGGCCAGTATGCCCACAATAACGGTTACGCCTTTGTTTATTTTCATGGGGGCTGTTTTTAGATGGGCCATTTCACCAATGGGGACGATAAAATCGTTGGTTATGGTCGTCGGTATCGATTGGATCAGTCCTTCCAAGGTGGATAAACCGGCAGCCAATAATCCCAAGATCACTACAATGCCCACATACACCGGAAAGCGGTGGAGCACATAGGCCGATACAATGCCGTCCATCTTCAATGGGGCACCGTTGAACATCAGGTCGGGAAAACTCAATCGGGCATAGAAGCCTACCAATACCACCGAAAAGAAAAGGACCAAGACCACAACGGTATAGAGGAGGAACCGGTTTACTTGGTCGTCTTTTTTGATCAATAGCGATTTGGTCAGAATGTGGGGCTGGCAGACGATGGCAATGCCGACCAAGGTATTGCAGACCACGACTTCAAAGAAATCGCGGAATAACGGACTTTGTTCATTGAAGGTCGCGGTCAGGGAGGTGTCTATTTGATCCAACTGGAACAGAAACCCTTCACCGCCCGATTTAAAGAGGATATCACTGCCCGAACCCAAAAGTAAAACCGCCACGATGATCATCAGGATAGCCTGCACCGAGTTGGTATAGACCATGGTATTGGCCCCTCCGATCATCATATATGTGAACACCACCACGACGATCAAGATCAAAATGGTAAGTTCATTGGCATCCAGGGCCTTGGAAACCACCTTGGTCATGCCGACACATATAAGTACGATAAAGGTGATCAAGAGCATGCTTAAAAAGCCGAAAAGGATCTTTAAAGGCCGGGAATCGTAACGTTTGCCTACCCAATCGGCTATGGAGATGGACTTAACATCCATGCCGTACTTGCGAAACCGCTTTATGAATATGATAAGTGCCGCATAAATGGCAAAGGGCATGACCACCCCAAATGCAATAAAGGCACTTAACCCATACAGGGCGATAAATCCCGGATTTATTATGAACGTCGCCGCACTCGTAATGGATGCGGCCAATGACAGGGCAACGGACAAAGGGGAGAAAGAGCGGTTGCCCACGGCATAAACTTCGAGGCTGTCGGTTGAAACCCTTGACTTATATACCATGTAAAACAGGATGGACATGAATCCAATAAGTACGATCAGAGTGGTTACTTGGTACGAATCTGTCATAATATATAAATGATGATATTAACGTATGATAAATGGATATTCAACAATACGAATAATAAAATAATGGGAATATCACATTTAAAGATTATTTTATTTTTTGAATTAACATCATGTACTATTAAAAAATTACCTATGGACTTTTTTGCGATTTTCTGCGGATTAGGAGGTAAAAATTGGGTTTATGGCGATTTTTATGGCTAAATTTGAGAATACGGCTTTAAAAATGGGTCAATAAAAATAATTAGTCAATATCTTAATAAAAATCATAAAAAGCTAATAAACAATAATATAAGAACATTAAAACAAAAAAGTCAATGTTATAAAAATCAATTCCGGTATCATTTTGGTTGCCATTATGGGTTAGTTTTATCTTAAAACAAAAACATGGAACGATTAAAAAATAAGGTAGCGATCATTACCGGTGGCGCCAGGGGGATTGGAAAAGCCACTGTGGAAAAATTCTTGGATGAAGGGGCCACGGTTGTTTGTTGGGATATAGACGATAAGGCGGCCGTTGAACTGCTCAAAGGGAACAAGGGCAGGCCCTTGCATTTTCAAAAGGTGGATACCGTGGATCGGCAATCGATCGCGGATGCCATTTCGGAACTCATGGCTACCCATAAGCGTATTGATGTGCTTATCAATAATGCGGGCATCACCCGCGATGCCACCTTGAAAAAGATGACGCCCGAACAGTGGCAGTTGGTTTTGGACGTAAACCTTACCGGGGTCTTTAATTGTACTCAGGCCATTGCCGAGCATATGGTCTTGGCAGGAAGCGGTAAAATCGTAAATGCCGCATCCATCGTAGGTCTCTACGGAAATTTTGGGCAGAGCAATTACGTGGCGACCAAGTCGGGGGTTATCGGAATGAGCAAGGTTTGGGCACGGGAACTGGGTAGAAAGGGCATTTGTGTAAATGCCGTTGCCCCGGGTTTTATCGCTACCGAGATGGTGGGTACCATACCCGAAAAAGTAATCAAGAACCTGGAAGAGCGCACCCCTTTGGGAAGAATGGGGAGTCCGGAAGATATTGCAAATGCCTATTTGTTTTTGGCTTCGGACGAATCGAACTTTGTAAATGGCACGGTCCTGAGTGTCGATGGCGGATTGGTGATCTGATCGCCTTTCGGGATTCGTGGGCGGTATGAAAAGAATGGGAAGATAACGATGAAATTAAAAAAATTCCAAACCTATGTAGCCACATTGCTGCCCCACGAGGTCATGCTCCTAAATCGTGTAAAACAGTTTCAAGACGATGATAGGAACCATATTTTCAATACGCTCTACCATAATGTTCGCCACGGGGTGCCGTTAAAGGATTACGACCCTACCATCGATAAGCGCAAGTATTCGCATTTGATGAACTGGATGCAGACGAAGTTGGATGGTTTTTGTACCGATGGGTATTATGAGAGGCTCAATTACTTCGATATCCGAATTAAGACCGATACCATCTCCTCCGATGAGGAAAAAGAACTTCTGCAGCTGATCAAACACTATGAGCCGCACCATTTCCATTTTTTACGGTTTTATGAAGTCGTAAAGAACTATCTGATGTTCTTGTTGGTACGGGTAAGGCTCAACGACTATGAGCTCATCCATAAATTCATCCATGATTACCATGATGATTATGCCCGGTCTAAAGAGGTGAGCAACCGCATGACCCAGGCTACCGTCGATATCGTTACCGATTATCACAATTTGATGGTTTCCCAGAATTCCGTCAAATGGATATCGTGGCTTACCCGGCTTTGGGCCGATACCGGCCTAGATGGGTATAATCGCTATCAAACGCTTATTTTATTGAGCTATGTGGCCCTGCTCAAAAACGATTCGTTAGAGGAAGTGCTGGGGTATTACCAAGACCTGGAGGCCCAATTGAAAGACGGCACCTACTATTCCAAAAAGTTACTGCTCAATTATTACGGCAACAAGCAGCTTATTTTAATGAAGTTGCATCAGTATGATCTGGCGCTCTATTATGGCAAGTTGTCGGTGAGCGAACAAGGCAACGATTACATCATGTACCTCAACAATTATTGTTTCAACCTATTGAAATTGGGAAGGCCCAAAGAGGCCCTGAGCCTTTTGATAGCGGCACGCCCTTTTGTTAGGCAAATGTCCAATAAGTACTACAGGACCTTGTTCATTTCATCGTTGATGAAGTGTTACAACGACAATGGCCAGTATCAAAGTGCGCGACAATATGCCGAGAATAGGCTGGCCATGTACGGGAAGGACATTTTGGAACACAACTGGAATAAATTTTTCAGGACCTATATTGAGACCCTTGTCCACCTTGGGGAGTACGCAAAGGCAAAAAAAGCCATCAAGAAGTACAATCTCCTGGACCGGGAGGCACAGTTTCTGAAGAATTACGTCTCTTTTCCGTATTTCAAATGGTTTTTGGCCTTGGCCAACCATAAAGAGGGGAATATTACCGAAGCTAAATTCTGGAACGGTATTCGAAAAGAGATCGATAGGATGCGTACCACCTACCAGGTGGAGCCATCGGAAAGGGTGATGCACCTCTTGGAAGCGTCGCTCAATAGGTCCAAATAATCCGAGGTTTTAGGGGTGTTATCTTCCCAAACCCTTAGTCCATGCCATTCGGGCCGAAGGCCATATCCACTTATGTTAAAGCGAAAACAAAATAGGGCGACCCAACTTCAAAAATGGAAATGGATCGCCCCTGTCAAAATAAAAAATAGACCGTCTATTCGTTCGTAATGATTATTTTCAGGGCTTTTTCCTTGGCCCCGTTCAAAAATACCCCATAGGCATGTTCCAGTTCGCTGAGCTTAAAATGGTGGGTGATCATTTTTTTCAATGGTAGTTTACCCGTGCTGGCTGCCTTTAAAAGCATGGGGGTGGTATTGGTATTCACCAATCCGGTGGTAATGGTAAGGTTCTTGATCCAAAGTTTTTCGATTTCAAAGTCCACCTTTTGACCGTGTACCCCCACATTGGCCAAATGGCCTCCCGGCTTCACGATTTTTTGGCAGATGTTCCAAGTGGCCGGGTATCCTACGGCCTCTATGGCCACATCTACCCCTTCTTCCCCTACGATCTCTTTGATGGCCGTTTCCACATTGTGCTCCCCGGAATTGATGGTATGGGTCGCACCCAGTTCGAGCGCCATTTTAAGACGGTTATCGTCCAAATCGATCATGATGATCTTGGAAGGGGAATAAAACTGTGCGGTCAAGAGGGCGGACATGCCCACAGGTCCGGCACCTACGATGGCAATTTCATCCCCGGGCTTTACCTGGCCATATTGCACCCCGATCTCATGTCCGGTCGGCAAGATATCGCTCAATAAGACGGCCACTTCATCATCAATGGTGTCCGGGATCCTATGCAAGCTATTATCGGCATGTGGTATACGTACATATTCCGCTTGTACCCCATCGATCATATACCCTAGGATCCAACCACCGTCCTTACAATGGGCATACATCTGTTTTTTACAGTATTCACAAGACCCGCAAGAGGTAATGCACGATATGATGACTTTGTCACCGACCTTGAATTGGGAAACGCTGCTCCCCACTTCCTCGATGATACCCACCCCTTCATGGCCGAGGATCCTTCCGCTCTCGATCTCGGGATTTTTTCCCTTGTAGATCCCCAGGTCGGTACCGCAAATGGTCGTTTTTACGACTTTAACGATGACATCGGTAGGTTTTAGGATTTTGGGCTTTGGCCTTTCTTCTAAGGCGATATGGTGTTCGCCATGGTATACTAACGCTTTCATATAAATAGTATTTAATTTGTTCCAATACTAAAGGTCAGTGCCGTTGATTCCAATCGTTTTGGTCGTGGTCATGGAGTACTCGGAAAACCCGAAAGAAAAAGGATTCCCGATTTAGACCAAGAAGGTAATGCTATGACAAGGGATTTAAAGTAACCTTGGTTACAGAAATAAGGATTGATTACGGATTTTGTATCCGATGGCCCATAATGATGATAAAATCATATTAAATTAACCTGTAAGCAATATCCAAAGGTTACTTTTAGACCGTTTTATGTTTCAATTAATTTAGTTGGTTTACAAGGGGAGCCGGTGTCCTATGTCACCGGTTTTTCATTGTAAAATGGGTAGGGGGTCCTATTCGGTATTACAAACGGTACAGTTGGGTTCCCCTTTTAAACGGCCCTTTTCATCGAGTTCGAATTTACAGCACTCTTTGAAGTTTTTCTTTAGGATATCCTTGGCCCGCCGTATCCTTATTTTTACGTTTTCCAGACTTATGCCCAGGGTTTGTGCAGCTTCCTTTTGTTTTTGGCCTTTGATATAAACAAGGGTTATGACCTCTTTGTAGGGGTGGGGCAACCCGTTGATGAACCTGTCGAAACAACAGGGGTCCGCATCTTGTTGCGGGGTGGTTTCTTCATTGTCCCATAGGGGCACATAGCGGGACGCCTTGGCCAGATGGTCCGCTATTTCGTTCCGGGCGATCTGATAGGCCCAAGCCTTGGCTTTATCCTCTTTTTTTAATTGGGGGAGGTGTTTGTGTATTTTCAAAAAGGTATTCTGGAAAATATCGTTGGCAGCGTTTTTGTCCTTTACGCTTTTAAGGATGAAAAAATACAATTCTCCCTGTAAATTATCCCATAAATCTTGAGTTTCCATAGGTAAAAATAACAAAAGGTCGGCTTTTTGGGCCAACCTTTATGGGGTTTAACAACAATCACATTTATCACATTCGCATGGGTCACAAGGACAGTTGTTTGTTGAACAATTGCCGCAATTGCATTTGGTGCAATCACAGTCGGTGCATGTACATGTATTCATGGGTGTATGATTTTATGGTTCATTAGGTAGACCCATAAATGGCCAAAAGGATACGGAAAAACCCCATTTTTTTTACTTCGCCCAAGAAATAAAGCCGGCACTTGTGACGGCCTGTTTTTCTGGGGCACCAAAGGGCTAGGGGTAAGGAGTTGCTCCCGCTAGGGGGGTATTGGAACCTCAAAATGGAAAATATAGGGAGCGGCGACCAGATCGGGGCACCGATCCGCTTAAAGGTTGGCCGTACGCCCACCATCGCCAATGCAGTTAATACATGACCCAAAAAAAAACCACCTTTAGACAAGGTGGTTTTTAAACGCCGTACCCCAATTGGTATCGGGGCATAAAGCATGCGCTATTTTTCGAAGCACTACATAGCGGCTTTATAAAGCGCTATGGTGTCTTCCAAGGTCACTGCTCTTGGGTTTCCTCCCGTACATACATCGGCAAGTGCATTTTTGGCCATTGCTTCAAAATCTTTTTCCTTGACACCCAGTTCCCTTAAACCGGAAGGGATGCCTACTGATTTTGATAGGGCCTTTATGGCTTCAATGGCAGCATTGGCCCCCTGGGTATCACTCATTTCAAGCACACCGATGCCCATGGCCCGCGCCACTTTCTTTAATTTATGCGCACAGGCAGGTATATTGAACTGCTCCACATGCGGTAATAAAATCGCATTTGCCACACCATGGGGCATATCGTACATGCCTCCCAATTGATGGGCCATGGAGTGCACATATCCCAATCCGGCATTGGAAAAGGCCTGCCCCGCTATAAATTGCCCCCACGCCATCTTACTTCTGGCTTCCAGGTCATTACCATCTACAACGGCTTTTTCCAAGCTTTGGGAAATCAATTTTATGGCTTCAAGGGCTAAGGCATCCGACCACCCGAAAGCCCCTTTGGTCACATAGGTTTCTATGGCGTGCGTTAAGGCGTCCATTCCCGTGGCGGCCGTTAATGCAGCTGGTTTTCCCATCATTAATTCAGGGTCGTTAACAGCGATCGATACCAAACAGTTTTTGTCTACCATTACCATTTTTATTTGGCGCTTCTGATCGGTAATGACATAATTGATCGTTACTTCGCTTGCCGTACCTGCCGTGGTATTAATGGCAATAATGGGTAACGATGGGTGTTTTGATAGGTGTATGCCCTCGTAATCTTCTATATTACCGCCGTTCGTGGCAAGAATACCGATTGCTTTACCGCAATCTTGGGGAGAACCACCACCGAGTGTTAAAATAAAGTCGCAGGCGTTGTCTTGCAATAACTTTAGACCATCATTGACATTTTTAACGGTTGGGTTCGGATTGACATCGTCAAAAATGACCACTTCAATATTGGAAGCCGCGATAACGTCCAACACTTTTTGGGCAACTCCTATTTGTACCAATATTTTGTCCGTAACAAAAAGGGCTTTTTTATAAGGGAGTGTTTTTAACTCTTCTCCTAGGTCGTTCAGTGCCCCTGGTCCTATTAAGCTAAGTGGGGGTAAATAAATCCTTCGATTCTGCAACATCTTGTTTGGTTTTTGTTTACAATGGATATTTAATTCAAAAATGAACGCGAAGAACACGATTATCCCATCGTTTTTTCATGATTTTTATCATGATACCTTCATTTTTATTTAATGTAAATAAGATCGGGGACCGTGTATCGCAATCGGCAAAAGGGAATCTTTTGATGCCTTTTGTAGGGGTGGGGGCAATGGGATGGGATCGCCTACAACCTGAAGAAGTATCAGGAATTCATCGGAAAACGAGCGAAAAGTGCCTTTCAATACTAGTTCGGTACTTCCATAAAGCATTGGAAATTGGTGGTTCACTTCCGGGCTGATAAGAAAAAAGCGCCAAATCCCATTTCAGTCCTTTGCTGGTACGGTCACGGTTCGTTAGGTTGATGCCGCTACTCCATAACGGTCGCAATATACCTGCGACAGTTGTGGGCAGGAGCAGGAAATTCGCACCAGCAAGGAAGACCTCAAACTATTGTTTTTTGATTTCTTTGAGCATGAGCTTCATGAGTTCGTTGGCTCCCGTTACGGCTTTCTCTTTTAGAAATTCCCTAGGGGTATTGTCCCCCACTTCAAAGACCAAGGCCTCCGCCCCGTGTTCCACAAAGAAATAATTTCGTGAGACCGTGGTGGGGTTTAATTTATCATTAGGACTTATGTTAGGGTCGTACCCATCGATATTCTCTTTCAATTTATCCAACCAGTTGGATACCAGATTTGGCATATTCCCCTTTAATTTTGGATCTACCGTATAATAAATATCGTCCCAGGTGGAGTGGAAATCGATGCCAAAGTAGAATTTGCCATGGTTTTTTTTGACCAAACTTTCCATAAACCCTTTTACGGCACGTGTTTCCGGCTGATTGAAATTGGCCCAATCCCGATTCAGGTCAATGCCCCCTGCATTATGCCTCCAAAAACCGTTGTCAACCCCATCCGGGTTCATTAACGGAACCACATAGGTGGCGAATTTCTTCCTGAATCTTCTGGCCAGTTTGGAATCTGATGAAATGGTCTCCACAAATGCTTTCATGGCCAGATAGCCGGTTACCTCAGGGGGGTGCTGGCGCGAAATGATCATGATCATGTTTTTGGAGTCGGTGTTGCCCACACTGATCATGTTCAGGTTTCTGCCTTCCGTACTCTTACCAATGGTGCTTTTGGTAATATATTTTCTTTGCGTTAAACTGTCCATCCAGCTATTGACGAGGGGTGAATTCTGTAACTCCTGTCCGGCAACCCATAACGTATCGGGGCCCACTTCCAATGTCAACTTTACTTTTAGAGGTAAGGAACCACTACCAAATGCCTTATCGCCTTTTTCATAGGCCTTGTAGCGACTGGAGTCCAATGCAGACCAATGAATGCCGTCCTTGCTCAGTTTAGGGTAATACCTGTGTTTTATGGATTGCTGGTAGGTTAAAAACAAATCGATGGTCTCTTTTTTCTTCGCCCAAACTTTAAAAGCGTACCACGGACTAATATTTATAGGGGTGTTTTCTGAAGTGATCAGTGCTGTATAGGTGCTATCGTTGTTTTGGGTGATCCCGTTCAACCTTGCCCCTTCAAATTCATTGGAAAAGGTTACGTTATGGTCGGGGAAGTTGAATTTCCCCTTCCATTGTTTTTGTACCGGTTTGGAATCGGTCGCAATGATTTTTATCGGAGGTTGGCCTTGGTATTTTTGCTCCTGCCCATGCATAATGGACAAACCGGACAGGAAAAATAAGCATAGGGTTTTCTTCATGGCTTGGAGTATATTTTTATTCGGATTTCCCCATGGGATCAAGTAAGACCCTTGGTTGGGGTTGGCATTTCCGCTATTGAATGGATGTACGATCATGGGAACTCTGGTTAGGCATTGAATTTATTTCATTGCTGATGCTACGAAACCTAAATAATCATTGATGGTCGAAGCGAATGCCTTTGCGAATTTTTTTCGGTTTTCTTCCGAATCCCGAATCCCCGTGAAATTCGCTTCGATCTGCAATCCAAATACTTGGGGGCTGTCATAGGAAGTATAACGTCTCGTGTTATAACCTCCGGTAAAATAGGCTTCATCCTCTTGGGGGTAGGGGTCCCCTAAGCTGGGTACGGCCGGGTATCCGTTGGCTTCGAATAGGGTGCCCAAGGCGTTTTCCCCGATCAGCAGTTCTTTTAAGGTTTGGTCCTTGGTGAGTTTCAATAGATTGCGGAGCGATGATTTGGCATCCAATTCAGGGTCAATCCCGTTATTGTTCCTGTTTTTTTCTAAATCGGGTTTACGTAACAGATAGCCCAATTCCAATCTTTTTACCTTATGGCTTTGCCCATGAAGATCGATGTATAGGGCATAACCATATTTTTCCACCGCTTCGGAAATTGCTTCTTCAATATATTTATGGTATTGGTCCCAGGTATCGTTCATTACGGCATTACCACAAGTGGCTTCTTCCCTATCGCGATTCAGATCGATCTTGGTCCTCGCTATTTGTGAGACGATTAAAAACGGTTTTTTGCCCTGTTGTTCCAGTGCATCGCTGATGTCGTACGCCAATAATCCCGTATTGTTATCGGCAACCCTGGCACCACAGGTACGGTCGGGGATTTCGGTAGGTTTTATACTGCCGCCATGGGGAACACTGATGACCAGGGGCATATTCCCTTGGGTCGCTTCTAGCCAAGCTTCATCTACTAATGCCGGTATCCCCTGGCTATCGGATTGGTCTTTCTTCTCGGCGATTCTCTTCGTACTACCACACTGCACTTGTAAAAGAGCGGTGAGCGCAAGTAAAAATAGAGCTCCATTTTTAGTGTTGAATCGTTTTGCAATGGTCTTTAAAAGCGGCACTTTTATAAAGGATACCTGGTTTTTTTTCATGAGGGGGATTTAAGTGATTTATGCTCGTTTGTGGCCCGTTACAGGCCATATCCTGTAAAAATAAACCTTTTCCTTAGCCTTCCGAATCCAAGGGGTATTTCTTTGAAATGATTGCTTCTCCTTGAATATTTCAGTCCTTTTTTTTGGTTTTATGTAATTTTTACAGGTCTTGATTACAGATTATCGAATGGTCCATATGACCAACGATGGTATCAAGATCGCCCTAGGGCGTAGATGACCTATATTGGTGTCCTTGAGGTGTTGTCAGAGAAGGTACATTTTGCGTTTTGGTGGTGGAAATTATCTTAAGGGTTGCATAGGGTGCAGTCGGGTTCCCCTGTCAATCAGTGGTTCCATCCATTTCGTACGTGCCGTATGCTTTGAACCTATTTTGCATCAAGTGGACATGTGCGCGCATAAGTGGGGGGTTCTTGTAAACCCCAAAGAAAGAATAGGAATGTTCAACCATCATTATTAGTTATAGTTCTAGGTGGGTAGTACTTTTGTGGTCGAAAAAAATTAATTATGATCAGACAAATGTTCTTGATACTCGTATGTCTTGCCCTGGGTGAGATCGTCGTTTATTTTACGGGTATTAAGATCCCCTCGAGCATCATAGGCATGCTGTTGTTGACGGCAGGCCTTCATTTTAAAATCATCAAACTTAAATGGATCCAAGGTATTGCCGATTTTCTTTTGGACAATATGGTGTTCTTCTTTATTCCACCGGGCATCGCCGTTATGTGTTATTTGGATTTGATATCCAAAGAATGGATGCCCATACTGGCATCGGTTATCGGAAGCACGGTCTTGGTATTGATCAGCACGAGTTTCACGCATCAGGTATTGCGGAAAACAAGATCCAAGAAACCAAATACCGATAAAAAATGAAACTGATTTCAGAACCTTATATCCTATTGACCCTCACTATAGGGATCTATTGGTCAACAAAGTATCTTCAAAACAAAACCAACTCGGTTTTTTTGAATCCCATATTAATAACCATAATCGCGGTAATAGCCATTTTAAAAGCTGCGGGGATCTCCTATGATACCTATCATGAAGCCGGTAAGTATATCGAGTTTTTTCTAAAGCCCTCTATTGTGGCCTTGGGAGTGCCCCTATACCTTCAATTGAGTAAAATAAAGAAACAGGTCGTACCTATTGTTATTTCGCAATTGGTGGGGGCCATAGTAGGGATCATTTCGGGCGTGCTTATCGCCAAATGGTTGGGGGCTTCCGATGCGGTCATCATTTCGATAGCACCCAAATCGGTAACAACGCCCCTGGCCATAGATATTTCGACTTCCATAGGGGGTATACCGTCCCTTACGGCCTCAATGGTCGTAATGGTAGGGATCTTTGGGTCTGTAGCGGGTTTTAAGATCCTGCACCTCTTTAAAGTAAAGAACCCCATGTCTAAAAGTCTATCTATGGGTACCGCAAGCCATGGTCTTGGAACCGCCCAGGCTATGGCCATAAGTCAACGTTTCGGGGCGTATTCAAGTATGGGACTTATTTTAAACGGATTGTTCACGGCCCTATGTACCCCTATTATTTTGGCCATGCTTGGGTTAATATAATAAGGGGTAAGTGATGTCGTTTTTATGCCCGACGGGTAAAGCCTGTTTTTCGGTAGGGAAAAAATCCCCTACCGGACAACGCCATGTTAGGCCATGTTAGTTGATTTGAATCGTGGAATTCATATTTCTGAGGATACTCACCACACTCTTGACCGCTAAAAAACTTGTTTTGGGGTTCGCCGGACTAGGTTTGTTCTCGGTACGTGTATAAATTTTCCCGAAATCACCTTCACAGGTTATCTCATGCATATTGCTACTGGCGTTGGGATCGGCTACGATTTCAATTTTCAGATCTTCACATTTGGAGGCAAAATAGATACTTGCGGCTACGTTGATGTTTTTAGGGAATAAATTTACGGCCTCATTTACGTCGCCTTCCCAAATCGTCTGGGTGGTTGTGATCGATGCTAGATCGATCGCTGAACCGTCGAAAAACGGTGCCCCTTCCAAACTATTGGGGTGCTTGGTGGTCTTTAGTTTAATTGAAGTGATTTCATCATTCACCGCTTTTATCGCATCAAGCCCTGCAATCGCACCTACCGGAATGATGATCTCACAGTTTTGCAACTTTTTCAAACTCACTTGATTTTGGTACAGCCCGCCCGTACTTATGATGATCAATTTCATGCCCTTACGGTCTATTTCGTCAAATTGCAATAGCTGGGTTACCACATCCTTATTGGCGCATTCAATAATCATGTCCACATCATTGATCAGCTCCGAAGTAATTTCTTTCCTGAATCGTATGGATTGATTTTTGAAATCGATATCCTCTTCATTTAACTCTTTTGCATCCACTACATATCTTAATTCGAAGAAAGGATCGTTCATGATCCATTTCCCAAGATATTTACCAATATTTCCAAAACCTATTATCGCTATTCTCACTGGGTTGATTTTATAATTTGATTAAAAAATTTTGGCCAAATTTATGACAATAAGTTTTAATTGTAGGAGGGAATGTGTAAAGAGCTGAAAATGAAGGGGTAGTGTCGGGTCCTTTTTTCGATTGTACGGTACGGGGCAGGTTTGTGCCAGCGGGGTTTACGACTTCTAAAGGAGCAAAAAAGGTTGGATCTAAGGGTTTATAGGTTACGGGCACGAGCAGGATGCTCGCGCCAGCGGGGGGTACGATTCATTTGTATTCAGATCGGAAGATTCTAATCTGATTTTTTAATTCCATCATAAATAGACATTATAACAACTGCTAAGATAGTTGTAACTATTTCCTCTGTCCAGTCAATTTGTCCGTGGACAAAATAATTATATAAAGCATATACAGCTATGATTACGAGTCCAAGTTTTAGATTGTAAAGACTAAATAATTTTTTCATTTTAGTTTTTTCGAAATGTGTGGTAACGGTCCCTGTATGGAGCGTGGTCCCTTTTCCGATCAACAACGAGTAGGGGCCATGATCTATACAGATTGTTGTAGGTAGTAATTTATTGCTTTTTTTTTAAATTACGGGGTCAGTCCCATTGGTTTCGTTTCGTCCGTCACACTTTGATCCGTCCCCGCGAATGAATTTTAGCGCCAAGACCGCTAAGGTTGCGTTCGTGGGGAAACATGGGTGGCGATGGACCTGTCGTAGTATTTCACCAAGGGCCGTTATCTTGGGAAACTTGACTTTCTTATTTTTTTCCCATACCTTGACATAGCGTTGATGTACGTTCCCAACGTTCTGATAGCCAGCTCTCAACGATGAAATCGATCAACGCTTGCCGGAAAGTGGTACCTTTCCCGCCCATGGACCATAGATTTAGTTTTTAACTTATAATATACAGCTTCTTCTTTCTCTGTTTTTGAATTTTCGTTTCTTTTTCAATACGCTCAATTCGGTCTTGCTTTTCAGATAAAGCTATTTCTTCAGCTTCTTTTTTCTTACGAATTGGCATTAACAGACAGTCAATAAAAGGGTTAAAAATATTAGGATAATATTTTTATGCATCATTTACTTATTTTTACGGTATGTCCAAGGTTCAATTATATTTTTGTCCCTCCACATACCTCTTTCATTATTTCTGGCCTCTACTTCAAGTTTATTATAAGATAAATCTGAAGAGTACTTTTTGAAATGCATTCCAAAACCATTTTCAACTATGGCCTTATTTAAATTTTTACCATCTTCATTGTAAACAACTGCTATTAATCTGCCCCATCTGTCTTTTTTACCTTGGGATACTATACGAGCATTTTGTTTGAAAATAAAATTCGATGTGAATTGTTTTGCCTTATTCCCAAAAGGTTGTTTTTTCTCAGGGCAGTCAATATGTTCAAGTCTTATAACTATTGGTACTTGATTATAAATAACTTCTATAGTATCACCGTCCTTTATCCCAATAACATTTGCTATAAAATTAAAAGGGTAGGTGTCTTGTTTAATTTGTCTTTCCTTCTTACACCCTAACACCGTTAGCAGGAGGATAAAGGCAATTAATTTATTACCCATTCTTAATAAATTTGTCAATTCTTGTTTTGGTGTATTGCGGTAAGTCAGAGTTGTACAATTCATAGTAATTTACGTTCATCTCTCTAAACCATTTTTTCAAATATGATTTAATGATGTCCTCATCGTCTTTATTTTGAGGAGTAGGACTTATTTCCAGAACCAATACATCTAAATTGTCTAAATTATCTCGGGTAGATATGTACCCATAATCACCTTCTTCAAATTTTTCTTTCCAATTACTTGAACGGAAACCATTTTTTTTGATGTCAATTGGTAATAAGTACATACTTCTATTGCCATCTTTGTCTTTTGAGCTGGCATGATAAAGATATCCATCGGTTAGTACGACTAAAATATTTCGATAGTCTTTATCGTCAGATATAGCATAATCGGCAACATCATTTTTGAAAAAACGCCAAATATCACTTCCGGGATAGTTTTTAGTTTCAATAGTTTTAGCATATATCCGTTCAAGATTCGTTCTAAAGGTAGATGATACATTATCAAAAATTTTCTTCTTCTCTTTCGTGTTTTTCACATTTGAAAGGTCAATGGAAAGTTCCGAAGCTATTTTATTTATTTCGTCGTCGTCTGGTCTTGGACTAAATATCACTTTAATCTTACCGTTGGCCATAAAAGCGCCTTTTTGCTCCATGTCTATTTTGAAAATTTCCGTAAAATAATTTACAATCTCAATATCTCTTTCGAAATGTTCTGGTTTTATGGGATATTTTGTTGGCTCAATTCTATCAGAAAGATCTAATAGAATTGTAATGTTTAGTTGCTTATCAGAGGTAATGTTTCCTGCAGTAAGAACAGCAGGTTCATTCTGAGATGTTTTCGCTTTTTTATTGTTGGAACAACTTAAAAGTGCTAGTGCTAACGAACATAGGAATAATAGGTTTTTCATACGGTAGTTAAGTTATGTGTTTCTAAAGTCATGATGTTAACTTCAATAAATTCATTTGCCTTTGCATTTGCTAGGTCAATATCCTCCATGCTTTTTTTGTTGGCAGTCATCCAATGTGTCCAGCCTCCTAAAAATTCGTGAAGAATTTTGTCAAATTCTGCAGTATCAATAATAACTCCGTCAATTTTTGTTTTTAATTTTTTGCATTTAATTTTTAATTCGTTTATTTCAACTTTTAATTGATTGGTGGAATCCTCGAGTTTAGCGAGTTGCTCTTTATAAAGTTTAATTTCTAATTTCCTTGCTTTAATAGCTTGTTTCACTACATTAATCTTGTCATAACTGTCAATTGTGAAGTCAAACACAAAACCCCAAATAAGATAAACGACAAATCCTGCAAAGATTATTAGCCAAAAATTTATTGCTTGAAACGCTAACTCAATTGAATATGGTTCAAATTCTTGAAAACTATTTTCTGCCTTAATGTTATATATCTTTTCTGTTATTTCATAAGCAAGAATTGCGTCAAAAACAAATGTAATTACTATTAACAGTCCTATTTTTAAGAACTTGCCTAAACCTTTCTTTTCTTGAAATTTATGGATTAAAAAACCCAACCCAATAAATACAAATGGCATTGAAATTATTAAAATCAATTCGGTAACACCATCTTGATATGCCTTTGAGATGGCTTGCGGGTCAAAGATTGAATTGGCTACGCCAATTTCGTTTAACGTAAATTCTTTAAAAAATGCTGAAAATGAGGCAGAGCTATAGAAAATGAAAAGATAAATACTTAATGCAATTAGAATAAATAGTCCAATAGTAAAGCTAACTTTACTCATTTTGTCCGGTAAAATGCTATCTGGGTTTTGCTTAATAGATATAATCTCTTTTACTAATCCTTCTATTTTGTTTTTTAAGGCTGGGGATTTTACTTTAATTATATCGATACTTTCTTCTTGTTTGTATTTGATTTCTTCCAAATATGTATCCCTCAAAGTTATTAATGGCTCTTTGAGTTTTCTTTGTTTAATCTCATCATTCCTAACTATTCGTTTATGATCCTCACGAATTCTAGCCAGGCAGGAGAGTAATCCTGAATGTGAGCCGTTCAAATGCCCACCTTTTTTAAAACCCCAATCTTCGTAATTTTCCGTAATAGGTTTTTCTATATGATAACTTTCGTCAACTTCTGTAGCTGAATTCTTTTTATTATTCAAATTTTCTTTGAATAATGTTTTTAGTTTGGATAGTGCCATAATTAATTGGTGAGTTTTTTTATTTCAATATCTAATTGGTTTGTTGGTGTTTCTTTTTTAGCTAAATCTAAAAGCCAATTAAATAGTTCTTCGCTTTCTTGAGGCTCAAAACCGAATCTATTGCAAAATTTAAGGAACGAATACTTTTCATCATCATCAACTTTTTTATCAGCCCAAATTACTCTTGTGAAATCATAAAGAAGTTTGATTTTATCAATAAAATTGATTGGATATTGTATTTCTATCGTGGTTGGATTGATTATGATTTCTTCAAAGGTCTTTCGAGATATACCTTTTTCTCTCCCAATCTGTAAGATTACTTCTAATTCAGTTTCATCGAAATTGTTATCACTTAATGCAAGCATATAAAGGTTTAGAAAATGACCTTTAAGTTCATTATTTATCATATCGTATTTATTGGTTGGTTTGTCTTATGGTTTTTCATGACTTGTGTCCAATGGTCTTATGTAGGGTTATTTGCGTAGATTAGAAATGCATTTAGTAAATACAAACCAAGTAAGAAAATCCACGAAGTGTATAGTAAGTTGGCCTGCTTTTGCATTTAATATTTTATTGTGTTAACAAATGTTTATTACTTCAGATTTCCCTTTATTTTTAATACGCTCATAACTTTTGATTTGTACCATTTCTAGCATCATTTTTATTAATAATATTCTTCAATCTTTGTTTTTGAATAATATATGTCCCTATTGAACCAAAAATTAAAACAGGATAAATTAAACAGAATAAGATAAAGTTTACTTCATAGTATGAAAGTTTAAAAATGTTGGCCAAATTGATAACAAAGTCAGTACAATAACTGAATATGAAGCTTAAAAATTCGGTTAGTTTATCCATTGTTTTTTCCTTATTTCATTAATTTCGACTTGTATGTTCAAAGATTTAATTGTAAAAAACCAAATCAAGAAAGGAAATAAAATCACAAGGAAAATAAGATTGGCTAATTTGTAGTTGCCTGTGCTATGAAGTATTTTAATTATACTGAAATAAAAGCTATCTGTATATCCATAATATGAATTTAAGTATTTCACGTGCTGTTTTTTACAAATATTTGTTGTTTGATAATAACAAATCCAAGTGCATTTATCTATTATCTTTTTATTGGAATTAATTGTTTCTATACCATCAATTAAGTGAGGTTTCTCGAGAATACTTGGTCTTATAATTTCATTTACTAAAAACATTACCATAAATGGAAGTAACATTAACCCAATATTTCTGAATAATTTTCTCATAATATTTGCTAATAATCGTGTATGGGTCCTATTCCCGTTATAGTTCGGGTATACATATCCCCAAAAATTCGGAACAAGTGGGAATCACGGTTTTTGGGGGTGTTTAAAACAAAGTGGCCTCCAATTCCCTAGCCAAAAGGTTATCCTTCCTCAAAAAAGAACTCGTGCAATTCGATAAGGCTTCCCCGTTTTATCTGTACCAGGTCTTGGGTGGCCTTTAAGAAAATGCCTAGCGAGCGCTCGTTATAGATAAACTTCATGTCTTCCGAATAATCGGTGACCACGTACATATCGCCAGAGAGTTTGTAGAAAGGGATGGCCATTTTACTTTTGACCTTTACCCCTTTGTTGACGATCTTCCCATGGGCAAGGGTTTCGGCCACATGGGTATTTTCCCATTCCCCGGAGGCCACCTGTACATAGGAGGTCATCATTTTTGTCCATTCGGATTTGTCGATCAAAAACCATTTGATTTTATTGAAATCGATACCGTATTCATTGATCCAGCCATGGCTGGTAAACCCTAGGAGTACTTGTTTTTTTCCATCCAATTTAGGGTCGTCGGCTGGTACGAACTCCTGTATCTTAAAGGTGATGACAGAGACATCGGACATGTCTTTCAATTTTTTGCCCTCAAAATCCATCGTTTTTAATGAAAAGCCGGTCAATTCCGGGTTATTGGCCAATAACCATTCGGTTGCTGTTAGTTCTGCCCGCTCTTTCATTTGTTCTACCGCTGCGACTCCGGCACCAATGGCCGCTAAAGCGCCTATGGCACCTGCGGCCACGGCACCTTTGTCTTGGGCATGGTTGTGTTTAGGCAGCAATGATAGAAATACGGTTAATACGATAAGGACTCTTTTCATCGGTATGGTTTAGGGGTTGGTCGGTTTTGGTTCAATTCGACAGGTCGCTGATACGCCGGTCGATATGGATGCCCATTTCCCTTTTTCGTTTGGCCTGCTGTTGGCGTTTCCATTTTTTGCCGTTCTGCAAAATTTCGGCATAGGTCATGGTTTCCAAAGGGCCGTTCTCCATTTTAAGTCTGACCAGGGTACCGGCCAAGATCATGAATTCGCCGGGATCGAGGTGCTCTTTCAAGACCTCGATATCGGAATGATAGGATCTTTCATTGTATTTCCGCTCCATGGGGGATGTACAGGAGTACAGTACTGTTGCTATTGCAACAATTAATAAAGGTGTTTTCATGGAATTGGTTTAATCCCATAAAACTAAGGTGAAAAAAAAGTAATACCTTACAGATATCTGTAAGGTAATTAAATATTTTTTGTTTATAGAGGGGGCATGTTGTGGTTTGTTTCCATTTGATCGGTGTTACCTTGATGGCACCCTGGGCCGCGAAGTTGGCAACTTTGCGGGGGGCATTTATGTACAGTCGTTACCTCAACCGAAAATTCCGTGGTTCAAATGACCATAGGGGCAGAAAATTGATTAAAGGGCATTTGAATTTAAAAATCGGGGATAGGGCGATCAACGTGGAACACGGGATATGGTCTATGCAAAATAAGATGGGATGCCCGCACATTCGTAAAAGGAAAATATAAAGGCCAAACTTATCAAATCGGAAGATTCCCCCATCACCTTTTCAATAAGCCGGCCCGTATATATTTTATTCGTTTTTGGGGCAATGGCACTGCATGGCACATGATTTACACCCATTGGCGGTATTGGGGTAATAATCCATTGCTTTTACCAAGGCCGAATGACAGTCTACATGTAATCCCAGCCCTTTGGTGTATTTGGCAAGGGCAAGCAAATGGCAACCTTCCTTATGAACCACATGGTCTCCATTGGGTTGCGCGGTTTGGTCGACATAGTATTTGGTCATTCTTTCAAATCAGTTTAAGCCATTACAAACATAACACCCTTAAAGGACAATTCCTTACAGATATCTGTAAGGGAATTCATTTTCTTTTTAACCCCAATGAAACAGGGGGCTGCGAAGCCTAAATTTTACCCGATTTTATCAATTTGGCAATCAGGTGTTGGGTATTTTTTGCCCCGAAATCATCGAATAACTGACTTACCTTCTTATTTACGGTACTTTCGCTATTGGGATAAATGCGCTTTTTTTTCAGTCTTTTCGAGATCTCTTTCTTGGTATACCCATCGGCCAGGTCCTTAAGGATCAAGATGTCGTATTTGTCCATCTCGATAATATTTTCGGCATTGTTCAAATTGATCTGGGGGGAGACAAAGGTCCTGTTCTGACGCACTTCATGTAGGGCACTGATCAATTCGTTAAGGCTATTGCGGCCCTTGCACACATAACCGTTTATCTTTTGGGCTGTAAACAACGGATTTATTTCGGAGGGATCATCGATCATGGAGTTCACGATGATCTTGATGTCCGGGTCTATTTTACGTACGGCCTGGATCAGTTCCTTGCCCGAAGTAAGCTTACGGTCTATAAGCCCTTCCTTAAAGGTAAGGTCGGTGATCAAAAGGTCAAAAGGGTTCCCTTGGTCATGGGCGACCTTAAAGCGGTTAAAAGCCTTGTCGCAATACAACTCTTCATGTAGGTTTTCAATCTGTAAGCGATCGGCCAAGGCATCCGATATACCCTTGTTGGTATCTTGGAAATCTTCGGCAATCAGAATTTTTTTGAACATCATGGTCTGCACTGTTTAAATGGGAATTTCGATATGGGACTTAAAACCATCGCCCTTCTTGGTTTCGAAATCAATGCTTCCGTTGATGGCTTCAATACGTTTTTCGGTATTCCAGAGTCCATTTTTATTTTGTAAAGCCTCTGCTGTGGCCCCTTTCCCATTGTCTATATAATCGACCCGAAGGGTTTTCTTGGTCTGTTCAAAATCCAAGTAGACCATGGTGGCCGAACTGTGTTTCTGCATGTTCGTCATAAGTTCTTGGAGTGCCTTGTAAAGGGTCTTCTTTGATGTGGCCGATATTTGTTCCCAGATGATGTACTTGCTACCCGTAACGATCAATTTGGTGGTTTTACAGTACGTACCCAACATTCCGAACAATACCTCCTTGAACTTGGGCCCGGTATCGACATCGTTGATCCTTCTCGAGAAATTCCTGCTCTGGTCGTACAGGACCTCAACGATATCGAGCACTTTTTCAGGGTCCGAACCATTTTGGAGCATTAACATGGCATGGTTCAATTTGGCACCGAAATCATCATGTAATTTCCTGGAGAGCGCGGCTTCGGTCTCATAGGTGGCCTCCAAGATGTCGATTTTGTTTTTTTGTTGTAAATGCTTGTTGCGCTGTACCAGAATATACCCGATAGCCGAAGAGGCAACCAGGAGCAGTACCAAACTGGCGATCGATATGATCTTTTGGTTGCGTTGGTTGGCAGCTTCCAAGGCATGTTCCGCATTCGTCTTTTCCAGGCGATAAATGGATTCTTCCTTTAGGGTGTCGTCGTACTTGTATTTGGCAAATTGGGTTTTGACCAGTAGTTCCTGCTTATGCAAACTGTCTTGCAGAAAAACATAACGATCGCGTAGGGCTATATTTTTCGGATATAACCGCATCAAATGTTTTAAAGCCTCTTGTTCCGCCTTAGGCATTTTGAAGGTTTTTGACAGTTGTACAACGGTATCAAAATAGGTACAGGCCTTTGAATGGTCTACCGCACTGTAATATTCCCCCAAATGGGTGTAACTGGCGATCTGTCCCTTGTGGTCTTTCGCCGTCTTACGCATGTTCAAAGGGTGCAGAAATGCTTCCGGTTTCACATTTTTGTTTGCCAACCATTGGGCATAGGCCAGGTTGTCGAGGGCACGGGCATATTCACCTTTGTTTTCCTGCATTTGGGGGTCATGGGTAAGCCCCTCGAGCAAGGCAATGGCATTGCCATACTTTTTGTAATCGATAAAAGTCGCCGCCAGATTGTTTTGGTACAACAGCTTGTCGCTTTTGGAAGTGGAGTAGGAAAGGGCCCTGCCATAATATTTTACCGCCTCTTCGTAATTCAATAATTCCCGGTGGTCCGTGGCAAGCATATCATAACTGGAAGCGATATATTTGGTGTCCTTTTTCGGGTTCAAATATTTTAAGGCCTGGGTAATGGTTTCCTTACTGCCAAAAAAATCGTCATGGATTTTTTGGATGACCGCCATATTGTACAGGTTTTTACCCACCCAGCTACTATCATTGACGCGATTTTGATAGTTTTCGGAGTTGCTATAGGTATAAAAAGCGTTTTCGGGCTTATGTGCGATATTGTCATAATAGTAGGCCATTAAATAGTACTGCCGGGCAAAGATGGCGTTGTCACTTATTTTTGACGTATGGTCAAGAAGGAATTCGTTCAGTATTTGAAGGCTGTCGTATTCCTGTAACGAAAAAAGGATAAGGTTCTTTTGATAGAGCACTTGGGAAAATAGGGTGTCTTTTTGGCCTTCCTTAAAAAATCGCAACGATTTGTTCACGGCATCATACCGCTTTTTCAGGTCATTGTTTCTGTTTTTGGCGATCCCATAATAATGTAGGATACTATCGGTGGCCATTTCGGTTTCCAAGGGGTTGTCCCCATGATTCCCGGTACAGGAAACAAGCAATGCGATACCCACTAAAATCAGAAATCCTTTCAAGAAAAAATTTTTCCTTAAAAGTATTCAAAAATGGGCTATGCCCCAACCGTTTAGCCCAAATAAATACAGAATGTCCCATGGGTTTCTTGGGTGCTGGCGGTACTGTCCCATAGGGGGAGGGCGAATAGCCCCGTGCCGCCCGTGGCCATAACAGGTACGGTGGGTTGTCGATAGGGGAAGACACCAAAAAATACAGTTGCCCGGCCTTAAGCATTTATACGGTATTTCAAAAATTCCAAGGTACTGACCTAGGTCATTTCAAAGGCCTGCCTATGCATGTAATTTAGCACAGGATTTAAAGGAATGTTTAACCTAAAAACACAATGTTATGTCATTAGTAAAATTTAAAAGAAGACCTTTCGGAAATCTGGTAAGCCAGGATTTTTTCGATATGGATGATTTTTTTGACAATCGTTCCTGGGTCAGGAATATGTTGCCTGACACATTTTGGAACGGTAGGACCACCCAACCCGCTTTGAATATCAAGGAGACCGACGATAAATTTGAAATTGAACTTGCTGCCCCGGGCTTTTCCAAAAAGGATTTTGAAATAACCATAGACGATGGTTGTTTGAACATTTCTGCCGAGAAATCGAAATCGGAAGAGGAAAAAGAGGATGATTATACCCGGCGCGAATTCAGCTATAAGGCCTTTGAACGTGCCTTGCAGTTGCCAAAATCCGTTAAGGAGGAAGCCATAAAAGCGAAGTACAATGACGGTATTTTGAGATTCGATCTTCTGAAAAAAGAGGAGGCCAAGAAAAAACCGCCTAAAAAGGTAGAGATCGCCTAAAGATCTTCGAGTTTAAAATGCCCTTACGCCTTAACCGAAAATACGTCCATGTGATTAGGTTTGGCCTTAGGGCATTTCTCATTTTAAAAATACATTCAATACCCTAAAATGGTCCATAACCCTTTCGCAATATCGTCTGCTGAGCTTTTGGACCGTGTAGGGACCCATTACCGAAACGGTCTTACTTCTGATGAAGCCCGATCGCGTCTTCAGCAGTATGGGGTGAATCAGATTCCGGAACACAAGCCTAAAAGTAGGATCCGTATTCTTGTAGATCGATTTTTAGACCCCATTGTCTATATTCTTGCAGTAGCCGGTGTACTGGCCTATATTTTCAGCGATATCCTGGAGGCTTTTGCCATCATAACGGTCATATTGATATCGGTAGGGATCGGTTTTTTCATGGAGTTGCAGGCGGTACGCTCCTTAGAGGCATTGCGTAAATTGGGAGAGGCAAAAACCACCGTCATCCGTGACGGGGGCAAAATGGTCATTAAAGCCGCTGAAGTCGTCCCGGGCGATTTGATCAGTTTGCAAAGGGGGGATGTGATCCCCGCCGACGGCCGCTTGATCGCGGTAGACAGTTTATCGATTAAGGAGTCTGCCCTTACCGGCGAAAGCACCCCCGTATCCAAAACAACAAATACCTTACCCCCGGATACTTCGCTGACAGATCGGTCGAATATGGTCTTTCGGGGCACCACCGTTTTAACAGGTGTGGGCAAGGCGGTCATTACCGCAACGGGTAAATCCACCCAATTGGGCAGGATCCAACAGATGGGGGTAAACGCCATTAAGGAACGGACCCCCTTGGAGATAAAATTGAACCAATTGAGCAAAAGGCTTATCTGGCTTACTTTGATCCTCACCGTTTGTATTGTCTTGATGGGGTGGCTTAGGGGAGAGGAAATACTTTTTATGATCGAAACCGGGGTGGCCCTGGCCGTTGCTTCCATTCCTGAAGGATTGCCCATCGTGGCTACCATTGCCCTGGCCCAAGGAATGTATCGATTGTCCAAAAAAAATGTGGTCATCAAAAAGCTGGAAGCCGTACAGACCTTAGGGGCTACCGATGTCATATGTACCGATAAGACGGGTACGTTGACCGAAGACAACATGAAAGTACACGCTATGGCCACCGCCGACAGGGTGTTTTCCAATGTGGAGGAAAGGGCTTTTGGGGCAGGGGTCAGGAATAATCCCGTACTACAGGGTATGATACGGGCTTCGGTCCTGTGCAATAATGTGGATTTGGATACCAAGGACCCTATCGGTGATTCCATTGAATTGGCCCTGATCGATTTTGCACGGGCCATAGGCTATGATATCCCCGAGCTGAAAAATGCCTATCCGGAGTATCTGGAACTTCCCTTTAGTGCCAAGCGTAAACTTATGGCCACGGCACATCGGCACGGCGACTTCGTCGTTTATGCCAAGGGGGCTTTTGAATCCTTGGTCTCCCATTGTAGGTATTATTTGGATGAAAATGGAAAGCAGCCTCTGGTAAACGTCCAGGAATGGAATGAAAAAGTTGAAACCTTGGCCGGTCAGGGGATGCGTATACTGGCCTTTGCCTATAAGGAAACCGACATTGAACCCACCAAAGAAACTATTTTAGATCAACTCGTTTTATTGGGGGTCATCGGTTTTTTGGATCCGGCAAGGAAAGATGTAAAGGCAACCCTTGATATTTATAGGAAAGCGGGTATTAAGGTGGTCATGGTAACGGGAGACCACCCAAGTACTTCCAAGAAAATTGCGGAAGAAGTGGGCTTGTTGGCCGTAAATGCCCCTAAGGCAAAGACCATTAAAGGGAGTGAACTGGACCTAGTAGGGCATAAGGATAAAAAGCACATTGATACCTTGCTCGACGCCACCATTTTTGCGCGGGTATCCCCGGAACAGAAATTGAACCTGGTCGCTTTATACCAACAAAACAACCATATCGTGGGAATGATCGGGGATGGCATCAATGACGTGCCGGCATTGAAGAAAGCCGATATAGGAATTGCCATGGGTATTCGCGGAACGGAGGCAGCACGGGAAGTGGCCGACGTTATCCTTAAAAATGATAAGTTTACGGCCATAGAACTGGGGATACGGCAAGGAAGGGTCATTTTTCAGAATATAGGTCAGTTCGTGGTGTATCTACTGTCGTGTAATTTGGCCGAGATATTATCGGTAGGTTTTGCCGCGATACTGAATCTGCCATCCCCTTTATTGCCCTTGCAGATCCTGTTTTTGAATTTGGTCACCGATATCTTTCCCGCACTGGCCTTGGGTTTGGGGCGGGGTGAATCTGATATTATGGAACAAAAGCCGAAAAATCCCAAGGCCCCGTTAATAAATCGGTTGCAATGGGTTGCCATTGCCATCTATGGGTTGAGTATCTGTTTTTCGGTAATCGGCATGGTGGCCTATGCCCATTTTGTACTGCAATTGGAACCGGCCATCATCAATAACATGGCCTTTTATACCTTGGTACTGGCCCAACTTTTGAATGTGTTCAATATGCCGAAGATCCAAGGGTCATTTTTTGTGAACGAAGTGACCAAGAATATATGGGTATGGGGTGCCATAGTGTTGTCGATCATCATCACCGCCATGGCCTATTACATAACGCCCATAGCGAAAGTACTATCGTTTAAGATGCTATCGGAACGATTTTTTGTCGTTGTCTTTTTGTTTGCCTTCGGCTCCTTGGTACTGGCCCAGGTGTTGAAAAGGGTGGTGGTGCCCATCACCGGCCATAAAATGCCCTAGGCGGTATTCCCCGAATGGGCATGGCTACTTTGCCAAGACGGCTATATTGGCGATCAATAATTATCGGCAATGCACTGCAAGCGCTCCTTGTCAAGTAGTATGATCCTTCGGGCATGTCCCATGGTTATCAGTTTTTCTTCCTTGAAATCCGAAAGGGTACGTATGGCGGTTTCCGTTGCGGTACCGATCATGCCGGCGAAGTCTTCCCGGGGAATATCCAGACCTTCATAGTACGAATCCTTTATGATCCCCTTTGCATAGAGTGCCAATAGGGCTTTGGCGACGCGTTGCCTTACTGTGGAGTAGGCCATATTCACCAATTGGTCCTGCACTTCGATAAGGTTGTTCGAAATGAGTTCCATAAATTTATGGGAGACATCCTTTTTGTCGTTTACCAGATGGATGAAATCGGCCTTGGGAATGGCGTAGGCCTCGGTATCGTGTATGGCGATTGCGGTTTCGAGATACGTTCCTTTCGGGTTTAAGAGCGATAGCTGCCCAATGAAATCACCGGTCGTATGGATGCCGGTTACGAATTCTTTCCCCGATTCGGTCGATTTATAGGTCTTCACCATGCCATTATGTATGAAGTACAAGGTATGCGCACCATCGTCTTCCCTAAAGATAAAGTCCTTCTTATCGTAAAGTTTCGAATAGTATTCCTTTTGGATATGATCTAGGGTAAGGTAATTATAGGCATCTTGGAAAAATTCGTTGATCCCCTCCAAGTTCTTCGAAAATTCCTTGCGAAGGAAATTGTTCTTTCGGATACGGGTGTCGACAGCTTCAAGCAGTTCATTTTCCTCAAAGGGCTTTGTGAGGTAATCGTCGGCCCCAAGGTTCATTCCTTTTCGGAAATCGGTCCTGTCCGATTTGGCGGTCAGGAATATGAACGGTATGTGCAAGGTATCGGTAGTGTTGCTTAACTCTTCCAACACCATATACCCATCCTTAACGGGCATCATGATATCGCAAAGGATCAAGTCCGGTAAGTGCTGTTTGGCCATTGTTATGCCAACTTGCCCATTTTCGGCGGTAAGCACTTCATAATCATGTAGCTTTAGGATATCCGCGGTATTCTCACGTACATCCTTATTGTCTTCGATCAACAGTATTTTTTTCATGGCTTTATGTGTAACATTATAGCGATAGGTAATTTAGCTACAGACCTCCTGTTATAAAGGTCTTATTATATGTACACCATGAATTTAGGGGCGTTCACGGTTTGTTTTTCATCTAATGGATCATCTTGTTTTTCAGTTTACATTTATAGTTACGTTGGTCGTTCCGGTCTTCCGGAATTTTTGCGAACCTAGTCGGCCTTTGTCCCGAATGTTGTTGAAAAGGTCACCCAAAATGAGGATCCCTCGCCCTCAACACTTTCCATGCCAATGCTGCCACCCATAAGTTCGGTATATTGTTTTACGATATTAAGTCCCAGTCCGGTACCTTGTATGTTTACACTGTTCTTGGCCCTAAAGAACCTCTCGAAGAGTTGGTCCTGTTCCCCTTCGGGAATGCCGATACCCTGATCGGTCACTTTGATCGTTACGGTATCCTGTTCTTTTTCGACCGAGACGGTAATGGCTTGGCCCTCATGGGAGTATTTAACGGCATTGCTCAAAAGATTGGTCAGTACATGGTGCATGAGTTTGGGGTCTAGGTGGGCCACGATGCTTTTTGCATTTGTTTTCACCTTTATATGCTGCCCCTTTTTTCGGTTGGGATCGAATTCCATGACACTTTTTTTGGTGAAACTTACCAGATCCATGGGTTCGGGATTGGGCCGTACCTGACCTTCTTCCAATTTGCCCAAGGAAAGGAAATCGTTTAAGATCACCACCAAGGCCTTTACATTCCGTCTGATTTGGTTTACGTATTTTTCGCGCTTGGCTTCTTTTCCGGGGGTATTTTGTTTTTCGATAAGAATGGCCGAGGAATGTATGGCACTCAAAGGAGTCCTGAATTCATGGGAGGCCATGGAGATGAAACGCGATTTCAATTCATTGAGTTCCTGTTCGCGTATCAAGGCTTTTCGTATTTCGGTCTCTGCCAGTTTTAGTTGGGTAATGTCATTGTATACGAAAAGTGACCATTTGACCTCATTGCTTTCGACCATTAAGGGAGAAGTATTTACCGCAAAATACTTGTTGGCGAACTCGATTTCAAAGGAAAGGGTTTCGCCTTTCAGGGTCCTATCGATATCCTTTTTAAGACGCTGTACGCGTTCTTCGGAAAAGACAGGGATATCCTCGAGATTTTTTCCTTCAAAATCATGCTTGTCCATGGCCATACGTTGCAATTCCCGACCATCGATATAGACAATGTCATAGGTGGCATTAAAGACGATAATGACCCCGTTCGGATAGTTCTTGGCTATGGACGTAAACATGGCCTGATTCTCCAAGGCCCTAATTTCGGCCCTTTTCGTTTCCCTGATCTGGTTCTCGAGGTTCAGGTTGGCCTCTACCATTTTTTGTACCGTTACCTTTAGTTCATTGGTGCGTTCATTTACGGTTTCTTCCAGTTCACGGGCGTAGTCCTCTAACAACCAATGTGATTTTTCGAGTTGAAGCCGTGTTAGGTGGTCTTCTATGGCGATGCTGATCAATTGGATGAGATCGGCAATGATGTCCCTTTGGGCATCATTGGGTTTAACCCGTTTTTTGCAATATATTCCGAATATGCCCAGTATCTTTTGTTCCGAAGAAAAAATGGGAAAGGACCAACATGAATTCAATCCGTATTTTATGGCCGCTTCATGGTAATCTTTCCAAAGGGGATTTGTGGTAATATCGGTAACGATGATCTCTTGTTTTAGATAAGCGGCTTTTCCGCAGGAGCCTATGTCGGGCCCTAAGGGTGCACCTTCAATGATATCGCAAAATCCTTCGGGCATATTGGGGGCGGCCAATTTGTGCAGGGTTTGCTTTTTCGGGTCTAACTTGTATATGGAAGCCATACAGCAGTCTAAATGATCCTCTACGACTTCAACAATGGTCGTACCTATTTCTTCTATGGGATCTTGCTTGGCGATACATTCGAGAATTCGCCGTAATTGGTCCTTGATCTGTATTTCTTTGATGCGTTCGGTCTCATCGTTCTGAATACCGATATAATGGGTCAATTTTCCGGTGGTATCACGAACTGGGGTAATCGAAAGTTCATTGTAAAAAAGGGTGCCGTCTTTTTTGTAATTGCGAAGTATGGTTTGGCAGGATTCTTCCGCGGCGATGGCCTGTCGTAAGGTCTCTAAGCCCTCTTGGTCCCGGTCATCGTTTTGTAGAAACCTGCAATTATTGCCTATAATCTCGGAACGGTCATAGCCCGTAAGGGAACAAAATGCATCGTTACAATAGATGACCGGTAGGTCGGGTAACTGCGTATTTACGATAATGATACTATTTTGGGCCGCTTCCAAAGCGCTGTTCCTGATGTTCAGTACATCCTGTATGGACTTGGTTTCGGTAATGTCGCGGACAATACAAAGAAATGTCCCGTTTTCAAGGGGTACAAACCGTATTTCAAGGTCTTTAAGGGTGTCGTTTATAGGCACGCTGATGACCTCTAAAACGGTATTTTCGGTTTTCCTGACTTCCTCGATGGCCCTAAGGATCTGTACACTGGTTTTAGGGGGTAGTATCTCTTTGAAATTTTGTCCGACCAGATTTTCTATTGGTCCCAGAAAAGGGGAGAAATCGGAAGCATTTACCTGTAAAATCGTACCGCATTTGTCATATACGAAGATGATATCGGGTAGGGCTTTCAAAATTGCCCTGTTCTTGGCCTCGCTCTCCTTTAATTCCCGTTCGGTCCTTTTTTTATCGGTAATATCGCGTACGATGGTCAAAAGCTTACCGTGGTCGGTCAAAACGGTCCGCGATTCAAAATCGACCGTCTGCCCATCTAGATCCATCGAATACTCCCTGATCTGTAATTTTTTTGATGTTATGACTTGGTTATGGGTCGCCAAGATCTTTTCGGCCATGGCCTCTGGTACGACGTCCCTAATGTTCTTTCCGATCATTTCGGATTCAGGGGTCTTTACCACGGAGTGTTCCGGTGCAAAATACGCTTCGATGTTTCCGTCCCGGTCCTGTATGACTGTAATATCGGGTAAGGCGTTCAATAAGGCTTGGTGCTTTGCTTCCTTCGCTTTTAATTTATATTCCGTTATTTTAAAGTCTATGGTATCCCTGATAAAGGCAATGGTCACCTTTTGTTTATCAAGGGTCGACGGGACAAGGCTGATGCGTAACGGAAATTCCGTTCCGTCATTTTTTATGCCCAATAGATCCAGTTCGTGATTCATGGAACGTTCCTTGGGGTTTTTCGAAAAATCCGTGAAATGTGATTTGTGGGCTTTTTTTAATTCTTTGGGGAGCAGGCAGTCCAATTCCTTGCCCAATAACCCCTTCGGGGGATAGCCGAACATGCTTTCACAAGCCGTATTTGCCTTAATAATGATTCCATTTTGGTCAACAACAAGTATGCCTTCCAGCGAGGTATCGAAAATCTGTTCATAAAGGCCAAGGTCATTGAGGTTTTTTTCCATAATGTTTTGTAAGTGCTTGGTCGACTAATTTTAAATGTAATATAATAACGTGTTTTTTTATATGACATTAATCATATTGTTGTACCGTTAGCAGGTAAAAATAAGCATACCCAAACGCATATACACCTATTTTGTTCAAGGGTATGGATGGGATTGCCACCCATCGGCATCAGATTGATTTAAATCATTTTGGTTACCACATCCTTGGATTAAATTCATCTCCTAAAAAAAGGGAATATATCCTATAGTCAAGAATTTAAGTACAGTTCCGATGATGATACACAAAATAGTCAAAAAAGATGATCCCGGCATTTTTCTGGTGCCGATCGCAAAATTGTCACATCTCGAGAAATGGGTGGAACTTAAGCGGAAAAGTTCCTCGGACATGCAATTGACCTTGTTGTTTAAAATTGGACAGCATTTTTTTGGGGAAGGGGAATTAAACTTCTTGAGACCTGCATTGAAAGAATATTGGGAACGTATATTGGGGCCGGACTTGGAATTCGGGTTTTTCTTTAATGAGGATATCGGGACGATATTTGTCGCTGGGCCCTATAGGGGGCTTTTCTTGCAAATGATCAACGATAAAAAATTGGGGTCGTTTACCAAAGGGGTCCATGGTATATTGGGAGGACTGGGGTTCAATGACCGAAAAACCGCGGAAGCCATTGGGAAGTTAAGGCAAGGGCACTATTTGATCATTGGGAAAACCATTGCGGATGCGGTAAATGGAAACCATTAAGGGTTGAAAGCAACCGGACATTGGTACGGACAAGCCGATGAGCAGCCTCCTAACCCTTTTTATGGATCAGTAATTCCATCTTCTTTTTGGCGTCACTCAGGATCACCGAATTTTTTGCGAAATCTTTCCAAGGGTCTACTCCGTTGGTCATCCTTTCCAAAGTGTTTTTGATGGTATAGGCTTGGGAACTGTGGGTTGTATCCAATTCTTTCCAAGTAATGGGCATGGCCACAGGGGCGTTTTCCAAGCCCCGTATCGAATAAGGGCACACGACCGTTTGGTCATGGGAATTGCGAAGGTAATCTATGAATATCAGCCCTTTGCGTTGATTTTTTCTATGGGCAACGGTAAAGGTTTCTGGATATTTTTCAACGATATGCTCGGCCACTTTTTTGGCAAATTCCCCCACCTCTATAAAATGATCCATCCGCATGAGGGGGATCACCAAATGAACCCCTTTGGAACCGGTGAGCATTACGTAGGCAGGGAGCCCCAATGTAACTGTCAAAAATTCCCGGAGTAACCGAACCCCTGTTTGTACTTGCGCAAAATCATAACCTGGGGGATCCAAGTCAAAAATCAACCGATCGGGATACTCCAACTTATCGGTCTTACTCAAGGTCACATGAAAGGTTATGGTATTTTGATAGGCCAGAAAGGCCAAGGTTTCGATATCGTTACAGATGACATGGTTTACCCATCGGTTTTTCTTCCTGATCTTCATGGTTTGTATCCAATCGGGAAAATATTCCGAGGTGTTCTTTTGAAAAATACCTTGTTCTGCAATTCCGTTGTGGTGGCGGTGAAGGGTCAAAGGGCGGTCTTTGAGGTAAGGCCACATAAATTCCGAAATAGCCCTATAATAATCGATTAGGTTCCCCTTGGTGATTCCCGAAACGGGGAAAAGCACCTTTTCATTTTGACTTTTTTGTATGAATTGCATCATTTTGACTCTTCGGGACTCTTTGTTTTCCTTGTTTTTTGCCCAATAGCGGTCAATTAAAGGGGTATTGATCAATTGCAATGAGTCTTGAGTCCTCGTTTTGTCGGGCATGTGCAATTTGAAGAATAGCATGGTAATATACGGTTATGTTACCGGTGCCCAAATGATACAGGTCATCTGAAATTTTTAATTTGGACAGTGTACATGGCTGACCTAAATCATTTTAGGAACAACGGTAAGATCGCATTTTTGTAGATGAAAGTGCGTACCGGGTTCGGTACTAAAATCAAATACCATGAATACGATCACGTCAAATCCCAAAACGGAATTATTATTGGGTGCAAGTCTTGCCGTACTGCATCAAGAAAGTCGCGAATGGAAAGATACCATAGCTTTTTGGAAAGACGAAATGAAGTTTTTTTCCAACATACTCGATAAACGTGAAATATATAAGTCCGAATATGCCAAGATGTTGAAATACCTTGATAAGGTACATGAAAACCTTTTCGATTACCTATCCGAGGATATCAGGGCACATGAAAGAATATTGTCCCGACTTATGAAAAAGGAAAAGGGGATATCCGATGGCTCTTATAGGGAAGAGCATGCAAGGTTGTCCGAAAGTATGGCGCTTTTTAAAAACGATTTCAGGGAATTCAAGAAAATGGTGTTCGGGTATGCGAAAAAACGCTGATGTCGATTTAGTGCCCCCTTGTCCTAAACATCGATTTCGAGTCCGATGGGGCAGTGGTCAGACCCAAGGATATCGGAATAGATTTTTACATCCTTGATTTTATCGATAAGGGATTCACTGACCAAAAAATAGTCGATTCGCCACCCGGTGTTCCGCTCCCTTGCCTTAAAACGGTAACTCCAATAGGTATAGGCCACCTCTTCGGGATATAGGTGCCTAAAGGCATCCACTAAACCGGCATTGGTAAAATTATCCATACCATCGATTTCTGTTTGGGTGTAGCCTGCCGTTTTATTGTAATTGGATTTGTCGTTCTTAAGATCGATGGCTTTATGCGCCACGTTGAAATCGCCACATGCGATGACCGGTTTATGCTTTTCCAGGTTTTTAAGGTACGCCAGAAAATCGGCATCCCATTTTTTGCGATAATCCAAGCGGTCCAATTTTTGGCCAGAATTGGGGACATATACATTCACAAGGTAAAAGTTTCCATATTCCATACATTGGATCCTCCCTTCGGTATCGTGTTCCTCGATCCCCATATCCAACATCACTTCGATCGGTTCGGGCTTACTTAAAACGGCGGTACCGGAATACCCTTTTTTTTGGGCCGAATTAAAGCTGGTTCGGTAGGCTTGCATTGGGGATAGGGCTTTTTTGACCTCCTCGTCCTGGGCCTTGGTCTCCTGTATACAGAGGATGTCCGGATCCATCGTTTCAACAGCTTCGAAAAAATCCTTTTTGATGACGGCCCGTACCCCGTTCACGTTCCAAGAGATGATGTTCATAGTCCTGTATTTAGCAGTTCAAATATACGGTTTATATGGGACGGGTGCCAACACTCCGCTGATACAGTTTAACCAACTCATACCAGATGACACACAAAAATCCGATGCCCGTACTCATAAGTATTTGGTTGGCCTCCAAATGGGAAAAACCAAAGAAAACGGTCAGGGGCGGTACGAATAGGAGTAGGGCGGTTAGGGCGATGGTGATCGCAATTATCAGGGGCACTAGGCGGTTCTTGTTTTTTAGGGTTGAAAAAATGGAAAAGTGGAAAGAACGGTTTACAAGGGTCAAGACAATATTCGCAACGATTAAGGTAACGAACACCATGGTTCTCGTGGTAGCTTCGTCGAACCCCGAATGAACGGCATATTGATAGGTGGTCAAGGTACCCACGGTGATCATCAACCCCTGGATGACACTCGTGGCCAATTCCATCCAATTAAAAAAAGTAGCCGTAAAAGGACGGGGCTCCTGGATCATGGTGTTTTTCTCCATAGGCTCATTCTCATAAATGATACTGCAGGTTGGCCCCATGATCAATTCCAAAAAGATAATATGCACGGGGGTGAATATGTTGGGGTAGGCCCATCCCAGGACCAAAGGAAAAAATACGGTGAGGATGATGGGAATATGTATGGAGATAATGTATTGAATGGCTTTTTTTAGGTTGTTATAAATACGCCTCCCCATGGCAATCGCATCTATCATTCGCGAAAGGTCGTCTTCGAGTAAGATCACCGATGCGGCCTCTTTCGCCGTTTCCGTACCCTTTTTACCCATGGCCACCCCAATATGGGAGGCTTTAAGGGCAGGGGCGTCGTTTACACCGTCCCCGGTCATCGCCACGATTTCCCCGTTGGACTTTAGGGCATTTATGATCTTTAACTTCGCATCGGGATACACCCGTGTAAATATCCGATATGTGGCAACATGGGCTTTCAGTTCGCTGTCGCTCAGGCGCATCAAATCGGTACCCGAAATGCTTTTGTCGTATCCCCTAAAACCTATTTGCTTGGCAATGGCCGCCGTGGTAAGGGCATTGTCACCCGTTAAGATCTTGACCTTGATTCCCGCCGAGGCAAACCCCTCTAGCACGGATCTTATGTTTTTTTTGGGGGGATCGTAAAAAGCAACGATCCCTTTGAATTCGAATGTGAAATCCTGTTGTTTTTCAGGATAGGAATCCCCATCGAATTCTGTAGTCCCAACGCCCAAAATACGATACCCGTCCTTGGCTAGAACATGAATGGCGGTGTTTATCTCCCGTATTTCGGTTTCGGTAAGCTTGGAGACGGCAATCAATGCCTCTGCAGCACCTTTGGCCGCAATGATCCGGCCTTGGCCATTGTTTTCGAAGATATGCGTCATCATTGGGGGTCTGCCCTCCAGGGGGTACTCGTGGACCATGCGATATTTGTGACGGATATCTTTTGCGGTATTTTTCCTGTAAGCTTCGTGAAGGGCAATTTCCATCCCATTGAAAGGTATGGGCTCGCTGGCCCACATCGCAGCGATAATAAGATCCATTTCTGCCGGATCCAAGTGGCCGTTCACATCGGTAATGCCCTTTGAGGATAAGGTCCATAGTTTGGCCAAAACCATTTTGTTCTCTGTGATGGTCCCCGTTTTATCGGAACAGATAACTGTGGCACTCCCCAAGGTCTCGACGGTTTTCATTTGCTTTACGATGACCCCCATCTTCATTAAGCGATACGATCCTAAGGCCATAAAAGTGGTAAAGGCGACAGGGATCTCTTCGGGTAGGATAGACATGGCCAGGGTGAGGGCCTTGAGCAGGCTGTCGAGGACATTTCTTGAATTGTAAAAATTCATGCCCCAAACGATGATAAAAACGATGGCCCCAACGAAGACCATTTTTTTGACGAAATTGTTTATTTGCCTTTCAAGGGGGGTCTTTTCCTCGGAAATACTTTCAAGGCTTTTTCCTATTTTGCCGATTTCGGTTTCATTGCCTACAGCGGTTACCGTCGCAATGGCAAGTCCACTTGCAACCGTGGTACCCTTGAAAACGGAGTTGTTGTCGGTGCCCGAATCTTTAAAGACCGAAAGGGATTCACCGGTGAGCAGTGATTCGTTTACCGAAAAATCATTGGAGTGTACTATTGTACCGTCTGCCGAGATGGTGGTTCCTTCCTCGACCATTAGGCTGTCCCCGACCACCACGTCCCCACTGGGGACCTCGATCACCTTCCCGTTACGGATGACCTTGCATTTGGGCTGTACGAACGATTTCAGTTTCTCGAGGGCATTTCGGCTACGCCCATCTTGATATAACGAAATGGCCGATACCAGGACAATGGCGGCGGCAAGGAAAATACCATCCCCGATGTCACCCGAAATGAAATAGATGGCCGATGCCACCAACAATAGGATGACCATGGGTTCTTGGACCAAACTTTGCAGGGCCTTTAAAACACCCGCCTTTTTCTTGCCCTCCAGGGTGTTTTTCCCGTAGCGCATCCGCGCCAGCAACACTTCTTCGGAATTCAGTCCCTTGATATCGAATTGGTCTATAGACATAGTATATTGGGCTTGGTACACATGGGTTGATACAAATTACGATTTGGTTTTAAAAGCGCATAAAAATATATGGGATATTCTTAGAACTGTTTATTTCTGAATATGGAGATGACGACAAAAAAACCTAGAATGGCCGATAGCAAGAAACCGATGGCCCCCAATAAAGGAACCCCTTTGATCAATGGGGGCATCTCGGCCAAGACCAAAATGGAACTGCCTATGGACAGTGCCGCGATAATAACCGCGAAGACCAAGCGGTTGATCGCCTTGTTCGATGTGGCCTGAAACTCCTTAAGTCCTTTGTGTTCATGTATGACCACGAGTTTCCCTTCCTTGATCTTCTTCAAGATGATGCTGAGGTCCTCCGGAAAATTGCCGATAAGGGTATCATAGTCCTGAAGTCTGGAAATGTTTTTTTTGAACAAACGCCTTAAACCGAATCTTTTACGTGTTAATGTGATCACATAGGGCTTTAGGTTTTCCGTTATATTGAATTCCGGGTCGAGTTTGAGTCCGACCCCCTCCATAATGATCAAGGCACGGATCAATAAGTAGAGGTTATGTGGGAGGATAATGTTGTTATGGTATAGGATATCCTTGAATTGTGTGAGGATAGTGCTCAATTCAATATTGCGGATCGAGGTGTCGCTTATCCCTTGGACCAAGGTGTGTAAATCTTGCTGCAATTCGTTGTCGTCTGAAATCTCGGCTTTTATGGCTATTTTTTCCAAGATGGGAATCAATTTCTTAACGTCTTTTTTCGTGAAAGCGAGCAGAAGATCTCCCAATTGTTCTTTTTCATGGGGCAATAAGTTGCCCATCATCCCATAATCGAGAAAGCATATGCGGTCCTTTTCCGGTAGTATGAATATGTTGCCGGGATGGGGGTCGGCATGAAAGAAACCAAAATCCAAGACTTGTTCCAAATACAGGCTGACACCGATTTGGGCTACAGCCTTGCAGTCTATACCCAGTGCGGTCAGCTTTTCCACTTCTGAAATTTTGATGCCATCGATATACTCCATGCATATTAGGCTGTCCGTTGAGTATTCGCGATAGACCGTGGGAACATACAGGGTCCCATTGTCCTGGAAGTTCTTGGCAAAGCGTTCCATATTATCGATTTCGGATAAAAAATGGAGTTCTTCATGGATGCTCTTTTCAAAGGCCGCCACAATTTGCATGGGTTGGAAGGCTTTGGCCTGGCTACTGTGTTTTTCAAGACTTTTGGCCACCTGTTTCATTACTTCGATATCCGAGTCGATGGTTTCCAGGATGTTCGGGCGTTGTATTTTTAGGGCGACCCAATCCCCATTGGACAATCGGGCCTTGTGCACTTGTGCCAATGAGGCGGCGGCAATGGGTTCCGGGTCAATGAATAGGAAGTGCTCCTGGGAATTGATGTTTAGCTCTTGTGCTATGGCCTTGGCTACATCAAAATCCTTGAGTTTGGGAACACGGTCCTGTAATCTTTCCAGTTCCAGGATCAGGCCCGGGGGCAACATATCGTCCCGGTTACTGAAAATCTGGCCGAGTTTAATATAGGTAGGGCCCAATTCTTCCAAAACCATCCGGATCCGCTCGTATGTGGATAGGGATTGGGTTTTGTCATGTTCTGGATGTTTTGATAAAGGACTCCAAGGAATCAACTTTTTCATGCTACTTTGGGCCATGATGTGGTCAAAGCCATATTTGGCCAATACGTTAAAGAGCTTTTTGTATCGCTTCAGTTTACGGCTTTTTGATGGTTTGGTTTCGGGCATTTTTACGAGTTCTTGGATAAGAACCGAAAGAAATCTTTTTTCAAGTCGGTGTATTTCTGTCTTTGTTTTTCCATTTTCATTCTGTAGGCGGCATGTTGCTTGGTCAAGGCGATGTGCAAAGCCCGGTTTTCTAATTGGCCATGGTCGGCCATATTTGCCTCATGGTCTTCAATAGCCTCCTCGAAATCATCGATTTTGGCACCGAAGATCACGAATTCGCTTTGGAAATATTCGAGATCCTTAACCACTTCCTCCTTGGGCCATCGGGTCACCATTGTACTGAGTCTGTTAGTGAAAGAGCGTATATCATTTTTCCAAAAGGCCAGTTCCGATTTCCAATTTTCATGCTCGAAGTGCATATGTTCATTGTAGGGTACTTTAATGCTATTTTCCATTGGAATTACTATTATCATATTTATCATGTTTTAAGTATTCACACTATTGGAAGCTTTGGGTAGGGTCCCGGTTTCGGGCAACCCCCTTTTGCCCAAAAGTTCTTCCAATGCTTCTTTTTCAACAACTTCCTGTGTAAGGAGCAATTGGGCCAGTTTTTTCAATTCGTCTAAATGTTCGATCAATAGGTTTTTTGTCCTTTCATAGGCCGTATATACCAGGTCCCTTACTTCCTTATCGATCAGCTGTGCCATATGTTCGCTATAGGGTTTGCCCAAAAAGCGTTCGTTCTGGCCCGAGGAGTCATAAAAACTGATGGGGCCTATTTCCTCATCCAAACCGTAAAAAGAAACCATACTGTAGGCCTGTTTGGTGACTTTTTCAAGGTCGTCCAAGGCTCCGGATGATGTTTCGTTGAAAATGATTTCCTCTGCGGCACGCCCTCCCAAGGCGGCACAGATTTGGTCAAGGAATTGGGATTTGGTGACGATCTGCCGTTCTTCGGGCAAATACCAGGCCGAGCCCAATGATTTTCCCCTGGGGATGATCGAAACCTTTACGAGGGAATCGACATTTTTTAGGAACCAGCTAACAATGGCATGGCCGGCCTCATGGTGGGCAACGATTTCTTTTTCCTTGGCCGAAATGATCTTGCTTTTGCGTTCCAGTCCGCCGATAACCCGATCGCGGGCTTCCATGAAATCCTCCTGCTCAACCGCCTTTTTTTTATTCCGTGCGGCGATTAGGGCAGCTTCATTACAGATATTGGCAATATCGGCGCCGGAAAACCCGGGGCTCAATTTGGCCAAAACCGATACGTCCACATTTTTAGAAAGTTTGATCGGCCGCAAATGGACATTGAATATCTCTATGCGTTCCTCCTTGGTCGGCAGTTCAAGGTATATATGGCGATCAAATCGCCCTGGGCGCAAAAGGGCCTTGTCCAAAACATCGGGACGGTTGGTGGCCGCCAATACGATTACCCCGGTATTCGGGCCAAAACCATCCAATTCGGTCAACAATTGGTTTAAGGTACTTTCCCTTTCATCATTGGCCTGGAAAGCATTGACCTTGCCCCGAGAGCGGCCGACGGCATCGATTTCATCGATGAATATGATACTGGGCGACTTTTCCTTGGCACGTTTAAAAAGATCGCGAACCCGTGATGCCCCCACACCCACGAACATTTCCACGAATTCGGAACCTGACATGGAGAAAAAGGGAACTTGGGCCTCGCCGGCAACGGCCTTGGCCATAAGGGTCTTTCCTGTCCCAGGCGGACCTACAAGCATGACCCCCTTGGGAATTTTGGCCCCCAATTTCGTATACCTTTCGGGGTTCTTTAAAAAGTCGACCACTTCCATTACCTCGGCCTTAGCTTCTTTAAGTCCGGCAATATCCTTAAAATTCACCGTGGTCTTGGATCCCTTTTCCGTCAATACGGCCGTGGATTTCCCGAAATTGAAAAGGGGGTTCGAGCCTTTGCCCCCACCGCCTAGTTTACCCAGGATGTACATCCAGAATAAAAGAATGATCCCTAGGGGTAGCAACCAGGAAAAAATATTGACCCAACTGCCACGGTTCTGGTACTGCACGTCTATGGCCATAGTCGGGGAGACGGACTCTTGTGCCCTTTGCAACTTGGCTTCGAAACTATCTACGGATCCTATGGTAATGCGGTATTGGGGTATGTCGGCCGTTTGTAACCATTTTTCCCCGATATTCCTGTTTGCCGTACTCCCCGTTAGGTCTTTTTTCACGTATATTTCGGCAAATTCCTTATTGACTACGATGATTTTTTCGATCTTATCCTGGGCAATAAGGGAATCCCTGACAAAGCCCCAACTTTTTTCCTTTGTACTGCCGGATGGGTTTGAAAAAAAGGTGAACACCAATAAAAATGCAAACAAGAATAGGTAGAACCAATTTAAGCCGGCACTCCAAAAGGGTGGCTTTTGATTTATTTTCTTTTCCTTATTTGCGTCTTTATTATCGGGCTGCTTCATTTTGTTTCGATATTCCGAATTGTTTTAAGGCTTCCATGGCTTCACATCCATAGACAACTGATGGTCCGCCACCCATTAGTACCGATACGCCGATCGTCTCCATGATTTCTTCATGTTTTGCCCCAGCTTGTAAGGCATCGTGTACATGACAGGCAATACAACCTTCACAGCGAATGGTTATGGCTATGCCTAAAGCGATCAATTCTTTGGTTTTTGAAGTGAGCGCTCCTTTTGAAAGGCTGGCATGGTGGAGTTCTGAAAACCCTTTCATGGTGTCGGGGATTTCAATCCCCAATTCGGTCATTTGATGACTTAGGTCATTAAACTTTTTTGGATAATCCTGTAACATGGTATTAGTACTTTAGATGAAATTCATTGGGTTGAACCTTCTATGATCCAATGCTATCAAAGCTATGTTACTTAGCGGTAAAATCGAATGACCTAAATCATCCCATTGCCAGGATTATCGGGAAATATGGGGTTTTGCGGCAAGAACGGTGACTTGGACGGCTAAAACCGTCCGTTTGGCGTGATTTTACCGAAAATTACCCATTGTGCCAAAGTTGATCTATTTTTGTTTCCACAGGGTCGGTTATATCGATGTGATCCTAGGAAAATGAAAATAGTTTACTGGATATATGCGATACGGATCTATAATGAAGGGCATTAGGCATTGGAATTTGTTGGGGGGCATTAGCAAATTGGTTGAATACCTTTTTTTGATTTTATGCTTAACGGTTCTTGTGACGGGTTGTGGATCATTGAAAACGGTCACTACCATTTACCCGATGGCAAGTCCTGAAATGCCTTCCGGTGTGGTAAAGGAGGAAATAACGGAGGGTACTACGGATCTATCCGATGTTAGCCTTGACGACCATGTTAAAATCCTTGTCGAGCCACTTACCGATATCACTATTTACGACAAAGAGGCCGATTCGTTGATACAGATCACCCCCGGTGAGGAAGGCAATGTGGTTGTGGATCCTGAAGTCTTGACCGATGAAACCGAATTGACGAACGGCTCGGAAGTGGTGGGTCCGGTAGCGCTGAAAATCGTTGAAAATTACAACAATGCCGTAAAAAAAGAACCTGGGGGCGATTGTTTGGCGGTCAGCAAAGGACGGTTTATGAAAGCCTATTGGGAAATTTACGGTCATTCGGTGTACCGGGACCTGCCGAATCATATGGCTACCAACGAATATACGGCCCGGGAGGTTTTCGATAATCTTTATGTTTCTGCCTCTGGGGTGCATAAGGGGTGGCGTAACTTACCCGAAAAATATAGGGGTAAGGGTAATGCCGGGGCGATTGCCTATGCCGGAATGGGAACCTTGATAGATTCGACGGGGATATGGGGAGGAAAGCTCAGGCCCGGGGCCCTGTTACAGGTGTGGAGGTACAAGAATGACTATTTGGAAGTGGTCAAAGGTGTGGAGAACAAGGAGTTAGATCCCTACGGACATTCCTTTATTTTTTTGGAATATGTGCACGATGAAAATAACGATATTATAGGTATTCGGATTGCCGATCAGGGGTTCCAAAGTTACAGGCCCCTTTTGCCCCGTGACTATGAAGTTTGGTGGGCCGTGAACCTCAGCATTTGATTTTTTATGATAAATCTATGAAAGTTTAACATTTTGAATGAAATTCAATCCAATTCCAAACGTTACATTCTTAATACGCTGATTTAAAAGAATATAATGTTGTTTTTTTCCCTTTTAATGCTTTTTTGGTTCCCCGACGATCCACCCCAAAATAATGCGCACTCCGTTGTAGCTTCCTATAGGAACACCATCGGGATGACGATGATAAGGCCCCAAGCTTATAATGAGCCGGGGTCAGGACATATGCTGTCCGATCCCGATACCCTTTCCTATACCTATGACAATGCCAAAATGAGCATTGGGGAGCTTAGGGAATGTTTGGGGGAGCAGTATAGGGAGGGGCGGATTTCGATGGAAGGGATCAAGAACGAATTCACCATGAATTTGGTCGATGGATTGATACCCCATTGGTACGGTACCCCATGGAGTTTTGGCGGGCATACCGCTACTCCGAACGAAGGGAAGATAGCCTGCGGTTATTTTATTTCGACCACATTGCGCGACATGGGGTTACGGCTCAATCGCTACAAATTGGCCCAAAAATCGCCTATTGATGAAGCCATGGCCATTAGTTGTGGGTCAAAAATTTACAGTGTTGCCCAAGAAGATCATGATGCGGCTTTTAAGGAAATCGATGAACTAACCCAGGAAGGGTTGTATTTTATAGGTTTTGATACGGGACATGTAGGTTACCTTTTGAAAAGGGACGGTGAACTGTTCTTGATCCATTCGAACTATCTGGCCCCCATAGCGGTTTGTATCGAAAACTTTAAGGATTCCCGTGTGTTTAAAAGTTATACCAAATTCCATTTGGTCGATATTACACATAATAAAACCCTTTTGCAGCGCTGGTTGAATGATTCCCATGTACTGTAGTATCCCTTCTATTTATCGGTGGTAGATCTCTAAGGCTTTATGACTACTTGGGGCAGGGTGAAAACCCTTCTTTCCATTGGCGAAATCCCGCATGATCGTCCCAGTGCTATCTTTCAAGGATGATTTTTGACTCCTGGGAGCCAAGGACCGTAATTCGTTCCTAGTACTTGGCAAAGTCGGATGAAGACCTACGGATTTCAAGGATAAACGTAAAGCCCCTTGAGGCCTGTTGATATGATTTAGATCATTTGCAAAGCGCCTCAATTCCAATAGCTTTGGGTTAAAACCAAAACTTCGTACTACCTTGAAAACGATCCTTTATGTTACCGATTATTCGATGAATTCCGTGGCCGCACTGAAATATGCCCACGAAATGGCCACGCATATGGAAACCCGTTTGGTGATTACCCATGTTTTTGATAAACCTAACGAAATGGGGGCAGTAGGCACGGATGAACCTTCCCCTAATTTAGGGCAAAATGCCTTTAGGGTACATCGTTCCAAGTTGGAGGGATTCTGTGAAGAACACCTGGACAGTGGTTACCAGGATACCCTACTGCAGATAGAGCCGGCCGAAAACAAATCGGTTGTTAAGGGTATCATAGAAGTCGCTACCAAATGGCACGCCTATTTGATCGTAATGGGTATGAAGGGAGGCAGTGCTTTTCGTGAAATCCTTATGGGCAGTACTACAAAACAACTTATCGAGCAAGGGCCTTGCCCCATTTTATCGATACCTACAGGAACAAGTTATCGATTGCCCAAAACCATTGTATACGCTACGGATTTTGAGGAAGAGGATGTTTATGCCATTCGAAAGTTGGCCGAAATGGCCGAAAAATTCAGGGCGTTGATCAAGGTCGTGCATATTTCCACGGAAGAGGAGTATAAAGGGGAAATGCAGATGGAATGGTTTAAAGAAATGCTCTTGCAGAAAGTAGTTTACGAACGCATGGATTTTGAGGTGCTTTTCTCCAATGACATTTTTGAGTCCCTTAGACGTTATATCGGTGAGGAGTATGCCGATTTGATCGTGATGTTGGAAAGGGAAAAGGTAGGTTTTGTAAACAAATGGTTTCGTCAAGACCTGGTCAAAAAAATGGAATCTTATGGGAAGGTCCCTCTTTTAAGCATGAGGGGCAGCAATCATCAACTTTTTTATTTTAAAAGTGCCTTATGATCACCAGTGATAAAGGCAGGGAATCATAGGCAAAATGGATTGGCTTTCGTTGGGGGCAAGGGGCTGTCTTTCTTCTTGTGCGGCCTATGTCTTGTCCCGATTTTTTTGTTGCATCCGTAATGGTGGGAATCTCCTTCCAAGGTCTTGAATTAATCAAATTGACAAAAAAATAGGTCTAAATGATTTAGGTCATTTACAAGAGGTTCTTAATAGGTTATTTTACACGCTAACCTAAAACTAAAGAAAATGAAAGCTGTGGTAAACGTTCAAAACCTCCTTACCGAAGAAGACAAAAAAGTAATCCTGAGAAACCTAAGTCGTATAATGGACATACGGGTCATTGACATTGATGTTGAAAACCGTACGTTACAATTCCTATACGTGCATCAGTTGGTCTTAAACAAAGTGCGAGAAGAAATGGTTCGATTGGGATATCCGATACAAACCGATAGTTCGGATACATACCTTCCAAGGATTTTCAATAATGACGCGATGCGTTCGGCAAATTATTAATGGTTTAGGTCAATTGCGGCAGAACCAATAAGGGAAGCTCGGTATTGAATGCCATTTTCCTGATGACCGGTTCATGCAGTAAGGTGTCGAAAAAACCATGTTCGGTTTTTAGCAGTGCGAGCATCGCTATTCGTGGGTTTGCTTTTTCGAGTTTGACCAATGAAGAAGTTACCGACAGGTCCATTTGCGTTTCGATAAAGTCATGGTTTATTTCCTTTAAACCGCTTTTCAGCACCTTTTTGTTTCGTTGCTGTTCTTCATCCAAAGATTTCTTCGATAAAATATGTACCACCGATACTTTAGCGTCCCATAATTTGGCGAGTTTGATCAAGCTTGATAATTCATCGGTACTGAATCGGTGTCTGTAATCGTTCGCTAAAGCAACTTCTTCGGGCGCGGTAAAATGATATTCGGCCGGAACGGTGATAATTGGGCACGTATTCAACTGTTTGATCACATTGACCGCATTACTTCCCATAAAAATATTTAAAATGGAAGAAACCCCTTGGGTACCCATAATAATATAGTCGGTCGCTAAGTCTATGGAGGAAACGTTCAATGCATTGACCAAAGAATCGATGACAAAGACGGGGGTAAAATGGTGTTCGGGATGTTGTGCCTTTTTGTTTTGGTCGTCTGCCAAAACATGCAGGTCTTTTTCCATTTCAACCTTGCTTTTAGAACCGGAAGGGGCGTCATGATACGCATGTAGTAAATAAAAGTTGCATGCTTCCTTTGCAAATAGGTGTACTGCGTAGTCCAATGCGCATTGGGCATTGTCCGAAAAATCTGTGGGTAATAGGATTTTATACATTTTATGGTGCCATTTATCGGTGTCTAATTTAGTTGGAGAAATGGTTAAATTATATGATACCGATCAGTATCGGCATAACTTTTTTCGTTTGAATCTATCAATTACCTTAAATTACATGGCTGCTTTTTACGATTGGAGATGCGGTAATTTATCCGTGGTCTTTTGTTTTAAGGGTGTGGGTACTTTTGGTACAGTACCACATCCAATAAGGTGAACCATAGGATAAACAATAGGAAAGTGATTTTTTGTATGACCGGAAGAAGCGAAATGTAATACCCCGATTCATAAACCAGGTAATTGATCAAAAAGACCAGAATACAAATAATACCCAATTTGAAGATAAACGAATGTTTTGTCCTGTGCAGTTCGATCGAACAGGTAATCAAGGCAATGACCCCAAGGATGCCGGCTATACGTACGATGTTATCATGGTTGCCGAAGGCCAGGAAAGAAATGGTGGATAGCGATAGGAGTCCCGATACCTTCATTATTTTTTGATTGAAGCTTTTTCTTTCGAACAATTTGGGCAACTGGTACCAAAGCCAGAACAAACCAAGAAATAGGGCCGATAAAGCCATTATGGCATAGGGTCGTGCCGTATTTATAGCACCATTGATGGCATACTTGTCTAGCATATCGCATAGGTAATTATGCCAAAGACTGAATCCTTTTTGGTGGGGTATGTACCATGAGCCTCCAGGGTAAGCTATGCTTGCCAGTGTATAGAATAGGATGAATATAACAATGCCCAGTATGGGAATCAAAGCTGGGAACCGGTGACGTTTGCCGTATGGAAGTTTTCCGGTCATTTCATGGTAAGGGTCTATCCGGTTTCCATGGCAGGGTCGAGCTAAGTATACCCAGGGGTATGGCATCACATAAAATCACCTTTGCACCATGGAATTACGGCTTTGGAAGATAAGCAATCTTCATTAAGGTCAAAATGATTGGAGTCAGGTGGATTTTTACGGGTATTCTTCAGAAGATACGGGCAAGGCAACATTTGGAACGGCCTATGGGTATAGGGATAAAAAAAAGGACTGGCATATCTCAATGTACCAGTCCTTTTTTGGTATCACTTCAATCAAAGCCTTTGCTGAAAGGAAAAGTAGAACATTTATACGGGTTCTATGTGTGATTGTATGGTGATACCATATATGGCCGCTAAGGCATTACTGCTTAGAAGCCTTTGTTGTTAAAATGAAAAAACAGGAAACCGAGGCTTCCTGTTTTCCATAAAGAACGAAAATTCATCGATATTATTTATCAATCTGTTGAATCACCTTAATACTAAAATGATTTAAGCAATTGAACAATAACCCAATTTCATTCTATTCCCTACTATGACCATCATTGCCTTGCGACCATGACCATCAATTTTTTAAAAGAATCCGGAACATTGAAATATTCCGGATTCCTTGAAGATGTTCTCGTTACCGATTATTGATCCTTCCATACTGCATCAAATCCATAAATAAATTCGATTTAGATTTGGGATACGTGTTTCGGTTATTGAAACTTCTTCTTTTTCCATGGATTTTAGTATCCCCACGAACTAAAATCCAAGAATGTATTTTTTCAAAGAACGTAACTTAGAATGCGAATATAAGACCCTCTATCGGGGTTTGAAATGACCTAGGTCAGTTTGGCTACATTTTAAAGGAAAAGAAACCGGAACACCTAGATGTCCCGGTTCCCAAGAAGTGCGTTTCCCGTCTGAACTACACTTACACTGACCCTACTTCAAATTTATCGCTAAACCCAAACAAGGATTCAAATGGTCGAACAGATTTGTCCACTTCTTTTTCAATAGGGTCTCGCATTTCCCCCTAAAAGACCCTTTTCCTTTTCAAAGAACTGATTTTAAATCGTGGAGCTAATATATAGTGCTGAACAAGGTTTTAAAATGACCTAGGTCAGTTTGGTTTTTTTTCTTTCTTTTCCACCGTATTTTTCAATACCCATTCGTAAAGTTTATCGGCATCTTCCTTATTGCAAAGTTGTGTTCCCGGGTGTAATGTTGCCGCTGTACCGCAGGCTACCCCATATTTTATGGCCTCACTCAGCGATTTATTCGTTTGAAGGCTATAAATTATTCCGGCTACCATGCTATCGCCGGCACCGATGGTACTTTTTTGGTGTACCGTTGGGGCGGGTATATGTTCTATACCACTTTCATGGGCCAAGAGCGCCCCTTTCGCTCCCAATGAGACGACCAATACCTTGCATTTATAGGTTTCCAGGAACTTTTTGGCCAATGTTTCGAGTTCGATCACCGATATGGAAGGAACATCCATGATCGTGCTTAACTCCCCCAAATTGGGCTTCATAAGATAAATATTCGCTTTCATACTCGGTAGTAGGGCCACACCGGAAGTGTCCAATATGAACTTGGCCTTTTTATTATCGGCGATTTTTGAAATTTCCACATAGAAATCGGGGGGCACTTCCAAGGGTAGTTTGCCACTTACGACGAGAAAGTCGTTGTAGTTCACTTTTTCCTCCAAATAGGCCAAAATTGAATTGAGTTCGTCTTTATCGACCTTGGGGCCAGGAACCCCGAATCGATATTGAAGCTGGGTGTTCGTATCGGTTACCGATAGGTTCTCTCGGGTCCATCCCTCAATTTCAATGGCCTTATGGGCCATTTCTTCCTGGGAGATCAATTGTCGTAAATGGGTGCCCGTAGGCCCCCCAGCCAAAAATACACACAAAGAACTCCCCCCAAGTTTCTTTAAAGCCCGTGAAACATTGATTCCTCCGCCGCCAGCATAATACATGGGGGCGGCACACCTCAATTTTTTATTGGGGACAATTCCTGCAACGGATGTATCCTTGTCTACGACGGGATTCATGGTGAGGGTGATGGTTTTCTGCATTTGATGTGTTTTAAACTCCTTTATTAAGAACAACCGGAAAGCCAAGGATAACCTTGGTTTTCGTGAAATATATCCAGGTAGATCGTGTGTAAAGTTCCTTGTCTTTCATTGGTTTAACAATGATACAGGTCAGTTGCCCAGCTCACCTTGGTGCAAGTAGGGTAATGAGTGCCGATGATGGGGGACGGACTTGCGGTACGTGCTGATTCATATCATTTCAAAATAATTAGGATAGCAATACCTTGATCATGTAGGGTCAAAGTCATTTCCATATGACCCCAAAAGGTAAGCATCCCCGGTTCATGGCATGGGCCAGTGAGGTGTCTTGGTTTTATGGGACTACGATCATAAGGGATTGAAAAATAATACAACATAGTATGCAGGGGTCATTGCAAATAGCGAAAGTATCCGGAATAAAGATCATGGTGCATTGGACATTCCTGTTCATCTTGGTGTGGGTGGTGTTTTTGGAGATTGAAAAAGGGGGTACCATCCAAACGGTGCTTTTCAACCTTGCCTTTATCCTGATGGTGTTTTTCTGTGTGATCTTACATGAATTGGGGCATGGACTAATGGCGAAATATTACGGCATTAAGACCAGGAAGATAACCTTATTGCCCATCGGGGGTATTGCAAGTTTGGATGAGTTGCCCGAGAATCCAAAACAAGAGCTGATGGTATCGCTTGCCGGTCCCCTAGTGAATTTGGTCATTGCCGTAGTCTTGTATTTTGTGATCCCGGTCCAAAATATTTTGGAATTGCATATTGCCGAATTGATCGAAGAGTTGGGCAAGCTTACTTTGGGAAATTTCCTTTTCTACGCCTTTGTAGCGAATTTGAGTCTGCTGTTTTTTAACCTAATCCCTGCTTTTCCCATGGATGGGGGTCGAGTTTTACGGGCGTTGCTCGCTATGAAGACCGATCGGGTAAAGGCAACCCAAATTGCAGCGAGTATTGGTCAGTTGATCGCTATGGTTTTTCTGCTGTTGGGCATGTTGTTCAATCCGTTCCTGATTTTGATCGCCCTATTCGTTTTTTTGGGTGCCTATGGTGAAAATAAGATGGTACAGCAATTGTCGCTGCTCAAAGGGCATACCGTTAAAGAAGCGATGCTTACCCAGATTACCTTTGTACAACCCGATGACCCCATCGAGAAGGTTGTGGGACTCATTCTTTCAGGAACCGAAAAGGATTTTATCGTCACGGAAAATGACAAACCAGTGGGGGTTTTAACGAATGCCAGCATTATCAAAAATGCCAAAAATAAAAAAGAACAGGTGCGTGCCATCATGGATACTGAGTTTAAGACCATGAATTGGAACGCACCGCTCAAAGAGGTATTTCGGACCATTGATGTAAAGAAAGCCTATTATTTTCCCGTGCTCGACAATAGGGGGCAACTCGTTGGTGCCATTGATATGGTGAATATCAATGAATTTATCCTTTTACAATCCAAATTGGACTATTGATCATAGGTGAAAAGGGCGATGTACCCTTTAAAGGAAAATGCCGGTAGGTCTTTGGTTAAATCCCTGGAGGTGATACAGGTCATTCCGTGAAAAGTCTATCCTATGTACTTTGGTGGGATTAATCATAAAACATAATTTATCATGGGAGTATTAAAAGTAATTGAAATTTTGGGAAATTCTACGGTCAGTTTTGAAGATGCCGTAAGTAATGTGGTTAAAGAGGCTTCAAAAACAGTCAATGACATCAGGTCGGTCTATGTAAAGGACATGCATGTCACTGTTAAGAACAATAAAATTGCTGAATATAGGGTAAACACCAAAGTCAGTTTTGGAATAAAACAAGATTGAATGGCTATTCAGCGATAAAGATCTTTCAAGGCATATTTAAAAAGTTGAATGTGCCTTTTTAATTTTTATACAGCTTTATCCCTAGGATGGGATTTTCAATGTCCCGTGGAAAATTTTGTTCGCCAAGGGTAAGGTCATTTATTTTTCCGGGTGTCGGTATCTTTTGAAGTATTGGTCTTTTCGAGCCATTGAATGGCCTCTTCATCGGAAACCTGTGGGAATTCCCCATAAAACTGACCAACTGCCCTAAAGTTTACAGGTTCATATAGGCAAATGACCTCATCGACATTAGGGCTCGATTTCAATAATTGTAAACCCGAGCTTGGTGCTACCGGAATGGCTACGATAATTTTCGAGGGCTCTTGTTTTTTGACCATGGCAATGGTAGCCAATAAGGTGTTTCCGGTGGCTATCCCATCATCTACGATAATGATCGTTTTGTTCTTAAGATCCTGGGGCGAAGTATGCCGATAATACTGTCGGTATCTCGTTTTTAGGATTTCCCGGATACGGGAGGTTTCCTTCGAAATGTATTCCTCGGAAACTGTTACGTTGTCCGCGACCACAATATCTTCAAGGCTTACAGCCCCTATGGCAAATTCTCTTTGATAGGGGTGGCCGATTTTTTTGGTCAAGGCTACGTCCAATGGGGCATTTAAGGCCTTTGCGACCATGGCTCCAATAGGAAGCCCTCCCCTAGGAATGGCCAATACGATCAATGGCCCATTTTTATAGGGCAATAGTTTCTCGGCGAGTTTTGTACCTGCTTCTATCCTATTTCGGAACATTGCTTTCGATTTTTTTGGGCATAAGATGTTCTACGAACCAATTTGAGGATATTAGGGCAACCTCCTGTAGTTTGCCCGGCTCCTCAAATAAGTGGGTGGCCTGTTCAATGATTTTCAGTTTTCGGGGACAGTTCAAGTTCTGATAGGCCTTTTCGTTCAATGTTATGACCGCCTGGTCCAAACTCCCTACCACCAATAAGGTGGGGGCCTTTACCGTAGTTAGATCCTCCAAAGCCATATCGGGCCTGCCACCCCGCGAAACCACCGCTTTTATATCGTTTCCTAAAGCTGAAGCCGCCCTTAAGGCCGAAGCCGCTCCCGTACTGGCGCCAAAATAACCGATTGGCAAGTTTTTGGTGGTAGGTTGCCGTTGTATCCATTTTGTCACCTTGATAAGACGTTCTGTAAGTAAATCGATATTGAATCGGTTTTCATAGCTACGGTCTTCTTCCTCGGTCAAGAGATCAAAGAGTAAGGTGGCCAAACCTTTTTCCTGTAATAATGTGGCTACGAAATTGTTTCGTGGGCTTTTATGGCTACTTCCACTACCATGGGAGAAAATCACCAGGCCAATCGCGTTTTGGGGAACAACCAGTTTCCCTTTTAATTCGATATCCTTCAGGATGATGGATATGGATTTGTCGATTTTGGAGGTCTCAGTCATGATTGAAAAATTTATTGTTATGGGCCTATCGGATTTTTGTGCGGCCTTGTTGAAAATGACATAGGTCAAAAAAAATCGTTCTTGGCTTGTGTTTTTTAAAGTATGTGCTGTTCAATGAAGTTTTTCTTATGGAAACTTAGCAGTGGTACCTGACTTTGCGAATTCATCCGTTTCACCAAATCCCGATGGCTAAGATCCTTGATAAGACTGTACCCTTCCCGTTCTAGCATCACCACCATATCCGGGGCTATTTCATCGATATAGGATCGTAAGGTTTCAAAGACATTTTTTCCGTAGCGCAAATCAAATTGGATGTTATCATAATCGACTTTATGGCGTAGCATATCCTGGAACCATTTCATTTGGTCTTCACTGGTATTCGTGTCCCTTGAGGAAATATGGACAAGATGTAATTCAGCTTCCAGGGGTTCTACCAAGCGGATCATTTTTTCAATGGTGAAAATATCGGTTCCCTCGAAGTCCGTAGCATAAACCATTTTATCAATGCCTTGGAAATCGGCATCATTTGGGACTGCCAAGACCGGACAATGGGACGTACTGATCAATGCTGTGGTCGTGCTGCCCAATAGGGACTCCCTTAAACGGTTGCCTCCTTTGGTTCCGACAACAACGAGATCGGCCTTGGTCTCAATGGCATTTTTAGTGATGATCTCATGAATGGGTTTTCCTTCATCTATTTGGTAGGTGATGTTTTGGTCCTCGGATAGGTGCTCCAAATGTTCTGCACAGAAGGCCAATAACCGTTCACGATGTTCGGCAAAGGCCCTTACTTCCCTCCGTGAATAGGTGGTAGATACCGTACTGGCCAATGTAATCGGCAATTCGAACACATGAAGAACAACGAGCTTGGCTTGCAGTTCTTGACTTAGGGCATGGGCAAAACGTAGGGCTGCCACGGATTTTTTTGAAAAATCAGTGGCATATAAGAGCGTCTTCATCTTTACTTTTTTAATTGCCTAAAAGTAGGGCCGCCCGCACTTCCTCCAAATGATGTGTATCAGTCAAGCGCCATAGACCAGGATGATGCAGGTCATTTGGCAGCTCATATGCACCGATTACCTTTGCATTGTGATAGCCGCTTGGTATGGATTGATAAAGTAAAAAAAGCGTCATGGAAAATACGGATAACTTACTTCGGGAAATTGCGAAATTGACCACCAAGATGGAAACCGATTACCCTGAACTATATCGTTATTTAGACGAAACACCGATTACGTTGCCCATCGAATTACATCCTAAAATAGATAAGAATGAATTGGAGGGTTATCTGGATAGTTTGCAGGAATTACTGCGTAATTATTTGAAATCGCATAAAAAGGTCAACGGAATAACTTAACGACATGGGGGAAATAGCTACATCGGAAAGACAGATTACCTTGTTTTGCAATTCCAATTCAAGTAGGGCGAAACAGACCTTGGCTTTTGCCAAGGCGGAAGGGTTGCCCATCTTGGTGGTCGATATGCTCAAAACCAAAATAACGGGGACCCAAATCTCGGAATTAGCGGACAGATTGGGGGTTGAGATCAGTGAATTGGTCAATCAGGAACATCCTGCCTATATCAAGAAATTCGCTCAACATGATTTTTCTTCTGAGGATTGGATAAAGATGATACAACACAACCCTACGATCATGAAACAGCCGATTGCCTTACGCGGGAATATTACCATTTTGGTAGAAACCCCATCGGATATCATTAAGATTTAGGCATTTGTACGGTACGCTAAGGGAGTCCTTCGGGGTTCAACATTATTTCTGTTTCCTTGCTGGCTGCGCCCATAAGGGAATGGCACAGTTAGTCCATATAAGTAAGGTGGAGGTAGGTCAAAGTAATTCCCCTAATATGGTAACCAAGGTTAAGTGCCCAGAGCCGACTGTTCTTCTTCATACCCATTATCCATGGCACTTGGGGGTGGTTTGCGATATGTAGCTTGTAGATCGGGGGCAAAGATCTCGATGCGGTGATAATGTCCTTCAAAGGAATCCCATTCCCACTGCTTACTAAAAATTTCGCAAATGATTTTGCGTAATTCAAATTATTCGCGTTCCATAAAGGGGATAATCCAAAAAAACGACCGAAAAAATAGCATAACCATATAATTCAGTGAGGGATTGGAATTATTTACGAAATCGCTTTCGAGAAATCCATCGGCTTACAACTACTCCTGAAACCGTAATAAAACCACACCTTTTCATGTCATGAACATCGTAGTCCATGTTTTTGTGCAAAGCACCTTTTGGTGCCAAAAGGACAATGTTTTCAATTCAACGAAACTTTATAATACATTTGAGAAAGGTGTGGCTCTTTTTTTACCGAGCTCATATGCAAAAAACCAGCTAAGCTATGTATTATTTAGGATTGGATATCGGTAGTTCTTCAATAAAAGCCGCATTGGTCGATGGTGTTACAGGGAAGCGCATCGGGGTTGTGCAAGAGCCAGAAACCGAAATGGGGATGTTGGCCATCAAGAATGGTTGGGCGGAGCAAGAACCGAATGATTGGTGGAAACAAGTGTGTGCGGCCATCACCAAACTCGGGGACAAGTACGAAATCCCGAAATCAAAGATCACGGGTATCGGTATATCGTATCAGATGCACGGATTGGTTTTGGTAGATAAAGAAGGCATGCCCTTAAGGCCCTCGATCATTTGGTGCGATAGCCGTGCTGTTGAAATTGGGCATAAGGCCTTTGAAGAAATCGGGGAGGAGAAGTGCAATACGCATTTGTTGAATTCCCCATCAAATTTCACGGCCTCAAAACTAAAATGGGTAAAGGAGAACGAACCCGATACCTATGGGAAAGTCCATAAATTCATGCTTCCCGGGGATTATATCGCCTATCGGTTCTCGGATAAAATGACTACGACGATCTCCGGATTGTCAGAAGGTATTTTCTGGGATTTCAAGAATGATGAAATCGCCGATTTTCTATTGGATCATTATGGTATTGAAAAATCGATGGTCCCGGATATTGTCGAAACTTTCGGCCTACAATGTTCGGTGAGTGAAACCGGGGAAAAAGAAAGCGGCATACCCGCAGGTACGCCCATTTATTATAGGGCCGGGGATCAACCCAACAATGCGCTTTCCTTGAATGTGTTCAATCCTGGGGAAGTGGCCGGTACAGGAGGTACTTCAGGGGTTTTTTACGCAGTCACGGATAGTCGCTCTGTTAAGGAAAGTTCCCGGGTGAATAATTTTGCCCATGTCAACTATAAAAAAGGGGCTGTCCCCAGAATAGGGAAATTGTTGTGTATCAATGGGGCCGGAATCCAATATCGATGGCTGCTCAACAATTTGGATGTTGGATCCTATACCGAAATGAACGATTTGGCATCGGCAATTCCTGTAGGGTCCGATGGGGTATGCATCATCCCTTTTGGTAATGGGGCCGAACGTATGCTGAACAATAAGGAAGTGGGTTCGCGAATAATGAATATCAACCTTAATAACCACGGTAAGGCCCATATGTGTAGGGCGGCACTGGAAGGAATCGCTTTTTCATTCGTATATGGTATGGAGATTCTTAAATCCGATGGGATCAAGATCAAGGTATTGCGTGTAGGTAATGATAATTTGTTCCGATCGGAAATATTTTCAAATACCATTGCAACCTTACTTGACCAGGATATAGAAATATACAATACCACGGGTGCCATTGGGGCGGCAAGGGCCGTTGGGCTGCACGACGGTGATTTTGGGAAATTCGGGTCCACTATCATACAAAATGATTATGTAAAGACCTTTAAGCCCCATAAAGACAAGACCGCCTATGAAAGGGCATATAAAAACTGGAAAGAAGAATTGAAAATAATATTAAATAAATAAGATCATGACATTGATAGGAAATAAGGAATACTTCAAAGGAATTGATGAAATCAAATTTGAAGGAAAGGAATCGGACAACCCATTGGCATTCAAATATTATAACCCTGGGCAGATTGTGGCGGGTAAGACCATGCGCGAACATTTTAAGTTTGCCATTGCATACTGGCATACCTTCTGTGGGCAGGGTTCGGACCCTTTTGGTCCTGGGACCCAGAATTTCCCATGGGACAAAGCTTCCGATCCCTTGCAAGCGGCCAAGGACAAAGCCGATGCGGCTTTTGAGTTCATCACCAAAATGGGTTTTGATTACTTCTGTTTCCACGATTACGACCTGATCCAAGAAGGGGCGACTTTTGCCGAATCGGAGCAGCGATTGGCGGCCATAACCGAATATATAAAGGAGAAGAAAGCGGCATCAGGGGTAAAATTGCTTTGGGGTACCGCCAATTGTTTTTCCAATCCGCGATATATGAACGGTGCTGCTACGAACCCCGATTTCGATGTGGTCGCTAGGGCAGGGGGACAAATAAAATTGGCCTTGGATGCTACCATGGCCCTTGACGGTGAAAACTATGTTTTCTGGGGTGGTCGCGAAGGTTATATGTCATTGCTTAATACCGATATGGGCAGGGAATTGGATCATATGGGGCAATTTTTGGCCATGGCGAGGGATTATGCCCGTGCACAAGGTTTCAAAGGGAATTTCTTTATTGAACCCAAGCCCATGGAACCCATGAAACATCAATACGATTTTGATTCGGCAACCGCCATAGGGTTCCTTAAGGAATATGGATTGGATAAGGATTTTAAGATCAATATCGAAGTGAACCACGCTACTTTGGCCCAACACACTTTTCAACACGAAATGGCCGTTGCGGCAAAAGCCGGAATGCTAGGTAGTTTGGATGCCAATCGTGGAGATTATCAAAACGGATGGGATACGGATCAATTCCCCAATAACATACAGGAGATCACGGAAGCCATGTTGGTATTCCTAGAGGCCGGAGGGCTACAAGGGGGAGGGGTCAATTTCGATGCCAAGATAAGAAGGAATTCTACCGATATGGAAGATGTTTTCTATGCGCATATCGGTGGGGCCGATACGTTTGCAAGGGCCCTTTTGACCGCGGATAAGATCATTTCTTCCTCCGATTACAAAAAGTTGCGTACTGAGCGGTATGGTTCTTTCGATTCGGGCAAAGGCAAGGATTTTGAAAACGGCAAGTTGGCGTTGACCGACCTATACGAATTGGCAAAGAACAATGGTGAACTGCAGTTGAGAAGTGGTAAACAGGAATTGTTCGAGAATATCATCAACCAATACATTTAACATAAAAAAAGTTATCCATGAAAGAATCGATTAATTCCCTTTATTTATTGCGATTAACGGTGGTGGCTACACTGGGAGGACTTCTGTTCGGTTATGATACCGCTGTTATCTCGGGAACGGTAAGTTCATTGGATAGCTTTTTCGTAATGCCTTTTGGGCTAGACGAAATGAACGCGAATGCCCGGTTGGGACTTGTCGTGTCCAGTGCCCTTATAGGATGTATACTAGGGGGTATATTTGGAGGGGTGGTCAGTAAACGGTTGGGACGAAGGAACGGACTTATTTTAGCGGCTATTTTATTCTTGCTGTCGGCTTTGGGTTCCGCAATGCCCGAGCTGCTGATACGACCCATTGGCGATGGCGACCATACCTTTATCTATATCTTTATCCTATATAGGATATTAGGCGGTGTCGGGGTAGGTCTGGCCTCAATGCTTTCTCCGTTGTACATTGCTGAAATTGCCCCCGCCAAAAGTCGGGGAAAGTTGGTGTCTATGAACCAATTTGCCATCATTTTCGGTATGTTGGTGGTTTATTTTGTCAACTATTATATTTCGTTACAGGGCGACGACACTTGGTTGAATAGCGTAGGATGGCGTTGGATGTTCGCCTCGGAGGTGATCCCGGCTTCCTTGTTTTTGATCATGTTGTTTTTTGTGCCCGATACCCCTAGGTCATTGGTATTGAAATCAAAACCGGAAAAAGCCCTTGAGGTGTTGATCCGGGTGAATAATAAGGAGAATGCAGAACAAATATTGCACGAAATCCAGAATACGGTAACCAGCCAATCGGGTAAATTATTTTCCTTTGGGATAGGGGTCGTCATTATCGGGGTTTTACTTTCGGTGTTCCAGCAGTTCGTAGGGATCAATGTGGTACTGTACTATGCCCCTGAAATATTCAAGAGTATGGGATCGGGAACCGATGTCGCCCTCATGCAGACCATTATCGTAGGGGCGGTTAACCTGATTTTTACGGTATTGGCCATTTCAACCGTTGATAAGTTCGGTAGAAAGCCCTTGATGATCATAGGGGCTATGGGAATGGCATTGTCGATGTTCGCCTTGGGCACCACCTTCTATGTTGAGTCCGTGGGTATCGGTGCACTCGTTTTCATGTTGTGCTATGTGGCCAGTTTCGCGATGAGCTGGGGCCCTGTGACTTGGGTGCTGTTATCGGAGATATTCCCGAATAAGATCCGGGGAAAGGCCATGGCCTTTGCCGTTGCGGCCCAATGGATATCCAATTACCTCGTGTCATGGACCTTTCCGATGATGGACAAGAACAGCTATTTGCTCGAAAAATTCAACCATGGATTCTCTTATTGGGTATATGGGGTCATGGGTTTATTGGCCGTCATAATGGTGTGGAAATACGTACCCGAAACCAAAGGGAAGACGTTGGAGGAAATGGAAGGAATGTGGAATAAAGACTAAAATGTTTATATTGACATGTTCAAATATCATGGTATATGATAAAATTAACCCTAAAGGACATCGCCAGTCATTTCTCGGTTTCGGTTTCTACCGTTTCCAAGGCGTTGCACGATAGCCACGAAATTAGTGGAGAGGTAAAAAAGAAGATTCAAAAATTCGCCAAAGACAATCATTACAGGCCCAATAAGGTGGCCTTGAATTTGGTGAACCGAAGTACCAAGTCGATCGGTGTCGTAATCCCCAATATCCTTAATTATTTTTTCGTTCAGGTATTGTACGGAATAGAAAAGGTCGCCAATGAACGTGGATATAGCATTATCAGCTGTGTTACCGACCATTCCCTTAAAAAAGAGACCATGACTTTGGAAATGTTGAGTAGTGGTTCCGTTGACGGACTCATTATTTCATCGGTTGCTTCAGAGCGGCAAACAAAGACCCATCTCGAAAACATTAAAGATATCGTTGACTATCAAATTCCCTTGGTCATGTTCGATCGGGTTATGGATGCCATTGATTGTGACAAGGTGATCGTTGATGATCTTGAAGCAGGGTATAAGGCCACCAAGTATTTGTTGGATACGGGTTGTAAGACCATTGCCTTGGTCAATCCCATTTGTAAGACCAAGATCGGAAGATTGCGCATAGGGGGGTATAAACGGGCGTTAAAGGAAAGGAATATAGATTTTGATGAAAAATTGGTCATCCCCATAGAGCCCAAAGATGACCTCGATTTTATATTGTCGTTCATTTTAAATGACAAGAATATCGATGGGATTTTGGCGTTGGATGAAATTACTGCCGTAAAGACCATGGGGATCATAAAGGCAAGGGGGTATCATGTCCCCAATGACATCGCCATTATCGGGTTTACCAATGGCCAACTGTCAAAATACGTCACCCCTGCATTGACCATGATCAGTCAGCATGGTTCCTATATCGGGGAAACCTGTGCCAATCGGTTGATCGACCGCATCGAAAGTATCAGTACACCGGGGGTCTATGAGACCAAGGTGGTAAAGACCAGTTTGATCGTCAGGGATTCTACCCGTAAGATACCTTTGGGCTAAGCTAATTTATTATTTATGCATTCCTGCATAAAATGGAGGTGGTCCAATGCTTTTTCGGTAAAATCAAAAAGAATTAGACAGCGATCAAGATTTTGGTTTTCGTAAGAGACCTTATAATATTTATTATGGTTGAGATAATCGGTCAATGCCCTTACCCCATGGATAAAAGGCATAAAAACCGTACCCAAGGGGAGTGTTTTTATTTCTTCCTGTGATAAAAACGGATCATTGGTAGCTATCCCCGCCACCAATGCTTTGAACAAATGGGGCTCAAAGGTTATTTTTTCAAGGTTTTTTTCGTCTTCTTGTGCGGTATTCACGATAGTACGGGCGGCATCACCAAAATCATAATAAAAATACCCTTTCATGATCGTATCAAGGTCGATCAGGCAAAGTGCGGTTTGTGTTGATTTGGAGAAAAGGATATTATTGAGTTTGGTGTCATTGTGACAAATCCTCATTGGTAAGACCTCTCGGGTCAAAGGCTCCAATAGGGGATAGGTACTTTCAATGAACCCCAGGGCTTTTTGTGCACTTTTCAGTTTATTCGCCGATGTTGTGGTAATGGCGTCTTCAAATTGGTGTATTCTTTTGGGGAGGTTATGGAAATCGGGAATGGTGTCCACATACTCCTTTAGAGGGGCATTGGCCAATAAGTGATGGAACCGCCCAATAATACGGCCGGCCTCAAAGGCGATTTGTTCCTTGTCCGTGGTAGAATAGGTAATGGAATCCGGAATATAGGTCATTAACCGCCAATAACCCTTCCCGTCTTTAAAATACGGTTTATTGTCGCAACTTTGAACCAAGGTAATCTTCTGGTAATCCCTGTTGTCCAGTTTTTGTAGCGCAAGGGATATGTTGGCCATCAAGGCTTCAGCGTTGCTGAAAACTGCAGGGTTGATACGTTGAAGAACGTATTCGGGTCCGGTAGGGGATTCTACCAAATAGGTGTCGTTTATAAAGCCGATATCAATGGGGGAAATCCGGAATGTCTTATCAGGGATAAAACATTCCAGAAGGTGGTTCAAATAGTTGTCTGAGTACCTCCCCATGGTCTTTTAGTCCCATAACGGATTTTTGTATCCATTTTGATCGGTCATTTCCTTCAATTGGGCCATGGCTTTTTCTTTGTCGCTGGCATAGGTAATGCCAAACCATTCACCTCCGGAAGGGATTACTTTGGCCCCGATCTTATTGTTTTCTATCATTTCCTGGATGACAAAAGGCAAATAAATTTCACCACTTGTTATATTGGAACCGTTCTTCAGGAAAGTTTTGAAATCCTCTTCGATACTCGTAAAGATCGAAGGGTTGCATACCCAGAAATTCATACTGGCGAGTTCATCCCCGGTAAATTCCAATCCGGAATCCATATCCTTGATCGTATCGTTGAGTTTTTCAATTTTGGTACGCTCATTTACCGTTAACAGGTTGTTGGCACCATCGGTCTTACATACCCCCCTGGAAACCGATCCGTGTTCCGATAGGGTGTCTTTTAATGTATATCCCACAAGGGCATAGGCCGAGGGGTTGTTCTGTATAAAAGCGGCCGCTTTTTTATAGGCCGATTTGCCATAGTAATCGTCTGCGTTGATTACGACAAAAGGGTTGTCGATAACCTTGCGGGCAGACCAAACGGCATGGGCGGTCCCCCATGGTTTTTCACGTTCACCGTTAAAGGTGCTGCCTTCGGGCAGGTCGCTCAATTCTTGGGCGACAACATCCAATTTTATTTGTTTTGGCAACCTGGGCGTAAGGTATTCGGTCAAGAATCCAACATTGGTTTTTTGAGTGATCACCACGATGTGGTCGAAACCATTTTCAATGGCATCGTATATACTGAACTCCATTAGGAACTCCCCATTAGGGCCCAATGCATCGAACTGTTTTAACTTTCCATACCTGCTTCCGCGACCGGCGGCCATTAATAATAATGTCATCTTTTGAAATTTTTATTGGGATAAAAATAAGTCTTTTGGAAGCGAAAATCACCCAATTTCAGATATATATCCGAATATCGGGTTTTGCGGTTTTTAGAACGTGCCATTTTATTTTTAGTCTGTAGCGAAGGGTCATCCATCAGTAAAACAATGCCTTAGGCCATTTCCCGTTTGGGTAGTTGTGTATTGGGAAATGGAATGTGACCGGTAGTACGGCCTAAAGTCCGTATTGATAATTATCATAGAACTTAGGGGCTTTACATCGTATATTTGTCGGATACAAATAATTTACATGAGCAATCTGATCCAAAAATACAATATTCCAGGTCCTCGATATACCAGTTACCCTACGGTGCCTTACTGGAACCAAGATTCGTTTACTATAGGGGAATGGAAACGTACCTTGAAACAGAGTTTTGGGGAGAGCAATGAAAAGGAAGGTATAAGCCTGTATATCCATTTGCCTTATTGTGAAAGCTTGTGTACCTTCTGTGGTTGCCATAAACATATAACCAAAAGGCATGAAGTAGAGGCGCCCTATATAACGACTGTCTTAAAGGAGTGGAAATTGTATTGCGATCTTTTGGGCGCAAGACCCAAGATCAAGGAATTGCATTTAGGAGGGGGGACCCCTACCTTTTTTTCCCCGGATAATTTGAAAAGATTGATCAACGGAATATTCCAATTGGCCGATAAAACCCAGGAGTATGGCTTCAGTTTTGAAGGGCACCCGAACAATACGACCAAGGAACACCTGCAGGCATTATATGATGTCGGATTTAGAAGGGTCAGTTATGGGGTGCAGGATTATAATGAAAAAGTGCAAAAAGCGATCCATAGGATACAGCCTTTTGAAAATGTGCGACGAGCTACCGAAGCCGCCCGTGAAATCGGATATACCTCGGTCGGCCATGATCTGATTTTCGGATTGCCCCACCAAACCTTGGAACATGTCAAGGAAACGATCCTAAAGACGAAGTCGTTACGACCTGATCGTTTGGCATTTTATAGTTATGCCCATGTACCGTGGATAAAGGGTAGCGGGCAGCGAGGCTTTAAAGATGAAGATCTACCGAGCCCAAACGCTAAGCGGGAACAGTATGAGGAGGGTAAGAAATTGCTCACCAAAGTGGGGTATAAAGAAATCGGAATGGATCATTTTGCCCTAGAAGGGGATAGTCTGTACCTATCGATGGTGTCTGGCCGGCTCCATCGGAATTTCATGGGGTATACGGCCTCCAAAACACAGGTCATGATAGGTTTGGGGGCTTCGAGTATCAGCGATAGCTGGTATAGTTTTGCCCAAAACGTCAAAAACCTCGTAGAATATGAGCGTCTGGTGAATGAAAATACCATCCCGATATATCGGGGGCATATCCTAACCGTAGAGGATAGGGTCATAAGAAAACACATCTTGAATCTAATGTGCCGTTTTAAAACCTCATGGGATACGAAAGAGTCGTATTTCCCGGAAATTTCATTGGCAAAGGAAAAACTTGCCGAAATGGAACAGGATGGTTTAGTTGAATTTGGAATAGATGAATTAAGGGTTACGGAAAAAGGCCAGCCCTTTATTCGAAATATTTGTATGGCTTTTGACGTTCTATTACATAGAAAAGAACCTGAGACCAGGTTGTTTTCTATGACAATTTGAAATTTGAACTTAGTATAAACCTACATTCATTATGAAAAAAATAGTAGTACCCGTTGATTTTTCGGAACAATCAGAGTATGCTTTACGAGTGGCCGCTGCATTGGCGAAAAAGCATAAAGCTGAGATTTTAGCACTACATATGTTGGAATTGAACCAGGCCATCGTTACCTCTTCAGAGGCATTTCATCCAGAACAGACCGTTTTTTTAATCAAATTGGCAGAAAAAAGGTTTACCGAGTTTTTGAACCAACCTTATCTCGAGGGGATCAAGATAACCCCGATCGTAAAACATTTCAAGGTGTTCAGTGAAGTAAACGATGTGGCACAAAACAATGAGGCCGATGTGATAGTTATGGGTTCCCATGGTACTGATGGTCTAAAGGAAATATTCATAGGTTCCAATGCCGAAAGGGTGGTCCGTAGCTCGGATATTCCCGTACTTGTGATCAAGAAAGAACATTTGGACTTTAAAGCGGATAAATTCTTGTTTGCCAGCGAATTTAAGGAGGATAGCATTGATGCCTTTCAAAAGGCCAAGCAATTCGCAGACATGCTTTCATCGGAATTGAAGTTGGTTTATATCAATACCCCGGGGGATGATTTTCTGAGCACTAGGGATGCCAATGAGAGGATCTCAGGGTTTTTGAAAAAGGCCGGGGTGACTGCCGAGGTCGAAATCTACAATGATTATAGTGTAGAAAACGGAATCCTTGACTATGGGGATGAAATCGAAGCCGATATCATAGGTATTTCCACGCACGGTAGAAAAGGCTTGTCCCATTTCTTTATGGGGAGTATCGGGGAAGATATTGCCAACCATTCCAATGTCCCGGTCGTAACGTTCAAGATTTAACGGTATCATGGTATCGATGTATCTAGGGAAATCCAACTCTTGGGTTTCCCTTCTTTTTTAAGCCTTTTTCGGGAATCTGTAATGTGGTTTTGACCCTAGGGCAAGAAAAACGGGTGACACCCATTTGTGTGGGGGTTTTGGGCAGGTAACCCGGCTTTTAAAAAAGAAAGGGAAGCTATTTCGGCTTCCCTTCTTTAAAACACAATTATGAACAGCAATAAGAATTAAAGGTGGTATTGGGGGTTTTCACTTTTGTGGTTTGGTATGGTTTTTTAAATAAACTGGTCTTAAAAATTATATAAACACCCTTTACATCCTAATTTGGATATTCTTATTGATTGTTCTCATTGGTTGAAATCATCGAAAATCCTTCGGCTTTTTCTTCTTTTTTACTTGTTTTTAATTTTTGTATGAGCACGGGGGCAAAGGAAATGACCACCATGGCCATGCCTAAAAGGACAAGATTGATCCCAGGGATGAAAAAATCACTGAATGAAAATACACCAATGATCAAAAGTGTCGAAAAAGGTAAGGAACAAGCCAATATATTCACCCCGAAATTGATGTCGAACGTGGGCTCTTTTTGCTCGTCTTTATCTTCCATGGAACTTATGGCACTCATATGGGCATAAGGCCAAAAGCTACATGAACTTTGAGGAAATACCACTAGGAGTAAAATCATGGCCGGGGCAAGGCCGGGTACCAAGAAAACAAAGATGCCCGATAATAAAAAGGCAATTCCTGCACGTCTTACCAATAGGGATAGGATCATTCCGAATTCACCCGGGTTTATGCGCACGGCCATACCGATGAACAAAAGGACCAACGGGGTCATCAATACCTTCATACTTAGTACGGTGTTTTGAAGAAAACCAGGCAATGAGCTTAAATCCAACCCAAAGCTAAGCATGATCATTCCTAAAACGATCACGATATTGATAGGTTCATTGATCAAGGACAAAAACAAACTTTTTAGTTTGCCACCTGTAGAGGTGCCGGCTTCTTTGAGAGCCCTTTTATGGTACCAATGCATGGCCAATAGATATAACAGGATAAGACCGAAAACCTTATTGCCTACATCTGCCAAGGCAGCCAAGGCAAGGGAGTCGTCCCCAATGTAAACAACAAGAAAGGGGAAACATGACAATCCTGGCGCCAAGGAAGGCAGTAACATCATCAAGGTTCTTTTTTTTGCATTTTCCTCCGTTGGTAATGAGCTCGCAAGCACGTATTTTGATGCGAGTAACATCAAAAGGTTGAAACAGAGTGCCAATAGGGGGAAAACCAAGAGTGTTCCCTTTAGTTCTATTTTCAGTAAGGCGGCGAAAATCGTTGCGGGTAAGGCAACGCTGAGAACAAGTACTTTGACCCCTTTTAAATCCTGTTTCGCAACTTTTTTCTGCAAAAAAATTCCTAGCCCTATGATGATTAATAGTTCTAAAGTTTTTTGTAAAGCAAAATTCATACTCAATTAAGTTTTTGATGAAGCGTTCCTAATACATTTTTCAGTTGCCAACACTAAAGGCCCGAAGCTGGAAATGTTCGATATCCGGCTTCAAGCGCTTTGGTCAACAGTTCAAACTTAATTTACACGAGTACTTTTCCGAGGGCGGCAGTAAACAATTTCATTTCATCCATGGTACCCATACTTACACGACACCACGTTTTATCCATGAATTCAAAAGCCCTGACACCTACTTTTTCAGCTGTCATTTTTTCCAAAAAGGCCTTGCCTTCCATTTCGATAGGGAAAATCATAAAGCTGGTATGGGATTCAACGGGTTTGTGGCCCATTTCCTTTAGTGCTTCAAAGACATATTTTCTTGATGCGGCATTCAGGTCCCTTGATTTTTTCTGGAATGCTATATCGTCCATACTGGATAGGGCAGCAAATATGGAGGTGTAGGATATGCCCATTCCTCCCCTTGTTATTTTTTGGATCTTATCCAAAGTAGCGGGGGTGGCCACACCATAACCTACACGTAGACCGGCCATACCATGTATTTTGGAGAATGTTCTGGCTACGATGACATCTTTGCCTTCATTGACCAAAGAAACCATACTCTGTTTGGAATGTCCGTCTTCCAAAAAGCCTAAGTAAGCTTCATCTACGAAGACAGGTACCTTTTCGGAAACTTTGGAACAGAAATCCCTTAATTTCTTAGCATCGGTCAATGTTCCTGTTGGGTTGTTCGGATTACAGATATAAACCAATTTGGTGTCGGCATCTATGGCTTTTTCCATGGCATCCAAATCGTGTGACCAATCATCCTTTAACGGGATGGCTTTCCATGTACCTCCGGTGGCCTGGGCAACTTTGATCAAGGACATGTACGACGGATCGGCAGAAACGACATTACCACCATCTTTGAAAAATACCATGGCCGTTTTTTCCAAAATATCGGAAGAACCGGGGCCCATGATGATGTTTTTGGCATCTACCCCTTCATACTTGGCGATTTTATCCATGAGATCGAACAATTCTTGCCATGCATATCGGTTACCTTTTTTGGCTACTTTCTGCAAAGCCTCGATGGCCATTGGTGAAGGTCCGTAAGGGTTTTCATTGGCATTCAATTTTGCCATAAGGTCGACCGTATTGGTCACATTATACGGTAAATACTCTTTAAAGAAAGGAGTATAAGGTAGGTTTCCTTGGGCATCTAGCTTCAAGGGGGACGATGGGAATGCGCCATAGGTCAAATAAGGTGCTGCCATAACGCCAGCTGCCGTAAGCATACCTTTTTTAAGCCATTCCCTTCTGTTTACTGTTGTTGTTTTCATAATATGTGTGTTTTAATTTATAAGCGATTATATTAATTCGATTCTACGGGGTCGGCATTGCTTCCGATGTCCCCAGCGGCCAATATCGTACCAGTGCTGTCATAAATGTTGATATGGGCATCCAATGTCGAAAGGGATTCGTAAAAATCGGTGTCGGTGACGGTATAAAACTTACTTTCGTCCAATTCACCCGTACTGCCGTCCACATCATAGATAGACATTAACACCGATGATTCATCACCGATGGCCCCATCAAGTATACTTACCGGCAGCAATTCGGAATCCGTGGTGTTATATAAAGATACCTGTATAAGGGTCCGTGAAAGTGTAGGCTCTTCCCAGAAGACCACTCGTCCGTAAACGTCGGTTGCGGCATCGACCGAGCTGATGGTATAGGCCATATAACTAGATAAGGTTCCACCGCCTTCCGCAGTTTCCAATTCGGGTTCCAAACGGTCTTGTTCGCAAGAAAAAAGACCAATACTTAGGAGGATTATAAATATATTTCTAAAAGATATTTTCATAGTTGTGATATTTTAATTCATTTATTGACAAATCTTATAGGCTAAAAGTTATCCTTCCAAAATAATATGCTCCATTGGAACCTTGCTGATAATTGGAATAAAGATAGAATCCTCTGTTCTCATTCCTTTGGATTTCAGGATACTGATTGAAGATGTTATTACCTCCAACCGTTAGACTAAGTTTATCAGAAAAGGCATAGGTGATACCAAGGTCAACTGTAAATTCCGGTGTGTAGAATTGATCGGCATACCCATAGCTACCATCTAACAAAGTACCTTCGTAAGAATCCAATGCGGTAACACCTCCCCAACGAACACCGGTCAGCATGGTAGACCATTTTCCTATTTTGTAATTTAAGGTGCCTAAGTATTTTGAACTTGGGGTTCCCTTTTCAAATTGGCCAATAGAGCCTCTGGTGATATACTTTTCTATAAGTTCCTCTTCGGTCAATACAGTATTTAAATCGGGTACAACAGCTTGGTCGAATTTATTTTCCCTAAGGGTAGCTGAAAGGGTAAAGTCCAATTTGCCATCGCCCAAACCGGTTTCATAGTTGGCCACTATTTCTACCCCTTTGGTGCTGATATCCCCACCGTTGATCCTGAAGCTTGCTTGACCAGCGCCTATGATTGGATCAAGAACGGGGGCATCGCTTGAAGTGAATTGGGAGGTAGTAAAGATCCTATCCTTGATTTTAATGGAATACGCATCTACGGTCAGGTTAAAGTTATTGGTGATCTTTGCGGTAAATCCGACACTGAAGTTGGTCGATGTTTCTTGGTCCAATATATCCAAGCCTATGGCTTTGGCAGCTGCACTACCATTACGGTACAGCACGGCATCATAAGGGATTTCATCGATAAAATAGGTGTAGCCTTGGGAATAGTTAAGCTCTTGTAAGGAGGGCGCCCTGTAGCCAGAACTGAAAGAACCTCTTAAAGAGAAATTATCCCCAATGGAATATCTAGATGATAGTTTCCCTGTCACAACGTTTCCAAAGTCCGAATAGTTTTCTAAACGTACGGCACCGCCTAGGAAGAAATTTTCGGTTACATCAAGTTCCAAATCCAAGTAAGCTGCAATTACCGAACGCCATGAGTCACTTTCGTTTATGGGTGAAAATCCGTTGAAACACTGGCATCCGGGAGAGTAGCCTTTCGCTTGGTACTGGCTAATGCCGGCATATTCCAGCTCGATAGGGTCTCCATTTGAATCTACAAGTTGGTTCCCGTTTAAATCTTCCAAAGGAAATCCGTCAGGACCTACAAGTTCTTGGTTATCCTCACTAGCGGTGATAAAACCGGCATCACCGGAAGTGTAACTTTCTTCCTGTCCGGCTATGATTTGATAATTTTCCACACGGAATTCGATTCCACCGGCAACGTTTAGACCTTCCAAGATGTCATCGTAATACGTTGATACATCAAAGTTCCCCGTGTCTTGTAAGAAGCTGTGGGTACCCACGTTCATGTCGGTTGGTGAACTATCACCAAGACTTGCGTTCCAGGTGTTGAACATTCCGATATCCATGTTGTTCTTGCCAAAAGTATTACTGAAATCGAAATCAAAATCGCCTATCTTACCAGAAACCCCGGCAGTCAATCCTAAGTTGGTCTGGTTGGTGTACATTTGAGGTCTGAAGCCGTTCGGATATAAATAATAACTGGTTCGGTCAGATTGGTCAGCCCTCCTATAGTAACAACTGAATCCTTCGGTGTACTTAAATCCAAGATCGCCGTAGGAATAAAAATCGACATCTTCGGAAATGGGAATTTCAAGATTGAACCCCAGTCCACCTTGATTGATCAAAGGGTTCCCTGCATAGGTGGCTACATCGTATTGTTCCAAGCCCCTAGCTTCCATTAAGCCGGAAACCGTTCTGAGCTCATCGGCCAAAGCGGTGTCTCCGGCAGCAAGTGCACTAACCAATTCCGGGTTGGTAATGATGACATTGCCTTCGGTTGTGGTAGTTTCGTTATTGAGATAGCCATCGCTATATAGGGTAAACCTGTCTTCGGGAAGTACACTGGCACGGATGGTCCTATCGGCTTGCTTGAACATCCCTGTAATATTTAAATAACCCCCGTTATCAAAGGAGAATCCGTAATTACCATCGAACTGGTAGTTTAATCCGTCGGGGGTTCCCGTACCGGCTTCTATTAGGCTTATTTCTTCGTCTGAAAGATCGGAGTAACTGAAATCGGGGGATTGGTTGGTATACCCACCCCCGGTCAACGTACCGGTAAATTTATCGGTTCCTTTTTTAAGGATAATGTTAATGACCCCGGCTATGGCATCTGAACCATATTGTGCAGAGGCCCCATCCCTTAAAATCTCAACACGTTCGATAGATCCTGAGGGGATGAAACTCATATCTACGGAGTTGGCATCGGTGCCTGTCTGGGTACCGGCCAAAAGTGCTGAAGTATGTCTTCTTTTTCCATTGATCAACACCAACATTTGGTTGGGTGCCAGACCTCTTAAAGAGGGTGCGATGACTTGGGAAGCCAAATCCCCACCTTGGGATTGGTAAGCCGTAAATGAAGGGGCTGTCTTGGTCAACATTTGTGAGAGGTCGACATCGGGCATGTTCACTGCATTCTCACTGATCGAGATAACATCGATCGGAACCGCTGTCTTTAATTTTGTTCTTGGTTGCCCCCGTGAACCGATTACAATGGCCTCGGTCAATTGTTCGGCAGATTCCTTAAGGGTCAGATTGATAGTGGTCTGCCCATTAATCGCAACTTCTTCCGTGGCGTATCCGATATAGGAGAAAACCAAAGTACCCGTGCTAGGGGCGTTGGGAATGGAGTAGTTTCCGTCAAAATCCGAAATGACACCTATTGTCGAGCCTTTCACCCGTATGTTTACACCAGGTAAAGGTCCTGTACTATCGTAGGTAGTTCCCGAAATGGAAATTTCTTGCGCAGTGGCAAGAAATACTGAGTTGATCAGAAGGAGTGTTAGTAAATGGATTTTCTTCATAAGTCTAGAGTGTTAGTTAGTTGCTTATTTAAACCATATCCTTTACGTGCAGAAGGTGTAGACCCATGCATTTTTTGTTTATGGTTAAGAAAAGTTCCGGACACTTTTTCTGTTGCTTCCTATGGTCGATAGACAACCAAAAGTCACACTAGCAATATTAGCTATTGTTCGAATGAATTAAAAACAGGGAATTGGCAGAATTGCTGAATAAAATACACCATATTCAAAATAATATAAACATAAAGCAGAAATATTAAAAAAAACTGGTAATAATTCAGAATTGGTTTTTGGAAACCCCAAAAACCTATTTAATCTGTATTTATTGGTTTTAAGACATTTTTATGAAAATAATAATTAGCCCTATGGGAGAATATGTAATATGTATTGAAAGGGCATTTATATTAATAAAAAAACACCAAAAAATATAAAAGACTGAATTATATTTACTTAAAACCAGATAACTATTGCATAATTGCAGATATTTTAAAGCTGTTTTGAATAATGGCCCATCAAGACCTTAACAGGAAAAACCATATGTAACATGAAAAATAAATTAGATCAAGTCGATTATAAGATCATTTCAATTTTAAGTGATGATGCACAGATGCCCTTTACCGAGGTGGCCAAAAAACTGATCGTTTCTCCGGGTACGATCCATTCCAGGGTTCGAAAAATGAGGGAAATGGGATTGATTACGGGAGCTAGCTTAAAACTTGACTATGCCAACATCGGATGGAAACTGACCGTTTTCTTGGGTATTTATTTAAGTCAAAGTTCGTTGTATAAACAGGTCATGGACGATCTTATCGGTATCAAAGAGGTCGTAAGGATCCATCATACCACGGGGAAATACGACATTTTCATTAAAATGCACACTCGGGACAGCATGCATTACAGGGAGGTGTACCAGGACCAGATCTTATCGATCGAAGGCATAAAAGGAGTGGAGTCTTTTATTTCGGTCGAGGAAAAACTCAGTAGGCATATCGAATTCGGTATGTAAAACCGCCCTTCCGTACCTTCCCTGAAACGGCTGCGCCTTCCCCTTAATGACGTAACTCTGATTTTACCTTCCCGGTTTGCTCCTGTTTTTCTTTTACTACGTTCATATTTGCCTTCAGGCGAATTCCATTTAGGGGCACCTCCGTATCGTATAGATTGATTTTTATATCACAAAATGTGATGGCTGTAACAATTCTGTCGTGATTGTAATAATCCCATTGAATTTTCTGGGTTTTGATGTTAAAAAGGAATTCAAAAAATGAGAATATGACAAAATAAAAGTGTATTTTTGTCATATTGATAAATTAATACATTCCATTTTATTAAATATACGGTTATGAAAAAAATAGGTTTTCTACTTATAGCGATGATTTTTATAGGTTCAGGTTGTATTTATGCGAATACGGAACCGATTACCACTAAAAAATTGACGAATCAGATCACTAAAATATTATTGAGCAAGGAAATTCCGGATGAAATAAAAGGTTCGGTTGCCGAATTACGATTGGCCATTGATAGTTTTGGGGAAATTCAGGTGCTTTCCATCAATACAACCGATAGGAATTTGGAGAATTATCTGATGGAAGCCGTTCATAACAACTTAGTGAACAAAGGTACCTTTAAGCCTGGTAAAGTATATCGTATTCCCATTTTGGTGAGTGCGGACAATGAAGAATAACTTCGCGGTAAACGAATAGGATTATTTTTAGGAGTGCGGAAAGCCGATGTTATCTAACATTGGCTTTTTTTTAGTATGAAATTTTCCCCCGTACGATGTGTAAAGTTGGATTAAGACAGGTAAAACGGGCATTTGTTAGGGCATAAGGATTTTTGGATCACAAGGTTATAAAGGCAAGAAAGATTTTTGATTACTGATGTCCTCGGCCAAATCACCAACAGTCTTGTTTTCCAGATTTTCAAGTAGGTTTACCCGATATGCGGCGGCAAAATCATGTAGGGGACAAGGTTGTTCGGCATTGCAGTTTTCAATACTGAGTAAACAGGCATTTAACTTGTTTTCACCATCTATCACGGAAATGATATCGATCAACGGGGTTTTCATATTGTTTTCATTAAGATAGAAACCGCCATGGGGTCCGCGTGTCGAAGAAACGATATTGTGTTTGGTAAGATCTTGCAATAATTTGGAAATATACGCTTGTGGAACGTTTATGGGACCGCTGATATTCTTGGCCATGATTTTATTGGATTCACTGGAATTTACGGCCAAATACAGTACGGCTTTCAGGGCATACTTGGATGAATTGGAAAACATATGGTATAGGGAATTATATTCAACAAAGATTAAAAGATATTTTTATCCGAAATATGATTTATATCATTTTTCCATGGGTTAAACCACTTTATTTTTACGGACTAATTTAATAAAATGTTTAAAATGAAAATACCAATTGGAAGTTTAGCACTGCTTTTTTCCCTACTAATGCTTAGTTGTGGGGGTAAAGAAGAAAAGAAAAAAGAAGGATTTAGTGTAAGACCACAAAAGACTACCGAAAAGGTGGTCGAGACCCCAGTGGCCACGGAAACCAAAGCTTCAGAGCGCATAGACTTGACCAACAAAGGCATAGGGCCTGTTAAATCGTTGACCTTGGATGCAACCGTTGATGCCGCTATGGCTGCAAAAGGCAAGGAAGTGTATGATCAAATGTGCTTGGCTTGTCACCGAATCGGTAAAAAATTCATTGGCCCAGCTCCAAATGGGGTTTTGGAAAGAAGAACACCGGAATGGGTAATGAACATGATTCTGAATCCACAGGAGATGGTTACGAAAGATCCTTTGGCCAAAGACCTGTTAACGGAATTCAATGGGTCCCCTATGGCAAATCAAGGATTGACGGAAGAGCAGGCGAGGGCCATACTTGAATACTTTAGGACACTTTAACCCAAAATCATATGAAAGCAACAACCAAAGTTAACTTATTGTTCAGTTCATTTTCAATGCTACTGGTATTTGTAGGTTGTAAAAATGAAGCTAAGACCGGAACCGATCCAACTTCTTCAACAGCAACTGAAGTCGTTGAAAAACAGGGTCAAGCCTTTATCGAGGATGATGGTTCTACCCCCAATGTATTGCAGATAGCCATCGGTTCGCCCGATCACACCACTTTAGTAGCTGCCGTACAAGCGGCAGGATTGGAGAATGCACTGGTAAATGCCGGGCCCCTTATGGTTTTTGCACCCACTAATGCAGCTTTTGAAGCCTTGCCGGAAGGGACTGTTGGGAATTTATTGAAGCCGGAAAACAAGGAAGCCTTGGCAAATATTCTGAAGCACCATGTAACTGCGGGAAATTATTCCAAAGATTTTTTAAAGAAATTCAAAAAACTGGGGCAAGCGAATGACCAGAACACCACGGTTGAGGTCAAAGGAGAGGATGTATATGTAGGTGGAGCCAAAATCCTTGCAAGTATAAAAGCAGGTAACGGTATCGTACATGTGGTCGATAAGGTCATTATACCACCGACGGAAGAATAAACGACTCAAATTAACTTAAATACAATTACAATGAAAAAAATCAATTATTCAATACTTGCCCTTTTAGGTCTTGTGATGGTCTTTACCGGTTGCAATGATTCAGGTAAGAAATCCTCTAATGGGGCCCTTTCGTCCAACAATGCCGAAAAGGTATATGTTGCACCAGGGGAGCAAGACGAATTTTATGCATTCATGTCGGGTGGTTATAGTGGAAACCTTACGGTATACGGTCTACCTTCAGGTAGGATGTTCAAGGAGATTCCTGTTTTTTCGCAATTCCCTACTTCCGGGTACGGTTATTCCGAAGAAACCAAACCTATGTTGAACACTTCTTTTGGTTTTGTGCCATGGGACGATTCCCACCATCCCGATATTTCACAAACCAATGGGGAATTGGATGGACGATGGATTTTCATCAATGGAAACAACACGCCCCGTATCGCAAGGATAAGTCTTAAGACTTTTGAGACGGAGGAAATCATAGAGTTGCCCAACAGTGCCGGTAACCATAGCTCTTCTTTTATAACCGAAAATACCGAGTATGTTGTTGCGGGTACCCGTTTTTCCGTCCCGGTTCCCCAAAGGGATATGCCCATTAATGAATATAAAGGTAACTTTAAAGGAGCACTTTCTTTTGTAAGTGTGGATCCTGAAGATGGTAGATTGGATCTTAAGTTTCAAATAATGATGCCCGGATTCAATTATGACCTTTCGCACCCTGGACGGGGAAAATCCCACGGTTGGTTCTTCTTCACTACGTATAACACGGAAGAGGCGAATTCATTACTGGAAGTTAATGCATCACAAAATGACAAGGATTTCATCGCCGCGATCAACTGGAAGAAAATTGAAGAGTACGTGAACAATGGCGGAGGTACTAAAATGCCTGCCAATTATGCGCATAATGTTTATGATGAGGGGACCCATACGGCCACGTCGACCATGAAAAAAGAGGTGTTGACCGTTGATCCTACCAAAGTTCCAGGTGCGGTTTATTTCTTGCCGACCCCAAAATCACCCCACGGTTGTGATGTTGATCCCTCCGGGAATTATATTATCGGTAACGGAAAACTTTCAGCCGATTTAACCGTACACTCTTTTGATAGGATGTTGGCCGCTATTGAAGGCAAGAAGTTTGATGGTGAGGCTTACGGAATCCCTATCCTAAAATTCGAGGATGTTCTTGCCGGTACGGTAAAAAGCGGAGGTTTAGGCCCCTTGCATACCGAATTTGATGGTAAAGGCAATGCGTATACCACATTCTTCATTTCTTCAGAAGTGGTTAAGTGGAAATTGGGTACTTGGGAAGTAATCGATAGGAAACCAACATATTATTCTGTAGGTCACTTAATGATTCCTGGAGGCAACTCCGCAAAACCTTTCGGTAAATATGTAGTTGCTATGAACAAGATCACTAAAGATAGATATCTTCCGACAGGTCCTGAATTGGAGCATTCTGCACAGTTATATGATATTACTGGCGATAAGATGGAGCTCATCTATGATTTTCCAACGCATGGTGAACCCCATTATGCAGCGGGTATTCCTGCGGAAATCCTAGCGCCTAAATCCCAAAAAATATATAAACTTGCCGAAAACAAACACCCTATGGCCACGTTAGGGGTGAACGATGCAAGGGTTGAACGCAAAGGAAACGAGGTGCATGTGTATATGGCAATGATCCGTAGTCACTTTACCCCGGATAACATCGAGGGGATCAAAGTTGGCGATAAGGTATATTTCCATATCACCAATCATGAACAGGATTTTGATGTTCCCCATGGTTTTGCCATGATCGGTGCCAACAACTCCGAATTATTGATTATGCCGGGACAGACTAAATCTTTGGTTTGGGAACCTAAGGAAGTTGGGGTATGGCCATTTTATTGTACGGATTTCTGTTCGGCCTTACATCAAGAAATGCAGGGTTATGTTAGGGTGTCTCCTGCCAATTCAAATATTGACCTATCTTGGTCTTTAGGGGAATAGTATACTTCTGATTATTTTTTAATTCAATAGAAAAGCGGGCTGCGTCTATGACCTGCCCGCTTTTTATGGCTTTACAACAACTTTTTAACACCAACCCCATTACATAACCATCAAAAAGTATAAGTGATGAAAAAAGCAAGTGTTTTAATGATCATAGGTCCTTTGTTTCTTTTGGGACTCTTCTTTAACCCACTATGGAATATTATGTTAGGTGCACCCCAATACCCGGAACCTTTGGGAATGAATATATATATTACGGGAATCAAAGGCGTATCGGAATTCGATCTTCAGAATATCGACGGACTCAACCACTATATCGGTATGAAGGTCATTCCAAAACCGGAGGATATGTGGGAGTTCACGGTCTTCCCTTATGTAATCGGGATCATGGTTTTCTTAGGGGTCGCCATTGGTTTATTGGGGTATATGAACAAGGTAAGTTATAAATGGTTTTTAGGCTGGTTTATCCTTATGAGTATTTTAGGTATCTTGGGAATGTACGATTTCAATGCTTGGCTTTATGATTACGGTTCCAACTTGGACCCCCATGCCATAATTAAAGTGGTGAACCCCGATGGCACGCCCATGACCTATAAACCACCATTGTTGGGCTATCAGAAAATGTTGAATTTTGATGTAACCTCCCTACCCCATACAGGGGCGTATATGATGTTCTTAGGTATGATGATGACGGTCGTAGCGTTCTTTGTAGGGAAAAAAGCACCCATAAAATGAAATACCCATAAGCTAATCAGTGCAACGTATTTAAATATAAACCCATGTTGAGTAGATTCATTCTTTTTGTCGTGATACTTTTTAGTTTGGTATCCTGTACGGTAGGTCCGAAACCCATTGATTATGGTTCTGATGGATGTCATTATTGTTCCATGACCATTGTGGATCGGCAGCACGCTTCTGAGATCGTTACCCAAAAAGGCAAGGTCTTTAAGTTCGACGCCGTGGAATGTATGCTGAATCATATGAAGGATGTCGATATTGCTACGATCGGACTTTTTTTGGTCAATGATTATCAAAATCCCGGGGAGTTGATCAATGCCGAAGAGGCAACTTTTTTGATCAGTGAAAGTATACCGAGTCCTATGGGTGAATACCTTTCCGCTTTTAGCTCAAGAAAGTCAGCAGGGCAGATTGAAGCCGAAAATAATGGGCAGTTGTATACTTGGGAAGAATTGAAGGCAAGATTCAAGATAGAATAACGGTACTTATTTAAAGGTTGGTTATACGGTTTTATAATCCCTTTAATGGCCATGTAATTAACTGAAGATCATTCGAAATGTACGAGATAAACAATCAAATAGCGGAACAAGGCTTTGATAAATTCCAATTGCAAAAATTGGTAAAGGCTACCCATTATGAAGTCCTTACGATTAGTTTGGAGCAAGGTGAGGTTTTTCCGGAACATACTTCCCCCACCCACGCCCATTTAATAGTGCTGCAAGGTGAAATAATATTCCATATCAACGGAGAGAACTATCGCTTAAAAGAACAGCAGTATTTTAATTTTCCCAAAGAAGAAAAACATTGGGTAGAAGCCGTGGTGGATTCTAAATTTTTGGTCGTTAGATAATGGAGCATTTCCGTAAAGTCCTTGTTTTGATGTTGTTGCTTACGGGAACTTTCCTGTGGGGCAAAACCATTTCGGTGTGTTCTGACTGTGCGGTGAGATTCATAAAGGAAGGGGTTGAAATGGCCGCTGATTTTGACACGCTTCTCATCAAAAAAGGCACTTATAAAGAATACAACATCCTTATAGATAAACCTTTGACCTTGTTGGGGGAGAATTATCCGGTTATCGATGGTGGGGAAAAAGGGGAGATCATACGGATCGTTTCGGACCATGTTACGGTAGACGGACTCTTTCTAATCAACGTCGGAACCAGTTATACTACCGATTATGCGGCCATACGGGTGGTTAAAAGTGAAAATTTCCTGATACGGAATGTGGTGTTGGAAAAACTCTTTTTTGGGATATATCTTGAGAAATCGAACAATGGCAGGGTATACCACAATAAAATAATAGGCGATGCCAAAGATGAGTATAATTCCGGCAACGGAATCCAATTATGGTATTCCCATAATGTCGTGGTAGATCGCAATATCGTGCAAGGGGTGCGCGATGGTATTTATTTGGAGTTTTCCGATCATATAACCATCAATAACAATCAAAGTACCAACAATCTCCGGTATGGCCTGCATTTTATGTTTTCCAATGACGATACGTATACCAATAACACCTTTCAGAACAATGGGGCAGGGGTCGCGGTGATGTTTTCAAAACGCATTGTGATGAAGGGCAACACCTTTAGGCAAAATTGGGGGTCGGCCGCTTTCGGTATGCTACTGAAAGAAATAAACGATGCCGAGATCATTGACAACACTTTTGAAGAGAACACTATAGGAATAAATATAGAAGGCTCGAATCGTATTACCTATAAAGGCAATGATTTTATAAATAACGGATGGGCCGTAAAGGTTTTGGGAGCTTGCTATTCCAATTCATTTGAGAAGAATAATTTTTTATATAACTCTTTTGATATTTCGTATAACAGTAAGTTGAACGACAATAAGTTCGAGAATAATTATTGGAGTGGTTATACCGGATATGACTTGGATAAGGATGGTATTGGAGATGTGCCGTACAGGCCGGTAAAATTATTCTCCTATATTGTGAACAGAACCCCGGAGACGATAGTTTTGCTGCGAAGTCTCTTTATGGATATTATCGATTTTTCGGAGAAAGTATCCCCGGTCTTTACCCCGGACAATCTTATGGATGCGATGCCCTTAATGAAAAAAACAGAATGATACAGATAGAGAATCTACATAAGAAATTTGGCAAGAACCAAGTGCTTTCCCATCTAGATCTGCAGATTGACGAAGGAGGGATTTTTGCCGTTTTGGGACCCAACGGGTCTGGTAAGACCACATTGATCAAAAGTATTTTGGGAATGGTTGTTCCTAATAAAGGGAATCTTAAAGTGCTCGGGACGTCTATCCGAAAAAAATGGAAATACCGCCAAGAAATAGACTATTTGCCTCAAATAGCCAATTTTCCGGGGAACCTAAAGGTGAAAGAGTTGGTCCGGATGATCAAAGATCTTCGCCAGAAACCCAGTAAAGAGGAAGAACTCATTAAACGCTTTGGGTTGGAACCTTATTTGGATAAGAAACTGGCAACCCTTTCAGGGGGCACCAAACAAAAAGTCAATATCGTATTGACTTTTATGTTCGACAGTCCGTTGATCATTCTTGATGAGCCGACTACTGGATTAGATCCCGCATCATTGCTTAAATTGAAGGAATTGATCATGCAAGAAAAAGACAAAGGCAAAACGATTCTGATTACGACCCATATCATGCAATTTGTCGAGGAGATGGCCGATGAGATCGTATACCTCCTGGAAGGTAACATTTATTTTAAGGGTACGATCCACGAGTTGATGGCAAAGACCGGACAAAATGATTTTGAACATGCCATAGCGGCAATATCAACCCACACTACAGATGCTTAAGATCCTTAAATACAGTTTTTACGATTTAATGCGAAGTCGATGGAGTTATGTGTACTTCCTATTTTATTTGGCTTTGGGGTTCGTGCTCCTTTTTTTGAACCATGATCTGTCAAAAGCCGTAATTACCCTAATGAATGTGATCATCATTCTTGTGCCTTTGATCAGTACGATCTTTGGGGTCATGTATTTTTACAATTCCAAAGAGTTTACAGAGCTCTTGTTGGCCCAGCCCTTAAAACGTTCGTCGATATTTTTGGGGCAGTATTTCGGCGTGGCAGGTTCATTGACCTTAAGTCTGGTTTTGGGGCTGGGGGTTCCATTCATGCTTTACGGTTTGTTTCGAAGCGATGTCATCTGGGACTTTTCATTGCTATTGGTCACAGGGGCATTTTTAACCATGATCTTTACGGTATTGGCATTTAATATCGCCCTTGCCAATGAGAACAAAATAAAAGGATTTGGCTATTCGGTCCTGATGTGGTTGTTCTTGGCGGTCATTTACGATGGATTGTTTTTGTTGTCATTGATAATTTTTGAGGAGTACCCGTTGGATTCTTTTTCTTTGGCGGCTACGACTTTTAACCCAATCGATTTATCACGGACCTTGATTTTATTGAAACTGGATATTTCAGCCCTATTGGGGTATACGGGAGCCGTTTTCAAATCTTATTTCGGGACCGACTTGGGATTGTTCCTTTCGTTGGGCATGCTGGTGTTATGGACCGTTCTTCCCATTTGGCTATTGACCTATAAATCAAAACGGAAGGATTTTTAGGTAAATTCGATCTAAAAGGCAGTTTGTCGTTAGTATGAATCTGAGAAACCATATACAATTGGCGCTGGGTTATTTTATTATGGCAGCATTGCTCGGGTTGCTCCTACGATCATTCCATACCTTTGAAATTCCCATTGACTATAAATTCGTAGTGCATGGGCATTCCCATATCGCACTGTTGGGTTGGGTATATATGGGATTAACTACTTTGCTGTATAAGTTGTTCCTGGATCAACAAGGGCTCAATCGAAAATATCGACGTATTTTTTGGTTTACCCAAGTAACCTTGATCGGTATGTTGGTGACCTTCCCTTTTCAGGGGTATGCCCTTTTATCCATTATTTTTTCAACCTTGTTCCTTTTGGCTTCATATTGGTTTGCCTGGTTTTTCATAAAGAACGTACCTGTTGGGTTGAAAAGGGCAAATTCGTACCAATGTATCCGTTTTGCCTTGATTTATATGGTGTTGTCCAGTATAGGGCCATGGCTATTGGGCATTATTATGAATACCTTGGGTGCAGGGTCGATTTGGTACCGGTTGGCCATTTACTTTTACCTCCATTTTCAGTATAATGGATGGATGGTCCTGGCCTTAATCGGTTTGTTTTTGTTTGTGCTGGAACAACGGGAAATAATAGTGCCGAAAAAAATATTCAGAAACTTTTTTTGGAGTATGAACTTCGGAATCGTTTTTACCTTTTTTCTATCCACCCTATGGATACCCCCTTCGATTGTTTATAACATTTTGGGAGGTTTGGGGGCCTTGTTTCAACTTATGGCATTGGTACTGTTGACCAAGTTTGCATTAGGCGGTAACTTTGGTTTTAAGAATGTTTTTTCGGAGTTCCAAAGTAAAGCGTTGACCCTTGTGGTGGTGTTGCTTTTTGTTAAAATGGGCCTGCAACTGTTGACCGGTTTACCCTATTTTGCCAAATTGGCTTCGATATTTCTCGACTTTACCATAGCGTACCTACACTTGACATTTTTAGGGGTGATAACCATTGCATTGTTTACATTCCTTGATTATTTCAAATTATTGGAAATGGGGAATAAGACGTTTGCCTTGTTTTTAATGGGATTTGTCCTTACCGAGGGACTTATATTTTATAAGGGTATTGCAGCTTGGTTGGGTTTTGGTATTTTTGAAGGTTATTTTGAATTTTTGGCCTTTGCGAGTTTATTGATTTTTGTTAGTTTGGTATCCTTGCTGGTACCAAGACGGTTGGGGACGTAAAAGGATGGATTCAATTTTTCAAAACCGGTAACGAATAAGAATAGTGTACGGATGAATTCAACAGAGGCCATTTTAAAAGAAAGGATTAAGGAGCTTACCTGTCTGCATGAAGTAAACTCCATCATTGTTAATTCGGATTACGACCAACTGCATCTATCGCTCGAAGCTATTGCTTATTGCCTAAAAAAAGCTTGGCAATTCAATACGTATGCAGAAGTTGAAATTAGAAGTGCGTCCTATTGGGTGAAAACCAAAGGTTTCAACCCGTCGATGGTCACCATTAAATCGGATATTAGGGTTTTTAATAAGGTTGATGGTCATATTCTCGTAGGATATCCAACAAATAACTATTCAATATCCGATTTTTTGGAAGAAGAAGTAGCGCTGTTGGATAACGTTAGTCTGGTCGTTTCTAACCTTATGGAACGAAAACAGATAAAGGTTAGTGAGGAGAAGGTAAAGCGGCAGATAGAACGAACCGATAGGTTGCATATTCTTGGAGAGATTACCGCAGGCATTGCCCATGAACTCAATACACCTTTGGCCAATATTTTGGGGTTCGCCGAGTTATTGAAGGAAAGCATTCCTGACAAGGAAGCGGCTAGGGACCTGCAGAAAATTGTAGATAACACCATCTTTAGTCGTGAGATCGTTAAGAAACTGATGTTCTTCGCTTGTGAAATGCCCCAAGAAATGGATGTTATTCAGTTGAACCCCATTATTGATGATGTATTAAAACTGCTGCAACCTTCCTTTAAGGCTAAGAGCCTACGGTTGTCAAAGTCCTTTGGTGTAAATAACGTTCAGTTAAAGGCCGATACGGTACAATTGACCCAAGTACTTTTTAACCTCATTATGAATGCGGTTTATTATTCGCCGGTAGGAGGAAAAATAAATGTACAGATTGAAGAGGCAGGAACGAACATCCAAATTCATATTAAGGATGAAGGGCCGGGAATTGATTCCGAGATCGGGGAAAAGATCTTTGAACCATTCTTCACTACCAAACCAATCGGTGAAGGTTCGGGGTTGGGGCTAAGCGTAGTCCATGGTATTATCAGTAGTCATAAAGGAAGCATCTCACATAGTCAAAATGAACCCCAAGGCACTATATTCACCGTCAATTTTCCTAAATTGTAACTATGCTACACAGGGAGAATATTTTGTTGGTCGATGATGATATCGATATTTTGGAGCTATTACAGCGCCATCTGCAATCAATGGATTATCACACCTATAAAGCGGTATCCGTAAAGGAAGCTTTATATATCTTGAAAGATGCCCATATTGATCTGTTGATCACCGATATTCAGATGCCCGAGGTCGATGGTTTGGAGTTGTTGAAATTTGCCGAAGAGCATTATCCGGAAATGCCGAAATTGGTAATTACGGGCTACCCCTCCGTTTCAGGGGCCTTGGAGGTCATTAAAGCGGGCGCTACGGATTATTTGACCAAACCCTTTACCAAGGAAGAGCTAAGGAAAGCGGTTTTAAAGGCTTTTGAGCAAAGTTCACAACGTAAATATTCCAAGAATAAAAGCAATAACCCTTTGGCGGGATTGCATGCTGATATGGTAGGTGAATCGGATGCGTTTGGGAAAGTAACCGATATCATAGAAAGGGTGAAAGATAATAAGGCAACGGTTTTGATCCAAGGGGAGAGTGGTACGGGAAAGGAAATGGTGGCAAGGGCTATCCACTATTCCGGAAAGTTTTCCCGGGCACCTTTCATTGCGGTCAATTGTGGGGCGATCCCGGAAAATTTACAAGAAGCTGAGTTCTTCGGTTATGTAAAAGGAGCCTTTACCGGAGCCAATGAAAACCGCGAAGGATTCTTTCAGGCAGCACAAGGGGGAACCTTGTTTTTAGACGAAATAGGAACAGCGTCTTTGGCTGTTCAAAGCAAGTTATTGCGAGCACTTCAGGAAAAAGAGGTTACCAAAGTGGGCGCAAGGAAAACAGAAAAAGTGGATATACGGGTGATAGCCGCTACCAATGTTAATTTGCTGGAAGAAATCAAAAACAAGGGATTTCGGGAAGATTTGTATTACCGCCTAACGGTAGTTGAGATCGATGTGCCCCCCTTACGGGAGAGAATGGCCGACATACCTATTTTAGTCGAAAAGTTCGTAAAGAAATACGGTATCGAATATAAAGACCGATTATTGCGAATTACACCTGAAGTCTTTGATATATTGAAAAGATACCCTTGGCCCGGTAATGTGCGCGAGCTTGAAAATGTTATTCAACGGGCCATAATCATGGGCGATGGCACCATCGAAGTAAAGGATTTACCCGATAAGCTGAAGTTTCAAATCGACTTTCCGGATACCCATTTGGTTTCCCTGGATGAAATGGTGAAAGATTACGTTCAAAAAGTGCTTATCCATACCAAAGGCAATAAGACAAAAGCGGCCGATATTCTTCAGATAGATCGAAAGACCTTGCGGGATAAATTAAAATAACCTACTGGGTAACAATTCCTCAACTGGGTAAAAATTCCCCATTCTGTTTTTGTTTCATTTTTTAATCAATCAACTAGAATGGTTGACAATCAGCCTGTTAAAGGATTTTCTGTACTTGTTTGTTCTTTAAGGCACACCTTTTGCCAAAATTGATATCGGAAACCAATGTATTGCGAGTTGAAAGCATAAAGAAGGTCACCGAATCCCGGGTATTCTTAGGTCAATATCCGATGACTGATCAGGTGAATCAAGGTTTGTTGGGCAATATGCATATTGGTTTGACGCTGTTGTCTATCCGGCTTTCCCGAAAGTGAATGGGTTGGTTTTTGTATGGGAGGTTGGTTATATAGGTAAGTCATTAAATGGAGCTAAAAATAAAATATATGCGACGAAAATTCAATAGGAGTATTTGCTCTACATGCCAGTACATGTCTTTTTGTGAAATAACAACGGACAAAAGCAACATTACTATGTGCAGTGAATATGAGCATTATTTGGATGAGGTAAAAACTTACGATAAGCGTAGCGGTAATTACAAAAACGTTGAAAATCAAGCACAATTAGTTTAAAATAATAAGTAGATGATAACAAAAACGGCGAAGAATAAAAGGCAACAAAAACAGGGCATGTTGGAAAATGTTATGCGACAGTTCAACCATGCCGCCGATATAATCGGCCTAAACACCAATATTCGTAAAATATTGGAAGTCACCAATAACGAATTGGTCGTACATTTTCCTGTCCGAATGGATAATGGGGAAGTTGAGGTTTTCACGGGTTATAGGGTGCAGCATAATAATGCGTTGGGACCCTATAAAGGAGGATTGAGATATCATCCTACGGTCGATATCGATGCTGCAAGGGCTTTGGCCATGTGGATGACCTGGAAAACGTCTTTGGCAGGCCTGCCTTATGGCGGGGCCAAAGGAGGAATACAATTACTTCCTTCAAAATACAGTCAAACAGAACTGGAACGTATTACCCGTAGGTTTACCTATGCCTTAGGCGATAATATTGGTCCGGAGTTGGATATTCCTGCACCCGATGTCAATACGAACCCACAGACTATGGCCTGGATATTGGATACGTATATGTCGACGAAATCACCAAATGAGCGATCAAAGAACATGCATGTCGTTACGGGTAAACCGATTGGTGTTGGTGGTTCAGAGGGTAGGGATAGAGCCACAGGATTTGGGGTTTTCCTCAATATCAAGTTTTGGGCCGAAAATAAGAAAGTTGACCTTAAAGAGAAGAAATTCATCGTACAGGGTTTTGGTAACGTAGGGTATTGGACCGCATATTTTCTCGAAAAAGAAGGCGCAATATTAACCGCGGTCCAAGATGCGTATGGCAGTATTCATAATGAAGAAGGGATTTCAGTCGAAAAGCTCTTGGAATATTCCCAAGCCAATAACGGAAGTATCCTAGGCTATGTTGGAGCCTTACCGATAGAGAATAAGGATTTCTTTGGTTTGGACTGTGATATCTGTGTGCCAGCTGCCCTGGGCAACCAGATAACCTCGGAAAATGCATCAAGTATCAAGGCGTATTTGATTGCCGAGGGGGCCAACGGACCTACCGATGTTGAGGCCGAGAAGATATTATTGGCAAAGGGAATAGATATCATTCCCGATATATTATGTAATTCAGGCGGTGTTATAGGTAGTTATTTTGAATGGCTCCAAAATAGGAACGGTGAAATTTGGCATTTGGATGAGGTGATGGGCAAATTGGAAAGCAAACTCAGGGGGTCTTTTACCAAGGTTTTGAAAGTATCCAAAGAAAGGGGAGTAGATATGAGGTCGGCTGCTTTTATCATCGCAATTGAAAGGCTGGAACAAGCGTATGAGCAACGTGGAATTTTTCCTTGATAAGATATCATGGAAAAAGAGTTTGGATAGATAGTCAAAATCTTTATGCTCCCCCTTTTGGGTTGGGTTCAAGGCATTGACCATGTTTATGAAGGTTGGGAATGTGGTTGATTCCTTGGGCCTTATGGCCCTAAGTTTATTGTAAAGGCGGGGTTATCCTTTTTTTTGGGGAAAGGACCCATAACTAAAATCAGGAAAAATGAAATACGGAAATTTGATCATAGAAAAGAGGGAATATGTTTTGCTGAAAAAATTAATGAATCTCTCCAAATATTACAAGGATGTTACCTTAGGAAAATCGATGAAAAAATTAAGTGGTGAGATCGAATCCGCAACAATTTGTGATGAAAAGGATATGCCCAATGATGTTATTCGCTTTAATAGCACCATAACCGTTGTATCCGAAAAGGGATGGAGTAAAAAATTCACCTTGGTCACACCTGCGGAAAGTAATATTGAGCATGGGAAAATTTCCCTATTGACCCCTATGGGTTCCGCTGTTATAGGTTATGCGGAGGGCGATACCATTATTTGGGAGTTTCCTTCGGGCGAGCAGCATTTGACCATTGGCAATGTGGAGCAGGGAAATCAAAAATTAAATGTTAGTATGGTATTATGAGTAGACGAATTTTTCATGAACACGAGTCCGATAGTCGAATCATGTTGAAGAAGGATAGGAAAGAGATGGAAGGCTGGACGGAAAGTCTGGATTTTATAGGCGAAGAATTGAATTATCTTATAGCCATTGAAAATCCCCTGTTGAACGATCGGACTTTATACCGAACTACTTAACATGCGTCGTGAGAATACCCTTAAATCGGGTACCATGTACCGTTATGAAACGTCGAAGTTGAATGCACATGAATGCGATGATATGGCTTGTGATGCTTTTTATTTGAATAATCACGAGAAACATCGGGACTTATACTTGGAACATCTAAGAAAGTATAGGGCTTTAAAACGTAAGGTACTTTCCAAAATACTCTCAAAGGTCAAAAGGTAATTGTATTGTAACCATTGTCTAATGACTGGGGTAGTAATTGGTTTTCCGAAAGGTTTATTCCATCTTTTTATGCCCAGAATTCGTCTTCCAAGTTATCCAAAAAGTCTTCTTCTTTGTGGAGGTCCCCTACCAAGTTAAGTTGCTCCTCTGTAGCTACTTCCTGTATTTCTTGGAACAATACCCGCTCTTCGAAACGAATATGTTCTTGCAAGGTTTCCACGATCATGTGCAATGCATGTTCAATGTTATCGCAATCGGTGAATAGGGCGATTAAGCTCCGGTGTTCTGCGAGGGCTTTTTTGACCAATTCATGTTGGTTGCCCAGTATGGGGAAAATGTGTTTTTCCTCCAAATCAAAATGGGGCATTAGGTGCGTTTCGAAGAACCAATCGGTATACCGTTTGATTCGCTCTGTCGATATGTCCTTGGAGAACCCTGTTCGGATTTTCCAACAAAGGAGTAAGCCGTGATGATGATCACGACTTACCGGTATCAGGCCCTTATTCCTTTTAATGGGTGATTTTTTCATGCTATGGTGAATTTATTATCTGGGATCGCCCAATTGTTTTTCCAGTTCCGCTGCTTTGGGGAAAAGGATATTGTTTTCCAAATGAATATGATTGTGTAGGTCATTTTCAAATTCCTTTAATAGTGAAAATGTTACCCTATAGGTTGTGCATCCGTCCGCAGGTGGGGTGTAGTTATTGCTTAACGCAACTATTTGTCTAAATCGTTCTCCCTCATTATCGTGTTCCTGCATCATGACTTGTATGGGATTTTGGATGGTGCCAAAATGGAATTTATCTAAAAGGGCACTGTTTTGGGTGGCTGCGACCATTTTCCTGACCGCTGGAAAAACAACCAATTCTTCCTTTTTCAAGTGTTTGGTCAGTTCGTCGGCAGATTTATTGAAATGTTCCCTTATTTCATATAGTTCGGGATGGTTGGTGCCATGTGTGTTGGCAAGTTTATCCAAGTATTGTTTTAAAACCGGTATTTGCTTTTCCACATATCTGTGGTGTTTTTTCTCAATATAGTCTGCAAGAAGATCCAAAGGCCATGATTTAAAATCGATGGTATCCGCTTTCGTTTGATTCAGGATTTCATTGACTTCTTTCAAGAGTTGTTCGGCATCCAAGTTGTTCTTTTCGGCAACTTCCTGTATGCTTCGATTGCCCCTACAACAAAAATCAATATTATGATTTTTAAAAACCTGTGCCGTGCGGTAGTCTTCTGCTACGATCTCCCCAATGTTCGTCTTTAGTGTATTTTCCATGATAGCTCTTGGTATTAATTGATTTGATTTTAAATAGGATAAAAATGTCCTGTTTATTGATAAATTTTTTTATCGTTTTAAATAGGTGAGGCCGACTTCCAGGCCTGTGGTCATTTCCAATAAGGTCGTTGTTTCCAACATATTTTTAAGTCCGTCGCGAATACCTACAAATTTATCATGTACCGGACAGGGTTTAGCGCCATTACATTCTTTTAAGCCCAGACCACATCCATGATATACCTTATCACCGTCGATGGCGTAAACGATTTGACTGAGTTTTATGGTTTGTACATTCCTTTTTTGGATTTCAAAACCTCCCGAAGCCCCTTTGACCGATTCAACGATTTTATTTTTTGACAACTGCTGCAGGATCTTGGCCGTGAACGCAACCGGGGAATCGGTTTCCTTTGCGATATCTTTTAGGCTTGTCCGTTTGCCCTCAAGTGACTGCAAGGCAATATATGTTGCTGCCCTAATCCCGTATTCACATGCTTTTGAAAACATTTATGCCAATCATTATTTGAGGCAAAGATAGTATTAATTTTTAAATAGGACAAAAATATCCGAAATAAATGTTGTCTATTGGGCAATAGGGGGCGGGGCGTTATTTCGATCGGTGTTGATACATTTGCATGAATAACATGGTGCTCATTTTTTGGGCCCGGTTTTTTGCGATATAAACCGTATCCCCTTCAAACAATTCATCCAATGTTTCGAACCACAGGTTGAGCCAAAACCCAAAGTGTTCCGGGGTTATGGTCCGGTTCGTCATATCATCCACTTTTTCATGGGCCGTTACGGGGTTGCCAAGGTATTTTCCCTTTCGGAAGAATTGTGTTTCCCAGAAATCGGTCAACAGTTCCAAATGGGCATCCCAATCCTTGATGATACTATTGAAGATAGGGCCGAGGATCTTGTCTTTCCGGACTTTTCCGTAAAAAGTGTTGACCAATAAAGAAACGTCCTTTCGGTCTTTTATATCTGTCTTTGTTGCCATTGGTCCATGTTTTGTTCCGGCATAAAACTACGTGAATTTTTTATAACTCATTACGGCCAAACCGTTCATGGCAAAAGCATACAGTAATGTCTTGGCAAATTGGGGAAGAATATCCGAAAAACCTGCACCTTTTAGCATGACCATGCGCATGACCTGGACAAAATATTTGATCGGGTTGGCCTCTGTCAATATTTGGGCCCACTGCGGCATGCTTTCGACAGGAGTGAACAAACCACTCATCAAAATAAAAATGACCATAAAGAACCAAGCGATGAACATGGCTTGTTGCTGGGTGTCGGTAAAATTTGAAATGAACAAACCGATACCAAGTATGACAAGGATATAAATCACCGTATACCCATACATGAGAAAGATGCTGCCGACAATAGGGATATGGAACAATATTTTGGCAATGATCAAACCGACGGTCAGAAGCAGCAACCCCAAAATCAAGAAAGGGAATAATTTACCGATTATGAACTGATGTTTTTTGATTGGGGTAACATTTATTTGCTCCAAAGTGCCTATTTCCTTTTCCCGAACCACGTTCATCCCGGAAAGGAAAAGGGTGATCATCGTCACCAATAGTACCAAAATCCCGGGTACCATAAAGGTTTTGTAATTCAAGGTCTCATTGTACCAAAATAATGGAATGGTATCTATGATCTGTGGCTGTACGCCTGCGGTTCCCAGTTGGATTAATTGGACCTTGGTATTTGCATTGAAGCGTTCAACGATTTGGTTTACATAAACATTTTCAACACCCGCTGCGGCCCCATCTATGGCATTGATCGTGACCGATAGGTCGGTTTTCTTTTCTTTTATGAGGTTTCGGTTGAAATGTCGGGGGATTTCCAGGACCACATCAACATCACCGTTCAACATGGCCGATTTCGCCTGCTTGGAAGAGGAAAAGTCGGTGAGTACATTAAAATACGTCGAGGCGTTGAAATTTTCGATCAGCTCCCTGGAAGAGGAGGTCCTGTCATTATCGATATATCCGAATTTGATGTTCTTTACCTCAAATGAAGCCGCATTCGAAAGAATGATCAGTTGGATCAATGGCATTATAAATATGATCGGCAACATGGCTTTGTTCCTGAAAATTTGGCGGAATTCCTTTTGTATGATATAGCGAATGATGTTCATTACTCCAATCGAATTTTATATTTCTTAATACTAATGGCAATGAAGAACAAGGTCATTCCGATCAAGATCAGGGTTTCTTTCCATATAAAGTCCAATCCGACTCCTTTCAACATAATTCCTTTTATGATGATGATAAACCATTTGGCCGGAATGATATTGCTTATGATCTGAAGGGGCAGGGGCATACTGCTAATGGGAAATATAAAACCCGACAATAAAATCACCGGTAGCATTAAGCCCATTAAGGAAACCATCATGGCGGTTTGCTGGGTGCGGGCCAACGTCGAGATCAGAATGCCCAATGATAGGGCGTTGATAATGAAAAGAATGCTTTCGGCCCCCAATAGGAACAAACTGCCTTCAACGGGCATTTTGAAAACGAAAAGGCTTAATAGAATGATTACAACGGCATTGACAACGGCCAGTAGGATGTAGGGTACGACCTTTCCGATAATTACCTGAAAGGGTTTTAAGGGGGAGACCAATAAAATTTCCATCGTGCCAAGTTCCTTTTCCCGGGTTATCGATATGGAAGTCATCATGGCCGAAACCAGCATTAGGATAACCGTCATGACCCCAGGTACGAACATAAAAACGCTTTTAAGTTCGGGGTTAAAGGCCAAGCGTACCTTGGGTTCTATTTTATAGGAGGTCTGTGCGGCTTTGTTCAGGTCTTGTTGGTAGTTCTTTAAGATCGATGAAGTATAGTTGCTTATGGTGTTGGCCGTATTGGGGTCAGTGGCATCGGTCAGGATCTGTAGGGTCGCTTTGTTCTCAGTGATCAATTTTTTACTGAAATCCTTTTCAAAATTCAAGACCGCTTTGATGTGCCCCTTTTTAAAAGCGGGTTCTATGGCAGCTTCATTGGGTATGATCTGTTTAATGCTGAAATATTCGGAAGCGGCTATTTTAGCGATGATTTCTTTGGTGGTTGCATCTTTAGAATGGTCAAGGATGGCAATATCCACATTATTTATCTCATTGGTAATGGCAAAACCGAAAAGCAAGACCTGCGCAATGGGCATTCCGAACAGAATGAACAATGAGCGCCTGTCCCTTAGGATATGGTAAAATTCCTTTTGTATGAATCCAATGAATCGTTTCATTCCCTTATGCTAAGTTTCTTGCCAATTTTAAGAACACTTGGTCCATCGAATCCGCGTTGTATGTTGTCTTCAGGTTTTTGGGGGTATCCAAAGCCTCTATTTTTCCTTCGACCATAATCGATACCCGATTACAATATTCCGCTTCATCCATATAATGGGTGGTTACGAAAATCGTTTTGCCTTTGTCCGCTTCCCGATAGATCATTTCCCAAAATTGCCTACGGGTAATGGGGTCTACCCCTCCGGTAGGTTCATCAAGGAAAATAATCTGAGGGTCGTGTAAGAGCGATACCGAAAAGGCCACTTTCTGTTTCCATCCCAAGGGCAACGCACCTACAAGTTTGTTGGCTTCGTCGTGCAATCCCAGATCATCGATCAAGGCGTGGGTCTTTGTTTTGATATCCGCTTTATTAAGTCCGTAGATACCCCCAAAGAAAGTGATGTTCTCCTTTATGGTGAGGTCATTGTACAAAGAGAACCGCTGACTCATGTATCCAATGCTTTTCTTAACGCTATCTGCCTGGGTGGCAATATCGAAATTGGCGACAAGGGCATTGCCCGAGCTCGGCTTTAAAATACCGATCAGCATTTTCATGGCTGTTGTCTTTCCAGCACCATTTGCCCCAAGAAAACCGAATACTTCACCTTTACCCACATGGAATGAGATATTGTTGACCGCGGTAAAAGCGCCGAATGTTTTGGTCAGGTTTTCTACTTGTATGGCATTTTTCGTATTCATTCTTCGTTATGGGTCATCTGGTTCAAAATAGGGGACGATGCTTTTTGGGGTTTTAATCGGACAATTCCATGAACGTATCTTCGATCGTGGGGCCGGTTTCGAAAACCTCAATATTCGTATGATGGTTTTCTTTAAGGAAATGGGTCAAATCTTGGGTCCTGAAGGCCGTCGTATTGGGGGTGAAATGGATATATTCCCCAAAGGGATAAGCACTATGGGTTTGTTCATAAGCCCCTAAATCTTGAATCAGTTTAAAGGTTTTTGTTGATTTTACCTTGTATATTTTATGGGGAAAGGAAGCTTTTATGCCTTCTGGCGTATCAATGCGTAAGATCTTGCCATTGGTGATCAAAGCTATGTTGTCACAAAGCGCTGCCTCGTCCATATAGGGTGTCGAAACGAAAATGGTAATCTGTTGTTCTTGCAGTCGCTTCAACATTTCCCAAAACTCTTTCCGCGATACGGGATCGACACCTGTCGTGGGTTCATCCAAAAACAATACTTTGGGCTTATGGATCAATGCACATGAAAGGGCCAATTTTTGTTTCATACCGCCCGAAAGCCTTCCGGCCCTTCTGTTTTTAAAAGGTTCAATTTGAACATAAATGTCCCGTATAAGGTCGTAGTTCTCTTCAATGGTGGTGCCGAAAATCGTAGCAAAGAACCGAAGGTTCTCTTCCACGGTAAGGTCTTGATAGAGGGAGAATCGCCCTGGCATATAACCAACGGTGTTTCTAATGGATTTATAATCCTTTACGATATCATATCCGGTTACGGAAGCGGTTCCTTCATTGGGGAGTAACAATGTCGTCAAGATCCGGAATAAGGTGGTTTTACCCGCACCGTCAGGACCTATCAATCCAAACAACTCCCCGGATGGTACCTCTAAGGAAATATTGTCCAGGGCCTTTACCTGCTTATAGGACTTACTTATGTTTTTTACGATGATCGACATGGGTAACGGGAGTTTATTCTTCGTTATGGGTAATCCAAATTTCTGCGGGCATCCCTATCTTTAGACTGCCGTCATTTTTCACCAATACCTTAACGGCATAAACCAGGTTTACCCGTTCTTCCTTGGTTTGTATGATTTTCGGGGTAAATTCCGCCGTATCGGAAATCCATGAAACCGTACCTTGGTAGGATTTCATTCCTTCCTGAGCATCGATTTTTACCGTTACTTGGTTTCCGGGCTTCACGTCGGTCAATTGGGGTTCACTGATATATACGCGGAGCTCCATCACATTAAGATCGGCGATTTTATATAAGGGCTTGCCAAAGGCGGTTACTTCGTGAGGTTCGGCATATTTTGTAAGGACCGTTGCTTTTAACGGATTTACGATGATACTTTTTTTAATTTGATCTTCAATCTGTTGAATTTGTACTTCGATACTGTTGACCTCGGCAACGATGGGTGCATTTTGCGTCTCTATACTGATCATTTGCTGTTTCAGGACGTCTATTTGCCCAGTGATGTCGTCCAATTGTTTTTGGGTAGCGGCCTTTTCGCGGATAAGGTTTTGGATCCTTTTGAGGTCATTTTCCGCAACTTTCAATTGTTCTTTAAGCACCTCCCGTTGGGAAAGCACATTACGTGATTTGGAAAAAACACTCTTTTTAGTGGCCATCAATTGGTCTCTTTTTAAGGATAATTGTATCGTATCGACCACACCGACCACTTGGTTTTCTTGGAGTACTTGGCCTTCTTCCACATCTAAAAACAACAATTTGCCGGTTGCTTCGGACGATATGGTGGTTTCGGTGGCCTCGAAGTTTCCGTAACCGTCGGCTTTATCCCCATTGCCGTTGCAGGATACCAAACTGATTGCGATGATGAGTAGGGTCAATACGGTTGAATTTTTCATGGTACAGGAGTGTTTGATAAGGTTCGAATTAGTTGAGCCCATAAGTTCCGTTGGTTATTTGGTACGTTATCTGTTGCATTAACAGCTGTATCTTATGCAGGTTTAAATTGCTTTTTGCTTCAAATAGGTCGGTGAATTCGGCGATATAGGCCGAGGAGGTTATCATCCCGTTTTTTAATTGGGATACGGCCGTTTCAACCATTCTTTCCCGAATCGGGATGATTTCCCGGTCTATGGCCAAATACCCTTCCAACTTTTCGATTTCCGATCGGAGTTGTACAAGTTCGAGGTTCGTATTGAGTTCAAAAGCCGCTTCTTGTGTTTTAATGAGTTCTTTATTGAGGGCTAGGGCTTTACTTTTGGTTTTGTTCCTATTCCAATCGAATATGTTCCAATTCAATTTTATCCCTGTCATGTAAAAGGTGGTAAAGGAATTGTCTAGCATGTTCAATCCGGGATTGCCATAACCCCCTTGGGCGAAAACATTCAACTTTGGTAATTTTGTTTTTTCCAATTGTAGTACGGAAAAGTCGATTTCTTCTTTTTGTAGATCGAATAAGGTAAGTTCGGGTCTTCGGGAATTATTTTCTACCGTCAAGGTGACCCTTGGGGTTTCCAAAACGACGTCTGCCTTAAGATCGCTTCCCATTAAGAGGGATAGTCTTTTGATCAGACTTGTTTTTGAATGATCAAGCGCTATATATTTTTGTTTTATTTTCAAAAGTTCCACAAGAAGGGCATCTGCCGTGGAAGGAAGTAAAGTGCCATATGCCACTCCGGCCGAAACTTCATCCAGGCGTGACTGCAATTGTTTCTCTTTGGCCTCCAATAATAAGTGGTTTTCCTGTAAAAGCAGTATCGAAAGGTATACTTCATTGATCTTGTTTTTAAGGGTATAGAGATTGACTTCCACTTCCTGCAGTCCTACTCGCGCTTGACTTTCTTTGACCTTGGCCCTTGCTGCGATAAGTCCGCCATTGTAAATGGGTAGACTGGCATCCAAAGTGGCCTTGTATTGGTCTTTGTTTGCCGGGGTAACCGTGATGTTCGGGAGGTCAATGTTCAAATGGGTCACATCCGATTGATAGGAAGCTTGGGCGTTTATGTCGAATTGGGGTAGTTTTTCTTTACGGATCGCCGCGATATCCAAATCGGATTGTTCGTTCAGTACTGTTTTTTGGGCCGCCAAGGGGTGATTTTCGGTGACCTTATCAAAACATTCATCAAGGGTCAATAGGTGTTGGGCTTCGAGTTTCGGTACAAAAAGTAAAAGGAAACTGCCTATGCTGATGACTTTATGTAGTGAAATGTCCATTTTGAATTGGTTTGCTTTGTACTGATACTTAAGTTCTTATACTTTCTATAAACCTGTCCGCTAATTCGGTTTTGCGCGCTATGAGCAATTCGTGATAGTGGGTGTCGGATATATCGAGGATGACCTTGAACAATGTTTCCCCTACAAAGGGAAAGATGGTTAGTGAAAATAGGTTCAAAAGAAGTTGAACTGGGGGGATGTCTTTTATGTTTCCAGCTTTTATTTCTTCTTCGAACTGACGTAAAAGTGGTTTGGGATCGGGTTTGTTGGGGTGCGCCATAAGTTTTGTGGCAAATTGGGGGTCGTTGTTCAACTCGTGGATGATGAACGTGGGCAGATAGGGGTTTTCAAGGACAAAGTCGATATAGCTTGATGTGAATTGCCTTATCTTATCGTACACATTGATCTCCATTGCGAAAATAATGTTCATTTGTGGGGCCAGTTTTTGAAATGCCTTCATAAGAACGGCCTCGAACAGTTGTTGTTTGTTCCTAAAGTAATAATGCAGCATGGCTTTGTTTATTTGGGCTTCATCGGCAATTTCCTGCATACGTGCCCCGGCCATGCCCTTTTTTTGAAATACCGTTATTGCGGCATTCAATATATTTTGTTCCGTGTTTATGTCTTTCATTAACTATATGGTTTAACCAAGTGGTTAACAAAAGTAAAAAAATAATCGATCTCCAACACTGAATGGGGTTTTTATTCCCTTGAAGGGTGGTTTCAAGTCTTATTCGACCGGTATGGGTTCGTTAAAACCCAGGCGGGTGATCAAAATAGGGGGTAAAATACTAAGGGTGGCATTCCATAGTGCTGGAGGTCATGTTCGTGACGGGTTTTGGAGAAATATAGGGTATTCCCAGTCCAAGGCCCCTTAAAATGAACAATACCCCGATGATCACTACGAATACGGGAATGAGTTGTTGGATCTTTCGTTTTGCCGAGCGCTGTAAAAAACCGCTCATATAGATGGCGGTGGTCATTAGCGGTACCGTACCCAGTCCGAAAAGTACCATATAGAGTCCGCCTTTCAGGGTACTTCCCATGGCTATGGCCCCAAATAGCGCCATATAGACCAAACCACAGGGTAAGAAACCGTTAAGGAAGCCAATGGTCAGGAACGTATCGGGTGATTTTTTCTTCAATTCCTTGCCCAAGCGGCTTTTTATCCGCGATATGATCCGGAATAAGGGCTTCGAAAAATTATATGTATTGAATGATCTGTAAGGAATCAGGACAACGACGATCATTATAATGCCTATGATTATCGATAGTTTCTGCTGCATACCGAACACATAAAGCCCTTTGCCCAAAAGTCCGAAAACAAGACCGATCATTCCGTAGGCCAGGAGTCGGCCAAAATGGTACAGGGTAACCTGCAAGATTTTCTTAATGTTGTTATCCCTATCGACCGGAAGCATGAAAGCTATCGGGCCGCACATTCCCACACAGTGTAAACTGCCCATAAGACCCAATACCAGTGCAGATAATAACATGATTAATAGGTGATGCTTTTTTTGAATAAATAGGGCTTGTCAAGATATTCCCAAGAAATTTTAATGTCCCAGCGACCACCCAACAAACGATTGTCAGGTATGAGCAAATGTGTATTGGATAAACTTATGGGTAAGTCGAAATCCAAGTGCTTATTGGATGGTCTGTATAGGGACACAGTGCCTTTGATTTTCTTTAAGTCGATTTCTTTGGGAAAGGCGACGGTTAAGCCTTCCGGTTTTTTTTCAATAATTACTTTTGAGGAGAGGTTGTTGGCGTTGGTTTCGGCATCGATCTCATTTTGGTATTTTAACTCCTGCTTGTAATATTCTTCGGTGACCAGATCATGGTTGGCATGATCATCCATGTTCATACGTATTACGAAAAATAATATAAAGCTGATAAAACCGATAAATGCCAAGACAATCCCTGTTCCCCAATTGATCTTCATAATAGTCTTTCTTTATTGTTTATATCCGTTAATTGTAACTCCTTGGAGCCAAAAACCTGGCTGTAGTGGTTTCTATTAATTTATCTCCACTATAGACCCCTATTTTCAATTTGTCCTTATCCCCATTAAGGGCGGCATTGTTGATTTCTATGAATAAAGTACCTTCGGCCAGCCCTTGTGCCGGTACCTCAAAATTATTTTGGGTAACCAACTTTATGGTCCCTTTATGGGATAATAATTTAAAGCTGACATCATCAACCTCCCTAGTGGTCTTGTTGATCAATTTATAGGTAAAAACGTTGCTGATGATATTGTTTTCCTTGTGTTCGTATAATTGGCCAGGAAGTCTCAGTATGTTGGCTTCAAGGTCATTTCTTAAGAACAGCATACCTATTAGAATACCGGTCAAAATAAACAATACTGCCGAATAGCCTTTTAATCTTGGCGTGAATTTGAATTTTTCCTTTTTGGTGATCTCGTCCTCACTGGCGTAACGGATCAGACCTTTAGGAAGGTTTATTTTTTCCATAACCGTATCGCATTCATCGATACAGGCGGTACAGTTGATACATTCGAGTTGTGTCCCGTTTCGTATATCGATGTTCGTGGGGCATACATGTACACATTGTTTACAATCGATACAATCGCCATAACCCAAAGCTTCTCGGTCTTCGTTTTTCCGGAATTTTTTACGGCCATTCTCAGCTTCGCCCCGTTTATGGTCATAGGCAACGATAATGGATTTGTTGTCGAGCAGAACACCTTGCATTCTACCGTAAGGGCAAGCGATAATACAGACCTGCTCCCTAAACCAGGCGAAAATAAAATAGAATACCCCTGTAAATACCAAGAGTGCGACCAATGTACTAAGATGTACCAAAGGGCCATCGGTAATATATTCTATCAGCCTGTCGCTACCTATCAAATAGGCCAAGAATACATTGGCTATAATGAAGGATATGAGGAAAAAGACAATCCATTTGGTCACCCTTTTCCTTATTTTCTCGGCGTTCCAGGGTTGACGGTCCAAGCGCATTTGGGAATGACGGTCGCCATCGATCCAAAACTCGATGCGTCTAAAGACCATTTCCATAAATATGGTCTGGGGGCAGATCCATCCACAGAAAATGCGCCCGAAAGCAACGGTAAACAGTGCGATGAAAATAACGCCTATGATCATAGAGATCACGAACAGATGAAAATCCTGCGGCCAGAACGGAAAGCCGAATATATTGAAACGCCGTTCCAATACATTGAACATTAAGAATTGGTTGCCACCGATTTTGATAAAGGGCGACAATATCAAGAAAGCCAGCAAAAAATAACTTACAACTTTTCTATACGTATAAAATCTACCACTTGGCTTTTTGGGAAATACCCAAGCGCGTTTACCTTCTTCGGTTATGGTGCCTATGCTATCCCGAAAATTCTCTTTTTCCTGTTCTGCCATTGTCTAATCTTCTTTTGGGTAAAGAATATTATTAATTCACGGCCACTGTTACTGAATCGGTCGCTTGTTCTGGTGTTTGTTCTTGTGTTCCTTCCTTTGCAGGTGCATTCTCGTCTACCCATAGGTCACCTTCCGGTGCTTTGGGGTTAGCGGGTGTGGTTCCTTGTAAACTAAGTACATAACTGGCTATCTGGGCTATTTCCGCAGGTTTGAAGTTCGATTTCCAGGATACCATTCCCTTACCGTCACGACCTCCTTCGGAAATGGTGTTGAAGACATTTTTGATGCCCCCACCCAGAATCCAATGGTCATCGGTCAGGTTGGGTCCGATACCACCACCACCATCGGCCATGTGACAAGCTACACAGGTGGTTTCGAATATGGCCTTACCTGCATTCAAATCGGAAGCATCGGTCAATAATTCCACCGTATTGGCATCGACGAGGTCCTTGGCGGTTCTCTTGTATTCCTCAATGGCCAGATTGGCGGCGGCAACTTCTTGTTCATATTCCAATTCTTGGTCGTAATCCCCATATATATGGAAACGGACCAAATACACCACGGCAAAAACGGCAGTGGCATAGAACATCCATACCCACCAAGGGGGTAGGTCGTTGTCCAATTCCTTTATGCCGTCATAATTATGGTCGAGTATGATCTCGCCTTCTTCCTCAATGGGTTTGTGGGCGGTCATTTTGGCCCAAACTTTTTTGCCCCAAGGCCATTCCCACTGTTTTGCCTTTGCTTCCAGGTAGCGTTGTTTTCCCTCTTCACTTAAGGTTTGGAACATGACGCTTTCGATGGACTTCAATATCACTTCCATGGCAATCAATATCAAGAGTACCATCAACATAAAGAATTGTGTAATGGGATACTCGAAAATTGCCAGTTGTTCTCCAGAGTCTATAAAGTACTCCATCAATCCGAAAATGATGAAGAAGGTTACGGGGATCCTGATCCACCAGGGTGACATATTTTTCATAATTCTAGTTTATTGTTTTGGTTGTTATCTTCTAAAGGGAGTGCGCTTACCTCATCAATGTATGCTTTGCGAGCGGTGAATACCCACCAAAAAAGCAATGCAAAGAAGACAAAGAATATGACTAACGATATCAAGGGATAGGTGGTTACCCCATCAATACTTTCCAGGTGACCTTTTATGAATTTTAGCATGGCTTACTCGTTTTCGGTTAATAATTCCCCTGTTTCCTTTACTTTGATGTCGGTACCCAAACGCTGCAAGTAGGCGATTAAGGAAACGATTTCACGATCCTTCATTTCCACAAAATCCAATCCGTTCTCTTGGGCGTATTGTTTATCGGCCTCATAGGATTTTACAAAATCGGGATCGGCGTAAAGATTTTTCTCGATTTTTGTCGCTTGTGCGTCCATTAGCTCAAAGGCATTGGCGATCTCTTCTTCGGTGTACGGGACCCCTAGGCTCACCATGGCTTCCATTTTCGTCTGAATGGCACTGCGATCATGTTCATTGATGACCAGCCATCTATAGGCGGGCATGATAGAACCCGATGACGTACTTTGTGGGTCGTACATATGGTTTAAATGCCAGTTGTCGGAATATTTGCCTCCAACCCGTAATAAATCAGGACCGGTACGTTTACTGCCCCATAGGAAGGGGTGGTCGTAAACGAACTCCCCGGCTTTGGCATATTCCCCATAACGTTCTACTTCACTACGGAATGGGCGAACCATTTGGGAATGGCAGCTAACACAACCTTCACGTATATAAAGGTCCCTACCTTCCAATTCCAATGGGGTGTACGGTTTTACGCTGGTTATGGTCGGGATGTTCGATTTTACCATGATGGTCGGTACGATTTCGATCATACCGCCGATAAGAATGGCCACTGTGGCCCATATCGTCATTTGTACCGGCTTACGCTCCAACCAGGTATGTAAAGTTTCACCGGCAGTTCTCCTGCTCGATACTCGCGCCAATGCGGGAGCTTCTGCCAATTCGTCTTCTACTTTGCTTCCGGATCTTATGGTCGCGATAACATTGAAAACCAAGGTGAACATACCTAGAATGTACAAGCTACCACCTATGGCCCGCATCCAATACATAGGAATGATCTCATGTACGGTTTCCAAGAAGTTTCCGTAGGCCAAGGTGCCGTCAGGGTTGAATTCTTTCCACATCAAGGCTTGTGTAAACCCTGCAACGTACATGGGCAAGGCATATAGAATAATACCCAAGGTTCCTATCCAAAAATGGAAGTTGGCCATGCCAAGGGAATGCAATTTGGTCTTGAACATTTTAGGGACCAACCAGTAAATCATACCAAAGGTCAGGAAGCCGTTCCAAGCCAAAGCACCGACATGTACGTGGGCAACGATCCAATCGCTAAAGTGGGCAATGGCATTTACGTTTTTAAGTGAAAGCATTGGACCTTCAAAGGTTGCCATCCCGTAACCGGTAATCGCAACGACCATGAATTTTAAGGTGGGATCTACACGAACCTTGTCCCAAGCCCCGCGCAAAGTCAGTAATCCGTTGATCATACCACCCCATGATGGTGCGATCAGCATAACGGAAAAGGCAACACCCAAGTTCTGTGCCCAATCGGGTAAAGCGGAATACAACAAATGGTGTGGTCCTGCCCATATATAGATAAAGATCAAAGACCAAAAGTGGACAATCGAAAGTCTATAGGAATAGACCGGTCTATTGGCTGCTTTAGGGACAAAATAGTACATAAGTCCCAAGAAAGGGGTGGTCAGGAAGAAGGCTACGGCGTTGTGACCGTACCACCATTGTACCAAGGCATCCTGAACCCCTGCATAAACGGAGTAACTTTTTAAGGCGCTTACCGGAAGTTCCAGACTATTGAAAATATGAAGTACGGCAACGGTCACGAAAGTGGCTAGATAAAACCAAATGGCCACATATAGGTGGCGTTGCCTTCTTTTGAACATCGTACCGATCAAGTTTACCCCGAAGGCCACCCATACTACGGCAATAGCGATATCAATGGGCCATTCCAATTCCGCATATTCCTTGGTAGAAGTATACCCCAATGGAAGTGTAATCGCTGCAGCGACTATGATCAATTGCCAGCCCCAAAAGTTGAACTTGCTCAAGAAATCGCTGTACATACGGGCTTTTAACAATCGCTGGGTAGAGTAGTAGACCCCTGCGAATATGGCATTCCCTACAAATGCAAAAATCACGGCATTGGTATGCAAAGGCCTAAGACGACCAAAACTTAACCATGGGATACCATCGGTGACATTGGGGAAAAGAAACATGAAGGCGAGCAAGAGCCCCACGGACATTCCCACAACGCCCCAGAAAATGGTCGCATAAAGGAAATTTTTTACGATTTTGTTATCGTAATAGAATTGTTGTACTTCCATAATTACAATTTTTGACTTTGTTTTAGTTGGTTTGTTTTATTCTTCTTCTCTTTGTTTTTGGATGGGACCTTCTTAACTATCTCATCTTCAAATAGCATACGCACAGAGGGCGTATACGAATCATCGTACTGCCCGCTGCGAACGGAAATTATAAAAATCGTGAAAAAGACTATAGCAACGACAAGGCTAATAGCCAATAACACATAAATAACACTCATACCTTACCTGAAATTCGACTCAAACATATGTATACACCTTTGTGCATACTATGATATTTGTCATGTTTTTTTACATTAATTTATTTTTCTTCCTAAGGCATTTGTGGCCAGCGTCGTGAACCCAACTACGCTTATGGAGCTCAAAGGCATTAGAATGGCTGCAATAACCGGTTCTAACTGCCCGGTAACGGCAAAATACAAACCGACAACATTATAAACAAAGGAGAGTAAAAAACTCAGTTTAATGATTTTCATTGCTTTTTTTGAAGTCAGGATATATTGGTTCAGTTCTTTGAATTTTGAGGCGTCTAGTATGCCATCGCATGCCGGCGAAAAAACGTTGACATTCTCCGATATGGCTATTCCCACATTGCTTTGTGCCAAGGCACCGGCATCATTGAGTCCGTCCCCGACCATCATCACCTTTTTACCCTGCTCTTGGAGCTTCTGGATAAAATGGAGTTTATCCTTGGGTTTTTGGTTGAAATACATGGGGGTCAGCGGAGGTAATAGGTTCTCGAGCCTGTTTTTTTCCCCTTCATTGTCCCCTGATAAAATGGCAAGATCCAAATGTTGCCCCATGGCTTTAAAAACATGGGATAGGCCATCCCTATAATGGTTATGGAAAACAAAACGACCTTTATAGGTGTTGTTCGAGCTAATATGCACCGATGTTGTTTCTGTCTCTTGATCTGTGGTATTGCCAACAAAATCGGCCGACCCTACCTTGATCGATCCTTTATCTTTTTGGCCTTCGATACCTTTGCCCAAATGTTCTTGAAAATCATCAAGGGGTACGATATTGTGTTCGGCCAACATATCGTATAATGTTCGGCTCAGGGGGTGGTTGGATGCCCGTAAGGTGTTCTTCAATAGGGATTCTTCGGCTAGGGACAATTGCATGCCTTCATAGGTGGCACTGCTTTTTTGGGTAGTGGTAATGGTGCCGGTCTTGTCAAAAATCGCAGTGTCCAATTGTGCCAATTGCTCAATGGTCTGTGTGTTTTTCAAATAGAATTTCTTGCGGCCAAAGATCCGAAGCATATTCCCTAGGGTAAAGGGAGCTGCCAGGGCTATGGCGCAAGGGCAGGCGATTATAAGCACGGCCGTAAAGACATTCATGGCCTTGCTGCTGTCATGATACAGCCAAAAGGCGGTGGTTATGAAGGCTATGGTCAAAACGGCCCAGGTAAAACGCTTTCCGATACTATCGGTCAAGGTTTGGAACCTACTTTCCTTGTCCTGGCTAAAAACGGTGCTGCTCCAAAGTTGGGTCAAATAACTTTGTGAAACGGTTTTCAGGACATCCATTTCAATGGCGCCGTCCAATTGTTTGCCCCCTGCATAGATCTTGTCTCCCGATGCTTTGAAAACCGGCTCGGATTCGCCGGTGACAAAACTATAATCGATCTGTGCCTTACCGTTGATAAGGATGCCATCGACCGGAATCAGCTCCTCATTCCGAATCAGTAGTCGATCGCCTTTTTTGATATCGTATACCTGCACGGTCGCTTCCTTGCCATTGTCGATCTTGGTCACGGCAATGGGGAAATACGATTTATAATCCCGCTCAAAGGAAAGGAAGGAATAGGTTTTTTGTTGGAAGAACTTGCCGACCAAGAGAAAAAAGATCAGTCCGGTTAAACTGTCAAAAAAACCAGACCCCCAATCAAAGATGATGTCAACGGTACTTCGGAGGAACAGCGTCAAGATACCGAGGGCGATGGGTACATCGATATTCATGATTTTTGAACGCAGTCCTTTATAGGCCGAAACCAAATAATCTTGGCCTGCATAAAAAACAACGGGTAAGGAAAAAGCGAACATCAGCCAGCGAAACAAAAATTTGTATTGATCGAGCCAAAATTCATTCACCTCAAAATATTCAGGAAAAGAAAGGAACATCACATTCCCAAAGGCAAATCCCGCTACTCCCAATTTATAGATCAATCCACGATCTACATGCTTCTTGCCTTTGTCAAAATCATCAAGGGAAATATAGGGTTCATACCCAATGCGTGCCAATAAGATGACCAAGTCCTTCAGTCCTGTGGTTTGCGGATTAAAAACGATACGCACTGTTTTTTTGGGGAAATCCACTTGAGAACTACTGATCGAGGGATTCAGTTTGTTCAGGTTTTCCAAAATCCATATACAGGAACTACAATGGATGTGGGGTATATGAAGATTTATGATTTGAAGGTTGTCCTCATTGAATTCCAATAGTTTTTCGATGATCTTTTGGTCGTCCAGAAAGTCATATTTGCTTTCAACCTCTTTAGGGGTCGCCCCGGCAGCGGATTGCAACTCGTAATAATGCTCAAGGTCGTTGCTGGAGAAAATTTCGTATACCGTTTTGCAACCATTGCAACAGAAATCCTTCCCATCATATACGATGGGATTCCTGCCACAATCGTCACCACAGTGATAACATTGGACCTTATCCATTAACTCTTGCTTATACCTTTAACAAATATCGATAACTTTAATGAAATATTATATGATAATTGTCACCTTTTCAATATTTTTATACCATATTTAGGAAAGTCCAAACAACATTAATTATGGATGAGGGAAATCATAGCAGGTGTGAAAACTGTATTATAAGGCAGTTTAACTCTTTTCGTGCCATGAGCAAGGCGGAGTTAAAGAAGGTTTCGGACACAAAGGTCACAAAAAAAGTCAAGAAAGGGGAAGCCCTTTTTGAAGAGGGGGATAAACTGGACGGGGTTTTCTGTGTCAGGGATGGTATTTCCAAACTATCAAAATTAAGTGCGAACGGAAAAGATCAGATCGTAAAATTGGCCAGCAAAGGAGAGGTCATGGGACAAAGGTCCGTGATCGCCGAAGAGTATACCAACTTAAGTGCCGTGGCTGTCAGTGATATGGAGGTCTGTTTCATTCCAAAGGATAGCATTGTGCATACCCTCAATAGAAATCCCGATTATGCGGTTGAAATATTGCGACATATGGCCCATGATCTTAAGGAGGCCGATGATGTCATCGTGAACATGTCACAGAAAACCGTGAAGCAGCGTATTGCCGAAGCTTTCCTGTACCTTAAAAGCAATTATGGGGAAGATGAACAAGGCTTCCTTGTACTTACACTTTCCCGAGAGGATATCGCCAACGTAGTCGGTACCGCTACGGAATCGGCCATACGGATCATTTCCGAATTCAAGAAGAAAGGGATGATCAAGACCTCGGGTAAAAAAATTGGGGTTTTGAACGAAAAATTGCTCCAAGAACTTACGGAAGGCTTTTGAAACCTTCATTTTATTTCCTGTTTTTTTCTAAATACATCCTTCAAACATCCTTATTATAAGGGGGTTGTGACTTTTTGTAAAAACTGATATAAGTCATAGTTTAGGCTCCTACCTTCCGATAATTTTACACCAAAATAAAAATTGATTGGAATGAGAAATATATTATTGCCTACGGACTTTTCTGAGAATGCTTGGAATGCAACCAAGTATGCGATTGAATTGTTCAAGGATGAGAAATGTGTTTTTCATCTACTCAACACCTATACCCCTGCTATTGTAAGTAGTAGGTTTATGGCGACCCATGTAGGACATGCACAGGAAAAGAACGTTCGTGAAATTTCTGAACAGGGACTGGAGGAAGTGGTTCGTAAAATCGGGAAAAGTTATAATTTCCCAGGGCATACTTATAAGACCATTTCGTCTTTCAGTCTTCTTGTCGATGAAATAAAGGATATTGTGGAAAGGGAAGGGATCGATATGGTGGTCACCGGTACCAAAGGGGCTTCAGGGTTGGATGAGGTCTTTATGGGAAGTAACACCGTGCGTATCATTAAGTCCGTAAAGAACTGTCCGGTATTGGCGATTCCGCAATATTTTGAGTATATAAGTCCAACACAAATCGCCTTCGCGACCGACTTCAATAGGTTTTATTCCCTTTCGGAATTACAGCCGATCATAGATTTGGCCAAGGCTTTTAAAGCGGCCATACGTATTGTTCATGTGCAATATGAGATCAAGGCGTTGACCGAGATCCAAATGTTCAATCTGAATATGTTGCGAAAATACCTCAATGAGGTGGAACATTACGTACATACGGTTTCAGAACTGAACTCGGTTTCCAAAACCTTGGATGTGTTCACCAAAGAATTGGATATCCATTTGATGGCCATGCTGAATTACCAACATAGCTATATGGAAAAAATGACCCGGGAGGCTGTGGTCAAGCGTATGGCTTTCCATACCCAGATACCCTTATTGGTCATTCCCGAACTCGGTATGAACGCACCGAGAAAATCTTCACTGAACAGAAAAAATGCCGTAATGGATTAGTTAGATCGGCCTATGGGGTGATCTTCGTAAAAATCCTTGAAAGTCTTGGTCGTGGTATACTTATCGGTCAAGACCTTGTAAACCATATAAACTACCATGAATTGCCCCAATACGGTAACATAGAATACCCAATTGAAAGGGAAGTTCATGGTGGCCATTATCGTTAAGATAACCAGGGTAATGGTGGTATTGGCGACCCAGAACATTGCCGTGTTTTTCATGTTTTATTCTTAAGGTACGAAAAATCGGTTTTTTCATAAGTTAATAAAAGAATAAAAATGATTGATCGTCTTTTTTAACCGGATGTATAATTACATCAATTTCGATAAGGCGGCTCGATTGATCGTTAGACCCTATAAAGTGAAAGAATAGCTTTTAGAATTGTTCCGAACTGTATCAGGAATACGAAAAACCTTTGTATATTTGCATTGTTGTGTTGAGCTTCGATTTCGGTCGGGGCTATGGTGAAAATGTCTTAGGGCATTATCCAATGAAAGGCTTTCCTAATTCTGGGAGGCTTTTTTTATGCCTTTTCCCGAAATATCGGCCCATATAATGAAAAGGCGATCCATAATTCACGGGATTGTATTTTATTGGCAGGATAGATTGTCGTATTTTTAATAAGTACAACAAAATCATGCAATTATGCCTCTATATCATACATTGGGGGACATACCCCATAAACGACATACTGTTTTTAAAAAGGCGGATGGTTCCTTGCATTATGAGCAGCTCTTCGGGACTATTGGTTTTGAGGGGATGTCATCATTACTGTATCACTTGAACCAGCCTACGATGGTAAAAGCGGTGGGTGTACCTAAGGATATTTCCCCAAAAGCAGCGGTAACCTATAATATCACATCGCGATTATTGAAAGGGTTCCAAGTTGAGCCCGAGGATGATTTTTTGGAAAGTAGGAAGGTTGTCCTTTTCAATTCCGATGTGAATGTGGGTCTTGCGGCACCAAGGAAATCAATGACCGATTATTTTTATAAAAATGCCGATGCCGATGAATTGTTGTTCATACACAAAGGCAAGGGGACATTAAAAACATTCTTGGGGGAGATAGCGTTTGAATATGGGGATTATATTTTAATCCCTCGGGGGATGATCTATCAGATCCAATTTGATTCGGAAGACAATAGATTGTTGGTCACCGAATCGTATAGCCCCATCTACACCCCCAAACGATATCGAAATTGGTTCGGACAGCATTTGGAGCATTCCCCATTTTGTGAGCGCGATTTTAAACTGCCCCAAAATTTACCCACACATGATGAAAAGGGTAAGTTTGTGATAAAAGTCCAAAAACAAGGGCAATTGCACGAGCTTGTATATGCTTCGCACCCTTTTGATGTCGTGGGTTGGGACGGGTATAATTATCCCTATGGTTTTTCGATCCATGATTTTGAACCCATCACGGGACGGGTGCATCAACCCCCTCCGGTACATCAAACATTTGAAACCAATGCATTTGTGGTTTGTTCCTTTGTACCTCGCATGTATGATTATCACCCACAGGCCATTCCGGCACCCTATAACCATTCCAATATAGATTCTGACGAAGTACTGTATTATGTGGACGGGGATTTTATGAGCCGAAAGAATATCGACAAAGGGTATATATCATTGCATCCGGCAGGGATACCCCATGGTCCGCATCCGGGGACTTATGAGGCAAGTATCGGCAAGGCCAAAACGGAAGAACTGGCCGTTATGATCGATACTTTTAAACCGCTAAAGCTTACTCAGGCCGCATTGGATATTGATGATAAAACGTACTATAGGTCTTGGTTGGAGTAGTCATGGGCATCGATTGGTTTTATTCCGTTAATTCGGGTCAGCGTTAAGGCGGTCAGGGTCCCATGGAAGGATATCCATGGCCTTATTGTGGAATATTGCCCTCTCTTGGTTAGGTTTTGGTATTTAGAATGGTGATTTGGTTATAACTATACAAAACTTGCTTTTAACAAAGCTGAAATTGTTTAAAAACCAGTTATCTTTGGGGTTTCGTTTTTTATGAAGTCCCAAGAGTGGTCACACTGCAAATTTTTGTGGGTTGTACAGCGGGGCCGGTTATACGAATTACGGTTTACAGGGTATTGGCTTTTATGGGTAATATTCCCTTTTGAAAATTATGTTTTGAAGAATGTTTTAATATAAAACACCTATGACAGATAATATACTTATTGAAAATCAATACAAAAGAACCAGTTTGTTCGAGAAGGAAAACGTGAATTATCTGGTTCGCGTTTTAAAAAGATTCAATACCGTCCCGAAGATAAACAACATCAATATCATTGCCTCCAATAGAAAGCCCGATCTATTTGAAATTGTGCCGAACAAAACGATCAAAATCGGTACGTTGTTTTTGGAAAAGCCTGTCCTTGCCTTGGTTTATTTAAGATATGGCATTGAATGGCAACTTTGGTACAAAGCTTTGGGTAACGATAAACGGGACACCCTTTTATGTGATGTCGCTGCATTGGAAGTAACACGCATATTTTATGATCTATTGCCTAAAACCGATAAGGAAAAGCTGGAATCGGTCGATGATTATTTAATTGGTCTGATCAAGAAAAATGAAGGGTTGAATGCCGAGTCTTTAGTGAAATATGAAAAGTTGCAGGCTTACCACGGATTGAATAGTACCCAAAAGGAATTCAAGGAATCTTGGAGGCCCATCGTGGAAAACCTGGCAAAACCTACGGAGTACTTATTAATGGCAGGTGGCGATCTTAGGTTGAATATCGATGAAATCGATTTGTTGAATAAATACGGATGCCGACCATTCCCCAGACCGGAAGCATTTACTTTTGCCTCATCAACGGCAACGAGTGTATCGAATTTTGCTTTTGATAAAACGGACAAGGTCAGAAGTATCCTTATCAGGGATAGTTTAAAAAATGGATTTAAGAAAACCACCATTGCGTTTTCCGAATTGTTGAAAAACAATCTCAGGAAAATATTTAAATTATATGATGGGTGTGAGATCATTTTTTCACCCTCAGGCACCGATTCGGCACTTCAAATAGCGGCCATAACCCAAATTGTATCCAAAAGTGACATTACCCATGTCCTTGTGGCTTCTGATGAAACCGGGAGCGGGGTGCCCGCCGCATTGAAAGGATGCCATTTTGAAAACACCACGGCCTTGAACCATCCGGTAAATAAAGGGGATAAGATCGAGGGTTTTAGGGATGTCGATGTTATCAAAATCACCTTTAGGGACGAACAAGGGGCCTTAAAATCGACCAAACAATTGGACGAGGAGGTATTCAATGCCATTTCCAAAACCAATGAACTGGGGCGACATGTTGTTTTGCATACCATGGATCAGTCCAAATTGGGCTATCAATCCCCTAGTGACGATCTTATCCGAAAATTGCATACGCTTGATAAATTGTCAATGCAGATCATCGTGGATGGCTCTCAACTCCGGTTAGATCCCAAAGACGTAAAAAAATATTTGAATAAGGGGTATATCGTTACCATAACGGGAAGTAAATATTTTACGGGCCCTCCTTATTCAGGGGCCTTGATCTTGCCAAAAAGTGTCGGTGAATTGGTGCATTCCGTAAAAGATAAGCTACCGGAAGGTTTGACCAAATATTACAATCATTCCGATTGGCCAACTTCCTGGTTCTGTTCAAACGATTTGCCCAGCGGATATAATTATGGTTCCTATATGCGTTGGAACGCCGCGATGGTTGAAATGGATAGATACTTTAGGACACCGATCCTATACCGGAATATGGGCATCGAGATGTTCTGTAATTTTGTGGAGGATTCCATTAAAGATGCGACTTTTTTAGAACCGATATACGGGAGTGAAACGAAAACCAACAGTTTTGACAGTGAAGAATTCGGAATTCGGAACATACGTACCATTTTCCCTTTCTTTATCCTAAAGGATAATGAACCCTTAGCGATCGATAAGGTCAAAAAACTTTATACGTTGTTGAATTCCGATTTGTCCGGTCAATTTCAGGATTCCCCTTTGGAAACCATTAGGCTTGCAGCCCAAAAATGCCATATTGGTCAAGCGGTCAGTGTAAAATATGATGCTATTGACAGTGCTGTTTTAAGGATCAGTTTGGGTGCAAGGGTCATATCCGAAAGTTGGGTCAATAGGGATGTCAGCCTCTATTTTAGGAATATAGAGATACAAATGGATCAAATCACCGTAATCATCAAAAAAATAGAATTGATCCTCAATACGCCTGGGTTGTTGGATTGATCAGGAAGGTCTATCTTGTTCCAAAGGCTGTTTTTTGAGACTCCAGTGCGACCTTATGTCAACTTCTTAGGCGTAGGTTTGGAAAAGGTAAGGTCTATGTATTCATCCCGTTGTTACTTCTGCCATCAACACGAAGGTTATGCGGGATTGTGAGGTAAAGTAAATGGGCCAATTCATAATAACCGCGGGAATAATTCAATTTAAATGATCAATATGTTGAAAAACACAGGACTGCTCTTGATCGTTGTTTGTCTATTATCATGCACGGACAAGAAGGAAGTCGGGCCCAAGATGCCCAATTTCGTTATCATTATGGCAGATGATTTAGGGTACGGGGATATTTCATCTTATGGCAATCCATTAACACAGACCCCCAATATCGATCAACTGGCCAAGGAGGGGACACGGTTTGTTGATTTTCATTCCAATGGGGCGGTATGTAGCCCGACCCGTGCAGCATTGATGACCGGCAAATACCAACAGCGAACCGGGATTGAGGGTGTGGTCACTTCAAAAAACCATAGGGATGTAGGTCTTCCATTGGATGAGATTACCCTGGCCGAGGAATTGAAAAAATACGATTATACCACGGCCATATACGGGAAATGGCATTTAGGGTATTCAACGGAATTCAATCCTTTGGAACAGGGGTTCGACCATTATGCGGGCTTCGTCAGTGGGGGAGTGGACTACCATGCACATATAGACCAAGAGGGTTACAAGGATTGGTGGAAAGGGAAAAAGATGGAGGATGAAAGTGGTTATACCACCGATCTGATCACCCGATATGGTGTTGGGTTCCTTAAGGATAACAATCCCAAGGTAACGCACAAACCCTTCTTTTTGTACTTGGCACACGAGTCGCCCCACAGGCCGTATCAAAGACGTATTGACAGGGTATTGAGGGAAGTCGGTAAACCGGGTAACCTTTTTGCCCAAGATAGTATCCAGGATATTTACAAGGAGATGGTCGAGGTTATGGACGAAGGGATTGGCGATATCATGGATACCCTCAAGGAAATCGGGGCGTATGAAAATACGGTAATCATATTCTTGTCAGACAATGGAGCCAATAGTTATGGAAACAATGGGGTCTTAAGGGGTTTTAAAAACCAGGTTTATGAAGGAGGTACAAGGGTGCCCGCGATCATTACCTACCCCGGGCACATTAAGCCAGGGACCATAAATGCCGAAACCGTGCTTACGATGGACCTACTTCCTACCGTTCTTGATTTTATAGGTAAGAAGCCCGAGGCCCATACCATTGATGGGGTCAGTATAAAAGACAACCTGATCAACGAAACCGACTTACAGGAAAGGGATGTGTTTTTTGATTATGGCAATAAAAGCGCCATACGTAGGGGGAAATGGAAGATGCTTCGAATCAAAGAGGGGGAGGACTTCATATATGATCTTTATGATCTGGAGAATGATATTTCTGAGAGTGAAAATGTCGCACTGGAGCATCCGACTTTGTTAAACGAAATGAAAAACAGGCTTGCGCATTGGGATGTTGAAGTGAGAAAAGGAGTCCAATTAGTGACCCATTAATCACACGATGTATGGGCCGGATTAGGTTCTGCCCCATCCAAACCATTGGTAAAAGGTTGCCTTATTGCCGATGGTCATGGGTATCGTTCGGACCTGAAAATCCCCAAAACCCTTGAAAAGGGCATTTTTTGTCTTGCCTATTTTTCCTTTTAGAGTTTGCGCATCACCAGATGTACCAAGGAAGCCGCCAGTTTGGCGGTTTGATGGTCAATATCGTAGGTGGGGTTCATTTCCGCAATATCCAAGGACAACAATTTCTTCGACCTGATAAGGATACTCAAGCAATGCATGACGATATCGGGGGAAAAACCCATAGGTGATGCGGCGCTGACCCCAGGGGCATAGGCCGATGAAAATCCGTCCAAATCTATGGTCGTATAGATATAATCGACCTTGGATATGAACTTGTCAATGGTTTTTGTGACGGTTTTTAAATTGTGGAAACTGAATTGACTGTTCCTTAGAAAATCCACATTCAAATCAATGGCCTTTTCAAACAGTATTCTGTCATTGGAATCCGGTCGTATGCCCAAGCAGAGGTATTCAAAGGGCATGTCTTCATCTTGGCAATCCTGGGCAATTTGATAAAAAGGGGTTCCGGAATTAGGACCGTCTTCGCAGTTCCGAAGATCAAAGTGGGCGTCAAAATTGACGATGCCGATGGTTTTCCCTTTACCTACATGCGCCAATAGTCCTTTGTAATGGCCATAGGCCATGTCATGACCTCCGCCCAATACGATGGGAATGGCCTTTTGTTTCAATAGCTGGGAAACTTTTAGAGAAAGCGAGTTATGTGCCGCTTCGATATCCCCATCCTTACATTCGATGGTGCCGCAATCAAAGGTTTTGCGTTCCGGGGCCAAATGGTTCGGCATTTTCCCGAGTTGGGCCCTAATGGCATCAGGTCCGGCGATGGCCCCGATCCTACCTTGGTTTCGCTTAACGCCTTCATCACAAGCATAACCCAATAGGGCTATCGAATTGGGAGTGACCTTTTCAATCGCACTACACGTTATTTTTTCATGCATGTAAAGTTGCTGTCCGGAAATCCTTCCCGACCAGTTTTTTTGGGTTGGTTTTTTAAATGTAGCCATAATCAATCGAATATATTATCCAATAATCCTTTTTCAACTAAATTAGGTAATGTTACCTTAAGTTCGGGCGTTCGCTCCATTTCCCGTTTAATGGCAAAAAGAGCTTCTTTGTTTCGGGCCCAACTTCTTCTCGAAATACCGTTGTTGACATCGTAGAACAACATGTTCTTGAGTTTTTTTGAAGCTGCATCCGATCCATCCAAGACCATCCCGAAACCCCCATTGATGACTTCGCCCCAGCCTACTCCCCCGCCATTGTGGATCGATACCCATGTGGCGCCCCTAAAGCTGTCCCCGATGACATTTTGTATCGCCATATCGGCAGTGAATTTACTGCCGTCATGGATATTGCTGGTTTCCCGAAAAGGGGAATCGGTGCCACTTACATCGTGGTGATCCCTTCCCAAGACGATGGGCGCGGATATCCCACCTTTTTTTATCGCTTGGTTAAAGGCCTCGGCGATACTGGCGCGACCTTCGGCATCGGCATACAAAATGCGGGCTTGGGACCCTACCACCAATTTATTCTCTTCTGCTTCCTGGATCCATGTAATGTTGTCCTGTAGCTGTTGTTGAATTTCCTTTGGTGCTTCTGTCTTGATCTGTTTCATGATGGTCAATGCGATGGCATCGGTCTTGCTGAGGTCTTCAGGTTTACCAGAGGTGCAGACCCAACGGAAAGGCCCGAAACCATAATCAAAACACATGGGCCCCAAAATATCCTGAACATAGGAGGAGTATTTGAAATCGATGTTGTTCTCAGCCATTATATCGGCCCCCGCACGGGACGCTTCCAATAAAAAAGCATTTCCGTAATCAAAGAAATAGGTGCCTTTGGCAGTATGGTTATTAATGGCGGCAACCTGTCTTCGTAACGATTTTTGCACCGCGGCCTTAAAGGCTATGGGGTCTTTGCCCATCAAATCGTTTGATTCCTCAAAACTCATTCCGACAGGGTAATACCCCCCCGACCAAGGATTGTGCAACGAGGTTTGGTCCGATCCCAAATGCACGAAGATGTCATTGGCATCGAAGGCTTCCCATACATCCACAACATTTCCGATATAACCCAAAGACACCACTTTGTGGGCGGCAATGGCCTTTTGGGTCCTTTGTACCAGTTCGTTGATATCATCGATCAATTCATCTACCCAACCTTGGGTGTGTCTCTTTTTTGCGGCGACCGGATTGATCTCGGCACAAATAGTGATACATCCGGCAATGTTACCGGCTTTCGGCTGCGCCCCGCTCATTCCCCCCAATCCGGCGGTCAAGAAAATTTTGCCTTTGGGCGATTCGTTTTTCCGTAACACCTTTCGAAAGGCATTCATTACCGTAATTGCCGTACCGTGTACGATACCTTGGGGTCCAATGTACATGTAAGATCCAGCGGTCATTTGTCCATATTGGGTCACCCCAAGTGCATTGTATTTTTCCCAATCATCGGGTTTTGAGTAATTGGGAATCATCATACCATTAGTGACAACCACTCTAGGGGCATCTTTAGAGGAGGGGAAAAGACCCATGGGGTGTCCCGAATAGATATGCAGTGTCTGCTCCTCGGTCATAGTGGCCAAATAGTGCATGGTCAACAGGTATTGCGCCCAATTTTGGAAAACCGCCCCATTGCCGCCATAGGTAATCAATTCTTCGGGATGTTGGGCAACCGCGGGATCCAAATTGTTCTGGATCATCAACATAATAGCCGCCGCTTGGGTGCTTTTGGCCGGATATGCGGAAATGGGTCTTGCATGCATCCCATATCCCGGGATAAAACGATACATGTATATTCTGCCGTAGGTGTCCAATTCATGGGCAAACTCCTTGGCCAATTCGGGATGCCAGGCTTTAGGGAAATACCGAAGTGCATTTTCCAAGGCCAGTTTTTTTTCCTGTAATGTAAGGATGTCCTTGCGCCTTGGGGCGTGACTGATCGTGGGGGTCCGTTTTCTTTTCTCGGGTAAAACTTCCGGGATCCCCTGAAGGATTTGGGATTTAAAATCCGATGCGACCATATTGTTTTTCATCTTTTATTTCAGTGTTTGTTGTAAACCAATTCCCCTTTTTTCCAGACCATGCACGGTTTGAAATTTCCCTGATTGTATAGGATTTCTTTATAATCCCCGGTATGGAAAATGCCGATATCGGCCAAACAGCCCGATTGCAGTTGTCCTCTATCGGTCAATTTCAAAGCGGCTGCGGCCCTCGTGGTAATTCCGGCAAGTACCTCTGCGTTCGATAACTTCTCAAAAGTGCCCAAAATAGCTGCTTGTGTCAGAAGATCGCCCATGGGGGCCGAACCGGGGTTATGATCACTTGCGATGGCCACGGCACCACCGGCATCAAGGAGCTTACGGGCCGGTGCGAAAGCGCAACCCAATCCGATGGAAGCCCCGGGCAGGGCCGTTGCAATGATCGGGCTCTGGGCCAATAGCCCGATTTCGACATCGGTACTGGCCTCTAAGTGATCAGCGCTTAGGGCATTGTATTTTAGGGCAACTTGGCTTCCACCGGTCGAAAATTGGTCGGCATGTACCGTAATATCGAAACCAAGTGCCTTGGCTTTGTCAAAATAGGGCGCAATAAGGGATGGGGAAAAGGCGCCTTCTTCGATAAAAGCATCTATCCGATTCGTAAGCTTTTCGACTTTAAGGGCGGGCAATAATTCTTCGGCCATCTGTTTTAGGTAATCCGCCGCACTCCCTTTAAAATCCTTGGGGACCATATGTGCCGCCAAACAGGTGGCTATCAAATCCACGGGAAGCAGGGCATCGGCCGCCTTGATGGCATACAGCATTTTCAATTCCTCGTGGACAGACAGGCCATACCCACTTTTGACTTCGATTGTGGTTACCCCATTGGTCAAATGTCTTTTGGCCCTTTTTACGATGCCTTTGATCAATGATTCTTTGGACGCCTTTCGGGTTTGGGTAACGGTATCCCAGATGCCACCACCGGCTTTGGCGATTTCCAAATAGGTCTTCCCCGAATTGCGCAGTGCATAATCATTGGCCCTGGATCCTGCAAAACAGATATGGGTATGGGCATCTACAAAGCCCGGAAGGCATGTATGGTCTCCATGCAGCTCTATGATTTCCGTATTATCGGGCAATGCTGCCTTTGTCAGTGCATCGAAGCTCCCCACTGTTTTTATAAGGTCACCTTCTATAAGGATTCCGCCATCTTCCACGATGACCAATTGATTATCGGCCAACGCTCCTTTTGGGGGGAGTCCGGTCATGGGGATTATTTGTTTAAAAGGACCTATGAGTTTCATGTTGCAACATTAAATTAATTTAAGCCAATAAGTTTAGGGGGGAAGGTGAAAAGGATGCCATTAAAATACCTCAAATTCATCGGAATAAGGGGTCTTGAATGAAATCTTTTTCTCCTTTTTCGTCTTTTCGATGATTTTAATGATCGTATTGTCCTTGATCATGGCAATACCAATGGCAATATCATCGGCAAATACCCTATCCTTGGGGGCAAAAGCGACCTTTTCACGAACCCCTTTATATACTTCATCCATTAATATGCCCGATTTTAAGGGTTTCCGATATTCAAAAGCCTGTGCCGCTGTCAATAATTCAATAGCCAATATTTTTTGTACGTTATCGAGTACCTGCAAAGCTTTTCGACCACTGATCGATCCCATGCTCACATGATCTTCCTGACCCAAAGAGGTCGGAATACTGTCTGCACTTGACGGAAAGCATAACCCTTTGTTCTCACTGGCCAAGGCAGCAGTCGTATATTGCAGGATCATATAACCGGAATTGATACCGGTATCCTTCATTAAAAGTTTGGGCACGCCCGGACTGTTTCCCTTTAAGGCCAAATAAACCCTGCGGTCGGAAATATTGCCTATTTCCGAGGCAGCCAGGCAGGCATAATCCAAGGCCATGGCCAAGGGTTGGCCGTGAAAGTTTCCACCGCTTATGGTAAGTTCATCATCAATGATGACGGGATTGTCGGTCACCGCGTTCAATTCAACCTCCAACAACTCCTTCAAATGCAACCATGCATTTCGTGAGGCCCCGTGCACTTGGGGTATACAACGTAAGGAGTAAGGGTCTTGAACACGTTCACAGGCGGCATGGGCCTCCATGATTTCGGACCCCTTCAACAAACGCTTTATCCTTTTGGCAACGTGGATATTGCCTTTGAAAGGCCGTAACTTATGCAGTTCATTGTAAAATGGTTTTATGGAACCCTGCAGGCCCTCGATCATCATGGCTCCGATGATATCGGCCTGTGAAAGGCAACTGTGGAATTTCTCTATTACCTTAATGGCATGTGCCGCAATAAATTGGGTGCCGTTAATGAGTGCTAAACCTTCTTTGGGGCCTAGCGCTATGGGTTCCAAACCTGTTTCTTCAAAAAGTTGGGTCGTTGATATGGTTTTTCCTTTATAGGCTACTTTCCCAAAACCTATCAAAGGAAGGAACAAATGGGATAAAGGGGCAAGATCGCCCGAAGCCCCAACGGAACCTTGGGAAGGTACAACGGGAATGGCGTCATGTTCAATGTGCCAAATGATCCGTTCCAAGGTGGTTTGGGCAATCCCGGAAAAGCCTTTGGCCAAGGAGTGTACTTTTAATACCAACATCAGTTTGGCAATTTCCCGGTCAATGGGTTCGCCAACGCCTACACTATGACTTTGGAGTATATTGTTTTGTAGGATTTTTGTCTCCGCCTTTGATATTCTGGTGGTACATAGCGGTCCGAAACCGGTGTTGATACCGTAAACCGGTTGATCTTTAGCGACGATCGTACTGACGATTTTCCAACTTCTGTCAATTTTTTGTCTTGTGTCTTTGGATAGCCGTATGGCCGTATGACCTTGGGCAATGGCTAGGGCCGTACTGGCGGTTAACCAATCCTCGCCTAGACTGAATGTTGTTGGTAATGAAATCATTGTAAATGTTTTATAGTATAAAATTATTGATTAAGTTTGATAATTACCAATACCAAAAACATCAACATTCAATACTTATGGGTTATCAAATAGAGCTTCGACATTTCGCTTATTTTTTGGCGGTGGCCGAAGAGCTCCATTTTAGAAAGGCCGCTGAGAAATTGTTTATTTCCCAGCCCGGGCTGAGCAGACAGATCAAACAAATGGAGGAAATACTGCAGGTACAGCTATTTATACGGGATAAGAAAAAAGTAGTGTTGACACCTGCGGGTCATTATCTTAAAGGCAAATCAGAAGAGCTATTCCATGGGATAAAGGACATCAAGCGTCACGTACAGTTGATCGGGGAAGGGGACTCAGGGGAAGTGCGTATCGGGTTTTTAGGGTCGGCCATGCAAAATGTAATTCCTACACTGCTGTTGGAATTAAAGGACAAATACCCAAAGATAAAAACCTCTTTGGAGGAACTGTCCAATATGGATCAGGTGGAGGCCGTATTGAAAGATGAACTGGATATGGGTTTTGTAAGGCTGTCCAGGGTTCCGGCCACCTTGCAAATGACAACGGTTTACGAAGATACATTTTCGTTGGTGTTGCCAGAGAATTATCCCATGCTTACCCGTAACTATGTGGGTATGCATCAATTTGCCAATGATAATTTTATTTTGTTCAGTAAGGAGTATAGCCCTTTTTATTTTGAAACGATCATGGGTATATGTTCGGATGCCGGTTTTGTTCCCAAAGTATCACACAAGACGGTTCATGCACATACTATTTTTAAGCTCGTTGAAAACAATTTGGGAATAGCCATTGTACCCACCGCATTGAAATTCGGTTTTCAAATGCGGGTGAAATTCATTGAATTGAAGAACATTGATCAACGGGCATTGTTATCCGTTATTTGGAAAAAGGACAATCCCAACCCCGTCTTGAAAAATTGTGTGGATTTACTTTTGAAGTAAGCCCTATAAAATAGTAGATTTAAAATCTAAAACAGTAAAGTATGATTCGCGACTTGATCAAGGAAAGACGATCGGTCTTTCCCGTACAGTATATAGATATGGTGATTCCCAAAGAAAACCTGCAACAGATCTTGGAATCGGCCAACTGGGCACCCAACCATAATAATACCGAACCTTGGCGATTTAAGGTGTTACAAGGGGAATCCAAGACCAAATTAGGGGAATTTTTATCAAAAAAGTACCAAGAGGTGGAAGAGCACCCCAAACAGGTAAAGATAAAGAAGTTGAAATCGAACCCTAAAAAATCCGCAGCGGTAATTGCCATATGCATGCAGCGTGACCCAAAGGAATCGGTACCGGAATGGGAGGAATTGGCGGCGGTTGCCATGGCTGTCCAGAATATGTGGCTTACCTGTACCGAAATGGGCATCGGATGTTATTGGAGTTCCCCTGGGATCATTGAATATATGGACGAATTTTTCGACTTGGCAGAGGGGGAAAAATGCCTTGGCTTCCTGTACATGGGGTATTATGATGAAGAGTTGCCCCAAGGAAAGAGAAAACCCATTAAAGATAAAGTCGTTTGGCTCGATTAGATTCTGTTTAACTTAATTGAAAAAAGGAAACAAGGTAGCTTTGTATTCCCAGGCTGTGGTTAAAAAAAGGCCTAGGTATACGATAGTGACCAAAAATTTCAGAAAGGTCCCGGTCAAAAAACCGATAAAAGAACCGAAAGCGGCCTTTGTGGCCGTTTTTCTATCGGCCTTGTTCAAAAGTTCTCCGACCAATGCCCCGATAAAGGGCCATATGATGATCCCGAAAGCACCTAGGATAGGAAAAATCAAGGCAACCAATAATCCCAAAGTCGTTCCGAGCATACCTGCTTTGGTTCCCCCGAATTTTTTGGTCCCCACGGCTGGGATCACATAATCGAGCGCAAAAACAACCAAGGCGATCACCAAGGTAATACCCAAGAAGACCCAATCATCGGGCACGGCTTTTGAAAGGTACAAAAGCAAAAGGCCGATCCAACTTATTGGAGGGCCGGGCAAGACGGGAAGAAAGCTTCCCAGAATACCGATCAACATAAGGATGAATCCGAAAATCAATAAAACAATATCCATGGATGTGTTTTTTACTATCAGACAAATTTAATGGACAATTGTTACAGACAAAACCAAAATACCCCTTACATTTCAACTAGGATAAGTAAATTTGAAAAAGATTGGGTCAGGTAATGAAAATCCTCAAAACATATCGAATCTCCAAGTTGCGACAAATGGGATGTACTGTGCTATGTATATTCTATGTATTGGGGCTATTCAATGGTCTGGTTATGGAAACATTGCATGGGGTCTCACATATCATGGGGCCAAAAACACACCAACATTATTTTGCATTTGGCCATGAAGCGATTGATTATGCCGCTTTGGAAGGTATGGCAGGGCATTCACACGAAGCTTTGGAGGCTTTGAAAGAGTTGTTGGAAGCCAATCAACCAGATGAACAAGAATCCAAGGGTGAACTCAGTCTTAAATTGGATAAACACCTTGTTAAGGATGCCAATTGTCCATTAGGGACGAATATTCCAATTGTTCGGAACAACAATTGGAAAAACCAAAGCGTAAACACTATTTGGCACCTTGGGGTCAGTACTCCCCCTCCTCAAAATAGCTGACATGGGCCAGGCCAAAATTTTAAAGAACAGGTTCCAAACTGCATGGAACAAGGTCTAGGCTTCCTATTGTTCAGATTTTATTACGCAAATCAATTTAAAATATAAGGACATGAAATATTATATGACGGCATTTTGCATGCTGTTCATGGGTGCTGTTGCTGCACAAAACTTAAAGGGAAAATTAATGGATGAATCCGGTTCGCCTTTAGAGGACGCAGGCGTATTCAATAAAACCAGTGGTCAACATAGCCATACCGATGGTACGGGACATTTTGTGTTGGACAGAACCACCGTTAACGATACGGTTTACTTTTCCAGATTGGGGTATGCTACCCAAACCAAAGTGGTACGCCCTGCTGATTTGGAGGGGTCGATAACGATAGTACTCCAAGAAAGTGCAATTTCTTTAGATCAAGTGGTTTTGGTATCCGGGGTGGATACCATGAGTAAAGTGGTGGATGTGGACGTAAAGACGAACCCTGTAAAATCGTCACAAGAAATCCTAAGAAAAGTTCCAGGGTTGATCATTGGTCAACACGCAGGGGGCGGAAAGGCAGAACAATTATTTTTGCGGGGTTTTGATGTGGATCACGGTACCGATGTGGCCATCAATGTAGATGGAATGCCCGTGAATATGGTGTCACACGCCCACGGGCAAGGTTACGCCGATCTGCACTTTGTAATTCCCGAGACCATAGAAAATGTAAATTTTGGAAAAGGACCTTATTATGCCGATCAAGGTAATTTCAATACGGCAGGTTACGTAAACCTGAAGTTGAGAAAAAGTTTGGATGAAAGTATATTATCCGCTGAAGTGGGCCAATATGGAACTCGGAGGTTTATGGGGATGTTCAATCTGATCGACCATCAAAACAGCAATGCCTTTTTGGCCTCCGAACTGTATTTGACGGATGGTCCGTTTGATTCCCCCCAGCATTTTAATCGAATCAATATCTTGGGGAGATACCGCTATGCATTGCCCGGGGAACAGGAATTAATGTTGACCGCTTCTCATTTTTCCAGTAAATGGGATGCCTCCGGTCAAATTCCGCAAAGGGCAATTGATCAAGGTTTGATAGGTCGTTTTGGTGCTATTGACGATACCGAGGGCGGACAGACCAGTAGAACCAATTTCGTTTTGAACCACAACAAAATCCTAGGGATGGGCAGATCCTTGAACACCATGGCTTTTGTGTCCCATTATGATTTTGAACTCTATTCCAATTTTACCTATTTTTTGGAAGATCCGGTCAATGGGGACCAGATCAAACAGTATGAAGATCGTTTATTGGCCGGAGCCAAAACGGAATTCAAAAACAATTCGGCAAGTTTGGGGGATTTGCATTTTAAATACAATGCCGGGATTGGTTTTAGGTACGATAATGTGGACGATAACCAGTTGTCGCATACCGCAAATCGACAAGAACTGTTAGAGCGTTTGGCCTATGGGGATGTGGATGAGGTGAACAGTTATGCTTTTGCCGGGGGCATTGTTAAATCAGGAAAATTCACTTTTGAACCAGGGGTTCGTTTGGATTATTTTAGGTTCGATTACATTGACAAAATGAGTGAACTGTACGATAGCCAAAGTGAAGAAAAAGTGGCATTCAGTCCAAAGTTCAATATGGTTTACAGTCCAACGGAGAATACACGGTTATTCCTTAAATCAGGAATCGGTTTTCACTCCAACGATACCCGGGTTGTAGTGGCAAACGGTGGCGAAGAGATTCTGCCAGCCGCTTATGGAGTGGATTTGGGAACCATCTTAAAACCAATGGACAAACTGGTTTTGAATGCCACTTTGTGGTCCTTGTTCTTGGATCAGGAGTTTGTGTACGTGGGTGATGCGGGAATTGTGGAACCCAGTGGAAAAACCAGAAGAATGGGACTTGAAGTAGGGGCAAGGTACCAGCCTTTGGATTGGCTTTACATCTATTCTGATGCCAATTACACGCACGCACGTAGCACTGAAGAGGCCGATGGAGCGGATTACATTCCATTGGCACCCGATTTTACAATGGCTGGTGGAGTAACCTTGGGAAGCAATCAAGGCTTTTCAGGAGGACTTAATTATAGATATATTGATGATAGACCGGGCAATGAGGACAATTCCATAGTGGCAGAAGGTTATTTTGTGACCGATGCAACGCTTAATTACAGTGTGAACAATTGGACGTTTGGCCTTATTGTGGAAAACCTTTTCGATGCGGAATGGAACGAAACCCAGTTTGCCACCGAAAGCCGGCTTTTTGATGAACCGGAGGCTGTGGAGGAAATCCATTTTACACCGGGTACACCTTTTTATCTAAGGGGGAAAATAACGGTAACCTTCTGAATAAATATCCGCCGGCACCCTAAGCTGGCGGATTTCTGATTCCTTTTCAACTTAGGGGTCAATGTAGGTCGATGCCCTAAGATGCAACCGGGAAAACAAAAAGGGAGAGTAGTGGATGTTCCCTATTCGATTCCCATTGTGTTTGTACTTGACTGATGTATTGGGCCCAAGTTATATTCGGATTAGTGGTTATAGTTAAAAAACCCTACTAATTTCCACTCCTCCCAATAAAAACGCGTCCACAGTTATAGGATCGCTAGCTGGTTTTGGCCCCATTTATCGAATGGGGCTTGTTTTTTCGATATGAAGGTATTGGTGAAGCTCCTTAAAAAATCGTAATTTCCGCCCTAGAAATGGGGTTCATGAGAAAGTCTTTAGCCATACTGCTTTTATGTTCTTGCCTTTCCTGTGGTTTCTTCGAATCCAAGGAGGCAAAGACCCAAAAATTGATCAATCGGGAAATGCGGGCCATTGACTGGAACGATGTTGACAATTACCCCTTGTTTGAAAACTGCGATGAATCAACCTCCAAAGCAAGTCAAAAAGCATGTTTTGAAAGGGAATTGCTCGGTTATTTTTCGGCAACTTTGCGAGAGTTTGAATTTGTCATCGATCCCGGTACGGATACTACGGTATATGTTGATTTTCTGATAGACCAAGAGGGTAGGATAGGCGTAGTGAATATTCAAAAGGACCGGAAAATAGAGCAAACGATGCCGGAATTCGATCGTATTATTTCCCAAAGTCTAAGTAATTTGCCCTCTTTGGCACCGGCATTGAAAAGAGGGATTCCCGTACGGGCAAAATTCAGGATTCCCATTGTGCTCCATGCGAACCAATAGGCAAAACACGGAATCAAGAAAAGGTGTTGGGCAACATAAAATCAAATAAGGCAAGAACATTTCCATTTTCAGCAACTAATAAAGAAGAATTTGTCGAACGAAAGAATCATATTGGGAATCGATCCGGGAACCACCATCATGGGGTTCGGGATCATTAAAGTGGAGAACAAGCAAATGAAGTTCGTTCAGATGAACGAGTTGTTGCTTCAAAAGTATAGTGACCCCTATACCAAACTCAAACTCATTTTTGAACGTACGATCGAATTGATAGATACCTATCATCCCGATGAAATAGCGATTGAGGCGCCTTTTTTTGGTAAAAATGTCCAATCCATGCTAAAATTGGGACGTGCCCAAGGGGTGGCCATGGCGGCGGGGTTGTCGCGGCAAATCCCCATTACCGAATACCTCCCCAAGAAAATTAAAATGGCCATTACGGGGAATGGAAATGCAAGTAAAGAACAAGTGGCACGTATGCTACAGAGTACCCTTGGATTAAAGTCCTTGCCCAAAAATTTGGACAGTACCGACGGACTTGCAGCTGCGGTTTGCCATTTTTACAATGAGGGCAAGATAGATATCGGAAAAAGCTATTCCGGTTGGGATGCCTTTGTAAAGCAGAATGAAAGTAGGATCAAGAAGTGATCGGGTTACAATGTACGATTAGCAATTGGCAGTGAATAGTGAACAGTAAGCAGTAGGCAGTTGGCAGTAAACAGTAAGCAGTGAACAGTAAGCAGTTGGCAGTGAGCAGTAAGCAGTGAACAGTGAGCAGTAAGCAGTGAGCAGTGAGCAGTAAGCAGTGAACAGTGAACAGTAAGCAGTTGGCAGTGAACAGTAAGCAGTGAACAGGAAACAGTGATGAGAAGGCACTTGTATTAAAATAAGTAATGATTAAAAATGAAATTTCAAGACCTTTTAGCATATCAAAAATCATTTGCTCTGGCCATGTCTATTTTTAAGATTTCACAGGGTTTTCCCCAAGAAGAAAGATATTCGTTGACTGATCAAATTAGAAGGTCTTCTCGCAGTGTTTCGGCCAATATTGCCGAGTCTTACGCAAAGAGAGTTTACCCAAGATATTTTATTAGTAAACTAACAGATGCAGACGCAGAAAATCTGGAAACCCAAAGTTGGTTGGAATTTGCCTTGGCATGCGGTTATATTAACAATGTACTATTTGAAGATTTGTCCATGCAAAGTAAAGAAGTCGGAAGATTAATGAATTTTATGATGAACAATCCTGAGAAATTTGGTTCAAAATAATTATAATGTCTATTTTACTGACCACTGACCACTGACCACTGACCACTGACCACTGACCACTGACCACTGACCACTGACCACTGACCACTGATATATGAGCGGAATTTACATCCATATACCCTTTTGCAAGCAGGCCTGTCACTATTGTGACTTCCATTTTTCGACCAGTATGGCGAAGAAAGATGCGATGATCGCTGCGTTGCAAAATGAGTTGGTTTTGCGAAAGGATGAATTCAGGAATGAAGTGGTAGAAACCATCTATTTTGGGGGAGGTACCCCATCGGTTTTGGAAACGAATGAAATCAATGGGCTCATACATACCGTTCGATCCAATTACGAGGTCATCGAAAACCCGGAAATAACCTTGGAAGCCAATCCGGATGATTTATCCCAAAGGAAGATCGGGCAATTGGCCCAAAGTGAGGTCAATAGATTAAGTATTGGGGTGCAATCATTCTTCGAGGAAGATCTGAAGATGATGCATCGTGCCCATAATGCGGAACAAGCCTCAAATTCCTTAAAGTGGGCAACGCAGCATTTCGATAATATCTCGGTGGATCTCATCTATGGTATTCCCGAAATGACCGATTTGCGCTGGAAACAGAACATCGAAAAAGCCCTTTCTTTCGGGATACCCCATATTTCTTCCTATGCATTGACGGTGGAACCAAAAACGGCCTTGGCCAGTTTTATCAAAAAAGGATTGATCCCGCCTGTCGATGATGCATTGGCACAGCGACACTTTCAAGTATTGTATGATAGGCTGGTCGAAGCAGGCTATGATTGTTATGAGGTATCGAACTTTGGAAAACCGCACTATTATTCCAAAAACAATACGGCGTATTGGTTGGGTAAAAAATATATGGGTATAGGCCCATCGGCACATTCCTATGATGGAAAAATTAGAAGTTGGAATATCAGTAACAATCCAAAATATATCAAAATCATCGGACAAGGGCAGCTGCCAACGACCCGTGAAACACTTTCAATGACCGATAAATACAACGAATATGTAATGACCGGTCTGCGAACCATTTGGGGCATTTCCTTAGATAGGATACAATCGGAATTCGGGGAAAAATACTACGTTTATATAACCCGGGAGATGGAAAAATACATAGAACAGGAACTCTTGATGTGGTCTAAAGGGCAGTTGATCGCCACAAAAAAAGGAAAATTCTTGGTCGATGGGATTGCCAGCGATTTGTTTATGGTTAATTTAGGATAAAATTATCCATGGTCTCCCAATCGTATGATCTGTATCGATCAATTCAGTTGGGAAGCCAATATCGATAGGTTTTTGGCTGTTCGAGCGAAGTCAAACACCGGAACTTATAAACCCACAATGTCTCGGTTGCGCTCGACGGGACGATTTTTTTATGCTTGCAACATTAAAAGTCAACAATAGAAACCATACGATAGATCTTTCAAAACCCTTGGATATCTCAATACCCATGAAGGGGAATGCATCCAATGTAAATGCGTGGTACATTGGACATCCCAGAATAGAACCGCACACCGAAGGTGATTTTGTGGGGGCGGTGGCCCAAGGGGCCGCGGTAAATTTCAACGATATTTGGTTCAATCCCCATTCACATGTTACACATACCGAATGCTTGGGACATATAACCGAAGAATTCAATTCGGTCAATAAAAACCTTATGCAATATTTCTTTTATGCCGAAGTGGTCACCATTGCCCCGGAAAAGCTGAACGGGGATTTTGTAATTTCGAAAAAACAGCTGCATTATGCCTTTGGGAACAAAAAAAGGGATGCTGTCATAATACGCACCTTGCCCAATTTAAGGGATAAATTCTCCAGGCAATATTCAAAAACCAATCCCCCTTATGTGACTGAAGATGCGGCTAAATTTTTGGTGGAGAAAGGGGTAGAACATTTATTGATCGATCTACCCTCGATCGATAAAGAACGCGATGGTGGGGAGCTCCTGGCCCATAGGGCATTTTGGGGCCTAGGATCAAAGATCAGAAATCAAGCAACCATTACGGAGTTTATATATGTGCCCAATAGTATTGTTGATGGCACCTATTTCCTTAATTTACAAGTGGCGCCCTTTGAGAACGATGCCTCTCCGAGTAGACCTGTATTGTATGAAAATATTGTTGAGGAGTAGGACTTGCCCAAGCTATCCATATAATCGTTGTGCCGAAATAAGCACGGAAACCCACTTAACGAAAAGCATGACATGAAAATATTGATTAAATTGGAAGAGTTCATGATGTTCACCCTAGGATTGTTCATGTTCGGGCTATTGGGTTACCAATGGTGGTGGTTCTTGGTCTTGATAATGGTCCCCGATATTGGAATGGTAGGGTATTTGTTCGGTAATAAGGCAGGGGCTATTGCCTATAACGTATTTCATCATAAAGGGTTGACCATTGTTTTATATTTTGCAGGCATGTTTTTTTCGTCACCCATAATACAGTTGGCTGGGGTCATCTTGTTTTCCCATGCCGCCTTGGATAGGGTATTGGGCTATGGCCTAAAATATAATAAAGGATTTAAGTATACCCATTTGGGGGAAATCGGAAAGAAAAATGGATAGTATATTAGAGATGTTTCTTGGCCTTATTTTAGGGGCCATTCTTATGTATTGGGTCTTTAGCCTGTTCCGAAAAAGGCAAAATAAGGAACTTACCGAACGGCAATCAACGGTGCTTTTGGAAAAGATACGAAGTGTCTGTAAACTTATTTCGGTGGAAGGTGATTTCGCGGAAATTTATAAATACGAAAACACCAAGGAACATTTTCTGAGCTTGGTGAGCAGTAAAAAGAAAGCCTTGATCGTAATCAATGCCAAAGCCCTGATAGGCTACGATCTGCAGAGAATAATCATGCATGCCGATAATGATAAGAAGAAAATAATCCTGACCAATTTTCCGGAACCCGAAGTAATTTCAATAGAACCCGAATTGGAATTCTATGATATACAGAATGGATTGTTCAATACCTTCACCCCAAATGATCTCACCTCGTTGAATAAGGAGGCAAAAATGCATGTGTTGGAAAAAATTCCGGAAAGTGGCCTGATGGATACCGCAAAACGCGAAGCCTTGGAGGCTGTTTTGTTGATTGAAAAAATCGTGGAGACCATTGGTTGGAAATTGGATTATTCCGCTTTGAAAATAGAAGGGAAACAAAAGAAACTATTGGATATATGAAGCTCTTGGTCACCGTGATGTTTTTAATTTTCAGTGCGATAGGTTATGGCCAAAAAACCGATACTATGACACGATTCGATACTACTTTTGCACATACCGTATATTTTTGGTTGCAAAATCCGGATAGGCAGGAAGACCGGAGGGCATTTGAAGCCTCCCTCCGGAAATTCATGGATACTTCGGCCTACGCCAAGACAAAATATATCGGCAAGCCCCCTAGGGCAAGTAGGGATGTGGTCGATGGCTCATTCACCTATGCGTTGATCGTTACTTTCGAATCGGCGGAAGCCCAGCAAAAATATCAAGATGAAGCACCCCATAAACTTTTTATTGAGGAGGTAGGCCATCTATGGAAAAAGGTGATCGTTTACGATTCCATGGGAATTTAAAAATCAGGATATGAACATCGAGGCGTTTAGGGATTATTGCATTGCCAAAAAAGGGATTACCGAGGAGTTTCCTTTTGATGAACATACTTTGGTCTTCAAGGTCATGGGTAAAATGTTCGCTCTGGTTCCTTTGGAGCGAGTCCCATCCCAAGCCAATTTAAAATGTGATCCAGAAAGGGCCATCTCCTTACGGGAGGAATATGATGGAATGATTACGCCGGGATACCATATGAGTAAAGTACATTGGAACACCTTGTTCATCGAAGAACTGCCAGATGCCTTGGTGAAGGACTTGGTAGATCATTCCTATGATCTGGTGGTGTCCAAATTCACCAAAAAACTCAAAGCGGAATTGGAAGCCCTGGAATAGGTTGTGCGAACGATTTTGGAATACAAGACCGAGCTATTGAATGATTGGGCCGTTACCGTGGTGGATAATGAACATAAAGGATGTCGCCTTTGGAGTGAAGTTCGTAGTACCCAAGCAAACATCCCGGAACAATTGACCTAGTGCGTAGATAAATTGCCCTATGAAGCGGTGCTGGTTAAAAATATGGATTAGGACCTATTTTAAACCGTTTTCCCCAACGTGTTATTTATCATTCGGGACCTATGGCAAAGCTAAACGCCCTTTCCAAAAACTAGGATGGTTTCACTATCTTTACCGATTAATTAAGTTAGCTCCAATGCAAGAACCCTTATTGTTCTATAACGAACGGATTTCCGAATATAAAGATCGATTATCCCAATTAAAAAAGCGATTGTTTGCTTCGAGTATGCTGCGATTGGCGATTTTTTGTATCGCTGCGATCGGTATATACGTTGCTTTCGGGAATGGGAAATGGGTAGCGGCTATCGTAATTGTAACGATTGTTATTTTCGTTTTTCTGGTTTCACGACATACCGATTTACAATACCGACGAGATCGGATAAAAGCCATACGCAACATCAATACAGTCGAAGTTGAGGTTTTGGGGCGAAATTTCCATCACTTGCCCGATGGGGAGGAATTCAATAGGGACGATCATTACTATTGTCGGGATATCGACCTATTCGGAAGGGGTTCTTTTTATCAGTATACCAACCGAACGGCATTGAAGGAAGGCAGCGCGTATTTAGCATCCCTATTGTTGGAAAATGATATTCAAGACATTCCGGCCAAACAGGAGGCGGTGAATGAATTGGGCCAAATGCCCAAATGGAGACAGGAATTTTCAGCCGTGGCCAGCTTGGTAAAGACTGAGACCCCTTTTAGTGTCATCATGAATTGGTTGAAGGGATATCAGGCTTTTGTGCCCAAGTATATGTCTTTTTTGCCCATGGGTTTTTCATTGGTGTCGGTGGGACTCACCTTCCTTTATTTTATGGACCTTTTAAGTGGATGGGGCGTTGTTTTTTGGTTGTTCTTGGGTCTCGGTATCACAGGAGTGCATTTAAAAAGGATAAATAAACTATCGGCAGATACCTCAAAAGTCCAAAGTACATTCCATCAATATCAAAAATTGATAATGCAACTTGAACGAACCGATTTTAAGTCGGGGTTGTTAAAACAAAAACAGGAAAGGGTCTTGCAACATAAAATACCCACCTCAAAAATTTTAAAGGAGTTCTCCAAAATCTTAAATGCATTTGACCAAAGGAACAATATGATTTTCGGCTTTTTGGGCAACGGTTTTCTATTGTGGGATTTACGGCAGTCTTTTAAGTTGGAGCAGTGGATACGAAAACATGGCCATGATGTTGGTTCTTGGTTCAATGTGGTCGCATTTTTTGATGCCTATAATAGTTTGGGCAATTTCGCTTTTAACCATCCGGAATATACCTATCCGAAGATCACAACAGGGGATGTGGTATTGAAGCCGACCCAGGCAGGCCACCCCTTATTGGATCCGAAAAAAAGTGTTTTGAACGATTTTCAAATCGATAGGGAGCAGTTTTTTATCATTACCGGGGCGAATATGGCAGGGAAAAGTACTTTTTTGAGAACGGTATCCCTTCAGATAGTTATGGCCAATGTAGGGCTTCCCGTATGTGCGTCCCGATCGGAATATGCACCGATAAAATTGATCACCAGTATGCGTACTTCCGATTCCTTGGCCGATGATGAGTCGTATTTTTTTTCCGAATTGAAGCGCTTGAAATTCATTGTCGATGAGATTCAAGAAGATCGTTACTTTATCATTTTGGATGAAATATTAAAGGGGACCAATAGCACGGATAAGGCCATTGGGTCCAAAAAATTCGTACAAAAACTGGTGGCCTCCAAATCTACCGGTATCATTGCCACCCATGATCTAAGCCTTTGTGAAATCGCCAAGGATCTACCCCAGGTAGCGAACTGTTATTTTGATGCGGAAATCATCGATGGGGAATTGTATTTTGATTACAAACTCAAAAAAGGGGTTTGCCAAAATATGAATGCCTCTTTTTTATTGAAGAAGATGGAGATTGTAAATTAAATTAGGATCCTTGGGGCAGTACTGGAAGTGCGGGGCCAATTTTGGGGTCTATCTACAGTAACTTCCCATTCGTCTACACTTAATTTTCATTCATCTATGGTAAACCTTGGTCTTCGGGTAATTTAAGCATCTTTGTTAATCCTAAAACATACCTCATGAATATCCTATTTATCGAAGATGATGCCATTGAAACGATGAAACTTCATAGAACGGTTTCAAAACTGCAATTGAGGGTTAACATTGTTGAGGCCAAAAATGGTGAAGAAGCTTTGGAGTATTTAAAGTCTGGAGGGGAATCGCCCGATATAATTCTCTTGGATTTGAATATGCCCAGAATGAGCGGTATCGAATTCCTTAAAATCCTTAAGGAAGATGATAAGATGAAATATTTGCCGACCATAGTATTGACCACTTCAGAGAATAGGGCCGATCTATTGGAATGCTACAAAATAGGTATCGCCGGTTATGTCATTAAACCACTTAAATACGAAGATTACGAATCGAAATTGAAAAAGGTGCTCGACTATTGGAACATCAATGAATTGGTGAAAGCCTAACAAAAAAGACCGTTACACAACAAATTTTATCATTTACGTATTACTATTCTTACTTTTATGATAATAATATGAAATCATAAATGAAAGGAATTGTTTTTACAGAGTTTTTGGAAATGGTCGAATCGGAATTCGGTCTAGAAACGGTAGATAACATCATTGAAAAGGCAAATCTGCCCTCGGAAGGTATTTATACTTCTGTCGGGACGTATGATTTCAATGAAATGGTGAGTTTGATCACCGGTCTTAGCGGGGAAGTGAACATACCTGTAAACGATCTGCTGTATGCTTTTGGACTTTATCTATTTACCAGTTTGGGAAAAGCCCATCCGGAGGTGATTCAGAGCTATAATTCCCCATTGGGACTTCTATATTCGATAGAGGACCATATTCATGTCCATGTAAAGAAATTGTATCCGGATGCCGAGCTTCCATCGTTCAAGATATTGGACAAGACCGATACCTCGATATCCATGATTTATTCGTCTTCACGCGGCCTTTACCGATTGGCCCAGGGATTGATCGAAAAATGCTTTGAACACTTCAATGGAAGTGCGATGATTACGTACGAACTCATTAAGGAAGATGGTACGGAAGTAAAATTTGATATTACCCAGAATGGAAAGTAAGGAAGTTATACTTCTGAAAAAAGCGCTGGATAGACAGAAGAAAGCACGGGTCCAAGCAGAAAAAATCCTAGAGAGCAAATCCAAGGAGCTTTATGACGTTACCCTACATCTAAAACACGCCAATAGTAAATTAGAAAATCTATTGAGTGAGAAAACCTCTGAATTGGATGGGGTTTTCATTAATATCATCGATCCGTACGTGGTCATGGACCTCCAGTTCAACGTGATCAATATGAATTTGTCGGCCAAGGAGTTTTTAGGGTATGACCATACCAAGGAAACCATAAACCTTGAGAAGTTGGTCCATAAAGATTACATCGATTATACGGTCAGTTCATTCAATTCATTGCTTGAGATAGGCACTTTAAAGAACTATAAGGCCAAGATCTATGTAAAGGACGGATCTGAGAAATATGTACAGATCAACGCCAGTATGATCTACGACAAAGATCATAAGCCTATCGCGGCACAGGGCATAATCCGTGATGTAACCCATGAAATGGAAATAAGTCATTTGCTGACCGAGCAGAAAAGGCAGCTCGATATCATTATAGAAAATTCCCCCTTGAGCATTGCTTTGATAGTTGATGGGAAGGTAATCAAGGCCAATAAGACCTTTTTGAACCTCTTGGGGTATTCCGAGGCCGAACTGAAGAAACTTAGTGTAAATGATATTTCCTCTCCCGAGGAAAGTGAGGAATCCTTGAGATTACTGACTTTGATGGAGTCTGGGGAACTCGACAATTTCTCGATAACCAAGCATTATGTTCGAAAAGACGGTACGACCCTTCTTGCCAAAACTTCTGTAAATGCGGTAAAGGATGACGATGGGAGGGTAGCGTATGAAGTCGCCATGATCGAGGATATCACGGAACAAAGAAACCTTGAGCTGCAAAAAGAAAAATTGCTGAAAGAATTGGAAGCCAGTAATCAAGGGTTGCACGAATATGCGCATATTGTTTCCCACGATCTTAAATCACCTTTAAGGAGCATAAGTGCATTGGCCACCTGGCTAGCCGAGGATTATAACGATAAACTGGATGAAAATGGGGTATTCAATCTACAGCAGATCCAGGAGAAGATCGCAGGAATGGATAAGCTTATTGATGGGATATTGAAATATTCAAGCATCAATAACGATCATCTGGAAAATACGAAGGTCGATTTGAATGAGGTTATCAACGAAATAAGGGAGATTATTTTCATCCCTGAAAATGTCAATGTAATCATCATGAACACCCTGCCGACGATATTCGCGGATAAAACAAAAATACACCAGCTGTTTCAAAACCTGATTGCCAATGCGGTGGTCAATATAGAAAGAGAAGAGGGTCTTGTACAGATTTACTCGGAAGAATCCGAAGCTTATTGGAAGTTCAGTATACAGGACAATGGTGTCGGGATACCCAAGGAATATCACGAAAAGATATTCAAGATATTCCAATCTATCGGTAATGGGCAACGTTCGACAGGAATTGGATTGTCTATCGTCAAAAAAATCATTGAGCTCTATGAAGGCCGTATTTGGTTGGAGAGTAGTAAGGGAGAAGGAACCACATTTTTCTTCACATTAAAAAAATAGAATGAAGGAACAACCGAACTTGAATTATATAAAAGAGCTCGCGGGAGAGGATGTCGAATTCGAAAATAAATTCATTGCGATCATCAAAGATGAATTTCCAGAGGAAGTGGACATCTATTTAAACCATATCGTGGCGCAAGAACCCCGTGCGGCATCTGAAATCGTACATAAATTAAAGCATAAATTCAGCATTCTAAGTATGGAAGACGCTTATAGGTTTGCCGTAATCTATGAGGAGCATTTGCGTACCGGAAATACCGATTTGGATTTGGATTTCCGTAGGATATTGAATACCATAACATCGTACTTAAAAACCATTTAATATGAACTGTATTATCGTAGACGACGAGATTGCCGCAAGGGCCATTGTAAAGCAATTATGCTCCAAAATGCCTGAGCTTGATGTTATTGAGGAGTTCGATAATGCCATTGATGCCATAAAATTCCTAAACCAGCATGCTATAGATGTAGTTTTTCTAGACATCCATATGCCCGGATTTACCGGGGTCGATCTGGTACAGACCTTAAAAGATCCGCCAAGGATCGTTTTGACCACATCGGATACCGACTTTGCGATCGATGCCTATCAATATGAGGCAATCGTTGATTACCTGGTAAAGCCCATAACCTTGGAACGCTTTGAAATCGCGATTCGGAAAATCAAGAATGCCCTGGCCATAAGGCCAAAGGCCAATGCCGTAGAGGAAACCCCTGATATCGGGGAAGACTTATATATAAATATAGATAGGCGCTTGATCAAACTAAAGTTCAATGAGATCCTGTTCATCGAGGCCAAAGGGGATTATATTGAAATTAAAACCGATAAAGAACCTTTTCGAGTACATACCACTTTGAAGAAAATAAAGGAAAAACTTCCGGAGAAGACCTTTTTACAGATCCATCGATCCTTTATCATTAATTTTAAAAAGATCATAGACATCGAGGACAATAGTGTCTTGATCGAAAAAAGTGTTATTCCCATTAGCCGTTCAAACAGACCGGAACTAATGCGAAGACTTAATTTACTATAGGCGCCCTACTCCCGCAGTACACTTTAGTTTCCAAGTTTTGTAAAGAACAAGGGCTTTTTGGTCAATAACCATTTTAGCTTAAGTCCGACTTCGGTAAATTCGAATCCGGCAGCGGTCGCCGAGGCAATATTGCTATACTTTGCGTAAAGGTTGGCACTGAAACGTTTTGAAAATTGATGTTGAAGGCTGGTTTCTGCCCTAAAAATCGTGGTTTGTGTTTCTTGCTCCACTTGTTGTAGCCCGGATGCGGCACTCACCATATAAGTTGTTTTCCCTGAAAATTTACCTCTCATATCAACGAAGATCTCTACGGCCTTGTATTGTTCCGGACTAAAATATATGGTAGGGTATTGCGCTTTGAAAGTAATATACTGAAAGTTGATTCCCGTTTTTAAAGCCGGTTTGCGTAAAAGGTTATAGTATAGGGAAGTGAACAAAAGGTTACGCCGGTTCCCATCGGTCTGTTGGGTGTGCATCAACTGGGTGTACCATCCTAAATCGAAGTTGGTGCCCAAATTGTAGTCCAGACCATAATGATTCTGTACAATTTCAAGCTCGGTCAGATCGGCATTGAAATTCTGTACTTCACGCTGGTAGCCAAGGTTTAAATTTTGTAGTTTAAATGGCTGCAGTTGTAATTTGATATCCAGGACAGGCTGTGTGTAGGAGGCTGTTGAAGATATGGAGTTGTTAAATCCGAATATGGTCGTTAGCTTGGTTTTCGGCAACAATCGATATGCCAGACCGGCCAATAATACATGGGATTCGGCCTTGTTCAGCGTTTCGGTATTTTCGGTGGTCCTATAGGAGTAAGAGACCGTGGTTCGAAACTTTGTGGAAAGCGAAATGTCTGCCCTGGTAGTGGTGTAAAATGCGATGTTATTGCCATTGTCAAAGGTGTATGCAGCGTGTTCCTCGATACTGGGTGTATGAATGGCATTTAATTTTTCGATAAAACCCATGGCGTCTTTTTGGTTTTTGAAGATTTCCAAGGTCTTGAATGCCGCGTTATAGGCTTCATCGATTTGATCCGCAGCAAATAAGGCGTTGGCTTTTCCTAAATTCCCATCGAACGATGCACTATCTTGGGCCAAGATGGCATCATAGCTCTCAATACCTTTTTTCGCATCGGAAGTATAGAGTCCTAAAGTGGCATTAAGGGCATGTACCCAAGTTTTATTTGGATATGCGCGAAACAAACTATCGATTTGCTGACTGGCGGACTTGAACTTCCGATTCCAAATCAACGCCTGCACATATCGCTCCAAGGTGCGTTCCAGGAGTGCTGGATCGTTCAATTCCGTAACTTTGGTCATGGCTATTTCCGCCACGGAAAGAGCTTTTTTGTCCTTTTCGTTGATATGTTCAGCAAGGGCAATGCCGTTTAATGCGGTAATGGAATCCTTGGGCGATGTGGCATAGCGTCGGTATGTTGCTTTCGCACTGTCGACGGCCTTGGTGATTAAGAATAAATTGGCCAGGTTAAGCAGGGCTTCTTTGTCTTCAGGGAAGTCGGTAAGGATAGTGTTCAATTGCGCCTTCCCTTTTTCGTATTTCTGCCCATTGACCAAACTATTGGCATACCCCAATCGCATATATTTTCGTGAAACTTCGGCACCTTCATTGCCAGGTTGGATGGCCAGGGCTTTTTCGACCCAGTGTAATGCATTTTCGTATTCCATTAAATTACTCAAGGTATTGGCGTATCCCAATATGGCTCCGAAATTATCGGGGTTTTGGGTTACCAAATCGGCATATAAAGGTTTCGCGGTTTGGTAATCCTTGATCCATAAGAATGACTCATTATAGTTGATTTGAATTTCAAAATCACCCGGATAGGTTTCCAATAACCTTGCAAAAAGGGTGTTTGCCTTTTTGGGTTCGCCGTTCAATCCCATGGCCCTGCCATAGCAAATTTGGGCCGTTTTGTTTGCGGGGTCCTTTTCCAGATAGGATTCGAAAAAAAGTTCTGCTGCTGCGAATTGACCGGTTTCCAAGAGTTTAAAACCTTTTTCCATAGGACTTTGGGCAATTGCGGTATAGATACAAAATAAAAGTACGAAGGGTAGGTTAAGCTTCATTTTATAAAAGATTTATATTAAAAAATCACAGGGGTTACGCTATGATTTATTTCCATGGTAAAGGTAAAACAGGTCGTTTCACCTCGGAAGTACGATAATTGCCATTCGTCTACAGTAATCTCCCATCCACCCTAAATCGAAAATATAAAACGCTGATCTGGAAGATATTTGAACCGAAATATGAAAAAACGCTTATCCTAAAAATCAACCATTATGGCATTAGTGATTAAATTGGTACAGAAAAAAATATCCCCGGAGCAACTGTTTATGGGGAGTGTACTTTTAGTGAATGGGGGCAATTACCTTTATAACCTTATTTTGGGAAGATTGCTGGGGCCTGAAGCATTCGCCGATGCAGCCCTCTTGGTAACCCTTTTATTGGTATTGTCCTTTTTGGGTATGACCTTTCAATTGGCAACGGCAAAGTTCGCTGTCCTTTTTTCGGAAGGGCAATGGGCGGCTTTTCAAAATTTAATGTATCGCTACGCGGGTATTTTCGGTGTTCTGGTCGCCTTGTTGCTGATCTTCTTTTCATCGGACCTACAGCAATTGTTCCATACAACCACCCCATGGATGTTCCGGTTTTTCGGTTTGGCGATACCCCTTTACTTTTTTATGTCGGTGAATAGGGGTAAATACCAAGGAAGGCAAGAATTTGCAAAGCTATCGATTACCTATCAGACCGAAATGTGGAGTAGGTTGTTGATTACTTTGGGACTCATCGTAATGGTGCCTTCCAATGCCGCTTTATTAGTGGCGATAGGGATGGCATTGTCATTTGTTTTCGGATTGATACCTTCGAATTATAAGGGGGTTTCTTTAAGGAAATCAAGATTGTTGCACCCGACGAATAAAAAGCGGGTTTCCCATTTTATAGTGTTGACCGCCTGTTATGAACTCACGCAGATAGTGATCAACAACAGTGATGTATTGCTGGTGAAGCATTATTTTGATGCATTGGATGCCGGACTTTACGCTTCCTTGGCCCTGATTGGCCGTGTGGTCTATTTTGTCGCCTGGATGTTCGTAATGCTGTTACTCCCTGCTGTTGTCCAAAAGCAAAAGGATGGAGAACCCACGGCACCCATACTGTTTAAATATGTAGGTTATATAGGGCTATTGTCATTGGCGATCGTAACCTCCTGTTACCTGTTTCCTGAACTGATCATAAAGTTGATGTTCGGGGAAGCCTATTTGCCCATGGCCCCTTTATTATGGCTTTATGCTTTGGCAACATCACTTTTCGCCATTTCAAATATTTTTGCCTACTACTTCTTGTCCCTAGACCATTACTTGCCCATACTACTCTCCGGAATACTGGGATTGTCCCAAATACTCTTGGTCGTATTCTTTCACAGTAGTTTAGCTATGGTGGTGCAAGTACAAATCATTGCCATGGTGGCCTTATTGATCGCCCAACTCATCTATTTTGCCAAAACCATCGTCTGATACCGTCATTCGATACTATTTATGCAGTATGTCCAAAGAGCTCCTAAGAAATCCCCAATACTTAGGGGCTCTTGCTTTAACCGACCACTTCTTCCATTCGTCTATATCAAACTTCCATCCACCGCCGAGCAGCCCATTTAAAGGCTGTGAACCATGATATTTGTATCGGAATCAAAACAAAGAATCAATCTAAATCTTAACCTATGAAATTAGCGATTGTAACGGCATATCCGCCTAGTAAAGTAACCTTGACCGAGTATGGATACCACTTGGTAAAACATTTTAGGCTCCAAGAAGAAGTAAGTGAAATTATACTGATAACCGATAGGACCCAAGAAGCGAAGGATCTCGAATTTGAGGGGGAGGGTTGTAAGATCACGGTTAAGGAATGCTGGGACTTCAATAGTATGAAGAATGTTTTTAAGATCAATAAGGCCATCTCCGAAACGAAACCGGATGCCGTTTTGTTCAATCTGCAATTCTTGAAGTTCGGGGATAAAAAGATACCGGCCGCCCTGGGTCTGATGTTGCCATTGATGTGCAAGTTAAGGGGTATCCCCACCATATCCTTATTGCACAATATTTTGGAACAGGTCGATTTGGAAAATGCCGGTTTTACCAAGAACAAAATTTTGCAGGGGATATATAATTTTATCGGTACGACACTAACCCGCTTCGTTTTGGCCTCCGATGTATTGGCGGTAACCATAAGTAAATACAAAACGATCCTGGAAAAGAAATACGATGCGCGCAATGTTGCATTGATCCCCCATGGAGCTTTCGAAACACCCCCGGAACCGGATTATAGCTTGCAGGAAGGTCCAAAGCAGGTGATGGCCTTTGGCAAGTTCGGAACCTATAAAAAAGTAGAGGTATTGATCGAGGCGGTTGAATTGATCCGACAACGTACGAATGAGGATATTGAAATCGTTATCGCAGGTACCGACAGCCCCAACACACCGGGATATTTGGAAAACGTAAAGGGGAAATATGACCACGTTGATAAGTTGCGGTTTACCGGCTATGTGGCGGAGGAGGATGTGCCCATCATCTTCGGGGAGAGTGCCGTGGTCGTATTCCCTTATACCTCTACGACCGGAAGTTCTGGCGTATTGCACCAGGCCGGGAGTTATGGAAAGGCAGTAGCCCTACCCGATTTGGGCGATTTAAGCATATTGGTCAAGGAAGAGGGGTATAAAGGAGGGTTTTTCGAGCCTGAAAGTGCGGATTCGCTAGCAGATGCCATTCAAAGCATCTTGACCGATGATGCGTATAGGATAACTTTGGGAAAAGCAAATTACCAAGCCGCCTGTTCCTTACCCATGTCAGCCATTACCCAAATGTATGGCGATTTTTTCAAGGCCATTGCATTGTCAAAATCAGAAGGTTTTACTTTGGATATTCCCAAGTTGGAAAAAGGGATTTCGGTATAAGAATATAAATTAGGTTAAGCAGAAAGGGGGACAGTTTGGTTAGCTGTTCCCTTTTCATTTTTTTGGATCGCCAATGAAATGGGAATAGGATTTTTTTGGATTTCCGTAACGGTCGATAATCCCGAAATATCTTTGTTTCGCTTTCCGCCAAGGTAACCTGCCTACCACCGAAACCGGGATTTCCCCAAAGTCATATAGGGTCCAAAAAAGACGTGGGATATGTTCCTCTACCAATATCCGGTCCATCATTTTATAATAATCATTTTGGTCATTTTCCGAACCCAGGAACCCGTTCCAGATGCCACTATAGGAAGAATATCCGTATTCCTGAAGTACCAGCGGTTTCAGGGATGCCTTTTTTTTAAGTGCATCGTAGGAGCCCAAGAATTCGGAGGGATCGCGATAATAGTGAAAGGATATGAAATCGACCTTTTTTGAAAGATTGATGGCCGCTTCAGGGTTAGACCAACCGATAGTAACGGGATGTTCGTTGTCATACTGCTTTATGGTGCCTATCATTTGATCTAACCAGGCAAGTACCTTTTCTTTTCCCCGCGATTCGAAATCCAGATCGGGTTCGTTCTTGATATCCCAGGACTGTAAGGCTTTATGGTCTTTTAAAGCGTTTACGATTTGAGCCGCATGTGTACGGGTAAGGGTCCAATCCTGAATGCCGTATTCCCCATAAAAATCGAACAAGGTCAACATTACTTTGAGGTCATTTTTAGAAGCTAGGTGCATAGTGCGTTTGAGTTGCTCCATTTTTTCCGGGTCGATCTCTACCTTGCCGAAAGCTTCATAGGGTACGAATAACCGAACGGTATTCAGGCCCAAGCTTCTGATAATGGAAAAGTCATGATCGATGATACTATCCTTGAACTGTTCCCCGAACATATCCCAAGCTTGGGTTCTGGGATAGTAGTTGACACCTTTTATTTGGGATATCGATGCAGTTGAAGGGGGTATTTGTTCCGCATTCCTAGGGTTTTCATTGGGGGTCTCCACAAGATGCCTTATCCGCCAAAAGCCGTCCTCCAATATGACCATAATCTGGTAGGAGGGAGTGCTTTTTTGGGAAAGGATCAATTTCCCATCGGAATAGATGTGTTCATGGCGTTCTACATTTTCGTCTGTGAGTACCACCAACTTGCCATCGGCACTATAGAATTCGACCTTTGGATGATGCCGTAGCGTTGTGCTCTTAATGGTGGTGTTATTGGCTGAATTGAGTTCCAGGATTCGGAAGAGTTTTGTGCGGGCACTATCGGTATAATAATCGGCTACGCCGTAGGTATTGTTCGTTTCCAGTGCGCTATTGCGAACTTGCCAAGCCCTTAAATAATCGCGTTCTATTTCCTTTAAGGTTTGTTCTTCCATAGGTCGACCTTCATGGTCTAGCGGGGCCCAATCGACCTTGGGCAGGTAGTTGGAGGCACGTTCTTCGGGCAGGTGGAGCATCGTTGAACGGTCGGCTCCGGTATTCAAATAAGACCATATGGAGCTTATGCCAAAGAGGATGAGCCCATTTATGGCCAAAAATGACGACAATAACAACGCCCGATATAGAGTCTTGTTCAATTTCATTGGAGGCTTGTGTTAATGGTTTTTAAAATGCCGGCAATCTCGACCTGCACTTGATAATTTCCCTTGGGATAAAAATCGCCCGGTAGCGTAAAAACAGCTTTCCCTTTTCTGGAGGTGGTGTGTTTTTTGCCGATTGAATTACCTTTCCCGTCCTTTATTTCTATAGAAATGGGAAGGCCATCAGGAATCCATTGCCCCATAAAACTTTCGATATTGGCGATCGTTATGATTCTATGGTCTTGCGAAAGCGAAACGTTAAAATCCCTAACGGCAGCTTCAAAAGAAACCTTAAGGGAGTTGCTTTTGGCCGTTCCGGTAATGTATGCGGTAATTTCCCAATTTTCCCGTTCGATCGGATGCAATAGTTCGGCTTTGGCCACCCCGTTTATGGTCGTCCCTTTGGTTTGTAATAACATTCCTTCTGAATTAAGCACGGAAAAAGACACCAATGTACCATCACTAATCACATTGCCATAAGCATCCTTAATGACATCTGTCGAAAATCGAATGATTTGGTTTCCGTCGGCAAATTGATGGTTGCGGGTAAAATCGATTTTAAAATCGATGGCATGGGCAGGGTAGACCAAGGTGGTCAATGCTTTGCTCTTGGCATCATTGCATGAAGCGGTAACCAATAGGCGTCCTGATTTTTCGGTACTTTGGATGTTTTTCCAACCAATGAGCTTATTGAGTTCTACCGGTATCGATTGAATGGTATTATTGAACTGGTAGGTGTATGCGATTTCCGTACCATCGGTCAAAGGATTATCGTAATTATCCGTGGGGGATACCACGAACATTGAAAAGTCGGTACCCCCAGCCGAAATGCTCCTAGGCCCTAGATACGATTCCATGGTCGTGCCTTGGCCTGGATTTGGGCGAATGTTTATTTCACCCTTTTGGTATACTTTATGGTCATGTACCAAAGACCATTGGCAAATCCCCGATCGTTGTGCGAATTCGTTCGGGAACCTAAATGACGATACATTTTTTTTATGGGTGGGTTTTATCACCGCACTGCCAAAGGCGTTGGAGATGATCAAACTTAGATCGGCCGTGGCATTTGTTTTCAATTGGATCTCTATGGGGGTGCCTGCAACTGTTTGTGTCGGCACTGGCCTAATAGCGAAAGTATGCGGCTTAAGTGGGATTTCGGGAATAGTATCCCTACACCCCAGAAGGCCTATTAAAAAAATCGATATGTAAATACTGTATTTCAAATTATTTGGGGTTTCCTATATAACCGTTGACTGCTATTTTTAAAAATGAAAAACCGTTTCCTTCAAAGGGTTGTACTTGTTCCAATAGGTGTGAAGGCTCCCTATTCGGGAAAATCAGATCCGAAATGGATGCATTGGGCAAACCGTTCACAAAACAATTTTCCAAACTGCTATTTATGATTTGGAGACTGTTCAAATCCAAGGGCCCATAATGGAATGACTGCTTTCGCTGTATTCGAATACCTTCCTGCAAGAAATGATGATCGACCCAGAGTAATTCTTTCGCGTTATCGTAGTATGAGAACAAAAGTTGGGGTATGGTCACCTCTTGGATGCCGGAATTGAATAGTGTTCCATTGATGCCACTAGCGTCAACGCCCAAATCCTGGAGGGATATTTGTTTGTACAAGTCGGTTGTTGCCGTGTTGGCCGCACATTGCAAGTTGAATTTGGTAGGCTGCTCCTCAAGGGCAATTGGGGTAAACTCATCTGGGTCAAAGGTGGGGGGCAGGGTATCTTTTGTCGAAGACCAGGCAATGCCTTCAAAATCGATGCGAAAGGGAGTGGTTTCCATCGGTAGTAGTTTGTGCTTCATTTGGTGTTTGGCATTGTAGGTTGCCAATCCTTTATTGGCATCGTTATATAGCGTTGCCTTGATCACCACATCGGCCGGGATTTTATCAATGTTCTGTAATTCACCCACAATACTATATTGGCCATTGAACCTTACCAACTTAGCGGTAAGCACCTCCAAGACAGGTTGTCTTAAAACATCCTCATGATGTGTTTGCTGAGTGGTGATCCTACGTCTCCCATGATTGAAATAAGTTGTGCCATTTGAGGATAACAATTGGTCAGGTGGCAGGTCATTGTCAAATTTTGAGGGCGCAATGTACCATTTGCCGTTCTTCTTTGCCAAAGTGTGGTAAAAGTCCTTTTTGACCTTTTCCAAAGGGGTGATCCAATGGGTGATTACCTTGGCCTGCGCACTCGATGGGGTTTCCTGTGTTATCTCAATGCCAATGGAATCCAACTTTGCATAAGAACTAAGAATACCATCGGTTACCGAAACTTCCAGCATAAATTGCGATAGTTCTACCCCGTCGTCTGGATCAAGATAGGAATGTGCCCTTTTGAACTCCTTAAAATCCAAAGCATCATAATAAGCCGTCAAGACATTTTTTGGGGCAAATTGGGTGGCATTGGTCAGGTAGAAAGAATAGGCCCCGTAAGCAAGGATCCCAATCATGATCAACGCCCAAAAATGGTTGATGTCCACCAATTTTTTCGGGAATTTCTTATAGGTGATGGTATAGTCCATAAACGCCCCGTCCGGTAACTTCTTGGATTTTAGCATACGCAACCATACCCATTGGATATTGATGATAAAGGCCAAAATAACCGTAAGCAGGGGTATGATGCCCCATATAACCTTAAGCCATGTGGCCACGTCATCTTTGGATATGATCGCGGGGATAGGAGGTATGTTGAGTCTTTCCCAAACCATGATGCCGTTCTCGAGCTGCTGCAAGCGTTGCCATCCACAGAAGTATAGAATGGGATCATAAAATTTGTCATTGGAAAATATGTATTTCAAATTATATTTTTCGGGAACGGTTAAAAATTGCTGTAAAGAACCAATGCCTTCGACTCCCCTGAATTTTGAATTCTCCAATCGTTCTATGGCCCTGGTCGTCAATTCTGGAAGACGGCGTGCCGAATGGTAATTGCCGTCCACGGTCATGGCGTTGGTCTGGGCCGACAGCCATGCCATTTGATCCCCAAAACCCAATGGCAGGTACCGCCAATGGTCGTGATCGTCCTGACTGAGAAAATTAACGATGGGGAGCATTTTTATTTTCTGGGGCTGCGAGGGTCGAAAATAATTCAAGCTCATCGTAAAAATGACCATCAGAAGGATGCCCCCTGCCATTCCGGCACCTATAAAACGATGGTATACAGGGCCAAAGCGTTCTTGTAGGTTGGCTTTTAGGTCACCTTCTACCATACGGTACACGAATTCCCCGAAAATGGGCAAGGCCATAATGGTCGCCCATAGGGTAAAGCGATCCAAAGTCAGGATATTAAATGCCGTTTCCCCAAGTATTTTTAAGGGTATGGGTGTGGTTCCACCGGTTCCCAAAAGGGTCAACATAGAAAATGACAATCCAAAGAATAAATACCGCTTACTAAAATAGCGGTAGAGGATATAGGGTAGAATGAACAATAGAATCCCCCATGGGATGAGAAAGAATACCAATCCCGATGAGGTGACCTCCAAGAAATTATCCCGTGACCCATGAGGAATGGGAACTTGTGTTATCGGGTTTTTCTTGGTGTTTATCCAGTAGGGTAAAATACATCCTATGATCAGTACCAAGGAGGAGAAGCCGAAGGCCACGATACGCCAGAACAATTTTTTGAACTGGATCAAAAACACCTTGAGTGTGATGGCTTTATGGTTTGATACCCGGTCTTTCGAAGCATCCATGATGGCCATACCGAGTAAGGGAAAAATAAAGAAGACCATCCCAAAGATCGGAGTTACATGGTGCGAGGTTACCGTAACGGCAATCAAAGAAAGGGACGTGGCAAAGTAGCGAAGTTTTCCCGTTTTGACCCATAGATAGATTTCCGGTAGGGAATGCAAGAGTACCGAAAGTCCGATGATGCTCGGTAACTGCCCGAAAATATGCAAGGTTTCTATAAATGTTGAGGAAAATACAGCCAGTAAGGCGGTATAGCCGGCAATTTTTCTATTTCCGGTCATCAATAGCCCGAACCTATATGCCCCAGTGATAAAGAGGATCACGCCGATCATGGCTACTGTGAACATGCCGAATTTCAATCCGCCGATATAGGATAAAATCGCGATGCTTTGATGTACCAAAGGAGGGTAAGCATGTACCGTAAATCCCGTATACCACCTATAATCCCATGGCTCGAACCAGCTTTGGGCATAATGGTCGGCAAAAAACAAATGTATCAATGCATCGTAAGTGGTCTCCAACGTAAAGAATATACTGGAGCCATGAAAGGCAACCCCTATGAAAAGGGCTAAGATCAGCAAGATATTTGTTCGCTGCATGAAGCTTCTTTCTTGATAGAATATAACATTATAAAGATAGATATATTGTAATGTTCGTTCAGAATCAACCAACGGGTATAAAAATCCATTCGTCTATACAAATTTGCCATTGAACATCTTAGGAAAGAAATAGCCGTCGATCAAGCATACATTTGTAGCAGAAATAATGATCAACCACGATAGATTTTAATCAATACCTTAAAACTTAACCTATGAAAATTTTAGCCATTGACGATCAACAACTGATATTGTTATCCGTAGAAAAGAGATTGTCCGAATTGGGATACGATATCAAAACCGCCGATTGTGGCCAAAAGGGCATCGAGTTGTTCGAGGCCCAGAAGCCTGACTTGGTCATTGTGGATATCAACATGCCAGATATGTCGGGACTTGAAGTTGTTGAACATATACGGGTCACTAAAAAGTCAAGCACCCCGATTATGGTCATGTCGGGAAACACCAATGAGGAGGTCATCGTCAATGGCTTCAATCTCGGGATAGATGATTATATGAAAAAGCCGGTGAGTTTGGATGAAATGGTTGCCCGGGTAAGGAGGATTCTTGGGAATTCGCCAAAACCCATCCCTGTCAAGGACCAAGAAGATGCCCAAATGCTTCAAAAGTATTGTGTAGGGGTCGTTATCCCTTGTTATAATGAGGAAGAAAGACTTTCGCGCAGTGTATTCCAGGATTTCACCAGTAAAAATTTGGGCTATCATTTGTGCTTTGTCAATGATGGGAGTACCGATAATACGTTGGCCCTATTGGAAGAACTTCGCAAAGGGAATGAGGATACCATCAGTATTTATAATTGTGAAAAAAACGGGGGCAAGGCCGAGGCGGTTCGTCAGGGGATCCTGCACTTATCAAAAGACCCGCAATTGGATTACATCGGGTATCTTGATGCGGATCTTTCTACCGATTTCCGTGATTTTGACGGACTGGTACAGACTTTGGAAAAATCGGAATTCAAGATCGTAAGTGGTTCCAGGATCAGTAGGATGGGAGCCAATATCGCCAAAGAATCGGCCAGGAAAATCATCAGTAAAACCATTAACCTGATTATCCAAGGAATTTTGGGAATGCCCTTTAAAGATACCCAATGTGGGGCTAAGATCATGGACCGGGAAATAGCCACCAGTATGTTCAATAAAAAATTCATCACCAGATGGCTGTTCGATGTGGAGATTTTCATGAGGATGAGGAAACATTATGGAAAGGAAAAGGTTCAAGGTTTGATCTGTGAACAGCCGTTAAATAGGTGGGTACATGCAGACGGTTCAAAGCTATCGATGAAAGATTCCGTTAAGATCGTTGGTCAGCTGGCCCAAATAGCCGTCCATTATGGGAAATAATAAGATGGTAGGGGAAAACAACAAAAATCAAAAAATCAACAGATGAAAAAGGTCAGGAAAATCGCAAATAAGGGATTCGTTCAATACTATGCTTCCAAGGAAATTTACCGAATATTCGAGGTTACCATGAATAAAAAGGAGCTTGTTTTAAGTGTTGTTTCGCCAAATACCTCGAAATAGGTATCCATAAAAAAACCTTCTTTTGGAAGGTTTTTTTATTTGTTTTAATCACAGGCTTTTTACTTGGATATCATGAAAGGCATCGGCCTGTAATCTCAAGAGCTCTTCGGCTTTTTGCTTTTTATGGGCATAAACGGCTTCTTCCTTTTCGATCTCACCATAGATTTTATCGTTCAAGGCGATATCAGTCGCTAAAATCCGTTGACGTTGCTGTACTTTTTGGGCCACCCAAGTTTTTAGAATGCTTTCCCCTTCTTCCTGTTTTAGATCATATTCGCCTTTGGGGGCCAATAGTTTGGCGATGATGGGGGATGTTTCTATAGCCAAGAACAATAGGAAAATAAAGAAGGAAGGAAACCAGGGCAATTTACCCAAGGCGTTGATACGGGCCATTAGTCCGTCAAATCCATCGATAATGGGTTGCGATCTATTTACAGCGGTGAGGTAATCGGCTTGTAGGGCCGTGATTTGTGATTCGAGTGCGATTATTTTGTCCGCATTGGTGGTTTTTAATTGCTGTAACTCGGCCAAGGCGGCATCGTGTTTTTTACGTTTTTCGGCGTAAACCGGACCCTTTCCCAAAAGGCCGGTCCCTGCGGTACCCTCTGCCTCTGAAATATAAGTGTCGTAAAGGGCATCGGTTTCGGCCTCTTTGGTCGCTACTTCAGCTTTTATGCGGTCAATATCACGGTTCAAGCTTTCGATTGTTGGGGTGTATTGCAGCGCAATCTGTTCTTTATTTGCTAAGGTGAGTTCGTTTTTTTGTTTCAATAAGACCCGATTGATCTCCTTTTCGAAAATTTTCATTTCCAACGGTTTTGATATGACCACGGCGATGATCACGGCCAGAACAATACGTGGGGTAGCCTGTAAGAGCTCCTTGCCAAAACTATTGCGTTTTTTAATGGTGGAAACGATAAAGCGATCTAAATTAAAAATCAAGAGGCCCCAGATAAGACCGAAAAAAACAGCCGCATAGACAGTATCGAAAACGGTGAATAAGGCGTAGGCACTGGCTAAGAAGGCCATGACGGCAGTAAAAAATACGGTGGCCCCGATTCCCGCATATTTATTTCGCTCACCTTCGGTGCATGTTTTTAAAATGGAGGCGTCCGCCCCTGAACAGAGGATAAAGAATTGTTGTAACATAGTGTTCCGATTTTTGATTGATGTTCACAATACTACGGTCAGTTCGAGCGCAGTCGACAACTTTTGACCTTGGTTCCCCACTGAATTCGCTATGGCCTAGGACTGCTTATGGTTTCATATAGATAATTAGAACGTTGTCTTTGATGATTTGTTACAGAAAAGTCTCGGAATTCGAGGGTTTTGGGCATAATTTAAGATTTGACCTGAGGTTAAGGAAGCGTTGGAGCCTGTTTGGATAAGAAGTAGGGAATTCGATCTTTAGGGGTTTATGGGGGCATTCCCTCAAATCATCCCACGAATATAGGGTTGGAACAAAAAAAGGAAGCTATGGGATACATGGGTTGTGGATAATTGGAAAGTGATCTGTATATGAGTAGGTCAAAAATGTTAAATAATTGTAGCTTTGCAGCTCTAAAAAACAATCGGAATGGGATTATTGGAAGACTTACAGGCACGAAGCGGCTCAAAATGTGAATTATGTGGAGCAACGGAAAATCTAAAAATCTACGAAGTACCCCCGGTATCCACGGGTGGTGTCGATGGTAGTTTAATGGGGTGTGAAACTTGCTTAAGTCAGATTGAGGACCCGGAAACGGTAGACCCTAACCATTGGCGTTGTTTAAATGATAGTATGTGGAGCGAACATCCTCCGGTACAGGTAGTCGCATGGCGTATGCTTTCAAGATTGAAGGCAGAAGGATGGCCCCAAGATCTATTGGATATGATGTATTTGGATGATGAACTGTTGAACTGGGCCAAGGCTACAGGGGAAGGGCAGGACGAATCTGAAAAGATCGTACATAGGGACGTGAACGGTGTCGTCTTGGAAAATGGGGATAGCGTGGTGCTGATCAAAGATCTAAAAGTAAAGGGGTCGAGTATGGTAGCCAAACAAGGAACGGCCGTTCGGCGTATTTCGTTGGATAGGGAAAATGCGGAATATATAGAAGGCAAAGTAGGGGCACAGCAAATCGTGATCATTACCAAGTACGTCAAAAAAATATAGCGATTAGACTTCAAATTCCGAATTCCGAATTTCATTGCCCCAATGCTGAATGTCAAACACCAAGGTCGGAAATTGACAGAGCGTACCTCAATTTTAGCGTTAGGGATAGTAGTGGAAAGCTCTGAACTGTATGTACAGTGAAGACTTGTAGCGAATAGCCCGACCCTTGGGTAACGCCCAAATGATCAAAGGCCAAGGATTGATCCTTAACGCCCAAACGCTAAAACTTGGTATCGGATAGGATTATTTCGAGGCCATCATTTCGGTGAAATACTTGAAAAAATAAGGGATGGTCTCTATGCCTTTGTAATAATACCAGAGTCCGAAATGTTCATTGGGGGAATGTATGGCATTACTGTCCAGTCCGAAGCCCATTAGAATGGTTTTACTACCCAATTCTTTTTCAAAGAGGGAAACAATGGGGATGCTACCGCCACTGCGCTGTGGAATGGGGGGCTTTCCGAAAGTGGTTTCATAGGCTTTGGAAGCCGCTTGGTAGGCAATGGTATCTATTGGAGTTACATAACCTTGTCCTCCATGGTGTGGGGTTACTTTCACTTTTACCCCTTTGGGGGCCAATCCTTTAAAATGGGTGGTGAAAAGTTTGGTTATTTCTTCCCAGTCTTGGTGCGGAACCAAACGCACCGAAATCTTCGCATGTGCCTTACTGGGAATTACGGTCTTGGCACCTTCTCCAATATAGCCTCCCCAGATTCCGTTGACATCCAAGGTAGGTCTAATCGAGTTTCTTTCATTGGTAGTATATCCTTTTTCACCGTATACACTTTCGATATCCAAGGCATCTTGGTAGGCGTTGATGTCGAAAGGTGCTTTGGCCATTTCAGCTCTTTCCTCCACGGATAACTCCTCTACTTTGTCATAAAATCCTGGAATGGTGATGTGGTTGTTTTCATCGTGCAAAGCGGCGATCATCTTTGTCAGGATATTGATGGGGTTGGCCACAGCTCCTCCATATAATCCGGAATGTAGATCGCGATTGGGCCCGGTGACTTCCACTTCAACATAACTCAATCCACGTAATCCGGTGGTGATCGAGGGAAACTCCTTACTGATCATTCCGGTATCGGAAATCAAGATCACGTCATTTTGGAGCTTTTCCTTATTATTGGCTACGTAGGTGGCAATATTTATACTACCCACTTCTTCCTCCCCTTCGATCATGAATTTAACGTTGCATGGCAATTGACCGGTTTTGACCATGAATTCCAATGCTTTTACGTGCATGTACATCTGACCTTTATCGTCACTTGCCCCACGGGCAAAAATAGCACCTTCAGGGTGTTCCCCGGTTGCTTTGATGACAGGCTCGAAAGGGGGCGATTCCCAAAGTTCGGTGGGATCGGGCGGTTGCACATCATAATGGCCATAGACCAAGACCGTCGGTAACGCAGGATCGATGATTTTCTCTCCGTAAACAATGGGGTAGCCGTCGGTTTCGCAGAGTTCAACAAGGTCGCATCCAGCATCGGTCAATGCTTTTTTTACCAATTCGGAAGTGTTGATAACGTCCTGTGAGAAGGCGGAATCAGCACTGACCGATGGAATTTTAAGAAGTTCGACAAGTTCGTCTAAAAAGCGATTTTTATGTTGTTCTACGTACTCTTTGCTACTTTGCATGTTTCTGGTTTGGATATAAATTCAAAAATACAAAAAGAACTTTTTAAAAAGAGAGTATCGTAAATTCAAATTTTGCTTTATATTTGCATCCCGATAACCAAATAGGTTATCGTATTCAGTATGCGGGCGTGGTGGAATTGGTAGACACGCTAGACTTAGGATCTAGTGCCGCAAGGTGTGAGAGTTCGAGTCTCTCCGCCCGTACAAAGCGAAAGCCGACTATTAGGAGTCGGCTTTTTTTAGTTATGGGTACAACATAGGTACAACATTTGTTAAAGTTTCATTTCAACATATAATTTGATGTCATTTGGGTTCAATCCAGTTCCTAAATGATCAAGATTGAATTTCGAAAGAAAAAATCGAAATTCATTTTGTAAGTTATATTCCAATATATTTCTTTCATTTCGTGAGTCTATATTTTCAAATTATTGAATTCCTATCAATGAGGACGATACGGTAACTTTTATTTTTTATTTAATAATTATAACGCATCTGGTCCACCTCCCTTTTATCATTTAACATTATTTTATTTACAAATTGGTATTGATGGAAAATATGATATGGACAAAAGCCCAATTTTTATATTGTATATGTAGTATAAGAATTGATTAAATCATAAATTTAAAATATGACAAACTCCTGAAAGTTTTTTTTAAATATATTGGAAGTGTCTACGTGAATATTTCAATTTCGTGAAGATCACACTTTAGCCTAATTATTATGAGAATCCAACGAAGTTTTTTTATATCTGTTATTTCTTTGTTTATCCTTCTTTTTTCGTGTGCAAAACAGACTGAAGAAGAGGAAGTACGGATAGGTTTCTCTCAGGCCATGTTCAATGACGAATGGAGGCAATCCATGAACAATGCCATGGAAGTACAGGCTTCTTTGTATCCCAATGTTACCCTAAGTATAGCAAACGCCAACTACAATGTCCGGCAACAAATAGCACAGTTAAAGGATTTCATAACAGACAGTATTGATATTATTATTGTTTCGCCTATTCAATCCAAACCTATTACCCCAATTGTGGAAGAAGCTATGAATGCAGGAATTCCGGTTTTGGTAGTAGATAGGAAAACTGACAATCAAAAGTATACGGCGTATGTAGGCGCGGACAACATTGAAGTTGGCCGTAATGCTGGAAAAATCATAGTTTCCAATGTACAGGATTCTTTAAGGGTTATTGAAATAAGGGGGCTAGCTGGATCGTCTCCTGCTGAGGAAAGAAGTCAAGGTTTTCATCAGATTTTGGATAAATTTCCCAAAATAAAATTTGTAGGAACCATAGAAGGTGATTGGGAGAAGGAATCCGTCAATGAAGGTTTGCGTGAATTGTTGTCAAGAACCGGACCGGTAGATTATGTTTTTGCCCATAACGACAGAATGGCCAAGGGAGCTTGGGAGGTAGCCAGAAATTTGGGTATGGAAGGTCAAATAAAAATTATTGGCGTTGATGGACTCAATGGACCTAACGGAGGTATACAATTAGTAAAAGATGGTGTTCTGAATTCGACAATATTGTATCCTACAGGTGGTGCGGAAGCAATAAAGATTGCCGTGAAAATATTAAAAGCCGAGGTGGTACCTACAAATAATATTCTGAGCACCACGGTTATTGATCAGTTTAATGCTGATATAATGCAGAATCAATTCACTAAAATTAGTGAGCAGCAAAGTCTCATTGAATCTCAGATTTCCGCCATTAAAAGACAAGAACAACTCTACTATTCACAAAATAATATTCTGAAAATCATTATTATATTTTCGGTTATAATATTTGGCCTTGCTGTTTATAGCATATATTCCAAAATAGCTATATCCAAGAAGAATAGACAACTGGAGTTGATCAATAAAAAGATTACTGTACAAAGAAATCAAATAGAGAAAATAGCCAATGAGGTAAAGGATAGTAATGAGGCAAAATTGAATTTTTTCACTGGACTATCCCACGAGTTCAAAACTCCCATAACATTAATTATGAGTTCAATTGAGTCGTTAAGGGAATGGGACAAAAAAAAAGGGAATAAAACCGGCTTTGAAATTGAACTGATTCAGAATAATTCAAATCGTCTGCTTCGATTGATCAATAGTTTGTTGGATTTTAGAAAAATCGAGGATCAAAAGTTTAATGTAAGGGCCTCAAAAACCAATATTTATAAGTTTTCCAATAATATTTATAAAGAATTCAAGGGGGAAGCGAAAAAGAGGGGCATTAATTTCAATATTAGTTCCAATAATGAGGATTTGGATTTGTTTATTGATAGAAATTTAATGGATAAGGTTTATTTTAACCTATTGTCCAATGCTTTTAAATTTACACCGGATAATGGTAGAATTGATATTGAAATCCATGATAATTTTGAGGAAAGCAGTATCAGCATCCATTTTAAGGACAACGGAATAGGTATACCGGAAAATGAATTGAAAAATGTGTTCACCCCATTTTTTAAGGGATCCAATAATAGGAAAAACAGTTCAGGGGTAGGTTTGCATTTAAGTAAACAGTTTGTAGAGCTTCATCTAGGGAAAATCGAGGTAAAATCCCATAATGGAACTGAATTCATTGTTACCTTGTTTAAAGGGAACACCCATTTCAATGAAGATCAAATTGTGGTGGACCCGGAGATAGTCGATTCGACTCTGATCAATTTTTCGGAAGATATTACGATGGATGATACCTATATTAAATTGGACACCGATAGTGGGGAAGAGAGGTATTGCATTCTTTTGATAGAGGATAATAGGGATTTGAGTTTTTTCCTTAAGAACAAGCTTAGTGTCGAATATGATATCGTATTGTCTGATGGAACGGATGGAATTGAGTTGGCATTCGAACATGTTCCCGATATTATTTTATGTGATGTGAACCTTCCCGTTAAAAATGGTTTTGAGATTTGCGAAATATTAAAAAACGATTTGCGTACCTCACACATTCCGGTAATCATATTGACCGCCTTGGGGAATAAGGAATCTTTTATAAAAGGGCTTCAAAGTGGGGCCGATTTATATTTGACCAAGCCGTTTAACTATTCGATCTTAACGCAATCTATTAAGTCGCTCCTTTATAATCGGGAAAAATTAAGGTATTATTATACCAATAACATTCATAAAATAGATCAAACGCAATCTTTTGGGAATCCGGAACAATTATTCGTTCGTCAATTGAATCAACAAATAAAGGACAATTTGGACAATGCCGGTTTTTCAGTTGAGAACCTGGCCGATGCACTGAATATCTCCAGGGTTCAATTGTACCGAAAGGTCAAAGCTATGTTGGGTATCAGTGTTAGCGATTACATTTCCAATTTTAGATTGGAAAATGCGAAATCTATGCTTGAAACTACGGACAAATCCATTGCAGAAATAGGGTATAGCACAGGTTTTTCTTCCCCGAATTATTTTTCTACTGCCTTTAAAAGTAAATACGGTGTTACTCCGGGAGCCTATAAAAAATCATTTTAGGGCATTTTTATCTTTCTGTTCTTTAAACCATGTATCAAATTTGAACTTCCATGTTACATAAGTATAACATGATAATTCTACTTTGTTGAGGCGTTCAAGGTAACAGTCAGATTATCAGGAGTTTAATGTTGTCAGGGAAAATGTGAACGAAATCATAATAAACTGAAACATTGGTAAAATAACTCTTAAATAATTTGTAATAATATAGTCTTCGTATTTAATAATTGTGATATGAAGAAAATATTGGTTTGGTCTATTACTGCGGCTTTGGCAGGATTTTTATTTGGTTTTGATACCGTAGTGATTTCTGGAGCGGACAAAAAATTACAGATTTTATGGGGGTCTTCAGATGTGTTCCATGGAACCGTGGTTATGGCCATGGCTTTATGGGGGACGGTTGTAGGAGCATTATTGGGGGGGATACCTACCAATAGGCTGGGTAGAAAAAAAACGCTTTTCTGGATAGGGGTTTTTTATACCGTTTCCGCTTTAGGTTCTGCATTTGCAAACGACCCAATAACCTTTGCATTCTTCAGATTTTTGGGAGGGTTGGGTGTAGGGACATCAACAATAGCCGCTCCGGCTTATATTTCTGAAATTTCACCTGCCAAGGATAGGGGGAAACTAGTAGGTCTGTATCAATTCAATATCGTTTTTGGAATATTAGTGGCCTTTTTATCCAATTACCTGTTAAGTGGTATTGGAGAAAATGCTTGGCGATGGATGGTTGGGGTAGAGGCCATTCCCGCTGTAATCTACACACTATTTGTCACCACCGTACCACAGAGCCCTCGGTGGCTTCTGACCAAGTTTCGTACCGAAAAAGCTCTTAATGTACTTAAAGTGATAAACCCTGGCCAGAATGCAGAGAAAATGATGTTGGAAATTAATCAGGAAAACGAAAATAAGGCACCGGGCGAAAATATTTTTATGAAGAAATACCGCTTTGCATTGATTCTTGCTTTTTGTATGGCCTTTTTTAATCAAGCATCTGGTATAAATGCCTTTTTATATTACGCCCCCAGAATACTTGAAGAGGCGGGTCTGGGAGAAAGTACGGCATTATTGAGCAGTATTGGAATAGGGGTCACCAACCTACTTTTTACCCTTGTGGGTATATTTCTAATCGATAGGTTCGGTCGCAAACAATTAATGTATATAGGTTCTTTTGGATATATAGTGTCACTGACCTTGGTGTCCTGTGCTTTCTTCTTTGGTTGGGAAGGAATGTCCGTAGCCATATTCCTGTTCCTTTTCATTGCCGCACATGCCGTAGGGCAGGGTACTGTAATCTGGGTGTTCATATCCGAAATTTTCCCAAATCACTTAAGAGGCTCTGGTCAATCCTTTGGTAGCTCGGTTCATTGGATTTTGGCGGCAGTGATCCCGTCGTTGATCCCTGTGTTGTTTTCATCGATCGGTGCAGGAACCGTATTTGCCTTTTTTGCCTTTATGATGTTTTTGCAATTGCTCTTTGTAGCCTTTGTTATGCCTGAAACAAAGGGGGTTTCCTTGGAGGCTTTGAGCAAATCCTTAAGTAAATCAGAAGGTGCAAATACTAAAACAGGCAATGTGGTTGAATAGTGTAAATGTGTAAGATTTAAACCCAATTTATTTAGAGTATGAAAAAACATAGATTAAAATTAGTACTTGCCATTGCAGGCCTGTGTATATTTTTTGCATGCAAGGAACATCGGGAAAAAGATAACAAGGGCGTTGTTGTTCAACAAGAAAGTCCTTTAGATGCCGAAGAAGAGCTGTATCGCCCAAATTACCATTTTACACCCAAGGTAGGATGGATGAACGATCCCAATGGGATGTTCCATTACAATGGGTATTACCATTTGTATTTTCAACATTATCCAGACGGTAATAAATGGGGACCCATGCATTGGGGCCATGCAGTAAGTACCGATATGGTAAAATGGAAAGAGCAGCCCATTGCATTATACCCTGATGATATGGGATATATTTTTTCTGGAAGTGCGGTGGTTGATTTGCAAAATTCCTCGGGCTTTGGGAAAGAAGGCCAAGTACCGATAATCGCCATGTTCACATATCATAATATGGAAATTGAAAAAGCGGAAGGGATCGATGTCGAGTCACAGGCAATAGCCTATTCATTGGATGAAGGGCTTACTTGGACAAAATATGAAGGGAATCCGGTTATTGAAAATCCCGGAATTAGGGATTTCAGGGACCCCAAGGTATCCTGGGACGAGGAACATGGAAAATGGGTTATGGTTTTGGCTGCCCATGACAAAGTGATGTTTTATGGTTCAAAGGATCTTAAAAAATGGGAACTGATGTCATATTTTGGAGGGGATATGAGAAAGGATCTCGGAACACATGGTGGTGTTTGGGAATGTCCGGATTTTTTTCAAATGCCTGTAGCGGGTACAAATGAAACCAAATGGGTCCTCTATGTAAGTGTAAATCCTGGGGGTCCAAATGGGGGTAGTGCTACGCAATATTTTATTGGGGACTTTGATGGGACAAAATTTAGCATGGATAAGGATTTTGAAACAGTCCTGAACAAGGGTCAGAACTTTTGGATCGATTTTGGGAAGGACAATTATGCCGGGGTTACTTTTTCCAATGTCACCTCCAAGAACGGCGGGAAATTTTATATGGGCTGGATGTCCAATTGGGAATATGCCAATGAAGTTCCTACTGAAACCTGGCGAAGTGCCATGACCGTGGCAAGGGAAGTGAAATTGATCAAGGATGCGGAAACCTATAGGTTGGCATTTGATCCGGTTGATGAATTAGACGCTTATAAAGGTGTAAAGTATAAGAAAGAAAGAATTGCCGTGAATGGGCTGTCGGCACTTCTTGATTCAGAAAAGGTAAATCTCTCACGAACTGCAATAAGTTTCAGTATTTCAGATGTAAAGAAAGATAGTTTCACTTTTAAACTTTCCAATAAACAAGGAGACGAATTATCCTTTGGATACAATGGGGGTGATAATAGTTTTTTCATTGATCGTCATAATTCCGGTAAAACAGGGTTTTCCGATAGGTTTTCGAATAAGGTCAGCAAAGCCAAACGATCTTCCGACAATGCATTGTTGTCCGGGACAATCCTCCTTGATAAGACATCAATAGAATTGTTTTTTGATGAAGGATCTACGGTAATGACTGAGATTTTCTTTCCCAATGCGCCATTCGAGACACTTTCAATAGAGTCGGCAAGCGAAGACTTTGTTCTTGATTTTCTAGAAGTAAATGAACTGAATATTAACTAAATAAAACTCAATTATGAAACTAAAACTCTTTTTATTACTAATGACATTTGTTCCCTTGGGGTTATTGGCCCAAGAACGGATAAATGGTACGGTGACCTCCCAGGATGATGGTATGCCACTGCCAGGTGCCTCTGTGGTTGTATCTGGGACGACCATTGGCACAACGACGGATTTTGACGGGAACTTCACACTTGATAAAGTACCCGCGGATGCTACACTCTCGGTAAGTTATGTTGGCTTTTTAAAAGTTGAGGTCCAGGTAAATGGTCAAACTTCTTTTAATATTGTTTTACAGGCAGATGCACAATTGTTAGATGAGATAGTACTAACAGGTTATACAACTGAAAGAAAAGCCGATTTAACAGGAGCTGTTACAGTTGTGGAGCTTGGTCCGGTGGAAGGTCAAAGTTTAAGTTCGGGTAATGCCATGCAGGCCTTACAAGGTAGGGTGCCTGGACTTTTTGTTGAAAAATCGGGTAACCCCAACGGTACTAGTAGTCGAATTTTAATTCGGGGTGTCACCACCTTGGGAAATAACGACCCTCTTTATGTTATTGATGGAGTTCCAACGGTTAGGCAAGAAGTTTTTTCAGGTCTTAATCCCAGTACCATAGAATCAGTTCAAGTGTTGAAAGATGCTTCAGCCTCTTCCATTTACGGATCAAGGGCAGGTAATGGGGTAATTATCGTAACCACCAAAAATAGTTCTAAATCAGGAGGAGATGAAAAGTACAGGGTAACTATAAATTCGAATATTTCTGTGCAGTCTGAAAAAAAACAGCGATACGATATGTTGAATTCCATTCAGCGAGGAGAAGCTTTATGGAGGGCGTCTGTCAATGATGGTGCTGATCCGACCGGTGGATATGGCGAGATTTATAATTTTGATTGGAATGGCGATTTTAATAATCCAGTGCTGAACAGTGTAACGCTCCAGCCTTATGTTGGTGGTGATGTCAGCGTGCCGGTGGGAGATACGGATTGGCAGAATGAAGCATATGAAACAGGTTATATTTTCAATAATGAAGTATCCATTTCGGGGGGCACTGATAAATCTTTTCATCTCATTAATTTGGGGCACCTTAAGAATACAGGCATTTTAAAGTATACGGGTTACGAAAGGTTTTCAGGCAAATTGAATTCCAATTTCAAATTGTTCAATGATAAATTAAAGGTTGGGGTCAATACGGTTTTCACCACTTCGGATGAAACTTTGGCCTCTACCGATATTGGTAGCGCCCCAACTCCTGCATTGGCAATTAGTTTGGCGCCGACCATTCCTTTGTTTGATAGTAACGGTAATTATGGTGGGCCATTGGGGGCAGGGTATTCGGATCGTAACAACCCTGTTTTGATGCAGTATTTGAATAGATGGGACAACACGGAAAGGACCAATATTTTTGGTAATGTATTTGCCGAACTCCAAATAATAGACAATTTAACTTTTAGGACTAGCATTGGTCTGGATTATGGTGACTACAAACGTAAGGATATAGAGCCCAAGGTAGCCAATGGATTTGTCAATAGGAGCAATAATAGGTTGATTTTGGACACCAATAAATTTACTAGCGTTGTGTTCACCAATACTTTAAATTACAACTTGGAGTTGGGAGATCATCGTTTTGGTCTACTGGTTGGAACAGAATCCATTAAAAATGATTTTGATTCGGTTACCGCTATTGCCGATGGTTTTGCGGTAGAAACGGAATCTTATTTTGTTCTGGATGCGGCTACAGGAGCTAGGACCAATACAGGTCGTTCCAGTGGAAGCAGCCTATTGTCACAATTTGGAAAATTGAACTATGCATTTGCAGATAAGTATTTAGCTTCAGTGACCGTGCGTAGGGATGGTTCCTCCCGATTTGGTGAAGAAAACAGGTATGGTGTTTTCCCGGCCGCAACTTTGGGATGGAGAATTAGCAGAGAAGATTTTTTCAATGATGAAGGTGCGGTTTCGGATTTAAAATTCCGTGCAGGATACGGTGAAGTTGGTAACCAATCTATTGGTGACCTGGCCAGATTTGGTTTGTACGAATCAAGATATGGTCCCAACCAAGATCAATTTGTTCCTGATTTTTTCAACCAGTATTATAATGTTGGAACAGCTTATGATTTAGGAGGTAATAACGGGGGAACCTTACCTTCAGGATTTGTTTCAATTCAAGCTGCGAACCCGGCGCTTAAGTGGGAAACTACCAAGGAATTTAACTTTGGTGTAGACTTTGGGCTTTTTAACAATGCAATAGTAGGTACTTTCGATTACTTTACCAGAGAAACAAGTGACATCTTGATTACACCTCCAATCGCCTCAGTTATTGGCGAAGGACAACAGCGTGTTCTTAATGGGGCTACCACAGAAACAAAAGGATGGGAGCTATCGGTGGCCTATTCCAAAATGTGGGATAGTGGATTTTCAATGGCGGTATCTACTAATTTTGGAGCTTTCAAAGACGAGATAACCTTTTTGCCTGAAGAAGTTAGGGCAGGTTTTCCCGGAACGGCAGAGAATTCTATCCTAGGTCAGTCACAATTTTCCATCTTTGGTTATAAAACGGATGGATTGTTCCAAAGTCAGGCCGATATCGATGCCAGTCCTGCACAGGTTGGGGCAAGACCTGGAGGCTTAAAATTCCAAGACCTTAACGGGGATAATGTAATAGATAGTGATGACCGCGACTTTATTGGGAATACCTTGCCAGACCTTGAATATGGTATTCGTGTAGATTTGGCATACCGTAATTTTGATTTCTCTGTTTTCGGATCAGGTGTTGCGGGTAGAATAGGGCAGGATCCATATATCTTATGGAACAATTTCACACAGGGCCGGGAGAATGCCGGACTTGGTGTTCTTGATGCATGGACCCCAACTAATACCGATTCCGATATTCCATCACTCTCACTAGCCTTTAATGATCTTAGAACTTCTGATTATTTATATAGGAAGAATTCGTATTTCAAAATAAGGAATTTACAATTGGGGTACTCCTTGCCCGAGGATTTAATTGGCAAATTAGGGGGAATGACCGGTTTACGCATTTATTTTCAAGGGGAAAACCTATTCTGGTTTACTCCGAAAGATTATATAGGCTCTGATCCAGAACGTACCACAGTAGATAATATTCCCGTTCCCACAGTACTTTCTTTAGGACTTAATGTGAATTTTTAATAAAAGAAAATCATGAAAAAAAATAAATTTTTAATATTAGGAATGCTGGTTACATTATTTCTGGCTTCTTGTGACAAGGATTTTTTAGAATATGAACCGGAGGGCGTGCTATCCAATGAGAACGTAGCAACTGCGGAAAATGCGGAAGCATTGGTGGTAGCAGCTTATGCAGGGATTGCCAATGATGAGATGATCGGGCCTTTGACCCATCAATGGGTGTATGGAAGTGTGCGATCGGATGATGCTTATAAAGGCGGTGGAGGCCGAAGTGATGTAGATGTAGTAGATCGCTATGAGCAATATAACTTAACCATTCCAGATTATGGGGATTGGATGGCACCCCGCACATGGACCAATTACTACAAGGCCATTTCAAGGGCTAATTTTGCATTGACCGTAATCAACGACATACCTGATGCGGAATATGCAAATAAGACTTTAAGACAGGCGGAACTTAGGTTTTTAAGAGGGCATTCCCACTTTATGTTGAAGCTGTTGTTCAAGAAAATACCCTATATAAAGGAAGGTTTGACCCAAGAAGAAATAGCGGCGGTTTCCAATGATGTGCCGAACGATGAATTGTGGAATACAATTGCGGAGGATTTTATTTTTGCTTATAACAATCTTCCCCAATCGCAAGATGAGGTTGGCAGGGCAGATAGAAATGCAGCTGCAGCCTATATGGCCAAACTTAGGCTTTACCAAGCCTATGAGCAAAATGACCAACATCAGGTCACCACAATAAATCCGGCCAGGCTACAAGAGGTGATTGATTATGCTGATGAGGTTGTGGCAGGTCTTGAGGCAGATTATGGCAACAACTTTTTAGATGGTTTTGATAATGGTCCTGAATCTATTTGGGCCGCCCAATTTTCTATAAATGATGGTACCAAGGTTAGTAGGGTGAGTTTTGTTACAGGACTTAATTCCCCACATGGATCTGCGTTATATGGTTGTTGTGGGTTTCATTTGGCTAGTCAGAACATGGTAAACGCGTTTAGAACCGATGAAGCAGGACTACCTTTATTGGATAGTTTTAACGATACGGATATACTCACTGCCGTTAATGAGGATGGAACCGTAACGCCGGCTGCAGGATTAACGGTTGATCCTAGGTTGGATCATACGGTAGGAGTCCCAGGAAGACCTTTTAAATATAGGAATACAGTGAATACAACAGGTGATATGGTTTATAACTTTACTTGGGCCAGGGATCCAGGAGTTTATGGTTATTTTGGGAATATGAAGGAACAACAAGCTCCGGATTGCTCCTGTTACGTGAAGGAAGGGCCGTTTGTGGGTACTTCAAAGAATGTTGATTTTATTCGATATGCCGATATCTTACTTTTTAAGGCAGAGGCCTTGATACAATTGGATCGTTGGGATGAGGCTTTGCCCTTGGTCAATCAGGTTAGGGCACGTGCAGCTGCAAGTACCCAACGTCAAATCGATGCCGGTGCTACGGATATTTATAATGTACAAGAATACCTTTCTTTTCCAAATAAAGAATATGCTTGGAAAGCATTAAAATTTGAAAGAAGATTGGAATTTGGGATGGAAGGACCTCGTTTCTTTGATTTGGTAAGATGGGGAGAGGCTGCAGAAGTGTTGAATGCCTATTTGACCGAGGAAAAAACCAAAAGGGATTTCTTGTCAAATGCAGAATTTACTGCCGGAAGGGATGAGTACTATCCAATTCCACAAAGGGAAATAGACTTTACGGGAGGTCTTTATAAGCAAAACCCTGGATATTAATATAAGATGAAATTGTTTGAGTTAGTTTATTAGGCACGGAGAGTGGTTTCTTCGTGTCTTTTATTTAAAGTTTGGTTTATGAAAAAATTAAATGTGATTTGTTTTGGTGAGGTTTTATTCGATAATTTCCCAACACACTCAAAGATTGGCGGGGCTCCCTTGAATGTTTCTTTACGACTAAGGTCATATGATGTAGACGTAAGTATTATAAGTAGTGTAGGCGATGGTAAATACGGAAATAGGATAATCGACTATCTGAATAATCGTGGGGTCAATACCGATGGGATTCAGATTAGTTCACTTTATCGTACGGGTCAAGTCAAAGTTAATTTAAATAGTAGTGGGGTGGCAACCTATGATATCTCCTATCCGGTTGCTTGGGATAAAATTACCCCAACAAGTAGTTATGAAAAACAGTTGAAAGAAAGTGATGTTTTTATTTATGGTAGTCTTGCCTGCAGGGATAGCACATCGAGGGCTACCTTAATGGAGTTATTGCAAATAGCACCTTACAAGGTTTTTGATGTAAATTTAAGAGCACCATATTATTCGAAGAAGCTGCTTTTGGAATTGATACAGCAAGCCGATTTTGTCAAATTCAATGATGACGAATTGTATGAAGTGGCTGAATATCTTGGTTCCAAATTTAACTCCATGGAGCAGACGATTGTATTTTTGGCCGAACAGATTCAAATTGAAACCATTTGCGTAACCAAAGGGGCGTATGGTGCTGTATTGTATCACCGGAATGTATTTTATTATAATAGTGGATATAGAATTAAGGTTTTGGATACCGTAGGCTCTGGTGATTCATTTTTGGCTTCGGTAATCTATAAATTGCTAAATGGGGAAGGGCCACAGGAGGCTATCGATTTTGGTTGTGCCGTAGGAGCCTTGGTTGCTAAAAGCGATGGCGCTAATCCCAAATTGAGCATGCAGGAAATCGCTAAGTTTATGAACCCTTGACCTATCGGGTTCTTTAGTTTAAATCTTTGCTTGAAAAAGTTCCGATTTTTTGTGTTGGCAAGATTTTACCGTCAGCTTTTTTGTAATAAAACTAGTACGTAAAAATTTATATCCTAAGGGGGTAATTATATGAAAAATCAGCGTGACAACAATTAATAAAGGTGTCTGATAAAATAGGCTTCCCTTCTAAATATTCTTTTTTAATGTTCCCTAAAAGTTGATTCTTGAAATAAGGTTAAATGTATATAATAATTAAATCCCGATAACCAAATAGGTTATCGTATTCAGTATGCGGGCGTGGTGGAATTGGTAGACACGCTAGACTTAGGATCTAGTGCCGCAAGGTGTGAGAGTTCGAGTCTCTCCGCCCGTACAAGAAGAAAACCTCCGTTTTACGGGGGTTTTTTAGTTTTCGGTGATAGTAGCGGGTAGGGACCGGTCTGGACAAGGGCGGAAAGTCTTACCGCCTATAGAAGTAAAAAGCCCTCCGATAGCGGAGGGCTTTTTTTGTTTATGGGACCCGATCGGATTGGGTATGGGGTCCGGAAAATATCGATTCGCCCGGAGAGGGGATTGTATATATGGATATGTTACGACAGGGAAAAGTGCATGTCTCCAAAGATCAGAGCTCTTGAATAAGGAAATTACTCCCTATACAAAGAAAAGGGTTGGTCCCTGTCCTTGAAAGGGTCACACTTTTATCAATTGTTTTAGTTGGTCACAGGCGAATTCAGCGGTAATATCACGTTGGGGCGAGCCGAACATCTCATAACCTACCATGAATTTCTTTACGGTGGCACTTCGCAATAACGGCGGATAAAAACTCATGTGCCAATGCCAATGGCTGTTGTCCTTGTCATTGGTGGGGGCTTGATGTATACCGCTCGAGTACGGGAAGGAAGTGTTGAATAGTTTGTCGTACGCTTTGGTTAAAACCGAAATGGCTTCGGCAAAAAGCAACGTTTCATGGCCTTTTAATCCAAGAATGTTGGGCTGATGCCTTTTTGGGACGATCATGGTTTCATAAGGCCAAACGGCCCAAAAAGGGACGAGCACCACAAAGGCATCATTCTCAAAAATAATGCGTTCTTGTTTTGATAGCTCCTGGTCGAGATAATCCCCTAAAAGACTGCGGTTTTTTTTATTGAAATATTCTGATTGGTTTTCATCCTTTTTGATGATTTCATTGGGAAGGCTCGATTGACTCCATATTTGTCCGTGTGGATGGGGATTACTACAGCCCATAACAGCCCCCTTATTTTCGAATATTTGAACGTATTCGATAAAATCATTATCTGCAAGTGCCTTGTATTCCCGTTGCCAGGCAAAGACCACTTTTTCAATTTCCGAGGGATCCATTTCGGCCAAACTTTTTGAGTGGTCGGGGCTAAAGCAGATTACTTTGCAAATGCCTTGCTCACTTTGGGCGGTAAGCAGGCCATCCTCTATAGTGAATTCTTTGGAACCGGTTTGCAGGGCCGCAAAATCGTTGGTGAATACGAATACATCTTCGTAATTTGGGTTTGTCTCCCCATTGATCCTTTTGTTTCCTGCACATAAATAACAATTGGGGTCATGTACGGGGCGTACTTCGTTGGACACCGCTTCATTTTGACCTTGCCAAGGTCGTTTGGCACGATGCGGTGAAACCAAAACCCATTCCCCGGTTAAAATATTAAGGCGTTTATGCGAATAATCCTGTAGATCCGAATTCATTTTGATTGATATTAAGTTTAATTAGGTTAGTAAATGTGTTCCTTGGGAAAGTTTTACGTCATAAATTGAACATTCTCTATTGAATTGGGCTTTGTAAGCTTTTGAAGCTTGAGTTTTAAAGTTTTCCGCCCCGTCTTTTGCAACCAGATTTATGGTGCAACCGCCAAAGCCACCACCCATCATCCTAGCCCCTAAAACATGTTCGTTGAGTTTGGCTTGCCCAACCAGGAAATCCAATTCATCGCAACTTACCTTGTATTGGTTTTGCAATCCTTCATGTGAAGCGTAAAGTAGTTTTCCAAGGGCTGCCAAATCACCTTGTTGCATGGCTTTTGAGGCAGCGATCGCACGTTCGTTTTCCTGAATGACGTAGCGTACTTTTTGGTAGTTTTCTGGACTTATCTTATCCTTTATCGATGCTAAGTCAAGTTCGGTGGCATCCCGTAAAGCGGGAATATTGAGCATTTTGGCAACCGATTCACATACCGAACGCCTATCATTGTATGCACTGTCCGATAAGCTGTGTTTTACATTCGTGTTTATTAGTACGAATTCGTGGTGTTGAAAATCAATTTCAAAAGATTCGGAGGTTATGGTCCTGCAGTCGAGTAACAGGGCTTTGTTTTCAATACCGAACATACTGGCGTATTGATCCATAATGCCACATTTGACCCCAACGTGGTTATGTTCTGCCTGTTGTGAGATCAATATCATCTCATGTTTGGATAATCCTAATTTAAAAACCTCGTTCAAGCCAAAGACCACACTGTTTTCCAGAGCGGCAGAGGAAGACATACCGGAACCTACGGGAATATTGCCGCCAAAAACAATATTGAAGTTTCCAACGCTTTTACCGATCTTTTGAATTTCGGCAACAACCCCCAATAGGTAGTTTTGCCAGCTCCCCTGGGCTAAAGGGTCAAGGTTTTTCAATGAAAACAGGAAGGTTTCTTCTTTATCGGAGGCGTAAGCTGTACAGCTATCGGAATCACTTTTGTTAATGGCGGCTACGATACCTTTATCCACTGCAGCGGGGAATACGAACCCATCGTTGTAATCGGTATGTTCCCCAATGATATTGATTCTGCCGGGGGAGAAAACCATAACGGGTTCACTTTCGAATTTAGAGACGAATTCGTTCTTCACATTTTTTAATAAAGATGTATTCATTTTATTGTCGTGTATTAAATTATAGGCTCCAAACGATGTTATGTCCATTTCCGGGTATTGGAACGGAACCATCAGGGAAAGCCTCAGACCCAATATGGGGCGTACCTTTTAAGGCTGTAGTTCTTCGTCCTGGGGCTATATGGTTTTCTGTATCCTGTTTATGGTTCGAATTGGACATAGGCATGTATTGGAATCACAATGAATTTCTAAGAATAAGGTTGGAGGTGTTTTCTATCTGACGTTTTTCCTTGGAAAGGATCATTTTTGCCAATTGATTCCCCATTTCATAAAAATCCGTTGAAATGGTGGTGATCCCACCTTCCACGATTTCTTTGAGCAACGTATCATTGTAGGAGATGATCCCAATGTCTTTGGAAAGTACCAATCCGGCTTCTTTGATTCTCTTGATGATCCGTAATAGATCTTTATCGTCGGGGATTATATATACCTCCCCTTTTTTAGGGATGCGCCCTTGTAATGATTGAATTACCGAATTTTCAATGCCATTCGATGCGCAAAACTTGTTGAAGCCATCAAGCATGCCTTGGGGTTGTCTGTCGGGATTGAAAAGCAAGATCAATTCCCTGTAATTCTCGATCAGATGTAGTACGGAGCTAAGGTTATTGATGATGTCTTTTTCAAAATTTTGATATATGGCAGCGTATTGGACCAAATTATCTTGAATCTGATCTAAGATATAAACCTTGTCTTTCGGTAGAATTTCAATGGCTGAATTTGCCTGCTTCAGGTTGGCGGGCATTATCACATAATAATTGTAATTGCCGTTGCTTTCATAGATCAGGTTGTTGAACATTTCAGGGTTGAAATGGTGGAAGAAAATTTCAACTTTGATGTTTTCTTCCAAATTTTCAAGAAACGAATTGTACAGGTCCTCTTTAAATGAATTGAGTTCATCAAAGAGCAAGAATATTTTTTGGGAAACTGTTATATCCTCGTTCAGGACATAATACCCCTTTCCGACGACCGATTGTATGATGCCTCTGGCCTTTAATTCATTGAAGGCCATTAGAACGGTATCCCGCGAAAGTTTGTAGGTATCCCTGATGAAGTTTATTGAGGGTAATTGATCGCCTTTTTTCAATTTACCATCAATAATGGCCTCCTCGATCGAAGCGATGATCTGCTTGTATTTCGGAGTCCCTTTTTTTTGTTCAATGTTGATAATACCCATGCGGCAAAGGTATTGAAATATTTTAAATAATACTAGTAGGTACTAGTAGGTTTTATTTAAAAATATTTCTTAAATTCGTAGCGTTGTCGAACATCTTATGGGGCTTTATGCCATGGAATCGAATAACCGTTGTTCGTGATAACGCCAACTTAAAGAAACTAAATAAGCAACTATGACAAGTGGATTTGGATTTTGGGATTATGCCGTTTTTATAGCATATGCCGTATTGATTTTGGGAGTGGGATTATGGGTGTCCCGTGATAAAAAGGGGCATGAAAAAAATGCGGAAGACTATTTTTTGGCAAGTAAATCATTGCCATGGTGGGCGATAGGAACCTCGCTGATAGCCGCTAATATTTCCGCAGAGCAATTCATTGGAATGTCGGGGTCGGGGTTTGCCCTTGGGCTGGCCATTGCTTCCTATGAATGGATGGGGGCGATCACGTTGATCATTGTGGGGAAATACTTTTTGCCCATATTTATCCAGAAAGGACTTTATACCATTCCCGAGTTTGTTGAAAAAAGATTTTCCACCAACCTAAAGACCATACTGGCCGTTTTTTGGATTGCATTATACGTGTTTGTAAATCTGGCTTCGGTTTTGTATTTGGGGGCATTGGCCATAGAAACCATTATGGGTGTTGATATGATATATGCCGTTATTGGTTTGGCATTGTTTGCGGCCGCCTATTCTTTATATGGTGGGTTATCGGCTGTTGCATGGACCGATGTAATTCAGGTGGTGTTTTTGGTTTTAGGTGGATTGGCGACCACGTATCTGGCCTTGAATACGGTTTCCGGTGGCGAAGGGCTTCTCTCCGGTTTTTATACGGTAATGGAAGTTGCCCCTGAAAAATTCCATATGATTTTGGAGGAATTCACTGCCGATGGGGGTAAAAATCCCAATTATTTGGATTTGCCGGGTATTTGGGTCCTTGTAGGTGGTTTATGGGTAGCGAATATATACTATTGGGGGTTCAACCAGTATATCATACAACGTACATTGGCCGCAAAATCATTGGGGGAATCCCAAAAGGGTATTTTATTGGCTGCAGCTTTGAAAATTGTGATTCCTTTAATTGTCGTGATTCCAGGCATAGCAGCCTATGTGATGGTCAACGACCCTTCGATCATGGCACGATTGGGAGAAGCTGGGCAGCTCAACCTTCCATCCATGGAACAAGCCGATAAAGCCTATCCCTGGTTGTTGCAATTCTTGCCCGTAGGATTGAAAGGTGTGGCTTTTGCGGCTTTGGCGGCAGCTATCGTTTCGTCGTTGGCATCGATGTTGAATTCCACCTCCACCATTTTCACAATGGATATTTATAAACAATACATCAATAAAAATGCCGATGACAAGACTACCGTGAATGTAGGGCGTATTTCAGCCACTGTTGCTCTGATCATCGCTGTGGTCATGGCACCACTTTTGGGAGGGATCGACCAAGCTTTCCAATTTATCCAAGAATGGACAGGGGTAGTAAGTCCGGGTATTTTAGCGGTGTTTGTTTTAGGTCTTTTTTGGAAAAAAACCACCAATAATGGGGCGATTTGGGGTGCTCTTTTATCCATACCGATTGCTTTGTTGTTGAAATATATTCCCATTGCGGCTTTGGAACCTTGGATGCACCAAATGGGATTGACGGCAGTTTTTACCATGATGATCATTATGGGGGTAAGCCATCTTGAAACCAAAGGGAAAGATGATGCCAAAGGAATTACCTTGTCCAAAAAACTATTCGAAACCTCCCCATTGTTCAATATCGGGTCTTTTGTTCTTTGCGTTGTCATCGCTGTTTTGTATTGTTTGTTCTGGTAAGATTATCCATGGTCTTTAGTATGGCATCGGATTTTCACAAGTTCAATATCGGAAAAGGGAATGGACAACATACTGCGAATACCCGATCCATGGGTTTATGAAAACGGGAAACTCTGGGAAAAGACCTAGGTGGCGGTTCTATGTATGTAAATTTAAAATGGGCCTTATATAAATAGCACAAAAACCGTGAAAAGTTGAACGTACTACAGTAAATCGAAATGTAGTAGTAATTTTGAATTCTAGGGATAGAATAAAAATCTTGTTCGGTAGGATTTTGATCCTCCTTTCCGTAGTTGTATAAGTGGGCAAAAAACAAAAGAAACAGTGTATTGATTGCCCCTCAGTACTTACTTTTACGGTAATGGATATTTTTTAAAACCAATTTCATGCAAACGGTTACCAGATTAGCAACATGTATTTTGTTCTTGCATTTAATGCTGTTAAGTGGTTCTAATTCGTTCTTGGCCAATGCCCAAAACTTTGATAGGTTTTCCAATAAAGAAGGGTTCAATCAAAATACGATAAATACCATTGCCCAAGATAAGTACGGTTTCCTATGGTTTGGGACTCCTAACGGACTGATCAAATATGATGGTTATGAATTTGAGACCTATACTACCCAATCCAAAACGAATGGGTCAATTTCCAGTAATAACTTAACCAGTTTACACAGCGACTATAATGGAGTGTTATGGATAGGGACAAATGTGGGTATGAATTTATATATACCATGGCTTGAAACGTTTTATACCGTGCCACTACCGTCTAAATTGGAAGTAACCCATATAACTTCCGGGTCAAATGGGGATTTATGGTTTTCAGGAGAAAACCAATTATACCATTGTATACTAAAAAGCGCGGAAAATGGTGTTCTGAATGTTTCTAAAAACCTTCTTAAGGGCTATCCGAACATTACCTCCATAAATGATTTTGGTTTTATCGGTGATGACGAATTGATAGTAGCCACCACCTCCGGTCTAAAAAAAATAGAATTGGACCGGGATTCCTTAGGTCAAAATCCAAAAATCAAAACACTGGTAGATTTAGAAAAATTCAAAAATACCAACATCACGGTCATAAAAAGCATAAACAATATTTTTTGGATAGGAACCGAGAATGGTTTATTCAAAACGACACTTGAGGAAAACAGGGTACATGTTATTAAAAACATCGATCATATCGGTACGGCAAAAACACAAATCCACCCTTTACATATCAACACCATCTTTGAAGATATTAATGGTGATGTATGGATCGGGACGGTGAATACCGGACTTTTGAAATATTTGGAAAAAGAAGACCGGTTTTTAAACTATCGATATAGTCCAAAAAACAACCTTGGGCTAAGTAGTAATTATATCAATGCTGTTTTTCAAGACAATTATGGGGTCTTATGGATCGGAACGGCCCAAGGTGGGATCAATAAATTGGATATTTCCCAGAAACAATTCATAAACTACTCCAAAAACCCGTATGATGGCGATGCCATAACCGATAACCTGATAACGTCTATATTGGAGGATAATAAGGGGAGGCTTTGGGTGTCCGTATATAATAATAACGATTTGTTAAGGAGTACGACCAAGGTTAGCGATACTACCGTATTCAATCTCAAGTTTGAAAATTTAAAAAATAAAATCCCATTTCCGGTAAATAAGACGATAAGATGTATCTACGAAGACAAAAAGGGTTTTATATGGTTTGGAACGGAATCGAACTTATTTGTTTACGAACCATCAAGTAAAAGGTTTAAAAAGGTAGCTTTAAAAAAAGATGGGAAAACCCTCCCAGATCAAGTCTACCGGGATATTCTTCAGATAGATGAGGCCAACTTCATTCTCGTGGGCAGTGAAATTACGGTAATCGAAACCCCGTGGTCTAAAATTCAAAAGGGGTCATTACCGGAATTGGATGTGAAATCATTTATTGATTTACAAGAAAGGGACATTTGCCATACGTTATTGAAACACACGAACAATACAGTTTGGTTTGGTACGAATAAGGGCTTGTTATATGGCACATTCGATGGCGGGAAAATAACGATTGACGGTAGGTTGTCCGATGAGAAAAATAGTGCTTTAAAATTAAGTTATTCCAATGTTTTTTCCTTGCATGAAGACCAAAAAGGACATATTTGGTCGGGAACATTCGGAGGTGGCTTAAACAAAATCACGGTAAATCATTCCGGTAGTCCTATCATAATAGATTGTTATAGAAAAAATGATGTGCTTCCCGATGATGCCATATATGGGATCTTACCTGAAGGCGAGACTTATCTTTGGATAAGTACCGACATGGGGTTGGTGAAATTCAATACAGAAACCAATGAAACCGATGTTTTCGATGTTAGGGACGGTTTAGCGCAAAACAATTTTCGGCATGGGGCTTATTTTAAAGGGGAATCGGGGTATTATTATTTTGGGGGATTGAATGGTTTGACCATTTTTAAACCGGAAAACATAAAACAAAACACCGTACCTCCTAAAATACAGATTACCTCCTTGTTGGTTAATAATAAAGAAGTTAAAATAGGGGAGAAATTCAATAATAAAACAATACTTGAAAAGTCGATATCCGAAACAGAAAGCATAGCCGTAAGCCAAAATGAACAATCGATAGCGTTCCAATTGGTTGTAGAACACACCTCTACTCCGGCAAAAAACAAGTTGGCTTATAAGTTAGAAGGATTCAATGGCACTTGGATCGCATCTGAAAGTGGCAAGAGCACCGTAACCTATACCAACCTTTCTGCCGGGGAGTATACGTTTAAGGTAAAAGCAGCGAACGGAGATGGGGTGTGGAGTCCGGAAATTAAAAATTTGAAGGTTCGGATATTGCCGCCATGGTATCAAACCTGGTGGAGCTATTTAATATTCATAGTCCTTATACTACTAATTTGTGCCGGCGTTATGATCTATTTCATTCAGCACGAAAAATTAAAACAAAAGTTGAACTATGAACAATTGGATAAGGAACGAATGGATATTATCAACCAAGGTAAATTTCGCTATTTCACTAATGTGTCCCATGAATTCAGGACGCCTTTGACCCTTATAGCCGGTCCCTTGGAACAAATCATCGAAACGAATAAAGACGAAACCCAATCAAAATATCTGGCCATTATTCAGAAAAACACGAAAAGACTTCTAAGTTTGGCCGATCAATTAATAACTTTCCGGCAAGCCGAACAAGGTTTCGTAAGTTTAAACCTGAACAAAATAACACTTGGTAACTTTATTTACCCCACTACGGAAGCCTTTGAAAATTATGCTATTGAAAAGGATATAAATTTCTTTTATAAGGTTGGTTCACCTAATGAAGAAATAGTTATCGATGTTCAAAAAGTAGAACGAATACTCTTTAATCTTTTATCGAATGCCTTTAAAAACACCCCTTCACATGGTAATATCAGTATAGAGGCCGATATCATACACAAGGAAAATGATACACTGATAAAAATAGATGTTGTGGATACGGGTAAAGGGATACCGGCCAAAGATCTGAACAATATTTTTGAACGCTTTTACCAATTGGGGAACAAAAAAGAAAATATCAGTGGCGGCGGTATTGGTTTGGCTTTTTGCAAATCACTGGTGGCCCTTTTTAAAGGGGAAATTACGGTAAAAAGTGAACCAAATGTTGAAACCAGATTTTCTGTCCTGATACCATCAATCCCAAATAACGATTATGATTCTTCCGAAATCGATACCGCCAACAAATCCTATATTAAGGATTGGGTGCCGTTACCCAGTGAGTACAAAACCGATCAAATAGATCAAAAAAAGGATGACGATAAGCCGAAGTATACCATACTTATTGTTGAGGATGAAGAGGATCTTCAGATATTTTTGAGAAGTTATCTTTCTGACGGTTATAATATTTTAATGGCTAAAAACGGATTGGAGGGATTGGAAAAAATTAAGGCACAAGAACCTGATCTTGTAATCAGTGATATAATGATGCCAAAAATGGATGGATTTGCGCTATGTGAAAATATCAAATCAAATCCGGAAACTTGCCATATCCCGGTATTGCTTTTAACGGCTTTGGAAGATGACGAAAATTTGATAAAAGGTTTGGAGCTTGGGGCAGATGAATATATGAGTAAACCTTTTTCATTAAAGCATTTGGCGTTACGCGCAAAGAAGCTAATACAGAATAACCTTAAACTTAAGGAGCACTTTGCCAAAAACAGTTCATTGCCAAATGGGGATATTGAAATATCTACAAGGGATAAAGAATTTTTAAATGATATCATTAACGTTATCGATAAGAATATTTCCGATTCGAGTTTTGGCGTTGAAGAGTTGTCAACCGCCATGGGGTTGAGTACTTCCCACTTTTACAGGCGTTTAAAACAACTTACGGGTCAGGTTCCCAATGTGTATTTAAGAAACTATAGACTACAACGTGCCGCCGAATTACTGAAAAGCAATGAAGGGTTTAACGTTACAGAGGTAATATATCAAATAGGTATTGAATCCCCGTCCTATTTTTCCACTTCATTTAAAAAATTATACGGTGTATCCCCTTCCGAGTTTCTAAAAAAATAGAAGCAACGATACCTTGTTTTTTTATCATAATCAATAAACTTGAATAGCTGGTAAGTTATTTGGGACCATGCACCTTTTAATATATCCAATTACATGTTTGCCTCACCAATGGCTGTTGTCCGGGATCATCCGGGTTACAGTAAATATGTCCATATGATCTATAGCTTGCAAAAATGCTTTTTTGGGGTATGGTAACCTTAAATCGCATATTGGATTTTATATGGATTGACTTATGGATATCGATGGGTATGTTCATTTTTATTTTAATTCGGTGGTTAAGTAAATAGGGGAAAAAAACAACTAGTTATGGTGTTGATTTTTTTATCAATGATTGATGTGAGAAAGAATTAAACCGATTACAGCATGTTGTTTCATTGGTTTTTCGATTCTTTTGATACAGAATAGAATCAATTAAAACTAATTTAAACTATTAAATAATTATGAAAAGTGTTAAACTAAGTAAATTGTTTTTTTTACTGCTTATTTTACATGGTTGTTTTGCTTTTTCACAAGAAAAGCGAATTACGGGGAGGGTAGTAGATGAAAGCAGTCAGCCTGTTCCCGGGGTTTCGATTATTGTGCAGGGAACTGATGTAGGAACAACAACCAATTTTGATGGTGATTATGAACTTGATGTTCCCAGTACCGGAACCTTAAGGTTTTCTTACATAGGGTATGTTACTGTGCAGAAAATCATTGGGGAAAACAGTACTATAAATGTGGTTTTAAAGGAAGATGTTGCTCAACTGGATGAAATTGTTATCCTCGGTTTTAGAGGTGCGGAACAAAGGGCTATAGCCGTTAAAAGGGAAGCGGCCAGTGTTGTTGAGGCAATCACTCCGGAGGATATAGGAAATTATTCCGATGAAAATATAGCAGATGCTTTACAACGGGTTCCAGGGCTTCAGGTAGAACGTGACGATTCCGGTAATGGAGGAGGAGACCGCGTTTCCGTTAGGGGTGTTGGTCCACAGTTTGTGAATATAACAGTTAATGGAAGAACACCGCTATCAGCAGGTTCTGAAGGTATAGACCAATTGAGGCAATTTAATTTGGACGTTTTGCCAACCGAAGTCGTTCAAGGTGCAGTGGTTTACAAATCATCGGAGGCACACCTCATTGAACCTGGTTTGGGTGGCGCAGTGGATTTTCAGACGGTAAAACCCCTTTCTTTGCGATATGTGGATGATAAAAATTATTTCGCGGTATTCAATGTTCGAGGGGATGTCAATGACTATGGGGATAATAGGGCATTCAGGCCACGAATAAGTGGGTTACTTGGTTTACGATCCGATGATAATAAATTTGGTTTGGTGGTCTCAGCCATTACAAGTACTTCAAAACGGGCTTTTGACTCTTACGTTATGGGCTATCTTTCAAGAAATATCAATGAAGATACCGATGGTGACGGGGTAGGCGATATTGCACATGAGGATGTCTTGTCTCCGAATTTAACCAGATTTAATCCAGTGCGTAATTCGGTGGATAGGGTTGGTATTTCAACTGCAGTACAATTCAAAATCGGAGAAAATTTAGAAGCGAATGCGGATTTATTGTATACTCAGTTTGACAATCGATCCACTCGGAATCAATTCAGGTTGTTTCCACAACTGGAAACAAACAACACTACCTTTTCCAGTGAGGACTTGAGTATTGATGAAGATAATGTCTTAAGGGGTTTTGATACTACTGGCTCTAACAATCCAACGGCCAGAACAGCGGTTTTGCCTACACAATATGATAACCTTCAGTCAATGTATATGGCGGGGTTCAATTTAAATTGGGAGAAAGACGACTGGAAAATAGTGGCGGATTATTCGCTGTCGAATATAGATTTTGATCAAAGACTCACATTTACACAACTTTGGGTAAACGTACCTTCATTAAGTTTTGATTTAAATAGTGACTATGGGGTTTTTGGATATGACGAAGCTGAGGCGACCAATGTTGATAATGCCGATGTCAGGGATTATGTCTTCTTGAGGGATATAATGTTCGAAGGTGATAATCAGGCAGTTCGTCTTGATATTGAAAAAGCCTTTGGCGAGGACCTAAAAGTACGCATAGGGGGGCGCTATAGTACTACTGATTTAAACAGTAGACAAGCACAGTTAGCTGGTGCGGGCCAACCATGGAGTGCGGATTATCTTGATGAGGAAACCTATTTTGATAATTATGTTACGGGTGTTCTTAATCCCGTTTTTGCCAAGGGTAGGAATATTGGCAATAACCGTTGGTTAACCGTTGATCAAGCTTTGTTAAGGGCTAACAACCCCGATGTTTTTAATCAAACCGCAGGTTCTTCGTTTGAAGGGGACTTATTTAATGTTACCGACGGTGACCTTCCTTTACTTACATCCAATTCTTGGGAGTTAACCGAAAATACAACTGCAGTTTATGGTCAATTGGATTTCAAATCTGATTTTATCGGGGTTCCCGTTTCTGGTAATATAGGGGTAAGGGCCGTAAACTGGGACGTCGAGGGCCTTGCGTTCTCTACCATTACATTGACCGACCCTTCTGAAGCCATTGGTACAATTGAATATGACGGTGTGCCAACTGTTGCATCTTCTAGCAGGTGGGATGTACTCCCTTCCTTGAATTTGAACTTTGCCCTAAAAGACAATTTCAATCTGCGCTTCTCAGCGGTCAATACGGTTTCTAGACCGGATTATCTGGACTTACGACCAACCAATACAGTTCGTTTCATCAATCCGGAGTCTGCTGACGCTGGATCTACAAATGGTACGGCAACCTTGTCAAATACGAACCTGCAACCATATAATAGCTGGCAATTTGATGCCACAGGTGAGTGGTACAATAATGCCGGTGGTGCCTTTGTTCTTAGTGGTTTTTATAAACTTATTGATGACTTTATTATAGATGAAACTACATTTGATGCTCAATTTTCCGACTTTGGGGATATAAATTTTGATGTTGATGTATCAGGTCTTGATGACCAATTATTCGACATTACGAGTCCGGTGAATTATACAGGCGTACAGTTGTACGGATTTGAAGTTGGTTTTAGACAACCTTTAAGTTTTATCAGCCATGCTTTCAGAAAGTTCGGTGTACAGGCAAACTACACTTTCGTAGACAGTAAATTTGATGATGAAATCAACGAGAATGATAATAGTTTTCCCGGTTCTTCAAAACACAACTTTAACTCTGTCGTGTATTATGATGGTGATATCTTCGGTCTACGTGTGGCCTACAACACCCGTAGTAGCTTCCTTAGAAACATAGGTGGAGGTAGTGATATTCGGTCAAATGTTTCTTATACTGATGCTTTTGATCGCCTTGATGTACGTGCAAACGTTGAAGTTACCAAGGATTTACAATTATCGGTAAGCTGTCAAAACCTTACTGCTAGTGATAGACGTGATTATACCAATAACGATCCATCCTTGTTTACCCAATTAACCCGGCAAGGACCTATTTACACGCTTGGGGCAAGATATAAATTATAACCTTTCAATAATCCACCCCGGTTTTAATGCCCCGGGTGGATTATTATTGCTAAGGAGCAGGTTAATTCCAAAACTTAAATAATCTGGTATGCAATGAAACTTCCCTAATGATCGGTCAATATCCAAGCGAATGACCCAAAGGAAGCTACATGTGACCAATAAAAACAAATTATATAGACACATGAAAAATATGTTGTTCAATTGTCTAATGATGCTTTTAAGCATATCGTTTGGGTATGCCCAAGAAAAAGGCACGGTACCTAAAGATAAGAGTGTTGATATGAATGAGATGTGGGGGGAAAAAAATGTTTCTTTCCAAAACCTTGAAGATGGCAAGGCGAAATTATTCGATGAAGGTAATTTTGGGATGTTCATCCATTGGGGGCTGTATTCTAAATTAGGTGGGGTATGGAAAGATAAAACATATTACGGTATTGGGGAATGGATAATGAATCCCAGGGTTGCCGATATTCCACCCAAGGAATACATGAAAATCGCAAATGATTTTGATCCGCAAAATTTCGATGCCAAAAAAATAGCACGGTTGGCAAAGGATGCCGGTATGAAATATATCATTATCACCAGTAAGCATCATGAGGGTTTTGCTATGTTCAACTCTAAAGTCAGTGATTTCAATATTGTGGATGCCACCCCTTTCGGTAGAGATCCCATGAAAGAACTATCCGATGCTTGCCATGAACTGGGCTTAGGTTTTGGTTTTTACTATTCACATAATCAGGATTGGACATCGCCAGGTGCTACCGGAGGCCCAAAAACTGACGAAGAAGGTAACGAAGCAAGCTTTAAGGATTATTTCCAAAACAAATGTAAACCACAAGTAAGGGAAATATGTACCAACTATGGCGATATAGATTTTATATGGTTTGACACCCCCGGGGATATGAAAAAGGAGTATGTTGTTGAATTGGCCAATATGGTCAGGGAATTACAGCCTAATGCCATGATGTGTAGCAGAGTGGGATATGGAATGGGGGATTATTCCAGTAATGGGGATATGGAAGTGCCTACCAAGAATATAGAAGGTCTTTGGGAAACTTGTGATACCAATAACGATTCTTGGTCGTATGCATGGTACGATAACAATTTTAAAAGTCCCAAAGAAATATTGAAACGACTTATAGCTACTGTTGGTCGTGGCGGAACCTATCTATTCAATGTAGGTCCGGGTCCTGACGGGGCAATTCCTGAAATTGGGCGGAATTTTTTAATGGATGCGGGCAAATGGATTGAGAAATATCCGCAAGTAATCTATGATGCCGGAAGTTCGCCATGGCAACATGCCTTGCCTTGGGGAGATGTAACCACAAAAGGAAATTCACTGTTTCTTTCCGTCTTTGATTGGCCCCAAGATGGTCAATTGTATCTGCCCGGCCTAGAAACAAAAATCAAATCGGCAGCTTTGTTAAGTGAAAATGGTTCAAAGGAAATTTCTTTTACTAAAAAGAATGACTGGACAATTTTTGAATTACCCTTCAGTTCATCGGATTCACCGGTTTCGGTTTTGGAAGTAAAACTGGAAAGTAGTGTTGAAAATGTAAAAGTAGATACCACCTTAGGGGTTTATCCGAATATCGAATCCCTCTTACGGGTAGAATTTGCTGAAGTTAATGCTGCTGTAGAAGAAGAAATAAGTTGGATGGAAAAATTCGGCGAGTGGAAGCATGTCAACCAAGTAAGTGAATGGGATACCGACGGTAAGGTAACATGGACGGTAAATGTACATGAACCTGGGTATTATTATTTGGATTTGAATTATAAAGGCAAGGATCGTTTGGTATGGAAAACAATGACTGATGAGGGTTTCTTGGTGCAGAACCAACAGGCGGCTACCGGGAAATATCAATATTATAATATGGGGATAGTTGAATTTAAAACGGCTGGGAAACATACTGTCACAGTTTCCTTAGTGGAAGGTGATCCTAAAACTTCGAGTTTGAAAGCCGTATTGATCCAACCAATAAAGTAAAGGTTGTTTTTGATTGTCAAAGGCGGGTTATATATAAGTTTAACCGTGCCCATAGGCATAATTTGGATGATTGTTTTAAAGTAAAACCTTAAAATTATGACAACATTGAAAAAAAATAAATTGGTTTTTTTATTCGTATTTACGTTGCCATTTTTCCAGAATGTGGTTTATGGCCAAAACGTTTTTCATACGTACGCTATAAACGACAACGAGTATTCGATAAAAGACAGTTTTTCCATTACCATTGAAAGCTCTTATCAATTATATTTAGCCTTGGAGGATTACACTGATGGGGCTTACCTTAGTCTTTCTCAAATGACCAATGGGTATAAGGTTGATTTAGTGGGTCAGGATGCGAATAAGGGCCATCCTATTAATATAATTGGAGCCATTAAAGATGAAAAAGGAAAGGTTGTTTCTACTTATAAAAAGAAATTTACAGTACAGCAAAAAATGCCAAGGAATTCCACTGCAAAATGGATGTCTGGAGCTTGGAGCGTGCGATTTCCGGTGTCTGGAGGTGCTGAATTAGACAGCTTGGTAGCAAAAGGAGCTAACTATAATGTTGGAATTTCACAAATAGATAGCCTTAAAACCATTGGTTATGTAATTACGAATTTCACAATGAATGCACGTGGTTGTTACTTTACGTTAAGGGATAATCCTTATATCGATATCGCCAAAGAAATTCATCCTGGTTTAGTTCCCTCCAAAGCTAACGAGCAAATTATTCTCGATATTATAACGGCTTTTAAAAATAGAGGGTTGAAAGTGATTTTATATTTAGCAGGGGATGGCCCTGCAACTAGAGTGTTTAGAGATCGATATCCAAAATATGCTGCTGCATGGGCAAATTATTACCTTACGAAACACGGAGGAGACGAAGGTGCTGCTTGGAGATTACTTTGTAAAGGCTTTGCGGAACGTTTTAAAGGTTTGGTTGATGGTTATTGGGTAGATCATGCAAAGTACCTTCCCGGTGAAATAACCGATTTTGTTGATATGCTGAAGGATGTGGATCCAAGGTTGGCAATAACAGTTAACGACGGAAAAAATTATTTTCCAAATACCATCGTTGGTTCAGACGGTAAAGGAGCTGCGAATTACAAGGTAATTGATTTGTTGCCTACAGGAACACATAGTGATTTTACCACGGGACATCCAACTCCTTTGGTAACCGGGGCACCTCCAAATTCGTGGGCATACGAAGAATTTACGTTTAGGTCAATTGAAAATCGGCCTTGGGCGGAATTAGAAAATAAGTTCATGCTAAAGCATTGGTGGAGTCCTATGCGACAAGCCTGGAATGGTCAGAATTCACCATTGTTATTTGATGTGGAACAAGCCTATCGTTTTGTAAGAACCGTAACTGGTGCGGGTGGTGCATTCAGTTGGGCAAATACAATTACCTCGGGAAGGATTCCCCAAGAAGAGTTTCAAATATTCAAGGCAATAGATGAACGGATGCAGCAGTCTCCCAAACCTAATTATCTGCCTTATAAAAGACCAAAAGGAGCATATTTAAAAGAGGCTGAAAAAAAAGAAGCTGAGTAGTAAAATATTGAATTGGATAAGTATAAAATATTATAATGATTACAAAATATAGTATAATGGGAATTTTTAAATTAATTACTGTTTGTTTAATTGTCGTTACATCTTTTTATGGGTGCAAAGAAGAAACTAAAACGGAAAAAGAAAGTGTAAATACCATTTCAAAAAAACAGCCCAACATCATTTTTATTTTTGCCGATGATTGGGGTTACGGCGATTTGGGAATCCACGGTAGTACGTTCTGCAAGACCCCTAATTTGGATAAAATGGCTTCCGAAGGAATCGATTTTCAAAATTTTTCGGTTGTAAATCCCGTTTGTTCCCCTAGTAGGGTTGGGGTGGTCACGGGCCAATTTCCTGCACGGCAAAGTGTACACGGCCATTTTGCTTCCGTAGCATCGCATGCCAAACGGAATATGCCGGACTGGTTGGATCCCAAAGCACCGATGTTGCCCCGTATGCTGAAGAAAGCGGGTTATGCCACGGCCCATTTTGGAAAGTGGCACCTTACCAATACACATGTGGAAGATGCGCCATCCCCCTTGGAATATGGCTATGATGAATATGGAGCATTCAATTTAGCAGGCAGATTGCACCAAATGCAAGCGGATTCCACTTTGTATAAAACGATAGATTTCGTAAAACGACATAAGGATAAGCCTTTTTTCATTAATGCCTGGGTTCATGCAACACATACACCGCATTATCCAAAAGAGGAATATATGCAGCAATTTGCCCATTTGGATGAACAACAACAGGTCTATGCCGCTGTGGTCTCCGAATATGATGCGCGCATAGGGGATTTGTTCGCTACTTTAAAGGAACTTGGTTTGGATGACAATACGTTAGTGGTATTTTCTTCGGATAACGGTCCGGAAATATCGGGTAGCCATAAGAAAATTGACGATAATTCCACGGGGCCGGGCTTGGGGGAGTATTATTCCGTTGGTGAAGCGAATGAACTTAGTGGGCGTAAACGCTCTTTGTTCGCAGGTGGGGTACGCATTCCCTTTATCGTTAGATGGCCAGGTAATGTACCGGAAGGAAAGGTGGATAAAACTACCGAAATGGCAGCTGTGGATTTGTTGCCAACATTTTTGGAATTGGCAGGGGCAACTTACCCTGAGGGTTATGTGCCCGACGGGGAAAGTATCGTAGCGGCCATAAAGGGAGAAGCTTATAAACGGGAAAAACCTATTTATTGGGATTGGCGTTTTTCCAATGACCGCCCTTATTTTTGGCCAAGTGCCGCAATACAGGAAAATAATTGGAAACTGCTGACCAACAAAAAAATGAACCGTACGGAATTGTACGATATCAGTACGGATTGGGGGGAACAAAAAGACGTGTCTGCCGATAATCCCGGGAAAGTAAAGGCTTTAGGTGAGAAACTCGAAATGTTTCAAAAGACTTTACCCGAAGCTCCACCTGCCAACACCTTTTCCAAAGAAAGAAAAACCCTTGAATTGGAATAGCGTATTGGTAACGACATGGTTTTTGTTTTAGGTTTTTCTGGTCTTGTTTTCAATGTTGATTACGGTGTGAAAAGTAGGTGGATCAAACTAAAAAATCGACTAGTACCTACTAGTTGTTTTTTATTTTTTATATTTGGTATAGCAATGTAAATGGGGTGCGATTATTGGCTAACGACAGGGTGTTTGTTATAAAACTTAAGAAGCAATAACCATTTGATATGTAATAGCTTATTTGTACATGCGAAATAGAGGTGCATCCAGATATTGAAAAGGACTTCACGCTTATGTCATTGAATTTGAAAAAGAACTTGAAAAAAATAACCGCCCACCGGCTTTTGTAAGAAATGTAAACCATTATCAAAATGAAAAAAATCGTATTTACCATTGGTCTTGCACTCATTTTATTTAATTGCACAAAACCCAAACAGTTATCGATTACATCCCCCGATGGCCTAATTGAAGTTGTATTGGATCAAACGGATAAGGGTTTGGGCTACAACCTTTATGATGGTGGCAAAGACATCATTTTAAATTCAGGGATCTCCATTTTACCCGACTTGCAGGTAGAAGTTGTGGATGCTGAAATCAATGAAGTGCGTAATACATGGAATCCCGTTTGGGGGCAGTTCAGTGAAATTGAAGACCATTACAAAGAGTTGGAAGTATCGCTGAATTACGAAGGTGTCCCTGTTACACTTTTGGTAAGAGCCTATAATGATGGTGTTGCTTTTCGTTTTAAGGCCGATGAAATTCCAGCAGGGGCCAAGCCTTCTTTTTTTATCGAATACGGTTTGCCCGATACCAGTAACCTATATTCACCGGCGGGAGAAGGGCAGCCCTTTGGGCCTGTGGCTGTGACCGACTTGGGGAAAATCCAACCCAATGGTAAAAAACAAAAAATAAAAATGCCCTTGGTCGTAGCGCATCAAGAAAGTAAATTTTTATCGCTTTTGGAATCGGATTTGATCAGTGCGCCGGGTTTTGATCTCATAAACTTCAATTATGATGACCAAAGAAAAAAACTGGTTTCCATAAACGGGTTTGAGTCCGATGAGAGGAGCTTAACAACACCTTGGCGGGTAATTCTTTTGGAAGACCGAATGGGTGATTTACTTACCAATACGGTGCCACTGAATGTGGCGGCCCCTAATCAAATTGAAAACACATCATGGATTAAACCGGGGAAAACCCTTTGGGATTGGAGGGTTCATGGTTTCCAAGCCAAGGACGGATTTACGTATGGGATCGATAACGAAAGTTATTTCCGATTTATCGATTTTGCATCACAAAACGGGATTGAATATTTCCTTATTGACGATGCCTGGTACACCCATGTGGAACCAGGGGAAATAACAATGTCCGATAAATTGGATTTGGATAAAGTAGCGGCCTATGCCAAAGAAAAAGGGGTATCCCTAATTCTGTACTATGACAGGCGACAAGGGAATTATGGTGATGATGCCTTGTTCCCGTATTACAAATCCCTTGGGGTCAAAGGTATCAAATACGGTTTTATGGGGGCCAACGTGCCCTTTACCAGAGACGCCATTCGTATGAGTGCCGAAAGTAATTTGTTGATTGATTTTCACGATGGACCCGTGCCGTTCACCGGAGTAACGAGAACCTACCCCAATGCCATTACAAAGGAATTTTGTCATGCACAGCAAGATTCCAGACGGGCTTTCACCCCTAAAACCTTTATAAGGATGGCATTGATCAACGCGATTCAAGGCCCCTTGGATATGAACAATGGGGTTTTCGATATTACAAGCGTAAATGCGGGCAAAAGGGAAAAAGGACCTAAAAAACTGAATTCATTACGTACAACGGTCACTGCGGAAGCCGCCAGAACCCTTATCGTATTCAGCGGATTGGTGTGTATCCCTGATGCACCCGAAGCTTATGCCGAAAAACAGGATTTGTTTGAATTCATTAAAGAAATGCCCGTAGGAAAATGGGATGAGACAAAAATATTGCACGCCAAAATGGATGGGTATATTTCCACGGCAAGACGGCATGGAGAGGAGTGGTTTATCGGTTCGGTGCACAACGAAGGGGGTACGCTTGATATTACATTGGACTTTTTGAATGATGACCAAGAATATACCATTACCTTTTATGAAGATACCCAAGAAACCGACAGCCGTACGAATCCGGAAGCTTATCAAGTACGAACCGCAACCGTAATGAAGGGTGCTGTTGTACAGGCCAAGATGGTTCCCGGTGGTGGCCATTGCATGTGGATAAGACCGGAATCGAAGAAATAAGATCGCCCATGAAAAGACCAATATATTTCCTGGCGCTGATGACCCTTTTATCGGCATCATGCAAAAATGAAGATCATCTTTCAGATTCCAATAAACCCAACATCCTTTTTATCGTGGTAGATGATTTGGGGTATGCCGATTTAAGTGTTATGGGCAGCGAATATTATGAAACCCCGAATATCGATGCTGTGGCAAAATCGGGGAATGTTTTCACCAATGGCTATGCTACGTGTTCTGTTTGTAGCCCTTCGCGAGCAAGTTTGTTGAACGGGCAGTTTACGGCAAGGCACGGGATTACGCAGTTTGTTGGTGCGCCATCGGGATCGGAGTGGAAAAAAAAGAACCGATACACAAAGCTTTTACCGCCCGAGTACAAGCATCATTTGGATCACGATGATGTGACTTTGCCTGAAGTATTGAAAGAGAACGGATACCGAACCTTTTTTGCGGGAAAATGGCATTTAGGAGGCGCAGCGGATCACTCCTTACCGACCGATCACGGATTCGATATCAATCAAGGGGGGTATGAAAAAGGTGGGCCTTACAGCGGAGGTTATTTCTCTCCCTTCAACAATCCGCAAATGGAAGACCATGAGGAAGAAAAAGGAATGTCGCTTTCCATGAAATTGGCCAAAGAAACTTCAGGATTCATTGAGAAAAACAAAGACACCACATTTTTGGCATACCTCTCTTTTTATGCGGTACATGCCCCTATACAGACCACCAAAGACAAATGGAAAAGGTACAGGGACAAAGCCGAACAAATGGGCATTGCAGAAAATGGCTTTGAAATGGAACGTATTTTACCTGCCCGAAAATACCAAGATAACCCAGTGTATGCCGGCTTGATCGAACAAGTGGATGAGGCTGTTGGAAGTGTTCTTAAGACTTTGAAAGATAATGGTTTGGATAAAAATACCATCGTGGTGTTCACTTCGGATAACGGAGGGGTTACTTCCGGTGACAACTTCTCGACCGATCAATTGATGTTAAGGGGAGGAAAAGGGTACCAATGGGAAGGTGGTATACGGGTGCCTTATTTTATTTATGTACCATGGTTAAAGCAAAATGGGGGTATGATAGAAACCCCGGTTTCCGGCGCCGATCTGTACCCGACATTGTTAGACTTGGCGAATATCCCTTTAAAACCCGAAGCACATGCCGATGGCATTAGTTTAAAGCCACTTTTAAATGGGGAAGAAATTGATGATAGACCACTTTTTTGGCATTATCCGCATTACGGAAATCAAGGGGGGGAGCCGGTTTCCATTATTAGAAAGGACAATTGGAAACTGATTCATTACTGGGAAGACGATCACAATGAATTGTATGATTTAAATACAGATCTAAAAGAGGGTAACGATTTGTCTGGGAAAAACAAAGCGATAGCGGAAACCTTATACACACAATTAATGGATTGGTTGGAATCCATGAATACCCAATATGCAAAGGAAGACCCCGAATGGGATGAAGCTGCCCGTATTAAAAGACTGGAAAGCCATAAAACGAAACTCATGCCACGCTTGGAAAAGCAAAGAAGGGAAATGTTGAGCCCCGATTGGCAGCCCAATGACGATTGGTGGGGAAGTGAAGTCAACGAAATAAACCAAACTCAAAATCAATGAAGGCCAAAACTATTTTTATAGTACTTGTGGTAACCTTGTTTGTTTTGGGTGTTAAAGCACAACAGAAATGGCCCATATTAAAATCCTACGACCAAAATCACTTTCAACGCATAGCCATGCCTGTTGGCGGTTTGGGCACTGGAACGGTTTCTTTAAAAGGGAATGGTGCCAAACTGGATTGGGAGATTATGAACCGCCCCGCGAAAGGGTTTAACCCTTGGTTGTTCAAAGGAGTACCAATGATTACTAAAATTTAAACGTGTGAAAAATCTTGTTTGGCTATTTTTTGTATTCGGGTTTAGTGCTTGTCATTCCCAAGCGGTATCCGGGCCAGGGAAGCCCAATTTGATCATCATCTTTACCGACGATCAAGGCTATGGAGACCTGAGCTGTTTTGGTGGTACGCATGTAAAAACACCCAGAATCGACCAAATGGCATCCGAAGGCATGCGATTGACCAGCTTTTACGTGGCGGCACCGATTTGTACGCCATCAAGAGCTGCGTTAATGACCGGATCTTATCCCTCACGTATCGGCATGGCCGAAAGGGTGTTGCTTGCAGCCGATAAAAAAGGCCTTAACCCGGAAGAAATTACCATTGCAGAGGTACTGCAAGCGGTAGGGTACAAGACCGGGATGTTCGGGAAATGGCATTTGGGGGATCAACCTGAATTCTTACCTACCCGCCAAGGATTCGATGAGTTTTTTGGGATTCCCTATAGTCATGATATCCAACCCCTTCATCCCAATAACAAAAAGTTTGATTTCCCACCCTTACCCTTGATGGAGAATGCAGAAGTAGTTGCATTAAATCCTAATATCGGCGTACTGACCGAACAAATCACTGAGCGGTCCATTCGTTTTATTGAAAAAAATAGGGGCGCCCCTTTCTTTTTGTATATCCCCCATCCCATGCCGCATAGGCCTATTGCCGTATCAGCGTCTTTTGAAAAGGAGATCCCAGATTCTTTAAGAGTTTTTCCCAACGGTGAAAAAGGGTATTTCAATTATCGTGTACGTGATCAATGGTATCCTTATGCCATTAGTGAAATAGATTGGTCTGTAGGTCAAATTCTAGATGCTTTGAAAAAGAACGGTATCGATGATAAGACCATAGTGATTTTCACTTCCGATAATGGCCCTATGGTGGGAAGCGCCCATCCTTTAAGGGGCAAAAAAGGGAGTACCTATGAAGGGGGGATGCGCATGCCTACCGTAGTGCGTTGGCCTGGAAAAATCCCTGCTGGCCAAGTAAACGATGAGCTTATGACGGCCATGGACCTGTTCCCCACCTTTGCGAAGTTGGCAGGGGCAGCACTCCCGGCAGACCGGATACTTGATGGAAAGGATATTATGTCAGTATTGAGCGGTAATAGCAAAAGTCCGCACCAGGCATTTTTTTATCATAAGGGAAATACTATGGCGGCGGTAAGATCGGGTACATGGAAGCTGCATGTTGAGGGAGATAAACCAGTTGCACTGTACGATTTAGAAAATGATATTTCGGAATCCATAAATGTTTTGGAAGGGAATCGACCGATTGCCGATCAATTACTGGGTTGTATCACAGATTTTGAAGAAGACATTAAAAAAAATAACCGTCCGGCTGGATATCTTGAAATCCCTAAGGCACTCACTAAAAATTAAGCTGAATAAAACAGCATCATGAAGTTACTTCATTTTTCAATATTGCTTTTTTTAGTTACTTCTATGGTAAAGGCCCAGGATTCTGCCGCTGATTGGCCTGTGCTTAAAACCTACGACCAAAACCATACCGACCGCATCGCCATGCCCGTTGGCGGTATTGGTACGGGAACCATTTCGTTAACAGGAAGGGGTGCATTTGAAGACTGGGAAATTATAAGTAGGCCTGCCAAAGGGTATAACCCAAAATATACCGGCGTGGAAGTTATCAATCGGGCACCTTTTTTCTCCATCTATTTAAAAGAAGAAAATAAAGCGGCACAAGCTTTACTATTAGAGGGTCCGGTGCCTACAAAGTACGATGAAGGTTTTTATGGTTCAAAGGCACCCAATCACGGACTGCCCCGTTTTGCTCAAGCTACTTTTCAAACCGCTTATCCTTTTGGGCAAGTGTTGCTACGGGATAATAGTTTGCCTGTAGAAGTAACGGTTGGGGCGTTCAACCCTTTGATTCCCGGAAATACGGACGATAGTAGCCTCCCAATGGTCGTATTGAGCTATAAAGTGAAAAATACCAGCGATAAGCCAATTACGATTTCTTTGGCGGGTAACATCCCCAATTTCATTGGGTTTGATGGTAAGGAAGGTCAAGCCTATCAAAATATCAATACCTACAAAGAGGCCATTGATCTGAAAGGTATCCATTATTCCGCGAGCCAAGAAATAGAGAAAGAAAGTCCGCAGTGGGGGACGTTTAGTTTAACAACCAATAGTGACGGTGAAGTTTCATATAGAACCGCCTGGAAACCGGGAGATTGGGGAAACAGCACTTTGGAGTTTTGGGATGATTATACCGATAATGGTTTATTGGAAGAAAGAACGTCCGAACAAAAGAACAATATGGGGTCCTTAGCGGTAAAAACCACTTTAGCCCCCAACGAAGAAAAAGATATACGATTTTTTATCACTTGGCATTTCCCCAACCGACTTGGTTTTCAATATAAAGCCAATGTGGGCAATTACTATGCTACGCAATTTAAGGATTCATGGGAGGTCGCACGGAAAAATGTTCCCAGGATTCCCGAATTGGAAAAACAGACGAAAACCTTCGTAGATGCTTTTATCGAAAGTGATATCCCGGAAATCGTAAAGGAAGCTGCCTTGTTCAATTTAGCGCATTTGCGTACGCAACTCGCTTTTAGGACCAAATCGGGTTATTATTTAGGTTGGGAAGGTATCAAGGATAACGAAGGTAGTGGTTCAGGGTCTTGCACCCATGTTTGGAATTACGAACAGACCATCCCGTTTTTATTCGGCGATGTGGCCCAAAACATGCGCGAAGTGGAGTTTGGGTATGCGACCAACGATCGAGGATTGATGAGTTACCGTATTTATTTGCCATTGGAAACTAATGCCACAAGTTTTGGTTTGGCCGCCGCCGACGGACAAATGGGGTGTATAATGAAATACTACCGTGAATGGCAGCTTTCGGGTGATGACGCTTTTTTGAAAAAGAATTGGCCAATGGTGAAAAAAGCTTTGGAGTTCTGTTGGATCCCCAAAGGATGGGATCCCGATAAAGATGGCGTTATGGAAGGTAGTCAGCACAATACCATGGATGTTGAATATTATGGCCCCAACCCGCAAATGGGCTTTTGGTACCTCGGGGCCTTACGGGCAACGGAAGAAATGGCAAGCTACCTTGGTGAAAAAAAGTTTGCGAAAACCTGCAGGTCTTTATATGAAAACGGTTCTAAATGGATGGATGAAAATCTCTTTAACGGAGAATATTATGTACAGGAAATAGTGCCCCCAATGCATCTCGATAGTATTGCCAAAGGTCTTATCCGTGTAAAAAGAAGACTGGTTCCAAACGACCCACAATACCAGTTGGGAGAAGGCGTGCTTGTAGACCAGTTGGTAGGTCAGGTTGTGGCCCATATCCTTGACTTGGGACACCTTGCCAACAAAGAAAACATTAAGAAAACCAATGCGTCTATTTTAAAATACAACTACCGCGAAAGTCTAATGAAGCACCCCAACTTTATGCGCTCGTATGCCTATGGGGATGAATCGGCTTTGTTGATGGCCGATTATCCTGGGGAAAGACCCAAGCAACCGTTCCCGTATTTTACCGAGGTGATGACCGGATTTGAGCACACGGCAGCGGTAGCCATGATGTATGAAGATCAGGTGGAAGAAGGCTTAAAAACCATACGGGATATCCGTAATCGTTACGACGGAAAAAAAAGAAATCCGTTCAACGAAGCGGAATATGGTCACCATTATGCCAGAAGTATGATGGCTTGGGGCGGGGTGTTGGCAACAACGGGGTTTCATTATTCCGGGGTTGAAAAATCGATCCGTTTTACGTCAAAACCGGGTACCTATTTTTGGAGTAATGGCTACAGTTGGGGTACGTGTGAGGTAAAAAAAGGGTCGGCAAAAATAAACGTGCTTTACGGGCAATTGGAGCTTAAAAGTTTAACGCTTCAAGGTCTTGGCAAAAAGAAACTAAAAGGCAAAACCATTTCAAAAGGAGAAAATATAACGGTTAATTTTTAATAGGATGAAAAACATTGGAATAGCTTTTATTTTATTCGTTTTAGTGGCTGTGGCCTCAAGTTCAAAGCAGCCAAACCCCAAAATTTTAATTATTGGCGATTCCATTTCCAACGGTTATACACCTTTCGTTAAAGAGGAGTTGAAAGACATTGCCGAGGTGCATCATAACCCTGGGAATGCAAAACATACAGAGAACGGGTTAAAGCATATTGAATCATGGTTGGCAGCGGGGGACTGGGATATTATTCATTTTAATTGGGGTTTATGGGATTTATGTTATCGGCACCCCGATTCAAAAGTTCAAGGAAACAGGGACAAGGTAAATGGAACCATAACATTCGGGCCAGAGGAATATGAAAAAAACCTCAATACCTTGGTTAAACTCATAAAGAAGCATTCCAATGCGGAATTAATTTTCGCCACAACCACCTTCGTCCCCGAAAAGGAAGCAGGACGGTTTCAGGAAGATGCCATAACATATAATACCATAGCCAAAAAAATAATGAAGGCTAACGGCGTAAAAATCAATGATATTTTTGAAGTTTCAAAAATTATCCATAACGAATATGGAAAAGGTATCGATGATGTACACTATACCGAAAAAGGCTATGAATTGTTAGGGGAGCATGTTTCAAATTTCATAAAACAGCTCATAAAATAGTCGGGTTGATAATTGATTGAAAGTAGGTCAAATAAAATTAAACAACATAAAATTAGTAAGATGAAGCATTTCATATTTTTCATATTTCTTTTTCCAATATTGACGGTACAAGCGCAAAAAGCGGATAAAAACCCCAATATCATCTACATCCTAGCAGACGATATGGGTTATGGGGATGTAAAAAGCTTTAATCCGGAAGGGAAAATCCCAACACCGCATTTAGACGAAATGGCCGAAAATGGGGTGAAATTTACCGATGCGCATACCTCATCGGCCGTTTGTACCCCAACACGTTATGGTATTTTAACGGGGCGTTACAATTGGCGTTCAACTTTAAAAAAGTCGGTACTTGGAGGGTACTCTTCATCACTTATAAAACAAGAGCGCACTACAATTGCCGAAATGCTAAAAGCACAAGGTTACACCACAGCCTTTATTGGTAAATGGCATTTAGGTTGGGATTGGGCTATTCAAGACGGTGCAGATGGAGATGCCAGAAATAAATGGGATGCCCAACTCGCGGTTGATTATACCAAGCCTATTGAAAACGGGCCATCGACCCATGGATTTGACTATTCGTTCGGTTTCTGTGGTTCCCTCGATATGGCTCCTTATGTGTATGTGGAAAATGATATGCCTACCATGGTGCCCACCAAAACAACGGTTAGCGTAGATGGCAAGGCATTCTGGCGGAACGGGCCTACTGCCGATGATTTTGACCATGCCAACGTACTTCAGGATTTAACCGATAAAGCAGTGGATTATATCAACAACGAAGTAACAGGTAAAACACCTTTTTTCTTGTATTTTCCTTTACCGGCACCCCATACACCTATTTTGCCGGCCGAAGGGTTTTTAGGTAAGAGTAATACCAATATGTATGGCGATTTTGTGATGCAGGTAGACGATGTGGTGCGTCAAATAAGGGAAACGCTTAAAAAACGTGGTATTTCAGAAAATACGTTATTGGTTTTTACAAGTGATAACGGATGCTCTCCAAGAGCTGATTTTGAGGAGTTGGCAAAAGTCGACCATAATCCTAGTTACAAGTTCCGAGGCTCAAAAGCCGATATTTTTGAAGGCGGCCATCGTGTGCCTTTTATAGTGGAATGGCCAGCCAAAGCTCCTAAGAATACTGGTATGGATAAAACCATTTGTACTACCGATTTTTTTGCCACTTGTGCAGAAATTTCAGGATATAACATAAAGGATTCCGAAGCTGAAGACAGTTTCAGTATGTTGCCGTTAATAACGGGAGATGGTAATAACGAAATTCGGGATTACACCGTCCACCATTCCATCAACGGTTCTTTTGCCATTAGGCAAGGTGATTGGAAACTGAATGTTTGTCCGGGTTCTGGTGGATGGAGTTATCCAAGGCCACAGGATATTAAAGATGAAAAATTGGATTTACCCGATATGCAACTGTATAATCTGAAAGCCGATATAGGTGAAACCGAAAATTTAATTGCCGAACATCCGGAAAAAGCGGCAGAATTAAAGGCAGCTTTGAAAAAAATTATCCTGGACGGAAGAAGTACACCGGGAGCGATTCAGGAAAATGAAGATATGGAAGGGTGGAAGGAAATCCAACCGATAATCAATTAAGTCAAAGTCATAAATAAAATCTTTCCAAAGTTAAACCATATAATGTATAAAGTATTTCTATTTATTGTTGGTATCTCCTGTATATGGTCGTGTTCAGAACCTTCCAAGGCAAAAGAACAAGATGCACCATTGGAGGTAATTCCACAAACGTTACATGTATCATCCTTTAGCGGGAGCGGGGTAGTTTCTGTTCAAAAACAAGAATTGACACCGGATTCCATCGGGATTATTTCTGAAATCAAACTGGAATTGCCCAAGTACAAAAAAGGTATTTACTATCGTCCGTTTTCACAAAAGCTGGCCGCAGGGAATCGGGTAGAGCCGCTTTGGTTTGATGATATTTCTGAATTAGACGGTTACAAGCACCAAAAACCAAGAATGGACAGCCATATCGATCTTGGGGCTTTTATGATGCTTCAAAAGGAAAATGGCGATTATTTAGCGCTTTTACCCTTGGTCTCGAATCGTTTAGGTAATACGTTTTCCATTCGCAATAAAACGGTTTATTTAACGGTTACTACGTATGGTACGGATACCGAAAATGTAGCGGCACCTTTAATGGGTTACGGGCAATCCAAGAATCCGTATGAAGCCGCTAGAATGGCTTGGGAGCAGGCGATGAACACCGATAATGTAAAAGAAAACATCAATTGGAGGTCTGATAAAGAATATCCTGAAGCTTACAACTATTTGGGTTGGTGTTCTTGGGAGCATTACAAGCACAACATCAACGAGGAGGTGATTTTGGATGCACTTAAAGGCATGAAAGAAAGTACAATTCCGTTTCGGTGGATGCTGGTTGATGATGGTTATTTAGACCACGAAAAAGGACAATTGTTATCTTTTGGAGCAGATAAAACTAAATTCCCGAATGGTTGGGAACCCATTACAAGTCAGAAAGACGATAAAATAAAATGGATGGGTATTTGGCGAAATTTCAATGGCTATTTTGGAGCCGTATCGCCAAAGCATAACATGCCGGGTTTGGGAGAGCATTTGGTAGCGCGCAACCCTAGTGGCCAAAAGCCGCTTTTAGTGCCAAAAATTTCAGGGGAAGCCGCCAATGCGTTTTTCCATGAAATGACAAAAAACACCAAGGCCAATGGTTTTGATATTATTAAAGTCGATTTTCAATCGGATAATTTCCGAAACAATGCAGGAGCTAGCAATGCCATTCTAGGAGTACATTACAACAATATAGCGTTAGAGGAAAATTGCAAAGACAAGGATTTGATGCTTCTTAACTGTATTGCCCAACAAAACTTCAATGTGTTCAATCACAGGCATAGCGCCATTATCCGTGGGAGTGTGGATTATAAAACCACCAAAGACCGTTTGGATGTGACTTTGGTTCAAAATTTCGCCAATGCCTTTTGGTTGGGGCACACGCATTGGCTGGACCAAGATATGTTCTTTGCCAATTTTGAAGAAACTGCTCAGTTAATGGCCGTTGCAAGGGCCATGTCTGGAGGCCCTATTTACTTATCGGATGTGCCAGAGCATATAGATGATACCGTTTTAAAACCATTGACTTATGCCGACGGACGTATTTTAGGAACTTTGGCTCCTGCCGTGCCACTGCCCGAAAGTCTGATGCAAGATCCTTATTTTGACGGGAAGGCATTTCGGGTCATAGCACCATTAAAGAACAAAACCGCAGCTATAATGGCGGTGAACCTAAATCAAGATGATAAAGAGCTGATTACTCAAGTTTCCTTAAAGGATTATCCGTTTGCTGGAGGCATGATACAACCTTATGACGGTCTTTGGGAAATACCGAAAGAAGGTATATTACTTTATGATTATTATACAGGTTCAGCACAAATTCTAAAAGAAGATTACCAGTTCACATTGGGCTCTGGAAAAGAACGTTTGTTATTGTTAAACCCAATACAACATGGTTGGTCTATCATCGGACGACCCGACAAATACCTTTCGGGGTCAACCTTCGAAGTATTGGAAATCGATGAAAATTCCGTGAAAATCCAAATGGTGGAAGACGGGCCGTTATTATTGTGGTCCGATAACAAAATTCCACATTCGGAAAACTTTGAATTCACAAAATTGGAAAATGGTTTATGGAAAGGTGAATTAATTAAGCCAGATAGTGATAGAAAGTACAACATTATTGGAAAAGTCCAATAGATAAAAAAACATGATAAAACCTATTGTAACCCTCTTATTGATTATTGTAACCTCCGCGAAAATCGATGCACAGTTTTTGCTGACTTATGATGAGCCTGCCAGCAAGTTCACTACTGGGCAAAGGCAGGATTACAGTAAGCCAGGTTACATGCAAGAAGCATTGCCTTTGGGCAATGGCCGCTTGGGAGCCATGTTTTCAGGGGATATGGAGGAAGAGCACATCATGCTGAATGATATCACCTTGTGGATGAACAGTAAAAGGGGTTTAAGCGAAGTAGAACAGTCCGGAACCCGAATAGGGGCATATAAAAACTTTGAAAAAGTACGGGAAGCCTATCGTAACGAAAACTATGGCACTTCGGAAAATAGTATGGAAAGCATGTCTACCAAATACCTCAGTAGTCATCAACCTTTGGGGAATTATGCCCCTTTTACCGACGTATATATTGCAACGGGGCATCAAAGTGAAGCCGTCACGAATTACACCCGTTCCTTGGATGTATTTTCTGGCGTTGGGCATGTCAACTATAGTATCGGTAAGGCAAACTTCACCAGGGAATATTTTTGCAGCTACCCCAATGATGTGGTCGCAATGCGCTATACCGCTGAAAATGCGGAAATGAACCTCACTATCAAAGCAAGTAGTTTGCATAAAATAACCAACCTCATTTCCGAAGGAAATGTGCTGGTTTTAAATGGTGAAGCCGCCATGGTAAAAGACCCCGTCAAATTTCAACAAAGGGTGTTCATAGATGCGGGTAACGCAAAAATAACCGCCCAAGACGATGGGACATTAAAGGTTGAAAACGCCAAGGATGTAAAAATTTATGTGTCGGCCTACACCGATTATCTTCCCGTTTATCCATCGTTTAAAGGTCGTGATTTTGAAACTGATACGAAGACAACGCTAGAAAATGCCATAAAATTAGACTACGATGAGCTCAAAAGTATCCATCGAAAAGATGTTTCAGACTTGATGGATAATTGCCAGTTAAACTTGGATTACGAACCTTCCCATGTAACCACGGATGATTTGATTGAAAACGGCCCAAGCTTGGAATTGGAGAACCTTTATTTCAATTACTCCCGTTATTTACAATTGAGTTGTTCGCGTTCTGCCCCTGTACCTTCCAATCTACAAGGGTTGTGGAACGGTCATTTAAAGCCTGCATGGAACGGCGATTATCACAACGATATTAATGTGGCCATGAATTACTGGATGGTGGAAACGGCAAATCTTCCAGGGTCTTTTACGCCTTATGTGGAATGGATGAAAATATTGGCAGAATCAGGAAAGCATGTTGCCCAAGAAACGTATGGGGTCGAAAAAGGTTGGAGTACCGGATTGAACGGTAATGTTTTCGGTTTTACGGCACCTAACGAACACGGTAGGCGTATGCAACAATCTGGAGCATGGTTATGCCAGAATTTGTTTGAGCATTATGCTTTTGGTAAGGATGTAAATTATCTTAAGGAAATCTATCCGATTTTAAAAGGAGCTGCGGAGTTTTACCTGGAATTTTTAGCCCCATGGAAAGATGGTTCGTTGTTGGTTTATCCCACTTGGTCTCCAGAGAATGCTTATCTGGTGGAGCAATTTGGCAAATTGAATAAGCAAGCTTATGGCGCTTCGTTTGAGCAGCAATTGGTATTGAATCTATTCACCGATTGCATTGAAGCATCCACCGTTTTAAATAGGGATACAGCCTTTAGGGAAACACTACAGCATATCATTCCAAAACTCTGTCCACAAAAAATAGGTCAATACGGACAGGTACAGGAATGGCCTGAAGATTGGGACAGTCCCACAGACCAACATCGCCATATTTCACATTTAATAGCCTTGCATCCCGGGCGTGATTTTTCACCATTGACCACTCTGGAATTAACCAATGCGGCTTTGGTAACCATGAAACACCGTGGCGACGTTTCAACCGGTTGGAGTACGGCGTGGAAAACAAATTTTTGGGCAAGATTGCACCATGGCGATAAGGCACATCGGTTTTACAAGTTTTTAACTTCAGAACGTGCTTATCCTAATTTGTTCGATTTTCACCCACCATTCCAAATCGATGGGAATTTTGGTGGAGTGGCAGGTGTGTGTGAAATGTTGTTGCAAAGTCATTTAAGAAGTATTGATAGTAAAGCGGAAACCATTGAAGAGGCTGCTTTTGTAGCCTACCACAAAGATATGGGCCAACCCAATCATTTTGTGCCAGTAGTTCCCGATGAAAGTTTAGCGGAAGCTCCCTATATTTTTCATCTATTGCCAGCTTTACCTTCATCATGGCCTGACGGAAATGTTAAAGGTTTAAGAGCCCGTGGGGGCTTTGAAGTGGATATTGTTTGGGAAAGCGGAAAATTGAAACAAGCTAAAATTCATGCGGTAAAAGAAGGGAAGTTCCGGGTTTATTCAAATGACCAGTTGAGTGAAACCTTGAGTTTGAAACAAGGTGAAACGATGGTTTGGAAAAATAACCAGGATTAAAACTTATGGATAATGAAAAGTAAAAAAATTTCTTACATACTACTGACTTTGGTGTTCATAGCTATGACAGCTTGTAACACGAAACCGGAAAAAGTCAAAAAGCCTAACATTGTTTATATTATGATGGATGAGTGGGGCTATTTTGAATCTTCTGGTATGGGGCACCCAATTTTTGAAACGCCAACTATAGACAGATTAGCCTCCAACGGCATGCGTTTCACTCAATTTTTGGCGGGCGGAAACGTTTGTGCGCCCACCAGGAGTACTTTTATTACTGGCCAGCATACGGGGCATACAACTGTTCGCTCCAACAGTGGTGGATTGAGTTTAGCGGCAGAGGATATTACCATTGCTAATGTACTTAAAGATGCCGGATACGCCACGGGAGGATTTGGTAAATGGGGTCTTGGGGATGTCGGAACCACAGGCGTTCCTGAAAACCATGGCTTCGATACGTTTTTTGGGTACTATCACCAAGTGCATGCGCATACGTACTATCCGAGATACTTGGTTCATAATAGTGAAAAAGTGCCCCTAGAAGGGAATACAGGTGATTTTTTAAGTGGGGAAACATTCTCTCATCACCTTATTCACGAAAAGGGATTGGAATTTATCCGTTCTAAAAAGGAGGAACCGTTTTTTGCCTATATGGCTTGGACACCACCTCATGGGTATTGGGCGATGCCCGAAGATGAACCCACTTGGCAAAAATATAAAAACAAAGAATGGGACGCTACCAACCAAAAAGGAAAATACGATGCGCAAATGTATGCCGCCATGGTTGAAATGGTAGATAGACAGGTAGGGGAGATTGTAACCTTACTCGAAGAGTTGGGTATTGCCGATAACACCATAATTTTTGTGTCTGGGGATAATGGTGGTCAGCCTTATTTTAAGAATGAAAATCATCCTCACGGTTTTTTTGCTCCAAATCTAAATCCCGAAACCGGTAAGCGTTTTAGAGGGGGGAAAGGCAATTTTTATGAAGGCGGCCTTAGAATTCCGTTTATAGCCTACTGGCCAGAACAGATAGCGCCGGGTAGTGTATCAAACCATTTAGGCTATTTTCCTGATATCATGCCTACCCTTGCCGATATTGCAGGAACCAAAGCACCAGCTTCGACCGATGGTGTTTCCATTGCTCCGACATTATTTGGCGAAACATTAGAATTCTCTCAAAAACAACATGATTATCTGTACTGGGAAGATCTCAAAGGTCGTGCTATTAGAATGGGGGACTGGAAAGCCATTAAACCCAATAAACAAGCAGATTATGAATTGTATGATTTGAGTTCTGATATTGAAGAACAGCATAATCTGGCTACTGAACACCCCGAAATTTTGGAAAAAATGCTGCGCTATGCCCAACAGGCACATACACCGCCTAAACAAGGAAAGGTTTTAGATGCTTCTGTTGGCTTTAAAGGACATAAAAAGGATTGAAAGATCGGGAAACCAGGTAATAAAATAAAAGTAATATGTCAATTCACAAGAATATTTTAACGGCTTTTGTCTTTGTTTTTTGTGCGGCATGTTCAGATTCTGAACATAAGAACAAAGACCAACAAGGTAAAGAACAAGCTTTGAAAATTTGGTTTGAGCAGCCTGCCAAAAAATGGAACGAAGGCCTTCCCATAGGAAACGGAAGTTTGGGGGCCATGCTGTATGGCACTCCTTCTAAAGAAACCATCTGTTTAAATGAAGAAACCATCTGGACCGGTGAAAAACTTTATAATCGGGATAAAAAAGCAGGGCCTGAAATTCTTAAAAAGATCCAGCAATTAATTTTTGATGGGAAATACGTTGAGGCTGAAACCTATCTTACTGAAAACCTTTTGACCGAACGTTTTCCTACCGGTACCATGACCAACCAAATGCTCGCTAATTTGATTGTTGAGCGATCTGGCTTTGACAGCATAACCAATTTTAGACGTGAATTGGATCTTAATACTGCTTTGCAAACCACCCTTTTCGAAAAAGATGGGGTTACATTCAAAAGAGAAAGTTTTTCAAGCTTTCCGGATAAAGCGATGCTTATTAAGTATTCAGCAGACCAAAACAAATCCATTAACTTGTCTGCTTATGTAAGGCGTACTGATAATACACAGATACGGCTTAGCAAAAACAGCATTCATTTTTCTGAGCATATAGGTGATGGTTTAGGTGTGAAGTTTTACGCCACTATCCATTTTGAAATTAAAGGAGGCACTTCTGAAGTTAAGGAGGGTAGAATAGTGATTTCGGATGCAGATCAGTTGATCATACGTATTGTAGCTGCCAGTGATTATCGAGGCGAAGATCCAAGAAAGCTTACAGAAGCGAATCTCGAAAAAATCCTGAATAAGGACTATGAAAGCTTGTACAAGGCGCATACCAACGACTACCGATCCCTCTTTAAGCGACTGGATTTTAAAATTTCTGAAGGCCATGGAGAAGACCTTCCGACCGATAAACGTTTACAGCGGGTAAAAGATGGTACTGTTGATAACTACCTTACCCAACTGCATTACCAATACGGCAGGTATTTGCTTATAAGCAGTTCACGACCGGGAACCTTGCCTGCCAATTTACAGGGTATTTGGGTAAACGGGTTTAAACCGCCGTGGAATGCCGATTACCACATCAATATTAATATTCAGATGAATTATTGGATGGCTGAAATGACTAATCTTGCCGAATGCCACGAACCCTTTTTAAAGTTTATTGGGGATTTGAGGGAGATGGGTAGAATCACTGCTCGAGAAACTTACGGAAGTCGTGGATTCGTAGCACACCACACCAGTGATGCTTGGAATATGACTGCAGCTTTTGGAAGGGCACGATATGGTATGTGGCCTATGGGAGCCGCTTGGAGTTGTCAGCATCTCTTCACACATTATGAATACACCAAGGACAAAAAATATCTAGCGGAACACGCTTATCCTATTATGAAGGAAGCTGCGGAGTTTTTTGTAGACTTTATGATTACCGATCCCAAAACGGGGTATCTGGTTACTTCACCTTCAATATCTCCAGAAAATGATTTTATAACTGAAGACGGCGAAGTTGCAACAGTATCCATGGGGTCCACCATGGACCGCTCGATTATTCTGGAACTATACCGCAACTGCATAATATCCGCTGAAATTTTGGGTATCGATGAAGATTTCCGAAATACATTAAAAAGTCAGCTTGCAAAAATTCAACCTTTACAAATAGGAAGCGATGGCCGTTTGATGGAGTGGATGGAGGAGTTTGGGGAAAGAGACCCAGGGCACCGCCACATTTCACATTTATATGCGTTGCATCCTTCCAATCAAATTTCAAAAGAAAATACGCCAGAGTTATTTGAAGCAGCTAAAAAAACCATCGAGCATCGTTTGGCTAATGGTGGCGGACATACAGGATGGAGTCGTGCTTGGATTATCAATTTCTGGGCGCGCTTGTTGGAAGCTGAAAAAGCACATGAAAACATTATGGCACTACAGCAAAAATCCACCCTGCCAAACCTCTTGGATGTTCATCCACCTTTTCAGATCGACGGTAATTTTGGGTTGGTTTCAGGTATTACGGAGATGCTGATGCAAAGTCACGATGGCAAAATCAATTTACTACCTGCACTACCCACTGCATGGCCAAATGGAAGTATTACAGGACTCCGGGCCCGTGGTGGTTTTGAAGTGGATATCACTTGGGAAAACGGGAAATTGGTTGAAGCAAAAATACGCGCCACCACCAATGGAAGCTTTAGGGTTTTTTCTGATGGAAGATTGAGTAAAGTCATCTCTTTGAAAGAAGGGGAAATCAAGGTTTGGAAACCTGAATGGAAAAAGTATTAAAATTGAGTTTATGAAAAAAATAGGGTTCTTGAATATTTTGGCACTAGTAGTTTTGGTGTCTTGTAGTACTAAGCCAAAAACCATAGCATGTGTTGGTGACAGCATTACTGCTGGTTCAAGGCATAAAAAAGAAAGTGTAACGGCATATCCCAAGGTTTTAAACGATTTGTTGGGAAATGCATATTCCGTTGTTAATTTAGGGCGAAGTGGTGCAACAGCATTAAAAAACGGTAATTTACCTTATTGGAATTGTAAGGAGTTTTCAAATGTTTTTGCGGTTCATCCAGACATTATAACAATTAAATTAGGGACTAACGATTCCAAACCGCAAAATTGGAATGCCCAAGATTTTAAAGAAAGTTATCAAAGTTTGATCGATACCTTTCAAACCATTTTGCCAACCCCAAAATTATATTTGTGTTTGCCGGTTCCTGTTTATGATCACAGTAAATTTTCAATTAATGGTGAAATCGTAAAGCAAGAAGTTATACCAATTATAAAAACGTTGGCTAAAGAAAATAATTTACCAATTATTGATTTATATGAGCCTTTAATTGATAAGGGAAACCTCGTTCCGGACGGTGTGCATCCAGAGGAGGATGGAGCAAAAATATTAGCTGGGATTATAGCTGAACAAATGCCGAAATAATCATGAAAAAAATCCAAATAAGTTTACTGTTTTTGATGATGATGATGGGTTGCCTTACCGCACAAGATGAATCATTAAATTGGCCCGTATTAAAAACTTATGACCAAGACCATATTCAAAAAATAAAAATGCCTGTTGGCGGTATTGGTACAGGAACCATTTCACTTACGGGACGAGGTTCTTTGGAAGATTGGGAAATCATGAACCGTCCTGCAAAAGGCTTCAATCCTACTTTGGAAAATTGGGGTCCGGCAAAACAAAAAGGTCCTTTTTTTGCCATTTTTGTTGAAGATGGTCAAGGGAAAAAACAAACCCGTTTGTTAGAAGGTCCGCCCGATGAATCCTATTACGAGGGTGCATGGGGAGCAACATCAAACCACCACGGTCTACCACGCTTTAGCAATGCTTCTTTTAAAACCGCTTATCCGTTTGGGCAAGTATTTTTAAGTGATGAAAACCTTCCTGTTGAGGTGGTTGTCGGGGCCTATAATCCACTTATTCCCGGTAATATAGACGATAGTAGTATTCCTATGGCAATTCTGGATTATACGGTAAAGAATTCCAGTGATAGGGATATTGCCATTTCATTGGCAGGGACTATTCAAAACTTTATTGGTTTTGATGGCACACGGGGGAAAGCCATAAAAAATGTCAATACCATTCGCGAAGAAAACGGTGTTAACGGCATCCACTATACAAGTAATGGTGTAGACCCCGAAAGTGAACAATGGGGGACCATGAGTTTTGTATCCTTAAACGAAGGTACCACCACGTACCGAACCGCGTGGCAACCAAAAACGAGTAGATGGGATAAGAAACGTCTCGATTTTTGGGATGATTTTAGTGCGGATGGATTATTGGAAAAAAGAGAAAATGAAGGTGCCAATGCCCCTATGGGAACTTTGGCGGTAAAGACGACTTTAAAAGCAGGTGAAGAAAAAACTTTTCGTTTTTTGATCAGTTGGCATTTTCCCAACAGACAAACTTGGGACAAACCGGGGTTTCAAAAGTTAATAAAAGCTACAGTCGGAAATTATTACACAACAAAGTATAGTGATTCATGGGATGTGATTTCCAAAACCTTACCACGTTTAAATGCCTTGGAAAACAGCACCAAAACGTTCGTCAATGCACTTCTTAATAGTGATATTCCTGAAGTAATTAAAGAATCGGCACTTTTCAATTTGGCACATCTACGAACGCAATTGGCTTTCCGAATTAAAAGCGGTCAATTACTGGGTTGGGAAGGACTTTTTGATACCTATGGTTCGTGTTTTGGCTCTTGTACCCACGTTTGGAATTACGAACAAACCACCGCTTTTTTATTTGGGGAGTTGGCTAAAACCATGCGTGAGGTGGAGTATAAGTATGCAACCGACGATACAGGATTGATGAGCTTTAGGGTCTATCTTCCGCTTGAAGAAGGCCAGCTTTGGGGCAAGGCAGCAGCCGATGGACAAATGGGAAGCATCATGAAATTTTACCGCGATTGGCAATTATCTGGCGACGATGCCTTTTTAAAACAACATTGGCCAAAGGTAAAAAAGTCATTGGAATTTTGTTGGATTCCCGGAGGTTGGGATGCCGATAAAAATGGTGTGATGGAAGGATCCCAACACAACACCATGGATGTGGAGTATTTTGGGCCCAATCCTCAAATGGGCTTTTGGTATTTGGGCGCTCTAAAAGCTTCAGAAGAAATGGCAACTTATTTAGGCGAAAAGGCATTTGCGAAAACCTGTCATGATTTATATGGGAAAGGGTCTAAATGGATGGACGAAAATCTATTCAATGGCGAATATTATGAACAGCATATTCAACCACCCATGTCCGCCGATAACGTAGCCGAATCCCTTATTGGTGCAGCAGACGTTAAAAATGCGATTGATTTTACGTCGCCCGATTTTCAGTTGGGAAAAGGGGTTTTGGTGGATCAGTTGGTAGGACAGGTGTTTTCGCATATTGTTGGCTTAGGATATTTGGCTAAAGAAGAAAACATCAAAAAAACGCTTGAGTCCATCATGAAATACAATTATGTTGAGAATATGACCTCCCATGCCAATTTTCATCGCTCATATGCTTTGGGCGACGAGTCTGCTTTATTGATGGCAGCGTACCCTAAGGAACGTCCCGAAAAACCATTCCCATATTATACCGAAGTAATGACGGGGTTTGAATACACCGCTGCCGTTGGTATGCTACAAGAAGGCTTATTGGAAGACGGATTATTGTGCATTAATAATATTAGAGACCGTTACGATGGCAAAAAAAGGAGTCCGTTTAACGAAGCCGAAGCAGGTCACCACTATGCCAGAAGCATGATGGCTTGGGCCGGTATTTTGGCTATCACGAAGTTTCAATATTCGGCAGTGGATAAGTCGATGACCTTCACCTCAAAACCCGGAACTTATTTTTGGAGTAATGGGTATGGTTATGGTACAGTTCAAGTGAAAAATAAAGAAGCCGATATTGCGGTACTTTCAGGAAAATTGGAACTGGATCGCTTTATTTTGGATGGTGTGGGTACAAAAAAGTTGAAAATGAAGACGATAAATGCATCTGAAACACTAAACATCAAATGGTAAGTGCTATGGGAAAAATTGTTTTTTTGGGCTGCTTTCTTTTTTGGAGTGTATTTAACCAAAACATTCAAGCCCAAGAAAGAAAACCTAATTTCATCATCATTTTTACCGATGATCAAGGGTATCAAGATTTGGGTTGTTTTGGTTCTCCAAACATTAAAACACCCCATATTGATAAAATGGCATCCGAGGGGATGAAATTTACGAATTTTTACGCCCAAACGGTTTGTGGGCCTTCAAGAGCCGCTTTAATGACCGGTTCTTATCCTATGCGAAATGCACGTAATGATAATGGAGATAATCCACATCCTAAATTAGCATTGAGTGAAGTTACCATTGCAGAGGTTTTAAAACCTGTAGGTTATAGAACAGGGATGATTGGTAAATGGGATTTAGCTGGGCATAATCCAGAGCAGTTCAATCCGGATTTATTGCCGATGCATCAGGGTTTCGATGAGTCTTTCTTTACGCCAGGAAGTAATGATGCGAGGGTGCATCTAATAAGAAACAATAAGTTGATTGAAAGAAATGCTGATATGTCAACACTTACCGAAAGATATACCAATGAGGCCATTGATTTTATTGAAAAGAGCCGGGAACAGCCCTTTTTTCTATATCTAGCGCATACCATGCCACATACCAAATTAGCGGTTTCTGATGCCTTTAGAGGAAAGTCAGAAGGAGGTTTATACGGTGATGTCATTGAAGAGATTGATTATAATGTGGGCAGGATTTTAAATCATTTAAAAGAAATTGGTTTAGATGAAAATACTTATGTGATTTTTACAAGTGATAACGGACCTTGGTGGATTAAAAAGGACCATGGAGGACATGCAGAACCTTTAAGAGGAGCAAAAACCTCTGCTTGGGAAGGTGGTTTTAGAGTTCCTGCAATAATAAGGGCACCGGGAAAAGTGCCAGTCGGAAAAACTTCGGAACATATGGTAGCTACCATAGATGTATTACCGACCATTGCAAAAATAGCTGGGGCAGAAGTTCCAAAGGATCGGGTTATTGATGGCGTGGATATTTCAGGGATTATTCATGGAAACCCATCAGAAGCATCAGATCGTCCATTTTTCTATTACCAACATCATATTCTACGTGCTGTTAGAAAGGGGAAATGGAAGTTGCATTTGCCACATGAGACCAATTCAACATCAATAGTTTATAGAAAATGGCCCATTCACAGTGCTCCAAAAGACAGGGTATTGTTTACCAAACCCGTACTGTACAATTTAGAAACGGATATTGCCGAAACTACCGATGTAGCTGATGCGAATCCGCAAGTGGTTGCGGAATTGCTTAAACTTTTGGACTGGGCAAAAAAAGATATTGGAGATATAAGCAAACGTGGGGAAAATGCAAGGCCGCTCGGAAATGAACCTTATCAAACACCAAATAAGTTAATCCCTATTGATGAAAAATAATTAATGATGAATAAAAACTTGAATATGGCGAGGACAATGATTGTTTTGCTTTTAAGCATCATCAGTGTTGAAACGAATGCACAATCCCTAAAAGTAGCCAGTGTTTTTGGTGATCATATGGTATTACAACGGGAAAAGGTCGTGCCCGTTTGGGGTCATAGTGCACCCAAAGCGGAAATAACCGTGAAGTTCGCCGGACAGTCAAAAACAACGCGAGCCGGTGCCGATGGTAAGTGGAGGGTTAAGTTGGATCCCATGGCGGCATCAATTAAGGAGCAGGATATGGTCATTTTCGGGGAGAACGAAGTGATCATAAAAGATATTTTGGTCGGTGAAGTATGGATTTGTTCCGGGCAATCCAATATGCAAATGGGAGTGTCTTCGTCTGTAGAAGTAAGGGGGTTGGTGCCTTTGGCCAAAAACATTAGAACTTTTCAAGTGGAGGAAAAAGTGGGCTTGGTAGAACAAGATGAGGCAGTTGGGCAATGGAAAACAACGCATCCACCCAGTGCAGTAGCCTTTTCTTTTGCTTATTTTCTTAATAATGTAAGCCAAGTTCCAGTGGGAATCATACAAACCTCTTGGGGAAGTTCGTCCATAGAAGCTTGGATGCCTAGATCTATGGCCCAAGACCTGCCTATTTTTGATACCATCATGAAGGAGTTTGATGCCAATAAAGAAAGATTGGCAAAAATTAGGGGACTGATGGAAAAACCCAACTGGACAAACCAAGAAAATATTTTTTTAAGACGCAATTCCAATATTCTTTACAATGCCATGATGCATCCATTGATTCCTTTTGCCTGTAGGGGATTGGTTTGGTATCAAGGAGAAAGAAATACACGTTACATGGCTGGGTTGCCTAAGGTTGATGAAAAGAATTGGTTCCATAGGGTTAGTGGTATGAAAGATTATGATGAGGTATTGAAAAAATGGATACAGACTTATCGTAAGCGTTGGGATGATGATGAAATGCATTTTATGGTCATAATGCTACCGGGCTATGGAAAAGGCACACATAATAACCAAACCATAGATGTTGAAAGTCCTACTGAAGAATCTTGGGCTTGGATGCGTGAATCCCAATTGGGGGCTCTTGATCTTCCAGATGTATCCGTGGTCAACACGATTGATTTAGGGGATGTGCAAAATATCCATCCAACGGATAAACTTCCCATAGGACAGCGTGCGGCTTTATTGGCAGCAAAGAATACATTGGATCTCGATGTGATTGCAATGGGGCCAATATGTAATAATGTGAATGTTTTAGACGATAAAATCATTGTGGATTTCAATCATGCAGAAGGATTGAAAACCACCAATGGAAAAGCGCCTTCAGGATTTTGGATATCAGACGATTCAAAAAAATGGGTAAAAGCAATAGCCATGATCAATGGTGAGTCTGTTGTTTTGAGTTCTCCAGAAGTAAAACGTCCTAAATACATCCGTTATGCTTTTGCTGGAAAACCTACGGTTAACTTAGTAAATAAAAATGAGTTGCCAGCTTATCCTTTTCGTACAGATAATTGGGAAGAATAATTACGATAAAAAAGAGACAATGGAATCTTTTGGGAAATTAAATAGAGGATTGGCATTATCCTTAAAATTAGGCATGATGGTTATGTTTTTATGCCTTGGGAATATTGTTAAACTACAAGCCCAAGAAAAGCCGAATGTTATCCTAATAATGACAGATGATCAAGGGTATGGCGATTTAAGTTGTCATGGCAATCCTATTATAGAAACGCCAAATTTAGATCGTTTGCAAAGTGAATCTATTCGATTAACAGACTTTCATGTTAGTCCGTTTTGCACACCTACGCGAGCCGCTTTGATGACGGGGCATTATCCGGGAAGAACAGGAGCCTACCGTACCAGTAGTGGGAGAACTTTGATGCATACAGATGAACAGACCATAGCTAATGTATTCGCTTCAAATGGTTATGTAACGGGAATGGTCGGGAAGTGGCATTTAGGGGATAATGCTCCCCATCGTCCTCAAGATCGTGGATTTCAGGATGTAGTTTGGCATAAATGTGGAGGCGTAGGGCAGGCATCCGATTATTGGGGTAATGATTATTTTGATGATGTTTATGAGCGAAATGGGAAATATGAAAAATTTGAAGGCTACTGTACCGATGTATGGTTTAGTGAATCTATTCGATTTATTGAAAAAAATAAGGAAAAGCCCTTCATGCTGTATTTGGCAACCAATGCACCTCATGGTCCCTATCGTGTTGCAGACAAATGGAGTGATCCCTATAAAGAAACGGTAACTTGGAAGAACGGGGCTAATTTTTATGGCATGATTGCCAATTTTGATTATAACCTTGGAATATTACGTAAGCGATTAGTGGAACTTGGTATAGCAGAGAATACGATACTTGTTTTTATGACAGACAATGGGACCTCAGCTGGAGCAAGTTTCAAAGGACTTGATTCGGAACCCCTACAAGGATACAATGCTGGAATGCGAGGAAAAAAATCATCGATATACGATGGAGGTCATAGAGTGCCATTTTTTATATACTGGCCAAAAGGTAAGCTTACAGGAGGTAAAGACATCAATAGTTTAGCAGCTCATATAGATGTACTACCAACCTTGGCAGAACTTTGTGAGGTAACAGTACCAGATACACACCAGCCCGATGGTATTTCATTTGCACCGTTGTTAACAGGAAAGCAGACCGATAAAGTACGCGATAGTTATATTGTTCAGTATCACGCAGGGGCATATGCCAAAGATTCTATTGAACCATGGTTAAATTCAGCAGTCTTAACCAGTGATTGGCGTTTAATGAATGGTAAGGTGCTTTATAATATTAAGAATGACCCTGAACAAAAAAATGACGTTTCCAAAAAATACCCAAAAGTTGTTGAGAACCTAAGAACATACTACATGCCGTATTGGGAATCGGTATCTCCACGTTTAAAGCCAGTACGTATCGATATTGGTTCTTCATTGGAAAACCCAACGGTTTTATGCTCTCAAGATTGGTATATGGAATCAGGGAATCCACCATGGAATTTTAATGCTATCCAAAAATATCCACGTGTAACTGGTCCCTGGATGATTAATATTGAAAAATCGGGACGTTATAGATTCACTTTAAGACAACTTCCAAAAGAAGCTCATGCCATTGTTAAAGCTAAAAGAGCAAAAATAAAAATCGCCGGGAAAACTCTGGAAAAACGCATTGAACCTGATAGCAAAGGAGTCATTTTTGAAATAGAACTTCAGAAAGGACAAGCCGAATTACTGACTTATTTCTTCTATGAGGATGGAACATCAGGCGGGGCTTATTTTACTGAAGTTAATGCCTTATAAATGAATTAATATTAAAAACACAAAAAATAATGAAAATGAATTTCAGAAGTATAAGTGCTTTATTAATACTATTGATTTGTTTAGTATCTTCTGTCAATTCACAAAATAAACCCAATATCATCATCCTATTCGCCGATGATTTGGGCTATGGCGATTTAAGTTGTTATGGTGCACAAGATGTACAGACACCTAATATTGATGTACTGGCCAAGGAAGGGTTGCGGTTTACAGATTTTCAGGTGGCTTCATCGGTATGTAGTCCGTCTAGGGCAGCATTGTTAACAGGGCGTTATCCCATGCGAAACGGATTTCCTGTGGCTCAAGGCAAAATAGGGAAACATAAAGATTATGGTCTGCACCCCGATGAAATTACGATGGCCGATGTACTCCTACAACACGGATATGCTACCTTGGCCATTGGGAAGTGGCATTTAGGTTTTAACAAGGGGGCACAACCCATTGACCACGGATTTCAACACTTCTATGGTCTGCAATCCAATTGGCATACAAGTCATCCCGATTTGGATGATGTGTATAGCGACAATCAAGTTGTAAAAGAAAATGTCGCTTTTGAAACCTTAATTGGTGATTATACCCAAAAAGCCATTGAATATATTGAAGAAAACAAAAAGAATCCCTTTTTTCTCTATCTAGCCTATCATTCGGTACATTCTCCCATTAAACCAAGTAAGGAATTCATAGGAACGTCTAAAGGAAGTCTATATGGCGATTATGTACAGGAATTGGATCACTATGTAGGGCAATTAACTAAAGCACTTACCAAGCATAAATTGGATAAAAATACCATTGTTGTTTTTCTATCGGATAACGGGCCCGCTATTTGTCACTTTGGAGGTTCTGCAGGTCCATTAAACGGAGGGAAATATACCACTATGGAAGGTGGTTTCCGCATTCCGGCCATCATCAAATGGGAAGGTAAATTTGCCACAGGGGTGAATGATACTTTTTTATCCTCTATGGATTTATTGCCAACTTTAACTTCTTTGGCTGGAGCAGAAATTCCGAAAGACAGGGTAATCGATGGTAAAAACATCACGTCCATTTTAAAAACGGGAAAAGGAGTATCTCCGCATAAATTCGTGTACTATTACAATGGAATCAATTTACAGGCCATTAGAAAAGGACAATGGAAATTGCATCTGCCTAGAACTTCGGACGACCAACCCTTTTGGTCTAAAAACAAGAATGAAAAACCTTTTAATGGAAGTAACTTAAAGAATATTTCTTGCCGAGGATTGATTGCCTTAGGTCGCCCATTGTTGTTTGATTTGGACCACGACATGGGAGAGTTAACCGATATTTCTCATAACCACCCAGAAATAGTAGAGGAGCTGTTAAAAGAAGCAGAAAGGATTAGAAAAGAATTGGGAGATATAGATGTCATAGGAACAGACCAACGTATACCTCCGTTTGAAAATATTCAAGAGAAAATTTAAATCGAAAAGTATGAAATTAAAACTGGGAGTATCCCTAACAGTAAAATTAATCGTTTGCTTATTTTTCATAAGCAGTACATTAAAAATCCAGGCTCAGGATAAACCCAACGTCGTTTATATTTTAGTGGACGATTTGGGTTATGGTGATATAGGGGCTTATGGGGCCACAAAGGTAAAAACACCGAATATTGACAAATTGGCCAGTGAAGGTAAAATTTTTACCGATGCGCATTCGGCTTCAGCGGTTTGTACACCTTCTCGTTATGCATTATTAACGGGGCAATACCCAATAAGAGGAAACCAAGGGCAAGGCATTTGGGGGCCTGCACCCGTTACTTCCGAATTATTGATAAACCCGGAACAATTGACCCTTGCCGATGTGTTTAAGAACAGTGGTTATGCCACGGCAGCCTTGGGAAAATGGCATTTGGGGTTTGGCGTGGGTGAAAATCTATGGAAAGAGCCTTTGCGTCCTGGCCCCAATGATTTAGGTTTCGATTATTATTTTGGCGTACCTGTTGTAAATAGTGCACCGCCCTATGTATATGTCGAGAATGATCGTATAGTGGGAGCGGATATAAACGATCCTTTAGTATATGTAGGAAGAGGTAAAGAGCGTGAGGTTACACCAATAACGCCCATTCCTCCAGAAGCATCACAAAGAACACAAAATATGTTTAAAGGAGCTGTTGAAGCCCATAAATTATACAACGATTATACGGTAGGTGAAGTACTGGCTGGTAAAGCAGTGGAATGGATTACTGAAAAAACAACAGCCAATAAACAAGAACCCTTCTTTTTATACTTTGCTACTACACATATTCATCATCCTTTTACACCAGGGACTAATTTTCAAGGAAAAAGTGATGCCGAACTTTATGGGGATTTTATTCAAGAGTTGGATTGGATGGTCGGCCAAGTAACAACTACGTTAGAGAAACAAGGCGTTGCAGATAACACGTTAATTGTTTTTACGAGTGACAACGGTGCGATGTTGAATTTAGGAGGACGTAATGCCGTAAAAGCGGGACATAAGATCAATGGCGATTTATTGGGATTTAAATTTGGCGTTTGGGAAGGTGGACACCGTGTGCCGTTCATCGCCAAATGGCCTGGGAAAATTGAGGCAGGAAGTGTGTCGGACCAATTGATCTGTAATGTGGATATGTTGGCAACCTTTATGGCAATTACAGGACTAAACCCCAATAGTCATAACGGTTCGGACGGCATGAATATATTGCCTGCTATTTTGGGCAATCCAAAAGAAAACATAAGAGAAGAACTGTTATTGGCGCCAAAGAGCCAGAAGCATTTGTCTTTAAGAAAAGGAAAGTGGATGTACATTCCGGCACAAGGCAGTGGTGGCTTTAAAGGTTCCAAACCACACCAACATGCTTGGGGAGGAGCCCCTGCCGTAGCTTTTGTGGGAGGGAAAAACAGCGATATGGAGAACGGAAAACTAAAGGAAGATGCCCCGCCGGCACAATTGTATGATTTGGAAAAGGATAAATATCAAACCACCAATGTGTACAATCAGTATCCGGAAATCGTGAAGGAAATGGAAGCTACTTTAAATACGTACAGGCCAAAAAATTAATTACCGAACATGGATAATACGCATTATATGGATCTTCGAAAAATTGGAATGGTGATGTTATCGTTTACATTGATAACCTCTTGTAATAATAAAAAGAAAAGCGAAATGAAAAAAGAAACCAGTACAACGGATGCACTACATGTCCCCCAAGCGAATGGAAAAAGGGCCACCTATGCCGATGAAGTTGCTTTTATGGAAGAATATATCGACCTGATCCAACTTACCGACGCATCAAACCAGTCAAAAGTGGCTATTTCGGCAGCCTTGCAAGGTCGAGTAATGACCAGCAGTGCTTTTGGAACTGAAGGTAGAAGTTATGGATGGATCAATCGTGAGTTGTTCAAATCAAAAGATACCTTGGAACATATCAATGTTTTTGGAGGTGAAGAACGATTCTGGTTAGGACCGGAAGGTGGGCAATATTCCATCTTTTTTAAAAAGGGTGCGGAATTTACCTTAGACGATTGGTACACGCCAAAACTGATAGATTTGGAACCTTTTGATGTAAAGGATGTTTCGTCAACTTCGGCTACATTTACAAAAAAGGCATCATTGAAAAATTACGCTGGTTTTCAGTTTGATATGGAGATTGAAAGAGAAGTTGCGATTCTTTCTAAAGAAGCCATTCAAAAAGAACTGGGTTTACAAACGCTTTCAGGGAATTTAAAAACGGTAGCTTACCAAACGACCAATACACTGACCAACATTGGGCAATCGGATTGGAAAAAAGAAACAGGGTTACTGTCAATTTGGATGTTGGGTATGTTCAATCATTCGCCCCATACCACTATTTTAATTCCCTATGTCCAAGGGGATACAACCGAGTTGGGACAAGTGGTCAATGATACGTATTTCGGGAAAGTGCCTTCGGATCGATTGGTCGTGAAAGAGAACGCTATTTTCTTTAAAGGTGATGGGGAATACCGGAGTAAAATTGGGTTGACTCCTTTGCGCGCAAAAGATATTGCGGGGTCTTACGATTCAGCAAGTGGAATTTTAACCATCGTCAAATACAACAAACCTGAAAATGTAACGGATTACGTAAACTCTATGTGGGAAATTCAAGAGGAACCTTTTAGTGGTGATGTCATTAATGCTTATAATGATGGTGCTCCAGAGCCTGGAGCTAAGCCGTTAGGACCTTTTTATGAGTTGGAAACTTCTTCTCCCGCATTGGCATTGAAATCCGGGGAAAGTGGCACACATATTCAAACCACTTATCATATAGAAGGTGATGAGGCTAGTTTAAATCCTATTGTTCAAGAACTGTTTGGAGTTACAATCAATGAAATAAAAACTGCTTTTAAATAAATTAAATTATAAATGAATATGAACTTAAAAAATTCAATTATAATTGCATCAACCGTTTTGACGTTGCTGTCTTGTAATTCACAATCAAAGAAAAAAGAGATAGCACAATTGCCGTATGATGGTAGCTGGGAATCCCTTCAAAAAATGCCGGTACCCGATTGGTTTAACGATGGTAAAGTAGGCATCTTTATCCATTGGGGGCCTTACAGCGTTATTGGTCACCGTAAAGGGGGTAAAGGATATGCAGAACACGTTCCAAAAATGATATATAAAGATTCCACTTATTATTATCCTTTTTTAAGAGAACGTTGGGGAGCGGCACCACCAGAATTTGGTTATAAAGACATCATTCCAGAGTTTAAAGCAGAAAAATGGAATCCAGAGGAATGGGCAGAATTGTTTGCTAAAGTAGGGGCAAAGTATGTAGTGTTAACTGCCGAACATCACGATGGGTGGGCCAATTGGGATTCTGATTTGACCCCTTGGAATGCTATGGATAAAGGACCTAAACGGGATTTGGTAGGAGATTTAGGAAAAGCGGTTAGGGAGCAAGGATTAAAATATGCTCCATCGTATCATAGAGAACGTCATACCAGTTTTTTTACCAAGCAACAATATAAAGTACATGCCAAAGCCCAAGATGATATTTTAGAAGAAATCAAAAGAAATCCTGAAGCAGAGTCGTTGTACGGACCTTTTGGGTTTAGTAAAGAAGCTGTTGATGAATATGTAGCACGATGGAAAGAAATTCAAGAGAAATATCAACCTGATTTTTTATGGATTGATGACATTCCTATTTTTACTAGAGATGGAAATAATACACAAGTTGAACCCAAAGTTTTTAAGCCAGAAATTCAATACTACTACGACCAATGTAGATTGATGATTACGGATTTCATGAACAATGGCGCTCAAAACAATCAAGAGGTTTATGTAAATAACAAAGGAAAAAACAGAAACTGGCCAGATGGTATTGGTTGTTTGGAAAAAGACAATTTAATGTTGAAGGTTATTGGTCCTAAATGGCAGAGTTGTACTACGTTTGGAACATCGTTTGGGTATTTAGAAAATGATAAATACAAATCTGCCAATGCTATTATTGATGAAATGGTAGAAGTAATTTCAAGAAATGGAAACTTTTTGGTAAACATTGGACCTAAAGCCGATGGCACCATTCCAGAGGAACAAGTAACCTTATTAAATAAAATGGGGAATTGGCTGACTATAAATGGAGCTGCTATTTATGGAACGCGTTACTGGAAAGAAAATCATCAGGAAAAGGGACATCTTGCTTTTACTACCAAGGGAACAAAGCTCTTTGCAATTGCATTGGAAAAACCAGTGAATCCCATAGTTGTTGAAGCTACCAAAGGATGGGCAGAGAATGAGGTGAAGTCGGTTAAACTTCTGGGATCCCAGGCTGATGTTACATGGAGCATGACGCCTGAGGGCTTGGAAATAATCCCTCCGGCAGACTTGGGAAAAAGTGACTATGCCTGGTCTTTTGAAATAGCAACAAATAGTGAGCAACATGCTCCCAATGCCATACAATCGGATGCGAGTAAGGCGTTGAAAGGGACTAAAAAGGTAGATTTGGATGGAACACATTAAAAAAGCTGTACAATTTATTATTTGCTGTTGGATACTAACCTCTTGTGCTCAAGAAAAAAGCCCTAACATCATTTTTATCATGACAGACGATCAAGGGTATCCGGTTGTGGGGGCACATGGACATCCTTGGATTAAAACACCGGAATTGGATAAAATGTACGATCAGTCTGTTCGTTTTGACCGCTTTATGATGGGTTCTACCTGTGCACCAAGTCGAGCCGGTATTATGTCGGGGGTTCATTCCATTAAAAATGGCGTTACCCATACCATATTCGAAAGAGAGCGACTTAATTTAGAGGCGACAACCCTGTCGGAAGTTTTAAAACCAGCTGGTTATACATCCGGGTATTTTGGAAAATGGCATTTAGGGGATGAAGATCCATACCAGCCCGAAAACCGTGGATTTGATGAAACGTTTATTCATGGAGCTGGCGGCATTGGACAAACCTATGCAGGATCTTGTGCGGATGTTCCCGGCAACACCTACTTTGACCCGGTATTTAAGCATAATGGTACGTTTGTAAAGACCAAAGGCTATTGTACCGATGTTCTGTTCAAGTCAACTCTGGGCTGGATTCAATCGGTAAAGGATTCCAACAAGCCGTTTTTTGCATATTTATCAACCAATGCCCCACACAGTCCATTTGTGGCGCCGCCTAAATACCAGAAACATTTTGAAGATTTAGGCTTTGATAGCAAAGTAGCTGGTTTTTATGGAATGGTAGAACATATCGACGACTGTATGGGACAGCTGTTTGACCAGTTAGAGGATTGGGGACTGATGGAAAACACCATCATTATCTTCACATCTGACAACGGTATGACTCGAATTGGTTGTGGATTAAGAGGTTTTGCAGGACGTCCTCAGGTGCAACTTGGCACCAATGAAGATGGAGAACCGATGATGTCGTACAATGCGGGAATGAAAGGTTTAAAAGGTACCGTAAACGAAGGTGGTGTTCGTGTTCCATTCTTTGTTCAATGGGACGGGGTGATAAAAGAAGGCCATACAGTAAGTACGGTAGCTAGCTACTTGGATATTTTGCCAACATTGGCCGATTTTGCGGGGGCTAAGTTGCCAGATACACATGCGTTTGAAGGTAGAAGTTTAAAGCCTTTAGTTTTAGGGAAAAACCCGAAATGGGAAGATCGTTTTCTTTTTCAGCATGTAACACGTTGGAAGCACGAGGCTAACCCCGATGAGTTTAAGTGGGGGGAATATTCCGTTCGCAACCAGCGCTTTCGACTTGTTCATGGGGTGCTTTATGATATGGAAAATGATCCGGAGCAGCATACGAATGTAACAGCAGAACATCCTGAACTTGTTGAATCGATGAAGAATGCTTACGAAGAATTCTGGGATGAAGCTCGTCCGTTGATGATTAACGAAGAGGTGCCCTTAGCAGAGGAAAAACCTTTTCATGTTGATTACAATGCACAAAAGGCAAGTATAGGTATTCCCGATTGGGAAGCGCCCAAGATTACTTGGAAGGAATCATATATAGGAGGGCCAACCGGCCTTTAGAACTAAGATTTCAGTGTTGGAAATGAGAAAAAGGTAAATACGCTTGGTCTATTGAAAATGAAATAGATATCAATGAACATACACCAAGTGCCATACCAATTGATGATGGCAAAGCCTTAAAACCCGGGAAAGTGGCACACATGTTCAGATTACTTTTCATATTGAGGGTGATGAGGCTAGTTTACATCCCATTGTTCAAGAACTGTTCGGAGTTTCAATCAATGAAATCAAAACAGCTTTTGACTAAAGTGAATTAAAGGTTTTTTGGGAAGAGACTGGTTCTTTCTTTTGCGGATTGCATGAACATTGGCTTGCCATAAATGAAATAAGGCAAACCAATTCTTGCTTGTATGGTGTTTATTGCGTTTGACTTGAAAGTAGCTATGAATAAAGCCAGAAAACAATTTTAGATAATAAGGATAAACCAGTTGGGTGCAATTGGTTTTAATGATAATTTATCGTCAGTACATGATGGATTTTTTAACAGGAATAAACAAAATGTAATAAGGATTTCTTTGTCGGGATGAGCTAGTCGAAGCCCTTTTTGATAAGAACGGCATTGATAGGGGGGGGATGGAAAATCACCTGTTTTCACTCAAGATGACAGTAAAAGGAAAATACTGGGATAGGCTTTTTCACTAATTACACCCAACGGGTTAACAATAAATATGTCAAAATGATCAAAACAAAAGCTGTTTTTATAGTCATGATTGCCTGCTTTATAAATAGCAAGCTTTTGGCGCAATTCATTCATATAAAAACCCAGCACAATTCACTGATTTTTCAGGTTGATAGTAATAATAAACTCTACCAAACGCACTACGGAAAATACATAAATCAAACTCAGGGTCTTGAAAAAATGACTGTGGTCTTTAACGAAGCTTATCCCAGTTTTGGTAACGGATCATCCGATGAGGTGGCAGTAATGGCAACCCATTCCGACGGCACAATGGTTACGGATTTATTTTATGTTTCACACGAACAAAATAAGCAAGCCAACCTACAATCGACAGTCATCCATTTGAAAGATGAAAAAAAGGATTTTTATGTGGATTTGCATTTTAATGCCTATACTGCAGAAGACGTCATAGAGCAATGGACGACGATTTCACACAAGGAAAATAAAGAAGTGGTCTTATCGCAGTATGCTTCTTCTGCCGTTGGTTTTTTGGCTACCAACTATTATTTGTCCCATTTTCATGGGAGCCATTCCAAAGAGATGATGTTTGCCGAAGAACACTTGACCAATGGGGTTAAAACTATAGAAACCAAACGGGGTGTTCGAACTACTGAATACGAGAATCCTTCGTTTATGCTCTCGCTCAATGGCAAAGCAAAAGAAAATGAAGGCGAGGTGATAGCAGGAGCATTGGCATGGACGGGAAATTTTCGATTCGCATTTCAGTTAGACGACAAAAACCGATGCCAGATAATTTCAGGAATTAACCCTTTCGCATCTGATTATAAGTTGAAAGCCAAAGAAAAATTGGAAACCCCGAGAATGGTTTTGACGTATAGTGACGAAGGAAAAAACAGGGCGTCGATCAATTTACACCGATGGATTAAAAAATACAATCTAAGAGCGGGAGACCAAGCTCGATCCATTGTGCTCAATAGTTGGGAAGGGGCTTATTTTTCTTTTGATGCTACCCGATTGAAGGCGATGATGGATGGAGCAGCTGAGATGGGCGTTGAGACTTTTGTATTGGATGATGGCTGGTTTGGCAATAAATACCCTCGAAATAATGCCCGGGCAGGTCTAGGTGACTGGCAGGTAAATCAGAAAAAATTGCCTGCAGGAATTGAGGATTTGATTCAATATGCCGAGTCGAAAGGGATGCGCTTTGGGATTTGGTTGGAGCCGGAAATGGTAAACCTCCGGAGTGAATTAGCTGAAAAGCATCCAGAATGGATTATACAGCGTAAAAATGACAGAAGCCCGTTGTTAGAGCGCAATCAGTTGTTGCTGGACTTATCCAATCCCAAGGTTCAGGAATTTGTTTTTAATGTGATAGATGAACTTTTAACTTCTCACCCACGAATAGCCTATGTAAAATGGGATGCTAATCGTCATGTGCAGAACTTTGGTTCAACTTATTTGGAACAAGATAAGCAATCACATCTTTTTGTGGAATATACTAAAGGACTCGAAAAGGTTTTGGAACGACTCGTGAAAAAATACTCAAGAACCATTTTCCAAGCCTGTGCTTCGGGAGGTGGACGTGTCGATTTGGCTTCGATGCGCTATACACATGAGTTTTGGGCCAGTGATAATACCGACCCTTACGAACGTTTGTTTACCCAATGGGGAACCAATCATATTTACCCGCCGATCGCTACGGCGGCGCATGTAACCAAATCGCCTAATCATCAAACAGGACGACAAACTTCGTTAAAATTCCGTTTTGATGTGGCTATGGGCGGTCGTTTGGGAATGGAATTACGCCCTGAAGATATGGACGAGGAAGAGGTGAAATTTGCCAAAGAGGCGATTGCGACCTACAAAAGCATTCGTCCGATTATCCAGTTTGGTGATTTGTACCGTTTGTTGTCGCCTTATGATCAGAATGGTTATGCGGCTTTGAATTATGTGTCCGAAAATAAAAAAGAGGCCATTTTGATAACCTACAGTCTTAACCATCATCGCCGTTACGAACGTTGTTTTGTGAAAATGGCGGGACTAAATCCTGATGCGGTTTATGAGGTTGAAGAAATCAATAAGGAAAGCAATAAGTCGGTTATTGGTTTTGACAAACAATTGGTGTCAGGAGAAATATTGATGGATCGAGGAATATGGGTCGATTTAAGAAAACCGCTCCAAAGTGCCGTTTTTCAATTGACGGAAACAAATTAAAAATATAAAATAAACGAATGAGAAATCGGATTAAGATACTCTTGTATAGTGTTTTTTGTTTAGGAGTCAGTGTTTCTTTTTCCCAACAAAAAAAGCCGAATATTATTTTCATCATGGCAGATGACCTAGGTTGGCAAGATGTGGGCTTTATGGGGAGCCAGTGGTTTGAGACGCCTAATTTAGATGCTTTGGCCCAAGAAAGTTTGGTGTTTACGGATGCCTATATGTACCCCACCTGTTCGCCTTCCAGAACCGCTTTGCTAACAGGTAAGCAGTCGTTTAGAACGGGGGTTTACAACGTACCGGTTTTGGAAAAAGGAGATAGTGAACATAATATTTTTTCACGTTGGACGGTGGGATTGGAGCACACCATGTATGCCCAACCTCTTAAAGAAGCCGGGTATAAATCCATTCATATAGGAAAGTGGCATGTCGTGGGGCCAAATCCTAAAGAAGAAATAAGCTATCCGTTTAAAAAGCCTTTAAAACAACCTGCCAACGGAAATTTGGATTGGTTAAAAGAACACAAATCAGCCGAAATCCAGCAATATTATCCAACGGGAAAAGGGTTTGATGAAAATGTGGGAGGCACTTGGTGGGGCGATCCTGCCCGTGGGTATACGAAAGGATATCAGTCTGAAAGCGGTGGCTATAAGGCCCCATTCAAGAATCCTTTCATCAAAGATAAAGAAGACGATGAATGGTTAACGGACAGACTTACCGATCAGGCAATCGATTTTATCAATAGAAACAAGAAGGGACCCTTTTTTGTCAACCTTCATTTTTATGCACCGCATAGACCAACAGTGCCAAGGAGTAAGGGGCAATATCAAAGGTTTTTGAACAAAGCTCCGGATTCCATTACAGGACAAGGGGAAAAACGATTGGAAGAAATAGCCGGTTATGCGACCATGATCGCTTCCATTGATGAAAATGTAAAACGCATTTTCGATTATTTGGACGAACAAGGTTTACGGGAAAATACCCTTGTGGTTTTCACATCGGACAATGGATTTAATGGGTTGCAAAGTAACACGAATACCTTACGCGGGGCTAAGGGAACTGTTTATGAAGGCGGAATACGGGTACCTGCCTTTGTGAATTGGAAAGGAAAAGTTGATGCCGGGATTTCCGGGATACCCATTTGTGGCATGGATTATTTTCCTACTTTCCTGGATTTGGCACAAGTGAAAAATTACAAAGATGTCTTGGATGGAACCTCTATAGTCCCTGTATTGAAAAATGAATCATTTAAAGAACGTCCACTTTTTTGGCATTTGGCGAGCACGTATAAAAATCCACCCTGTTCCATTATCAGAAAAGGTGACTGGAAGTTAATTCAGTTTTTGAATGATGGAAAAGTGGAATTATACCATTTAAAGGAAGATTTGAACGAAAGCCATAACTTAGCGGAAGTAGCGCAGGAACTGGTCCAAGAATTAGTGGCTGAACTTACTTTATGGCGAAAGGAAAACAACGTGCCGCTTCCACCTGTTTCAATATTGGGTCATTAAAATGAAATAAATCAAAAAGTAAACTATCAGACCAAAAAAAATGGGATTTAGCAATACGGAGATTAAATATTGGATAAATAAGCTTCAAATTTTCACAATGCTTTTGTTCGTAAGTCATTGGGGTTTTTCCAAAGAGGTATACATCGCCATAACCGGCAATGATTTAAATCCGGGGTCGAAAGAATTGCCGTTCGCCACCCTTAAAAAAGCCATGGAAGAAACACAAAAGTTCGCAGGGAAAGAAGCTGTGAACATTTGGATAGGCGAGGGTACATACTACCTTTCGGAGACACTGCTTTTCGATGCATCATTTTCCGGTACGTATGAAAACCCGTTTACGATTTCATCCTTGCCTGGGGCAAAGGTTACAATTAAAGGTTCTATGCCTTTAGAGGGTTTAAAATGGAGGGAATACAAGAATGGAATATATAGGGCCCAAGTTCTTGATGGACTTCAATTCGATCAGCTTTTTGTGAATGACCAAAGACAAGTGCGTGCACGCTTTCCCAATTACGACTATCAAAACCCACTGCGGGGAGGAAAAGGCTACCAGCTGGTTACGGGCGGAACAGACGAACGTTATGACAAGTGGTTTACATACGACCCCAAAATCTTCACCCAAAAAGAATGGAAGCAGCCCGAAACCGGAATCGTCCATGCTTTTCAGAGTCACAATTGGGGAAATATGCAATATCGGATAAAGGGGGTTGACCGTGAAGAGGACAAGGTGATTTTAGGGGAAGGGGGTTGGCAACTGCAACGCAAATATGGTATTGGAGGCTCCGGTGAAAAGGCTTCGTGGTTTTATATTGAAAATGTTTTTGAAGAATTGGATGTTCCGGGGGAATGGTTCCTGGATATCGATAGCAATCAGTTGTATTTCTATCCTGGACCGGGAGTGGACCTTAATCGGTTGGTTTTTGAGGTGCCTGTTGTAAAAGATTTGATACAATTAAGAGGGACATCGGAAAATCCGGTGGAGCATATTTCCATAAAAGGAATCACTTTTACACAGTCAACCCTAACTTTTATGGAGGAATATGAACCGGTCGCGAGAGGCGATTGGGCCATTCATCGTGGAGGGGCTATTTTTATGGAAGGTGCAGGGAATTGTACGGTTGAAAATTGCAATTTCGAATATGTAGGTGGGAATGGGGTGTTTATGAGTGCTTATAACCGCAACAATGCGGTAAGGAATTGTCGTTTTGTACACACCGGCGAAAGTGCTGTTTGTTTTGTGGGATCTCCATCGGCCGTCCGCTTTTACCAGACCTGGGACGACCGGGAGATTGACGGAAAGGATTGGAATGAAATGCGCGGGAATATGGATCTTGAACCTGGTCCTAAATCACCCGACTACCCCAAAAACTGCGTCGTGGAGAACAACATTATGCACGATTTTGGAGATTTTGGAAAGCAAGTGGCAGGGATTTATATTTCAATGAGCCATAAAATCAGGGCTTCGCACAATACCATTTATAACTGTCCGCGTGCCGGAATTTGCATAAACGATGGCACCTGGGGCGGACATATTGTTGAATACTGTGATATCTGGGAAACCGTTCGTGAAACCGGTGAACACGGTCCGTTTAATTCGTGGGGGCGCGAACGCCAATGGCTCGGTGGAGGCGGTTCGGAAAGCGATTACATCAATGAATATTCAAAGTTGGATGCTATGGACGTTACCATTCTTCGGAACAACCGCATTGCCAATTTTCGAAAATCGGTTAGCGCGGGAAACTGGACCATCGATTTGGATGACGGATCCTCGAATTATGAAGTTTACAATAACCTGAGTCTGGGCTCAACCATAAAATTACGTGATGGGATGTACCGGAAGGTACACAACAACATAACGGTAAGTGCTGTGCCTTTGGGCTGGCATGTGTGGCCAAAACAATCGTTCGACGAGGTGTACCATAACATTTTTGTGATTTCGGGTGCGGTTCCCGGGAAAGCCGAAGCGACCAAGCAATTTATCCGTCCAATCCGCTTGCCAAGTGATGTTCCGTGGAGTACCCACTACGACAATAATTTATACTGGAATGTGAACTTTCCCGATGCTCCGAGTATCACCGGCGACCAATCATTGAAAGAATGGCAGGATGAGGGGTACGATGAACATTCCTTGATTGGGGAACCTCTGTTCGTCGATCCTAAAAATGGCGATTACAGTGTAAAGGCCGATTCACCGGCGCTAAAACTGGGGTTCGAAAATTTTCCAATGAATGAATTTGGACATACCATGACGCGGATATTTCCATTTGGAGGGGAATTTTCGGAAAATATTGAGGTGGTCTTAAAAGCCGATAAACGAATGGACTCGGAAGGTGAAGTGCATTTTACCCTAGATGGGTCGGAGCCTACGGTACATTCACCGATTTATGCAGTCCCCATAAAATTAAACCGCACAGCAACGGTGAAAGCCCGCAGTTTCGATACGGATGGAAACCCCATTGATTTTACGCAAGAAGCAATTTTTTCAAAAGTCGATCAGGTGGTGTATCCTAGTTGGTACCAGACTTTGCTCGATGGGAAGTACAGTGTTGACTCAGCTAAATCGGAAAAAAAGGCCGCTGTGGAAGAAATACTTGGTGCGGTAATGGTAGATATTGCCGATGATCCGGATTTGATCGATGCATCGGGGGGTTATAATTTTGGTTGCTTTATTCAATCCATTGATTCGAAAAAGGGAAAGGTCTTATTGAAAGCCGGAATGACAAAAGAATGGGTTATTCAGGCTGTGAATAAAGAAAAAGTGGCACATATTTCTGGATTTAAAAAACTACTCCATAAGTACAGGGGTAAAAATGTAAACATAACGGCCGTTCGTAACTACCAAACGAAAACTTTTAAGCTGAAGTTGCCTTGAGTGCTTCATGAGTCGGAATTGAGATATAATAGAAATATAATTTTAAGGAAAATGAAAATACGTTTACCGATCATTGCGATAGTCACATTACTTATTATTACGGAATCCTGTTCCCATACGGCCCAAGAAGCTGATTGGAGAATTGCATCCCAGGAAGACTGGCAGGCTAATGTGGTCAGCAAATCAAATCTGGAAATAACCGAAGGTAAAGTAGTCCCCACGGCGACCGTAGCCTCTTTCCAAAGTGCGATTAAAAAGTTTGCCCATAAAAGGGCGGCAAAATCCATTACCATTACGCAGTCCCCTGAATGGTTAAACTGGGAGCCTGTACCCAACATCGGCCCTGCTAATTTGGGTGATGCCCCCGTGGCATTACAGTTGGGCAATGGCAACTACTGGATGTTCGGCAGATATAATATTCACAGGAAATGGGAGTCGTTCCAAAGTAAGGACACCATTTTGGAAGGATTCGATGTCGCTCTAAAAACCACTCCAATGGAAAATCAATTCGATGCCCGGGGAGGACTCAAGCCCGACTTGGGAGGCTATCATGCCTGGCAGAGCAAGGACATGGTCAATTGGGTACATCATGGCTCCGTTTCGGAAAATTTTTCAAAATGGGTAACCACGGCTGAGTTTGTGGATGGCAAATTGTATTTGTACTATGATTTTCCCAACGACCAAGATCCACATCTTTATATTGATGAAGACCTAACCGACGGGGTTCCGGGGAAAAATATGGGAATGGCTTTCAACGATCCCACACATGGTTCCGATTGCGCGGTAATACGGGATCTAGAAGGTAATTTCCATCTTATTGTCGAAGATTGGTCGCCCATCGACGCTTCTACCCATGCTTGGGATTCGCCTTTGGCAGTGCATGCCGTAAGCCCGGACGGATTCAATGATTTTAAGATTTTAGCCCCACCGGTAGATGAACGGACCAAACCGACAGGGGAATTTGCGGAATATGCCCATCCACATTGGCACCAAGAAGATCCAAAAAATTACCCTGGAAGAATTGCTACGGAAGATGTGCCCCAACACAGGATTAAGGCGGGACAAACCAAGGCTTTTGCGAAATATGAGATCCACGAGCCAGAGCAGAATGCATATGGGGATTGGGCCGCTATCTCAATCGGAGGCCAATACTATCTATTTGCCGATTTTGATCCGGCCGGGAGCCATGGGAGACAAAATATGAGTGCCGCTTGGTTTACCTCCGCCGATATTGATGCGCCGTTTACGTTTTGCGGAAATATAGGTCAAGGGCATCCGGATCCGGAAATACTATTTGCCGAAGGTAAGTTTTATTTACTGACCCAGATGGATACCGATTATACCAGTCCCGGTCCGTGGGTCGAAAGCGTGGAAGTGCGTATGGGGGTCGATACCACCAATGATGGCGCTATAGACACATGGGGCGATTGGGGCCTTGTTACCGAGCAATACGACTATACGGAAGGCTTTGCCAAACAGATAGGGAAAACTTCGGCTAAATTGGACGTTTCAATGCTTCCGGAAGGATTTGGTTTTCAGTTTGAAGTTAAACTATTGGACACCACCGAAAATGCATCAAAACCGATTCTCGATAAAGTCGTCGTGACTTTTGGAAAGGAATGACTATTTATGAAATTTATATGATTATGGGCAATAAAATGAATGGACAAAGGATTCCTTGGGTGGGAATATTGCTGATTTTTTCAATATTCATCAGTGCTTGCGGCCCTAAAAAAAGTGTGGATAAAACAAACAAAAGTAAGGGAGCGGATGCCGTGAAATTCACCTATTCCGAGGTGACCGGAATAGGAAAGGATAGCTTGTACAACCGTCGTGACAATAGCGATATCATCAAAGTCGGCGACACGTACTATGTTTGGTACTCTAGGATGGACAGCCCTGTAACCTCCGGATATTGGGCAACCATCTGGTATGCTACTTCCAAAGATGAGGGCCAATCGTGGCAAGAGCAAGGAATGGCTTTGGGAGTAGGGGAAAAGGGGCAATTCGACAGTCATTCCGTATTCACGCCGAATATCTTGGCCTATGGGGGAAAATATTATCTGTACTATACAGGGGTTAAACCTACACCGGGAAATGCGAATGGGGAGTTTGAAGGTAACCATACTACGGACTTTACAGCGATTGGGTTGGCCGTGTCGGATAGTCCCGATGGCCCTTTTCAAAGAGTTGAAAACAATCCCGTTTTATCCATTAGTGAGGCTCCAACCGATTTTGATAGTTATAGGATCGATGATGCGAGCCTTTTGGTGAAAGAGGGAAAAATATGGTTGTATTACAAAGGCCGGTCCATTGTTCATGGTAAAAAAGGGCCTGGCTTAACGGAAATGGGTGTGGCCTTTGCCGACCATCCCGAAGGCCCTTATGTAAAACACGATGGTTCGCTTTTAGACAAAAGCCACGAAGTTTTGGTTTGGGAAAAAGACGGAGGGGTAGCTTCTTTGGCCTCAATAAGCAACACGATAAATTATGCCAAAGACGGAGTGCATTTTACGGCCCTGGTCGATAGTTTGACGGATATACCCAAAGCACCGGGATTGTATCGTCCTGTTTTGGTAGATCATAAGGCTACGGAAATCCCGGGTTGGGGATTGGCCATGAAAGTCAAAAAAGGGGAAGCCTACTTAGTGCGTTTTCAGATGGAATAAAATAAGCCCATATGTGCAAGTCACTCTTTTTATAGGGGAGTTAGGTATATTATAGTGGCTAGTTTGCGGTAACTTGCATTAAATCGGGTTCTGCCTTTTTGCCACTGATACGCAAGGGGTGAGTCGTTTGTAGGTATAGGGTTTTGAAACACCTGCGGTCTCTCAAAGGAAAGCGAACGGACCTATTGGACAAGAAATGTTCTGGGGTTTCAATATCCGATATAACCTTAATAAAAAAAGCGTATCTTGAAAAAGGTAATAACCGTGATTGGCAACAAGGTATCCTAAAAACCTTTAGCCTATACTTTAAAACCTTGGCATCGATGGTTTGGTGTAAAGGCCACAGTGGGGTCTTAACTTCGTTGAACCACATTACGGAATACCACTTGGTGAAATCCTATATTTTTGGAATGGACAAGCACTGTAACATAATCATTGCAGGAGCCGGAGGAATAGCCGAAGCGGCCGGTCTGCTCCTTATGGAACGGAGTGCGGTACCCCCTACCGTTTTTATTGGAAACCGAACGCTTTCTAAAGCGCAACGCGTGGCCGAATGGATAGAGGAGGGCACTACAAAACCCTGTTCGGTCAAGGCATTTCATCTTCCCGGAAAAGGCATGACCACGGCAATGAAGGAAGTTTTGGAACAAGGCGATGTGCTCCTCGACTGTCTCCCTGGTAGTTTGGCGCCCAGAATGGCCCAATTGGCCAAAGACTTTCATTTGCATTACGCCAATCTGACCGAGTACGTTGCGGAAACCGAAGAAATAAAGGCATTGGCAAATGATGCCACTACGGGATTCGTTCTTCAAACAGGACTTGCACCCGGCTATATCAATATCCTCGCCAATTACCTTTTTCAACAGTTTAGCAGCGATTATGGCGTGGATAAAGTAGACAGGTTGGAGTTGAAGGTAGGTGCGTTGACCGACCATGCCGTTGCCCCACATTATTATGGATTCACCTGGAGTCCGGTTGGGGTGGCTACCGAATACCTCAATGACGCCTTGGTGGTGCGTGGTTTTAAAAAAACCAGGCTTCCTTCATTGTCCGAGAGGGCCATTATCCGTATCGATGGTAAGGCCTATGAAGAGGACTTGACTTCCGGTGGTGCAGCCGATCTTCCGGATGCATTATCCGATAAGGTCAATATGCTCGATTACAAAACCTTGCGATATCCCGGTCATTATGCATGGGTTGCAGCATTGCTTACCGGTATGGGAAATACTCCTGCAGCCATTGAAAAATTACAACAGAAAATGGAAGCGTCGATTCCGCATATAGAGGACGACAAGGTCATTTTATATGCAGCTGTGGAAGGCAAGGACGCAGATGGTACCTTGCGTAGAAGGGAGGTTGCCAAACAGATACTTCCCCAAATAGTGGGAAAACACCGGTTGCGGGCCATACAAATAACGACGGCAGTGCCCTTGCTACAATCTGCCCAATTGTTGTTCGAATCCCAAAGCAGTGGGGTAGTCCTCCAAAGCCAAATAGATCCGAAGCGATTTTTGAACGGAAATTTCATTGTGCCGGTTTATGGTAGACCCTAAGCGCCCCAAAAAAGAGTGTCCTGCGGAATAGCTGAAGAATATTGGTGGATTTTCAAATCGAGCGTTGTCTTTTTAAAGACTGTCGGGAATCCCCATTTTGATTTTCGGTGACAATAAACATATACTCCTAGGGGTAACAAGTTGGTTGTGGATCGGGAGGGGTATGGTATAAAAAAGTCCATCGATTAAAATGGACTTTGTAATACTTTAAAACAATGCGTAGATAATATTTGGGGAAATCACAACTCAATCGTATCATATGATTCCGACGGCGGCCAATAAAAGTCCACCTACAACGGAAAGCAAAATCACGATTAAGACCACTACCATAATACTCAAGAAAAAGTTAAGTACTTTAGTGCCAAAAGGAATTTCCTGCTCCATGATTTAATTTATTTATTACAATTTAAGCATTTGTAGCCTAAATACCGCCTGTTTTCATTGATAATTCGACTAATGGGTTGTTGCTTAGTATGTTTCTCGGATGTATTGCCGAATTATTCGTTGAAAGACCCAGCCTTGGTTTTACGGGTTTATACTGCATCCGCTCAGTTTATCGCGAGGGGCTCCCAAAGATATGCCCATGGTTTCGGGTATCTTGAAAAGTACCAACCACTGCTGTGGTACCATTATGCTTGGGAAAAGGACGCATGTGGGCCAAGGGTTGTCAAAGTGTCGATACGCAAACAACCAATAGGTTCCGGTACCTTAAGACGGGCTATAGATGCTCATTTTGTTCGGGAATATTTTCGATAACAACACCCATATTACCCCCTCTTGCGCGATGGTATGCGAGGCGATGAAAGCCATGGCGCATGTTAGTGGCGCTGCTAGCTTGCCCTATTGTAAAAACCCATCATGGCCATCTTGGGTTTTAGGGTGTCCAGGTCTTTGGAGTGCTTTCTTCTTTTCAAGATACTGTCCTTGGGATTTTTGTCAGGAATCCGGGAATCCTTTTCAGGGGCCGACTCCGGATTTTCGTGTTCGTCGGCTGAAGGGGTGTTTTGTTCTTTGGGGGTATCGTCTTTTCGGTTTTGTAGGTGTCTACAGGAAACATACAATCCGCAAAACAATACCATAAGTGTAATAATTTGGGGAATTCTCATCATGGTCCATTGTTCGTGTCATAATAATGTACGAACATAGGCCATGATTTGGATGCTTGCCCCTATGTGGGATCCAACAAAATTCCCGTTGATCTCCCCGGTTTGTTTTGAATATTCGGGTTGCTTTAGCAATTGGGTCATGGTGTTGTTGAACTGCTGGTTGCTTTCGACCACGATAATACCTTTTTTCCGTACCAAGGTTTCAGCTTCCTTAAAGCCGGAGTAATCGGGACCAATGATAATGGGGATGCCATAAACTGCGGGCTCCAGGGTATTGTGCAATCCGGTGCCAAATGCACCACCTACATAAGCAATGTCGGCATAGCTGTATATTTTGGTCAAAAGACCTATGGTATCGATGATGAGTACCTCGAATTGCTTTGGGTCATTTTGGTCCAATTCGGAATACAGCAGTGTTTTTTTAGCGATTGAATTCTTTAAGGAAACAATATGCTCGGGTTTTATATTGTGGGGGGCGAGTACGAATTTTATGGGGTCACGTGATTCATTGATGAACGGGAGCATAATGTCTTCATCCGCTGGCCAAGTACTTCCGGCCACGTAACATAGGGAGGCCCCTTTGAATTCTTCCATAAAGGGTAGGCTGTTGTCTTGTTCAAGGATTTCCGCAACCCGATCAAAACGCGTATCCCCACTGATCGTGGTGTTTGTTAGCTGTATATGCTTTAATAATCCAACCGATTTTCCATCCTGCACAAAAAAATGGGTGAATGTTCGTAAGGCCTTCCGCATAAGGCCGCCGTACCATTTGAAAAACACCTGTTCCTCCCTGAAAATGGCGGAAATCAATAATGTCGGTATGCCTTTTTTTCTAAGGATATTTAAGTAATTGGGCCATATCTCATATTTAACGAATATCGCTAGCTTGGGGTCTATCCGGTCGATAAACCGTTTGGCATTTGCCAATGTATCGATCGGCAGGTATACCACGGCGTCTGCTACAGGGGTGTTTTTCTTGACCTCATAGCCCGAAGGTGAAAAAAAACTGATGACTATTTTGTAGGAAGGATATTCCGATTTGATCTTCTCTATTACGGGAAGGCCTTGTTCAAACTCCCCCAAAGAGGCCACATGGACCCAAATAACCGAATCGCCTTTTTGAATGGAAGTGTCCAAAATCGAAAAGGTTTTCTTTCTGCCATCGACAAATAGCTTGATTTTGGGCTGAAATATAGCCGTTGTTTTTAACAGAAACCATGAGAAATATGCAATGGCATTATAGATATAGTTCACTGGGGTATGGTTTGTGGCTAAAATACGGTTCTTTCGAGAATTGTTCCTTATTTTTGTACCATTACTATGCTAAAACTTGCAGATGCGAAAAATACAAATGGTAGACCTTAATGGTCAATACCAATCCATCAAAGAGCAGATAAATTCATCTATTGCGAATATTTTAGAGACTTCTGCCTATGTCAACGGACCGGAAGTACATGCTTTTCAAAAAGAATTGGAAGAATATTTAGGGGTAAAACATGTAATACCATGTGCCAATGGCACGGATGCATTGCAAATTGCCATGATGGGTTTAGGTTTGCAACCCGGTGATGAGGTCATTACCGCCGATTTTACTTTTGCGGCAACCGTGGAGGTCATTGCCTTATTGCAATTGACCCCGGTCTTGGTCGATGTTGATCGGGATACCTTCAATATTGATATCGAGGCCGTTGAAAGGGCCATAACCCCAAAGACCAAAGCCATTGTGCCGGTCCACCTGTTTGGTCAGTGTGCCAATATGGATGCCATAATGGCCTTAGCCAAAAAACACGATTTATTCGTGATTGAGGATAATGCCCAGGCAATCGGAGCCTATTACAAAGGAGGCGATGGTTCAAAACAAAAAGCGGGAACCATTGGCCATGTAGGGGCTACTTCCTTCTTTCCTTCCAAAAATTTAGGATGTTACGGTGATGGAGGGGCTATTTTCACCAATGACGATGACCTGGCACATACCATTCGAGGGATTGTGAACCACGGGATGTATGAAAGATACCATCATGATGTGGTTGGCGTCAATTCGCGATTGGATTCCATTCAAGCCGCTGTGCTAAGGGCGAAATTACCCCTTTTGGACAGTTATTGTGAAGCCCGTAGAAAAGCTGCGAGGGCCTATTCAAAAGCGTTTGACGGACAGGAAAATATCATTGTCCCGGTAACGGTGAACAATTGTGGGGAGATTTGTGACACTTGCGATTGTCATGTCTTTCATCAGTATACCTTACGTATTACCAATGGGAAAAGGGATACCCTTGTCGCCCATTTGGGTGAAAATCAAATTCCGTGTGGGGTGTATTACCCCATACCGTTGCATAAACAAAAGGCTTATGCCGATTCCAGGTATGATGAAGCCGATTTTCCGGTTACGAATCAACTGGTGAAGGAAGTAATATCACTTCCCATGCATACGGAGTTGGATGAGGAACAAATAGATTTTATTACCCAAACGGTAATTCGATTTGTAAATGGCGAATAATTACGCTTTTTTTGAATTGAAATTATAAATAGACTAGGTCAAATGAAAGTATTGGTTACAGGTGGGTTGGGGTTTATAGGTTCCCATACCGTGGTAGAATTGCAAAACGAAGGGTATGAAGTCGTGATTATCGATGATTGCTCCAATTCCTCTGAAAATGTCCTGGATGGGATAAAGGCGATAACCGGAAAAAAACCAATATTCGAAAAAATCGATCTAAAGGAAAAATCAAAAGTCGAGGATTTTTTCAAGAGACATCCCGACGTGGAAGGGGTCATACACTTTGCGGCTTCAAAGGCCGTTGGTGAAAGTGTCGAAAAACCTTTGTTGTATTATGAAAACAACATTGGGACCCTTGTTTATATGTTGAAGGAATTGTCAAGGAAATCGGAATCCAGTTTTATTTTCAGTTCAAGTTGTACCGTATACGGCCAAGCCGATACCATGCCCATTACCGAGAACGCGCCGGTAAAGGCAGCGGAATCGCCCTATGGCAATACCAAACAGATCGGGGAGGAGATTATCCGCGATACCTGTAAAGTAGTCCCGGGTTTAAATGCAATTGCCTTGCGTTATTTTAACCCTATGGGGGCCCATCCCAGTTCGGAGATTGGGGAATTGCCCATTGGGGTGCCACAAAACCTAGTGCCTTTCATTACCCAGACAGGGGTAGGGTTGCGAGAGCAGTTAGCTGTTTTTGGCGATGATTATCCGACTTCCGACGGTACCTGTATCCGTGATTATATTTACGTGGTCGATTTGGCAAAAGCCCATGTGGTTGCCCTTCAGCGTTTATTGGCCAAAAAGAACAAGGCGAACTATGAGGTATTTAATGTGGGAACGGGTAAAGGCAGTACGGTACTTGAGGTAATCAAAAGTTTTGAGAAGGTATCGGGTAAGAAACTCAATTACAAAATCGTAGACCGAAGACCCGGGGATATCACTTCTGCCTATGCCGATACTACCCTCGCCAATGACGAACTGGGATGGAAGGCACAATATACCCTCGACGATGCCATGAAGTCCGCGTGGGACTGGGAACGAAAGATCAGGGGCTGATATCCGGTCCGTGAAGCACATGGCCCATGTCTGAAAGTGTATGGATCTGTTCTTGCTTATTGAAAGTGAAACGGAAAAACTAGGATTAAAAAGGGGTAGGGATAAACCAAGAACGGTTTTTAAAACGTATTTAGTTTATGGCACCTGACTTTGAAAATGGCTATGGGCTTCTGGCGAATGCCAAAGCGACAAACCTATATGGCAAACTGGTACTTCAGATCAAGAAGGATTTCGCGCTCTCCAATATTCCGATAGATCTTGCCAGTGATGTGACGGCCGAAAAATTATGGACCTTCCTACATGAAAAGGTTTATTTTCTGATCATGGAAAAATTCCCCGACTATCTGAACCTGCTTTATGTGGTCGACGTTCCCGAAAAGGCGTTTAAAGGGATACAGGTCACCGATGCGGTGGAGGTTGCCGAACAGGTCTCTTTGTTGATCCTAAAAAGGGAGTACCGCAAAGTTCGGTTTAAAGAAAAATATTCCTCTTAAAAATATACGCGGACAAAAGGCATTAACGCATTGGCATGGATGCTTTTGTCGTCATCGTATAAAACATCGTAACGAAGCCCGAAAGTTATGTTTTGATTGCTATAGCCGATGCCAAGAAAAAGTGCGGGTGACCAATAGTTTTCTTCCCGGTTGCTACCTTCAAGGGCATAGGTCCTGTTGATCCTCATTTGTTCCAATTCACCTGAAAACTGAATGTTGGGAATAGGGTTGTACAAGGACAATATACTGCCCCCGTAGGCCAATAGGGTGTCGTCATTGAATTTCGCATAGTTGAAGCCAATACCCGCTCCTGTGGCGAAGCGGTCATTGAGCCGATAAATGGCGCTGGGGGATAGGGAGCCATTAAAGCCCCCATTGGTAAAACCGATTCCCATACCGCCCCCAAAACGGACATTGCTCCAAAAATCACCGGGGGTGTTTTGGCTTAGGCAGGAAAATCCGATAAGCAAAACCAACGTCAAAATTTTATGTTTCATATTGTAATTATTTTTGTTGATCATTCTAACAGATCTTGATTTTAGAATAATATTACCAATGAAAAGATAGGCTTGGATAAGTGAAATATCGTATTTTTGATTAGTGGTTCGGTTGGATTGCGGAATAAAGTTTACAAAATATTTTTTTCAAACAAAATTAAAAAGAGTTAATCTCGTCAACTGACGGGATTTGTTTCTTATACTAAGTTAGCTTAAATACATGGATAAATATTCCTTTTTAAATGCGGCGCATACTTCATATTTTGCTGAGGTATACGACAAATATTTGACGGATCCGGATAGTGTTGAGCCAAGTTGGAGGGCATTTTTCCAAGGTTTCGATTTTGGGATGGAAAGTTCTTCAGAGGTTGCCTCGGTCACTTCCCAGCCGCAAACCGGGGCGTTGTCTTCGGTGGGGGATGGGCAGGTGAAAGAGCATATGCTAAAGGAATTTAAGGTGGTTCGTTTGATCAATGGGTATCGTACCCGTGGACATCTCTTTACAAAGACCAATCCGGTACGTAAACGTAGGACCTATGTCCCGACATTGGACTTGGAGAACTTTGGCTTGAGCGATGCGGACCTGGAAACGGTTTTTACCGCAGGTGAAGTAGTGGGTTTGGGTCCCAATACCTTACGAGAGATCGTAGGACATTTGCAAAGGATCTATTGTGATTCCATAGGGGTCGAATACATTTATATACGTAAGCCTGAATTTGTCGATTGGATCCAAGGTTGGATAAACGTTAACGATAACCATCCGGAATTCAGTGTTGAACAGAAAAAACATATCCTCAAAAAACTCAATCAAGCCGTTTCTTTTGAAAGCTTTCTCCATACCAAATACGTGGGGCAGAAAAGGTTTTCATTGGAAGGGAACGAATCCCTGATCCCGGCCTTGGACGCCATCGTGGAACGTGCGGCCGAAATGGGGGTAGAGCAGTTTGTTATGGGGATGGCCCATAGGGGAAGGCTCAATGTGTTGACCAATATCTTCGGTAAATCTGCCAAGGACATTTTCAGTGAGTTCGATGGTAAGGATTACGAGCAAGAGATTTTTGACGGGGATGTGAAGTATCACTTGGGATGGACCTCCGATAGAAAATCCGATAACGGGAATAAGATTAAAATGAATATTGCCCCCAACCCTTCACATCTGGAAACCGTAGGTCCTGTCGTTGAAGGTATCGTAAGGGCAAAGCAAGATGGGTATTATAAAGATGATTTTTCCAAGGTCTTGCCGATAATAGTACATGGTGATGCGGCCATTGCCGGTCAGGGTGTGGTCTATGAAGTGGTGCAAATGGCAAAACTTGACGGGTATAAAACCAATGGTACCATTCATATCGTGGTCAATAACCAAATTGGTTTTACCACGAATTATCTTGATGCAAGAACGTCTACCTATTGTACCGATGTCGGTAAGGTCACATTAAGTCCGGTGATGCATGTAAACGCCGATGATCCCGAGGCAGTCTGCCATGCGGCTTTGTTCGCTTTGGAATACCGAATGCGCTTCGATTCCGATGTCTTCATCGATTTATTGGGCTATAGGAAGTACGGCCATAATGAAGGGGATGAACCAAGGTTTACCCAGCCCAAACTATATAGGGCAATCGCCAAACATAAAAATCCCCGCGATATATATGCGGAAAAATTAATAGCTGAAGGGGTTATAGAAGAAGGGTATGTCAGGAAATTGGAAGAGCAATACAAAGCTTCCTTGGAAGAGGAACTTGAAGATTCCAGAAAAGAGGACAAGACGATCATAACCCCATTCATGGCCGATGAATGGAAGGATTTCATATCCGTCCGGGAATGGGAAATGATGGAGGTGATCGATACCACTTATGATAAGGATAAGCTGTCCAAATTGGCCAAAGTACTTACGGAGCTGCCTAAGGATAAGAAGTTTTTGAGAAAAACCGTCAAATTGGTTGCCGACCGAAATAAAATGTTCTTTGAAACCGATAAACTCGACTGGGCCATGGGCGAATTATTGGCTTTTGGTTCCCTGTTGGAAGAAGGTTATGGGGTGCGAATGTCGGGTCAGGATGTTGAAAGGGGTACCTTCTCACATAGGCATGCGGTAATAAAAGTAGAGGATAGTGAAGAGGAAATCCTGTTATTGAACCATATCTCTGAAAACCAAGGGGATTTTTACATCTATAATTCCCTGCTTTCCGAATATGCCGTGGTAGGTTTCGATTACGGGTATGCCATGGCAAGTCCGAATACATTGACCATCTGGGAGGCGCAGTTCGGGGATTTCAGCAATGGGGCCCAGATTATGATCGATCAGTATATATCCGCAGCGGAAGATAAATGGAAGTTGCAGAACGGTTTGGTCATGTTATTGCCACATGGTTATGAAGGTCAAGGGGCAGAGCATTCGTCGGCGCGTATGGAGCGGTATCTGCAGTTGTGCGCACGTGATAATATGTATATTGCGGATGTGACCACCCCAGCGCAGATGTTCCATATCCTAAGACGCCAAATGAAGGCTGATTTCAGAAAACCTTTGATCATCTTTACGCCCAAGAGTTTGTTGCGGCACCCTAAGGCCGTATCCTCGGTAGATGAATTTACCTCAGGAAGGTTTATGGAGGTTTTGGATGATGACTCGGCAAACGTCGAAAAAGTCAAGTCATTGGTATTCTGTACCGGAAAATTCTATTATGATCTCTTGGCAGAAAGGGATAAATTGAAACGTGATGATGTGGCCTTGGTAAGGATCGAACAGTTATTTCCGTTACCGGTTGATCAAATAGACGCTATCTTAGCGAAATACAGTAATGCGGAAGATGTGGTTTGGGCACAGGAAGAACCACGGAATATGGGGGCATGGAGCCACTTGATGATGCATTATGACAAGGCAGGCGATTTTAGGGTGGCATCCCGAAGATTTTATGCCTCACCCGCAGCAGGAAGCGCGGTACGTTCCAAAAACAGGCACCAACAGGTACTTGATTTTGTTTTTGATAAGAGCAAGGATAATATGACAAGATCTAAATTAAAGAAATAAAACATCTAATTATTTAAATAATGATTTTAGAAATGAAAGTCCCCTCCCCGGGAGAATCGATTACCGAGGTTGAGATTGCGGAATGGTTGGTTGAGGATGGCGATTATGTTGAAAAAGACCAAGCCATTGCGGAAGTCGATTCCGATAAAGCGACATTGGAACTCCCCGCTGAACAAAGTGGTATTATCACGTTGAAAGCGGAAGTTGGTGATGCGGTTGCGGTTGGAGCCGTGGTTTGTTTGATCGATACTTCGGCAGCGAAGCCCGAAGGGTCGGATTCAAAAAGTGACGAACCCGAAGCTGCCAAACCCGAAACGGCGGCCCCTGCACCCAAAAAGGAGGAGAAAAAGGCGGAAACTTATGCTACGGGAACGGCTTCCCCAGCGGCCAAAAAGATATTGGCGGAAAAGAACATCGATGTTGCCGATGTCAAAGGTACTGGGAAAGACGGTAGGATTACCAAAGAAGATGCTGTAAAAGCAGTACCTTCCATGGGTACGGTACCCAATTGGGGGAGTCGTGGTGAAACACGTTCGAAACTTTCGATGCTAAGAAGAAAAGTTGCCGAGCGATTGGTTTCGGCCAAGAATGAAACGGCGATGCTGACCACTTTCAATGAAGTGGATATGTCACCTATTTTTGAGCTGCGAAATAAATATAAGGAGGATTTTAAGGCGAAACATGGGGTCGGACTCGGTTTTATGTCCTTCTTTACGAAGGCTGTGGTCAGGGCACTCGATTTGTTTCCTGCGGTAAATTCCATGATCGATGGCAAAGAGATGATTTCCTATGATTTCGCCGATATAAGTATTGCGGTTTCCGGTCCTAAAGGATTAATGGTTCCAGTGATACGCAATGCGGAAAAACTCACCTTTAGGGGGGTTGAGGCAGAGGTGAAACGCTTGGCCATCCGGGCACGGGAAGGAGAGATCACCGTAGATGAAATGACCGGAGGTACCTTCACCATTACCAATGGGGGGGTGTTTGGGTCCATGTTGTCGACTCCGATCATCAATCCACCTCAAAGTGCGATTTTAGGAATGCATAATATTGTGGAAAGGCCTATCGTAAGAAATGGGGAGATCGTGGTCGCGCCTATTATGTATGTGGCCCTTTCCTATGACCATAGGATCATTGATGGCAAAGAATCCGTTGGTTTTTTAGTGGCCGTAAAAGAGGCTTTGGAAAACCCGGAAGAACTTTTAATGCACAATAATGTGACAAAGGCCTTGGAGATGTAATTCAAGGTTCATTGCAACGCAAAAAAAAGGCCCGGATCAATCCGGGTCTTTTTGTTTTAGGTATACCCGGGATTTTTGGTAGTCGATTATCGCTTTTCCCTTTTTGAGGACATCGGCACCAATGATACCATCAACGGGCAATGCCTTGTGGGTGGTCAACGCTTCGTTGACATGGGTAAGGTCGAATAGGACGATTTTCTGTTTTTTTCGGTTCCATTTTCCGATTCGAATATGGTTTTTTGTCGATATCATCGTTTCCATATTCGTGGCTCCGGCCCCAGCGGCCCTTATTTTCGATTCTTTGGTGGTTAAATTGAAAAAATCGATCTTATCCAGGCCGATACAGGTATTCGACGCCCCGGTATCGAGTATGAAATGTCCCTTGATTCCGTTGATTTTGGCGACCACCTCAAAATGATTGGTGGCGGTATAGACCAAGGGAACTTGTATATAGTTTTTCTTCCGTAAAAACTTTTTGAGGCTCGACATGTATTTTTTTGATAAAGATAGGGCTATTTTTGTTCCATGGACCTGGTCTGGATATGTCCGATGGAAAGGAAAGGCCAAAAGAAAAAATACACCAAATGATATTTACCGATACACATACGCACCTTTATAGCGAGGCTTTTGATGGGGATAGGGATGAGGTCATCCAAAATGCCCTTCAGAAAGGGATAAAGCGTTTTTTTATCCCGGCAATAGACTCGACATATACCGAGGCAATGTTCGCTTTGGAAGCGGCTTATCCCGGGCATATGTTCTTAATGGCCGGACTTCATCCAACCCATGTTAAGGAAAATTATAAGGAAGAGTTGGGGCATGTGGAAAAGCTTTTGGCGCAACGGAAGTTTTATGCGGTAGGGGAAATAGGCATCGATTTGTATTGGGATAAAAGTTTTTTAAAAGAGCAACAGGAAGCTTTTCGCCATCAAATCCGATTGGCCAAGAAATATCACCTCCCTATAGTGATCCATTGTCGGGATGCTTTTGATGAAATCTTCGAGATTCTTGAAGAGGAAAAAGGCAACGGTCTATATGGTATTTTCCATTGTTTTACCGGCAGCTTGGAACAAGCCGAAAAGGCAATCTCCTATAATATGAAATTGGGGATAGGTGGGGTAGTGACATTTAAAAATGGTAAGATAGATACCTTTTTGGGGCAGGTGGATATAAAGCATATCGTACTCGAAACCGATGCGCCCTATTTGGCGCCCGTACCGTATCGGGGAAAGCGGAATGAAAGCGCTTATTTGATCGATGTTGCAGATAAACTGGCCGATATTTATGGCGTGGATACCCAAGAGTTGTCAAGGGTAACCACAAAAAATTCAATCGATGTATTCGGAATTTAAGGCGATGGGTCACAAACAACGTATTTTACTTATATATACCGGGGGTACCATCGGTATGGTCAAGGATTACGACTCCGGTTCGCTCAAGGCTTTTGATTTTAAGACCTTAAAGAGCAATATCCCCGAATTGAACCAATTGGATTGCGTCATCGAAAGCGTTTCGTTCGAAAACCCTATAGACTCCTCGAATATGAACCCGGTCCATTGGGTGGCCATCGCCGGGTTGATCGAGGAAAACTATCCGGATTTTGATGGGTTCGTGGTTTTGCACGGTAGTGATACGATGAGCTATACGGCCTCGGCCTTAAGTTTTATGTTGGAAAACTTGGGTAAACCGGTGATATTTACGGGTTCCCAATTGCCGATCGGGGATTTGAGGACCGATGCAAAGGAAAACCTGATTACCTCGATCCAGATAGCGGCATTGCAAGGCAAGGCAGGACCGGTAATTCAAGAAGTCGGGCTCTATTTTGAGTACAAATTATATCGGGCCAATAGGACCACAAAAATAAATGCCGAGCATTTTCAGGCCTTCAGTTCGCCAAATTATCCGCCTTTGGCGGAATCCGGTGTGCACCTCAAGGTGTATGACGAGTATCTTTTAAAGCCAAGGAAATCCAAAAAATTGAAGGTGCATAAAGTGCTGAATACCGATGTCGCCATTTTGAAAATGTTCCCGGGATTGAACGAATCGGTGGTAAAAAGTATACTCAGTACCCCAAATTTGAAAGCGTTGATTTTGGAAACTTATGGTGCCGGCAATGCCCCGACCGAGGAATGGTTGTTAAAATGTTTAAAAAATGCGATCGATCGCAATATCCATATTGTAAATGTCACGCAATGCCCTGGCGGCAGTGTCATCATGGGACGCTATGAAACCAGTAGGGCACTGGTTCGAATGCAAGTTATTAGTGGTAAGGATATTACAACAGAGGCCGCTATAACGAAGCTCATGTACATGTTGGGGGACAATGTTTCCCCGAAGTTGTTCAAAACTATTTTCGAAACATCTTTGCGTGGGGAATTGCAATAAAAATAACATTTTAAATTTCTTTACTTGATTATTTTTTCGTTAATTGGCCCACCTTTTAGGCTAGTATAGAGAGGTGGCCGAGTGGTCGAAGGCGCACGCCTGGAAAGTGTGTATACACCAAAAGTGTATCGAGGGTTCGAATCCCTTCCTCTCTGCTAAAAGCATTTGCACTTCATCACAAGTGGGGAAGATGACTTCAACACTTGTTGAATGTGCGATTTGGCCCTAATCCGGCTAAAAAACATGCTTGTTTTTATTTAATCGGAGAGATGGAAACAACGTGGGTTTTCCCTTTCTCATTGCAAAATTTTTAGTATTTTTGTCATGTTTTTATTTATCTTTAACCCTATTAACTAACTAAATTTAAGTTTGAAAGAAATGAAAAGATTATTCTCTACCCTAGCCGTTGCTGGGTTATTTGTAGCAGGTACAAATACAGTAAGTGCAAACGTTGCTTCTGCAATGGTTGCTTATCAGGATGCAGCTCCGGAAGCATCTAAAGGTTTTACGCAGGTATTAAAGGAAATGTTCATCACAGGGGGTGCCGGTTTCATGGGTATCGTACTATTGTGTTTGATACTTGGTTTGGCTGTTGCCATTGAAAGGATCATATACTTGAACATGGCTACGACCAATACTACAAAATTAAAGCAACAAGTGGAAGATGCATTGGCCTCCGGTGGTGTTGAAGCTGCTAAAGAAGTTTGTAGAAATACAAAAGGACCTGTTGCTTCCATTTACTACCAAGGTTTGGATAGGGCCGATGAGAGTATTGATTCTGCTGAAAAATCAGTCGTTGCATACGGTGGTGTTCAGATGGGTCAATTGGAAAAGAATGTTTCTTGGTTGTCTTTGTTTATCGCTATTGCACCAATGCTTGGTTTCATGGGTACGGTAATCGGTATGATTCAGGCCTTCCAGAAAATTAGTGCTGTTGGTAACTTGAGTGCATCATTGATCGCAGGTGATATCCAGGTGGCATTATTAACAACGGTATTCGGTCTTATTACGGCTATCATACTTCAAATCTTTTATAACTACATCATTGCAAAAATCGATAGTATTGTAAATGATATGGAAGATTCATCAATCACTTTGATTGATATGTTGGTAGACCACAAGAAATAAGTAAGACTTAATACAGATAGTATCATGCATAAATTTTTAAAAATATTTTTGTTAATAATCGGTGTTTTATCCGCTGTGCTCTGGTATATGTTGCCAGAGAAGGATATGCCGGTTGGGGAAGCGGTCCAAAGTGGAGCGATGAACACTATGTTCATGATTACGTACCTTTTGTTGGGTATTGCTGTAGTCGCTAGTTTAGTGTTCACGTTGAAAAACCTTTTCGCGAATCCAGCAGGTCTTAAAAAGACCTTGTTCGTAGTGGGAGGTTTTCTTCTAGTGGTCGTCGTTTCCTATGTTTTGGCAAGTGGAACCGATGTAGCCGATGATTATATGGCGATGTCGGATGAAAGTACAGTGAAGAAAATAGGAATGGGACTTAATGTCTTTTTCATTCTTACCGGAATAGCTGTTGTGGCAATCGTTTTGCCAGGGATTAAAAAAATGTTCAGTAAATAAAAAAATAAAAGACTATGGCTAGACGAGCAGGAGCACCTGAGGTGAACGCTGGTTCTATGGCGGACATAGCTTTCTTACTATTGATCTTTTTCTTGGTTACTACGACCATTGAAACGGATGCTGGTTTGGATCGTATGTTACCTCCGATTGAACCACCTGAAACTGATGTTGTCATTAAACAGAAGAATATATTTCAGGTCGCCATCAATAAGAATGGTCAGTTATTGGCTGATGAGGAATTGACGAACCTAAAGGATTTAAGAGCTAAGGCTATGGCCTTTTTGGATAATGGAGGTGATGGAACCTGCACTTATTGTAAAGGGAAAAAGAATCCTGAGTCTTCCGATAATCCAACCAAGGCGATTATATCCTTGAAAAACGATAGGGAAACGAAATACGGAACCTATATCACCGTTCAAAATGAATTGGTCGGGGCATATAACGATTTGCGTAATAGGGAAGCACAGCGTTTATTCGGTAGAAAGTTTACCGATATGGAAGCTGAGTATTTGAATCCTGAAACTGCCCAAAGCGTTAAGGATGACCTTAAGGAAAAAGTGAAGAAGATACAAGATCTGTTTCCACAGAAATTGTCTGAAGCCGAAACTTCTACCTCTAATTAATAATATCTAAAGAGAAGCTATGTCTAAATTTAGTAAGAAAAAGAGTGGAGAATTACCACCAGTATCTACGGCATCTTTACCCGATATCGTATTCATGCTGTTGTTCTTCTTCATGACCGTTACGGTAATGAAAGATAGTTCCCTAAAGGTAGAGAACGTTCTTCCAAACGCAAGTGAGGTAAAGAAATTGGAAAAGAAAGATCGTGTTATTTATATTTATGTCGGTAAACCGACCCAAGAATTTCAAAAGGTATTTGGTACGGAACCAAAAATCCAATTGAATGATAAATTTGCGAGTCCTTCAGAAGTTGGGGATTATATTTTGGCCGAAAGGGCAAAGAAATCACAAGAGTTACAAAACGTTTTGACAACTGCCTTGAAAGTCGATAAAAATGCCAATATGGGATTGATATCGGATATCAAGTTGGAGTTACGTAAAGTAAATGCGTTAAAGGTAAATTATACGACCTATGAGGGCGATGCCTTCAGGAATTTGCAATAAATTATATCTTTTCAAACTTGAAAAACGTCCTGACGATATCGTCAGGACGTTTTTTATTTACTTAAATTTACTTTTTGGGTAATTGCATGCCGGTAGGGGAGTAGTCCAAGGGACATATGCCTACCTATCTAAACAGGGAACGATGTAACCCGAATTAGGGAAGTATAACCAATGCGTCAATATAATCGTAAAATGAAAAAGTTAATCCTGGGGTTTATCGCTTTATGTAATTTGGGCTTAAATGCACAGGTAAAAGACGAACCGGAAACCGTGGATTTAAATTATCTGGAAGATCAATTTTATTTGGGGATTACCTATAATTCATTGCTCTATAAGCCGGATGATTTTACACAAAGGAATCTTTCGTATGGTTTCCAGGGCGGATTTATTAAGGATATACCCGTCAATACGGATAGGACGTTCGCAATAGGACTTGGCTTGGGGTATGCGGTCAACTCCTATTATTCGAATTTATGGGCATCGGAATCTTCGGGTGGGGTCACTTACAGTATCATTGAAGAAGATGTCATTACGGTCGATGACGTGGAGCTAACGGTAAAAAGAAATAAGGTCGAAACCCATTTGGTTGAAGTTCCATTGGAATTGCGATGGAGGAATTCCACTCCCAAGGAATATAAATTCACAAGGATCTATGGAGGTATGAAATTCGGATATATTTTTTCCGGTCGGTCTAAATTGGTAACTTCTTCCGGAGCCACTTCCTTTGCTAATCCCGATATCAAAAGATTTCAGTATGGCCTCATGCTGAATGTTGGTTACAATACATTTAATGTGCATGTTTATTATGCGCTTAGTAAGCTTCTTGAAGACGGTGCTACGGTTGATGCTGAAAGTCTTGATCTAAAGCCCCTTCGTATAGGGTTGATTTTTTACATATTGTAATAGCCTGTGTTCGGTCCCATATGATGCGCTGTAATAGCCTTGTTCCTTTGGTGGGGCTTTAGAAGTATTTTAGGGCCGTATATAAGGCTTTTTGTTCCCTTCACATACATGATTGTCCCAACCCCCTAAAAAGGGGATACAGGAGTAGGATTTTGCCTTACTTCAGTGAAGTGATCAGAGGGCAGTGTTTTATAACGGTATTAATGCCATTTCCAAGGCTTCTGTCAATACTTCGAATACATCACTCGGAATTCATTGCCTTTGTGTCTGGTGTCCTCTCTTGTGGTTAAAAAGGGAAGATGGTAGGTGGTCATCGCACCTGGGTATTATATGTGCCAAAATGGAAATGACTGTGGAATGGGAGCCAGAAGCACTCCTGGGATTCCGGTTTTAAAGCCAATATTTTACCGTCAATAATTGTGAAAGTATACCGATACTGAGACCTATGAACAGTTCCAATTTGCTATGGGCATGAAAATACAACCTGGAAGTGGCAACAAGGCCGATAATAAGTATGAATACACTCAGGGCCATGGTAATATTGATTTCGAAATGGATACTCAGGTTTACTAGAAACATGAATAAACTGCCCAGCCCCATTAGATGCAAACTACTCTTGATTTTAAAGAATAACAGTATGAGGGTCGCTAGGGTTGCACAGATCAGCGCTACGAAATAGAAATAGAGTTCAATCACATAGTTGTTGGGAATTACCTTGAAAACGATCATGGACAATAGAACAAGATGAATGATCAACGGGTATTTTCGTTCTTTAATGGTCGGTAGTTCCACGGCGTGTACATAACCTACGTTCTTTAAAATAAGAAAGGTAATTATGGGTATGATCACCGTAAGAATGAAGATGGGTAGAATATTGCCGCTTTGTAGCTCTAACGGACTGTACTTTGGGGTTATGATAAAATAGGCGAAAGTCCCTGAAATAGGAACAAAAATGGGATGAAAAATATTGGATATGGCCCTTTGGAAAACTTTCATTAAATCTGTTTACGCAATCTTGCTACGGGAATGCCCAATTGTTCCCTGTATTTGGCTACCGTTCTTCGGGCTATAGGGTAGCCTTTTTCTTTTAAAATGGCAGCAAGTCTGTCATCTGTAAGGGGCTTTTTTTTGGCCTCGTTGGTTATGACCGTCTCAAGGATCTTTTTGATTTCCTTGGTAGATACATCTTCGCCCTGTACATTCTTCATTGATTCGGAAAAATACTCCTTGATCAATTTAGTGCCATAAGGGGTATCTACATATTTACTATTGGCGACCCTGGATACGGTAGAGACATCCATTTGTATTTCATCAGCGATATCCTTGAGGATCATGGGCCTAAGGTTGCGTTCGTCCCCGGTCAGGAAATATTCCTTTTGATATTCCATGATGGCGCTCATGGTAATGAATAGGGTCTGTTGCCTTTGTTTTATCGCATCGATGAACCATTTGGCCGCATCCAACTTTTGTTTGATGAACATGACCGTATCTTTTTGGGATTTTGATTTTTCCTTTGAATCCTTAAAGCCCTTGAGCATGTTGCTGTATTCCTTGGATACGTGCAATTCCGGTGCATTTCTTCCATTGAGGGTGAGTTCCAGTTCCCCATCAATGATTTTGATCGAGAAGTCGGGCACTACATGTTCGACAATTCGGTTATTGCCTGCATATGACCCACCTGGCTTAGGGTTCAGCTTTTCAATTTCGGCAATGGCTCCTTTCAATTCTTCTTCGGTTACATTGTGTTTTTGAAGTAGCTTTTTGTAATGCTTTTTAGTGAACTGCTCAAAGGATTTTTCCAAAATGGCAATGGCCAGTTCAATATTGGCATTGATTTCCTTGCGTTTTAATTGGATCATAAGGCATTCCTCCAAGGAACGCGCAGCCACTCCGGGGGGGTCTAAGGATTGGACGATCTTTAATACCGATTCCAAGGTCTTTTCATCGGTATATATGTTTTGGGTAAATGCCAAATCATCCATGATATCGGTCAATGGCCTCCTTATGTACCCACTTTCGTCTACACTTCCTACCAAGAATTCGGCTATGGCCCATTCATCATCACTTAGATAAACGGTGTTCAATTGGCTCAATAAATATTGGTTGAAGGAGGTGCCGGCAGCATAGGGGACACTCTTTTCATCGTCATCGGCACTATAGTTGTTGGCCTTGGTGCGATAATCGGGTATTTCATCATCACTGAGGTATTCATCGATATTAATGTCATCGGCTTTGATGTTCTCACTGTCCAATTCATCGTCATAAAGATCTTCGTAGGCATCCTCGACACTGTCCCTTTCCTCTTTACCGCTCTCCAATGCGGGATTTTCCTCCAATTCTTGTTTCAATCGTTGTTCAAAAGCCTGTGTAGGCAATTGTATCAACTTCATCAACTGAATCTGTTGGGGTGAAAGTTTTTGAGATAGTTTGAACTGTAAGTGCTGTTTAAGCATAAAGATTGTTTGTAAACCTCATAAAGTTAACAAATTCAATTTAGAACTCCGCATTTTGGGGAGTTCTTGGGAATGGGATGACGTCCCGGATATTACCCATGCCGGTAGCGAACAGTACCAAGCGCTCAAAGCCTAATCCAAATCCGCTATGTACGGCAGACCCGAACTTTCTTAGGTCTAAGTACCACCAAAGCTCCTTTTCGTCTATTCCTAGGGTCTTTATTTTTTCCTTGAGTACATCAAGGCGTTCTTCACGTTGGGATCCTCCCACGATTTCACCGATGCCGGGAAACAGGATGTCCATGGCCCTAACGGTTTTTCCATCTTCGTTCAATCGCATGTAAAATGCCTTTATCTTCGCAGGGTAATCAAAGAGTATCACCGGACATTTGAAATGTTTTTCAACAAGATAGCGTTCGTGTTCACTCTGTAGGTCGGCGCCCCATTCATCAATGATGTACTGGAACTTTTTCTTTTTATTCGGCTTACAGTTCCTTAAGATATCGATCGCCTCGGTATAGGTAACCCTCCTGAAATTATTTTCACAAATGAATTTCAGTTTTTCGATCAATGGCATATCGCTACGTTCCGCTTGGGGTTTTGATTTTTCTTCATCCAACAACCTTTTTTCCAAGAACTGCAGGTCGTCTTGGCAATGTTCCAAAACATAGTTTATAACGTATTTGATAAAGTCCTCGGCCAAATCCATATTGGCATCGAGGTCGTAAAAAGCCATTTCAGGTTCGATCATCCAGAATTCCGCCAAGTGTCTTGAAGTATTCGAATTCTCGGCCCTGAACGTAGGCCCAAAGGTATACACCTTGCCCAATGCCATGGCATAGGTCTCGGCCTCCAATTGTCCGGATACGGTTAGATTGGTTTCCTTGCCGAAAAAATCTTCTTTGTAATTTACTTCCCCATCTTCAGTCAAGGGTGGGTTTTTGCTGTCCAGGGTGGTTACTTTGAACATTTCACCGGCACCCTCTGCGTCGGAACCTGTGATTATAGGGGCATGGAAATTGTAGAAATCGTTTTGGGTGAAATATTGGTGTATGGCGAATGACAAGGCCGAACGTACGCGCATGACCGCAGAAAACGTATTGGTGCGTATGCGTAAATGGGCCTTTTCCCTTAAGAATTCCAAGCTGTGTTTCTTAGGTTGGATCGGATAAGTTTCAGGATCGGCATTTCCATGGATATAAATAGCATTGACCTGAATTTCGACGTTCTGGCCCCTACCTTGACTTTCTACCAATATACCGCTGATTTTCAACGCGGAACCGGTGTTTATTTGCTTTAAAATGTCTTCCCCGAAATTCTCAAAGTCCACGACGCATTGTATGTTGTTTATGGTAGACCCATCATTCAGGGCTATGAACCTATTGCTTCTGAAGGTTCTTACCCAGCCATTAACCGTTACTTCCTGCAGCTTGGGAGCCGTGGCAAGTAGTTCTTTTACACTTGAAGATTTCATTTTAAATCAAATAAAAATTAAAAGGGCAAAGATAGCCTTTTGCCTAAAAAGATTCGAGTTCTGAAATGTATAAATAAAAATTCAGCCGTATTGTTTAAAACAGGGCATTTTTTAAACCGGAAATAGATGGTTTCGAAAAGGGCAATGGTTGTATCCCGGAAAAATCACCGCTATTACCGGTGGTCTGGACCCATTTGCGACCATAGCTTGGAATGCCTTCCTATTCCAAATCCTTTGGGTTGTCTTCCTCAATCGGGAGAATGTCTATCTGTGGTTTACGCAAAACCTCTTTATTGGCAATATTACGCTCCAAGGACAATAGTAATGACGGCAATAGGATAAGGTTGGCGAGCATCGCAAAGAGCAGTGTTGCCGATACCAAAGCCCCTAAGGCCACGGTGCCTCCGAAATTGGAGATTATGAATACCGAAAATCCGAAAAATAGGACGATAGAGGTGTAGAACATACTGACTCCGGTTTCCCTTAAAGCAGCATATACCGATTTTTTTATTTGCCAACGGTGTGTCGCCAGCTCTTGGCGGTATTTGGCCAAAAAGTGGATGGTGTCGTCGACCGATATACCAAAGGCAATACTGAATACCAAAATCGTTGAAGGTTTAATGGGTACCCCTACGAATCCCATAACACCGGCTGTAATGACAAGAGGCAATAGGTTGGGGATCAATGAGATAACGATCATCTTGAAAGAGCGGAAAAGAAAGGCCATAAACAGGGCAATTAGGAAAATTGCAAAAGCCAAGGAAAGTACTAGGTTTTTTACCAAGTATTTCGTGCCTTTCAAAAATAGGAGGGCACTACCTGTCAAGTAGGTGTTGTACCGATCGGAAGGGAAAATCTTTGCCATATTTTCCAATAAACGGGCATCGATATCCTCCATGCGTTCGGTCTTCACATCTTTCATGTAGGTCGTTATCCTCGCAGTTTGCCCGGTGCTATCGACGAAACTTTTCAAAAGGTTGCCTTCGCTTGATGATTTACGGGCCATATCCATGATAAAGCTGTATTCCTGTGTGGTCGGCAGCTGATAGTATTTAGGGATGCCGTTATAAAAGGCTTGTTTCGAATATTTGATCAAGTTTACGACCGAGATTGGCTTTGAAAGTTCAGGGATTTCTTCGATGACGGTACTTAAATCGTCCATTCTTTTCAAGGTGGCCGACTTTAATACGCCCTTGGGCTTTTTGGTGTCGATCACGATTTCCACGGGCATAATGCCATCGAATTCCTGTTCAAAAAACCGAATATCCTTGAAGAACTGTTCTCCCTTGGGCATATCTTCAATGGGGCTGCCCGAAATCTTGATTTGGTAGATACCGATAATGCTTAGCACCAAAAGCATAATGGAGGTGACATACACCGTTATCCGCTTTTCCCTAACGATGTGTTCCATCCAATTCACAAAAGCATCTATCCATTTTTTGTTCAGATGTTTCAAGTGTTTGGTTTTGGGTAATGACATGAAACTATACACGATAGGAATGATCAAGAGCGATAAAATAAAGATGCCCAGGATGTTTATCGAAGCTACGATACCGAATTCCTTTAGTAATTTACTATCGGTAATTATAAAGGTGGCAAAACCGGAAGCTGTGGTAATGTTCGTCATCAAAGTGGCGTTTCCGACTTTTGATATTACCCGTTGTAAGGATAGGGCTTGGTTCCCGTGTTTTTTTACTTCTTGTTGGTATTTGTTGATCAGGAAGATGCAGTTGGGGATTCCGATCACAATGATCAGTGGTGGGATCAATGCGGTAAGTACGGTTATTTCGTATTGCAATAGCCCTAGGGTCCCAAAAGCCCACATCACCCCGATGATGACCACGCACATTGAAATGAAAGTGGCACGGAAACTCCGAAAAAATAAAAAGAAAATCAAAGAGGTTACCCCCAATGCCGCCAGTATGAATTTTCCGATTTCATCAATGATGTTCTGTGAATTCAAGGTGCGGATATAGGGCATTCCCGATATTCTGACATCAAGGCCTGTTTCTTCCTCGAAATTGTCGATCAAATGGGTAAGGTCTTCCAAGATGAAATCTTTACGCACAGAGGTGTTCACGATATCCTTGTCCAGATACATTACCGTTCTTATGGTTCTGCTTTCCCCATTGTATAGCAGGTTGTCATAGAATGGTAGGTCGTTGAATAAATGATTGATTATGGTATCTACATCTTTTTGGGTTTTGATCTCTTTTTGGATCAGGGGTTTAAAGATGAAGTTTTTGTTTTCTTTGTCCTTTACCAATTCCTGAAGATTATCGGTCGATATGACAAAATCGACTTCAGGAAAGGCACCGAGTTGTTTGCTGAGTTTATTCCATCTATTGAAGTTGGTGGGGGAGTAGAGGGTGCTATCACTAACGGCGAAGACAATGGCATTGCCTTCCTCGCCGAATTGTTTCAGGAAATTTTGATATTCGATATTTACGGGATGATCATCCGGTAATAAATTGGCTTGGGAATTGCTGAAGCGCATTTTGTCCCACTGCATGGACATTAAGAAAGTCAGGGAGGCGATCAAAATAAGGATCAATATCCTGTTCCTTAAGATTATTCGGGCAACCCTGGCCCAAAAGCCTTGTGTAAGTTTAGCAACCATCGGGAATTTTTACGAGCGCAAAGGTAAAGAATGCTACGTTGTCTTCCTAAATTGGATGGGTTAAATGAGTCATTGGGGGCAATGAATGAAAAAGTGCCCACTTGGGGCACCTTTTTATTGATTTTCAAGAGGGTGTGAAATTTATACTTTCATGATCTCTTCTTCTTTTGCGGCTAAGAAAGTATCTATCTTTTTGGTGTACTTGTCTGTTAAGGTCTGTACGTCCGCTTCTGCGTTTTTCTTTAAATCCTCAGAGGCATCTTCAAGGTCACGGATTTCTTTATTGGCCTCTTGTCGCGCATTTCGCACCCCTACTTTGGCATGCTCGGCTGCGGCTTTGGCTTGTTTGGCCAACTGGATCCTACGCTCTTCGGTCAAAGGAGGTACGTTTATAATGACCAAATCCCCATTGTTCATGGGGTTGAAGCCAAGATTGGCATTCATGATGGCTTTTTCGATTTCTTGAAGCATGTTTTTTTCCCATGGTTGTACCGAAAGGGTCCTTCCGTCGGGGGTATTGATATTGGCTACTTGGGATAAAGGAGTCGATGATCCATAGTAATCGACCTTTACCGAAGATAACATGGAAGGGTTTGCTTTACCGGCACGAATCTTAATGAATTCCTTTTCAAGATGCACAATAGCTGCGTCCATACTTTCTTTAGCAGCATCTAAAATGAATGTAATTTCTTCGTTCATACTTTAATCTTTAAAAATCAAATTAGCACAAAGTGTAGCGATTTATAGATCTACTTTTGTGCCTATATTTTCCCCATCCAAAACCTTTAGGAGGTTGCCTTTTTTATTCATGTCGAAAACAATGATGGGAAGTTCGTTTTCTTGACTCAAAGTAAAGGCCGTGGTATCCATGACCTTTAATCCTTTGCGCAGTACGTCATTGAATGATATGGTGTCGAATTTCGTGGCATCCTTGTTTTTCTCCGGATCGGAGGTGTAAATACCATCGACCCTGGTTCCTTTTAGGATAACATCGGCCTCAATTTCAATGGCCCGTAAAACCGCAGCGGAATCTGTTGTGAAATATGGGTTTCCCGTTCCTCCTCCAAAAATCACCACCCTTCCTTTTTCCAAATGCCTCATGGCACGTCTCCGGATAAAGGGTTCTGCCACTTCGTTGATCTTGATGGCGGATTGGAGACGGGTTTGTACACCTTCATTCTCCAAGGCACTTTGTAGGGCCAGGCCATTGATGACCGTGGCCAACATGCCCATATGGTCTCCTTGGACCCGATCCATACCATTGCTGGCACCTGCCAATCCCCTAAAAATATTGCCTCCACCGATAACGATGGCCACTTGCATGCCTTTGTCAACGACTTCCTTTATTTCTTGGGCGTATTCGGCAAGTCTTTTGGGGTCGATACCATATTGTCTTTCACCCATTAAGGCTTCACCACTTAGTTTTAAGAGAATTCTGTTGTATTGCATGTTTTGAGATTGTTTGCCACAAAAATAGGTAAAATTATTTTTGCCACAGTGACCCTATTCGCTATTAAATCCAATTTGTAATGGCTCAAAAAAAAACCACCATACTTGTTTTATATGGTGGTCTTCGTTATGATAATGAAAATCGTGGATTATCCTAAAGCAACCCTTTTAAAACCTGTAACGGTCAAATTGGCATCTACCGATTTTACGTATTGGGCAACGCTTTGTTTGCTGTCTTTGATGAAAGCTTGGTTCACCAAGGTGTTGTCCTTGAAGAATCGGTTGAGTTTACCTTTGGCGATGTTGTCCAACATGGCTTCTGGTTTACCTTCTTGACGTAATTGATCTTTTGCGATTTCGATTTCTTTGTCGATTACCGATTGGTCTACGCCTTCTTCATTCAAGGCAACCGGATTCATGGCTGCTGCTTGCATGGCTACGTCTTTGGCAGCGACATCAGCGCCGTCAACTGCAGCTGAAAGTCCGGTCAAAGTAGCGATTTTATTACCTGCATGAATGTAAGAACCGACAAATGGGGCATTCAATTTGGCGAAACCACCTATTTCGATTTTTTCGCCAATCACACCTGTTTGCTCGGTTAATTTATCCTGAACGCTTATTCCATTGAAGTCAGCGGCAAGAAAATCTTCCTTACTGTCATAGCCCAGCGCCAATTCGGCCAATTCATTGGCCAAACCGATAAAACTTTCATTTTTGGCAACGAAATCGGTCTCACAGTTCAATGAAATGATCACACCGGTAGTGTTGTCCGCACTTACCTTGGCGATAGCTGCACCTTCAGAGGATTCCCTATCGGCTCTTTTGGCAGCGACTTTCTGACCTTTTTTACGAAGGATTTCAATTGCTTTTTCGAAATCCCCTTCTGCTTCTACCAAGGCATTTTTACAGTCCATCATTCCTGCACCTGTGGTCTTTCTTAAATTATTTACTTCTGCGGCGGTAATTTTAGCCATCTTATTTGTTGTTTAAGACTGTCATATGTCTATGACAATGTTATTATTTGTTTTACTGTCTTCTTAATGGAAAACTATTCAACACCCCCCTTGGTGTTGTCTTGCCATTCTTTAAGCTCGTCCCATTTGCCTTCAGCAGCCATTTTGGCTTGCTTTGGCCATGAAGTCGGGTCTAAATGGGCCATTCTAGAGTTGGCTTCCGTCAAGATTTCCTTGATATTGTCGATGTCGGCCTCTGCCAATTGGGCATAGGATGTAATACCGGCATTAACAATGGCTTCGGCAGCTTTAGGACCGATACCTTCAACTTTTGTCAAGTCATCGGCTTCTGCGGTTGCAGGGGCCGCAACCTCTTCTTTAGGGGCCTCAACTGCTGCAGGAGTGGATTTTTCTTCTTTCCTGGCTTTTGGGGCTTCACTTTGTTTTTCCGCTTTACGTTCGGATAAACCTTCCGCAACGGCATCGGTTACCTGACCCATGATGATATCAATGGATTTGGAAGCATCGTCATTTGAAGGAATGACATAGTCTATTTCCCTTGGATCGCAATTGGTATCTACCATCGCGAAAATCGGAATGTTCAATTTAAGGGCTTCCTTAACGGCGATATGCTCCCTCATGGTGTCTACGATGAAAAGGGCACCGGGCAAACGGGTCATTTCAGAAATGGAACCTAAGTTCTTTTCTAATTTAGCCCGTAAACGATCAACTTGTAAACGTTCTTTTTTAGAAAGTGTGTTGAATGTGCCATCCTTCTTCATTCTGTCGATAGAAGCCATTTTCTTAACGGCTTTACGAATGGTTACAAAGTTGGTCAACATTCCACCAGGCCATCTTTCCGTAATGTAAGGCATGTTTACTTTGGACACTTTGTCCGCAACGATATCCTTAGCTTGTTTTTTGGTGGCTACGAAAAGTATTTTTCTGCCGGATGCAGCAATTTTTTTAAGGGCTTCGTTGGCCTCGTCTAATTTTGCTACTGTTTTGTAAAGGTTGATGACGTGTATTCCGTTACGCTCCATGTAGATGTAGGGCGCCATGTTGGGATTCCACTTTCTTGTTAGGTGGCCAAAATGCACACCTGCTTCCAATAATTCTTTTACTTCGACTTTCGCCATTTTAAATTTAGTTTACGTTCTTTTGAATTAGCAATGTTGAAGTGGTATTGCGAAAAAACCGCAAAGCCTCCAACATTTAGATGCTAAACTAATTTACCCTGTCACGATACTTCTTATATCGTTAATCCCCATTGGGAATAGGGATCGGGATTTTTTAATTGCCCTTTAATGGGGCTTTCAATGAACTGGTTAAAATAATATAATAAAGGTGCCCTTCGAAAAGAGCACCTGATACTTTTGATATGATATTAACGTTTGGAGAATTGGAATTTCTTACGGGCTTTCTTCTGACCGAATTTCTTCCTTTCTACCATTCTTGGGTCCCTTGTCAATAAACCTTCTGGTTTAAGGGTGCCTCTGTTTTCCGCGTCGATTTCGCATAAAGCCCTTGAAAGTGCTAAACGGATGGCTTCTGCCTGTCCGGTAATACCACCGCCATAAACATTGACTTTAACATCATAGTTGTCCTCTGTGTTGGTCAATGCAAAAGCCTGCTTCACTTTATATTGAAGGGTTGCCGTAGGGAAGTAGTTGGTCAATTCCCTGTTGTTTACGGTGATATCTCCTTTTCCTTCAGAAAGATAAACTCGCGCTACAGCCGTTTTTCTTCTCCCTATTTTGTGAATTACTTCCATTATTTAAGGTCGTTTAAATTTATTGCAGTTGGTTTTTGGGCTTCTTGTTCATGATTTGGCCCTACATAAACCTTTAGGTTTCTGAAAAGGTCAGCACCTAATCTATTTTTAGGAAGCATACCCTTGATCGCTTTTTCAACGATTCTTTCAGGATTCTTGTCCAACATCTGTTTTACACTGGTGATTCGTTGGCCTCCTGGGTAGCCTGTATAGCGGCTATATGTTTTGCTATCCCATTTATTACCGGTCAAGGTAATTTTTTCAGCATTGATAATGACAATGTTGTCTCCACAATCAACATGGGGGGTGAAATCAGGTTTGTGTTTGCCCCTAAGTAATTTGGCAACTTTAGAAGCAAGACGTCCTAATGTCTCTCCTTCAGCATCAACCAATAACCACTGCTTGTTTACAGTAGTCTTGTTGGCAGATATAGTCTTGTAGCTTAATGTGTCCACACTAATATTTTTATTGATTAAATACTCCAATCCCGACAAACGGGGTGCAAATGTACAATTATTATGTAGAAATACAAATGCAAATTTGGGAATATTTTTTTGAAAATAAAAAGAGTTCGTTCAGACCTTTTGTTTTTTCAATTAAAAGTCCTTTTGATATCCATTAAAACCGGAAAGTTGATAGCTAACTGTAACGTTTTTATTTGGTTGTAGTCTATAAGGGAGACATCAATCAATCAATCATAAAACGAACATCGGATGAGAACGGGCCTTCTTTCAATCTGCGCGGTTTTTGTTGTGTACTTCAATTCATTTGCGCAAGATTCCATAACAACGCTTCCCAAAAGGGTCTATACGACCAAGTTTTTGGGAGCTATAGATCCACCTATTTTGGACGGACAGCTAAATGACGTTGGTTGGGAACACGTTGCTTAGGAAGGGGGGTTTATCGAGTCCCGGCCGGATGAGAACACGACGCCAAGCAATAAGACCCGTTTTAAGGTCACCTATGATCGAAAATTCATCTATGTGGGTATCCAGTGTTTGGACAATGAGCCTGAAAAGATCGTAAAACGACTTTCGCGGCGGGATGGTTTTGATGGGGATTGGGTCGGGATCTTTATAGATAGTTATCATGACAAACGTACCGCATTCGGATTTATCGTTTCTGCTGCCGGGGTCAAAGGGGACGTTTTTGAATCGAACAATGGCGGGGACGAGGATGCCAGTTGGAATCCTATATGGTATACAAAGACCCATGTGGATGCCGAGGGTTGGACAGCGGAAATGAAAATACCCCTAAGTCAATTGAAATTCGGTAAGTCCAAAGAACAAGTATGGGGTTTTCAAGTGATGCGAAGGCATTTTAGGGAAGAAGAGCGTTCGGTTTGGCAACGGTTGCCTCAGGATGTGGGCGGTTTCGTCAGTGAATTTGGGGAATTACAGGGCTTAATAGATCTGGAGCCCCAAAAACAATTGGAGATACAGCCCTATTCCGTTGGGAGTGTAAAAACCTATGAGGCGGAAGAAGGCAATCCTTTTCGTGACGGTAATGATGGTAACTTGACCGTTGGTCTCGATGCGAAAATCGGTATTACCAATGATTTGACCATGGATGTTACCATTAATCCCGATTTTGGACAGGTCGAAGCGGATCCTTCTGCCATAGCCTTGGATGGTTTCCAGATTTTCTTTGAGGAACAGCGACCGTTCTTTGTGGAGAACAAGAACATTTTCGATTATCGGGTTTCATCCTCTCAAGCCGGTAATACCTTTGGATCGGACAATTTGTTTTATTCAAGGCGTATCGGGCGAAGTCCGCAAGGTTATCCCGAGGTGTCCGATACTGAATTCATCGATCAACCTGAAAATACGAATATCATAGGGGCGGCCAAATTCAGTGGCAAAACCAAAAATGGTTGGTCGATCGGTGTGTTGGAAAGCGTAACGGGAAAAAAACAGGCCACGATTTGGAATGAAGGGGAGTATAGAAAAGAAGTTGTGGAACCCCTGACCAATTATTTTGTAGGGCGCTTGCAAAAAGATTTCAATAATCGGAATACTTTCGTAGGTGGTATGGTCACGGCAACCCATAGGGGACCATTGACGCAAGAGCTTGATTTTTTACACAAATCCGCATATTCCGGGGGTTTTGATTTTAAGCATCAATGGAATGACCGTGATTGGTATGTAGGGGGTAATTTTGTTTGGAGCCATGTAGAGGGTAGTGAGGCGGCCATTCAGAATACACAGGAATCGATAGCACATTTGTTTCAAAGGGTAGGTGCCGATCATGTTGAACTGGATGTGACCAAAACGGCATTGACAGGTACCGGAGGTAATTTACAATTGGGGAAAATTGGGAACGGACATTGGAAATTCGAAACAGGGGCCACATGGCGTTCTCCCGAACTCGAACTGAACGATATCGGTTTTCAAAGGCAGGCAGATGATATCCGCCATTATACATGGGTGGGCTATCAGACGTTGAAACCCGACAATACCTTTAGAAAAGTGGGTATTAATTACAACCATTGGGGCGTTTGGGATTTTGGAGGCAACTTCAATAGTCTGATGTTCAATACCAACTCTTGGCAAAATTGGAAAAACAATTGGTTCAGTAATTTTGGATTCAGCGTCGAACCGGTATCCTATTCAAATTATGTCTTAAGGGGCGGACCAAGATTAAGGCAATCGCCACAACTGTCTTTTTGGAACTGTTCGTTAATATACATGGTTTACAAAAGTTATAGATTAGAGTTTACACTAAATTAGTTTCTAACCTCACTGATTGTTCTTTTTTTCT
>NZ_JARBUY010000004.1:0-94528 GCF_028882255.1 Maribacter polysaccharolyticus
ATCCCTCTTGTCAAACGGTCCCTATGTCCCGTCCCTGTCTCTCAAAGCGGGTGCAAATATACAACCCTTTTCGAAACCGCCAAATAAAAAAGAAAAAACTTTTTTTCCCTTAAATCCGACTCAACAAACGATCAATGAACGTGGCCGCAAAGGACCTTTTTTCCCAACGACCTGAATCGTTTCGGGCTGCAAATCTACAACCATTTTCCAGTTCAACAATACTTTTTTGAAAGGTTTTTTCAGATATTCAGAAAAAGGCTTACTAAGATACTGAATATCAGACAACCTAGCAAGAAAAAAATTTAAAAGAACAATGTTTTCAGTACACAGTCCAGGTGACACGTACGGCCAATACCCTTACAAACATATACGTATCTATTCCCAAATCCAACCCCACAATTATTCAAAACACTGAAACACAGTACAATACACCTTTTAATCCCAAAAAAAACATCATGAAAGCATCATCATTATGGAAAAAAGGGGTGATTTTACACCAAACAGGGTTTAACGCATAGGAGCAGCAAAGTAAAACCTTACCTTATACATGTATGTTAAGCCTCAACGTCCCATACTTTGTACAAGAGATACCACGCTTTGGCTTGGGCATCGATCAGGAAAAGAAATTCCAGACCAATCCGAAACGAATTACGAAGTCACGATAGGGGTAATTGGGCGCGGAATAAAAGTCATATCCCGAAAAGGAGGAATTGAAATGCTCAGCCTTCAGATAAATACGTGTCTGCTTCACCTTGGCATTGATGAAAAAGTCGAGCATGGGGTAACCACCTAATTTCTCGTCGTTCTGAATATAGAACTCTCCCAGTAATGGATTATAAGCATCCATATTATAGGATGTGAAATACTTAAAGGTAATACCTGTTTGCAGGTACATGGCCTTCTTAAAAACATCGGAAGAGAAATAAAGGGTATTCCTGGTTACCAACTGGGGGACATTGAGCACATCATTGCTCTGGGAAACATTTTGGTACATTACCGTATTGTTTAACGCAAAACCACCCAATTTAAATTCCTTCTGATACTTCACCTTTAAATGACCGACACTGGCATTCTCTTGAAAGGGGGTCAGGGTTGCCTGTTCCTCGTCCTCTACCAATTCCTGATCCGGGTCTGCCCCGAAATAGGTATAGTTATCTATGTTCGAATATTTAGCCGACAAGTCGCCCCATTTGTTGGAAGAGAATTGAAACTGCAAACTATTCACTTTTTCGTTTCCGAAGTTTGAAGTATTGTCCCAATTGTAATTTTCATAATCGCTTTGATACAACAAGAAATTAAAGTCGGGCATCCTAGCCGATGAATGCAATGTAAACTCAATTTTATTGTTTTCATTGAACCGATAGCCCGCCGTTGCATCCAAAATACTGGTCGATAAGTCCCCTATAAGGTTATACTTGGCATTCCCATTGACCAAAAAACCCCCAATTTGTTTGGAATATCTGGCCCCAAGACTAATTTCATCACCTTTCAACTGACTCGGGATCGATTCCCCATCGGCAGTTACCAACAAACTGTTGAAGTAATAATTGTATTGATAATGGCTGATATTACCTTGCAACCTTCCTAATGTGGCATTGTAAAATTCCGCATAAAACTCGTTGAAGGTCGTTTTTAAAACCGCCTTGTCCTCGACTTCCGATAAATAAGCGGACCCAAAATAATCATTGGAACTATCCTGCAGAAATTGATAATATTTCGTTTCATAACTAAAGGTATGCCCTAACGACAGCGAGGTCTTTTCGACACGACTGGAGTCCTTATCCTTTCTCAGCACCTTATATTGATGCTCTAAATAGTAACGTTTTCCCAAAACCTTACTTTCTCCATAATCCGAAGAAGAGAACCTGGTGTCTACCCGGGAACGATCTATATAATCGGGGTCACCCGATTCAAACTGTTCTTCCCCTTTCGTAATCCCCCCGTTTTCTTCGGCATCTATATTTTGACCGGTAATATGGGCCCTGATGGCATACCTCCCATTTTTGGTGATGTAGTTTGCCGTAGTCCTGAAATTACCGGACTCCGTTTCACTATAATCATATTTACCCAAAGACCTGAATCCTTTAAAGGCCAAGGAAAAATTAAAACGCCTAGAGGTGTTCACCGCTAGGGTGGCATCCAACATTTGACCTTCTTCAAACGTAGTCTTGAAAAACAGATCGGTCATTGGCGTAGCTACATTATAATAATCGATATCCTCGATCTCGAAATAATTGAAATGTCTTGCCCTGGCACCCAATTTGGGATACATCCGTGACCGTTCAAAATCAACGCCCAATTTATTATAGGGTTGCCCTACATTGGCAAAGGGCATTAATTCAAAATCGTCCTTGCGCAAATAGTTGTACTTGTACTCTTTCTTTATCGTTAAGGTGGTGTCCAAATAGGTCGTATCCCTCTCAAAAGAAATGATCTTATAATCCTTATAAGTGATTTCAGGGACATCTGCATCAGGGGCTTTCTTTTTGTCGAAGCCCTTGAATTTGGTGGAATCTGATTTTTTTTCGGGCCGATCAGGTTTCCCTTGCGCATGGAGCATAGGGAAACTGAATACAAATAGCAGTAGGAAAAAGTATTTCATATAACAGGTTACCCCGCAAAGTTAATTTTTTTGTTTCGAATAAAATGTGAAAGTTTTTACAAGAAATATTAATTATGTTGCACTTTATGACAATAACCCTTCCTCTGATGGATACAAAAAATTATCTTCGTTTTTCGTGAGAACTGATTTTTATGCTTAAAAGATTTCACCACACCTGCGATATAGTCGGTACAGATGAAGCCGGTCGCGGCTGCCTTGCCGGACCGGTAACGGCATCGGCCTTGATTTTGCCCAAACGATTCAAGAACATCCTATTAAACGATTCGAAACAACTCTCCGAAACGAAGCGCCAAATCTTACGGCCCATCATTGAAGAGAACGCCCTATGCTATGGTGTGGCACACATCTTTCCTGAGGAGATCGACAAAATCAACATCCTGAATGCATCCATATTGGCCATGCATAAAGCCATTGACCAGCTTAATGAAGACCTCAAATACATCATCGTGGATGGCAATAGGTTTAAACCCTATAAAGATGTTCCCTTTGAATGTATAATAAAAGGAGATGGGAAATATGTAAGTATTGCGGCCGCCTCTGTCTTGGCAAAAACCTACCGGGACGACTATATGGCCAAATTGCACGATGAGTACCCTATGTACAATTGGAAAAAAAACAAGGGATATCCCACAAAGGAACACCGGGAAGCCATTCGAAAATATGGCATTACCAAATACCATAGAAAAAGCTTTAGACAATTACCCGATCAGTTGACACTGAAGCTTTAAAAAAGTAACTTCGCCCCAAATTCCATTCAATGAGATCCAGATTTTTTTTAGGCCTTGTATTTCTATTGACCCTAAGCTGTTCCAAAAAACAAAATACCACCACCTCTTTATTGGATTTCGTTCCGAAAAATGCTTCCATTGTCATTAAGATCAACAATCTTGATGGACTTAAAAGCGATTTGAACAACAATGATTTCATGACCCAATCGGAATCGACCGGAATGTACCAAGAGATATTGAAAAAAATAAAACATTTAGACTTGGTAAAGACCCGATCGGAATCCTTATTGGCTTTTTCCGTTTTGGACAACAACCATTACGAATTCACCTTCATAACCCCGGACAGCACCTTTACCACTGTTCTCGACAGTGTACAGGACATCAAAAAGGAATCGTTATACATTGAAAGCAGGTCTGTAGACAAATACGAAATAGATGGCGACTCCCTATTTGCCATGCATTTCAAAGGACTGCACACCTTGAGTTCTTCGAAAGCCATACTTGAAAACCTTATGAAATATCCCGACACCCCCAAAAACCGGGAAGGGCTAAGTAAACTTTATGAAGTTTCCAATACGACCAAGAATGCCTCCATCTTCATTGACCTGAAAAATAGCGACCCCTTAATGGACCACCTTACCAAGAAGAATGCGGGGGTACGACTTTCCGATTACTCGGACTGGGCACTCTTGGATATAAACGCCGACCAGAACCATTTACACCTGAACGGTATTTCGGTTGTCGCCGATACGACCCCAAAATTCCTAAACCTCTTTAAGGATACGCATCCTCTTGCCGACAGGACTTCCTCGTACGCACCAAGCTCTACTGACGCGGTCATCTCTTATACCTTTGACGATTATACTATTTTCTCCAACAACCGACACCTCTATCTAAAACTGGATTCACCCAAGGATTCACTTTTGAATACGGTTGAAGAAATCGGGGTGATCCTTAAAGGAGAGGAAAAAGCCATTTTCCTGAACACTTATGGTTCGGAACGATTATCGCAATACCTTTCGGACATTAAAAAATCAGAGTACGAATATCAAGGCAACCAAATTCTTCAGCTCAACGCTCCTGATTTTTTGGTTTCCCATTTAAACCCCTTGGTCAATAATTTTTCGGCTAATTTTTGTACCCTTTTTGAAAATGCCTTTGTTTTCGGGGAAAGCCAAGCTATGATCCAGGACATTATCCTGAACTATAAAAATGGAGTTACCTTTGATAAGACAGATGAGTATGCCTCTGCCAAAGACGCCCTGGCCGACGAATCAACGATATTATACATTTCCAACCCCAATGGCATACAACAAATTACAAAGGAAGGTTTTTCAAAAGAATCCATCAGTGATATCCAAAAAGCGACATCAGGGAAAAACACCTTTGCGGCACAGGTAGTAACTGACAAAGGGTTCTTTCATACCAATTTCGCCGTTCAACAGACGGCAAGAAAATCGAAGATCGCCAACGTCTCCCCCCTGTTCACATTTACCTTGGACGCCGATTTGGCCACCGCACCCCAATTTGTAACCAACCACCGCACCCATAAAAAAGAGATCGTGGTACAAGACCAGGAATACAATCTGTACTTGATTTCCACCAACGGAAAATTACTTTGGAAAAAGCAATTGGAAGGCCCCATACAAGGAAAAATACATCAGGTAGACATCTATAAAAACCGAAAATTGCAGCTGGCTTTTACGACCAGCAACCAATTTTTGGTCCTAGATCGCAATGGTATGGAAGTGGCACCTTTCAATAAAAAGTTTGAAGGCGGCAACCTTAACGGGTTGGCCGTTTTTGATTATGAGAAAAATAAAAATTATCGCTTCGTAGTAACCCAAGGAGACAAAATATTCATGTACAACAATACAGGGAACATTGTTCAAGGGTTTAAGTATACAAAAGCGGAAAGTGCCATTATAGCCCCTCCAAAACATTTTCGAATAGCAAATAAGGACTATTTGGCCTTTATGCTCGACAACGGTTCATTAAAAATCATGAACCGTGTGGGAAGTGTTCGAACCAAAGTCGACAATCCCATTGATTTCTCAAGGAATAATGTGCAACTCTATAAAAACAAGTTTGTTTTAACCGACAAAAAAGGGGTGCTTTACCAAATTGGAGGCAATGGGAAATTGAATACGACCAACCTTCGATTAAACGAAGATCATGGCATTGATGCCACCAGCAATACCTTTGTCTATATGAACGACAATGTACTGAGTATTAAAGGCAAAAAAGTGGAACTTGATTTTGGCGTGTATTCAAAACCTGAAATATTTTACATTTACGATAAGATCTATGTAGGGGTTACCGATATTCAAAACCAAAAAGTTTACCTCTATGACAGTCAAGCCAAACCCATCTCCGGATTTCCTGTTTTTGGGACCTCCCCTATAGCGCTGACCGACATGGAGAATGATCGGAAATTGGAAGTAGTCGCTAAAGATCAAGGGAACTCCATCATAGTTTATCAAATGAATTAACTCCGATTTACCTCTTGTACTTGATTCTTAACTGATTATACATTTCTTTCCACCGTATATAGGATTTCACTTTGAATTGGGGTTATTCTTGTTATTTTTATATACCTCCTGAAAACCAACCTCAATTACCTATTGCAACCCATTGATTATCAATGGATCTTGCGAATTCATTGACTTGTAGAGAACACCTAATGTATAAAGATCATGAAAACTCCCATAAGATTTTTAAGGCAACTGATATCTTTCCTTTTAATAGTAGGATTCGCGACCCAGGTGAATGGTCAGATTTTAAAAAAACTGGGCAAGGTGGCCGAAAGGGCAGCAGAACGGACCGTGGAGCGACGTGTTGATAGTGAAACCTCCAAAAAGACCGATGAAGTCTTGGACAGCATTTTGGAACCCGGAAAAAAGGAGGAGCAGCAAGTCCCACAAATTCCACCTATGGATGGTGGCAATGATCCCGGAACCACTGGAAATCCCCAAGGTACAAACAGCCCAGTGGGTAATGGTGGGAGCAGTGGCGTTAAGCCCATTGAAGTTTACAGCAAATTCGACTATGTACCCGGTGACAAACTTCTGTTCTTCGACGACTTTTCAAATGATTTTATTGGGGATTTTCCATCCAAATGGAATACCAACGCGGGGGGTGAACTCGTGACCATTGGTGATTCACCCCAAAAATGGTTTGAGCTGAAATCCGGATATAACATTTATTTTATTCCTGACGTACCTAAACTTCCAGAAGAATATACGATTGAATTTAATATAATGGCCTTGGGCCTTACCAAAAGAACTTCTTCAACGGCCCATTTGAGAGTTGATTTAAGCGATGATCAAAAATTCAAGGAAGGGGGCAACTTTGCCCAAGCACACATCCCCTTCTGTCAATATTCACCCATAGGCATTACCATTGAGAACAGAATCAACAATAAGAGGGAAATCTATAGTACCGTTAAAGCCGATATCAGAAACGAAATAGTGGATGGCCCCCATGTTTCCATAGCCGTTAACAAGGAACGATTCAGGCTCTGGGTAAATGAGGTCAAATATATTGATGTCCCAAGGCTAGTGCCTTCGGGAAGTATCTTGAGCACCTTGAAATTTCATGCCAATAATTTCAAGGACGGGGAAGAACGGGTTTTTATAACCAACCTGAAAGTGGCCGAAGGTGGACTTGATTTGCGCCAAAAACTCATTTCAGAGGGTAAAGTATCTACCAATGGCATTTTGTTCGACTCGGGATCGGCCAACATCCAACCCCAGTCTATGGGTATCATCCTCCAGATTTCACAGGTATTGCAACAAGAAAGTGGAATGAATCTCAATATTATCGGGCATACCGATGCTGATGGGGATGACGCCTCTAATATTCAACTCTCCAAAGAAAGGGCAGATGCAGTTAAAAAAGCCCTTGTAGAGGTTTACAATATTGACCCGAATAGGCTTCGGACCGATGGGCGGGGAGAATCAGAACCGGTGGGCGACAACGGTACCCTGGATGGTAAGGCCCAAAATCGTAGGGTTGAATTCGTAAAACAATAAGTATAAATTAAAAAACCCATAGAAAAGAGATGAAATACCCAAGAAAAAACCTGAAAACCTTAGTTATCCTATTAGCTTTTTGTCTACCAGGAGGTCTGGCCGCCCAAATGTGTGATACCTTTTTCCCTATGAAAGAAGGCCTACGGTTGGAATATACCCTCTACAACAAGAAAGGAAAAGTCGAGGGATCCCAATGGCAGGAATTCAAAAATGTCCGGAAAACGGCTAATGGCACCGAAGCGGAAATCAATATGGGTTTCATGGATGACAAAGGGAAAAACCCATATGAAATGTCCTATACCATGACCTGTGACGGCAATGTCATCCGTATCGACTACAAATCCCTGCTTTCGACCCAGATGATGGAACAATACGGTGAAATGGAAGCGGAAATCACCGGAACTGATATAGAATGGCCCACACAAATGCAATCAGGTATGGAACTACCCGATGCGGGAGTAAGCATGAAAATCAATATGGGGGCCATGAATATGAAAATGGAGGTGGAAATGACCAACCGTAAAGTAGAGAAGAAAGAAACCATTACCGTACCGGCCGGGACATTCGATTGTTATGTGATCTACAGCGATAATCGTTCAAAGATGATGATGGTCGACAAGAATTTCCCGAGTCGTAGCTGGATTTCCGAAGGAGTGGGTACCGTAAAGACCGAATCCTACAATGGCAAAGGGAATCTCCTGAGTTCCATGGTACTTAGTTCTATTTCTGAATAAAGCACGGACTTCGAAAATACCACCCCCCTAAGAAGGTCTTAACTCAAAATGCCAAAAGGTCTGGAATTCTTGATCTAAACAGGGAGCTATCCCAGGTAACCGTATTCGAATCCACTTGCGCCTAGGTACCGAATAGCTTGCTGAAAGATTTGAACATGTCAATCATAAACTTCTTCGGTAAGATTAACCATCCTTCCCGAATGCCAATTAGAACCAACCAAAAGCACGGGAACTTGATATTACCGATATACCTTAAAGAACCTTTATAACCGACATATTAGAATAATATAAAAATCCAAGGACTAAACCGGTTTATTTTGTTTGATGAATTGCGCATGAAACAAATTCTCGAAATGTTTCAATAATTTTCCCTTAACCTCATCCATTGGCACCTCTTGCTTTCCCAATTCGACATTCAGGGAAGTAACTGCTTTGCCCCTGATCCCACAGGGAATCATCAAGTCAAAATAGCCCAGATCGGCATTTACGTTCAATGCAAACCCGTGCATGGTCACCCAACGGCTGGCGCGTACGCCCATAGCACATATTTTTCGGGCAAACGGGGTGCCTACATCCAACCAAACCCCGGTCTCCCCTTCGGAACGCTCGGCTTTTAGACCGTATTCGCCGAGGGTCAATATGACCATCTCTTCCAAAAACCTCAGGTATTTATGAATATCGGTGAAAAAATTGTCCAGATCCAAAATAGGGTAACCCACGATCTGTCCAGGACCGTGATAGGTAATGTCCCCACCCCTATTGATCTTATAAAAGGTAGCCCCTTTTTCTTCCAGGACTTTTTCATCGACCAACAAATTGCCGATATCCCCACTTTTACCCAGGGTATAAACATGGGGATGTTCCACAAAAAGAAAATGATTGGGCGTTGGCACTGCCGATCCCTCCCTTCTATTTTTGATTTTCAGGTCAACGACTTCCTTAAAAAGGAGTTCTTGGTAGTCCCAGGTCTCCTTATAATCCTTCAGTCCCAAATCCCGTAATTCAACATTCTTGTTCATAGGTGCAAATATACGAAAAGCGAATGCCTAATTCCCCAATTCAACTTCAATCAGAATGGATTCCGGGTCCTTGATCATATCCAGGAAATTGACCTCATAGACCATGGTTTTTCCATCGATGGAAAACGTGGCATCCTCGACATTCGTTTTCTTTACCCTTTTCGGAAAATGGTATTTAAACGTATAGGTAGAACTTGATAAAAACATTTCCGCGACCTCAAGACTATCCAAGCTTTGACGAAATAGTTCTTGATCTACTATGGTCGCCTTTCTTACAAACCTTTTTTTATCGAATACGTAACTAACCTTGGTCGCCTCATTCCCCGAATTCCCGGGCATGGGTTTGCCGCCTGCCACCGGCCCTACCGAACTAGCGCTTTGAAAGGCATTAAAAGCATCGTTTACCTCGGATACGTCCTTAAAATCGGTAAACATATCAAAGTTCATTATACCCTTTTCGGTATCGACCAACATATGAAGGCTAAAGGGTTCGAGCTTTTTGAGTTCTGCCTGTTGTTCTGGGGATAATTGGGCAATGCTATCCTTTTTTTCATGAAGTAAATCTTTGAATACAATGGTTGAATCGACAACTTCCTCTATCCGTGTCGAATCTGAGGCAGGCAACATCCTTAGCATTTCACTGCCGTCAAAACCTATGTCCATCTTTCCGGTACCATCTGCGTTAAAATAAATTTCCTCTGTAAAATTGCAACCGGTAACCAAGGCCAGAACAAGCAGTAATGACCAAAATCGAAATTTGAACATATTTAGATCGTCAATTAGGGTTATTCAGAATGACCAAAGCCGCTATGACTCCGGGAACCCATCCACAAAAAGTCAAAAGTAAGACAATCAGAAACGACCCACAACCCTTCCCGATAACCGACAAAGGTGGAAATATGATGGCCAAAAGCACACGAATTAAACTCATAGAAGTAGGATTTTATTGATTGATGTACTTATATGACGTAAAAGAAAGTACTATGTTACAGTTTTGTTCAAAAAGACCCCTTATCATCTAAGGCCTTTATCCCATATAAAACTCAAACCAATGCCGCCTTTATAAAACTTAAGGTGAATTTGACCTGGAAGCCGCTGGTTTACAAAGCGCTTCAAGGGTATCCTCAATGTCCCCGGGGGTACTCATTATCTTCATGAAGGTCCCCATCGTCAAATTGGGCCAATGAAGTGCAATCCTGTATTTGCCGTGCAACATAGTGGCCTGTTTACCTTGTAAAATTATCTCATAAGGAAGGGCCGCCACATGCTCAACGCCAATTTTAGGTAAAAAATAGGCCTCACCGTCTTCTTTGCCAGTAAGTCCTACACCAAAGACCGCAACTTTATTATTGGGATATACCAATTTGTATACTTGTACGGTTTGTCCTTTTTTTGCCTTTAAATTGGCCTCAATGATTTTCAGTCCTTCTTCAAATGAAGCGAATTCATTGAGTTCTACCGGATCGGTAAAGTAGGGCATCATTATTTTATAATGGTATTTTTTAAGCTTATCGGCGGGTACGGTACCTCCAAAAGGAACAAAATCATTGCCAATCGCGGAAAAAGTACTTTTTAGATCGGCACTGAACTTTTCGAAAACACCTTGATTGGAAGTATAATCATCCCTTAAATAGGCCCTAAGGATATAATCGGGATTTGTATAGGACACGGTAACCTTTCCGCCTTTCTCAACCAGACCCACTTTGAATGCTGCTGCGAGTGCTCCCCTATCGGCTGTCTTTACAACCGTGTTTTCCAAATCCTTTCGGGTGAATACGATTACCTTCAATGAACTTCGGTTTGCAGGGTAATACGACCCTAAAATCCGGAAAGAATTTTCCTTGAGTACTTCGATGATCTTTTCTGAAGATTGTTCAATGGATCCATTGGTCCCAACAATCCTTATGTACGGTGCCAAATCTTGCGCCACAGTGTTAAAACCAAAACCCAAAACAGCGACAATACCTATTATAATATTTTTCATTGAGTAAAATTTAAAGTTTCCTTAAGCTTGATAATACAGACACTTTTTTCCTGACTAAAGGAAAATTTTCGGTGATTTGGGTATTATTGAAACCGATTAACTTAACCTTACAAAAGAAGTACTGAGTTCTTCGGTATCCTATGATTTTTATCATAATCATCAATAGTCATCATTAAATAAGCTTAAAAATCAAAAAGTAGCTTTTCTCTTTTTTGAAATAATGTAATTTTGCAGCCTTAATACCATTATATGCAACTTTCAGAACAAGAAGTAATCCGGAGACAAAAATTGACCAAATTGAGGGAATTGGGAATAAACCCATACCCCGCACCCTTATACCCCATTAATGCCAAATCAAAGGACATTAAAACAAATTATGAGGAAGGGAAAAAAGTAATCATTTCAGGAAGGTTAATGTCCCGTCGTATTCAAGGTAAGGCATCTTTTGCCGAGTTGCAGGATAGTGAGGGTAGAATACAGCTCTATTTCAATAGGGATGAAATCTGCCCTGGGGAAGATAAAACCCTATATAATGAAGTGTATAAGAAACTTTTGGATATTGGGGATATTATCGGTGTCGAAGGGGAATTGTTCACCACCAAGGTAGGTGAAAAAACAGTGATGGTCAAAACCTTCACGATGCTCAGTAAGGCATTACGACCTTTACCCCTACCCAAAAAAGATGCGGAAGGACATGTTTTCGATGAATTCAACGACCCCGAATTAAGATATCGACAACGCTATGTTGATTTGATCGTAAATCCGTCGGTAAAGGAAACCTTTGTAAAGCGTACCAAAATTACCAATAGCATACGTGAATTCTATAATGAAAGAGGTTATTTGGAAGTGGAAACCCCTATTCTACAGCCCATTCCCGGTGGGGCCGCAGCCAGACCGTTCCTTACCCACCACAACGCATTGAACATTCCGTTGTACCTGAGAATTGCCAATGAACTGTATTTGAAAAGATTGATCGTCGGTGGTTTTGATGGTGTCTATGAGTTCTCCAAAGATTTCAGGAACGAAGGTATGGACCGTACCCATAACCCTGAATTTACGGTAATGGAACTCTATGTTGCTTACAAGGATTACAATTGGATGATGGACACCACGGAGAAACTGTTGGAAAAAGTGGCCATAGATGCCAATGGAACCTCGAAGGTGACCGTTGGCAAGCATGAAATCGAATTCAAAGCGCCTTATGCAAGAGTGCCTATTTTGGAAGCCATCAAAATACATACCGGTATTGATGTAGCCGATATGGATGAAGAAGAGCTACGTGACACTGCGAAAGGATTGGGTATCGAGGTCGACGATACCATGGGGGTCGGCAAATTAATCGATGAAATTTTCGGGGAGAAATGTGAGCATCACTACATTCAACCTACCTTCATCATCGATTACCCAAAAGAAATGAGTCCGTTAACGAAGGAACACCGAAACAATCCTGCGCTGACCGAACGTTTTGAATTGATGGTCAACGGTAAGGAATTGGCCAATGCCTATTCGGAATTGAATGACCCCATTGACCAACGGGAGCGTTTTGAAGAACAGCTGAAACTTTCCGAAAAAGGGGATGACGAGGCCATGTTCATCGATCAGGATTTCTTACGTGCCTTGGAATATGGGATGCCCCCAACTTCGGGTATAGGGATCGGTATTGATCGTTTGGTCATGTTATTGACCAACAACTCCTCGATCCAAGAGGTTTTGTTCTTTCCTCAAATGCGCCCTGAGAAAAAACAGATCGAATTATCGGAGGAAGAGAAATCGATATTGGACCTGTTAAAACCTGAAGGTCAAATGGAATTGGCAAGCCTTAAGAGCACCGCCGGTTTAAGTGGCAAGAAATGGGACAAGGCCATGAAAGCCCTTTCCAAACATGATTTGATCAAGGTCGTTGTTGAAGGGGACTCAAAAACCGTTCAACTCAAATCCTAGGTTCGGGCTGCCCGCAGCAGGCAATGAAGGAAGTCCCTTAGCACCGTGATATTCAGCAATACGCGCCTCTGGACGATATAACCATATACACCCGGAAGTATCCATGAAATGTAGGATATCGCCAGGGTATTGCTCAATAGTCAAAAAAAAACTAGTTTAGGGGTCATATAATATCCTATGACGCTAGGCAGAAAAATTGGACTCTTTCTTGGACCCCTATTATTTATTATCCTTTTAAAATTTCCCGTATCCCTTATTTCCGTTAAGGGCGATATGGTCATTGCCGTTGCCCTTTGGATGGTCGTATGGTGGATTACCGAAACCGTCTCCATTTCGGTAACTGCTTTATTACCGTTAATTCTATTCCCCGTTTTGGATATTATGCCCATGGAGGATGTAGGGGCCAATTATGGTAGTCCCATCGTATTTCTCTTTTTCGGGGGATTTGTTATGGCCTTGGCCTTGGAAAAAGTAAATCTTCATCGAAGAATTGCCCTGAACATCATTCGATTGACAGGAACTACCCCAAATAAGGTCGTATTGGGTTTCATGATTGCTACCGCCACGTTGAGTATGTGGATCAGCAATACCGCAAGTACGGTAGTCATGCTACCCATAGCCATGTCGGTAATCGGCTTATTGATCGATGATCGGGACGGATATACCAAGAATGACAAGAACTTCGCTTTGAGCGTCATGCTCGGTATCGCATTTTCAGCCAATGCAGGAGGAATCGCAACGGTCATTGGCACCCCACCCAATTCCGTAATGATCGGACTATTGGAAAACGAATACCATATTGAGATTTCATTTTTGAAATGGATGATCATTGGTGTGCCCTTTTCTGCCGTAATGCTGGCCATCAGCTATTTCGTTTTGGTAAAATGGATGTTCCCCAATAAGGAATTGAAGTTTACCGCCTCAAAGGAAGTGATACAGAACGAACTGGCAAAACTTGGGCCAATGGGCGGAAAAGAGAAAATGGTTTTGGTCATTTTCGGTATTACCGTATCTCTATGGATTTTCAGAACGTTGATCAATTCGATCGTCCCCGGCCTGGGACTTTCGGACACCACAATAAGTATGGTGGCCGCCGTCCTTTTATTTACGGTTCCCTACAATATAAAAAAGGGGGATTTCATAATCGTATGGGGAGACACCCATAAATTGGCTTGGGGAATATTGGTGTTATTCGGGGGTGGTTTGGCCCTCGCCAAAGGGATGTCGGTGAGTGGCATCGTCGATATGGTGGCCCAATTAATAGCCGCTAGCGAAATAAGCATATTATTTACGGCTATCCTATTGATATTCTTGATGTTGTTCATGACCGAGATAATGAGTAACGTGGCATTGGTGGCCGTTTTGGCCCCGGTGGTTGCCGGTATTGCCATAGGTCTTGAGGTTCCCGTGCTCTATTTGCTCATTCCTGTTACCATAGCGAGCAGCTGTGCCTTTATGCTCCCGATGGCCACCCCACCCAATGCGATCGTTTTTGCCAGTGGGTACATTAAGGTACATGAAATGGCCCGAATCGGTTTCATATTGAATTTGGTCGCGGTCGCCTTATTGGTATTCATGTTCCAATTTGTGATTCCCTTGATTTTTTAAATATAAAAACCCCCGTACATACGGGGGTTTTGTTTTACATTCTAATTTTTGAATTTATTTTTTGGAGAACGCATTAAAATTTTCCGGCAAGTATTGTTCGGTGTCGAAACCAACTTCGACCGGCGTGTCTTCAACCACATTATAATAGTTGATACTTTGTACATCGGTAGGATAAGCATATGCATCGAACCCTATAGGTAGATATGGTTTGGTGTTGAAATCGTTGTCGTACTCGTCTTCCATAAAGGAAAGCCCAGCCACATCAAAATAAAATTCATAGGCATTGAAGCCTTCCGGAAGGTAATCCGATGTATCAAAACCAAGTTCAACTTCCGTATCCTCCTCGATATAAACTATGGAATTGATATCGAAGTTATCATCATTCCTATGGAGGTCTATTGCAAACATCCCGTTTACAAATAACAGACCAGTGATAAGACCTAGAAAGATTGCTTTTATATTCATAACATTTCATTTAAATATCATACAAATATATAACAGATTTGAGCAGCTATTATTGTTTGTGAATTTGCACTTACTCAATATCTACCCTAATTTAAAAAATTTTTATCAATAAAACACCATATATTTTGTCATATTATCAATTATATTTCGTGAAATGTATCTGGAATACATGCTTTTCAATGGATTGTTGCGAAGGGAATAAATCGAATTCGAGGTGTTATTTTTTTGTTAAACCCCATATTGCTAACCATTTAACGACCAAAACCGTTGTTTTTAAGATAAAAAAATAAAGCCATTGCAATGCAACAGCTTTATTTACCGACTAATTCAAATCCCGATATCCATCGGGGTGGAAAGAATGAAATTCTCTAACCATAAGACTACATCATCCCAAAAATGTTACACCCCCGAGACGATTTTCCACGATTTTTCCTTTCTTCATTTCATTATTCCCCGCCCATAAAATGGGAAAATCCGTTGAAAAGCAGCATTCATCGATAAGCAAAAAACCCTAACCACAGAAATCGGATATTTCACCTTATAAAATGTTTCATTGGCAACAATTCAAAATACGAAGCTGAATCTATACCTATATTTGATGGTATAATCAAAAAGCCCCACACATTATGACCTATTTTATAGCTTTAGGAACTTACATGGTATTAATGTTACTTTTCAAAGTTTATTTCCATTATAACCATTAATGTATCTTACATAAAAATCGAATCGGGTCGATACATCCGGTTAAGATTTCCAAAGATTTCATAATAAGGGCAAGGAGACATCTTCTTGCCCTTTTCTTATGTCAATATCTGTTAAACTAAATACAAATCAAATTCGGTTGTTAAACCATTGTAGCTAATAAAAGTCTTACTATCAAAATCCATTAAAAATAAAAAACATGAAAAAAGTAATCGTATTGGTTGCCTTGATAGTAGGTACAACCGCTATGGCGCAACAAAGAAAAGGTAACAGGGGAAATTCAATGAAGGATTTGACCGTTGAACAAATAGCGACCCTTCAAACTAAAAAAATGACTTTGGAACTCGATCTTACCGAAGCACAACAAACGAAAATCCAGGCATTGAATTTGGAGAATGCCACCAAACGAAAAGCCAAAATGGAAGAACGCAAGGCGTTAAGGGATTCCGGGGAACGGCCTAAATTATCAGCCGATGAAAAATATGCACTTCAATTGGAACGTATGGATGCAGCCATCGCCCAAAAGGCCTCAATGAAGAAAATCCTTAATGACGAGCAGTACGCCAAATGGGAAATGAAGAGGCAAAAAAGAGGGAATCGCGACATGGGCGAGGGAAGAGAATCCAAAAGGAGGAAATAACATCAAATAAAGAATAAAAAAAGGCGCTAAATGCGCCTTTTTTTATTTTAAGTCATCCACAATTCTTTCCAAGCTTTTTATGGTAAAATCCAAATCGCCATAGGAAAGGGCATCATTCAAGAAATAACTTTCAAAAGCGCTGGGGGGCAAATAAACCCCTTGCCGTAACATTCCGTGGAAATATTTTTTGAAGGTCTCGTTATTCCCTTTGGCCGATGATGCGAAATCCACCACAGGTTCGTGGGTAAAATGCACCGAAACCATACTTCCGAATCGGTTTATTTGATGTGGAATCCCATTCTTGACCAAAACTTCCTCCAAACCGTTATGCAAATAGGCGGTCTTATCGGCTAAACTCTTAAAAACACTTGGGTTTTTATCAAGCTCGGTCAACATGGCCAACCCTGCCGCCATTGCCAAGGGATTCCCACTTAAGGTACCTGCTTGGTAAACGGGTCCGTCCGGTGCCAAATGCCCCATGATCTCATCCTTTGCCGCAAAGGCACCGACAGGCAAACCTCCACCGATAACCTTCCCGAAGGTCACAATATCGGCATCGATTCCCAAAGCCTCCTGGGCACCACCTTTTCCCAATCGGAAACCGGTCATTACCTCATCAAAAATCAATAGGATATTTTCTTGCGTACATAGTGTCCTCAATCCGTTGATAAATTCTTTCTCAGGGATAATACATCCCATATTCCCGGCGATAGGTTCAATGATCACGGCAGCTATGCTCCCCTTATTGGCTTTGACCAATTCCTTTACGCTTTCCAAGTCGTTATAATTGGCCAATAAGGTATCTTTGGCCGTTCCTTGGGTAACCCCCGGACTGTTGGGGCTTCCGAAAGTAACCGCCCCACTGCCGGCTTGGATCAAAAAAGAATCGGAATGCCCGTGATAACAGCCTGCAAATTTTATGATTTTGTCCTTTCCCGTATATCCACGTGCCAATCGAACGGCACTCATACAGGCTTCGGTCCCACTATTGACGAACCTGATTTTATCGATATTGGGCACCATGGATACCGCAAGTTCGGCCAAATCGGTTTCAATCTCGGTCGGCATACCGAACGAAGTCCCTTTCTTGGCCTTTTCAATAACAGCATCAATTACCGGACCATGGGCATGACCTAGGATAAGCGGCCCCCAGGACGCAATATAATCGATCAATTTATTTCCATCCTCGTCATATAAATATGCCCCTTTTGCCTGTTTTACAAAAATGGGATCACCGCCAACGGCCTTAAACGCCCTTACCGGGGAATTGACCCCACCGGGGATATACTTCCTGGCCTCGGCAAACAAGGCACTACTTCTTTTATAAATCATTTCTATTTTTTGGTCTACTTGGTCTGGATAGTGATTTTCTGTCCTATCGCCAAATTATTGGAATTCATATTATTGATCCGTTTTATCTCGTCAACGGAGATAAAATATCTTCTTGAGATGGAATATAAAGTGTCGCCCTTTTTCACTACGTGAACCTTGTTCGCCATAACCTTAGGTTCCGCAGCGACTATTGCATTGTCCAATCGTACTCCCTTGTCGAACCTGTAAAGCTTGTACTTCTCTATAAGATATATCAGTTTTTGTGGATATTTACGATCGGTGGCATAACCGGCTTCACGAAGGCCTTTCGCCCATCGTTCGTAGTCGGTACTGCCATAGTTGAACAAAAAGGCATAACGGGCCCTACTGGTCAAGAATTCACTATGGTCCCTATAAGAATACATGGGGTGATTGTATTTCCGAAAGCATTCCCCTTTTTCATCGTCGTCGTGATAATCATAATCGCCTTGCCAACCCTTATGGCATTTTATACCAAAATGGTTATTGGTCTTTACCGCCAACTCCCCTTTTCCATATCCACTTTCGAGCAGGCCTTGTGCCAAGGTTATACTCGCCGGGATGCCATACGCCTTCATTTCGTATTGTGAAATTTCAGAAAAGGTATCTATATACTCTTCCGCAGAGCCTATCGAAAATCTTTTGAATTTCCCGTCATCCTCCGGGAGGGGATAACGTCCGGTGGATGCATAGGTATGCCGGGTATTTTCATTCGTGGTTTTAGCCTCCCTTTGAACGGACCTATCGGTATGTGTGGTTCGCTTACTGGCCTTACAACCGATAAGGAAAATCCCTAAAACCGCTATTGAAATCAGTTTTTTCATCATAAATCGATCAATGGTAAGTTCTTTATTTTCAATTTGGCATTCATTCCTTTTATTCCCTGCAACCCTCCTGTGTGGATGGCCAATATTTTGGTGCCCGGTTTAAATTGACCCTTTTGGACCATATCCAACAAGCCAAACATCATTTTACCCGTATACACCGGATCTAAAGGAATTTTGGTTTCTCGTTTAAAATCATTCATGAATCTTATCAGCTCAGGAGTTACTTTCGCATACCCCCCAAAATGATAATCGGTCTGCAAGTCCCAATTCCCTTTGACGGCAAATTTACGAATATCTTCCTTTAAAAAATCCCCTTTCAAGGCAGGGAAACCCAAGACGTGTTGATCGATTCCCGAAGCATTGATGATCCCCGCAACGGTACCTCCTGTACCCACACTACTGCATATGATATCAAAATCGGCATCCTCCCCGGTCAAGATCTCTTCACAACCTTTAACCGCCAAGGTATTGGAACCCCCTTCCGGTAAGGGATAAAACCGACCGAATTCATCATTCAACCGGGCCAAAAATTCCCCATTCTTTATTTTTCTATAATCCCCTCGAGGAACAAACTTCAACTGCATCCCCATTTCGGCCGCCAGTGCCAAAGTCGGGTTATCCTTCCATTTAAAAGCCAATTCCTCACCACGGATCACCCCTACACTCTGTAATCCATATTCCTGTGCAGCACATGCAGCAGCTGCGATATGATTGGAATACGCACCGCCGAAGGTCAAAAGGGTATCATGCTTCCCGAGCATGGCCTTTTGGATATTGTATTTTAATTTACGGTATTTATTCCCCGAAATGAGCGGATGTATTTTATCCTCCCTTTTTATAAAGAGGGCAACCCTTTTCTCCTCCAAAATCGGGAGGTTCACTTTTTGGTTCTCAATTCGCATTTAACGGATTTTCAGCACCAAAGATATTTAATAAAGCTGAAAAAGGAACGGTTTGCAAGGTAATCCAAGTTTTTTTCATTGCGATAGGCCTCCCGTTCAAAACTAAGGTTTTGATACCCTTTATAACAGTTTAAATAGTACAGGGACTTTACGAGCCATTCGGTTATATAAAGGATATAGAAAGGGAAAATCAACAATTCCTTTTGTTGAACCAGGTGTATTCGCTCATGGTTAATGAGATAGACATCGTTTTTTAAGGCATCATTTTTTAAAAAAATGAAAGGCCAAAGGGAAAGACCTACATAATTTTTATAGAAAAAATGTCTGAATACTAAAATCATGATCCGATTATATAACGACTTATTCCAAATATAATTGTTAAAATATAAACGTCCTCGATAAATCAGGGCGTGTTACCCCAAAAATCGACAAAAACACCCTTCCCTTCAAAAAAGCAATAAATTCAAAGGACTTAACATTCCCAAAACAGGCTATATCGACAGAAACCATTAATTTTGGCGCATAGGACAAAAAACATTCCGTTCCCAATGAAAAAAATAATCAAGCCCGAAGAAGGTGATTTTTACCTCTCAGAAATGGGCTATAAGGTCTTTACGGAACAGTACCATCTTAAACGTGGCTATTGCTGCGAGAGCGGATGCAGGCACTGCCCTTTTGGGTATAATTCCAAGACAAATTCAAGATGATTTTTTAGTCTTTCGGCACGATTTTTGAGCTTATTTATTTTAACATGAAGCATTAATTCCTAAATAAAATAAGTTATGAAAACAACGAAAATTCTAGCGCTCCCCATAATGGCACTGCTTTTTTTAAGTTCCTGTGTATCGGTCCGCGTTTTATCCGATTATGACAAGGAAGTCGATTTCAACGGTTACAACACCTATGCTTTTTATAAAACAGGAATCGATAAGGCACAAATATCGGACTTGGATAAAAAGAGGATCCTTAAAGCCATAGATGCCGAATTAACTGCTAAGGGCATGGTAAAATCCGATAATCCGGATGTTTTGGTGAGTATATTCACTCGGGAACAGGAACAGGTTGATGTATACAACAACTACTGGGGTGGTGGTTGGGGATGGCATCCCTACTATTGGGGTGGTTTTGGTCCCGGTTGGGGATGGAACAATCCGGCGGTAAGTACACGCACCCAAGGTTCGCTCTATATCGATTTGATCGACGCCAAAAACAAGGAATTGGTATGGCAAGGTAAGGGAATCGGCACCTTGGACAACACCAGTAATATTGAAAAGAAAGAACAGCGTATACGGGAATTCGTTTATGAAATACTACAACAATATCCCCCTGGAAGTGCTTCAAAATAAAAAATAAAACGAGTGAAACCGCCTTTAAATTGGCGGTTTTTTATACCCAAGCCCAAAAGAGTCCAAATCACGACCCATTTTCGTAACTTTAGATAAAACAAAACCAAAAAAAGTGTCGTACAAGAGCAATCCCATACTGGACAAACTTCCCGGTCATCTGAGGCAGTTCATAAAACCCCAGGATTACGGGGAATATTCTGCCATAGATCAGGCCGTATGGCGTTACGTAATGCGAAAAAACGTGGATTATTTAGGTCGTGTTGCACATGGCTCCTATCTGGAAGGCTTAAAAAAAACAGGGATTTCGATTGAACAAATCCCGAACATGTACGGCATGAACCGAATCCTTAAAGATATTGGATGGGCAGCGGTAGCGGTAGACGGTTTTATCCCGCCTTCGGCATTTATGGAGTTCCAGGCCTATAACGTTCTCGTTATTGCCTCCGATATCAGACAACTGGAGCATATTGAATATACCCCTGCCCCGGATATCATACATGAAGGTGCCGGGCATGCCCCGATTATCGCAAATCCTGAATACGCGGAATACCTAAGACGCTTTGGGGAGATCGGATGCAAGGCCATCTCAAGCGCCAAGGATTTTGAGTTGTTCGAGGCCGTACGGCATCTTTCCATTATCAAAGAAGCCAGTGGTACTACGCAAAGTGAGATTCAAAAGGCCGAGGATAAGATCGGTACACTACAACAAAATATGGGGGAACCCAGTGAAATGGCCCTTATACGGAATTTACATTGGTGGACGGTTGAATACGGCCTAATCGGTACCTTGGACAAACCTAAGATCTACGGTGCCGGACTTTTGTCATCCATAGGGGAAAGCAAATGGTGTATGACCGATAAAGTAAAAAAAATACCTTATTCCATCGAAGCTGCCCACAAGACTTTTGATATCACCAAACCACAACCCCAACTGTTCGTTACCCCTGATTTCGCATTTCTAAGTCAAGTATTGGAGGAATTCGCAAACACCATGGCATTACGACAAGGTGGACTACTAGGCATCGATAAATTGATCAACTCCAAGGAATTGGGAACCATTGAATTAAGCACCGGTTTGCAAATTTCCGGAAATTTCGATAAGGTACTATCCCACAAAGGCCAACCAATATTCTTCAAAACCAATGGCCCCACCGCATTGGCGTATCGCGAAAAAGAACTGATCGGCCATGGGATCGACAAACACCCTGCAGGTTTCGGGAGTCCATTGGGAAAATTAAAAGGCATCAATTTGGCCATTGAGGACATGAGTCCCCGTGACCTTAAAGCCTATGACATTTATGAAGGAAAGCAAGTTACACTCGATTTCGAGGGAGGCGTGACCGTTTCGGGCCAAATCATTACCGGAACACGTAATTTAATGGGGGAAATTATTTTGATTACCCTCAAAAACTGCACGGTTGTTTACCGTGACGAAATCCTTTTCCAATCCCATGGGGAATTTTACCATATGGCCATCGGGGAACACATCGTATCGGCATATAACGGTCCGGCCGACTTAAATAGTTTTAACCTTATGACCCATAAATTACATACAACTACCATAAAACCGGAGAAAGACACCAAAAGAATCCAGCTCGAGCAGCTTTACCGACAAGTTCGGGATTTTAGGGAGGGTAAGAATACCACGATCTCCCGAAACAAGATCTTTAAGGCCATTAAGGACAACTACCCTGAAGACTGGCTGTTGTCCGTTGAACTTTATGAACTTGCCAAATCCAACAACGATTTCATATTTGCAGAAGATATACGTGACCATTTGGAAAATGTAAAACTAGACAACCCGACAGTAGGTCATTTGATCGATGACGGGATTGCACTGGTCAATGAAAATTTCCATACACATCGCGCCAAATGAAAATGAATCAATAACCTTACCGCCCAATACTATGAGAACCTATGCCTTAATCGCTATATTATTCTTTAGCGCCCTAGGCCTTGCACAATCGCAGGCCAATTACGACGAAACAAAAGTTCCCAAATTCACACTTCCGGATGTGTTAACTTCCTTTAGTGGCAATCCTATCACCAATCAGACCGAATGGGAAGAAAACAGGCGCCGTGAAATCCTGCAATTCTTCGAAAAGCAGGTATACGGTAAGGTTCCCGATCGGTTGGATGAGTATGGCTTTAAACTTTTGGAAGAAAGCAATGACGCCTACGGTGGAAAGGCAAGGCGCAAACAGGTGGCCATTACATTAAAGAAGAACAAAAAAAGCATTACTTATTACATGCTTATTTATCTTCCAAAAGGAAACCCAACAGCACCCGTTTTCCTCGGGTATAATTATTACGGCAATCATACGGTGACCAATGACCCCAACGTACCGATTACAAAAGCTTGGGTAATGAACAATGATTCTTTTGGCATAACGGACAACAAAGCTACCGAAAGCAGTAGGGGGATAAGAGCACACAGGTGGGCCATAGAAAAGATGTTGGATAATGGGTTTGGCCTTGCGACCATTTACTATGGCGAAATCGACCCGGACAAAAACGATTTTTCAGATGGTGTACATCCACTATTTTACAGGGATGGACAAACCAAACCCAAAACGAATGAATGGGGAAGTATTTCTGCATGGGCCTTTGGGTTGAGTAAAGCGATGAACTATCTGGAAAGCGACGTCAATATTTCCAAAGTGTTCGTTTTCGGACATTCGCGCTTGGGTAAAGCCGCACTCTGGGCAGGAGCTACCGATAAAAGGTTTGCAGGGGTCATAAGCAACAATTCCGGTTGTGGCGGCGCGGCCTTGAGCAGGCGTAAATTCGGTGAGACCGTAGCGCAGATCAATACTTCTTTCCCACATTGGTTTGCAGACAGCTTTTTAAAGTATAACAACAATGAAAGAACACTTCCGGTAGACCAACATCAATTATTGGCTTTGATAGCGCCAAGACCTTTATACGTGGCCAGTGCACTTGAAGACCAATGGGCAGACCCCAAAGGTGAGTACCTCTCTACATACCATGCCTCCAGTATCTATGCACTTTATGGTAAAAAAGGGATGACGTCCAAAGAAATGCCTGAAGTTGACCGCCCCTTGCAACAGACCGTGGCCTACCATATAAGATCGGGAAAACACGACGTTACCGATTATGACTGGGAGCAGTACATTAAATGGGCAAAGAATTTTGCTCTATAAAAATCCAATCCCCAAAGGGGTAGGTCGGGCGAATTTACCTAACCCTTCCCTTACCCTATAATGGCCGAGGCTTAAAAGGTGATGAAGGGGTGTTTTTGTTGTAGCTTTTCAATTTTCAGTTTCAACGATTGTAAGAACTTACGATGCTGTTCCGATTCAGGGAAGAAGGGACGGTGCATTATACCTTTCTGTATTTCTTCAACGGCCCCCATAGTTTGTTGGGCGTTTGCTGAAATCCATACCCCGCTGAATTTCTCCCAAATATAATCCACCGCCAAATCATTGGGATGTACCATATCATTTTTATAAAACCGATAATCGCGAAGCTCATCCATCATAAGCTCAAAACTCTCAAAATAAGCCACTTGGGCCTCTTGTCCCGATTGACTAACCACTTCATGTATCGCACTGATCAAATGGGCCTTACTTCTTTGGTTCCCTACAAAGCCATCCTTAAGATGCCTTATAGGCGATACGGTCAGTACGCATTGGATTTTCGGATTCACGGATTGCAACAGACCTATCATTTCTTTTAGACTGTCGACGACTTCAGTTGCCGAAAGCAATTCCTTGGCAAAGGCTTTCTGCGGCACTTTATGGCAATTGGCCACAAGTGCATTGCTTGCCCTATGCCGATATACCCATGATGTACCTAAGGTAACCAAGACATGGGTAGCAACGGTAAGTTGTTCCCTGCTTAGGGTTAGGGCACCATTCAGTTTCGATAACAGCTCGTCTTTGGACGAATCACTCAAATCGGAATGTACGTCAAAGCAATGCCATCTTTCATTGTAATGGAAAATATCATCCTCTGAATAAAACTCTCCCCTAATGGCCTTCGAAAGCAACTTTTCAATCGCTTTGGGGTGAAACAAAATACCAAACGGATTCTGGAGTGTCCTAAATTTATAATACTCCAATTTAGCCCCGATATTCTCCACAAAACAAGAACCCAATAGCAGTACTCGACTTTGATAATCAATTTGATTATTGGCGGATTGTAGCGGTACTCGGGTCTGTAGTTCCATAGGTCTAGGAAAGGTATCCTTTCGCTTGTTCCAATGCCTTCGCAATACCTTCAGGGTTCTTACCCCCAGCCGTGGCGAAGAACGGTTGCCCTCCTCCGCCTCCCTGGATAAACTTACCCAGTTCCCGGACAATGGCCCCTGCATTCAAGTTCTTTTTAGCCACCAATTCCTTGGAAATATAGCAAGAAAGCAGGGCCTTTCCATTCTGTTCCGTACCAAAAAGCAAGAACAGATTATCTTTATCATTCCCCATTTCAAAGCAAAGGTCCTTGATTCCCGCAGCATCCAAATCCAATTTTTTGGCCAAGAAAGCCACGCCATTGATCTCTTCCATCTGCCCCAACAATTCCCCTTTAAGATTTTTGGCCTTATCCTTCAATAAAACTTCCACTTCTTTTTTGAGTCTGGCATTTTCAGTCTGAAGGGCTTCTATGGCCTTGACCGGGTCTTGGGCATTGTTAAGAAGGTCCTTTATTTCGAATAGGCTACGGTTATTCTGATGGTAAAAGTCCTTTACGGCATCCAGGGTAATGGCCTCTATCCTACGTATCCCTGCGGCAACGGCCCCTTCCGACCTAATTTTAAAATGCCAGATATCCGCTGTATTCCTTACATGGGTCCCCCCACACAATTCTATGGATTGCCCAAAACGGATGGTTCGTACGGCATCACCGTATTTTTCACCAAATAGGGCCATGGCCCCTTCCTTCATGGCTTCTTCCATTGGAACGTTGCGATTTTCCTCTAAGGGCAATTGGCCATCGATCCTTGCATTTACGAAATTCTCAACAGCCCTCAACTCCTCTACCGTTAATTTTGCGAAATGGGAGAAATCGAAGCGTAGATATTTGGAATGGACTGCAGAACCCTTTTGCTCTACGTGCGGACCTAAAATCTCCCGTAGCGCTTGATGCAATAAATGCGTCGCCGTATGGTTGGCGGCCGTTCGCAAACGTTGTTTCCTGTCAACTACCGCCTTATAGGTCTCCCCCGTATGCTTTGGCAAATGCTTTACAAAATGTACGATCTCATTGTTTTCCTTCTTCGTATCCAAGATATAAACCACATCGCCATTGGCGGCCTCCAAGTAACCTTTATCCCCTACTTGTCCGCCTCCTTCGGGATAAAAAGGCGTAAGGTTGAATACCAATTGATATTGCTCCCCTTCTTTTTTAGAAGTCACTTTTCGATATTTGACCAGCTTTACCTTGGTTTCCAGGATGTCGTACCCTACAAACTCCTGTTCGGCGTCATTCATCAGGACTATCCAATCCCCTTTTGCCACCTCGGAAGCCGATCGTGATCGATCTTTCTGTTCTTGCATGGACTCATGAAAACCTTTTTCATCCAGGGTATAGCCTTTTTCTTCCAATATCAATGCGGTAAGATCGATGGGAAAGCCATAGGTGTCATACAATTCAAAGGCTTTTCTACCGGAAACTTCCTTTCCTTTGGTTTGTTTGACCACATTGTCCAACAAGACCAAACCCTGCTCCAAGGTATGTAAAAAGGAATGCTCTTCTTCCTTGACCACATTCTCTATCAATTGGCGCTGCTCCTTCAGCTCCGGGAATGCATTTCCCATACTTTCCGTAAGTACATTGACCAACCGGTACATAAAAGGTTCCTTGGTATCAAGGAACGTAAAGCCGTAGCGAATGGCCCTCCTAAGAATCCTACGTATGACATAACCCGCCCCGGTATTGCTAGGCAATTGTCCGTCAGCAATTGAAAATGAAACGGCCCGAATATGATCAGCGATGACCCTGATGGCGATATCAGAAGCTTCATCCTTACCGTAATCCGTTCCTGTAATGGCTTCAATCTCACGGATGATCGGTGTAAAGACATCGGTATCGTAATTCGATTGCACGCCCTGCAATACCATACACAAACGCTCGAATCCCATTCCGGTATCCACATGTTTTTCCGGTAAGGGTTCCAAACTGCCGTCTGCCTTACGATTGTATTGCATAAAAACCAGGTTCCATATCTCAATGACCAGGGGATGATCTTTATTCACCAAGGAAGCACCGGGTATTTTGGCTTTTTCTTCCGCCGAACGGATATCCACATGGATCTCTGAGCATGGACCACATGGACCTTGGTCTCCCATTTCCCAGAAGTTATCTTTTTTGTTCCCCATGATAATGCGGTCTTTGGGCACAATGGCACTCCATAATTCCAAGGCCTCCGAATCGACCCCAAGCTTATCGGCATCATCGCTACCTTCAAAGACGGAAACATATAGACTCTCCTTGTCTATTTTCAGCGTCTCTGTCAACAACTCCCATGCCCAGGCGATGGCTTCTTTCTTAAAATAATCGCCAAAACTCCAATTGCCGAGCATCTCGAACATCGTATGGTGATAGGTATCTTTCCCAACCTCTTCCAAGTCGTTGTGCTTACCACTTACCCGCAAACATTTTTGAGTATCGGCAACACGTTTGTCCTTGACCACGCTATTCCCCAAAAAGAACTCCTTAAACTGGTTCATACCCGCATTGGTGAACATCAATGTGGGGTCATCTTTTATGACCATGGGTGCCGAGGGTACGATCTTATGGTTTTTTTCTTTGAAAAAGTTTAAAAACAGGGTCCTAATTTCCTTGGAATTCATCTAAAATGGTAAGGTTTTAATAATTTTCAGAAATTGTACGAAACAATTTTTATATTTGTTTGTTGCCTAAAAATGAAAGCACAAAAATAGGATAAAATCCATTTATGTCTAAAGTAAAGTATTATTACGATCCCGACACACTTTCATATCGAAAGATAGAGCCAAAAAAATCAAGACGGTACAGAAATATCGCATTCTTTTTTTTAGGCTCCTTTCTTTTTGGATTACTATCATTGGTATTGCTTTTAAATACCAATTTAATAAACACGCCCAGGGAACTTTCCTTACAGCGAGAGGTCAAGAACTACGAATTGCAGTTTGAGCTCCTCAATAAAAAAATGGAACAGATTGAGGATGTCCTGGCCAATGTGGAAGATCGTGACAACAACATATATCGGTTGTATTTTGAAGCGAACCCAATACCCGAAGAACAGCGTAGGGCAGGTTTTGGTGGGGTAAACAGGTATAAGGCCCTTGAAGGCTTCAACAATTCGGAAATGGTGATCGCCACCACGAAAAGGCTCGATATCATCAAAAAACAACTGGCCATCCAATCAAAGTCTTTGGATGAAATTACCAAGTTGGCCGAAGAAAAAGAAAAATTACTGGTTGCCATCCCTGCCATACAACCCATCAACAACGAAGACCTTACCCGCATGGCCTCTGGCTATGGATGGCGTACGGACCCGTTTACAAAGGCGAGAAAAAAACATTGGGGAATGGATTTTACCGCTCCCAAAGGAACCCCGGTCTATGCATCGGGTGATGGCAAGGTCACTCGGGCCGATAACAATTCTTCGGGCTACGGTAAGCACATTCGCATAGACCATGGTTATGGATATTTGAGCCTATATGCGCATTTAAGCCAATATAACGTAAAGAGAGGCCAGAAAGTCAAACGGGGTGACCTCATCGGTTTCGTCGGCAATACCGGCCGTTCCGAAGGTCCACATTTACATTATGAAGTTTGGAAAGACAACCAAAGGATCAACCCGATAAACTTCTATTACGGTAGTTTATCGCCTGAGGAGTATGAGAACATGTTGAAATTCGCCAATCAAGAAAACCAATCCTTGGATTAATGCATATAGACTTACCCGAAAAACGATACTACGGTATTGGCGAAGTCGCCAAAGCTTTTGGGGTAAACACCTCCTTAATACGTTTTTGGGAAAAAGAATTTGATGCCCTTAAGCCCAAAAAAAATGCAAAAGGCAATCGCAAGTTCACGCCTCAGGACATAAAGAACCTTCAATTGATCTATCATTTGGTCAAAGAGAGGGGATTTACACTCGAAGGGGCCAAAATTCATTTGAAGGAAGAAAAGCAAAAAACACTATCGAGTTTTGAAATCATCCAAAAGTTGGAACGTGTTAAAAGCGAACTTGAAAAAATAAAAGATCAACTCTAAATAACTATAAACACAATCAACATGAAAAAATGGTTAATACCCTTGATTATAGTGGCCGTCGTGGTCTTTGGATTCTATCGTTGGGGTGTAGGCTTCAACAATACGGCCATAAAACTAAAGGAAACTTCCACAAAAACCTGGGCCAATGTTGAGAGTGCCTACCAGCGTAGGAACGATCTTATCGACAATTTGGTAAAAACAGTACAGGGTGCCGCGGATTTTGAAAGGGGTACCTTAACGGATGTTATCGAAGCCCGGGCAAAAGCCACTTCGGTTTCTATAGACCCTACGAATATTACCCCTGAACAATTGGCCAAATTCAATGAAGTCCAAGGCGGATTAAGTGGGGCACTAAAAAGTCTCCTGGTAACCGTTGAACGGTATCCCGACCTTAAGGCCAACCAAAACTTTCTGGAATTACAATCCCAATTGGAAGGCACTGAAAACCGGATCAATGTTGCCCGTGACCGCTTCAATGCCACGGTGGAACCCTATAACAACCATATAAAAACCTTTCCGAATTCATTATTGGCCGGATTGTTCAATTTTGAAGAGCTCACTTACTTTAAATCCGAGGCAGGAGCTGAACAAGCCCCCTAAGTCAACTTTGATTTTAAATAGACCGCACCATGTCCAAAGTGGAAGAATTTTTAACGGCCGGGGAAGAGCAGGAAGTCATACGTGCCATCATAGCGGCCGAAAAGAATACTTCCGGTGAAATTCGCGTACATCTGGAGCCCAGTACGAAAATCGATCTTCTCGAGCGGGCCAAAGAGGTATTCCACTTATTGAAAATGGACCGAACCAAGGAAGAAAACGGGGTACTGATCTATATTGCGGTAAACGATAGAAAATTTTCCATTTATGGTGACCGGGGTATAAACAAGGTCGTTCCCAAGGATTTCTGGGATTCCACAAAGGAGGTTATCGAGGCCCATTTTAAAAAGGGAAGATTCAAAGAAGGGCTCATCGAAGGCATAACAAAAGCAGGAAAAGAGTTGGAAGTACATTTCCCATGGCAATCCGGGGATGTAAATGAACTGAGCAATGAAATATCTAAAAATTAGTTTACTCGTATTGCTTTTATGCTGTGGATCGGGTACATACGCCCAATTCAGCATTCCCGAAAAACCAAAGAAGGAAACCAGTGTTTATGACTACGTTAGTCTCTTAAATGAAACCCAAGAAAAGCGCTTAGAACAAAAACTCATCCGGTATTCAGACAGTACCTCCACCCAAATAGTCGTCGCCATCATCAATTCGACGGAAGGTGAGCAGATCAATTACCTTGGAGCCAATTGGCTGACGGAATGGGGGATCGGACAAAAGGGGAAAGACAATGGCGTATTAATACTCTTAGCGAAAAACGATCGTAAAATCGGCATCAATACCGGTTATGGCGTTGAAGGTTCCTTGACCGATGCCATGTCTAGAAGGATCATCGAAACCGTTATCATCCCCCATTTCAAGCAAGGGAATTTTTATGAGGGGTTGGATAGTGGCACCGATGCCATTTTCCAGGTCTTGAATGGAGAATTTAAAGAAGAACGCTCATTCAACGATGACCCCGGTTTTCCTTTCGACACGTTTTTACCTATCATCATTTTCATTGTCATTATGATCATACTATCGAGTCGCAACCGCGGAAGCGGGGGTGGCAAAGGTGGTGGCCGAAAATCGGGACTCGACCTATGGGACGTCATCATCCTTAGCAATATGGGACGCGGAGGCCGATCCAGTGGCGGATTTGGTTCTGGCGGTAGCTTCGGTGGTGGTGGCTTCGGTGGCGGCTTTGGCGGTGGTATGGGTGGAGGTGGCGGAGCCTCCGGGGGTTGGTAATCCTATTTTGCACCTTTTCACTTAAGGATGAAAAGCAACCCTATCCCCTTTCTTTTATCTTACCATAAAAAGACAAATGGTTTTAAAGAAAATTCTTATTGGCATCCTCTTCCTATCCTTTGTATTTTCTTGTGAGGATGACAAAATCGATTGTTCTGCGGTTTTATGTTTAAGCTCCCCTTCGATAGGTTTTGATATCCTAACTGATGGCACTAATGTTTTTTCCAATGGAAATTATACTTTGAACAGTGTTACCATTGCGGGTGAAACGGCCATGGAAACCAATATTTCCCTTGAGTCGGATTTAGACTCCACCCAAAATCCGATCCTTTTTATGCAAAATCCCAAGTGGACCGATGGCGAGTATACATATACCGTGCATTTAGGAAATGACGAACTCTTTCAAATGAAAGCAACCTTCATTGAATCAGAGGTAAAAAACAGTTCTTGCTGTGGTAATGTGGCAACAGTACAAAGCTTGGAGATTAACGGAAGTCCAATTGAAAAAACCAACGGATTCTACATAATTTCACTTGAATAAAGTTGATTTGACTACTTTTTTCTCATAAAGACCTTTATCGGCACTCCGGTAAAATTGAAATTCTCCCGAAGTTTATTCTCCAAAAATCTTCTGTAAGGATCCCTTACGTATTGAGGCAAGTTACAGAAAAATGCAAATTGCGGATATGGAGTCGGCAATTGCGTACAAAATTTGATTTTGACGAACTTCCCTTTATAAGCCGGAGGCGGATAACTCTCAATGATCGGCAACATAATATCATTGAACTTTCGTGTAGGTATTTTGTTGCTACGGTTTTTATACACTTCGACTGCCGTCTCTATGGCTTTATAAATACGCTGCTTTGTAAGCACGGAAATGAAAAGAATGGGAACATCGGTAAATGGTTCTATGGCCTTTTTGATCTTTTCGGTATATTGTTTCATGGTATTGGTTTCCTTGTCTTCCACCAAATCCCATTTATTCACTAAAATCACGATCCCTTTATTATTGCGATGTGCCAACCAAAAGATATTCGCTACCTGGCCATCAAAGCCTCTGGTAGCATCCAGGATCAATAGGCAAACGTCACTATGCTCAATGGCCCGTACCGAACGCATTACCGAATAAAACTCAAGATCTTCCTTAACTTTTGATTTTCTTCGGATTCCGGCCGTATCGACCAAATTGAACTCAAACCCAAAACGATTGTATTTCGTATCGATACTGTCGCGCGTGGTACCTGCTATATCGGTTACGATATAGCGTTCTTCCCCGATCAAAGCATTGATGAAAGATGATTTACCAGCGTTGGGCCTACCCACAACGGCAAATCTCGGTAATTCACTTTCTTCTTCCACAGTGTCTGGCAACACCTCGACCAAGGCATCGAGCAATTCCCCCGTACCACTACCATTGATACTTGAAAGCGTATAATACTCCCCTAAACCAAGTCCGTAAAACTCGACGGCATCTTCTGCACGTTTGGCATTATCAACCTTGTTTACGGCCAAAAATACGGGTTTGTTCACCCTTCGTAATAATTTGGCCACATCCTCGTCCATACCGGTGACGCCACTTTCAACATCGACCATAAATATCAATGCATCTGCCTCCTCGATGGCCAATTCGACCTGCTTATCTATTTGTTGTTCAAAAATATCATCACTACCAACAACATAACCCCCGGTATCGATCAATGAGAATTCCTTGCCGTTCCAATCACTTTTCCCATAATGCCGATCTCGTGTCACCCCACTTATGGCATCGACAATAGCCTCCCTTCTCTGGATCAATCGATTAAAAAAGGTAGATTTCCCAACATTAGGCCTTCCTACAATGGCAACAATAGCACCCATACATATTTATTTTGCCGCAAAGGTAGTACTATTTAATCTTCAAAAATTCAAAATAAACCCCAAAATAGTGGATATACCGCCTTGATAGGGGTATATTTACCTCTTTATGAATTCGATTGTGGCCTATTTTATCCTCGCCAGAACCCCTTAAGTATCAAAAGTTTTGACAGGTATCGCTATGGTATGTTGAACTCACGATGCCATCATGGTCCCCTATATTTTGAACATTGTCCGACAGAAAACACCAAGGTGCCCGATACGCCAATGAATACTACATTTTTAAAGTCGAACAGGGGAGTGCTCTATTTCGCTCCTATTGGGAAAAGATTGCCCATGGGCAAGATGTTATCCATTTTTTTGTTAAATTCAAAAACACTTAATGGTTATATATGAGCATTTTACCCAATGAAATTGTATTACGCCCAAGGTTTCAACTTCAACTGAACCAACCCAAGGATCTGGTCTTGAAGTCTTTTGAAATAAAGAACACTCCCCCATTCATCGTTAAACGAATGGATGACCATGTATTCATAAAATTCAATAGGGAAAACGTTCATTTTTGGTCTCCACAATTGCACCTGGAAATCAATGATGCAGAGGAAGGAGGTTGCAAGGTCTTTGGTCTTTTTGGACCGAACCCTACCTTATGGACATTTTTCATGTTCCTACATTTTGGTGTGGCCACCGTTTTTATCGGGCTCGGAATTTGGGCTTATTCGAGTGCATCACTAGGCAGACCCATTGGACTTCACATCGGTCTTATGGCCGTTATGGTCATCCTTTGGTTCGTCCTTTATGCATTTGGAAGGGCCGGAAGAAGTAAGGGCAAACCACAAATGCACGAATTGCATCGGTTCATGAATCAAAGGTTAGGCCAATAACCCGTTATTTTTTGTTATAACCGAACCGCTTCAATTGTTTGGCGTCACTCCTCCAATTTTTATTTACCTTAACGTATAGCTCCAGATGTACCTGTTTGCCGAAAAACTTTTCCAAATCTTTACGGGCCTCGATCCCAACGCGTTTTAAAGCGCTTCCTTTATGGCCAATGATGATCCCTTTCTGGGAATCGCGTTCAACCATGATCACGGCCCTCATACGAATGATGTCCGGTTCTTCAAAAAACTCCTCCGTTTCGATTTCAACGGAATATGGAATTTCCTTTTTGTAAAAAAGCAGTATTTTTTCACGAATGGTCTCATTCACGAAAAACCGTTCGGGCTTATCGGTAAGTTGATCTTTAGGATAGTATGCCGGTGCCTCCGGAAGCAATTCAAGAATGCGTTCAAACACCCCTTTGACGTTAAAATTATTCAAAGCCGAAATCGGATGGATCTCAACCATTGGCAACTGTTCTTGCCAATATTGCACCTGTGTTTCCAATTCTTCCTGGGTTGAAGCATCTATCTTGTTCAATAAAAGCAACACAGGAATTTTACTGTTCGCTATTTTTTTAAAGAATTGTTCATCCTTTAAGGCCTTCTCCCCTATCTCGACCATATACAATAGCACATCGGCATCTTCGAAGGCCGACTTCACAAAGTCCATCATGGATGACTGGAGCTCATAGGCCGGTTTTATGATTCCCGGGGTATCTGACAAAATCATTTGAAAATCGTCTCCGTTCACAATACCCAAAATCCGATGTCGGGTAGTTTGTGCCTTTGACGTGATTATGGATAGTTTTTCCCCTACAAATGCATTCATCAAGGTAGACTTGCCCACATTGGGGTTTCCGATAATATTTACGAATCCGGATTTATGTGTTCCCATACTTGTTACTTTTTATGCCTTCGCGGTTTCGGCAGGTTCCTATCGTACATTACAATACTCCCCGCAACGGCAACATTCAAACTCTTTATCGACTTAAATTGAACCAGATAATGTGCTTTTTTACAGGCCAAATCACTTAGCCCGTGGTCTTCGGCCCCTAAAAGATACACACATCTTCTAGGATGGTTAAATTCTTCCAAGGCCACGGCTTCTTCTTTCATTTCCACCCCTACCAATTGCGCCCCTTTGGGCAGGTTGGCATAAAAATTCTTAAAATGATCATAATGAAAATAAGGCATCGCCTTAACGGCGTGGTGGGTATCGCAGGCCTGCTTGGCATAACGGTTCCCTATGGTAAAAATAAAACTAGCCCCTAAATTTTGGGCGGTTCGCCATAACACACCCAAGTTTTCCGGCGTCTTTCCGTTTTGGATGCCAATACCAAAAAACTCATGTTCGAAATTATCGGTGCTCACTTTTTAGCCTCTTAAAGTACTTTTTAGCCTCTACATTCACTTTAGGTGCCAACAAAAGTACGGCAATCATGTTGGGTATTACCATTAATGCGTAGGAAAGATCTATTAAGTTTTTGACCAACTCCAAGGATGCGACCGCGGCAAAGACAATCATTACCACAAAATACACATTGTACCATTTGCCGATTTTGGCATTGGTCAAGAACGATAAACTCTTGACCCCGTAATAGGAATAGGTAAACAAGGTAGAAATGGCAAAGGCGGAAACAATGACCATTAACAATACACCTCCCCAACTGCCCAAAGAGGTATTAAAAGCATTCAGTGTCATGACTATTCCACTACCTTCTTCCAAATAGGCACCACTTAAAATCAAAACAACTGCCGTAAACGTACATACCATAATGGTGTCTATAAATGGACCTAGCATGGCTACCAAACCTTCGCGAATAGGCTCATCGTTTTTGGATTGCCCGTGATACATGGGGGCACTTCCCAGTCCGGCCTCATTGGAAAACATGGCCCTTCGGACCCCGATGATCACCAAGCCCCAAAACCCTCCGGTAACCATGGTATTGAAATTCCAGGCTTCGACGAGGATCATTTTGAGGGAGGGGACGATCAGCGGGGCATTCAACACCATGACCACGACCACGGCAATTAAATAAACCGCTACCATAAAAGGCACAATGGCCGAAGCTACCTTAGCTATTTTTGTAAGTCCACCGAAAATCACAAAGGAAGTAACCACTGCCAACACCAAGCCTATGGTCCATTTCCAATTTTCATCCCCCATATTGTATAAGGTCTCCGACGGTGCAACCACATTCATGAAAGTCTCTGTAAATTGATTGGCCGTAAAAACCCCCAAAAAGCCGAACAGCCCACAAAAAGCAAAGAAGATAGCCAGGGGTCTGGCCCTTTCTCCCAGACCTTTGGTAATATAATACATGGGACCACCTTGAAGCTTCCCATCTTCATCGGTACCCCTGAACATGATCGCCAGACTACAGGAATAAAATTTAATGCACATTCCTATAAGGGCGGTCATCCAGATCCAAAAAACGACCCCTGGTCCGCCATCGTGGATGGCAATGGCCACGCCCGATATGTTCCCGAGTCCTACTGTGGCAGCAACGGCTGCGGAAAGTGCTTGTAATGAACTTACGTCACCCACGGCATTCTCATCGTCATATTTACCTCTGGTAATATCCAGTGCATGTTTAAAGTACCTATACGGCAATCCCCTAGAATACATCACCAAAAATACCCCTCCTCCAATAAGCAAGATAAACATGGGCCATTCCGTCCATTTAATGGCATCTTGCAAAAAGCTATTTAAAATTTCCATAAGGCATGAAGGTAAGAAATTTTTACAACTGACCTTGGTTAAGAACTAAACTAAGTACCAAATTAATTTCCTCAACTTTTTAAGGGTTGATTTTCTTATCTTTAGCAAAAACCCTTCTTTAGCAAAAACTGTTATGAGGTTAAAATTAATTCCGTTATCACCCCTTATTTGCTGTCTTTTGTTGTTCGCGTGTAGTCAGGAAACGCAAGAAGTTACACCTACTTTTTACCAAGTAACTATAGAAAGCAGTTCTGGTGGCACTACCGATCTAGAAACAGGAAAATATGAAGAAGGCACAAGCTTAACGATAACAGCTTTGGCAGATGATGGTTATATTTTTGAAAATTGGTCCGGAGATAGCACGAGTACATTGACAACGTTAACCCTTACCGTAGACAAAAACATAAATCTCAAAGCTAATTTCATAACGGAATCCAATTTCCAGGTACCAACCGATAACGTTGTCTTGATAAATGAGGAATCGATAGACCAAAGCGGTTATATTTTTGCTGTTGAAAATGGCGGAAAAGCTTGTTATCTCATAGATCACAACGGGCAATTGATCCATGAGTGGATCTTTGAGTTGGCTTTAGGCCAAGATGCCGAGCTTACTCCGGACGGTAACCTTATCGGATTATTTAAAGCGGAAACAAGTCCGGTTGGTTTTGGTGGTCAAGGGGGTATTTTAAGGGAAATTGCACCTGATGGCAGTATCTTATGGGAATATGAGATAGCTACGGAAGACGAGATATTACACCACGACTTTACATTAATGCCCAACGGAAACATTTTGGCCTTGGTTTGGTATCGTATTTCCAATGAGGAAGCGGTTGCCGTAGGCTTAAACAACACCACCGATGTATTTATGGAAAAAGTGGTAGAAATAAACCCACAAAGCAATACTGTCGTCTGGGAATGGAAAAGTTGGGACCACATAGTACAGAACTTCAATACAGAGCTACAGACTTATGGGGAACCTGCCGCCAACAAAGACAGGATCAACATACTGTATTCCAACAACGACGTACACGAATTTGTTGCCAAAGGCGATTTGGTGCACCTAAACGGAATTGCCTATTACCCGGATAAAGATATCATTGCACTAAGTGCCAATTTTTATAGTGAAGTTTGGTTTATAGACCATAGCACCTCTGCTCAGGAAGCCACGACCAATAGTGGAGGGCAGTTTAATAAGGGGGGGCGTTTATTGTACCGCTTTGGCAACCAGAAAGTATATGGAGACAACGATGCCAACAGTGATTTAAATTTTAATCACCATCCTAGTTTCATTAATACAAATGGCGAGCTGAGCCTATTGATCTTCAATAACAACACTAGTGTTGGGCAGTCTCGGGTAATGGAATTTTCCCTGCCAAGCATAGATGGCAATTCTTTGGACATCGGTACCGAATTACGCTTTGATTTTACCGATGAAGAACTATATTTTGGCCGTGTAAGTGGTGCCGTACGGTTACCCAATGGCAATACGCTTATTTGTGAAGGCGATTATGGCTTCTGGGAAGTTACCCCGAAAGGTGAAATCGTCTGGAAATACGACGGAAATGGACAAGGCTACTGGCGCGGTCTTTACTATGGACAAACGAGTATGACCATAGTCAATTTACTATCCAATCTCTAAAATTGGAACATTTCGATTAGATAAAACCAAAATGAATGCAAAGTTAATTTGGCGCAATCTAAAAATGATTGTATATTTGTCGCCCGTTACGGATAGTAGCGTTCTTCTTGTCAGTGTTATGGACTGAAGTTGTAAAACAAGAAAGAAGAAAAACCCATATCGCGGGGTAGAGCAGTAGGTAGCTCGTCGGGCTCATAACCCGAAGGTCGCTGGTTCGAGTCCAGTCCCCGCTACTAAGCCAAAAGCCATTTGATTGATTTTCAGTCAGATGGCTTTTTTTCTTCCCGATATTTTCCCGATTTTTAGCCCACCCTCCATTAATGGTGATTGATTAATCATATTAAATACAAGACTAATATAATTCTCTTCCAATAAATTAAATACACATTACCTATTTATATAAGAAATTTTGAAAACCCATACCAATACACAAAAAGAACGGGGGGATGTTCATTTTTTCATTCCTTTTGAGGCATACTTTGGCCATACCATGATGACTATCGCATTCTTGGAACAATTTCCGATACGATTTGCATTTGAAAAATTGCTATATTTTTATAGTCTCGTTAGTAACTGGGGCAGAATCAAGAACATCAACTTCCCTTAAAGTCCAAACTTCACATGTAAGTCTGGTGTACTGAAACTCCATTGGTTTGAAATTACAAGCTTTAGTTTGTTCTGTTTCCACACCCATTGATTTCAATAGTTCCTAAACCCTCCTTTGAATTTGGTTATTTAGTTAAAATACACATCTTTATTCATCTAATTTAGAATAAAGTCCGGCATTTTATAATCGTTTATTTGAACTTTTATAAATGTTCAATGAAGTTCATGCGTTTGCCCAAAATTCTAACAATAAAAATTTCATCTGCACTGTCAAATTGATAAAAAACAACATGGGCTTTATAACTGTAGTATTTTAAGGTATTGGCAATGGTCGAAGCATCCTTGGCCAATTCTGGACGTTCAGCTAGTTCTTCTAAAAAGGTTTCTAAATCCAATAGGTAATTGGTGGCCTGGTCAGGACCAAAAAACTTGATACCGAACTTATATATACCCACTAAGTCGTGTTGGGCTCTTGTAGATAAACTATAATTGCCCATTATCCACTTTTGTGATAATGTCACTTATTTTTAAATTGCTTCTGCCACTTTGCAAACCTTCATCAATGGCTGTCTTAAGCTCTAGGAGCTTCATATTCTGTTCTTGGTCCTTTCTTACCAAATCCCTTATGTATTCACTATCATTGGTGAAGTCACCGGATTGAACCCTAAGTTTTATCCAACTGTCCTGTTGATCTGTAAAAGTGATTGATTTTCTAACTGTTTCCATAATTTAAACTATGGTGCAATATAGTTCTTTTTTGCACCATATACAAAAATCATTTCGCTTATTACAATCCTTTATTTGAACTTTTTTAAAGATAAAGATTTTGAGTTTTGAACTGTGCGAGAAAAGGGGAAGCTTACACTCTTCTTAAAAAATCGCTTCCCTGAATTTAACCTTTCGCGGTTCTATAATTAGGGAATACTCAAACCCTATTATTCACTTCGGAATAAATTTCTTCCATACCTGAACATATAAAAGGTTACTAACCAAAAAAAAACATTTAGCAAAAAAGTGAACGTAAATTCACCCCAGTAATAACCTAGGTTTTGTGTTACAGCCTGAGAAAATTGAGAAGCTAAAATCGGCAATGCTAAAATAAGTCTTGCAAGAAAACCAATACTCATTAGAATAAATGCTACTCCTATAAACCTCTTTATAACGGTTGGTAACTTCATAGATTCTAAATATTGTTCATCCTTTATTTGAACTTTAATTGCCTCAGTCCATTGTTACACACAGACTTTTTTATTTTTCAGTAACTTGATAATAAATCATAACGTAAGACGGTGACATCGCCAAAAGTTCGTTGGTATCTTTTCCATTGTCGGTTAAATGTGCAACTCCACAAAATCGGTCAAATCCATATTTTTCATCTTTCCATGATGATGCAAATACCATTAAAGGTATTTTTTTATTCAATTTCCAACTGGTATTCTTATAATTTCTCCAGTTGAAAAAGGAATTTTTGTTTGTACGTTTCAATTCAATCTGCACTTTTGAGTAAAAGGCATAAGTTTTAATGAATAATTCACTTTTGGTATCGTCGTCCTTAGTGATGATTTTTATTTTATCCATATAGTCATAATATGGCTTTTCTTCCTCAGAATAACGATACGTACTCTCAAATTGACCCAAAGTATCTGTCTTTATTAAATTTCCGTTATCGTACTTGTCCGAGAGCAACAATATTTTGTAATCTTTGTCGAATTTTCCAAATTCAAATTTATTCATTCGGACTCCTTGAACTTCAATCATCTCAAGTAGGTCCAAAATAGAGGTTTCCTCAGGATGAAATGTTTTCATTGGATCTTCTTTCTCCATTTGAGTCCTCTGGTCAACTTTAAATTCTTGTCCAAGTGAGAATTGAATGGTCATTAAGCAAATGGAATATAATAAATAATATTTCTTCATTCTACGGTATTTAGTTAGTATATAACGGTTCGGCTCGTATGTTCGGTTCTTAATTTGAAGATAAAATCGTTTAATTGAACTTTCATGAAGATAATAATTTCGAATATTGAGCTGTGCGTTAATAAGGGAAGGCTACAAAATGACCAACCATGGTTGAAAACGGTTCTAGTTTTAATTGAAAACTATTTTATAATCAGTATTGCGCTATTGTGTCTATTATGCATAAGGTTCCTTTTATCAAGTTTAGATTTAAAATTCATCTGAGGTGTTTTCAACATCTCATTGTTTCCTTTTCGGTGAAATATATTTATAACTCTTTGGTCATTAAATGTTACTTATCCCCGCTGGAATTTCATTCCTTAACAGTGACGATTTCTTTCAATCGAATGTCTTTACTGGAAGCTCCCACCTGAATTTCAAATTCACCTGGTTCCACCTTATATTCACGATACATAGCATCAAAATAGCGGAAGTCCTCTTTTATATCCAATGTAAATCGAACGGTTTTTGATTCACCTTTTTTAAGGTCTATACGTTCAAACTTTCGCATTTGTTTTACAGGCATCCATGTATCTGATTTTACATCTTTAACATAGAGCTGTACGACTTCTTCCCCATCAAATTTTCCTGTATTTTTAACATTTACCGATACAGAAAGCTTATCAGTGCTCTTTAGTGTGGTTTTATCGGTACTTAGCTTAGTGTATTCAAAATTGGAATAACTCAGGCCATGTCCAAATGGATATAATGGCTCACCGGTATAATACCTATAAGTAAACCCTTTACCGGCACGCATATTATAATCCTTGAAATCTGCCAATTCATCCGTTGATGAGTAGAACGTAACGGGTAGTCGACCTGCAGGATTATAATTACCCAATAACACGTCAGCTACGGCATCTCCCCCTCGTTGTCCAGGATACCAAGCCATTAGGATTGCATCCAATTCGTCTTCCAAACCATCGAGAGATATGGCACTACCGGACATTAAAACAAATATGACTGGAGTTCCAGTATCTTTCATCGCTTTCAAAGCCCTTAACTGGGTTTGTGGTAGTTCAATTTTAGTTCGATCACCACGGTTAAAGCCTTCAATATTATCACGTCCTCTCATTTCTTCACCTTCCCACGATGCATCCAATCCACCAACAAATATGGCAACGTCTGCATTTTTAACTTCGGATAATGTTTCTTTGGATATTAGGGTAGGATCAATCGTGTTCCTAGCAATATACTCTGGTGTTTCCCAAATAAGGTTTACCTCTCCACCTCCCGTGTTTTCGTAATAGTCTACCTTAATATCATAGGATTGTCCTTTCTTCAATTGAATTTCCCCAAAATAAGGAGTTAAGGATTGATTTGTCCAACCATCGGCAATCTTTTTTCCATCGACCCAAAGCCTACATCCATCATCTGAAGCTACACCCAGCTTATAAGTACCTGTCAGTGGAACTTGCAATTTACCTGTCCAACTGACCGAAAAAGCATCATTCCGAATCGCTTTATCAGGACTTATAATTCCCTGGGCGACTTCAGTACTTGTTGGTGATGTTTCGCTAGGCCATTTGAACTTTATTTGAGAATCCACTCTTATAAAATCGGCTTCGCCTTCTAGTTTCATGTTATTAAAATAATGCCCCGTTAAACCTTCTATAGTTTCCCCATTCTCATCAACAGTAGATAAGTACTTTGCTTCAATTATTGGAAAGTCTTTATTAGTGATATCAGGTATTACCATGGGTACACCTTGAGAATAAGTCACCTCAACATCTTTACCTACGGCATTTTCTATCCCCTCTTTCACCGTAACAAGGTGTGAAGCTTTTCCAAAATAGTTGCCGCGTAAAGCCTTGATATTATCTGCGTTCGGACCTACTAATGCAATTCTTTTCAGCTTATTCTTATTCAAAGGAAGGATACCATCATTCTTCAGCAAAGTCATTGATTTCTGAGCCACAACCAAAGCCATTTCATTATGGGATTTACTATCATTGACCTCAATAGGAATATTGGCATAAGGTACAGTTTCGGCTGGATCGAACATGCCCAATTTCATTTTTGCCAATACCAAACGATATAAGGACAAATCAATCTCACCTTCGTCAATTAAACCCATTTCAACTGCCTTTTTTAAATGATTTTGATATACAGACCCACAGTTTAAATCGCAGCCTTTACGCACTCCAATGGCAGCAGCTTCCTCTGGAGTATTAACTATTTTATGAAAGGCATGAATGTCTCTAATAGCGCCACAATCGGAAACGACATAGCCCTGAAACTTCCATTTGTTACGTAAAATATCTTCAAGAAGTAACCAGCTTGCACAAGCCGACTCTCCGTCTACACGGTTATAAGCTCCCATTATGGAATATGCTTTGGCATCTACAATTAAATTTTCGAACGCAGGTAAATAGGTTTCCCACAAATCGCGCGAATTGGGTGTTACATTAAAAACATGCCTATCGGGTTCTGGACCATTGTGCACTGCAAAATGTTTTGGGGTAGCAACAAGCTTCATGTATTTAGGATCATCGCCTTGAAGTCCTTTTACAAACTGCATTCCCATTTGACCTGTTAGGTATGGGTCTTCTCCATAAGTTTCATGACCTCTACCCCACCGCGGATCCCTGAAAATATTGATATTAGGTGACCAGAAAGTTAATCCATAATATCTATCAAAATTTCCTTTGCGAACTGCATCATGATGTTTTGCACGTGCTTCATCACTAATTACATCGGCAACTTTCTTCATCATGGCAGGATCAAACGAAGCAGCCATACCAATAGCTTGAGGGAACATGGTGGCTACCCCTGAACGAGCCACTCCATGTAAACATTCGTTCCACCAGTTATATTCGGGAACACCTAAACGAGGAACAGCAGGAGCGTGGTCTCCTAATTGTGCAATCTTTTCATCTAGGTTCATTAGGCTAACCAAATCTTTGGCCCTTGTTTCAAAGTCCAAGTTAACATCCATGAACTTATGGGTTTGGTTTGATACTACCTGACTGCAAACTGGCAGTGTTATTAAAGTAATTAGTAATGTTGCTAAGTAATTTTTCATAATTCTTTGTTTTTCAATGTTGGGCACATAATAAAATCGTTTAATTGAACTTTCTTAAGGGTAACCATTTTTAAAGATTCATTGTACGATGTACGCGTGAAGCCTAAACAGGGAAACTTCATACGACGGTATCTATTAAAATAGTCTTCAATACTCCCTTAGTTTTCATACAAAGTATCAAAAACTGCGTCCCCACTTCCGACCGGACTTGTAAAAAAGCCATGGCTTTTTAATGGTTATAGGTGTTAGGTGCCGGTTTTATTCATTCATTAAATCAGTGACTTTCTTTTCCAATTCCTTTCCTCTTAAATTTTTTGCCACGATAATTCCATTGGGATTTAGAAGAAACGTTGTTGGATATCCCCCTATTCCATAGGTTTCTTTTATTCTATTTAAATCGTTTGATATAATTTGAGGCCAAGATATTGAATGCTTAATTATCATTTTTTCTAAATCTTCTGCTGGACTATCGCCAACAATGCCAATGATTTCAAACTTTGACCTGTCAATGTTTTCATATAAATAAGTTAGGTTAGGCATTTCCTGGATACAGGGACCACACCAAGTGGCCCAAAAGTCAAGAAATACGTATTTTCCTTTAAAACTGTCTAATGTAATTGGAGTTTTTGTCTTGAAATCATCCCCAGAAAAATCATAAGCCTTAAATCCAATTTGGGTAGAGGGCAATTTGCTTTTGGGTAAATCCATTTTTTCCAATACCAATACATTTTCGTTCTTTTTTACACCTAAATTCTTATAGATCCCATTTTCAATTTCAAGAAATTCATTTTTTGCGATCAAGCTTTGGTAATGGGCCTTTTCTCCTTTTTCAATCAAGTCGCCAACCTTTATAATGCCCACTTTGTCATACGACAAATTTGTAAAATCGTTAGACGAAATAGCTATTTCCTCCCCTTGAAATCTTGCTGTTGCATATTGTGCGAAATTGCTTAAGAATATGTTGTATTGTTTCATGTGCACGATTAAAAGTGGAGCACTAACTTGGATTATCCTATCATTTGAAAATTGCTCAAAACTCACTTTGATGGCGCTACTCTTTACTAATGAATCATTATTGATAGTACCCTTCGGGTTGACTTCCGTAGGTTTAAAAATATCGTCATCACTAAAATCATGATTATTATTTGCGTCGACTATCATTTGCAGTTCGCCAACAGAATCTTCCCCAAAAGCAAAAGCGATTTTAGATTTTATAGGTTTTTTCGATAAATTGATCGAGTCTGGCTCCCAATTCCATGTTTTTTGTAATTCCTCATACCTTTCTTTTGTAATATTCCCTAAATAATAGTTTTGATATACGGATTGGTATATATCTGTATCCACATCTCCAATTTTAACATCAGTCCAGTTTTTAGGTATTCCGGATGTTTTTAGATGTGTTTTCTTCCAAGGGTCATTTTCATTATCCGAATAAGGTGATATTCCTACCATGGCTGGATCAAAAGGTCCATACCCCTCTTGGAATGTTATGGGTAATTTGAAGATTTTCTCATTTGAGCAGCCTTGTATGAATAGAAGGTAAATACTGAGCAACAAAACAACACTGAATTTCATCTAATTTATTTATGGTTAATGGTTATTTAGAGCAAGCGTAAAGGCAACAGTTGAACGTCGAGAAGACAGGGAGGGATTCACTCCAAGCCTCCTACCTCCCCGTTTGTGCCGATCCCGCATCTTACAACCCTTATTATATATATCCAAATGAATGTTTTGATCTTGTAAATCCTACTTTCCATTCCGTTTATACGCAATGCTATCAAATGACAGAAATTAAATACGTATTTTCTTTCAGCAAGCACAGGGGATAATGTAAAAATAGATTACGTAATCAATATCGGTTATAAAACATTACCCATAGGTTATAAATTACAGCCTATTTTGAAATTAAATCCCTTAATTCCAATACTTTAATAATAATGACAACGCTAAGGTAGTTTTAGAAAACTAAGCTGTTACAACTGAGGGAAACTTACGATAAACTGCTCAATGACCGTTAAAGGGTTTGATTCGTCTTTGGTCCAAAAACTTTCCCTTATTTCATCTACTTGCGATTTGATGTTTCCTGTAATCATGAATTATTATGAGGGATTTGATTAAATAAATAAAAAATGACATTTTAACTTATCAAGTTAATTAAAATTAAATGACTATACTGATTAAATTTTTAAATACTAATTGTATTGTTAGATTTGCCTACGTTCGGCTATTAATAGGTTTATAACTTATCAATAGTTTCAAATAATATTCATGAAATTTTCTAATCTTAATGAATCTCATACTTGAGGAAATTAGCAATAAAAACGAAAAAGTTTTTAAAACATTTTTCAAGAAACACTATCCGGAATTAATTGTTTATGCTAATGGCTACCTTTTTGATAAGGATGCAAGTGAAGACCTTGTACAAGAAGTTTTCATCTATATATGGGAGCATGCCGATAGATTGAAAATAGAAACATCGTTAAAAGGCTATCTCTATACCATGACAAGGAATAGATGTTTAAATTACCTAAAGTCATTGAAGATTCATGATGATTTTGGAATTCTTGAATTTAACATCAATTTAATTACTGAGACTGTTTTCGATGCTACTTCCGAAGAGGATAAAAAAATTGTTTACCATCAAATCTTAAAAATTGTTGACACGCTTCCCGATAAAATGCAGCAAATAGTAAAACTCAAGTTTTTCCAAAATTACAAGTATCAAGAGATAGCAAAAGAGATGAATATTTCTGTAAATACAGTAAAAACACAATTAAAAAGGGCAAAATTAAAAATTACAGAATTGACAACAATTCTTCTTATTTTGCTTGAAATGAAGCATTAAAATTCTTTTTTCGCCACTTTAATTTTAGTGTTTTTTGAATTTTGTTGAATTAAAATTATTTTTTTGTCACCCATTATTGATTTTTCGTTGTCTTAACTTTAAAACAATGTAAACTTTAAAATGGATTTCAAATTAATTTTAAAAAAACTAAACAATACTCTTTCTGAAGAGGAATCCGCTATTTTCTCTAAATGGTATAATGATTCTAACCAGCACAAAGATTTTTTTGAAAAAGTAAAGCAAGCACAACAAGATGAAGCTTTATTAGTGGATATCGAAAAAGGCTGGAAATCCATAGAAAATAAAATAAAGCCAGTCTCTGCTAAGAAAACCAATTATTTAAAATATGCCGTTGCCGCATCCATAGTGTTATTGGTATCGATTACCATTATAGTCCAACAGAATACTGAACATAAGGTTGTTGCTCCTGAAGTGGCAACAAAAAACATTAAAATCGGTACGGACAAAGCAACGCTTACGTTGGCTGATGGCACCAATGTGACACTAGAAAAAGGGCAACATTATATTTCAAATAATATTGAGAGTAATGGTGAGGAATTAGTGTATCAACCCTCTAAAAATCAAAATCCTGAAATTGCATACAATTATTTAGCCATCCCCAGAGGTGGGCAATATCACGTGGTGCTTTCTGATGGCACGGAGGTTTGGTTAAATTCAGAATCGAAATTAAAATATCCAGAAGGTTTTATTAAAGGAGAACCTAGAGCTGTGGAATTGGTATATGGTGAAGCTTATTTTGATGTGTCTCCGAGCTCAAATCATGAGGGGGCAAAATTTAAAGTAATAACCAATGACCAAGAAATAGAGGTGTTGGGTACTGAGTTTAATATAAAAGCTTACCGAGATGAAAATTTAATCTATTCTACTTTGGTGGAGGGGAAGATTTTAATAAAATCCGACTCTTATGAAAATATTTTATTGCCCAATCAGCAAACCATCATTAACAAAAATAACAATGCTGTTGACCTTATAAATGTAGATGACCTTTACAGTATCACGTCATGGAGAAAAGGTGTGTTTAGTTTCAAGGATATGCCTTTAAGTAATATAATGAAAGTATTATCCAGATGGTATGATGCCGAGGTAATATTTGCCAATAAAGAGGCAGAAGATATTTTATTTACAGGGATATTAGATAAGAACCAATCCATTGAAGAGATTTTATTCTCAATTTATAACACCAATAACATCACATATGAAATAAATGATAAGACTATAATCTTCAAATAAAAAAGAAAGGGAATCAAGGTTAGGAATTCTCACAACACAAACCTCTTTTCCCTCTTAAAGATAATTAATCAAAAGTTTAACTAATTAACTCAAGCAAATTTATGGAAATTAAATTAACCAAGGTTTTTTTCTTTCTCCGAAAGAAACTGTTAAAAATCATTATGAGAACTTTTATCTTTTTATTGTGCTCAACAGTATTTAGTTTTTCTCCAGTAAATGTATTATCACAGAACTTGAAAATTAAAATACCGGAAGATAAAACCCTTACCGTTGACCAAGTTTTCGACATGATAAAAGAACAAACAGACTTTAGATTTATTTACCGGTCAGACATATTCAAAAATTACCCCAAAGTAAACGTTAAAAAAGGGGTTATGAAAGCGAATAGATTGTTGGAAAAGAGTCTGTCAAAAGGGAATTTCAAATTCAACATTTCAGCCAATAACACCATTACGATAAGAAAGGCATCTGCCGTTCAGGAACTAGAGATCTCAGGTATTGTCACAGATGAAAACGGCCTACCTATACCTGGAATAACGGTGTATATTTCAAGTAGGGAACCTGGTAGCGGGCCAATAAACAGTGATTTTTATATTAGGGGCACAGCCACAGATTTCAATGGTGAATTTAAGATAACAGGAGAAGTTGGCTATTATCTAATAGCTACTGGTCTAGGGTTTGAATATTTTAAAGCCCAAATTACCCCTGGTCAAACTATTTATAATATTTCTTTAAAGGAATCGGTAAGTGAACTCGATGAAGTTGTTGTTATATCATCGGGTTTCCAAGAAATATCAAAAGAAAGGGCCACTGGCGCCTATGTGGGGGTTAAAAAAGACCTAATTAATAAGCCTGCATCCAGTATTTCAGAAAGAATCATAGGCGCAGTTGCAGGGGTTCAAAGTACCGTTGCAGCAGATGGATCCGTTAGTTTTCAAATTAGGGGTTTGTCAAGTTTAGTGGCTAATGCAGATCCTTTAATTGTTTTGGATGGTTTTCCCATTGAAGGGGCGTTTGAAACCATTAACCCCAATGACGTAGAAAGTATTACGGTATTAAAAGATGCCGCTGCAGCCTCCATTTGGGGAGCAAAGGCAGCCAATGGGGTGATTGTAGTTGAATCAAAAAAGGTAAAAAAACAGAAGACCAACGTTTCCATTTCTACATTTGTTCGTACTTCCAGCAAGTTGGATCTGGATTATGTACTTGCGAGGGGCTCAAGTGCAGATTACTTAGAATATGAACAGGCTGCCTTTGATACCAATTTTTTTGGCGATTACTTTGGACCTCCTAGTATCTCGGCAACTCAGGTATCTTCCCCTTATTCCCAGGCCATAGTAGCAATGAACGAGGCAAGATTAGGGAGAATCACGGAAGCTGAAAGAGATGCCACTTTAGCTACCTTGGCCGGTCTGGACAACTCTGATCAAATAAGGGATTATTTGTTGGCTACCCCCTTAACTGCTCAGTATAACATCAGCATCTCCGGTGGAAATGAGAAAATGGCCAATAGCCTTTCCTTATTGTTCGAAAATAAAAATAGTTATTTCATAGGTGATGACACCAAAGAATATCAGGTAAACTTCAAAAATCAAACGCAGTTGGCAAAGGGTTTAAAGTTAGACTTCGGTGCTATGTTACAGTACTCCGATGTAACAGCGAACTCTGGTGATATGCTAAACGTCATTAAAGGTCTATCGCCTTGGGATATGCTAAAAAATGAAGACGGTTCTTTAACAGATATGTCTTACTTAAATTATTACATGCCCAATTTCAACGAATTTGTACCTTCTGAACTTTTCCCTTATTCCGATTGGTCATACAACCCCATAACCGAAGTTCAAAATAGAGATTTAAATACAAAACAATTAAATACTCGCATAAATGCCGGTTTGACCGTGGATATCATCGACGGATTACAATTGTCCTCTAAAATCCAATATGAGTTGTTCAACACTAAAAATAGGGATTATTACAATGACGAAACATATGCTGTCAGAAAATTTGTAAACGAGACCTCAGGACCTGAATGGCGAACAGGTGATGTGCCGACTCAATTGGTTCCAAGTGGTGATATCTTAAATTTAAGTTCTAGCGAAGTCAATGCCTATAATTGGAGAAATCAATTAAATTTCAATCGCACATTTAGTGAAAAACATCATGTGGATGTATTGTTGGGCAGCGAGTTAAGTAATAGAACGGCCAAAGCTACGATCAACCCTGCTTCATTTGGTTATAATCCAGAGACATTAATAAGTTCAGACCTCTTAGAGGATCGGGACACTCATCGTTTATGGAATAATTTGCCGGCAACATATGCAGGTTATTTCCATTCATTTGGTTTGTCGTTTCAACATTATTTCAGTGAAACCACAACCAGACTGTTCTCATTATATGGAAATTTAGCTTATACCTTTGATGATAAGTATGTAGTAACAGGGAGTTATAGAACAGATGCGGCTAACATAATTTCGGAAAACCCGGCTTTAAGATATGATCCCTTTTGGTCAGGTGGTTTAGGCTGGCACCTTGGAAAGGAAAATTTCATGGAAGGGGCTTCTTGGCTAGATAAGATTTACCTAAGAACTACCTATGGTTCTGGCGGTAATATTATTCCAAACTCATCATTTACCCCGATTATCAGTTTGGGCAGTAGCCTTGATCTGGTTACAGAACAACTTACAGCAACGGTTATTGATGAGGGCAACCCTGATCTTAGATGGGAAAGAACCACTAGTTTAAATATTGGCGTCGATTTTTCAACCTTTAAAGGTAGGTTGTATGGTAGTATAGATATTTATAATAAGAAAGGTGAGGATTTAATAGTTGACCAAGCTACATCCGGGGTTTATGGAACAACATCCCAGAGATTGAATAAGGGAGAAATGGTAAATAAGGGTATAGAGCTAAGCATTGGTACCTCGCTACCTATAAAAGGAAACGACATTGTGTGGTCCGGAACTTTTAATTATTCCCATAATGATAATGAAATTACTGAATTCAACAAATTGGTATATGGCTCTACAGAGTTGTCCATAGGGCCTACAACTTCTTATGTTGAAGGGTATAACGCAAACGAACTTTGGTCTTTTGAATATGCCGGCTTATATGATGCAGGAGGTGGTGTTATGGCACCCAGCGTATATGGGGAAGATGGCAGCAATATCGATCTTAACTTGGGAGCAGGTGGTAATCCTCTCGATTATATGATTGCAGGTGGTACAACGAATGCCCCAACAATACTAGGCGTTAGAAATGCTTTTAAAATTTACGATTTTGACTTTTCATTTATCTTCACCGGAAAATTTGGTCATGTTTTTAGAAGACAGGGCTTTAACTACGACGATCTTTCAAATGGAAACTCCTATGTTAATGAGAAATTTAGCGAGGTAGCCAACGGTGATCCCAACGAAATTTTACCATATCCATCAACTGGGGGGGTATCTAGGTATTATTTTTATTCTGTTTATTACCCTTATTTGTCTTACCTAACAGAAAACGCATCACATATTAGATTGCAAGAGGTCAATCTTACCTATAATCTACCAAAAAGTATCACAAATAAACTAGGAATAAATTCATGGAGCCTTTTTGCACAAGCCAATAACTTGGGAGTCATTTTGTTCAATGATTTTGGTGAAGATCCAGAATACCCCAAAGAAAGTCTAAGGCCACAGGCCACCTTCACATTAGGCATGAATTTAAACTTTTAAAAAAAACATAATGAAAAAAGGATATATATATACACTGTTTGTTGCTCTATTAACTTTATTTAGTAGTTGTGATGATTTTTTGGACGAAACCCCATCCAAAACATCGGCTATAAGTCCAAGTTCTCTAGAGGAGTATGAAGCTATATTGGACAATTATACCCAGTTTTATAAAGAGGGCATTTATCCAGCGATTTTTGGTACGGATGATTTTGGATTAATCACCGATCTACACGACAATGGTGGGCTCTATAATACATACCATGCCATCTATGGTACGTGGAACAACGAGTTGGGCCCAGATGCAGGAAATTCTGGATGGTCAGGGGAATGGAGAAAAATTTTCATGGCTAATATGGTTCTCGCCGAAATTGAAGATGTTGACGCCACTGACGAAGAAAAAGCCAATATTATAGCAGAATGCCATTTTATCAGAGCATATAGCTATTTTGTTTTAGCCAATACATTTTGTTTACCCTATACAGAGGCAAATAAACAAGAGTTGGGACTGCCCATAAAGCAAACAACCAGCTTTGATGAAAGTATTAAAAGAGCGAGTCTTGAAGAAACTTATGAGTTAATTGAATCAGATCTCACAAAAGCTTTGGAAATAACCCGAGAGTTTGGAGAAGTCAATGATTTAAAACAATCTTGGCGGGCAAACACAGCTGCTGTAAATGGTTTTGCGGCACGCTATTATTTGTCTTTAAATGATTATGGGACCGCGCAAGCTTTCGCCCAAATGTCCCTTGACGAGTATGACTTCTTGAGAAACTATAATACAGATATGCGGTATTCGGATATTACTTATAACGTAACCATTTTTGATCCAGACCCAACTCAAGTAGAAATACTTTATCCCTATACCCGTGAATTACAGAGCGTGCATGAAGATAGATTGGAGTTTGGGGAATTATACTATTATAGAATGATGTACAACGGTAATTGGGCCTATTGGCCATCACCGGAATTGCTTGATCTTTATGATCAAACCAATGATTTAAGATACAAATACCATGTGGTGGAAGATTATTCATATGACCGTGGGGCCAAAGACCCTCCATATAGCTATCCAGGTTATATTTTCTTCTTTAGGAGTGATCTTCCCAGTGGGCCATCTGTTTCAGAAATGCTCCTAATCAAGGCAGAATGCCAAATAAGACAGGGGGCCTGGGCCGAAGGGATTGAAACAGCCAATATATTAAGAGCTGCCAGAATGGATGCCATGGCAGATGCTTCCGAAATTAATTTAAGTGCAACTTCTCAAGGAGAAGCCTTAACGCTGCTATTGGAAGAACGCCGAAGAGAAATGCCTTTTGTTCACAGATGGTATGATATTAGACGCTACAATAACAATGAAGATACCTCGGATGATGTCATTGTCTCCAGAACGTTCTATCCATATAATGCAAACGTCATTTTAGGCGATGAAAGTCCGGTTACCATAACCTTGGATATAAACTCTAGAAAATATGCCTTCCCGATCCCAAATTCGGAAATTCTTATTTCAGAAGGAGCATTGGAACAAAATCAATATTGATTTGTGAAAACAAAAGGCTTGTTAAACTTTCTTTAGCAAGCCTTTTAAACCGAATCTATCGTTTTCCTATCGGTAAAAATCCGAAATAAAGGCTCTTGTTTCAATTGTCGGACTGCGAATTGTTCTGTTTGCACATGCCCTTTTACGGCAAATTACCGAGGGGTTATTTCTTGTTAATCCAATCAAATCATAAAACATGAAAAAAATAAAATTCATGCTGTTTCTTACAATTTTAGGAATGGTGGCCTGTAAAAAAAACATCCCCGAAATCAACTATGTTATTTTAAAAGGGGTTATCAATAATACAGAAGGAGGCCAGCTTAAAATTAGTTCCATTGAGGGGTTTTCCAAAACTATAAATTTTAAAGATTCAGTAGCATTTATAGATACCCTAAGGATTAAGGAAGGGCTCTATTACATTCGTTATGACAAGGGGTATTCACCTGTTTACATGGCACCAGGCAACGTTATACATTTTTCTGCTGACCACCAGCTTTATGGCAGAGCATTGAATTTTAAAGGGGATAATGCAAGTATAAATAATTATTACTCTAAAAAGTTTCTAGATGTATATGCTTTCAAATTGAAAAACAAGGAACATTATGCTTTGGAAGAATCTGATTTTGAAAATCTTATAAAGAAGCTTCAACTCAGTGCGGAAATGAAACTTGATGTTGTTTCAAATATACCTGACGAACTCAGGGCCAAAGAAAGACGTGCTTTAAATTATGAAAGAATAAACAGAAAAAGTATTTATGAATATTATCATGCCCACTTTGCAAAAAAAGAAGGGTTTAAAACTACTGATGCCTTTCAAAAGGAAATCAATGATTTACCTTTAAACAACACAGCGGACTTTTTCTATTCTTCAGATTATAAAAGCTTGGTAAGTCAGAAAATCACAAAAGACGCCAAGGAAATTGCCAAAAGGGATTCTATTTCCTCTCCCCTGGCCCAATTGGATGCAGCTTCAAAACTAGAAAAAGACACCATTGCCAACCAGCTTATGTACAATACTTTAAACATGTATTTACCCATGGCAAAGCAAAAACAGCTGCTGATAGATAAGTACATGACTTTATCTACCAACCAAGAGCACAAACAAAAAATAAAGGTCCTTTACCAAGAACTGCAAGCCTTGGATTCCAATAATCCCTCGCCCGAGTTTGTAAATTACGAAAACCATGATGGCGGAAGTACGTCATTGGTAGATTTAAGAGGAAAATTTGTTTACATGGATATTTGGGCCACCTGGTGTGCACCGTGTAAATATGAAATCCCTTATCTAAAAAAAATCGAAAAACAATACCATGATAAAAACATCCATTTTGTAAGCATTTCTACAGATAAACAAAAAGATAAAGACAAATGGAAAAAAATGGTAACCGAAGATGAAATGGGGGGAATTCAATTAATTACGGATAATGATTTTAACACCTCTTTCATTAAAAAATTTAAAATCATGGGCATACCCCGATTTATATTATTGGATCCAGAAGGAAACATTGTTAGGGCCAATGCACCAAGGCCTTCGGACAAAAAGTTAATTGATTTGTTTAACGAACTAGGAATTTAATCCACATAGGTTAAAAATAAATTGGTAAAGTTTTCATCTGTTTGTATTTCTCAATAGGGAGCTACATTATTAGCTGATAACCGACACCTCAAAACACTAAAATCAATGCATAAACTTTTTTTATTACTCGTATTATTCGCATTTACCGGTTCTTGTAAAAGGCAGGTAAATACAGAGGGCTATACTATTTCAGGCAATGTAAAAAATCTTGATAATGTTTATATCAAACTCAAAGAAGGAGGGTTTCGTGATCGGTCTAAAATAAAAACCATAGATAGTGTTAAAATTGCCAATGGTAAATTTGAATTCAAAGGAAAGGTAGACCATCCAGATATGGTAAATTTAGTGGTTGAATCCAAATTTCAAGCTCAATTCATAATTGAAAATAGCGATATAAAAATTGATATCGATGTTACCCGGAAAAAGGAAAAAAGCCCTTATTTTAAATTCGAAGTTACGGGCTCCAACAGCAATGAATTATATCAAAAAGCGGATGCAGCCTGTCTAGCAGTTTTTAAAGACGCCAAGTATAGCCAATTAGACACTTTAAAAGCCTTATTTGTTAAAGCAAAAAAGGATACATCATACCTTGAAAAAGCACAAAAATTAAAAGTTGAATTAAGTCCTTTGACTAAAGAAAGATCTGAAAGATACAAAAACAAAAAGTATGATTTTGTTCGTAATAATCCGGAGGATCCGGCATCGGTATATATCTTAGGATACTTTTACAGCGAAGTTAGAATGACCGCTGAAGAGCTAGAAGAGTTCTATAACCTCTTTAAAGGAGACGCTCGCAAAACAAACTTTTTTATATCCCACATTTCAAAAATTTATAAAAATTATTTTGAAAAATTAGGTGTTGGCAGCATTGCTCCAGATTTCACTTTAAATAATCTAGAAGGCCAACCGGTACGTCTTTCAAAGATCAATGCCAAGTATAAGTTGGTAGATTTTTGGGCCAGTTGGTGTATTCCCTGCAGAAAATCATTTCCGCATTTGAAAGAATTAAGAGAAAAATATAAAAATGATGGCTTTGAAATTATAGGTATAGCCACTTCGGATGGTGAAGATAAATGGCGAAAAGCAATTGAAGAAGACCAGACACCATGGTTACATGTATTTGATGCGACCAATACATCAAAGGGCACAGCAAATGCCAATAAAGGCGATGTTTCAACAAATTACGGGGTTTCCTTTTTACCTACCTCCTTTTTAATGGATAACAATGAAAAAATCATTCTTAGAAACCCATCAAAGGAAGAATTGGATATGAAACTAAAAGAGCTATTTGGCTATTAAACTAACTAATTGAAAAATGCAAAATATTAAAAATATAATTTTTATCGGTTTAATTCTACTTATAGGAATAGCGCATAGTTCAGCTCAAAACAATGATAACAGCTTTACCCTTACAGGAGAAATTAAAGGCTTAAACGGTAATTTATATTATAGGCACCCAGATAAAAAATATGACCGAGCTACACCATCAGATTCCATTGTAGTCAATAATGGCAAATTTACATTAACAACTACTGTTTCTGAATTATCCATGCTCAGAATATTTCCTTCATTTAGGGGGGCAGATAAAAAGTTGTCCAAAATACCTAAGGGGGGAAAAGGCTATTTACCCGTAAAATGTGCCTCTATTATGGTCTATGCATCTCCAGGTGCACATGTTACCATAAATGGTGAAGCAAAAGATTTTTTTGATGCCTATCCAAGTGGAAATGCATATAATGATGGCTTAGCAAAGGTTAATAAGCTAATGTACCCAATGTATAACGAAATGGGCAACTTAGCCGTACAAACCACTTATGAGGAAGAGGAAGTTAAAAAAGAAGCCATTAATAAAGAATCTGAAGCCATTTTCAAAAAATCCATTGATGCTTTAACCGATCACATTAAAAATAATCCAAACGATTTAGCTTCTGCCTGGTACTTAAATGATTTAATGTTACGCACCCAAATATCCAATGACCAAGCTAAAATGTTGTTCAGTTCATTATCTACAGATTTAGCTGAATATTCAGATTATCAAAATGTATCATCGCGTATACAAGGTATAAAAACAACTGCCGATGGTTTTCCCGTACCAAGTATAAAAACGAATGCAACCCTGAACGGAAAGGAATTTGATATCACTTCTTTGAGAGGTAAATATGTCCTGATAGATTTTTGGGGTATTTGGTGTAGACCCTGTATGGCAGAAATGCCAATTATAAAACAGTTTCAAGAAAAACACAAAGATAAATTGGTGGTGATAGGAATTAACTCAGGTGATACCAAAGAAAAAATCCAAAAGTTTGTTCAAGAGCATGATTATACTTGGCTACAACTAATGAGCGACAAAAAAAATACTGCCGATAATTTTGTAAATAGGTTTAACGTACAAGGCTTTCCAACAAAGTTCATTGTAGATATGAAAGGAAAAATCATTAAAAGAATTGTTGGTAATGGCGAAGAGGCCTTTAATCTTTTAGAAGATCTTTTGAGCAAATAAACACCAAAATAAATCTAAAATGATATTACTCTCCATGACCTCTAAATCAAAATCAAATAGCTATAGAAAACACTAGTAACAAACCGTGTTTTGATAATTGATATTTAACTGCCAGGGGGAAAGGGATAATTTAATACCTACAATTCAAATAAACATATAAAAAACATTACATGAGAAAATTATCAGCTTTGTTTCTACTAATAAGTACAAATATTTTTGCACAAGATTTACGGGCTCCAATTCCAGAAGACGAAAGTATCAAAAAAGGGGTGCTACCCAATGGTTTAACGTATTACATTAAAAGTACGGATGTAGTAAAAGACGCTGCCAGTTATTACATTATTCAAAATGTAGGGTCTGTTTTAGAAAATGACGACCAACAAGGTTTAGCTCATTTTTTGGAACATATGGCATTCAATGGAACCGAGAATTTCAAAGGCAAAGGAATCCTTAATACGTTTGAAGAAAAAGGTTTGGTATTTGGTAGGGATATAAATGCCTACACTTCTTTTGACGAAACAGTTTATAACATCAACAATGTCCCAACAACCCCGGAACTCATAGAAAAAGGCTTATTGGTGTTGCATGATTGGTGTAATTACCTATTGTTGACAGATGAAGAGGTTGATGCCGAAAGGGGTGTGATCAAGGAAGAATGGAGAACACGCCAAACCGGACAAATGCGTTTGTTTCAATCTTCATTACCAATAACGTTTAACCATTCCAAGTACGCCGAAAGATTACCCATTGGTTCAATGAGTGTTGTTGAGAATTTTGAGTACCAAGCGCTACGCGATTTTTATCATGATTGGTACAGAACCGATTTACAAGCCATTGCTGTAGTTGGTGATATTGATGTGAATGCGATTGAAACAAAAATCAAAAAGCTTTTTTCAGGAATTCCAGCCGTAAAAAACCCTAGGGAACGTTTTATTATTGAAGTTCCGGAAAACAAAAAAATGCTTTATAGCCTAGGATTGGATAAAGAAATTTCAACTGCACTGTTAAACTTCGGTATCCGTCATGAGAAATCTTCAAAAGACCAAACAGTTGAAGATTTAAAGAACGCATTATTAGAATCAATGGTTACGAATATGCTCTCTGCAAGAATAAAGGAAGTGGCCCAAAAACCGGATGCACATTTTTTAGGAGCTAGTTTGGGGTATAAATCAATGTCAAGAAGAAATAATGTTTTCAATATTAGAATAACCCCAAAACCGGGAGAGCAACAACAATCTTTCGCTGAGGTGCTTACAGAAGTTTTTAGAGCCGTTAAATTCGGTTTCACATCCTCAGAAATTGATAGAACTATAAAAAAGTTTTCTAACCACTATGAAACACAAATAGCAAAAAAAGATGATAAACATCACGGAGCGATAATTAGTGTTATAAAAGACAACTATCTAAATAACAAAACCATAGCTGATATTGAAAAGGAGTATGCTATTGCTAAAACATTATTTGCTTCTTTTACTCCAGAAACCTTGCATAACACCATCAAAAGGCTGTATGCAAAAAAGAATAGGTTTTTGAATGTCACAGGGGTTGAGGGCCAAAACAACTTAACAGAGGAGCAAGCCCATACTACTATTGATACGGTCGAAAACAACCCGCACCTTACCCCTTACACTGAAGTATTTGAAGGTAAATCTTTAATTTCAGGACTGGATATAAACGAAGGAAATATTGAAAAGACTGAAAACAATAAGGCCCTTGGTTCAACAACCTATACACTAAGCAATGGTATTAAAGTTCATTATAAATTTGCCGATAAACAGAAAAACACTGTAGCATTTTATGCCATAAGCCAGGGAGGTAATTCATTGATAAAAGATGAAGATTTACCATCTGCCAACCTCGTAGGCAACCTAATTCAAATGTCTGGATTAGGGGAATTTTCAGCCACGGAACTACCAAAAATTTTAGCGGGGAAAACAGCTTCAATGGCACCTGGCATAGGCGAAACTACAGAAAATCTTAAAGGGTCCTCCACTTCAAAAGATGTCGAAACCATGTTGCAATTGGCGCATTTACACTTTGTTAAACCCCGTTTTGACGAACAAGCGTTTCAAGTATTACAAGGTAACATCAATAATTACCTTATTAGAAGGAGTAAAGATGTAAATGAGAAAATAAAGGACAGCATTACAACTACCTTGTACGGTAATGATAATCCTAGAAAAAGAATCTTTGACAGAGAATTTGCCAATGACATTAGTTTTAACAAGATGAAAACTGTGTATTTAGGCAGATTTGCCAATCCGTCAGATTTTGAGTTCTTTATTGTAGGTGATGTAAAAGCAGATCAATTAGAACCATTATTATCAAAATATATAGCTAGTTTACCAACTACTACAAATACGGAAACCTATAAAGACGTAGCCGCTTCATGGAACAGTAGCAAAGTAGATGAAGATATTTTTCTTCCTATGGAAGACCCCAAAACCAATGTTAATATAGCATTTAAAATAATCAATGATTACACGGTTAAAAATAAACTTGTAACTCAGGCTTTAGGTGATATTCTGCAATTAAGATTAACCGAAACACTTCGTGAAGAAGAAGGTGGAGTGTATAGCCCTAGAGCGCAGGCATTTTTAACCAAGGCCCCTAAAGTTTTATCGTACTTATCAGTTGGTTTTGATTGTAATCCTGAATTGGCAGAAAAACTTATAGGTATTGTTCATGGTGAATTGTCAAAATTGGCAATAGGAGATATTAAACAAGAGGATCTCGACAAAACACTTACCAGTTATAAAAAATCCAGGGAACAATCCAAAAGCAATAATAATTATGACATGGCTTTATTAACAACGTTTTTCAGGGACGGATATAATATGGATGAGTCAAAAAACTTTGAAGATGTAATTAAGGGTATTGGCAAAAAGGATATTAAAACCTTAGCAAAGCAATTACTAAAGAAAGGAAAGTCTTATGAAATAGTATTTAAACCATTAAAAGAAAAAATATAGTCTTTCTGAATAAAATTGTTTTTAGTTTAATTTTTTGAGTTGGCCAACCATAAGTTTAATAGATAGATGCCGAAAAGGGCTAGTATCAATAGCCCTTTTTTTTAATGAATCAACGAAATGTAATTATGAAAAAGTTATTGATAATTATAGTATTTGCCTTTACCACAAGTGGGTTTTCCCAAATTTTAGATCCCGTATCCTGGTCTACCTCTGTTGAAAAAATTTCCGATACCCATTATGAATTAATAAGTAAAGCCTCAATTGAAACAGGTTGGCATCTATATTCCCAAAACGTTCCCGAAAATGGTCCAATACCAACTACGTTTTCCTATGATGACAGTGATGGTAGTTTTAAAATAATTGACAATACAGAGGAAGAAATAGGGCATACGGTACACGACCCCGTTTTTGAAATGGAAATTAAATTTTTTGAAAATTCGGCCATTTTCAAACAAAAAGTAGAAGTTCGGCCAGGAACAAAAAGCATCAATGGATCTGTGGAATTTATGGTGTGTGACGATGCGCGCTGTTTACCACCCACCGAAATCGATTTGGTTTTTAGCCTCTCGGACAATTCAAAAACTGAAGCATCGGATACAACCACTAATATAATTTCACCTCGAAATTCCGTTAAAGCTTCGAAGAAAGGACTTTGGGGTATATTCTTCATTGCATTTCTATCAGGTTTTGCAGCGTTGTTGACACCCTGCGTATTTCCCATGATTCCAATGACGGTGAGTTTTTTTACCAAACAAAGTAAAACCAAGGCAAAAGGCATAAAAAACGCCATTATTTATGGGGTTTGCATCATTGTTATTTATGTGTTATTAGGAACTGCAGTAACAGGTGTTTTTGGGGCCGACGCCTTAAACGCTCTGGCAACCAATGTCTGGTTTAATATTATTTTCTTTTTTCTGCTAGTCGTTTTTGCAGTCTCGTTTTTAGGCGCTTTTGAAATTATGTTACCAAATTCTTGGGCCAATAGCGTAGACTCAAAAGCCAATAGAGGTGGACTCATAGGTATCTTTTTTATGGCATTGGCATTGGCCATTGTGTCATTTTCATGTACTGGGCCCATTGTCGGTACCTTGTTGGTAGAAGCCGCATCCAAAGGAGGTTTAGCACCTATAATAGGGATGTTCGGTTTTTCATTGGCCATTGCATTACCCTTTGCATTATTTGCTGCCTTTCCAGGTTGGTTAAACTCATTGCCAAAATCCGGAAGTTGGCTAAATACGGTTAAAGTTGTTTTAGGTTTTTTAGAACTGGCCTTGGCATTTAAATTTTTATCACAAGCTGATTTGGTATTGCAAGCACATTTACTGGAACGTGAAGTATTTTTAGCCATCTGGATAGCCATTTTTGGAGCTTTGGCATTTTATTTATTTGGAAAAATACAATTACCTCACGATTCCCCACTAAACCATATATCGGTAGGTAGATTAGGTTTGGGATTGGTGGTACTATCATTCACCATCTATATGATTCCAGGGCTTTGGGGCGCACCATTAAATTTAATAAGTGCCTTCCCACCACCACAGGACTATAGCGAATCCCCTTATGGTGTTGGGTTTTCTAAATTAGGGACAACAAATGTTTTAGACACTCAATTAGGTTTGCCCGATGGTGCCCACCTATTGGCACCACATGATATTTTAGCCTTTAATGATTATGATAAAGGCTTGGCATATGCTAAAGAAGTGAATAAACCGGTAATGATTGATTTTACAGGTTGGGCCTGTGTAAACTGTAGAAAAATGGAGCAAAACGTTTGGCCAAAACCTGAAGTATTGAACATCCTTAAAAATGATGTGGTTTTAATCTCATTATATGTTGATGATAAACGCCCGTTGGAACCCCATGAAATAACGGCATCCCAATTAAAACCCGGGAAACAATTGAAATATATTGGTCAAAAATGGAGTGAATTGCAAACTTTAAGGTACAAGGCAAATTCGCAACCATTTTATGTTCTGATGGATCACAGTGAAGAAAACTTAATAGACCCCGTTGCCTACACCCCAGATCCTAAAGCATATCACAATTGGCTGCATGAAGGAATTAAAAACTTTAAACAATGATATTTTTATTATAGATAGATGAATGTTATCAGAAATTTTCTAAAAGGGACATCAGATTCACGCCAAAAAGCGGTATCAACATCAAATCTTGAAACCTATTTTTCGGCATTTAGAGATCATGTAGTGGGTTTGGACAAGACATTCATATCCCCTTACGGAGAAAAAAAAATCATATATGCCGATTGGACCGCCAGCGGAAGACTATACAGACCCATTGAAGAAAAATTACTTTATGAAATTGGTCCGTTTGTTGCCAACACACATACCGAAACCTCAATAACAGGAAGTGTGATGACGCATGCCTATCGTGATGCCAGAGCTATCATAAAAAGGCACGTTAACGCATCCAGTGATGATGTATTGTTAACCGAAGGTACCGGTATGACCGGGGCTATCAATAAGTTTCAGCGTATATTGGGCATTAAGGTCAACGAAAATCTGAAAGAACACACCCAAATTCCAGAAGAAAAAAGACCTATAGTTTTTGTGTCACACATGGAACATCACTCTAACCAAACCTCCTGGTTAGAAACCATTGCACGGGTTAAGGTCATTCCGTCCAATAGGGAAGGTTTGCCGTGTTTGGAAAGTTTGGAGCGACTACTACAAGAACACAGTCAAACGCCCATAAAAATAGCAGCAATTACAGGGTGTTCCAACGTAACGGGAATTAGAACACCTTACCACGGCATCGCTAAAATAATGCACCAAAATAACGGTTTGTGTTTTGTGGATTTTGCATGCTCAGCACCTTATGTCCAGATAGATATGCATCCTAAAAGCGAAGACGAATACTTAGATGCCATCACTTTTTCACCACATAAATTTTTAGGTGGCCCCGGAACAACAGGTGTTTTGATATTCAATAAAAAACTATATAAAAACCTAGTGCCCGATAACCCGGGAGGTGGAACCGTTTCCTATACCAATCCTTGGGGCGACCATGATTTTATAGATGATATAGAAACCCGCGAAGATGGTGGAACCCCTGGTTTTTTACAAGCCATTAGAATTGCACTTTCCATTAAGTTGAAGGAAAAAATGGGCATTGAAAACATCATGGAAAGAGAGCGCGAATTGAATACCATTATTTTTGAAAGACTATCAAAAATCAATAATTTAAACCTATTAGCACCTGATCACACAGAACGTTTAGGCGTGTTTTCATTTTATATAGAAAATGCGCACTACAATTTAGTAGTAAAATTGTTGAATGACCGTTTTGGAATCCAAACCAGGGGTGGCTGTTCCTGTGCTGGTACGTATGGGCATTATTTATTGAATGTAGATCAGCCAACATCAAAATCCATTGAGTTAAAAATATTGGAGGGCTGTTTAATGGAGCGTCCGGGCTGGATACGTATGTCCATTCATCCGACCATGACCAATGCCGAGATCGAGTTTATTTGTGATGCCATTGAGCAAGTGGCAAACAACTACAAAACATGGGAAGAAGATTACGAATATGACTTTATTAAAAACGAGTATATCCATAAAGAAAATCATGATGTTGAGAATGGAATAATCAAGGGTTGGTTTGAATAGCCACAGTTGGTCTATTCTTTAATTATGATTATGATAGCTTTTCGTTAAAATAATGGATTGTCATCTTTGAAGGTTCATTGTTTTCATTGCTTGATGTTAAGAATCATTTAGAGAACATTTAATGAATTTGGTTTAATCCGGAATATTATTTAATCACCTGAAGACTAAACCTGCTTACGTTTTTACATAAGATATAGGTTTTTATACAGCATGGAACCCCTATAACATAGTTTGAAAAATGGAATTCTTGCTACCCATAACCCGAAGGTCGCCGGTTCATGTCAAGTCCCCTATATTGAATCAAAAGTCTTTCAATTTCCTAAAAGGCTTTTTAATTCATATCATCTCTTTATAAAAATGGTTCTTTACAACCTTACTGATCAAAAACATACTATTTCAATAATCTGCTGGGAGGAAAACCAAATTGCTGCTTAAAACGTCTGCTGAAATACAAGGGATCGTTGAAGCCTACCATATCAGTTACTTCTGATACGTTGTATTTTTTGGTCTTAAGGAACTTGGTGGATTTTTTCAACCTTACGGTACGTACAAACTCGTTGGGAGACAGGTCTGTCAACTCTTTTATTTTCCTGTAAAGTTTCGAAGAACTTACGCCCAGTTCGTCACATAAGAAACCAGTGCTCAAATCAGGATTACTTATATTTTTTTCTATCAGCCCACATACTTTTTCCATAAAATCCTTATCCACGGGAGAATGCACCAGCAATCCTATTTCACTATCGGCATCATCCGAAAATTTGGATTTAAGTTCCAACCTGGTTTTGATAATATTGGTTATCCTTGATTTCAACAGGGAGGGATCAAAGGGTTTTACCAAATAACCATCGGCCCCTAAATCGAAACCACGTACTTTGTCCTCATTTTCTGAAAGCGCGGTCAACAATATCACGGGAATATGACTTATAAATTCATCATTTTTAAGCACCTTGCAAAATTCAAAGCCGTCCATAACAGGCATCATCACGTCCGCCACGCACAATATGGGTTTTATTTGACGACAAAGTTGTAAGCCCTCTTCCCCATTTTCGGCCTCGTAAACCTTATAGCACCCTGATAGATAATCCACTATATATTTTCGCAACTCTAAATTGTCTTCGATAACCAGGATTTTTTCTTTTATCTCGGTATTTATAAGTGGCCTTTTTACAGGAATATCGGGAACAACATCTTTTCTTTCTTTGTTGGTTGCCAAATCAAAAACTTCTTCCTGATCATAGCTTTCGCGATTTATGGGTATGATTACGGTAAATACACTCCCTATATTCGGCGTACTTTTAACTTTGATACTGCCTTTATGCAAATCGACCAAGGACTTGACCAAAGACAGTCCAATTCCTGACCCCGTATTATTTTCTTTACTATTGGTCGCTTGATAAAACCTTGTGAATATTTTTTCCTGGCTTTTTTTGGGTATGCCTATACCATCATCGCTGACTTCAATGATCAAGTGGCCTTTGTCATAATCCTTCAGTCCGACAAATAAATCGACATGCCCGAACTTTTCCGTGAATTTGATGGCATTCGACAATAAGTTGTAAAGAATTTTATCATACTTATCCCTGTCCAACCATCCGACGAGCGAATCGGATTCGGTATGGAAATGAAAGTGTATTTGCTTGTTGTAGGCGAATTCCTTGATAGAATCAAAAGTATTTCGGGTATACTGTAGTATATCGGTTTTAGAAACTTTCAGTTTAAGTTCCCCTGTCTGGGCTTTTCTGAAATCGAGCACCTGATTCACCAAGTTCAACAATCTACTCGCATTTTGGTGAATGAGGTTATACCTGCTTTTTTGATATTCGGTACTTTGGTCACGACCGTCTTCCATCAACTGTTTGACAGGCCCTAGGATCAATGTTAGTGGTGTTCGCAACTCATGGGAAATATTCGTAAAAAACCTTAATTTTTCATTGTTTAGTTTAATATCACGTTCCCTATTTACCTTTTCGGTCACCAGTTCTTGTTTTAGACGTATCCGGTTTTTAACCTCCCGTCTGATGAAATAAAAGGTGAGCGCTAAGATCGATAGGAATAGGAACAGTGCCTGATAGGTTAACCAAAATGGACGTTCGATCCTAATAGTATAGGATACGGCCTCGCTCCAATTGCCATCACTGTTACTTGATTTGATCTTGAAATCATAATCTCCCGGAAACAGATTGGTATACTGAACGGTCCTGGAATTACTAGTGGTCGTTATCCAATTATCATCAAAACCTTCAAGCATGTATTCAAACTTATTAAGGCGCTCATTGGAATAGGAAGGTGTTGAGAATTGAAGTGAGAAATTCCTGTTTTTATAACTGAGTGTCAGACTTTTAGTCTCATTGATATCCTTTTTAAGCGGAATTTCACCATTAATTTCCTTTTCGGGCAATATTACCTCGTTCTCAATCTTTATTTCCGTAATTATGGGACGGGGAGCATTTTGATTTTCGATAATGCTTGAGGGAGAGAAATATATGATGCCATTCTTGCCGCCCAAATAAATGTTGGATTCCCCAAAATTGTAAAATCCACAGGAACTGAAAAAGTCCAATCGATTCCCACTATTCACATGGTAGATATTATAACTATCGGTACTTGGGTTTATCCACGCAACGCTATTGTTGTTCACGTTCAACCATAAATTCCCATTGGCGTCCAAAAGAAAATCGGTCACCCATTTGCCCGACAATTCACTGTAATCCCCCAAAGGCATGAAATTATTTTTTTCCACATCAAAATACCCCAACCCACTTCGGGTTGCCGCCCAAAGTCTTCCGGTGTTATCAAAAATAATATCACTTACATTATTATGGGGCAGACCTTCTTTTCCGTTCAATGAGGATGTATAGGTTATTCTTTCGGTCATACTATACTTTACCACCCCAGCTTCGGTAGCAAACCAAATATTATTAAGACTGTCGGCAATAATCGCATTTATATCACCGTCATCCAATACATTGGTTTTATAGGGTAAAATGGTCGAACCATGTATTTTCATCATTTTCGCCCCTTCACCAAAAGACCCTACAACAAGTTTATCGTTCTGTACTTTCTTGATTGCAGAAATGGGCACCGCTTCAAAACCAATATCAACTACTGCCGATTTATTCTTTAAATAATCGTATATCAATACCCGACCATTCCACAATCCACAATAAAATATCTTACCATCATCGGAATATATACTGGCGATATCGTTTTGATTATGGTAAAGTGGGACAAACTGCCCATTTTCATTAACGAATAAACCGTTATGCCTGGTCGCCACCACAATATTATTATTGTATGTTTTGGCAAACCCCCTAATTCTGGGGGCTTGACCATCGATGAATCTTGATATATCCTTATTGAAGTTGAATTGGTTCTCATAGGGATCATATTTATCCAAACCATCTTCGGTGCCGATCCATAAAATACCTGAAGCATCAAAATAAAGGGATGAAACCAGATTATCAACCAAGGAGGTTTGATCGGTCAAAATGGAATAATACCGCTTAAAATCCCCATTGGGGATATCTTCCAAACGATTACAGACCAAGAGCCCCCCAAGGGTTCCCACCCAGTATTTACCATCGGGCGATTGGGCAACGGAAACAAAATAAGGCCCTAAGGCATCCCTTGTTTCACTGTCCTCGATAAAAAGGTTCTCAAATTTATTTTCATCTTTATTCAATTTATACAGCCCCTCTCTGGTACCTATGAAAATATCCTTTTTGCCGTCTTCATAAATGAAATTCAAATATGGATTTACCTCAACGGTATTAGGGAAATTCAGGGTGTAGGAAGAAGTTCGTTGTATTTCCCCATTACTTTGGAGTGTTATTTTTGCTACGGAAGCTGTTCCAAAACTACCGATCCAAATATTTCCGGATGAATCTTCAAAAATTTCCTTGATATATTTAAAACCGGGCAGATTTATTTTTTCGAACCTATTTTCCTCCAAATGAAATATATAGAGCCCTTTATCCTTTGTACCCACCCAAACCCGATTGTGCACATCCACAAAAACGGAACGGATTTCATCATCGGGTAAGCTATTGGGGTTCCCCTCTTCATTTAAGAATGTAGTAAATTGATAGGTATCCAACTTTAAAAGTGTCAATCCCCTACGGGTACCGATCCACAGGTTGTTGGAATCCGCATCCAATTCCAAGGCGGTGATATCATCGTCATTGATTTTATTTTCCCCTTCCGAATTGCTTACATACGATTTAAACTCATAACCATCAAAACGGTTAAGCCCTGAAAAAGTACCTATCCATAAAAAACCATGTTTGTCCTGGACCAAATGGCGTACCGAATTATGGGACAAACCACTGTTATCATTATAGTGTTCAAATTTGATGCCCTGTGCAAACGAACAACTAAAGAACAACATCATGGAAAACATGACAAAACGGTATGCCATATATTTTTTTTTAGCGATTAAGGTGTTTATTCCAATGGGATGGATGTAACATCACCCATTCCTTGTTTTTAATGCTTAAACAACAAATTGAAATCAAAATTTAGCGAATACGTTTAGATTCACATTTCGAATCTATTTTTTCAATTTTCAATAAAATTAATGATTCTTGACCCTACATGCTATTTTTTATCCTTATTATCAACGTTCTCACCTACAGTTTCCCAATCCCCTATTGGTTTCGGAAGTTGAAGTGTTATTTTCTCCCTTATGGGTCCTGATCGGAAGTATTTACCACAAGCCCATCCTAATCAATTTCAATAGGTTTGCCCAGAAACGTTTAAGCCTACAGTCCCTTTAAGATCCGCTGATTCTTCAACCTATGCCCAATTGCTTTCTATCTAAATTGAATTGATGGTCCATTATGGGAATTCCGCACCGGTATACTTCGGAAGGTGTACTGAACATTACGAATCGAGGGTAAAGCTTGGACATGACCACAATAAATTACATACCCCTTCCATGCAAAGGGCACCCATCGTTCAGCTTTGTTTTTTTTACAAGATCCAAATCATCGGCAATAGTGGCACATTCTTCTAACGACAACCTTTCATGAATCCTAAAATGGCCATTTAAAGCTCAGAGAATTCAACATTGGTAACCTTTACCACAATGGCATTGGGCCAAATTTTATTATTGTATAACCTATGGGCCTTACTTACCGATATTTCCAACCTATCCTTATGTTGGACAAACGTAGTTTTCGGGTCGTTTTCCGGCCAATATTCCACCACCTTATCATTTTGCCCCAATACGGAAACTTTCGTGTTTTCTGTGGCTTTGATATTTTTCAGTAAAAAATTCCTCCTGAAACCCTTAAACCAATGCTGTTGGTTGGTAATGAACACATAAGCCGTGTTTTCATTTTTAGCCTTGGTAAACCATATATCACCGTCTTTAATGAGTCCTGGAACCGTTCTTACGTTTTTAACCCCCTCTTGGTTCACAAACATCCATAGTGCAATTTCACGCAAACGCTCCTCTTGCTCAATGGGTATGGCGCCGTCTGGTTTGGGACCCACATTCATTAAAAAATTACCGCCTTTCGCCCTAATTTCGATAAGTTTATTGATAAGTTCCTTTCCACTTTTATAAACTTCGTTGGTTGGTTTGTAGGCCCATTGGGTACCCATGGTCATACAGGTTTCCCATGGTCCTGGAATGGCGGTGTCCGGTATTTTCTGCTCTGGGGTATTTATTTCCCCTCGCGTTACCATGATGTTTGGGTCTTTCTTATGTACGAACTGAACGATATCGGCTTTTTTAAAGGAATCAAAAAACATGATATCCGGACTGTAATTTTCAATCAACTCTGCGATTTGTTTCTTGTCATAGGCCAATAATTCCGGGTTTTTGTCAACGCCGCTCATTTCCCCTTTCCGAGATATAAGATGTCCTTGTTTGTTAATAAAACTAAAATCCTCAGGGGAAAAATACAATCCGACTTTTAGGCCGTATTTTCTTAAAGATTTGACCAACATACCCGTAATATCCTTTCCGTAAGGGGTATTCATGATATTGAATTCGGTGGTTTCGGTATCCCACATACAAAACCCGTTATGGTGTTTGGTGGTAAATACGACATATTCGGCTCCCGTTAACTTAAACAATCTTGCCCATTCATCGGGGTCGAATTTATCCGGATAAAATGTTTTTGGGAGCTCGTTCATATAACGTTGCACATAATCCTCAGAAGCCCCAACCATGGAATGACTGATAACGCTTCCCAGTTGTGAGTCCATGCTCCAATGAATGAATATCCCGAAGCCCATATCCATGAAGTCCTCCACGATGGCAGGCTTATTCCTGAGTTGTGCAAAAGTTGAAAAACTTATGGCTAAAAAAAGTATTACTGTAAATTTTCGATTTGAATTCATTCTTCAGTATTTTTTAATTGAAACAAATTGGTTTTAAAACGGTTAGGTCAATCCTGTTTATCAATAAACTCCACATGGGTTAATTTCACTACTATGGCGTTATGCCAAATTTTGTTATTGTACACCCTTTGGGCCCTGGTTATTGAGATTTCAACGTTGTGGTCTTGTTGCTTAAAACGGGATTCCGGTAAGTTGTTGGGCGAATATTCCACGATCAAATCATTCTGCCCCAAAACGGAAATTTCGGTATCCTTTGTCGTTTTCAAGTTATGGATATAAAACAACCTTCTTTTTCCTTTAAACCATTCAGGTTGATTCGTAATAAAGGCATAGGCCGTGTTTTCATCTTTGGCTTTTGTAAACCATATATCCCCATCTTTAATTTGGGTGGGTACTGTCCTTACTTTTTTGACCCCTTCATTATTTACAAACATCCAAAGTGCAATTTCCCTTAATCGCTCTTCTTGTTCTATAGGTATTTCCCCGTTTGGTTTTGGTCCTACGTTCATTAAAAAATTACCCCCTTTCGCCCTTATTTCAATGAGTTTATTTATTAGTTCCTCCCCACTTTTATATACTTCGTTGGTTGGTTTGTAGGCCCATTGCGTACCCATGGTCATACAGGTTTCCCATGGGCCAGGTTGCGCACCACCGGGTATTTTTTGTTCGGGCGTACTCATTTCCCCTCGGGTTACCACAATATTCGGGTCTAATGAATGTACATATTGGGCCATGGGGCGCGTGCTGAAAGCATCAAAAAACATGACATCAATAGGGCCGTATTTAGTGACCAATTCCTTTACTTGCCTTTTATCATATTCGAAAAGCGCTTTGTTCTTGGTGATTTGGGTCATTTCCCCTTTTCTGGAAATGACATGCCCCTGTTTATGAAGAAAACTAAAATCTTCCGGAGAAAAATAGAATCCGACCTTTAAACCGTATTTACGCAAAGACTTCACCAACATGCCGGTAATGTCCTTACCGTAGGGTGTATTCATGATATTGAAATCGGTGGTTTCGGTATCCCACATACAAAAACCGTTATGGTGTTTGGTGGTAAACACCACATATTCCGCACCCGTTAATTTAAAGAGCCTTGCCCATTCATCGGGGTCGAAATCTTTTGGATAGAATGTCTTGGGAAGCTCTTCCATATAACGTTGCACATAATCTTCCGAAGCCCCGACCAGGGAATGGCTAATTACGCTACCCAATTGGGAATCCATACTCCAATGGATGAATATCCCGAAGCCCATATCCATGAATTGTCCATTAAGCTCGGGCTTATTCTTGAGCTGACTAAAAACAAACGTGCTTATAAAACACAGTAACGTGGCTGTAAGGTATCTTTTGTACGCGATCATGGCTTTATCATTAAATTAAATTTTAAGAACGGTATGGCACAAACAGGTCCGATATTCTCCACTTTTCCTATTTATCCAAATCCATTATGGATTACATTTCAATGTCAGGATTGAATTCCTTTTTCCCTCTGTTATAATTTCAAAATTCACAAATCCCCTTCAATCAATGACCAGGAATCAAAATCCCGATCGAGCTTATTACCATCTTCCGATATCATTACCCATTGGTCTTTTAGGGCGAAAACATCGTATGTCAACAATGGGCCGTCTGGAAATTGGAATTGCCCCTTCAATACTTCAGGGTCAGGGTTTTCTTTTAAGACTTTTTCAAAAATCGCCGAAGACCCAACATTTTCGAATAATGCCATTAACCCAAAACGGGGCGTGGAATAAACAACGATGGTTACATTTTTGGGACCTGAATAGACGGCCCAACTTCCATTTTTGATTATGACATCCACATTCTTGGGAATGGATACCGGACCCGCGGCACAGGAAAAGTTCTTATATACCCCCGTGTTGTTCCAATCCATAAAATCATCCCCTGGTCCGGCAAGGTGGAATATTTCCGACAGCTGATCTTCCCGATCGTTGAGGAACAAACAAATAGGTCTGGTCACAATCAATGATCGTTCACCCCTGTTCACCCCTCCTGCACTCAGCAGAAAATTCTTCCCGGCACTGCTAATTTCAGGTGAAGCTTCGGGACCATGACCCTGACGGATAAAATACCCGTCCTTTTTATCGAAAAGCATGGAAACGAACTTATCTGCCGGGCGATAGGGCATACATGCCCCCATAAGAGCGTGTATTGCAGCCTTGCCAAGGTTTTTGTCGTAATTTTCCATATCCGAATAGCTGAGCCAAGCTTTTATAAACGCCGAGTGGTAATCGGTGGTGAGTTCCTGAATGCCCGCTTTTTCATATCGCCTTCGCATTGGCGGGAAATGTTTTAAATTAAGGCTATTCAAGGCATAACCCCAATTAATGTAATCGAGTACCTCCCTAGCCGTTGTACTTACTTTTTCCGAAGCATAAGCTTCCAGGTTCAGTAAAGCGGTAATGGTATATCCCAGATAAGGAATGGAGTTGAATTCATACAGTCCGTTCGTCTTCATTTCATCCAAAAACAATAAAAGTTTTTCTTCCATGCCATTTTGGATGTTGTTATAATAGCTATCGGTATTTCCATGTAACCTAATCCATCGGTTTTTTAGATATCTGGATCCTTCAGTCATCAATATATGGTTTTCGGTTTCCATTACCTGACCCAAGGTTTTGGGTACCGTATAGCTAAAGGTATTGCCCTCTTCCGACAATAACACATTTAAAAGATGGTTTTTGGTTTCCGGATATACCAAATCGGGGCGTTCTCCAAATTTCCAAAGAATCGTGGTAAGGATGGTTAGGGGAAAATCATAATCCCCCTTTGGGTTCAGTGGCCAAGATGAACCACAATTGCCCCAAACAGTCATCTTTTGTAAGGTCTCGTTGACTTCAGAAATATGCTGCCCCAACATCATTCTGGCTAAAAGAATGCGAGTGGTATTCCCTTTTTTCAATAACATCGCATCGGTAATTGGCATTTTCGCGATGATCTTATAAATACTATCGGCAAAAATCGACTCATTTTTCCATTCCAAAGTCCTATCATGGGGAACAGTGACATTTCCTTGCTTAATCGCTACATCACGGTAACTTATTGCACCAAAAACCTGTGACTGAAGCTGCTTGTTATTGAATAACATCAATAACGCCAACACCCCGATCGTGACCAATAAAATGTATTTCACCTTCTTTTGAACCATCTTAGGTTTATCTTGGCATTCGAAATTTCCGATCAACTAAAATAGCCGATGGCTTCATAGGAACCCTAAACAGCAGGTATTGAAAACATAGTACCAACTTTTTAGTAGTATAAGCAATCTAACAGTCGTTTATTTTAAAGTTTAGTCATTGACTTTATCAGTCATTTTCAGAACCAGGTTTCCTCCTTTTATAATATCGCTATGACGGATTACATATCCATTGACCGGTTGCCCATTCAGGACTGCTGATGCCACGAATACATTTTCCTTGCTATTATTGATCGATTCAATGGTAAATGTGGCATTTGAATAATAATCGGGGTTCAATTTAATACTGATCTTATCAAAAATGGGGCTTCCTATTTGATACTCGGGGTCCTGATCGGTACCGCCATTCATTTGGAACAAGCCTATTTTCATTAAAACCGCCAAACTCCCCATTAACCCTTGGTCTTCATCCCCATTATAGCCTGTCGCGGGCGACAAACCGCTAAAGGCTTTTGCAACCACCTTACGTGACCATTGTTGGGTAAGGTCGTACCTACCCAATTTATGGAAAACAAAAGCCGTTTGAATGGAAGGTTGGTTACCATAGTTTATGGGAATACGTCGGTATTCAGGATGCAGCTCTTGGGCATGTGAATTACCGGAAGTGAAGTTAAGTTTCTCAGCTTTCATGAATTGATTTTGCAGTTTTTCAACGGCTTTATCGTTACCCCCCATCAATGCCGCCAACCCCTCTAGATCATGGGGGACAAACCAAGTGGATTGTGCTCCATTCGATTCTATAAAACCTATTTGCACTTGGTAAGGATCGAATTTCTTTCGCCATTCCCCTTTTACGTTTTTTGGACGCATCCAACCCGATTCCGTATCAAAAACGTTTTTATAGTTTTTTGATCGTTGAATGAAATACCCATAATCTTCTTGATGATTCAGTTTTTTCGCCAATTGGGCCAAGGTCCAATCTTGATAGGCATACTCCATGGTTAAACCGGACCCTTCTTGGTGCCCACCAAAATCGCCCTCCGGAATGGGATAAGGAACAAATCCCTTTTCGTAATAATACTTGAACCCCCCGCCTAATTTTGTATGGTGTTCATAACCCGACTTTTCCATAATTCCTCCGGGCATATGGTTTTTCTTCAAGGCTTGGTAAATACCCTCCAAATCTTTATCGATAATTCCCTTTTGGATCGCCGTAACTATAAATGGTGTGGATGAAGCACCTGTCATTACATAGGTATAATTACCTCCCGAGGGGCCACGGGGAACCATTCCCCCGTCTTTGTAGTACTGCATTAACGAATGGGCGAAATCCTCCATGATTTCCGGATAAACCAAGCCCCAAAGGGTATTGAGGGTCCATTGCGCCCCCCAAAACGAATCGGAATTATAATGGTTGAATTTTGGCACACCAGTTTCATCAAGTGGTAATTGCCCTATTCTAAACGTTTCACCGGTATTGTCCGGATAAGCCCCACTAACATCGCTAATGATACGACGCCCTTGAAGGGCATGCCATAAATCGGTATAAAAGCGCGATTGCTCTTCATCAGAACCGCCTTCAACCACTATCCTACCCAATAACCCATTCCATTCGGCTTTGGATTCCGAAACAATGGTGTCAAAATCCCAGTGCGGCAATTCGACCGCTATATTGTTATCGGCATTTTCAACCGATGTATACGAAATTCCGATTTTCATTAAAACCTTTTTCTCCCCATCCTTTAAATTGACCAGGTAATTTCCTGTTTTCGGGTCTTGTTGGATCGAAGTGATATCGGTATTCAATTCAACTTTAAAATATACGGTAAGTGGCTTGGGCCGCCTACGTGTTGGATCCATGACCACACTGCCGGAAAGTTCATTGTTTTTATTCTGCCATAATTTACCCCCGGAATTTTTACAGGGGCCCAATAAGGTGTTCAAATTAAACAATATTGCAGCTTGTTTTTTCCCCGGAAAGGTATATTGATGAAACCCTACGCGCTTGGTGCCCGTTAATTCCACCCCGATATCGAAACGATCCAAATCTACTGAATGGTACCCTGGAGCCACCTGTTCCGTTTCATGCTGGAATTTTGAGTAAAAATCAGTGTAAATAGTCTTCTTATCCCCTTCGGAAACCGTTACCGGCATGACCGACACACCGGACATCTGCCATGCATGGATGTGACTAAACCCTTTAATGGTATCGGTATTATACCTATAACCACTGCCCCAGGCACCTCCAATTTGAGTATCTGGACTTAGATTCACCATTCCGAATGGGCGGCTGGCAGAAGAGAAGAAAAACCATCTGGAGTTTTCAGTGTCCAATAGTGGGTAAACTTTTGATGTGAAATCCGTTGGTATCACATTATCGATCAATGCCGATTTTTTCTCTTTGCTCCCACAAGATGGAAAAAAGAGCATTAAAATCAAGATTCCGATATATATACTTATTTGGCTTTGGGTCAGCTTCATCATGTTCTATTTATAATGTCATTTTATTCAAGTTAGCCGCAATGTCATTTAACATTTCCACGGTCGGGAAACCATTGTTTCGCCTGCGTATTCCTATAGCGTACCAATTGTTCCATTTTTCATCCAAATCTCCCGATTCCCTGTGTTCAAAAATCCTTGCCAATTGCTCCCTGGCTACAGGAACCATCGCAATTGATTCTTCTAAAAATCCCATGTTCCGTGTCGTTTCAAATTGCCGCTTTAAAACAGCCATTTGATGAAGGGTGGTTTCAAATGCCAGTAAATCTGAATACAATACCGTTGGAAGTAGGATATATGCATGGTAAAATCCGTCGGTTTCCCCTGCTTTTGCATATCCTGAATTCGCTTCTTCCAAAGCCTTATCCAAGTACTTTGAGGAGCGTACCGTGTTATCGATATCGTTGGCAACCCTTTCATAATCATACGGTACAGGGGTCTTGCCAGGTCGTTGAATGGGAGCATTCGATAAATAGGAAACCGCTTCCCTGATTTCCCATAAATGTTCTACATAGCCTTTTCGTCCTTCTTGGGCCTTATGCAACCATTTCATGGAAGCAACGGCATGTTGAGCGACTTCTTCGGAAAAATAGCGCGCTGTCCAATCCTTATAAAAATCGTCCCCGTTAAACGTCTCTGGGCTATTACAAACGGCACTATAGGCTTCCAAATTCAATAAAAAGGGCCTGAAGTTCTGTCCGTTTACCAAACAGAAGGCATCCGCATTGTAATTTTGAAACATGCCTTTCATAACGGTCTCGATCTTTTTTGGGTATGGATTGTGTACCGTATGGTTCAACCAATAGCCTGCATGCATATAGGTTCCAAAATCGTATCCATCCGTCGTATTGGGGAAATGTTCGAAATCTCCAAATCCATGATCGGACCACAGAACAATCCAATCCTTAGGTGGCCTGAATCCGTTATTCCACATGGGCATTCCATCGGAATAACACACCAAAACCTTAGTGGCATCCGTCTTATATTCATCGACCAAATTGCCGAAGGCCTTATAAACCTCATTGAAAACATCAATCTTATTTTCGCCACAGGAACTTTCATATTTCCAGTCCCACACCTGATGGCGTGGACGAAGAATAAAAATATCGGTTTTTGCCAAAGGTGTTTCCTCAAAATAATAGCGCCAGGCATCCAACCAATCATTTTTATGGGTTTTCCAGCAATCCGCTTTTTCAGCCGGCATGGGATGGATTTGATAGCCTAAATTAAAATCAATGGCGACTTTCATGCCTTTTTGATGGGCATAGTCTATCATCTTGTCTATATAAGCAATGTCTATTTGATAGTCGGGTTTCAATTCTTTGTATTCCGGACGGATATAAAATTCGGGTCTTCCCAACATGTCGAACAGCTGAATGGCATTGTAACGCAACCGAACCAAAGCATCGATCAGTTCGGTGTAAGTTTCCCAATCGTATTCCAACAGTTTCCCCCTGTAATTGGCCAACTCATCCACATCATTTTCAAAATAAGCCAGCAATGGGACTTTTGGTGGCGCAATGGCTCTTGGAACAAAATCATAAAGGTCCTGTTTGGATTTTTTATCCGGTAATTTCCCCGTCCAATATTCCAAGGGGTCTACACCCAATATTTCCTTGGAATAATCGTAAATGGCATACTGCAATCCCTGAACATCCGAACCACCGATAACTATGGCCTCTTGCCCTGAAGAAAGTTTTGCCTTGGACCAGATACCCCCTCGCGGCCCTGGGATCGATTCCGATAAACCGATAGTGCCTTGATCAGCCAGTTTTTTGATCAGTGCGTTGGATCCCGTGGTTCCGAGTACAAAAAAACTTCCGTTGTCGGGCAAAGGTCCCGATTCGGAAATAATGGCTATACTATCCCCCAAAACCTTTTCCAAATCATTTTTCAAATCCCCAATGGAATTCAACTCAACCTTATCCATGGCTTCCCCAACGATCAAATAATAAGTATCATCGTCCTTGTCTTGGGAACAAGATAGGCACAGTAATATGCTCAATACCAAAGCACATAAACGACAATGTCCTCTAATGAAATTCTTCATGGTCTTATACTTTCTGAAAAGTGATTTCGGATTTGTAACCGTTTCGACTGATTATAAAAAAATTCGAATATGCTATAGACAAGTCAGTAATGGGTAAAAAATATAGGCAGGCATATAATCACCTGCCTATACATACTAACTCAAAAAACTACTACTAAACGATTGCTTAATAATTGGGGTTCTGCTCCATCGTATTCGGGGATAGGGCCAATTCCCTCGTTGGTATGGGACGCAACAAATGCGTTGCTGCATCAAATGCACCATGGTCTATCACATGTGGGTTATAGAGCTCTATACGCTCTTCCAATTTCCCCATGCGTTTCAGTACTGCCCATCTGTTGGTTTCCCCTGCCAATTCCAAAGCACGTTCTTCCAAAATGGTATCTAAGTCGATGGTGGTATAGTGATCAACTACCCCAGTAGCCCGTTCCCTTACCCTATTGATATGAAATAGGGCTTGATCAGTATTTCCGGTACCTAAAAAGGCTTCTGCAGCCAGTAAATGTGTTTCGGCTACCCTAAAGACAAACGTATCACGAGCTCCTCCATTTTCGTCCAAATAAACCTCATCATCAAACTTTTTCATTATTGGGAAGTTTACAAAATATGGATTTGATGAATATGTGTAATTTACTCCCTCAATATCATCTGGTTTACCCCACAGGTATTCATCGGGTTGATACACCCAATACCTGTCTAACTTATCGGTAAGTTCTGCGATCTCAAGTGGTTCTTTCGGAAAATATACCACTGTATCTCCTGGCACAATAACGTCATCCTCCCAAGCAGCCTCTTCGTCTGCATAAATAACACGGTGTATAGTAGTCGCTTCACGGGTATCATTATCCTCGAATAAAGAGTAGAAATACGGTGTCATCATCCAGCTAGCTCCCGATGTACCATATTGGTTTGAACGACTTACACCCGGATAATCGAATAGATTGTACATAAATAAGGAGTGCTTGTTGTTATTTCTATCGCTTGCAAATGCATTATTTTCCCAATGTGCAGCAAAAAGAATCTCATCGTTTATTTGATTGTCATAATCGAACACTTCGGCAAACGTTTGGGTTCTGATATCGTATCCATCAATGGCTTCTATCGCTAAATCTGCAGCTGTTTGAAAATCGTTAGCTCCGGCATACGATTTGTAGGCCCTGGTTAAATACACTTCCGATAATAAGTGTTGTGCCGCTCTTTTTGAAAAGCGCCCCACTTCTGGATCGTCCTCTAAATCGGTTATAGCGGCTTCCAACTCACTGATAATCAAAGCAAATGTTTCTTCTTCTGTTGAGCGTGTATAATCATTACGAATGCTCAACGGTTCTTCAAGGTCCAATACCACACCGCCATATTGTACTGCTAAATTAAAGAATGCCAACGCCCTTAATGCACGTGCTTGTGCTATACCATAAGCTTTAGCTTCTAAATTGGTATCATTCCAATTAACTTGGTTTTCGTAACGGTTTATTGCCGTATTAGCCTTAGCTATTACATCATAATTACTACTCCAAACACCATTGGTTTCAGGGGCTACAAAATTATTGTAATCGTTATTGCTACTAAACGCGAACAATTCACTTTTGGTTGTAAACAGGTCTGTACCTGAAAATTTATAACCATGGTTTCTATACATCGATCTTGTAGCGGTATACAATCCAACTATCAACTGGTCTGCGGTATCTTCAGTAATGAAGTTTTCACTGGTCACATCTGAATACACATCTTCCTGTATGTAGTCATCACAAGCATTGAACAGCATTGAAATAGCGAACAATACGATAACTGGTTTTATGTTTTTATATATTTTCATCTTTAATATATTTAAAATTAGTACGACAACTTAAGTCCGAATAATACCGTTTTCATCATATAACCCGCGTTATATGTATTACCTAATGCGGTTTCTGGATCCGGACCTGCATAATCGGTGAACGTAAATGGATTTTGAATATCCAATGACAACCTTAGGCTAGACATTTTCAGCTTATCCAACATCCCTTGATTAAAATTATACCCTAAACCGATGTTACTGATTTTAACAAAATCCACATCCACGTAATAATCGTTTCCTGTTGAAGCATAAGCTACAGCGGGATATTTCGCATTTTGGTTATTAGGGGTCCAATAATCCAGATCTACCTTATTGAACTTAGCCCCATCATTTTGCCAAGGGGCAAAGTTGTTATAGAACTCCGAGTGCCCGAAAGTGCCTTGTCTGGTATGCATTTGTACGGATAGATCCACATTCTTGTACGTAAATGTGTTGGTCATACCCCCAATCCAATCGGGAGATATAGACCCAATTACCGTATTGTCGTCTTGATTTAACACACCATCGTTATTAAGGTCGGCATATTTCCATTGCCCTGGAAAGGCATTGTAGGAATGTGCCTCGGCCGCCTCATCCAATTGCCATACACCTATTATTTTGTAACTGTAAATGGCATCTACGGCCTCTCCTATTTGACGTACACCGTGGTTTCCGTAAGGGATTTTATCCAAATCACCATCCAATGCTATAATCTCGTTTCTGTTACGTGCATAGTTTAAGCTGGTGGTCCATTTAAAATCGTCGGTTTGTATATTCGTTGTATTCAGGGTCAATTCAACACCTTTATTCCTTACGGAACCATAGTTACCAATGGCAGTTCCATATCCTGTTATGGCCGATAAGGTTTTACCTAAAATGGCATCAACCGTTTTCTTATTGTAAATCTCCAAACCTAAACGCACCCTGTTCTGCCACACGGCCAAATCAACCCCGAGGTTAAACTCTTTAGAACGCTCCCAGGTCAAGTCATAGTTGGCCAATCCCCCTATTTCCACACCGTTTAAATGATTGGTTCCGAACACGTAATCGGATCCATTTAAAAACGCCAAAGATTGGTAAGGCCCAATGACATTATCGTTACCAGACTCACCATAACTCAAACGCAACTTAAGATTACTTAACCAATCCACATCTTGTAAAAATGTCTCATCACTGGCTTTCCAAGCAAATGCCGCAGAGGGGAAGAATGCCCACTCGTGCCCTACCGCTAATTTAGAAGAGCCATCATACCTCCCTGTAAAAGTAAATAGGTATTTATCATCTATGCTATAGTTCAACCTTCCTGCAAAAGAGGCCAAGGTTTCCTTTTCATAGCCCGTTGAATAGGTACGCACATCCAAGCCAGCAGCCGTGTTGTAGTATTTATACACATCGGTATCAAAGTTCCTGGTTTCAATTTGGCTACCTTCATCTTGTCTGTAGTATACCGAAGAGATCAATGTGGTTTTTAAATTGTGCCCTTCAGCGACATCAAAATTCATATCCACAATATTATCCCAAGTATAAGAAGTATTGAAAAACGCATCATAATACGCACGTGTACGGGTCTCGTCATTTCTCGCCGATTTAGTCAACAATCCGAATTGCTGTCCATGACGGGTCGTACGTAAATTTGGTGCGAATTGCGTTTTAAAACTCAACCACTCTGTAGGCTTATAGTTTAAAAATACATTGGCAATAACATCCAACGATCTTGTGTTGTTCAACCAGGCATCTTCATAAGCTTCGTAATACGGGTTTGTAAAACGCCCATCTTGATCGTCTGGGAACAGAATAAGGTTTCCATCAGGATCGCGAGGATTTACCGTAGGTGCCAAACGCAATGTACTTCTGAATAACTCGTTACTTCCTGTTTCGCGTTCCGACAGTGATAAATAAGCTTTTAAACCTACAGAAAACTTATCCGATACCTTCTTCGTAATTGCTGTACTTAAGTTGTATCGTTCAAATTTCTCTATGCCCATTACCCCTTCATTGCTTAAATACCCGATAGAGCCATTATAGGTTAGACCATTATTTCCGCCGGACATTGCTATATTATGGCTGGTTTGAATCCCTGACTTTATATAGTCGTTCTGCCAATCGGTGTACCGACGGTTCGCCACATTATCGGCTTCTTCATTCGACGATCTAAATTCGCCAGAAAAATCGATAACCGCATTGTTATAGTCATCAACCGTTGGATAATAGGGTGTGGAATAATCAAATAGCCCCTGCCATACTCTACTCCTTAGTACATCTTCAACAAAAGCAACATACTCATCCCCATTGAACATATCAGGTTTGTTCGCTACTGAATTTATACCTATGCTCGCTTCATATGTAAATCTTGTTCTACCCTCGACACCGTTTTTAGTAGTAATGATCACAACACCATTTGCACCTCTAGATCCATAAATGGCTGTTGCCGAAGCATCCTTTAAAATGTCTACCTGCTGGATATCGGAAGGGTTTAAAATATTGATGTCATCAAAAAATACCCCGTCAACAACAAATAAAGGCTTTGAAAGGTCTCCATCAAAATCCAAACCATCCCTGGTTTCATCATTATTTTGAATTACCGTATTCCCCCTAATATCAAAAGAAAGGGGTGCACCGGGTTTGTTGTTGGTCGTTCTGACATCCACACCGGCTATTCGTCCTTGTAAGGCTTGTCCAAGATCGGTTTTCTTTTGTTCGGTCAAGGTTTCGCTATCCAAAGAGGATATGGCCCCCGTTACATCGGTTCTTTTGACCGAACCATAACCGATTACCACAACTTCTTCAAGTCTCGACGCATCTTCCTCCATTTTAATGTCAATTGTAGATTGACCTTTATAAACAACTTCTTGGGTTTGATACCCAAGGTAAGAGAACATTAAAACATCCCCTTGGTCAACATTGACTTGGAAATTACCGTCAAAATCAGTGGCCGTACCATTGGACGTACCTTTAATAATAACATTTACTCCAGGGAGGGGTATATCTTGGTTATCCGTAACCGTTCCGGTGACAATAGATTGTGACCAAGAAACGTGGGCATAACCTATTAATAGAATCATTGATAGAAGTTTAAGTTTTTTCATACTATTCTAGTTTAGTTATAGCATGCAATATACAGTTAAGCTTTTGTTAAGAAATGGACAAATGATTCTAAACCATGGATGATTTATCCAAAAAAGAAATTGCCCCGGTTCCCTGAAAGCTTTCACAAACTGTTCGTTTTTTCGACTGAAACGGCTAATGGCCTCTTTTAAAAAGACCGATAAATCCATATCTTTGAATGAAGTCTCCATCTAAAAAGTTGTATAAAAACATACCTTGCCAATCAATTCTCTAAACCATACTACAAATGAAAAAACCCGTACTTTTCAGTAAAATACTACTGGTGGCCCTTGTTGGCCTATTTTTTAGCTGTAATCAAGCACCAAAAGACAACACCCCATGGAAACCCCTGTTCAATGGCGAAAACCTTAACGGTTGGACCCAAAAAGGCGGTGAGGCCAAATACACCGTAAAAGACGGGGCCATTGTTGGCAGTACCGTGCACAACACGCCAAATTCTTTTTTAACCACCAATGAAATGTATTCCGATTTCATCCTTGAATTGGACTTTAAAGTAGATTCCACCATGAATTCGGGCATACAGATCCGCAGCAATAGTTTCCCTTATTATATGAATGGTAGGGTACACGGGTATCAAGTGGAAATCGACCCTTCAAAAAGGGCATGGAGCGGCGGCATCTATGATGAGGCCAGACGTGGTTGGTTGAATACCATGGATGACAATCCCGAAGCCCAAAAAGCATTCAAACAAAACGACTGGAACCATTACCGTATTGAAGCAATCGGTGACACGATCAAGACCTGGGTCAACGATGTACCTGCCGCCCATTTGATCGATGATAAAACCGCCAGTGGTTTTATCTGTTTACAAGTACATAGTATCCACGATGATAAAAAAGCAGGGACCGAAATTATCTGGAAAAACGTAAAAATACTAACAGACAGCCTTTCCAAATATGCTAAAAAGACCCCGGTTAAGCCGATCATCACAAAGAACCAATTGACCATAGACGAAAAGAAGAACGGTTGGAAACTACTTTGGGACGGTAAAACAAACCGTGGATGGCGTGGAGCCAAACTAGACCATTTCCCCGAAAAAGGTTGGGTCATTGAAGATGGTATATTAAGCGTTTTATCTTCTGGAGGTGCAGAATCGAGAGCCGGTGGGGATATAGTCACCGCAGAGCTATTTGGGGATTTCGAGCTTAAAGTGGATTTTAAATTAACCCCAGGGGCAAATAGCGGTATTAAATATTATGTAGATACGGAAATCAATAAAGGACCGGGCTCTTCCATTGGTTTGGAATATCAAATTTTGGATGATGATTTACATCCAGATGCTAAATTGGGCAACCATGAAGGTAGCCGAACGGTAGCTTCCCTCTATGACTTGATAAAAGCTGACATAAACAAACCCATTAATCCCATCGGTGAGTGGAACACCGCCCATATCATTTCAAAAAACAACCACGTGGAACACTGGTTAAACGGTGTGAAAGTCCTGGAATACGAAAGAAAAAGTGAGGCGTATAAAAAATTGGTTTCTGAAAGCAAGTATGTAAAATGGCCGAATTTCGGTGAATTGGATAAGGGACAGATATTACTGCAAGACCACGGAGACCATGTATCCTTTAAAAACATAAAAGTCCGCCCCTTAAATAACAACTAAGACCAAACACAATGAGTTCAAACAGAAGAGATTTTATAAAGAAAACCGCAATGGGTGCCGTAGGGGCCACATTGGTTACCAATAGTGCAAACGCAATGTCTGCCATTAGTTATAATAGAATAATAGGGGCCAATGATAGTATAAATGTTGCCATACAAGGTCTGGGAAGACGTTATGGCTCGTACATGAATCCTATTTTCGACAAAAAAAACAACGTTAGGTTAAGCTATCTATGCGATGTCATGAAAAGTCAGCGCGAGAAGGCCGCAACCTTCGTCTCCGAAAACAGCCATCACAAACCAAAGCTGGAAAACGACATCAGAAAAATCCTCGAAGACAAAAAAGTCGATGCCATTTTTATGGCGACACCGGATCACTGGCATGCTCCAGGTGCTTGTATGGCCATGCAGGCAGGGAAACATGTTTATCTGGAAAAACCTTGCAGTCACAACCTTGAGGAAGGTGAATTACTAATCGCCTATCAAAAGAAATATGGCAAGGTAGTACAAATGGGAAACCAACAACGCTCCTCATTACAATCCCAAGAAATCATCAACGAAATCCACAATGGGATTATCGGGGACGTTTACAATGCCATAGCGTTTTACACCAGTAAAAGAGGTCGTGTTCCAAATCAAGTAGAGACCACCCCACCTGAGGGACTTGATTGGGAATTGTTTCAAGGTCCCGCCCCCAGAAGACCCTATACCGACAATACTTGGGACTACAACTGGCACTGGTATGGCTGGGATTATGGCACAGCGGAAATGGGAAACAATGCCACCCACGAATTGGACATTGCGCGTTGGGCCTTGGATGTAAAATATCCTGAGCACGTAGAAGTGAAATCCGGTAAATTCCATTATAAGGATGATGGCTGGGAAATGTACGATACCATGGAAGCTACATTCCGTTTTGCCAACAACAGGACCATTCAATGGGACGGTCGCAGCCGAAATGGTTACGACAAATACGGTGCCGGTAGGGGCACGATCATTTATGGATCCGAAGGTTCGGTATTCATAGATAGGGACGGTTATAAATTATATAACTTAAAAGGGGAACTAATAAAAGAAAATGTAATTGCCGGACTTGAAAATGGCAACACTTTAGGTGGCGGTGGAGGCCTTACGGTAGCACACACCTTGAACTTTTTCGATACCATCAGAGGAACAGCTGAATTGACATCCCCCATCGAACAAGGGGCCATAAGTCAGATGTTGACACATTATGCCAATATAGCTTCTCGAATAGACCAATCTTTTGATGTTGATGAGCATACAGGACGTATTTTCAATAGGGAAGCCATGAGACTGTGGTCGCGAACCTACGAACCTGGATGGGAAATAAAACCCGTTTAAGTTTGGTTTATTTCATTAAAAATTGCATCTTTTTGCCCATTAATCCTAGAATAAAACATGAAAAGAAGAGAGTTTATAATCAAAGGCTCCATGACCTCTGCTGCCCTAACGACCTCAGCATTGGCCTTGGGCAAGGCTTTTGATTTTAAAAATGCGAATGAAACCTTGAATATAGGCATAATCGGTACCGGTGATAGGGGTACCGGCCTTACCCATAACATCAACAGCATCGACAACTTCAATGTCATAGCCTGCTGTGATATTTTGCCTTTTCGATTGGAAAATGGGTTGAAAACCGTTGATGGAAAAGCAAAGGGTTATAAAGATTACAGAAAGCTGTTGGACAATAAGGACATCGATGCGATTTTGGTTACCACACCGTTCAACCTACACGCCAAGGTCGCCATGGATGCCCTGGATGCCGGGAAACACGTCTACTGTGAAAAAACCATGGCCAAAGGCTACCATAACATAGACCACCTGGCGGAAAAGGCCAAGCAATCGACCAAACTCACCTTTCAAACCGGACATCAGTACCATAGTTCCAGGTTATACACCCATGTCGTAAATCTTATCAAAGAAGGTAAAATAGGAAAAATATCAGCTTTCGAATGCCAATGGAACCGACATGGGAATTGGAGAAGGTCGGTCCCAAGCCCTGAGTTGGAAAAACTGATCAATTGGCGCATGTATCGTGAATTTTCAGGTGGTTTGGCCGCCGAACTTTGCTCCCACCAAATTGATTTTGCCAATTGGGTACTCGGTGAAACCCCAACACAGGTCATGGGAACCGGAGGAGTGGATTATTGGAAAGACGGCCGTGAAACGTATGACAATATCCATTTGATCTATAACTATGCCAGCGGCGTCAAAGCCAAGTTCACTTGCCTGACCTCCAATGCCAAAGACGGTTACCAGATAAAAGTCCTGGGCGACAAAGGCACTATTGTTTTGAATTACACGAAAGCTTGGTTTTATCCAGAAGGCGGAAAAAAAGAATTGGGTGTTGTTGATGGTGTTTCCGGTGCAACCGCCAAGTGGAACAAAGACCTGGGATTCCCTATAGAAGTTGAACACAAGGAACCAAGCCTACAGGCTCTGATCGATTTCAGGGACAATGTAATGAACAACCAAAAGCCTGTTTCCGGAATTGCAACGGGTGCGAATACTGCCAAATGCATTCAAATGGGACTGGATGCCATGTATAACAATGAAATTATCAAAGCCCCTCAATTTTACCACTAAACCCTTTTGTCAGATACATTAAATGAAAAACCCCCTATTATTAATTGCCCTACTATTCATAGCTTCCCATATTCATGGCCAAAGCAACGATGGAAAAATACTTTTGGAAAACTCCTTTTTTCAGCCTAAAACCATCGTAGAACTGGAAGAAGGCCATTACTTTATCGACTTTGGAAAAGCCTTTTTCGGCACATTACAAATACACCCTCAAGAAAGCCAATCGGATTCGCTTATTATCCATCTTGGTGAAAAACTGGAGACCCCCAATAAAATAGACCGGGACCCTGGGGCTACGATACGGTACCGAAAATCAACGGTGACCTCCTTACAGGCCAACACCCCTGTAAGTGTTACCCTAAAACCCTATAAAAGAAACACCAGTGGTGCTGCCATCATGCTACCGGACAGTGTTGGAGCCATAATTCCATTTCGGTATTGCGAAATCGAAAATTTGAAAATCCCCATCGAATCGGTGAAATTCGAACAAAAAGCCCTCCACTATAGATTTAATGACGATGCCAGCTATTTTTCGTCTTCGAACAACATCATGGATTCCATATGGGAAATGTGCAAACATACGATCAAAGCGACAAGCTTTACGGGCTATTATATAGATGGAGACCGGGAACGCATACCCTATGAGGCCGATGCCTACATTAACCAATTGAGCCACTACAGCGTGGATAATGAATATACCCTGGCCCGGCGTACCAATGAATATTTCATAAAAAATCCCACCTGGCCCACAGAATGGCTGTTACACACGGTCATGATGTTTTATACCGACTATATGTATACCGGCGATCTTGGGCCTCTAAAAAAACATTATGAAAGCCTAAAACTAAAAACCCTTATGGACTTAGAACGTGCCGATGGCTTAATAAGTTCCAAGTCGCCCCGTTTAACACCGGAATTGATCCTGAAGTTGGGCTTTAAAAAACCGGACACTAAAATAAAGGATATCATAGATTGGCCCCCGGCACAAAAAGATACCGGTTGGAAGCTGGCTACGGCCGAAGGCGAAAGGGACGGATACGAGATTGTACCCGTTAATACGGCCGTAAATGCATTTTACTACCACAATTTGGTGCTCATGGGTAAGATTGCCGATGCGCTCAATAAAACTGAGGATGCGGCTTTGTTCCGAGATAAAGCCACCCGCGTAAAAAATGCGATCAACACAAAATTATTCAATGCCGAAAAAGGTATTTACTTAGACGGTGAAGGTTCCGACCATTCCTCGTTACACGCCAATATGTTGCCACTTGCCTTTGATTTGGTTCCTCAAGAGCATGTGGGTACCGTAACGGAATTCTTAAAATCAAGAGGAATGGCCTGTAGTGTTTATGGGGCCCAATATTTATTGGAAGGCCTCTTTAAATACCATGAAGCGGATTATGCTTTTGACCTAATAACGGAAACCAATGGCGACCGCAATTGGTGGAACATGATCAAAGTGGGATCGACCATGGCCATGGAAGCATGGGATGTAAAATACAAACCGAACACCGACTGGAACCATGCATGGGGAACGGCTCCTTTAAATGTCATCACACGTTACCTATGGGGCATTCAACCTAAAACACCAGGTTTTGATATCGCCCGGATACAGCCCAAGATGGCAAGCCTAACACATTCCGAAATAAAAACGCCTACTAAAAACGGTACGATACACGCCACTTTTAAAAGAATCAAGAACGGATCTTTTTACGACATCGATATCCCCACGGGTATGACGGCAGAATTCATTGTTCCCAAAAGCTATAAGAAACTGTATGTAAACCAAAAAAAGGTGAAAGGGAAACCAACCCTAATAAAGATCAATAGTGGCAAAAGTTCGATCAAGGTTTTGGATTAACACCCCTGTGAACCATATTTAACTTGGCAACCAACCATTGTTTCATGGGTATTGGAAAGCTTCGAACAGCAATAAACTTCCAGTGAAGTTTCCGAGGCCGAACCGATGTACGTTTCTTGGGACAATGGGTAGCTAAAAAAGTCCTTACTCCGAATACATTTTATCGATTAGTGCCTTATATTTTTTCTGGATTACTTTTCGCTTTAATTTCAAGGTGGCCGTAATTTCCCCCGCTTCTATACTGAATTCTTTGGGGAGCAAGGTAAACTTCTTGATCTTCTCGAATTTGGAGAACTCTTTTTGAAGCTCTTCAAATCGTTTTTCAAAAAGATCCACAATCTGGTTGTGTGCAATTAATTCCTCAACATCCTTAAAGGTGATCTTGTGTTCGAGAGCGTATTTTTTTAAATTCTCAAAACTGGGGACAGCCAAGGCCGTAACATATTTTTGTTGGTCGCCGATCACGGCAATCTGCTCGATAAACGAATCGTTGATCAAGGTGGTTTCCAATTTTTGGGGAGCAATATATTTTCCTCCCGACGTTTTCATCAGATCCTTGATCCTGTCGGTAATCACCAAGTTGCCATTATCATCGATTTTACCGGCATCCCCGGTATAAAACCAACCCTCTTTAATCACTTCGGCCGTAGCTTCCGGCTTTTTATAATAGCCTTTCATTACTCCCGGCCCTTTTACCAACACTTCGTTATTCGCGCCAATTTTAATTTGGGTTCCCGTAATGGGTTTTCCCGCAGAATTGAATTCAAAATGTGTGTCACCGAACAACGTAACCGTTGCCGTGGTTTCGGTCAAACCATATCCACATTTGATATTGAGTCCGAACGAATGAAAAAACGATACCATATCCGCCGCCAAAGGAGCCCCACCACAAGGCATGAACTTTATACGGCCCCCGAAAACCTCCCGTAATTTGCCCAACACCAGTCTATCGGCAATTTTATATTTTAAGCGTAAAGCCAATGGTGCTTTTTTGGCAAGCCGTTTATGTTTGTTATAATAATTGTTGCCGATACCTAAAGCCCAACTTGCCAATTTCATCTTGGTAGGTGAAGCCTCCTTTCTTTTTTCCTGTATTGCCGAAAAAATCTTCTCGAAAATCCGAGGAACGGTACACATCAAAGTTGGTTTTACCTCTTTAAGGACATCCGCTATTTTTTTAGGGTCCCGGTTAAAATATATTTCGATTCCCTTATACAAACAAAAGAATACCCAACTGCGTTCGTAAACATGGCTTAACGGTAAAAAACTTAATGAAACATCATTTTCAGTAACATTCAATTCAAGATCATGTGCCTCCAAAGAAGACCCGAAATTCGTATAGTCCAGCATGACCCCTTTGGGCTCACCGGTTGTCCCTGAAGTATAGATTATACTTGCCAAATCATGTAATTCGCGCTCGTAATACCTTTTTTGAAGTTCTGTTTCAATACCCTCCGAAACTTCCCCCGCCACAAAATCTTCTAAATAGACGGATTTTTGCGTGGATTTTAGTTGAATGGTATGCGTTAACGCTACGATTAACCGTAAATGACCTGAAGTTTCCAGAAGGTCAAAAGCTTTATCATATTCACTTTGATCCCCAACAAAAAGCAAACTCACCTCAGCGTCATTGATGATATATTCGGCTTCTTTCTTGGAGTTCGTGGCATAAATTGGTATGGTTACGGCCCTAATACCCATAATCGCCATATCCGCAATGATCCAATTGGGCATATTTTCGGAAAAAATGGCGATGTTCTGTTGTTCCGATATTCCAAAAGCCAAGAGTGCTTTTGAAAGTTTTTCTATACGATCGTCAAAATCCGGCCAAGAAATGCCTTCCCATATCCCGAGCTCATCGTTCTTATAATATATCGCATTTTTACTTTTAAAACGTCGGGCATTTTCTTTTATCCCTTCTACTAAGTGCTTATAACCCATATGCTGTTTTTGGTTCCAAATTAAATTAGAACGGTGCGCTTAAGAAAAGCATGCTAAGGTACGAATAATTGTGCTGCCATCATTGAAATGAAAACTTTGGCATTTCATGGGAAATAGAATTTTTCAAGAGGTAATTCGTTCGTTTTATCCCCTAATTCAGCATAGAGTGCACCCAAAATACGAATTCACCTAAATGAATTAAGGATTGCAGTAGACAAACCAAATCACTATCTTTCAAATCAGTAAAATGCCAATTGAACAACTCCATGAAAAATTCGTTATTAACCGTTTTAACGGTTTGCCTATCCTATATCGGTACTTCACAAACAAATCCTAAATGGGCCCGTTACCCTGCGATATCCCCGGATGGTAATACCATTGCGTTCACCTATAAAGGAAACTTATTTTCGGTCCCGGCAGATGGGGGAACCGCAAAACAATTGACATTCCATTCTGCCCATGACTATTCGCCCGTATGGAGTAGAGACGGCAAACAATTGGCATTTTCCTCTAACCGCTATGGCAATTTCGATGTGTATATCATGGATGCCCAAGGGGGGCCGGCCAAAAGACTGACCTATCATAGTAATGATGAAACCCCATATTGCTTTTCTGGGGGGGACACCCAGGTACTATTTGGGGCAAGTCGGATGGATGCCGTTACCCACAGGCAATATCCAACCGGATTACAACCCGAATTGTACAGCGTCCCGACGAATGGTGGGCGGGTCGATCAAGTTTTGACCGTACCTGCCGAGGCTGTCCAAATGAACAGCGATGGGACAGCATTAATATACCATGACAAGAAAGGATACGAAAACACCTTCAGAAAACATCACGTATCTGCCATAACCAGGGATATTTGGCTGTATGAACCCACAACTGGCAACCATACCAAAATTACCGATTTCAAAGGGGAAGACCGCGATCCCGTATTCTCAAAAGATGAGAAGACCATCTACTATTTAAGTGAGCGGGAAGGCGATTTCAATGTCTTTTCAATGTCATTGGACAATCCGACCCAAATCCAGGCCCATACCCATTTCAAGACCCATCCCATACGTTCGTTAAGTATCGGCAATGATAAATTAGCTTTTAGCTATGATGGGGAAATTTATACCCTCACCCCGGGTTCAGCGGCGAAAAAAACACCTATTCTTATCAGGACCCAGGAAGACAGTAATCCCTTGACGTATATTCCGGTTAATGGCAATGTTCTTGAAATGGATGTAGCACCTAATGGAAAAGAGATTGCTTTTATAAGTAGAGGAGAGGTTTTCGTAACCTCGGTCGATGGTTCTTTGACCAAGCGTATAACCGATACGCCCGAGCAAGAACGCTTCGTAAAATTCATGCCCGATGGAAAATCCGTAGCCTATGCCAGTGAACGCGACGGGAAATGGAGCATCTTCAAAACTTCGAAAGCGCGTTCAGAAGAACCTTATTTCTTTGCGGCAACACTATTTAAGGAAGATACCTTGGTTACGGGCCAAAACGATATTTACCTTCCGGAGTTTTCACCGGACAGCACGTATATCGCTTATATTGAAGGCCGAAGGACCTTAAAGGTCAAAAACCTTAAAAGCGATGAAGTAAATACCTTATTGACACCAAAAGAACTTTTTCACATGGAAGATGGTGATCAATATTTTAAATGGAGCCCCGACAGCAAATGGCTGTTGGTCAATTGGGGCGTAACTTTAAGCAATGACGAGGTTTTATTAATTTCCAAAGATGGGAAACAACGCAAGAACCTTACGCAAAGTGCCTATTCGGACACTTCCCCGAAGTGGGTGAATGAGGGTGACCAAATCCTATATTATACAAACCGTGACGGATTAAAAAGCTATGCAACCAGTGGAAAGTCGGAATTGGATGTATATACCATGTTCCTAAACCAAAAAGCATGGGATAAATTCAATGTTTCCAAAGAAGAATACGATCTAATGAAGATGATCGAGGAAGCTGCTGAAGCAGAAAAAGATCAAGACAAAAACGGGGACAAAAAGAAAAAGACCAAAAAAGAACCCGAACAGGCCAAAATACTGAAATTTGATTTGGAGGATGTAAACCGGAGAAAGGCACGACTCACCATACATTCTTCAATACTCTCCGATGCCGTACTCTCGAAAGATGGTGAAAAACTGTACTACCTGACCCAGTTTGAAAAAGACCTCAATCTTTGGGAAACGGAAATAAGGACCAAGAATACCAAGATGCTCATTAGTCTAAATGCCAAAATAGGCAGTTTACAATGGGATGCAAAAAAGGAAAATCTCTTTCTTTTGGCCGATGGAAAAATAGCTAAGGTAGACGTAAAGGAAGCCAAGACAGAACCGGTAGAACTTAATTCGGAGATGATGTTGGATGCCGATGCGGAGCGCAAGTATATGTTCGACCATATATGGTTACGCACCAAAGGTGTTTTCTACACCTCAACATTTCATGGCGTAGATTGGAATGCCATACGTACGGAATACGAAAAGTACCTGCCCCACATCGGAAATGATTATGAATTTGCCGAAATGATTTCCGAAATGTTGGGCGAATTGAACGTAAGCCATGCAGGGGGGCGCTTTTCCGATGAAATAGACAATGGTGATAAAACGGCTTCATTGGGTGTGTTTTATGATTACGGATATATAGGTGACGGATTGAAAATAACCGAAGTCATTAAAGGCGGGCCTATGGACAAGGCTTCTTTTGATGTAAAACCGGGAATGATCATTGAGAAAATAAATGGTAAGGCCATTTCGGGAGCTATCGACCCGGCCTTCTTTTTAAATCGCATTGAAGGGGATTTTACCTTATTGGATATATTGGAGGACACCGGAAAGCGAAAACAAATCACCGTAGTACCCATCTCCTTAAGGGAAGAAGGTGCCCTGCTGTACGATCGTTGGGTAAAGAACAATGAAAAGGAAGTCTTGGAGAAGAGTAATGGAACCCTTGGTTATGTACACATTCCCGGAATGAGTGACGGGCCTTATCGTACCATTTATGAAGAAATGCTCGGTAAGTTCCATGACAAGAAAGGTGTAATCGTAGATACCCGTTTTAATGGGGGTGGCGATTTGGTGGCCGATTTGGCCATGTTCTTTACCGGGGTACCTTTTTTATCCTATGAAACAGAGGCCAAGGTCGTAGGGGGAGAACCCACTTTCCGATGGACAAAACCCACCTTAGCCATATTCAATGAATCGATGTACAGTGATGGTTCTTGTTTCGCCAGTGGTTATGTCGATCTAAAAATAGGTAAAACGGTAGGGATGCCCGTACCAGGCACCTGTAGTTTTGCGGGTTGGGAACAATTGCCGAATGGGGGGCGTTGGGGCGTAGTACCCGTAAGTGCCAAGAATAAAGCTGGGGAATGGATGGAAAACAATGAAACCAACCCCGAAATCCTGATAAAAAACCAACCCGAAGTCATTGCCAAAGGCATTGATGAACAATTGGAAAAATCCATAGAAGTGCTTTTGGAAGAAGTAAAATAGGCATTGGAAAAAGTTGTCTGCGGGTTGGATATAGTATCGGAAAATAAGCTATCCCTGCCCTGTTCCCTTAAAGTTGAATGACACCATAATGCCCAAATACCCATTAATTCTTTGAATTTTTCTTTCCAGTTAGTTTAAAAGATTTAAATTTGCCGAAATATTAAAAAACGGTGCACATTTTACCGTACACTGTTTTTTTTGTTTTCAACTTTAAAGCAAAGGGTCGCGTAGCTCAGCTGGATAGAGCATCTGCCTTCTAAGCAGACGGTCGAAGGTTCGAATCCTTCCGCGATCACAACACTCTCAAAACCACGCTATTTGGCGTGGTTCTTTGTTTTATGGAAAGTCCGAACGCA
>NZ_JARBUY010000004.1:94628-198227 GCF_028882255.1 Maribacter polysaccharolyticus
GACAGCGAGAGCTGTTTGGTTTTGAATTTGCACTTTTGATAAGAAAGGAACACCGGAGGTAATCCTTCCGCGATCACAACACTCTCAAAACCACGCTATTTGGCGTGGTTCTTTGTTTTATGGAAAGTCCGAACGCAGTTCGAGGACTTGGAATAAAATAAAGAAACGACAGCGAGAGCTGTTTGGTTTTGAATTTGCACTTTTGATAAGAAAGGAACACCGGAGGTAATCCTTCCGCGATCACTTCACTCAGAAAACCACGCTCACAAAAGCGTGGTTCTTTGTTTTATGGAAAGGCCGAATACAGGCTTCCCTAGCGAGAATTGCCCATCTTTCCAATTCCGATTTACCAATTAAACCCCATCAAGACCGTACTATTTTCAAAAAGCACTTATATTCACTGCTCATTATACAATACTGTCAAAAAACTCCTGAACATCACTCTTTAAAAAATAAGTTATTTTTAATTTAAAGGCAGATTGAAGAAACGAATCACATCTATCCGCACTGAAATATTAGCCGGGATAAGCTCCTTCTTGGCCACTTTTTATATTGTAATCGTTAATCCGGCCATCCTCTCAGAAGCGGGCATGCCATTTTCCGCAGTAGTTACCGCTACGGTCCTAGTATGCTGTTTTGGAAGTATTATGATGGGCGTTTATGCTAAAAACCCTTTTGTGATTGCACCGGGAATGGGATTGAATGCATTTTTTACCTATACGGCGGTCATAGGACTTGGACTTAGTTATGAGGCTGCCTTGGGTGCCGTATTTTGGTCCGGTGTACTTTTCCTAATGCTAAGTGTTTTAAAAGCAAGGGACAAGATCGTACAGGCCATACCCCATTCTTTACGCTATGCCATTGCCGCGGGGATTGGACTTTTCATTTGTTTTATAGGCTTTCAAAACGCACATTTTATAGTGGATGACCCCGCTACCCTAGTTAAAATGGGAACCCTGAAAGATCCGGTTTGTTTGACTTTTTTAGTGGGATTGGGCGCTACAGCCATTCTTATCGCCAAGAAAATTCCGGGAGCCATGATCTTTGGCATCGTATTTACCACCTTTTTGGCTTGGCCCATAGGGAGGTGGTGGGGAGACGCCTCATTAATTAATTTTGGAATTCCTACCTTGGTCAACTACAAGGGCATTTTTTCCATGCCCGATTTCAGCCTTTTTCTAAAAGCCGATTTGATCGGATCCCTACAATATGCCTTTTTACCCGTTATCTTTGTCTTTGCCTTTACCGATCTCTTCGATAGTCTTTCGACCTTTGTGGGCCTTGCAGAGGCCTCCGGGCATAAAGACGAAGATGGCAATCCTAAAAACCTGAAGAAATCCTTATTGGTAGATTCCCTCACCACGATTTTTTCCGGATTGATGGGCAGTAGTTCAGGTACGGTATATATAGAATCCGCCGTTGGCATTCGGGAAGGCGGTAAAACGGGACTTACGGCCATAACCGCCGGACTTCTGTTCTTACCCTTCTTATTTTTCTCCCCACTACTGGCCATTGTTCCGAGTATTGCCACATCAATCGCCTTGGTACTGGTGGGTTCCTTTATGATGAAACCCTTGGTAAAAGTGGATTGGAATGCCGTGGACGAAGCCATTCCCGTATTTTTGACCATGGTTCTTATGCCATTGACCTACAGCATTTCAATAGGGATTATTTTTGGATTTCTGAGTTGGACATTGCTTAAACTGTTTACGGGAAAGAAAGAAGAAATCAATCCCGTACTGATTATCATCAACCTGCTATCCCTTTTATTCCTATGGGTTTAAAAAAAATTCTCCTATTCATTCCGATATTGGGGTTTTGGACCCTTTCTGCCCAACGGATTGCCATCATGGGGGCCATGGATGAAGAAATAAGTATGCTTGCCGATTCCTTAAAAAACAAAAGAGAAATCGAAAAAGACGGCATTACCTTTTTTACCGGCAAACTTAAAAATCAAAAAGTAGTGTTGCTTAAAGCTGGTATAGGAAAGGTGAACGCTGCCTATAGTACGGCCATATTAGCAACTAATTTTAAACTGAAAGCGTTGCTGTTTACCGGTGTTGCCGGAGGATTAGCACCGGAAATCAATCCAGGGGACATCGTAATAGCCCAGAATATGGTACAATATGATTTCGGCGAATTGAAAGCCGGGGTTTTCAAAACCTGGCCTACTAAAAATGTATCCGAAAATAATGCCCGTAATGCCTTATACCTACCCGTAGACCCCTATTTATTGGATTTATTTGAAAAAACCTCCCAACACATCCAATTAACACCCTTAAATGGCAACTTCCCTCGATTTTTTATTGGTACCATAGCGACCGGGGATACTTTTCTAAGCGATACCCAAAAGGCCAAAGACCTCTATTCCCAATTCGATGCCTTGGCCACTGAAATGGAAGGTGCTGCGGTAGCACAAATCTGTACGATGTTGAAAATCCCATATATCGTCGTTCGCAGTTGTAGCGACAATGCAAACACCCAAGCCCATACCGATTATTTTAAATTCGTAAACGTTGCTGCACGCAATTCTGCCCAATTGGTCTTAGCTGTATTGGAGAATTATGAACGACCATAGGTGATTAGGACCATGTACGGCAACCGTAGATTCATTTTTCGTTCGATGGTTTTCCGATCGTCGCCAAAATGCCCCCGTCAACATATAATATATGCCCATTTACGAAATCGCTGGCCTTGGAAGCCAAAAAGATCGCAGCTCCTGCCAAATCATCGGGATCGCCCCATTTTTCGGCTGGAGTCCGATTGATGATAAAATCATTGAACGGATGCCCTTCCACACGGATAGGTGCCGTTTGTGAGGTCGCAAAATACCCCGGACCGATGCCATTGGTCTGTATATTATGCTTGGCCCATTCCGTGGCCATGTTGCGGGTAAGCATCTTAAGACCTCCCTTGGCGGCAGCATATGCCCCGACCGAACTTCTCCCAAGCTCGCTCATCATGGAACATATATTGATGATCTTTCCTTGTTTCCGTGCGATCATCGTTTTAACGACATGTTTTGATACGATAAACGGACTCACCAAATCAATATCGATTACCTGTTTGAAATCGGCAACTTCCATTTCTTCCAGAGGGGTTCGCTTAATGATCCCAGCGTTGTTCACTAGAATATCTATTGGCCCTACTTCATCCTGTATCTTTGCAATGGCCTCTATGACTTCGGTTTCATCGGCCACATTGAATTTATACCCAAAAACCTTGATCCCCCAGCCTTCATATTGCTTTACCGCAGCCGCTATTTTTTCCTGTGACGAATTGCCGCTGACGACCAAAGTTGCACCTGCTTTTCCCAAGCCTTTGGCCATGGCCATTCCCAACCCATGGGTACTGCCCGTTACCAATGCAACTTTTCCTTTTAAACTGAATAAATCAAGAGCCATACTTTTGTTTTTATTTTTAAATATAAAATGCTTCTAATGATGTGCCCTATGATAGACCATAAAGGAACATCTCGATTTAAAAATATAATTTTTTAATCCCGCGACCAATATATATGGATCTTAATATGCAATAAACATACGTGGTAATGGCAATACCCCCAACTTTTATCGATTGCCTGTTTTTACAATTACCTATCGGGGTCTAGGCTTAAAGCAAAAAAAATAGCGGGGAAAAGCCCCGCCATTTTTCAGTAACAACCATTTTGGGATCATACCCAGAACTATTTTAATTGGGCCATAAATGACCCCATAGAAGTCCAAACATGGGAATGGACATGAAAGAAAACCCTTATTGCCATCCCTTTATATCAGGACATTATCAATGCTTTACTTCCAGCTCATAGAATCTTACCTTGGCATAGGAACCTTCATCCCTGGATTGGAAATAATTCCCTGCTTTAAAATAATTTTCGAAAATACCCCATTTTTTCATGTGGATATTTTCGTACACCTTGTATTCGTTATTATTCAGAATGATTACCATTTTCCCTTCGGAAACCTGAACCTCCAGTGTAAACTTGCTGAAATCCACTTTTTGCTCAAAATTGAAACCTTCATCATCGTCCCAAGCCTCCTCATGTAACATCTCCTCATAAGGTGCATTTAAATTTTTAAGCACTTTGGTTTTGACCCTGATTTTACCTTTATCCCAGTATATTTTCAATATTGGAGGTGCATTATTGTCTTTTGCCCCGATCAATTCTTTTTGTTCATTGGTCAAACGGCCATGGATCTGCATGATAATGGCCCTATGGTATTTACCATTGGAGTCTTTTGTAACCTCATCCATTGCTAATTTGCCTTTCATGGTCCCTCCTTGTTCAAAGGTCCAGTTGACATTGTTGTTGCCTGGCTCCATTTGCTCCCTTAGTTCTGACCTTGTATACTTGGTATTTGCGGTTTTTGAACTTGTAGGCATCGCATGGAACACAATGGCCCCTTTAGAAGAGTCGATATACATATACGGCCTAGCGATTTCATTTGACGCAAAATCCAAGATCTCTGGCGGCTCTATCTCATAAGGCTTCCCTTTTTCGTTCGTTACGGGCAAAGTAACTTTCCAATGACTTAAATCGATTTTGGGAAGTTTTACTTTCTTCTTTTTCTTTTTCTTTATTTTCTTCCCAACCTTAGTCTCCTTTTGTACCGTATCCCCGTTACCCTCTTGTGCATGGCACACGGCGTTTACTGATAAGAAGGTCACCAATAAAAGACCATATACCCCTAATCGGAATTGTTTCATTTTAATTTTATTTGATTTTTTGGGTGTACTCTCCCACTACATTTTTATCATTTACATGAGCACACCCAAAAAATTCATTTTATAACTCCATCAATCGGTTTTATTAGAAGCCCGGAGTGATGATATCTATATTATCCATAAACACTTCATTACTGCTGTCAACAGCATTCAACGCCCTTACATATATTACAGCGATATTCGCTGAAGCCTCAAACGTGAATGTAGTTGTGGTAAATGTATCGTTGGTACTTGAAGATTTAGAACTATTAAAATCGTTCGTAATGTTATAATACGCATCAGCATAATCTTCAATTCCCACTTCTGTGGTTATCTCGGTATTCAAAATGAACACTTCCGTATTGATTCCTTCCGCCTCCGAACGTGTATCGATGGTAAAGGTATATTCAACACCCGGTTCAACGGCCACTACTTGGTATAAACGACGACAACTATTGCTTAGTTTAACACCTCTACCCCCGCCGGCATTAGGTCCGAATTTATTTCCATCACTCGTAGAACCCGGTTGCTCATTGGTACAATAGGTAGCATCTATATAAGCATTCAATTCCGTATTATTCCAAATTGCCCTATACGGACTGTCTATTGTTCCTAGCGTATCATCAACCACCGTACTATTCGGGGTCATATCCCATGCATCCGCATTATCACCGGTCTCTACGGTATGATCGTTACACGTACTATTTTGAACAACAACCTCGAATGTAGGTTCAATACCTCCCACGGGAACGGCCTTGGTAATACTTCTAGACACCCCGGCCTCATTGGTAGTGGTCAAAGTCACATCATAGGTTCCGTCGGCAGCATACGTATGTGAAGGATTAACCTCTGTTGAAGAATTTCCATCCCCAAAGTCCCAACTATGCGAAACCGCTAAAATTGAAGCATCCGTAAAAACCACATCCAAAGTAGAAACTTCAAAAGTAAAATCAGGTACGGTAGATAACACCAAGCCTTCTATATTCTTACTCACTGAAACTTGAGAACCTAAATAATTGGTTGCTGTTAGGGTCGCCACATAGGTATCGGCAGTTTTATAAGCATATACCGGACTAAAATCAGCGTCGTCCTCTGTATCTTCAGCATCCCAAGATACCGATTCCCCATCGCCAAAGTCCCAAACCAATGCACTGGCACCGGTAGTCTGGTTTTCGAAAGTCACTTCCGAATCGATCATGGTAAAATCAAAATCGACGCTAATGGGGGAAACCTCCGAGGTAGCCTCGGCTACTAAACCATCCGAACTTGTTGTGGTCAGTTTTACCGTATATAAGCCACCGGTGGCATACGTATAATCAGGATTTGACTCTGTGGAAGTATTTCCATCCCCAAAATCCCATAAATACGAAGCCGCATCGGTCGAATAACTCCTGAATACCACTGATAGATTATTATCGGCATCGGTCGTTGCGGTGAACAACGTATTAGGCTGTATATTATTTACGTTTCCTGTGGGCGGCTCAAACTCTTCATAACCATCATCAAAGCATGATGCGAGTCCCAAAAACATAAAAAGCAAAGCAAAGACGCTTCTATTGAATTTTTTGATTCTTTTATATTCCATAATATTAAATTTTAAGACCCAATTATTGTTTTACTGAAATTTCAAATGCATCAAGCCTGGATTCAACACCTGAGTTGGTTGCAAAAATGATTACCGTTTCATTTTCCCCTGCTTCGAAGGTTATCGCATGCTTTTTAAATACATTATCGACCCTTCCGACATTATTATCGGTTCTAGAAGCAATAATATTCGCTTCAAGCTGTGCTTCGGCATAACTCGATGTATTCGGGGTTAATATGGATACTTTCATCTCTCCATAGCTATCCTCTTCGAAAGCCGTGAAATACGTCATCACGTAGGTTGCTCCGGGAGTAACCTCAATTTCTTGGTAAGCCACCCTATCACCCCCTGCAGGGAATTTAGCGGCTTGTACCCCATCGGGTAAATTTGGTGTATTTACCGGATCGGAATCCGTATTGATCTGAATAACGGTCGTACCACCTCCAAGTGGACTCCATACATCATTACTGGGAGCCCTCCATGAGTCCCTACCGTCACCGGTTCCATCGAACAAGCTATTGTCCTCAAAACTAGGTTCGGAAATTTCGGGTACCGGAATGGTCGGTACGGCTTGGTTAACCGTTATCAATTTTTCGGTGTAATCGGATTTACCCAAATTATCGGTTACCGTCAAACCTATGGTATATTCCCCTGGACCGGGAAATGAAAAAATCAACTCCTGATCGTTCAACGTGGCAGCTGCCAATGCGGCAATCTGGCTTTCCAAATCAGCAACGTTTTGCAAAGTCTCCTCTGAAAGTGCAGCTTCAGCGGCAGCCAATTCAACTTCCAATACAGCGATCTCAGCTTCCATGACATCGATCTTATCCTGATCGGTCTCACAAGGTATTTTAAATTCCAGATCGGCAATTTTTTCTTCCAAAGCCACAATCGTTGCCAACTCGGCTTCGATCGATTGCTCAAGAATAGGCAATTCGCTATTGATCAAGGTCACACCTTCTGACGGCGTAACGCTCCATTCATAGCCCGTACCATTAACCGCTAAATTTGAACCTGCTTCAAAATTAAATTCATATTTAGCCCATATCTCTACATCATTACAGTCAAATTCCGAAGAAGTAATTTCTGTATAATTATAAAAAGGCGTAGGACCTGTAATGTCTTCCAAATCACCTACATCAGCCAAGTCATCACTGACACAAGAAGCCAGGGATACGAACATCCCTAAAACTATATATTTTAATTTATATAAATATGTATTCATAATCATGAGGTTTTAGTATCCGTTGTTCTGTGTATAAAAATTAGGTAAATTGTCTATTTCCCTTTGTGGGAAAGGAAGATATTTCTTTTCACTTGTGTAGAACAAACTGTTTTCGTTTGAAAACTCAGTTAAAACATTATCCGCTTCACCAAAACGTATTAGATCGTACAAACGTTGGTTCTCATAAACAAACTCGACCCTTCTTTCCGCCAATAGATCTTCTTTGGTTAAATTCGCCACCTCTTCAAGACCGGCCCTAGAACGCACTTGATTAAATGCATCGATAGCCCTTGAATCGGTAGTACTGTTCGCTCCTGCCAAAATCGCTTCTGAATATAACAACAACACATCGGCATACCTTAATACGATCCAGTCGTTATCCCCTATCTCACCATCGGTTGGGAATTTAACGTTAAAGGTATCTTTGGTATCATCGGAGGGATCATAAGACAAGGCATCGATACTGGCATAAAACCTTACGGGCTGTAGTTCGGGGGTCATTACTTCCAAAAAGTCAAGTGATGCAATGTTTACCCCATTGGATGGCCCCTGTAAGGTCATGGCAAAACTGAACGATTCCGAATCCGTTTCCACCTGATCGTCCAAACCACTATCACTGGTTACATAATTATCGCTACTTACCAAATCGTAAGCTATTGAGAATATGACCTCATCGTTGATTTCATAAGCGGAATCATTTGTCCAAGAACCATCAAGGACGCCATCGGAGTACCCATCGGAAATGGAGTTCCCGAAAACATGGCCATAATCGATGACCAAATTAGCGTTATACTCATCGTCTGTAATCAGATCCACTGAAGTATCGGATGGGTCTGCATTGAACTCGAACTGTTCCGCATTATCCCTTTCGGTATATAATAAATCGTAATTATAAGTAGTATTGTTCTCAACGACAGACGCCAATAAGAGTTCGGCTTCCGTATAATTGGGATTAGGCTGACTTAAATACGCTTTGGCAGCCAAACAAATAGCAGCCCCTTCGGTAGGGCGATATCTATTTTGTTCTACCCCGTTCAAATAGGCGATCGACGTTTTAAAATCATCGATGATTTTCTCGTACACCTCCGACTCCGGCAATTGTGGGTAATCCAAAGCTTCCTCTGTGGTTACGTCCAACACTTTATCGATATAGGGTACATTCTGATAGGCCCTAACCAAGTTGAAATGACATAAAGCCCTCATGAAATAAGCCTCACCAACCGTATACTGCTGATCTTCAGGTGCCAAAAACCTATTGTCGATAATCGTATTCGCGTGTTTAATGGTGTGCATATTATTGGAATAATAAGTAGATACATCCCCATTATTCGCATCTATATTATATGCATTAAGAGCAGGGTAATTCCCGTTTTCGGTATTGGCCCTAACATTATCGGATCGTAACTCAACCAATAAGAATTCATTTGCAGGAATTTTTTGGTAGGCATCCAAAACCCCATTTGCCAATAATTCAAATCCATTGTTCGTTTGCAGTAACTCCTCGATTGAAAGTGCCGTAGGGTTACTCAGGTCCAGTTCTTCCTCACAACCTGTGATTAAGGCCATTAATGAAAAACAAACTATTATATTTTTATATATTTTTCTCATAATTAATTAAAATTGAAAGTTCATCCCTACTGAAATCGTTCTGACCACCGGACCATCACCTCTTTGATAGCCAGCTGTTAATGGCGTATTCGCATTACTTGAGGTTTGACCTGCAGCTTCAGGATTAAACCCTTCATACCCATCTGCGGTAAGGAACAGTAAATTCTCACCCGTTACATACAATCTTAGTCTATCTATATTGTGTTTAGAAGTAAATGATTCTGGAAATGAAAAACCTAAAGTAATATTCCTTAATGCCACGAAAGAAGCATCTTGTATATGATCATCGGTATACCTTCTATGGACCGTTAAATCGGCATCGGGGAAATTGGCTACCTCATTTACAGCCGACTCACTGGCATAATACAGTTGGTCTAAATCCGCGACCCGAACCTCAGCCCCATGGGAACCTTGCCATTGAAATGAAAAATCGAAATCATTATATTTAAAATCAGAACCGAATCCCCATGTAAAATCAGGATATGGACTACCTAATTCCGTTCTATCCTCATCATCGATAATACCATCATTGTTCAAATCTTTTACATAAACATCGGCATAGTCGTTATTGAACCTGTTGAATGGATTGTCTACCCACTCCAACGGAATTTCCCTATCATAAACCCATCCGTAGAATGAAGTTATGGGCTGACCTATTTTGGCAATGAATTCGGTAGGTCTGGTATCCTGATCGATTCTGGAAATAATCTGCTCATTATTACCTAGACTCTTAACGGTATTCCTGTTCAAGGAGAACTGACCTGATGCCAACCAACTGAATTTTTCAGTAGTCAAGATCCTTGAATTCAATTCAAGTTCTATACCTTCATTTTTAACTTCACCTATATTTTGCAACCAATTATCCGTGCCATATGTAGCGGCTACCGGTGCAAAGAGGATTAGGTCTTCACTGGTCCTTGTATAGTAATCGGCTGCTAAGGTTACTAGCCCCCTACCGAATGTAACATCGATACCAGGGTTGAATTCAACCAATTTTTCCCAACCTAAATCCGAATTTGCCAAGGTTACCGCTTTTACTCCGGTCTCTCCGTTATATCCGATGGTACTGAAGGTCTCTTCAAACCTGTAAAGGGATTCAAATATGTCGCTCGAAATCTCGTTAGACCCTGAAACACCATAACTGGCCCTTAATTTCAAAAAGGTAACAAAATCGCTATCCGATAGGAATTCTTCATTGGACATTACCCAACCCACAGATGCTGCCGGAAAGAAACCGAACCTTGTATTCGACCCGAATCGAGTACTACCGTCGGTACGGGCAGAAACTTGTAAAAGGTATCTGGAATCATAATCATAATCCACCCTTCCAAAATACGAAACCAGTTTATCGGTTCCATTATCCGTATAGGTAGTCCCTCCATCCGCAATGGCAATATTATTGTTAAAATCATCGGTATACCCTACGGCCTCCGATTCTTGAATGTAAAAATCCCTATGGGTGTACTCAAACCCGAGTATGGAGTTAAGGTTATGCTTTCCAAAACTCTTCGTATACTTAAGTAAGGATTCGAAGGCATATTGATTCAATTCCTCACGTCGCTCCAATCGGTAAGATTCTTGATCTCTATTCTCTTGCCCATATAAATAATCGGCCTCATTGGTCTTATTATGTCTAAATACCCCTGATATGGATTGTCTAAAGTTCAGCCCTTCCGCCAATTCAAAGTCAAGGTAGGAAGAAGCATTCAACGTTAACTTTTTCTTGAGCCTGGATCTTTCCAAGTAATGCACCAAAGGATGTACGTTTTTTGTGGTCGACAGGGTCAAACCGCCCGAAGTCAGATCACTGACCAAAGGAAGTCCGGTATTAGGGTCCCTGGCAATTGATCTTGAATCATTGGCATCAACCGTAAATACGTGATCGAAAGCCCTTGAAAAACCATAACTCCCTACCCCGATATTTTCGAATAGTTTACCTGCATCACCGGGATCCGATTGGGTGATATACTTTAAATGCTCTTCATTTAAATAGAGGGGAATATGCCCATATTGTCTTAGAGGGTCGGTAAATCGCGTAGGCACCCTTACCTGGTCATTGTAATTAACACGTAAATTTGCCCCAAATCTGATTTTCTCATTTTTTGATTTACTATCGACTTTTATTCGAGCGTTATATTTCTCAAAGCTATCGGTCAATACGATACCTTCATCATCGAGATATCCGAAAGAAGCGGTATAATTGGTCAATTCAGTACCACCCCTTACGGCCAAGGAGTGACTGGTAATAACGCCCCCATCAAAAATTTCATCTTGCCAATTCGATTCACCTCCGCCTAATGAAGCTATGAAATCCATAGCCTCCAGTTCTGCATAAGCCGTATTATAATCCCCAATGATCCTATCATAATTTTCACTATCAACGGAAATTGCATTCACTGTGCTCTCCAAACCGTTCAACCGAGCCCTTTCATCAGCGATTGAGGTATTGAAATTATTGTTTTTGGTAGCATATTTATATCCGGTAAACGAGTTATAAAAGAATTTGGTTTTTCCTTTTACCCCTTTCTTTAACGTTATCAAGATAACCCCGTTGGCCCCTCGAGAACCGTATATTGCCACAGATGATGCATCTTTCAATACACTGATGGACTCGATGTTATTATTATCGATAGACCCTAAAATATCGGAATCAGTACCTAATACAACCCCATCAACAACAATCAGTGGAGCAGACGAACCCGTAATGGACCCTGGCCCCCTTAAGGTAATCTTGGGATCACCACCTGCCTCAGAAGCCACTGTTTGGATTCTTAAACCGGCTACCCTACCCTTTAAGGCATCCTCAACACGGGATACGGAAACGTTCTCGATGTCCTCTCCGGAAACTTCGGTCAAGGCACTGGTTACACTGGTCTTTAATTGATTTCCGTAACCTATTACGACCACTTCCTCCAATTGTGCCGCATCGGTAACAAAGGTAATATCCAATCTTTCTTGGCCATTTATGGTTACTGTTTGTGTGACAAATCCCAAATAAGAGAATTGCAGAACATCCCCATTGGATACTTTAATGGAATAATTGCCATCAAAATCCGTTGCCGTACCTGATGTGGTACCTAAAATAAGGACATTGGCGGCTGGAATGGGAATATTGTCGGAATCCGTTACCGTACCCGAGAGCACATATCCGTCTTGTGCGAATAATGTAATATTGAATAACATTACCGCGACTAAAGTTAGTTTAGTTTTTAAATTCATTTGTAATCTTGATTATGTTCATAAATAATACAGGCCAATACCCAAAGTGGGAATTGACAAATGGGATATTGGAATCTCGAATATCCGTCCTTACTTGAACACAGTGCCCGCAAAAGAAGTCAATGATAGTTCATAGAACCTTCTTATGAAAAGCCTGCATACGTAAAGTAGTACATGTTTTAACGATTAACCTTTGGTCAAAAGAAAGTGACCATTACTGAAGGTTTAGGTTTGTGCTATCCTTATTTATCCAGCTAATTTCATTGAATATAGAATTTGATTGAGTTAGTAATTGATTTTGTTGTTATTTGTTATTTGGTCATCCAAACTGGTTTACCAATTTGGTTTACCAAATATATGTTATTTTTTCGTTAAAACAGATGATTTGGCGACTTTAACATTTTTAATCCGTTGAAATTTCGATTATCGGATAATAATTACCCTTAAAATGATGAATTTGTAATAGTTATTCTGAACCTCGAATATGGATTATGTAGAAAAAATCCCTGTTCTATGCATATCCAGCCCAAAGCAAACCCATATCCCCTCTCATTTTTAGCTGTTTATATATTCCGAGAGGCAGATTTAGGCGCATTTTCCACTCAAAATTGCCACATACTACTAGCAAAAACTTCGAATACGCATGTGCCTTATTTAAACTTCAGAAAAAAAGCAAACGGCCCAATCTAAACGGGTGTCCTTTTTATGGGATACTGCCTAGGTGTCACTAAATATCAATTGTCAAGGGAGGACCCCAAAAGTCGTCATTAAAGGTAAAAATTGAACTTAAAAGGTAGCCAAAGTGAACCTTCGGCCTTCTACGCACATATTGTTGCTTATAAGTTCAAATCGAAGAAAGATCAATAGTCGTATAGAATTACATAATGATCAAAAAAAAACCACAAGTACACATCTCCCTATCCGTACGATGTGTTCACGAATTTATAATCTGAATTCGGTTTGCTTGATTAAAAATAATCTAGCAAGGCAAGAATTCCGTTATAAGAAATAACGCATGAAAAGAAGAATGCTCCTAGCAATCCCAAGTTGACTAAAATATTCGTTTTGTATCCTTTCATGATTTTCTTGTTATTGATAAGCAAAACAATTCCAATAATGACTACGGGAAGAACAAAAACATTGAACACCTGGGACAATATCTGCATTTCTATGGGATTTGCCCCAAACACAGGAACAATCAAAGCAAATAAACATGCTATTGCAGTAATAATCCTAAATTGGACCGAATTCGTATCCAACTCCCCAGACTGATAATCGGCCAACAAAATAGGAGCAATCAAAAGACAGGGAAAAATTGAAGAGAGACCGGCACTTAATGTACCGAAAAAGAACAACGTTAAAGCAAACTTGCCAGCAACGGGTTCCAAGGTGTTTACCATATCCAATACTTTGGTAACGGGTTGGCCTTGATGAAAAAGAGCACCACTTGCCACTGCCATAACCGATCCACTGATGATAAACACCAAAATAGCAGCAGTAATGGAATCTTTCTTTTGTTGCATAAGATTATTTATCGTCCAACCTTTTCCTTTGATAAAAAGAGGTCGAGATAAGAAAGTAGCGGACGCCATGGTAGTACCAACAAATGCAGCTACCATCATTTTCCCCCCTTCAACTTGAGGTATAGATGGCACTAACCCCTGAAGTACCTCCACGGGCAAGGGATAAACCATAAACAAGGAAACAATGAACGACAAACCCATTATGGTTACGAACACAACCAAGATTTTTTCAAAAAAATTATATTTTCCTACCCATAAAAGCGCGTACATAACCCCTATCACAAGAATGGCCACAATTAACACGGTTTCATACTTATACCCTTCCAATTGCGGAAAATAAATCAAAAATATCTCGTAAATAATATTGGCAGAAATACCGAGAATACCCATTAGGGAATTCCATTGACCAAAAGAAATTCCAACAATAATCAAAATGGCCAATAATTTACCGCTCTTAAGGTGCTTTTTAAAAGCAAAAAGAGCGGTTTCCCCTGTAATCAAAGCATATTTTCCATAAACGTACATTAAAAGCCCCGAAAAGACACAGCTAATCAGCAATACCCATAACAACTGCATGCCATACGTACTTCCAGCAACGATCATTGAGGTAACGCTACCGGTACCAATAGTGTATCCGATAGCAAAAATACCAGGTCCAAAAGCCAACACCAATGCAAGCAATTGTTTAATCAGTGAACCACTTGCATTTGGCTTTTCCATATCACTAACCCCTTACTTTTTTAATCGTTTCCAAGGCTTCTTTAACCTTCAGCTCCAAACCGGAATAATCTTTATTTGCAAGCACCTCTTTGCTTATTAATTGAGAGCCCATACCAACACAGGTTACTCCTGCTTCGAACCAACCTTTTAAATTCGAAGGTTCTGTAGATACACCTCCTGTTGGCATTACACTTGTCCAAGGTTGTGGACCTTTAATCGCTTTTACAAAACCTGGGCCATATGTAGATCCCGGAAATAACTTAACGATTTCACATCCCAATTCCTCTGCCCTGTTGATTTCGGTCAAAGACCCACAACCTGGCGACCACAGTACTTTTCTGCGATTACATGCAATGGCTATATCTTCACGTAGTGAAGGGGTTACGATAAAATTCGCCCCTAATTGCATGTATAAGGAAGCAGCCCCTGCATCGGTAATGGAACCCACCCCTAAAATCATGCCGGGCAATTCGGCTATGGCGTATTTGTTCAATTCGCCAAAAATCTCAAAGGCAAAATCACCTCTACTGGTAAACTCCATCAATCGAGCCCCACCATCATAACAAGCTTTAAGTACTTTTTTACCCAATTCAATATCTGGATGATAAAACAAAGGCACCATGCCTGTTTCTTTCATCACGGATGCCACTTCAATTCTTGAATATTGTGCCATATCTTTTTATTTTTTATTTAATATTTTTTTGAAATCATACGCTGAAGGATCTTTCAAATACTTTTCGGCAGCGTCATAATCCCTTTCTTTTATATAATCTAAATTTTGAAAACACAAATTTGCGAACTCGGATTCAATTTCCACCAAACGCGGCGGAATTTTACCGCTCTCGTCCTGCATATCGGCTAAAAACAAAGGTTTTATCTCTCCCCTTGAGTTTGCACTTACCATACAGCCACTTAGCCCTTGATCGTATAATTTCTTTACCCCTATGCCAAGCAGTGTGCATAGCGTTAGATCAAATCCAATGGGTCTACAACAGCGCAGTTCATAACCCAATTCCACAGGCCTGCTTTTTACGTCCAACCCAAGTTTTTCCAACTCCTTTTGCAGAAGTACATTTAAAATATGCGATTTACTCACATTCCCCAATTCAGGATGGCCATGGTCGTCATAGGTGAAGTTTATCCCGATTTTATCCAATTCGGATTTGGGCATTGAATGAAAAACACCTTCACTGACCATTGCCACACCATATTCGACACCTTTGATCTTTCTTTTTACAATGGAAGAAATAATAAGTCGAATGACCTTATCGAGCGTTAGATCGGTTTTATTGAACATCTCAGGGATAACCATTATCGGAAAATGGCAACTAGTGGCTATTCCGAATGCCAAATGGCCTGCCGATCTTCCCATGGCGCACATGACGAACCAATTGTGACTTGTACGCGCATCTTCATAGGTCGTATTGGCGATTCGCACCCCTTCATCCTTAGCGGAATGGAACCCAAAAGTAGGATTCCTATCAGGCAAAGGCAAATCGTTGTCAATTGTTTTGGGAACATGTATATTGGAAATCAATATACGCTCCTTTTCAAGATATGCAGTAATCCTATTGGCCGTAGAGGCGGTATCATCACCGCCAATACTGACCAACAGTTTTACATTATTATCCAAAAACAGCCTTGTATTCAGCTTTTCATCACTAGGTTTAAACCTACTCATGACCAAGGTAGATCCACCTCGACTAAAAATTCTATCGGCATGATCAAAATCAAATTCCTTTATTTTCGGGTTTTGACTGAAAATACCCCTAAAACCTTCATGCAATCCAAAGACCCTATAACCGTCCTTTAAAAAAACCTTGGCCACCGTACTGATCACTGAATTTATTCCAGGTGCGGGTCCTCCGCCACAAATAATCAAGATTGATTTACCTTTGGTCATATTAGAAACGCTTTTTGGGTATTTAGGTATAAAATGGAATTGATTATCTGGCAACTCGACCAGAGGCATCACCGCCCATTAATTTTTCAACCTCAGCAACGGTAACCAAGTTCGCATCGCCTTTGATCGTATGCTTCAAACAGGATGCTGCTACTGCAAAATCCAGAGCATTTTGATCATCTTCGGGATATTTCAATAATCCGTAGATCAAACCACCCATGAACGAATCACCACCACCAACACGATCCACGATATCGGTAATCTGATATTGGCGTGTCTCATACATTTTTTTACCATCATATAAGACTCCTGCCCATGTATTATGTGAAGCGGAAATAGACCCACGAAGAGTGGTTATCACTTTTTTGGCACGTGGGAATTTTTCCATCATTTGCTTACATACCGACAAAAACGCTTCTGCTTTCACGTCATGTCCTTGGGTCTGTACGGTAAGCCCTTCTGGTTTAATGCCGAAATGCATTTCCGCATCCTCTTCATTACCCAAGATGATATCGCAATAGGATGTCAACTCTGTCATGATCGCTTCACGGTCACCTCCATATTTCCACAATTTAGCACGATAGTTCAAATCGGTGGAAATGGTTATTCCTTTTTCACTTGCGGCCTTTACCGCTTCCAGGCATACGTCTGCTGCCCCTTGTGAGATAGCAGGTGTGATTCCTGTCCAATGGAACCATTCAACGCCATCGAATACAGCATCCCAATCGATCATTCCTGATTCAATTTCGCTAATTGCAGAATGGGCCCGGTCATAAACGACTTTACTGCCTCTACTTACAGCTCCCGTTTCAAGAAAATAGATTCCCAAACGGTCCCCTCCATAAACGATTTTATCGACTCCGACACCACGCTTACGCATTTCCATAAGGGCGCATTCACCGATATCATTTTTAGGAAGTCTCGTAACGAAATCCACGGGAACGCCATAATTGGCCAAGGAAACGGCCACATTTGATTCACCCCCTCCATAGACCACATCAAAACTATTGGCTTGTGAAAATCTTAAAAATCCAGGAGGTGCCAATCTTAGCATTATCTCTCCGAAAGTAACTACTTTTTTCATTTCAAAATCGGATTAGTTAATTTATGTTTTTATACTATAGTTTATATTCCTAAACCTTGTCCACCACCAATTTGGATAGTTTCCGCAGTAATGAAGGAAGCATCATCGCTTACTAAAAACGAAATTACCGACGCTACTTCTTCAGGTTGCCCTAATCTGCCCAATAGAATATTGTTTTTCCATGAAGCGAACACTTCCGGTTTTGTGGATTTGATCTGTGCGTGGAAAGGTGTATCGATCGTACCTGGAGACACCGCATTTACCCTAATTCCGTATTCTGCCAAATCTTTGGCCAAGGCTCTGGTAATGGCATGTACACCAGCTTTTGATGTTCCATAGATACCAGCGCCCGGTCCACCGGCATTCCATCCAGCTATGGAAGTATAGTTGATAATTGAAGCATTCTCCCCTTTTTTAAGGAAAGGAATAGCTGCTCTTGAAGCGAAAAATGTAGAGTCAAGATTTAAAGCCATAACGAATCTGTAAAATTCAGTAGTCATTTCTTCAAACCTGGATCTTCCACCTAAACCACCGGCGTTATTGACCAATACGTCAATTTTACCATATTTTTCCCCTATTGCATTGATATTCGAAGTTACTTCTTCTTCTTTTGTAACATCAAATCCGTAATATTCAGCAGTAATACCCAAAGCGGTCAGCTCTTCGATTCTTTTTGCCCCTTGCTCATCTTCGATACCATTTAAAACAACGGTATACCCGTCTTCACCCAATCTTTTTGCTACTTGGAAACCAATTCCGCCTGTGGCCCCGGTTATTACGGCTACTTTTCCTTCTAATTTGCTCATTTTTATAAAAATTAATTATTTAATAATTCTGTTATTTTTCTACTGATTGAATATTTTTTGCGAAATAGTATATGGCTCCAACGCCTAATGGAACAAAAACCGCAATTGCAACGAAAATTGGCGTATAAGAAATTTTTTCTACGACTATAGGAACCAAAAAGTTCATGATAATCACAGAAAACACCCCGATCATTCCGCCCAATCCGGCCAATGATCCCACGGATTTTCCACTGAAGAAATCACTTGGAAGCGTTTGCACATTACTGATCGCAAACTGGAATCCGAATAATACAAAGAATACGATAATCATGAATTTTATGGCCGTATCACCATAAAGTACGGTTGCAACAAGCCCTAAGAGCATTATGATACCACCAATTAATATCGTTGTCTTTCTCCCTTTATCGATTGAGTTGGTTTTCGCAATGATCTTCCCTGAAACGAATCCACCGGCTATACTTCCTATGGCCGCACCCACATAAGGGAACCATAAGAACATCCCTACTTCCTTTACATTAAAACCATACACATCGAACAGGTAAATTGGCATCCAACCAACGAACAGCCACCAAATCGGCTCTAGAAAGAATCGTCCAACGACTACTGCCCATGATTCTTTATACGAAAGGATTTCCATTAAACTTTTTCCTTTGGTATCCTTCGTGGCCATTTGATCCGCTGCACTCTGACCTTCCAATATGTATTTTTGTTCTTCTTCGGTGATCCATGGGTGCTTTTTTGGTCCTGCCTTGTTGATCAACAACCAAGGAATTATCCATAACATCCCAAATGAACCTACCACCATAAAAGTGATCCTCCAACCGAAAGCAACATATAAGCTTGCAATAAGCAGTGGTGCAATGACCGAACCTATGGATGCTCCGGCATTGAACAGTCCCTGTGCAATAGCACGTTCTTTAATGGGAAACCATTCGGCATTACTTTTTACCGCTCCCGGCCAGTTACCGGCTTCGGACAATCCCAACGTACTTCTAAAAAAGGCTATGGAGAACAACCCACGTACCGTTGAGTGTAAAAAGGATGATAAACCCCATATCCCAATACTGAGGACATATCCTATCCGGGTCCCGACCTTATCAAACAGCTTACCTGAGAACAATTGTCCCAATGCATAAGCAACCATAAAGATATTTAGGATCAATGCATAATCGTCTTTTGTCAATTGCAAGGAATGGGCGATCGTCCCTTCTTTATCCAATCCGCCCCACATGATACCCAGCGCACTTCGGTCTATGTAATTTACAACGGTAGCTAAAAATATCAATCCAATGATTACCCACCTTAATCCTTTAACTTTCATATTTAATTGTTTATTTATTGAGAATTTACCCGATTTTAATAGTCGTATAATAATTAACGTAACGAATCATTAGACCTATGATCAATTCCGGTCTGTGCAATAATTCACCATTTGTGGCCCTATTAGTTAAGAAAGATAAAAATGTAAAGTTCTATCTTGCCCCTCTACCTTTTGGTAGTGTCTATTCTATATTATAGCAATATTCATATAGCATTTTAAAATGCACTTTCATTTTCTCCTTGGCCAACGTAGGGTCTTGGTTTTTTATCGCTTCGAATATTTCTTCATGCTCTCGTATACGCAAACCCAATCGCTCTCGATCCACATTACATACATGGTATTTTTCAAAATTGGTAATGATCTCCGGTGTTATGATCAACATGAACATATTCAAGGTACTATTACCACTTGCTTTAGCTATGGAAAGATGAAACAACAAATCTTCCTGAACGGCATCTTCCCCTTTGTTCACCTTGTCGGCAAATGCATCAAGGGCTTCTTTCATATGGGCCAGATCTTCTTCAGTTCTTCGTAATGCCGCCAATCTACAAGTCTTCAATTCCAATAAAATACGGGTTTCTACAAGCGCCTTGAAATCAGGCGCCTCCAGTTCGAGGATATCCTTGAACATTCCTTGCATGGCAATTGGTCCGATATCCGCTATGAAGGTTCCACTTTGTGGTCTTGATTTCAACAGGCCATAGATCTCCAGCTTTTGAATGGTCTCCCGCAAACTACTTCTGCTCACCCCGAATTTTTCAGAAAGCATACGCTCTGAAGGCAGTTTATCACCAGGCTCTAAATTTTTAAAATTTATTAGGTCCCTAATTTTGGCTATAATCTCATTTTGTACAGCCCTGTTTTCATCTCTAGTAAGGAATTCAATCTTCATTTTAGTTTATAACAAAATTGGTTAACCAGATTGGTTTGTCAAAAATAAACAATTAATCGAACATAAAAAGTATTCGATATGTTTTATCGACAATCTCTTAAAATGTCCTGATAATTTGGAGTACTGGCCAAAAAGGGCCAGTACCACCAAACATAAACTAACTCAACTACCAATCAAAACTTATATCTTCTTTATAAAATACATCCATCCCAACATAATCCAACCCAAAATTCAAAACCATATACCACAATTGGCTTCGCTCCCCTTTTAGCCATGTGAGCTTTCTTCGTAAGGAGTCCATTACAATGAAAATATGCGCAAATCGATTTTTCTAACAATTCAAATTAATGATAATGCCATTTTGCCAATATAAAGTAACCATACTTAACTTACACAATCACGTATAAATGGCATTATCACTTATTATCTAACCTAACTCCTAATAACCTGGGTTTTGGGTAATCACCCCATCGGTGGCAAGAATTTCAGAGACAGGAACTGGGAAAATATGATAATTACTATCAATAGTTTCTCCCATTTCAGCATCAACGGTTCCTGTTCTAACCAAATCAAACCATCTTTGTCCTTCAAAGGCCAATTCCAATCTTCTTTCATCCAAGATAGCCTGCCTAACATCGGCTTGCGAACTTACTGTTCCGGTTAAACTGGTCAAACCTGCCCTTGATCTTATATCATCCAACAAAGGAAGCACGGTTGATGCAGGAGAACCATTTTCATTCAATGTTTCTGCATATAACAGAATAACATCTGCCAATCTCAGCTCTATCCAGTCATGTTCCGCTCCTAAATCCCCTTCTTTTGGAAATTTAATAGCCGTCAATCCATCTTCACTAAGCGTTACCGTCCTTCTTAAATCGGTACCTCCACCACTGGCATCACTTGCATCAAAGGCAGCGACCAAATCCGGATCCACTGGAAAATCGGATTTTGAATCATCACCAACAAACCAATTCCAAAAACGTGAAGCAAAAGAGTATTCATCTGTTATGGAACTTACTATTTGGGTCGAGAATATGATTTCAGAATTCTCCACCTCATTTTCCACACCGAAAATCTCATTAAAATTCTCTTTCAGTTCGACGCCCGCAGCGGCAGCCCCGTTGACAACAGCGGCCAAATGTGTCTCTGCACTGCTATAATCCCCCCTGGAGGCATATACTTTCCCCAACAAGGCCTGGGCAGCGATCTTGGATGCTCGACCACTAGTTATTTCAGAATTGTCCAAAGCGGCAATGGCATCTGTCAAATCAGGAATGATAACATTATTATAGACATCATTGGCCGGCTGCCTTACTAAAATAGACGTATCCGTTAAGCTTGGATCGGCGTCTAAATTAACCGTTACATCCCCAAAAACCTGCACCAGTTTAAAATATGACAAAGCCCTTAAAAATTTTGCCTCACCAATCTCGGTAGCATCCGTAGAATTTTCAATTACATTGTTCGCACTTAATATCGACTTGTACAATGCTGTATAGAATGGTCCGAAGAATTGGTCTTCCATGGCCGTCAGACCATTATCGTATTCATCGAATTCAGTGTATGGGGGTTCGAACATAAAAGCATTGTCAGACCTAAATTCACCCATTACTGCCATTGGGGTAACAGCACCGAGCTGATAGTAATAGGCTGCATTCAAAACACCATCGAATTCGGTCAATGAATCTGAACTGGCGATATTGGATGGGTATTGATCCAAATCACTATCACATGCCAGTATCAAGAACAACGACCCCAATAATATATATATTTTTTTCATTTCTTTTATTTAAAAATTAACATTTAAACCAATCGTAAAACTTCTAACGATGGGAGCCGCACCAACTTGCGCCCCGTAGGTTGTCGGTCCAAGATAATCACTACCCGAAGTCTTTACACCCTCTGGGTTATAAGAGGTATAATTATCCGCCATTATATACAATAAGTTAGTGGCCGCGGCATATAACCTAACAGAATTCAGTCCCAACTTCTCAGTAAGTTCTGGCTTAAGCGTGTAACCAACAGTTAGGTTTCTTAGCGCTACAAAAGAAGCATCTTGTAAATAAGCGTCTGTTTGAAATCTTTTGCCTATATAATATTCGCCATTATTATCGGCAATGCCATCACCATCGGCATCAAAACTGTCCACTAACCTGCCGCCAAATTCTGACCCATAGTAATGAGGGTCTATATTGTATACTTCTGCACCATGGGATCCCTGGAATTGGAACGACATATCAAAATTCTTGTAACTTAAGCTATGCGACATACCCCAATAAAAATCCGGGTTATTCGAGCCAAGTTTGACCAAATCCCCACCATCCTCAACGGTTCTTGTATTGTCTATCACTCCATCATTGTTTTGGTCTACAACATAAGCCGTACCCGTCTGATTATTTGGATTTCTCGTTCCATCCTCCAAATAGATCATTTCAACATTCCCTATGGTCTCCAATCCCCACATTTCTCCAATTTCACCACCTACATAATTTCTAAAGACAGGACCTCTACCGCTCTGGCCGTAAATTGTTTGCGGCAATTCCTCAAGACCTCCCAGGTCTTTAATTTCGGTATTCACTGTAGACAGGTTGGCATTAAAACTCCAAGAGAAATCTTCGGTATATATTACCTTGGCATCCAACTGAAACTCCCAACCGGAACTTCTCACATCACCCGAATTAAGTACAATGGAAGTAGTTCCCAATACTTCAGAAACACTTTGATTGATCAAGATGTCTTCAATGTCCGAGGTATAATAATCCACACCTAATCTAAAACGATTGTTTAGAAAACCTAGGTCAACACCATAGTTGGTCTCCGTATTGGTTTGCCATGTTAAATCCGAGTTTGCCACATTTTCCGGGATTAAATATCCTGTACCGAATATGGTTGCTTGGGGCTCTAATAGACTCAATGCATCATAAGACCCTAAAAAAGAGGTAGTTCCCAAAGACCCAGCACTAAATCTTAGTTTTAATTGACTCAATGTCTCGTTATCCTCTAAGAAAGATTCATTGTGCATATTCCATCCTAAAGAGAGCGCTGGGAATGTTTCGTATCTTTTATTAGCCCCGAAACGGGAGTCGCCATCCCTTCTGGCTGAAACCGATACCAAAAAACGATCGTCATACGCATAGTTGATCCTTCCAAATACACTCTCCCTATTCCTAGTTTCGTCTCGCTCCGTTACGGTGATATCCTCAGGATTGAACAGATTATAATTTTGAATGGCGGTATCGGGTACATTAGAACCATCCAAAGCGGTCCCTTTCAATTTCGTAGATTGGAATTCAATACCGGCTACTGCAGCTATATCATGCTTGCCAATTTCCTTGGCATAATTCAAAGTAGTTTCACTCAATACGGAAAATACTTTTAGATCTTCTTGGTCCATATACGTTTGAGAAGTACGCGCTCGTGAATCATACCCAAGTAATCTATGTTCATAGAATTGTGTATCCTTAAGATCCCCACCTAAAACGGTTTTGACGTTCAACCCATCTATGATTTCGTATTGCAAATAAGAACTAACGTTACCGAAAAACGTTCTTTCCCAACGTTCCGTATTATCGAGCTTTGCAGCAGGGCCTGCATCACCAGAGCCCCCAATACCATTATTTGCCCTACCATAATGCCAATCTTGGGCCGCCATACCAGGTTCTAAATCATAAATACTACTTGCCTCATAGGTAGAACCCCTCCAACCATTGTCAAAGGCAGCAAGTCCCAATGCCTGGGCTTCCGCATCCAAGGCTTGCACGAATGCAATAGACTCCGCTGTGTGGTAAATTGGATGAACACCATAAGCTCTTAAAAGGTCCCTCATGTCATGACCTAAGATATCCCTATGTGAAGTGAACCCATTGAAACTTATACCTGTCCTAAACTTTTCACCCAGTTTGGCATCTACATTCAAACGCGCGTTCAATCTTTCAAAACCTTCAGTAATGATTACACCCTCAGCGTTCTGATAACCAATGGAAGCGAAGTAATTTACATCGTCGGTACCTCCGCTCATACTAAAATCATGGCTCATAGCATTCCCACTTCGAAAAAGCCAATCTTCTGGACTTATGGCACCCGGTGAATTCTCATAGGCACTTAATCTATATTCCACAAAAGCAGGATCAACTTGAGAAAGGTCCCAATTACCGGCAGCAATCTCAGACCGTGCGAAGGTAGCCCATTCCGGTCCTGACTTAAGTATATTGTCGCGGTACTTGCTTGAGAAACTCGTGTAAGCATTATAGCTGAAACTTGCCTTACCTGTCTTACCTTTTTTAGTGGTGACCAAAATAACACCATTTGCTCCTCTAGAACCATAAATTGCAGCGGAAGCAGCATCTTTTAATACCTCCAAACTTTGGATATCGTTCGGGTTCACAGTTGCCAGATTACCTGAAATTGGATATCCGTCGACAACGATCAGTGGACTTGAATCCCCTGAAATTGATGATGCCGCTCGAATTTGGATTTTAGGATCGGCACCAGGTGACCCGTCTTGATTTTGGATCAAAACACCGGGCAACTTACCTGCCAATGCATCATCGACCCTTGCAGTCTGTACAGCTGCAACATCTTCACCCCCAACTTGGGCAACAGCACCGGTTAAGTGCGATTTTTTACGTGTACCGTAACCAACAACTACAACTTCTTCCAAGAGCGCCGCATCTTCTTTCATGATAATGTTAACTTGTTCCTGACCGGAAACAACAACAGTTTGGGTAACATAGCCCAAATACGAAAATTGAAGCTCCTCACCATTTGCAACTTCCAATTGAAACATTCCGTCAAAATCGGTTGCCGTCCCCCTTGTTGTATTTACAATGATAACGTTTACGCCCGGAATGGGAACATTTGCCTCATCTGTTACCGTACCCGAGAGTACATAACCATCTTGTGCAAATAATGATATATTGCCGAGCAATAATACCATTAAAATTAATTTCGATTTTAAATTCATTTGTAATCTTATTATGTTGATAGTTTTTACATTTCAATACCCTTTTAAAGTATTGATCATATGAGATATCTTGATCTCCAATCCCCCTACCTTACCTGCACACCATGTTTCTAAAACAATCTCTGAATTTTATTGATTTTTGAAGAAAGCATGTTTTTCCGTAAAGCATTATAAGTTTTGATTGTCTCCCTCTTCTGAAAAGAAGGGATCGTTGAAATGGATCAGGTTGGCACCTGTCCTTTTTTTTTAGTATTCCCTGTCTAATTTCATTGAATATTGATTTATTTGAGTTAGCATTAATTTTATCTAGATTTTTTTGGTTATCCAAACTGGTCAACCAATTTGGATAACCAAATATATGTTATATAAGTGTTAAAAAAAAATCTAAACCCAATTTTTATGTTAAAATTTGATTTAGACTTAATTTTTACCCCCTAATTTTTATGAAATATGTAACACTCCTTTTGAAAATTTAAGGTTACTTCCTAAAATCCTCGGGACTTGGACAGAAAACAGGAATTGAAATACCTGGTTTTGGATAACTTGTCCTACGGAGTACATGGGGTGGAAAATACCCCCACTATCTTAAGATTTTGGTCACGCCACCGATTGTAAATTCATATTGACCAATAAAGGAAAGATTGGATATTGCTATTGTTTTTTGATTTTAATACAATTGAAAGGACCCGACCATTTATATTGCGTATTGTCAATATTCAATTCATGTATTGTTTCCGAGGATGCATCATTATTGGAAATCACTACTATCAATTCATGTCCATTCTTATCCTTAATGGATACCCCGGTGTAGTTTTCATCATTACCAACCAGCGTTAAATTTTCTATATTGCTATTTGAATTAACAGCGAATTCCGACACTGGACTATAACCTCCGTGGGGTTCAATAACCGATACAAATGCAGTATTCTGTGCTTTTCGGCGCACTATAAAGGAAGCATCCCTTCGTAAATTGAATTCAGGATCATTGGCACCCAATCTTGTGAATAATAGTTCATCGGATCCCTCAGCGGTCGTAGTCAATGTATAAAACCGGCCTTGGTTCAAAAATGATAGTTTAGTATTCTCCGTTAACGGATTACCTTTTGCCTCAAGCCATAAATGTTGATAACCGTTATCATCACCCAAAGCCTGCAAACTGGATGGCGTTTCATACTCAAAATTGGCTTTCATGACCTGGCCCATAAAGTTAAATGGCAGATCATACTGGTTTTCCTTATCCGAGATGATATTAAAAATATCCAACACAAATGGCCTCTCGTAATCCGGGTCTTTTATCATCACCAAAGTTCGGTGCATCAATGTACCGGGATAGGCATTTTCCTCTTTTGCACTGATGATCTGAAAATCGGGATCCGTAATATTTGAAAAGACTAATTCTGAATGATGCTGACTTCCAATTTCATATTTACCGTTAAAATGGGAAACCATGTTCTGTACGACCGTGTTATGGGCCACGGTCTGTTTTGCCCACGTTTTATTTTCCTTTAAATAATTACCCCCGCCTTTTTGTTCGATGTTGACAAAACGTGCAAGTCCATAATCCTGTAGTACTTCATCCCCTTGGTCATATAAGGAATATGACAGTTTATCATAATGACCATGACTCAGCCCCTGTGCTGCATATTTAAAGACCAACGACAGTTCTTCTTGGCCATACCTGAGAATACCAACACCACCTTCATTCCCTTCGGGACCGTCACTGAGTAAAATCGATTTTTTCACAAAGGGTTGTTCTCTATTTTCCTTTAACCCCAATGCTACTGAAAGTCCGGTATCATCCAATACCACTTGGTCTTGCTTTTTGGCGATACTCAACAACCCTGGATTATTACCTCCAAAATGATAGGCGATATCAACTGCAGTAACCAATTCACGGGAATAATAGGACATACCCTTCTGACCATCATTGAGCGGAAAGAATTCCCCATCCTTATCCGAAAGGTTTAAAAGGGCATCAACAGATTTTAAAAGTACACTATCCTTGTGTGCAAAAATATTGAGTTCTGGCCTAACATTTTGCAACCCTTCAGCAAAAATCAGAAATGGGTACATGGCATATCTTTGATAATAAGGCCCCTCGGTGTAATACCCGTCAGGAGAGAAAGGCTCGTCCAAATTGGCCAAAAAACCTGCTTTCTTATCTTTCGAAAAAATAAAACCACCATCATTATCCTTTGCATTTATATCCAATTTAGCATCTTTAATACCATATAAAGCCCGAGCGATCAATTCATCATCACCCATGACCAGACCGATCATGCCTACAGCGGCATTGCCCCATGTACTATGGTTATGTATCCTGTTATAAAATTGGGGATTACCAACCGATATAAAATCGGCAAAAGGCCGAAAGAGGTTCTTTTCCAACTTCTTTCTTTCTTTACTGGATAGCCAATCATACACACAATCGTATGCTTGACTCACATAGACCAGCCAGTTCGAATCATTCAGACACTGCCAAAATAATTTGCCTCTAGCGTAGGAACGCTCCTTGGGGTGTACCGGTAAGTCTTTGTACATTGCTTCATACTGAAACAACATATCGCGTATATAAATAGCATATTTTTCATCTTCAAGAATCTGGAACAATACCCCGGCTTTTTGTAGAATAATGAAGTTTCTCTTATGGCGTTCGTGGGTATACCCCCCAGAATAATCCTTAGGAATCGGGGTATGGATACCCAAGGCGATTTCCGCATCGACTTCCTCTTGAACCTGTTTCAAAGTAGTATCGAAAATAGGGATACTTCCCAATTCGGCCCTTATCTTTTCAACTCCCGCCTTGGTCAATATCAAATTAGGGTGTTCTTGGGCATACCCTTGTATGCCGAACAATAGACAAACTATGGAACAAAAGAATAGGATTCGACCCCCTAGTGCTTTTTTCATTTTCATTTTTTTATTATTGAACAGCCCCAAGATTTAAACCATCCGTTCCCTTTTTCAATAATGGGGAATTTTCCTTTAATACAAATTCTGACTCATTTGCGAACTCAATAGGCAAGGTCCATAGGTTTTCGACATGATACTTTTGATCTCCGGTGACTTTAAGAAGATCCGATTTATAAAAGTTATTGTTCACCACATTGACTATGGGCTCCCCTACAACCAAATGCATATCGACTCCTTTACTATTATTGAAAAGATTATCCTTGATGTCGGTAACCTGAACACCATACAACGACAAGGCCGTTTGGTATTTATTTTTTGCTCCATGGCCTACGTTATCCATGGTATTGTGTTCCAACTCTAAAAAAGGACCAAAGGTACTTTCGTCCTTTCCTCCCCTATATAACCTTAAAGCCGCACCCTGTACATCTGAAAGCACGTTGTTTTTCATGATAAGGTATTCAACGTTATACGCTCCGATATCGTCAGTTTCTTTGTCCAATGCGGCAATATGACCTGTAATATTCTTGAATCTTGAATTTTGAATGCTAATGGTATCGGCGAATGTTCCTTTGGCAACCCGCAATACATCAAATGAATGATTAACGACAAAATTTTCGAAATCACAATTGTCAATGAATAATTTATAGTTTTCGGTCATCGACTTTTTACTGGTACTGATTACCGAATTCCCTGCATAATCCGGCGAGCTTGCCCCATCGAATTTCACGTTCTCCAAAGACAGACTTCCACCGTTTTGAATTTCGAAAGCCATCATACGCTCAAACAAAATAACCGCCTTTTCTTCACCTGACGATTTAAAGGTTAGTGGATGCTTAACCTTCGCCGCCTTGGTCAACAAATAGGTCTCCCCAGATGTCAACTCCAAAATATCGCCCGGTCCAGAATTTTTCGCTGCCTCGAACAAGGTATTGATGCCCGGTTCTACCTGTATTGTTTTTCCGGAATTCAAAGCCACACCTTCATCCACTTTAGAATACCAAGGTATTCCGGTATTTTCTTTCGTGGCAATTTTTGGGCTGATCGTCACCTTGTTCTTAATTTTATCCGAGGTAGGGATTAAAAAACCTTGCTCGTTTTTTACTAAGGTAATATCCGCGTTTTCAAAACCTTGCTTGATACTTGTTACATTGTTTTGGCCTAGAATATTATCTTTAAACGTAATACCACTTATATCGTCATAAACCGTAAAGATGTCTTTTTTGTTTTCGTTATAAAAAATGTTTTCCGAAATCTCTGAAGACTTAGGGGCTTGACTTCTTTCCGCATCACTTCCCGCACACAATTGAATATATTCACAATTAATGAACGTATTATTACTTAACTTAGAGTCTATTACCGGTACATAACGATTTGGCGGGGAATTCGGCACACCGTTCATCATTACGAATGCCCCCCTGAAACGATAACCCGTTAAACCAATATGGTAGTTATTTATAACCGTTTGTGTTTCGTTAATAATACGGACACCCCCTGTACTTGGTTTGTTGTTCCCAATAAATACATTGCCATCTACCAATGTTTCATTCCCATGACGCATCGTCAACGTTCCCGTGCATTCATAAAATGTATTGTATTTAAAGGTGTTATTACAAGCTTTGTTGGATATGATTTCATGTTCCCCATTACACCTATCAAAATAATTGGATTCGACAAGGGTATTGGAGCTTTCCAGGGCATGATGACTTGTCCCGATCCTTAAAGTTTCCCCACCATTGTTACCAAAAGTAGGTCTGGGACCAAAATAGTTATGATCTATTTTATGATTGTTTTCCCTACTGTCCTCAGTATCCAAACCAACGATCATGGTAACCCCTAAATTCTTTTTCCCGACGATATGGTTATGGTCGATGCGATTGTTTTTTCCATAGATCGTAATCCAATAATCCTGAACATGGCGTTCAGGGTTGGTATAATTATCGATAACACATTCCGTTAAGCGACTATTACTAGCCATTTCTTCCTTATTTTTCCGGAATGAAATAACGGCATTCGTAGGCGTATATCCATTTTTAAAAACAAGACCTTCCACAATTAAATGTTCTCCCGCAATCTGCAGATTGGAAGCACCTTCCAGAGTTACCTTACCTTTTTCCTCAACTGTTAATTTAATAGGATGTTCTGCAGACCCCTTACCTTCAAAGACTAATTCGGCATCTTTCCAGACACCATTTGCCATGGTAATAACATCTCCCGGTTGCGCATTGGAAACTGCATCGTTGAATTCAGAAATATCTTTTACAAGGGTTCCACTATCCTTTTCATTACACGAAAAAAAGAAAAGTAAAAGGGCGCAGATTCCGAATAAAATTGAGCGTTGATTTTTCATGATTAAATTGGTTAACCAGTTTGGTTTACCAAATATATAGATATTTCTTAAGGAAACAAATTTTTCGATGCGAAATTAATCCAAAACTATGCTATATTAACATTTGTAAGAAAACCGATGAAAACAAACAACCCAACCCATATACCAATTTAAGAATCAACACTAAGGAAAAACAAAGCCGTAGACCGTCTGAAACATTCCCTTGGACTTGTTTTTATATACTTCAATGGCTATTAAAACATTCCCATTCCATAAAAAAACTAAAGGAAATGCAACCTTTTTAATGCTGGGACAAGACCTGTATTAAGTTTAGGTGGTTATTACCAGTTGGTATGATAATATTTTCCCGAATCATCATCGATCCTTTGATAGGTGTGCGCCCCAAAATAGTCCCGCTGTGCCTGAATTATATTTGCTGAAGATTTTGCCGTTGTATAGCTATTTAAAAAGTTGATGGCTTCACTTAAACATGGAATTGGCCGTTCATTCAATATACATTCCGCAACCACCTTATTTGCACTAGGTTTTAAGGATTTTATATATTGAATTATCTTGTCATTTTTCAATATGGAAGCCGATGATTTCAATACTTCGACCAATTCAACCATTAAATCGGATTTAATGATGCAACCTGCAGTCCATATTCTGGCAATCTCGCTTAAATTCAAATTCCAGCCATAGGTTTCTGAAGCTTGATGAATCATTTTCATTCCTTGAAAATGATTAATGATCCTCGCAAAATGATATGTGTTCAATAAATCATTTGATGATATATCGATAATTGATGAACTGTTTTTCCTAAAAACCTCATTAGCTTCAACCCTATCTTCTTTATAAAAAGATACGTAACGAGCAAACAAAGCTGAAGCGATCATTGTGGTTGGGGCACCCAATTCCGCCGTGGCGATAGTTGCCCAATTTCCTGTTCCTTTATTTCCGGCCTTATCCAATATTTTATTGACCAACCAATCCCCACCCTCTTTTTTACGGAGAATCGATATCGTAATTTCCAATAAATAACTGTTCGCGGTTTCTTTCCAACCTTCCAGAATATCTGCGATTTCGTCTGGATCCTTTCCGGTGGCCGTAAGTATCCCGAATACTTCCGCCAATAACTGCATTTCGGCATATTCAATTCCGTTATGCACCATTTTCACAAAATGTCCACTTCCTTCAGGCCCAATATACGTGCAACAAGGTAAATTATTATCGTCTTTAGCTGCTATTGATTCCAAAAATGGCCTTACTTCGTTATACGCACTTAGGTCTCCACTTGGCATAATGGATGGTCCTTTAAGAGCACCTTCTTCCCCTCCAGATACGCCTGTACCTATAAAATGGATATTTTTGGATTTTAAATATTCAAATCGTTCTTTGGTTTTGTTGTAGTTGGAATTCCCTCCATCGATGATGATATCTCCCGTTGACAAATGTGGCAGTAAATCGTTAATAACAATATCAACGGTTTTACCGGCATTTACCATCAACATGATCTTACGAGGTTCTTGTATAGATTCCACAAACCCCTTTAAATCATCAAAAGGTTGGGATATTGATAATTCTTCATGTTTATTTTTAAAATCCAGTGCTACATTTTCTTCGATGCCTTCAACATGTCTATTGAACATGGAAATTCTAAAGCCCTTATTGGCTAAATTCCTGCAAAGACTTTTTCCCATGACCCCTAAACCCAATAAACCGAATTCTGATTTTATATTTATTTCTTTATCTTTTAATTCTTTAATAATATACTGGACTATCTCCTCTGGACTTAAACTAACATTAACTTCTAAAGCCTCCTTTGAATACTCTAAAATGTCAAATTGGGATTTCAATAATTCTGGAGGCATAAAATGGTTTTCTCTTTTATCTAAGCGTTCAAAAATTTGATCAAAAGACCCCACTAAATGAACCCATTCTACTTGACCCTGAATTTCTTTTTCTAGAATATCCCGGTATGATTTTTTTAATGCAGAACAAACTATAATGCAACTGTTTTCCTCTAGTTGGTCTTTTGCAAGTTTATTAATTTTAACCAACCAGTTATACCGGTCCTCATCGGTTAACGGTATACCGTTACTAAGCTTTCTAATATTTTTTTTAGGATGAAAATCATCTCCATCAAAAAATGGGAGCTTTAAAGCTTTAGACAACATATGTCCAATGGTGCTTTTTCCGCAACCAGAAACTCCCATGACATAAATTACTTTTGTTTTAGACGCCTCTTCATTCATATTATACAATTATGTTGTTCACTTAAAAACAGATTTCCACTATTGCTGTAGGTTCTATTTTATTGAATGGCCCCATCCATAGCCGATGATACTGATTTTGTAAACCTTGCGAGTAACCCTTTTTTAAATTTGTTTTCGGGTGCTACCCAATTTGATTTTCTGTTTTTTAAAATAATATGGATTTCACTTGCTTCTTTGGGCACTCCATTAACTCCAATTAGGTCTAACCTTCTTCCCGGAATATCAATTCTAATTAAATCATCATCTTCAATTAGGGCAATTGGCCCACCCTCAACAGCTTCTGGTGAAACGTGACCAATGGCTGGCCCACGGGTGGCTCCTGAAAAACGTCCGTCTGTTATTAAGGCAGTGGTTGAAATTAATTCTGCATCACTTGCAATGGCTTCGGTGGTATAAAACATTTCTGGCATGCCACTTCCTTTTGGACCTTCACACCTAATAAAAACGGCGTCTCCTGGTTTTATTTCTTTACTTAATACCGCTTTTAAGGCTTCCTCTTCGCTTTCAAAAACCCTAGCTTTCAGAGTAACCTGTTGCATTTCTTTAGCTATAGCAGAGTGTTTTGTAACTGAACCCAAAGGAGCAATATTTCCTTTTAAAATTGCAATAGCACCTTCTTCATTTAAAGGGTTTTTAGCAGGACGAATAACATCTTCCGGTTTTATACCATAAGGCGCTAAATTTTTATAACAATCATTATAAAACCCATTTTTTTCTAACTCATCAAGATTCTCTCCAACTGTTTTTCCTGATACGGTGAGCTCATCTAAATGAAGATACTCTTTTATTTCTCGCATTATTCCTGGAACTCCACCTGAATAGATAAATAATTCTGCAGGATATTTTCCTGATGGTCTGCAATTTAACAACCAAGGAATTTTTCTATGTATTTGATCGAATAAATCAGCATCTAACTTAAACCCAAGCTCATGTGCAATGGCAGGCATATGAATTAACGTATTAGATGACCCCGCAATGGCCGCATGCACCATAATAGCATTTTCAAAAGCTTTTTGAGTTACTATTTTAGAAGGTACAATATCTTTTTCTATAAGGGACATCAAACTTATGGCAGAGTCTTTGGTTACCTGCTCCAACTCATTGGAGACTGCAATACGTATGGAAGCCCCTGGCAATGTTAAACCCAGTGCTTCTGCCATTATTTGCATGGTTGCTGCAGTACCTATAAACGAACACGAGCCACAAGTGGGACAAGCGCTTTCACGTAAAGAATCAAATTTTTCTTTAGTTATCTTACCTTGTTCATAATGTGCGCTATACATTCCTATTTGCTCTAAGGTTAACATTCCCGGACCGGATTTCATCACCCCTCCAGGTATTATAATAGAAGGAATATCCAACCTACAAGCTGCCATTAGTCTGGCTGGCATTGATTTATCACATGATGTTATGAACAAAGCACCATCAAATGGTGTAGCGGACAACTGCGTCTCAATCATGTCACACATAACATTTCGTGAGGCGAGGGAGAAATTCATCCCATCGTGTCCTTGTGCTTGACCATCACACATATCCGTACAATAAAAACGAGAACCTTTTACATTGATTTCTTTCAAGGTTTCACGCGCTATTTCAACAAACTTATTTAGATGTACACTTCCTGGATGACTATCCCCAAATGAGCTTTCAATGGCTACTTGAGGCATAGCCAATTCTTTTTTAGTCCAACCGGCACCAATACGCAGAGAATCCATCTCTGGAGCAAGCTCTCTAATTTTCTGGCTTTTCATCATAGTTTATTCCTTATTTCATTAATCATCCCTACTAAAAAAAGCTTGAGAATTCTTTCCTTTTTTGATTATTCAACATCCAGAGCTATTTCCTAACAGATGATCCTTTAATTATAGGATTCTTTTTTAAATTTCTGGTTTAACGCCCTCACCAACGGTACCTTCTCTAAACCAAACCTCGGCATAACAACCGTTTGCATATTGTTTGGGTATATCGCCTCCATAGGTTTCCGAACCCGTACTCCAAACAATATTATCTTCGGGATTTTTACCATTTGTTTGATTGTATGCCCCTTGTTTAAAATTCTGCATTTCTCCGGCATAAGCGTTTGGTTTTTCCGTACCATCCCTACCAATTGCAGAATACAAGTCTATTATTTGTTTTGGAATATCCGATTTGTTCACATAATCGGACTTGATCAAATTTTTAGTGAACAGTTTGGTCTCATGACCATCACTGGTAAACTTAAGATACATTATACCATTATATACATTAACCTCATAACTAAATTCTTCGCCTAAGGCAATACCATCTTCAGGTTCTTCAGGATATGTGTTTGGGCTGGTTCCTACGACGGACATATCATAACCCCAAACGGCCGTCGAAAAATCCCATCTACCATCATTACTTCCTTCTGTATTGATCTCATAATTCCAAAATACAGATCCTTTTTGGTGACCAGGGAATTTTTTGTAAAAAATTTTCAATGGCTCATTTTCATGGCCATCATTACCGTGTATTTGCCCTACTACCACAGCATAGGAAGCAGCGACCCTAGCATCACCTGAAGTAGAAACATGTTGCACTTTCAAGGTACCTGTCAGTTTTCCCCCAGTTTCGGTTGTCCAATGTTTTTTTTGTCCCAACTCCGTTCTTGTATTGCTCGAATTTGGCGAAGTAACACCCGAATTGGGTGTTTTATATACGACCCAGTCCGTCGAACCATCATTTTCAACATAAAAAAAGTTTTCTTTTTCAAAATTCACCAATTCTTCTGAGCGGGTACCATCGCCTAAAAGAATTTTCCATTCATCCATAAATGGGATAACATCACTTGGGTACTTAATCGATTCTTCAATTTGCGGATCTGTACCTGAAGTCGATTCGGTTTTATTTTTACAGGCAACCAACGTTGAAAGTGCCCATATAATTATCAATGATTTTTTCATTTTATAAATTTGATATTTTGTTTTAGCGCGTCAATTATAGATAAAAAATCCCTTCAACTTCTGTATTTTATGAATTGGATATCTGAAAGCCTAATTATGAAATGCCCATCATTCCCCAAAATATTCTTCCGTACCTTATTTCATAAATTCAATGGAAATACCTTCACAAACACTTTGTGCCAAAATGATTATTTCACTCAAAAGGGCTTTTTCAACAATATTATTGCGTTCATCACCTGTTTTCTTGGCTGATTAATGGGCAAACCCTAAAACCTGCAATGAAGATTGAAAAAGGGCATTAAACTTCGTACATTAACTGGTTAACCAGTTTGGTTGACCAAATATATGTATATTTGTAGAAATGACAAATTTTTAACACTACAATCCTAAACTTATATTTAAGGATTGGGCTTAATGATGAAAAGGCAAAAATTATCCGTATCCTATTGAATCCTGTTTAGGCCAGCAACCTATATCCCGCTAGCCACATCATACAAAAGATGAGGTTCGGAAGGTTGCATCAAGAAGGATAATTCATGGACAAGGGCTTAACCAAGAAAACCGAAAATCAACCTTAAAATCCATAGCATATGAAACGTAGCAGAAGAGATTTCATAAAACAATCAGCCTTAGCCGGTTCGGCACTGGTTTTTCCTTTCCCCGGCATTGCCCGAAATGCATTTGAAAATTTCAAGAACCCCGATGTAGGCCCAAACGTATTCCTCTTTTCGAAACACCTTCAGTTCTTGGATTATGATGCCATGTCAGAAGCCACAGCCGATATGGGCTTTAACGGGGTAGACCTTACCGTACGGCCCAAGGGTCACGTCTCACCTGAAAAAGTCGTAGATGAATTGCCCAAAGCCGTTGAGGCAATGAAAAAATTCGATTTGCTTCCCCTGATGATGACGACCAATATTCTAGATGCTGAAAAAAAAGAATCCCTGTCCGTACTAAAAACGGCCAGTGCGTTGAATTTTACCCACTACCGTACCGGATGGCTTTCCTATCCTGAAAACAGGACGATCGAAGAAAGCCAAGCCCTATATGCCCAACAGTTCAAAAAACTGGAAACCGTGAACAAAAAGTATGGCCTGATAGGAGGCTACCAAAACCACGCCGGCAACCATGTCGGCGCCCCAATCTGGGACATACCGCCCATACTTGGGCATTCCCCAAACGAACATATGGGCTGTCAGTACGATATAAGACACGCAATGGTCGAGGGGGGCACCTGTTGGGAACTGGGTTTAAGACACATACGACCTTATATAAATTCAATCGTAATCAAAGACTTCAAATGGGGGAAGGAGAACGGAACATGGAAACCCGTGAACACCCCGCTTGGTGAGGGCATGGTAGATTTCGGCCGGTACTTTTCCTTATTGAAAAAATACAAGATCAACGTTCCCATTTCCCTTCATTTGGAATATGACCTCGGCGGGGCCGAACGCGGGGAATCCCAAATAACGATCCCTAAAAAAGAGGTATTCAATGCCATGAAAAAAGATTTGGAATTCCTCAAAGAAGCTTGGGAAAAAGCCGAATAAGTAAACTTCATATAGCATTTCAACATGGGAACAAATTTAAACACAACCAAGGAAAAACTTAAAAAAGTCAGTACGGCTACAATAGCTACCTGCTTGTTTAAGAGAGGCTTAAAGAACCAATTTATCCAAGATGTCAAACCATTGAAACCCAACAAACCCAACATGGTCGGTGAGGCCTATACCCTAAGATATATCCCGGCTAGGGAGGACCTTAACCCTATAGAAGTGTTCAGGGACCCCAAACACCTTCAACGAGTTGCCGTCGAGGAATGTCCGAAAGGGGCCGTCCTGGTCATCGACAGTAGAAAAGATGCCCGCGCCGCTTCGGCAGGTTCCATTTTAGCGACAAGATTAATGGTCCGTGGTGCCGCCGGACTGGTCACCGATGGTGGGTTCCGGGATTCAGCCGAAATTGCCGCGTTGGAACTTCCTTCATATCACAATCGTCCTTCCGCACCTACCAACCTTACCTTACACCAAGCCATTTCAATCAATGAACCTATTGGATGTGGTGACGTTGCGGTATTTCCCGGCGATATTTTGGTAGGTGATGATGATGGCGTCATGGTGATACCGGCCCAAATAGCCCATGAAGTAGCCGAGGAATGCATTCAAATGACCTTGTATGAGGAATTTGTCATACAGCAAGTGAAAAATGGACATGCGGTCATAGGACTTTACCCCCTTGTTGACGAAAAGATCAAAAAGGAATTTGAGCTTTGGAAAAAAAACAATGCCGATAGTTTGTAGTTGCCAACTATCAATTCCCTAATTTTTAAAAAGGGCGGAAGGATAAATTTCGCCCCTTATTTTTTAAGCACGTTCTTTAGAATGATTCCAAAGAGCTAAAAATCAACGATCCACTTTGCCAATCCTGACATTTGTCATGTTATCCACAAACCGATAAGCTTATTTTTATGTCCAGAATTTAAGAGACTAACTACCATTTTTAAAATGGATTCAGGGATATCAAACAAAGATGCATATATACACTCCGGTGTAATTTCCAAAAAGAGCAATGGTTCGCTTATTGTTTCTTTGGACGAGAATGTGCATTGTGAATCTTGTCGTGCCAAAAGCACATGTGGTATATCAGAATCCGGTTCCAAAGAAGTCGAAATCCCCAATTCCGGGCAATCCTTTACCTTGAACGAACCCGTAAACGTTGTCCTTAAGAAAGGACTGGGACTTAAAGCCGTTGTCTGGGCCTACATATTCCCTTTTTTACTTATGGTAGGTACGCTAATCGGCTCCTCACTATTCCTTGAAGAATGGATGGCAGGCATTGTATCCCTTTTAATATTGATCCCCTATTACCTTTTACTCTATATTTTAAGGAACACCTTTAAAAAAACATTTAAAATTTCCGTTGTAAAAATATAGTTAACGATGAATGAATCCATACTAAATAGTGTCCTTTTACTGGTTTCCTTAGGAGCGGTTACAGCCTTGGTGCTATACATTGTCTCCAAAAAATTCTACGTTTATGAGGATCCATTGATTGCTGTGGTAGATGACATACTACCTGGGGCGAATTGTGCCGGATGCGGTTCTCCCGGATGCAAATCATTTGCAGAAAAACTAGTGGGCACCGAAGATATCTCAGATTTATTTTGTCCTGTAGGAGGAAATGAAGTCATGAAATTGGTAGCCGAAACCTTAGGGAAAGAAGTCTCTGAAAAAGACCCAACGGTCGCCGTGGTACGTTGTCAAGGATCCTGTGAGGTGCGCCCAAAGACAACAGAATACCAAGGCCCGAAATCCTGTGCCATATCGGCCATGATCTATAGTGGCGAAACGGATTGCCAATATGGATGTCTGGGTGACGGGGATTGTGTTACCGCCTGTAAGTTCGATGCCATGTTCATGGATGAAACAACCGGATTGCCGGTGGTCATAACGGACAAATGTACTTCATGCGGAATGTGTGTCGAGGCATGTCCGCGTGATATCATCGAAATGCGGCCAAAAAACAAGAGGGACTTAAAGGTCTTTGTGGGTTGTTTGAATGAGGAAAAGGGTGGTATTGCCAAAAAAGCATGCTCCGTTGCCTGTATCGGGTGTTCAAAATGTGAGGATGTTTGTCCAAAAGATGCCATTACCATGGTAAACAACCTAGCCTATATAGACCCCGAATATTGTACCTTATGTAGGAAATGCGTACCCGTATGTCCTACCCATTCCATTATTGAAACCAACTTCCCTCCTAGAAAGGAAAAAAAGGTAGTAAAAGAAAAAAAGGTAGTCGCTGAACCTTCGGGTGAAGTTAAATCGGTAAACCTTACAAAAGATGCTTAAAACATTCTCAAAAGGTGGTATCCACCCCCCAGAAAACAAACTTACATCAGCAAAGGACATTAAGCGACTGCCAGCGCCCAAAGTGGTTTACGTTCCCATAGCACAGCACATCGGCATCCCCGCTGAAATCATTGTCGATAGAAAAGACAAGGTGGAAATCGGACAGGTTATCGCCAAATCGGGCGGATTCGTTTCTTCCAATATCCATTCCCCCGTTGCGGGTACCGTTACAAAATTGGATATGATCATCGATTCCAGCGGATATAAGAAACAATGTATCGTAATACGTACCGACGCCAAGAACGAAACCAATTTTCAGGAAATCGATTATCCCTTAAAAAAGGAAATTGACCTTGAACCCGCAGAAATCGTAAAACGCATTTCAGACTTCGGAATCGTAGGTTTGGGCGGGGCGACCTTTCCCTCCCATGTAAAGCTCAACGTCAAGGAAGATAAAAAGATGGATTGTCTTATTATCAATGGGGTCGAATGCGAACCCTATCTAACGGCAGATCATAGATTAATGCTCGAAAAAGGGGAAGAAATCGTCGTGGGCATAAAAATCCTAATGAAAGCCCTACATGTAAACAAGGCCATCATCGGAATTGAGGACAATAAACACGATGCCGTAGAACTCTTTAAACGATTGACCGCCAACGAGAAACAAATACAGGTTGCGGCCTTACAGGTCAAATACCCCCAAGGAGGCGAAAAACAATTGATCAGTGCCATTTTGGATAGAGAGGTCCCCAAGAATGGCTTACCTATGGATGTTGGGGTCGTAGTGAACAACGTTGGGACGGTCTTTGCGATTTATGAAGCCATACAGCATAACAAACCATTGATTGAACGAGTGGTTACCGTGACCGGTAAAAAATTGAAAAATCCTTCGAACTTTTGGGTTAAGATCGGAACCCCAATCAAAGACCTCATCGAGGAAGTGGGAGGCATGCCGGAAGGAACACGTAAAATAATAAACGGTGGCCCCATGATGGGAAAAGCCATAAAAAATACCGATGTACCCGTTACCAAAGGTACTTCGGGCATCCTGATTGTAGATGAGGACGAAGCTTGTAGGGGCGAAGTAAAAAATTGCATCCGCTGTGGTGAATGTGTCAATGTATGCCCCATGGGATTGGAACCCCACCTTCTAATGAACTTATCGGAAAAAGGCATGTATGAAAAGGCAGCGCAAGAAGATATCATGACATGTATCGAATGTGGTTCATGTAGTTATGTATGTCCTTCAAACCGTCCTTTGCTTGACTATATCAGGTTTGGAAAAAATATCACGAAACAATTAGCATCTTCAAAAAATTAACTACATAATGGATAGCCCCCAAATTGTTATTTCAGCTTCCCCACACCTTCATTCCGATAGAACTTCAAAAAAAATAATGTACGATGTGGTCATCGCATTGGTACCCGCTTTTTTGGTATCGTTATATGTATTCGGATTTAATGCGCTGATTACAACATCGATAGCCATTGTCTCTTGCTTATTATTTGAATTTCTGATACAGAAATACCTCATGAAGTCCGAGGTGACCATAACGGATGGATCGGCCTTATTGACCGGTATCTTGCTAGCGTTCAACGTACCTGCGGGACTCCCAATTTGGATGATCATCGTAGGTAGTTTAGCGGCCATCGGCATCGCAAAACTCTCTTTCGGAGGATTGGGCTTCAACGTTTTCAACCCTGCTTTAGTCGGTAGGGTTTTTCTTTTGGTATGTTTTCCGGTACAGATGACCCTTTGGCCCTTGGCGGTGGTAAACAATACCTCTATCGCAGATGCCGTTTCCGGGGCCACCACTTTGGGCATTATAAAGGAAGGGCTTCAATTTGGACAGACAATGGGCGAGTTAAGCTCCCAAATCCCTTCGAACATGAACATGCTTTTGGGTATTACCGGAGGGTCTTTAGGTGAGATGTCGGCGATTGCCTTGCTACTGGGAGGCCTGTATCTTATGATTCGCAAAGTCATCTCCTGGCATATTCCCATAACAATTTTATTGACCATGGCGGTAATGACAGGTGTTTTCTGGACTATAGACCCTGAACATTACGCCAACCCCATAATTCATTTGTTATCCGGTGGTGCCATTTTAGGGGCCTTTTATATGGCCACGGATATGGTCACGAGTCCCATGACCAAAAAAGGGATGGTGATATTCGCCATAGGTATCGGTTTAATCACCGTTATCATCCGTTTTTATGGGGCCTATCCCGAAGGAATCTCTTTTGCCATTTTAATCATGAATGCTTTTGTACCCTTAATCAACAGTTATTTCAAACCTCGTAGATTCGGTTCTAAGATCAAAGCCAAAATAATGTAATTATGAGTAAAAAGGAATCAACATTTTTGAACATGGCCCTGGCACTTATCGTAATTACCCTTGTGGCCGGATTCTCCTTGGGGTTTGTGAACGACCTGACCACAGGACCTAAAGCAGCGGCAAAACTGGCCAAAAAGGTCAATGCCCTTAAGGCCGTACTACCCGAATTTGACAATGACCTTGTTTCGGAAGTAGTTAAAATAAAAACCCCCGTAGCCAAGGATAGCCTGGAAATATATCCTGCTTTCAGCAATGGGGAATTCGTTGGGGCAGCGGTCATTGGTGCCTCGGAAAAAGGTTTTAGCGGTTTGGTAAAGATCATGGTAGGTTTTACACCTGACGGAAGCATACAAAACGTCGTTGTACTTGAACAAAAAGAAACCCCCGGACTGGGCACCAAGATGAAAGATGAAAAATTCATTGGCCAATTCCGTGATAAAAATCCATCGAACTTCAATTTAAAAGTCTCCAAAGATGGTGGACAAGTCGATGCTTTGACCGGCGCTACGATCAGTTCTAGGGCCTTTACCGAAGCTGCACAAAGTGCTTATGACGAATATATCCTAATCAAAGATTCCATAACCAAATCGAAGAAATAAAATTATGGCCAATACCATTGATCAAAAGCAAAATTTCTTAAAAGGCATCGTCAAAGAAAACCCCGTCTTTGTCATGCTTTTGGGAATGTGCCCCACATTGGGGGTTACCTCCTCGGCATTCAACGGATTGGGGATGGGGGTTGCCACCCTATTCGTATTATTGATGTCGAACACCGTGGTTTCCCTTGTGAAATCACAAATACCGAGTAAAGTCAGAATCCCCGCCTTTATCATTATCATAGCATCGTTTGTGACCATTGTAGAAATGGTCTTGGAAGCATTTATCCCTTTTCTCTACGAGCAGTTGGGCATCTTTATCCCGTTGATCGTCGTGAACTGTCTTATCTTGGGAAGAGCCGAGGCCTTCGCCTCTAAAAACGACTTAAAATCCTCGATATTGGATGCCCTAGGTATGGGACTGGGTTTTGTAATTGCCTTGACCGTTTTAGGTGCCACCCGTGAAATTTTGGGAAATGGAAGTATTTTCGATTTTAAATTCGTGTCGGAAGATGCGAACACTTTCATACTTTTCATCTTACCTCCAGGAGCTTTCATTGCCTTGGCCTACCTCGCTATCCTATTTAATAAACTAACCGTTAAAACAGCTTAAAATGGACTATATCGTAATACTCATAGCCGCTGTATTCGTCAATAATATCGTACTATCGCAGTTCTTGGGAATATGTCCCTTCCTAGGCGTATCGAATAAAATATCAACCTCGATCGGTATGTCGGGGGCCGTAATGTTCGTCATGACCATTGCCACGACCGCAACCTATCTATTGCACAACTATATCCTACTTCCTGCAGGTTTGGATTATCTACGTACCATAACCTTTATCCTGGTCATTGCCGCCTTGGTACAAATGGTAGAAATCATACTTAAAAAAGTAAGTCCGCCATTATACCAGGCCTTAGGGGTTTTTCTTCCGTTGATCACGACCAACTGTGCGGTGCTAGGTGTTGCCATTTTAGCGTTGGGACTTGAGAACAGTAGTCTTTTAAAGGCGGTATTCTTTGCATTTTCCAATTCGCTAGGTTTTGGTTTGGCTTTGATCGTTTTTGCCAGCATTCGTGAATACTTAGAGCTTGCCAATATTCCTGAAGGCATGAAAGGGGTCCCGATCAATCTTTTGGTGGCCGGACTGTTATCTTTGGCATTCTTAGGGTTTACCGGTTTGGTATAAACCCCGTCTTTAAGCCATTCATAGACCATTCGTTTGCCGGGGTCGATTTTCATTTTTATGTGGATATGTAAGTCAACACTCCCAAAGCCGATTTCCTAGAAATCCATCGATTCTTGACTCCCTTCCACCTGAAAAAAAGCGATGATCATTTTCGTTTTTACCGGTTGCCTCTCTTTATAATTGAAGCTTGGCTTCGTATATTATCACAAATAATTACGTTATCTTTATTCTTTAAAAGCTTTTTGTGTAATCGATAACACAAATAGTAAATGAGTAAAACAGCAAGGGGATAAGTCTTTCTTGTAAGCAAAAAATAATGAGCAAAAAGACCACGATTTATGATATCGCAAAGGCATTGAACATTACTGCGGCTACGGTATCCAGAGCCCTTAACAACAACCCTAGAATAAGTGAGGACACTAAAAAACTGGTGTTGGAGACCGCCGAAAAATTAAACTATAAGCAAAATAGGCTGGCCTTGGCCCTAAAGAGTGGCAAAAGCAAGAATGTGGGGGTTGTGCTCCCCCTGATCAACAGAAACTTATTCTCAAATGTTATTCGGGGCATTGAAGAGGAATTGAATCCCATGGGCTACAATGTCATCATCTGTCAGACCCATGACGAAGAAAAAAAAGAAGCGGATATTATACAGAACCTATTGGATGCCCAAGTGGACGGTATCATCATTTCGATTGCCAGATACACCAAAAACACCAAACACTTAGAACAGATCCTAAAGAAGAACATCCCTTTGATATTCTTTGACCGTAAATTGGAAATCAAAGGTTCAAGTTCGGTGACATTGGATGATTTTCGCGGTGCCTATGAAGCTACACAACATTTGATCGAACAGGGCTGTACCAGAATAGCGCATTTTACGGTCGATCGCTCCGTAGACATTTATAAGAAACGATTTGACGGCTATAAGCAAGCCTTGATCAACAATGGAATCGACTTTAATGAAGATTATGTAATTGCTTTGGAAAGTAAAATTGAATCGGGGAAAGAGGCCGCCAAAAAATTAATGGCCCTCAAAAATCCACCAGATGCCATATTTTCAGCAAGTGACCTTGGGGCGTTAGGGGCCATACAATATCTCAGGGGTATCGGTATTCGAATTCCGCAAGATTTCTGTGTCGTCGGATTCAGTAACGAACCCTTTACCCAGTTTATGGAACTCACGATAAGCACCGTAGACCAAGCTCCGATCTTAATGGGAAAAACGGCTGCCAAGGTTTTTTTGGAGCAAATGAAATCCGAGAAAGTAACGATCGAAAGGCGCATGGTGCTCAGTCCCAGTTTAAAAATTCGTAAATCATCTTCGAGGACAAATCATGCCGAATAGGTAAAACCCTGCTATCCCTTGATTGATTCCCTTTGTACAAAAAACATATTCAAAAAAATCAACCAATTAAGATTACCCGTTCTATATGGGGTAATTTCAATTGGTTGATTTTCCTTAAGCCCGATACCGATCCTATTCCATATCCTTTACTTTCCCTAGGCATGGGATAAACTGTAAATCTACTTTGTAATAAGATTTAAATTCTCATCCAAAGGTGTCATCTTTGGCATTAATAAATGAACAAAACCAAGGATAATCAAATAACTGGAACCGGCAATTAAAAACGCCCAGAAATACCCCGTATTACCTGCTTGATCCAATACGGATCCCAATGCCTTATCCGCCACTATACCGGCAACAGCCCCGATCATTCCTCCAATACCGACAACCGAAGCTGTTGCTTTTTTAGGAAACACATCAGAAGCCAAGGTAAAGATATTGGCCGACCAGGCTTGGTGACCTGCCGCACCCAGGCCGATTAAAAATACGGCTATCCATTTATTTTCGGTAATCGCGACAAAACTCACTGGAAGAATGATCAAGGCACAAATAAGTAGTGTTATTTTTCTGGCTTTATTAATAGACCATCCTTTTCTCATAAAGGCACCTGATAGATATCCACCAAAAATACTTCCGCCATCAGCTAGGATATAGATTACAAAGAAGGGTAAGGCAATGTTCTTGATATTCACATCAAAAGTCGCTGCCAAAAATTTAGCCCCCCAGAAAAGGTAAAACCACCATACGGCATCGGTTAACTTAGCCAAACCAAAAGCCCAAGTCTGACGTTTACCCAGAACACTTTTCCAAGGTAACTTCTCATCATTTTCAATAACGGAATCACTCTGTATATAGGTCAATTCCTCTTTGGAAACTTTAGGATGCACTTCAGGTTTCTTATACATTTTCAACCATAGTCCCACCCAAATGGCACTTAACACACCTGTAAGCAAAAACGGGATTTGCCAGTTTTTTCCATTTTCATGAACGATCCAACCGATGACAAATGGGGCGGCAATGGCACCGATACTGGTCGCAGCATTAAAGAGCCCCGTGGCAAATGCCCTGTCTTTTTTCGGAAACCACTCCGCGGTTGTCTTAATAGCGGCGGGAAAATTTCCAGCCTCACCAAATCCTAGACCAAAACGCGCTGCTGCGAACCCGATAACGCTAAATCCCGGTTGCACCAAAGCATGCAGCATTCCAAAGAAACTCCATATTCCGATAGAAAGGGTATATCCTTTTTTGGTACCCAGGCGATCGATCAAACCTCCCATCGAAAGCAATCCAATAGCGTATGCTACCTTAAATGAGATCATTATGTTCGCATAATCACTGTTTGTCCAATGAAACATTTTTTCCAGTGTTGGTGCCATTACTCCGATGATACTTCTATCAAAGTAGTTAATGGTGGTAGCGAACATCAACAGCGCTAAAATCCTATACCGATAAGTCCCTATTTTTTGAGGTTTGTCTTTCATTTCTTTCTAGTTTGGTTTAATATTATTGTTGAATTTCCCTTCCAAATAATCTTTTAAGAAAAATAAAACTTGATTTCTATTTTCTTAAATCCTTAATAAGGCTCAAGGCAGCTTTAACATTGGCTGTCAGTAATCCATAATTTTGGGTCTCCAATATTTCTTTTGAAATCAATTGTGAACCCATCCCTACACAGGTTACTCCGGCACCGAACCAACCCTTAAGGTTACTTTCCTCTGTACTGACGCCGCCAGTAGGCATAATGCTCGTCCATGGTTGTGGCCCTTTGATCGCTTTTACGAAGCCTGGACCATAGGTAGAACCTGGAAAAAGTTTAATGATCTCACAACCAAGTTCTTCAGCTCGGTTTATTTCTGTCAATGACCCACATCCCGGGGACCAAAGTACCTTTCTCCTATTGCAAACCATGGCAATATCTTCCCGTAATGAAGGGGTTACTATAAAATTGGCCCCCATCTGCATGAACATACTTGCTGCCCCTGCATCTGTAATGGAACCTACCCCCATGATCATCCCGGGCAATTCCTTAATGGCATATTTGTTCAATTCCGAAAATACCTCAAAAGCGAAATCGCCCCTTGCCGTAAATTCCATTAAACGGGCTCCCCCATCGTAACAGGCTTTAAGTACTTTTTTTCCCAATTCGATATCGGAATGGTAAAACAAGGGAATCATCCCCGTTTCTTCCATCACTTTTGCAACATGTAATCTTGAGTATTGTGCCATAATGTTTATTTTCTATTTTAACGTGCTACCCTACCTGAGGCATCACCTCCCATTAATTTTTCAACTTCATCCACGGTCACCAAATTCGCATCACCTTTTATGGTATGCTTTAAACAGGATGCGGCCACTGCAAAGTCCAATGCATTTTGGTCGTCATCGGGATATTGTAAAAGCCCATAAATCAAACCTCCCATAAAGGAATCCCCACCACCGACGCGGTCTACGATATCGGTTATTTGATATTGACGGGTCTCATACATTTTCTTACCATCGTAGAGAACACCTGCCCATGTGTTATGGGATGCCGATATTGACCCTCTTAAGGTTGTGATCACTTTTTTTGCCTTGGGGAATTTTTTCATCATTTGTTCGCAAACAGAAAGAAAAGCCTCTGCCTTTACATCATGTCCGTCCTTATGCACATCCAATCCTTCGGGATGTATTCCAAAATGCTTTTCGGCATCTTCCTCGTTACCCAAAATGACATCGCAATAGGAAGTAAGCTCGGTCATGATGGCCTCTCGGTCACCACCGTAATTCCATAATTTAGCCCTATAATTCAAATCGGTTGAAACCGTGATTCCCATTTCACTGGCCGTTTTAACAGCTTCAAGACAAACATCCGCTGCACCTTGGGATATGGCCGGGGTAATACCTGTCCAATGAAACCATCCAGCACCATCGAAAACTTTCTTCCAATCGATCATTCCCGGTTTTATCTCACAAATAGCCGAGTGTGCGCGGTCGTATACTACTTTACTACCGCGACTCACCGCACCGGTCTCTAGAAAGTAAATCCCCAAACGGTCACCTCCAAAAACGATATTCTGCGTATTCACGCCCCGTTTCCTCATCTCCATAAGCGCACACTCCCCGATGTCATTTTTTGGTAGCCGTGTGACAAAATCAACAGGCACCCCGTAATTCGCCAAAGAAACGGCAACGTTAGACTCACCTCCCCCATATACGACATCAAAACCATTGGCTTGCGAAAACCTCAAAAAACCAGGGGGGGACAATCGAAGCATGATCTCACCGAATGTTACTACTTTTTTCATACTGTTAAGTTGGATTATAGTTTTTTTTAAAAATTGAAATATTCCTTTGCATTGTGATATGAGATATCCTGGATAAGTTTCCCCACCCATTCCATATCATTCGGTAATTGCCCATTTTGGATTTCGCTCCCAAAAAGATTGCATAAAATACGTCTAAAATATTCATGTCTCGGAAAAGAGAGGAAGCTTCTGGAATCGGTGAGCATACCTATGAAACAGCTTATCAAACCCATATTTGAAAGGGTGTTCATCTGTTTGGTCATCCCGTCTTTTTGATCTAAAAACCACCAGCCGGATCCAAATTGCACTTTCCCTTTTATGCTTCCATCGTTGAAATTACCGATCATACTCGCCATTACTTCATTATCGGCGGGATTTAGATTATAGATAATGGTCTTTACCAATTTATCCTTACTGTCCAATGCATTCAAAAATGCCGATAATTTTTGCGCTTGTGGAAAGTCCCCAATAGAATCCCATCCGGTGTCAGGGCCAAGAAGACTATGCATACGGGCATTGTTGTTCCTTAAAGCGCCTAAATGGAATTGCTGTACCCACCCGTAATCATGATAGGTCTCTGAAAGGAACAATAAAACCGCACTTTGGAATTTTGAAGTTTCCATCCCGGAAAGTTCCTTACCACTTCTTTTTTTCTTGAAAATGGCTTGCACTTCAGCTTCCGTAAAGGACTCAAAGTACATTTTATCCAATCCGTGGTCACAAAGCTTACACCCATTTTCATCAAAATAGGCTATTCGTTTGGCCAAGGCATCACACAAATCACCATAGGTATCGATCTCCTGCCCAACGGCAATTCCTAAAGCATCCATATAATCGTTATATCCTTCATGGGAAATAAAAATAGCCTTATCGGGCCTAAAGGCCGTACTCACCTTAAAATCCAGGTTCTTTTTCGCTATTTCCTGATGATGTACCAAAGTATCGATGGGATCTTCCGTGGTACAAACGACCTCAACATTGGCTTTACGCAACAAGTTTCGACAACTATATGCCGAAGAACCTAATTTTTCCGCTGTTTCCGAATAGATCCTCTCGGCTGAATTGTCGTTCAAAAGCTCATGGATATCGAAATATCGCGCCAATTCCAAATGCGTCCAATGATATAAAGGATTACGCATGGTATAGGGCACCGTTTTGGCCCAATGGATGAATTTATCCTTATCGGACCCTTCTCCCGTAATGAATTTTTCCTTTATGCCCAGTGTTCGCATGGCCCGCCATTTATAATGGTCCCCATTGATCCACACCTTGGTCATATTGCCAAAGATCCTATCTTCGGAAATTTCGTTTGGTGGGAGGTGATTGTGATAATCTATTATCGGCTGGTCCTTGGCATAGGTATGATAGAGTTCCTGAGCATATTTATTTTCCAACAGAAAATCGTCATTGATAAATGTTTTGGTTGAAGCCATATCTATTTTTTATTCCTTGTCTGCCAATGGTTCTAAAGCTGCTGAATATTGCGGCCATGACATTGGCCCTAATACTGTATTTGGCCCATTTTGGGACCATGATTTTCGCACACACTTTTTAGCCCGACAAACTATCCATTTTATGTTTTTATTTTAACTCGTTAGGTGCACAAACATCCATGTCCCCATAGTCCAAATTCTCTCCGGCCATGCCCCATACAAATGAATAGCAACAGGTTCCCGACCCCGAATGTATAGACCATTCCGGTGAAAGGACCGCCTGATTGTTCTCCATGAAAATATGCCTGGTATGCTGAGGCTCACCCATAAAATGACTTATGGTCTGCCCCTCTTCCAAATCAAAATAGAAATAGGCCTCCATACGTCTATTGTGCGTATGGGCCGGCATCGTATTCCATACATTGCCCGGCAAAAGTTCGGTAAGCCCCATTTGCAATTGGCAAGTTTCCACAATGCTATTCACGATAAGTTTGTTCAACACTCTTTTGTTGGCATATTTTTCATCGCCCAACTGTACCACCTCTGCTTCGCCAGCACCGACTTTTTTGGTCGGAAAACTTTTATGTGCCGGGGCTGAGTTAATATAAAACAGCGGCCGATCTTCCCCTTCACTTGAAAAAACGACCTCCTTCGATCCCTGCCCGACATACAAAGCTTCTTTTTTATTGAGCTCGTATACCTTACCGTCGACCGTTACCTTTCCTTTATCCCCTACATTCACTATTCCCAATTCCCGTCTGTCCAAAAAATTCTTGGACTTTAGGTATGGTATGGTCTCCAACTTTAAATCTTCACCCACCGGCATAACACCGCCAACAATGTAACGATCGTACATTGAGTAGGTCAATCGTATCTGGTTTTCGACAAAAAGGGTATCGATCAAAAACTCTTTACGTAATTCCTCCGTCCCATATTTTCTGGCATCAATGGGATTCGCAGCATATCTAAATTCGTGTTTTGTCATCCTATAAACATTTGCGCAATCGATTACACAAATATACTGGATTTTTAATAATACCCAAGAAATTAGCGGCAATTCTTTATTGAAATCTAAATTTTATACTCCCTATATTATTTGATTCTTATTTAATCCCAAAGATTTCAAGAATCGCCGATTCCATATCCAATAGTTGAAAACTCGGGATATCCCGTTTCCACAGTGTCCTATCCACTTCCACTATCGCGCATATACGCTACAGGCACGCGTCGTGATCCCATTTGCAAACCCCACATGATTTGCCAATAAAAATATAAGCAGGAGAACTTTTTTAGCAGACTTATCTTAGGGGCTCCCCTCCCCGCGGAACAAGGCCGCACAATACATCTTTAGCTGGCGGGGCTAGGTACGGCAATAGGGAAATCATAAAACCAACCTTTAAAAAAAAAACGCTTTCAAAACCCATAAGGTTATGAAAGCGCAATTATTACAAAGGGTTCGTCATTCATCTACATGGCAACCGAATACCTTACAATTGTCGTAATTTGACCAAAGCCTCCGATTTGGAATTCACATTCAGTTTCAAATAAATATTTTGGATATGAAAATTAATGGTACTCGTAGTGACGAACAATTTTTCAGCTATCATTTTATAGGTTGCCCCTTTACACAAATAGTCGATAATTTGATTCTCCCTATTTGAAAAACGTTGATATGATATTCCGTTTAAGTTCGATATGATGTTTTGAACAATGTCGTTGCTCATGGCGGCGCCCTCATATTTGATCGAGTTCAAGGCCGTATGAAGGCGATATTTGGTCAATGGTTTGGTAAGATACCCATTGGCGCCATTTTTAAAGGCTTTTTTCACAAGTTCAAAATCAGAACATTCACTGATCATGATAATCTTTACCTGGGAATCCTTTTTTCGAAACTCCCTGATGGTTTCCATACCATCTTCTTGCCATAATTGGGTCTCACACAATACAATATCGGGCATGATTTCCGCATAGTCCGACATGACCTCTTTTACGGAATCGTAAAGGCCTACAAGGGCATAATCCCTATAGGTCTCAAAATAAAAACGATATCCACGATGAAGTTCCCTATCATTGTCGACAATGATAATTTTTAACGTTGTTGTTTTCATAATTCGGGGGGTAATTTTGTTACATATATTATTGTTTTCTAAATTCTGATTTCCTTGAATTCGGGCACCCCCATAACCATTGGTGATGCTACGTATGGGCACAAAACAAGACAGTAGGGTCCTTCCTGGCTATTGGAAATAACCAGTGAAATGTCCTAAAAAGGAATATGTTGGAATAGTCTGGGAACAGGAAATAAAGGGAAATCCTTTCAACCCATCGAATCCATCCTTGTCTTTGCGAATAATTTAGCTGCGCCCTATAACCTGCCTGAACGGATGGTTAGGGTTTCGATAAGATTCGAACCGGTTTTCTTGAGAACGAAAACCGCTCATCGATGGCCATTGCGGGATTTTTACTGATTGGCACAACAGGATGTGCCCTCCTTTTTGTAAGTACTGTAGGTTTGGGTAAGCTTCCATTTCTTGGGGGGATTTGGAGGTTAATATTCGGTTGATATTGTTATACAATAATAGCCAAAATTGTAAAACCCCAATAATTTTTGTGGGGGTTTTCGTTCAAATGCACGGCGCAAAAAGGTGTAATCAATAATCTTCAATGATAATGGCCAAAAAATCAGAATACCTCAAAATATATTATTCCAATTGAAAAGGAGGGGAGTAAACTATCCCCCCGGATACCCCTCCTTATTTCAACCCAATCAGAAAATCTTTGCTTAACAAACAATATGGGAAAAATTGAAAAGGAGGGAATGAATGTTATCCCCCCGGATACCCCTCCTTTTTTCAACCCAATCAGAAAATCTTTACGCAATAAACGATATGGGGAAAATTGAAAAGGAGGGAATGAATGCTATCCCCCCGGATACCCCTCCTTTTTTCAACCCAATCAGAAAATCATCACATTGTTGTTGTATTTTTTATTATCACATAAGGTATTTATAAATGCCTTTAAGGTTCTCTATCCCGAGTATGACTTTAGGACACCTAGTCATTATATAGGTTTGCGGCGGTTGCTGAACTGTTTTGGACCTGCATGATCCATTTTTCATCGTTATATTCACCTTCAAAGTTTGAAACAATCGCTGTTTGGGCATCTTTTTTGTAATTATAATCGGCCAAATAAACATAATAAAGTCCGTTCGATTTATTATAGAATTGCTTCGCATCCAATCCTTGGTGTTTAAGCTTGTCCACAAAAGCACTCATATACCTTTTATTTTTGTAAACATTGACGATGACATAATAACCGGAGTCGACCCCTATGATATCCGATTGTCCCAAAACCTTTATGGGCAGCTTAACATAATCCATACGCTCCTGATCATTCATCGTTTTGGATGCCCCTTCTTTTTTATCATTGGCAGCTACCATGGTTCGGCCACCGTTCGCGAATTCATCCCCATTTGATTTTACATTCTTCTTCAGGTCATTGCGCAATACCCGGACAATGGTCTCAAATCGCCTTTCAAATTCATTATTACGGGCCTTTTCCAGGGAATCTTGTCTTAAAATAAGTTCATCCAATATCAAACGGTTTTGATAAGCAAGGTCATCCCTATCCACATCCCCGGTAATTTTAGGTGCTACGGGGTGTGTTTTCTTTTTCGCTTTATTTTGCTGATTTTCTTCCTTTAAGGCCAGTATCTGCTCTTCATAATTCCTTACAATACGGTCTATCCTATCATCTACCGATGTATCCGCATTTCCCCTTTTATTTTCATCGCTATCCTTAAAGGTATAGGCCAAGGTCACCTCATGGTTGAAACCGAGATCGGCATCTTCCTGATTTATATCCTTTTCCATTAAATAACCGATAGACATTTTTTTATTGATATTGAAACCTAGCCCCATTGATAATCCGTATACATCATCCAAAGAAGTCTGAAACCACCCGTAATTCGGCATATCCAACAATAGGGAACCCAAATAAGAAACGGAATCATCCTCATTTCGGCCAACTTGGACCATTGGCATTAAACGGGCATTTTTGAACAAGCCCCTATTTGTACCAAAAGCGTGGGTATATTGTACCGAAGCTTTTATACTCTTGTCGTTCAACTGGGTAATAAACTCATTTGTTGTTTGATTGAATTTGAACAAATCCTCGGCGTACAATCCAAAATCAAAACTTCCAACAGAAAGGGTAACCCCTGGTTGAATGGCGATCTTACTCTCTTTGCCAGCTTCCAGAACCTCGGGGTCATCCTCATTGGTAACGATCCTGTTTTGATCAAGTCCTTCATTGTAATACGAAATGTTCGTGCCGAAGGTAAGTTTACTTTTAGTGCCCAAGCGTACGGCAGTGGCGTAGTTTGCGTTAAAACCGAATTCCTGTACGACTCCCTCCCATTGACTATATACGCTAATACCCAAGGCAGTGTTCTTATTCAACTTGTTACTGAACCCCACGAAATAGTTCTGGCTATTATCTGCATAAGTGGCATATTGGTTCCTGTGCAAAATATTCAGGTACGATTTGTTCTCCCGAACCAACGAAAATGTCGGATTGATCAAAAACCGGTTAAAGAACAATTGATTGTGGTATGCACTTCGGGAACTAAGGCCCGAAGTTTCTTCCTGTGCGAATGAGGCAAAGACACTAAACATAATACAAATTACCATCAGCAATCTTGTCCCCTCTTTTTGTGTAGTTTTGTAACTCATCTTTGCGAAATTTTATATGATACTTTGGAGCTCCTTTTTTCAATACCATTACGTTCTACTTGGTATTAAAACCCTCTATGGCGCTTCGTTCAAATAATCCTGTTATATTTTTAAGATTTCATTCGTGATCTACCAATGCAAATACGCTTTCACCTATCACTCATCTTCAAAAACCGATGAACTATAGTCCATTTTAGCGTCATTGTTTATGGCCTGTAAGACATTGTATGCGGTATTCTCTTCAGGTATATAAGGCCCTGGCTGATCATATGAAAATGCGACTTGATGTAAATCACCTTCGTTATGGCCTCTACTGGAGACAATATAAGCCATGCTTTTTTCGGGCATAAACCGTATTGCGTAATCATCTTCACGGCTATTGAGGGTATCCCCTAAATTAACTGCGAGCCCCACACTGGCGTCATTAACCTGTGTCATATAAACATCCAATCCGCCCAAGCCTTTACGTCCGTTCGACGCAAAAAACAGCGTGTTTCCTCCTATGATTTTAGGATACATCTCATTTTTCTTGGTATTCACCTTGCCTCCCAAATTCTTTGCTACCCCCAAAGAACCGTCCTCACCGATGTCAGCGACATAAATATCATAATTACCATAGCTACCGGGCATATCCGATGTAAAGAACAATCGTTTACCATCATAAGAAACCGCGGGGTGCAATGCGGAATAATATTTTGGACATAAGGATACTTCCCTTATATTCCCCCATTTACCATTTTTTTTCTCGGCCTTATAGATCTTATGCACCATTTCCTTTTTTGAGAACAGACCAATAGGAGGTTTTACATAAACCGACTTACTGAAATATGCCGTATTTCCATCGGCCGTAAGGGAAACCGGGGCGTTGTAGCCATTTTCCCCTTTAAGCTCCTTATCATAATCCCCCAACAATTTTTGCTCAAATTCAAATGGGGAATCCAAAGGTTTGAATTTACGGTTGTAGGACTTTTTTGGTTTGTCGACCCCGTAATCGGCCTTTATGCTCGCAAGCCAATCTTCCTCGTCCATAGACACCACAGACCCTGAACCGGCTGTTTTTACCAGTGCGTAGTCATATCGCTTTTGGAATCCTTCACTCAAGTCATCCGCAGCACTAACCGCTTTTAATCTCTCGTACCAAAAAAGCGCCGTCTCGAAATTCTCAGCTAAAAAATGGGCATTACCAAGGTCCTGAAAAATTGCTTTTTCCTCGTACCCGAGTTTCCTCAACTCCAAATAATCCTTAACACGTTTATTTTTGACGTAACTATCGGAAATTCCTTCTTTAGGGCTACTCAGCTGTTGTGCATTCAACGGACAACAGAACAGTGAAATAATCAGGGCAAATGCCACGCTGTAGGTTATAGTATTTTTCATAGTGATAAGATATTGGGTTCTTATGGGTTCAAAGTTCACCAATAACAACTCACCTTGTACTAGTAATAATTCACAGGTTTTGGCATTTCAGGTCCTAAATGTGGTAATTCAACGATTTTTTTGGACTGGTTGACAGGATTTTTTGCTTTTCTAAAAAACAGATGATACCAATCGTCGATCTGTAGCCCCTACCTATTCTCCTCTACATAGCGCTACGGAAGCATGACCCAAGGGGTATTTAATATGATTTTCCAATGATAAATGGCTATGGTCCCTACCCACAAAATCGGTAATTCACGAATACCCCAGGGAACCTGATCAAGAAACAATCTTCTTTTACTGTTCCAAACTACGCACCTCAAAAGCGATCAATTCATTGGCCTTGAACATTGCGCTGATTTCCATTGGGTTACAACATACTTCGCAATCCTCTATATAGGTTTGTTCCGATATCGAGGCATCCAATAACATCGATATTTCTTCCCAGCAATACGGACATTGGAAAAAATGCTCGTGCATTGTCCTAAAGTGCTACGTTCAACAATTGCCCGGTAAGCTGTAGTAATTGAAGTTCGGCCAATTTGGCCTCGTATTTTGCCAAATTCTTATTGGTCTGGGCATTCAATAAATTTATCTGGGCCTGTCTGAATTCTATGGATGTTATCCTCCCTAACTGGAATTGCTCCCTGGAGCGTTCAAAATTATTTTGATTGGTAATGACATTTTGTTCTTGAATGCCGAAAATCACCAATTTATTTTCATAATCGGCCATGGCATTCCGAATATCCCGATCAACTTCGATTTCGATTTGCTTTTTCAATAATTCCTGGTTCTTATGGGCTATTTTCGCGTTCTTCACCTGTACGGTAGTACTACCCCCATCGAACAAATCCCAGGAAAGACTGGCCCCAAGATCAAAACTGAAATTATTGGTATTGGTTCCCGGGAAAAAAGCAGATGCCGCACTTTGGCTCAAGTTCCATCCATAGGAACCACTTAAATCGATTTCAGGGAGATAGCCCGATTTCTGTACTTTGATATCGTAAGCGTTTATGGCAAGGTTCCTTTCTGCCTGCAACAAGGAAACATTATTGAATTTTGCCTGTTCAACGAACTCTTCCAGTTTAAGCTTCGGAATAAAGGTAACCAAGGTATCGACCGAGTAGAGCATGGTTAGATCTTGGCTCAAAAGCACGTTAAGATCCCGTTTTGCATTCGACAATTCTTGCCGTGTATTCAACACATTGATACTATCATTGGTAATATCGACTTGTGCATTGAGTATATCCAATTTGGTACTTTGTCCGTACTCAAAGGCATACTCGGAACGCCTAAAACGATCCTTGGAAATATCGAGCGTTTTCTCCAATACGAACTCATTCTCTGTAAGCCGTGCAATCTCATAATAAACGCTGAACAATTGTACTATGGTGTTTTCAATGGTTTCCCTCGCCTGCAATTCACTCAACTGATATTGCTCCTTCAATTTTTTATAATTGTACAATCTTCCCAGACCATCGAACAACGTATAACTGGCGGTCAGTGCCGAAGAATATGCTTGGGCCTCTGCTTTATCGAGCTCAACATCTTCCCTCGGGCTGCCATCATCATTGTACTGTCCGGGAAATTCTATGACCGAATCATCCCTACCGTAATCGGCACTTGCCGAACCGGTAAGCGTAGGCAAATAACCCGAATTAAGCACACTTTTGTTATTCCCTGCAACCTCAACATCATTTTTGGCCACATTTATTCCATAATTATGTTCCAAGGCAAGTGCAATGGCCTCTTCCTTGGTCAACATTTTATCTTGGGACCGTGCACTCAACCCTAAAAGTACCAACACCATAAAGAGAAAGGCGCTTTTATAGCCCATAATATTCGACCATAGTTTTAATTGGAGTTTCTTGTACATACGTTCCGATTCTTTATATCCCATAATGCAACTAATCATTGTCTAAGTTGGTTACTTCATGGCCTTGTGAAAGCCCTCCGCTCAAATGAGCCTCTTCCTTTTGTTCCTTGATCGCTCTTTCAACCTCTTCTTTGGAAACACGGGTACCTGTGATCAACCATTTGGTTTCGACCTTGACCCTATTACTGAAAGAAAGGAACAACGGTAACATCAACAAGGTCAAAACGGTAGCAAATGCAATCCCATAAGCGATGGATATCGCCATGGGCTTAAGAAATTGTGCTTGCCTACTTTTTTCCAAAAGTAAAGGGGCCAAACCGGCAATCGTAGTTACCGAGGTCAAGAAAATGGCCCTAAACCTGGATTTTCCCGCTTCAATCAGGGCCTCGTCAAATTTCATCCCTTCCCTAAGGTTTCCATTGAACTTTCCTATAAGCACGAGTCCGTCATTGACCATAATCCCTATCAAAGCAATGACACCCAACATCGAAAGGAAGTTTACCGCAAATCCATGGATCCAATGCCCCCACCCCACGGCGGTGATACTAAAGGGCACCAATAAGATCAACATCAAAGGTTGACTAAAACTTCTAAAGGTAAAGGCAATCGTTATATAGATCAGGAGTATGACGGCCACACCTACCCCTTTCAACGAACTCATGGTTTTGTTCACTTCCCGGTTCTGCCCCTCATAAGAAGGTGTCACCGTAGGATATTTCGATTGTATCGCAGGCATAATATCCTCCTTTATTTCGGTCATGACATCGGTAGCACTGGTTTCCTTCTCATCTTTTAGGTCCGCTGAAATTTGGATCTCGCGCCTACCTTCCAAACGATTTATGGCCACATCTCCCCTTTCAATGGAGTAATTGGCAATTTCTTTTAAGGGCACCCGGTCCCCAGATGGGGTCTGTATCCTCATTTCATCCAAATCGGCGATAGAGGAACGGTTTTTCCGATCATAACGGACCCATACCCGAATTTCATCCTGACCCCGTTGAAAACGTTGCGCTTGGGAACCAAAAAACCCAGCCCTTACCTGGTTCATGACCGTTCTTAGATCCAATCCCAACAAATAGGCATTTTCCTTAAGTTCCAACCGTATTTCCTTTATCCCAGCAGGATCGTTATCCTCAATATCCTTTAAGGCGGAATTACTCAACATTATCGTTTTCAATTCATTTTTCGCCGCCTTTAATTCTTCAATGTTATTTCCCAATAAGGATACCGAGACCGGGGTTCCTCCAAAATTGCCCCCCGAACCATAGATCAAACTCTCAACACCTATTACCGGGCCTACCAACTCCCTGAGTCGGTTGGTCACCAAATCCGAAACAATTTCGTCTGGGCGCTCTTCCCCGGGCAATAAATTCAAGGTCAGGGTAGCCGCTGACGACCCAGGTCCCAATTGTTTAATGACATTCTCATAGAGCACCTTGCCCGTACCTTTCAAGTATTTATCGGTCAATTCCTGATTTACGATCTCGGCTTTTTCCTCAATCAACGAAATTATCGAATCGGTCACCTTCTCATTCGTCCCATTGGGCATCAATAAATCTACCTGTACCCGATCACTGGCGATACGAGGGAAAAATGAAGTGCGGATGACACCCCCGCCTATCGACCCTATGGTAAGGACCAACAGCATGATAAAAACACCGAAGGAAAAGAGTTTATGTTGCATTACGAACTGAAGGGTTGGACCGTACAACCGATCCCGCATCCATTTCATGAACTTGTCACCGGCCCGATTGATCCCCCTAAGACGGGCAAAAGCTTTGGCCATTCCCGTTTTTTCTTTATTGTCTGCCGGCTGTAGGGCTTTGGAGTGTGCCAAATGCGCCGGAAGTATCAACAATGCTTCGACCAAGGAAACCAACAGGGTCAGAATAACGATAACGGAGACCTCACTGAAAAATTCGCCGATCCGCCCATCCAAAAACAAGAATATGGAGAAGGCCAAAATCGTGGTGATAATAGCCGAAACGATTGGAGGAATAACCTCCATGGTCCCATCAATGGCTGCTGCCAATGGCGATTTCCCCCTTTCGTAATGTTGATAAATATTCTCCGCGATGACGATACCGTCATCAACCAGGATACCGATAACGATGATCATACCGAACAACGACAGCACATTGATGGTCACATCGAAAAAACCTGCGAAAATGAACATGCCAAGGAAAGAGATCGGCAATCCGAAAGCTACCCAAAAAGCCAACCTTGTATTTAAGAACAGTGACAGGAATATAAGCACCAAGATCATACCCATTATGGCGTTTTCGGTAAGCAACTGGGTTCGTTGGTTCAAGGTCTTTGATTGATCACTTACCACATCCAAGCGAACATTATTGTGTTGTTGGTTAAAACTCGACACATATGATTTGACCTTATCGGCCGAACTGAGCAAATCTTCGGTATTTGTACTGGTAATCGAGACATTGATGGCCATATTGCCATTGAAATAGGTGGCATTGGGGGTTTCAGAAAACCGGTCCCGGATAATGGCCACATCCTTTAGACGCACCGTTTGCCCGCTGGGATCGGACTTCACCACGATATTGGATAGCTCATCACCATAATACGACCTATTATTGGCACGTATCAGATACTCCTCGGCACTTGTTTTGATATTACCACCGGTAACAAGGATATTGGCATTATTCACCGCTTGGGCCACTTCATCGAAAGACAGGTTATAGGCCAAAAGATTGTTCTCATTAACCGCAATTTCAATCTCTTCCTCCGGATACCCTGAAATGGCAATCTGGGAAATGCCGTCTATGGCCCTAAGATCATTCTCTATTTGTCTCCCAATCTGTTTCAAGGTAGCCAAGGGAATGTTATCCCCGCTTATGGCAAAATTAATCGTCTGCCGAACCTCTTCCAATTTGGAAACGATCAAAGGTTCCATACCCGTAGGAAAGGTCGGCACCCGGTCTACGGCATTTTTCACCTCTAGGAGCATAAAATCGATATCGCGCCCCTTTTCGATCTCAACATTGATATTGCCACTATTTTCCTGGGAAACGGAAGTAACCCTGTCAACACCTTCGAGCCCCTTAAGGTTGTCCTCGATCTTGAGCACAATGCCCTCTTCCACCTCTTGGGGTGAAGCCCCTGGATAAGTTATATTGATCGAAATGTTTTTGGAATCGGAAAGCGGGAAAAAGGATGACTTTAAGGAAAGTGCCCCTATAAGCCCGAATATGGCAAACGCAAAAATAAATACGTGTACCGCAACGTGGTACTTTATGAAGTAAGATATGATGTTTCTCATTAGTTCGCCGAATTAGTTGACAACCCTACTTCTTTATCCTGGTATTGTCTTACCAACATACCTGTATACGCCCCGACGACGGGTTTACTTAAAATGGTCATTCCATCAGGTACATTTTTCACCACCACTTTTTTTGTTGAAAAATACACGGGTTCAACATCGATCATATCCAACAAGGAATCACGGACAACGAATATGCGATTGTTTTCCAACAATAGGTTCCTATCTATTTCTATGGCATTGGTTTCTTCCTTGGCATCCAGATTGGCCTCTAAATACATCCCTTCCCTTAAGCCTGTGTCACGCACCTCGATATACGCCTTTATGGTCTGTGTTTCTTGATCGACACTACCATTGATCCGGGCAACTTTACCCGTATAACTTTTGGTCTTATCCAAGTTGGAAAGGGCTACGTGCTCCCCTAACTCGAGTAAATCACTGAATTTTTTGCTGATGGCAACCTCCAGCTCATAAACATCGGTATTAATGAACTCCCCCAGTTTTTGACCGGAACGGATAAGGGTCCCCTCGGTTACCAAGGCATCGGTAAGTATCCCATTGAAAGGAGCGGAAATATTATATTTGGAAAGCCGTTGTTCCAAATTCTTCACATTGTAATAAGTGGTCAAAATACCCCTGCCCGAGATAAAGAATTTTTCCTTTTCGCTGGTCATTTCGGGAAGCTTTGGAGTGGTTTTCTCCATATCGAAATCCCTGAGATAGGCTTGCCACTTCGGGAATACTTCCGGATAATCGAGTCGCAGATCGGGCATGATCGAAGTAAGTTCATTGTATAGGTTGCTTTTCGCCGATTGCACATTGGCCAAATATTCGGAGGCATCTATACGTATGATGTTTTCCCCTGCACTATACCGTTGCCCCGGACGAAAAAGTTTGCTCCCCCCTAGAAAAACGCCCTGTACTTCGGCATACAGTTCCAAACGGTTCTTGGCCTTCAGGTTCCCATTGGCCGGGACCACAATCGGTACCACACCATTGCTTACCTTTTCGGTAAAAACGGTTTTCACCACTTTTTCAACTTTGGGCCGCGCATTGTTTTTACTATCGATGATCATTTTTGCAATGAAAACAGATGCCACGATAATCAGAACACCCAAAATACTTAAAATTGTTTTTCTCATATGGTTTGGCTATTGTACTTGACTTTCTTGCTTATAATTAAATTGAACTTTTTTTAATATTTTGATCAAGTGTTTTTTCTCCTCTTCCGAAATACCCATTTCCATGGCTTCAATAAGTTCTTTCAAGGCCCTTTTAGCCTTTTTATAAACCCTTTTCCCCTCATCGGTCAAAATAACATGGTTGATCCGCTTATCCTCAAACTGCTGTATTCTTTTGATACACTTCTTCTTTTCCATTTTCGATAGCAAACGGGCCAACGAAGATTTATCCCTATTGGTAAGAAATGCCAACTCATTTTGATTTAGACCTTCACCCTCATGATCGTGTAATTTTTTCAACACTACAACCTGCTCCTTACTTAAGTCCAACCCGTGATGTACAAGTCGTAAATGCAAGTAATGATCTACAAACTTTGAGGTTTTTCCTAACCAAGGTATGATTGAATTATCGAAATCGATATATACTTCTTTGGATTGCACCGGACGAAACTAACAAAAATCGCTTTTGGTTGCAGATGCAACCAATGTTAAAATTATCACAATGTCCTTATTACCAATAGCACTAAAAAGAGCTTTACAAACAAAAAGGGATGCTGTTGCATCCCTTTTAACCAAACTAACTAAAATTATGAATCACTAACTACTCTTCTTCGACATCCTCGAACTTGGTGTCCGCCATTCTTGTTTTACTGAAGTTTATGTCTTTGAAATCCATACGGGAATCATCCTTATCATAGTCAAAGACCAATAACCCTTGTGTATCCATCATTCCTAAATTATCAAAGGAATTGAAATTATTGTTTTGGATTTGAAATACCTCCAAGCTGGCCAATTGTCCGAATTCGGATGGGATTGCCCCTCCCAACTCGTTATTTGCCAAAACGAGTTCCTTCAATTTGGTAAGGTTGCCGATTTCGTTGGGGATATTACCGATCAATCCGTTTTCGAACAGCCCCAAACTTTCCAATTTTGTCAAATCCCCTAAAGATTTAGGGATTTCGCCTTTAATATTATTGCTTGAGAGGTTCAAAACCTTGAGGTTCTTAAGCCCCCCAATCGATTCAGGGATACTTCCTGATATGAAATTATTGAATATGGAAAATTCTTCCAATTCGCCCATCATTCCGATGGTATTTGGTAAAGTTCCTTTTAAACGGTTCATTTCAAGTTTCAATACCCTTAGTTCCTTCAAAAGCCCCAAGCTAGTGGGCAAGGTTCCTGTAATCGTATTGAATGCCAAGTTCAATTTCTTTAGGTGAACAAGTTGTCCAATGCTATTGGGCAAGGTGCCCGACAAATTATTATGGAACAAATCGAGCCCTACCACGTGTCCATCCACGACTTCTACGCCATGCCATGTAACACATTCGGCTTCTAAATCCCAAGTTACTTTCCATGACGGGCCATTGGTATTATGGTAGAGATCCAACAAGGCCTGCTTTTCCTCAGAATCGACCTTAGCAAGCATAACTGTATTGGCCATAATAACCATCAAAACCAAACATAATATCCTTTTCATATTGCAATTAATTATTTATGAACAAATACAATCTCGTTCAATTAAGAATTACCCTACAAATATACTATTGAACAAGATTAAACTACAATTTTTATCGTTAAACGGCACCACAATGTTGTGAAAGTTCGATTATGTGTGGTGAAGGAAATATTGGAATCGGAAAATTTCCGAATTACCCCTCAAGATTCTCCATATCAATGGTGATTTCCGTCCATTGTTCCATGAATTTTTCCAAATCTTGCTTTTTTCCTTCGTACTTATCGAAGAAACCCGGTTTGGCTATAGTGGCGTCGTAGTTCAAGAGCAGCTCCTGGTCTATGGTTTTCAATTCTTTTTCCAAGCGGGCGATTTTGCTTTCCACAGAACTCAATTTATTCTTCAAGGCCTTTAATTTCTTTTGGTCTTGGAAAGAATTGGTGGGCTTATCTACCTTCACTTTTTTGGAAGCATTTCCCTTTTCCTTTTCAATGGCCCTAAAATCGGCCACTTTTCTTTGTTCCAGATAAAAGTCGATATCCCCTAAATATTCTTTGATCTTTCTGTCGCGGAATTCATAGACCTTATTGGTCAACCCTTGAAGAAAATCCCTGTCATGGGAAACCAGGATCAGGGTGCCCTCAAAGTTCTGCAAGGCCTTTTTAAGCACATTCTTGGATTGGATATCGAGGTGGTTGGTAGGTTCATCCATCACCAATACATTGAAAGGTTGTAAAAGCATTTTCGCCAAAGCCAACCTATTGCGTTCCCCCCCGGAAAGCACTTTCACATATTTGTCTACCTCTTCCCCCCGAAACAGGAAAGAACCCAGAATATCGCGCACCTTACTTCTATTGGACTCGTTGGCTGCATCGATCATGGTGTCCAAAACCGTTTTACGGCCATCAAGGTACTCCGCCTGGTTTTGTGCAAAATAACCGATCTGGACATTATGCCCCAATTTGCACTTTCCTTCGTACCCAATCTCTCCCACCATAATTTTGGCCAAGGTGGATTTCCCTTGTCCATTTTGCCCTACAAATGCGGTTTTACTATCGCGTTCTATAAGTAGGTCAATAGCGTTGAGCACCAAATTATCGCCATAGTTTTTTGATAGGTCCTCTATTTCAGCTACCACTTTACCCGGTGTGATCGAAATGGGGAACCGTAGGTTCATTACGGCATTATCATCCTGATCCACCTCGATCCTTTCCATCTTATCCAGTTTCTTTATCAAGGATTGCGCCATTGAGGCCTTCGTAGATTTTGCCCGGAATTTTTCGATGAGGCGTTCTGCCTGTTGAATCTCCTTTTCCTGGTTTTTTTGCGCATTGAGTTGTTGCTCCTTGATTTCGCCCCTCAACTTTAAAAATTCGGTATAGGGTTTACCGTAGTCATAGATGCGCCCTAAAGAAATTTCAATGGTCCGATTCGTCACATTGTCCAAAAACATCTTATCGTGGGAAACAATGACAACGGCCCCTGCGTAATTGGTCAAGAACTGCTCTAACCATATGATCGATTCAATGTCCAAATGGTTGGTAGGCTCATCGAGCAACAATACATCATTCGTTTGCAACAATAATTTGGCCAATTCGATCCGCATTCGCCACCCTCCTGAAAATGTTTCGGTTTTCTTTTCAAAGTCTTCCCGCTTAAAACCGAGGCCCAGCAATATTTTCTCTGTCTCCCCTTGATAATTATACCCACCAATGATTTCATAATGATGTGTAAAGTCATTGAGATCTACCATTAATTGATGATATTCCTCACTCTCATAGTCCGTTCGTTCCGCGAGTTGTTGATTCACATGTTCCAACTTACGCTCCAAGGCCTTGATTTCCTCAAAGGCATGATAAGCCTCCTCCAAAACGGTCCTACCTTGCTTAAAATCTATATCCTGCCTTAAAAACCCGATTTTCAAGTTCTTTTCGGTGGCTATGGTCCCCGAATCTAAAGGCATGTCCTTGGACAATAATTTCAAAAGCGTTGATTTCCCGGCCCCGTTTTTTCCGATAAGGCCGACCCGATCACCCGCATTTAGTCTGAAGGATATTTCCTCAAATAAATATTCACCTCCGAAAGAGACTGAAAGATTATGGACGTTTAGCATATTTTGTGACCTAGGTTACTTTAAAAAAATTACAAATACCGTAATTTCGTGAAAACTTTTGCAAATGTTAAAAAAAGGAAACAAACTCTACAGCATTTTAACAGGAACTTGTCCTAAATGTCAGAGTGAAAGCATGTATTTGGAAGAAAACCCATATAAATTGGGGGAATTGTTCAAAATGCATGAGCGCTGTTCGCACTGCAATACTAAATACAAGATCGAACCCTCCTTTTTTTACGGAGCCATGTACGTAAGTTACGCCGTAGGTGTGGCCTTTGCCGTTGCAGCCTTTGTGATCTCCTTTTTGTTCATTGGTACTTCCCTGCTGACTTCCTTTATTGCCATCGTAGTCACAATGATCGTTTTTTTGCCCGTTATCATACGGTTATCACGAAATATATGGATCAACTTTTTTGTTCATTACGATCCCAATGCCGCTAAGAAACCTTCGCAGCATACCGCTTTATAAATCGATGTACGTCTATTTCAGGGGGTAATGTTTCCCCATGTTCTATATGCCTGTACAGTTGCTCCGATACGGTAGGTGCTATAAGGACTCCACGCGACCCAAACCCGTTCAACACATACAGGTGGCCGTAATTAGGATGAACGCCGACCAATGGCCTCCTATCCGCAACCGTTGGCCTTATCCCGGCCTCCTGACCAACGATTTCATAATCACATTTTAAAAACGTATGCAATTTGGTCTGCAATTCCTGTCTGGCCTTTTGTGTGGGTTCATTGGATTTTTCCGACCTTTCATAAGTGGCGCCGACCCTATAAAGGTCTTTACCCAAAGGAATTATGAAAACCGAGGATTTGATGATCGTGTCTAACTTCAAAGCCGGGGCTTTTATCGTCAAAAGCTCCCCTTTATTACCCTGTAAAGGCAGGTAATTGAAATATGGATTGTTTTTAAGTCCGAAACCTTCGGCGAAAACAATCTTCCTCGCTGTAATTTCCTTATACCGTATGGTGTCTGTATGCACCTGTAGTTGGTCAAAATCAAATGTTTCCTCCAACAGCTTTTCTTTTTGAAGGAGGTCGGCTCCATATAAGGAAACCAATGTACTCACATCTATTCGGCCCGTATGTAATACTTGCCCATACCCAAAGGGCGCATCAATACCTTCATAAGTGTTTTCGACAACGGTACCATCAAGAAATTTACCGAGCTTTTTTTTATCAGCGGCCTCAAACCACATATTTTGCTCTTCGACAGAGGCAAACTTCCTGAAAACAGGAACCTTATAATCCAACTGCGTACCGAATTTCCCCTCGAGGCGCTTATAAAACGGGATGGCCTTCTCCAATTGTCCATCCGCATTCCAAGCCAATGTAAATCGCTTCAGTACTACTGGATTATACAACCCCCCAGCGACAAGGGATGAGGACTGGGAACGATCGGAAACGACCTTATAACTTTTCTTGTCCAGCGCTAACCGCTCACAGAATGAAACCCCTGCCAATCCCAGGCCAACAACCAAATAATCTATCATGCCATAAAAGTATACAATCTTGCCAAATACACATTCTTCCGGTAAACAAAAAACCCTGACGAAATCGTCAGGGTTTTTATTTTATAAATTGAATTGGAATAAACCTTGTTTAATAGGCCCACATATCTTGTTCGCGATCACGAATGGCCTCTTTGATCCGTTGGGCCTCCAAAAGTTGGAACAAAGCATTATCGGCAATATAATCGGTGACCTTACGATCCCCATGCACATTATCCTCACGGTAGATAACACCATTGAACCTCCTGGCATTCAACAACATATCGAACGATATGGGTTGTGCCGAGTTACGTTGGTTAAAGACTTTTGCTTCGTGCAAAATTTGTCTTGCGCTCGGATACCATACCCAGAAAAGCTCTACCTTGGCTTCTGAAGGATCCATCGATTCATCATCGATGAAGTTAACATCGGGAGCAACCGGGGCAATACCCAACAAACGGTATTTTAATTCCCCTTGGCGCTTATCGAAATACCAAATCCCTTTAATACGATACTCTTCAATATCCGCTGCGGTCAAATCGCGTTGGTTGACAAATTCAGGGGACAGTGGTTCACCTGCATTGATTTGTTCGTATCCCATATCGGTGGTATCCACTTTACGCAATGTAGCGGCCAAGTCACTGAACTTTCTTTTTTCAGTAAAATAAGAATCCACATACACATCCTCTAGGTCCCCATTTTTGAGGTTCTTGATAAGCACATCGTATAACGACCTTCTATCGGAACCGATATCAACGGTGTCGATTGGATAATACAGCGGGAAGTTGACACGCTCATCCAGATCAATGGTCTCCCATACGGTTTTGGACCAAAGGATATCCCTGTCGTCCACATAACCGTACTCCAACGGAGCATCATTGTCAAGGGCCTTCTGCGCTTCTGTCCTTACCCCGATCTGTTCTGGCTTTTTAGCATTCAATATATTTGCTTGGGCCATAATGGATGCGGGCAATAAACTAACAGCTCCGATTAATAAAACATTCTTCCAATTCATAAAATACAATTTATATAATACTACTTATTAGTTTGTTATCTCAACAACTACCGGAGATACCTTTTTAAGTTTGTAGGTCTTATTGTTCGTGATATACGCGTTTACATCGAATATCTGAACCGCGTCACCACGCTTGGCTCTTTTAAGGGCAGATTTGGCCCTTGAGTCAAGTTTGTCGCCATTGACGCTTACCGTAGGCTGACCCGGAACTTTAAATTTGAATCCGCTTACTTTTAGGTTCAAGTCAAAATCAAAATCTTCCAACAAAGCACCCACAGTGGCTATTTCCAAATTTTTTCTGGGCATTTTTGTACTACCGGTCTCACCTCTGATCGCTCCGGCCGGTCTTGGGATATCCTTGATCCTAAACTCGGATTTTGAGGATATGGTCTGACCATCAGGCAATTTTCCAGAAGCGGTAATGGTAACCGTTCTACCTTTTCCTGGGTTCATTACATACTTGCTTCCACTTATGGATTGTAATCCCGGTGCAGATGCATTCACTTTGTTGTTGGGTATTCCAGGGATGGAAATCGACATTGGGTTTGGAACACCACGATAAACAACATTCATTTTATCGGCAGCAATCAATGCAGCATTCGGCTTACTAATGGTCGCGAAACTATTATTGACCTCAACGGGAATTTCCTCCCCATCCTGCATAAAGTACATGGTACCTTTGATTTCGTGATCTCCCGCAGAACCGGCACCGATCAACATTTTTATACCACCGGCTTCCAAGACATAATCCTTACCTTCAGAAAGTTTTCTACCATCGAGGGTCAATTCTGCCCGTACAGGTGTCGAAGATTTATCGGTCTTACTGATGATGATCTTACCATCGTACTTTTCACCTGCATAGAAGGCGGATTTACTGGCCGCAAGTGATGTGGCGAAATTTTTCAAGGAAACCTGGCTGGTCAACTCCCCTTCCAACATTGATTTTAAAGCATCCTCTTCGGTTGCTTTAACGTCTGCTTGAAGCGAAGTCAATTTGGCCAAGGAAGCCACTAAGGGATACCCTTCGTAATGATAGTTGATCCAATCTTGCTTAGTACCATCCCTTTTTTCGACCTTACCATTGTCATCCCCTGTTTGGAAACGTAAGCTTACGGCCTCTTTTAAACTTTCTGGAGCGATCTTTGCGACTTGGGTACGGTAATCGTTAATTCTTTTCATGAATTCCTTACCATCCGGGGCTAGGTTATCCCCTTGGAAAAACTTTTGATCCAAGAAATCCGAATTGTCCATACGGGCATAATCCTTAGGGTCTTCCACCTTTTCCATCATCCCTTTTTTAAGACCTTCCAAGTAGTCATAATACTCTTGGGACAAGGTTTTTATCTTCTGGGCATTTTGATACAATTCCCCGTACTTCTTAGCATCTTCCGATGCTTTAGTCTCAAGACTTCCCAAGAAAGCCTCATTGCTTTCGGTAGTCTTTATATTAGAAGCTTCCAGTTTTTCGTTCATGATACCGAACGCTGCTAGAACTTCTTTACTCATATTTAAGGCCAACATCGCGATGAAGATCAAATACATTAAGTTGATCATCTTCTGACGTGGTGATGCTTTTCCTCCTGCCATTTCTTAATTGGATTTTAATTACTATTTGATTTGGGGTTATTTGACTAAAATTCCAATTAGTTTCTGTTCATTGCAGTCAACATACCGCCATAAACACCATTTAATGAAGAAAGATTAGTAGCTAAAGATTCCATTTGGTCTTTAAGGGCGCTGGCATTTTGAACCACTTGTTCGTTAACGCTGGCTTGCTTGCTAGCACTTTCCAATTGTACTTTGTACAAACTGTTCAACGATTCCATTTGGGCGGCTGCTTGGACCATCTCTTCCGAGTATTTCTTGGTAGACTCCATCGCGTCAACTGCAGGGGCGATACCTTTGGCCGCACCTTCGAAATTCTTGATACTGGAACCTAAACTTTCCATAAGACTGGCATCGATACCTGCCTCTTCCAAAAGGGTATCCAATTTTTTGGACAATGAAGTTTCGGTCTCCTTGATCTCGGTAGCTTCATTTTTCCTACTACCATTGCTTGCCCCACCGGCCAATTCAGGGTAAACCAATGACCAATCCAATTCTTCCTCTACGGGTTCAAATGCAGCGATTGCGAATATCAAGGCTTCCGTAATAAGACCTACGGCCAATAGTAGTCCACCGGTCAAAGGTCCGATTTCCCAGTGAAGGATCTTGAACAATGCACCGATAATCACCACTGATGCTCCCAGCCCGTAAGCCATATTGAATAATTTTTTTGTTGCTTTTGATTGTGCCATAATTTTTAAATTTAATTTTAGTTAATGTTATTAATAAGTATTTGGTTAATGGTTGAATTTGTCCTGCATCCGATATTGCATCGGGATCCGGATCGTATTTATGGTTATTGTATTCTTATTGTGTCGAATCTTCTTCACCCATGTAATCCTGTACGGTCCTGAAACCTACATAACTACGGGCAGAATCCGCATATTCATAATCCCGAGTACTCACCTGTAGGAAATAAGCGACGTCTTTCCATGAACCTCCACGTATGACCTTTCTGGCATTGTTCCCGTCACCCGCATTAGGGTTCATCGTAGAAACATATTCATAAGAATTCGGGTCATAACTTGAGTTCGTCCATTCCGAAACGTTCCCTGCCATATTGTACAGGTTGAAATCATTGGGCTCGTAGGATTTGGCCTCTACGGTATACAGTGCCTGGTCGGCCGCATAATCCCCTCGCTGGGGTTTGAAATTCGCCATGAAACAACCGGTATCACTAATTACATAAGGACCACCCCAAGGATAGGTACCTCCCTCGATACCCCCTCTTGCGGCATACTCCCATTCGGCCTCGGTAGGTAACCTGAATTTATTCACGAATTGTTTGCCTTTACTTTTTTGATCGTCGTTCTTGAACTTTGTCCTCCAATTACAAAAAGCCTGTGCCTGTTTCCAAGAAATACCCACTACAGGATACTCACTGTAGGCATCATGCCAAAAATAATCGTTGTGCATGGGTTCATTATACGAATATTCGAAATCCCTGATCCAGACCGTGGTATCCGGATATATTTCCAATTCCTCATGACGGATGAAATCCTTTCTATTGCCATTCCTAGAACGTGCAGCAGCTTCAATATCCATCCAACTGTACTTATATTTCAATCGGGTCACGTCAAAAGTACGCTGACCATTATAGGATTCCTCTTCAGACAAATAAAGGGAATCGACCATGACTTCGGTATAGTATTCATCCGGATAATCGGAGGTGTCCCAGACCAAGTCCACATCCTTATTCAATGCGCGACCTTCATAACCTGTTTCACCCAATCCCGAATAATTGTCCAACATATATTTGTCATACACGGAGGCTTTGGTCGTGTCGGCATCTTTGAATGCATATTCCCCAATACCGCCATCTTCAGGTCCTATTCCCAATTCATCGGCTAAAATGGCCAATTTGGTTCTTGTTATTGAATCTTTGACCCACTCTACAAACTGTCGGTATTCACTATTCGTGATTTCCGTGTCGTCCATATAAAAAGATCGCACTGTCACGGTCTTGGTAGGTGCATTGAGAAGTTTTGCCTGGTCTTCCTCACTTTTACCCATGATAAATGACCCCCGTGGGATCAGCTCCATGCCGTAAGGTTTTTCCGGGTACCACTTTTTACCCTGGACGCCGACCAGCTCTCCTTTTGTTTTGGACCCACAACTGGTGAGCAAAAAAACAAATGCTATAGATGATAACAATAGCTTCTTCATACTTTAGGTTAAATTTCGATTAAGGTTATAAATGCAAACACAATTATTATACTCTCTAAAACTACGTTTTGGGTAAATTATTGTACGTTATACCATTATCGTATATTTTTTTGATCAGTTAAAGCCTTTTCTGTAGGCCTTGAACCACCGCTCTGGAATATTCTGGTTGCAAGCATCCAGATAGTCCTGTTCGATGCAAGGTAATAACGCCACTGATCCGGCTTTAGTATGTGAAGTCAAAATTGAAGGTACCTCTACCCACCATCTTTCGGTAAGATGGCTTTTATAATAGACCAACTGCTCTGTATCGGTCGGTACGGTATACTTTGTAAAATCGTCTGAATTGGAATATGGGGTTTCTTCGATCCTAAAATTGACCCCTTCTATGAAGTACCATATGATTTGGGCCAACAATTGGCACGATTGGTCTATATTCTCCATCTCATAAATACCGAAAATGCTGACCTTATCGCTGAGGCCCGCATATCTGGAGATGGCACAAATTTCCCGGCCGTCGAAACCATTGGGTGAAAAATTGGGTGAAACCCCCAATTCGCTGGCCTTGATCGCCCGCACATCCAAACTTACCATATGGGCATTGCGCAAAACAGGTTCTGCCAATGAAACGTCATTCGTCAATTCGCCCAACCTGTAGGCATCAAAAAACAAACGATCCATAAGATCCTTTTCTTCCTGTGCGATAAAATAACTTTGATATCCTAAATTGGAAAAATTAAAAAGGTTGTTCGGTTTGTCGGTAATGATCTTGCTCATATAGGAATGGGAAGATATGAGTTCATCTTCCATACCGAAGTCAAAACGGCTATCGATTGCCACCAAGTTGACCATATCCTTGATGCCGTCAAAGGCACGGTATGCGGCATAGGTGATATCTTGGGTTGCCCCTAGAATGACCGGTATGATATTTTCCTCAATCAATCCCGCAACCACCTCCTTGACCACAAAGTAGGTATCATCAACGGTTTCCCCCTCTTCAATATCGCCCATATCGATGATCGTCGAATTCCAATTGCCCAACATCAATTTGTACAACTGTATCCGAATGGCGGAAACGTCTAATTTTTCAGGTTTTTTTTCGTAGGCATTACGGGATTCCCTTACCCCTAGTATCGCAATGGTGGCATTGGCCAAAACCGGAAGGCCATCGTTTTTGGTATGTGCATAAATATGTCTTCCTAGGGCTTGGGCGGGTAACAATTCGTTATGGGCCATTACCCTATCCGCTACAGGTACCAAAAAATCGAATGCCATGCTTATTTCTTAGTTTTTGCCTTTGTTTTTGTTTTTGCCTTTGTTTTTCTTTTGGGGGATTTCTTTTCGATCAGTTCCATGGCCTCTTTCAACGACACCTTCGAAGCGTCTACGGTTTTTGCCAATTCGACCTTTACTTTTCCCTTGATGATATTATGCCTTCCCCATCTGGCCTTTTCTATTCGGATGCCTTCTTCGGGCCATTCCTGGACCAGTTTATCGATTTCTTTCTGCTTCTTAGCCTCGATCAGTTCCACAATATCCGCTTGTGATAGGTTATCGAAATCGTATTTCTTATTTACGTTGATGAACATTCCGTCCCATTTAATAAAAGGACCAAACCGCCCAACACCCTTAACCACATCCTTATCCTCATAACTTGCGATAGGGGCATCGGCCTTTTGTTTTTCCTTGATCAGTTCAATGGCCCTCTCCAAGGATACATCCATGGCACTTTCCCCTTTGGCCAATGATACGAACTTTTTGCCAAATTTGATATAGGGTCCAAAACGCCCCACGTTCGCTTCGATTTCCTCATCTTCAAAACTACCCAATTTCCTGGGAAGTTTAAACAGGTCCATGGCCTCCTCGAAGGTAATGGTATTCAATGATTGGTCGGGCGCCAAACTGGCGAATTGTGGTTTTTCCTCATCATCAACGGTACCTATTTGCACCATGGGGCCAAATCTGCCCAAACGCACCGAGACCTGTTTTCCGGTTTTGGGATCCTTTCCCAATACACGTTCCCCACTTGCACGATCGGCATGCTCCTCTACGTCGAGAACGGTCGGATGGAAGTCATCGTAAAATTCTTTCATTACTTTATGCCAATCTTCCTGACCTTCGGCTATCTCATCAAAATCCTCTTCGACCTTAGCCGTAAAGTTATAATCCAAAATGTTCGAAAAATGACTTACAAGAAAATCATTTACGATCATCCCGATGTCGGTAGGCACCATTTTTCCCTTATCGGACCCCACCGTCTCGGTCAACTCTTTTTCTTTGACGACATTCGTCTTTAAGGTAAATTGTACATATTTTCTTTCGGCACCTTCAACCGTTCCCTTTTCGACATAGCCCCTGTTCTGTATGGTGGAAATGGTAGGGGCATAGGTAGAGGGTCTCCCGATTCCCAATTCTTCCAATTTTTTGACCAAGGAGGCTTCCGTAAAGCGATAGGGTGGCCTTGTAAAACGTTCGGTAGCCGTAATATAGATGTTCTGCAAAGCATCACCGATCTTCATCGGGGGCAACATGCCTTCTTGCTCTTCGGACAGATCCTCATCGTCCAAACCTTCCATATAAACCTTTAGAAAACCATCGAATTTAATGACCTCCCCATTGGCCGTGAACTCTTCGGGGTGTGTGGTTGCCTTGATCTTCACATTGGTGCGTTCCAATTGGGCATCGCTCATTTGGGAGGCAATGGTCCTTTTCCAGATCAGGTCGTACAACTTTGATTGATCCCGTTCCAAAGAAGGGGATTGTCTTGTCATATCGGTGGGGCGAATTGCCTCATGGGCTTCTTGCGCCCCTTTGGTCTTGCCCTTGAAATTACGAACCGTACTGTACTTCTCACCATATTGATCGATGATGGCATCTTTTGCCGCATTGATCGCCTCTCCTGAAAGGTTTACACTATCGGTTCTCATATAGGTAATGAGACCGGCCTCATATAAACGCTGTGCCACTTGCATGGTCCTTGCCACTGAGAAGTATAGTTTCCTTGACGCTTCCTGTTGTAAGGTCGATGTGGTAAAAGGTGCTGAGGGGGATTTTTTGGCTGGTTTCTTATCCAGACTGCCGATAGAAAAACCGGCATTGATATTTTTATCCAGAAAGGCTTTCGCCTCTTCCTTGGTCTCAAAGGTCTTCCCTAATCTCGCCGTGAACACGCCCCCACTTTCCGTTTTGAATTCGGCAGCCACTTTAAAGGATGCCTTTGGGGTAAATGCCTCAATATCACGCTCACGCTCAACGATCAATCGAACAGCAACGGATTGTACCCTACCTGCCGATAGTCCCGGTTTGATCTTTTTCCAAAGTACCGGCGACAATTGGTAACCTACCAACCGATCCAAAACCCTTCGGGCCTGTTGTGCATTTACCAGATCGTAATTTATCTCACGTGGATTCTCGATGGCTTTTTGTATGGCAGATTTGGTAATGGAGTTGAAAACGATTCTTTTCGTCTTTGCTTTATCCAATCCCAAGGTTTCGGAAAGATGCCATGAAATGGCCTCCCCTTCACGGTCCTCATCACTGGCCAACCATATGGTCTCTGCTTTTTTCGCTAGATCCTTAAGCTTTTTTACCAGAGCCTTCTTGTCCTTATCAACGATATATTTGGGTATAAAACCCTTTTCAACATCTACGCCCAACTCCTTTGAGGGCAAATCGGCTATGTGACCAAAGCTCGATTCAACCTTAAAATCCTTCCCCAAAAACTTCTCAATAGTTTTGGCCTTTGCAGGAGACTCAACAATTACTAAATTTTTCGCCATCTACCTTATTTATGGGTACAAATGTATACTAAAAATTAAACTTTGAAATTTGATGCGTTTATTTTTCCCTTTAAAATCGCAATAATAACCCCCTAAAATCATGAATTCCTCAGAAATAAAAAAGTTTGCCAAAGACGATTCCGAAGACCATATAAATATTCATAATTTTAAGTTACCATCCAAAAACAAACCCATACAATGAAGCAAATTTACGCCACCCTCCTCTTTGCATTTCTATTCTTACAGCCAGTTCAAGAGGTAATTGCACAACGAAAGAAAAAGACCATTTCCTATAAGGAGTCAATTTACAGCGGTATGGAATATCGTCCTATCGGTCCTTTTAGGGGAGGAAGGGCCGGTACCGTTTCCGGGGTTTTGAACCATCCAAACCTATATTATATGGGTACTGCCGGTGGTGGAGTATGGAAAACCACGGATGCCGGCAATACATGGGAATGTATTTCCGACGGATTTTTCGGCGGTTCCATAGGGGCCATTGCCGTATCGGAGTCCGACCCAAACATCATTTATGTCGGTGAAGGGGAACAGACCCTAAGGGGAAATGTATCTTCAGGCAAAGGACTGTGGAAAAGTATGGATGCAGGGGAAACCTGGGAATTCATCGGCCTCAAGGATTCCGAGCATATCGCTAGAATTCGAATACATCCCAAAAACCCCGATCTGGTTTATGTAGCCGCCATAGGGAATTTATGGAAACCCAATGAAACACGAGGGGTATATCGTTCCAAAGACGGAGGGGACAATTGGGAAAAAGTACTTTATGTAAGTGACAAGGCCGGTGCCGGGGATTTAATTTTAGACCCCAATAACAGTAGGATCATCTATGCTTCCACTTGGGAAATGAAAAGAAACGGGTATCGCATGGATAGCGGCGGACCGGATAGCAAACTATTCAAAAGTACCGATGGAGGTGATACTTGGAAAGACATCTCAACGCAAACCGGTCTGCCGGGCTTCCCATGGGGCATCGTTGGCATAACGGTATCCCCGATAGACTCCAATAGGGTTTGGGCCCTAATAGAAGCCGAAGACGGTGGTCTGTTCCGATCGGACGATGCCGGGGCAACCTGGGAAAAAATAAACGAGAACAGGGCACTACGCCAGCGCGCTTGGTACTACACCCGTATTTATGCGGACACCCAAAACATGGACAAACTTTACGTCATGAACGTAAGCTATGGTGTTTCTACCGATGGGGGAAAAACATTTACGCTCAAAAACGCCCCCCATGGCGACCATCATGATTTATGGATAGACCCACAAAACAACCAGAGGATGATCATTGCCGATGATGGTGGCGCCCAAATTTCAAATGATGGCGGAAATAATTGGACCACGTATTACAACCAACCTACGGCCCAGTTTTACCGCATTGCAACAGACAGTGTGTTTCCTTATCGTATTTATGGGGCCCAACAAGACAACACCGCATTACGAATTTCCCACAGGTCGTCGGGGGAAGCGATTACAGAACGTGACTGGGAACCTACGGCAGGTGGGGAAAGTGCGCATTTAGCACCTGACCCCAAAAACAACCAAGTTGTTTATGGCGGCACGTATAAAGGGTATATGAACCGTTTGGACCACACTACGGGCCAAGCCCGTTCGACCAATGTTTGGCCCGATAACCCGGCAGGTTCCGGGGCCGAAATCATGAAATACAGGTTTAATTGGAACTATCCGGTTGCCTTTAGCAGACATGACCCCAATAAATTATATGCAGGTTCGAACTTTTTAAATGTCACAACCGATGAAGGCCAGTCTTGGAAAACCATTTCCCCTGATTTGACCAGAGGACTCCCGGAAACCATAAAGTCATCCGGAGGACCAATTACCCAGGACAATACAGGGGCCGAATTTTATTCGAACATTTTTGTAATCTCGGAATCGATTTTGGAAAAAGATGTGATCTGGACAGGCAGCGACGATGGTTTGATCCATGTTACCAAGGATAGCGGAACTACTTGGGAAAATGTCACCCCACCTTCTTCGATGTCGCCTAAATTGAACATGATCAATTCCATAGACCCAAGCCCATTCCATAAAGGAACGGTTTATGTCGCCGCCACCGCCTATAAATTCGGTGATTACACCCCTTATTTATACAAAACCACCGACTATGGCAAAACCTGGTCCTTGATCACCAACGGAATCAAAGACAATTTTTACACGCGGGTCATACGCACAGACCATGTACGGGAAGGTCTTTTGTATGCCGGCACCGAATGGGGCATGTATATATCATTCGACGATGGTAAATCCTGGTCCCCTTTTCAGTTGAACCTCCCCATCACGGCAATACGGGATTTACATGTTCGGGACAATGACCTGATCGTGGCCACCCATGGGAGGAGTTTTTGGGTTATCGACGACCTAACCCCATTACATCAACTATCGCAGGAAGTTGCCGAGAGTGATTTTTATCTTTTCAAACCGGACACTTCCTATAGGATGCATCAATCCGGTGGCAGGACAAAACCCAACACCAAGTTGGTAGGAACCAACCATCCGGATGGGGTTATCATCAACTTCTTTTTGGATAAATTTCAGGAAAAGGATACTGTCTTGCTCGATATCCTAGAAACCAACGGCACTATGATACAGCGTTATGCAACCAGTGCCAAGGAGGATAAACTGGACCCTGCAGCTCCCAAACCGTTAACCGTTAAAACCGGCGGGAATACAATGGTCTGGGATATGCGCTACCCCGGTTACAAAACCTTTGAAGGGATGATCTTCTATTCTTCCCCAAACAAAGGCCCAAAAGCAGTTCCCGGAAACTACAAGTTGAAGCTGACCGTTAACGGGGTTTCCCAAGAACAAGGGTTCAGCATCGTAAAGGACCCCAGATTACCCAATACGCCAAATGACTATCAAGAACAATTCGATTTTTTAATTGAGGTACGTGATCAAGTCACCAAGGCCAATGAAGCGATCATCAAAATAAGAAGCATCCAAGGTGATTTAAAATACTTAAAGGACAAAACAAAAGAATACAGCGCCCTTCAGGAGTTGATCACCGAATATGAATCCGAACTTTCGGTCATAGAGAACAACATCCATATGACCAAAAACAAGAGCAGGCAAGATCCACTCAATTACGGCATTCGTATCAACAACAGGTTGGCCTTTTTGTTGGCCGATTCCCAAAGAGGCGATTACCCCCCTACCCAACAGGCAAAAGCGTTTTTTAAGGAAATCGCAGATGAACTGGATGTTGAGATTAAGGATCTGGACAACCTTGTGAAGAAACAAACGGCAATCGTAAACTCCAAAGTAGCGGAAGAAGGCATTAAGATCATTTCGCCCACACCATAACCAACAACAGGAAAGGGAGGCCCATAAGGCTTCCCTTTCCTGTATATGATTTCACAATCTCACAAATCCAAGGTACTTATCAACGTAATATCGTTGTTCGAATATCCATACTGATATAACATATCGGCACCTACCATCAACAATGAACTTTCCAACGGTATCACATCGTAGGTATCGATATCCTCAAAATGGTTCAGGGCCACTAAATCCATGACATCGGTTTTGTCGTACACCTTTAATCCGGATTCCCCATCACAGACGAATAATTTCCCGTCTTTAATACCAAGTCCATAAGGGCCATCCATGGGATAACTTATCGCCAATTCAGGATTCGTGATATCCGAGATATCCACGATGAACAGTCCGCTTTCAGTTGCCCCACAGCTATTGCCGCCCCGTAAGGTAACAAAGGCATAATCCCCATCGACCACTACGGGATCACAGGCCGTACCGTGTTGGAATTCGGACACGAATGTCGGTGTGGCCGGAGAAGAAATATCATAGATATACATTCCGCGCATGCTCCCCAAGAACAGATGATCGCCCCTATTGAAAATAGTCTCGATATCAAAACCGGCATACACATCCTCCAGGTCTTGGGGGGCATCCAAATCCTGTATATTGAAAATATTCAAGGTATGGCTATCCACTGCATAGAGATAATCCCCGACGATCTTAAACCGTGCCAAGGAACCTCCTTGCCCCACTGATGCATCATTGGCCGCTTCGGCCATGGCAAAGAGTTCCCCATCAACGGTAAACCTTTCCTCGTATTCCGATATAAGCCTACGCTCGGTGACCGTTTCCCATCCGACCAAAATATCGTTCTCATAATCAACACCGTCATATTCATAAAAATCGACCAATGGCCATACCACATTGCTGCCAAGAACATTTTCCAAACGGTCGACCTGACTGATGTTATGGATATCCGAAATATCGAGTACTACCAAATCTATGACACTATCGGCATACAAATAATCATCTTTTATTGAGATATCCACATTTCCCGCAATCTTTATGAATGCGATTTTCATGGGTGCACTTGGATCACTATTATCTATTACATGAACACCGCGATATTTATCATTCACGAAAATATAATCCTTGTAAGCATAAATTTTCCCTGACCCCACTATGGGGGATGGCGCAATGACATCCACACCATTTTTAAATTCGGCCTTGCTTATCACCAATGGCTTGGCCACCAAATAGTCGGCATACTTTCCATCTTCGGATTTATCACAGGAAACCATGGCCAGCGTGGCCGTAAACAGAAGTAACATCAATTTCTTTTTCATCGGTATGGTATTACAATAACGTTTAAAGTGAAATGACTTTCGGCCAAATGAATGATGTATAAACCGGGTTTCTTCCCAATCCATTTCCCGATCATTCGCCTCATGGCCATACCATTAAGATGGGATTACCGTACCAACGTTGCGTTAAAAAAAGGCCGTCCTTAAAATTTAGGCCCGGAAGAGAACCCAATGGCATCTTTATACATAAAATAGACCGGTATCTTAGCCAACATGGCCGTAAAAAAGATGCCAACGAAACAGAGCATGACACCCAATTCGGCCACCAGCCCCATAACAATAAGGAGTCCGAAAATAACGAACCAATTCCTATTCCCCAGCATAAAACTCGATTTCACGATTTGTATCGCGGACAAATCTTCTTCAAAGGCCAAAAAGGCCGGTATCAATGAAATTGGGACAATCAAATAAAAAATCCCCAATCCACAAGCCAACAAACCCATGAGCATCAACCCCAAAATAAGCAAGGACAGTACCAATGATTTTAAAATATACGCCTTCTTGAAGTAATGGAAGTAATTACCTGACTTGACAAGGTTAAGGTCCTTGTGCTTACAAATTCGCAGGAAAGCCGCATTGAGCAATAGACTTACTGTCATGGTCCCCAAAAAAATCACGGGTACGAACACCATCATTACCAATACCATTTCCGGTGGCATCCCTTCAACTTTGGCCATTTCCGGTTCGGACACCCCCGCAATAAGAAGCGGCATATAAAAAGGAATGATCGACACCAACGTCAGTAAAACGATTATAAACCCCTGCAACCAAACCATTTTGAACAGTGCTATGGATTTACTGAAAATGGACCCAAAATCCAATGGACTACTTTCTTTAATTCGATTTTCCAAAACTTTATAGCTCATGATCCCTTTAGGTATTGAAGTACGATTAACGGCACAAACACTAAAATAGTACTAAATTATACTGTCATATTGTCATTAAATTGGAATTAGCGCTATCTTTGCAAACCCTTATCCCAAGATAAAGGTAATTATATGGAGAAAATCATTGATGAATCGGTTCAGGGCAAGGCACTTTCCCTGGAAAAGAACGAAAAGAACACACGCAACCTATATATAGAGAGTTACGGTTGCTCCATGAATTTTTCAGATAGCGAAATCGTGGCTTCGATCTTGGCCAATGAAGGATTCAACACTACCCAAGAATTGGAACAGGCCGATTTGGTTTTGGTCAACACCTGCTCCATTCGTGAAAAAGCGGAGACCACCGTTCGTAAACGCTTGGAGAAATACAATACGATCAAAAAAAAACGACCCCACATGAAGGTAGGGGTCCTTGGTTGTATGGCCGAACGGCTAAAGAGTAAATTGCTCGAAGAGGAAAAGATCGTGGATATGGTCGTAGGGCCTGATGCTTATAAAGACTTACCCAACCTGATCCAGGAGATAGACGAGGGCCGTGATGCGGTCAATGTCGTTCTTTCCAAAGACGAGACCTATGGGGACATTTCCCCCGTGAGATTGAACAGCAATGGGGTGAGTGCCCTTGTTTCGATCACAAGGGGTTGCGACAATATGTGTACGTTTTGCGTCGTACCCTTTACCCGGGGTCGCGAACGCAGCAGGGATCCACAATCCATTATCAACGAAGTAGACGAACTTTGGAACAAAGGGTATAAGGAAATAACCTTGCTCGGCCAGAATGTGGATAGTTATCTTTGGTATGGGGGTGGACTCAAAAAGGATTTTGACAAAGCTTCGGAAATGCAAATCGCAACGGCTGTGGATTTTGCCAATCTGTTGGATATGGTGGCCCAAGCCCAACCTAAAATGCGCATACGGTTTTCAACCTCCAATCCCCAGGACATGAACCTAGAGGTCATAAAGACCATGGCACGGCATGAGAACATCTGCAAACACATCCATCTACCCGTACAAAGTGGCAGTAACCGAATTTTAAAGGAGATGAATCGGCAGCATACCATTGAGGAATATTACGAACTGATAGACAATATCAAGGAAATAATCCCCGATTGTGCCATTTCACACGACATGATATCCGGGTTCCCTACGGAAACCGAAGAAGACCACAAAGCCACCCTTGCCGTCCTTGATTACGTTAAATACGACTATGGGTATATGTTCTCGTATTCAGAACGCCCCGGCACCATGGCTGCCCGTAAAATGGAAGACGATGTGCCCAATGCGGTTAAACAGCGTAGGCTTGCGGAAATAATCGCATTACAGCGGGACCATTGTTTGTACCGTACAAAAAACTTCGTTGGCAAGGAGCAGGAAATCTTGATCGAAGGCACCTCCAAAAAGGATGAGGGCATGTGGATGGGACGTAATTCACAAAATGTTGTCGCGGTTTTTCCTAAGGAAAACTATAAGTTGGGTGATTTTGTAAACGTCAAGTTCAATGACTGTACTTCGGCAACCCTCATCGGGGTAGCTGTAGGTTATGGAAAATCGAATTAAATCATACTTGAAACGACAAGAATACTATGGAAGGTGTACAAGCAATAAAGCAACGTTTCGAAATCATTGGGAACGACCCCAAGCTCAACCGTGCCTTGGAAAAGGCCATACAGGTGGCCCCCACTGACATTTCGGTCCTTGTCACAGGGGAAAGTGGTGTCGGCAAAGAGTCGATCCCCAAAATCATACATTCCCTTTCACACCGTAAACACGCTAAATATATTGCCGTAAACTGCGGTGCCATACCCGAGGGAACCATCGACAGTGAACTTTTCGGACATGAAAAAGGATCTTTTACGGGAGCAACCTCTACCCGAAGTGGGTATTTTGAGGTAGCTGATGGTGGAACCATTTTCCTGGATGAGGTCGGGGAACTGCCTTTGACGACCCAAGTTAGACTTTTAAGGGTCCTTGAAAACGGGGAGTTCCTAAAAGTAGGATCCTCCCAAGTACAAAAAACCGATGTACGTATCGTCGCGGCCACGAACATGAACATGATCGAGGCCATTAAAAAAGAAAAATTCAGGGAAGACCTCTATTACCGTCTGAGTACCGTGGAGATCAACATTCCGCCACTCCGTGAACGCAAAGAGGACATCCATTTATTGTTCCGGAAATTCGCTTCCGATTTTGGCCAAAAATATAAGATGCCGACCATACGATTGCAAGAGCAAGCCGTTCAATTATTGTACAAATACCGTTGGCCGGGCAATATTCGACAACTTAGGAACATTGCCGAACAGATTTCGGTATTGGAAAGTGAAAGAAATATTTCCGCTGCCACTTTGGGCAGTTACCTGCCGAGCACAGGGGGTTCAAACTTACCGGCAATTGTTCGGCAAGACAAAACCGAAAGTGACTTCAGTAACGAACGCGAGATTCTTTATAAGGTTTTGTTCGACATGAAAGGGGATCTTACCGATTTGAAAAAATTGACCTTGGAATTATTGAAGAACAAAGACACCCAAAAAGTCCAGAAAGAGAATGAAGGGTTGATCCAAAAAATCTATGGAGGGGAGCAAGAGGATTTTCAAGAAGAAGATGATGAAGAAACCATGGAAGTACTGCAACTTCCAGAACCACATATCGCACATGACACCCTTGAACCGCCACAGGAAGACAAGTACCATTTTGCCGAGGAAATAGAAGAGGAAGAAACCTTATCTTTACAGGAAAAGGAAGTGGAATTGATAAAAAAATCCCTGGACAGAAACCGTGGAAAGCGAAAAGCCGCCGCGGCCGAACTGGGCATTTCGGAACGCACGCTTTACCGAAAAATAAAACAATACGATCTTTAAGCATGAAAAACATCCAAAAAACGCTATTGATTTTCACCATCCTAACCACGATCGTAAGTTGTGGGGTTTACAATTTTACGGGAGGTGATATCGGAACCGCCACGACGTTTCAGGTAAACTTTTTCCAAAACTATGCGACCCAGAGCCCTGGATCTACCTTTGAACCCAGTTTGGACCGTGATTTTACCCAAGCCCTCCAAGACAGGATAATGAACCAAACCAGTTTGGATTTGGTGAACAACAACAATGCCGACTTATTGTATGAAGGGGAAATCGTGGAATATAAGATATCCCCCATGAGTGCAACAGCGGATCAGACCGCCTCACAAAATAGATTGTCAATGGCAGTCAATGTCCGCTTCTATAACAGAACAAAGGAAGACGCCGATTTTGAAACCCGGTTTTCCTTTTTCTATGATTACGATGCCGATGTTCAATTATCATCGGTAAAATCGGAGGCCCTGGAAACCATCTTTGAACGACTTACCCAAGATATTTTCAGCGCATCCCTAGCAGATTGGTAAGTAACGACGAATAAAGTTTAGGCGCTTTGTTTTCGCCTTTTGAACCTTTACAAAACAATGAACGTACAGGATTTTACATTCTTACTACAAAACCCTGACAAGGTCGTAACACCCATCCAAACCAGACAACTGGAAGAGGTATTGGAAGAATACCCCTATTTCCAAGCGGCCAGGGCTCTTCATTTAAAAGGGCTAAAAAATCTCAACAGTTTTAAATATAATAACGCCTTAAAGGTTACGGCTGCCTATACCACAGACCGCGATATCCTTTTCGATTTCATCACATCTGACGATTTTTCGCAAAATAGCATTGCCGATACAATTTCGGGCAAAGTCCCTATTACTGAGGCGCCGGAAACGGCAGCCGGGGAAACAACTTCGGAAACGGAGGAACCCAAGGCTTTAATCCCGGAATCCGAAGACAAACCCTTACCCCAAGACCTAAAGGATGCCGATAAGATATTGGATCCCAAACTTTTTAAATCCAAGGACCCTGAAATTGACCGTACACTAAAAGAAGAGAAGCAAAAAGCGGAAAAGGACCTCGAAATAGGCCAACCTATACCGTTTACCAAAAAAGAAAAGCATTCTTTTAGCGAATGGTTGCAACTGGCTACGGTAAAAACCATTGAAAGGGAACCGGAAACCAAGGAAAAAGAAGGCCCAGACACGACCAAGGATGGTGATTTTCCATTGGAAAAAGAAGTCCTGAAAAAGAAAAAATTCGAATTGATCGACAAGTTCATCGAAAACAATCCCAAAATAAGTCCTACCCCCAAGACCTCCATAAAAATAGACATCAAAGATTCGGTTAAAATCGATAAAACCGAATTAATGACCGAGACTTTGGCCAAGGTGTACTTAGAGCAGAAAAAGTATAAGAAAGCCATTCAAGCTTACAAAATTTTAAGTTTGAAATATCCAGAAAAAAGTGGTTTCTTTGCAGACCGAATTAAAGCGGCAGAAAAAATACAACAAGAAAATACATAGTACGAATGAGCACATTTACAATATTCTTGGTTCTTATCATCGCAGTTTGCTTTTTATTAGTGTTGGTGATCATGGTTCAAAATCCAAAAGGCGGCGGATTATCGTCCTCATTCGGAGGTGGAGGCAGCCAAGTCGTTGGTGGGGTAAAGAAGACCGGTGACTTTTTGGATAAAAGCACCTGGACCCTGGCCGGATTACTCATTGTTTTGATTTTGGCATCCAATGTCGCCCTTAAGGGAAGTTTCAGTGATGCGGAATCAAAATTATTGCAAGGTGATGACATAGAGGAAACGGTTCCCGAGGCAGTACCTGAAGAGGTACCAGCACCTGCCACTAATACCGGTAGTGCTTCAGACAGCCTGTAACATACCCCTTTAAACAATATTAAAATGCCAGCCTGAATGACAAGCTGGCATTTTTGTTTTACAATTTGTCAGTTTTTATCGAATGGCATAATTTCTGACTAGTACATCCAGTAATTTTAAATCAACTTAAAATATTCAATATGGCTAAAGTTAACATTAAACCATTGGCAGATCGAGTTCTTATAGAGCCAATGGCCGCAGAAACCAAAACTGCATCCGGTATCTACATTCCGGACACCGCTAAAGAAAAACCTCAAAAAGGGAAAGTAGTTGCTGTAGGCCCTGGAACAAAGGATGAGCAAATTACCGTAAAGGTGGGTGACACTGTCCTTTATGGGAAATATGCCGGTACCGAGTTAAAATTGGAAGGTACCGATTACCTGATGATGAGGGAAAGTGACATTTTAGCAATTATATAACTAACGTAAATTCCAAAGTATACAAATCACAGGTTCCCAAACGTAATCTTCATTATAAATGGGAATTTGGATATTGAAATTTGGAGCTTAAAATTTTAAAAATAAAATTTTTATTATGGCAAAAGATATAAAATTTGATATTGAAGCACGCGATGGCCTAAGAAGAGGGGTAGATGCCTTGGCCAATGCCGTAAAGGTAACCTTAGGGCCCAAAGGTAGGAATGTTATCATCAGCAAATCATTCGGAGCTCCTGTAGTCACCAAAGACGGTGTTTCGGTAGCTAAAGAAATCGAGCTGGAAGATGCTTTGGAAAACATGGGGGCACAAATGGTTAAGGAAGTAGCTTCCAAAACCAATGACCTTGCAGGTGACGGGACAACTACAGCGACCGTTCTTGCCCAAGCCATCGTTAAAGAAGGCTTGAAGAATGTTGCCGCAGGTGCAAACCCAATGGACTTGAAAAGAGGTATCGACAAAGCTGTTGAGGCCATTGTTGCCGATTTGGCCAAACAATCCAAAAAGGTCGGCGATTCTTCCGAAAAAATAAAACAAGTTGCCTCTATTTCTTCGAACAACGATGAGACCATTGGTGAGTTGATTGCCCAAGCATTCGGCAAAGTTGGCAAAGAAGGTGTTATCACCGTTGAGGAAGCCAAAGGAACGGATACTTATGTTGATGTTGTAGAAGGTATGCAATTCGATAGAGGATACCTATCTCCTTATTTCGTGACCGATTCTGAAAAGATGACCACTGATTTGGAAAACCCATACATCCTTCTTTTCGACAAGAAAATCTCTTCCATGAAGGATTTACTTCCGGTCTTGGAGCCTGTGGCCCAATCGGGAAAACCATTATTGATCATCGCCGAAGATGTAGACGGTGAAGCTTTGGCCACTTTGGTAGTCAACAAATTAAGGGGATCATTGAAAATCGCCGCTGTAAAAGCCCCAGGATTCGGTGACCGAAGAAAAGCAATGTTGGAAGATATTGCCATCTTGACCAAAGGAACGGTAATCGCAGAAGAAAGAGGTTTCTCTTTGGACAATACCACAATTGACATGTTGGGTACCTGTGAAAAAGTGACCATCGATAAAGACAACACGACTATCGTAAATGGTGGTGGGGTCGCTGAGGACATCAAAACAAGGGTAAACCAAATCAAAGCACAGATAGAAACCACAACTTCCGATTATGATAGGGAAAAACTACAGGAACGTTTGGCCAAATTGGCCGGTGGTGTTGCCGTTCTTTATGTAGGTGCAGCTTCTGAGGTTGAAATGAAAGAAAAGAAAGACCGTGTTGACGATGCATTGCATGCAACAAGGGCTGCGGTAGAAGAAGGTATCGTTGCAGGTGGTGGCGTTGCATTGGTTCGTGCCAAGAGCGTCTTATCCAAAATCAAAGCCGAAAATGCCGATGAGGAAACCGGATTACAAATCGTTGCAAGGGCCATTGAAGCCCCATTGCGAACCATCGTTGAAAACGCTGGAGGTGAAGGTTCCGTAGTTGTAGCTAAAGTTCAGGAAGGCAAAGGTGATTACGGCTATGATGCCAAGTCTGAGCAATATGTTGAAATGTTCAAAGCAGGAATCATCGATCCAATGAAAGTTACAAGGGTTGCCTTGGAGAACGCCGCATCGGTATCCGGTATGATCCTTACTACTGAATGTGCGTTGACCGATATCAAGGAAGATACACCTGCTGCCATGCCTCCAATGGGCGGTGGCGGAATGCCCGGTATGATGTAATCGTAGCATTACAGCCAAATACAAACCTGAAAACACAGGTTCTACAAATAAGAAACCGCACTTGGAAATCCAAGTGCGGTTTTTTTTGTTGTCCTGTAATGGGAAATCCGTCAGGTATTTGACCCACGATGATCAATTTGGCACTAAACCAATCGTCCGCAACGAATTGATCTTGACTACATTTTGTGAATGGCCCCATCATCCGAATTGTCTTCCCTGTACTTACAACAGGGATGCACACTATTATAAGCCTCCTCGGTAGCCTTTAATTCCTTGGTATCGTGACCTACCGCAACTATAGCCGTTTTGATCTTCATGGCATCGGTTTTGCGTTCATCCATGATTATCGATAATTGATGTGTGGGTATATCCCAATTTGCATACTTCACCCCTTTTACGTTCAAGGCCGCCTTTTCAATACGCTCTTTGCACATGGCACATTTGCCGTTAACATCAAAAGTCATTTTCTTATTCTTATCCTGGGCCGTGGTCAATATGGCCATTAACATCATTGCAATTGATAAAACCGTTGTCTTCATTGTTTTTATATTGATTGTTAGGTATTATATTTTAAATCTAAATCCGCCATAGAACATTCTCCCCATGATCGGCGCATACACTATTGTGGTGTCAAAATTTGGGCCAAATGGATCATCTGCGGCCAGAACCGGATTATCCTGCTGCACCCCACTTATGTTCTCTGCCCCTAAATATAACTCAAACTTACCTGAAAATACTTTGGTGATTTGGGCATTCATAAGGTTATATGGCGATGAATGATCCGACAATCGGTACTGATCGGGATTGGTACTGGTATCGGGCAATCTCATTTCCCCCATACTATGCAAGGTATAATCGAATTTCCATTGTGCCCCGTCCTCCTTGGCCTTGGTCACGTAACCCAAGTTGATGAAAAAACGATGTTGTGCCTGTAATGGCTTTTGCAGGGTACCCCCTTGGTAATCGGTCGATACATCATAATATTTATAGGCCGTCCTGAAATTTAAACGGGCCAACAATTCGTAATTCAATTCGATTTGGAAACTCTTCGCACTACTATTCCCATCCAAATTATAGAATGAAACTTCCTGCGGGTTTTCCCAATCGACTACGACTTGATTCGTAAAATCGGTGATATAATAATCGACCGAAATATCCCCTTTTTTATTCAGGAAATTAAACCCTTGCAAAAAACTCACCCCGTAATTCCATGCATCTTCCGGCTCCAGGCCATAAACATTGCCATCCGTATCCAAGATATTTACCTTCCGGGCCGATGCAAACAATTGTTGGTTCTCCGCAAAGATATTGGCCGCTCTTTTTCCCCTTCCGAACGAACCCCGTAAACTACCCTTTTCCCAAGGTGTATAGCGAATATGGAACCTTGGCGTCATAAACGTTCCCAATCTATTATGACGATCAACGCGCAACCCAGCCGTTAAACTGACTTTCTCCAAGTTCTCGTAACTATATTCAAAAAACGCCCCTACCGATCTGTCTTCCCGTGAATAGTCGGTACCGGTCACCATTTCGTCATATCCATCATACGCAAAGGTAATTCCCGTAGCAAACCTGTTTCGGGTATCGCCGATAATTGAATTGAATATGAGGTTACCATACAAACTTTCATGATCGATATCATAGGTTCCAAATCCGAAATACGAATCCTGTTTATGTAAACTATAGGAAGTTTGAAACCCAAAACTCTGATAAGGCAGTTCCGGAAAAACATAACCCAATTTCACCGATGTATCGAAACGACGGGTATTGATCTCACTGCCCCAACTATTGGTCGTAAACTTATCGGTATCAGGATTGAAATCCATTTGCCCTACTTGTTTTTCGTCATTCAAAAATCGCACATTAAAAAAGCTGACCCATCCTTTTTCCGGATCTTGGTATTGCCAACGGTTCATAATATTAATTTGATCGGCCAATGGGGCATCCAAGAATCCGTCTTCATTAATATCCTCTTTTTGGGTCCGGGTATTCCCATGGACATAAAAACCGGCACTTAATTTTTCAGTAAGCTTTTTATTGAAATGCGTATTCAGCTCATAACGTCCGTTCTGATTCGCATATCCATTTACGAAAATGGCCTTATCGGTAAGTGGTTTCACAAGTTCGGTATTGATCTGGCCCGAAATACTTTCATACCCATTGACCACACTTCCTGCCCCCTTGGTAATTTGGATACTCTCGATCCAGGTACCGGGAGTGAATGTGAGTCCGTAAGCCTGCGATGCCCCACGAACCATGGGGATATTCTCTTGGGTTATCAACAGATACGGACTTGTCAGCCCCAGCATTTGAATTTGTTTTGTCCCTGTCAATCCATCGGAAAGGTTTACATCGATCGCAGGATTGGTCTCAAAGCTCTCTGCCAGATTACAGCAGGCTGCCTTCAATAGTTCCGCACTATTCACGGTTACGACATTCGACGGACTGAAAAAGGTTTTCTGAATGGCATCACGCTCCTTTTTCACTATGACCTCATCCAGCGCATTGGAAGCTTTCAGCGTATGACGTATATATTTAGGGGTATTGACCGTTAACGTATCCGGTTCATACCCGACATAACTAATGATCAATTTGTTGAAGTCCTTTAAATAAGGTATCGAAAATTTACCGTCAAAATCGGTTACGACTCCGGTTTGTGAATCTTGCCAATACACATTGACCCCGGACAACCCCAGATTATTCTCCCCTTCACTTGTGTCCATGACCATTCCTTCCACTTTCCCTTGAGAGAAAGCCAACCAAGGCAAAAGAGCGGAAAACCATACAATTAAATTTTTATTCATTTATTCCATTAAAACTTTTGTCAATTCATCTTTGTATTTGGTGGATATGGAAGGCTCGTTCCATATTCCGGTCTTTAGACGCCCTTTGAAACAACCATTCAACACCGTTCACTTTTTACGTATCATCTTCAAGATAAATCCTTTACGGTCAAATATTTACATTAAACAACGTGCTGCAGTGGCTACTGGTTTTTCCCATGGTGGTTAGTCCCTGTCCCATATAACCGGGAACGGTCCAAGGCGGGCGTATGGAGAAAAAAAAGGAATCAAATCAAGAAGACATCGCCGAGCAATTGGATATCCTTGACGATCTTGGGCGGAATATATTGCCTATTCACAATATTGTGGCCATGGATCGGTTCAAAAAGACCAAGGCAGCCATCGATGTACGTGATGAAGTACAGTTGCCGTTCCAGATCAATATCGGTATCGGAAGGCTTGATATCATTTTGACCTTTTTTCGCAATTATCTCATTCGCACAGCACGATTTTTTACCGATGATCGTTTCCGGATCGGAAGCATCCGGACTATCCATCCCACAACCTTCGGCATCAACGAAAAATGCCATATCGACCAAATGCCCCATACAAAAGTGCTTTTCGACCTTCCAGGAAGTGGTGGTGGCCAAAAGCAGAAGGGCCATGGAAACTGCGATTATTTTGGATACATAGGCTTTCACGGATCCAAAAATACAAATATTTGGTTTGTATGCGTCCCATGGAACCCGTTTATGCAATTTTAGGTTAAAGCGCTCAAGCTCCCATTCCATGGAATTACAAAGCAATTTAATATCTTCGCCAAAAAAAATCATGCTCAAAGAACTGCAACCTGAAATAAACGAACTGTTATCCAATGGCAATGCCGGCATGGACGAACGCCTGCAAGGCATCTGCGAATTACTGAAAGATCGTGTTCCCCATTATGATTGGGTCGGTTTTTATTTCAAAAACGGGGATAAGGAAGAACTGAAACTAGGTCCTTACGCCGGTGCGCCTACCGACCATACCATTATACCCTTTGGCAAGGGAATATGTGGTCAGGTCGCCGTAAGCAACCAAAACTTTGTGGTCCCCGATGTCAATGCCCAGGACAATTATATTGCCTGCAGTATAACCGTGAAGGCAGAAATTGTCGTTCCCCTATTTTTGAATGGTGAAAATATCGGTCAAATCGATATCGATTCGAACACGCCCGATCCCTTTACGGAAGAGGACGAGAAATTATTGGAATATATCAATTCCGAAATTGCCAAGATCATGTGAACCAAAGGGTATTCCAACTTGTTGGATACCCCTTTCAGTAAATTCACTCTTAGAATTGGGACGGGCATGGGTCAATATCTTGGGCCTGCCCCCTGTTTGGCCACTTCTAAAGCTGTTTTCGGCACCTAAATCATGTAATTTGACCCTAACCAGGTTCCATTGGTTAAAACTTTCTTGTTTTTGTTGATAACCTACCTTATTTGTTAGCCTCAAAAAAATTACTTTTGTGTGCTTAGAAACCAAAAATCGAGCAGCAGCAAAATGAGCACCAAGAAAGCGACATCGGCCTTAATATCAGTATTTCATAAGGACGGACTTGAACCTATCGTAAAAAAATTCAATGAACTCGGCATCACCATATATTCTACTGGGGGAACCGAGAAATTCATCAAAGACCTAGGCATAGACGTTGTACCGGTTGAAGAGGTAACCAGCTATCCTTCGATCCTAGGGGGCAGGGTAAAAACCTTGCATCCAAAAGTCTTTGGGGGAATTTTGAACAGACAGGACAACGAAAGCGATCTGGCACAATTGGAAGAATTTGAAATTCCACAATTGGACATTGTCATCGTAGACCTATACCCATTTGAAAAAACAGTGGCCAGTGGGGCTTCCGAACAGGAAATTATCGAAAAAATAGATATAGGTGGCATTTCGTTGATACGGGCGGCCGCAAAAAATTACAAAGATGTCCTTTGTGTGTCTTCCATGGAAGATTACGCCGAAGTGCTGGAATTGATAACCCAAGGCAATGGATCGACCACCCTTGAAGATCGCAGACGCTTTGCCACAAAATCATTCAACATTTCTTCCCATTACGATTCAGCGATATTCAATTATTTCAATGCCGACCACCAAGAGGCTGCATTAAAGATCAGTGAAACACAGGGGAAAGTTTTACGCTATGGCGAAAACCCACACCAAAAAGGGTTTTTCTTCGGTGATTTTGACGCCATGTTCTCAAAACTCCATGGCAAGGAACTCTCGTACAACAACCTACTCGATGTTGATGCCGCAGTGAACCTAATGGGCGAATTTAAAAACGACGGCCCCACCTTTGCCATTTTAAAACACAATAATGCCTGTGGTCTGGCCATGAGGGACACCCTTCATCAGGCCTACTTGGATGCTTTGGCCGGCGATCCCGTTTCTGCATTCGGTGGCGTTCTGATCAGTAATAAGGAAATTGACAAGGCAACTGCCGAGGAAATCCACAAACTTTTCTGTGAAGTGGTCATCGCCCCGAGTTATGCCGATGACGCCTTGGAAATTTTGAAAGGCAAAAAAAACAGGATCATCCTGATCCAAAATGAGGTTGAAATGCCCGACATGCTCGTCAGGACATGTTTGAACGGCGTATTATTACAAGAAAAGGACCACAAGACGGATGCCGTTGCCGATTTAACCGAAGTTACCGTAAAAACCCCTACAGACCGTGAGGTAGAAGACCTTATTTTCGCCTCTAAGTTATGTAAACATACCAAATCGAATACCATCGTCCTTGCTAAGAACAAACAACTATGCGCAAGTGGTACCGGACAAACTTCCCGCGTAGATGCCCTGAACCAGGCGATACACAAGGCAAAGTCGTTCAATTTTGATTTAAACGGGGCCGTGATGGCGAGTGATGCCTTCTTCCCTTTCCCCGATTGTGTCGAAATTGCGCATAAAAGTGGGATTACGAGCGTTATACAGCCGGGAGGGTCGATCAAGGACCAACTGAGCATCGATTATTGCAATGAAAATAATATTGCCATGGTAATGACAGGCACACGTCATTTTAAGCATTAATTTCACTACTTTTGTCGATGAAATGCACCATTAACCCGAACAAATAACAAAAAATGGGATTTTTTGATTTCTTAACCGAGGAAATTGCCATTGACTTAGGTACGGCAAACACCCTTATCATTCATGCGGACAAAGTCGTTGTAGACAGTCCGTCAATCGTTGCCAGGGATCGTATTTCGGGCAAAATCATCGCTGTAGGTAAGGAAGCCAACATGATGCAAGGGAAAACCCACGAGAACATAAAAACCATTAGACCGTTGAAAGACGGGGTTATTGCAGATTTCGATGCCTCGGAAAAGATGATCAATATGTTCATCAAGAATATTCCCGCATTAAAGAAAAAATGGTTCCCTCCTGCCTTGCGGATGGTCATTTGCATACCATCGGGCATTACGGAAGTTGAAATGCGGGCGGTTAAGGAATCGGCGGAACGTGTCAATGGCAAGGAAGTGTATTTGATTCACGAGCCCATGGCCGCTGCCATTGGTATCGGTTTGGACATCATGCAGCCGAAAGGGAACATGATCGTTGATATAGGTGGGGGTACCACCGAAATCGCCGTTATCGCCCTTGGGGGTATCGTTTGCGACAAATCGGTTAAAATTGCGGGAGATGTATTCACCAATGACATCATCTATTACATGCGTACGCAGCATAACCTTTATGTAGGGGAAAGCACTGCGGAAGCCATAAAGATCGAAATAGGTTCGGCTACCGAGGACCTTCAAACCCCACCTGACGAAAAATCGGTTCAAGGGCGTGATTTACTTACGGGTAAACCCAAGCAAGTACAGATATCGTATAGGGAAATTGCCAAAGCCTTGGACAAGTCCATTTTAAGGGTCGAGGATGCCGTGATGGAAACCTTATCACAAACCCCTCCGGAATTGGCCGCCGATATTTACAACACCGGAATTTACCTTGCTGGTGGTGGATCCATGCTTCGGGGGTTAGACCGAAGACTTTCACAAAAAACGGATCTCCCCGTATATATTGCCGAAGACCCATTACGTGCTGTAGTTAGGGGTACGGGTATAGCGTTAAAAAACCTAGAGCGTTACAAAAGTATTTTAATCAAATAGGACCTCTCGGCACCCAAGTTGCTTTATACCGGTTTGGTTCCAAGGGTTTCAGGATATTTCGACGAGCATACAAAACAAAGAAAGTGAATGCAGCAGATCATCAAATTCATAATACGATATAAGATTTTTCTTCTTTATATCTTATTGATGATCATTGCCTTTGCTTTTACGGTACGATCTCATTCTTACCACCAGTCCCGATTCTTCAATTCTTCCCATTGGATTTCGGGGAACATCTATGGTACGTTCCAGGGCATCGACACCTATTTTGATTTGGATGACGAAAATGAAAGATTGCTTCGCGAAAACCAAATTTTACGCAGCAAACTATATAACCAAGCACCGATTCCCAATATCACCATAGACACTGCGGATTTAAAGTACTCCATTATTTCGGGCCAGGTAATCAAAAACAGCTATGCGGGCAGTAGAAATTACATCACCATAAATCGGGGAAAAAGGGACAGTATAAAACAAGACATGGGGGTTATTACCGATTTGGGCATTCTGGGCATCGTGGAAAACACCTCCCGAAAATTCGCCACGGTTCAAAGCATTCTCAATACAAAATCGAACATCAATGCCAAATTGAAGAACACCAATCATTTCGGTTCATTGATTTGGGATACCGAAAACTACAACACCGTCCAATTGATAGATATTCCCCGTTTGGTACCTTTGAACATTGGCGATACCATTGTCACGGGGGCCATGAGCAGTATTTTTCCCGAGAACATCCCCATTGGCACCATTAAAAAGTACGACCTGGATACCTCCAAGAGTTTTTATCGTATAGATGTGGGGCTGTTCAACGATATGACCAATATCAAGAATGTCTACATCATCAATAATCTAGACCGAAAGGAAATCCAGGAGCTGGAAGAAAGAACCGAGAATGAATAGAGGTATTTTCTTAAATATCGTCCGCTTTGTTTTACTGGTTCTGGTACAGATACTGGTTTTCAACCGACTTAACTTTTTTGGGTATATCAACCCCATGGTATATATCATGTTTCTTTACTGGTATCCCATAAAGCAGAACAGGGCGTTGTTCATAGGGGTATGCTTCCTATTGGGGCTCTCGATCGACTTATTCTCCGATACCATGGCCATGCACACGGCGGCGACCACTACGATCGCCTACTTCAGATCCACGGTAATGCGTTTTGTTTTCGGTATCAATTACGAATTCCAAAGTTTTAAATTAAGTAATACCACTAGGGTACAACAATTTACATTTTTAGCGTTATTGATATTGGTACACCACATGGTTTTCTTTTCATTGGAAATTTTCAGTTTTTCCAATGTCATGTTAATTGTTAAAAAAGTGTTGTCCTTTGGTGCTGCCTCCTTAATTTTGTGTTTATTGTTCATATCATTGTTCAGTAGCAACAAAGCTTAAGGCACTTTTTGATAAATATCGTTCTTAACGCTACGAAACAAGGATGTTCGGTGCATTTAAATAGTTGTTGAATTTTAAACGGATTAAGTTCCTAAAGCCTAATCACCATCTTCTATGAAGAAGATTCTTTTATCATCTATAATCCTGATTATCGGAATAGTTTTTATCGCCAGGTTATCTTACCTACAGATATTCAGTTTTTCCGCCGATCAGGTCTTGGAAGATCCCGCCATAAAAGCTATCTATGATTATCCCGAAAGGGGATATATCTACGACCGAAATGGCAAATTATTGGTGGGGAACGACCCTGCTTATGATGTCATGGTCATCCCCCGGGAGGTCAAGCCGTTGGATACCTTGCAATTCTGTGAGCTCATCGGTCTCGAGAAGGAAGACTTTGTGAAAAAACTCAAGAGGGCCAGAATATATTCCCCGCGTTTACCTTCGGTTTTGGTGCCACAACTTTCAAAGGAAGACTATGCAAAACTTCAAGAAAAAATGCGCCATTTTGAAGGTTTCTACATCCAAAAAAGATCTTTGCGTTACTACGATACGAAAAGTGCCGCCAACGTCCTTGGATACATCAGCGAGGTCAATGAACGGGATTTGGAACAAAACCCATATTACGTTCAGGGCGAACTTAAGGGAAGAACCGGTGTAGAAAAAACCTATGAAGACATATTAAGGGGTAAAAAAGGGGTTCAGTATATTCAAAAAGATAGGTTCAATAGGGATATCGGCCCCTACAAAGAGGGGGAATTGGATACCCCTCCGGAACAAGGAAAGGAAATCAGCATTACCATAGATAAGGATCTTCAGGAATACGGGGAATTGCTTATGCACGGCAAACGCGGTGGCATTGTTGCCCTTGAGCCCGCAACCGGCGAAATATTATCCATGATATCAGGCCCTACCTACGACCCTTCCCTTTTGGTAGGCCGTAAAAGGTCAAGGAACTACACAAAACTTTATAACGATTCGATTGCCAATCCCACGTGGGACCGGGCACTCTTGGCAGAACCTTCGCCAGGTTCCCCCTTTAAAATCTTGAATGCATTGGTCGCCTTACAAGAAGGGGTCATCATCCCTGAAACCAAAATAACATGCTATCATGGTTTTTATGTCGGCAATACCAAACGAGGTTGCCACTGTGGTGGTGGGATCCGCGATCTTAATTCAGGTATTTACAAGTCCTGCAATGCATATTTTGCAGGGACCTTCAGGAAAATATTCGACAAATTCGAGACTGCCGATGAGGCGATGGACGTATGGGAAAAACACATGAGGAGTTTTGGTCTTGGCGGTTATCTGGGTTCTGACCTTCATACCGGAAGACCGGGAAGAATACCCTCAAAAGAGTATTACGACAAATGGTATGGCGACAACCGTTGGAGCTCCTCATATATCATTTCAAATTCCATTGGACAAGGGGAGGTAGCGGTAACGCCCATCCAATTGGCGAACATGACTGCGGCCATAGCCAATCGAGGCCATTATTTTACGCCCCATATCATAAAAAAAATCGATGGGGAGGATATTACCATTCCTGAATTTACCGATTTAAAACAAACTACGATAGACCGAAAATATTTTGAACCCATTATCAAAGGCATGGCCGATGTTTATCATAAAGGTACTGCACGATGGGTTCAAATCCCGGATATTGAAATCGCTGGTAAAACAGGTACCGTAGAAAACTATACCATTATCGATGGCGTGAAAACCCAGTTGACCGACCATTCCCTATTTGTGGCCTTCGCCCCAGTAAACAACCCTAAAATAGCCATTGCCGTTTATATCGAAAACGGATATTACGGATCACGTTATGCCGGACATATCGCATCCTTGATGATAGAAAAATACCTTAAAGGCGAGATTACCAGAAAGGATCTTGAAAAAAGAATGCTGGAAAAAACCCTGGAACACGAATACGCAAAACCGTATAGTGGTGAAGAGTTCAAGATAAACGAATATGTTTGGTAAAAATATAGCAAAGCGTATCGATTGGTTATCCATATCCATCTATTTGGCCCTTGTGACCATTGGCTGGGTCAATATTTACTCTACCACCTTTACAGAGACTGATGCGTCGATTTTCAATTTCGCAACCTTGGCCGGCAAGCAATTGTTCTTTATTGGGGTAAGCTTGGCAACCATCATTGTGATCATAGGATTAGAGGCCAACTTTTATGAAAGGTTTTCCAGCCTGATGTATGTCATAGCCCTACTGTTGTTATTGGGTCTTTTTGTTTTCGGAAAGACCATATCCGGGGCCACTTCTTGGTATAATCTGGGGTTTTTCAACCTTCAACCCTCCGAATTCGCCAAAGTGGCGACCGCACTGGCATTGGCCAAGTATTTAAGCGATATACAAACGGATATAAAAAGGCGAAAAGACCAGTTTTATGCGTTAGGGATCATTCTATTGCCCGCCTTATTGATCATCCCACAACCCGATCCCGGGAGCGCCCTGGTATTCTTTGCTTTGATATTCGTGATTTTTAGGGAAGGACTTCCGTTATATTATTTGGCTATCGGCCTTCTCGCGATTTCAGTGTTCATAACGACTTTGATGTTCGGTACCATTTGGATCGTCATATTCATTGGGTTGTTTTTGGTGATTTTTTTCCTTACCAAAAAGAAAACATTCAAAGTCCCGGTTTTCCCCTTGATCGGTGTAATAGTGGTCACCATTTTATTTTCACTATCGGTGAATTTCGTGTTCAACAAGGTTTTTGAACAAAGGCATAGGGATCGTTTTGGCCTTTGGCTGCGCTTGGAAAAGGACCCCACAAAACTGGAACAGATCCGGAAGAGCGTTGGGTACAATACCTATCAATCGGAGAAGGCCATTGAGTCTGGCGGTTTTTTCGGAAAAGGTTTTTTGGAAGGTACCCGTACCAAAGGGGATTTTGTACCTGAACAACACACCGATTTCATTTTTACCACTGTAGGGGAAGAATGGGGTTTTATGGGCACGGCAACGGTCATCCTGCTCTTTACATGCCTATTCCTTCGGTTGGTCTATTTGGCCGAAAGGCAAAAAAACCCATTTTCACGAATGTACGGGTATGGGGTCATATCCATCTTATTGATCCATTATTTTATCAATATAGGGATGGTCATCGGTATATTACCCACTATCGGTATACCGTTACCGTTTTTTAGTTATGGCGGTTCGGGTTTGCTCTTTTTTACCATCTTGTTGTTTATATTCTTAAAGCTCGATTCGAACCGGTTAAAGGAAGGCATCTAAAATTTCCATCCGGAAACTGTTGTAGTACTTTCCAGCTTTGCTTCGATCCCATCAGGTAATTTTTCAAAAAAATCCAATCCGGTCATCCGCTCCACTTCATCGACAGGGACCAGGAATGCCTGCAATGTTTTGGAACTTTCACTACTGGGCATTAAAAAAGCGAGTACCTCAAGGTCATCCATATCCCCTTTGGCAATAATTTTATAATAGTACTTAGGAACGTCCACATCTTCCTCCCCTATTTCCTCAAGGCCTTCTTCGAGTACACCTCCCGTAACCACAAAAACCTCCCCATACCGTTTGGCCCATCTCCTTACCTGCATTTCCAACCTATTCCAGATACCGGCATTAAAATCGCGGTCTTGTGGACTTATATTACTGGTATAAAACGTCTCCTTATAAGCATATTCCGAAAATCGCCGATCCCCGGCCGGACATAAATGGCCCCGATCATAGCCAGATCCTTTATAATTGCGCCAATCTGCCGATTTGGTCTTTACCTTAGGGTCCTCGATAAAATATGGCCGTTTACGGTCCTCATACGTTAGGTGTTCCTTTTTAAGCATATAAGCCACCCATTCGGCCTGTTCAAAGGGCTCGTTATAGGACAGTATGAAATGGTCATGGGCCGCAATGGCCCCTGTGGTGGAACTGGGCAAAAGAAAAGAGGGGATACTGGTCTTTTGTCCGTCATCGAGTGCTACCGAATAGGTGTCGGGAGTATAAAAATTTTCAAACAACCAAAAACCAATGATACACAATACCATTAAAATGGCATAAAGGGTTTTGTTTTTCCTAGCGCGATCCATCTGGCAAATTTAGTTTAAATTCGTAAAGTCCCAACCCCCAAAACGATTCCAGGGGTTTTGAAAATGGGACGCAAAGGTATCCCTGGTGAAGCCCCTGATTTACCCTACGAAAAGAACAAGGACAGAAAAAACATTACTATGATCACTTGGAAAAATGTCATCGATTTTACATTAAACGGCAATCCGGCACCGGACCAAAGGGTAGCGAAAACAGAAAATGAATGGCGCGAGATCTTAAGTCCGGAACAATTCAGGATTACCCGTAAAAAAGGAACCGAAGCCCCCCATTCGGGAGACTTATGTACTATTCACGAAGCAGGAAAATACAATTGTGTATGTTGCGGGTCCCCATTATTCGATTCCACGATAAAATTCGAATCGGGTACCGGCTGGCCCAGTTTTACCCAACCGGTAAAAAACAATGCCATCAAATACAAAAAAGACAGCAGTTTTGGAATGATCCGGGTAGAGGTCATGTGCAATAGCTGTGATGCCCATTTGGGCCATGTTTTTCCTGACGGCCCTGAACCCAGTGGCTTACGGTACTGTATAAATTCCATGTCGATGGTTTTGGAACCTTCGAAAGGGGATATACATTAGTTTTCATCCGAAGACAACAAATCGGATCCACTACTTTTTGAGGTGGTCGTTTTTACCATCCCCCTCCCATTCGCTTGGTCGTACCCGAACCACCCTTAAAATTGAGCCATTGGGGACAACTGCATTCGATCACACCCAAAAAACGGTTTCTTTTGTACCCCACCCATACATTATCGGAAATCCTCAGCCATTCTTAAAATTAATCAGGATATCAATAAAAATAATTCCGATAATTATTAAATGTCCAAAAGTGGTGTTTCCCCAACAAAAAGTTATCTTTGGTTTCATGTAAAAAATGTAAACCAATCAAAACCATGGGGAAAAAATCAACTGCAAAAATCAATATTTATTTTATTACCATTGTAATTACCTTAGGCGGCCTGTTATTCGGATATGATACAGGGGTTATCAATGGAACACAATTCTATTTCTCCAAATACTTTGAACTTACCGGAGCATTAAAAGGGTTTATCGTCAGTAGTGCGTTATTGGGAGCCCTGGCCGGTGCCGCTACGGCAGGAGTGATAAGTAAGGCCATAGGCAGAAAAATATCCTTGATCATAGCTTCCCTGCTGTTTATCATTTCGGCATGGGGATCGGGTCTGCCCAGCATATTGCCCGAATCAACGACCTTATTGGTTGTCTTTAGGCTCATCGGGGGAATCGCCATAGGAATTGCCTCCATGAACGCCCCCATGTACATTGCTGAGATTGCCCCCGCAAAGAATAGGGGTAACCTTGTCACCTTTTACCAATTGGCGGTGGTCATTGGCTTTTTTATCGTATTCCTGGTTACGTATTTTATCGGGGCCGAATTAAGTGAAAGTGAGAATATCGCCTTCGGATGGCGTAACATGTTCTGGTCGGAATTGGTACCCGCCGGATTCTTTTTCGTCTTCCTTTTCTTTGTACCTAAAAGTCCCCGTTGGTTAATGATCAAAGGTAGGGAGGATGAGGCAAAGAATATCTTGACCCGCATACATGGTGAAGCAATCGCCGCTAAGGAATTCAAGGACATCAAAGATTCCATCGTCGCGGAAAGCACGGAGAAAAAAGCATCCATCTTTAATAAGACCATGCTACCGATCGTCATCATAGGCACGGTACTATCGGCCTTGCAACAGTTTACGGGCATCAATGCGGTACTCTATTACGGGGCCGACATATTTGAGCAGGCCCTTGGTTTTGGACAGGATGACATTCTACTACAACAGATATTATTGGCCACCGTAAACCTGGTCTTTACCTTCATTGCCATGTTCACGGTAGATAAACTTGGCCGAAAACCCTTATTGATTATCGGTGGTTTTGGTATGCTAATCGGTTTCTTATTGATGGGCTTCACCCTTTATTTCAGTGATTATGCCCATGTGAATTCTGCTGGCCTACCCACAATTTCTTCCTCTGAAGGCATCATAAGTCTTATCGGCGTGCTTATTTTCATCGGCTCCTTCGCCATGTCTATGGGCCCTATTGTTTGGGTGTTATTATCTGAGATATTCCCCAATAAAATACGAAGTGCCGCCATGTCCGTTGCGGTTGCAGTGCAATGGTTGGCCAACTATTTCGTATCTCAGACCTTCCCTATGGTGGTCGAAAGTGATGCGAATGACCTGATCATGAATGGAGGTACTTGGAACAATGCGTTACCCTACTTCCTGTTTTCGGCCTTTATAGTCATCATTATAGTATTTGTCTATAAATACATTCCTGAGACCAAAGGAAAGACCTTGGAAGAAATGGAAGCCTTGTTCTCTAGGAAATAACGCGGGTTTATAGCCTAAGCTACAAGTCGCTTTGAATTTATATTAAAATGCCCCATACAATGGATATTGGGCATTTTTAGTTTACAAATAAAGGCACACTGAGAGTCATGGATTACTTTAGCTTCGCTGCACCTCGTGGTTGAGTCCGTTACCTCACCATTGTGAGGGTAACGAGCTATGTTTTCGCTACTCCTTGGTTTGGTTTTAAGGTGTCAGTTCTTTAATTCATGCCCTGAGCGCA
>NZ_JARBUY010000004.1:198327-711357 GCF_028882255.1 Maribacter polysaccharolyticus
TACCTCACCATCGTTAGGGTAACGAGCTATGTTTTCGCTACTCCTTGGTTTGGTTTTAAGGTGTCAGTTCTTTAATTTTAAGGATAGTTCACAGGAAAGGATTGGAATCATTCTACAACGAGATGTTGTGAATTGCTTTCAGTTCTTTAATTTTAAGGATAGTTCACAGGTACCGTGGCCAATTGGTTTACGCTGTCGCCGTTGTGAATTGCTTTCAGTTCTTTAATTTTAAGGATAGTTCACAGGTGGAAGTCTTTGTTAAAAGTAGTCATGATGGTTGTGAATTGCTTTCAGTTCTTTAATTTTAAGGATAGTTCACAGGAAAAGGAGGCTCATTAACGATTGTATATCGGTTGTGAATTGCTTTCAGTTCTTTAATTTTAAGGATAGTTCACAGGACTTATTTAAAACGGGATATTTCAACCCCGGTTGTGAATTGCTTTCAGTTCTTTAATTTTAAGGATAGTTCACAGGTGCCAAGAAAGAAACCCTTTTGCCAGCTGCGTTGTGAATTGCTTTCAGTTCTTTAATTTTAAGGATAGTTCACAGGAGTAAGTTCGTTGAAGTAGAAAGAGGATAGTTGTGAATTGCTTTCAGTTCTTTAATTTTAAGGATAGTTCACAGGCATTTTAAGCTGATACAATCGACCGTGTGCGTTGTGAATTGCTTTCAGTTCTTTAATTTTAAGGATAGTTCACAGGTCGCGGCAAAAAGATGTAAAAAACGGTTTAGTTGTGAATTGCTTTCAGTTCTTTAATTTTAAGGATAGTTCACAGGTTCGGTTGAGATTTCATTGAAACGTGATGCGTTGTGAATTGCTTTCAGTTCTTTAATTTTAAGGATAGTTCACAGGCGTATCTAGGTTCAACCCTTCATAATCCCTGTTGTGAATTGCTTTCAGTTCTTTAATTTTAAGGATAGTTCACAGGTCAGATTTACGAAAGGTTGGGAATGGACCCGTTGTGAATTGCTTTCAGTTCTTTAATTTTAAGGATAGTTCACAGGTCAGATTACCAACGTAATGAACGGCTTTCAGTTGTGAATTGCTTTCAGTTCTTTAATTTTAAGGATAGTTCACAGGTTTATCGATCCTAGGTTTTTGATCTGCCCGTTGTGAATTGCTTTCAGTTCTTTAATTTTAAGGATAGTTCACAGGACCCACAACCGCAATTTTTTACTTTGACCGGTTGTGAATTGCTTTCAGTTCTTTAATTTTAAGGATAGTTCACAGGCGTGCCGGAAACACTTAGAAAAAGCCGATGTTGTGAATTGCTTTCAGTTCTTTAATTTTAAGGATAGTTCACAGGGGTTCTCAACGATGGCCGTGTTATAAGCCTGTTGTGAATTGCTTTCAGTTCTTTAATTTTAAGGATAGTTCACAGGCAATAAGCTGAATCACTTGTGTCACGTTCGGTTGTGAATTGCTTTCAGTTCTTTAATTTTAAGGATAGTTCACAGGGGCTGTAAAATTTACACGTTTGCGAGTGATGTTGTGAATTGCTTTCAGTTCTTTAATTTTAAGGATAGTTCACAGGCCATACTTTAAAACAAAATAACGGGGATCGTTGTGAATTGCTTTCAGTTCTTTAATTTTAAGGATAGTTCACAGGAAACGAATATGAAACAGAACTTAAAAAGATGTTGTGAATTGCTTTCAGTTCTTTAATTTTAAGGATAGTTCACAGGGTTATCCGTTGAGGGTTTCAACCCGATAACGTTGTGAATTGCTTTCAGTTCTTTAATTTTAAGGATAGTTCACAGGATATTCACATTATTGGCTTCCGCATCGAGAGTTGTGAATTGCTTTCAGTTCTTTAATTTTAAGGATAGTTCACAGGTAATTCTTCACAGCCCTTCTTTGAAAATTAGTTGTGAATTGCTTTCAGTTCTTTAATTTTAAGGATAGTTCACAGGTTCATAAATTACCCCGTCGATCGATAACTCGTTGTGAATTGCTTTCAGTTCTTTAATTTTAAGGATAGTTCACAGGGCAGAACCTAGAGAAGGCGATCCAGGCGGCGTTGTGAATTGCTTTCAGTTCTTTAATTTTAAGGATAGTTCACAGGAGAGGGAGTTTAACCTAAACCCTGACATATGTTGTGAATTGCTTTCAGTTCTTTAATTTTAAGGATAGTTCACAGGGCTACGGTAAAAGGCTTCAGCGGCCGATCTGTTGTGAATTGCTTTCAGTTCTTTAATTTTAAGGATAGTTCACAGGGGATATTTTTTTTTTAATGAAGTAGAAAGTGTTGTGAATTGCTTTCAGTTCTTTAATTTTAAGGATAGTTCACAGGTACTTGTCTTTGGTCGATAATGTCACAGTAGTTGTGAATTGCTTTCAGTTCTTTAATTTTAAGGATAGTTCACAGGTTTTTAGAACGTTTAGTAATGAACTATATGTTGTGAATTGCTTTCAGTTCTTTAATTTTAAGGATAGTTCACAGGATCTAAAGGTTGATTGGATCGACTATAGAAGTTGTGAATTGCTTTCAGTTCTTTAATTTTAAGGATAGTTCACAGGCAGAAGCCATTGGTTGACAAGGTAGCGGCGTTGTGAATTGCTTTCAGTTCTTTAATTTTAAGGATAGTTCACAGGCGAGGCCCTGAAAAACGGAAGGACGTTGCCGTTGTGAATTGCTTTCAGTTCTTTAATTTTAAGGATAGTTCACAGGTTCGGTTATAGTATCCATGAAAACAAAAGTGTTGTGAATTGCTTTCAGTTCTTTAATTTTAAGGATAGTTCACAGGAAAAAGCTACGTGCGAAAAAGGCAAAGGCGGTTGTGAATTGCTTTCAGTTCTTTAATTTTAAGGATAGTTCACAGGGTGGACATTGATAATAATTGGACTATTGAAGTTGTGAATTGCTTTCAGTTCTTTAATTTTAAGGATAGTTCACAGGTTCACCACAAAAGGAGTGACCTTGGCTTTTGTTGTGAATTGCTTTCAGTTCTTTAATTTTAAGGATAGTTCACAGGACCGTCAAGAAACGCGAATTGGCTTTGAAGGTTGTGAATTGCTTTCAGTTCTTTAATTTTAAGGATAGTTCACAGGATATTGGACAGGGTAAGTATTCAACACTCCGTTGTGAATTGCTTTCAGTTCTTTAATTTTAAGGATAGTTCACAGGTAGTTGGTTGCCATACTCCCATAGTATCGTGTTGTGAATTGCTTTCAGTTCTTTAATTTTAAGGATAGTTCACAGGATACCCGCCATAATTGGCTGGTATCCTGTTCTTTAAGACTAGTCGTAGAAATAAAAAAATGTGCCAATTGAGGTCTCGACTGCGCTCGACCTGACAAATAATGGGATTGCTTCTTTATCAATTAGGTCTCGACTGCGCTCGACCTGACATTTTGAATGCTAAAAAAGTTCCAATTGTTGGCTAGGTGGTTCTGGGGGCTGTTCTTTTTGGCCATGAAAAAGTTCCATCATCCCAAACTGTTTATCGGTAATCTGCATGATGCCCACCTTTCCTTTTTTGGGCAGGGCATTTTTAGTCCGCTTAATATGCACCGCAGCATTTTCCCTACTGGGACAAAACCGCAGGTAAATACTGAATTGAAACATGGCAAATCCATCATTCAAAAGGTCTTTTCTGAACTTTGCGGCATACTTCCTTTCGGTCAAAGTTTCCGTTGGTAAATCAAAAAACACAAGTACCCACATGCTTCTGTATTGGTTTAAACGGCTGAAATGGTCTTTACTCATCTTAACATCAGGTTGAGCATAAAATTTATATGAATAGCCCTAAAGTCCATGGTTCCCAGCGCTATAGCAATTGAGCCTAAACACATTTAAATTGGCTAACATAGGTCAGGTCGAGCGCAGTCGAGACCTCATTCAAGGTTTATATTTAAAATGGCTCGCATTCCTGTATTTGGCCAAAATGCACAACAGTTCTTCATTCCCGTTGGCCAAGCCCCATTTCTTTGTACTACTCTACTTCTTTAGTTGTTTCGCTATGGCAATCGCTGTTCCATTTCATTGAACGTTTCGTGTCCTATTAAGCGTACCGGTCTTCGTTTATAGGTAAAACCGATTTTGTTTATCCCCAACTGATGCTCATCGAAACGCCTGGCTTTATCGTTCGTAACCCCAGTGTACACTAGGTTGTCTTTGTATTCCAGCATGCACACTTTATACGTTTTCATGGGCTTTTAGTTCTCGACTGCGCTCGAACTGACAAATAATCGGTTGCTTTTTTAATAATGAGGTCTCGACTGCGCTCGACCTGACACTCGGTTCTTCCTTTACTTTTGAGGACCCGACTGCGCTCGTCCTTACATTTATGTTCATTTTACGTATTGAAATTCTGGATACAACAACCTACGACCACTACCCAAAAAACATTCATACAGACTATTGGTGGTGCGGCTCATGGCATTCATTAATGGGCTTTGTTTCCCATCGATCACCACGTCCATCGCCGGTATGCTTAAAAGTTCTGCTTTCAAATTTTGATTCAATTCTTCCAACTGGCACCCCGTTTCCACAATGTCGTACACCAAGGCATCTACAAAAGGCCTATAGGGCTCCATGATATCATCGGCCAAACAAAAGGCGTTGTACTTATTGCGATGATAAATACCGATAGCGGGTAATAAGCCACTACTGCATAAGGCCCTTGCGGTTACGGCCCTTAGTATGGCATAACCATAATTCAGTAAATTGTTGGGGGCCATTCCTTTCTGGTTGCGACTAAAACCGGCTATTTCAAATAGGTTTTGAAAATAATAAGCCGCAGCATAGGCTTCATGGTTGTCAGTGTCGCCACTTTTAACTTCTTTGGCCCAGCGTTTTAATTTTAGGGCATTTTTATCCCGTTGTAAAAGGTGTTGCGCCTGATTTTCAATTTTGGCCATTACGGTTTGTTGCCATAATTGTTTTTTAAGGGGTATGCTGGCATTCAATTGGTGGCGCATACGCTCGGTCTGTTCGCTATGCCCAACCAAGGGTTGGAAAAACGAACAGGGCAAATGCTGTTTGTCGCAGGTTATGACGGCGGTTTTGTTTTGCACCAACTTCATCAACAACCCATTGGTAACCGTAATCTGCGGATCTTCCAACACCACATAGCCCAAGTCCTCAATGGGGATGGTGGCCTCTTTTTTGCCTTCCTCCGGAAAGTTGACCACCAATTGCTCGTTCTTGGTGCTTAAATAAGCGGGATTACCGAAAAAGAGGGTGCGTTTGATCATACTATTAAGCTTTGGTAATATTGCCTAACCTATCTACTTTGAGTTTGATGCATCTTTCTTTTATACTAATGCCTTCCAAACTTGCTGTTTTTACATCAAATGAACCTGTTGTTTTTTGCTTCTTCTTATCAAATTTCATGTCGACTTCTTTCGGACAAATGGATTTTGATAATGAATTAGGTGTAAAATAACACGTTACACCAGAGAAATCATTTACATTATAAATTCTTTTAAGTTGGACTTTGTTTAAATTATTAAAATCAATTGAACTGATTTTATCAAGCTCATCATCAGTTGGTATATAAACGAGGTCTAAAGGTGAAAGTGTCATTTTATAATTTACTGAAACTTCTTTACCTTTAATAACAGCAGTATTACAAATAGGAGCTAAAGTTCTATTTTCCTTTGGATGATTTGCTACATCTTTCTGATGAATAATTACCATGTCTAAAGGTACCGTTTCATAATATTGTCCAACTTCATTTTTATAAATGTTAAAATATAGATTAGGTGAACCCTGTACATATTTCTTTGAATTTATACCTTTAAAACCCAAGGTAAATCGTCCACTTCCTTTTTCGTAAGTACGAACTTTATAAATTGGGTGATGAAATTTGCCTTCATTGAATTGAGTAATGTTTTTATTCATGTCTTCAATTCCTTCTGGAGAAAAGGCCAATTCTGGATTGTATTCTTTACTTTTTAAGTAGTTCTTAAGGATTTTTTGAATACCAGTATCTGTTATTTTACTTATTTTATTTTCAGCCTTTTCTTTAGTCTTTGCGTCTTTAAATAATGTCGCTAAATCATTTCGTTCTCGCGTGGCGGTTGTTATTTCTCCTTTACCAAGTTTGACCCAAGGTAAATTGACGATACCTGAAACCGTTTCCTCATGCATAGCCTTCCTTATAGCCCAATTATCCCCTTTGGTTTGCTTTCGTAGCTTTTTAACGGGTTTGCCGTTTTTGTCTAGATTTAAGTTGCCATTTTCATCTTTGTATGACCAAAATTTGTTGTTGGCTTTATTGATAATGCGCAAGTTTTGCTTAAAGCTAATCACCGTTTTATCCAATTGATTTTTAGCCTCGGTTGTAAAACCTTGCCACGGCATTTGGAATGCTTTGGTATAATGGTTGTTTTCGTTTTTAATAAGCAACTTATCACGTAAACCGTAATTTTTATTTTCAGCATTCAAAGCACTTAAATAATGACTATGGTTGCGTGTACAGCAAGCAACCACCAAGGCATCCAAAGCGTGATGTCGATGGTCTATTCGCTTCTTGTTAAAGCCTTTGAGCAACGCTTCTGGAACAGTTGGGATGGTGTTGCCATTGGTATTGGTTGCGGTGAAGTCATTGGTTTGTGTTAATTGGTCCAAGCGCTCAAATCGTGGCAAGATAAGTTCGTTCCATTTGTCGTTCAACCCCCAATCGTTTTTAAGTTTTGAGGTTACCGAGCCTGTAACAGGAATCAAGTTTTTTGAAGTCGCTTCTTGCTCGCCCTCTTCACGAACAATATTACTCAACAAACCTTTTACTAATTTACTAATGTAGCGACTATCGTTCATTTGTCTGTTGATAAAACCTTCAGGAATATCCTCACTCAATAGGTTTTTAAGCTTTTGTCGGTTATTTTTGAAGTATTGGTTAACATGGGCTTCATATTCTTCAAGACCTAATAATTTATGTCCATTGATAACACTGCCACTTTTCTCTTTTAAATATTCAAATGCTGTTTTATTGTCTTTGTCTTCATTTACGGGACTTTCACAAATGATTTTATTGCTTAAAGAGTTGTCAAAATACCTGGATTGCGGTATGATATGCTCTATTTGATATTCGTGTGTAAATAATTTTGACAACGGAATGGGCTTTCCGGTATAAGGTGAGATATAGCCTTGATCTAACCATAAACGATAGCGCTGTATTTCTTTTTGAGTTGGGTTATTGCTACGTCTAATCTTTGTAATTTCATCTTCACTAACTTTTGAATAATCTGCTTTTGGGTTTTGATAAACACCTTCTTCAAAGATTTTTAAAATATCTTGTTGGCTTGGTGAATAATCTCGCACGTCGCCTTCAATAGAAGCATCGTTCATTAAGTCTTTTAAAACTTCCCTGATACGATGGTTGGTGTTTTCATTTTCGCTATTTCTATCGGCTATTCTTTTTCGCTTATCAGCAGGATTTTTCATTTCACGCCCTAACTCTACGTGAATTTCGTTGAAAAAATTCGGTTTACTCTCACCATGATGTATCCAAATATCACGTACCACGCGCAATGTTTCGGTAACCACTTGCTCTACAATAGGATTGCGAAGTGAGTGTTGTTTGAAGATTTTTAGGTAGTCATCAATGTCCTGAGGGCTTTTCCAATCCTGGATATCGCCAACCTCTGAGTGCCTACCATAAACCAAATATGTGGCCTGATAGGTATTTAAGCCAATTAATGGGTTTTTATCTTTAAACGGAACAAAACTTTTAATGAGCTGCTTTCTTACATCATCATCACTGACATTTGCTAAAGCTTCAGCTAAATCTTTAGCCGTGTAATCCACTTTTAAGTCAAGGGCATTAACACGATCCATAATGGTATTTACTCGCTGTTTAACCTTATCTGAAATTACATTTTCGTTCCAATGTTTACCCCTACGCATTAAAGGCAACAATTTGTGCAATGCCTTTTGGGAATAGCTACCATAATCGCTTTTGAAAGGCGGAAATTTGATGAAATTATCTACAAAAGACGTTTGCCCTAAATGATGTTTGTTAGCAAATTTTTCTAAAGCTGATTTATATTGATTGATATCAGAAACCGAATAGATAATGTGCCAAAGTTGTTCTATTCTACTAATTAACGGGCTATTTTCGTTTGTGCCAAGTTGTGTCTTTTCATCTAAAAAAGCGTTTATATCATCAATGCCTTCTACTTTGCTCAAACGCGAAATGAATTGCGCTCTGGTTTCGCCAAATGGATATGTTTTATCTTCTACATAATTCCATCGGTAATGGTCTTTTTCTGATTTATCGATTGACCTTTTATCTATAAAGTATTTTACAAATTGCTTTTGTTCCAGTTCTTTTTTGCTCTGTAAAAAATCGAATAAGGCGATCCAATCCTCCTCATTCGGCAACAGTTTTTCTGTTACATCGGTTAGCTCGCCTTTATCAGTAGCTACTTTATTATAGATTTTTAAATTTTGTAACCATTGCCAAATCCTAAACTCTTGAAATAAGGGATGCGATTTTGGGACGGCTTTCACCACCTGTTTAATTTTTTCTTTTTCACCGGTTTCTTTATTGATCTTAAAATAAGTTCGTTGCTCTAATTGACACCCTGAAATGTTTGATTTTTGGCTTTTCAAGGGACGTTGATAAAAAATAATATCCTCCATCAACAAGTACACAAAGTCGCGGTTTTTTATGGCATTTTGGTGTGCTTCATTTCTTGGATACAATTCTTTAACACAAGCTTCGTACAGGGCAGCTGAAAACAGTTCGGGCTGTAATTCCATTTGTTTGGTTAATATTCTTTTGAATTCATCTTTGTAAAACTTACGCTCAATGGTTTTTACCAGCTTCCCTCTTATTTTTTGTGTTGGGTTTTCAAGTAAGGTTTCATAAATAAATTCACCTACGGTTTTGTTCGAGCGCTCTATATCCTGTTCGGTTTTAGCTTTTATGGCAGCCCAATCTTTTTCAGAATCAACAGCTTTATAAGTCCTTTTTATATCTCCATTTTTTAGAGTTTTTATAGTTACAATGAACTCTTTTGTTCGATCAATCCAATCTTCAGTTTTTACAACTTGTTTATCATATTTCCAACCATTTTCAAAAAACACATCGAAGAGTGGCTTTCCTTTTATAACTTCACCAGAATCAACGACCTCTTTTACTCTCAGTTGAACAAAATGTTTGTCTTTGTTATCATCTATTTCTTCGCCTCTCAATTGATAATACCCTCGCTTTTGATTAAAATTCAGAATAATCCATGCCAACTCTTGTTTGGTCAATGGCTGTAAAAGCGCTTTTTTACGTAAATAATAAAGGGTCCAATCATACGGCACTTTAGTTTCTTTGCCGATAGACTTAATGTAAAACAACTCAGGATGAGTCTTTTTAAATTCCCCGAGCATCTCATTAAAGGACGATTTAAAAATAAACTCGTGCTTGCCAGCAGCATTAGGCTCATAATTCAATTTTACTTCTTTACCATCTTTAAATTGACCTAATCGCTTTTCAAAGTCTATGTGTTCTACATAATGCTGTGGCAAAAAACCAAGTATATGTAATACACGATGTAAACGCTCTCTGCGTAAATTATCACGTTGGTATAAACGTCTGACGCCCCGATACCCAGTTCTTTCGGCAGTTTGGGAATGTGATTGTCCAGCATCGAACTTTCCCAAAATATCCGCGCTCATCGGTATAATCCGAACGCCTAAATCGTTAATTTTACCTTCTTTTTTATCAAATTCATGTTCTATTAAGCTCCACCCAATACTATTGGTCCCTAAATCCAAACCTAAAATTCGTTTCATGTATATAAAGTTTGTTTAAAAGTAAATAGAAACCTGCGCATTACCTTACAGAAAAGTGTAATGCCATTAATAATCTTTTTATTACATTTGCATTACTGAAAGCAATTCACAATAAGGATTATTCCGTTGTGAAAACATTTAAAGCGGCATTGGTTCAATCTTATGTCGCTTTCTTTTTTCCTTTGAATGGCTTCACGAGCACAAATTATTCATTAACTAAATTTGCGAGTAAAACATTTAAGCCGCCTCGACTTCCAATTCGGGGCATTTTTTTGCTCCAATGTGTCAATTCCTTTACAAAAAAATTACCTGCAAATACTTTTAAAACGGTAAAATCTTCCATCATTGCACCCTCTCACTTTTACTTGATCCATAGGTTTTAGACCACTAACATACCTCCACCTATATTCGGGTCTTGAATCCTATGCGCCCTAGAAACACAGACGTTGATTACTTGTAGCAATAGTACCCTTTGGGGTTCTAAATGGAAGAAAAACAGTAGGTTTATGCATATATCTTTAAAACTAACTCCCATACTTTTTGGCAGCCCCTTTTTCACAATTGGGCACAAAAAAACCCTGACACAAGGTCAGGGTTCTAAATCTATATAAGGTAAATTCATTACCCTTTTACGCTGGCCAATTTGGCTTGCTTTAAATTGTTCATTTTAAGGTCTTGCAATACATTCACGGCCTCTTCAACATATACATCCTTGGCCAGGTCTTTATGCCATCGATCCCTTTTCTCCCTTAAGTCGGCATCCTGGGTAAACAGCTCCTCTTCGTATTTCAATGACTCAAAGTCCAATTTGGAATCGTATTCCGTCAAGGATTTGAAGTAATCCGATTGCTTTTTATCCTTTTCCTCTTCGGACTTATAGGTCTTGTAATTCAAGGAAATGAGATTTTCCTCCTGTTGTTTCTTGATCCACTTTGCATTTTCCTCGATCAACTTGATCTGGGGATTGGCCTGCATCCGTTTTTTACTGTTGGCTATGGTTTGCTCATAATCTATATAACCGTCCCATATATCATAGTTCGCAGGGGTGATCTTATCCCATTTCAAAGGATTGGCCTGATCCCTTTCGCCCAAATCGATATAGCTATACTTGTCGGGCACCACGACATCGCTTTTAACCCCTTCCAACTGGGTAGAGCCCCCATTGATCCGGTAAAACTTCTGGGTGGTCAACTTAATGGCCCCCAAATCGCCATGCTCATTACTTCTTACGATGTTTTCCAAAGGAATGACATTCTGTACCGTTCCTTTACCGAAAGTCTGCTTACTACCGATAACAATCGCACGCTTATAATCCTGCATTGCCGCAGCCAAGATTTCCGAAGCGGAAGCAGACAGTTCATTCACTAAGATCACCAAAGGTCCATCCCATTGGATACGTTCATCCTTATCGTCATAAACGTCCTTTCCTTGACCGTTGGATCGCACCTGAACAATAGGTCCGTCCTTAATGAACAGTCCGGCCATTTCGACCACTGTTTTCAATGACCCACCGCCATTATCACGTAAATCGAGGATCAACCCTTCTGCCCCTTCCTGTTTTAATCGCTCCACTTCCTTGGCCACATCGGTAGCTGCATTCCTCTCGGAATAATCATTGAAATCGACATAAAACTTAGGTAAGTTGATCAAACCGAATTTTTGGTCCCCTTTTATGATTTTAGCCGATTTGGCATAAGATTCCTCAAGCTCAACGACATCCCTAGTCAATGATATGACTTCTATTGACCCATCCACTTTTCGTACGGTTAGGTCTACAACGGTACCTTCCGGACCTTTGATCAATTTTATGGCATCGTCCAAACGCATCCCTACGATATCGATGGGATCCTTGCCATCCTGACCTACTTTGATGATCTCATCACCGACTTCCATACGTTGGTCCCTCCACACCGGTCCCCCGGAAATGATCTCAACCACTTTGGCCCCTTCAGGTTTCTTTTGTAAACGTGCCCCGATACCTTCGAACTTACCCGACATACTTACATCGAACTTCTCCTTATCCTCAGGGGCGAAATAAAAGGTATGGGGGTCGAACTCATCAACAATGGTATTGATATATTGCACGAACCAATCCTTTCGTTCCAAATCATCGATAAAATCAAAAAATTCATCCAAGGTTTTCTCGGTGGCCTCCCGGGCTTCTTTCTCGGCCTCTTCGGGCGTCAACGGCTTTACTTCCTCTGAAGAAGATTCCGATTTTTTGGCTTCAGCATCTTTTTTTGACCGGGTCAGTTTTGAATCGTATGTGCCAATGGTCGCATATTTCAATTGTTTTCTCCATCGTTCCTTAAGCTCTTTTCTAGAAGCGGCAAAAGGTTCGTCCTCATAGCTAACACTGATATTTTCGTCTATCGAATAATCAAAGGGATCCTGTAAGATTTCCTTGTATATTTTTTTGGCGTCATCCATGCGCTCAATGAGCCTATCATAAACGACATTGAAAAAGGTGATATCGGTATTGTTGATCTGATCATCGATTTGAAACTTGTATTGTTCAAAATCCATGATGTCGCTTTCCAAAAAGTACCTTTTAGTGGGATCGAGAACATCAATAAAATCCTCGAATACCTGTACCGAAAAGTCATCATCGATAGCTTTGGGCTCATAATGCCCCTTTTCCAAAACATAGGCAATCAAATCCAATAATAATTTGTCTTTATCATCCCCATCAAACTGATAAGATTTATTGGTAAAACTGCAAGAAGCAACTGCAACAAGCATAACGATCAACGCGTAGGCAAGGTTCCTTTTCATAAAATATTCTTTGCTATTAATTTTTTTATCCTATTCTAAATGATCAAGATTCCCCATAGCTGACAGCTTTGGGAACCAATCTAAATCCCTAAGGTACTGAAAAAACCGTGCCAGCACTTAAGCCCGTGCCATTAAATTTTTGTTAAACACCATTTGGGAACTTCTGTTTTTTTAAACGTATTTTTACCTGATAAAGTATAAATTATGGAAAAACCTCTTATCCTGGTTACCAATGATGACGGAATTACCGCACCTGGACTAAGGGCTTTGATTCGTTTTATGTCAGAAATTGGTGAGGTTGTCGTCGTTGCCCCAGACAGCCCACAATCCGGGATGGGCCATGCGATTACCGTGGACAATACCCTGTACACCTCCAAGGATGATGTAAAAAGCCCGGATGGTGCTTTGGTCGAATATAGCTGTAGTGGTACTCCTGCCGATTGTGTGAAATTGGCCCTTCAGGAACTTCTCGACCGAAAGCCCGATATCTGTATCAGTGGGATCAATCACGGATCCAATGCATCGATCAATGTCATCTATTCAGGTACCATGAGTGCTGCCATCGAAGCCGGTATCGAAGGATTGCCTGCCATAGGTTTCTCACTTTGTGACTATTCTTGGAATGCCGATTTTGAATTTGCCCGTGATGCCATCATAAGCATCGTCACCGAGGCCCTTCAACATAAAATGCCCAAAGGCATCGTGCTCAATGTCAACATTCCGAAAACTGGACCCGATGTGCCCAAGGGAATAAAAATATGCAGGCAAGCACGGGCCAATTGGAAAGAAAAATTCGACAAACGCACCAATCCCAGAGGTAAGGAATACTATTGGTTAACGGGGGAATTCGAATTATTGGACAAAGGTGAGGACACCGACGAATGGGCGCTTGCCAATGGTTATATTTCCGTAGTACCTACCCAATTCGACCTTACCGCCCACCATGCCATACAAGAACTGAATAGCTGGAACCTATAACCCTTGCCCAATAAAGGGCTACTGAACATAATAATCATTGAATCAAAATAGAACTTGAAATCCAACCCATGAACATTAAAAAGGAAATAATCATCGGTTTTATCATTGGGATAATCGCCAATACCTTAGGCACTTTGCTCTACATACTCCTGTTTTCCGATTTTGGGATCGTAGAAACTTTTAATGCGGCCATTCAACAAGGACATGTTGGCAGTTTGCTTGCCCTTGGGGCCATTTTGAATTTGGTCGCCTTCTTTGGATTCTTGAAAATACGGAGAGACCACCGCGCCAAAGGGGTTTTGATCGCCACATTGCTTACCGCTATGATCATTTTATATTATAAAATATTCTAAAGTACACCCAGAAGGGAATGATACGAATCTAAAACGAACACCACAATATACCTGGTTTTGAACCTGAACAAATCATGAAATACTATATCATCGCCGGGGAGGCTTCCGGAGACCTTCACGGATCCAATCTAATCAAGGCATTGAAAAAGAAAGATGCCGAAGCCGATATCAGATGCTGGGGCGGCGACCTTATGCAGGCCGCAGGGGGGACTTTGGCGAAGCATTATAAGGAACTGGCTTTTATGGGCTTCTTGGAAGTTATCATGAACTTGGGTACCATTTTCGCCAATATCAAATACTGTAAAAATGATATCTCCAATTTTGATCCCGATGTGATCATCTTTATAGACTATTCGGGCTTCAACCTCCGCATCGCAGAATGGGCCAAACAACAACACTATAGGACAAACTACTATATTTCGCCTCAAATTTGGGCCTCTAGGGAAAGTCGGATCCATAAAATAAAAAAGAATATCGATGCCATGTATGTCATCCTACCTTTTGAGAAGGCCTTTTATGAAGAAAAACATGGTTATCCCGTCCATTTTGTAGGCCACCCCTTGATCGATGCCGTTGAAAACCGAAAGGTCATCGATGAGCAGACCTTTAGAAAAGAGAATAATTTGATAGGTGGAAAGCCCATTATCGCTTTGCTCCCTGGCAGCCGCAAACAGGAAGTCAAAAAAATGCTGGATACCATGCTCTCGGTTACCAAGGATTTTCCGGATTACCACTTTATCATTGCCGGTGCCCCAAGTTTGGACAATGATTTTTATGCCCCGTTTTTAACAAACCCCAATGTCGGTTTTGTGGCGAACAAGACCTATGACCTATTGAGCGTGGCCCATACGGCTTTGGTGACCAGTGGCACCGCCACCTTGGAAACCGCCTTGTTCAAAGTACCCCAGGTGGTTTGTTATAAGGCCAATTGGGTTTCCTATCAAATCGCCAAGCGAATTATTACATTGGAATATATTTCTTTGGTAAACCTGATTATGGAGCAAGAGATCGTCAAGGAATTGATCCAGGATGATCTAACAACCAAAAACCTCAAGCATGAACTCGCCAAAATCCTGAAAGGCCAAGCCCGGGAAGAACAATTACGGGCCTATGACCAACTGGAAATGAAGTTGGGTGGAAAAGGGGCCAGCGCCAAGGCCGCCGACCTAATTGTAGAAAATGTTTAAATTTGATAACCAATGACAATCTGAAATCCTTGGATGAAAAGAATCCCGACCTTACTACTACTCCTACTTTTTTTGGGCAGCTGCGCCACCAAAAAGAGAACCACCTCCGCGGAAGGACATAGGGTTTCGGTCGCCGCTTCTCCTGAAAAACCAAATGAAGAACCATCGGTAGCCGAGCCGGCCGCTACGGAAAACCTTTCACCCCCCTCAAAGGTCAATAGCATTATAAGTACGGCCCTAACCTACTCCGGAGTCCGTTATAAATATGGGGGGACCACAAAAAAAGGCATGGATTGTTCGGGCTTACTCTATGTTGCCTTTAAGAAAAACGACATTGAATTACCGAGGGTTTCCACGGCAATGGCCAATCAAGGAAAACGCATTCGGGTCGACCAAATCCAAAAGGGGGATCTACTATTTTTCAAAACCTCCAAAAGGGGTAAAAAAATCAATCATGTGGGATTGGTGGTCGCCGTGGAGCATGATGATGTCAAATTCATACACGCCTCCACTTCCAGAGGGGTGATCGTGTCCTCACTAAGGGAAGGCTTTTGGAATTATGCTTTTGTAAAAGCAAATAGGATCCTCTAGATGAAACTGCTCCAATTTATCCCTATAAAACTGACCTTCTTCTTGGTCATGGGGATCTTGGCAGGTTATCATCTTGATTTGGGTATATATTGGCCCTTAGCCTTGACCCTATCCTCGGTAGCGTGCCTTGGTTTTTTCCGCTATTCCAAAAGCCGACCCAAATCCGTTACTTTTGGAATTACCGCAGCCTGTACGACCCTTTTTCTTGGAATGCTTATCGTAGGTATTTCACAACCGAAAAACGACGCCCATCATTATTCAAAGGCAAACACCGACGATCTGGGCGCATGGAAATTGAAAATTACCGACGTTTTAAAAAGTACGACCTTCTCAAATCGATTCATAGCCGATGTGGAAGCGTTCGATGCTGCCCATGTCACCGGGAAGATCATCGTAAGCCTCCCCGCCGATGCAAGTCCATTCCCTTTGCAAGTAGATGATGAACTGATTGTCTTGGCGAAAAGAACCGAAATCCCTTCGCCTTTAAACCCACATCAATTCGATTATAGGCAATACCTGGAAAAACAGGGGATTTACCATCAATTGAAAATGGATCCCCAAAATACAATCTTGCTCAAAAACCCAAAAAAGACACTTTTGGGCCGTGCTGCCTCGGTAAGGAATACGATACGTTCCGCATTACAACAAGCTGCATTTGGTGAAAATGAATTGGGGATAATCCAAGCGTTGTTCCTTGGGCAGCGAAATGACATTTCCGAAGCCACGTATACAGCCTACAAAAATGCCGGTGCCGTACATATTTTAGCCGTTTCCGGACTGCATATCGGTATTCTCCTTCTCTTTCTGGAATTTCTTTTACGCCCCATGGAGCTATTGCCCAAAGGCAAGGTCTTAAAACTGATAACCATCGTAATCTTGCTGTGGGGATTCGCTTTTTTGGCAGGGTTATCGGCCTCCGTCGTACGAGCGGTCACCATGTTCTCCTTTGTGGCTTACGCCCTTTATTTGAACAGGCCCAGCAATACCTTCAATATATTGGCATTGTCGATGTTTTTCATTCTATTGGCCATAAACCCCATGCTTTTATTTCATGTGGGGTTCCAGATGAGTTATGCCGCCGTCTTTTCGATTGTATGGATATATCCCCTTTTACAAAGGTTTTGGTTTCCAAAAAATTGGATGGTAAATAAAATCTGGCAATTACTTTCGGTGAGTATTGCCGCCCAAATCGGGGTATTACCCATCAGTTTGTTTTATTTTCATCAATTCCCAGGTCTATTTTTTATATCGAACTTATTGATCATCCCCTTTTTGGGTTTCATATTGGGACTGGGCATAATCGTGATCGCCTTGGTGGTCTTGGATTTGGCACCGGATGCCCTCATCTTTTTTTATGATTATGTAATACGGCTGATGAATGGGGTGATCGATAAGGTTGCCCAACAAGAAGCCTTTATTTTTCGAGATATCCCTTTCGATTCCGTTCAACTGATCCTTACCTATGTCATGGTCCTAACATTGGTTTCCTTGTTACACCAATACACTTTCAAACGCTTGCGAATGGTTCTGGTAGCTGTTATCGCCTTACAGGTTTGGTCATTGACCCGCCTATCCCAAGCTGAAAGCAAAGCACGATTGTTGGTCGCCCATCAAACCAAAAACACCATAGTGATGCACCGATCGGGAAACCAGCTTACCGTCTTTACGCCAGATAGTATCAGCTCAAAAAACATTATCACCGATTATGTCATCGGGGAACATATCGCAACGACCCATTTTAAACCTCTCGAAAATGTATTCGACATAAACGGCGGAAAGATGCTGATCATTGATAGTTTGGGGGTAATCCCTACACGGGCCGAGCGGTTCGATCTTCTATTATTGACCCAATCCCCAAAGATCAATCTTGAACGGCTATTGGATTCGTTACAGCCGAAATCGGTGATTGCCGACGGCAGTAATTATGGCAGTTACATAAAACGATGGACTGCCACCTGTGCCCAAAGAAAACTTCCCATGCACTATACGGGGGAAAAGGGCATTTTTGAACTCGACCTTGAATAATTCAAAGTTTCAGCGTACCCCGTGCATTAATTTCTTAAGCACTGGGTTCAACAATATGGATAGTAACCCAACTCCGATCGGGACCAAGGTAAACATCAAAAAAAACGTACTCAGGGAGTATTGTTCCGAAATCCTGTCGATCATACCACCCATGGTTCCTGCTGCTTTTTGCCCAATGGCAATGGCCAAATACCAAATCCCGAACATAAAACCGATCATTCTGGGGGGTACCAATTTGCTCAGGTAAGACAAACCGACCGGTGACAGGCACAATTCGCCCATGGTGTGGAACAAATATGCCAAGATCAAGAAAACCATGCTAACCGAGGCTGTTTTCGCTCCTTGGGGTATACCCAGGGTGCCATAGGCCAAAATCGCAAATCCGAGACCCAATAAGATCAATCCCAACCCATACTTCATGGCCGCACTGGGGTTGTATTTACTTTCCCACCAGCGCGAGAACAGTGGTGCCAAAGTGATAATGAAAAAGGAGTTTAAGATCCCGAACCAAGAGGCTTCTATTTGATTGCCTTCTTGTGAGAATTTATCGTTCAATCGATATAATACCAATGCCCATATCCCTACAAAGGCCAAACCCAGGATAATATTGGATAATCCGATTTTTGAATAGGTCTTTTTGAACAATAGATAAAGCACCCACGTGATGATCATCAGTGGCACGGTGGTCAATAACGCATCCACTACCTTGAAGATCAAGGCCGAAGACCCCAGAAGGTCCCGATTGGTGTAATCCCTTGCAAATAAGGTCATTGACCCGAGTGATTGCTCAAAAGCCGCAAAGAAAAATACCGTGAACAGGCCGAAAATGGCCACAGCGATAATCCTATCCCGGACAATGGGAAGGTATCGTGATACCCTTGAAACCACGAGGATCAAGAATAATACAAGGGCCGTTAAAATAACGACCGATGAACCATCCAAACTTCCTATACGGAATGGAAGCAAGTTTACTTCCTGGATTTTGGACAATGGGTCGTTGAACAAATACAACAATCCACCAATGGCCGAAACCCCTATCAGGATATAGTCGAGAAGGGTAAACGGATTCAATTTTTCATCAACACTTGTTTCTGCTCCTGCAGCCGGACTTTCCTCATTTATATTTTGAGGAAGTTCAACTTCATGTTTTTTAGAGGGTTTAGCACCAACCCCACCGAAAAGGTTCTTTGCCAACAGAAATTGAAGCATCCCAAAAAACATGAATATCCCTGCAAGGCCAAAGCCCCAGGACCATCCTACATTTTCGGCCAAGTAACCACAGAGCATCATTCCGAAAAAAGCGCCGGCATTTACCCCCATATAAAAAATGGTATAAGCTCCATCTTTTTTGGATTCCTTTCCCTTATACATCTCGGAAATGATCGAAGTGATGTTCGGTTTAAAAAATCCCGTGCCGATTACCAATAAAGCCAGACCTAAATAGAATGTTGCCGTCGTTTCCAAAGCCATTGAGGCATGGCCGAGGGTCATAATGGCACAACCGATCACCACGGCGATGCGGTACCCTGTAAATTTATCGGCAATATACCCTCCAACAATAGGTGTTAGATATAATAACGAAGCGTATGTACCTATTAATGCCAACGCATGTTCACGGGGCCATTCCCATCCGGGATTATCACTGATAATGGGGGCCGTAAGAAACAGCACCAATAAAATTCGCATTCCATAAAATGAAAAACGCTCCCACATTTCGGTAAAAAAAAGAACGAACAACCCTGCTGGGTGCCCTAAAACCTTTTCCTTGAATAAATTTTCAATATCGGTATTCATTGATTCGAATATTAGTCGCCAATATAGTTACTACCACTTCATGAATCACTACCGGATACCATTCAGTTTATCGATAAGTTAGGCCCTAGGCCTCTTCTGCTGTCAACTCATGCTCATCATCCTCAGCGCCGTGAGTCAGGGCTTCCAATTTTTTCCTGAACAATATCACTAAGAATCCAAATACTATACAAAACACAGCAATGCCCGTAAATATGGTAAATTCTCCGAACTGGGAAGCCGACTCCCCTAAAAGACCGGCCAATTTATTCCCAAAACCGGTCATCGCAAAATATATACCCATCATAAAAGATGCGTATTTTACAGGTGCCAATTTTGTGATATAAGATAATGCCACAGGTGAGATACATAATTCACCTACGGTATGGAACAAATAAGCCAATACCAACCAATACATGGCCGAGGAACCCGTACTATTATATTCGGTTGCAGCAGCTGTCATGAAGAAAAAACCTGTTCCCATGATTATAAGTCCCAATATCATTTTGAAAAGTCCTGTTGACAACTTTCCCTTCAATTTCCGTTTGGCCCAATACCCCGCCACTGATGTCCCTAAAAAGATGATGAACATAGCATTCAAAGACTGAAACCATGAAGCCGGAATTTCGTTTCCGATAAACGGCAATGAAAAGGATAAAATCCTATTTGTTTTTTCCGAGGCATATATATTCATTAATCCCCCAGCTTGCTCAAAGGCGCCCCAAAAAACGATAACCAACAGAAATGAAACGAATAATACAACCACCCTGTCCTTTTCAATTTTGGTCAATGGTTTATCCATTGCTTCTTTTTCAACCTGATCTTCCGAGGCTCCCAAAAAATTACCTACATGTTTTAAATAATTCTGTCCTAAAACATATTGTAGCAGCCCTAAAGCCATACCTATACCTGCCAATCCAAAACCATAATGCCAGCCGTAGACCTCACCAACGGTCCCAACGATCAAACTTGATAAAAATGCCCCAACATTGATCCCAATGTAAAAAATGGTAAATCCTTTATCCCTACGAATATCCCCTTGTTTATAAAGTCCGCCGACCATGGTCGAGATATTGGGTTTCAACATACCCACTCCCGCAATAATAAAACCAAGACCCGTATAAAATGCCCACATTTCCTCAATGGCCAAAACACTATGTCCGATTACCAAAAGAATTCCTCCGATTAAAACTGATTTTTTCTGACCTAGGAATTTATCGGCAATCCATCCTCCGGGTATGGAAGCAACATACACCAACATGGTATACCAGCCATATAATGCCAACGCCTCTCCGTTGGTCCAACCTAAACCGGCATTATCCCCTGTGGTCTGAGCCACTAAATAAAGGACCAAAATGGCTCGCATTCCATAGTAGGAGAACCGTTCCCACATCTCGGTGAAGAATAAAATATAAAGTCCTACTGGATGCCCAAAAAGCTCTTTTTTATGTGCTGGTTTCTCAATTGCTGCCATTTATAATTTGATTTGGTTATAGATTTTCTTTAATGAAATTCGTCATCTTGGTAAAAAGATGGATTCGGGTGTTCCCACCATATATCCCATGGTTCCTATCGGGATAAATGGCCCAGTCGAACTGTTTGTTCGCCTGAACCAAAGCCTCGACCATGCGCATGGTATTCTGTACATGTACATTATCATCCCCCGACCCATGGACCAATAAATACTTGCCTTCGAGCAATTCTGGATAGTTGAATGGGGAATTATCATCATAGCCACTTGCATTCTCCTGGGGGGTCTGCATATAGCGCTCGGTATAAATGGTGTCATAGAACCGCCATGAAGTCACTGGTGCTACCGCAATGGCGGTCTCAAAGACATCATTGCCCTTTAGGATACAATTGGTAGACATAAAGCCGCCATAGCTCCAACCCCATATTCCTGTCCTATCTTCATCAATGTATGGAAGTTCGCTCAATTTTTTGGCCGCAGCGATTTGGTCCTCTACCTCATATTTACCCAATTCCTTTTGGGTGATTTTCTTAAAATCCCTACCCTTGAACCCGGTTCCCCGGCCATCTACACAGGCAATGATATACCCTTCGGAAGCCAACATTTGATGCCAATAATCATTTGTGCTCCCCCAGCGGTTCGCCACCGATTGCGATCCCGGCCCACTGTATTGGAACAACAAAAGCGGATATTCTTTTGAAGCATCGAAATTGGATGGTTTGATCATGTACATATTCAAATCATTCCCATTGATCGCCAAGGTGGAAAATTCCTTAGGGGAAGCATCATACCCCTTGAGCATATCGGCAAGTTCCCGATTATCCTTTATATCCTTCAACTTAGCACCGGTAAGTGCCTTATGTAAGGTAAAACGGAAAGGTTGTGTTGCGCTGGAATACGTGTTTATAAAATAGGAAAAATCCGCACTGAAAGAGGCTGAATTCGTCCCTGTTTCCACAGCCAGTGCTTTTTTCTTTTTGCCATTGCTTTCTATACTGTAGACCCCTCTGTTAATTGAGCCATTCTCGGTGGATTGGTAATAGATCTTATCCTCATTTTGATCATACCCATAGTATTTGGTCACTTCCCAATTTCCTTTGGTGATCTGATTCATGAGCTTGCCGTCGGAACCATACAGGTACAAATGGTTGTACCCATCCCTTTCACTGGTCCAGATAAAACTATCATCGGCCAAAAACGTAAGGTTGTCGTTGATGTCGACATACGCTTTATCGGTCTCCTCCAACAAAACGCTTACCGAATTATGCTTTGCATCGACCGCATATAATTTCAAATGGTCCTGATGCCTATTCAGCGTCGTTACACTTAAATAATCCGCATTGTTCATCCATTTGATCCGAGGAATGTAGTAAGGATCTTCCAAGTCTATTTTCGTCGTACTCCCCGAAACCACATCAAACATATGTAGGGTCACCCTCGCATTGTCCTCCCCGGCTTTAGGATATTTGAATACGTATTGCCGTTGATACAGGTCTTTTCCGTATATATCCATGGAGAACTCGGGCACATTGGTCTCGTCAAAACGGAGAAAAGCAATTTTGGTTCCGTTCGCGTTCCAGGCAAATGCCCTTACAAAGGCAAATTCCTCTTCGTACACCCAATCGGTTACCCCGTTAATGATCTTATTGTATTCACCGTCACTTGTAATTTGCCGGGTCGTACCACTTGCGATATCGAAGATATAGAGGTTATTGTCCATGGCATAGGCCACTTGGCCACCATCGGGGGACAACAACGGCTCCTGTATCTTGGCGTTCGCCACTTTCACAACCGATTTCGAAGCGATATCATAAACATAATACACCCCTAACTTTGAACGCCTGTATATTTTTTCCAATTCAGTGGCCAATAGCACCTTGCTTTCATCTTCACTGAAACTGTAGGAACTGAACGCAGGAACGGCATCATTGTCTGCGGAATTTAGGATCGTTTCGACTTTTTCCAAAGTCTTATAATCGTATTTATCAATACTGGAGGATTTATTGCCCCTATTGAAATTTAGTAAGGTGTACTGCTCTCCGTTTTTCATAGACCGGAGCGCTTCCATGGTTTTGGTCTTAAAAGCTCCCCCGTAAATTTCCTCAATAGTAATTTTCTTCCCTTGCGCAAATGTAATGGTCACAAAACCAAGCATAAACAACAAGAGCCTAAGGCGTTTGTCCATATTTGTTGAAATAGAAGTTTAAATTCATCCAAGTTTAGTGAATATTTTACAATAAATTAAACTTTAAAGGCAAAAACCATCGGGTCTGCAAGAGTTTTCATTGCCCATGCATAACGACCTAATGACTATCTTTACCACCACAAACAAAAATGAATATGACCAATCCGATTTCAGGCTTCTCAAAATTATCCAAGCAAGAAAAGATAGACTGGGTCGCCGAACAATATACCCACAACCCTACCGTCACCAAGCGGTTGCTTCAAAAGTACTGGAATATTGATGACGAGTTGCAAAAATTACACGATGAGTTCATTGAAAATACCATTTCGAATTACTATTTACCGTTGGGAATTGCCCCGAATTTCCTGATCAATGGAAAACTATATGCCATCCCCATGGCCATTGAAGAAAGTTCTGTCGTGGCAGCGGCCAGTAAGGCGGCTAAGTTCTGGTTGGACCGTGGCGGATTTAAAGCGGAAGTTTTAGGTACGGAAAAAATAGGACAGGTCCATTTCATGTATTCCGGGGATCCGGACCATTTGGAAACCTTTTTTCTTCAAGTAAAACCCAAGCTCATCGAAGCGGCCAAATCCTTGACCGCCAACATGGAAAAAAGAGGTGGGGGCATCACCCAAATAGAACTTCGGAACAAAACTTCGGAACTCAAGGATTATTACCAATTGCATTGCACTTTTGAGACTTTGGATGCCATGGGTGCCAACTTCATCAATTCCTGTTTGGAACAATTCGCAGAAACCTTTGAGGAAGAAGCCATGGCATCCCCTCTTTTTAATGAAGAAGGGAAGAAGATCGAAATTGTAATGAGCATTCTCTCCAATTATGTTCCCAACTGTTTGATCCGGGCAGAGGTATCATGTCCCGTGAGCGACTTAAGACCGAATGCGTCGATCGACCCTGAGGAATTTGCCAAAAAAATGATCCGTGCCATCAATATTGCCGATGTTGAACCCCACAGGGCGGTAACCCACAACAAAGGCATAATGAACGGTATCGATGCGGTCGTTTTGGCCACGGGGAATGATTTTAGGGCCGTGGAAGCAGGGGTACATGCTTATGCGGCCAAAGATGGAACCTATAAAAGTCTTACCCATGCAACCATAGCGCATGGAATTTTCAAATTCTGGATAGAATTACCTTTGGCCCTTGGCACTATCGGCGGATTGACAAACCTTCATCCTTTGGTGGGCATGGCCCTGGAAATACTCCATAAACCTTCTGCCAAGGAACTCATGCAAATCGTAGCGGTTGCCGGTCTTGCCCAAAACTTCGCAGCGGTAAGTTCGTTGGTTACCACAGGTATCCAAGAAGGCCATATGAAAATGCACTTATTGAACATACTCAACCAACTTGGTGCGACGGATCTTGAAAAAAAGAAGATCGTCGAATATTTTAAAGACCATACCGTGACCCAAAGTGCCGTTGTACAGGTGTTCAATACTTTAAGGGACAACCCATGAAGAAAACATTCTATAGCAACGGCAAACTTTTATTGACCGGGGAATATGCAGTTCTCGATGGAGCCAAAGCCTTGGCCCTACCCACGAAATACGGCCAGCATTTAACCGTGACGGAAAACCCTACCCAAACCCTTATTTGGGAGAGTTTGGACAAGGAAAAGAATAGATGGTTCGACGCTGTTTTTGATTTGCAATCGATGGCCATAATCCGTTCAAGCGATAACGAAATCGCGACTACCGCACAGCACATCCTTAGATCGGCCCAAGGTTTGAACCCGATGGGGTTAAAGAAAGACAAAGGGTACCATCTGGTTACACAACTTACATTTCCCAAAGATTGGGGATTGGGATCCTCTTCGACCTTGATCAACAACATTGCCCTCTGGCTGAAAATAGATCCCTATACATTATTGAAACACACTTTTGGCGGAAGCGGTTATGATATCGCCTGCGCACGACACAATACCCCGATTACCTACAAATTGGATAAGGGCATTCCCGTGGTGGAAGAAGTATCGTTCGACCCCGCGTTCAAAGATCGATTGTTCTTTGTTTATCTGAATAAAAAACAAAACAGTCGGGAGGGCATCTCAAAATATCGTGATCAGGATTTCGATGCCAATGAACTTATCCGTGTGATCGATGACCTGACAGGCCAAATGGTTTCATGTACCCACATCAATACTTTTGAAATCCTATTAACATTGCACGAATCGGTAATTTCACAAACCCTACAAACCCCGACCATAAAGAACAGGCTATTTCCCGATTACCCAAGGGCCATAAAAAGCTTGGGGGCTTGGGGTGGCGACTTTATACTTGTTGTTGGGGATACCGCCACCATAGCCTACTTTCGACAAAAGGGATACCATACGATCATCCCCTATTCCGAAATGATCTTATAAAAAAAGGCCCAACAGAAGTTGGGCCTTTTTTATTTCTTACTATTTTTTCTTTCTAATAGAATATGCTCCTATTGTCTTTAATTTCGGAGGCTTCCTTCAATGCATTGTAGACCGCGGTATTTACCCTGGCCGCATTCGAATTTTTTAAGGAATTCGCGAATGTACTGTAGTTCTCCAATTTCGGCGCCTCTTGTTTATTGGTCACGGTAATCAGAAAAACACCGCTTTCCCCTTTGATCAAATCAGAAGTATCGCCAACATTCATGGTATAGGCCGTACCAACAACTATCGGTTCACGCCCTGCACCCGGGATGGTCGGAGCCTTAACCGTCAAGGCAGATGCGGTGGATACGGAAACGGAATTATCCTTGGCCAATTCTTCCATTGATTTACCTTTGTTGGCAGCGATCAATTGTTTGGCCTTTCTTTCTTTTCTTAAAATCGGCAATACGGTTGTCGAAGCATCCGCAACACTTTGCAACCCTTCCTCGTATTGGGCCGTCATTTGTGCAATAACATAGCCATTGTTCACATTGAACCTCTTAACGGCACCAACTTCGGTATCTTCATTGAAGGCCCATTGAACAATGCTTCTTTGTGTACCTAGACCGGGTAAATTCTCGTCCATGGCCTTAATCTTATTTACAGGTCGTACGACATAACTGTTTTCCTTGGCCAAATCAACAAAATTGTTCTCACCGGATATGGCATCCATTTCAAACTTGGTAGCATCTTGGAACAACGTATTGATCGTGGTTTCCGAAGGCTCGATTTCCCTTGTTAAGGTGGCAATTTTGTACACATCCTGTTTATCATCGATCTTAATGACATGGAAACCGAATTCCGTTTCAACAAGTCCAACAGTACCTACGGCATTCCTAAATACAAAATCGTTGAAATCGGCAACCATCATTCCTTCTTGGAAATAACCTAAATCCCCTCCATTGGGAGCCGATGGCCCATCTGAATTATCCCTTGCCAACTGCACGAATACCGCATCTTTCTTTTTGGCTTCTGCCAAAAGCTCTTTAGCCTTGGCCTCTGCCTCTTCTTTTGTCCTGGTAATGTTGGCACCTGCCCTTTCCGCTCCCTCCCAGGAAATCAGGATATGACTGGCCTTGGCCGATCCATTTGTTTTTTTATCCACCATTTTGGATATCTTGAAATAATCGCCGTCGCGGTAAGGACCATACATTTCACCAATGTTCAAAGCGACCAAGGAATCCGCAAAACTAGTGGACAGATCTTTTTTGGCCCTGTAAAGGGTATCGTACTTCGTATCGGATTTTCGTTCCAGAAAATCGACCAAGTCGTTCGTGTTCTTGAATCCTTGAAGCGTATCCATTCTATCGGTTGCCTCACGATACTCGATGGCATCATCCAACATCTTAACGATTTCCTCTTTTATGGCAGCTACATCTTCAGTTGATGCTTTTTCCTCAAAATAAACATATTGGATATCCCGGGCATTCTCCTGCTTATATTCATCTTGATGCTTGTCGATATAGGATTGTATCTCACTCTTGGAAATACTTATGGTGCTATCGGCAATTGACGTATAAGGTAATCGCACATATTTAATATCAACCTTGTCGTTGGACAATTTATAATCCAATTCCCCTTCTTTCAACGTCACACCCATTCCGGCCTTGACCAGGTTAAAATAGGCTTGTTGTTTGGCATTCTGGATTATGGACTGCTCATCTTGCAACCAAAGCTCGTATTGGGAAGGACTGTTCGCCCTTAAATCAGCAATGAAATCCCTGAATTTACCTTGGTCGAAAATACCACTTTCATTCATGAACTGCGGATTTTGGCTGTATGCCGGAATCGTCTCGATATAGTTCATGATCTGATCCTGCTCGATATCGATACCCAAATCCTCAAATTGTTGGTTTAGAACGGCATTCCTGACCTCTTGCTCATATACTTGGTTCACTACCATCATCGATGATGCGGAGGAACCATACCTGTTCTTCGCAACTTCCACTTGTCTTCTAAAATCAGTGATAGGGATTTCATCCCCATTTACTTCTGCGACCGAAGAACCTGTCTTACCGCCCGACATACTATTATTCGTAAACACTCCTGATATGACAAATGCAAAAAGTGCTAGACCTATGATCAATATCAATACGGTGGTTCTCTTTCTTATATTCTCTAAAATCGCCATTCTATGGTATATTTAAAATCAGTTTGCGAAATTACCATTTTCTTTTGAATTAATAAAAAGTAAAACGGGCTTAAAACAAGGTTGATACAGGTTTATACGTCATCCAACAAGCTGAGCTTGATCAAATCTATTTTTGTGTTCGAAACTTCCAAAATCGTAAATAGGAAATTATTGATTTTTATCTCTGTGTCCTTTTCGGGAATTTCCCCCGTTTCGTTGACCAGCAGTCCTCCCAAAGTCTCATACTCATCGTTCTCCGGGAGTTCCAATTTGTAGTTTTCATTAATATAATCCACTTCCAAACGGGCCGAAAACCGATAGTTTTTCGCGTCGATCTGTTCCTCGATCAGATCGGTGGAATCATGTTCGTCCTCTATCTCACCAAAAAGTTCCTCCACGATATCCTCCACGGTCATTAACCCCGAGGTACCCCCGTATTCATCCAAAACCACGGCGATGCTTTTTCGTTTCTTCGTCAACACCTTTAAAATATCATGAATGAGCATGGTCTCAGGAACGAATTCCACCGGTCTAAGGATACTCTTAATGGTCTTTGGCTTTGTAAAGAGTTCGTACGAATGCACATAACCAATGATATTATCTACGGTGCCCTTATAAATCAATATTTTCGAATACCCGGTCTCGGTAAAGAGTTTTGCCAGGTTCTTGGGGGTTTCATGAAGCTCCACTGCCGCAATCTCGGTTCTTGGCACCATTACTTCCCGGGCCTTAACCAAGGTAAACTCCAAGGCATTTTGAAAAATCTGGATCTCCGAATCCACTTGGTCCTCCTCTTCGACACTTCCCATTTGTTCATTGATATAATCCCCCAGTTCCACCTTACTGAACACAAGCTGGGTTTCGTCCCCATCGGTCTTGAAAAAGGTTTTCAGGATAACATCGGAAACTTTAATGACGAATTCGGAAATCACCGAAAACAAAAGGTAAAAAAAATAGGCAGGTACCGCCAATATCTTCAACAGGCTATTGGCATAGATCTGAAAAAGTACCTTAGGGAGGAATTCCGCCGTGATCAAAATGATCAGTGTGGATATTATGGTCTGTGTAAGCAAACTGAAATCGGTCAACATCAGGTGCACCAGGCTATTCCGTACCGGCAGTGCCCCGACAAACCAAGCCATCAGCAATTCCCCCATGAACAACCCGTAGATGACCAATGAGATATTATTGCCAATTAACATGGTAGCAATGAACTTCGAAGGTCTATTCGTTAAACGGGAAAGTACTTTGGCCAAAAAATCATCTTGTTTTTTCTCAATCTCAATATGGATTTTATTGGCAGAGATGAATGCGATTTCCATACCTGAAAAAAAGGCTGAAAACACCAAGGAAAGTACTATTATGACAATGGAGGCCTCCATTCTTACTGTTGGTTATCCTTATTTCGTTGTTCGAATTTCTTGCGGTAATTTCTTCTGAAAGCGAACATGGCAATAGAAACTACTGCAAAAAATATGAATATATAGGTGCCCTCCCTATTGACATTCCAATCCGTAAAAATCCTATAAACCGAGAAGATAGCCACTAGCAAATACAAATACTCGGTATACTTTAATATCTTAATCATTCAATTCTTCTTTAATGGTCATTAGACCATAGGTTTTATGTGCATTCAAAAACGTAAAATCCCTGTTGAAATCCATTCCTTCACCATCCATTACCGTACCCTCTTCGGGGTTTGTATATTTGAATTCCTCTTCGGTAAAGGCCCAATTGTTGGATTGATCATAATACAATCTGGGGGTTTCCAGTTTTTTGCCGTCATGGGTTTCCAAAACCACATTGCCCCTTAAATCAATTAAACCGGTCGATGAATATCGTATACAATAATCCGCGGTGATCTTGTTTCTATTGTTGTCTTCATCGAAAATATCGACCGAAATACCTTTTGGAAACGTGCGATAGGGAAATTCGAGATTTTCATAATTCTCGGTAATAGGTCCCGACAATACGGATATGACCTTAGTGGTATCGACATCCCCATTTCCCATATCCTCTTTGGCCTCTGAATACCTAAATGAGAAATTTTCCGCGATACCCTGTGGAAACACCAATGGCAAGGCCTCTTCCCCTACGCGCTCATAATTATCCGCACATGAAAAAAAAAGCATTGCCCCGGAAAACACCAGGGCAATGCCATATAAATTATATCTAAAAGGTCGTTTCATCTTATAAATTAGGAACCTTGACACTACCACCTACCCAACAATTGAAGGATACTGTTTTACCGGCCATTCCCGAGTTGAAGATATCTGTTTTAGAGGGAGCTTTCGCTGAATAACTTGCAGCGGATTGATTGGCTCTTCCACTTAAGGAAGGATCCACCCTACCGGCTTTTCTTGCCATTTCAGCAGCTCTCCAATAAATCGCTCTTTTTTCAAAAGGAGTTGACCCACAATCATTGGCACTTGTAGCATATAAATTAGCGATCAATAAGTACGCCCTACCATTGGAAGGATTGGCATCAATCGCCTTTTGGGCATAATTTCTTGCCGTAGATTTGCTACTTGTCCTAAAAACGGTGGCTACTTTATAAGCAATGTTGGATTTTTTCCTTGCATCGGTTTCCAATTCCAAAGCTTTGTTGAAATCTGCTACGGCACCATTGCGATCCCCAGCCTTTAATTTAAGGTTACCTCCATATACATAAGCATCAGCAGATGGATCCAATGCCATTTGGGCTTCAAATAATTTTCTGAACATTGGGTCATCGGTACACTCTTTGTTGAACATTCTACCCACAGCCCTCTTTACCCAAGTAATATCGTTTTTCTTTTCTTCGAAACTCTTCTGGTACAAAGGGATCAAATTACCACAATCGGCCAAATCCCCTAGTTTGGAATCTATACTACCTTCGATTTTACCAAAGGATTCGGAGTTGGTAGTGGCCGCTTTCAATGTTCTTTTCTCCTTGCTCGTCAAGGTACCTTCCTCTTCTTTTGGAAGTAATTTTGAAATCCTATCGGTCAACTTAACATTCTCCTCTTCGATTTTTTCGGTAACATCATCATAGACATCAAAAACCTCTTGGAGATCCTTGCTTCCGGCTTTATGCAAATCCACTAAACTGGAAAAATAAAGATAAAGTGCCTTTGGATTTTTGAAATTAACCCTATCCTCTTTAAAAGCTCTACCCAATTCTTCATATATCTCGTCATTCGAGACCATTTTATTGTCATACTTCAACAATACCTTATCAATAATGACATCGGCAAGCTTCGCTTTTTTAGGAAAGTATTTTAAACTACCGTCATACAAAGACAATAAATCTTGGATGGCTGCATCTTTATCGGCCCCGGTGGATTTTTGCACGCGATCTTTCAAAATCCTTTCACCATAGGCGAAATTGGCCCAGTTGATATCAGGACAATTGTCATACACCATTTTCCAGGGGGTGTATGCCGATTCGTAATTTTTAACTTTTGCATGTTCAACGTAGATCGACAGATTGGTCATGCACTCTTGGTTCTGTGCCTGTGCATTACTCACTCCCATGCTTCCTAGAAGCAAAACAGCCGTGAAGTAAAGTTTCGTTTTCATATTATTAATTTTAGCGGTTAATGTACAATTTTTTCTCAATTAATTCTACGCTTACGGAACCAAATATCGTCCAACGAAAGACCTGAATTAATCTTGAAATAATTTTCTTCTTTTGAATCAGCATATTCGGACCCTTCCCTATTCTCCTCAAAATCAAGGTTAAAATCGGAAAAGCTACCTTTCTTCGGTAAACCAAAAGTTATGCCAAAGTTATTTATCTTACGTGTTATTATAGGCATTCCCATTTTTTCCTGCCCCAAACCGGCCTTGCAAGACATTCCTGTAAAATTTGTTGACGATGGTGCATGCCCCAGTTTAAATGATCGATTGGATGCACCTGGACCGATTTCGTTTCCCTTCCTGAATGTACGGTTAGATTCCGTATCCATCCCAACACTCAAATTCCTTACGTATTCAAGCGAGGTAACCGAGTTGCTTTGGGCATCACCATTAGGCGCTGAATCCTGGGTGGCAAATGTAGTCGATACGGTAGTATATATAGTATTACAGAAAATCGCCCTGTTCCGAACCCCTAGACCACTATACGTCGTAGGGTTCTTTTGGTTTGGACAGCCACTATCGGCAAACCTACCGACACTGCCTACCACTGGATATTCCGCAGATTCTTTTGATCGTGATCCATCGATGCCAAAATAAGAGTATGAAGGAACAGTTCCATGTTGAGAACGTAGTCTTGAGGACGTAATGCATACTTTTGCAATTACACTTTTTTTGGCCATCTAACTCTTATTGTAGTCTAGCAAATTGTTCAATCCTGTTAGCAGAAAATTGGAAAGCGCAAATATGGTATTTTTTAACCGTTTAGACAAAAATTGAGTATCCCCACCTGTTAAAATAACTGTTAAATCTACGAATTCAGTGCGATATTGATCTATTATACCGTCCAATTCGGCACAAACCCCATTAATTACCCCACTATGTATACTCGATTCCGTACTATTTCCCATCAACCCCCTGGGATTCCCGGGGGTCAAAAGCGGTAACTTTGAAGTTTGCCGGTGAAGTGCATTATAACGCATTTGTAGTCCCGGGGAGATGGCACCCCCCAAATACTCCCCCTCTTCGGTCAACAGATCATAGGTGATACAGGTTCCCGCATCGATAACCAATACATTCTTATTTGGCTTATGATAAAACGCAGCCGCCGCGAGGGCGATACGGTCTACCCCTAAGGTATCAGGAGTGGCATATCTGTTTTTAAAAGGGGTCTTGGTACTGTGATCAAGCACATGTACCTTGGAAAAAACTTTCAATGCCTCTAAATCGGTTTTTTCCAAAACTACGACCGAAGACACCATAGTCCATTCTATTTCGGGATATGCACCGTATATGTATCTGGCTTTATCCACCAAACCAACAAGCTTGACACTATCCTCATATACCAACGTACCCTTTTCGAAAACGGCTAATTTCACAAAGCTGTTCCCAACATCTATTATGAGATTCATGATACAAAGATCTACAATTGTAAAAAACAATCATCTTTTTTTACAAATTTGTTTGTATATCGTAAAATTGAAATTATATTTGCACCCTCTTAAAAGGGATGGTGCCTTAGCTCAGTTGGTAGAGCAATGGACTGAAAATCCATGTGTCCCTGGTTCGATTCCTGGAGGCACCACAAAAAAGCGTTCGATTTTCGAACGCTTTTTTTATACCTTGACCTTTCACTTTGGCGCTACTCCCAAATCCGATCTACCCCATTCACTTGAAAATCAATGCACTCCATTGTTTCCGCACTTAAATTTTCAATGGTCAATTCCGAATAATCCTCATTTGGGAAAATCTGGGATGTCATCACATATTGCCCGTTATTGATAAAGATCTCTACCGAAGACCAATCGACAAAAATCCTGACTTCATAAGGTCCGTTTGGCAAATCAGGAACCGGCATTCGTTGTATGATGTTTCCAAACCCCTCTTGAAAGTCAACTTTCCCCGATTTGGACCTATCCAGTAAAAACAGCCCTTCATTCCCTTTCATGGTCAACAACAACCGATCATTTACCCCATTACCCAACCTTAACAGAAAATCTTTTGATCCGGTGGTAAAACGAATTTCCGATTGACTTAATTTTTCCGAATCGATCCGATGGTCTTTTCCTGCAGGAACAATCAGTGTTGTTCCAGACCCATTTGCGATAATCGAATTGAAACCTTCAATTGGGTAGTTGAACAACTGATAGTCTTTGGAAATTTGCTTTAACTTCAATGCCCTTGGTAGTGTCATGGCGCTTCGCCATTTTTCGGTCGGCGTATCCCTGGCATAATTCCAATTACTCATCCATCCTATAAAAATCGGGTCAGGTTCCGGGGTGTTGTTATACGTTACCCCGGCATAGTTATCCGTACCATAGTCGATCCATTTCTCTTCGGTTTGGTCTGTGGCAAAAGACGTACCGTCAAAATCCCCAACGAAATATTGGGTACCGCTCCCGCTGTTGGGTGCCCCAGGGTTAATGCTGATCAATAACACCCACTTGACTTCATTCGTTCCATCGACCACCATGGGTATCAGGTCCGGGCACTCCCAAACACCCCCATGTGCCCCTTTATCCTTACCGAATTCACTGAGAAGCTCCCACTCCTTTAAATTATCGGACCCATAAAACAGGGCCCGATCCCCAGCTACCAAAGTCATAATCCATTTTTCGGATTCCCCATGCCACATTACCTTAGGATCACGGAAATCCTTTACACCAGGGTTGCCGATCACAGGGTTGCCTTCGTACTTCGTCCAAGTGTCCCCATGGTCAAGACTATAGGCAATCCCCTGGGTTTGGTAATCGAGCTTACCTTCTTTTTCCCCAATCGGATCATGATACGTAAAGATCGCCACCAATGGGGGGTTATCTGCCGTGCCGAAACCCGAACTGTTCGCTTTATCGACCACAGCACTCCCCGAGAAGATATAACCCAGTTCATCCGGATATAGGGCTATAGGTTTATGTTCCCAGTGCAATAGGTCTTTACTCACCGCATGCCCCCAATGCATGGGGCCCCAAACAATATCATCAGGGTAGTATTGATAGAAAAGATGATAAATTCCATCATGGTACACCATGCCGTTCGGATCGTTCATCCATTTTTCTTTAGGGGAAAAATGAAACTGTGGCCTGTAAGGCTCCCGGTAATATTCCGTCTTACCCATAACTGTAGGTGTTGACGAATCGTTTGCCTTTTGTTTGCAGGCGACCAAAACAATTAATACGGAAATAAGAGCAAGTGTTTTATAACCCATATCATTTTTTCGTTTAGCTTAAGTTACGAAATTCCCATGATATCTTTACCTTTGATTATCCCGGAACATGAAAACCTTATCCATATTTTGTAGCTTTCTATTTTGTGTCGCATCGCTGATGGCACAGAGGAAAATGGATAGGGCCTTACAAACCCTCAACAAGGGAACGATCCCTTACATCGAGGTCTCGGAGGCCATTTCCAAAGACAGTTTGATTTATTTGGACAGTAGGGACATCAAGGAATTCAGGGTAAGTCATTTAAAGGATGCGATATGGGTAGGCCATGATTTTTTTGACCCGAAACGCCTACAAGAAATCGTACCTGATCTAGACACCCCAGTGGTGGTCTATTGTTCGATCGGGGTGCGTTCGGAGGACATAGGGGAAAGGCTCAAAGAACTTGGCTATACGAATATCCAAAACCTATATGGGGGCATTTTTAAATGGAAAAACTCCGGTTATCCCGTTTTTGACCCTGAGGGCAACAAAACGGAAAAAGTGCACGCCTATAATAGGGTTTGGGGCAAATTATTGACCAAAGGCGAAAAAATATACGAGTAAGCAAGTAACTATAGATGGGCATTATCCAATCAAATACACAAAAAATAGACGCCAAGACCATTCACTTCCATTTGGCGGATCCGAAAGATCTTCTACTCATTTTTACACGAAACCCGGTTTTGGGCAAATGCAAAACACGATTGGCGGCCAAAGTAGGTGACCAAGTCGCTTTGGACATCTATACGGATCTACTACACCATACGGCCAGCATTACCAAAGATTTACCGGTACACAAACAAGTGTTTTATTCGGAAGAAATTTGGGAAAACGATCTTTGGGACAACCTTATTTATGACAAGCGCCCACAACAAGGATCCGATTTAGGGGAACGTATGGCAAATGCTTTTCTCGATGGATTTGAAAATGCATTTGAGAGAATCATCATCATCGGAAGCGATATGTACGATTTGGAACGCATTGACTTGGCCAATGCCTTCAAAGCGCTTCATGAAAATGACTATGTCATAGGACCGGCCACCGATGGCGGGTACTATCTGCTGGGAATGAAATCCTATAACGATAAAATCTTCAAAAATAAGGCCTGGGGAACGAACAAGGTGTTTGAAGATACAATGAACGATATGACCAATGACAAAGTTTTCCTCTTGGAAACAAAGAATGATATTGACCACTACGAAGACATTTTACCAATAAAAGCTTTTCATAAATATTTGAAGAACCTATGAGATTATCAGAACAACAATTACAGGATTCAACGGCGTATTTAATGGATAAGGGGTTTGACGAACCTGAAATCGGGATTGTTTTAGGGACCGGACTGGGAAAATTGGTTGAGGCCATTGAAGACCCTATCACAGCACATTACAATCAAATCCCGTATTTTCCTTTGGCCACCGTCGAGTTCCATTCCGGAAAATTGATATACGGCATTATAGAAGGCAAAAAAGTGGTGGTTATGGAAGGACGCTTCCATCTTTATGAAGGTTATGACTTTGTCGATGTCACTTATCCCATCCGAATAATGCACAAACTCGGGATCAAAAAATTGTTCGTTTCAAACGCTGCGGGAGCCATCAACCTCGATTTCAAAAAAGGGGACATTATGCTGATTGAAGACCATATAAACCTTCAAGGCGGATCACCTTTGGCTTTCAGCAATGTGGACAAATTCGGCAATCGATTTGTAGATATGAGCGAGCCATATGACAAAACCATGCGGAATACGCTGATCACCATAGCCAAGCGCGAGAATATACGATTACAAAAAGGGGTTTATGCCGCGGTAATAGGACCTCAGCTCGAAACCAAAGCAGAATATCGAATGTTGAAAATCATAGGCTCCGATGCCGTAGGTATGAGTACCGTACCTGAGGTGATCGTGGCCAACCACTTGCAAATACCTATCGTGGCCGTATCGGTACTGACCGACGAATGTGACCCGGACAACCTTGAACCCGTAGACATTCAGGAAATTATTGGAATCGCCAATAAAACAGAACCCAAAATGATCAAACTATTTACAGAACTAATAAAAGAGCTATGAGTTACTTAGACGCCACGAACGATCTCTATAAGAATGCGGCCCTAACCCCTGATGTCGGCTTATGTTGTACTACCAATCCCATTTGGCAATTCCCGGGATTGTCGATCCCCAAGATCATGCAAGAAATGAATTACGGGTGCGGCAGCACCGTATCTGCCCAGGACTTGGTAAACGATCCCAAAATACTCTATGTTGGCGTTGGTGGCGGTATGGAGCTCTTGCAATTTTCTTATTTCTCCCGTCAAAAAGGTGGTGTTACCGGAGTGGATGTGGTCGATGAAATGCTCGAGGCTTCCCAACGGAATTTCAAGATAGCGGAAAAAGAAAACGACTGGTTCAAAAGTGAATTCATAAACCTCGTCAAAGGGGATGCCTTGAACTTGCCCATCGCGAGCGAAAGTATCGACATCGCTGCCCAGAACTGCCTTTTCAACATCTTCAAGACCGAAGATTTAAAGAAAGCCATTGGTGAAATGTACCGCGTTTTAAAGCCACACGGTCGTTTGGTGATGAGCGACCCTATTTGTGAGCAACCAATGAACGAGAGGTTGCGAAACGACGACAAGCTTCGCGCACTTTGTTTAAGTGGCAGTATTCCCATGAAGGACTACATCAAGACCTTGACCGATGCCGGATTCGGAACCATCGAGATCAGGGCAAGAAAATCGTATCGGGTATTATCGCCCAACCACTACCCCACCGATGAACTGATTTTTATAGAGTCTATCGAAATTGCAGCCATAAAAGACCCGATGCCGGCCGATGGCCCTTGTATTTTTACAGGGAAAACCGCTATTTATTACGGTGATGAAGAATATTTCGATGATCATGCCGGGCATGTGCTGTTGCAAAACCAGCCCTTGGCCATATGTGACAAAACCGCTGCGGCTTTGACAAAGACCGGGGCACCCATACATATCAGCGAAAGCACATGGCATTATAATGGCGGTGGATGCTGTTGATTTTGTAAGGTTCCAAGGAATTGATGAACTAAAGGAACATAGTTTTTCTTAAACCCACGCCATGAGCAAACTGAGTGCCATCCTCATCGTTTTACCTTTTTTCCTGATACGGAATTGCTTTGGACAAAAGCCATCCTTTCCAAGGACGGAAAAAGAAATTATAACGATCCACCATGATGCCTGGGACACCCTACTGCGACAATATGTCGATGAAAATGGAAATGTCGACTATCAGGGCTTTGCCTCCAAGAGCCAACAATTAGGCCATTATTTGGACTATTTGACCACCAACCCCATATCAGTCGCCGCGGATAAAGAAGAACAGTTGGCCTATTACATCAATCTTTACAACGCAGGCACCATTCAGTTGATCTTGGAACATTATCCCATCGAAAGTATAAAGGATATCTCGAGACCTTGGGACAAAAATCGATTTAAAATCGGGGAAGACCAATATTCCCTGGGTGAAATCGAGCACGGTATACTTCGTAAAATGGAAGAACCCCGCATTCATTTTGCCATCAATTGTGCTTCCTATTCCTGTCCCCGATTATTGAACGAGGCCTTTACCGCCGCTAAAATGGAGGAACAACTCCATAAGGCGACCATAGGGTTCATCAATGACCCAAGCAAAAACGAAATATCAAAAAATCACGTCGCGATTTCGAAAATATTCAAATGGTATGCAGGTGATTTTACCCATGAAAACGGCCTTATCGGTTACCTCAACCAATATTCCGAAATTAAGGTTCCGTTACATTCCGATATTGATCATTTAACTTATGATTGGAGCTTGAATGAAAAAAAGTAACAAAACCATAAGCATTATCATCCCGGTGTTGAATGAGGAAAAACATATCGGCAAACTCCTTGTTTACCTTAAAGAAAACAGTACCCCATCACAAATAGCGGAGGTATTGGTCGTTGATGGCCATAGTAGCGACCAAACCGTTCAAATTGCCCGAAATGCCGGAGCTACCGTTTTTCAAGCCCCAAAAGGCAGGGCCAAACAAATGAATTATGGCGCCAAAAAAGCCAAAGGCGACATTCTCTATTTTTTGCATGCCGATACCTTTCCCCCAAAGGATTTTGACGGCCATATCATTTCCGCACTTTCCCAAAACCATAGATCGGGCTGCTTTCAAATGCGTTTTGACAGTAACAGTGTCCTACTTCGTTTTTTTGCCTGGTTTACCCGGTACAATCACAAAATATGTAGAGGAGGGGATCAATCGTTGTTCATTACCAAAGAACTCTTTGACCGGATCGAAGGTTATAATGAGGATTACTGGATTTTTGAAGACAACGAAATGATTGGGCGCATATATCAAAAAACCGATTTTAAGATACTTCCCCATCCCGTTGAAACTTCTGCCAGAAAATACCAAAAGAACGGGGTCCTAAAACTGCAATATCATTTCGGGGTAATCCACCTTAAGAATTTTTTGGGTGCCGGACCGGAAAAATTGCATGATTATTACAAAAGAAAAATCTCAACTTAAGGAATCTCCCTACCTTACCTACCACCCCCAAAAATTTGTAAATTAACGAATTGTGACTCCCCATACAAGAATACGGAAGACCCCCAAAGGCAGGAGTGCTCCACTCAACGGATAGGTCCAATCTCACCACTTTCAAAGTCCTTGATCACCCCTTCCGAAATCCATTTCGCCAAGGCTTGGCGATTATCGGGTTCCAAAATTCTTTTCTGGTCTTTCCCATTCCTGATATTCCCAATTTCGATAAAGGTCATGGCCGGATGCGTTTTTTTAACAAGGTATAATGAAGTTCGATCTTGAAACGTACCCGTATACGTGCGATTGGGTTGGTATTTTTTGTATTTCGCTTTGAAGGTATTATGAATACTTTCAGCCAGTTTCTTTCCATTCTTGCTTTTCGCATGGTGATAGAAAAAAACATCGATATTCTGCCCCTTGCTACGGCTATCTACATGGGTTACTATAAGGCGCTGAAATTGGCCACTATGCTTTTTATGCAGTTCATTGACGATATCTACCCGTTGTTTTAAACGTGCGGTTTGGTTTAACGGAATTACCTTGTCAGGAAAAGCCACCTCATCCCGATCCATTTTTAAAATCCGCTCATCACGGATGCCATCATCCTTATCTTGGATTATAACATAGACCGTAGCACCATGGGCCAATAGCTCGCGTGCCAACCTAAGGGTAAGGTCATAGGCATATTCATCTTCGGAAATAGGGGTTCCCCCATATGTGGTCATCGCACCGGGATCGGGACCCCCATGCCCTGAGATCAAATAATAGACCGCATCCTTTAGAAGGGTGTTTTTAATGACCACCTCCGAATAAGCCTCCCCGAACAATGGATATGAAACACTTGGCTCCAATATTGGCGCTTTTTCTTTTGCCTTATTCGCGTTGGAAACTGAATCCGGGGTCGGCAATAAATATGTTCTTCCCTCGTATAGATGAACACTATCCCGAAGGTTTTCTGAATTCAAAGCTATAAAATCGTCATAAGTACCATAAGGGTCTATACCTTGTTTCCTTAACAAGGAATACACCCCATCCCCTTTTTCGGCCGTTACTGAAATATAAGCATCCTGCCCGCTGGCAACCACTACCACGAACGAAAATACAACAACTACTATATTCTTAATTTTCACTTGTCCCTTTTTACTAATTGTCAATAAACTCGGTATTGGTATAATCCGATAAGATTCCGTTGGTAATCAGGTTGGTCATATCCTTATTGCTTGTATCCACTTTCAGGGTCTTATGGGCCCCATCCGATTTTGAATCCATATCAATATAGGTAATAGGGGGCAGAATATTCTTGGCAAAAGTGATATTCTCGAAATCGGTGAATACCTCGGAATAATCATCCAAAGGCTCGTGGTTGACGACATTTTTGCCCAAACCTATTAAAATATTGTGTGCAAACCGTTCACCCTCCACACTTTCCCTATAATGGTACACCGTCACCTCTGCCTGTGTCCCCGCCTTTACATTCCCATTATCGATGATCATCAGTCTTTGATAATGCCCATGATGTTTCAAATATTTCCTATTCACGATACTTGCAAAATCCAAGAGCCCCAAGGAATCCTTCGCTTTACGTTCCAAAAGATATACCCTTGAACCGCTTTGGAGCAAATTCCTGGCCATTCCCATGGCAACCCCCTCCTTTTGTGCTTTATTATGTTCAATCAAATAGTATACCGTATTCTTAAGGGTACTGTCCTTTCGCTTCAATGAGGCCAGTTCCCCTTTAAAGATAGGTCGTTCGGCACCATCACCGATTGAAATGGACACTCCCATTTTTTTTAAGGAATCAGGGGCGTCCGGGAGTAGATACGTTTCCCCAACAACCAAACGGCTCCCATTTTTTAGTTTGTCCCCATTGAGTTCAAGGAATGGTTCATAATATTTTGAAATATCCATGCCCTCTTTTCTTAGGATCGACAAAATCCCGTCACCGTATTCCGCTACAACGGTTTCATAGGTTGGTTGGGAAAAGAGCGTTGTAAAAAAAAGTAGGGAAAAGACCGTTGCTATAAAATATTTCGTAATACTCACGTGGAAAAGGATTTACGCAAAGTTTAACAAAAAAATTCCTAAATACAAATACCATTAGGAGGTTTCCCATTAAATTGTTGATCCATCCAATACGCATCCGGTCTTTACCACTCAAAACCTTACCGCTATACCAATCCACTGACCGGATCATATTAAAGGCACCTATTGTTCCAGACTGATTTTTGGCCCAAAAGCATGGGGTATTTCAATAGTTCCTATAATAATCACTGATAACGAATTGTGCCGGCTTGTTTTGGGGCGTAAACCTATTGTCATTACCGCCACCAGCCCTATCATGGTTAATAAACCATTTCCAGACATACCCGCCGGCAAACCAATCTTCTCCCCAAAATTCTTCAAAAATGGCCTTTTTTGCATTCACTTGTCCGTCCAGGTTTACGTTTTCTTCATTACGATCTACCAACCATGGCTTCTTCGCCGTATAATCCATACTTCGATAGCCATACTCCGTAAACAAAATGGGCCTGTCCAATAGGAGTGAAAAGTCCATCATCCTATTCTTATGGGTTTTCCAACCTGCTTTTAATTGAGTAACCGATGGGGTTCGTTCTTCTGACAAAGGAAAATAGGCATCGATACCGATATAATCGAGATCGGCCCAAAAGGTTGTCTTAGGATATTCGTCCCAATTGGCCGCATAGGTCAACTTCCCGTGATACAGTTTCCTTATTTTATGTATCAATGCTTTCCAATACCCGGGCCTGTTTTCCACGAAGGATTCCAGTTCGGTCCCAACACAGAAAATTTCGGCATCGGTGTCCTCTGCCAATGCCGCGTATGCCAGAATGAATTTTTCATAGGACTTTTCCAGCCGCTCCCAATCTTCCTCGGATTGCATTTGCAGGGTTCCGGTAAATACACCCCTCCAGATCCAAATTTGAGGTTTGAGCATTACCTTGACCCCATTTTTATGCAACACTTCAATGTATTGTTTGGCCCCACTTTTCGTTTCCCCGAACCATTGTCGTTCGGTATCGAAAATAATATCGGGCGAATTCATTTCCCGAATAAACCCAAAGGGCATTACCGCGGCATGGTTGGCATATATCTTCAAAATCTCATCAACATGCTTTTGACCTACCCGTTCACGGGAGGCCACAAAACTGACCCCATTTATTTTATCATACATCTGCCTTGCACAGGAAAACTGTAGAAAACAGAGAACCAATACCCCCAATCGCCTCATATATCGATGAATTTAAAACTTAAATGTAGTATAATATAACCATCATTTAAAATTAAGAAAGGTTTAACACCCTAATTTAAAGACCACTTTAACACCTATAAACCTTTACATGTCAGCTTTTTACGTAAATTATAATGACTATTTAAAGTTTCCGCCCAAGATAGTGGGTTAAGTTCCTTTATTTAAAAACGACATAAATTTGGACAATCAACAATAATCAAATGCAACATATTGTAATAATAGGCAATGGTATCTCCGGGGTTACCGCTGCAAGGCATATCAGAAAACTTTCCGATAAACAGATTACCATCATCTCCGCCGAAACAGATTACTTTTTTTCACGTACCGCCCTTATGTACGTATATATGGGCCATATGAAGTTCGAGCACACCCAGCCTTACGAACACTGGTTTTGGAAAAAAAACAGGATTGCCCTATTGAAAGCCTATGTGGAAAGCATCGACCATCGGAAAAAAACATTACGGCTAAAAGACGGAAAATTCATTACCTATGACAAATTGATTATTGCAACGGGATCCAAACCCAATAAATTCGGTTGGCCAGGCCAGGATCTCAAGGGGGTACAAGGTTTATATTCCAAGCAGGATTTGGACTGCCTTGAAGCATATGCCCCAAACAATAAGATCTGTAACAGGGCGGTAATCGTTGGGGGCGGATTGATTGGCATTGAACTGGCGGAAATGCTTCGCTCCAGGAATATTCCCGTTACTTTTTTAGTCCGTGAAGACAGCTTTTGGAATGGGGTCTTACCGAAGGGTGAATCGCAAATGATCAATGAACATATATTGGAACACCATATTGATTTACGCCTTTCGACCAATTTGACGGAAATACTCCCCGATGAAACCGGAAGGGTCAAGGCCATAAAAACAGACAAAGGGGAAACCATCGCATGTAACGTTGTCGGGCTTACGGCCGGCGTTACCCCCAATGTTGATTTTCTAAAGGATAGCGGTATTGAAGTCGGTCGGGGGGTAAAGGTCAATCGATTGCTGGAAACCAACATCGAGGATATCTATGCCATCGGCGATTGCGCCGAACAACAGGATCCCATAGGCAACCGGCGCCCCATAGAAGCGGTCTGGTATACCGGACGAATGATGGGGGAGACCGTGGCACAGACCATCTGTGGCCATAATACCGAATACAAACCGGGCCATTGGTTCAATTCGGCCAAATTCCTGGAGGTAGAGTACCAAACCTATGGGTGGGTATTCAGTGAGATAACGAAAAAAGATTCTGAAAAACACTTTCACTGGCGACATCCCAAAGAAAAAATATGTATTACCGTTGCCTATGATTCCCACACCAAGAGGTTCTTGGGCATCAACACCTTCGGAATACGTATGCGCCATGAAATTTTCGATCGTTGGCTTACCGAAGAACGAACGGTGGAATACGTTATGGAATATTTAAAGGATGCCAACTTCGACCCCGAATTCTACACCCAATACGAACATGATATCGTCTTGAAATTCAATTCTGAAATGGGAACGTCAATAGCACCAAAAAAGAAAAGTTGGAAACGAATTTTTAAAACTGCCTAAGACCGAATGAAAACAATACAGCACATAGGCCTGATCATATTTTTGATGGGGCTGGCATTTTTTATCGCTTTGCCGGTTACAGGCACCTTTAACCTCTCCTCAAAACAGTTTGATGATTTTGTCGACCAGAACGGAATCAAAAGTGAACGCTTCATTAACGATATTGAACAAAATGTCGTGGACCGCTCATTTAACGGCATGCTATCCTTTGCCCCTAAAGTTACCAGTGCCCTGGAAAAGGCCAACGCCCACCATCGAAAGAACAAAGAATACAAAAAAGTCATTTATACCAAACCCCACGACATGGCTGCAGTACTTGGAAAGAAGGCCGGAAGCGGTTTTAGGGTCGAAAATAAGGGCTTGATGTGGTTCCTGACTTTTGGCCTGGGGATATTGGGCGCACTGATGTTCATTCTTCCCAATGTGACCCTTTTGGGCAAGAAAGGAATAAAGAACAATGGTATCTACCACCAAAATGCCACTAATAGGGGATGGATCGCCTGGATGGTCTTTGTCTTTCTCGTCTCCTTTTACCTTATCCTGTATTTTCGTCCGGAATATGCCGTGAACTGGACCTATTTGGTAGATCCGATAAGTGAATGGCTAAGTGGGAATCTTGCCGGACATTGGTTTGTATATGGCTTCATGTATTGCACGGTAATGGTCGTCATGGCCGTTCGCATGTATATAAAGTACCGACATAATATGTACCAAATGGTGAGAACGACTTCGGTGTTGTTCTTCCAAATCGTATTTGCCTTTTTGATTCCTGAAATCATGGTCCGCCTTCAAATGCCCTATTATGATTTCAAAAATGCCTTTCCCCTGGATTATGATTTCTTTTTCCAATGGAATATAAGATCATTGGTGAATAGTGGCGGAATAGGCCTGTTCATCCTGGTATGGGGAATCGTGCTCACCGTCGTCGTAGTGCCGGTTATGGTCTATTTCTTTGGAAAACGCTGGTACTGCTCATGGGTATGTGGTTGCGGTGGATTGGCCGAAACGTTGGGCGACCCTTATAGGCAACATTCGAGCAAGTCGCTTTTTTCCTGGAAGGTCGAACGCTGGTTGGTTCATGGCGTCCTACTTTTTGTCCTCATCATGACAGGGATGACGCTATATAGCTTCTTTAGTGGATCGAGTGCCATTTTGGGCATTAAAACACAGGATGTACAAAACACCTACAGCCTAATGATCGGAGCGGTATTCGCAGGTGTTATCGGAACCGGTTTTTACCCTATTTTCGGAAATAGGGTCTGGTGCCGTTTCGGCTGTCCGCTCGCAGCTTATCTCGGTTTTGTCCAACGGTTTAAATCAAGGTTCAGGATCACCACCAACGGGGGACAATGCATATCATGCGGTAACTGTTCTACCTATTGTGAACAAGGGATCGACGTCAGGGCCTATGCCCAGAAAGGGGAAAACATAATCCGATCCAGTTGTGTAGGTTGTGGCGTTTGTTCCGCAGTTTGTCCACGAGGCGTATTGAAATTGGAAAATGGCCCGGAACAAGGCCGGATAAACCCCACACAAGTGCTATTGGGCAATGACCCAGATCTGATGGACCTGGTCAATAAACAATAGTCATGCTATCGGATGCCAAACTCCATCCCATTGATTTTCGTTTTTCAAAAAAGGTCTTTGGATATTTAAGGGAAGTCAAAATCCAAAAGCCTTTCGTTAGCTTGAAAGCTATTCGGTCCTACGAAATCCTTTGATGGGAGCATCAAAATTGCGCTACCGGCATTATTAATTCAATAAAAGTAAAAAGTATTGGTATTTTTACGGCCCGATCCGCATTCGACCAAATGAAGGTGATGTATATAAGACAGCTGTAAACCGGGTGTTTATTTATCGACACTATCACCAACACCTTTATATAACGAAAGTGGTTACCGTATAAAATAAAAATCAAAAATTGATCTCTAAATTAGAATATCAACGTGGAATCAACATCAAGGAATGGTTTGGTTTTATCGATTTTATAAGAGAAAACAAACTATCCCTCCCAAAATAATGACCAAAATAAAAGTTATTATTCCCGCCTATAACGAGGCGGATTCCATTGCCCAAGTCATACAGGAAATCCCTGAAATCGTTTCGGAAACCATTGTGGTCAACAACAATTCGTCGGACCACACCGCTCAAGAGGCCCAAAAAGCGGGTGCAACGGTATTGACCGAAACAAAAATGGGCTATGGTTATGCCTGTCTTTGCGGCATGCAATATATCGCCGAAAGATCCGACAAACCCGATATTATCGTATTTATCGATGGTGATTACTCCGATTTTCCGGAAGAATTGACTAAATTGGTCCAACCGATCATTGAAAGGAATATTGATTTTGTCGTTGGGGCCAGAAACAAAGAATTAAGGGAACCGGGCAGTATGACACCCCAACAGATTTTCGGTAATTGGCTTGCGACCACCTTGATGAAATTGTTCTTCAGGGCAACATATACAGACCTTGGACCGTTTAGGGCTATAAAGTACGAACGATTATTGGCTTTACAGATGGAGGACAAAACCTATGGCTGGACCGTCGAAATGCAGTTAAAGGTTTTAAAACAAAAAATGACATATATCGAAGTACCAGTACATTACAAAAAAAGAATCGGGATATCAAAAGTGTCGGGTACCGTAAAAGGTAGTATATTTGCTGGCATAAAAATTCTTGGTTGGATTTTTAAATACAGCATCAAGTAATATGGGTCTTATAATATCTTATATAATTATCGCCATTTACAGCATAGCGCTGTTATTGATTTTCTTCTACAGTTTGGCACAATTGAATCTATTGGTCAATTACCTAAGCTATAAGCGGCAAAACCAGACCGCCCCAAAATTCAACCTTTTAGACCCAAAGGAAATTCCGTTGGTCACCATACAACTTCCCGTCTACAATGAGGAATATGTCATGGAACGGTTATTGGATAATATCGCAAAAATCGAATATCCAAAAAGCAAACTCGAAATACAGGTTTTGGATGATTCTACCGACAACTCGGTAAATATCACCTCAAAACGGATCCAAGAACTTCAGGAAGAAGGGATAAACATACAACACATCCGACGGGAAAACAGGGAAGGATACAAGGCAGGGGCCTTAAAGGAAGGCCTGGAAATCGCCAAAGGGGATTTCATCGCCATATTTGATGCCGATTTTCTTCCGGATCCCGATTGGTTAAAGAAAACGGTCATCTATTTCAAGGATGAGGAAATCGGGGTGGTACAGACACGATGGGGACATATCAACCGCGATTATTCCACCTTAACAAGAATCCAGGCATTTGCTTTGGATGCGCATTTTACCTTGGAACAAGTAGGTAGAAATGCAAAAGGGCATTTTATCAATTTCAATGGTACCGCAGGTATTTGGCGAAAAAAATGCATTTTGGATGCCGGAAACTGGGAAGGCGATACCTTGACCGAAGACCTTGACCTAAGCTATAGGGCCCAGTTGAAAAATTGGAAGTTCAAATATTTGGAAGATGTCGAAACCCCGGCCGAATTACCCGTTGTGATCAGTGCCGCACGTTCCCAGCAGTTCCGTTGGAACAAAGGAGGAGCGGAAAACTTCAGGAAATCAGTAATGAAGGTCCTTACGGCAAAGAACATATCCTTTAAGACCAAATTTCATGGGGTCATGCATTTACTCAACAGTTCCATGTTCCTTTGCGTGTTCTTGGTTTCCCTGTTAAGTATCCCCGCCATGTATATCAAGGCATTGTACCCTCAATTGGATTGGGCATTCGACGTATTAAGCTTTTTTGTACTTAGTACGATTATTCTCTTTATCTGTTATTGGTTCACCTATAAAAGTATCCAGGGCAGCAGTTTCGACAATTTTGTCGATTACATTAAACTGTTCTTTACTTTTTTCTCGGTAGCCCTTGGGTTTTCGTTACACAACTCCATTGCCGTATTGGAAGGCCATATGGGCAAAAGAAGTGAGTTCGTAAGAACCCCCAAATTCAACTTGAGCAATCTTTCCGATAGTTGGAAAGGAAATAAGTACCTGACCAAAAAACTATCCCCGAACATGATATTGGAATTTGCCCTGATGGTTTATTTCCTCTTTGGGATGTACAGTGCAGTCCCCTTAAATGATTTTGGACTTTTCCCTTTCCATTTTATGCTATTTTCCGGATTTGGTTTCGTCTTCTATAAATCGCTAACGGCCCGGGCTTAAGCCCATAACCTTGCAATCATTCCAACATAAGGGGACGCCTTTGAATTGTTACGCTTTTTTTTCGGTTATTTGCAGTAGAATAAATTAAAACCAACAATGACCTTCCCTATTGTAACCTATTGGAAACTACATAAGATTCCGATACTTATAGTGATCTTGAGCCTTGTTTTTTATTATACATTTGCCTACCACTTAGACCGTACCGATTTTATAAAACTGATAACCTTATTCGGGGCGCTTTTCTTCTTTTGCTATAAGATCATCCAATTTGAAAAATGGAATTTCAAGTTTTTGTTGGCCGTAGGCTTACTTTTTCGACTGATGTTCCTTTGTGCCATACCGAACCTATCCCAAGATTTTTATCGCTTTATTTGGGACGGGGAATTGGTTGGGAATTTCATAAATCCCTATCTACATGTCCCGGATACATTGATAACCGACCAAGATCTGGTCATTTCCAATGCCCAGGTACTTTATCAAGGCATGGGTGAATTAAGTGCAAAACACTTTAGCAATTACCCCCCTTTGAAGCAATTCATTTTTGGCCTATGTGCCTATTTGGGAGGGCAAAGTATCTTGGGGCCGATCATGGCAATGCGGTCCGTAATGATCCTCTCCGATTTGGGAATCCTTTATTTTGGCAGGAAATTACTTAAAAACCTGAATCTTTCACCACACCTGATATTTTGGTATTTCCTCAACCCATTGGTCATAGTCGAACTTACGGGAAACCTTCATTTTGAAGGCGTCATGCTTTGTTTTTTCATTACTTCCCTTTACCTGCTATCGCTCAATAAATGGAAGTTGGCCGCCATCCTCTACGCCCTTTCCATTTCAATAAAACTCATCCCCTTAATGTTCCTGCCCCTATTCCTAAAGTATCTGGGGATTAAGAAAAGCTTACTTTTCTATACCGTGATCCTGGTTACCACATTACTATTGACAGCCCCGTTTTTAACTGCCGTATCCATTGACAATTATTCCCAAACGGTGGCACTTTGGTTCTCGAACTTTGAATTCAATGCCGGCCTTTACAATGTCATAAAGGAAATAGCGGTACGATTCGATTCCAAACCTTGGGAATTGATCAAAACCTATGGAAAGATAGTCCCTTACGTAATAATACTCCTGGTACTCCTGATTACATTCCTTCGAAATAATGGGAAATTGCCGAAATTGATCTCCTCGATGTTATGGATCCTTACCGCCTATTATCTTTTGGCGACGACCATACACCCATGGTATATCGTTTTCTTGGCAATATTATCGATCTTTACCAACTATAGGTTCCCCTTAGTATGGTCCTTGGCAGCGATTTTAAGTTATTATGCGTATTCCCAAACGGATTTCAAGGAACATATGGGCCTTCTTGCCATTGAATATATTTTGGTATATGGATTTTTAATTTTCGAAATATTCAGTCAACATGGGAAAAAGCTGCTTTTTCTAAAAAAGTAAATCCAAGATATGGCTGTTTCGATTTAATTCGTACTTTTACACCATAATGAAGAACGAACTACATACTTTCACGATTATTTGGACCTCTACTCCAAATCGTTCTTTTACACCTGTACGTCGCCGCCCGTAAGGGGTGTGTACTATTATGGAAATAGGTGAGTCCATTTCCGCAAAATCTTCGAAAAAATCTTTTTTAAATCATTTAAATACTATTAGTAACAATGGAAATTGTTATTGCTAACGAATCCCATTTCAAATACGCAGAGATCATTTGTGAGACCATTGCCGAATCAGCAAAGGTACGAGGAACGGGTATTGCCAAAAGAACTCCGGAATACATAAAGCAAAGACTGGCAAATGGAAATGCGGTCATCGCTTTGGATGATGGTAAATTCGTGGGATTTTGCTACATAGAGGTTTGGGGGCATGAGAAATATGTTGCCAACTCCGGACTTATCGTACACCCTGATTATCGAAACTTAGGAATGGCAAAAAAAATCAAAAAAGCCGTTTTTGACCTTTCTGTCAAAAAGTTTCCTGATGCCAAGATTTTCGGGATCACAACAGGATTGGCCGTAATGAAAATAAATTACGAGTTGGGCTACCAACCGGTAACATTTTCAGAACTGACCGACGACCCCCAATTCTGGAAAGGTTGCCAAACCTGTAAAAATTTCGATATCCTTACCCGTACCGATCAAAAAATGTGCCTATGTACCGGCATGCTATACGACCCAGCCAAAAAACAAGCTGCCAAGGAACAGAAAGAGGATAAATTGAACAGTAAGGCTTTTAAAAGATTAAAGAGCATTAAAGAACATTTGTTCTTAAAAAAGAAACAGAAAAAATAGTCTCCGTTAACAGGAATATAAAATCATCAATAATGAAAAAACTAGTTTTAGCATATAGTGGGGGGCTCGACACCTCTTACTGTGCAAAGTATTTGTCAAAAGATCAAGGATTCGAAGTACATGCGGTTAGCGTAAATACGGGCGGTTTCTCAAAAGAAGAGATTGCAACCATAAAATCAAAGGCTCTGGAATTGGGGGCAACTTCCTATATTTCAATCGATGCCGTCAAAACCTTTTACGATAAGGTTGTCAAGTATCTGATTTTCGGCAATGTCCTAAAAAACAACACCTATCCGTTATCCGTGAGTGCCGAACGGATCGTTCAGGCCATAGAAATCGTCAACTACGCAAAAAGCATAGGCGCCGAATATATTGCCCATGGCAGTACCGGGGCTGGTAACGACCAGGTCCGTTTCGATATGATCTTTCAAATCATAGCTCCCGAAATCGAGATCATAACCCCGATCAGGGACAACAAACTCTCTAGGGAATATGAAATTGAATATTTGCAGAAAAACGGGGTCGACTACCCTTGGGCAAAAGCCAAGTATTCCATCAATAAAGGGCTATGGGGAACTTCCGTTGGGGGCGATGAAACCCTTTCCTCCAATTTACCTTTACCGGATAGTGCCTATCCCAGTCAATTGCAAGAGAAAGAACCTTCTGAGGTAACCTTGACCTTTGAGAAAGGGGAATTGGTAGCCATTGATGGGGAAAAAGACCATCCTGTTGCGAATATCGAGAAGTTGGAAGCCATGGCTTCGAAATATGCCATTGGCAGGGACATTCACGTAGGCGATACCATTATAGGAATAAAAGGAAGGGTCGGTTTTGAAGCAGCTGCGGCATTGATCATAATAAAAGCGCACCATTTATTGGAAAAACACACCTTAAGTAAATGGCAGCAGTTCCAAAAAGAACAATTGGGTAATTTCTATGGCATGCTTTTGCACGAAGGCAATTATCTCGACGAGGTAATGCGGAATATCGAGGCATTCCTGACCGATACACAAAAGAACGTTACGGGCGATGTTTTCGTAAGCTTGTATCCGTTCCAATTTAGATTGAACGGAATTTCATCCGAACACGATTTGATGAATGCTTCTTTCGGAAGTTACGGGGAGATCCATAAAGGTTGGACAGCGGATGACGCCAAAGGGTTCATCAAGATCCTTTCCAACCCAGGAAAAATATACAACCATGTAAACCACAACAATGATTAAAGCAGGTATTATCGGTGGGTCTGGTTACACAGGGGGCGAATTGATCCGAATTCTCCTGAACCACCCAAAGGTCGAAATAGATTTCGTTTACAGTACCACGAGGGCAGGTAAAGCCATTGCGGCTGCCCATCCCGATCTATTGGGGTTGACCGATTTACGGTTTACCGGCTCGGTAAACTTGGAGGTAGATGTGGTTTTTCTTTGCTTGGGACATGGCAATTCGACCAAATTCCTGAATGCGCACGATTTCTCGTCAAATACGAAGATCATTGACCTTAGTAATGACTTCAGGTTGCATAAAGATTCGGTATACGATGGTAAGGATTTTGTTTACGGCCTTCCCGAATTACAGAAAGAAAACATTAGGAATGCGCAATATATAGCGAACCCCGGATGTTTTGCGACGGCCATAGAATTGGCGCTTTTGCCTTTGGCGAAAGCCCAATTGTTAAATGCACAAATACATGTAAATGCCGTAACCGGGAGTACGGGCGCAGGTATCAGTCCGTCCGCAACCACCCATTTTAGTTGGCGCAACGGCAATGTTTCTTGGTACAAACCCTTTACCCATCAACATTTGGGAGAGATCAACGAAAGTGTAAGATCATTGCAGGAAAACACGGGGGAAATAATGTTCCTTCCCATGCGAGGCAATTTTACCCGGGGTATTTTAGCTACGGCCTACACCCCTTTTGAAGGTACTGTGGAGGACGCCGTACAATTGTACCAAGAATTTTATGCAGAGGCCCACTTTACCCAAATTGCCATGGAACCCATTGACCTGAAGCAGGTAGTAAACACCAATCAGTGCCATATCCACCTGCACAAACACAATGATGTGCTTTTGATTACCTCTGCCATAGACAACTTGTTGAAAGGAGCTTCGGGACAAGCCGTTCAGAACATGAACCTGATCTTTGGCTATGCGGAAAGTGAAGGATTGCAATTGAAAGCAGGGGTTTTTTAATGATCGTTGTAGGGTAGAGCAACGTCGAGACCAGTTTTGAAACCGTAAACCAGGATTAAAGGAATTCCCGCTTAGTGGGGGTTTAGATTAAAGATAATATTCATGAAAATAGCCATAATAGGAGCCGGTAATTTGGGATTGTCCATTGCCAAGGGAATCTTGAAAAGTGATGGTGCCACTAAAATGTACCTTACCAAAAGAAATATTTCGGACATTGAACATTTTGAAAAATACGGAATTGTCAAGGTTACAACCGATAACCGGGAGGCCGTCAAAAATTCCGATATACTGATTTTTGCCGTTCAGCCCTTACATATCGCAAAATTATTGGAGGGACTCAAAGACCTCCTTACCGAAAAACATGTGATCATTTCGACCATTACGGGCTATAGTATTGAAAAAATGGAAAATATAATCGGCAAAGACCACCATATCATACGCAGTATGCCCAATACCGCTATTTCTGTCGGCAAATCCATGACCTGTATTTGTGCCAACGAAAAAGGAAAGAAACGAATTGAATTGGCCAAGGCCATTTTTAACCGAATGGGGCATTCCATGGAAATTCCCGAAGTACAGATGCAAGCAGCTACCGTTATCTGTGCCAGTGGAATCGCCTTTTGGATGCGATTGATCAGGGCCACGACACAAGGGGCCATACAACTTGGTTTCGATGCCAAGGAAGCCCAGGAATTGGCCATGCATACCTGTGATGGCGCTGCCGGATTATTGATCGCATCGGGAAACCACCCCGAGGAGGAAATCGACAAGGTGACCACCCCTATGGGCTGTACCATTCAAGGGTTGAACGAAATGGAACACCATGGACTCAGTTCTTCCCTGATCCAAGGTATCGTAGCTTCCTTTGATAAAATCAGTGAATTTAAAAAAGAGAACCAATGAAATTATTTGATGTTTACCCCCTATATGACGTAACCCCCGTTTCGGCCAAAGGCATTGTGGTAACCGATGACAAAGGTCAGGAATACATGGATTTTTATGGTGGCCATGCCGTAATTTCCATAGGGCATTCACATCCACATTATGTAAAAAGGTTAAAGGATCAATTGGATAAAATCGGATTTTACAGCAATGCGGTCCAGAATCCATTACAAGAAGAATTGGCTACCAAACTCGGTGAGCTTTCACAATGTGGGGACTATAACCTTTTCCTATGTAATTCTGGGGCCGAGGCAAACGAAAACGCCTTGAAATTGGCTTCTTTCCAAACGGGTAAATCCAGGGTCATTGCCTTTAAGAACAGTTTTCATGGCAGAACCTCAGCGGCAGTCGCGACCACCGATAACGAAAAAATAAACGCCCCCATCAACAAACAGCAAAAAGTAACCTTTTTGCCTTTCAATGACAGCGATGCATTTGAAAAGGAAATCAAAAAAGGGGATGTATGTGCGGTTATCCTGGAGGCCATTCAAGGAGTGGGTGGTTTGGACGAACCTTCAACGGAGTTTTATCGAAACATTGCAAAACAGTGCAAAGAGCACAATGTCATTCTCATTGCGGACGAAGTTCAGTCGGGTTTTGGGCGAAGCGGAAAATTCTTTGCTTTTCAACACCATGACATCCAACCCGATATCATCACCATAGCTAAAGGCATGGGCAACGGTTTTCCGGTAGGGGGAGTATTGATCCACGAGGACATTGAAGCTTCTTACGGCTTACTCGGTACCACTTTTGGGGGAAATCACCTGGCTTGTGCCGCTTCATTGGCCGTACTCGAGGTTATGGAAAAAGAACATCTTATGGCCAACGCCCATCACCTTGGTGAGTATTTCAAACAGAAAGCCAAGGAAATACCCCAGGTAAAACGTACCAAGGGGAAAGGGTTAATGCTGGGTCTGGAATTTGATTTTGAGGTTGCCGAACTCCGTAAAAAATTAATTTATGGGCAACACCTGTTCACCGGGGGGGCAAAAGACAAATATATATTGCGGATTTTACCCGCCTTAAATATCACGAAGGCAGAAATGGATCTGTTTTTCGATAAATTAAAAGTGGCTTTATCATGAGTTTATTATTGAACATCGAACAACGTAATGCCGTCCTGAATTCAATGATAAAATGGCTCGAAAAGGAAAAGGAAACCCTTTTGAAGGCCAATACAAAGGATATGGACGGCTATAAGGGTGATGACCTTGCCATGTACGACCGCCTAAAGGTCGATGACAACAAGATCGAGGGAATGGTTCGTTCCCTCCAAGAACTTGAACAACAAGAGGACCCGTTGAATAAAGAACGGTTTCATTTTGAACATGGGAATGGCATGTCGGTCAGTAATAGAACCGCGCCTTTCGGGACCGTGTTGATCATTTACGAATCCCGCCCCGACGTAACCATAGAGGCTGCGGGAATCGCATTCAAATCGGGCAATAAAATAGTATTGAAGGGTGGAAAGGAATCCTTGAACAGCAATTTGGTCCTGGTAGACCTTTGGCACAAAGCATTGCAGGAAAACCAGATATCCACATCATGGGTGACCTATTTGCAATATGACCGTTCCGAAACCCAAGCATTTTTGGAAAACCCTACCCAGAAATTGGATTTGATCGTACCCAGAGGTGGGGAAAAACTGATTGCCTTTGTTAAGCAACATGCTACCTGCCCGGTAATCGTCAGCGGAAGGGGAAATAACTTTGTCTTTGTTGATGTCGATGCCGACCAAGATATGGCCATCGATATCATTATCAATGCAAAGACGACCAAGATATCGGCATGCAATGCTTTGGATAAGGTATTGATCCACGAACAATTGCCCAACAAATCGGTATTTTTGGATACATTGACCAAAAAGCTATTGGAAAGCAAGGTGACGATTTGGGTCGATGGGCATTTAAATGGTCTTGCGAACACTTCCTTGATTGCCAATGAGGCGATTTGGTATGAAGAATTTCTGGATTACAAGATCCTTTTGGGGGAGGTCAAAGACCTAAAAGAGGCCATGGTTAAGATCAATAAATACGGTGGTGGACACTCCGCGGCCATCATTACCAAAAATGACAGTTCCGCAACGGAGTTCATGAATGGTGTTGACACTGCGGCCGTATACCACAATGCATCAACCCGGTTTACCGATGGTGGTCAATTCGGACTTGGAGGGGAACTCGCCATTAGCACGGATAAATTACACCAAAGAGGCCCTATCGGATTGCAACATTTGGTAACCAACAAATGGTATATCAAAGGAAATGGACAGGTAAGGTAACACTGGCGTACCGGTTTTTTTGACGTCGGACAGATTGAAGGAAAAAGGAAATGGACAAAAAAAGAATATTACTGAAAATAGGCAGCAATACCTTGACCAAGGAAACCAATCAGATTTCCCGAGGGAAGATAGAGGACATTGCAAGGCAAATAGATGCCCTAAAGGATGAATACGAATTCATTATCGTAAGTTCCGGTGCGATTGCCGCAGCCAAGCAATTTGTGAAACTGGAACACAATGGGGAGGAAATAAAGGTAAAACAAGCCTTGGCAGCAATTGGCCAACCCCATCTAATGCGTATTTTTCAAGAGAATTTTCGAGAGTTGGGACTTTTCACTTCCCAATGTCTCCTATCCTATTCCGATTTTGAAAATCCAGATGCCAAGGCCAATATCAAAAACACCATCAATGTGTTGGTCGCGAATAATTTTATTCCGATCATCAATGAGAATGACACTGTTGCCACTGATGAGATCCAGTTTGGGGACAATGATAAATTAGCGGCGTTGACGGCAGCACTCTTAAAGGTCGATTTACTAATGATCGCCACGAATACCGACGGCGTCTACACCAAAGAATCCCTCAAAAATGAGACTCCCGAAACCATTGCTATGGTATCGGGAACACAAAGCTTGCTCAAGGAAATAAGTAATTCCAAATCATCCCATGGTACCGGTGGCATGCAATCCAAAATTGAGGCGGCTTCCATTGCCCAAAAAGCAGGAATTGCAACATGGATCGTAAACGGATTAAAGGACAATTTCATTACTGACGCCTTAATGGACCTTAGTAAGCACACCAAAATAAATTAATATTAAGATGAAAAATTACCTTTCCATAGCTGATATCGATTCATTACAAAAATGGACCGACGAGGCCCGTTCATTAAAAAAGAATCCGGTAGCAAACAAAACGTTGGGAAAAAACAAGACCATTGGCCTTCTTTTCTTCAACAATAGCCTTAGGACACGATTGAGCACACAAAAAGCCGCCATGAATTTGGGGATGGAGGTCATGGTCATGAATTTCGGGAACGAAGGTTGGGCCCTGGAATATGGCGACGGCACCATTATGGACCAAGGTACCTCCGAACATATCAAGGAAGCGGCCCAAGTAGTTTCCCAATATTGTGATATCATAGCCATTAGGGCCTTTGCCTTACTAAAAGATAAAGTCAAGGATGAAGCCGAAGAAGTATTGAACGGTTTCCGAAAATATGCCACCGTACCCATCGTGAATATGGAGAGTTCATTGGGGCATCCGCTACAGGCCTTGGCCGATGCGATCACCTTGGCAGAAAACAATACCAAAGTTAGGCCAAAAGTGGTTCTATCCTGGGCTCCCCACCCCAAGGCACTTCCCCATGCCGTTGCCAATTCATTTGTACAAATGATGCAGTTGCAAGATGCCGATTTTGTGATCACACACCCCAAAGGGTATGAATTGGACCCTACTATCACCAAAGATGCCACCATAGAGTATGACCAGGACAAAGCGTTTGAAAATGCCGATTTTGTTTATGCAAAGAACTGGAGTAACTACTCAGATTATGGCAAGGTCCTGAACCAGGATAAAAGTTGGATGATCACCAAGGATAAATTGGGGGATGCCAAATTCATGCACTGCCTACCTGTGCGTAGAAATGTCATCGTTGAGGACAGTGTACTCGACAGCAAGCAATCTTTGGTCATAGAAGAAGCCAATAACAGAACCTATGCAGCGCAGTTGGTACTTAAAAAAATCCTTGAAGATCTGGAATGAAACAAAAATTATCCATAGTTAAGATCGGTGGCAATGTCATTGAAAACCAAGCCGAGTTGGAACGGTTTTTACTCAATTTCTCGAAATTGGAAGGGTTAAAGATATTGGTACACGGTGGTGGAAAATTGGCCACAAAATTAGCCTCACAATTGGGGATCGAATCCCAAATGTCGAATGGCAGACGTATTACCGATGCCAAAAGCCTTGAAGTCATCACCATGGTCTATGGCGGACTTGCCAATAAGAATATCGTCGCCAAATTGCAGGCCTTGGGCACCAATGCCCTTGGACTCAGTGGGGCAGACGGAAACAGTATAAAAGCACATAAACGACCCGTAAAGGATATCGATTTCGGCTTCGTCGGGGATATAGACGGAATAGCATCCGACTTTTTGAACACCGTGCTCAATGCTGGTATCACCCCTGTTTTTTGTGCTATTTCACACGATGGAAAAGGGCAACTTTTAAACACGAATGCCGATACCATAGCCTCCGAAATTGCCATTGGGATGAGCCCAATCTTTGAAACTACCCTGTATTACTGTTTTGAGAAAAAAGGGGTATTGAAAAATGTGGAAGATGAAGATTCGGTAATCCAACATATCAACACGGCAACATATTCCGACCTAATACAGGAAAAGATCATAGCGGATGGAATGCTTCCCAAAATGGAGAATTGCTTTCATGCACTGCATAACCATGTAGGCAAAGTCTGTATCGGTGATATTTCAATGCTTCAACCCGAATCAAATACCTTTACAACGATAACCTTATGAAAATAGATCAGGAAAAGCTAACCGAAAAGGCCATTGAGCTATTACAAAAACTGATTTCCATCCAGTCCTTTTCCGGGGAAGAACACCAAACGGCCGAAGCCATTGAAAATTGGTTCAAGACCTTCGACATTCCGTTCGATCGGGAAAACAACAATGTAATCGCGAAGAACAAATACTGGGACGATACCAAACCCACCTTATTGTTAAACTCCCATCACGATACCGTATTACCCAACCAAGCCTATACACGAGATCCCTATGACCCCCAAATCATAGATGGCAAACTGTATGGATTGGGCAGTAATGATGCCGGTGGCGCCTTGGTTTCCTTGATCGCAACGTTCACCCACTTTTATGCTTCTCAAGATTTAAGCCACAACCTCCTGATCGCCGCTACGGCAGAGGAAGAAAACGCAGGTCCGAATAGCCTCCGTGGATTGCTTCCCAGTTTACCCAAAATTGATGTGGCCATTGTCGGCGAACCGACCCTTATGAACTTGGCCATTGCCGAAAAAGGATTGGTTGTCTTTGATGCCGTTGTAAAAGGCACTCCTTCACATGCCGCCCACCCGAACGATGATAATTCGATCTACAAAGCCATCAAGGTTTTGGATTGGTTCAAGAACTACAGGTTCGAAAAGGTTTCGGAAGCCCTGGGCGAAGTAAAGCTTACGGTAACCCAGATCAATGCCGGAAGCCAACACAATGTGGTACCCGCCCATACTGATCTGGTTATCGATGTTAGGGTAAATGACCATTACAGCAATAAGGAAATAGCCGATATATTGAAGGCGGAGGCTCCTTGTGAGTTACAGGAACGATCGCTACGGTTAAATTCGTCTTCCATAGACATCAACCATCCGTTGGTGCAATCCGGAATAAAACTGGGCCGTGGGACATACGGTTCGCCCACGCTATCGGACCAGGCGGCGCTTACGTGCCAATCGATGAAATTAGGACCTGGCGATAGTACCCGTTCCCATTCCGCAGATGAGTATATTTACGTCAATGAAATCGAAGAAGGCATTGATATTTACATCAAATTATTAAAGGGATTTTTACAATAAACAATAATGAATTAACAATTGGCAATTGATAATTGTCTATTGTTAATTGTTAACTGAAAACAAATGAAACTCTGGGACAAAGGATTTAGTACAGACAAAAAAATAGACCATTTTACCGTGGGCAATGATCGCGAATTGGATCTGCTCTTGGCAAAATATGATGTTATTGCTTCCAAGGCACATGCCAAAATGTTGGGAAAAATCGGTTTGTTGACCGATGGGGAAACCTCCGCTTTGGTCAACGAATTGGATGCCATTGCCGATACCATTGAAAAAGGTTCGTTTACCATAGAGGATTCCTTTGAGGATATGCATTCTAAAATCGAGTTCGTACTTACCGAAAAATTGGGGGATACCGGCAAAAAAATACATACCGCAAGATCCCGTAACGACCAAGTGTTGGTAGCCATGCACCTGTATCTAAAAAATGAGTTACAGGAGATAAAAAGCGAAACGGGCCTCTTGTTCGATTTATTGATGGATCTTGCCGAAGAACACAAAGCAGTTATGTTGCCCGGGTACACCCATTTGCAAATAGCCATGCCTTCTTCATTCGGGCTTTGGTTCTCGGCCTATGCCGAAAGCCTTATCGATGACCTTTATTTTATTGAGGCCGCCTACAAAGTAGCCGATCAAAATCCATTGGGAAGTGCCGCAGGATATGGCAGTTCCTTTCCTATTGACCGTTCCTTTACTACAAAGGAAATGGGTTTTGAAACGATGAAGTACAATGTTGTTGCCGCTCAAATGGGAAGGGGAAAAGTGGAAAAGGCCACAGCTTTCGGAATGAGCAGTATTGCCGCAACCCTTTCAAAAATGGCCATGGACATCTGCCTATACATGAGCCAGAATTTCGATTTCATCTCCTTCCCCGATGAATTGACCACCGGTAGCAGCATCATGCCCCATAAAAAGAATCCGGACGTTTTTGAATTGGTGCGTGCCAAATGCAATAAACTACAGGCAGTACCCAACCAATTGATCTTGATCACCAACAATCTGCCCAGTGGGTACCACCGTGACCTACAATTGGTAAAAGAAGTGATCGTACCGGCCATTCAGGATTTAAAGGCTTGTTTGGAAATCCTGACCTTCAGTCTAAAAGAAATAAGGGTCAATAAAAATATTCTTGACGACCCTAAATACGATTACCTATTCAGTGTGGACACCTTGAATGAATTGGTGCAGAACGGAATGCCTTTCCGGGATGCGTACAAAAAAATGGGCATGGAAATCAACGAAGGCACCTTTACCCCAAAAAGGGATATTGAACACTCGCATGAAGGCAGTTTAGGAAATTTATGTTTGGATAAAATTCGTGGCAAGATGAAAAAATCCTTTTAAATTTACCCAGACCTTCCACATTTAACCAAGATCAAATGAAATTGTATTTCCCATATCTTAAAAGATATACCTGCTTGGCAACCTGTTTATTGTTTGCCATCGTCGAAATGGCAGCCCAGGACCTGTACCCCAAAAACGAAGCCGTAGATGTTCAAGATTATATTTTCAACCTTACCTTGAACGATGAAAACAACGTTATTATAGGGGAGGCCCAAATCAATGTTGCTTTTAAGGATAAGGTCGATACACTCGTTTTAGACCTTATTGGCAAGTCGCAAAAGTACGGTATGGAAATCACCACGGTCTTAGAAGGCGATAAAGTGGCCAATTACTCCTTCAGTAAAAACAAAATCCATATTCTTCCCTCCGAATCCAAAGAAAACACCCGAACCTTCAAGGTTTTTTACGAAGGTATTCCGGAGCGGGGACTCGTAATATCAACCACCAAATTTGGGCAACGATCTTTTTTTGGGGACAATTGGCCCAATTTAGCCCGACATTGGTTGCCATCCGTAGACCACCCTTATGATAAAGCGACCATTGAATTCCGGATTACCGCCCCAGAGGATTATGATGTAGTCGCAACGGGAGAAAAATTAGAGGAAAGTAACTTGGGCAATGGTTTTAAGCTGACCACTTACAAAGAGCCCGCACCGGTAGCCATGAAGGTAGTAACGATCGGGGTGACCAAATTTGCGAGCAAATTATTGGATGTGGTCCATGGTATTCCCGTAACGGCTTGGGTCTATCCGGAAAACCGCCTTGAAGGATTTTCGGATTATAATGTTGCCTCGAAAGTCTTGGATTATTTTATAGAAAATATTGGCCCGTATTCCTATGCCAAATTGGCAAACATGCAGGCAAAAACGCAATGGGGCGGACTCGAAAATGCGGGTACCATAGCCTATTTTGAGAACTCGGTCACCGGTAAAAATACCGTTGAAGCCTTGATAGCCCATGAAATTGCCCACCAGTGGTTCGGAAATTCGGCTACCGAAGCCAGTTGGAACCATGTATGGTTGAGTGAGGGCTTCGCCACCTATTTTTCGATTTTATATTTGGAGCATGTTTATGGGGATGAAAAAAGAAAAGATGAATTGGCCCTGGATAGAAAACAAATCATCGATTACTACAAACAAAATCCGTCCCCGATCGTCGACCTTACCATTAAAGATCCGATGCGCGTATTGAGTATCAACAGCTATCAAAAAGGGGGTTGGGTATTGAATATGCTTCGCCATAAACTTGGGGATGATCTCTTTTGGAAAGGCATACGGCACTATTATGGAACCTTCCGAAATTCGAATGCGCTGACCGATGATTTCCGGAAAGCGATGGAAGAGGTTTCAGGCGAGCAACTCGAACCTTTTTTCCAACAATGGTTATTCACCAAGGGCCACCCCGAAATAAAATGGGATTGGAGCTATGAAAAAGGCAAAGTACGAATCGACCTGGAACAAATACAAAAACACCATCCATTCGACTTCCCATTGGAAATCGGCATTGTTCAGGATGATGAGCTGAAAATCATGAAGGTAACCGTGAACAAAAAGTCGGAAGTCTTCGAGTTCGCTTTGGAAGCACGCCCCGACAATATTGTCCTCGACCCAAATTACTGGCTTTTGTTCGAGGAGAAAATCTAACGGATCATCCCAAGATTAATGACCTCTTGCTCGGTCAAATACCTCCAGTGTCCCCTAGGAAGATCTTTTTTGGTGAGTCCGGCATAAGCAACCCGATCTATTTTGACGACTTCATATTCCAAGTGCTCAAAAATACGTTCAACGATCTTGTTTTTTGAACTAAAGATCTCTACCCCGACTTCCCGTTTTGGGGCATCATCGATAAAACTGATGTCCTGCACACGAACGGGTTTTTCGTCGATTACGACGCCTTCCTGGATTTTCTTCAAATCCGCACTTCGAAGATCGCGGTTCAATACCACATGATAGATTTTTCGAAGTCCGTTTTTAGGGCTTTTCAATCGTTTGGTCAAATCCCCATCGTTGGTGAACAATAGAAGTCCGGTTGCTTCCTTACCCATTTTATCCACGGGCAACAATGTTGCCTTGGATGCATTGGATATGAGGCCATTGACATTTCGTTTTCCCTTATCATCACGTATGGTGGTCGAAAAATCCTTAGGCTTGTTCAACAATACATATTCTTTCTTTTCCGGATTAAGTACGCGTCCGTCAAACTTAACGACATCGGTTTTCTTAACCTTATACCCCATTTCGGTAATGGGCTTGCCGTTTACGGTAATATTGCCCGCTGCGATATAAATATCGGCATCACGTCGTGAACACACCCCCGAATTGGCCACATATTTATTTAAACGGATTAAATTAGGGTCTGAAGGTTTTTGGGGTTCGGTACGTTTCTTTATCGGAGCATTGCCACGGGCATAACTCTTCTTTCTGTATGTACCGCCCTGACGCCCTGATGCCTTTTTGTCTTTGTTTGAATCTGACCTTCCCATTATCTTCTAATTTTTCGCAAAGGTAATGAATTCAACAAGGATTGATTAAATAATATCAATCTTCAAAATCAAGTGTGGATTGCCTTTCCCTATTGATCGTAAGTTTCGTAACATCGGGCCTGGCATAATGCCCTGCAGGGTCAAAATTCTGACGTTCTTCGTACACCCTGTTGAAATCCAACCACTGGTAAAGGAGCCCTTCTTTATCAAGTACCGGCTCCATTAGCCATTCCCCATCAGGGCCAGCTATGCAGGAACCGCCGTTCGCAAGTACTTCAGGAGCATTTTCAAGGATTTTATCCAGATGTGGCGTACCGATCGGAAAATCTGTTTTTTTCATTAAAGAAGAAACCGATATAACATAACTTCTTGATTCCCGCGCAATGAAACGTGTAATGTCTTTGGTATTATAAGCGCTTCCGGGCCAAACCGCTATATGTAGATTCTCTCCCTGACCGTATAATGCAGCTCTTGGTAAGGGCATCCAGTTTTCCCAACAATTGAGTCCGCCAACCGTAAATTGCTTCAAGGAATGCACTTGCAATCCGTTGCCATCCCCTGGGGCCCAGGTCAATCTTTCGTCATAAGTAGGCTGTAATTTCCTATGCACCGATTTTATAAGTCCGTTTTGATCAATATATACCAAAGAACAGTAAATACTGTGACCGCCCCTATCCTGAGGTCTTTCGATCACTCCCAAATAAATGGCGATTCGGTGCTCCTTTGCCAATTTACGAATGTTGTCCAATTCCCCGGATTCAATTTGCACCGCATTCCTAACATAATGGGCATGTAATTCTTTGTTGATTTTCGTATCCCAAGCCGCCCCATCGGTCAAAGCCAACCAAAAAGGATAACCCGGTAATAAGGCCTCACCGAATACCACCAATTCAGCTTTCTCTTTGGCCGCTGCCAAAACGGATGCTTCGATTTTTTTTAAGGTCCCCGACTTATCCAGCCATACCGGTGCAATTTGTGCAAGGGCCACTTTCAACAGATTTTCCATTATAAAATTCGGTTCAATACAAGATCGATATCGATCAAAAGAATACTGAAAACCCCTAAAACTATGATGAGTTTTATGATATTATGTAACCAAACATAGTGAAACTTTGTTTTTGATTTCCATAAAAGGACCAGAAAAATGATAAGTAATAGGATACAGAGCATAAAATAGTAGTGCATATGCCCCACATCGAAATTAAGGATAAGCAATAGGGAGGGAATAAGCGTCATTACGATCAATATGGAAATGCCGACCTTGGAGACCCTTTCCCCGTATAATATGGGTATGGTCTTATAATTCTGGGCCAGATCACCTGCAATATTCTCAAGATCCTTTATCATCTCACGTCCCAATATCAACAGGAACAAAAACAAGGCATGTACGAAAATCACCGTATCGAAATTCCTATAATACACAAAAACCACAAAGAATGGCGCAATGGCCAAAGTGGCCGAAATGAAATTGCCCAAGAAAGGGATCTTTTTCAATTTATGGGAATACAACCAAATACCGAAAATATACGCTGAAAAGAACAAAACGGCCCGGAAGGAAACATAACTCGCAAAAAACACGGAGAGCAAATTCAAGGTAAAATAGGCCGAAAGTTTAAATCGTTGGCTTACCAAACGATCCAACATACTCTTCCCTGGTTTATTGATCAGGTCTTTTTCCGCATCGTAGAAACTATTGATGATATACCCGCCAGCGATGACCAAGGCCGAAGAAAGTACGATGCAAAAAAGGTTAAGATCCAAAACGACCCTACGCAACGGCAAGTCGGGTGACAAAATATAAATCGAGGCCAAATACTGGGCCAAGACGATCATTAGGATATTATAACCCCGGACAATGGAAAACAGGCTCAATAACTTTAGTAGTAAGAGCTTGTTCTTTCTGCTAAGCATTTTTGTGTTTGAATTACTAGAAGGTATAAACCACCTCCAATTTATAATCCTTGAGTGCTTTTTTTGCTTTTTCCAAATCTTGTGTAAAACCTAAAATATAACCACCCCCACCAGAACCACAGAGTTTTAGATAGTAATCGTTGGTATCGATACCATGTCGCCATAATTGATGGAACTTAGCCGGTATCATCGGTTTAAAATTATCAAGGACCACATGTGACAGTTGTTTTAAATTGCCGAAAAGCGACTTCATATTGCCACTGATAAAATCCTCGACACAGGCATCGGTATGTTTGATGAATTGATCCTTCAACATTTGCCGAAAGCCTTCATGCTTCATTTGCTCCATGAACAGTTGCACCATGGGCGCAGTCTCCCCAGTGGCGCCACTATCCAATAAAAATACCGCTCCTTTACCCTCCTTGTTCTGGGAAGGTATGCTTGTCGATTCGATATTGTCCTTTGAATTGATCAGTATGGGTAGGCTCAAATAACTGTTCAAAGGATCCAATCCTGATGACTTACCATGAAAAAAGGATTCCATCTTACCAAAGATGGCTTTTAGGCGCAATAGTTTTTCACGGGTCAGATTCTCAAGTACGGTAATCTTGTCCAGTGCGTATTTATCATATATGGCAGCGACCAAAGCCCCGCTACTTCCCACGCCATATCCTTGTGGAATGGAACTGTCAAAATACATCCCATCCTCAACGTCGCCCTTTAAACTTTCAAAATCGAAAGCTACCAAATTGGGCTCTTGGGCAACAATACTTTCTAAATAAGCTACAAAATCCCTTAAATAGCCATTCGATTTTAGTGCGGCTTCAGATGGATCGGTATCCTTTTTCAAAGCTCCCTTGAAAAAATTATAGGGAATGGAAAGTCCTTTGGAATCTTTAATGATCCCATACTCCCCAAAAAGAAGGATTTTAGAATAAAATAATGGTCCTTTCATGATAACAATTAAAAATCCATGGATCGGTATAAATCAACCTATCGCTCATCCCGGAATTATATGGTCTGTTTCATTACCTCAAAAATAATAATGACCCACCTTAACCATCAATTTTGTTTAAACTTATTTATTTAAATATAAACAAAATAATCGGGATATTCAAAAAACGCTTTGGCCAATTCCCTACTGCTTCCTTTACAAACGTTGTTTATCCTATTTAATTATTACTTCTAAGGTAATAATCTTTTGGCTCCAAAGCCTAATTTGTCGCAAATATACTGTCCGTTTTCGCAATATGCAACCAACTCATCCTTAATAAATTGCTGTACTTTTTCCTTTTCCCCTTTCGGATATAGGACATGTACATTCGCCCCGGCATCCAATGTAAAGCAAAGATGGGTGTTCGAGGAAGCCCTGAATGACCAGATTTTTTTAATGATCTTCAAGGTATTCGGTTTCATCAGGATGAAATAAGGCATGCTCGTCATCATCATGGCGTGTAAGGTAAGGGCCTCACTTTCCACAATGTGTATAAAAGCATTCAAATTCCCTTCTTTGAAAATCTCATTAAGCTTTTCAATATTTTCATGGGCTTGGTCAAAACGTTGTTCGGCATACGGATGCCCGTGCATTAAATTATGGCCTACGGTACTGCTAACCTGCTTTTGTCCTTTATCTACCAACAAAATGGTATCCTGATATTCATGGAAGACCCCATGTACTTCAAACGGATATTTGATGGCATATAGATCCGAACTGCCAGGTATCCCCTTATGGCTTCCCCATTGTACCAGGTCACCTTCGATACTGCGACAAGCACTCCCTGAACCCAAACGGGCCAAAAAAGATGCCTTTTGAATGAAAAAATCCGCTTTGATGTCGGGATCCAATTGTTTTTCGATATGCATAAGACCCAGTGCCAATGCCGACATCCCACTTGCCGATGAAGCGATCCCACTACTATGGGGGAATGAATTGGAAGTTTCGATCTTAAGGTGATACTCCTTTAAAAAAGGAAGATAATCTTCTACCCGATTGAAAAATGCTTCGATTTTAGGTCTAAAATCAGGCTTCGGTTTTCCTTCGAACAACAATTCAAATGAGAAATCGTTACCTTTTTCCTCTACCCTCGAATAGGAGATCGTTGTGGTCGTGGCACAAGCATCCAAGGTAAAGCTGATGGACGGGTTCGCAGGTATCTGATTGGATTTCTTTCCCCAATATTTTACCAATGCAATATTACTGGGGGCTTTATAGGTCACCTTCCCATCGGTTACCGGTTTTGTATATACTGAAGGAAGGAATTCTTTATGCGTCATTAAAAAACAATTTATGCAAAGATAGTTTTTAAGTGGATTCGTTGACTAAGCAACGGTTTTAATCCTTATTTTAGAGGTCAACAATCAACCAAGTGAAGAGAAAACTGACCTATATAACCATTGCTGTGGGCATTTGCCTAACGGTCGGGATTTTATCCGGTTTTGCCACCCAAAGCTCGGTGAATGATTGGTATGTTTCCTTGAACAAGCCCGTTTTCAATCCGCCAAATTGGATTTTCGCCCCAGTATGGACAATGCTTTATATCATGATGGGGATTGCGGCAGGTCTGGTATGGGCGAAAGGGTTTTACCATTTATGGGTTAAGACCGCTTTATATCATTTTGGGTTTCAATTGATCTTAAATGCCGCATGGAGTATCGTGTTCTTTGGTTTTAAACAGCCTTTTTGGGGCCTTGTGGTCATTATTACCCTACTCTGCTTAGTTGTTTTGACCATACGTTGGTTCAGGATCGTCAGTAAACTTGCTTCTTGGTTACTGATCCCCTATTTGATATGGGTGGGTTTTGCCACTGTTTTAAACTATAAAATCTGGGAATTGAACTAAGCTTTTGCCAGTTCCAACAATTTCACCATGGTCCTGTGGTTACGGGAGGTCGCTACGACCCCAAGTTTACGTTCGATCAGATTATTGGTACATTTGGCCTTACCCGCACCCAGAGCACATCTCAAATAAACACATGTAGGGGTTGCCAAAAGTTGCTCATTATCGAAATGCATGGTGGACAAATCCTTAAGGGCCGCTGGGGATGGAATGGTTTTCAATAGGACAAAGTATATTTTATTGGCTTGTATATCCTCATCCCTAACAAAAGGATTTTGGGCTATGATCTGGTCTATTTCAGACTTCTTTTTTACAATTATGGGCACCCGGAAATCATAATGTTCCTCAATAGCACCGGATATACGATCCCCGATTTTCTCCGTATCCCTTACATCACTTTCAAAAACTACATTTCCACTTTGAATGTAGGTACGAACATCCCAAAATCCCGATTTTTCGAAAAGGTCCCGTAAGTCGGCCATTTTGATCTTTTTTTGCCCACTAACATTGATTCCCCGTAAAAATGCAACATAGACCATCTTACTTTTTCAATTCATCCGTTATGGCCATGGCGGCTATATAGCCTCCCGTCCAGGCATTTTGAAAATTAAATCCTCCGGTAATGGCATCTACATTTATGATTTCCCCCGCAAAATATAGCCCTTTACAAAGCTTACTTTCATAGGTCTTAAAGTTGATTTCCTTCAAATCAACACCCCCGGCGGTCACGAATTCATCTTTGAAAGTACTTTTTCCTTCAACCATGAACCTACTGTTGGTCAATTGATCTGCAAGTTGCTGTAATTGCTCTCTGGTAGCATCGGCCCATTTCCCATCATTGGTTATTCCCGAAGCTTTTACCAGATTCGTCCAAAGTCGTTTGGGTATATCGACCACTTTCGTCCGCAATACCGTTTTTTTACCTTCGACCTCCTTTACTTCGAGCAATAAGGACAGCACCGAAGCCTGATGATAATCAGGCAACCAATTGACACGAATCGGAAAACGATATGTACTATCGTGTAATTTTAAGGCGCCCCACGCGGATAAGCGCAATATGGCCGGGCCACTTAATCCCCAATGGGTAATGAGTACCGGACCCTCGGCACTAAACAGGGTTTTAATGTTTTTCCTACTTTTTAGATCAACCGTTATTTTAGGGTTAAAGGCTTGCCTTGGAAGCACATCTACCTTGGCCGGTGTACTTACGCCCGGTATTCCCGAAATACGCTCGTCCTTGATATTGAACGTAAACAAAGAGGGTACGGGTTGTACAATGGAATGGCCCAAACCTTCCAATAACTTCCAGATTTTAGGATTGCTCCCCGCCGTTACCAATAGCTTTTTGCTTAAATACTGTTTTTTGACCGTAGTGATTTTCCAAACCGTATCGGTATTGTTTTCCGTTGCCGAAGCTTCAATGGAGGTCACCGCACTTTGCCGGTATATCTGGATCCCCAAGCGTTGCGTTTCATTTAAGAAACAATCGATGATCGTTTGGGACGAATTTGAAACGGGAAAAACCCTTCCATCTTCCTCTGTTTTTAAACGCACCCCCCTACTCTCGAAAAAATGCATGGTCTCCTGTGGACCATGGGTATAAAACGGACCAAGGAGTTCCTTGGCTCCCCGTGGGTAATTCTTCGTTAACACCATTGGATCAAATTCCCCATGGGTTACGTTACAGCGTCCGCCTCCAGAAACACTTACCTTCTTTAGGACGTTTTTTCCCTTCTCTAAAATCGCGACCTTAAGACCGGGGTCTGCCTCAGCGATATGAATGGCCGCATAGAAACCTGACGCCCCGCCCCCGATTATTATTACATCGAACATCATTAAATCCGCTCTGGGTAATTTGTAATGATTCCATCCACACCATACGACTTGACCCTATCAATATCGCCTGGTTCATTCACCGTCCAAGGGTAGATCTTGAATCCTGCTTCCTTGATTTCTTTGGCGACATCCGCATTTAAATCCTTAAAATCGGGATTAACGGCCTCTGCCCGTAATTCCTTTGCTATTTGTAAGGCTCCCAACGGATTATCCTCCGTTAATATCGCAATCCTCACATCGGTGTTCAATCTTCTCATCTCTTCCAATTCACTCCAATTAAAACTGGATATGATAAAATTGCCCGGCGACCAACGGTGATCCTTAATATACTCTTGCATAATGGCATTCACTTGTTTGGAAGTATTGGCTCCTTTAAGCTCAATGTTCAAAGCTACTTTATTGTCGATAAGATCCAACACTTCCTTGAGGGTCGGGATTTTATGTCCCCCTTCAAGGTAGAGTGGTTTCAGGTCATCTAAAGTATACGCTTCGATGTTACCGGAACCCTGGGTAAGACGATCAACCGTATTGTCGTGAAAAACCACGATCTCCCCACTTTTTATTTTAAAAACATCGATCTCGACCATATCCACACCAAGTTCGATGGCCTTTTTTACCGATGCCAATGAATTTTCGGTTTCATGGCCCATTGCCCCACGATGTCCGATTACCAAGGGTTTATTTTCCATAGAACAACTTTGGGTTAGTACAAGGAGTACAATAATTAAAAAACAGTGGATTGATTTTTTCATTTGGTCAAAAAAATAGTTTGGGTATCCCTTTGCTGTCCAATATACAGGAAAGATACATTTTCTGAACAAAAAAGTACTCAATCACGCTTTAATTTGAATATAAAAGACTCCAAGGGACTTAAATTGATTTCCATTTTACCGATGCCCTCCTCAACGATCAACTTAGGGGCATTATCCGAAGTCAATTGATCTTCGGTATCGTAAACCCCATCCTTGAGCAGCCACATGGAAATAATTTCCTTTGGGATTTTCAACTCAAACCCATAGGATTCGTTGGCATCGAAATTAGCGACTACCACCAATTTTTCATGGGCAGCCCATCGCACATAGGACAACACCCTATGGTTATAATTTTCGGTATGGTCTCTATTATAGTAATGGATATCCCTGTAATTCCCCATTAATGCCTCACTGTTAATGGTAAAATTCAACAAGGTTTTGTAAAATAGTCGAAGGTCTTTTTCCTCATCGGTCAATTGTGCACCGTCGAAATTCTTGTTATTGACCCAGCGTTGATGATGGGGCACCCCGATATAGTCAAAAATCGAAGTACGGGTCGGTTGCCCGAATCCGGCATTTTCATTTCCGGGTTCACCGACTTCCTGCCCAAAATAGATCAATGTCGGAGATGTACTTATGGTAGCCGATACCACCATGGCCGGTTTACCTTTTTTGGCATCACCTGCAAAATCGGGACTTGCGATACGCTGTTCATCATGGTTTTCCAAAAAATGGAGCATATGATGTTCAATATCCTTCATGTTATCCTTTACGACGGGAATATGGTCCGTCCAACCATGGCCCTGCATAATATGCTTTAAAGAATCGTACATCTCTACCTTATCATAGAGGTAGTCCATCTTTCCTTTATGGATATAATCGCGATACAGGCCAGGGTTATAGACCTCGGCCAATAAAAACGCATCCGGATCACTCATTTTTATATGGGAATTCATATAACTCCAGAACTCCACCGGCACCATTTCGGCCATATCATAACGGAACCCATCGACTCCCATTGACAACCAATACAAGGCAATATCCTTGAATTTGACCCAAGAATCGGGAACGTCTTTATTGGCCCAAAATTCATAATGCGCCTTATAATCGGTCAATCCGAAATTTTCCGGAAGCCTATCAAAATCATAGGAGCCATCGGGACGAACTCCATAATTGATCTTTACGGTCTCGTACCAATCATTCATATGGGGCTGTGCCTTTCGCGATCCGTTTCCGGTCCATTTTGCCGGGTTCTCATCAAATTTCCCGTCTGCCAGTGGATGTGCTTCCCCGCCCAATGGCAAATAACCGTTTTCCCATGTTGGTACTTTAAAAGCCTCTGAGGGAATGTAATAGAAGTTATTGTCCCTTTTATACTCCATCGAGGTATCATCCGAAGCCCCGAAGGGTTCCAAGCCGTCAGGAGTGGAGCTGCCCTCATAATTACGGGCGACATGGTTCGGGACGATATCGATCAATACCTTAAGCCCGGCCCTATGGGTCCTGTTGACCAACGCTTTGAACTCTGCCAATCTATTGGCGGGATCATCGGCCAAATCGGGATTCACGTTATAATAATCCTTTACGGCATAAGGTGAACCGGCCCTACCTTTAACGATATCCGGATCGTCATTTGAAATGCCGTAGGCACTATAATCCGTGATCACGTCGTGATGTGGCACTCCGGTATACCAGATATACGTTACCCCAAGATCCTTGATTTCTTGTAGTGCCTTATCCGAAAAATCGGAAAATTTGCCCACTCCATTCTCCTCAATGGTCCCCCAAGGTTTATTCGTGGTATTCGTATTGCCAAAAAGTCGGGTAAAAACCTGATAGACTACTTCTTTATGTACTTTTTTCTCGGATGCCATTTGTTTGTTTTCTTTTTTTACGGTACACGCTTTGACCAAAAGTATGACAAACATCAATAAAAAGGCCTTAGAACTCTTCATTTAGACCGAAATTTCCTCATGCGGATTCAACTCGATCCGTTTACCCTTACATCGGATCGACATTTGTTCGTTTCCTTCCAATATGAATTTGGTGCTGCTTTCCGAAACCGTGACCTTGATTATGCGATTCCTGAAATTGATCTTAAAGGAATAGGATTTCCATTTTTTCGGAATTCTCGGTGTAAACGACAATTTATCATCAATGACCCTTAATCCCCCAAATCCTTCAACAATGCTCATCCAAGTACCGGCCATAGAGGTTATGTGAAGTCCTTCTTCGACCTCCTTGTTATAATCGTCAAGATCCAACCTTGAAGTGCGCAAATAAAACCGGTAGGCTTGATCCATACGATCTAATTTTGCCGCCTGTATGCTATGCACACAGGGTGAAAGTGACGATTCATGTACCGTAAAAGGCTCATAAAAGTCAAAATGTTTTTCCAACATTTCCTGTGAAAAATGGTCTTCGAAGAAATAAAAACACTGCAGAACATCGGCCTGTTTTATATAGGGTGATCGTAGGATACGGTCCCAACTCCATTTTTGGTTGATGGGCCTTTCCATCTTATCCAACTTATCAACGGTTATGAGTTCTTTGTCCAAGAAGCCATCTTGTTGAAGGTAAACTTCATATTTTTCGGAGTATGGGAAGTACATGCCTTTGGCGACCTCTTCCCATTTATCCGTTTCGTTCGACGTTAATCGGGTATGACCTATGATCCTTTTGTAATCATCGGGATAGCCGTCCTTAACTTTTTGCAACTGCTTTATGGTATATTCGATACACCACTTGGCCAAATAGTTGGTATACCAATTATTGTTCACGTTATTCTCATACTCGTTCGGACCTGTCACCCCCAGAATGACAAACTTCTGCTTGTCCTCCGAAAAATTCGCCCGCTGGTACCAGAAACGGGCAATACCGATCAATACCTCCAAGCCCATTTCAGGGATATAGGAATAATCGCCCGTAAAACGATAGTAATTATAGATGGCAAAGGCAATGGCCCCATTCCTATGGATTTCCTCAAAAGTGATTTCCCATTCGTTATGGCACTCTTCCCCGTTCATAGTTACCATGGGATAAAGTGCCGCCCCGTTATTGAATCCCAATTTGTGGGCATTCGCTATCGCCTTTTCCAAATGGTCGTACCGGTATTTCAATAAGTTCCTGGCTACTTCCTGGTTCTTGGTAGCCATATAAAACGGGATACAATAGGCCTCGGTATCCCAATAGGTACTTCCACCATATTTTTCGCCCGTAAACCCTTTCGGACCAATATTCAATCTAGAGTCGGTACCTAAGTAGGTCTGGTTCAACTGGAAAATATTGAAACGTATACCTTGCTGGGCCTTTACATCGCCCTCAATGGTAATATCACTCATTTGCCAAATGGCCTCCCACGCTTTTTTCTGATTTTGCAACAAGGCATCAAAGCCTAAGGCAAAAGCTTTATCCAAAGCGGAATCCGCAGCTGCGACCAAAGTACCTGTCTTGTGGTTACGGGAAACCGTGTACCCTCCAAACTTGATCAAGGAGAAGGCCGTGCCTTGCTTTACCTTTTGGGTGTAGGAATGCCCGACCCAAGTTTCCTTTTGGGAGACTTCAGGGGTCATTTCCATTTTTTTCCCATCAAGATGTACTTCGACCCCCATGAAAGTACAGGTCTTAAAATTGGTCTTCATGGTATGGGCTTCTATATAGGCCCTGGAATCCTTGGAATCCACAGAAGTGGTGTTCCAAAATTTATCGTCCCAATTACTGTCCACATTGGTGATACCGCTATCGAGGTAAGGTACGAAGGTGATTTCCGCATCTTGGTCCATTGGGACCACACTATAGTCAATGGCACCGATTTCGTCTAGATCAAGGCTCAAAAACCGGGTTATGGCCACCTGTACCTTTGCGTTATTGGGTAGGGTCGCCTTAAAGGTACGTTTGTACCATCCCTCTTTCATGTTCAATTCCCTCCTGAAACCATCGACCGAAATACAGGTAGACAGATCCAAAGGCTCCTTATTGACAAGGACATCCATCCCTATCCAATTCGGGGCGTTCAATACCTTGGCAAAATACTCGGGGTAGCCATTTTTCCACCATCCTACCCGGGTTTTATCAGGATAATATACCCCGGCAATATAACTTCCCTGAAAGGTGGGGCCCGTATATCGCTCTTCAAAGTTGGCCCTTTGTCCCATCGCTCCGTTGCCTAAACTAAAGAGACTTTCTGAGGACATTACCGTTTCCTGGTCGAAACCTTCCTCGATGATCGACCACTTGTCCGCTTTTATGTATTCTTGATTCATCTACTTTCCAATAAATTTTTAATAAAACCCAAATCGATTTCAGTGAAATCCTTAAAATTATGGTCGGCTGCCGAAAGTACACTGGCATCACCGATTCCTATACTTGTCATTTTTGCATTGTTCGCGGCTTCAATGCCCGCAACCGCATCTTCGAAAACGATGCAATCTTCGGCATTTACCCCTAATTTTTGTGCTGCAATCAAGAAGACCTCCGGATCAGGCTTGGCTTTTGTAACACTGTTGCCATCAACGAGGTAATCGAAATAATCCAATAACCCCACCTTTTCCAAAATAGGTTTGGCATTTTTGCTTGCAGAACCCAATGCAATGGGAACGTCTTTTGATTTCAGATATTCCAGGACTTTCGTGACGTCCGGTAAGATTTCGGAGGCATCCATTTGCGCTATATACGCCAAATAATCCTCGTTCTTTTCGACCATCCATTGGTCGAATTGTTCTTGGGTAGCTTTTACCTGTCCGATATCCAACAGAATTTCGAGACAACGTTTGCGGCTTACCCCCTTGAACATTTCGTTTTGCTCTTCGGTAAATTCGAACCCCAATTCGTTGGCAAGTTTCTTCCATGCCAAATAGTGGTATTTTGCGGTATCTACAATAACACCGTCCAAATCGAATATTATTCCTTTTTTCTTCATTTTTATTTTATTGCGAATTGAAATGGACAAATGCATTCGTTGTATACATACACGAAATGTACAATAATGTCCTAATATTGAATAATTTACCGGAAATTTTTTTAACTTAATGGGCCTAGAATCCACCCATTAAAATCGCCAAAAGTCTATTCAAAACTTATCATTGAGAAGTAAAACCAAGTTTTGATGGGTTCAAAAATATAAAGTTTTTTTTAATTTTCAACATCCTATCTGGTTGAATCTCTATCAATAAGCGCAGTTTTTATAATCCGGGTTTCAAATTCCTTGTCCTCATCCTCATTGTTCAACCTATCTATTAGGAGTGTTGCTGCCAGTTCCCCCATCTGGAAACCATGTTGGCTAATGGTCGTAAGGCTCGGCCATGAATGCTGGGAGAGTATTCCGTTTGAAAAACCGACCACCGAAAGATCCTCGGGTACCCGAAGCCCCCTTTGGCGGGCTACATTCAATGCCGTTATCGCATAAATTTCATTTACGGCAAAAATACCGTCAATATCAGGCGTCTTATCGAATATTTTATTGATATCATTCTCAAGATCCTCTTGTTTTCGCTCAAGATTACCCATATCATTGATTTTTAGGATAATATTCGGATCAGGGGCCACACCGTTCTCTTTTAGCACCTCTAAGTACCCTTGTGTCCTTAAATTCCCGATATTGATGAAGTCTTCGGTCGTAAGCAGTAGTATTTTTTCACAACCCGTATCGATAAGCTTCTGCGTGGCTATCCGTGCGCCTTCCTTATCATCCACGATAACCTTGTCACAGTCGATATCGGGGTGTACCCGATCGAACATGACAATGGGCACACCTTGGTTAATGGTTTCCTGAAGGTGATGTTTGTCCTGGTTCAGGAGGGTTTCCTTGGATAAAGACATGATAAAACCATCGATATTACTATGCACCAACAACTCCATATTGATCACCTCATTATCAAAGGATTCATTGGTTACGGCAATTATGACATGGTACCCTTTTAATTTGGCCACATGTTCGATACCCCCTATGACCTTCGCAAAGAAATTATGTACGATTTCCGGAATGATCAAACCTATGGTCTTTGTTTTTTTATTCTTAAGACTCAGTGCGATATTATTGGGACGATAGTTATAGAATTTTGCAAAAGCCTGGATTTTATCCCGGTTCTCCTGACTTATTTCCTTATTGTCATGCAGTGCCTTGGAAACGGTGGAAATCGACACCCCCAACTCTTTGGCAATTCTCTTCAAGGTCATTTTCGGCTTCATAAAATGTATGGGTCTGATAATATTTTAAAGTAAAAAATAAAAATTCATCTTTCGATGGGTCTTGTTTTTGTCATTATCACAATGAAACTTTAAAAGTTATCAACCCGAAAACGTTGTAATCCCCTGTAAACATTGGCGTGACTGAATATTAACATAAAATTTACATAATTTAGTTGATGAGGAGTAAAATTACAGTTCAAAACTAATTAAAACTAATTTAAGAAACGTTCTATGAAAAAAATCAAACAGTGCCTCTTACTGGCCGTGTTTATGATTCCAATAGGGATTTTTGCACAGACCACGGTAAATGGTACCGTGACCGACCAGTTGACTGGAGGTCCCTTACCTGGTGTCAGTATCGTAGTTATAGGCACATCTACAGGAACCACTACCGATTTTGATGGTTATTATACCTTAAGCGTGGACGATGGCGCAGTATTGCAATTTTCCTATATCGGATACAAAACCTTGGAGGTTGCCGTTACAGGTCCTAATCTAGACCTTGTAATGGAAGAGGACAGGGCGCAGTTGGATGAAGTGGTGGTCATTGGATACGGTACCACAACCGTAAAAGATGCCACGGGATCCGTAGAGGCGATCACATCCGAGGATTTCAACAAAGGTGCCATTGTTTCTACAGACCAGTTGTTGACCGGTAAAGCAGCCGGGGTTCGGATCACCAATTCCGGTGGAGCCCCCGATGCCGCTCCGAACATCCGGATTAGGGGTGGGGCGTCATTAAGCGCCAGTAACAACCCATTGATCGTTATCGATGGTGTACCACTCGATATTTCCAACCCTGCCGGGGTAAACAACCCATTGTCATTGGTCAACCCAAATGACGTGGATAGCTTTTCCATATTGAAAGATGCCTCTGCAACTGCCATATATGGTTCCAGGGCATCCAATGGTGTCATTATCATTACCACCAAAAAAGGTACATCGGGAAAACCACAATTCAACCTCTCGGTTACCTCAACCATTAGCGAGGCGGGCAATACGATCGACGTTATGGATGGCCCTACATTTGAGAGGTTCATCAACGAATACCATCCAACATATTCGAATCTGTTGGGAGTGGATGGTGTTACTTACAATACGGATTGGCAAGATGCCATTTTAAGGACCGCTGTTTCCCAAGACGTCAGTTTCAGTGCCAGGGCCAATCTTTTCGAGAAACTTCCCATACGGTTCTCCTTAGGATATAACAATACGGAAGGACTGGTAAAAAGAAATGATTACGAACGTTTTACGACTTCATTGAAATTAACCCCAACTTTCTTTGATGAGCATTTAAAAGTAGATGTCAATGCAAAGGGTATTAAGGCTACTAAGTATACCGTAGATGAAAGTGGAGCTCTGGGAGGTGCCATAAGTATGGACCCCACGAAACCCATTTATGACGATGCTTCCATTTTTGGGGGTTATTACCAAAGCATTACGGATGATGGCCTGTTAGATGGGCAATGGAACCCCGTTGCCTTATTGATGCAACGCTCCAGACCGGAAAACGTGGCCAAATTCTTGGGTAATGTAGAGCTGGATTACAAAATGCATTTCCTGCCCGAATTAAGGGCGGTATTGAACCTTGGGCTGGAATATTCCGAATCCGATATTGAAGAAGTCTATTCCGATAATGCCATTGCTACCTATGAGCTTAATTCGGACAATGAAGCCGTCTTCAACCCCGGTGTCAATTACAGGGAAGATCAAGTCATCCGAAACCATACTATGGATGCCTATCTGGTTTATGCCAAGGAGTTAGAGGAAGGGCCGATCACGAGATTTGATGTACAGGGTGGTTATTCGTATCAAAACTTTGTAAACGATGGCACTAAAGAAGAGTATGATTACAATGATGCTACAGGGCTAAGATATCTCGTAGTAGATGAAAGCAACCCTGACAATAGGTACTATACGATCCTTAACCTGCAATCGTTCTTTGGCCGTACCAATATCAACATTGCAGATAAGTATCTTTTGACCGCTTCGATTAGAGCGGATGGTTCTTCATTGTTCAGTGAAGATAACCGATGGGGCTACTTCCCAGCTGTGGCACTGGCTTGGAAAATCAATGAAGAGAACTTCTTAAAAGACGTTCATTTCGTAAACGACTTAAAACTTCGTTTAGGCTGGGGAAAAACCGGTCAACAAGATGTTACCGGGGTAGCGGGATATTTCCCATACCGACCCTTATTCATAGCAGGTTCCGTTTCCAGTCAATATTTGGAAGGAACCACACTCTACTCGGCTGCAGCCTTCAATGAAGATCTTACCTGGGAGAAGACAACGACCTACAATGCCGGACTCGACTTCGGATTCTTCCCCGGTAGAAGAATAAGCGGTACGTTTGATGTATTCTACAGGGAGACTACCGACCTATTGGCCGAAGTACCGGTTGCTCCCGGACAAGCATTGGCCAGTAGCTTTATTGACAATGTAGGAACAACGGAGAGCAAAGGTTTTGAATTGAGCTTGAATTTCACCCCTGTTCAAACCAGGGATGTCAATCTTGAGTTCAATACCAACATTGCTTATTCAGAAGCGGAGGTGACCGATTTGGAAGATGTGACCACCATTTCTGCCACCGAGTCTAGCTTACCAACAGGTACAGGGGTTTATTTAGCCGATCATGCCGTTGGGGAACAGCCATACTCTGCCTTGGTATTCAAGCAGTTGTACGATGAAGACGGAAATCCGATCCACGACGCCTTTGCAGATTTTACCGGTGACGGTGTCGTTGACGACGACGATATGTATTACAGGCCTTTAAGACCTAACTGGACCTTTGGTTTCGGGTTCAATTTCAATTATAAAAAATTCGATTTCAGTTCGAGCTTTAGAGGGCAAATCGGGGGAGAAGTCTATAATGCCGTACGATTGTCCAATGGGTATACCGATAATGCCATTCCAAACAACTCCCAAAGTCTAAGCAATGTACTTGACTTTTACTCAGGAGCGGCCGATTCGAACTTTGTGGACGTTAGTGGCAACGTACCTTTCTCCGATTATTACTTGGAAGATGCCTCCTTCTTACGATGTGAGAGTATTGTTTTGGGATATACTATCGATCAGTTCAAAAATATGAGATTAAGGCTATTCGGCGTTGTGAACAACCCGTTCATCATTACGAATTATAGTGGCCAGGATCCTGAGAATTTCAATGCTATTGATAATAATTTCTATCCACGACCAAGGTCTATATCGTTAGGTTTAAATCTTGATTTTTAATAAAAAAAATGATGAAAAAAATAATTATCCTTTTATGCTGTACGCTATTTGTATTTACAAATTGTACGGATGATCTCAATACGGAACCCCAAGTTGAACAAACCTTGGAAGACTTACTGGAAAGTGATCCGGATGCCATTACCGGTCTATTATCCCGATTGTATGCATCCTTTGCGCTTTCTGGACCTGACGGACCCGGTAGTTCCGATATCGATGATGATGCCGGGGAATCCCCTTTCTTAAGAGGGATCGTGAACCTTCAGGACTTCACCGCCGACGGAATGAAAAACCGATGGGGAGACGACGGTTTGGATCAATTGACCACATCCACCGATTGGACCCAAAACAATAAGTTCTTTAGATACTTGTACAACAGGATCTACTATACCGTCCCTACGGCGAACAACCTATTACTCATCCTGGAAGCCGAAGATGTGGAAAATGAAGACCAAGTGGTTGCGGAAGTGCGTTTCTTAAGGGCTTTGGCCTACTACTATCTTATCGATTGTTTTGGTAAGGGTGTGCTTGCCACGGAAGACAACTATGGTACCTCTGCACCTTTGGAAGAAGTCTCTAGGACCGAATTGTTCGAATATGTCGAAACCGAATTGATTGCTGCCGAAGCGGACCTACCCACGACCAATGGGTACGGACAGGCAACGAAAGCAGCTGCCCAGATGTTATTGGCAAAACTCTATTTGAACGCCGAGGTGTATACGGGAACTTCACGGTTCGACGATGCCGTGCCGTATATCAACAGTGTAATCAATGATGGGGGGTATACTTTGGCTACTGATTTTGTAAGTCTGTTTTCCGGGGACAACTACACTTCCACGGAAATCATTCTTCCTTTAATAGCGGATGCCATATCCAGTCAAAGTTATGGAAATACGACCTACATTGTCAATGGGAGCATGAGTTCGGAAACCATGACCATCACCGATTTCGGGACGGATGATCCATGGTCTGGACATCGGGCTACGAAAGCTTGGTACGGGTTGTACGAGGAAGGTGATGATAGGGGGGAGCTCTTCTGGACCGAAGGCCATAATTATGAAATGACCGACTATAAAGAATGGACCGATGGATATCCCTCTATAAAATTCAGGAATACAGGGTATAGTACAACATTGGACGCAACCTCATTCTCGAGCACCGATTTTCCTTTATTTAGATTGGCCGATGCCTATTTGATGTATGCCGAATGTGCGATACGGGGAGCCTCCGGAACCGATATGAGTACTGCGAGGAATTATGTGAATCTTGTGCGAACCCGTTCCAATGCCTCCAGCATATCCCTATCCGACCTCACCTTGGATTTCATCCTTGATGAACGTGCAAGGGAACTGAACCTGGAAGGCCACAGACGTTCCGACTTGATCCGTTTTGGTAAATTCACCGGAGGATCTTACATCTGGCCATGGAAAGGAAATACGGCACAGGGAACGTCTATCCCAAGTACCTACGAACTTTTCCCGATTCCTTCATCAGCACTGGAAGCCAATACGAACTTAAGTCAAAATCCTGGATATTAAACTAAACTTAGAAAAGATGAAAAATACGATTATAAACTATTTGAAATTTGTGCCCTTATTGCTGGTGATGGTTTTCACCTCCTGCGATAATGATGACGTTACCCCCGAGTTCACCTTATTGGAAGCCTCTGAAGACCTTGCGTTTTCGTTCACCGCTGCCGATGAATACCTGATTTCTACCGGCACCTTGTCCAATGTGGCGGAAAGATTCGTCTGGAATGAAGTCGATTTCGGCGTAGCCACCGAAATTAGCTACCAATTACAGGGCTCTATAGACAGTTCATTTGACGCTTATGATTCGGCCACCGAATACGATTCAGGAACCTTAAGTGTGACCAATGCCGAAGTTAAAGTCTCCGATTTAAATAACCTTGCCGCTCTTTTAGGTTTGGAAGCCGGTGACAGTGGACAAGTGTATTTTAGGGCCAGGGCCTTTGCCGGTAGTGGGGAAGGTGGTGATGCTGTTGATACCTATTCCGAAGTCATGACCTTGAACATTACGATTTTGGAAGAAAGCAGCGATGGTTCCGGTATTTCAATTTCCACTTGGGGTATTGTGGGTTCTGGATATAACAATTGGGGAGCTTATGATGACGCACCCTTCTACACTACGGATACAGATGGCATTTTTGTGTCTTATGCCACTTTAGTGGATGGCGAAATCAAATTCAGGGAAAATAACGATTGGTCACTTAATTACGGTGACACTGGTGTTGATGGCACATTGGATCAAGATGGAGACAACATTGCGGTAACCGCAGGGGATTATAAAATTACATTGAACCTTAACGACAACACTTACACTATTGAGGAATACTCATGGGGTGTAGTTGGATCTGGTTACAATAACTGGGGAGAAACCCCAGATGCCAAGTTCTACTATGACTATACTACCGATACTTTTACCGTAGGTGTCAAACTTGTAGAAGGAGAGATCAAATTCAGGATGAACAACGAATGGAGTGTTGATTTCGGTGACACCGGTGCCGATGGTACCTTGGATAGTGGCGGTGATAACATTGCGGTAACCGAAGGACATTACACGATCAGAATGAACCTTAACGACAACACCTATACTATTGAAGCTGCCGATCTTTGGGGAGTTGTAGGTTCTGGCTATAATGATTGGGGATCCACTCCCGATTTTACATTTACCGAAGTGAACCCGGATATTTGGATCGCTGAAATCGTTCCTCTTATCGATGGGGAAATCAAATTCCGTATAAATAATGCATGGGACACGGATTTCGGTGATGATGGTGCGGATGGCACATTGGATGCCGGAGGTGCCAATATCACTGTAACTGCGGGAAGCTACAGAATTACCCTTGACACTGCAAATGGCACCTATGCCATTAACTAACCATTAAAGACCATTTAAAAAAAGGGCTGCTCAACACAGCCCTTTTTACCTTATATTCATAAGGTCATATATAGTTTGGGTTTCTAAAACCACTAAACCATTAACCAATAAACATGAAAAAGTTATTAGTACCCTTCTTACTACTTTTCATTAGCTTAACTTATGCTCAACAGCAGACCGGTGTTTTCTCCACCACTCCCACAACGTTTACCGAAAACGATGAAATAACCATCACGGTTTCCGGTTTAGACCTTACGGCGTGGAGCGTGTCGGAAGTTTATTTATGGGCATGGTATGAAGATAGTAACGGCGCCCAGGCCGACTCCCCAACCAATGGCACGTGGACAAGTTCTGACGAAAGCCAAAAAATGACCGATAATGGGGATGGCACCTATAGTTACACCATGACCCCTTCCACTTTTTATGGGGCTACCGGCATAACCGAAATCGGTATGCTCGTAAAGGCCAAAGACGGTACGGGGGACAAAAAAACACAGGACCATACCATCGCTGTCGGTGGGTATCAATTGGTTCTTACTTCGCCTTCCCAAAGTACGACCATCGTTTCCAGCGGTACCAGTTATACCATTGCAGCCACAGCTTCGGCCAACTCAAGCTTCACCTTGACGGCCAACGGTTCGGTTATCGATGATTCCGTAACCTCAGCAACGGATTACTCTTACGATTATGTAGTCAATACCACCACGAATTTTGAACTTCTAGCCAGCGATGGTTCTGAATCGCTCACCGAAGCGTTTACGCTGGCCGTAAGCCCAACAGTGACCGAAGAAGCCGTTCCGGACGGACTTCTGGACGGAATCAATTTTGACGATACAGATCCTACCAAAGTGACTTTGGTGCTATATGCACCCCTAAAAGAATTCGTACATGTCATCGGCGATTTCAACAATTGGGAGATAGATGACGACTATTTAATGAAAAAGGACCCTTCCCAGGATCGATTCTGGATTGAATTGACCGATCTTACTCCAGGCTACGACCACCTTTATCAATATTTGGTAGAATTTGACATCAATATTGCCGACCCCTACTCCACCCTGATCTTGGACGGGTATGGCAATGACGATTATATAGACGACACTACTTATCCCGACCTCCCTTCCTACCCAACCGGACAATCGGATGCGATAACCGTTTTAAGAACAAACGAACCGGACTATGCCTGGCAGATAACGGATTTTGCCCCACCCGCAAAAGAAGATTTGGTCGTTTATGAAATTTTGATCCGTGATTTTGATGCCCTCCATTCCTTTGATGCCGTTAAAAACAGGTTGGACTATTTGGAGGAACTTGGCGTAAATGCCATTGAGCTTATGCCGGTCAGTGAATTTGACGGTAACGAAAGTTGGGGCTACAATCCGTCCTTTCATATGGCGTTGGATAAATATTATGGTACCAAGGATGCCTTAAAATCCCTTATAGACGAATGCCACACCAGGGGAATGGCCGTGATTTTGGATGTGGTCTACAATCATGCCACCGGCCAAAATCCGTATTACCGTTTGTGGAACACCGATGATGGAGGTACCGGTGGGGTCGCCAGTGACGACAACCCGTTTTTCAATGCCACGGCAACCCACTCCTACAGTGTTTTCAATGATTTCAACCATCAACAACAGGCCACTAAAGATTATGTAAACCGTACGGTAACCTATTGGATCGAGGAATTCAAGATTGATGGCATGCGCTGGGACCTCACCAAAGGATTTACACAAAATTGCACCTCATCGGACGACAGTTGCACCAATAGCCCCCAAACGGATAGGGTTGAAGTTTTAAAGGGCTATGCGGACAACCAATGGGCTTCCGATGCCGATTTTTATGTGATTTTCGAGCATTTGGGAGAGATAGCGGAAGAAGAACAATGGGCCAATTATAGGGTAGATGAAGACAAAGGCATCCTTTTATGGAACAAAATGTCCGACCCCTATAACGAAGCTACCATGGGCTACAACGATAGCAGCAAATCCGATTTTTCGAATGTTTCCTATAGCTCCAAAGGATTTGACCAACCGTCTGCAGTATCTTATATGGAAAGCCATGATGAGGAACGTTTGATGTACAAAAATCTGACCTATGGCAATGCCGAGGGCGACTACGATGTTACCGATTCAGACACCGCCTTAAGTAGAATGCAAACTGCTGGGGCGTTCTTTTTCACCGTGCCAGGACCTAAAATGATCTGGCAATTCGGGGAATTGGGATATGATATTTCGATCGATTATAACGACCGAACCGGCAATAAACCCATCTTATGGGAATACGCCGACGATGAAAATCGCTTTGCGATTTATGAAACTTGGTCAGATTTGATCAAACTCAAATTGGAAGAGCCCATTTTTAAAACCACTGATTTTACGATGGACCTAAGTGCTTCCACAGGTTTGAAAACCATTCATATGACAGATAATTCGGCTACTGGGGACGGGATAAAATACATTACCGTACTGGGGAACTTTGGATTGACAACCCAAGAAATCACTCCGGATTTCCAGGAAACCGGCACATGGTACGATCTTTTGGAAACCAATGCCCCCTATGAGGTTTCCAGCACTACGGCTACCATTTCATTGGCCCCAGGGGAATTCAGGGTTTATGCAGACCAACCCAGTGAAGCCCTAATAGACCCAGATGATTTGGATGGTGACGGGGTAATCAATGCTGATGACCTTTGTCCGGACACCCCCTATGGGAGTACTGTGGATGTGGATGGTTGTGCACTGTTCTCTTTGCCGACAGATAACTTCGGGCTTAAATCGAGCAGCGAAACCTGTCGCTCCAGTAACAACGGAAGCATTTCGATCACAGCCAACGAAAGTCACAACTATTCAGCGACCCTTTCAGGGGTAACGAATGCCACGAATGCGTTTACATCCGAAACCGAATTCACCGGACTCTTGGCAGGCGATTATACGGTATGTATCACCGTAGAAGGGCAGAGCGATTATGAACTTTGTTACGACCTAACCATTACCGAACCTGAAGACCTATCGGTAACTTCCAAAGTGGATACTACCACAGGCAAGCTTTCCTTGAACTTACAAGGGGGCAACCTGTATATCATCGACCTTAACGGGAATGTGTTTACCACAACACAAAATGAAATTACCTTGGATTTAGAAGCACAAACAAACACCCTAAGCGTAACTACCGATAAGGATTGTCAAGGAACTTATGAAGAAACCTTTGTTTTGGTAAGTCCAATTTCGGTATATCCCAATCCGGTAACTGACAACCTGTTATATTTGGAACTGGGGTATTTAAACGATCCTTCGGTAAATGTGGAAATCTATACCCTTACGGGCCAACAGCTTTCCACATCGGATCATGAGGCAAACAATGGCCAGGTACAGATCGACGTTTCGAACATTCCGAGCGGTTTGTTCGTATTGAAAATTCATACAGCACAAAAAACCTATCACTATAAAATCGTAAAATGATGGATATCTTAAAATACATCCTTCCCACAATGCTCATCGGCATTTTATTTTCCTGCGGAGGAGATGGCGACAATGACCCGGATCCGATAACCGTAACACCTCCCGATGCGGCCACATTGGTTTTCCCGGAAGCCGATTCGGAGTGTCTCGAAGGCACCATAATTTCGGATACGGAGAGCAATGTCACATTCTTATGGACCGCCTCTGACCATACGGACTCCTATACCGTGAACCTCACTAATTTGGACGCCAATTCCTCCCAATCCTATAATGCAAGCACCAACGAACTCGAAATCACCCTGTTAAGGGCTACTCCGTATGCTTGGACGGTAACCTCCAAAGCCGACGATACCGATGAAACTGCGGAAAGCGACCAATGGAAATTTTACAATGCGGGATCTGCTATAGAAAATTACGCCCCATTCCCTGCTGCGGCGATCTACCCTACCGTAGGATCGAGCATTGCTTCCGGAACGGTTACCCTACGTTGGGAAGGTAGCGATGTGGATGATGATATCGCTTCCTATGACCTAATTATTGATGAAAACACCCTCCCATCAACGGTATTGGGAAACACAACCACCGAATCCATCGATTTTAATGCTGTTTCCGGATCGGTATATTATTGGAAAGTAATAACCTATGATACGGCGGGCAATACATCGAACTCGGAAATTTTTCAGTTTAAGGTGAACTGAGTTTAGGAGGTTTTAAAAACGCCACTTAAAGTCCATAAACCATCACATGATCGAACAATTTAAATCAAATCGGATGAAAAGGGTTCTATTTTTTATTCCAATGGTCCTCCTACAGTTAGCATTTAGCTATGGGCAACAAACCATAAATAGGGTTGAACCACCCAATTGGTGGGTCGGAATGCACTATAACGAAATAGAATTAATGGTTTATGAAAAGGATATTGCTTCCTATTCGGTTTCCATGGATGCCTATGAAGGGGTCAGATTAAAACAGATCAAACAAGTTCCGAATAAGAATTATCTGTTTCTCGATATTGAGATCGCCGGGGACACCCGACCCGGTAATCTTACCCTAAGGTTCACGAAAAATGGAAGCACATCCATTGTTCACTCTTATCCCCTATTGCCAAGAGACCCGGAAAGCAAAAATGTGGAAGGTTTCGACACTGCTGATGCCATTTACCTGATCACTCCGGATAGGTTTGTCAATGGTGACGTTGAAAATGACAATGTAGCCGGATTAAAAGAAAAAGCAAACCGCTCTTTTAAAGGCGGACGGCACGGTGGAGACGTAAAGGGAATCGTCAATAGTTTGGACTATATCAAGGACTTGGGCTTCACCGCTATCTGGATCAATCCCATCCTGGAAAACGATATGGAAACCTACAGCTACCACGGTTATTCCACTACCGATTTTTATAAGGTAGACCCAAGATACGGTAGCAATGAATCCTTTAAGGCATTGTGCAAAAAAGCCGGTGACAAAGGAATGAAAGTGATCATGGACATGATTGCCAACCACTGTGGTCTGGATCACTGGTGGATGCAAGATCTGCCCTCGGAAGACTGGATCAACCAATGGCCTGAGTATACCGAGACCAATCATAAAAAAACGGTGATATTGGACCCCTATGCCTCAAAGATAGATTACAAACAATTCTTTGATGGATGGTTCGTACCCAGTATGCCCGATTTGAACCAACGCAATGGATCTATGGCCAAATACTTGATTCAAAATACCTTATGGTGGATCGAGTACTCGGGAATTTCCGGCATTCGCATGGATACCTACCCCTATCCCGATATGTACTTTATGAGCGACTGGACCAAAGCCGTTATGGATGAATACCCCAATTTCAATATCGTAGGGGAAGAATGGGTAACTCGGCCCACCATTGTTTCCTATTGGCAAAAAGGAAAGAAAAACCACAATGGATATGATTCTTATCTGAAAAGTTTAATGGACTTTCCGTTGCAAAACGCCTTGGTCACTTCATTGAACAAAGAGAAAACATGGGCTTCATCCTGGACAGACCTCTATGAAACCCTAGGTCAGGATTACCTATACCCAGATCCCAACAATCTGGTAGTCTTCCCCGACAACCATGATATGAGCAGGATCTATACCCAAGTAAATGAGGATTTCGAGAAATACAAATTAGCCTTGACCTATATCGCAACGATTCGCGGCATTCCCCAAATATACTACGGTACCGAAATTTTGATGAAAAACCCCGGTACCGAGGACCATGGAATCATCAGGTCGGATTTTCCCGGTGGATGGAAAAATGACAAAATCAATGCCTTTACGGGTAAAGGGCTATCCGCAAAAGAGAAAGAAGCCCAACAGTTTGTCAAAAAGTTAATGAATTGGCGAAAGGATTCCCCCGTAATACATCATGGTAAATTGATGCATTTTGCCCCAAAAAACCAAGATGAGATCTATGTCCTTTTCCGATATGACGATAGTGGAAAGATTATGGTGATCCTTAATAAGAATGACAAGGACATGGTCGTGGACTTAAAACCCTATCAGGAAATTTTGGGAAATTCACTGACCGGTAAAGACATATTATATGGCACCGAATTCAACGCGGTTAAAAAAATATCGATCAAGGCCATGAGCTCCATGATCATAGAAGTCCATTAATTTGTAAGGATCAGGTTCCCCGATTTGATCCAGGGTTATGAAACTAAGGTTTGGCCGATCATCAAGGGAAGTCAATTTAAGGTTGACTCCCTTTCGACTAGGGTAGATGCTATGATTTCGGTCTGGAAGGGTTTCTCTACTTTCCTAAGATTACTTTCTATCCTATCGATCAGCAATCTTGCGGCCATCACTCCCATTTCAAAACCGTGTTGTGACATGGAGGTAAGTCCCGGTTTGGCATATTTTGACAAAATTCCATCGGTAAAGCCGATAAACTCCATTTCTTCGGGCACTTTGACACCTCTTTGTTGAACAAGATTCATCCCATAAACTGCAAAAACCTCATTGACACACAACACGGCGTCAATGTCATTTTTATCGAAAAATGTATGGATGACTTCCGCATCCAAATCCGTAATGGGTAATCTTAATATAAGATCCTCCTGTATGGGCAACCCATAAGACCTAAGCGCCTGTCTATACCCCTTCTCACGCCCATGACTCACACTAAAATATTCCGCTGTAGTGATCAGGGCTATCTTTTTCCTCCCATTGTCCAAAAACTTCGTAACTGCCATATAGGCCGCTTCTTGATCATTGATCAATACCTTGTCACAATCAATTTCATCGGTAACACGATCAAAAAGAACAAAGGGGATTTGCAGGTTCTCTATACGTCTTAAATGTTCAAAATCGTTCGCTTTTTGGGTTTCGGCCGACAAAGCCATAATAAAACCATCCACACTTCCATTGGACAACAGCTCCATGTTGATGACCTCCTTAGTAAGGGATTCATCCGAAACATAGGTTATAACCTTGTATCCCTTCATTTTGGCATACTGTTCAATACCCCTGAAGACCGTAGTAAAAAAGTAATGGACAATATCCGGTATGATCACCCCGATGTTCTTGGTACGATTACTTTTTAAACTTATGGCAAGATTATTGGGCCTGTAATTATAAAGTTTGGCAAAGGCCTGTACCTTCTGTATGGTATCCTCACTTATTTCTTTGCTGTTGTTAAGTGCTTTTGAGACCGTGGAAATCGAAACCCCCAATTCCCTTGCAATCTGTTTTAAAGTTATTTTCCGTCTCATGGTGTAATGCCAAATACATATATAAATACTCCAGATCTTAGGCAGGATGCCGTCTAATAAAGTTAAGATTTTATTAGGAAAAATCAAGGTATATGCACTATATTAAAAAATTTGTATATATTTAAGCCAACGTATCAATCCCCCATATTTTTAGCAATAATATTATATTATCTTAAACACATAGGATGTATATATAAAAATATTCCAATTTTTGGAAGTTATCAACACGAAAACGTTTTCGCAAGGTGTTGAATGATGTTTATCCAAATTTTAACAAAAATTTGGATATTTTTAGAAACTAGAACAAAATTAACTCAACTTAAATCAATTCTTTATGAAGATTAAATTACTGCGTAGCTTTATGCTTGTCGGAGCTTTTATATGCTTTGGATGGGCACAGGCCCAAGAGGTATCGGGAACGGTTTCCGATGCCAATGGTCCCTTACCCGGGGCGAGTGTTGTCGAAAAAGGGACAACCAATGGAACACAAACCGATTTCGATGGCAACTTTACGATCAACGTAGGCGAAAATGCCACATTGGTATTTAGTTATGTTGGGTTCAGTACCCAAGAAATTGCCGTTAATGGCCAAACCAATATTGATGTGCTGTTGACTGAAGATGCCCAAGCCTTGGATGAGGTGGTCATTGTTGGTTATGGTTCCTCTACCAAAAAGGAGATTACCTCTGCGGTAGCAGTAGTTGATGAAGAGGCGTTCAACAAAGGTACGGTCAACGACGCTTCCCAACTACTCCAGGGAAAGGTCGCTGGTTTAAGTATTTATAACAAAGGCGGTAACCCCAATGAGGATGCCGTAATTCGTTTAAGGGGTATTTCCACCGTTGGAGCCAATTCGGAACCTTTAGTGGTCATCGATGGTGTTGTAGGGGCATCCCTGAATAACGTTGACCCCAATGACATTGCCAGTGTCAACGTTTTAAAAGACGGTTCCGCCGCAGCCATATACGGAACAAGGGGTTCCAGTGGGGTAATTCTTGTGACCACAAAACGTGGTACTGCGGGCGTTACAAGCGTGGATTACAATGGTTCCTTGGCCGTATCCACGATCGCCAACCATGTGGATGTGATGTCGGCCAATGAGTTCGCCGCCGCCGGTGGTGTGGATCTGGGGCAAAGAAACGACTGGTTGGATCTGGTAACCATGGATGGGACGACCAAGATAAACAACGTGGCCATTTCGGGTGGTGATGGGAATACCTCCTACCGCATATCAGGAAACTTCAGAAATGCCCAAGGGATACTTAGAAACTCAGGGTTCAAACAGTACAATACCCGGGCAAGCGTAACCACTTTCACATTGAACGATCGCCTGAAAATAGATTTCAACATGTCGTATACCAAAAGAAAGAGCAGATACGGTTTCAACGAAGCCTTACGCTACGCCTTGCTTTACAACCCAACTGCACCCGTTTTTGGCGCAGACTCCCCCTATGATTTCGACGCCGCTACTTACGGTGGGTATTTTGAGACCTTGGGATTGTTCGATAGTTTCAATCCGGTTTCCATCATCCAACAAAATACCAATAATGGTGAAAAGAGTGAATTTACCTATAGTGCCAATTTCAATTTCAAAATCATCGACAATTGGGATTTGAACGCCATGATCTCCCAACAATCAAGTAAATTGCTCAATAAAGAATACTATAGAACCACTTCACTATGGAGGGGTAACGCCTCAAGTCCGATAAGAAAGGGGCTGGCACGATTGTACAATGAAGATCAAGAATTCAAATTGTTCGAATTGTACTCTACCTATAGAACCAGTATTGGGCGGGCCGATATCACCTTTACCGGTGGTTACTCATGGCAGGAAACCACCCAATACGACTACTTTTTGTCAATGGGCGATTTTCCCAATGACGATCTGCAGTATATCAATGCCTTGGAATGGTCACAAGATCTGGAGAATGCCGGGTTTATCGATATAAACAGCAACGCCTCACCAGAAGACCGTATCATTGCCTTTTTCGGAAGGGCCAGTGCCACATTTGACAACGCCATTTTCTTTAATGCTTCCATACGTCGTGAAGGTTCCACAAAATTTGGCGCAAATAATAGATGGGCCACTTTCCCGGCCGTGGGTATAGGTGCCGACCTCAACAACTATTTGAATTTGAACAAAATAGATCTATTGAAAGTCCGTATCGGATATGGGGTAACAGGGGCCTTACCTTCCAACAATGGCCTTTCCAAGTCATTGTATGAACCTGCCGATGGACGTTTGAGCAGTAACCAACTTACGGATGCGAACCCGGATTTAAAATGGGAAGAAAAGGCGGAAACCAACTATGGTATTGAATTTGCCGCCGGAAGACTGGGTGCGACATTGGATATTTATACGAGGAATGTAAGCGATTTCATTTTGGAAAGGGACGTGGATGTCACCATTTACCCCACAGGAAGAAGATGGGAAAATGCAGGGGAATTAAAATCCCAAGGGTTTGAACTTGCCGTAAATTACGATATTTTGAAATCCGAAGAATTGAATTACAATTCCGGTATCGTACTATCCAGAAACAAGACCACCTTGGAAAAATACACCATACCCCAAGAAATGAGAGGTTCTTTGGGGGCACCTGGCCAAAATGATACCGATATGATCCGGATAAAGGAAGGAGAGGAAATAGGTCAGATATGGGGACCTGTTTTCACGGGTGAAGTCGTTGACGGAAATCAAGTCCTTGAGGACGTCAATAACGATGGCCAACTACTGACAGCCCAGAATAACGCCTTGGACCCAGACGGTGATTTTAAGGTATTGGGTAAGGGTACTCCCGATTTTGAGATAGGATGGACCAACCAACTTAGTTACAAAAACTGGGACCTGAATGCTTTCTTTAGGGGAGCTTTCGGCCACAGTTTGATCAATACCTATAGGGCCTTTTACGAGCCGCGGGTAGGTAGCCAAGGGTCTTACAACTTCGTCAATACGGAATTGGCCAATCCTGAAATCACAAATGCCAAATTCAGCTCCTTATATGTTGAAAAAGCCGACTTCTTCAAATTGGATAACCTATCTATAGGCTATACTTTCGATATCAAGGAAAACGATTATGTTAAAGGGGTACGTATTACGGCCAGCGCCCAGAACCTCTTTACCATTACCAACTATACAGGTTCAGATCCCGAACCGGCATTACAGGACAGGGGTTCGGAAGCCGATAATGGCGGCTTTACCTCTACTGCTGCTTTTGACCCTCTTATTCCCGGTATTGACCGTAGGAGCAATTACTTTGCCGCACGCACTTTTACTTTGGGACTAAACGTAAACTTTTAAAAAATAAGCAATGAAAAAAAATATATTCAAAATATTATTGATGTGCAGTGGGGCGTTCTTTGCTTCCTGTACGGATTTGGAAGAAGACCTGATTGGTGAGATCGACAATGCAGTGAGTATTGTGGAGGCCAGCAGCGATTTTGAAGGTGGTGGTAACGGGGGTAATGATGCCCTTAGTGTGGCCTACAGCCAATTGCGTAGTTCAGGTAGTGCCAATCATGGCGGCTATTGGTCCATACAATCCGTATCGACCGATGAAATGGCAGTGACCCAAAAAGGGGGCGACTGGTACGATGGGGGTATCTGGATCGATATGCATCGCCATACCTATGGGCCTTCCAATGGTCCTATCGATGGTACCTGGTCACAAACCTACACGGCAATCGCAGCCTGTAACGATTTATTGGCAACCTCCTTGGATGCCAATCAGACGGCACAAATAAGGGTATTGCGGGCGTTGTTCTATTTTAGGTTATTGGATCTCTATGGTCGTGTTAAAATTATAACCTCCACAGGTACGGATGCTCCACAATCGACACGGTTGCAAGTGTTCAATTTTGTTGAAAGCGAACTGTTGGCTGCCATAGGGATTCCTTCCGTAACCGCCTCAATGGACTTGTCCAATAGCCCACTCGGTGTTGATGTGAACCCATATCGTGTCAACCAATATGCCGCTCTTGGATTATTGTCAAAACTCTATTTGAATGCCGAGGTCTATACCGGGACACCCCGATATACCGAAGCGGCCAATGCGGCCTCTTATGTCATAGACAATTCAGGATACATTCTTTGTGGGGAAGGTTGTAGTGTTCCCAACCCAGGTAAAAGACCTGCGGTGGACACCGACCCCGATGAATTGGAAGGGTATGCCGCTGTTTTTGCCCCCAACAATCAAGACAATCCGGAAATCATCTGGTCAATTGCCTACGATGCCGCGACAGGTGGGGGAATGAATTTCCACGTCATGTCGCTTCACTACTCCAGTCAATTTACATGGAATTTCGAAAATCAACCCTGGAACGGGTATTCGGCCTTGGAAGATTTCTACAATTCCTATGACGATGACGATGCCCGTAAAGCGGCCAGTTTTATAGTGGGGCAACAGTATGACTACAATGGGTCCGCTATATTGGACTATGCGGCCACCGATGGGGAATTGGAATTGAATTACACCCCTGACATCAATGAATTGGAGCCTAACGCCTCTAGAAAAGGGGGAGCCCGTTTGGGTAAATTCAGTAACCGCCTTTTCCAAAGACAGGAAATGGACAATGACATGCCCATTATCCGCTTGGGTGAACTTTATTTGATCCGGGCCGAAGGTATGGCACGAGCGACCGGGGATTGGTCTATGGCGGCGGCCGATGTAAATACGATCCGGGCAAGGGCAGGTCTAGACGCCATGACCACCATAGACGCAGATTCCTTTTTAGCGGAACGGGGACGTGAAATGTTCATGGAAGCTACAAGAAGGCAGGATCTGATCCGTTTTGGCAAATATGATGACCCATGGTGGGAAAAAACAAACAGCGATGCATACAAATCCCTGTTCCCTATTCCGCAACCTCAAATTGATGCGGCACAAGGCACATTAACTCAAAATCCAGGATACTAATACATAGTTTTATTGAATAAAAAGGGTTACATTGAGTAACCCTTTTTTCTATTCAACCAACCCAAATGAGAACCTGTTTTTTATTGGTCATCAGCCTGTTTTTTTCACTATCATGCTCACGGGATGGTAAGCAACGACCCATTACCCAAGAACACCCCCTTTTTGAACTCAGGGAGAACCGTGGCATTGATTTCCAGAATACACTGACCTATACCGAGGATTTTAACCCATATACCTACCGTAACTTCTATAATGGAGGTGGCATAGCCATAGGGGACATCAACAATGACGGTCTTCCCGATCTTTATTTCACAGGAAATATTGTCGATAACCGCCTGTATTTGAACAAAGGCGATTGGCAATTTGAAGACATCACCGATACTGCCGGGGTGGCTTGTAAGGACATTTGGTCCTCAGGGGCGACATTCGTGGACATTAACCATGATGGTCTTGTGGATATTTACGTCTGTAAATCGGGCAAACCCAATGGTACCAATCGGCACAACGAACTTTTTATCAATAACGGGGACCTGACATTTTCCGAACAATCCAAAAAATACGGACTGGATATAACCGGATTATCGGTACAAGCCGCATTTTTCGATTATGACAAGGATGGGGATTTAGACTGTTACTTATTGAACAATTCCATAAAATCGGTTGGAGGATACGATTTGATCAAGGATCAACGCAAAATACCCAGCGATACCGGCAATAAATTCCTGAAGAATGAAAACGGAAAATTTGTCGATTATTCCAGTGAGGCCGGGATTTATACCAGTAGTATCGGGTTTGGACTGGGCATTACCCTTAGTGATTTTAATGGGGATTCATGGCCCGATCTCTTTATTTCAAATGATTTTTTCGAAAGGGACTACCTCTACCTGAACAATAAAAATGGCGGCTTTGACGAGATGGCCGAAAATGCCATATCCTCATTTTCAATGGGTTCAATGGGTGCCGATGCCGCAGATCTGGATAACGATCTGCTACCCGACCTTATGGTCACCGAAATGTTGCCTAAAAACATAGAGCGCCAACGCACTAAAGCAATTTATGAATCCTGGGACAAATTCAGCCTTGGGGTAAAACAAGGTTATGCACACCAATTTCCGAGAAATGTATTACAGAGGAACATGGGCCCCAACGGTTTTTATGAAGTAGGACGCTTTTCCGGGGTTCATGCCACGGAATGGAGTTGGGCCTCTTTGATTTTCGATATGGACAATGATGGCCTACGTGATATATTCATTAGCAACGGTATTTACAAAGACCTTCTGGACAGGGATTATCTAACCTATATGGCCAATGAGGAAAAGGTAAGGAATATGATGAAAACACAAAACGAGGTGATAATGAAGCTTATCGACCTTATGCCTTCCCAAGCCATTTCCAATACTTCCTATAAAAATATGGGAGGGTTTAAATTCGAGGACAAATCGGAAGACTTTGGGCTGGCAACACCCAGTTTCAGTAACGGAAGTGCTTATGCCGACCTTGATAATGACGGCGATCTTGACCTTGTGGTAAACAATGTCAATATGCCCTCTTTCGTTTACGAAAACAAGACCGATACCCTAAAGAACCGAAGTATCCATCTTAAGTTTTCCTCTTCTTCGGAAAATACCCAAGCCATAGGTACGAAGGCCATCATTTATTATAGTGACGGTCAAAAGGCCATGGCAGAGAATTATCCCAGTAGGGGATTCCAAAGTTCTGTCGATACCGGCATCCATTTTGGATTGGGCGCATCAAAATTGGTCGACAGCCTGACCATAGTTTGGCCGAATGAAACGATTACCAAAGCATATAATTTACCATCGAATAAATCTTTTGTGTATCAGGAACCCCTTAATACACCAAAAAACCCCATGTTCAAAACCCCAGATAAGCCCCTTATTACCCTTGCGAAGACCGATCCCTTGTTCCATTTTAAACACAAAGAAAATACCTTTATCGATTTTAACCGGGAACGCCTTTTACCCCATATGTCGAATAATGAAGGTCCGGCTTTGGCTACAGCGGATATCAACGGGGACGGCATTTTGGATATTTATATGGGAGGGGCCAAAAACCAAAAAGGAAGCCTATTCCTCTCCCAAGGTTCGACATACAAAGAAATCGACAAGCCCTTTGAGACCGATAAAAGGTCGGAGGATACCGACGCACTTTTTTTTGACAGCGATTATGATGGGGACCTAGACCTATACGTTTGCAGCGGAGGTAAAGCTTTCTCAAAATATGATGCCCTGCTCAATGATCGATTGTATATAAATGAACATGGTGTATTTTCAAAAGCCAAAAACCCCCTTCCCTTTCCCTTTCCGCTCAGTACGTCAACGGTAGTAGCCAATGACTTTGATAAAGACGGGGATTGGGATCTATTTGTCGGGGGCAGGTTCGACCCCGAAACCTATGGTGCGGATGTATCTAGCTATATCCTAAAGAATAATGGGGATAATCATTTTGAAATCGCGGAACATAAGGACCTTAAAATCCTCGGGATGGTAACCAACGCTGCCTGGGGCGATATAAACGCCGATGGATGGGACGATCTTATTGTCGCGGGGGAATGGATGCCCATTAAAATATTCATCAATAAAAAAGGTGTCCTGACCGATGAAACCTCCAGCTACGGGTTCGAAAATTCAAATGGGATGTGGACATCACTTAAGCTGACCGACATAGACGATGATGGGGATCTGGATATTATCGGTGGTAACATCGGAACTAACACCTTTTATAAACCCGGCAACCGAATGTTCATCAAGGATTTTGATGGCAACGGATTTTCAGAACAGATAATTTGCCATAAAATAGGGCAAAAGTATTTTCCGATTGTCGACCGGGATGAACTCATATCACAATTACCTTACCTAAAATCGAAATTTTTGTATTTTAAGGATTACGCCACAGCGGCCATGAATGACATTTTTTCCGATGAAGACCTGAAAGATGCCAAAATACTGGATATCAACATCGTTGAATCCACTATATTCCTGAATTCGGAAGGCACCTTTATCAAAAATGCCCTACCCCCTGAGGCACAATACTCCAATATCGCTGCAATTGAAATTGTGGATGCAGATCGGAATGGAATAAAAGATATACTTCTAGGTGGTAACCAATATTTGGTAAAACCCCAATTTGGAAGACAGGATGCTTCGAAGGGATGGTTGCTTTTAGGACAATTGAACAAAGAAAAGACCTATAACACCGTAAAAATCGAAAGCTTGGGAATACCGGGACAGATCAGGAATTTTGCCATCCTTCCCTATAAAGACAAAACATTAGTATTAACCGCTTTAAACAATGATGAAATACAATTTCATGAAATACCGTAAGTTAATTTTACTTTCAAGTTTTTTGCTGGGTATCGCCTCGCTTATTTCCTGTGAGTCGGAATATACGAAAACGGTCAACCGGGAGGCCGATAAAGGGGTCCTGAAGGATAGTTTGGTTTTGGGAATGTCGTTTGGTTACACCAAACAGGATTTCTTCGACCACTGTTGGAAACTGAACAATAAAGGATTGGTAACCCAAGGTCCGAACAATCGATCCGTTCAATACCAATTAAGCTCCAATGACAATAACCAAAACCTAACTGCCATTTTGATGCTTTTTTATGGGAACTTCAACGAAAATAATATCATGACAGGAATGGACATGGAATTCTCCTATAAAGCCTGGGCACCGTGGAACGATGACCTATACAGCGATAAATTGGTCCCGGTCTTAATCGACACCCTATTGAGATGGTTTCCCGGAAACAGGTTCATGTCCATAAAATCGGATAAATTGGATTCGGACACCTATGTAAAAGTCGATGGTAACCGACAAATCATGGTGTACCCCAAAGGGATAAAGAACGTGGTCGTCAAAATCGAAGATCTGAAATACAAATACCCCGAAAAGTTCAAACAATCAAAATGATGAAAAAAATATTTTTCGTAGTTACTATTTTAGCCTGCATCCTTATTTTTTCCTGCACGCAAAAAGATAATGCCAACCAAGATCCCCAAACCTTGTTCCAATTAATGGACAGTACGGATACAGGTATAAATTTTGTGAATGACCTAAATTATGACCACGACTTCAATGTTTATAAATACCGTAATTTCTATAACGGAGGCGGGGTCGCTCTTGGCGATGTCAACAACGATGGACTCTTGGATATTTATTTCACCTCGAACTTGAAATCAAACCGCCTTTACCTGAACAAAGGTGGGTTTAAATTCGAGGACATTACCGATAAAGCCCATGTTGGGGGAACAAAAGCTTGGTCTACCGGGGTCACCATGGTAGATATAAATGCCGATGGGTATTTGGATATTTATGTCTGTAATTCCGGTGACATAGTCGGTGACAACAAAGAAAACGAGCTGTTCATAAACAATGGCCCCAATACCGAAACGGGTCAGGTGACTTTTACCGAAGCCGCCAAAAAATACGGACTCGATGACAGGGGGTTCTCGACCCACGCTTCGTTTTTTGATTATGACCGGGATGGCGACCTTGATGTTTACCTCCTTAACAATTCTTACCGTTCCATAGGAAGTTTTAACCTGCAACGTAATGAACGCTTTGAACGCGATGTTCTCGGAGGGGATAAATTATTGCGAAACGATGGGGATACTTTTACCGATGTAAGTGAAGCATCGGGGATATACGGAAGTGTTATCGGTTTTGGACTGGGAGTTACGGTCGGTGACCTCAACAATGATGATTGGGAAGACATATACGTTTCCAATGACTTTTTTGAACGGGATTACATTTACATCAATCAAAAAGACGGCACCTTTAAGGAAACGTTGACCGAACAGATCCAATCCCTGAGCAGTGCTTCGATGGGGGCCGATGCGGCCGACATCAATAATGACGGCAATATCGATTTATTTGTCACCGAAATGCTCCCTTCGGAATACGATAGGCTTAAAACCGTTACAACATTTGAAGATTGGAACAAATACCAACACAACCTTAAAAATGGGTATTACCATCAATTTACACGAAACACCTTACAGCTGAACAATGGGAATTCGACCTTTAGTGAAATCGGCAGGTTCAGCGGTGTCGAGGCTTCCGATTGGAGTTGGGGAGCCTTGTTTTTCGACATGGACAATGACGGTCTTAAAGATCTTTTCATCGCCAATGGCATTTATAAAGATTTGACCGACCAAGACTATCTTCAATACATATCGAGTGATGCGGCGATCCAAACCATTGTTTCGGGCAATGAAGTCGATTATGACCGGTTGATCGAGATAATTCCTTCGAACAAGGTCCCCAATCACGCCTATAAAAATTTAGGGAATCTGAAATTCGAAAGAAATTGGGAATCGGGTCTGAATACCCCCAGCTTTTCCAATGGTTCGGCCTATGGAGACCTGGATAATGATGGGGATTACGACCTTGTGGTGAACAATGTGAACATGCAGTCGTTCGTTTACAGGAACCACGCCGATAAAGAACAGGGGACCAACTATCTTAAAATGATACTTCATGGCGAGGGAAAGAACACCAATGCCATTGGTGCAAAGATCAAAGTTGAAACCAAGGACGAAACCCTTTATCAAGAACAACAACCTATCCGTGGTTTTCAATCAAGTATGGACCTTCGCCCGAATTTTGGGCTAAATGCCAACGATTCGGTAAGTGTACAAGTGGTATGGCCTTCCGGTAAAATTACCGTTCTCAAGCACGTAGCGGCCAATCAAACCATAGAATTATTTGAACATCAAGGTGTCGCACCCGACAAAAAAACCGATGCCACACCCCAGGGGATATTTGTACGTAGTGCCATGAACCTCCCGTTTAAACATACCGAAAACCGTTTTGTGGATTTTGACAGAGATCGGTTACTGCCCCATATGTTAAGTACCGAAGGTCCAAAAATGGCCATAGCCGATGTAAATAACGACGGACTCGATGATCTTTTCATCGGAGGGGCAAAAGGTAGTTTATCTACCCTATTGATCGGTAATGGCAACGGTTTTATCGAAAGTAAAATCCCGGATTTCAATAAGAACATCAATGCTGAAGATGGGGGCAGTCTCTTTTTCGATGCCGACAACGATGGCGATCAAGACTTATATGTTTGCAGTGGTGGCGTGGAATTCTCCAAGTTTTCCAGCTACCTAAAAGACCGTCTTTATTTTAATGACGGACGCGGCAATTTTTCACTTTCCCCCCAACTCCTACCCAACATTAATGGGAATCATAGTACTTCGACCGTAATTAGCGATGATATCGACAATGATGGTGATTTGGATCTTTTTGTTGGGGAACGCAGCATACCCACCCAATACGGCATGCCGGGATCCGGGTTTATTTTGCAGAATGATGGAAAGGGGAATTTCAAGGATATCACTGCCGAAATAGCGCCCGAACTGCAAAACTTGGGAATGATAACGGATGCCCTGTTCATAGATCTTGATGCCGATGCCAAAAATGAGCTCCTTATCATAGGGGAGTATATGGGTATCGAAATCTTCAAAAACGAAGGGGGCCATTTCGTAAAGGCCCCTAATAATCAATTGGCCGCTTTACACGGTTGGTGGAGAACCGTCCATCCGGTAGACTTGGATAATGATGGCGATATTGATTTGGTTTTGGGCAACCATGGGGAGAATTCCCGATTTAAAGCAAGTCGGGACAAACCCATAAACCTTTATATCAGTGATTTTGACCAAAATGGATTTATAGACCCCATAATGACCTTTACCGCGGATAACGGCAAAGAATATCCGTACAATCTAAGGCATAATCTTATAGAACAATTAAAAGACCTTAAAAAGAAATATCCCGACTTTGCTTCTTTCAAAGATGCCAGTATAAAGGACATACTCTCCGAATCCCAATTGGAGGGGGCGGTAAAATTACAGGCCAATAAGCTGACCTCAACACTCCTCATCAATGAAGGGAATATGGAATTCAATGTAGTACCATTACCTATTGAAGCGCAGCTATCCCCCATTTATGCCATCGCTTCAGCCGATTTTGACAATGATGGCGACCAGGACGTGCTTTTAGGGGGAAACCTTTATAATACCAAACCCGAAGTAGGCCGTTATGATGCCTCTTTCGGATTATACCTTGAAAACATTGATGGCACCTTAAAGGCCCATAACAAAGGACAAGGATTTTCACTTTTGGGAGAAATCCGTGATATCAAAATAAGTGACCATAAAGTAATCGTGTCTAGGAACAATGACTCCTTGGCCATATTCAAGTACAACATTAGATGACATACCGAAAAGGCATACTAGCACTGTTGGCAATTATCCTGGTAAGTTGCTCAAAGAAAAATGAGGAACTTGCTGAAAAAAGACCAACCCTATATTTTAAATCGATACCTGCAGAACTCAGTGGGTTGAACTTTACCAATACCCTATCCCCAAAAAATGACCTCAATATCATTGAATATCTTTATTATTATAACGGCGGAGGGGTCGCCCTTGGGGATATCAACAATGACGGATTGGACGATATCTATTTAACGGCGAACCAATCGCCCGATAAATTATTTCTGAATCTCGGGAACCTAAGGTTTAAGGATATAACCGCAACGGCAGGTATTGCCATAGACTCCACCTGGTCTTCCGGAGCGACCATGGAAGATGTGAACAACGATGGCCTATTGGATATTTATGTCTCGAAAGTGGGGAATTACAAAGGGTTGAAAGCCCATAACCTTTTGTATTTGAATAAAGGCAACGAGACCTTTGAAGAGGTTTCCGAACAGGTTGGTCTTGACTTTTCGGGCTTTTCGACACAAGCGGCTTTTATGGATTATGACAACGATGGGGACATGGACATGTACCTTATGAACTGTTCCATCCATACACCGCGTAGTTATGGAAAAGCCCATAAACGAAAGGAGAAAGACTCCCTTGCCGGGGATCGTTTTTATGAGAACAAATTAAATGAAGGTGTCCTTTCTTTTGAAAATGTAACCCATACTTCAGGAATTTATTCGAGCGCTTTGGGCTACGGCCTTGCCTTGGTCGCCGCTGATATCAATCAAGATGGCCTCTTGGATATTTATGTGGGCAACGATTTTCATGAAAATGATTATCTCTATATAAATCAAGGGGACAAAACGTTCAAGGAAATGGGGGCAGCATGGTTAAACCATACCACACGCTTTACCATGGGTGCCGATATCGGGGACATGAACAATGATGGCCTACAGGATATTTTCACCTTGGACATGATGCCCTTCGACCATGAGGTTTTCATGAAATCGGGGGGGGAAGATTCTGATAAGGTAAGTCAAATAAAGTCCGATTTCGGATTTGGCAAACAGTATGCACGTAATAATTTTCAATTGAATACAGGAGAAGCCTCCTTTTCGGACATCGCCCCGATGACCAACACCCATGCGACCGACTGGAGTTGGTCGGTATTGATAGAGGATTACGACAATGATGGCCTGAACGATCTCTATATCACAAATGGCATTTATAAAAGACCCAACGATTTGGATTATATCAATTACCTGAGCAATACCGATTTTAGCAATTATTCCCAGAGTCAGGCTTACGAAATAGAAAAAAAATTGATCCAACAAATGCCGACTTTGAAACTGTCGAACATCCTTTTCAAAAACAAGGGAAATCTTGATTTTGAACGTTTGACCACCGATGCCGGCCTAGTCCCTTCCTTTTCCAATGGAGCGGCCTATAGTGATCTGGACCTTGATGGGGATTTGGATCTGGTCGTAAACAACATCAACGAAAATGTATTTCTTTTAGAGAATGAAACCCAAGGCCATAATTTCATGGTAGTTGACCTTGCCGATAGCTTGCAAAGTACCACGGGGGCCAAAGTAAGGGTCCATTCCGGTACAAAGGTCCTTGCCAAGGAATTAACGGTTACCCGGGGATTTCAATCCGCATCGTCCCGAAAATTGCATTTTGGCCTTGGTGCGATGACCAAAATAGACTCCGTGCAGATCATTTGGCCCGATGGAAGTGTCCAAACCGAAAAAGATCTTTTGGCAAACTCCTTTAAAACGATAACAAAAAAAACAGGTTTGCCCCAGTATACCTATACGCCGGCCATCAAGCCCAAATCCTATACAAAATTCGAATATACCCACATTGAAAACAAGTATTTCGATTATGAACGTGAATCCCTGATACCTGAAAAGTTATCGGTTGAAGGACCGGCCAGTATCAGGGCCGATTTTAATGGGGACGGCCTTCAAGACATCTTTATCGGGGGAGCCAAATACCAAGCAGCAAGCCTGTTCCTACAAGATGAAAATGGCGGCTATCAACTTAAAAAGACCCCGCAATTCGCTAAGGATAAAATTTTTGAGGATGTAGACGCGGAAGTATTTGACCTTGAAAATGACGGCGATCTTGACCTTTACGTCATCAGTGGTGGAAACGACCTTATGGAAGGCAATCAAAATCTAGAGGACCGGGTGTACCTTAATGATGGCCATGGTAATTTTGAGCGATTGAACGCCATATTACCCAGGATCAACGGCGGAAGCATTTCAGCCGGGGATTTCAATGCCGACGGTTATACCGATTTGTTCCTAGGAGGTCGATCTATCCCCGGAGCATACGGCCTACCGCCAACAAGTATGATTTTAAAGAATACCTCAGAAGGGAATTTTGAGGCCGTCATGAACGGAAGATATGGGATGGTAACCGACAGCCAATGGTCAGATCTTAATGATGATGGCCTGCTAGACTTGGTCATCATTGGTGATTGGATGCCCATTACGGTGATGATAAACAAAGGCAATGACCGTTTTGAGGACCAAACCCTTGCCTACGGACTGGAAAATACCAATGGGATGTGGAATACCATTAGTATTGAAGATTTGGATAATAATGGCCATAAAGATATAATAGTGGGAAACGCGGGGCTCAACCTAAAATGGAAAGCTTCCCAGGAGAAACCCGTTAAACTCTATCTTGATGATTATGACGAAAATGGGCAACTAGATCCGTTGATTTTCTACGATTTCTTTGGCCACTATGTTCCTTTTGCCTCAAAGGATAACTTAATGGCACAATTGCCTTATTTAAAAAAACGATTTTTAAGTTACACCGACTTCTCCAAAATAAAGGGTATCGAAGACCTTACCGGTGTTCCCGAGAAAGATATTGCATTACAACTGCAGATCCACGAATTACGATCTATGGTATATTTTAACAATGGCACATCCTTTATAGGTACCCCATTGCCTAAAGAAGCCCAAATGAGTACTATTGAAGATATGCTCGTCAATACCGATGGGACGGATAAACAGCTCTATTTTGTAGGCAATTATCTCGACTATGTAAATGAGTTGGGGGTTAGCGATGCCAATCCCGGAGGAGTGCTTTACAATTTCAATGGAACAAACTTTCAAAGTTATCGCCCTTTAGGGTTACCCAAGGAAACAAGTGCCCGTAAATTGATAAAGATATCGGATGGCAAGCTATTGGTCGTAACCAATAACAGTGATGCTTTGGTCATTGACGGGCTTTAGATCACCTGTACGGTCCATTTAAAAATAAAATTATCCTGATAAAACGGAAAATTCAAGAAAGCTATTGACCACCAAGAACATACCATACAAATATTAACATTTTCTAATGTACCCAAGCCCTTTCGTTTTTTTAAATTGCTTACTAATATTACCCAACATTGATAATTATACGACATACCGATTGAAAAATTAAGTGCAAATGAAAAAAACAATATCATTGATATTCGCCATCGCCCTACTCACCTCGTGTGGCAGGAATAAAATGGAAGAACCTTTGGCCATTGGTCCCGATGAGTTCCATGCTTCCATAAAGAAAGTCACCGAAATCATGATCCATGATATTTTTTCGCCCCCAGTGGCAAGCCGGGTATTTGCTTACCCCAATATAGCGGCCTATGAAATCGTTGCAGTGAACAATGATGACTACCTATCCTTGTCTGGTCAGGTACACGGACTTTCGCCCATACCCCAACCCGATTCCACGAAAGCCATAAACTACCAGGCAGCAGCCCTTGTGGCCCATTTGGAACTGAGCAAAAAATTGATTTTTTCTGAAAATAAACTTGAAAGCTTCAGGGATAGCCTCTACCAAAAATGGAGCACCAGCAACCCAGAAACATTCGAGGCTTCAAAAGAGTATGGTCTTAAGGTAGCGAAGCATATCGGTGATTGGATGAACAAGGATAATTACAATCAGACCCGGACCATGCCCAAATTCACCGTGGATACCTATGAACCGGGAAGATGGCAACCAACACCTCCGGCCTATATGGATGGCATAGAGCCGCATTGGGATAAAATACGTCCGTTCGTCATAGATTCTGCCAATCAATTCAGACCTCAACCACACCCGACCTTCTCGTTAGAAAAGGACTCCCCCTTTTATAAGGAACTGAAGGAAGTTTACGATATCAGCAATGAGATTACCCAAAAAGGGGATACTTCGGAGGAAGTCAAAATTGCCCAGTTTTGGGATTGCAACCCTTATGTCTCGGTAACGCGGGGACATTTGATGTTCGCTACGAAAAAAATAAGTCCGGGGGCCCATTGGATCGGTATCGCCCAAGTAGCCAGTAGAAAGGCGAACCTTGATTTTGACACAACGGTATATGCCTTGACAAAAACGTCAATGGCCATTGCCGATGCCTTTATCAGTTGTTGGGCCGAGAAATACCGCAGTAATTTGATTCGTCCCGAAACTTTGATCAACCAGCATATCGATGAGGATTGGCTACCGGTTTTACAGACCCCTCCGTTTCCCGAATATACGAGTGGCCATAGTGTGGTTTCAGGAGCTGCGGCCATTGCCCTTACCGATATTTTCGGGGACAATTTCGCCTTTGACGATGATGTGGAAGTACCATATGGTCTTCCGATCAGAAGTTTCAATTCCTTCAATGAAGCCGCCCAAGAAGCGGCATTAAGTAGGATTTATGGGGGGATCCACTATAGATCGGCGATAGAAGTTGGAATAAAACAGGGGCGTGACCTCGGTACCTATCACCTGAACAAACTAAAAATGACCAAAGCAAAGGAATTAGCCTCTAATTGATTCGAATGCCAAAGATCTCCGCCACCCTACTCGTTTTATTGCTGTTGACAAGCTGTTCAAATTATGCCCAACTTACCTACTTGACCGAACTTCCAAAAAAAATAAAGGAAAATTCAGGTATGACCATCTTGGACAAGAATACCGTTTGGTTCATCGAAGACCATGGTAATCCCGACGAAATATATCAGGTTGACCTAAATGGAACACTGCTTAAAGCATTGAAGGTGAAAAATGCAAAAAATAAGGATTGGGAAGATTTGACCAAGGATACCGAGAATAATATTTATATAGGTGATTTCGGCAATAACGACAACAAAAGAAAGAACCTTACCATTTACAAAATCCCGGATCCGAGCAGTGAAAAAAGCGAAACCAAAGCGGCCGATAAAATTACTTTTGAATATCCCGGACAAAAGGATTTTCCCCCATCAAAGGCCGAAATGAATTTTGATGCCGAAGCCTTTTTCCATCATGACAATGCCCTTTACATTATCACCAAGAACCGGACCGAACCTTTTACGGGTATTGCTTCGATTTACAAAGTACCTGCAACCCCCGGAGCGTATAAGGCCGAATTCATAGGGGAATTCAGTACCTGTAAAGATGATGGTCATTGCCGGGTGACCGCGGCCGATATTTCCCCTGATAACTCAACGGTCGCTTTATTGGGGTACGGTCAAATATGGTTGTTCACCAATTTTGAATGGGATGATTTCTCTAAAGGGGATATTGAAACCATCGACCTGGGAATATCGACCCAATTGGAATCACTTAACTTCCTGGATGACAACACCCTTTTACTTTCTGATGAAAAAAACGGGGAAAAGGGTGGTAACCTCTACTCCTTCAAAATATCAAAATGATACGTCCAAAAAACCTGACTTGCCCCATGTGATGGCGTTAAAACCCAAAGCCCATCCCAAAAGTAAAACGGGTACCGTCATCACCATTGAACAAGGCAAATGTAAAGGATAAAACGTCTGCTGCATTCAAGAAAAACCCACCCCCATAAGAGGTATGCCATACATTTGAATCAAATTCAGGGGTCCAGACACGACCATAGTCAAATCCCCCATAAACCCCCATATTAACAGGGAGAAGTCCGGTTTTCATCCGCTTAAAGCCGTACCTTATATCGGTGTTCTGATAAAATGATTTCTTTCCCGAAAACCTTTGGTTCCTATATCCTCTCAAACCATCCAATCCCCCGATACTCGCGGCTTGATAAAACTCGTAGGAATCACCGATATTAAAATGGGCCTTCCATTTCGTACCTAGCACCAATTTGCCGTTAGGCACCAATTTATAATCAAAGGATAGGCTGGGAACAATATATCCAAAGTGTTTATCTTCACCTCCGATCTCGGACTTATAGCCTATCGATAATGAGGTGGCCATGCCCATAGTGGGGAAAGCATTATTATCGGCATTTGAAAAAGAATAGGTCACATCGGCCCCAATAAAGTTTTTATGGCTTTCTTCCCCACTCTCTACGTAAAACGTATTGATATATCTATCGATGGTCTCTTCCACTTCGATGTTTTCATAATTCACCCCAACCTTTAATAGTGCCCCCAAATCACTGCGCCAGACCAATGAAGGGAACAATTGTACGGTCTGCAATTTTACACGATTATAATCCATTCCCAAATCATCATCAAAATTTTCGGTCTCATTGCCCCATCCAAAGAAATTGATACTGTAATTGGGACTGGTGAACTTAGCCTCGACCTCAAAATTTGCTTTGCCCATAGCACGTGCGAATTCGCCTTTATACCCCAAATCATATCCATTGGTAGCAAAGTAAAAAGCGGCTTTGAAAGTATGCTGACTGGTGAATGGATTTTGTTGGAATCCATTAAATGTATAAATGTCCGTAAACCCGATTTTTAGACCATCATCCGGATTCGACCCAATGGACGGGATGATCATGTTGGAACTCTTCTTATAATTTATGGGTTGGTACGTATTGGTATCATAATCATTGGCCAATCGTAATTTTGCATCTTTTACCTTTTTTAAGGTGTTCTTTTTCGACTTTTGGTCATATACATATACACCCTGGCTATCGATTACCTCATATACATCGTTATTTTGGCCTCCTACCAGACGTAATTTTATCGTTCCTTTTTTACCGAGAACTTCAAATTGGTCATCATCGTCCAAACCATAGACCCAAATTTCCCTTGTTTTTTCAGGGTTAAATGCCTTTTTAAAGAAAACCTCACCCTTATTCCCTTTTATTATACGTTGACCGACCACTTGGACATCCCCATTGGACAGTTGGGTTATCGTAAAATAATCATCCTTGTCGGTACCCGTTACCATGGCATACCTGTTCAATAACCCAAAATATTCATCTGCGGTTTCGATCAAGTTGGCCTTACGGGCCAATAATACTTTTTTGATCCTTATAAGATCGGTATTGCGTACCGCTTCGGGAAAAGCCAAAAAAGCCTTATCGATGACCTCAGGGGTTATATTATCCTGGATAAAACGGGCCTGCTCGATCCATTGTTCCCTAGTGGTCCCTGTCAATACCGTCATATCAAGGGCATAGGCCTTAGGGGATCCATTAAATCCTTTTACACTTCTTATTTTCTCATTAAACCCTTCCATAAGTGTAAGACCTGGAACAATGCGGGTAAGTAGGTTCATTAGGGCACCATCGCCCATAATGGAAAAAACCTGATCACGATCCCTGGGCACCGGCCTATAGATGATCTTGCCTTTTTCAACATCCTTAAAACGTGCCCAACGCCATTGATCGGTATGCCGATCCCAATCCCCGATCATCATATCGAACAATCTAGCCTTTATATAGGCTGTTTGGTCTACCTTATATTTTTCATCCTTCCTCAGGTTTTTAAGCATATCGTCGGTACTATCCATTGCGTTGGAGTACCCAAAACTTTTTTGATCGCCATGCCCGTCATCGGTTCGTTCCTCGATCATATAAAGTTCATCACCAAATTCATCGGCATACCCTTTTAAGGCCTTTTGTTTGGGAACATAGTACAGTTTCGGATTGGTGTGGTAGATCCCGACGGCATCGGACAATTCCCCTACGGTAAAAGGGGCATAAGGATGGGCTCCCGTATAAAAATCCTCCAAAATACTTTCGGTAAAGGTGCCTTCAAATTCCCCTACGACATATTGGTCTTTGAAGGCCATGGCCTGTAGATAGATCTCGGCACTTTTACGCAAGGCACGCATAACATATTCCCTACCATCCTTATCGACCAACCTAAGGGACCTGGATTGGTGCCCTCCTCCTTTCCGCTTCACTTTCAACCCACCGAAAAGTGTATCAAGATCCACCGTAGGGGCGGTAACTTTCTTCGCATATATATCTCGGTACCGTTCACCCCAAAGGTATTTGAACAACTTACTTTTATCTACTTCCTCTTCGGTGTAGATCGAAGCTTCAACTGCTGCGGGAAAGGATTCGGGATAAGTCTCCGTAATTTCTTCTTTCTCTGGCGGCAACACCTCTGAAGTGAACAGAAACTCCTCTTCCCCATTATCCCCGACCCCATAATATCTGATTCGTGAGGAACCATCAACATATACCTCAAGTATGGCATAGCCCATTCTTCCTGTTGAGAACCTACTGCCGTTCATCAATCTCGTAGCGCCTTCTTTGGCCCCCGCCCCACTGACTATCTGAGGGGTGTTATCCTCTACGATATATTGAAGTGTATGCTCATGACCTGAGGCTAAAATGACCTTTTCCGAGTATTGGGCCAAAGTCATGATCCGTTTTCTTAGCTCGCGATAATCCTTATTATTCAAGTCTTCGGGGGAAGCACCGGTCGTTTTCCTCAAGACATTGATTACCGTACCGATTATCGGCAGGGGTAATTTGGTACCTGTAGGGTACAATTGTCTTTTTAACGAAAACTGACCCCCGTGTTGCCCATAACTTGACATCGGATGGTGCAAGGCGATGAGTGTCGTCTTATCCGCATTTTTTTTGATCAATCCTTCGAGCTCCTCAAAAAACTTCTCCCTATCCTTAATTTCACAATCATCGTTTATGGTGGGGTTCTTATCCCAATTGGCCAAGTACCATTCGGTATCAATGGCTATGACAACGACCTTATCATCAATATCCACTTTTTGGATGGCACAACCATCCTCCGGAAAAAATACCTTCTTACTATCCAGTACTTTCTCTATAAACTTTTGCTCCCTGGCCAACCCTTTAATCCCTTCATTGTACCAATCATGGTTACCGGGTATAAATATAGGATTCCCCTTAAATCTCTCAAGGGTATTCAATTGGGCCATGATATTGTTTTTGGCAACGAGGTAATCGTCCGAGGCATCTTTTTTATGGGGCATGCCTGCCGGATAAATATTATCCCCTAAAAAAATAGCCGTACTATTGGGATTCGCACGATCCAACCTATTCTTGAAAAGTTTGAGAGCGGGGTTCATGTCGCCCATAGGCGATTTACCGGCGTCCCCGATTAAATAAAACGTATGGGAAACCTCTTTGGTCACAGGAACATCCAACTTTCCTGCCTCATCGGCATATTTGGGCTTATAGGTAGCGCAACTGCCCAACAATAACAAGATAGTCAAAAGGTAATATTTATGCATATGGGATCAAGTAATACTAAATTTTGTAATTTGGCTTAATATTAAATACTAAATATGTCGGATATAATCGAGAAAACTAAATCTTTTGCGACAGATTTATTGACTAGGGACTTGGACCCCAACTATTTGTACCATAACCTCACCCATACCCAACGCGTGGTTAAAAGTACTAAAGAAATACTGGAATCGCTCCATCTTGCGGACAAAGAAAATGAGCTGCTCATCTTGGCCGCATGGCTACATGATACCGGCTATACCCATGGCAGTGGGAACCATGAGGAAACCAGTGCAAAAATAGCCCGTGAATTCCTGGAAAAAGAAGGCTATGACAAAGACGGCATTCGGGAAATACAGCGTATTATCCTGGCCACCCAAAGGGAACATTCCCCTACCAACCTTAAAGAAGAAATCATAAGGGACGCAGATGCCTCACATTTTGCCCAGAACAGTTATTTGGAAACCTGTGAGTTATTGCGGGAAGAACTGTCACTATTGGGAATAGCCGAATATGGCCAAAAAGAGTGGTTAAGGACCAACCTCGAGGTACTGGGTAAAGAACATCGTTACTATACCGAATATGCCAAGGAAAATTGGCAGCCCGGCAAGGACAAAAACTTAAAGCGACTTAGAAAAGAATATAAATCGATAAAAAATATTGCTAAAAAGGAAGCCTTAAAAGTGAAATATAAGAGCGAAAGCCCCGATCGAGGCATTCAAACCTTATTTCGGGTGACCTTAAGAAACCATTTGACCCTAAGTGATATCGCCGACACCAAGGCCAATATCCTATTATCCGTCAATGCCATCATCATTTCTTTGGCCCTTTCCAACCTTATTCCCAAACTAGACAACCCATCAAACCATTATCTGATCGTGCCTACGGTCATTTTCATTCTTTTCTCGGTAATATCGATGACTTTAGCGGTATTGGCTACCCGGCCCAAGGTGACCAGCGGGGAATTCACCAAAGAAGATGTAAAGAACAAAAAAGTAAATCTGTTGTTCTTCGGGAATTTTCATAAAATGAAATTATCGGAATATGAATGGGCCATCAATGAATTGGTAAAGGACAAGGATTACATCTATTCAAGTTTGACCAAGGATCTCTATTTTCTTGGCTTGGTACTCAACCGTAAATACAAGATATTACGGTGGACCTATACCATCTTTATGATCGGCACCGTAATTTCGGTCATAGCTTTTGCGGTTTCCTTTCAACTTTATGGCACTAAATAAAGGAAGCTGACAAATAATCCTTTACGCCTTCAGTTCATCCATTAAATCATCGAAAGTATACGTCCTTTCCGTTTCGTTCCCCTTATTATAAAGGATTTCGGCCCGAATGGCCTTAAGTCCGCTAACCCCTTGCAACCCTTCAAGCTCCACAATTTCAATGTGGTTGGTAAAATATCCTTTTGCCTTTAGGAACGCTAAATAGCGCAAATATTCCAACTCTTCTTTTTTCTGTGAATAAACGATGGTCAATTTACCGGTTTGGGTCAAACGTTCGCTGGTTCCTTTAATAAATGCTTTATCTATTCGTTTTTTAATGACCTCATAACGGGCATTGTAGGTGCCATCCACGTCAAAACGTTTCTCATCCATACGGAAACGTATGGAAAGGGAGGTACTATGTACCAATAAAAGGGATGCTACATCCAAGGCAACCGGCAATTCCGGTTTAAGCCTATAGTGTCTATTTTCCATTTCGCACATCACCTGTAATTGCCACAATCGTAAGTTGTGCAGATAAAGGCTATCATAGGGTATTGTCCCCGCAATCGATTGGCCTATGTACATATTGTGCTCGACCCCATCGGTCTTATAGCGTTCGAAATAATGGGGGAACATCCGTTGCGCGTCTTCCTGCCTTTTATCAATGATCGATGTCAATTTCTTATTGATGGTCATAACGCTCTCATCATATTTCTTACGATGATCGTAATATGATTCGGTTTCCACATCAATCTCTTCCTCATAGGCTGAAATCATTTTTCGCAAATGCCCATCGGAATTTTTTAGATATTCAAAAACAGGGATTACTTCTTCTTTGATGAAATCAAAAATGACCTGTTCGCTATTGGTGTTCAAGGCTTCCTCAATTTCTTCAAGCAGATTGCCCACTCGAAAAATCAATTCTTCATAAATGGGCAATTTTTTGTCTTCCCAAGCTGCCATCAATATGGTGTTTATTTTGGAAAGTTGTATGGCCAGGTCTTTCTGAATGGCCAGGTTCCTTGCTTTGGAAGAACCTTTAATATCTATTTGGCCATAAAGCGGATAAACTTCCTGGAATACAATATCATTGAAAGAAGGTTGTTTCCCCTTGCTGGCATCAACGATAAAATGTTTCGCTTCCTCCTTGAATTTCCAATAGACCGACGAATGTACCGTAGTACATTCATTCTGTATTATCGCATCTATCAAATTGGCTTCTTCGGTAGCGGAACGCAAAACGGCCGTTTCGATAAAGGGCATAATATCCTCTAACTTTTGGGCATTCACACTATTAAGGGCATTGACCTTGCCAGAAACCAACTCCAAAACTCCCAAAAGTTCACCATCATTCGAAATTGGTGCAAAAATGGCACTTTTGATCCCTTGCTCCATTAAATTATTATAGGGTGGTACCCTATCACACAGTTCAAAAAACTTATCTACATCGGCAATGGCAAAATAATCTTGCTCATCCAGTAATTTACCATAAGACTCCTTACATAGGGTAGCACTACAGGTTTCGGTTTCCTTTCCATTAAGTAGGTAACTGACCTTTTCCTTGCCATGTGGTTTCTCGAACCTTTGCTTTCCACTGTTATAAGTGGCAAAACCGACTTTTATATCCTTGGTATTGAAAAATGATCTAAAAATATCCTGAAAATCCTCTATAATGTTCGTAGTATCCTCTTTTCCCCCTGAGATAAGTTTTGATTTTATCTCGGAAATCGAATGTTCTGTTGTGGCATCGAACATATTCGATATGACAAATCCCTTGGCTATAAAACTCATTGGTGGGATCTTTTCTTTCCATACTTCAATATTATCGAAGTTCTCCAACAGTTCATCAACGTCTTTCTGTGTCAGATCCTTGGCCTTATCGGTAGGGATCAACTCCATAAAATCGGCATTGTACAGAATACGGTAATGTTTCATCACCCCGTTTTCATCGGGAATATCGTAAAAGAGCGGACGTTTAATGTCTAAATTAAAACCATAATAGAAACTTAGGATTATGGTACATCCCATGATATATGTAAGGTCTTCCGGTATGCCTCTGACCTTCAATTGGAAATCTTCCCCCGCCGCGGAGAGTATTTTCTTGAATCTTTGGGATCCATTAAAAATCACATCGTAATAGGGCAACGAAGCAACTTTGATTTCGTTCTCGGTCAGCACTTCAGAGAAGGAATCCTGCAAAATAATTTCAATGACCTCCTCATATTTCTTTAAAAGGGAAAGATCTTTAAAACCTTCTCGCAATTCAGGATAAGGTGCTTGGGCATCCAGGACATACCTAGCCCTTTGTGCCTTATACACATCCTTACTTGTGAGCATCCGATCATATTTTTTCAATAATTTATTGAAACTGACCAGACGGTCTAAAGGAAATTCTTCTGGGTAAATTTGCTCCATACGCACCTTTAGTCTTTACATGACCGATAAAATTACAAAAACTTGATGATTTTAAGCTTTAAGCCCTCCAGGTATTCCCTGTTTTTTAAGATATTTATGCAAATTTCAGGTATGTCATCGAATTTAAGGTTGTCAAGGGCCTATAAGAATGCCAAAATCGTTCCTTTTGACGACACATCAAAGTTTATACTCTTTAGTGATTGCCATAGGGGGGACAATAGTTTTGCCGATGAATTCGCGAACAACCGGAACATCTATTACCACGCATTAAAACATTACTATAATAACGATTTTCAATATTGTGAGATCGGGGATGGGGACGAACTTTGGGAAAATCGTTCCTTTGAGCCCATTTTTGAAGCCCATAAGAACATTTATCGTTTATTGCGTCAATTTCATTTGCATAACCGATTGCATATGATTTGGGGTAACCACGATATGGTCTATAAGGACGAAGCTTACGTAAAAAAACACCTTTCCAGTTATTTTGAGCCCATCGACAATAAGGACAAGGAGCTTTTTGAGGGCATTACCTATAATGAAGGGGTTATCTTAAAACATAAAGACACCAAGCAAGAGCTATTCATGACCCACGGTCATCAAGCAGATTGGTGGAACTACACCTTTTGGCGATGGGGACGTTTTTTGGTGCGTGTATTATGGAAACCCCTACAGGTCTGGGGCATTGCTGATCCTACGAGTCCGGCCAAAAACTATAAGGAACTGATCAAGGTCGAACGACGGATTAAAAGGTGGATGGTACAAAACCAGTTGAGGGTGACTATCGTAGGGCATACGCACAGACCACGATTTCCGGAGCCCGGTGATATTCCTTTTTTCAATGATGGAAGCTGTGTCCATCCCAGAAGTATTACGGGTATTGAAATAGAGAACGGGAACATATCCCTTATAAAATGGCAAATTGCCACCAAGGATGATGGCACTTTGCAAATAGTACGTATACTGCTGGAGGGACCTCAGAAATTAATCGATTACGAATAACCATCGACCCCCCCAACAGTTCCGCCGTCATTAGAGGAACTCTTTATATTGTTATTGGTCCGCCAATTTAAAGTTCACTGGAATACTGTAGGGTACGGTTACCGCTCTACCTCTCTGCATTCCTGGAGTCATTTTTGGTAAGGAAGACACAATCCTACTAGCTTCTTTCTCTAACCCTGGGTCTGGACCCCTGGTTCTGATACCATCGATATATCCTTTGGAATTAATGGCGAACTGAACGAACACCCTTCCTTGAATACCCATCTCTGCAGCAATTTGTGGATATCTGAATTCCTTTTTGATATGCTCTTGGATCATTTTTTGGAAACATGCCTTACGTTCCGCATTTCCTTGGGCACTTTCACAACCGGGAAAAACCGGTACGTTTTCGATAATGGCAAAAGGCACTGAAATTTCCTCTTCTTCCTCGCCTACCTCAACATCATCTACCTCAACCGCTTCAACAACTTGGTCTTCACTTGATTCGGTACTTTCGATGATCGTTTCTTCGATTTCCGCAGCATCTTCAACGATTTCGATAATCTCCGGTGCAGATGGTGGTGGTGGTGGTGGTGGAGTTTTTATCTGCTCCGTAATGGGAACATCCTCCTTCAGATCTTCAACCACGTTCAACATTTCAACAATCTTATCCTGTTTTGTGTATGATTTAAATTCCAATGCCCTCCAGGTAAGGAAAAGGACAAGGGTTAAGCCTATTACAAAGTAGAGGCCGCTGTTACGATTTAAATCAGCTTTAGGGTTTTTCTTTACTTCCATGACGATTAAATTATATGGGTCAAAAATACATTTGATTAACCACTCCTAACATGATAATTATCAGTTTTTCATGATAATTTTTAATAATTCACAAAATAATTCCAATTTTTTAAGGATGTGGAAATTTCAAAGTCGAAAAAACAAGAATTTTCCACATTAAAATATTCCCAAGGGATCAAAATAACATCAGTGAGCCCCGTAAATACGGTACTTGACACCTACCTGACCACTTAAATGAAGGATTTAACGAGCATGGACTAAAAAAGAATACCCCACTTTCTAAGGAAGAAAATGAAGAATACCATGAGCTCGAATACGGGTCGGAACAATGATTTTACCGGTACAAAAAAAGCCCTAATGGGCTTTTTTTTTAAATAATTGATGTGCTTTCATAGGGCTATTACCATCCTACAAGGAAGCTAACAACGCCTTGTCAAAATCGATTCCTTCGATAGGTTTAAGCCTTCCTTGTTCTTTGTCCCATTCAATACGTTGTCCTAATTTATAGGATAGTCCGGCCATATGGGATGAAATCGCTTCTTCGAAGCCTTCCTTGATTCCGCAACTTACTTTTCCCCCATTCCGGGTACAGCTCAACCATTCCCTCATATGCAAGAAGGTAGAATCTACCCTGGCACCATTGATATAGGTCCACATCAATCCTTTATCGGCAAAATATTGTGAAGTGGCAGAAGCAACACCATCAGGAACCGAAGCCCCTGGATTGTATTGATAAATAGGCACCCTTGGGTTCATTTTTCCATTTTCGATCATATCCGCATAACGGGTAGACTGTCCGTCGGGCCAAATGGTCAACTGATTCCCCAGTTCCAAGGTGCCATCATGGCCCATTAAAATGGTCGGGCGGCTAAAACCATTGCCCAAGGTGGCACTATACACAAAGGTCATCCCCTTTTCCTTTCCTTTGGGCTGACTACTTCCCGTACTAAACTCGGGATACTCCATATTCACCTGCAGGACATCGGGAACATTTCGGCCATCCCTATGGGTATAAATACCCCCCGAAGTCATTACCGAATCCGGAATTCCCATATTCAAAACACAGTTCAACCGGTCAAAATCATGCGACAACAGGTCCCCGGAAAGTCCGGAACCATAAGCCCACCATTTCCGCCATCTGAAAAAATGGTTCTTATTGAAAGGTATTTTAGGGGCGGAACCCAAAAACATGTCCCAATCAATGGTTTGTGGACTGGCATCTGGATGGATTTCGTACATCCAAGCCCCATTATCGTCGTTTCGGTTCGTATTGGTCTGGATCAATGATACATGCCCGATCGTTCCCTTAAGGATGATATCCTTGGCAGTTTGGAAACTCAACGTTTGCCGATGTTGATGTCCGACTTGTAAAACCGCCTTTGAGTTTAGGGCAGCCTCCTGCAAACGATAGGTTTCCTCAACGGTATGCGTCATCGGCTTTTCAACATAAACATGTATATCATTTTCCAAGGCATCTATGGTCATCGGAGCGTGCCAGTGATCCGGGGTGGCGATCACGACGGCATCAACCTTTCCTGAACGTATCATCTCCTTATAGGTACGAAATCGCTCCATCTTACTATCGGGCGTATTGAAGGAATTCAAGGCCTTGTTCGCCCGATAATCGAAAATATCGCAGATTCCGGCCAAATGCACATTCAATTTGTCCTGTGCCTCAAAATCGGCCAAGGCGGTATTGTCCGGATTTTCCTTGGCTGCCAACCGCATTTCTTCTTTCCATTCATTGGTAGCGAACCCCAAGGCCCGGCAAAGCTGTTCGCCTCGAATCCCGAATCCTATGATCCCAATACGAATGGGATCGCCTCCGATGCCCGGAACGGCCGTTGGTAATGAAGGTTGTATGTTCAATTGTTCCAATATGGCGGAACGTTCTTTTTTCTTGGCTACGGAACTGGCTGCACCAGCCCACCATACTGCGCCCATAAGAGGAATACCACCTAAACCTTTTAAAGCGTCTCTTCTTGTAAATTTCATTTGTAGCTATAATTATTTTAAGGATCGGAATCAATTGGTCTGGGTCAGTACTTCTTTTTTCTTATCGAAGAGTCGTTGAAGTCCAAAATTATGGGAAGTCGGCAATTGGTAGATGACCACACAGACCATGAATTCAATCAAGTTTTTATTGACGAACCAATAATTACCCTCAACGTTTACCTCGGTCAACCAAGGAAAGGAAGGATGCGCCAAATAGTACAAGGCCAATAACAAAGCTCCGACAAGAGCTCCCCATTTCTCAAAAACCCCCAATAAAAGGGTCATTCCCACAAAGATCAAAGCCATCTTATTTCCCCAGTCGGCGATACCGATCATTGAATCGCTGGTCAACGAAATAAAAAAGGAACGAAAAGGACCTTGGGCAGAAGCCAGATACCCCAAGGAGGTCCAATCTGGATTGTATAGTTTAATAATACCCTCATAAAGAAAGTGCCAACCTATAAACAGTCTCAAAATTACCATACTGTTTGTCAACAATCTCTCATTTCTAATTGTAAGCATACCCGGAAATTCTATTTGATTATACAATCGGTTAGTGCCTGAAGTACATCGGGACTTTAAAAATATTGAAAATACCCCATAAATCAAGTGTTAAATATGCTTTTTATCCAATTTAATGGAAGGCCACACTTCCCATGAAAAACAGACCCGCCTAAAATCGTTTAAAATCGTTGCTTTATACCTAGACCCAATAAAACCTACTTCCAAAATGTAACATGGATTATGCCATTTTAGCTTTGTTCTTTTTAGTGATAAAAGACAACGCTTTTTTAACCCTTGAGTTTTTGAATTTGTATAACCGGGCCACCGTGTTCCCATTGTTTGAAGTAGTAGTCATGGTCATTTCAACAGTTTCAACCTGAACATCGACCTTAGCGTCCTGTGCTTGTGCAGTGATTGTGATCGTAAGTACAAATAGTAGGGTTAAGATGATTTTCATGACTTGCGTTTTTATAATATAAAAACGCAGCAGAGGGCATCCAAGAAGGTTACAAAACGTTCAAAACCCCTTATTTTTCGGTAACTGACAAGAATCGGGATAAACTGTAAAAAAAGCTCGATAAACGTCAGGGCCTTTCAAATCACCTTACCGAACGTTTGTGCATTTCATCGGGTCGGATTGTTATTCATCTCCTTATCACTGCATGACAAACAGGAATACAAGCCTTTGAATCGCACCTTGAAGAAGGTGTATTCACTTTTGGGAAGTTCAATTGGTGACGGGCGGATAACAATGAAACATTATCATATCATTTATGGCACCCTATTTACTGTAAACACCCTGCGCATAAGCGGCCACAATGCTACTGTTGGGGGTTTTGCAATTGGATGGAAAATCAAAGATCATTTAGACTACCATGGCCTGCACCGTTTTCTTTGTACTTACAACAGCTAATGTGCCAGAAGTGTATCCAATATAGTTCGCATTTTTTTGCTGTTCCAATCTGTTGCCCCCTGCTCCTTAACAACGATATTCCCTTTCTTATCAAGAACATAATTAGTGGGTATTGTACGTTCCTTAAGGGCTTCGGGAGTATTCATCCGTGGGAGGTAAACCGGTAGGTCAAACTGTTTCTTATCCAAAAAGGACTGTATGGCTTTGGGGTCTTCATGGGTGATCAGCACAAAATCCATCCGATCCCCATAGTCGGCATACAGCTGCTGAATACTGGGAAGTTCGGCCCTACACGGGGGACACCAAGTTGCCCAATAACTGAGAAAAGTCACTTTGCCCTTACCAATTTCCACATGGGCGGGCGCTCCTTGCAAATCGGTCAATTCATAGGTAAAAGGTTGTAATTGGGTTTGGTCCTCGTTCTTCAGGGTAGAAGGGGAGAACAAGAACATCCGAATCTTACTTATACCCTCTTGGATGGGCGTTCGCGTTTGGGGTATGATCATCAACAGGATCACCAAGGCGAAAATGATGGTGCTTAAATCCGGCTTTTTCTTTTTCATGAAAACAAATGTAAAGAATGTTGGTTAGTAATGGCAACGTAAATAGGCCCCAATGATCCCTATCTATCCAATACTTTACAAAATTCTGATTGTCGGGAATGAATTCCCCAACAATAAATTGAACCATACTAAAAATATAATACTGTTGCGCTACGGAAATTGCCGTCAGTCACCAAAATCATCAAACTTCGATAAGTCCATCAATCAGGTGCCTCCCATGAATGTCCACAAGCAATACTAAGAGCGGCCATTGCTTTTTAAAAAACAAGTGCCGTATTAAGTTCCGAATGGAAAAATCACAACAATGGCCAAACCGACCGGGATACGAACCGTTGCCTACTGCTTCTTGCCATGTAATAATATTTTACGGATTACCATTTTATAATCTGCAATATCTTTTGATTGGAACAAAGAAATCATTAAATTAAATCATTGATTTCATTGAAAATGACCAAGAAAACATTCGGGACTTTTGCAGGGGTTTTTACACCGACAACATTGACCATACTAGGTGTGATCATGTATATTCGGCAGCCATGGGTTGTTGGAAATGCGGGTGTAGTTGGGGCCTTGTCGATCTTGTTGGTTTCAGTGGCCATAACGTTTACGACGGCATTGAGTTTATCTTCGATTACCACCAATGTCCGTATTGGGGCCGGTGGGGCTTTTAGTATCATTTCAAAATCCTTGGGTCTTGAAATCGGTGGTGCCATAGGCATTCCGTTTTATATTGCCCAGGCCTTGGCGGTGGCCATGTATGTTTTTGGATTTAGGGAAGGTTTGGTTTCCATATTGCCCGGTCTAAACGCTTTGATTGCCGACATCGTTATTTTTTCCCTGGTCATGGGCATCGCCTTTATAAGTACAAGTTTTGCCTTTAAGATACAGTATGTCATTTTGGGTATTATCATCCTTTCTTTGGTTTCGATCTATGGGGCACTCTTTGTCAGTGAATTGAATTACGACTTCGAATGGTTCGGCAAATACCCTGGATCTATAGAGAATAATTTCAGCGGCACCTCGTATTGGGTTGTATTTGCCGTATTTTTTCCCGCCGTGACCGGGGTAATGGCAGGGGCCAACATGTCCGGTGATTTAACCAGTCCACGAAAAAGCATTCCCAAGGGGACCATTTCGGCAGTGATCTTAACGACCATAATCTATGCGAGTCTCATATTCGTTGCCTCACTTTTAGCCACTCCGGATGAACTGGCATCAAACTATAATTTATTTATAGACAAGGCGCTTTTTAGCCCTATTGTACTTGCCGGTTTGTTAGGGGCGACCCTTTCATCGGCCTTGGGCTCGTTTATAGGGGCACCACGCATTATGCTTGCGCTGGCCGAAAAGGGCATTTTACCCAAAAGTAGGGAGCTCGCGAAAATCTCAAAAAAAGGGGAGCCTGTCAATTCCATGCTCATTACCGCTATTATCGTGTTCATTGGCATTTCTTTACGCGATTTGAATACTATAGCCCCTATACTTACGATGTTTTTCATGATTACCTATGCCATGGTCAATATCGTTGTGCTCGTTGAGCAATCGTTGAGCTTACCAAGTTATCGGCCCACCCTAAAAGTACCCATGATCGTACCTGCCATGGGAGCCTTCGGATCGATTGCCATCATGTTTGTCATTAACGTCATCGTTGCCTTGACCTCCTTGATCCTGATTTTTATTTTTTACTTCTATTTGGTGAACTTGAAATTGAAATCTGAGGTTGGTGATTCGCGAAGTGGACTTTTTACCGCATTGGCAGAATGGGCCACAAAAAAATCGAGCAACCTGAGTCCCCAGAAGGAAGTAAGATCCTGGCGACCCGACCTTTTGATACCGATGACCATGCCAAAGGATATTCGAAGTTCGTATAAACTCATCCATTCGATAATCAATCCCAATGGGTCTATTAAAATATTATCCTTGCTGAATGAGAATCCGGAAGAACAAAAGAACATAGAACAGTTTTTGAGCAATGCTTCCAAAAAATACAAGGAAAGCGGCATTTCTGTTTCCTACGCCTTTGTCGAGAATAGGGAACTCAATACCACGATCAACATCAGTATGCAATCGCTCAATGCGGCCTTTTTTAAACCCAATGTAATCTTCGTCAGTATCGACACCGGGAATGTCAACTTGCAATTTTACGATAAACTGATAGCCGATGTAAAAAAGAACAATTTTGGAATGATCATCTATATTCCTTTTTCAACGGCAAGTTTGGCCATCGAAAAAAACATTAATCTCTGGTTGACGGATATCCCCACAAATTGGAAAGAAACCTTCAATATAGGGAACAATGATCTTTCGACCCTATTGGCCCTACTGATTTGCAATAACTGGAAGGGTGAGATCGATGCCCTAATAGTTGATGACAATCCCGGTTCCAAATTTACAGCATCGGATATCGAAGACTTACATACCATGGTCAGGTTTCCGAAAAAAACCCATATCAGCGTAAAACAAGGCAATCTCCTGGAGAATGTTAAAAAATATCGAAATGCCGATGTAAATGTATTCAGCGTGGATGACCATATGATGACCTCCGACATGATCCAAATCGTTAACGAATCCCGAATATCAGGCATATTCTGCGTAGATTCCAATTTGGAAAACGTTCTGGTATAGTATGGTTGTATGATTATGGTGTCCTAAAATACAAAACACGTAACTTTCATTTCATATATTGAACGTAAACCCCACTTTGATTGTTGAGGAACGGTCATCTTGCAGGGCCGATGAAAAATTGGTAAGAAAGTAGTTATACAATGCAGAAAGGCTCATATGATCGGTTAAAGGTATCTCTGCCTTAAGCTGACCCAATACCCTATGGTTGCCGATATCCCTGTAAAGGGGCTGAAAATACACTGTGGCCACAAGATCAAGATGCATCTTATCAAAGGATTGGGTCAAGGACAAATAGCTGCTGTTCCTATGGTTGTAAAACCTCTGGTCAATACCGTTCAACTTTTCTATTTCATACATATACGAATTTCCGAAATATACTCTGGAATTTTCCTTGTCGACAACTTTAAGGCGCACCCCGGCCCCGACCAGATTTCTGTTGATGATGGTCAACTGGGTATTGTTCTGGTTCTGTATAAAGGCTTCCAGCCTAAGAAAGTCGGTAAATTCATGATTGTAGCGGGCGTGTAAAAACCAGGCATTCTGAACATCTTTTTCATCGGTACGGACCAAATTATAATTCAATACCAAAAAATAGATGTCGTTAAGATCCCTGGATTTGAATTGGGTAGAAATATTGGAACCGAACTGCATTACGTAATCCCCATTATTATCGGCATAGTTGAAAAGTAAATCGCTCTTGAGCACAAAACGGGTAGAATCGGTTTGCATACGCTTTGCCTCTATATTTACCAATTGTGCCTTGGCCGATAGTACCGAGAACAATACGACTAAAGGTATGATACGCTTTAATTCCATAGGCTTGCTTTTATGACGGAAAGATATTCAAATTACCCAAGAAGGGGTTATTTACCCGACAAATTCGGCCCGAAAATATACTTTTGAATTTAATCGGGTCTTGAATTCAATCCATTATTTTGTGGCCATCTTGAAGGTACCGCGTACAACCCCAAGTCACATTCATGATCCTTGCCATAAAAATGCTTGTAAACCCACAACCAAGTAACCTTTTATATCCTACCCGCCAAAGTTTTCATGGCGCTGACGAACCGATCCAACTCCTCCGTGGTCGTATAAACGTTGGGGGTAATCCTACAGCCTTGCACATTGACATGATCGATGGCTACGGTGAAAATATTGAATTCTTCCAATAGGGTGTTGGCCAAATCTGCCGGTTTTATATGCCTTACCCCCACATTGGCTATACCACAAGATCGATGTTCTTCCAAGGGAGTGTTCACCACAATATGCCGTACTTCACGTAATTGGTCACTCCAATACCGCTGTAAATAACGCATTCTTTTTTCTTTACGCTGAATACCGATCATCTCGAGATAGTCGATAGCGTCATTGATTGCCAAATCGGTATGCACCGGATGGGTTCCGGTATGGTTTAGTCGTTTTATTTTAGTTTCGTCCTTACTGTAATCGGCCATTAAAGGCCAAATTTTCGGTATTTTATCCTCGGCGACATACAGCAACCCTGCCCCCAGTGGGGTACTCAACCACTTATGAAGACTTGACCCATAATAATCACAGTGCAGTGCTGAAATATCCACACCAAAATGACCAATGCAATGTGCCCCATCGACCAAGACCTCAACGCCATGTTTATGGGCCATATCACAGATTTTTCGAACAGGAAGTATATGCCCCGTGATATTGATCATATGACTCACCATCAACAATTTGGTTTTTAAGGTTATCTGCTCTTCGTACAGTTTCACCAATGCTTCATCACTCTCGGGATAATTGGGCACAGAGACTACCTTATTGACGATACCGAACCGTTTTGCAATTTGATTGAAGTGATCTTGCATCGATCCGTAATCCTGTATGGCAAAAATGGCCTCATCCCCTGCTTTCCAAGGAAAACCCCCGATTATCATATCCAATGATTCCGTTGCATTTCGGGTTATGATCAGTTCTTCCGCCTTCACGCCCACCATATTTGCCAACCGATCCGCTACTTTTTGTTTATTCTCCCACTGTACGGTACGCATATAATACGATCCTTCGTAATTGACCATTTCCATATGCGCAATGTATTTCGCAAGCGTTGGCTGTGGTATGAAATTATAATATCCGTTCTCAAGATTTATATAATCCGGTTTTAAGGAATAATCCTTCCTAATACGTTTCCAAAACCCCTCTTCATCCTTGGGATATGGCGCTTCACACATTGAATATTGGGCTTGCAGTCCCATTGGTAAAAATGGGGTCAATACGGCCGCCTGCCCCATTCGCTTTAAAAACTGTCTTTTCTCCATGGTTTTAATTCTATAGTTTGATGGATTCACATCGCCGGATCCCTGTTCTTATTTATATAGCAAAGCTTTCCTTTAGCATAAAAACCCAAGTAAAAACAGCGCAATTTGCCTCATATTTCAGGTTATTTTAAAATTTAAATAGTACCCATATTTTTTATCGTTCCAATTGGCATATACCCTATATATACCTCATAAAGGGTCGCTACAATATACCTAAAACCCTTAAACACAACGAGGTAAAATGATTGGGATTTCAACAAAAAAACACCGCATTCAAAGAGACAACCGCAGTTATTCGATCCAAAAAACAATAATCAATCATTGACAAAAACATTTACTCCCCACAAGAACCCCAACGTTTATTGGCTTCCTATAATGAAAACTCCACAACCATATAAGGCCCTTACAAGCAAGGGTCCTGAATGGAGAAAGGCCTTGTCGGAGCGACTAAGATCTATTTATGACACCCCATGTAACCGTGGCCTTGCAACACCCATGCCCCCATTGAAGGGACCTATCGCGAGTGATTGGTTTACAACCCTTTAACCCTGGGAAAAGAATGAAAAAAAGGGAACGGTCATTGGCCCACCTTCATTTTCAAAATGGTATATTTAAAGGTTCGTTATCATCAAATGATGTTTTTATGCCATTATTCATTGTAATTTTAGGAATACTGCTGCTCTTTCTACTTATTTCCCAATTTAAACTCAACGCTTTTATTGCTTTTATCATCGTTTCCTTGGTAGTCGGTGTTGCGGAAGGGATGGAATTTCATAGCGTATTGATTACTGTCCAAAACGGCATGGGAAAGACCTTGGGAAGCCTAATCATGATTTTGGGGTTTGGGGCCATGTTGGGCAAATTGGTTGCCGATAGCGGTGCCGCACAACGTATTACGGGAAAATTGATCGATACATTCGGAAAAAAGAACATTCAATGGGCGGTAGTGCTCACCGGTTTCATAGTTGGTGTCCCCATGTTTTATACCGTGGGTTTCGTTATTCTGATTCCCTTGGTCTTTACCGTAGCGGCAGCCACAGGCTTGCCCTTGATCTATGTAGGCCTTCCGATGTTGGCATCCCTATCGGTAACACATGGTTATCTACCGCCCCATCCGGCACCGACCGGGATAGCGGTCATGTTCAATGCCGATATAGGCAAAACGTTGTTATACGGGATTATCGTGGCCATTCCGGCAATAGTCGTCGCCGGACCCTTGTTTTCCAGGACCATAAAAACGATCAAAGCGACACCGTTAAAAGAATTCGTAAACACCAAAGTACTTACCGAGGATGAAATGCCCAGTACCGCAATCAGTATCATTACCGCCTTATTTCCCGTGATCTTAATCGGAATCGCTGCAATAGCCGATCTGGTTTTACCTGAAGAAACGTTCTTGCTACAAGTAACGGCGATAATCGGTAACCCTGTATTTGCCATGCTGCTTTCGGTACTTTTGGCAATATACACCTTGGGGCTGAGACGCGGACGAAAAATAAAAGACGTAATGGATGCTGTTGCCCAGGCGGCCTCTGGTATCACCATGGTATTATTGATCATTGCGGGGGCAGGCGGACTAAAAGAGGTGTTGATCGATAGTGGCGTAAGTGATTATATAGGGTTATTATTGAAAGATTCGAAAATTTCCCCATTGGTTTTGGCATGGTCCATAGCAACTGTTATCCGTGTTTGTGTCGGTTCTGCCACGGTTGCGGGCTTAACGGCAGCAGGGATTGCCTTACCCCTATTGTCCTCCTCTGGGGTAAGTCCAGAACTAATGGTTCTGGCCATAGGTTCCGGAAGTTTGATGCTTTCCCATGTCAATGATGGCGGATTTTGGTTGTACAAAGAGTATTTTAACCTTTCGGTAAAGGATACGTTACGCACTTGGACGGTCATGGAAACCACGGTAGGGATCATGGGTCTTATCGGCGTACTTATTTTGAATATCTTCATTTAAAAAAATCTTATGGAAAATTTACCTTCAGAAAGAATAAAAGCCTTGGGATTACAGCTTCCGCCCGCACCAAAACCCGGCGGGTTGTACAAACCCGTTTTGGTCGTCGATAATTTCCTATTCGTTTCGGGACAAGGCCCGATGAAAGCCGATGGATCACTTATGGTAGGTCGGGTCGGTGATGACCTGAATTTGGGGCAAGCCAAATTAGCCGCCGAACAAGTAGGCCTTACCATGCTTTCTACCATCATCACCCACTTTGGTTCTGTCGATAGGATCAAACGTGTCGTAAAGGTTCTGGGGATGGTGAATTCTACGGCCGAATTCGGCCAACATCCATTGGTCATCAATGGTTTCAGTGAGCTTATGGCAGACGTTTTCGGTAATGATAAAGGGGTTGGGGTGCGTAGTGCCGTGGGAATGATGCTACCTGGAAATATTCCAGTGGAGGTTGAGGCCATGTTCGAACTATATAAGTGATCCATGCCTAGCTAACCCGATAACATATTTAAGAACCTTCTGCATCTAACAAAATATTTGGTAGAATGGCAATATGGCCCGATTTAAAATTATCGACAATCCTTTATATTTCCACAATCCGCTAACCAATCGCTTTCTTTGTGAAACTATAGAAGCACTCCTTTTATTGAGGAAGTTTAGGGGAATTTTTGCCCTGGTCCCTTCGATGCTCCATCGACATCCCCCAATTCATTTTAAAAGAATGCTATTGAAACAACACAATGCACAACAATACCCGGGGATATGCGTTATACTTGCATATTTAAAGGGTGAAATTTCTTACATTTGTTACAACCGTTACCATCATAGCAAGAAGTCCAAATCCAATATACCATGTTTTGATTTGGTCCATAAGCCAATTGCTCCCGAAATACAGTTCCCATAGGCAAATATTTTCGGGTTGGAAATTTGCCGACAAATAGCTCACAGAAAAAATATTCAGTAATGCACAGTAAAGACAAAAAGGGTCTGAAAATGAAGGATGAAATCGGACCAAATCCCATACATACAGATGCTCACGTAGTAAAAAATGAAGGTCTATTGACTTTGGGGAACCAAAGATCAACCGACATTTTCAACGTCATTTCCAGAAACCCTATATCCATAAGCTAATATGTTCGTATTCGATGCACATTTGGATCTCGCCATGAATGCCATGGAATGGAACAGAGACCTAACATGGTCGGTAGAATCTATTCGTACCAGTGAAATAGGCATGTCTGACAAACCGGACCGAAATAAGAATACGGTTTCTTTGAGGGCAATGCGGATGGGAAATGTCGGACTTTGCGTTGCCACACAGATTGCCCGATACACCAAAAGAACGAACCCTCTTCCAGGATGGAAATCCCCACAGCAAGCTTGGGCCCATACCCAAGGCCAATTGGCATGGTACAGAACCATGGAAGACCTTGGTGAAATGGTACAAATACGGAACAAAGAGCAACTAAATGCCCATTTGGAGCTTTGGAATGGCACTCAAGAAAAAAAGCCTGTAGGTTACATCCTTGGATTGGAAGGAGCGGATTCCATCATCACGATGGATTATCTGGAGAAATCGTACGACCAAGGATTACGTACCATTGGTCCCGCACATTACGGCCCGGGCACCTATGCCCAAGGCACCAATGGTTCCGGTGGATTGGGAATCAAAGGAAAGGAACTTTTAAAGGAAATTGAACGCTTGGGTTTGATATTGGATATGAGTCATTTGAACGACAAGTGCTTTTGGGAAACCATGAAATTCCATGATGGCCCCATATGGGCCAGCCATACCAATTGTCGTACGTTGGCAGAACACAACAGGCAATTTTCCGACGAACAGATCAAGCAACTTATCAAAAGGGGAGCGGTCATCGGAACCGCTTTGGATGCCTGGATGTTGGTCTCAGATTGGATTCGGGGTATGTCGACCCCTGGAGGTCTTGGGGTTACCCTACACAATGTAATCGATAATATCGATCATATCTGCCAATTGGCAGGCAACTCAAACCATGTGGGTATAGGGAGCGATTTGGATGGAGGGTTCGGAACCGACCGATGCCCTTCGGATCTGGACAACATTTCCGATGTACAAAAAATTCCAAAAATGCTTCAACAAAGGGGATATTCCCATGAAGATATAGAAAAGATCATGCACAAAAATTTCTTGCGCTTTCTGCAGAATACATGGGATTGAATTCCATCCAAGAATCCAATGGAAAACATAATGCCCTTCCGGACCCATTCGAAGCTATAGGCGAAAATCAATTTCCTGAAACCTCAGCCTCAACGGGGTCCGCAATGGCATTTAATTAAGATCTTATCGTACTAGCTTATGATCTTTTCACGCCTTAAAAAGGTGTCCAAACTATCGGCAATATCAAAGCACCTACTAAAACGGGAACTCTCATTGCAGAATCTGGAATCCTCTTTATGTGCAGTGCAATTGAATCCTGATAATTGAACTTCCGAAAAACGTTCGTCAATGACCTTACACTGCTCATAAAGGTCAGATATGGATTCTTCCTTTTGGATTTCAATGCCGTTTTCGATAAGAAAACCCTTTAAAAAATTTGAAATAGCACTTTGGGCATTGCTACAGACCAATTGGGCAACAACATCTTCTTCGGGCCTGCACAATTCAAAATTCGCTTCCTTCAGTTTTTGTACTGCCTCTTCGTACAGTTTCTTGGATGTATCTTCCATTAGTGATACGATTTTATGTGGTTAAACTTTTGAACTTTGTTCCATACATTCCGGATCTTTCATAACCCAGAATGTATGGTTTCAAAAAACAAAGTCGATCTTTATGTAATCTCTCTTATTAAATTGAGTTACATTTCCCTATAGAGCTCCAATTTTTCCCATCTAGAGTCTACTTCCTCCTGTGCTTGTTGTAAAAGTTCAGCCCCTAATTCGGCATTATCCTTAACAACCCTGGAGAAACGTGTTTCCATATACATGAACTCTTCCAACGGTGCGGTGGGTGCTTTGGAATCCAACCTGAACTTCTTCCCTTTTGGTTTTGAAGGATCGAATCTGAACAGTGGCCAATACCCTGTCTCTACCGCTTTCGCTTGATGCATGGCCCCATCCCTAAGGTTATAACCGTGGTCACCACAATGTGAATAAGCAATGATCAATGATGGACCATCGTAAGCCTCAGCCTCTTCAATCGCTTTAAGGGTTTGAAGATCCTTGGCCCCGATTGCAATTTGTGCAACATAAACATTGTTATAGGAAACGGCTTGGAGTGCCAAACTTTTCTTTCCGGTACGTTTACCCGCCACGGCGAATTTAGCACTTGCACCCAATGGGGTCGATTTGGACATCTGTCCGCCGGTATTGGAATAAATCTCTGTATCCAAAACCATGATATTGATGTTTTCCCCTGAGGCCAATACGTGGTCTACACCACCGTAACCGATGTCATAGGCCCAACCATCCCCACCAAGTATCCAAACTGATTTTTTACGTAAGTACTGGGTCAATTGCGATAGTTTTTTGGCTTCAGGCTTATCGATTTCTGCCAATATGGCCCCGAGTTTTTCCAGATTATCGAAATTCTCTTGTTTTTCAGCCTCCGTTTTTTCAGGATTGTTTAAAATGGCATCGACCAATTCGGTACCGACCTCAGATGCGAGATCTTTTAGTAAGCCGACTGCGATTTCCTGCTTTTTGGACAATCCCAATTTCATCCCTAGTCCGTATTCGGCATTGTCTTCGAACAAGGAGTTGGCCCATGCAGGTCCCCTACCGAATTTGTTCTTTTTATAAGGAGTTGTCGGTAAATTACCACCATAGATTGAGGAACAACCTGTTGCATTCGCAATTAAGATACTGTCGCCGAACAATTGGGTCAATAATTTAATATAAGGTGTTTCCCCACAACCGGAACAAGCTCCTGAGAATTCAAACAATGGTTCAAGGAATTGTGAGCCTTTTACATTCGAAATCTGTAATTCCGTCCTGTTATAATCGGGAAGATCGATAAAGAAATCCCAATTTGGATCTTCAACGGCCTCAACCTCCAGTTTTTCATGCATGTTGATGGCTTTGAATTCCGGATCCTCCTTGCTTACGGCCGGACAAACGGCTACACAAAGGTCACAACCCGTACAATCCTGGGCGGAAACTTGCAGGACATAGGATTCTTCTGCCCCATTGAATGGCCTTCCCTTGGCAGGAACCGATTTTAAGGTTGCCGGTGCATTCGCCAATTCTTCATTGGAAACCACTTTTGCACGTATGGCGGCATGCGGGCAAATTGCCACACACTTGTTACATTGTGTACAAATATCCTCACCGTCCCAAACCGGCACATTGATGGCGATACCCCGTTTCTCAAATTGGGTAGTTCCTGTCGGGAAAGTACCGTCTACAGGGAATGCACTTACGGGAAGCTCATCGCCATTACCCGCCAATATTTTTCCAAGCACTTCTTTTACAAATGGATCGGCATCACCGGTCATCATTGGTTTAAGCTCAGTAGTACTGGAGATCTGTTTCGGATAATCGACTTTTTGAAGATTTTCCAATGATTTATCCACGGCATTGAAGTTCATTTGAACAACCGCGTCCCCTTTTTTGGAATACGACTTAACAATGGCCTCTTTAATTTTCTTTATGGCCTCATCTTTGGGAAGTACTCCGGAAATTGCGAAGAAACAGGTTTGTAATACCGTATTCGTACGCTTCCCTAATTTAGCGTCTTGAGCAACTTTAGTGGCATCGATGACGTAAAAATCCAATTCGTTTTCAACGATCTGCTCTTGCATCTTTTTAGGAAGAACCTCCCAAATCGCATCTTTATCAAAAGGAGCGTTCAATAAGAATGTCCCGCCCTTTTTAATGCTCTTTAGAATGTCATATTTTTCGATGAAGCTAAATTGATGGCAAGCAATGAAATTGGCTTTATGGATCAAATAAGTGGAATAGATCGGATCTGGTCCAAAACGTAAATGCGATACGGTTTGTGCACCCGCTTTTTTGGAATCATATACAAAATAACCCTGTACATAATTATCGGTGGTTTCACCGATAATCTTAATGGAGTTTTTATTCGCACCGACGGTACCGTCAGAACCTAAACCATAGAACATACAGTTAAAGGTGTTCTTGACAGTTTGTAACCTGCTTCCCAACGGAAGACTCTTGAAGGAAACATCATCATTGATACCTACGGTAAAGTGGTTTAAAGGCTGTTCCTTATCCAATTCATCATAAACCGATTTCACCATGGCCGGATCGAACTCTTTGGATGATAGCCCATAACGCCCACCAATGATCTGTGGCATGGCCCTATCGCTTTCCATGAATGCGGTCACTACATCTTGATATAAGGGTTCTCCGATACTACCGGGCTCTTTGGTCCTATCCAAAACAGCGACTTTTTTTACGGTTTCCGGTAGGGCATTGACAAAGTGGTCGATAGAGAATGGCCTAAATAAACGTACGATGATCGCACCGACTTTTTCCCCATTCTTGACCATGGTATCAACAGCTTCCATTACAGGCCCTTGACCGGAACCCATGATCACAATTACTTTTTCTGCCTCAGGATGGCCTACATAATAGAATAAGCTATATTTTCTTCCTGTGTGTTGGTAAAATTCATCCATCGTTTTTTCAACGATCCCGGGCACTTTATCATAATACAGGTTGGCAGCCTCCCTAGCTTGAAAGAATACATCCGGGTTTTGGGAAGTACCTCTCAATACCGGGTTATCTGGATCCAATGACCTTATCTTATGATCCATTATCTTATCCTCCGGCATCATTTCCTTGATGACCTCATCGGAAATGGCGTCAATTTTGGAAATCTCGTGGGAAGTCCTAAATCCATCAAAAATATTCATGAACGGAATTCTCGATTTCAATGTCGCTACCTGCGATATCATTGCCATATCCTGAGCTTCTTGCACAGAACCCCCGAACAACATGGCAAAACCTGTTTGCCTTGCAGCCATAACATCGGAATGGTCCCCGAAAATGGATAAGGCATGGGTGGCTATGGTTCTTGCGGCTACATGTATAACGGAGGGCAACATTTCCCCCGCCATTTTATACATGTTGGGTATCATTAAAAGTAAACCTTGGGAAGCGGTGAAAGTTGTAGTCAAGGCACCGGCCTGCAATGAACCGTGTACGGCCCCTGAAGCACCACCCTCACTTTGCATCTCAACGATCCTCGGTACATTGCCCCATATGTTTTTCTGGCCTTTGGCACTATACACATCAACGTGTTCGCCCATGGGCGAGGCAGGTGTGATGGGATAAATTGCACAAACCTCATTGGTCTTGTGTGCCACCCTTGCAACCGCTTCATTCGCGTCACAAATTAACTTTTTGGATTTTTTTTCCATGATGATTTTAGCTTGTTTTAAAGATACCCTAGCAAAATCGGGAAAAACCCTTTACGATCAATGGTAATGTTTAGCCGAGGTATCGGTTTTATTATTTCCATAAAAATAGATACAGTTTTATGGGCAGACTATGACATTTGTCAGGTTAACACCCACAAAATCAAAAGAAAAAAAAACGGGTCTTGAAAAAAGGGGACAACGTAAGCAGTCAAAAAAAAACATAGTTATCCGGTTTCATATACTACGAAGAAAAACGATGTAGTAATAGGAAAGATATATCCGGGTTTTAAACCCAAAAGAAACCTTGGGGTATCGATCGGACCGAAAAATACCCCTTTGGCAAATCCATTTAAAGAAGAATGATCCCTGATCTATTCCCCGTGCAACCAAGCCTTTTTCTCCAATAAGGCTTCTTCGGTCTCCACGTGGCTCTCATCAGGCACACAACAGTCTACTGGGCAAACTGATGCACATTGTGGCTCATCGTGGAATCCTTTACACTCGGTACATTTATCGGCAACGATAAAATAGAATTCATCAGAAATCGGTTCGTTCTCCTCATCAGCGTCCACTTCCCTTCCATCAGGTGTAGTCACCGTACCACTTAAAGCGGTTTCATCGGAATACGACCATTCTTGATCAGGTTCATAAATCGCATTGTTGGGGCATTCAGAAATGCAGGCATCACAATTAATGCACTCATCTGTAATTATTATAGCCATTTTACTTAATTTTATTTAATTAACGAAGTTAATATATAGGATAATGTCTTTTAATGACAAATATCATATTTTAATCTTAGGATGGTTTTAAATATAGTCACTAAATTTACCGAAAATTAATCGAATTCGTTCAAGAAAAATAAAATCTTATGGTTGCAGCCACAGAAAATAAAAAGCAAAAAGTAATAGATGCGGTGATCATCCGTTTTGTCGGTGATTCAGGAGACGGTATGCAATTGACGGGGACACAGTTTTCGGATACCTCAGCAATGTTCGGAAATGATGTTTCGACCTTCCCCAACTATCCTGCTGAAATCAGGGCCCCGCAAGGAAGTTTATATGGGGTTTCCGGATTTCAAGTTCATATTGGAAGTGTTGAAATCAATACGCCCGGTGATGACGTGGATCTTTTAGTGGCCATGAACCCCGCCGGTCTAAAAACAAATTTACACGCGCTTAAACCTGGCCATACGGTCATCGTGGATACCGATTCATTCACCAAAAAGAATCTGGAAAAGGCACTGTACGAAACCAATCCATTGGAAGATGGGAGCCTTGAAAACTATAGGGTCATTGAAGTGGGCATGACCACGTTGACCAAAGAAGCCTTAAAAGATCTGAAAGGATTGGACAATAAAGCCATTACCCGAAGTAAGAACATGTTCGCCCTGGGTATGGTTTATTGGATGTATGGCCGTTCTCGGGAACACACCATCGACTTCTTCAATAAAAAGTTCAAAAAGAAACCCCAGATCATCGAGGCCAATACCAAGGTTTTGAATGCGGGCTTTTATTTTGCCGAAACCTTGGAACTCATCCCGAATGCCTATTCCATTGCCCCGGCAAAAATGGAACCCGGTACCTACAGGATAATCATGGGTAACCAGGCCACCGCATGGGGCTTTTTGGCGGCAGCGGAAAAATCGGGCTTGGAATTGTTCTTGGGATCGTACCCCATCACCCCTGCCTCCAATATCTTACATGAATTGGTGAAACACAAGCACTTTGGGGTAAAAACTTTACAGGCCGAGGATGAGATTGCAGGAATCAGTTCTGCCATCGGAGCCTCATTTGCCGGTGATTTGGCCATAACCACGACATCGGGACCCGGATTGGCCCTAAAGGCAGAGGCCTTGGGATTGGCCATGATGATCGAACTACCCTTGGTAATCGTAGACGTACAACGTGGTGGCCCCTCAACCGGATTACCTACAAAAACAGAACAGTCAGACCTTTTACAGGCCATGTACGGTAGAAATGGGGAAAGTCCCATTATTGTCATAGCCGCCAGTACCCCTGCCAACTGTTTTAATTATGCCTATGAAGCGGCCAAATTAACGATCGAGCACATGACACCCGTCCTCCTGTTGACCGATGGGTATATCGCCAACGGTTCGGCACCATGGAAAATCAAATCGGTATCCCAAATGCCCGAAATCAAAAACCATATCATTAAGAAGGCGACCGACACATGGCACCCCTATGATCGGGATAACGATACCCTGGCAAGAAATTGGGCCATCCCCGGTACACCGGACTTGGAGCACAGGGTAGGCGGACTCGAAAAGGACCGCGTATCGGGCAATGTTTCCTATGTTCCTGAAAACCACGAATACATGACGAAAATAAGGGCGGAAAAGGTAAAAAGGGTGCAAAATTACATCCCTGAAATCGTCCCCGAATTTGCCGATGAAGGAGATCTTTTGGTCGTAGGATGGGGAGGTACCTATGGTAGTTTGCATTCAGCGGTAAAGGAATTGCATGAAGATGGTTACGACAATATCGGATTCGCACATTTCAACTATATCAATCCACTACCGAAAAATACCAGTGAGGTATTACGGAAATTCAAGAAAATCATCGTCTGTGAGTTGAACAGTGGTCAATTTGTAAAGGTGCTGAAAATCAATTGCAGTGAATTCGATTTCCTTCAATTCAACAAAATACAAGGTCTGCCGTTCCCGAACAATGAATTGGTGGAAAAATTTAAATCTTTAGTTCAATAAATTATGGAAGCAGCAGTAAAAGAATATACATACAAGGACTTTACCAGTGATCAAGAAGTACGATGGTGCCCTGGTTGCGATGACTATGTCATACTCCGATCTATGCAGAAAGCACTTCCGGAAATGGGGGTTAAAAAAGAAGATGTCGTCTTTATATCAGGAATCGGATGTTCTTCACGTTTTCCCTATTATATGGACACCTATGGAATGCACAGCATCCACGGTAGGGCCCCGGCCATTGCCACAGGCGTTAAATTGACCAATCCTGATTTAAGTGTATGGGTCATAACCGGTGATGGCGACTCCATGGCCATTGGTGGCAATCATTTCATACATGTATTACGAAGGAATATCGACCTGAATATCGTCTTGTTCAACAATGAGATATACGGACTTACGAAAGGGCAGTTTTCACCAACCTCCTTAGTGGGCCAGAAAACGAAATCATCACCCTACGGCAACACCCAACCTCCATTTTTGGCCGGGGAACTGGCCATAGGGGCGCAAGCCCGTTTTTTCGGAAGGATATCAGGGAATACCCCCAAAGAAATGACCCAGATGTTCATTGATGCGGAAAAGTTCAAGGGAACTTCACTTATCGAGGTGTTGCAAAACTGTCCCATATTCAACGATGGGGCCTATTCCAAATATACCGATAAGGCCGTTCGGGAAGACCGCATGCTTTTCGTGGAACATGGCAAACCCATGATCTTCGGAAAAGAACGCAACAAAGGATTGGTATTGAACGGATTAAAATTGGAAGTTGCCACTTTAGGCGAAAATGGCATTACGGAAGCGGATATTTTAGTACATGACGCCAAGGAAAAAGATCCTACTTTGCACCAGATGCTGGTACGTTTGGAATATCCTATGGTGACCGGTATCATCAGAGCCTTTGATGATGTAACCTTGGAAGAAAGGGAAGATGCCCTTACGGCCCAGGTTAAATCGGATTCCAGCTATAAGAAAACCGATGATTTATTTTTCTCCGGGGATATTTACAATGTATTTTAATACACCGTAGAAAATAATTTTACCCATAAAAATCCGATCAGGCCTTTTTAGCCATTCCTATACCTAAGGATATGCTAAAAGGGCCTTCTGATTTGGAATCGTCAGTCGCAAACAACCCTTCCAATTCCTTAGGATTGCACCTTTCTGGTTGAGATGACCAAACGGATTCTCAAAGAAGTTTGACAACCAAGTCCTTTTCACCTTTTCCCAGACAATGAAGTTCAAATGCTTTTGGTTTTTGGCGTCCTACCAAAAAGAACCCCAAACCATATTCATGGCATTCGAAAAAGGCATCTAAATTTCGTACTTTTACTTCCGGGCAAAACCTTCCTATATCCTTTATCGATTATTAAGGAAGGACATGAAAATTCCTATTGGATCAACCATTCGATTAGCAACCATAATTAAATCAATAATGAGGGTACGTTTACTTGTTTTATCACTGACAGCGATAGCGTTGTCCGTTTCATCATGTAATTTTGATGCGAAAACAACAAAAGAGGACCGATTGCCCCCCTCCCAATTCAAAAGTGATGGGATCAGTATGGAAAACGAAACGAAAATAGACGCCCTGATTGCCCAAATGACCCTTGAGGAAAAAGTAGGAATGCTTCACGGTAATAGCATGTTCGCGACAGCGGGCGTTGAACGTTTGGGAATTCCAACACTGAACATGACCGATGGGCCCTTGGGGATTCGAGAAGAGATTTCCAAAGACAATTGGGCACCGGCAGGCTGGGACAACGACTTCGCTACCTACTATCCGGCGGCAGGAAGTGTAGCCGCAACTTGGAATCCGGAATTGGCCTACAAATTCGGAAATAGTGTTGGGCAAGAAGCCCGTGCCCGGGATAAAGATGTATTACTTTCCCCTGCGGTCAACATCATCCGTACCCCTTTGGGTGGGCGAACCTACGAATATTTTACCGAAGACCCTTTTTTAAACAAAAAACTGGCGGTACCCTTTATTATCGGCATTCAGGACAATGACGTTATGGCCTGTGTAAAACACTATGCCGTAAACAACCAAGAAACCAACCGTGATTATGTAGATGTCAACACCGATGAACGGACTTTAAGGGAAATATACCTTCCTGCCTTCAAGGCCTCGATTAAAGAAGCCAATGCTTACAGCGTTATGGGGGCCTACAATAAGTTTCGAGGGGATTTTTTATGTGAAAACGATTATATGCAGAATAAAATCCTAAGGGATGAATGGGGATTCAAGGGCATTATCATCTCCGATTGGGCCGCCGTACATTCCACCGTAAAATCCCTGATGAACGGATTGGATATTGAGATGGGCACCCGTAAACCTTTTAACGAGTATTTCTTGGCCGACAAGTTATTGGCTGCCACCAAAGCCGGTGAAATCAGTGAAAAAGAAATAGACAAACATGTTCGGCGAATACTTCGGGTTCTGTTCCAGGTAAAGGCCATTGAAAGTGCCGATAGGATCAAAGGAAGTTTGGCCACGGAAGAACACTACAAAGACGCCTATGATATTGCAGCCGAGTCGATCGTCTTACTAAAGAATGAGCACAAACTCCTTCCTTTGAAATTGGATGGCATCAATTCCATAGCCGTTATCGGCAACAATGCCACTAAAAAAAATGCCTTGGGCGGATTTGGTGCCGGGGTAAAGACAAAACGCGAGGTAACACCACTGGATGGACTTAAAAACAGGCTTCCCGAAAATATCGAAATAAATTATGCCGAAGGCTATTTGGAAAGATATACCAAAAATGATAACGACCAAAAGTCCGAGATTACCTTGAACACCCCTACTACGGTCACCGCATTGGACCCCGAAAAGTTTCAAGAAGCGTTGGAAGTCGCAAAAAATGCCGACATGGCCATTATTTTTGCGGGGTCCAATCGGGATTATGAGACGGAAGCCTCTGACCGCAAAGACCTATCCCTCCCCTTTGGACAAGAAGAGTTGATCGAAAAGGTGTTGGCCGTGAATCCCAAGACCATTGTGGTTATGATCGGTGGCGCCCCATTTGACCTTAATACGATCAAAGCGGAATCATCATCCTTACTATGGAGTTGGTTCAATGGTTCTGAAGGAGGTAATGCCCTGGCCGATGTTATCTTGGGAAACATCAACCCTTCCGGAAAACTCCCATGGACCATGCCTAAAAAAATCGAAGATTCCCCTGCCCATGCAACCCATAGTTTTCCCGGTGATGGATCGGTCACTTATGAAGAAGGCATATTGGTAGGCTACCGATGGTTCGACACAAAGAACATCGAACCCCTTTATCCTTTTGGTTATGGCCTTTCCTATACCCATTTCGAGTTTTCCAAAATTGGCACAAACAAGGAATCCTATTCAGAAGACGAAGAAATCAAAATACATTTCACGATTTCGAATACAGGGAGCCAGGACGGCCACGAAGTTGCCCAAGTATATGTTTCGCATCCGGGCTCATCTGTTGAAAAGGCCGAAAAAGAATTAAAGGGGTTCAACAAGGTCTTTGTTTCAAAAGGCGCTTCCCAAGATGCCTCAATCAGCATTCCCGTCAAGGAATTGGCTTTTTATCAAGAAGCCACCGATAAATGGATCGTGGAAAAAGGGACATATCTCTTGAAAATCGGTAACTCTTCCAGAAACATACTGCAAGAAGTTCCCATCAAAATCCATTGATCACAAACAATACGTTTCGATTTCTGGAAATAAAACAGATTAACCAACAGGACTTTATGTCCTAAGCATTTTTTATAATGAAGATTTTTTTACGCATCATTACGGCATTCATCCTTATCGCTTTTGTCTCTTGTAAAGAACAAAAAAATGGGGAATACACGGAAATACCACCTGAAAACCTCGATAATATTTTCGCCTCGACCGAACAAATTCCCGATTCCGATTTTTTAGGGGATGATGCCTGCAAAAAATGCCATGTTCAGGAATACAAGGACTGGGAAGGATCCCATCATGATAAAGCCATGCAATTGGCAAATAGGGAAACCATTTTAGCTGATTTTAAAGGGGAGAAATTCACCAGCCAAGGGGTTACGTCACGATTTTATACCCAAGGTGACGATTTTTTCGTGCATACGGAAGGACCCGATGGCAAGTACCATGATTATAAGATCATTTATACTTTCGGTATCACCCCGCTACAGCAATACATTGTGGAATTCCCCAATGGTCGATACCAATGCCTTAGAACTGCGTGGGACTCCATAAAAAACAAATGGTTCGACCTATACCCCGATTTTAAGGTAGTACATTCCGAATGGTTGCACTGGTCTAGAGGAGGGTTAAACTGGAACACCATGTGTTCTGACTGCCACTCTACCAATGTCAGGAAAAACTACAACCCGGACACCAAGGGGTATGACACCAAATTCGCCTTGATCAACGTCAACTGTGAGGCCTGTCACGGTCCGGGAAAACAGCATGTTGATGAAGCTTCCCGCATGGGCCAGGACTATAAAGCGTCCGGAAACATGCAAATGACAGTGAATACACCCCCTAAGGAACTGGTCGATCAATGCGCCAGATGCCATATGCGACGGGAACAGATTTCGGAGTACTTCAATTTCGAAGGTACCATGCTCGATCATTATTTTCCACAATTGATCGACGATAGATTATATTTTGCGGATGGGCAGATTCTTGATGAGGATTATGTTTACGGCTCCTTTATACAGAGTAAGATGTACCAGAACAATGTCATGTGTACCAATTGTCATGATTCGCACTCCTTAGCCCTCAAATTCGAAGGGAACGATTTATGTTTGCAATGCCATGTGCCCGAAAATTACAATACCCCTAAACACCATTTTCATGAGGTGAATTCGGAAAGTGGGCAGTGTATTAATTGCCATATGACAGGCAGATATTATATGGGCAATGATTTTAGAAGGGACCATAGCTTCAGGATCCCCAGACCCGATCTAAGCATAAAATACGACACTCCGAATGCCTGTGTGGGTTGTCACGAGGACAAGGATAACGAATGGGCTTGGGAAGCTTTCAAGGAACTGTACGGCACTCCGGATTATGAACACTTTTCCGAAATGTTGGCCCCGGGAATCCACGGTGACCCCGAGGGCAAGGAAGCACTTTTAAAATTGATGCACGATACCCTTCAACCTGAAATTGCAAGGGCCTCGGCCATTAATGGGATGCAATATTATATCAATGCCAATGACATGAACAATTTAATGACCTTTTTAGAGGACTCCTCTCCGTTGGTAAGGGGCGCCACATTGGATGTCTTGGGCAATATAAATACTACCGATTACGCCACCTACCTGATTCCCCTTTTAAAAGACCATAAAAGATCGGTCAGGGTAAAGGCGTTTTATGCCTTGGGAACATTGAATGAAAACCAAATTCCTTCCGAATACAAAGAGGCCTACGCCAGGGTCAAAAAAGAGTTTTTCACCTATTTGGACGCTACATCCGATTTTTCAGGTGGATTGGCCAAGAAAGCCAGTTATTATCTCAAGAAAGGAGACCTCTCCCAAGCCATAGAAAATTATGGAAAAGCCCTGGATATAGACCCCTTGAATAATTTGGTGCGAACGAGTTTGGCCAATCTATATTACAGGAACGGAGAATTGGACAAGGCCGAAAAAGCATTTAAAACGATAATCGAGCAAGAACCCGGGTACGGTCCCACCTATTACTCTTTGGCACTCCTATTGGCCGAGGTGGGCAGAACAAAGGAAGCGATTACAGAATTGGAAAAGGCAATTACCTATATGCCTGAAAATTTAAGGGTCTATTATAATCTTAGCCTGTTATATGACAAGGGAAATGAAAGGGTTAAAGCAAAGAACACCCTACTGAAAGGGTTAAAGGTGGCCCCCACCAATGAGGACCTCTTATATACGTTGGCTTTTTTCTATTCCAAATACGGAGAAACCGAAAAAGCGAAGGAAGTCGGTAGGCAACTCTTACAATTGTATCCCAACAATCGCAATTACATAACGTTTATGCAACAATTGGAAGCCGTAAATTAAAAAGCTTGAAGTTTTACAAGTTAAAAATCAAGTTTACTTACCGGCAAATCAACGAAATTAACAGGCCTTTAAGTCCCTAAGGCAGGGTAATTGCTATCTTTATCCCCATAAATTACGGTATAACGATGGATATTAAGCCTGCTTTACTTTTTGCTTTTTCTTTACTGATATACACGACCATGACCGCACAAACGGACATACCGAACAGTACCCCTTTGGAAATCGGCGTAATGACTACCCCCGACAACAATAACAACACCTCGCAAGGAGCTGCTTTGAATATCCCCTCTATCATAGACCTAAAGCCAAATGTCAATCTAAAGGACTCACTCAGCACCGTACCTATTAACATGAATCTTGACAACGGAATGCTACAGGCCGGGCATGATTTAAAACTGGACACCAAAATAGGCCGTTCAGAAAAACAAGGGGGATCCAAGGAAAAATTCGGTGACCAATATTTGGGGGACATCAAGAATAATGGAAAATTCGTAGGCATTGTCTGTCGTGACCATGAATATGTAGATGGTGACCGGGTGAAGATTTCGCTCAACGGACGGGTTATCGACTATAACGTGTTACTCACCGCTAACTTCAAGGGAGTCAATATAGACTTGGAAAAGGGTTTTAACCGTTTGGATTTCGAAGCCTTAAACGAGGGCTCGTCAAGTCCCAATACGGCCCAGGTCGCCGTATATGATGACGAAGGCAATTTGATCTATTCCAACAGATGGCTATTGTCCCAAGGCTCAAAAGCGACTTTGATCATTACAAAGGAGTAGTTTTGGGTAGTCCTCGATCCCCGGCCGATCCCTAATTTAGTAACAGCGCTTACTCCAAAGGCTATGGCTTTCACTTACAAAAAAGCCAATGCCAATTTAATATCCTCATAATCCACTTTACCGTTGAGTGCAAAATGTAACGGCTTTAAACTTGTAGTATCCTCTTTTATTCCCTTTTTGGCTTTTGCGACTTTTTCGAGCAAAACAGCATCGGGTCTGTAAAAATCGAGATCTTCGTTCGGAAAATCTTTTCGCAATCGAATCAAATGACCCGCGATGGTCCCCTGTGACAACCCACGCTCTTCGGCGATTTTTTCCAATGGCATTTTTTGTTTCAGGTAGCCCAACGTAATTTCATAAGTCGATCGTTTTTTTACTTTCTTCCCTTTTAATTTTTTTGAATGCGCTTCGATTTCTTTAATATTTGTAAGTCCACCACATGCTTTTATAAACTGCATTGTTTCTTCTTCCAATGTTTTAAAATCATACTCAGCATCCGCGATTTGGGAAAGTTCCTGAAATCGCAAATCGGCCTTGAGTGCCAGTCCATCGACCCTAAGGGCCATTTCATTAAAACCTGAAAGGTGTAAATTTTCAATATCCCTCAATCGGGAAAGAGCCACATACCCCTGCCCGCGTTCAAAGGTTTTCGAAAGATCTATAAATGCGGCATCCAAGGTCATGCCCTGACATTTATGAACGGTAATTGCCCATGCCAACCGTAGGGGTATTTGATCCAAACTTGCCAATACCTTACCAAAATCGTCATGTATGCCCCAAGTTTCTTGTTTTACGGTTATCCGCTTTTCGTCAAATGTCTTTACAACAGGAAAACCCTCTTCGGTAAAATCAATGACCGTGCCCAACGTCCCATTTACATAACCTTGCTCAGGATTGTTGCGGACGAACATCACCTTGGCTTCTATTTTCAACTCGAGATACTCATGGGCCAAAACGGATTTCTTTAAGGTCTCTACCAACTTTTTATTGCCTTTGGTAGCAGCCTTGAACTTTCTTGAACGGCCAGGCAGCTTTTCCAATTCCAAAGTGTTCAACCGATCTACATCGATATTATGGGTAAACAATTTAGTCGGTATTTCCTTTTTATCAAGAACATTCGTCCCCGCATTTTTAAGTAGTTCCATGCTCCGAGGCGAAATGTTCGCCGATCGGATCTCACTTAAGATTCCATTTAGGATATTATCCCCTTCTTGGCGATATTGTTCGGTCAAATAACAGATTTTCAAATCTGCGGAAAGCCAAGCTTGGGACATGAATGAAAATTTGTCCTTACTTTTCTCTTCGTTCCTTCCTATTGGGGGTAATTGAAAAAAATCGCCGCATAATACGATCTGTATACCGCCGAAGGCCCGATGGTCCTCCTTAAAAAAACGAAGTACCTCATCGACCATATCCAATTGGTTTTTATGCAACATTGATATTTCATCAATGATAAGGATCATAGCCTCTTCCAAATGTTTTTTAAGATATTTCTTGGTACGCAATGTCACCAAATTGGCCCTGGTCAATCTTTCCTTAATACCGAATCCGGCCCATGAATGTATGGTCATTCCATTCATGTGGGTGGCGGCAATCCCTGTGGATGCGGTAATTGCTACAGGCACCTTTCGCTCCTTTAGGTAAGAGATATACGTATTGAGTACATAGGTCTTTCCCGTACCTGCGGAACCTGTAAGGAAAACATTTTTCCCCGATTTTAAAAGAGCCAGTGCTTTTTCTTGTTGCATTATATTATTATTGGAACTACTTTAATATACGTAGTTTTTAAAACGTATTCACTTTTGGAAGATATCCATTATATCCCTAAAAACAAATCCCTGGATATATGTACCGTAGTCTACGGTTGATTTCCGTAGCTTTAAATTTGGTTTTTTTGGTCCGATCAATGTAAAATGCTGTGATTACCTCTTCCCGCCGGGCTTATACGTCTCTTTGGCATTTGCCAACACATCATCCCTATAAAAGGCTACCTCTTTGAATTCTATGTCGGCATAACGTTGCGCTTGATCATTGAAATGAGGTGACATTGGGTCCCCACTTTGACCACCGGCCAAAATGCTTTTCGCTTTCACCCTATCACCAAATTCCACTACAGCGACAAAGCTATTACCTCGCGTCCCGTATATCTTTTTGGTGTTATTGGTATATCGTGCCCCAAAAGCGGCCAAAGCTCCCCAGCGACCCGAAGCGAACCCGATGGGAATACTGGGCTTGGCATCATCAAAAGGTTGGCGCATATCCCCATTTAGGCGTTGGTAACGGTTTACTTCTCCCCAAGGTATTTCCCAAGTACCAAAATCGTCTTTCAACTTTGTAATAACGGTACTGAAAAGCATGATCATTTCCTTAGGGGTAAGATAAGTTTCCGTCGAATTGAAAAGTTCCATTTGGGAGGGTCTAATTTCCCCATTCATCCTGGTACGCCAATTTAAAATTTCGGTTCCATAATAATGTGCCAAGGTCATTGCCTTTGATTCCCTTGAAGTTCTATAATCCCATTCCCGTAAAATGGTGATCGCAGCCCCCATATCCGATGGTCTATCGGGCTGATCATCATAAGCGGTGATCAAAGCCGGAATTAATTTTTCGAAAGCGGGCAAATAGGGGTCATGGGCCAGTTTGATCAGACCATCCAAAGTATATCCTTTTTTATCCTTTAGGAGGTTGATGGCATGTACTCCCCTAAAATTTTCCTGATCGATAGACATATAACCGGGATAATCCTCTTTTTTGGGACTAAACTCCATCGCAGCCGTATAAGGGGTTGAATTACAGTTTTGAAGCCATCCGTTTTCCGGGTTAAGCAATAGAATGGTTTCCTCCACGGTATGCAACCCTTGCCAATCGGTCTGCGGATCACTACCATCCACAGGCTGGGAATAATCAAATTGCGTATCGCGCTTAGGCACGAAATTTCCATGAAAATAGGCAATGTTTCCTTCCGCATCGGCATAGACGGTATTGTTGGATGAATTTGTGCGTATATCCATCATTTCCCGAAATCCTTTATAACCCTTTTGTTTGGTTCTGATATAGGATTGCTCCAAGGCCTTGACAGGTTCCCACATCATGGCCGAGGCCGTCCATTGCCCATCGCTCATATGGGTAATCGGGCCATGATGGGTATGGTAGGCGGGAAAGGTTTTTTCTTTTAGTATATCGCCTTCTTTATATTTCAAGGTTATCCCGGATTCCTTTACAGGACGTAATTCTTCCCCATATTGGTACATGAGGTCATTGTCGATTTTTACAATGGTTTCCTTAAACTCATCCATTACATCGGTATAGGTAGAGGTATGCATCCAACCCGTTTTTTCGTTAAAGCCTTGATATACGAAAAATTGTCCCCAGGTTACGGCCCCATAGGCGTTGAGGCCCTCCTCGCTGACCACATGTACTTCACCCCTGAAATAAAATGAAGTATGCGGATTGATCAAAAGCATGGTATTACCCGATTTTGTCAATTTCCCTGAAATAGCTATTCCATTAGAACCCTGTGGTTCCGCCATTTCCTTCTCCTTTTTTATTTGCAGTTCCTCTGACTCGGGAATCTGCATGCCACTTTCATAAAATGCCTTTATTTTTGAAGTGGAAATCCGTTCTATATCACCCCCAATGGAGCCTTCACTGAAATACATGGGCATCCAGGGTTCAAAATGGGTCAATAATTTAGGTTGGACTTCTGGGTGGGTATGCAAATAATAATTGATGCCATCGGCAAATGCATTACACAATGCCTTTAACCAATCCGGACTATTTTCATAATTGGCCTTGGCCTCCCCCTCGGTCATGAACAATTTAGCACGGAGATCACTGTAAATGGCATCTTCCCCCTCTACTTCGGACAAACGGCCAGTGGCCCAAATATAATTTTGTTCTACCCGGTTAAAATCATCCTCACATTGTGCATACAGCAAACCGAAAACCGCATCGGCATCGGTCTTGCCATAAATATGGGGTACCCCGAAGGCATCACGGATAATTTCAACATTGGCCGCTTGTGCTTCCCACTTTTCCACTTGGGGATCGTTTGGTTTTTCTGCCTTACAAGCCACTACCAAAATAAATGACAACAAGCATATAATTCTTTTCATAGATGTTCTTTTATTGATTTTTTATAAGGAAATATAAATGTAACCGATTTTTACCAGCCTCCGCTAGCTCCGCCACCACCGGAACTGCCTCCCCCACCGGAAAACGAACCGGAACTACCACTGGATGAGCCAGAACTAAATGAATGCGTTCCTGAAGAAGAGAATGTTTTCCTAAAATACGTTTTATCATTCTTTAACCAAGATATGCCCAATTCTTCTTTACCGGAAATTTTAAGTTTTATAAAAGCTATGATTGCGGCTATGCCAAAGAAAGGCACTAGGAACCAAAGTAAAACCGCAGGTTCATCGAATAGTTTTGCCAAGAGAAAGCGTTTAGGCTCATAAATACTAGAAACCACGGTTAAAGGAACCAATACAAAGACCAAACCAATTACGCTTGAAAAAGACCCTGAAATAAGCATAAATAATCCAGGTACAACACCTAATTTACCCATAAAAATACCCCTGAAAACTTCTACTATATTTCTATAACTTTTTAAGAAAAAAAATCCGCCTACAGAAATAAAAATCAATAGGAAGATACCCATAAACACATTGCTGATAAATTGGCCTTTGTTCTCCCCATCCTCTATTTCCTGTTTAAATTCGGCCAATGCATCGGGATCGTTCAAAAACTGCATGAGTTGATTTGATGCTTCATTAACACCTTTAAAATAGTCCCCTTCTTTGAAATTGGGGATCATAGTGTTTCTTATGATTCTTGAAGCAACGGCATCTGTGATATAGGGTTCTAAGCCATATCCTACCTCTATTCTCACTTCCCTATCGCTTTCGGAAAACAATATGAGCAATCCATTATCCTTACCTTTCTGACCAATTCCGTTTTGATTGAACAGACCATTGGCATAAGATTCAATAGTATCAAAACCCAATTCTTCAATAGTAACCACTACGAACTGATTTGTGGTTTTTTCTTCGAAATCCAATAAACGTTGATTTAAATCAAGTACTTGATCGGGAGTAAATACATCGGCACTATCGGTTACATAGTCACGTAATTCGTAAAATTGCTGTTGCGCATTGGAATAAAATGAAACCAATAGAAAAAGAAAAACTGTTTTTTTAAGCATACCATATAAATCCTGATACTCAAATACAAAAACCTTTATTGATACTCCGCATCATTATCAAAACCTATGCTAGATTCTCTCAAATCTTTAGAATTGAAGTAACTTGCGAGCGTTTTGCCGGAAAAATGGATTGGAGATGGCAAAACACATAAAAAAATAGCTATGCCCGAAAAGAAAGTAAGTATCCTAACTGCCTTTAAAACGATCATTTGGCCAAGAAGGAATCTCGTATTCATTGGTCTTTTACTAATCGTTATCAGTAGGGCAGCGAGTTTCGTAACCCCCGTTGCCTCAAAATATTTGATCGATGATGTCATTGCCAACAATGATATGCAAATGCTTAAACTTTTGGTAACCGTAGTCATTTTGGCAATTCTCGTACAGGCGGTCACCTCCTTCCTATTGACCAAGATCCTTAGCGTACAGGCCCAATATATGATATCGGAATTAAGGGCCCAAGTACAGAAAAAAGTACTTTCATTACCCATCAGTTACTTTGACAATGCCAAATCGGGCGCATTGGTATCCCGTATAATGTCCGATGTTGAAGGGGTTCGGAACCTTATTGGCACGGGGTTGGTTCAACTGGTCGGGGGCATAATCACAGCCATCGTGTCTTTGATCTTATTGCTAAGGATAAGTCCAAGTATGACCCTGTTCACCTTCATCCCATTGACCATTTTCGGAATAATAGCCTTAAAAGCCTTTAAAATCATACGTCCCATATTCCGAAATCGCGGAAAAATAAATGCCGAGGTCAAAGGAAGATTGACCGAAACTTTAGGGGGGATAAGGGTAATAAAGGGATTCAACGCCGAAGAACAGGAACACAAGGTATTCGAAGCCGGGGTCGATGAATTATTCCAGAATGTAAAAAAGAGTTTGACCACAACGGCGTTTATGACCAGCTCCTCGACCTTTTTGATCGGTTTGGCCACCACTGGGGTCATGGGAATCGGCGGTTATAAAATAATGCAGGGTGAATTGACCATAGGCGATTTATTAATGTTCACCGTGTTATTGGGTACCATGGTCGCCCCCATAGTTCAAATGAGCAATATCGGTAGTCAATTGACCGAAGCCCTTGCCGGCCTAGACCGTACGGAAGAGTTAATGAACATGACCCCGGAAGCCGATGAGGCCCAACGGAATATTGTTTTGGACCATGTTGTGGGGGATATGACCTTTAAGGATGTTTCCTTTGCGTATGAAGAAGATAAGGAAGTGCTGCACAACATCTCATTTGAGGTGAAATCCGGAACCGTGGTCGCACTGGTGGGGAGTTCCGGCTCGGGAAAGAGTACCATTGCGGGTCTGGCAGCAAGTTTCCTAAATCCACAGTCCGGTAAAATTACCATCGATGGCAATGATCTGGCCCATGTAGACCTCAACAGTTTTCGCCAACACTTAGGTGTGGTATTGCAGGATGATTTTCTATTTGAAGGTACTATTCGAGAGAATATATTATTCCCAAGGCCCAATGCCTCCGAAGAAGAACTACAAAATGCGGTAAAAGCGGCCTATGTCGATGAATTCACCGATCGTTTTGATGACGGTCTTAATACATTGATCGGGGAGCGTGGCATTAAACTATCGGGCGGACAAAGACAACGGATCGCCATTGCAAGGGCCGTTTTGGCGAATCCGCGCCTATTGATATTGGATGAAGCCACTTCAAACTTGGATACCGAGAGTGAAGCCTTGATCCAAAAAAGTTTGGCAAAACTCACCGAAGGGCGTACGACATTTGTCATTGCCCATAGATTGAGTACCATCAGAAAGGCAAATCAAATCCTGGTCGTAGAAAATGGACAAATCGCCGAACAGGGTACCCATGACGACCTCATAGCAAAAGAAGGAAGATACTATAACCTATTTACTTACCAAGCAAGGATTTAATAAGGAACTATACGTTACCTTATTCTATGTTTATGACCTCCTCGATTTGAGGTGCATATTTTTTTATGGTCATCTCTACCCCGCTCTTTAAGGTCATCTGGTTTACACTACAGCCCACACAGGCCCCTTGTAACCTTACTTTGACCGAGGTATCGTTTTTATCTATGGAAATCAATTCTATGTCTCCCCCATCACTTTGAAGGAAAGGACGTATTTCCTCCAAGGCTTTCTCAATATTGGTCCTTATGTCATCCATATTTACAGGCATTACTTATTAACAGTAGAACAACCGGCCATGGTTGTAATTTTTATGGCCTCGGTAGGAGGCAGATTTTCATTTCTATTTACCAGTTCCTGAACAGCGTTCTTGGTAATATCCTCAAATGCGGTTGCAATGGGGGAGGACTCCTGTAATGCGGCCGGACGACCTACATCACCGGCTTCCCGAATGCTCTGCACCAATGGTACTTCCCCTAAAAAAGGAACCTTTAAGTCTTCCGCCATATTTTTGGCCCCTTCCTTTCCAAAGATATAATATTTGTTATCCGGTAATTCAGCAGGTGTAAAGTAAGCCATATTCTCTACGACTCCCAATACAGGTACGTTAATCGACTCTTGTTGGAACATCGCCACCCCTTTTCGGGCATCGGCAAGCGCCACCTCTTGGGGCGTACTGACGACCACTGCCCCTGTTACCGGCATGGCCTGCATAATGCTCAGGTGGATATCCCCGGTTCCCGGAGGCAAATCGATCAACAAGAAATCAAGGTTGCCCCAATGGGCATCGAAGATCATTTGATTGAGCGCCTTGGCAGCCATGGGTCCCCTCCAAATCACTGCCTGATTGGCATCGGTAAAAAACCCTATGGACAATAATTGTACCCCATAGTTCTCTACCGGTTTCATTTTTGACTTGCCATCGATGGTTACGGCCAAAGGTTTTTCATGGGCCACATCGAACATCATAGGCATCGAAGGTCCGTAAATATCAGCATCCAACAATCCTACTTTAAAACCCATTTTTGATAGGGTAACCGCTAAATTCGCGGTTACCGTGGATTTACCGACCCCTCCTTTACCGGAGGCCACAGCAATGATATTCTGGATTCCGGGAATCGGTTTGCCTTTGATTTCATTCACCTTGGGGTTCGCAGGGGCATCGACCTTAAGGTTTACTTTTATTTTCGCCTTTTCGTATACTTCTTGATGGATGATCTTGAGGATCTCGACTTCGGTTTTTTTACGTGCCTGAAGACTGGGATTGCTTATGGTAATATCGATTTCGACCTCATCACCGAATACCTGTACATTCTTAACGGCACCACTCTCTACCATGTTCTTTCCTTCTCCCGGAACCGTAATATGCCCTAAGGCTTTCAAGATATCTTGTTTGTTCAATTTCATAGCGATTATCGTTCTTATAATAAATTCATGCTAAACAACAAAGATACGGTATTGCGGTTAGATTAAGAAGTTGGAAAATTGAATTTCGAGAAGTCTGGCATTCAAAAATTATGAATGCGACAATGTTTTATCGAAAAAATATGTACAACCTCAAAAATACAACTCCGGCAGCCCATTTTACCCGAAAAAATGTAGCTTAGTATGCTCATACCTAATAGTACCGAACTTTATGACCCGCAAAACCAAATTTCCCCCATTTGTATTCTTATCCTTATCCTTACTCTGGTTTTCATGTTCTTCGAATAAGCAGAACTTTACAAAAAACGATCTTATAAAATCTGAAAAACTGATCGGCCTCGATTTTTCCAAAAAGGACATCGACACCCTTTACCCCTATCTGAAAAGAAACCGATCGGGTTTTGACACCTTGCGAAATTATCCTTTGGCCAACGACGTGTTTCCAGCCGTACGTTTTGACCCGATCCCTTTTGGTTTTGAATTTCGGGAGCAGCAAATAAGCAGCGACTGGACCATTCCTGAAGGTGTAGAAATACCTGAAAATTATGACGATTTGGCCTTTTACACCATTCCCAAATTGGCATCCTTGATCAAATACCGCAAAATTACGGCAACCGAGTTGACCGAATTTTTCTTGGCCCGGTTAAAAAAATACCAACCCACCTTACAATGTAGCATTACCATTACCGATAGCCTTGCCTTGGTTCAGGCCAAACGGGCGGATGAAGAAATCAAAAATGGGAAATACCGTGGTATCCTCCACGGTATCCCCTACGGCACCAAAGATTTGATGGCTGTACCCGGCTACCCGACCACCTGGGGATCGGCACCGTATAAAGACCAAGTCATCGACGAGACGGCTACGGTAATAAAAAAATTGGAAGATGCCGGGGCCATACTCGTATCCAAACTGGTGTCGGGAGCCTTGGCTAGGGGCGATGTTTGGTTCGGCGGTAAAACCAAAAATCCGTGGGATCTATCCCAAGGTGCCTCCGGTTCTTCGGCCGGTTCGGGTTCGGCTACCTCAGCCGGCCTTGTTCCCTTTGCTTTGGGAACCGAAACATTGGGATCGATTACCTCACCCAGTACCCGAAATGGGGTAACCGGACTAAGACCGACCTATGGCAGGGTCAGCCGCCATGGTGTAATGAGCCTGAGTTGGTCGATGGATAAGGTCGGACCTTTGGCCAGAAATGCTGAAGACTGTTCCATTGTCCTATCGGTTATTCAAGGAAAGGATGAAAAAGACCTTACCACAAAGGAACTTTCTTTTGGTGTCGATTGGAAAAAAGACATTACCGGCCTAAAAGTAGCTTATTTAAAAGAGGATATTGAGAAAGATACTTCGGATACTGGCGATAACTTAAGAAAAGCCCTTAAAACCCTAGAGGGAATGGGTATTGCCCCCATAGCGGTCAAAATGCCGAAAGATGTGCCTTACAAAGGCTTTGATATTATCCTAAGGGCTGAGGCAGGTGCTTTTTTTGATGAACTCGTACGTTCAGGGGAAGTCGACATTATGGTTGAACAGGACCAAAAATCCAGGGCGAATTCCCTAAGACAAAGTAGGTTCATCCCTGCCGTGGAATACCTACAGGCCAATAGGCAGCGCCAAGTACTGATGCAAAAAATGCAGGATTTGTTGAAAGATTACGATGTGCTCATTTCACCTTCCTTTGGGAATGACCAACTTTTGGCAACCAATTTAACGGGGCACCCTGCCATTGCCATTCCTACAGGGCTCGATAAAAAAACCCATCCTACAAGCATGACATTCATCGGCAACTTGTATGATGAAGCCAGCATCCTGCTTTTGGCGAAGGCTTTCCAAGAGCAGACAGCATTTGATGAAATGCACCCTCCAGGGTATTGATCAAAGCTCTTTTCCGGGATCCCAGAAATGTTTCTCAAAATTGACGATCTGGTTGTCGATTACCTCAATGCCTTCACTTTCGAGAAGTTGTTGCATTAGGGTCGTCCCATCAAAATGATGCTTCCCGGTCAATAGTCCTATTTTGTTCACGACCCGATGCGCGGGTACATCGGGCATGTTATGGGATCCGTTCATTGCCCAACCCACCATTCGGGCACTTCGGGCCGCACCAAGGTATTTGGCAATGGCCCCATATGAGGTAACCCTACCATAAGGGATGCGTTTTGCCACCTCATATACCTTTTGAAAAAAATTGGTATTGTCAGTTGTCATCGGTTAAAAATCCTATAAATGGTGATCAATAGGAGTATTACCATCAAAGCACTTAGAATATAATTGGAATTCTTTGAAAACCGGTCAGTCTTGTTTTCCAATTTATTGAAATAGACCGTATACATATACAGGACCGAGAAAGTACCACCTCCGGCGGCCAAAACAAAAACCAAAATATCCCAGACTTCGAATTTTATCCAACCGGAGGCCTTCCACATGATATTGAGACCACTATAGTAAGGAATGGTCAGCAAGTTTATGGCTGCCATGAACATCCCTTTGTAAAAACTGTTCCTTTTACTGATGTTAACCTGCTTTACGATCTTCTCTTTATTGTTTCTGGCGATCATAAAAAAATAGATGGCCAAAAAAGCGAATACAAGCACTGCGATCTTAAGCAAGACCTCGACCACGGATGGGTTCCTATGTAAATACTTGGAAATATAAACCGCTACCACTGCCTGCAACATGATCATGGTCGAAACCCCGAGACTAAAGATCAAACCATTCAATTTCCCTTTCTCAACACTGGTCTTTGCGGCATTCATATTCAACAGTCCGGGAGGTACGGTTGCGATAAAGGCAGCAGAAAATGTTGCAAAAAAGAGAAAAGGAAGATGTTGCATGGGCTAGTTTATCCTAAACTTGATATAGGTGATTGGTTTTCCTTGCTCAAGATACTGCTTTTCATAGAAAGTTTGTATGGATAAAACTTCCTTTGGACTACCTTCATTTTTATATACATCGTGGTTCGCATAGATTACCTCCCTACCCGTCCCGTGCAAAAGGCCCAAAGTATACCCGTGCATAAACTCACTATCGGTCTTTAAATGTACAAGACCTTTGGCTGCAAGTATCAGGGAATACTTTTCCAGGAATACCTCATTGGTCATCCTATGCTTCGTACGCTTGTATTTTATTTGGGGATCAGGGAAGGTAATCCAAATTTCGGCTACTTCATTTTTACCGAAAATCCGATCTATAAGTTCTATTTGGGTCCTTAGAAACGCCACATTTCCCATACCGTCTTCCAAAGCGGTCTTGGCACCCCTCCACAAACGGGCCCCTTTAATATCGATTCCGATAAAATTTTTATCGGGGTACATACGAGCCAATCCCAAGGTATACTCCCCTTTACCACAGCCCAACTCAAGTACGATTGGGTTGTCATTCCCGAAATGGGTGTTCCAATGGTCTTTAAGCGGAAAGGTTTTTTCCTCTATTTCTTTACGACTGGGCTGAACCACATTCTTGAATGTCTCATTTTCCCTGAATCTTTTTAGCTTGTTTTTGCTCCCCACAGCATCTTAAAATTTAATCCAGCGGCAAATCTAATAAAATCCTATTTGGGAAGACCATCTTATGCCTTGTTTTAAGATTGGCTTTTCTCCATGGTGAATGAAAACTCCGATCCTACACCCTCTGTACTCTCCACATAAATTTTCTCACCATGCGCCTCAATTATATGTTTCACAATGGCTAGGCCCAAACCCGAACCCCCTTCTGCCCGGCTACCACTTTGATCTACCCGGTAAAATCGTTCGAACAATCGTGGGATATGATGGGGGGCGATCCCTTCCCCATTATCGGTGACACGGACAATGACCTTGTTTTTGATCAAATTCTCGACACTTACCTCCGTGGTGCCATGTTCCTGGCCATATTTTATGGAGTTTACCACTAAATTGGTCAACACCTGTTGTATCTTATCGCGGTCTGCCCTGACCATAATGGGGTTTTCATATTTCATATCAAAGGTTAGGACGATCTTCTTTTTTTCGGCCTTCATCTCAAACATGTCAAAGACATTTTGAATGAGCTCAATGATATCGAATTCCACCAACTCCAAATTTAAATCCCCAACTTCAAGTTTGGTGATCATATCAAGATCCCTAACAATATAAATAAGGCGTTCGACCCCTTTATTGGCCCTCTGCAAATATTTCCTCCGTATTCTTTTATCTTCCATTGCCCCGTCTAACAAGGTTAAAATATAACCTTGCACGGTAAAAAGAGGTGTTTTTAATTCGTGGGAGATATTACCAAGGAAATCCCTTCTATAGGCTTCGCGGATATTCAAGGTCTCTATTTCGATTTTTTTGTCTTTGGCGAATTTTTCGATTTCCGCAGTAAGCGTCTTCATGTCAGTGGTAATGGGACCTGGGGTAAAATTGGCCGATTCCAATAGGGCCACATCATCGTATATTTTTTTTATACGCCGATAAATGAACCTTTCGATTCCCAATTGCAAGACGATGAATGAAATTATAAATATCAATGGTATGAAAACCAGGCACGATAGGACATTCATTGAATTGATGTTCATACCCAGGTACCAAAACAGCCCCATGAATACCAAGGTAGTACAGATGGTGATGAAAAATGACGACCTTAATGCAAATCGATAGGATTTTTTTATATCGGCAGCCATTATAGCACAAACTTATAGCCTACGCCTTTAACGGTCTTAAAGTGTTCGTCCCCGATTTTTTCACGCAATTTTCTAATATGCACGTCTATGGTACGCCCACCTACAACCACTTCACTGCCCCATACCTTATTCAAGATCACCTCTCGCTTAAAAACCTTATTGGGTTTGGAGGTCAACAAGGACAATAATTCGAACTCTTTTCTGGGCAGGATAATTTCCTGGCCATCATTTACGATTTTATATTCTTCCCTATTGATCTCGATACCCCCGACCTTAAAGATTTCCTCAGCTACCGAAGCCTCTTCCTTGAACCTTCTCAGGAGCGCCTTCACCTTACTCACCAATACTTTCGGTTTAATGGGTTTGGTGATATAATCATCGGCACCGGCATCAAAACCCGCCAACTGGGAATAATCCTCTCCACGGGCCGTAAGAAAGGTTATGATCGTATTTTCCAGACCTGGACTTTTACGGATTATACTACAGGCCTCAATACCGTCCATTTCAGGCATCATTACATCCAAGATTATCAAATGCGGTATTTTCTTCTTGGCCAAGGCCACACCCTCAACCCCATTCGCAGCGGTAAAAACCTGATACCCTTCGGAACTCAGGTTGTAGCCGACTATTTCAAGAATATCCGGTTCATCATCAATCAGTAGTATTTTCAGATCTTTCTTTTTCATCTCTACGTTAAATTCTATACGTACAATTTATATACAAAAAGTAAAGATAATATTAATAGAATGAAAGACTTAAGAAAAGTATATATTGGTAACATTAACATAACATTTAAGCTTACTCCCGGTAACGATTTGTTAATTGACGACCATGACCTTATGCATTTCATCGATCTTTTGACGTAATCGGATCCCTGTTCCGACCATCGAATACATATATTATTATATTTGTGGCACACGGTTTGCAATTGAACCTATATGGAGAAACTCTACTTTGCATTCTTTTTTCTTTTTATTACGTTGGGTTTTGCGCAGGATGTAAAGCCGAATGGGGATATTATGGAATTTAAATTATATCCCAACCCTGTCACAAATGGAAAGGTCTACATCATCACCGAAACCAAAGCCCCTAAAAAAATCCATATTTATGATGTATTGGGGACCCAGGTCATGCAAACCACCCTGCTCAGGGAAGAATTGAATGTCTCCGAATTGGACGCTGGGGTATATGTGCTCCGCGTGTACCAAAAAGACAAAGTAGCCACTAGAAAGCTGATAGTTAAATAGTTATTTGACCTTCCTTATCCAACCCAACACCTCCCTTACGCCAAAGGATTCAATTCATCGACAAAATACACGCTTTGGTTTATTGACCTACAATTAATCGTTTTTCACAACATTTTCAATTTAAGGGTTTTCACTTTAAGTATCTTTATGCTGTTGATCCCAAATCAATACCATGAAAAAAAGCTACTTCATCCTATTCATAATATCGTCTTTCGTGTTTTTTGCCCAAGAACCCATACCGCATTCAATGGATCACACGGTTGTACGAAACGGTGAGATCCCCGGATTTAAACTTTACCCCAACCCGGCCTATGACAATGTCGTACATATCAGCACCGCAAAAAATGCCCGAAAGGAAATCGTTGTGTATGACGTTTTTGGCAAAGTGGTTTTGACCGACCGTATCTTACAGACCCAATTGAACATTTCCAGACTCATTCCCGGGGTGTATGTACTGCAGGTGACAGAGAACAACCATACCATTACCCGAAAATTGGTCGTAAAATAAGCCCCTTTTTAGAACAAACCAATTTGTCGTATCATTACCTTTGCCATTGGGAATACAATGATCGACACTACACAAATATTCAATATCGCCTCCGAGGAGGAGTTCGAACGCATGGCCTTGGACATCTTCAGGTTTCAACTGAAGAACAACCCTGTATACAAGGAATTCTGCCACTATTTGGGTAAATCCGGATCAAATGTACGTGGACTGGAGCAAATTCCCTTTTTACCCATTGACTTTTTCAAGACAAAAAAAGTGGTTTCCACCACGGTCAAGGAGCACATTGTCTTCTCAAGCAGTGGTACGACGGGGCAAACCACAAGCAAACATTACGTAAGCGATTTGGACGTATACGAACGAAGTTTTCACAAAGGCTTTACCCATTTTTATGGCGAAGCATCCCAATATTGTATTTTAGCCTTACTACCTTCCTATTTGGAACGCAGCGGGTCTTCCTTGATCTATATGGTCAATGCCCTGATCGATAAAAGCCAACATCCCGAAAGTGGTTTTTATTTGGATGAAATGGATGTCCTCGCCCAAACCCTCGAACGTTTGGATGCCGAGGGAAAAAAGACACTTCTTATTGGGGTTTCCTTTGCTTTATTGGATTTGGTCGAAAAACACCCCTTACAACTAAAAAACACCATTATCATGGAAACCGGTGGAATGAAAGGCCGCCGAAAGGAATTGATTCGGGAGGAACTCCATGATATCCTAAAACGGGGTTTCGGCGTCACTGCCATCCATTCTGAATACGGAATGACCGAATTGCTCTCACAGGCCTACTCCAAAGGGAATGGTATTTTCAACACCCCTCCTTGGATGAAGCTTTTAATACGCGATACCGAAGACCCCCTGAGTTATCTCACTTATGGAAAAACGGGAGGCATTAACGTTATCGACCTGGCCAACATCAACTCCTGTTCTTTTATCGCCACCCAAGATCTGGGCAAGGAACATGAAGACGGTCGTTTTGAAATACTCGGTCGTTTTGACAACTCCGATATTCGGGGTTGCAACCTCATGGTCATATAGGGGACCTATTCCCCTGCAATTATCACAAAGTAATTCTTTTTGCCGCGCTGTAAGAGTACGAATTTGTCGTTGATCAGATCATTTGTGGTAATCAGGTAATCTTCCTTGACTTTTTCCTTATTTACAGAAATCGAGTTTTGTTTCAATTCCCTTCGAGCTTCACCGTTCGACCCCAAAAATCCGGTTTTAGCCGCCAAGGCCCCGATCATATCCAATCCGCTTTCCAATTCGGACATGGGAATATTGGCCTGGGGAACCCCATCAAAAACATCTAAAAAAGTCTTCTCGCCCAAACCTTTCAAATCTTCCGAAGTTGATTTTCCAAAGAGGATGTTACTGGCCTTTTTGGCATTATCCAAATCTTCCTGGGAATGTACCATAACGGTAATCTCATCGGCCAATCGTTTTTGAAGGATTCTTAAATGCGGTGCCTCCCCATGTTCCCCGATCAACCCATCAATCTCATCCTTGCCCAAAAAAGTAAATATCTTAATATATTTTGCGGCATCTTCATCAGAAGTATTCAACCAGTACTGATAGAATTTATAAGGGGAAGTCCTCTCGGGATCCAACCAAACATTACCGCCCTCGGTTTTTCCGAATTTGGTTCCATCGGCCTTGGTAATCAAAGGACAGGTCAGGGCATATCCCTTACCACCACCGATCCTTCGGATAAGCTCGGTACCTGTGGTAATATTCCCCCATTGGTCACTTCCGCCCATTTGAAGGGTACAATTTTCATGTTGGTAGAGATGGAGAAAATCATACCCCTGTACCAACTGATAGGTGAATTCCGTAAAAGACATACCCTCTTTGGATTCACTCGACAACCGTTTTTTGACCGAGTCCTTGGCCATCATATAATTTACGGTAATATGTTTACCTACGTCCCTGATGAATTCCAAGAACGAAAAGTCTTTCATCCAATCGTAATTATTGACCAGGATGGCCGCATTTTCCGATTGACCGTCAAAATCCAAAAACTTGCTCAACTGCGCTTTTAAGGCCTCTTGGTTTGCCCGCAATGTTTCCTCATCCAAAAGGTTCCGTTCTTGCGATTTACCCGATGGATCACCGATCATACCCGTAGCACCGCCCAACAAGGCATAGGGCTTATGGCCCGCCAATTGAAAGTGGCGTAGCATCATTACACTTACCAAGTGCCCTATATGCAGAGAATCGGCAGTTGGATCAATACCAACGTAGGCCGATTGCATTCCGGTCATTAAATGTTCTTCGGTCCCGGGCATGGCATCATGTAACATCCCCCTCCATCTTAGTTCTTCGACGAAATTTGTGCGCATTTCAAGATTTATTTTGATAACAGCTGCAAATATAAAAGGAATTACATTGCCTTTCCCCATTTGAAATTGGTTTTATTAGGCATCATTTGCCTAAATTTGGGCCATGGTTTTGGTAACTGGAGGTACAGGTTTGGTCGGGGCGCATCTTTTGTTGCATTTGCTCCAAAACAATACGAAAGTACGCGCAACTTACAGGGAAGGCAGCCCTCTTGCCAAAGTGGAAAAAGTCTTTTCCTATTATACCGATAAGGCTTCTAAACTTTACGATAAAATAGAATGGGTCAAAGCCGATATCAATGATATTCCCGCCTTACAGATCGCCTTTGAAAACGTGGAATACGTCTATCATGCCGCAGCATTCATCTCATTTGACCCAAAGGATTACTACAAGCTTAAAAAGACAAATGCCCAGGGTACGGCCAACATCGTAAATCTTTGTCTTTCGAATTCCGTGAAGAAACTCTGTTATGTAAGCACCATCGCGGCCATCGGAAAAAGCAAGAAGGACCGAAAAGCCAACGAAAACAATGAATGGGCAGGCCATGATGCAAATGTCTACGCCCTAACGAAGTACAGTGCCGAAATGGAAGTTTGGCGGGGGTCCCAAGAAGGGCTGCAGGTCGTCATCGTCAATCCCGGGGTGATCATTGGGCCCGGTTTCTGGGAACAAGGCAGTGGAAAGCTATTTGCCACGGCCCATAAGGGAAGGGATTACTACCCAACGGGTGGCACCGGTTTTATTGCGGTAAACGATGTGGTCAAAATCATGGTCGGACTTATGCAATCGGATATATTCAGCCAACGGTTCATTGCGGTTTCGGAAAACTTGACCTACAAAGAGGTACTGACCCGATTGGCCAAAGCCCTAGGAAAAAAAGTACCTTCGAAAATGTTACGCCCATGGCACCTACGCTTGTTCCGATTTCTGGATTTCATTAGCAACTTATTGACCGGAAGCAAAAGAAGGATTACCCAAAAAACGATTAAATCCTTGAAGCATACCGAAATCTATGACAATCGGAAAATAATCGAAACGCTAGGTATCCAGTTCGAAGATTTGAATGAAACCATAAAGTTCTGTTCCAAAATTTTCAAGGAAGCGTATCGGTAGCCTTTTTTGGCTCGCGGTTTTTTACCGGGCTTTTCTTTGTCTTGCTCTGTAAAAGTAAGCTGTCCTGTATTCTCTTTTCTTCGGTAATGCGTTCTTTCTCCAATTCGAGCAAAGCTTCTACCTCTGTATATATTTCTTCATATTCCTTGGGCATGGAAGCGTAATAGGTATCACTTGACACAAATTGAAGACTGTCTATTCCATATTTCTCGAAAACGAAGTTTGTAGGGTCGATATTATTTTCTTCCAATTTACTGGCATTGGCGTTATTTGCCGCGTTCATTATGGCGAGATCGTTCAAAATACCCACCATTTGATCTTTAGGAATTAAATTATCGGGTTTCTCGATCAACTTCCCACCACACGAAAGCAGGGCCAAAACGAAAATAACGGCAACAAACTTCTTCATTATTATCTATTGAAAGTTAAGCGTTTTGCATTTCTTCCACCCGGAAACTTCCCTTCTTCATAAGCCAAATGACCGTTTACGAAGGTATGGGTTACTTTTGATTTAAAAACGGTTTCCTCAAAAGGGGACCAACCACATTTGTAGGCAATATTGCTTTTAGAAACCTGCCAAGGGTCATTTAGATCAACAAGCACCAAATCGGCATAATACCCTTCCCGTATAAAACCCCTTTTTTCTATTTGGAATAATTTCGCCGGATTATGGCACATTTTCTCCACTAGTTTTTCCAAAGAAATCACCCCTTCATGGTATTTCTGAAGCATGGCGGGCAGTGCATGCTGAACCAAGGGCCCTCCTGAAGGGGCTTGGGTGTAAACATTGTCCTTTTCCTCAAGGGTATGGGGCGCGTGATCGGTGGCGATAACATCAATTCGGTCATCCAACAAGGCTTCCCAAAGTTTACTTCGATCCCCACCTGTCTTTACGGCCGGATTCCATTTGATCAACGTACCCTTGGATTCATAATCAACATCTGAGAACCAAAGATGATGGATACATACTTCTGCCGTAATCTTCTTTTCCTCCAACGGAATGTCATTGCGGAACAGATCGGTTTCAATTCCCGTTGACAAATGGAAAACATGGAACCTTGCCCCCGTTTTCCGCGCTAGGGCAATTGCTTTTGAGGAAGAAAGGTAACAGGCTTCTGCACTGCGGATCAACGGATGGTATTTTACGGGAATATCGTCACCGTACTTTTCTTTATAATGGGCCAAATTCCGTTTTATGGTCGTTTCATCCTCACAATGGGCCGATATTACCATTTCGGTATTCCTGAATATCTTTTCAATGACCGCCTCATCATCGACCAACATATTCCCGGTGGAAGAACCCAAAAAGAGCTTTACACCGGAACAGGCATTTTTGTCCAGACGTTTTATTTCTTCCAGATTATCATTGGTACCACCAAACAAGAACGAATAATTCGCAAAGGAAGTTTCCGCGGCCCGCGCGAACTTTTCTTCCAATTTGTCTATAGTCGTTGTTTGTGGCACGGTGTTGGGTTGCTCCATAAAGGAAGTAATGCCCCCAGCGACCGCCGCCCTACTTTCCGAGGCGATATCGCCTTTATGCGTTAAACCGGGTTCCCGGAAATGCACTTGATCATCAATAATACCGGGGAGCAAGTAACGCCCATTGGCGTCGATGGTTTTGGCCATTGGATCACTAATGGATCGGTCTATTTTCACGATCGATTCACCATCGAGCAACACATCGGATTCGAACACCCTATTCTCATTGACGATATTGACATTTTTGATCAGTACCCTTCCCATAATCAGAATTTATTTTTTTGGAAAATACTTTTTAACTTCATTTTCAATACCCCGAAAACGGCTTCACTGATAATCGAAGAACTCATTTTCGATTTTCCCTTTTCCCTATCCTTGAAAATAATCGACACTTCTTCTATTTTATATTTTTTCAAATAGGCCCTGAACTTCATTTCAATTTGAAAAGCATACCCCACGAAACGCACGGAATCCAACTCAATATTTTCCAGAACATGTCTTTTGTAACAGACAAAACCGGCTGTAGGGTCATGCACTTTCATGCCGGTGATCAACTTTACATAAAAAGACGCGCCATAGGACAACAGAATACGGTGCAAAGGCCAGTCGACCACATTGACCCCTTTTTTATAGCGGGAACCCACGGCGACATCGGCTCCGTTTTCACAAGCCTTATGCAACCTTAAAAGATCGGTCGGGTTGTGGGAGAAATCCGCATCCATCTCAAAAATATAATCATACCCATGGGCAATCGCCCATTTAAATCCATGTATATATGCCGTGCCCAATCCTGATTTTTCATGACGGACCTCCACAAACAATCGATCCGGGAACTCCTTTTGCATCGTCATCGCATGGGAGGCAGTGCCGTCGGGGGAATTATCATCTACGATAAGTACATGAAAATTTTTCTTTAACGTTAAAACAGCCCTAATGATGGCGTCGATATTCTCAATCTCGTTATAGGTGGGAATAATGACCAAACTACCTGCCATAATCTTCATTCAATTTCCACAAAAATACTATTTTATAAGCTGTCGAAGCGTTTGTACCTTCTATTTATCATTTTTTTTAATCTTTGGATACCACCTAAAATCCGTAATTTTGCGGCTAAACCAACATTCGTCAATGTCTTTGAAATTACCCAGAATTTTTCTTTTCCTATTGGGCGCCATATTGGTCTTGAACCTTTTACAGGCCCATTTTACCGGACTCATTTTTGATGAGGCATATTATTGGCATTATGCAAAAAACCTGGCTTGGGGGTATTTTGACCACCCACCCATGGTCGCCTTGATGGTCAAAGTGGGTAGTTTTTTCTTCGATGGTGAATTAGGGGTCCGTTTTGTCAGTTGCCTATTATCTGCCGGAACGTTCATCCTATTGTGGTTGGCCATAGACAATCCTGTCAAGAAAAAGTATGTCCCCCATTTCTTTGCTTTGGTATTTTCAATGACCCTACTCAATGCGTATGGTTTCTTTACCCTCCCTGACACCCCTTTACTCTTTTTTACCGCACTGTTCCTGTTGATCTACAAACGATTTTTGGAAAAGCCATCCCTTGTACTTTCCATTTTCCTGGGCATTGTAATGGCCGCATTGATGTATAGCAAATACCATGCTGCCCTGGTGATTTTATTCACACTACTCTCGAACCTCAGATTGGTCGTCAATAAATATGCCTGGCTTGCCGTCATCATTGCCTTATTGTGTTATACCCCCCATTTTTTATGGTTGTATGACCATGACTTCGTATCGATAAAATACCACCTTTTTGAGCGCCCCAATGCCCCGTATAATTTCAATAAATATACTTTGGGGTATTTTGTGAACCTGATAGCGATTTTTGGCCTCACATTCCCCTTTGTGTATTACGCCTTGATCAAAAGTAGGTCAAAGGACCTTTTTACAAAGGCCCTGCTATATTTAACTTATGGGGTCTTGATTTTCTTTTTTATATCGAGTTTCAACAGACGTGTACAGACCCAATGGATCATCGTCGTTTCCATACCGATGGCCATCATCGTCTATAACTATATGCTGGAAAATGAAAATATACGCAAATGGCTGTTTAGACTTGGCATCACGAACATTGTCATAATCCTTGTCCTTAGGGTCGGGTTGATCTATGAACCCTTATTTCCCGTAAAATATGAATCCCACGGTAATAACGAATGGATGAACATGATCGGTTCAATGGCAGGGGATAGCCCCGTGGTCTTTGAAAATTCATACCGCAATGCACCCATGTATGCGTTTTATACCGGGAAAACCTCGTTTTCGCTGAACAATGTATTTTACCGCCAGAACCAATATTCAATTGATAATTCAGAGGAAGCGGTACAGCACAAGAGAGTCCTTTATGTTTCCAAATACCTCGGCAACAACAAAGAGGCCTTCCCCTTGGCCAGTGGTAGTGTTTACTCTGGTATTTATATAGATGACTTTGAGTCGTTCAGAAAATTACGATGTATCGTTGAGGACGAAAAATTTAGATTGGATGACACGGTCCATCCAGTGAAGGTCCATAATCCATATGATCGGGACATCCCGTTGAAAAAACTAAAGTTTGCCGTGGCCTATCTAAATGGCTCAAAGCAATTCATGGAATTGGTCCCTGTAGAATTATCCCCTGTAGAACGGGAAACGAACCGGTTGGCACCCAATGATTCCACGCTTTTCACGTTTAAACTACCAAAGCCCAAAACGACCGATACGCCCAAATTTTTTAGGATCGTCATTTCGGAAAACAATCTGCGGCATGGTTTGAACAGTAAAACCATTAAATTGGAGGAATAATGGAAGCCGTATTAAGGAACATCGCAACAAATGATTGGATAACCATACTGGTTACCATCAGCCTTTTGTTCCTAGCGGTAGCCAAAAGATATTTTTACCCCAGGTTTCTCAATTTCATCATTTTACCTTTTAACAACAAATACATTTTTATGTATAACAAAAAGGAAAAACTCGTGAATTGGTTCAACCTTTTTTGGGGTATGTTCCTGATTATCAATTTCTCCATTTTTATTTACCTGATCCTACATATTTTCAGTGCGACCGATTCCGTGTCGAGGTCATTGCCTTTTTTATGGATCATCGGTGCGATCATCCTCTATCTGTTTTTAAAATTAGGGATGCAGTTGGGCAACGGCTATATTTTTGGCGTCCAAAATATGATCACCGATGTCGTTTTCAAAAAATTATCTTATTTCAACTATAGCGGCATGATCATGTTCATGGCCAATATCATCATCACCTATATCCTTATCGACTCAAAACCTGTTGTTTACACAACAATCTTCCTAATAATAGTGGTGAATCTCATTGGTTGGGTCACCATTTTACGTAATTATCAAAATTTGATATCAAGCCATTTTTTCTATTTTATTTTGTACCTTTGCGCTCTTGAAATTGCTCCGTTAATCCTCATTGGGAGCTACTTAAAAAATTAGGATTTATGAAAGTAAAGACGATTTTGGTTTCACAGCCTGAACCTAAAATGGAAAACTCCCCCTATTCCAAATTAATTGACAAAGAAAAAGTTAAAGTTGATTTTAGACCATTTATTCACGTGGAAGGGGTAGACGCCAAAGGTGTTCGCCAACAGAAAATCGATCTAAACAATTTTACTGCGATTATTTTGACCAGTAGAAATGCCGTAGACCATTTTTTTAGGATTGCCGATGAGATGCGCTTTAAGGTGCCTGACACGATGAAGTATTTCTGCCAATCGGAAGCGGTTGCCTACTATCTGCAAAAATATGTGGTATACCGTAAGCGTAAGATCTATGTTGGCAAAAGAAATTTCCAAGATCTCGTTCCTTTGATCAAAAAGTACAAGGACGAAAAGTTTCTTTTACCTTCTTCCGATGTTTTGAAACCATTGGTACCCGATACTTTGGACGAATTGGGAATTACGTGGACAAGGGGTATTTTTTACAAGACCGTTATCAGCGACCTTTCAGATTTAAGGGATGTTTATTATGATGTTTTGGTATTCTTCAGCCCATCGGGCATTGAGTCCCTGCTTAAAAACTTCCCTGATTTTGAACAGAAAGATACCCGTATTGCGGTATTCGGTAATTCTACCATCAATGCCGCTACAGGAGCCGGCCTACGTATAGATATTAAAGCGCCAACGCCGGAAACACCTTCCATGACCATGGCATTGCAAAAATATATTACCTCGGTAAACAAAAAATAAAGAACAGGCCTCTTAATAGAGGCCTTTTTTATTTGTAATCGATGCCGGGAGTCACTTGATCATCATTGCGCGGACGGCGTTTAATGACCCGATACCCTAAAAGCGACCAACCGAAAATCAACAAGGTACCACCAATTGGGGTCAAAAATCCTATTTTCCTAAAATCGATGGCGGTCAACGCGTTTATTGCCAACAGATAAATAGAAAACGAAAACAAAACGATCCCCAGAACGATCGAATAAAAAACCGCTTTCTTTTTCTTCACTTCCAAATAATCGGTATTTGCCAGAATCAGCAAGAACAAGGCATGGTACATTTGATACCTAACCCCGGTTTCATATGTCAATATCGCATCGGCATCGATCATTTTCCCCAAGCCATGTGCACCAAAAGCACCTAAAATAACGGCAAGCACCCCAAAAAAAATCCCACTACAAAAAATTGTTTTGTTCATAACTTAATATGTTGTAAATTTTATATATGTAACAATTTGATACCTTAGTAAACCATTATAACCGTAAAAGTAAACAAAGTAAATGTTGCGAAAAATACTTGTTTTAGGGGCTGGCAAATCAACTTCATATCTACTGGATCATTTCTTGGAAAAATCCCTCACCGAAAAGTTGCACCTTACGATCGGGGACATCGATCCTGACGGTATACCTTCCTACATAAAAGACCATGTGAACTGCAAGGTCATCCGTTTGGACATCCATAATGACAAAGCCCGAAAAAAGGCGATTTCGGATTGCGATATCGTGGTTTCCATGCTACCGGCACATTTACATATCAAGGTAGCCATAGACTGTGTGGACCATAACAAAAATCTGGTTACGGCCTCCTACATCAGTGATGAAATCAAAGCACTTGACGAAACCGTAACGAAAAAAGGTCTCATTTTTATGAATGAGATAGGCTTGGATCCCGGCATAGACCATATGAGTGCCATGCAGATCATCGACAACATAAGGGAAAAGGGGGGCAAAATGATATTGTTCGAATCGTTTACCGGTGGACTCGTAGCTCCCGAAAGTGACGATAATCTTTGGAACTACAAATTTACATGGAACCCCCGCAATGTGGTCTTGGCCGGACAAGGGGGAGCGGCAAAATTCATTCAGGAGGGCACCTACAAATACATACCCTACCATAAACTTTTTAGACGGACTGAATTTTTCGAGATTGAGGGTTATGGAAAATTTGAAGGCTATGCGAATCGCGATTCCTTAAAATACCGTGAGGCATACGGCCTGCAAGATGCCCTTACTTTATACCGGGGTACCATGCGCAGGGTGGGCTTCTCAAAAGCATGGAACATGTTCGTTCAATTGGGGATGACCGATGACAGCTATACCATCGAAAACTCCAAGGGAATGTCGTACCGCGAATACACGAATTTATTCCTACCCTATTCCCCAACAGATTCGGTGGAATTGAAACTAAGGCATTATCTGAAAATAGACCAAGATGACAGCAAATGGGAAATGCTTTCGGAATTGAACCTTTTCGATCCGGACAAGAAAATCGATTTAGACCATGCCACACCCGCACGCATATTACAATTGATCCTCGAGGATAGCTGGACACTGGACGAAGATGACAAGGACATGATCGTCATGTACCATAAATTCGGATACATTCTAGAAGGCAAAAAGCTTCAAATTGATGCCAATATGGTCGTAATCGGTGAAGACCGAACCCATACCGCGATGGCAAAAACCGTCGGGCTTCCCGTTGCCATTGCCACCCTGCTGATTTTAAACAACAAGATCAAGACATTTGGAGTACAAATACCCATTAAAAAAGAAGTGTACGATCCTTTATTAAGGGAATTACGGAATCACGGCATAAAATTCAAGGAATATGAAGTACCCTATTTGGGATACAATCCCGATAGTGTTGGCAATTAGAATCACAACCAAATTGCGTATTTTTACTTTCAATTTGAAGTACACACATGAAATCTGACGACAAAAATGTAAAAATCGACGGAATCGATAAAGAAATCCTAAGATTTTTAATGAAAGATGCCCGTAAACCGATACTTGAAATAGCCCGAAGCATTGGAATATCGGGAGCTGCGATCCATCAACGGCTGCGAAAACTCGAAACTTCCGGACTTTTATCGGGATCCAAATTCATCATAAACCCCAAGGTTTTGGGATATACCACCATGGCGTACATCGGCATTTATTTGGATAAGGCCATGAGTAACCCAATGGCCGTAAAACAATTGGAAAAAATCCCAGAGGTTTTGGAGTGCCATTACACGACGGGAAATTGGTCTATCCTCATCAAGGTCCTTTGTAAGGACAATGAACATTTAATGCATGTTTTGAATAAGGAAATCCAACAAATCGAAGGCGTCTCTAGAACGGAAACTTTCATTTCACTGGACCAACAGATCGATCGACAAATTTCCATATAAAAAAAGGATGCCGATGGCATCCTTTTAAAATTGTTTGTGAGCGCGGGTTAATCCCTACCTCCCAATACCTGTAAGCCCCAATAGACCAAGGTTGCCAAAGAGCCGATAGCTGCTACCAAATAGGTTCTTGCAGCCCATTTCAACGCATCTTCCGAACCTTTGTATTCTTGTTGGGTCACGATATTCTTGGCTTTTAGCCACGCCAGTGCCCTATTACTTGCATCATATTCAACCGGTAAAGTGATAAAACTGAATAAAGTGGCCATACCCATCATGGCCAATCCTGCAACAGCTACCCAATACCCAAGTCCAACACCCGCTGCCGCACCAAGCATCAATCCACCGAAGACCACCCACATGGCCATCCCTGAGGTAACACTTACTACAGGCACTAATTTAGACCTTAACGTTAGCCATTCATACGCTTGGGCGTGCTGTACGGCATGCCCACATTCATGGGCCGCAACAGCAGCGGCAGCCGCATTTCTTTGGCTATAGACCCCTTCGCTTAAATTAACCGTTTTGTTCTTTGGATTATAGTGATCCGACAACATTCCCGGCGTCGAAACGACCTTTACATCCCTAATCCCGTGATCCGCCAACATTTTTTCCGCAATCTCAGCGCCACTCATCCCATTGTTTAAATGGACTTTGGAGTAGAATTTGAATTTACTTTTCAGTTTACTGCTTACCAGCCAACTTATCAAAGCAATACCCCCGATCAATATATAATATCCTAACATAATCTTTCTGTTTTAACTATTAACAACTAAAATACTAAAGTTTCCCATCTTTACCCGATGGACCATAATCAAAACAAAAACCCCGCCAAAATTGACGGGGTCCATTTTACTGACAAAATGTACGGTTTATGCCATGGCGACATCCCATCCAAAGGTGTCGATAATTTCCTTGTAAACGACTTCCCCTTCAACAATGTTCAGCCCTTTATTCAAAGATTCATCTTCCGAACAAGCCATTTTCCACCCTTTGTTCGCCAAGGCCAACACATAGGGCAGGGTTACATTGGTAAGTGCCACTGTGGAAGTATATGGTACTGCACCCGGCATATTGGCGACCGAATAATGCACTACATCATCGATGATATAAACCGGATCCTCATGGGTCGTGGGCCTGGTAGTTTCGACACATCCCCCTTGATCAACGGCAACATCGACTATGACAGCGCCCGGATGCATGGTTTTCAGCATATCTTTTGTAATTAGGTTAGGGGCCTTGGCACCTTTTACCAACACGCCCCCAATAATCAAATCATGGGTCTTAACATGTTTTCGAATATTGAATTCATTGGAGAATTCGGTTACCACATGACTTGGCATAACATCATTGACATACCGCAAGCGCTTCAGGTTTATATCCAGTATGGTAACTTGGGCACCCAATCCGGCAGCCATTTTGGCCGCTTGTATGCCCACTATACCCGCACCTAACACCAATACCCTTCCTGGAGGCACACCGGGGACCCCCCCTAGCAATACACCACGACCTTTTTTGGGTTTTTCAAGGTATTTTGCCCCTTGTTGAATGGCCATTCGACCGGCAACTTCGGACATAGGTGTCAATAATGGCAATGTTCCCTCTTCATCTTCCACAGTCTCATATGCAATACAAATCGCCCCACTTTGGATCATTGCCTTGGTCAAAGGTTCACTGGAGGCAAAATGAAAATACGTGAAAATTATTTGCCCCTTTTGTATGAGGTTATATTCCTCTTCGATAGGCTCCTTGACCTTTACGATCATTTCACTGATACTGTATATCTGCCCAATCGTATCCAAAATAACGGCACCGACCTGCTTATAATCATCATCGGAAAAGCCACTACCTTCCCCAGCTCCGGATTGCACGAAAACCTTGTGGTCATTGTGCACCAATTCAAAAACACCGGCAGGCGTCATGCCCACCCGACTTTCATTGTTCTTAATTTCTTTTGGAATACCTACTGTCATTGGATATGATTTTAAAATACGAGGGTAAAATTGTGATATTTGTTTGGAATAAAAAAATTATAGTTATAAAAACAAGGGGGTCATTCGATTAATTACATATTATATCATTTTATACCCCTTCTTTTTAGGGGGTCAATATTATTTTATAATAATTTATTCATTTTTACCCCCCCCCGTTATAAGGGAGGCTACCGTACTAAACCAAAAATCCACCATTTAAATAAAACAAGGGGCCGCTTTCCTAAAATGGAAAGCGGCCCCTTACTAACATATTACGTCTTTTTAACCGACTATATTCACGATTTTACCGGGAACTATAATAACTTTTTTAGGCGTCCTGCCCTGCAATTGTTGTTGTGTCTTTTCATGGGACATAACTGCGGCCTCTATGCCCTCCTTATCCAAATCCAATGGCAATTCGAGTTTAAAACGCATTTTCCCATTAAAGGAAATCGGATATTCCTTACTGCTCTCGATCAAATGACTTTGATCAAAAACAGGGAAAGGTGCCGTGGCAATCGATTCGTCGTGGCCCAATTGAGCCCATAGCTCCTCTGCAATATGGGGTGCATAAGGGGAAACCAAGATAGCCAATGGCTCTAAAATCGCCCTACTGGTACATTTCTGGGCAGAAAGTTCGTTTACGCAGATCATAAAAGTCGACACCGAGGTATTGAAGGAGAAATTCTCAATATCTTCCTCTACCTTTTTAATGGTCCTATGCAAGGTCTTCAGGTTGTCCTTTGTAGGGTCGGCATCAGTGAACTTGGCCCCGTTTTCATCGAAATACAAACGCCATAGTTTTTTCAAAAAGGAATGCGTCCCGGTAATACCGGCCGTGTTCCACGGTTTGGACTGCTCCAAAGGCCCCAGGAACATCTCGTACAAACGCAACGAATCGGCTCCATATTCCTCACAGATCTCATCCGGACTTACTACATTATATTTGGATTTGGACATTTTTTCGACTTCACGCCCAACGATGTATTTTCCATCTTCCAAAACGAATTCGGCTTCCTTAAATTCGGGCAACCATTTTTTAAAGGCCTCTACATCCAATTCATCCGAAGCATTTACCATGGAAACATCGGCATGGATAGGCGTAACTTTCCTATCCCCTATAATTCCCTTTGAAATTACATTACCCGTCCCCTCTTCACGGTATACAAAAGCACTCGTTCCGGTGATCATGCCCTGGTTAATGAGTTTTTTCGCAAATTCATCTTTCGGCACCAAACCTTTATCGAACATGAACTTTTGCCAAAAACGGGAATACAACAAATGGCCCGTTGCGTGCTCACTACCTCCAATGTACAAGTCTACATCTTGCCAATAGTTAATGGCGTCCTGTGAAAATATCGCCTCATCGTTACCGGGGTCCATATACCGGTTAAAGTATTGGGAGCTCCCCGCCCAACCGGGCATGGTATTCAATTCTAACGGAAAGACACTCTTATGGTCGATCAAATCATTCGTTACGACTTTATTGGCCTTGGTATCCCATGCCCAAACCGTGGCATTTCCCAAGGGCGGTTCCCCTGTTTCTGTAGGTAAGTATTTTTCGACTTCGGGCAAGGTAATGGGCAAATATTCCGTATCGATCATTTGTGGCAATCCCTCCACATAATATACCGGGAAAGGCTCGCCCCAATACCGTTGACGGCTAAATACCGCATCCCGTAATCGGTAGTTGATCTTCCCTTTGCCCTGACCCATTTTTTCCAACTCAAAAATGGCCCTTTTCACAGCCTTCTTATAAGGCAATCCGTTCAAGAAAATCGAATTGGCGATTACCGTAGTGTCTTTATCGGAAAAAGCCTCTTCCGAAATATCGACCCCTTCAAAAATATTGGGGATGGGGATATTGAAGTGTTTGGCAAAATCGTAATCCCGTTGATCACCGCATGGAACGGACATTACCGCGCCGGTACCATACCCGGCCAAAACATAATCGCCGATCCAAATCGGAACAGGCTCCTTGGTGAACGGATGCTCCACATAAGAACCGGTAAATGCCCCGGATATCGTTTTTACATCGGCCATTCGATCACGTTCCGAACGTTTGGCGGTAGCCTCAATATAGGCCTCTACCTCATCTTTTTGTTCAGGAGTGGTTATTTTGGACACCAAATCGTGTTCTGGGGCCAATGTCATAAAACTCACCCCAAAAATAGTATCGGGCCGTGTCGTGAACACCTCTATCGGGTATGACTCCCCAATCGAATCTGAAACAACTGTTTTAAAAGTGACGGATGCCCCTTCACTTCTCCCGATCCAATTGGTCTGTGAATCTTTTAAGGGTTGTGGCCAATCTATTTTCCCCAAACCATCCAACAAACGTTGGGCATAAGCCGTGATACGCATGCTCCACTGGGTCATTTTTTTCCGGATCACAGGGTGCCCCCCGCGTTCCGAAACCCCATTTACAATCTCGTCATTGGCCAAAACCGTACCTAAGGCCGGACACCAATTCACTTCCGTTTCCGCCAAATAGGTCAATCGGTACTGCAATAAAATTTCCTGTTGTCTTGAGCCAGAAAACCCTTTCCATTCCTCTGCTGAGAATACTGCTATATTGTCATCACATACCGCATTTACCTTGGCATTTCCGTCCTTCTCGAATTGGGCGATCAATGTTTCCACATCCTCTGCCTTATCCGTATCCTTATTATACCAAGAATTGAACAATTGAATGAAAATCCATTGTGTCCACTTATAATAGTCAGGGTTTGAAGTCCTTACCTCACGACTCCAATCAAAAGAAAACCCTATTTTATCCAACTGCTGCCGATATCTATTGATATTGGTCTCGGTCGTAATTGCCGGGTGTTGCCCTGTTTGGATAGCATATTGTTCCGCAGGAAGTCCAAATGAATCGTACCCCATGGGATGCAGTACATTAAACCCTTTATGGCGTTTATAGCGGGCATAAATATCACTGGCGATATACCCCAACGGATGCCCAACATGAAGTCCGGCCCCGGAAGGGTACGGAAACATATCCAACACATAAAATTTTTCCTTATCCGAATCATTCCCTGCCTTAAAAGTTTGGTTTTGGGCCCAGAATTTTTGCCATTTGGCCTCAATTTCTTGGAAATTGTACTGCATGTCTTATCTTTCTTAACTATACCGCGCAAAAATAAGTTTAATCCTTGAAAGGGAAAAGCTTATACGGACTTACCATTTAAGAATATTTCGCATGGTAAATCAGAATCCCCAGTGTATCTTTGATAGTAATTGGCCCCTTTATGGATCAGCGCCGCTTACGTGTAATTCGCCACTGGCAGAACATGAAAAACCCAATACAGTATTTAGCGAGCTTCACCCTTCTTTTTTGGGGACTTTCCACTGCCGCGATTTACGGTCAAATAGGATTCTGTAGCGGTAATTCGGGAGATCCGATCTTTATGGAGGATTTCGGTTCAGGTACGACCAACGGCCCCGCATTGCCCACCGGAACTACTACTTATGGTTATGTGGATGGGGAACCCGATGATGGCAACTATACCCTCTCGAGCAATACCGCATATTTCGATTGGTTCGATACTGATGATCATACCCCGAACGATACCAATGGCAAGGCTTTAATCGTTAATGCCGGTTATACCCCGGGGGAATTTTACCAAAGGACCGTAACGGGCTTGTGCGAGAACACATCCTATGAATTTTCATCCTGGCTTATGAATTTACATCCGAGTTATTCCGGTTGTAATGGCAATGGCATTCCCGTAAACGTGAGGTTTCAGATTTGGGACAATACCGGAACGGATATTTTGGCATCGGGGGATACCGGGGCCATTTATGATAAAAACACCCCGGTCTGGGAACAATACGCCCTTGTTTTCCAAACCCTTCCCGGACAAACTTCGGTCATCTTGAAAATGCTCAACAATGGGGCCGGTGGATGTGGAAATGACCTTGCGATCGACGATATTGCCTTTAGTACCTGTGGCGATTATATTGACATTACCAACGACCAAGGTGAGACCCATATCTTGGTTTGTGAAGACTATGGTCCCGTCAGCACCCATCTTACCGCCCAACCCGATTATGCGATTTATTCCACCCACATTTATCAATGGCAAGAAAGTACCGATGGAGTGAATTGGAGCGATATTGCAGGGGAAACCAATCAAGATTATACGCCGCCCACCACCACTACTACCATTTTTTACAGGGTCAAGGTTGCCGAGGACCCCATAAACCTCGACAACGCTCTGTGCAATGCGTATTCGGAAGTTTTCGACATTATCGTTATTCCCATACCCGAGCCACCTGAAAGTGATTACGATACGATCACCTTGTGTCCTGACCAGGGTGGGGTTATTTCGGTCTCAGTGCCTTCCGGTCATTTAGTGAATTGGTATGATGCGCCATTAGGCGGCAACCTAATCCTTGCAAACAGCACTTCCTATTCCCCAGAACTTCCCGGGACCTATTATGCCGAATCCGAATCGGAATTGGCAACATGTACCTCGGAAACCCGCACCGGCATAACGGTAGCCTTTGATACGCCTCCCATGCCGGTAGATGAGGACCTGACCTTTTGCACAGGAAGCTCCATTATACTATCTGCAGGATTTGACAATATGTCATACGTATGGAATACCGGAGCGACCACTGCCGAAATCGAGGTGGACACCCCGGGACGGTATAGCGTTGAAATAACCAATGCACAGGGCTGTACCGCCATTAAGGTCCTAACCCTGACCGAGCTGTCTGTCCCGATCATCGATCATATTTCATCGGACGATTACACCTTAATGATACAGATGGCCAATACCGGGAATTTTGACTATTCCTTGGATGGTATTGCTTTTCAGGAAAGTCCCATCTTCGCGAATATCCCAGGCGGCCATTATACCATTTTCGTAAGGGACAAAAATGGATGCGGTACGGTCACCATGGAATACATACATCTTGTCATCCCAAAATTCTTTACCCCAAATGGGGACCAAGTCAATGATCTTTTCATACCTGAGGGTGTTGGATCTTATACAAATTATGAGGTCATGATTTTCAATCGTTATGGCATGCTCATCAAACACACGAAAAACATACCCTTTGAATGGGATGGGAGTTTTAAAAGCAAAGCCCTTCCATCGGGGGACTATTGGTATTCCATAACCATTGACGACAAGATACTAAAAGGGCATTTTAGCCTAAAAAGATAGAACACTGCTTATCTTTGTAGCCTCAAAAATCGATTTACTTTCCTATTTTTACATATTAAAGTATTCCAGGCATGAGCAGATCTTTTGAAAGATACCAAAAACGAAAATTAATTTCCTCATATTTCTCTGTGGTCTTAAGTATTGGCCTGGTACTTTTTCTTTTGGGCATTTTGGGCTTATTGGTCTTGAACACTAAAAAAATGGCAGATCATTTCAAGGAACAGATCACCATCTCTGTCTTCTTAAAGGAAAATGCCAAAGAGGTGGAAATCGATCAGTTACAGAAAAGTTTGGCCATGGCCGAATATACCAAAACGGCCATTTACGTTTCCAAAGAAGAGGCCGCGGAAAAGCATAGTGCGGAAATCGGGGAGAATTTCATCGATTTTCTAGGGTACAACCCTTTAAAAAACTCCATCGACGTGCAATTGAATGCCGATTTTGTTTCCCCTGAACAAATTGAGGAAATCGCCACTGAAATCTCCAAAAAGAATTATGTCGACGAAGTAAGCTATGACAAACCCTTGGTAGGCCTGCTTAGTGACAATGTGAAAAAAATCAGTTTTTGGATCCTTATCGCAAGTGCCATTTTTACCTTCATAGCGGTTTTGCTCATCAACAGCTCCATTAGATTGTCTATCTACTCCAAACGCTTTATCATAAAAACCATGCAAATGGTGGGGGCCACCAAAATCTTTATTCGAAGGCCTTTTATCTGGACCAATATTAAGTTGGGTATATTGGGTGCCCTTATCGCCATGATGGGCCTTGGCGGGGTATTGTTGTACTTGGACAGCAATTTTGCCGAATTCAACCTTCTTCAAAATAGCAGTATGCTCATTATACTGTTTGTAGGTGTTTTTGTTCTGGGTGTGTTGATCTCATCGATAAGTACCTATTTTGCCACACAACGCTTCTTGAACCTTAGGACCGACGAACTATATTATTGATGGGAATCCATAGGTCATTTACCACAAAATACTGATTCCCAAGGTGGCCAAGCCATTTAAAAGCGCCTATAAATGTAATAAAAGCATAAAATCGTGGTTAATTAAAAATAATAGGTCCGACTTCATTAAATTTGCGACATGGCTAAAAAGCAAAATAATCTTAATGGACAAGCTGTAAAGCATGAATTCATATTCCATAAGAAGAATTATATGTTCATGTTCATTGGTATTGCCTGTATGGCTTTAGGGTTTATACTTATGGCCGGAGGTGGCAGCGACGATCCCAATGTCTTTAATGCGGACATCTATAATTTTCGTAGAATCCGACTGGCCCCTTCCTTGGTGTTGATCGGTCTGGGAATTGAAATTTATGCCATTTTGTTGAATCCCCATAAGAAAAAAAAATAATTGGAAACCTTTGACGCAATTATCCTTGGAATTATCCAGGGTCTTACCGAATTTCTTCCAGTATCATCCAGTGGACATTTGGAACTCGGAAAAGCCATATTGGGGGACCACTCGGTACCTGAAGAAAGTTTATTATTCACCGTCGTACTCCATTTTGCAACAGCCTTAAGTACTATTGTGGTATTCCGAAAGGATGTTTGGGAGATCATAAGCGGCCTCTTTCAATTTAAATATAATGAGGAAACCCGATTTTCCTTGAAAATCATTATTTCAATGCTTCCTGCAGTAGCCATCGGCCTGTTTTTCGAAGATCAATTGGAGGCTTTTTTCGGGGGTGATATACGGTTTGTCGGCTTCATGCTTTTAGTAACGGCCGTACTGCTCTATTTTGCCGATAGGGCCAAGGACACGAACAAAAAGGTGTCCTATAACAACGCATTTTTAGTCGGGATTTCACAGGCGATTGCCATGTTACCCGGTATCTCAAGATCCGGCGCAACCATTTCCACCTCGGTGTTATTGGGTGTCGATAAAACAAAAGCCGCGCGCTTTTCATTCCTTATGGTGGTTCCGTTGATCATTGGTAAAATGGCCAAGGATGTCCTCAGCGGGGAATTGAGCTTTGAAAGTGAGAACATCTTTGCCATGGGAGCGGGGTTTGGCGCTGCTTTTATTGCCGGATTGGCAGCTTGCACCTGGATGATTCAAATTGTAAAACAGAGCAAACTTACCTATTTTGCCATCTACTGCTTGATTGTAGGGCTTATCGCCATTGCTTATAGTTATTGGGGCTAACGAGTGCTACCCCAAATTTTGAACAAACCCAAAAGGACCCTTTAATGGAATCATTATCCAAAGAAGATTTTTTAGAAGGACAATTGCTTTTGATCGATAAGCCAATGGGCTGGTCATCGTTCCAAGCGGTCAACAAACTCAAATGGGCCATTCGAAAAAAATTCAAGCTAAAAAAAATCAAAATAGGCCATGCCGGTACTTTGGATCCATTGGCAACGGGACTACTATTGATCTGTACGGGTAAATTCACCAAGAAAATCAACGACCTGCAAGGACAGGTAAAAGAATACACAGGAACCATTACCCTGGGTGCCACCACACCTTCCTATGATCTGGAAACCGAAGTGGACCGTACGTTCCCTATAGACCATATCACCACCGCTTTGATCCACGAAACCACGACAGCCTTCATTGGGGAAATCGAACAGGTACCCCCGGTATTCTCGGCCTTGAAAAAAGACGGCAAAAGGTTATATGAATATGCCCGGGAAGGGAAGGAAGTTGAAATCAAAAAACGGACCATAGAAATTTCGGAATTTGAAATCACGAAAATAAATTTACCCGAAATCGATTTCAGGGTAGTCTGTAGCAAAGGTACTTACATTCGTTCCTTAGCCCATGATTTTGGAAGGGCTTTACAGTCAGGAGGGCATTTATCTACCTTGAGAAGAACCAAAATAGGTGATTACAACGTAGATAATGCTACAGACCCCATCGAATTTGCCGAAATGCTGTTGGAACAAGGGGATGGAATGGACAAACAATAGGAAGAAACCCCATTTCGACGAACAATTAAAATATTTTACCAAAATCTTGGTTATAGCCTTATGAACCTTAACCGTCATCAACTTTCTTTACTCATAACCGTATTGTCCATGGCCATTGTGGTCTTAGGGCTTTACAACATCCACCTGGGAGGTCAGCAAGAAGCGGATGAGTATATCGTTGAAATGGTTTTGGATGATGAAATACTTGAAGAACTGGACAAGGAAGAGGAAAAAACCTTGGAAGAACTTCAAAACCAAGACCCCATTAAAAGCCATATGGCCTATAACGAGACGGCAAAACCCAGTTTTGGAAATCCCGAACCCCTAAAAACCCTTGAGGAAATCGTAGCGGAAAGGGCCTTGAATGATTCCGAGGAAACTTCGGAATATGAAGGTGAAGACTCCGATTATGTGGCCAAAATCAAAGAATTGGCCAGACAGCGGGAAGAGAACAAACAATTACTGGGCGAGCGGGAAGCCCAAAAAGAGCAACGCACCAATTTTCTGGCGGCCAGAAGAACATCGGTATCCTATTCCCTTGTAGATAGAAACAATTATAAGTTACCCCCACCGATCTATACCTGTATCGAAGGCGGTAAAGTGGTCATCAACATTGAAGTAGATGCCATAGGCAATGTTGTCAATGCCAGTTTCAACGAAAAAAGTTCCGGAACTTCCAACGGATGCCTTGTCGATAATGCCATAACCTACGCTCTAAAAGCCAAGTTCGACACCTCTTCCAAGGCCATGCAAAAAGGAACGATCACCTACCTATTCCAAGGAAAGTAACTCCAAAAGGTCTTGAAGCATATGCTGGCCTTTGTCCTTATTATACCATATTTGTAGTTCTTCTTTAAACTCGGGTGTCAAGGCGCCGTGTTGGTTTTTATAATCCACAACCATTTGTTGGGCGACTTTAGGCCTGGATCCCCATTCACCCAAAACCATTCCCGAGGTATCATCGATCATGACCAGTTTAGGGATACTCATGGCACCATGGGTCAAAAAGCGGTTCATGATGTCCAAGTTTTCATCCCTCAAGATTATTTTCAAGGTAACATCTTCATTCAATTCAGCCACCTTATTGATCATTGGTAAGGCCTGTGCAGCATCTCCGCACCAGCTCTCGGTCAAAACCAACCAGGTTACTTTTCTACCGCTAAAACCTTTAATTTTATCTTCGGTTTCTTTGTCTATTTTTAAAGTTTTGTCCAAACGCTTCATACGGCGTTGGTTCAGAAGTGTATAATTGACCCTATCTTCGGATACCTCGGGCCCTGTAGCCTTACCTTCTGTGGCCAAGCTATCCATTAGCAATCTATAATCCGCATACGATGTACCTTTAGCTATTCCTTCTTGTAACAACTCCTCTCTCGTCAGCTCCAATTTCCCTAAAACGTCTGTATTCATAAGTATTGATTTTGAAAACGGCAAATTTAACCATGAAACCCTTTTCTATCGGTAACATAGGTCACATTTGTAGTGATTTTTACTCCAACCTTACAATTATACGCCCTACGGATAACCAGATAGGGGCGATCGGTTATAAATTTTGTGGGTTTACGGCAAGACTTTTGAACAGTTTGGCCTTGGCGATGTAGTATTTGTTGCGTACTTCGATCTTTTTTAATTCAGCATCGATAAGTTTGCTTTCACGTGAATTGACCAAAAACAAGGAGCTTTCGCCAAAACTGAATTTCCGTTCTTCGGCCTCTAGAAGCGTCCCGTAATTCTGTACCATATCATTGATAAGTACATTTTGGGATTCGAAGGATTCCAATTCGCGATAAACGGAAACAATCTGGTTCTTGACCGCGATTTGGGTATTGTCCAATTCGTATTGTGCCGCTTCAAGTTTGAACTTGGCCAGTTTTAAATCGCCCCGTTCCTTTCTTAAAAACAGGGGCAGTTGAAAACTAAATCCGGCTTTATATTGGTTACTTTCGAAAGAATCTATGAGTTCGGGGGTTTCGGTAAGGAAATTATACTCCAGGTCGATCTTGGGCAACAATCGATTTGCCTTTAACCGTTTTTCTACCCGCAGGCCATCAATTTTGTAACCCAATGATTTTAACTTGGGGTGGTTATCAATCGTAAAATCATCAAGCGGTTTTCCCAAGATTTCGAAGGTCGTATCGATTTCCCCTTCAAGGGCCGTATCAGGTACCACATTGGATTGCAATTCGATGGGAATACCATTGTTCAACCATAAGAAATTTGAAAGTTCCAGGGCTTTTTTCATCAACCGCACCTTGGCCTGCTCCTGTCCCAAGGCCCTGGTTTGTACAACTATTTTTGCCTCCACGGTATCTATTGCGGCAATATCCCCGGCATAGGCACTGCTTTTTACCCCATTGAACCGAAACTTGGCATTTTCCAAATAGTTCTTATAAACCAACGCCTCGTTGTATGCCTTCAACCAATCGAAATACGCCAAGGATGCATCATATAGTATTTGGTTCACAAGAAGGTCTCTATCGGCTTGGGACTGGTTTCTGAAATATTTGGCTTTTTTCAATGTGGCCATACGATCATTGATCCAGAAACCTTGTCCGACAGACATAGAAACCCCTGCACTATATAACCCCTCGGAAGGAACGGTATTCTCCGGGTTTAAATACTCCCCTTCATTCTGTTCAAAATTACCTTTGAGTTCGATCCCGTACCATGTAGGAATCTTGAAAGTCGCATTCAGACGATCATAGTATTCCGTACCCTTGAATTTTTTCCGGTCATAATCCACTTCGATTTTAGGGTCGAAACCCCCTCTGGCCTTCATGAGTTTCGCCTGCCCCATTCCCAATTGCAGTTCGGCCTGTTTGGCTATGGGATGGTACTTTTTCACATAACCCAGGAATTCGTTAAACCTTAACACCACGGTGTCCTGTGCCTGACCTTGAAGGGATAGGCACCAAATAAAGCAAAGGAATACAATGGTAATTCGCATCACTATTTCTTTTTAGAATCCGATTGGACATTTTTGGGTTGGTAATAATTAGGAGGGAAACCGTTCAATTTCCGCCATAACTCATAGAAAATCGGCACATCTTCCAAAAGGGCAAGGGTACGGGCACCAGAACCGACTCGGATCGCTTCGGGCCATGGTTGGTCCTCCGGATCCGGGGCCAGCAAAACCCTATACATACCGTTATCGCTAATATAGGTTTCTATAGCCACTACTTTACCCCCATAGGTACCATAAGATAGATTCGGCCATCCGCTGAAAACGATGGAAGGCCAACCGTCGAATAGGATACGAACCTTTTCCCCTTGGTGCAACAAGGGTAAATCCAAAGGGGTGACATAGGTTTCCACTGCCTTGTCTATATCGGAAGGCATAATGCCCACCAACCGATCACCTTCCTTAAAAGTTTCCCCAATACCCCCTTGAAGGGCCTTATTGATATACCCATTTTGGGGTGCGCGGATATAATAAAGATCGTTCCGCATCCGATAATTGGTGAATTGGTTCTCTAATTTGGTCACTTGTGCTTCAGAATCGAATTGATTTGACCGTGCCGTGAACCTATCGCTCTCTGCCTTGGATATTTTATCGGTATACGATGCCGAGACCCTACTTATTTCCACTTGGGCATTTATGATTTCATTTTTTGAAGCCAACAACTTATTTTCTTGGGAGATCAATTTCGCTTGGGTTTCTTGAAGTTTCAACCGTTTTTCCTCCACATCGGATAGGGCTTTAAGACCCTCGGAATGCAATTGCACGATACGATCGTATTGTCGCTGTGCAATTTCGATATTCGTCCGAGCCGCCTCAAGATCGATACTGTCGCTTTTTACCTTGAGTTTTGCCTGTAGCAATTTGTTCCTTGACTGTTCGAGTTTTAAGCCCCGTTCGTTGACAAGGGCAGCGATTTGATTGTCCAAGGACTTTACCTTGCCCTCATAAGAAGCGACCGAACCTTCCTTGGCTTTAATTTGAAGCCCGGTGCGTTCTACCAATCTCGGGTCGAAATATTCATTCTTAATTTCCGAGATAAAAAGAATGGTGTCGCCTTTCTTAACATAATCACCTTCCTGTACATACCATTTCTCGATTCTTCCAGGAATGGGCGATTGTATGGTCTGAGGGCGTTGATCGGGCCTTAAGGTCGTTACGTACCCCGCGCTGTTGATACTCTGTGTCCATGGTAAAAAAAGGATGATAAGTCCGGCTATCGCAAACGCCATTAAAAACCGGTTAAAATGCTTATAATGTCTTTGATGGAAAACCTTTTTAGCCGAAGAAAACCGTTCCAAAGAAACCTTTTGATTCAATTTATTATGTGAAATATTCAACATATCAGATTACTTTTTCATTGATTATGCTCCCTTTCTCCATAGTAACGACATGGTTACAACGTTCGGCCCAAAGCTTATTTTCACTTACCACGATTAAAGACCAACCGTTTTCGGGGTCACTTAAAAAGTCGATGATTTCAGTGACCTCTTCCTCATCGAATTGATCCAAGGGATCTTTTAAAAGGAGTAATTTCGGATTTCTTACGATACTCCGGGCCAAAACTATTTTTTTGGCCACCGTAAACGGTATTTGTTGCCCTTCCGGATAAAGGATCGTTTGCAATCCTTGTGGTTGTTCCTTTACGAATTCGCTAAGCCCCATCTTATTAATGACCCAATTTATCCGCTCTTGGGCAATGGAAGTGTCCCCAAATGTAATATTGTTAAGGATAGAACCCTCGAAAGGCAATTCCCCGGGCAAGGTATGTCCTATTTGTGACCGATAAAGGTTGAGGTTCAAAGCCTTCAACGAATTTCCATTTACATATACCCCGCCCGAATCGGGTTCCAAAATACCCGATATGATCCGGAGCAAGGTGGTTTTTAAAGAACCACTTTTACCATTGATGAGCATCCTGGAGTTAGGGGGTATCTTTAAACTTATATTATCGATGACCGTCTTTTGACTTCCGGGAACTTTGTAGGAGACCTTCTCCAACTCCACGGAAAGGGGTTCGTTTTCCCCAAAGGAAATTTGACCCTCTTGGGATTCGAGTTCCTTATCCACTACTTGGCCCAATTTCTCCAATGATGTTAAAAGGTCATAAAAAGTCTCCAATCCCAAGATCAGTTTTTCTACCGAACTAATGACCAAAAGAATAATGATTTCCGCGGCAACAAACTGCCCAATGTTCATTTCCTGGTTTAAGACCAATAAGCCTCCGATCAAGAGCAGACCAGCCGTTACCAATACTTTGAACCCGATCATCTGGATAAATTGCAATACGAGAATATTGAAATGGCTTTCCCTTGCTTTTAGGTATTCGGTGACCAATTCATCGTTCTTATCCAAGGCGTGGGATGTTTTCCCTGAAAGTTTAAAACTTACCATAGACCGCGCAACCTCCTGTAACCAATGGGCCACCTTGTATTTGTTTTTAGATTCGTTTAAGCTTGTATCCAGACCCTTTTGAGCCGTAAACTTGAACACCACATAGATCAATCCTATCAACAGAATGCCGTAAACAATAAAAAAGGGATGATAAAAGGAAAGCAATAGCAATCCCAAGATGATCTGCAACAAGGCCGCAGGAAAATCAATTAGGATTTTAGACAACCCTTTTTGTACCGTAAGGGTGTCAAAAAAACGGTTGGCCAATTCAGGCGGATAGTAATTGTTCAGTTCACTCATCTTTATTTTGGGAAACCTATAGGCAAACTCAAATGATGAACGTGTGAATATCTTCTGCTGTACGTTTTCAATAATACGGATCTGCATCAATTGCAATATGCCCCCAAAAGCGACTCCTATCGTTACCAAAACGACAAGGACTACCCATGAGGTACATATTTGGGCTCCTTGGATCAAATTAATGATCGCTTGTATCCCTAAAGGCAAGGAAAGATTAACCACTCCGGCAAAAATCGCATAATAGAAAATTTGAAAGATGTCCCTTTTATCCAATCGCAGCAACCCTATTAATCGTTGCCAAGAGGTCATTATGGTTTTGGCCATACTATTTATGATTTAAGTATACTGAAAACAAGATGTTGAAAATAAGCCGTGGTGTCATTGGTGCCATGACAGTCGGTCAATGAAGGAAAATGATCCTTAAGGAAATACTGGTGTAAAGACCCTTCCAAAATGGTACTGCCTAGACTGGCTGCATAGGAATAATCAGGATTAATCGCTTTGATCATATCGCTTATGCGATTGACCAATCTTTTGTAAATCGAAAAATAACCGTCTTTATTCTCCACATCGACCTTTTGGGTCAAATACGATTTGGAATTCTCGTTAATCACGATTTTGTTCAATAACACCTCGTTTATATGTGAAAATGCCGAATCTTCCTCTGTACCTTTGGTAACGATTTCAATCGCTTTTTTCAATTTCTCATTGGGATTTTCAATACTATTGGTGGCAAAAACCAATTGATACTCCAGCCATCCCCAATACCAAGAGGTCAGGTAGAGCAATAATTTATGTTTATTTTCGAAATAGCGATATATGGAACTCTCGTTGGAAGAAATCCTACTCCCCAGTTTTTTAAATGTAAAACTCTCAAAACCCATCTCATGGATCATCAGGATACTTTCCCCTACAATCCGCTTTCCCAAATCTGAAGAGTCTGGGTCCTTAACATAGATTTTTTCGTTGATGATGATCTTTATCGATGGTAATAATCGATCCATACCTCCCCTTTTTAAATGAAGATCAAATATAATAGTATTACTATCACATTGTGGTTGTTTAACTATTTTTTAACGCGTGTAAAACCCTCTTTTTTCAGGTTGGCAATTTAAAAGGACGAATCCTATGTGTATCGAAAAAAAAGGCCACTTAAAGTACGAATATCCGAAATCCCAAAATGGCCAGGATTGACGGGCATGATTTAAATTATTCCATATCTTTAAGGATAAGATATCAAAAAATGGAAATACATAAATGTGGATGGTGCGTGGGAGACGAACTTTACGAAAGGTACCACGATGAGGAATGGGGCGTGCCCGTTCGCGATGATGCTACCCTATTTGAATTTTTGATCTTGGAGACTTTCCAGGCCGGACTCAGTTGGATTACCATTTTAAAAAAACGTGAAAATTTCAGGGCAGCGTTCGACAACTTCGATCATACTAAAATTGCGAGATACGATGAAGCAAAAATCCAAACCCTCCTACAAGATCCGGGTATCATTCGAAATAAATTAAAGATCAGGGCCGCCATTACCAATGCGCAGGCTTTTATAAAGGTCCAGAAAGAATTTGGAAGTTTCAGCAACTATTTCTGGGGCTTTGTCAATGACCAACCGATCATTAACCGCATTGAAAATTATAAGGAGGCCCCGGCTACGACAACACTCTCGGACACCATCAGTAAAGACCTGAAGCAAAGGGGGTTTAAGTTTGTCGGTAGCACGGTGGTTTATGCCCATATGCAGGCAACCGGCATGGTCAATGATCATGAAATAGGATGTTTTAGATATAATAAGGTTTAATGAATGTCCGTTAACCAAGGATAGGATTAGTTTCCATATTCCTTACTTAACACCAAGTACGTGATGTATAAACCAATACCCCGATCCTTATTGAAGGTTATGCTCTTATTGTTTTTAGGAACACAGCTATGCCAAAGTCAAGTTGGCTATGAACGTGAATATCGGATAAGGAAATCCCAATTTCCGACCTTGGCAGTGGATTATATGTTGATTGGTCACAAAATCAATAAAAAACGCTACTACAAAGAGGTAGACAGCCTCGGCCCCACCTATATCCTAAAATTCAAAAAGGGTCGATTGCATTATCATTTATCCTTTGATGATTCGGGAAATTTAAAGAATTCCGGATTCCGTGTATATGAAATCGATCTACCCGAAGAAACCCTTCAAGAAATAAAAAGATATCTTTCCGCTACTTTCAAGAAATACAGCATAAAACGAATGTATCAACAATACGGTTTCCAACAGGGCGAAAGTGGAAAATCCCTATTAAAGAATACCTTTCAAAACCTATTGCTCCCCAGCAATGTTTATAAACTGATCGTCACTGGAAAAAGGGATCAAAAAATGGCCGAATATGATTTTTGGTTCAATGCGGAAGGCAATTTGGTCAAGAAACGGGCTGCCTTGCCCATGAACCACGACCGTATTTTATATTAATTGTTTCAATACCGAAAATGAACGATTTCCTAAAGACCTTGGAACAGGAGTTCGAGTCCAACGCCGATCATAAAATCGCGGAAGGCCAAAAAGCCTATATGCGCCATCAGTTCGATTTCTATGGCATAAAAGCGACAAAACGGAGGGAATTACAAAAACCCTTTTTGGTAAAATCCGATTTACCCGCTTTAGCGGAATTGCATCAACTTGTAAAAACGCTATGGCAAAAACCACAACGGGAATATCAGTTGTTTGCCCAAGAATTGGTTTTTAAATACACCAAACAATTCAGCATAAACGATATTTCAACCTTGGAATACATGGTGACCCACAAGTCGTGGTGGGACACTGTGGATTATATTGCGGTTAAATTGATCGGACCCTACTTTGAGCGTTATCCCGAACAATTGGACACCTACCTTGAAAAATGGTTGGCCTCGGACAATATATGGCTGCAACGCTGCTGTTTACTCTATCAACTCAAAAGAAAGGACAAAATCGACACTACCAGGCTTAGTATGATTATCCAAAGACTCTTGGGATCCAAGGAGTTCTTTATCAATAAAGCCATTGGGTGGGTTTTGCGGGAATACAGTAAAACCAATCCGAAGTGGGTCAAGGATTTCGTTGCGAAGAATGACTTGGCCAAATTAAGTGAACGTGAAGCATTGCGTCTTATGGATTGCTGATATGATAACCTTACGGTATACCAAGGTCACTAAAAAGTTCAAATACTAAATGGAAAATTTACTAAATAACAGGTGTGTAAAAAAGGAATAGTATGACCAATTGCCATATTCCTTAAGTTTGATTTATATAGCAACTATATACAATTGTTGCCCACAATTAGATATGATAACTACATTTGATGACCCCAACATGGTATGCAAAAATGAAAACGATTCACGGGTAGATGTCTATTTTAAAGACAAACCCCTGTTATTTTTAACTTACACAGTTTGCGGGATAGTGTCGATAAATTGAAAGATGCTAATGAATTGGGCAAGTCAATTTTAAATTTTGAAATAACCTGGTCAATCCTTTTATTCCCGTAAATCATTCTATAGATTTCAGGATTGATGGGTCCCCTAATGAATTACATTACCCCGGTCAGTATTTTAATAAGGAATGTTCCCGTTATCCTATTGTATGCCTACAATTTCCTAATTATCCTTATAAATTCGATAAGGATCTCAAAAAAAAACAATGTATGTTCCTGTATTGAGGATTTTCAGATAAAAAGTATGCCATAACAGAACTCCTGGAAAAACCTTACCGGTTCTTCGTAATCAGAATAAGGGATCATTTGTCTTTCAATATCCCAATAAATTCCTTCCTTGGCATTTCTTTTGCCCCCAAACTGGCCAAATGTTCGGTATATACTTGACAATCGATCAACTTATACTTTTTTTTCTCCAACTCCTTAGCCAATTTGATAAATGCAAATTTTGAAGCATTACTTACTGCACTGAACATACTTTCCCCACAAAAAACATGACCCAGATCTATTCCGTACAACCCACCTACCAAAATACCATTCTCCCATACTTCATAGGAATGGGCATATCCCAGTTCATGTAATTTGAGGTAGGCTTTTTTCATGTCTTGGGTAATCCAAGTGCCGTCTTGCCCCTTCCGGGCAATTTTGGAACATCGGTCAATGACCTCATCAAAGCACTTATCTTTAGTCAGTGTAAATTGATTGCTCTTTATAACCTTGGCCATACTTTTGGAAATCTTGACTTCGGCAGGATGCAAGACCATTCTAGGATCGGGACTCCACCACAAAATCATGGATCCTTCATTAAACCACGGAAAAATACCCTGTTGATAGGCAAGTACCAAACGTTCTACGGAAAGGTCCCCGCCAAAGGCCAATAATCCCTCTGAATTCGCTTCTTCAACAGGCGGAAAACGCAAAGCCTCGCCGATAAAAGCCAGAGGTTTATTTGAACTATCTTTTTTCATTGTGCATGGTTAACCCAAAGGTATCAATAAATAAAAATGGAACAAAAAACCCCACTATGCAGTGGGGTTCGTTTTACGGTTTTTTTGAATGCGTCAAAAAGTCGACAATTCAAATGGTTGGGTTAAAATGGAAGATCATCATGATCTTCATCATTGATATTATCGGCTGGTTCGAAAGCATCCATCGGGGGCACAGGAGGAATATCGGAATTCCCTTGGGCAGGCTGAAGGTTTTCGATACGCCATCCTTGGATCGAATTGAAGTATTTTACCTCACCCTGTGGATTTGTCCATTCACGGCCCCGGATATTAATACTGATCTTTACATCTTGCCCCACTTGGTAACTGTTCAACAAATCACATTTGTCCTGGACAAACTCTACCAATATATGCTGTGGATACTGTTCTTCGGTGGTTACGACCACTTCCCTTTTTCTAAAACCATTACTGCCAAACGTTTTGGTTTCTTCTATCTTTTTAATTTTTCCTTGTATTTCCATGTTATGATGATTATCTGATCTTATTCAATGAAATTTATGTAAACCTTCGGCCCGTTTCGGTCAACTTTGCATGATCGACCTAACCCAGTTATGGCGTTACCACTGATCAAGCAATTCAATTCGAAAAGCAAAAACAAGGCGCAAAAGCAATTTTCGGGCAAGTTAAGGGTTTTACAATTGGCTTCATAAAAAGTGGCCAAATAGTTATTTACAATTCGATTGCCAAGAGCAGTTTCCATGCGGAATGAACCTCATTCCGGTCTAGGTATTCCTGTGCTTTTTGATGTAAAGAAGCCAAGTCACCGAGTTTTACCAGGGAAGATAGCGTATCTTCTGAACCGATGAATTCCTCGATTTCGACCTTGCTCGGCAGTGTTTCCACATTTCCGAGTTTTCCCAAATCATTCCCTGTCAAAACGGTACTGTTCCTGATTTGTGCCGGAATGGCATCTACACCGATCCCTAAAGTGGATAAAGGTTTGGGCACTTCGAACATGCCCCTATTCGCCCTTGAATACCAATTGCCCCCCATACGGGCGACCTGATCGATCTTATACTGATCAATGGTTCCCTTGCCATCCAAGATGCGCTTATTGATATGTATTTTGACCACCTCGGAAAAAATCAGGTTACCCGCACCGCCTTTATTTCCCAAGGGTTCTACCTTGCTTACCCTACATTCGAATTGCACCGGGGATTCGGCCACCCTAAAAGGTTTAACCAAATCTGACGCCAACATCGTGAGACCTGCCTTTAAAAATTCGTTCTCCCCTTCAGGGTATTCCGTGCTCGAAAGCGACATTTGATGGACCATATCATAATTCACGACATTAATGACCACCTCCCTTACTTTATCCGCATTTTGCAAGGAGTGTTTCGTAGTATTATCACGTACCCGGCGTGCAGGGGAAAAGATCAAGATTGGAGGATTGGCACTGAACACATTGAAAAAACTGAAGGGCGATAGGTTGGGCCTACCTTTTTCATCCATGGTACTGACAAGGGCAATAGGCCGTGGACCAACTGCTCCCAAGAGATAGCCATGTAATTCCGGAATCGGGATATCCGCAGGATTTATCGATATTGTATCGGCCATAGTATAACAAAAATAGTCAATTTGAATACGATTTAAAAGCGAAGGGCGTTTACCCTAAACACCATTTATGCGCATTTTACGTTATCTTTAATACAACAAAACGGTTGGATGGAATTTAATCCTAAAAAGAAGACCTCGAACTTTATTCTATTGGCAATCGCTTTTGCCATTGTCAGTTTGATCTTGTGGAACACGAATAGTTTCTTTAAAAAGTTCAAAGAGGAAGAGCGTTTGAAAATGGAAATCTGGGCTACCGCCCAATCCGAGTTACTACAATATTCCGAGGATATGGATATGGGTAACCTCACCATAAAAGTGTTACAGAACAACACCTCTACCCCAATGATCTTGGTAAACAAAGACGGTTCGATCAAAACGAACAACATGCCGACAGACAAGGTCAAGGATTCGGTATACCTGCATCGCAACATACAGATATTCCAAAGTGAGAACACCCCGATTTCCATAGATCAGGGAGGGGAGCACCTTGCCACTTTATATTATGGCAATTCAGAAGTGTTGAACAAATTAAAGTATTATCCCATTGCACTTTTATTGATCATCTTGCTCTTCGGGGCCGTAATTTTCTTTTTCTTTAAAACCAATAAGGCCTCGGAACAAAATAAATTATGGGCCGGTATGGCCAAGGAGACCGCCCACCAGATCGGCACCCCTTTATCCTCACTTTTAGGTTGGAACGAGCTTTTGAAATCCGAAGAGATAAATCCGGAAATCACCAAGGAAATCGATAAGGACATCTCCAGATTGGAAACCATTACCGAACGTTTCTCTAAAATAGGATCCTTACCCGAACTTAGGGAAGTGGATATCGTTCAAGAAACAAAGGAAGCCTATGAATATTTAAAACTCCGCAGTTCCAAATTGATCCATTTCTCTTTCAATTCAAAAGTGGAAAAACTCCCGGTACTTTTAAATAGTTCCCTATACAATTGGACCATTGAAAACTTGGTCAAAAATGGCATCGATGCCATGAAGGGCAAAGGAAGTATCGCAATTGATATTGTTCCTGCCGGAAAATATGTGAATATCCTGGTGGCCGATACGGGTGGGGGTATCCCAAAAAGTGATTACCATACCATTTTCAACCCTGGGGTAACCTCCAAAAAAAGAGGCTGGGGCCTAGGACTATCCCTTGTCAAACGTATCGTGGAAGAATACCATCAAGGTAAGATAAAGGTACTTTCTTCGGGTAAAGAAGGTACGATCATGCAAATTTCCCTAAAAGTAAACCCATAAGCTATGTCGAAGGAAAAATTAGTCGTTGTCAAAGAAGCTGAAATCACCAATAACTGTCCGGAATGTTTCAATCAGGACATGAAAATCACTTTTAAGCAAAAACACCTGACCGGAAGATTGTTCGATCGCGTCACTAAGGAGGTGACCTACACCATACTGTGCAAAAAATGCAACTCTATAATCTACCCGGTTAACTGGACCGAAGATATAGAACGGACGTTCAATTATTATCAAAAAATGGTAACCCCGGAAAAACCTGCCATCCGATTTACATCTTTGTTTTACATTATCGTAATATCGATTTTGGTACTTATGGGCACAGCCATCTACCTATGGCAATCAGGAATTATTCGATTTTAGCCGAAATTCGCGCTGCGATCTCAATAAACTCATCCTGTGTAAGTGAAACTTTGTGTTGAAAAGTAGCTTCTTTCATTTCATTCAAAGGAATCAAATGCACATGTACATGGGGCACTTCGAGTCCGATTACGGTAATCCCGACCCGTTTGCAGTCCATAGCGGATTCAATGGCCTTACCCACCTTTCTTGCAAAAGCCATCAACCCCATGTAGGTTTCCTCATCCAAATCCATAATCTTATCCACTTCCTTTTTGGGAACACATAAAGTATGTCCCTTGGCATTGGGATTAATATCCAAAAAAGCAAAGAAATTTTCGTCTTCCGCTATTTTATAGCTTGGGATTTCACCATTAATGATTTTGGTAAAGATGCTCGCCATGGTATTCATGTTTAAATTAGAAACAAAAAACCTATCAAGTTTGATAGGTTTAAATATAAAGAATTATACTATCCTATTCCCTGGTAATCTCCAAAATCTCGAAGGTGATTTTTCCATTGGGCACGGCGATTTCCGCGGTTTCACCCACTTTTTTTCCCAAAAGGCCCTTGCCGATAGGGGAACTTACCGAGATTTTGCCCGACTTTAAATCCGCTTCGCTCTCGGCCACCAAGGTGTATTTCATTTCCATGCCATTGGTCTGGTTCTTTAACTTTACCGTGGACAGGACCAAAACCTTTGAAGTATCCAATTGGGATTCATCAATTAAGCGTGCATTGGCTAGGGTAGCTTCCATTTTGGAAATCTTCATCTCCAAAAGTCCCTGCGCCTCTTTGGCCGCATCATATTCGGCATTTTCGGAAAGATCCCCTTTATCCCTTGCTTCCGCAATAGCCTGCGAAGCCTTTGGACGCTCCACATCTTTAAGATGGTTCAATTCGTTCCTTAATTTTTTTAACCCTTCCGCAGTATAGTATGATATTTTACTCATAATTAATCCGTTTTAAAGTAATACTTTAAGAATTCACCTAAGTCCCCTGAAAATATTAAACCATTATAAAGGAACGATCAGCCCAAGTAAGGCAAATACTACAGGACCGGACTTATTCCTTTTAAGGGGTTTCATTAATAAGAAAATCCCCTTTTTCAAGAGGATTTAACGCAAATATACATAATTTTTGTCCAATTTTGCAGTTGTCCTTATATAATAGAAATTGCAATATGAAGCGTATTTATCTCCTATTTTTTGTGGTATTGGTCTTAGGATGTAGTGGTGACAGTGGAGAACGGAACCCCTATTTAAACGAAGTTTCCTTTAACTACAGCATGAATTTGAATCTTCCCCTGTACAGTCCATTGACCAACACGGGATCGGCGATATACGTAGGTTATGATGGTGTGGGCATAGCGGGTATTTTTGTCATTAACTCAGGATTCAACATATTCGTAGCTTCAGAAGCGAGTTGCCCCAACCATTCAACCAATGATTGCTCGACCATGACACTCGACGGACAAACGGCAATTTGTCCTTGCGATGATTACGAATACAGTTTATTTACGGGCCAAATGCTCAATAAGCCCGATGATGGCAATCGCTATTACGACATGCTCATATACAACAATACCTATAGCGGTAATGTCGTGACCGTCTACAACTAACTATTTTCCATTCCCATGTTCGGAATACACCGGTGGGATCCAGGGAATAAAAATGGTGGAATGAAATCAATGCGCGTCGGTATGATCCTTGCGCATTGGGATCATATTCCAAGGGTTATGCTTTTTGCTTTTCCCGACTATAAAGCCTGGCGTTAAGGGAACATAGTTTCCTCCAATCCGATTCAAATACGTCCTAGAACCTTATCCAAGACCCAATTAGCCTGCATTCCCGATTTTCCCAAGGAGGGATGTTCCTTGATTCCCAATAAATGATCTTTGATATTTTCCACGTGATACTGTTGGATATGTTTCGGGTTCCCAATTTCAAGTTTCTCCTCTCCACGTGAATTCATCAAGACAATAGGTGCTTCCTCGAAGACTGAAAATATGATCTTACCTTCGCTCCCATAAATTTCAACGATATCTTCCCGTTGAAAACACCCGAAATTCCAACTAGCCGAACCCAAGACCCCATTTTCGTGTTTCCACAGCCCCATTATGGCATCTTTGGCCGTATACAATCCCATTTGATTCTCTGCAATACCACTTGCCTCCGTAATATCGCCCAGAAAATATGCAAATAGATCGAAACCATGACTGGCCAAATCGTCAAAATATCCGCCCGGGGCAATACTGGCATCGGTTCTCCAATTGTATTCCCCATTTAAATCCAAAGCACTGGGGGGTGTTGACAGTTGCCAACGAATCTGCCTAACCTTCCCGATTTCCCCTTTGTTTAGCCATTCCTTTACTTTGTTAAATCGGGGCAATGAACGCCTATAATAAGCGATGAACAAGGGCAGGTCTTTAGCATTGAAAGCCTTATGGATTTCGAGACTATCAGGATAATTGGGGGTCATTGGTTTTTCGATACAACAGGGTTTTCCAACCGCTGCGACTTTAAGGGCGTATTCTTTATGGGAATCCGGTGGAGTGGCGATATAAACGGCATCAATGTCCGGATCATTTATCAATTCATCGGCATTCGTATAATATTTGGGTATACCGTGCCGTTTTGCATAATCCGCGGCTTTTTCCTTGTTTCGGCGCATAACGGCCAGCACTTCGAACCCTTCCGTATTTTGATAAGCAGGACCACTTTTCACCTCTGTTACAGATCCACAGCCAATTATTCCCCATCTTATCTTTTTATCCTTTTTCATCAATTCCTGGTTTTTATTGTATCGTTATGAAAAAATCAATTATTCTCACTGATTTTTTAATCTTTTCCCATCAAAAAATAAAGCAAGGTGCCCAAAGGGTTCAAAAACAACACGACCAATATCCATATCAATCTGTCATTGGCCCCTTTAAACCGGCCTTTGGTAATATCTATTATGGCAACTACCGGTGCTATGGCCAAAACCGCAATGATGATCAAAATCAGTATTTGCCAAATACCAAAACTTACTTCCATGTCTTCTTGATTTTATCATAAAACTACAAATAAACGAACATGGCACAAAACCGAGGTTAAGTGCCATGTTACTTTTGATTATCAACATGAAATCTTCTGGGGTTTAAAAATCGAAGGTAGCCCCCAATAAAAAGTTGGTTCCTGCCTGAGGGTAATATCCTGCACCCTCTATGGTAGTCGTCTGCCCAGGGTCTGACCAAGTATCGTCATAGGTGTAGAAATAACCGTTCGACACAAATTTGGCATCAAAGATATTGTTCACCAATAACGATAGCGTCAAACGCTTAAAAAACGTATTGGTTTCGATAATATATTGGGCATTGAAATCGGTTTGTGAATAGGCCTCCAAAACGGAGCCTTCGGAATCGATATTCCCCATATATTGTTTGCCCACATATTTACTGAGCAATGAAAGCCGAATATCGTCATTGGGCATATATGACAACGCATTGCCCACAATGACTTCTGGCGAATAAGCAATATCGGTATCACCCAGATCCTGCAGCACCCCATCGCGTTGAAAAACGAAATCCTTATTCTTATTGGAGCTTAATGCGACGTTCGGACTTAAACTGAATTTATCCCCCAAGGCCAAATACGCATCGATTTCCAGACCAATTCGGTAACTGTCCCCAACATTGGCCCGTAATGGTGCACCCACATCATTCAACTCACCGGTAAGCACCAACTGGTCTTTGTATTTCATGTAATACACATTGGTACTAAGCTGTACATTGGGCGAAACATAACGCCAACCCAATTCAAGATCATTCAGTTTTTCGGGTTTCGGATTTCCATTCTCATAATCATTTCTATTCGGCTCCCTATTGGCCACGGCGAACGATAGGTAAAAATTGTTGTTTTGATCCAAATCGTAAGAGGCCCCGAATTTCGGATTGAAGAAATTGAAGGTATCAGCTACCAATCCCGTATCCTCACCATCGGCCAAGTAACTTACGGTCCTATATTGTAAATCACCAAAGAGGCTCCAATGGTCGTCTAAATGGTAATTGGCTTTGGTAAAGACATTAAAATCGGTTTTTCTTGAGGAATCGTCATAATACCTATCACCAATATAACTGTTCGGGGCATACTCTGCCCAAATTACCTCACCATAATGCTTACCATCATAGGCATTCCAACCTCCCCCTAAAAAAAGATTGAGGCTCTTGGTATGATAATTGGCCGAAAAAACGGTTCCGTAGAAATCATTGTCCAGCCACCTTCTACGAACAAGGTCTGTGGTATTCACCTCTTCACCATTGACCTCCAAGGTTTCAAAGCCATAGGTATCGAAATCATCATCTTCCTTGAATTGCTCAAAAAACCCCCTACCACGGGTATAGTGCAAAGCTAGGTTCGTATTCCAATGATCACCCAGTTTCTGGTTCCAAAGGAATTGGGCGTGGTTCTGTTTATAATCGTCGACCTCATTGTCGTAAAACTGTGTATTTCCATCATCATCGGTATAGATACCGGATGGGTTGAAGGTCCTATCGGTTTCCAGGGTCTCGGCGTCAATACCGTACCAGGCTTGGTAGGTAACTTCGTGACCTCCAAAAAGAACAGCTTTTAAAATAGTGTTCCCATCTTTAAATGCCCCTTGTAAAAAGTAAGAATCAAGTTCCGAGGAAGCCCTATCGATATAACCATCAGAAGTGATCCTGGACAATCGTCCCGAAATTTCAAATTGATCATTCAAAAGTCCGGTACTGAATTTTAGGGTATTCTTTAAGGTATTGTAACTCCCCACCGATGATGAGATGAGGCCATAGGCATCTTCCGAAATACCATCGGTCGCTATGTTAAGGCTTGCACCGAAAGCTCCGGCGCCATTGGTAGATGTACCTACTCCCCTTTGTAATTGTAAACTTTCTGTGGAAGAAGCAAAATCGGGCATGTTCACCCAAAACGAACCATGCGATTCAGAATCGTTATAAGGAATGCCGTTTATGGTTACATTCACCCTAGTGGCATCGCTGCCCCGCACCCGAATACTGGTATAACCCACTCCTGCACCCGCATCGGAGGTCGTGACCACGGCAGGCATGAAATTCAATAGGATAGGGATATCCTGCCCAAGGTTCCTCGGCTTTAAATCTTCTTTGGTAAGATTCGTAAAGGTAACGGGCGATTCAATTGTTGCCCGTACAGCGGAAACAAACACCTCATCCAGGGCTATTTTTTTGTTTTCCAATGAATCCGTTTCGACCTCTTGAGCCGTAAGTCCCATGGAAATAAGGCCTAATGTAACGGATAAAAATTTGATGCGATGGCTTTTTAGAGTCCTGTCCTGTCGCTTTGAAATGCACCGCGGAATCGCAGTTGAACTGTTTGAAAAGAAATAGAGCTTTTTCATTCGTAATAGGTTTATTACGAATAAAAGGGGCATTATTCTTGGTTAAAATTGATTTTTGTTTCCAGAGGAAACGTTATGATAATCCAAATGGCAACCTTTGCCTCCCTTGGCAGCATTACCTGCCCAGGTTCGTTGGGTATAATCTCAGCTTATCCCGCTCTTTTTTTAGAAAAGTCCTATACAAAGTACGGGGGTTAAGCACCCCTTTGAGATGTTGCAAATGTAATACAGCAATTTTAATATTTTATGGAAAAAATAAATTTATTTATCACACAACGTATTATCCCAAAAACCCCATAACTGCCATAATGAACTTTGTACGTGGATTCCCCGAAGGATAAAGCCATAAAAAAAGTGTATAAACACTTATACACTTTTTTTATTGAATTGCCGATGAGAATATCAGGAAACCTGATGCGTAGGTTTCAACAGGTCATTCACCGTTTTTACCGGATTAAAGGTGGCTAAAGGCACCTCTACGAAAATAGTATTCCAATACGCCATGGCACCGTTCCAAAGACCGGGAAGTTCCAATGCTTTCAAAGCCTTTCCTTCTTTCGTTTTTTCCGTGATAAAACCCTGCTTGTGATCTACATAGTCCAACAGGTTGTACTTTTCCCCTTTGTGGTTCTTTACCCCACAAACCAAGTCAACAGGATTAAAATGGGTGGCGTTTTTAAGTATGTCCACCTGTTTTGGATTGGACATATCTATTTGGGCAGATTCGATGATCTGCAACGAGACATGGCCATGGGCATTCTTGATCCAAAATGGCCCACCTCCGGGTTCCCCTTCATTCTTGACCATACCGCAAATACGGATAGGCCTATTGATCTTATCCTTTAGGATATTGATCTGTTCCCCTAGGCTAAAACTGGGGTACTTATCCACAAAACGAACATTGAGTTCTTTTTCGAGAAACTCCTTGATCTCTAGCATCATATCCGCCGTAAGATTATTGTCCTCGATTCTTTTTGCATAGGCGAAGGCTTTTCCCTGGACTTCCAAAAGCAATCCTGCCAACATTTTTTTACTATTGGTAAGTTCTTCCTGTACTTTGGGAACGACAACATTATCGATGTTCTTTATAAAAATAATATCGGCTTCCTCTTCGTTCAGATTCTCGATCAATGCCCCATGGCCCCCAGGCCTAAAAAGAAGGGAACCATCGGAATTACGAAAAGGATTATTTTCCATGTCAACGGCAATGGTATCCGTAGAACCCTTTTGGTATGAGTACGTTACATTGAAAACCGTATCGGTCGTTTTGGAGAGTCTTTCATTGATCCTTTCATACTCCTTGGTGAACATTTCAATATGTTGTTCCGATATGGTAAAATGTAAATTGGCTTCACCCCCAACCTTGGCATAGTTAACGGCTTCCTCCAGATGTTTTTCAAAAGGGGTTGCCGAATGGTCCCCATAATCATGGAATGGCAAAAGCCCTTTAGGATAGAAGCCATAATTCAGTGCATCCTCGGACATCATTTCCTTTACGAAAAGATACAATTCCTCATCGCTATTTGCCGCTTTCCCTTTAATTCTTTTCTGTACCGTTTCGTAAAACGGGAAATCCTTCAATCCTTCACTGAACCGCTGTAAGGCCGTATCATCGGTACGTTCAAAATATGCACTTAATGATTCTTTCTTGGGATCGTACGCCTCCAAAAAATTGAACAAGGCCTTGAACATCCTTGATGCCGCCCCAGAGGCAGGAACGAATTTCAACAATGACAAACCTGACTTTGCCTTATCGAATTTCTTGCCTAGTGCCAGCTGTTCTTCTTCTGTGAATTTGCTGATGCCATCGCCAACAACGGCTGCATTAACTAAGTTTACAAAAGGGATGCCTTCTTTAAAAATTCCAATTTGTTCTTTGACTTTTTCTTTCGTTATCCCTTTGGTGGCAATTTGATTTAAATCTTTCTCGGTTAGTTGTGTCATTTATCCAATATATTATCTATGTGTTCTACCGCGGTTTTTAAACGTGTTTTTTTATTCCCCTTTAAAGTAACAAATTTCCTATTATATTTCTCAAGAGTTTCCTTGAAATACCTAAACATTCGTTCACGTTCATTGGGTTTGTCCCTTAGGTCGTCTTTTTCCCAAGGTATATCGATATAGGTCAGGAGGTAGAGGTCATATTGGTTCTCCAAAGCGTACTTTTCTAGAATGGGGTCACAATAGCCCAGATAATAGGCTTCGGAATACACTTTTGTCTCGAGTAAATCGGTATCACAAATAAGGACATTCGTCGCTTTTTTGGCCAAATCGTTCTCTAAACGCATTTGCCCTTCGGCAATAGGCAATAAGTCATCGGGCTCACAGGTTTTCCGTTCATTGTTCCATTTATCCTGTAGATACTCCCTGGCATATTCGGGTACCCAAACGGTGTTGTAATGACGGGCCAATTGTTCCGACAGCGTGGTTTTGCCCGTAGACTCGGGACCGAACAATACTATTTTGACAACGTCAGTAGGTTGCTGTTTAAATTTTTCTTCCATGCGAGATATCCGAATATGGCTATAACGGTAAATATAAGGTACTGAAAACTGGTAAAGGTAAAACCTTTATAAAAATATAGGGGGACCGAAATGATATCCCCGATGATCCAATATAACCAATTTTCGATTTTCCGCTTTGCCATAAGCCACATCCCCACAAAAAACACCGCAGTTGTCAGGGTATCCACATAGGCCGTCCAACTAGTCCATTTATCGAACATTCGGTAAACAATGAACACAAAGACCATAGTGGCCAAAAAAATCAGAATCGAAATTTTATGTTCTTTGGCCGTTGTTCGTGTAATGGGGGTAAAATGGGAATCATCTACCTTTCGTGTCCACACGTACCAACCATAAAGGCTCATTATAAAATAGTACCCATTGATCATCATATCCCCGATCAAACCCCATTTTAAAAGAAGATATACATATATGGAAGTACTGATCAGCCCTGTTGGATAGACCAGTATATTATTCTGTTTCGAGAACCATACCGATAAAAGACCAAAGATTACCGCAACGACCTCTAAAACAATATATTTGGTCTCATAGTCTGCATACTGACCGAAAAAAAACTCAAAAATGGGGTTCATATGCGCTTCGGTCAGATTTAACCAACTTCATATAGAGTAGGCCTTTATCCATCAATGCAAAGGCCGTCTTGATTTCGGTGTTCAAGACCGTCATCACCTCATCATAAGGGCCAAATACCTGGGTACTCAACGGGTTTTCCAAAACGGTAAGCCCCGATGCCCGCAGTTTTTTAATAAAGTTGATGATATGTTGTTCAAAATCGTCCTGTAGGGGCGAAAACGTAAGTTCAACTGATATTTCCATAGTATTCATTATTAATTCTTTGTGGCATACACACAGGTAAAACCCTCAAACTCCAAAAATTTAAGCGTATAATACGTCGTTTCCCCATGATAGGTGATTTCCCCTTTGAGGATTTCATCGGCAAATTCAAAATCATGGATGTAAATATGGTTTAAGAAACTCAACCCTACCGTGGCAAAGATCTTGTAAAGCGATTCCTTACAGCCCCAAATGACCGTATATTTGCGAACGAGGTCTTTTTTGTCCTTAATATGGAAATAGGCTTCGGTAGGTGTGAACTTATGGGCTATACGTGTAATAAGGTCCCGCTGCATCTCAATGTCGATTCCCACCTCCTTATCTTTACTGACAATGATCCCGGTGAATTGATGTGAATGGGTAATACTGATATGATTCCCGTCGTAAAGGTGAGGTTTACCCACCTTGTCGTAGAACAGATCCTTGTCCTCATACCCGGCCTCGGCCATCAAATGGCGGATACTCAAAAAGCCTTTCCGATGCAATTCGGACTTCATTCCATCCACCCTATTTTGACAGTGTTCGGTAAGTTGAACTGCCTTAGATAGCTCTGCTTCAGTTTCTTCTATCTTCCAGATATATACTTTGATCGAAGGGGAAACCCGTATTGTCTTGTAAAGAGGCATGTTATTATTTAGGATATTCGTAACTTTGCCATTCGAAAAAGAGCAATAGTTAACAACGAAAGTAAAAAGAAAAAAGGATATGGCTACCAAAACCGTTTCATATGTGCCCTATAAGGTTAAAGATATTTCCCTTGCGGATTGGGGAAGAAAAGAGATTACCTTGGCAGAAGCAGAAATGCCAGGGCTTATGGCACTTCGCGAAGAATACAAGGATGAGCAACCCTTAAAAGGTGCAAGAATTGCAGGTTGTCTGCATATGACCATACAAACTGCGGTTTTGATCGAGACCTTGGTGGCCCTTGGCGCCGAGGTTACATGGAGTTCCTGCAACATTTTCTCCACACAGGACCATGCCGCCGCCGCAATCGCTGCTGCCGGAATACCGGTTTATGCCTGGAAGGGGATGAATGAGGAAGAATTCGATTGGTGTATAGAACAGACCTTGTTCTTTGGCGAAGAGCGCCAGCCATTGAATATGATCCTTGACGATGGAGGTGACCTAACGAATATGGTATTGGACAAATACCCAGCATTGGCCTCGGGTGTAAAAGGATTGTCCGAAGAAACCACAACCGGGGTACATCGTTTATATGAAAGGGTCAACAACGGCACCTTGCCAATGCCTGCGATCAATGTGAACGATTCAGTGACCAAATCAAAATTCGACAACAAATACGGATGCCGTGAGAGTGCCGTGGATGCCATTCGAAGGGCTACCGATACCATGTTGGCGGGTAAACGCGTAGTCGTAGCCGGATATGGCGATGTCGGTAAAGGAACCGCCGCCTCATTTAAAGGTGCGGGAGCAATCGTAACGGTAACCGAAATCGATCCAATTTGTGCCCTACAAGCCTGTATGGATGGTTTCGAAGTCAAAAAATTGGAAAATGTCGTGGATAAAGCCGATGTGGTCATTACCACCACGGGAAACAAAGACATCATCAGGGCAGAGCATTTTAAAGCGATGCGCGATAAAGTGATCGTTTGCAATATAGGGCATTTCGACAATGAAATCGATATGGCTTGGCTGAATTCGAATTATGGGGACACCAAAGATGAAATTAAACCCCAAGTAGATAAATATACCATTGACGGTAAAGATGTTATCGTATTGGCCGAAGGCCGATTGGTAAACCTTGGTTGTGCCACCGGCCACCCAAGTTTTGTAATGAGCAACTCCTTTACCAACCAGACCTTGGCACAGATCGAACTTTGGAAAAATAGTGGCGCCTATGAAAACAAGGTGTATATGCTGCCCAAACATTTGGATGAAAAAGTAGCCAAGTTACATTTATCGAGATTGGGTGCGGAACTTACCGAGCTCCGTGAAGACCAAGCGAAATATATCGGGGTTACCGTAGAGGGCCCTTTTAAACCTGACTATTACAGGTACTAATAAACCATCTTAAGTCCATAAAAAAACCCTTACCATAGCGTAAGGGTTTTTTTATTTTATAAATTTATCGCATTGGGCCAGTAAAAAGCAGTCATAACTCCCTAATACAGCAACACTCAATTGTATTCGATACAACCAAATAACCTTAAACCAAAGCGAAATGAAAAACCAAAATAACTTTAAAAACCAAAACGAGGTATGACAAAAAAAATAACCAAAACCCTTTTAAAACCAATTTTAATCACTTCAATACTACTTGGATTTTCTTGTGGCAACCAAAACGAGTATGACATCGTAATCTTGAACGGAACGGTATATGACGGTTCCGGCAGTGAACCCATAGTAACCGACATTGCCATCAAGAATTCAGAAATCGTCGCCATCACGGACCTGGAAAACTATACAGCCCGAAAGGAAATCAATGCGGAAGGACTTGCAGTAGCACCGGGTTTTATCGATATGCATGCCCACCTTGCCCCCATCATGGAACTCAATTCTTGTGAAAGCCATGTACGACAAGGGGTAACCACTGCCCTTGGCGGACCCGATGGAAGCTCTCCTTATCCCTTAAAGCCCTATATGGACAGTCTTATGCAAAAGGGTATTGGGATGAACGTAGCCTATTTGGTGGGACATAATACCATACGAAAGCATATAATGAAATTGGAAAACAGGGCTCCAACCGAAGAAGAACTGAAGGCTATGGAGGCTGAAGTGGACAGCGCCATGAAAGATGGTGCCTTTGGCATCTCTACCGGCTTAAAATACCTTCCTGGAGCATTCTCCAAAGTTGACGAGGTCATTGCCCTTTCAAAAGTAGCCTCCAACTATGGGGGAATCTACACTTCCCACTTAAGAGATGAAGGCTTGGGCCTCTTTGATGCCGTTGCGGAAGCCATAAAAATTTCTGAAGAAGCCGATATTCCCGTCGTACTTACGCATCATAAAGCCATTGGCAAACCCATGTGGGGAAAAAGTTCGATCACTTTGGCCATGGTCGATTCTGCACGGTCCAAGGGCCTGGACATTAAAATGGATCAGTATCCTTATGCTGCCAGTTACACAAGTATATCGGTTCTGATTCCCAGTTGGGCAAGGGCGGGAGGACAGGAATCATTTAAACAACGTGTTGCCGATCCCGTACTTAAGGATAGCATAAAAAATGCAATTGTCTTCAACATCCTGAATGACCGTGGAGGTTCCGATTTGAATAGAATACAATTCGGCAAAGTAGAATGGGCCCCTGAATTGGAAGGAAAGACGCTGAAATATTGGTGCGAGGAAAATAATTTGGAGCCATCCACTGAAAATGGGGCCGAATTGGTGATCAAAGCACAATTAAATGGAGGTGCCGGCTGTGTTTTCCATGCCATGTCAGAGGATGATGTGGAAAATATCATGAAACATCCATTCACGATGATCGGTTCAGACGGTCGTTTGGTAAAACCTGGAATGGGGCACCCACACCCTCGCGGTTATGGCACGTTCCCAAGGGTTTTGGGTAGATATGTTCGGGAAAAGAAGACCTTGACCCTTTCCAACGCCATTCGCAAAATGACATCCATGCCTGCGGAAAGTCTCCATTTGACGGATAGAGGACTGTTGAAAGAAGGGCTAAAAGCGGATGTGACGATATTCAACCCCGACACCGTTATAGACAAAGCAACTATTGAAAATCCGCATCAATATCCGGAAGGCATTGCGTATGTAATCGTAAACGGGGAATTTGCCGTTTATGATAGCCAATTCAAAGACGTAAAATCAGGAACAGTTTTAAGAAAACAATAAAATTCTATCTCCATGAAAAAAATCCACCTAGGACTTGTAGTAGCATTCGGGCTACTCTCGAATTTTGTAGTTGCACAGGAAAGTACGACCATTGATAAAAAATACAATAAGGAAATAGCACGCTTGGTAAAGTCCAAAAAGGTCAAAGCGGCATTCACGTTTATCGAGGAGCAAAAAGATCAAACTACCGAAGACCACATCACGTTGACCGAGGTACTGGCTCCCCCGTTCAAAGAAGATCAAAAAGGCGTGGTATTTGCAAAAATGTTAAAGGAAGCGGGTGTTGATAGCATCTGGACCGATAAAGTAGGTAATGTAATCGGGCTTAAAAAAGGCTCTTCGGGAACATCGGGTTATGTTGGTATTGATGCCCATTTGGATGTTGTATTCCCAGAGGGCACCGATGTTACCGTAAAAAAAGTTGGCGATACCCTAAAAGCTCCGGGTATTGGTGACGACACACGTGCCTTGGCCAATCTTATCACCATGGTAAAGGCGATGAACAAGGCCGATATCAAAACGGAAAAGGACCTACTTATCGTTGGGACCGTAGGGGAAGAAGGTCTTGGGGATTTACGCGGAATGAAATATATATTCAACGATTCCGGCTTGAAAATAGACTCATGGATTGCCATAGATGGGGGCAGTATGGGCAGTATCAGTAATGCCGGATTGGGTTCTAAACGCTATAAAGTACTGATTAAAGGCAAAGGAGGGCATTCGTGGGGTGCTTTTGAACTTGCAAACCCTCACCATGCATTAGGCAAGGCCATTGATGTCTTTTCAAAGGCAGCATGGACCTATACTTCCGGCGATATCCCAAAAACCAGCTTTAATGTAGGACGCATCGGTGGGGGGACTTCTGTCAACTCCATTCCATTCGAATCTTGGATGGAAGTGGATATGCGCGCCATAAGTCCGGAAAATTTGGATGACATTGAGGGTATTTTAAAAACATCGGTCGAAAAGGCCATTACGGAATACAATGCCAGCGGCGTAAAAGGTGAAGTGACCTATGAACTGATAAAAATTGGTGACCGCCCTTCCGGGGAACTCTCCCCTAGCATCCCATTGGTACAAAGGAGTATGGCGGCCACCGCATATTTTGGTGTTGACCCCTCATTGCGAAGAGGGTCTACCAACATCAACATTCCCGTTTCCAAAGGTATTCCTGCCGTATGTATAGGAAGGGGTGGTCAAGGAGGTGGTGCTCACTCGTTGCACGAATGGTATATCAACGACGAACCTGGGGACGAATCGATCAAATTGGCCCTTCTGATCACCTTGGCACAAGCTGGACTTGAAAAATAAGCGGATGAAACCAACGATGAAAAAGTTACTGGTAGTATTGCTGGTTATTGGATGGTCTTACTCCCATGCCCAATTACAGACCGAACAGATCGCAAAAATCGACAGTCTATTCCTCCAATGGAACACCCCCAACCATCCGGGTGGTGCCATTGGGATCATGCAAGATGATAAAATCGTGTTTTCCAAGGCCTATGGGTTGGCAAGCATGGAGTATTTGGTTCCCAATAGTACGGAAACCCGATTCAATGTAGCCTCGGTATCCAAACAATTCAGTGCATTGGGCATTGTCCTGCTTCATCTCCAAGGAAAAATTTCAATAGATGACACCATTGACCAATACATAGACGGTCTTGCCCCCTTTGCAAGTAAGATCACCATCCGCCATATGCTTCACCACACCAGTGGTCTACGTAGCCTACACACGCTTTTTGGACTGGCAGGTTGGCGAAGTGATGATTCGAGGACCAATGCCGATTTAAATAGGATAATGGCCAAACAAAACGAACTTAATTTTGAACCCGGTTCGGAATATCTGTATTGCAATACCGGATTTATGTTCATGGCAACCATTATTGAAAAGGTTTCCGGTAGGTCTTTCGGCACTTATATGCAGGAAGAAATTTTCGTCCCATTGGGAATGTACGACACCTATGTAGAAGGGGAATATGATAGGATTGTACCCAACAATGCCACTTCTTACAACAATACCGATGATAGCTTTGTCCGCTCCGTAGAATATTGGGGTTATGTTGGGTCCGGAAACATACATACGACCACTAAAGACCTTCTTACCTACCTGAAAAATTTCTATGATCCCCTACCGGGTTGGGATTCCCCGTTTAAAATCATGCAAACCCTAGACCCGCTTAACGATGGTAGTTTTAACCAATATGCCTTTGGGGTAAACGTAGACAGCCTTTACGGTAGAAAACGAATAAGCCATGGGGGATCTATTGGAGGTTTTAGGTCAAATATCGCCGTTTTCCCAGCGGATAGGACCAGTATTGTCATCATTACCAACTTTTCATCCTCGGGACCGGCAAAAAAATCGAACAAAATCGCCGAAGTGATCTTTGGTAAGCCCCAAAAAAAACCCATTGAGGTCGCAAAAATCCCAAAAAGCAAAATGGCCTCCTATGTCGGTACCTATTGGGACGACATTACGGTTCAAGAGCGAAAAGTCACCATAAATGGGGATACCCTATTCATTGGGAATGGAAATTCAAAAACCGCATTCCTTCCCATCACCAAAAACGAATTCATTACCCTTGACCCAGAAAATGTCACTAGGATCGAATTCAATGGGAAGGGCATGACCTTCCACCCGAAAAGCGGAAAACCTTCGCTTTATACAAAATACAAGAGTGAACCCTTAACACCCCAAAGGGCCGAGGAATATATGGGGACTTATTACAGTAAGGAAATAGAGACCGCGTATACCGTTCATTATGAGGACGGAAAATTGTTCGCGCATCATATCCGACATGGTACCATCCCCTTAAAACAAAAAATGGACGACCTGCTGGAGGGCGATTACCCCCTGAATACCATGAAATTCAAAAAGGAAAACAACAAGATCATCGGAGTAAATATTTCCAACGGAAGGGCTCGTAATCTTTGGTTTGAAAAACGTCCCGAATAAATGGAAACATGGGAAATACCCTTGGTACTGCCTTGAATAAGGTTAAAGTGATTGCATATTGTCCGACCCGCTTTTTTAGCCCATTGGCCGGTATAAAAAAACCCCTTGTTCCCATAAAGAACAAGGGGTTTTTAGTTGAATTTCGGAGCTTTTAAAAAGGATCATAGGTGAATTTCTGACCGCCTACCGAGGCATCGGCCATCAAACCTGCTTTTGGCAGTGCAAAAACGGCCACCCCGTCTTTATATTTCGCATTGACGGCAATTCCCGATTTTAGGGCTACCGCAGAAGCTTCAGCCGCAAACTGGAATTTCCCTTCCTTGAACCTTGCCAAGTCTACCGGGGTTTCGAAAAAAATGACTTCGATGATCGCCTGGCCCCCAGCCTGTAACCCTATATTCAGTTTTTTAAGGTTGGCCAATCCAATCACATCCCCATTTTCATAGACCACTCCGTTGCCGGAAGCACCGCCGATGATAAATCCGCCTTTACCTACATTGGGGAAAATCACATACCCTGCGGAGGTATCGAAAAACTTTTCGAGGCCCGAATCGGTTTTTAACAGGGTTTTTTTCGCCTTAACGGCATCTTGCATTAATTTTTTATCGCTTTTTGTCTGACCTATGGCAACACCTACGAACAACATCATAGACATCACGGCCATTAACCTGAACATTTTCATAGTTTTAACTGTTATGATTATTGGCTCAAAGATAAAACGCAATACCTTACGACGGTTGATGGGCACACATAAGAATATGTTAATTTGAAATCGATGAAGCACTGTTTTTTTATCTTGAAACCCGGTTGCCGTTTTATAAAACGATTAACTTTTAAAAATCATTTTCGGATAAAATCATTTTTTCGGTACTTCGTATAAAATATTATGATATGACGATTTTTGTGGATATGGATGAAGTGATCGCCGATACTTTCGGTGCCCACATAGCAATATACAATGAAGAATTCAATGCGAACCTTACCTTGGAAGACTGTAAAGGGACCGAGGTTTGGAAAATGGTGCCTGAGGCCCATCAGGAGAGCATTCGAAAACATGCAACCAGAAGGGGGTTCTTTAAAAACCTGGATCCGATCGAAGGAAGTATTGAAGTAATCGAAAAACTATCGGAAAAACATGAGCTGTATATTGCTTCAGCGGCCATGCAATTTCCGAATTCCTTGGAGGAAAAAAGCGCGTGGTTAGATAAATATTTTCCCTTTATCCCATGGCAAAAAAGAATCTTATGCGGACATAAGCATATATTGAAAGGAGACCTATTAATTGACGATCGGAGCTTCAATCTGGAAATGTTCAATGGCAGGTCCATCTTGTTTTCTTCCCCGCATAATGCCTTTACCAAAGGTTTTGAACGGGCCGATACCTGGGACGAAATTGCCGCTAAATTACTCTAGCCCCAACTTGCCCAGATCATAGAAATAGAAGTTCTTTTCATCGTTCATGGCCACGAAGAGCCCATGGACAAATGTATCGTTCAAAGGAACGGTGACCACTTCGCAGCCATCGGTTTCCATGGTACTTAAGTTTAGGGCCTTTACAAATTCGTTCGTATTTCTGGAAAAGATATTGAACTCCCCTTTTTGTTGATTGGAAACAATAAGGTAACCTTCACCGGTATTATAGGTAGCTATGGCAATACCTTCGATATCGGCCAAGAAATGTTCGCCCCCAAAACATGAAATTTCGTTATTCCCCTTATTGGGTTCGGCATGGTATTTACGAATACAGACCCCTTCATCGGAGTAATAGACAAATCCTTTTTCGTCATCCACCGCTATGGCCTCAATCTCTTTTTCCCCACTGAACTTTCCGAATTTCCGAACGAAATCGGACCTGACCCCCAAACTATCGGCACTAAACCGATATTGGTACAGATACCCCTCCAAAGGACCGGATTTTCTCCCTACTATGGCATAAAGACTTGAATCTATAGGCGAGGTATAAAGCGCTATCCCCATAGGCAATCTTTGTTCCGGGCTAGTTGCATCTTCGAACACCGGGAAACCTCCTTGATCCAGCGGTTTCATTTCCGGAATGGCATACATCCTTAGCTGTTGCTTCTCCCTTTCGGTAAAGACAAGAACATCGGTATATGTTGAATCATTGATTCGAAAACCATAGGCTACATCCACATTATTGGGTCTTTGAACACCCCTTATGGTCATAGCTTCAATGATCTTACCCTCCAGATCAAAAGCATATATGGCTCCTTGGGTATCTTTGTCCGTACCGAATACGATTGATTTTGAAGCATCTTCCGGATGGATCCATATGGCCGGGTCATCGGTGTCATTCGCGGTAAACTCGGTTATCACGTCCGGAGCAATGGCGGGTAACGTGCTCCGGTTACAGGCCAAGGTAAGCGTGAGAGGCAATAAAATCAAGAGGGCTTTTTTCATGTCAAACATATTTGGATCAATAAATCCGATTCGATGGCCATAGCAGGTATCGGAAATGGATTTATTTGTTTTTGCTCCTAAAAAAATCATATTTAAGGCCGAAAGTCAAACGCTGCCCATAGAATTCCATTTGTTGCGTACGCTCTTTAACACCTTGGAAATAGCGCAGGGGCTGATTGGTAATATTATTAAGGTCGGCATAAATACTCAGGTTGGAACTGATTTGGAACGATGCATTAAGATCCAAGAACATTTGTGTGTCATAATAACTGTCCTCAAAAGCATTTCCACCAATCTCATCGATATAACTATCCGAGAAATTAGCCGATAAGCGCGCACTGAATTTTTTATCGGCATAGGCCAAAGAGCCATTGAACATATTCGGTGACGTATTGGGTAGATCAATATCCTCGCGTTCTTCCCCATCTTCGTTCCTAATGCCATTGGCAGAGGAATTTAAATAGGTGTAGTTCACATATAGACTGAGGTTTTTGGCAAATCCGGGGAGAAAATCCAACTGACGTTGAAATGCGAATTCCGCTCCAAAAACCGATGCCCCTTCGCCGTTCAAAGGCTGATAAATTTCAAAGCCCTCGGTTCCGGCGCCATAAGAATCATCTGTGGTTTCCCCTTGGAAGGTATAAATGAAATTATCTATTTCCTTATAAAAAACACCCCCCGATAACAGTCCGACACTTTCAAAATAATGTTCGGCCATGATATCGAAGTTCATTGAGGTCGTAGCTTCCAAATCGGGGTTCCCCACATAGATCTCCTCATCGCTCGAGACAATATCCAAAGAAGGCACCAAATCTGCATAATTGGGTCTTGCCAACGTATTGGTCCATGCAAAACGAAGAATGGTACTGTTATCAAGGTCGTACTTAAAATGGACCCCTGGGAGAAGATTGGTATAGGAGCTTTCTTCCGTAATCTCCCCAATGATATTTTCCTCATCCTCAATCTGATTTCCTGTTGCCGTTACTTTTGTGGCCTCCAATCGAACGCCGACCAATATTCCCAATTTATCACCGATCATTTGATTGGTCATGGCATAACCGGCGAACACATCTTCCCGTACATCGAAATTGGCACGAAGAAATTCATCGGGTACCGATTCCCCGTTGACCAAATTTAATCCTCCCAACCATGCTTCACTGGCAAACGACCCGATTTGATATTGACTTCCTGCCAAAAAATCAGGGTCACTATAATCCTTAACGGGAACATCGGACAAGGTTGGATAATCATTTTCCAGATCGAATTCATAGAAATCATTATCCCTTAACTTGGTTTTAAACCTACCCCTTGCGCCAAATTTAATGGTACCTTCCGCATTACCGAAAAGATCCGCCGGAATCTCAAAATTCACAAATACATTTACATCTTCTTCTTCAGTATATTGGTTTTCTTCGGTTATTTCCCCGTACTCAAAATTATCGAGGGCGGCATCATCCTCATCTGCCACCGAGAATCTGGGGTATCGCGTGTTTTGAACATCGTTATCGATCATATATTCGGATTCAAATTCGGCATAGCGCTCATGGAGTCTTTCCTCGGAAGCTTTGGCATAGGATGTCATCCAATCCATTTTTAAAGCACCCCATAGATGGTTCCCTCCCAAGGTGTAGTTTTGCATACGTTGGTCCTCGAGTCTGCGATTTTTGTTTCTATCATTATCGATACCCCCCTTACTTTGCCTCTTTACTTCTACCGGAAAACTGGTAGGCACCCCGTCGGTTATGGTGAAGTCTCCCAACGTAATATCCTCACCGTCCAAAATTTCGTGTTCTAGACGGAATCTATTCTCACGATCATCGCGCCAGTTATACATGGTTTTAACAAAGATCGTATTATCGGCATCGAATTTATAATCCATATTCACGGAAAAACTCCTGCGTATACGTTGAACCAAGTACTCCCGTTGTTCAAAAACCTTCGTATAGGGTTCCACTTCAATTTCTTCCAAAATGGGTTCCCCTTCCGAATCATCGGACCCCGTATAATATTCGAACTCATCGGTCCATTCCGCTTCGATATTGTCGGAACCGAAGTCGTTGTCATTGATAGATGCGGATACCATCCATCCAAACTTACCGTTATCACTTCTATTCCCTATTAAGAGCGAACCGTTTAAAATAGCCTTATCCGTAATAAAATTGATACCTGACCCAATGTTCGTGGAAATCCTGAATCCCTGTGGCGATGTCCTTGTAATTAAATTGACCGATCCCCCTAGGGCATCTGCATCCATATCGGGAGTTACGGCTTTGCTCACCTCAATGGACTGTATCATATCGGCCGGTATCAAATCCATTTGAACATTCCTGTTATCCCCTTCGGCAGAAGGCACCCGGCTCCCGTTTAAGGTAACGGAATTCAATTGAGGGGAAAGTCCCCTTACGATAATGTTCCTTGCCTCTCCTTGGTCTACCTGCATGGTTATCCCGGGAATCCTTTTTACGGCATCCCCGATATTCGCATCGGGAAACTTACCGATTTGGTCCGTAGAAACGACATTGGTAATATTAAGGTTGTTCTTTTGGGTATTAAGGGCTTTGGCCTGTCCTCCCGATCCGTAGGCACTTACCATGACACCGTCCAATTCGATGTTCTTGGGTTCAACGAACAAGGCAACTTCGACAGTTTCATCGGCCCTTACCGTAACTTCCCGACTTAGGTCTTCATACCCTAAATACAGCACCTTTAAGGTATAAGCGCCTTCCGGTACGTTTACAAGGGTAAATCGACCGTCAAAATCGGTGATGACACCTTTGTTGATCGAAGGTAGTACCACACTGGCACCGGGTAAATACAATCCATTCTTATCAGAGATCGTTCCCTTGATATTTCCGGTTTGGGATAAAAGACATAGGGGCAAAAAGAGGCAAACAAATAATAAAGTGGTTTTCATTTTCCGATGGTTGATTATTCATCACAAAGAAATCGTATAACCACAAATAATAGGGTTAGGTAAAATTTAAGAAAAAATCAATTTATCCCAACCTAAAAGGGTACTTTAAAATAACTTAACATTCAAATAACAAAAAAAGCCCTTACTCTAAAGTAAGGGCTTTATATAAATTCTAAGCGGTTTACTAAGCCTCAAAAGGCTCGATGGAAACATAGGATTTCCCTCCTGCTTTCTTTTCGAATTTTACCAATCCGTCTACTCTTGCATGCAAAGTATGATCTTTACCTGCATAGACATTTTCTCCTGGGTTGTGCTTAGTACCTCGTTGTCTAACGATGATATTACCGGCGATAGCCGCTTGGCCACCAAAAATCTTAACCCCTAAGCGTTTCGATTCTGATTCCCTACCGTTTTTTGAACTACCTACACCTTTCTTGTGAGCCATTTTCTTCGGTTTTTATTGTTATACTTGATGATCGGGCAATTAAGCCTTACCACCGTCTAATTCGTCTTGCCATTTTTTCAACTCGTCCCATTTGCCTTCGGCAGCCAATTTAGCTTGAGCTGGCCAAGTATCGGTAACGTGGTTCCCACGAACATCGGCAATGATCTCTGAAATCTTTTCCGGAGTTGAATTTGCCAATTCAGCGAAAGTTGAAATACCTGCAGCAATCAAGGTTTCGGCGATTTTTGGTCCAATACCTTCAACCTTTTTTAAATCGTCCGCTTTCTTGGAAGCAGCTTTTTTGGGAGCTTCCTTTACAGGAGCTTCCGCTTTTACAACGGCTTTGGCCTTTGGTTCTGCCTTTGCCTTAGTTGCTTTTTTCGCCCCGGAAGTCACAATGCTTTCCACAACGATTTCGGTCAACGATTGGCGATGGCCATTTTTAACGGCATACCCTTTACGTCTTTTCTTTTTAAAGACAATTACCTTGTCCCCTTTTAGGTGTTTAACGACTTTAGCCTCAACAGCGGCTCCGTCTATAGCTGGGGCGCCAACAGTAACGTTCTTACCGTCGTCCAAAAGAAGTACATTGTCAAAAGTTACCTTTTTACCTTCTTCCGTTTGCAAACGGTGAACATACACTTTTTGGTCTTTCGCAACTTTAAATTGCTGCCCTGCCATCTCTACAATTGCATACATAGCGTATCTATTAATTTTAATTATCCCTACTTTTTTTTCATAGGCGGGTGCAAATATACTCCTAATTCCTTAATGTACAAGAGATTTGAGAATAAAAATTGATGCCGTTATCACATGCATAAAGTACATTGCTTGTTTGGGTTACGGCCTTTTATACGACTTGAACAGCTGCATGATGGCAAGGGTAACGACCAAAGTGGTCGCAAAACCCATTATCGCTACGGTAAAAAAGACGATTGCCTCAAAATTCTTGACCTCACTGGCCCAAGCCCTCGATAATTCACCGATAAATTCCGAATCGACCTCCGTGGCATAGAACGTAAAGAACAGCGTGAACAGTATCGTTGCAATCCCCCCGGTAACCAAACCCGCCGTAAACCCACTGCCGTAGTTAAAACGATCGGCTTCTTTAATTTTGAATATTTTAATGGCCTCATAGATGCCAAAACCGGTAATGACCCCATTGAAAACACTGAAAAAAACATTGGTATGTAAGGTGAATAGCGCTAAAAACAGAAAGTAAGCAATCAAGCAAACGCTTGTTACTATACCGAAACGAATTGGTAAGGCAAATTGTTTCATAGTCAGAGATTTTGGTTATTCCCCTTAAATTAAGGAATTTATGATCAATTTAATTTAAATTCTTGTTAAAGACCAAGGCGCCCCTTGCACCATAATACACAATATTCGAAAATTTGGTCGTAACGATTGGCCCATTAGGGGAGCCTAAGGCATCTTTAAGGATTTAAGAACGAACCCCATCGGTTTCGGTTTTGTTCCCTACCTAACTCACATCCAAAAAATATAGGCAACACTGAAATATCAACCCTGATTTGTAAGAAAAACAAATAGGTATTATGTATTTTTGAAAAGGCTATCTTTCGATGTCGAGGTAATGGAAAAGGAATGGCAGTACCCATTCTTAAGAAAATGAACCCTTGCGGGACAAGTAAAATTTAAGGCGGGCATCGGGTGAAAAACAAATTCGGGATAAAAACAAAACCACTAATATAAAAATACAAGAATGAAAAAGTTATTCGGCATTTTGGCCACAATCCTATTGATCGGCAATATCTCATGTAAAGGTGAAAAAAAGGGCGACACGGAAGCTGCCAACGAACAAATGGACAAAGTCATGGCAATCCATGACGAGGTTATGCCAAAAATGAGCGTCATGGGCCAATTGGTCGGCGAATTGAGCAGTAAGGAAGACAGTACCGAAATCGGTCTGCAGTACAAAGAAGCCAGAAAGGGCTTGCAAGATGCCCATCAGGCCATGATGGATTGGATGCAGGGTTTCGGCAACCGTTTTGATTCCGATGAAATCCTAAACGGGAAGGCTTTGACCGATCAAAAGCAAATTTGGCTGAATGAGGAAGAAGAAAAGGTCGAGGCCCTAAGGGAACAGATCTATACGAGTATCGCCAATGCCGAAAAATTGCTCAAAAAGGAATAGGGATTCGCCTACTCCATTTATATACACTTGGGACCGACCGTAAGTTAGCGATCACTTCCACCTAACGCTTTCCATGAACTTCTTAATGTCGTCTTGCAAATATACAGCGGCTGGGTAAATGGAGTCATAATTGGGTTTGGTATAAAAATAAAGGGATCCTGCCAAAAAGTGTTCGGTGCTATCGGTTACATAAAATTGGGCTTGTGAAGCCGCATCACCAACAACTTCAAAGAACGTCCCATAGACTTTATCCCTTTCATTTATGAAAGGATGCGGCAATATCCCATCCGCTTTTGCAGAATGTTCAATGGACAATTTTTGTGCATCGGAAAGCAGTTTATCAATATTATCGTCTACCTCTTTATAGGTAATGAAAAGGGAACCTTTCATACTGGGATAATCCAAGGTCATTGCATGGGCATCCTGTTGCTTAAAAACGCTTTCCGCGTTCTTTAGAAATTTAAAATGATCGGTTTCCATGGTCCGGTACTCGGTTTGTGGGTATTCCAATCGTAATTTCGCGTTGGGCTTGGGAATCACTCCATCTTGGCAACTTATGAATACGATCATAGAAAAAAATACAAATGGAATACGTTTACTACTCATTTGGTAAAATCACTTTTATTTGTTTTAATCTCTTTTTATCAAGACTCTCAACGACGAATGCATAATCCTTGAAAACGACTTTATCCCCTTTTTTGGGAAAGCATCCGGCAATTTCCAAGACAAAACCGGCAATGGTCTCCGATTCGCCTTTTTGACCCTCAAAGTCCTCATCGTCCTCGATTTTCACTACCCTATAAAAATCCTTTAGGGCCGTTTTACCATCAAAGACATAATTGAACTCATCCAATTTGGAATACACCAAATCCTCATCATCGAACTCATCACTGATGTCCCCTACGATCTCTTCGATTATATCCTCAAGGGTGACGATCCCCGAGGTGCCCCCATATTCGTCGACAACCACCGCCAAATGGTTTTTCTTTTCTTGAAACTCCAACAAAAGATCATCCAACTTCTTGTTCTCGGGCACAAAATAAGGGTCTCGGATCAACGATATCCAATTAAATGATTTTCGGTCTATATAAGGTAATAGATCTTTTACATAGAGGACCCCCAGGACATTATCCATATTTTCCGAAAAAACCGGAATACGCGAATATCCTTGTTTCTTGATTTCTTCGAGAACATCGGGAAATTTCATATCCTCGCTCAAAGCGAATAAATCGATACGTGGCCGCATTACTTGTTTCGTATCGGTATTCCCGAATGAAACGATACCCTCCAAAAGTCGCTGTTCCTCTTTGGTCGTATCCCCTTCCGAAGTAAGTTCCAAAGCTTGGGACAATTGGTCAACGCTAAGACTTGGCTTGTACCTTCCCAATTTATTATTCAAGTAAATGGTGGAAGCCCGCATGGGAAGACTCAACGGGGAGAAAACAAAATCGAGGACTTTTAGTGGATAGGCCATAAAATGTGAAAAACTGACCTTATTCCTATTGGCGTATACTTTTGGCAAGATTTCCCCGAACATCAAGATCAAAAAGGTAGCTACGACCACTTCCAACAAAAAGCGCACTGAAATTACATTCAAGAGTTGGTAATCAATATTCGAGAAAAGGGTATCCCCTATGATATTGAATAAAAGAACCACTCCGATATTTATGGCATTATTGGCGATTAAGATAGTCGCCAATAATTTTTTGGGCCGTTCAAGTAACCTTACGATTATGCTTCCCTTGGAAGACTTGTTCTGTTCAATGGTATTGACATCTGTTGCGGACAGGCCAAAAAAGGCCACTTCGGCACCTGAAATGAGGGCCGAACAGAGCAACAGCACCAATAATATGCCAATATTGAGTATAAATGTACCCTCAACAGCTATGAAATTCAGGAAAAAACTAAGGGGTTCTGGGTCCAACAGTCAAATATTAGGTTTTTTGTGGTTAAAATGGCAAATCATCATCATCTTCCGGTGTCACGGAAGCTGTAGGTTCGTTAGCCTTGGCCGGCGCCTGATTCTGTGCCGGTCGTGATGGTTGGCCAGCCGCCTGTGCATTCGCCATACTTTCCTTTTTGGTAGTCAGGAAGGTGAAATCCTGCACATGTACTTCTGTGGTATATCGGGTATTGCCATCCTCACCTTGCCATTGTCGGTTTTTTAAACGTCCTTCAACATAGATTTTATCCCCTTTACTAAGGTACTTTTCACAAATCTCGGCAGCCTTGTTGCGTACCACGACATTATGCCAATCCGTATTGGTCACCCGTTCCCCGGTCTGCTTATTGGTATAGGTCTCATTGGTAGCGATAGGGAACCTTCCTATACAACCACCCCCCTCAAAATAGTGCATTTTAACCTCGTCTCCCAAATGCCCGATAAGCATCACTTTGTTCAATGTTCCACTCATAATTTTTGTCTAATGCCCAAAAGTACTAAATTTTAAATGTTTTAATAAAATCAGCTATCAAAACCGGTACGGGATAATCGGATATTGTGGTCAAATCGATGCCTTTATCCAAATGGGAATCGGTTTGCAGGATCCAAAACTTGGTATACAGATGCTGGTGCGACAACTTATGCACGATACTTTCGGTATTGAATTCAAAAATATTCGGGCTTCCATCAATGGGTACTACCTTATTATAGGTACGTTCCAATTCATCCCTATGAATGTGACCTTGGGTTTCGAGCAAGGGGAATTCCCAAAGGTTCTGCCAAATACCCTTTCCCCTTCGTTGTTGCAACAAGGTCCTGTTCTTGCCATCGACAACAACAAGATAGTTGAAATATCGCTTTCTGACCTTGGTCTTATTCAATTTTTGAGGGAGTTCCGCCACCTTGTTTTTTTGAAGGGCAACGCACCCTTCATTCAAGGGACAGCCCGGACAATCGGGTTTTTTTGGTGTACATTGTATTGCCCCGAACTCCATTAACGCCTGATTATAGTCCCTTATCCGATCCGGATCCATCACCTTCCTTGCCAATTGTTTAAAATAGCGGATGCCTTCCGAAGCATTAATCGGCAGTTCTACCCCGAAATATCGTGCGAGTACCCTATACACATTCCCATCGACCACAGGCTCTGGTAGATCAAAAGAGATCGAAGCAATGGCACTCGCCGTATAGTCCCCCACTCCCTTTAAGTTCAACAGCCCTTTATAAGTGTCCGGAAATTCACCATTATAATCCTTGACCACCATTTTGGCGGTGGCGTGCAGGTTCCTTGCCCGCGAGTAATACCCAAGGCCTTGCCATAATTTCAGTACCTGTTCCTCGGAGGCATCGGCCAAATCAAATACGGTAGGGAAGCGTTCCAAAAACCTTGAATAATACGGTAGCCCTTGCGCCACCCTGGTTTGTTGGAGAATAATTTCGGAAAGCCAAATCCTATAGGGATCTTTCGTTTGTCGCCATGGAAGGGTGCGTTTGTTTTTGCCATACCAAAGGAGAATTTTACGGGAAAAAATCATATACATATATACTATATAATAAAAGTAGGTGTTTATATACTTAAAATTAGTCCATTAAGCCAAAAGAATAAATTTAATTTATATATTTGCAAGCCGAAAAAATACACATATAATATAATACATAAAATGACGAAAGCGGAAATTGTATCGAAAATCTCAGACAAACTGGGAATTGAAAAAGGTGATGTGCAGGCAACTGTTGAATCCTTCATGGAAGAGGTAAAAACTTCATTGGAAAGTGGTGATAATGTATATCTTAGGGGATTCGGTAGTTTTATTATAAAGACCAGGGCTGAAAAGACTGGAAGGAACATTTCGAAGAATACAACCATTAAAATACCAGCTCACAATATCCCGGCATTTAAACCTGCCAAGGTGTTCGTAGAAGGTGTTAAAAGCAACGTACACGTAAAATAAATAATAATCCATAAATTAGAACTTTATGCCGAGTGGTAAAAAAAGAAAGAGACATAAGGTAGCTACCCATAAGCGCAAGAAGCGTAGAAGAGCTAACCGACACAAGAAAAAGTAGTTGTTCTCAACTACTTTTTCGTTTATTACGTTCATTGACATAGAAATTCCACAAAGAATTTCGACGGGTTTATACAACCTGTGACTACTATTGTTTAATCTATTTGTCGTCCCTTTTATTTAAAAGCGGACAACAGATATAAATAAAATCAGGTGAATAGAGAATTAATCGTAAGATCTAGTTCCAACGCCGTCGATTTTGCCTTACTAAAAGAAGGAAAACTCACAGAATTACACAAAGAGGAAGACAATAACGATTTTTCTGTTGGCGACATATTTTTGGCCAAAGTCAGAAAACCGGTTACCGGTCTTAACGCAGCCTTTGTAAACGTAGGTTATGAAAAAGATGCTTTCCTGCATTATCATGACCTAGGGCCACAATTGTCCACAATGTTGAAATTCATAAAACAAGTGAGCATCGGAAAGCTCAAGGACTACTCCTTGAAAAACTTTCCGATGGAAAAAGATATTGATAAGAATGGCAGCATCAATGATGTCATTAAATCAAATCAATCCCTATTAGTACAGATTGTTAAAGAACCCATTTCCACCAAAGGACCAAGGATAAGTTCCGAGCTTTCACTAGCCGGTCGTTATTTGGTCATGGTACCTTTTTCCGAACGTGTTTCGGTCTCTCAGAAGATTGCGAGCAAAGAAGAAAAAGATAGGTTGAAAAGACTCGTAAAGAGTATTAAGCCTAAAGGATTTGGGGTAATTATCAGAACAGTCGCCGAAGGTAAAAAAGTCGCCGAACTGGACAAAGATCTAGAGAACTTGCTGGACAAATGGTCCACAATGTGTAAAAAATTGTATAAAGCACCTACACCATCCAAAGTATTGGTAGAGCTCAACAGGGCTTCCAGTATCCTAAGGGACGTTTTCAACGATTCCTTTTCGGGAATACATGTAGATGACCAGACGCTTTATAACCAGGTCAAAGATTATGTACAAGAAATTGCCCCAGGCAAAGAATCCATGGTTAAACTTTACAACTCCCCTGTCCCTATATTCGAAAAATTCGGAATAGAAAGGCAGATCAAAACTTCTTTCGGCCGCACGGCCACAATGAGCAAGGGAGCCTATTTGATCATAGAGCACACTGAAGCATTACACGTCATAGACGTAAACAGTGGCAATAGATCCAACAAAGCAAAAAATCAAGAAGATACCGCTTTGGAGGTCAATATGCTCGCTGCTTCGGAAATAGCAAGACAATTACGTCTTCGGGATATGGGAGGAATTATCGTTATCGATTTTATCGATATGATAAAAGCACCCCATAGAAGAAAGCTTTTTGATCATCTTCGTGATGAAATGAAGGATGATCGGGCCAAGCATAAGATTTTGCCGCCCAGTAAATTTGGTCTTGTACAGATCACGAGACAACGGGTTCGTCCCGAAATGAATATTAAAACAACGGAAGTAGACCCCAATATAGCGGGGAAAGAAATAGAAGCTCCAATCGTTTTAATAGACAAAATCAACGTCGACTTGGAAAAACTTTTAAAAGGCCCTAAAAAGGATTGTAAGATCACTTTGAACATACATCCATTTATTGCGGCTTACCTTACCAAAGGTTTTCCATCGATCAGAACCAAATGGTTTTTAGACCATAAAAAATGGATCAAGATCCAACCTAGGGATGCGTATACGTATCTAGAGTACCGTTTTAAGGATAAGAACGGCAAAACCATATATTAAAAAAAGCGACTTCGGCAACGGAGTCGCTTTTTTTGTTTATTCCAAGTCGATTCCAAATAATTGGCAAACCGCTTTATTTTCATTGTCAAAGACCTTTAATTTGCCATTCGCATCCAAGGTATATTGGTGCGGACCCTTTTACCTAATCAAAAAGAACATCGCCATTAAAATCCTGTTATCTTGTTCAAAAAAACAAATTCATATACCCTAACCGAAGCGACCAAAAAGTTGGAACGCTATTGTGCCTATCAGGAACGTTGCCATAAAGACGTGACGATAAAGCTCCGTGGGATGCGTATGATCCCTGAAGTGATAGACCAAATCATCACCCATTTGATCCAAGAGAATTATTTGAACGAAGAACGTTTTGCCCAAAGTTTCGCCCGTGGTAAATTCAATATAAAAAAATGGGGCAGGAACAGGATCGTAAATGAGCTGAAACAACGGGATATATCAAGCTACAATATCAAAAGCGCCTTAGCGGAAATCGAAGATGCCCATTATATGGAAACCTTGGATGCCCTTGCCAAAAAAAGGCTCGAAGCCATAAAGGAAACCGACATACAAAAGCGAAAGCGAAAACTGGCCGATTATCTGCTTTACCGCGGTTGGGAAAGCCATTTGGTGTATGATAAAATATCTGAATTGATCGAATAAAAAAAGGACGACCGTTCAACCAATCGTCCTTATCCACTATTTTTTTTTAAAATCAAAGGTTAAAAGTAGCCCCTATGCTAAACACAAATTGATTGTGCAATTCCTCAGCTGCCGTTAATTCATCCGCATTGTATTTCGCGAAAGGAACCGATGCCTCAGCGAAAAGACCAAACCCTTCACTAAAGAAATACCGGGTACCCAAATGCCCCCCAAAATTCTTTAAACCTAAATTCAAGCCTGGATAAACATCGACATTATCAGGCAATTGCATGACACTTCCTATGTTGGCATTAAACCTCACTTTAAGGTCGAACCTGTCCCCGAAATCAGCATCGATAGATTCCTCCACACCCAAAATATATGATGATATGGCCCCTAGCGAGAAATTTTCGCCCATACCATAATCATAGGTAAGGACGATTCCGGTCCCGTTTTCCTGGAAATTGGCCCCAACTTGGAATTTAGTGTCATCCTTTCCTTCAAAGGCTTGGGCATTTACAAATGAAACACCGAAAATCATTGTCATGGCAACTAAAACTTTTTTCATAGTATTATGCTTAAATTGGTTAATGTATGACTTTTTTTAGGGATCAAATATATCCAATCTTATTTGATTGCACCATGCAAATTCAGGTTTGTTCTCTGTATGGCTTTTTCGTTCTTCCGATCGATCCACTTCTGGCCTTGTATTTTTCGCATTATCCCATCGTAATTACGCATTACGATAACGTTATAAAAAGCGGAAAACAGGTTTCTGGGGTTCTTGGCTATAGCACGCAGGCTCATTGAAAAGCCCGGGGTAATATATCGCATATAATGCCAATAGCCTTCAGGAATATATAAAACCTCACCATGGTTCAAATGCGTCTTATGACCCTTGGCATGCTTTAAGGCCGGCCATTTCTGAAAATCTGGATTCTTAAAATCGATACTTTCATGGGTAATCAACGAATGCGGGACCTTATATAAATATTTACTTTCCGATTGTGGGAATAAGATACATTCCTTTTTCCCCTCAAAATGAAAATGGAAAATATTGGCCAGGTCTATATCAAAATGCATAAACGTGTACGAATCACGCCCCCCAAAGAAAAGCATGGGAAGTGTCTTCATTAAGCGCAAACCAAAATCGGGATAGGTAAAATCATTTTGTAAACTTGGCACTTCCTTCAGGATATTCCAAAGGAAAATACGATATTTCGTAGGTTCTTTCTGAAGTAAGTCTATATAATCCGACATCTTCATTTTGGCATGGGGTTCGTTAAACCCATCCTTATGATGTACGGGTCGATCATCATACAAAGGCACAACCTTTTCCCCGGCAACTTCGCGTATATAATCCAAATTCCATTTGGAATAGGCGGGCCAATCCTCAATAAACCGTTCGATCACGACCGGCTTTTGGGGTTTGTAATAGTGTTGTATAAAATCCTCCTTGGTAATGGTCTTTACCCTTGGTATTTCTCTTAAGTTCAAGTTCAAGTGAGTTGAATTATCGGACAAATGTATGAAATCTCTTAAAATAGGTCTGCAAAATTGACCCAGCCAGTGAAATTACCCCTTCATTTTGGCCTTTTGCCTGGCCTGTTCATTTCGTTCGATCCCAAGCTCCGATCTTGTCCTTTTCGGTTTTCGCCCAAAGAACCCGATTTAAAATCCCCGGTTTACGTAAACCATTGTTTCACAAACGTTTTACAAAAGCGGGTGTAGCTCTATCATCCGTATACTGATCGTAAGAAGTATCCATGTCATGATGGTTATTTAAAACCGTAACGCAAACCGAACAACACATTGCTTGGTGGCATCGGAGTAAACCCGGACTCAATATACTCGGCATCAAAAATATTGCTTGCCGTTATTGATAATTCAACTTGTTTTAATTTCATCACAACAGAAGCATCCCAAACATTATAGGTTTGTCCCGTAGTACGTTCAGCGTATTTGTAAACAATATTCTGGCTAACATTTTTGAGTAATTGGGTACGCAATCGTGTTGTAAAATGATGTTTCAACGTGTTTAGGGAGTAACGCGATAATTCTTCGTTTTGGTCTAAAATATTATCATCCAAAAAAGCATACCCGATTGCCAAAGTCTGGTTGAAATCAATCAGCTTAAAATTATAGGCTGCATCAAATTCCAATCCTTTGGTGTTCACTTCCGCAATGTTGGTTGCGGTAAAGACACCTTCGGTGGTATTGGGTCTAATATAATCTATGAGATTTTCGGCATCCCTATTAAAGACGGCTAAAGTTGACGTGAATTTCGGTGTAATGTATTTGATTCCGATTTCTTGGGCAAATGCCTCTTCCGGTTCCAAATCCGGATTTCCGTTGGTGCTCGGGTCACTGTAGTACAAATCGGTATATGTCGGAATTCTATAGGTAAAACCGATGTTTCCATAAGCTTTTAGGTTATTGCCCATATCAAAACCAACGTCCAATCCCGGAAAGGCATTAAACTTAAAATCCGAATAATACGTCATGGCAACTCCGGGTGTAATGTCTAATCGGTTATCGATAAACTCCAATCTGTGTTCCAAAAACAGCGTCGTCATAAAACGATTCCGATGGCCTAGATTATTACTTCGTAAAAAGGTTTTGGACATATCGATCCCAAAACCGGTTTCACCCAATTTCGATTTATAGGACGCATTGGCTTCGGCCCCAATTTTATTCGAAATATGAAAGTTTCTGAAAAACTCAGGCTCATAACGTTTTAACAAAAACATATCTTGATTACGCTTCCAGTAGATTCTTGGTTGGATTTTAAATTTTTCCGACTGGAATTTAGTCGTAAATGCCAATAAACTGTTTTGGGTTTCTTCGTATTCATTGAAAGAAGTGCTGGTCGTGTAGAAATTTTCAGCACCGAATTTTTTTTCGAAAAAAGTCGCTATCATTTCAATCGGTTGTGCTTCTTTGTTGAAAACACTTTTCAAGAAATAATTCGAGTTGTCATAATCCGAATTATTTCGGTAACCCTCAGAGGTCATTTTACCAGCATGGAAAATATGTGTTGAATTCCCTAATTCAGACCCAACGGTTATAGAACCGTTAAGCTGCCCAAAAGAGCCAGCTTCAAGATTTGCCGTAACGGAATTGTTTAGGTTTGATTTAGTGACAATATTAATAGCCCCCGTAAAGGCGTTCTGCCCAAAAACCCTAGCTGCAGGACCTTTTATAATCTCTATACGCTCAATAACCTCAAGCGGTAAAGAAGCATTCATGGTATGGTGCCCAGTTTGCGCATCGTCCATTTTAATACCATCGATCAATAAGAGTGTTTGGTCAAAACCACCTCCCCTAATATATAAATCGGCCTGACTTCCGCCTGTACCACGTCTTCTTATGTCCACTCCAGCGACTTGCTGCAATAGATCTGCCATGGTAACGGCAGAGCTGGTTTTGATATCAGTTGCCGTAATGATATTTATGGTCCTGGAATTTTCCTTGAAGGGCAAATCAATTCGAGCTGAAGTAACTACAACTTCACTTAAAGAATCGACTTTTATTAAAGGCTGTTCTTGTTGAGCTTGTAATTGAAATGCGCCAATCAATAAAAATATAAAAAGTAAGCCTGTATTTTTCATCTTTATGGGTTTTGCAATGGTCGCGTTATTGCATCATTTAATTTTATGTTGCAAAAGTCGTAATTTTCCGGACGATTAAACTAGTCCAGTTTTAAAACAATGAATAGTCCGGTTAGTGATATACTAAAGCAACTAGTCACATTCGACAAAACGATCGCGCAACCTGTTTATATACAAGTGGCACAACAAGTTATAAATGCGATACAACGGGGCTATTTGGAAAAAGGCAGTAAGTTACCCGGAACACGTGTTTTAAGTCAGTTGTTGAACATCCATCGCAATACCGCAGTTGCCATTTACGATGAATTGGCTTCACAAGGTTGGGTAGACATTATAGCCAATAAAGGGACATTTGTTTTGGTGCCGGAGGAATCCACGGTAAAAATCAAAGCAACGGCCCAACATATCCAACAGGCCTATACGTATCCGAAAGTGGCCGGTTTTCCGTTTCAACAGTCATTTCATTTGGCTCCAACCACAGAAGAAACTTCTTTGGGATATACGCTGAGCGACGGCAAACCGGATTTACGTTTACATCCTGTACATCAATTTTCGAGATGGTATAGTGCAGCCATGAAACGAAAACCATTAATCAATAAATGGAATAGAACAAGTGCGTTGCTTCCTTCGGTCTTCAGTACACAACTATGCAATTATTTAAACGCAACACGAGGATTTCATATAAAACCAAATAATCTGGTTAATACGCGTAGCACGGAAATGAGTCTGTATATCGTTTCACAACTATTGATCAAACAAGATGATTTGGTATTGGTCGGTCAGTTGAGCAATTATGCTGCCAATATGATTTTTCAACAAGCTGGTGCGGCGATTAGAACCATTCCCGTAGATAATGAAGGTTTGAATATAGAGTATATAAAAAAGCATTTTGTAAAAGGAAGTATACGCTGTGTGTATGTTTGTGCCAATAGGGATTATCCCACAACGGTAACGTTGAGCGCAAAACGACGATTACAATTGTTGCAATTGGCAAAAACACATGGATTTGCGATTATAGAGGATGATTACGACCACGATTTCCAGTTTGAAGGATCTGCCATGTTACCCATGGCAAGTGCAGATGCCAACGGCATGGTCATTTATTTGGGCAAGTTGGGACAGTCGTTATTTCCAAGTTTTCACACGGGCTTTGTAGTGGCCCCGGAAAACCTGATTTCTGAAGCCAAAAACTATTTGCAATTATTGGATAAACAAGGCGATTTAATACAAGAACAAATGCTTTCCGAACTTATTTCCGAGGGCGAAATATATAGACTTAAGAAAAAGAACATCGTCACTTACAAACAGCGTCGCGATTGTTTGTGCCTTTTTTTACAGGATTATTTCAAAAATATCATTGCTTGGGAAATGCCCTTAGGCGGTTTGGCGATATGGTTGCAATTTGTAGAAACCATATCCTTGGTAAAACTTGCCGAAGAAGCCGCTAAATTGGATTTATTTCTACCCAAAACTATTTTATATCAAGACAAAAATACCTGTGCCATTCGTTTTGGTTTTGGACATTTAAATGAAGAAGAAATCGAAATTGTAATCAAAAAGTTGAAAAGTGCCTATAATAAGGTCATTGGCATTGCATAGGAAATCCAATTTTTTCAGATTCGATTTTCCTGAGCATATCTGTTGTTCTAGATTGATTTTTTCAGCGAATGCCTTTATTGAATAAAAAAACCTAGTTGCTTTTCACGGCAACTAGGTTTATATCCACGATAAGGACAATCCTTTACCTATTCTTCCGAATCGTCTTTAAACGCTTCTTTTTTGTTCGACCCATCTTCTTCTGCCAAGGCCCCATCAACAACATCTTTTCCTTTTAAATACTCTGGCAATTGCATTCCCGCCATGTTGAACATTTCTTGAAGTGGCGGTACCGATTTATACATTCCGGAGATGAAATTGGCTGTAGAACCTTTACCATCCGCTGTCTTAGCCCCTGAATCCCAAACCGTGACTTTATCAATCTTAATGTTCTTGATTGCCTCTGCCTGGGTTTTAACGAGCTCAGGAAGTTTATCGGCCACCAATAACAGCACAGCATCTTTAGGATTATCTCCAGCGGCTTTTACGATCCTATCAAGACCTTCGGCTTGTTTGGTCAAAATCTCATATAAACCTTTTGCTTCTGCTTCTGCCTTGGCAAAGATCGCATCGGCTTCACCCCGTGCTTTACGACGAATCATTTCAGCTTCGGCTTCGGCATCGATCTCTACTTTTTTCTTGTCTATTTCCGCAGGCACCACAATATCCGCCATTTGGGAACTACGCTCCCTTTCCGCCCTGGCGATTTCCGCATCCTTTTCAGCAGCATACGATTCTTCCAATGCTTTCGCGGCCTGTACTTTTTCCGCTGCGATTGCCGTACGTTCGGCCTCGGCCTCTCGCTGTCTTCTTAGGGAGTCGGAATTCGCGACATTGATCTTAGCAATGTTTTCCCCTTCTACCGCTTTGGCATTCGCAGCGGCCACTTGGGTTCGCTCATCCTGTACGGCATTGGCCTCACCAATGGAACCGTCCCTATTCTTCTCAGCTACCGATTTACGGGCAGCGTTAATGGCATGGGCAGCGGCTTCCTTACCCAATGCTTCAATATAACCCGATTCGTCAACGATATCGGTGATATTCACGTTGATCAATTTTAGCCCCACTTTCTTTAATTCCGATTCCACGCTCTGTGAAATGTTCGTCAGGAACTTATCCCTATCGGAGTTGATTTCCTCAATATCCATTGATGCGACCACCAAACGCAATTGCCCAAAAATTATCTCTTTCGCGAGATCCTGTACTTCTTGCATTCCCAACCCCAATAAACGTTCTGCGGCATTTTGCATGATGCCCGGTTCGGTTGAAATACCAATGGTAAATCGAGAAGGAACATTTACACGGATATTCTGTTTACTCAAGGCATTGACCAAATCAACCTCTATCGAAATCGGTGTCAGATCCAAAAACTCATAATCCTGTATTACCGGCCAAATAAATGCGGCACCACCATGAATACATCTAGCGGAATTACCTGTGCCCACTTTACCATAAACCACAAGAATACGGTCAGACGGACAACGCTTATACCTTCGTATAAAAGAAATGATGATGATGAAAAAGAAAAGAATTGCAAAGCCAATGGCCAGCAATGAGGCGCCAGCGCCCAGTTGTAATGGTAATAAGAACATTTTGGTTATTTATTTAAGAGTTGAACAATCAATATTCCGTTTTCGGTGACTTCCTTTACCTTGACGACATCACCTTGGTGCAAGTCTTTTTCTTCCTCTGTAAGTGCATCGAGTTCCCTAAGGGTACCCTGTACGCTGATACTTACCTTACCTATTTTCGATCTATTGGCCCCAATGGTCAAATAGACCTCCCCGATTTGACCAAGGGCATTTTTCATTTTTAGGGTGCCACTGCTCTGCAATTTGCTCAGGTAGTAAAATAACGAGGCCATGGCCAACATCATCAATAAACCACAAATTACCGATATGATAACGGTCAGGGATTTTGAATAACCACTCTCCAAACAAGAGATCCCTACCCATCCGAAAATAGTGAAAAACCCCATTAAATTTTTGAAGGATAGAAACTGAAAACTTATACCTGTATCCCCCTCAATTTCAACATCAACATCACCACTCATATCATCAACGTCGCCCCCTAAAAAAGTAACGATGATCAAAATCAATAAAATAATCGATGATAGGATAGCGACGATCCAATAGATTTTTTCAAACGAAGTCAATGCGGTAAACCATTGTTCCATAATCTTAATTTTAGGTTGGTATAAGAAAGATACTGAATTTGATAAGAATAATCCCACTCATTAAACGGAAAGTATAATCGACACTGCATTTCCCCTATAACTAACGACATTCACCATTACTTTTTAATTTTTTTAAGATCTTTTATCATCGATGTAAAATGGTGTATCTATAAAATTCATTGTGCCATAAAATATGAAGGGCAATTTGCAGACTCAACCTACCCGAGACTCCGAAAGTATGGCCACTTTCATTTATTCATAGCCAGTAACGGTAATTTGTTGTGGAATATTTTATCGATTGTCATTTTACCCGATGCATCCCCTCGATCGGTTCCCGGAGCATTCATGAAAACAACATCAACAACATTGGGATCCGTAGCACATAATGCCTATATAGTCCCAACTAACCGCTACGTCTGGATTTTCCATTTCATCTGAACAAAAAATAATTCAAATTTATTTCGGTCCTTATGAAAATCATTTGGTATTATATCTATCTTGCAAAAATGTGGAATAATCGTATACGACTTGATGCTTAAAACAGTAATAGCTACACTAACACCTAATTATTCACAATTAAAAGGTAGAAGTGTATTTTTAATCCTTTCCGTATTATCCTTTGTATTACGCTTTCCTTTCTTTTTTAGGGATTATATAGACCGGGATGAAAGCACCTTTATTCTTATGGGCCAATCTTGGGTAGACGGTCATTTGCCCTATACCGAACTTTGGGATTTAAAACCACCTATCACTTTCCTGGTTTTCGCAGCCGTCATTTATGTTTTCGGAAAAAGCTTTATCGCCATACGGATCTTTGGGACCCTATTGGTGGTCTCGACCGCATTCTTTACCTACAAGATCGGTGAAAAATCGCACTCGAAAAAAATCGGTCTATGGGCCGCCTTGGGCACTGTTATGCTTTTATCGTTGTTCGGAAGCCTTCAAGGCGTCATGTCCGAGCATATTTGTATGGCCTTTTTTATGCCGGGACTCTATGTGTTGCTACAGCATAAGAAACCGCTTGGTTATCTTTCCGCCGGCTTGCTTATGGGCCTTGCCGTAATGAGTAAAATGAATATCGCCTATGCCATTTTGTTTTTGGGCGTCTTTATCCTTTATGACCATTTCAGCAATCGAAACCGGACCAACGGAATACTTTACGCCTTTATCTACGGTATAGGCATCGTTTTGGTCATAGCATTGACATACCTCCCTTATTATCTGCAAGGTGAGCACGGGTTGTGGGTTTCATCGGTATTCAAGGCACCCATAGCCTATATAGGGGCGCGTAGATATTCGTTTCTAAAATTGGCTCCCGTATATGTGATCTTGGCCGGCTTTTTTGTTTTTGCTTGGAAAAAGAAACTACTCAACTTGAAAGAAACGAACATACAATACCTTCTTGTTGCCATTGTAGGGGTACTGTTCGCTTTTTATAAAGGAGGACGGATCAACGGGCATTATTTGATCCAACTTCACCCCATGCTATTGCTATTGGTGGTGATGGCATTCCATAACATAAAATTTTTCAAAAAGATCGAATGGAAACCGTATTACCTTTTCATCCTCTTATTGATTCCAATGGAATCCTATCTGGAATATGCCAATATCGTAAAGAATAAAATTGAAAGGGGAACTTTCTTTAATGGGGAAGGCATATCGGTACCCAAATACATTAAAGAAAACGGTTTGGATACAAAAAACATCCTATTTCTAGGATACCATATCGGGTATTGGTCCTTGGACGTAAAACCACCTACAAAAGCGGCTACCCATCCCAGCAATATCTGTCGTGATGAACTCTTCCCTTTTCACAATAACCCAAGGGCCACTTCGATGGAGGAGCTACGTTACCTTATGGAAACGCTTCAGCCAAAAACCGTTGTCATACGTAAGAACAAGCGTGTCTTTGACAAAAAGGAAATACAACAAAATGAATATATCGATGCTTTTTTAGCAAAGCATTACCAAGTACACGCCACCGTGGAAAATGCGGAAATCTTGCAACGGTCAGAGCGCTAACAAGGCCGAACGGAACCGGTCGGCATATTCTTTAACTGCGGTTTTATCAAATGATTTTTCCTCACTGATCCTGCCTATTGCTTTAACCCCTGTTTTTTTAAGTATGATACTTTCGGTAGTTGGGTTTTCATCCCCATTGAAGATCAAAGAAACATCATATCCTTTTCGCAGAAGCCAATTCACGGTCAATAACGTATGGTTGATACTTCCCTTATAATGGCGCGAGACCACGATCACCTTATAATTGGGCATGATCATATCCAAAACGGTATCGGTGTCGTTCAGGGGTACCAGAATTCCGCCAGCACCTTCAATCACCAGATGGTTTTCGGTCTTAGGCTCAAAAATTTTATTCACATCTATGGTCACGCTATCGATTTCCGCTGCGGCATGGGGACTCATAGAGGTTTGGAGTTCAAAATCACTGGGATGTATTTTCGATTTCGTATTGGAGATCAATTGGGAAACCTTATGGCGATCGGTATTATCCAATTCCCCCGCCTGTACGGGTTTCCAGTAATCGGCCTCCAAGGCCTCAGCTATTATGGCCGAAGCTATGGTTTTACCCACTTCGGTCGAAATTCCAGTCACAAAAATTCTATGCATGTTTATCCGGTTTAGTTATGATTCCACAATTTAGGCATTTGTATTTTTTCTCCTCAAAAAAAGGGAATAGTTTATAAAAAATGGTCTTACGCCCATAGTAGGCCTCCGATTTTCGGGCCTTGCAATTGGGACAAACTATAGGGTTGCCCTGATCGTCAATAGCATAGGCCCTGACCTCATTGTAAATTTCCAGGGCCCTATCCTTGTCCTTCGCATATACCTGTAGTTTTACCCCTCCAATGGCATGACTGATCAACGGATCGGAGTTTAAGGTATTCTCATCCTTCAGGAAAACGGGAATACCTTCCGACTCCAGTTTCCCCTTTAGGATCTGAACATCAGCTGCGAATTCGAATGCAGCCAGGATATAAAATTTTTCTTCCATAGGCTAAAGATACTTTTTCAAAACAAGTAAATCCTTCTTTATTTCTTCCTTCATGGTATTCCCCTGTGAACAAAACCGAAAACGTTCCCTACCTGTAGGAATCATTGGGTAAAGAATGGGTAGTACGTTAAACCCGGTTTCCCCAATATTTTCCATAATGGCTTACCCTGCAATTCCTAGATCGACACAATATTGAATCGTTGAGGCACTCGATAAAAAATGCCCTTTAAAATAAGCAATATTATCCTGTAACGCCATAACAACATTGATGCTTTTTGGGGTTTGCACAGAAACCTATGCGGTGCTTATGGAAGCTAAGGAATATGGAGGCCAAGCTGTTGGGCCATTTGATCAAGAAATTTTTTTAGCATTCTGGGCATGTCCCTAAATTACTACCTTTATCGAAACTTTTTACCATGGTAATTTTCCAAACAGCTACCGAACCGCATGAACTACAGCAGATCCTTGAATTGCAACAACGTAACTTATTTGCCAATGTTTCAAAAGAAGAACAACTCAAAGAAGGCTTTGTAACCGTTTCCCACACCTTAGATATCTTAAAACGAATGAATGATGTATGCCCGCACATCATTGCCAAGGATGGGGATAAAGTAGTGGGCTATGCCTTATGCATGCACCCTGGATTTTCCAATGAAATAGAGGTCTTGAGACCTATGTTCGATATCATCGAGACCAAGGTCCCTAAAATCGGGAACTATATCGCCATGGGGCAGGTATGTGTGGATAAGGACTACCGTAAAAAAGGCATATTCCGAGGCCTATACCAAACCATGCAAAATACCCTGAAATCCCAATATGAACAGATCATTACCGAGGTAGATGCCAAGAACAAACGTTCTTTACAGGCCCATTACTCGGTCGGATTCGAACTTTTGAACACCCATATCTCGGGAGGGCAGGAATGGAAAATAATCGGGTTGGGTACGGAGTGAATACCTACTGATCAGGAAAGTTCATGTAGTTAGTGAGTAAAATATGAAACAAATAAAACACCCCTACAAAGCAACGGTAACGTTGCTTTTCCAGCGCGCCATCTCGCCCATAGCTTACGCTATGGCGTCCTCAAAGGGGGACAATAAAATCCCTCTTTGCTTGCACTGAGCGCAGTCGAAGTGAAGGGGGTGCCCGCAGGGCGGGGGATGTTACACCGCCAATACGTCTTTCAGGCAGGAATCCCAAAGTCAGGAGACGTTACTGACCAGACCTGAAAGCAAGAAATACATCATGGATGGGACTGGGGACATTTTAAACCTAAACCGACACCACAATCCCCTCTACATTTTTTCCTATTTTGAATACTTCACACTTTACGTTTTAAAAATATTATCCTAAAAGAAGGATAATGAACCACTTACAATTAATATTAACAGGATTAATACTATACCATTCAATTTATACAAAGTAGGAAATGGAATGTTAAATTTTTTGTGCAATTCATCGAATAAATTACAACTAAATGTTAAATTTAACGTATTTTAACATTCTAAGCGAACACTTTTGTCCAAACCATTAACAATTCTATTTCTTATGTCTTGTGCCCTCGGCTATACCCAGCGTATCGATTTTGACCAATTGGGCAAAGAAAAATGGCTTAGGTATAATGGCGGGGTTGCTGCCAATGCCGTCTTCTATGATGGTACGGCCAACAGACAGGACTTGACCTACTACCTAACGGGAAACCTGAATTTCAATATTGCCGGGGTTTACAACATCCCCTTATCGTTCACCTATTCCAACCAGAATTTCGACTTTCCCAGTCCATTTAAGTTCAACCGGCTAAGCCTTCACCCATCCTATAAATGGGCGACGGCGCATTTGGGTGATGTTAGTATGACTTTTTCTCCCTATACCCTGAGTGGACATCAATTTACGGGTGCCGGTTTTGAATTGGCACCGGAAGGAAAATTCAATATTAGCGGAATGTATGGTCGTTTTTTGAAGGCTACCGAATATAATGAGGAAGAACCCCAGGCCATTACCTCCTATAAAAGAATGGGGTATGGACTCAAGGCCAGTTACGATTTTGATTTTGCCAAATTCGGTGTTATCCTATTCAAGGCTTCCGACGAAGAGGAATCATTGGAAAACCCCTTTCCCCTTGAATTGGGGCTTTCACCAAAAGACAATGCGGTTCTATCTTTTGAATCACAATTCAAACTATTCGAAAAAGCCCAATTAAGGATTGAGTATGCCATTTCCGGGGTAACCGAAGATACACGGCTTACCGATGCCAGTGCGGATAGCGGGTTGCTTGCTTTCTTATTGGATGAGAACATCAGCACCGAATATTACAATGCCCTGAATGTATCTTTCGACTACCCAGCAGGCAATGGTACCCTTGGTGTTGGCTATGAACGTATTGACCCCGATTACAAGACCCTAGGCGCTTATTATTTCAACAATGACCTTGAGAACATAACGGTTAACGCCAATCAGACCTTATTCAACAATGCCCTGAATATCAGCGTAAATGCCGGACTTCAACAAGATAATCTCAACAATGCCAAAACTTCGGACCAACAACGTATCGTAAGTTCGGTAAACCTTAATTACACCGCTTCGGAACGTTTGGGACTTAATGGTTCCTATTCCAACTTCCAATCGTACACCAATATCCGGGATCAATTTGATTACATTAACCAAGTAGGTGAATTTGACAATGTGGATACCCTGAATTATCGTCAAATATCACAAAATGCCAATTTGGGTATCAACTATATCCTTAAAAAGACAGAAACCAAACAACACAGCACCAACCTCAACTTGGTTTACCAAAACAGTAACAACCAACAAGAGGGCGAAACCATCGAAGGTGGAAAAACCTCGTTTTACAATGGGGTTGCCGCCTACACCTTGGGCTATCCCGAGCAGGCATTGAGTATATCGTTGGCCGCAAATGCATCATACAATACGGTTGCCGAGGACAACAATTTAACCCTTGGGCCTACCTTGGCCATTGGCAAACAGTTTTTCGACAAACAGCTGCGCACCAATTTATCCAGCTCATATAACACTTCCTACGCCAATGGGGAGCAACAGAACAATGTGTATAATTTTAGATTGGGGGGTAATTATCTATGGTTACAAAAACACAATTTCAGTCTAAACTTTTTGGCGTTATTCCGAAATTCCACATTGAATACCGGTAGGGACCTTACCATAACTTTCGGATACAGTTATGCCTTCGACAATTTTAAACTGAACATAAGAAAAGGCTACCGATCTTCCAACGAGCGTGACCCTAGGAACCGCATGGGCACCTTGAGTTTCAGATACCGCAATGTATCCTATAGCGGAACCATTCCTGAACTGAACGAACAGTTGACGAATGTATTCCAAAGCTCCCAATTCGCTGCCATTCCGCCATTCAAAAAAGATGACCTCGCCCTTCTTTTGTCCATCACCAAAGAGCAGAAGAAAGAAGCGGAATATAAGGAAAATGCCTTGGTCTTTTTAAAGGAACTCTACGCCTATGAAGATTTTTTAAGCACCTATAACAACGCACTTTTCAGTGTCATCAAAAGGGTGAAATACGATATGCGAAAAATAGACATGATACTCGAGAACAGCTTTGTGCAAACCAAAGTAAATGTAGACAAGCATATTTTAAAGACCGATCCCGACAAGAAAGATGTTAGTGAGGCAGAACGGACCACCTATAAAGAGCTCGTTGCCGAACAGGAAGAACGACTGCAGAAGCTCGTAGGACACCGTTGGATGGAACAACGGTTCAGGAATTTCAATACCCTTGAAGCTATTGAAAACCCCAGTGGGTATTTAAAACCATTTGTGGAACAAACCAATGCGGAAGCTTTCAAAAAGTATGAGGCGAATGGGGATTTGGATGCGTTGGAATACTATCTGGAAACGGAAATCATTGACTTCTATTACCTAAAATCACTGGGAATCGTGAACCCTGATAATTTCCAACTGAAGTATATCAACAAGAACTAAAACAGTGGACAGTAGACAGTAGGCAGTGGACAGTAGGCAGTAGACAGTGGGCAGTGGGCAGTGGACAGTGGACAGTGGACAAAAAATAAAATGTATAAATGATAAAAAGTTATTAAGAAAACACTCTTAAAGTCCTCTCAAGGGGACAATTTTCTCCGACTTCGGCCAGCTCAGTGCAGTGCTTTGAAGAGGAAGATGTCAAATCTAAGGAACCTGATAATTCCCCCTTTGAAGGGGGTGCCCGCAGGGCGGGGGATGTATTCCTCCCTCGAGGTGGCTAGTAAGAAGGTGTTAATGTAAAATGGGAAAAAATTGAATTACACCCCTATTATCCCCTATAGGGGATAATTAAAATAATGAAAAACAAAATAATTCCATATGACCCAAAATTAAAGCAACTGGCAAGGCAGTTACGTAAAAACAGCACCTTGTCTGAGGTATTGTTATGGCAAAAGATAAAAAATAGAGCTTACGGGGTTCAGTTTCACAGACAAGTACCCCTATTGAATTATATCGTTGATTTTTATTGTCATGAGTTAATGTTGGCCATAGAGGTTGATGGAAATAGCCATGATCATAAATATGAGTACGACTGCAAGAGACAGCGCAGATTGGAAAAAGAAGGAGTACGTTTTTTACGAGTATCGGATAAAGAAGTAAAACAAGGAATGTTCAGTGTATTATTAAAAGTGGAACAAACAATTGATATTTTAAGAGATAAACAAAAACACCCCTAAAGTCCCCTCAAGGGGACAATTATTCCTCTTTTTAAAAAGGAGAGGCATAGTCAAGGGGACATATTCATTCCCCCTTTGTCTGCACTACGCGCAGTCGAAGTGGAGGGGGTGCCTAAAGGTGGGGGATGTAAAAGGGTTGATTCGAACTCAACCTTGAGTGTTACAAGTATAAGTTAGAAAATGAATAAGATGTTAAACATATTTAAGTACATATTTTCCTTTTTTGGAAAAACAAGCCTTATGGCAATATGTACATTGTATACTATTCTAGGTTATTCCCAAAATTTTCCCGTACAGGTCATACCACAGGCCATACCCCCTGCTCCCATTCATTTTTCCGATTATGCCGATGCCAGTACCGTCAGTAGTCCTTTACGGGTGCAGATAATTCTTAATGACCTGGAGATTGCCAATCGCGAGGTACGCCTAAAAGCCCATTTTCAAGGCAATGGCATTACATTTCAAAGTAATGATATCGTCGTTGGTGCAGACCCCTTGTTTTTAGAAGGTGGGGTGCCCTTAATATTGACCAATGTGGAGTTGGCCCCATACTTCCAATTTCAGAACATTACGGGGATTTCCCCCAACGTGTATGGGCAGGCCATTCCCGAAGGCGCCTATCAATTCTGTTTTGAGGTTTATGATGTATTATCGTGGAACCGACTTTCGAACAAAAGTTGCGCCACCACCGTCGTATTCCAAAACGAGCCGCCCTTTTTGGTCATGCCCCGCGATAAGTCCAATATTGAAGAAATCAACCCCCAGAACATTGTCTTTCAATGGACCCCACGGAGTATCAATGTCACCAACGTGGAATACGAATTGAGTCTTGTGGAAATCTGGGACACCCAAATAGACCCCCAAGCCGCTTTTTTAAGTTCTCCCCCCGTATTCCAAACCACGACAACGGCAACTACTTATGTCTATGGCCCGGCAGACCCCTTATTATTGTCCGGCAAGAATTATGCATGGCGGGTACAGGCAAGGGCCAAACAAGGCATTGAAGAAATAGGGCTCTATAAAAACGAGGGGTATAGCGAGATTTTCTCTTTCAGCTATGCAGGCAGTTGCGATTTACCCTTAAGTCTAAACCATGAGGTAAAAGGCAGTACCAATGCCAATATTTTCTGGGAAGATTTTACCACCGATATTCCCGAATACACGGTTCGTTATCGCAAAAAAGGTGATGATAATGAATGGTTTCTTTCCAAGACAACGACCAACCAGCTTTCCCTTTGGGATCTAAAAGCAGGAACGACCTATGAGTACCAAATACAGAAAAAATGTACGGTTACCGGGAGCGACTGGAGCCTAGCCAAGGAGTTTACAACGTCATTGGAGTTTGAAGAAGAAAGTGTGATAGACTGTGGTATCTCACCCGATATTAATTTAACCAATACGGACCCTTTGGCCAGTATTAGTACAGGAACCTCTTTTAAAGCAGGTGATTTTCCAGTGAAAATAACAGAGGTCAGTGGTAGTAATGGTCGTTTTACAGGTAAAGGCTATGTGTCACTACCCTATTTAAAAAATATTAAAGTAGCTGTTGAGTTCACCAATATCTTGATCAATACCGACCAAGAAATGGCCGAAGGCACCGTAAACACGGTTTACGACCCTACATGGAAGAATATGTTGAGTGTTGATGAAGCGATTGAAACCGTAACAAATTCCGTGGATGCTGTGGGGGAATTAATTGAAAGTGCAGATGATTTTTTAGATGAAATTTTTAACAATGACGATGAAGACGAGGAGAATGCACCTCCAATGGAAACCGAGGGTGATGAAGGTGATTCTGGAAATACGACTACGGATACGACAAATGGAAACGAAGAAAACCCAAGTACTGACGACTCTTCAAGTTCACAGGGCAATTCTGCTGGTCCTAACTATTCAAACGGAGACCAAAATACCGCTGACACAGGTGATATTGCCTCTGGAACAAATACTGACTCAGAAAACACGACATCTAGTGGTGAGGAAGTGGTTATAGTCCATAACGGAATTGAATACAAAAACAATGAAGTGATAGAAGTGCCTTATGATAAGAACAATGCTAACTACGCATTTTTACTGAAAAATTATCCAGAGGGTGCAACCTTTAATTGGCAAATACTATATCAAGGTTCAGATTACACTCCCAGACATGTAACTAATGAACCTATACATGACAATTTGGGAATCGACATGAAAAAGGTTTACATCTTAGATGTTGTGGCAAATTATAATGACCAAAAAATTCAAGTTAGGATAAAAAGAAAGTTACCAGATTTTGATTTGGTCAATATTTATGCCAAACCAGAAGATAGTAAAGATAGAGTTGCAAAGACAGGGCAAAAATTATATTTACAAAAATCCCCTACCCCTGGTGTTGATGCACAACGTAACGTAGATTTTAGTGTCCATATAAGTCCTAATTTATCAAAAGGTGATATTTCTTCGCAAGATATCACTTGGTATTATGATACTCCCAACACACAATCTAATTTAGGTAAGGACTATGGAGTAAAAGATATCCATTTAAACCTTACAGAACAAGAATCTACCTATTCGGTAAATGTAAAAGCTGGTAAACCGGATTTAATCGAGAAAGGGATTGATGTTGTTTGGTTTGATAGTAATGAAAGATCATGGAGTTTTATGCCTCCTGCTGTTAGTCAGGTATTAACAAAGAAATTTGTTGAAATTGAAGATGGACTTAAATTAGTTGACAGAGTATTTCCTGTTGGAAAAGTAAATTTTGAATTAGACGACATAAAAATAAATGGTACTGAAGTAAATAAAGAAGATGTAAACTCCAGATTATACTATCTTGAACAGAAAGAATCCGTAAGTGGTGGTTTAAAAGTGGATGGACCAAAATTACCAATACCGATTCCTATATTAGAACCATTGAACAGATCAGGAATTCTTAAAATAGGTCCATATGTACAACCTAGTTTTGGAATTTCTGTTCAAGGTGGAGTAGAAAGAAAAAAATATATTGAATCGAGTACCTTCAAAAAAGATGAAAACTACCTCGAAATTACAGCTTCAGGATGTGTTAGTGCTGGGGTTGAAGTCGAATTATTAGTAGCCAAAAACCTTCTAGATTTTGTTGTGGATTTTAAAGGTACCGGCTGCCTTTCAGGCTCAGGAAATTACAATTTTAATAACAAAAAACTGGTCTTAGAGGTCTATATTCCTCCTGTTATTTTATCAGGAGAAATTAATATAGCAACAAAAGGAACTTTGGAATTTGAACTAGTGAATTGGAGCCGGAGCATTTCGATTACTGATAAAATTCCATTAGGCGACCCATTTGAACACCAATTCTAAATGAGAAAATACATACTATTCATAATCAGCATTGTTTTAATTCTAAATTTATTAGTAAGTCCATTTTACTATTTAAATATAAGGGAAAAAATTTCCATATTGATTGTTAAAAATGAATTTGAAAAAAAAAGTATCCTAATTGATTCTGTTAGAGTCTCTTCAACAGAAGGCTCAAAACGAGGTGGAAAGTATTCATCTACATATTATTTATTTTATGGTGACAAAAACATAACCCTTTTAGATGCCTCAGCGGCTTTATTTAATTCAAAAAACACAGAATTAAGAACTAAACGGGCCCTAAACTATCTTGAAGCACATAATGATTCCTTATTGATATGGTACCATCCAACCATTAATGGCAGATATGCTTTAGAAGAAGAAACAGAAATGAATACAGATGGTTTTATAACACAAATAATAATTAATTCTATTCTACTAGTCATTGCATTATATTCTATAATATGGCAAATAAAAGAATGGAGAAAACCAAAGAAGAAATGAAAAAGCTAAAATATTTAATGCTATTTACATTTATAATAAGTAGCCTTATTAGTGCCCAAGAAGAAGATGCCAACATAATTTTTAGTTACCCTGAGGAATCCGAAATTTCCTTTTTAAAATACCCTGAAGGCATTTATGCAAAGGCAATTTATAAAAGTCAAGCAGAGGTTATCAACAAGTATCCTGAACAATTATTAGAGTCCATTATTTCAGCTACGAATCAAGAATGGGTCAATTACAACACTTTAGGAGGTGCCGAAAAGGCATCACAGAAAAAGCAAAGTCATTTTGACAAAATAATGACTATGGATAAGGATAAAAATTACTTTGAATTGGCTCATAAACTCACCTTTGATGTTGGAGGTGTTCCTACTGCCATAATAAAATTTTTCACACATTTCGAAGGCACGGATGTCTTGTCTGGAGCTGCTGTTATGCAGTTCGTAGATGGTAGATGGCAAAAAACTTCGCATCCATCATTATCAACCCTTTCTATTATTGTAATGCGAATGAAGTCTGAAGTGCTTGAGGGTATTGTGTTGCAAAATTCAGACGACCCAAATATAATGGTCATTGCCGAAAGGGTATCCACTGAGGCGGGTTTGGATTTATCATTACTTGAAGAAGAATTCGGCAGCTGGTATAGTCCTGAAATAGATGAAACCAAAATTGAATTGTACAAAGACCCGAGAACCTGGTAGTTGATCCTAAAAAAAATATAATATGAATATTAGATTTATAATTGTCCTATTATTTTTATCCCATTCACTGTTTTCCCAACTTGACTATGAAAAGTTTATGGGTCAAAAAGGAAAGATTTCTTTTAACAAAGAATACTCCTATGCCAACTTATATGACTATAAAATAAATGCCAGTAAGGAAGATTCCCTAATAACAGGCAAATTAAGCTCTTCAATACCCGAAGGATTATTAACAAACGAATATATAGATGATCTTTTGAACAATGAGCAAGATTCAATAAGTTTTGAAATTTTAATGAATTCTAGATTGCTGATAGATATTAATACAGAACGCATTTGTTTGATTAAATATAAAACCCGTTCAAATACTACGGCATCAGAAGACAAAATATTCAAAGCGGTGAGAACAGGAGCGAATTGGAGGAAACACACTGATTCAAATAATGAAATACAACTCTTGGAGCAAATTTTACTTGATACAAATGTCAATATGCTATTTCAATTTTATAATTATCGAGATGACCCGAAATACGCAGATATCAATAGATTGAAACCAGAGGTAAAAGATGATAAAGGCGTAATAAATATTAAAAAATTGGCAGAAGTAATTTCTAATAATAAAGCCGCATTGTCAAAATATAAACAAGAATAATGTCTATCTATTTAATTATGGTTACGATAAGTATCCCCTGCTAGCGCGAGCATCACGCCTGTCTGCCTATAACAGGCTCGTGCCATGTTCAAAACACCCCTGTAAAGTAGTGTCCCCACTACTTTACCGTCCCTTCAAAGGGGACAATAAATCCCCCTTTGAAGGGGGTGCCCGCAGGGCGGGGGATGTATTTCCCCATTAAAAGGGTCGAACCGATGTAGATAGAAGGAAAAACAGAAAGATGAATAAAAAAGATATAGCCTCCTATAATTTTTTTGGAGGTACTTAAACACGATAAACTTAACGTAGTATGAAAAACAACTACCTATATATCATCCTAATATTTTGGTGCGGCCTTCTTAGTGCCAACGCAACCAATTCCCACGATGCCAGCACTGAGCGCAGTCGAAGTGAAGGGGGTGCCTGCAGGGCGGGGGATGTTACACACCTTTTCGGGTCCAAAGACTCGGTTACCACTAAAAAAACCGATTCTCTCAAGACCCCCCCATTGGATCATACTGAAATGAGCCCCATAATGGCGCGCTGGCAGAAAGAAAAAGCAACGCCTGTACAATTGACCTCAGAAGTTGAAAACCGGAAATTCAAAAGTTTCCCAGAATTGGATAAATATACCGATGGCGTAAATGACGGTATTGTAAAAATACTCTCGGAATTTACCACAGAATATGTAGATCAGCTTAAAGCGAATGCTAGGGCTAAACTGGACAACAACTCAAAAGAAGTACTCGAAGCCAGTGAAAACGTATTCAAAATATTGGAAGAAAACCAAAACTTCATAAATATTATCGGAGGTAATGAAGTAACCCAATTACCTGTAGGCATCAATAAAAGTATTACGGCCAGCTCAGATATTACGCTGGGTATTGTTCGTATGGAGTACTACCCCACATATACCGTAGTAGATATGTTCGCCAAATTAAACTTGGGTGAATTAGGGGTGGAAAATTTACTTTTTGCTGCCAACAATGTAAAAATTTCCAAAGATGGGGGAATTTACGGCGAAGCCCGTCTAACCCTATTGGAAGATGCCTATGTGGGCCAGAACGGGGGACAATGGTTATTCATCTTTAAAGGAGGAAAAGATGCCAAAACCGGGAAGGGTACCGGATCAACGTATATAGATATCGACTGTGAAGGTAAGGTAAAAAAAATAGGCTTGAACCTTGATGTTCGAATTGCCAAATCCGTTGCCATACCCATAAACGAGGATGGGACCCATAAATTCCCAAACAGTATTGAGCCGGGAACTGGTGAATCACCAAAAGACAACGATACTTATTTGGGTACTTCTTTTTCCTTGGAAACCGATGAACTTGGCGGTTTACTAATAGAGCTGAACCTACCTATGTTCGAATTAAAGGCCCTACCCAACTGGGGTTTTAAAATGGAAAACACCATTTTGGATTTGAGCGACACCCAAAATGTAGCAGGTATTGATTTTCCAGATATTTATAAGAACCAAGGGCTATTACAAGGTAATGATAATCTATGGCGCGGCTTTCATTCACAAGAAGTACGGGTTACCCTTCCTCCAGAATTTAAAAAGAAAGGTTCGGAACAACGGATCTCTATCGGTGCACGAAATCTATTCATAGATAATTATGGGGTATCCGGAGATTTTTTCGCCACCAATGTGCTTGATATTAACGAAGGTGATGCCAGCAAATGGCAGATTTCGGTAGATTCCATTGGAGTGGATTTAAAAGTTAATCGCTTTATAAAAGCCGGTTTTAACGGGGAAATCGTCTTACCCATAAGTGATCAAAATTCTTCAGGTGGCACCTTGGCCTATAAAGGTTTAATTACTGCTGATCAGTTTTATTCGGTTAACGTAGAGGCCGTTGAAGATGCGAGTTTCGACGTTTTCAAAGCAAAAGCCAAAATATTCAATGGCTCGTACATAAAACTAGAGGTAGAGAATAATAAATTTTATCCAGAAGCCAACCTCACGGGTTTAATGTCTTTTAATGCAAAACAAGACAAAGAATTTAACGAACTTTCCTCCGAATCCCTCAATGATTCCACTGATGTAGTGGACTTGGAATTTGACGGACTTTCTTTTCAAAACTTTAAAATACAGACTAGGCAAAGACCGTATTTAAATATTGAATACGCAGGTTTTAAGGATGACATCAAACTCCCTAAAGTTGCAGGATTTGAGTTAGGCTTTTACAATGTAAGTATCGAAACCGACGAACAAGACAATGCTGTTTTAGCTTTAAACTCCTTTGTTAACTTGGATGACTCAGGCATTCATGGTGATGTGCGGCTTAGTGTAATTGGAGAGCTAAAAGAAACGGACTATCTAAAGTGGAGGTATAAAGGTATTGAAGTAAGTTCTGTGGAGATTGATGTAAAAAGAAAATCCTTTGAGTTTTATGGGCAGTTGGATTTTTTTAAAGACAACCTAGTCTACGGTAAAGGCTTTGCCGGTGATCTACAATTATATGCTGAGGATTTAGGTATTGAGGTGGGTGCCAGAGGACTTTTTGGTGCCACGGACGATTACCGCTATTGGTTCGTAGATGGTCACGGACGACCTACTAAGGACAACAATAAGAACTTCTCCATTTTCGATATTGGCGGTGGGGTCTATCATCATATGCGCAAGGCCGGCATGAATGAAGAGACAACATCCTTGTCGGGCATCAATTATCAACCTGATATCAATACCTCTTTAGGCTTTAAGGCCTTGGGGGCGTTCGAAGTTAAAAACGGAGCTTCCTTTACCGCATTGGCTGGTATTGAAATAGCATTTAATTCACAGTCGGCTGGTGGCGGTGTAAGTAGGGTCGGTTTTTATGGTGCAGCCATGCTCATACAAGGTAAAAGTGAGGGTAGCAACCCCCAAACCCCTTTCGGCACAGTAGATGAAATGCAACAAACCGTTGCATCAAAGGAAAGTTCCCTATCAAATTTTCATGAACTTTCCATCGATAAAGAAGGCCTAAAGTATTTTGCTGACAACGTTTTCCCTGAACTATTGACAGGCGAAGAACTCTTTGCCGCCCAGGTTGCCATTGATCTGGATTTCAGAAATAGGGCCTATTGGGGCCTTCTTGACGTATACCTTAATGCAGGAACCATTAGGGGGGAAGGTGAAAAGAACCTTTTGGGTCGACTTGAATACTACAATGCGCCAGAGGACTGGTACATTTATGTAGGTACCCCGACCCACCGCTTTGGGCTGGCCGATATTCCCATTGGTCCATTTAAAGCCGGTGTTAACCTGTATTTTATGACGGGTACCATTTTACCCGATCCCGCCGCACCTCCCCAGAATGTTATTAATCTCTTACATCTGTCGGGAGATGAACTTTTGTTCGGAAGAAATTTTGACCAGGAATTGGCAAGAGGTACAGGATATGCCTTTGGAGCTAAATTTGAATTGGGAATGGGCTTTGATTGGGGCATTGTATATGCCGATGTGACCGCAGGTGCCGGATTTGATTTAATGATGCGCGATTTTGGGGATGCCTATTGTAAAGGGAAAGAAGGCCCCCTTGGTATGGAGGGATGGTATGCTACCGGCCAAATGTACGCTTATTTACAAGGCCAGATCGGAGCCCAGATCAAACTATTCGGAATCAGGAAAAAAGTACCCATATTATCTGCGGGTATTGCCGTTTTGGCACAAGCGCAATTACCGAACCCATGGTTTATAAAAGGTTACGCCGGTGTAGATATAAAAGTTCTTGGCGTTGTGAACATCCATACCCGCTTAAAAGTAATTATTGGGGAAGAATGTGAGATAATCGGAAAAACCGGCTTACAGGATATCGTAATGATCTCTGATATTACTCCTAGGGATGGTCTAACCGATGTGGATGTTTTCGATGCGATTCAAGTGGCCTTCAATGCCCCGGTCGACAGTGAAATACCTTTTGAGGATAATGAAGGAAGAAAAACATACCGTATTGGCCTAAAAGAAATATCGGTTAAAACTGAAGGTGCGGCACTCCAAGGGTCTTTTGCTTATAACAATGAGAAAGATGTCCTTATCTACAATACCGATGAGACCCTTCCTCCTGAACAGGAAATAACTGTTTTGGTCCGGGTTTCATTCGATGAAAAAATTGGTGGCAATTGGGTGGCTGTAACCAGCGAAGGGACCCCAGTTATCGAAGAAAAGGTGGTTACCTTCACAACCGGCGATGCCCCAAGGAAAATCCCATATAAAAATATCGAATTCATGTACCCAATAGTGGACCAACAGTATATGCTCCCAAAAGAATCAAATGTTGGCTTTGTACAATTGGACAAGGGACAACAATATCTTTTTGGCAATGGTCTTAGTGATGAATTGTATTTCATAGATGAATCCGGTAATAAGACCAAAGCTTCTTTCAGCTATAACGCTTCCGAAAAAAGGTTGAATTTCTCCATACCCAACTTAAACAATGAAACCAACTACACCTATGCCCTGGTCACTTTAAATCCGGGCGACATAGAAGAAGATCAAGTTTTGTCCTCAGTGGAGTTCACGAAAATATCCGAAGACTTGGAAATATCGAATAATACACTTACCGGAAGTGCCTCCAATGGAGCGTTTATTAGCCGATTGGATTTTTCGTTTAAAACGAGTAAGCACAATACGTTTAAAAAGAAGATCAATTCATTAAAGGTCGCGCAATCAATAACCAGTTCGGATTCATATGCGGATACAGGAGATGCAATTGCGAATGTTGGACGCATAACGCTTATCATGGAGGATTATGAACCATTTGAAACACATGATTTAATAGGTAATATTTATACTTCAAATAAACCTTTAATACAATATAAGGCGTTATTGAATGATGATTATTTTAAGGAAGATATTAATCCCCTCTTATATAGGGAGTATCCTCTGGACGAATCTATCGAAGTAAGACGTGATGCAACAACCTTAGGAGTGCCCCCGGTCAAATCATTGCAATTAAGCACAACCTATGTAACATATAGCCAAACCAATTTAGACAACCCTTATTTGAACAAACACTTTCCTATACGTTGGCATCTCCCAATTGCATATTATTCCGATTATGTTGACTTACAATATCAGATTACCAATAGGTATATGCGAAATGGCATTACAGATCAAGAAAAGTATAATAAATATTACTATTTGATATGGGGTAGATTTCCGTTTATAAAAAGAGAAAATTATGAGGTTGAACTTGAATATGTACTTCCTGGCCAATCCAATGGAACAACTGGTGTAATACAATATAAAAACACGTTCTAATGGAAAAAATAATAAAACAGGCGATATTTATCCTGTTACTCCCTTTGATTTATAATGGTTATGGTCAAACTCCTGGCGCTAATCCCATGGCACTTCCACAGTTAGTTCTAAAAGCAAGGGCTTTAAACAGTTCCGTAATGCTTCGATGGGGAACAAATGACAGGTTTGCATGGAAAAAAGGTATCGAGAATGGCTATGTTATCGAGAGAACTACCATTTCCAGAAATGGTATACCATTAAAAGAAGTGGAAAAAAAAATATTGAACTCAGGCCCCATTCTACCCAAACCTTTAAACTCTTGGGAAAAGTTCATTTTGAATAATGATATGGCCGCTGTAACTGCCCAAGCTATTTATGGTGAAAATTTTAATGTAGATAATTCGGAAGAAAACCCATTTATAAAAATCATCAATCAAAGTTCTGAACTTCAACAGCGGTTTGCTTTTTCTATGTTTGCCGTGGACCAAGATTTTGAGGTGGCACTATTCGCTGGTCTAGGATACGTAGATAATGACGTTCATTCCAATGAGAGGTATTTGTATAATATAAAATTTGCAGAACCGAATGAACTTAACATAAAAGAAACAGGTACACTTATAGCTCCCGGAAAATCTAATCCCTTACCCAAACCTTATGACTTTGCAGGATATTATTATAACAACTCATTTGTTCTTATTTGGGAATATGATAATCTACAACACTTTTATAATGCTTATGATTTAGAAAAATCTGAAGATGGGGTAACCTTTAAAAAGGTAAACAATGTTCCTATTACGAAATTAAATACAACCGATGTGTCCGGTATTTCCTATGTGGATAGCATACCACAATACTCTAAAAAATATTGGTACCGTATAAAAGGAAAAACGATTTTCAACGAAACCAGCCCTGCTTCAGATACGGTTAGTGTTATTGCCTATAAAGAACTTTTGGTCGCACCTGAATTTAAAGATAATGACGTTATCTCTGATAAGGTGGTGGATTTAACTTGGTCCTTTGCCCAAGATGAAGAATGGAAAGTGACGAGCTACGAACTTTTACGTTCAAATACAGCACCTGGACCATATATAAAAGTTATTGATGATATTGACCCAGCGAATAGGAAGGTAACCTATTCTAATTTACAAGATATCAATTATTTTAAAATACGTGCAAAAGGGATAGCCGGGGATTTCCAAGATTCTTCTCCGAATATGGTACAACCTATCGATTCTATACCACCATCGAAACCATCTGACTTAATTGGTGTAATCGATACTTTGGGAGTTGTTCGTATTACATGGGAGGAAAATCCTGAGTTAGATCTTCGCGGTTATGTTTTGATGAGGGCAAACAGACCAAATCAAGAATTTACACGATTGAACAAACAAGAAATTAAAGAAACAGAATATACGGATACGATCAATTTAAAATCTTTCAATAAATCTGTTTTTTATAAACTGAAGGCATTGGACAGCAGATACAATGAATCTATTCCTTCAGACGTACTTCAATTGAAAAGACCTAGCAAAATCCCCCCAATCAACCCCGTTTTCACAACTTATGAAGTATATGGTGATACCGTTCATCTTGAATGGATACCGAGCATATCGGAAAACATCGTTAGACAAATAATATACAGAAAAAAGGCGGATACAAATGAGGATATACTATGGGAAAATATTTCAGAGATCACAGATAATTCCGTAAGTAATTTCAATGATCCTGATACAGAGACTAACCAAAAATATTTGTATACAATAACTGCGGTGAACGAGTTTATGATAGCGAGTAAGCCCTCTCCCCCTATTTCAATTACAACCATGCCTGAGTTAATAAAACCGGGTGTTAAAGGGCTATATGCCAATGTTGATCGGGAAAATAGATTTATTCAACTGAGCTGGCGAATTAACGGGAATGCAATTGCAGAAATAGAAGTCTACAGAAAAGACAGTGAATCACAGTTTACAAAATATGCCACATTAAAAAAAGATGAAAGACAATTTTTCGACACTAAACTAATACTGAATACCATTTATACTTACGCCCTCAAAGTGCTATACAACGATGGTTCAATGGGTGTATGGGAAGAGATTAAAGTTAAGTTCTAAAATATTAATATGGAAAATACAAATATAAAATGGCTATTATTTTTAGTAGCCCTTGCCTATTCTGTAAATCTTTTAGCTCAAGAAACCAAGTATCAAGTTGAATATAAGATAATTCATAAAGGTACTGCAGATACAAATTCAGAAGTAACAATTAAACTCGGAAATTCAACAATTTATAATTCCTTTATTCAAGGTACCGCTCAAAATAGCACACTTGAAGATATACAAGAATTTAAGGACATTATTACGCTAAGTAACCCAACCACCTCAATGGTGATGACAGGGCGTTCGACTGGTAGTTGTCCTGAAGATTATACGGTACCTTTCGCTGGTTTTGATGGCTGTTGGAATGATTTATCGGATGAAGGATCTGGCTTTGGTTGTTTTGTAATAGAGAACGAATATTTTAGAGTCACAGATATATCTTCCGAAGAGAGTAGTCTGGACAGTTTAAACTCAGAAAAATCCATTGAGTATTGCGAACCACAAAAAATGTACACTCCCTTTTGCGGTGATGGAAGTTATTCATTGGATATAATAATTGATGGAGGAAATCGCCAAAATTTATTAACATATGGTGTGCACCCATGGTTTTATAATTTTAATCCGTCAACTATTACCGGGGTTACAGAGAACAGTGTTATTAAAATTGAAATATTCTATACTGAAGATAAAAGTGAATCGGATATTATTACATATACGGTAAATCCTTGCCCTCTAAAACTTGATACAACTGTCAATCCTAATCCTGCGTCCAAAAATGTGACCTGTAACGGTGGTTCTGACGGTGGTTTCACAGTGACTTTCGATAGGGAACTTACAAATACGGAATATTTGGAAATAAGTTTTATTAGAGATAATAATAACGATGGTAATTTTGAAGAAGAACCTTATGATACTTCAGGTCAATTGTTCGCTGATGATTTTACCAATAGATCATATACATATACCGGCCTAAGTGTCGGGAATTATGAAATAGAATGGAATCAAGGCCTTATAGCTGGGGGGTCCCTTATTCCAGGAGGTACGGCAACCTTTCAGGTTACAGAACCAGACCCCTTGGGTTATTCCCTTACCGTTCCCGTACAGGATGTTACTTGCACTTTGGACGGCGAAATCAATATTTCCCCTTCAGGTGGCAGTGGAAATTATAAATATCAATGGATGGGCCCGAATGGAGCGACAACAATAGTCTCAACCAGTCAAAATCTTAGTACATCAGTACCCGGTGATTATGTTTTACGCCTTTTTGATGCCAATGTGATAGATGACAGTTGTTTTATTGACTCATCTCCTATCAATATTGGAGAGCCACCGGCAAAGCCCGAAATCAATTTAACAAGTCTTGAACAACCATCATCTTCAAATGGGGGTAAAGGTAGTATAAGCGTCCAAATAACAGGAACAGAACCGTTCACCTACGAGTGGCAAAAAGACGGTTCAAGTTTCACCCCATTAAGTCCTTCTACAAACCTTAATCTCGTAAACCTTGATCCCGGCACCTATACCTTAACGGTAACCGACAGCAATGGATGCACATCAATATTACCTCCCGCTGAATATATTTTAGACCCACTTCCCGTATTGGACGTCACTATTGAACAGGCATCACCTATACGCTGCGAGGGGGATACCACCATACTAACCGCATTAGGCCAAGGCGGAGCAGGAGATTATTCCTATTCATGGTCCACCGGGGCAACTACAGAAACCATAACAGCCGGTCCGGGGGATTATTCCGTTACAGTAACGGATTTATCAGGTAATACCGCAGCTAGTGATATTATGGACATCACTTATGTTGACGGCTCCGGAAACGTGATTCCAAATGTTCTTAACGTAACAGTTACCGACATCACGGATATTGAGTGTAAAGGGGAAAATAACGGGCGAATAGCCCTCGATATATCGGGCGGTACCGGAAATTTTGAGGTGTTTTGGGACGGGTCTCTTACTCCAGGGCCTCAAGACAACAATACACTTTCATATGGTAATCACACCTATGAAGTATTTGATGGTAATTGTAGTGTTTCGGGTGGCCCTATTTTTATTGATGAACCTGATGATTATTTCTTGGTTTCCGCCTCTTCAACAGATGCTACAACAAATGGTGGTGATGAAGGTACGATAACTTTGAACATAACAGGAGGGTCTGGCAACTATACCTACGCTTGGTATAAAGATGGAAGTGCCTTCTCCCCGATAAACGGTGCTACTGCCAATGAATTCGAAGGGTTCCCAACAGGAAATTATCAAGTTATTGTTTCGGAAACCAATGGCACGGGGTGCACCGCTACACTGGAAAACACTGTTTTCATAGACGAACCAGGACCCTTAAGTTTAGGTACGCCAGAAGCCATTGTAGATCCAATTTTATGTTTTGGTGATAGTACGGGTAGAATATCCGCCAATTATACAGGCACACCCCCATTTGAGTTTGTTTGGTACAATGTTGATACAGGTATGGAACTTAAACGAAGCGAAGAAGACTTCTTAGAAAATATAAATGTGGGCAACTATTCTTTTACCATAAATGATGCCTCCAATGCCGGCCCAATTTCAAGTGGCACCATAGAACTCCCCGGACCTTTGGCAGCCTTAAGTGCTACAGCGCTTTCAACCCCGATATCATGTTTTGGAAATTCCGATGGAACCATAACGATCAATGCCAACGGTGGGACGGGAAGCTTACGATATCAAATAACCGGTAAACCCTTACAGAATAACCCTTTCTTTGAAAATCTTGCTAGTGGTACGTACTCCGCAACTGTAATAGACCAAAATGGATGTACTTATAACGTTCCTGATGCAATAGAGATCATTGAACCCGATTTGATTCAAATCGATGATTTCCTTGTAACCCCAGCAACTTTTTCCGGTGCCGCTGACGGTCAAATAAGTATTGATGTATCGGGGGGGACAACACCTTATACTTACAGTTGGACGGGGCCTGGAATTACAATCCCAAGAACCACAAAAGATATCGATGCCTTAACAACAGGTAATTATACTGTTGTAATCACCTCCCCAGGCAATCAGGGTGGAATTGATGGGTGTTATCTTACCCAAACTTTTTTTGTTTCGGAACCGGGACCATTGAACCTTCCCGACCTAAGTTCGACGAATATCAGTTGTTCGGGAGCTAATGATGGGGCCATTACCTCCGCCGCCCAAGGTACGGGTACCATTGACTATGTATGGGAAAAAAATGGAGTCGTCATTGACGGTCAAATTGGACCTGACTTAACAGATCTTGGGCCTGGCACCTATACCCTTACCGTTAGTGATGAGACCAGTAACCCTTCGGTGACCAAATCGGTCACCCTCACCGAACCCACCCCACTTACCGCCCAGGCTTTTCCTACGGATGTCACTTGTTTTGGCGTGGAAGACGGTAGTGTCGTGATAACCCCCGATGGGGGAACACTGAGTTACAACTATTCCATCGATGGGGGGATCAACTATCAGAGCGGCAATTCGTTCTCCGGTTTGGCAGCAGGCAACCATTCCGTTAGGGTTCAAGATGCCAATCTATGTACCGTGGACGTCGATTTCGTGATTTCCGAACCCCAACCCATTGCCATTACCCTTGACCTGCAGCAATCCTTGTCCGCCGCAAATGCCACCGATGGGGCCATAAGCATTACCGCATTTGGGGGCACCGGTGCATTGACCTATACTTGGACAGGCCCTACCGGATTCACCCCTCCTACGGACAATAGTGATGATATCACAGACCTTCCAGGGGGCACCTATACCTTGGTAATTACCGATGACAATTTCAATGGCGACCTGACCACAGGTTGTTATTTTACCCAGGATTTCACCATTACCGAACCTGGGGAACTTTTGGTATCCCTGGCACAGACCGTTTTCTTGGAATGTAACGGGAATGATTTTGCCGAGATCACGGCTACCGTTCAAGGCGGGGTATCCCCCTATTCGCTTGAATGGTTCGATACCACCGATGGATCCGATGACCTTCTTTCCGAAACCAGTGAGATCATAGGTGGCCTGACCGCAGGGACCTATTTCGTTAGGGTAACCGATGCCAATGGGATCATCAAGGATTCCGATCCCATTACAGTAACAGAGCCGGACCTTCTGGAGATAACCTTGGAAAATACCACAAACATATTGTGCAATGGGGAGGAGACCGGGGCCATTGACATTTCGGTCAGTGGGGGCACAATACCGTATGAATTCTATTGGAGCAATGGGGCTAATACCGAGGATATCACGGATTTGGCTGTTGGCGAATATACTATAGAAGTCGTGGATGCCAACAGTTGTTCCACCGATATGACCATTACCATATCGGCACCGGACAATCCTCTTGAGATCAGTAATGTTACCTTGACGAATGCCTCCGAATATGAAGCTATGGATGGACGTATCGTCCTTGAAGTAAGCGGAGGACAACCGGGCTACAATATGAGCTGGACAAGGGCTTCCGACGGAGCGATCATTGGGAACACCTCAGAGTTATTAAACCTGGGCGCAGATACATATACCGTGGTAATTACCGATAACAACAGTTGTTCAGTGACGGAAACATACCAGATCACCGAACCCGATATCGTTGAGGAGACCCTAGTGCAACCGATATGTTCAGGGGAATCTAACGGGAGTATCTCCTTACTTGTCAATCAAGGCAATGGCAATTACAGCTATTCCTGGTCTACAGGGGACACCACCAATAGCATCGACAACCTGGCTGCCGGGGAATATTCGGTAACCATTACCGGACTGCCCAACGGTACCATAGAACGAATATATCTTTTGGAAAATCCATTGCCCCTGAACGTTGATCTAGGCGATAATCGGGTACTCTGTGCCGAACAGGAACTAATCCTCGATGCAACGGTGGAAGACGCCACCGCAACCTATTCCTGGTATTCCGACAATGGATTTATAAGTGCGGAACCATTTATCACAGTGGATGAAAAAGGTAATTATACGGTTACCGTGCAATCCGCTACGGGGTGTACCGCTACCGGTAGTATCTCCATCGATAAGAGCACCGATGAAATATCCGCTGAATTGGCGGTATCCAGTCAAGTCTTCGTTGGGGAAACAGCTATTCTGGTAGATATCAGCTATCCGCTTCCCGAGACTACGGAATGGATCCTGCCCGAAGGGGCACAGGTACTCCTTCAGGATAATGATGAGGCCGAGATCGTATTCGCCGAGACCGGGGAATATGAAGTGGGAATCCTTACCAAAATAGGGGAATGTATGGCAGAACAGACCAAAACCATCATCGTGGTCGCCAATGACCCCACAATCGAAGAAGCGGATAGTAATAACGGGCAACGATTGGTCGAGGAATTCATGGTCTACCCCAACCCTACCGATGGTAAGTTTACCGCTGAAGTGGATCTGACCGAAAGGGGAAACATAAGTATCAAGGTCTTTGGCTTGGCCAACAATGCCCTAATGGCGTCTGAAAAAGGACAGGGACAGACGGCGTACAGCATCCCCTTCGATATTTCAGGGCTACCTTCGGGCGTATATGCCGTGCTGCTCGAAACGCCTTACGGGAATTCCCTAAGGAAGATCATCGTTAGGTAAGGGTGTTGGACTATTATAAAATTCTGCGTATAGCAGGATCGTGCAGAATGGTTGATGGGTTTACCACATCCCCTGCCCTGCGGGCATCCCCTTCACTTCGACTGCGCTCAGTGCAGGCAAAGGGGGAATTAATAATGATGAAAAATTATTGGCCATAATGGAATTATGAAGGAAGTAACCGTAAATTAAAACTGGAAAGGCACGAGCAGGTTGCTCGCGCTAGCGGGGGCCTTAGGATTATCATAGACGATATTTCAGGAGAAGTAATTGAAATAATTTATGGTACAACGGTAAACATTATTAAAGACGAAATAACTAAAATATTAAAGAAACATCTTGATATTAAATAATGAAGAAATCAACATTAAACATATCTATATCAGTCATTTACTATTGCTTTATCATTTTGATAGTTTTATCTCAAAGTGGTGATATCTTATGGATGGACGAATGCAAGTTTCACACCTTGTCCGTGACAACATGGTATCAGTCAATTTGGGCTTGGGTATTGATGGCCTTTTTAGGTTTCATATATGTTAAAATATTAAAAATCAAATACCTCCCTCTAAGGTATTATTTCCTTTTGCCCTTAATTACTATTCTCTATACCGGACCAATTTACAGAAAGAATTTAAATTCTAGAATTGAATCCAAACCAAATATAATCGAAAAAGCAGTGATTTACGACATTGCTTTAGGCCAAAGAACACACGCATGTTCCTTTTCTTTTGAATTTAATGGGAAAGAGGCAAAATCAATAAAATCAACCAAGATAAAATACTTAAAAAAATTAAATATTGGAGATACCATACTTATAAAAGTATCGAAAGACTGTAAATACATGAACAAAATACATAATCTTTTTCCAAACAAAAGTGAAATGGATCTTTATAAATGAAAAAAACAAACCTAACCCAGTAGTATGAAAAACAACCATCTATATATCATCCTATTATTTTGGTGCCTTTTGCTTTGGCTGTCGTCGACTCTTGGCATAATGGTAAATAGGAGCAATTCCCCCTTTGAAGGGGGTGCCCGAAGGGCGGGGGATGTCCATTGTCTTACGTATTGTTATTAAGAATAGTTAACAAAGGCATGCATTTAGGCATGATGGAACTATGATTGGCACGATTAACAACATAGGCTATACGGGCACGAGCGTGACGCTCGCGCTAGCGGGGAAATTATCAGATTTAAATGGCTTTGGAAAAGAAGTAAAGTTATTATTGGACAATGATTTTATATATAATAATGATATGAAAATGTTTATAAAGCAATGATAAAAATTAATGGTTTTTACTTGGGTAAAGGAAGAGTTTATGAAGACTGGCATGCTGGTGTAAATATTAAAAGCCAAAACTACATCGTTCTAAAATTCTTTAAGGATGGAACGGTTATTAAAAAAAGTAGTTGGATATACCTCGATGAAATTCAAAAAAACTTAAATAAATTTCTTGAAGATGTGACAAATGAAATAAATAAAAATAATGATGTAAAAAAACTTTTAGAATTAGGTTACTGGATAGGTAATTTTATAGAAGAAGATAAAATAATAGAAATAGAATTTCAATTTAATGAAAGTAAGTATATCGATAATTATACAATATTATCTTCTGATATAATTCTAAGTAATGATTTAGATGAATTTCAATTTGAGAAGATTTGATATTAATCAACAAATCGAAAAAATCCCCCGGATAGTGCGAGCGTCACGCTCGTGCCGTCAACAGTAAGAAAAAAAAGAGTGAAAAGCAGTAGGCAGGGTACAGTAAGCAGTTGAAGAGGTAAAAAGTTGTAAAAAGTACGCAGTTGACAGTTGAAAAAAATAAAAACAAATCATAACCTAGTAGTATGAAAAACAACTACCTATATATCATCCTATTCCTTTGGTGCGGCCTTCTTAGCGCCAACGCAACTAATTCACATTTGAGGGCACAAGCGTGACGCTTGCGCCAGCGGGGAGCAATTAATAGAACCTAGGTATGAATAAAGGAGTAAAATACGTTTTAAGTTGGATCGTAGTGTTTTTAGCGCTTTCTGGGCTATTAGATAGTTTATTACACGATTTTTCGGAATTTAAATGGCTATACGCATCTTTTTATCCTACAGAGTTTTAGCAAAGATGCCTTAATATATGAGAGCCAGACTAGTGGATCCGGCAGCGGAGGTAGAGATATGTACTATTTCAATGGAACATTGAAAAAAATTAAAACAAAAAAGAGAGTTTTTGCTAATCAAAAGTCAATGAAGAAAATATGGACAACGGCCGGTTATCCGGTAGATAAACTTAAAATACCTGTATGGTACAATACTTTGGATGGTGCAATATCAATAAGAACTTCCGAAAAATTTCCTAAACTATATTCAATAAGACAAATTGACGCTTATGTTAATATTATAACTTGGATACTCTTACTGCCTTGTGTATGGTATATTATTCATTATCAAATTCAAAAACGTAAAAAAAATTCTTAAAAATTTAAACTAATGAAAATTAAGCTTATTTACTTATTAATTCTACTATATGCCCTTACAGTTCAGGGGCAGCAAGAAAATATAGGCATAGTTGTAGAATACACCGCTAGCGCGAGCGTCACGCTCATGCGGGGGTAATCAATTCCTCTCCTCAAAAACCAAACCTCCCCATTTAGATTTTTTTATTGTAAACACTTTTTCGGCAACCACGTGATCGAAATCTTGATTCAATACATACCTTACCTCTCCTGGAGATTCATCTCCGCGATACTGCCAACTTGTTTTAAGCTTGATTTCACTTCGAATACCATTGCTTTGAATTAGCCTTTCCAAAATTGGAATCAATGCATCTTGGCGTAGTACGGTAGAATCAACAACAGATATATAAAATAAGGGATAAGGCTCATTTTCGTATTTCAAAAAGAGTATTCCCGACTGTTCCAGGTCAATATTATATGCATAACTCTGACTTTTAGCTTTTTGGTTCTCCAAAGCTTGAAAAATTTCAAATTCCTCAGTCTTTTCTTCCTTATCCACGAAAGAGATTATTTTAAAAAAAATCTTAAAAATTAATATAAGTGAAAGAACACCTAAAATATTATAATACAATGTAGATCTTGTCTTTGGCCGTTTAGTTTTCATCCGATTAAACTTTTTAAGAATATTCAAAATTTCATAATTCTAACAAGTTATGTTACAACGAAATAAAAAATACTTTATTATCAAAGTTTAGGTTGTCGTATACAAGAGATTAGTGATTCGTTCTTTTTCTTAATTACACTAAAACAAACAGAAAAAATCAACAATTAAAATAATGGTATTCGGTTGTGTACTGAGCCTTGGCATAGTTTAATAAACGAGAGCTCTATAATCAAGTGCTTGGCACCGACTAACTAAGATGGCAAAACATTATTTACACCTTATAATATTTCCCCTGCCAAGTATTCTTGGCCTTTAGTTTTTGGTCGATCCTATCCAATATTTCCTGTTTTCGGATACCTCCCCATTTTGGGGCAACCAACAACTCTTTCGGGGCCTCACTAATAAAGCGTTCAATAACAATATCGGGCCGTAAATACCCTATGAAATCGGTAACAAAATCTATATATGTTTCTAAGGTAAATAGATCGAAATTTTCTGGGTTCCGTTTATATTGCACTGCCATTACGGAGTTCCTTACAATCTGTAAATGATGTATTTTCAAGGTATCAATGGGCAATTTGGACAATTCCACGGCATGCTGCATTAAATCGTTTTTGGATTCTCCAGGCAATCCCATGATGATATGCGCCCCTAAATGAAACCCTTTGTCCTTGCACTTTTCAAACATTGCTACGGTATCGCTAAAGGTATGGCACCGATTGATATCCAAAAGTGTTTTTTCATTGGTACTTTCAACCCCAAAATCCAGCGAAATAAAATAATCTTTCGACAATTCTTCCAAATAGGCTATAACCTCATCCGCTATACAATCCGGGCGCGTACCAATGACCAAACCCGCCACTTTAGGGACATTCAAAGCCTCCTCGTACATGGCCTTAAGGGATTCCAAATCGGAATAGGTGTTCGTATAGGCTTGGAAATAAGCGAGGAATTTCTTGTTCTTACCGCGTTTGGCAAAGAACTCGATCCCTTCCTGCAACTGAGCGGCAATACTTTTTTGGGGTTCGCAATAATCGGGATTAAAGGTATTGTTGTTGCAATAGGTACACCCCCCATATCCTTTTGAACCATCCCGGTTGGGACAGGAGAATCCCACATCCAAGGAGATTTTCTGTACCCGTTCCCCAAAATGCAACTTTATAAAAGAATTATAATCATTATATCGCTTTCCTATAAAATCCATTCAGAATGGCTTGTATTACTTCCTATTGAAGATTCCTTTTGTTCCCCATGATTCTTTGGCCCCTATTCCCATCCACGGGAATATATGCTATAAAAAAAGCCCTGACAGTAGGGTCAGGGCTTTTTAAAATCGTTATTCTTCATTAATCCGCTAAGACAATGACTTTATTATCCTTCATTTCAACCGTACCACTACTAATGGCCAATACCGTTTTGCCTTTGGCGTCTTGAGTGAATTTATTTTGATACTCTTCGGCTATGGTCAATGTACCGTCTACCACAACATTGCCCTGTTGCAATAATGAAACGATGGGGGCGTGATCTTTCAACATTTGAAACTCCCCGTTGATACCTGGGACCGTTACCGAATTCACTTCGCCGGCAAATAAGGTAGCTTCTGGGGATACAATTTCTAAATACATAGTTTTTCAGTATTCAGCATTCAGTATTCAGTATTCAGTAGCTCAATGCTATCCGTAAACCGATTACCGCTTACTAATTTATGCTTCAGCCAACATTTTCTCACCAGCTTCGATAGCTTCTTCGATAGTACCCTTAAGGTTAAAGGCAGATTCTGGCAAGTGATCCAATTCACCGTCCATAATCATATTAAACCCTTTGATGGTTTCCTTGATGTCTACCAACACCCCTGGGATACCCGTAAACTGTTCCGCTACATGGAAAGGTTGAGAAAGGAAACGCTGTACACGTCTTGCCCTACCTACGGCCAATTTATCTTCCTCGGACAATTCTTCCATACCTAAGATGGCGATAATATCCTGAAGCTCTTTATAGTGTTGTAATAACTCTTTTACCCTTTGTGCACAGGCATAATGGTCTTTCCCTAAAATCTCAGGGGTCAAAATCCTTGAAGTGGAATCCAATGGATCCACTGCTGGATAAATACCCAACTCAGCGATTTTACGCGAAAGTACCGTAGTCGCATCCAAGTGGGCAAATGTAGTTGCCGGTGCTGGATCCGTTAAATCATCCGCCGGTACGTATACCGCCTGTACCGAAGTAATGGAACCTCTTTTGGTCGATGTAATACGTTCCTGCATGGCACCCATTTCAGTCGCCAAGGTTGGCTGGTACCCTACCGCAGATGGCATACGGCCCAATAGTGCCGAAACCTCAGAACCCGCTTGTGTAAAACGGAAAATATTATCCACGAAGAACAAAACATCCTTTCCTTGTCCCTCACCAGATCCATCACGGAAGTATTCCGCAATGGTCAAACCTGATAGGGCCACACGCGCACGTGCTCCGGGAGGTTCGTTCATTTGTCCGAAAACGAAGGTAGCTTTAGACTCCTTCAATGCACTCTTATCCACTTTTGATAAATCCCATCCGCCTTCTTCCATAGAATGCAAAAAGTCATCACCATATTTTATAATTCCTGATTCCAACATCTCACGAAGCAAGTCGTTACCTTCACGGGTACGTTCCCCAACTCCTGCGAAAACCGAAAGTCCACCGTGGCCTTTTGCGATGTTGTTGATCAACTCCTGGATCAATACGGTTTTACCAACACCCGCACCACCGAACAATCCGATCTTACCCCCTTTTGCATAGGGCTCGATCAAATCAATAACTTTGATCCCGGTAAAAAGCACCTCTGTAGAGGTAGACAAGTCTTCGAATTTTGGAGCTTCGCGGTGAATGGGCAAACCATCTTTACCGGTTTTCGGTAAATTACCGATACCGTCGATGGCATCACCGATCACGTTGAACAAACGTCCGTAAATGTCATCCCCTACCGGCATTTGGATCGCACTTCCTGTGGCGACGACTTCAGTTCCACGGCTTAAACCATCCGTAGAATCCATAGAAATGGTCCTCACTGTGTTTTCCCCAATATGGGATTGTACCTCCAAAACCAAGATCGAACCATCTTTGTTGACGATTTCAAGTGAATCATAGATTTTTGGAAGGTCTGATCCAGACTTAAATTCAACATCTACAACTGGCCCAATGATCTGGGAGACTTTACCTGTAACTTTCGACATTACTAACGTATTTATGTTTTTGGTTTCTAGACCTTACAGGTCTTTATTTCTTGCACTAAAGGCTGCAAAGATATGTTTTTCAATTTTAAATTGAAATGCTTTTCTCGCCTTTTTTCAAAAAGCGAAAAGACGCCGGTCAAAGCGTCTTTTCCACAGGCTAACCTGTTTTATATTAATTGTTTATCGTCCAAGAAATGTAAAATTGGGAACCTATATAACCCGTACCTAAGGCGGTTACGTATTCTTCTCCGAGTACGTTTGAAGCCCCTAACTTAAATATGGACTTAATGCTTGGAACCGTGTAATTTACCTGGGCATCCAATACACTGAACGAAGGAATGTCCCCTGTCGCAAATGAATTTTGCCAAAAATAGGTATCCGTCCATCTATAATTGACATTGAAACCGAAGTTTTCGAACAAGGCGGTATTGCCAAAAGAGGCCTTTACCTTGTGCTTCGGGGTATTGAACTGGGGTTGGAAATCGGGATCCGATGCTTCGTCAAAATCAAAATTGGAGAAAGTGTAGTTTAGACCAAAATCGAAATTACCGAAAACTTGGGCTTCCAATCCGGCAGTGACCCCATAGGAAGTAATTTCTGCCAATGAATTGGTGTACACATTAAACGGTTGATAATCCCCATTTTGAAGTGCCAAAAGGGAAAGCCCCCCATCGCCGGCTTCACCATATTTAGGGACCAATACGATTTTTTGGGATATAAAATCCTGATAGTCATTGTAATAACCGCTGATATCAAGGACCACGGGGCCCCATTGTCCCCGATAACCCAATTCCAAGGCCGTAACTTTCTCGGGTTTTATTAGGGCCGTATTCACTGCAGAGGGGGCACCCGTTTCTACCGAAGTTAAGGAATAGGCATTCTCATACGCATCCCTACCGGTCAAATTTACAGTAGAGGACCCTACGATGACCTCACCGTTGGTCGAAAGCGGAACATCAACATCGTAACGATCCAAATTATCAATTGCCGAACCTACCAACAGGGCACTACCGATATTCAATCCTATATAAAGGTCTTGGGTGGTCGGATTTCTAAATCCGGTTTGGAAAGACCCCCTTATATTATGGTTCCTAAGATCCCCAAAGGTATAGGTCAATGAAGCCCTTGGCGAAACAAATCCATCAAAAAGTTCATTCTTGTCATACCGAACGGATCCCGTGAATTTGAAGTGTTCATCCATGAATTTTTTCTGGATTTGGGTATACAATCCAAATTCATGGTACGGAATGGCCCCATCGGTATCTGTAAAAATGGTTCCCTGGGAATTCAATTCATATTCCCTATAGGACCCGCCAACTTGGATATCGGCAAAGTTTTCGGTAATGTGACTGAAATTATAATTGGCATCGATATGGCGGAGCTTGGTGTTGTCGATAAAACGTGCTCCGGTTGTCAAATCCCCATCAGCGATTACCGTATTAAAGGCATTTTCAAATTCGGTTGTTCCGGGAATATACCTTCCCGTATCGGCAGCCGCCCTTGCTACTGCGTGCGCCGTAGCTTCATCAAGTTGTACGCCCGTGCCTATACCCAATCTGGCCCCAATGAAGGTCGTAGCATAGTCATTGTACCATTGGGCATTACTTTTCCATTTATTATTAATATTGATCGCGGCAAATCTGGTATCGTACGAATCACCCGCATTTTCCGATGTGATATAACCCCTAACAAAGAAGTTGTTGTTCTTGAATTCCAATTTATGTTGTTGCAGGGTAAACCCGTCGATATAGTATCGATTCGCACCTTGGTATATGGTAGAACCACGACCAACCCTACCATTATAGATAATCTCAAAATCGGAGGCAAAAGGGCGATAATGGATCGCTCCATCAAATTTGACACTTTGGGCATCATAACTGTTCAAATCGCGTTCGGCATATCCCGTTCTTGAAACCGATGCCGATCCCAATGTACCGGAAGGCAAACCTGACAATGTATCAAAGTCCAAGTTGAAGGTAAAATCGTCTCCATAGATATTTAAACCGTCATAGGCCGGATCTGCCCTGGTAAAACCCGGATTGTTAATATCTTCTTCGCTAACGGCGTACCAATCGGTTCCTTCCATAACGGAAAAACTCGCCTTTACCGCCAATTTATCACTAAAGGCATGTGCGGCCCGAATACCAAAATCATAAAAACGATTATCCCCTGCAGCTTCCTGGGAAGTAATCCCCGTTTTATAATACGTGCTGATCCCTTGAAAATCGAAGGGACTTTTACTGCGCATGAACAGTATCCCATTAAAAGCGTTGGCTCCATATAATGCGGACGAAGCCCCAGGGAGTATCTCTACACTCTGCACATCAAGGTCGTTCATCCCGACCAAATTACCAAGTACGAAATTCAAGGCGGGGGAGGAATTATCCATACCATCGACCAATTGCATAAAACGTGTGTTGGCAAAACTTGCAAAACCCCTGGTATTTACCGATTGGAAGGTTAGACTGTTCGTATTGATGTCGACACCTTTCAAGTTTTCGAGCCCTCCGTAAAAAGATGCCGAGGCGGTATTCTGGATTTCCTTTAGCCCAAAACGTTCAATGGAAACCGGGGATTCGAACAGGCGCTCCGGGGTTCGGGAGGCAGAAATGACGATTTCATCCAGCATGGTATGTGTCTCTTCCAAAACAACGGAAATATTGAAATCGTCAGCAGTTACATCTACAGTGGTTTCCGTAAATCCGATACTCGTTATTTTTAATTGAAAAGGGGGAGTTTCTGAAGTTTCCAAAATAAAATTTCCATCAAAATCCGATACCGCACCTACTGCCTTACCGACAATAATCACATTGGCACCTGGAATCGGTTCATTGTTAAGGTCAACAACATTACCTGAAATCGTTGTTTGGGCCAACCCTAAGGCACCCATAATCATAAAAGATAAAAAAAGTAACGCTCTCATTGTTATCATTTGTTAAATTAGTTTGTCACCAATATACAGATTTTTTCATACCAAAAATGCAAATTTCATAAAATTATGCATGCATAATAGTTTTTTTCTCAATAACCCGTCTGAATATTGTGTAATTTATAGTAATTAACAAAAAAAGGCCATGATACGTATCATGGCCTTTTTTTGTTAATTTGGACGATTTTCGCTATTCGACCGTAACGGATTTCGCTAGATTTCTGGGTTGATCTACATTACAACCCCGCATTACCGCGATATGATAAGATAACAACTGTAAAGGAATGGTCGTTAACAATGGTGTTAAGCTCTCGAAGGTTTCAGGGACCTCGATGATATGGTCTGCCAACTCGGTTACCTGCGTATCGCCCTCGGTCACGATGGCAATGATCTTACCCTTTCGAGATTTTATTTCTTGGATATTACTCACTACTTTCTCATAATGTCCCTTCTTGGTCGCAATAACAATGACCGGCATCTGTTCGTCTATCAAGGCTATCGGGCCGTGTTTCATTTCCGCCGCAGGATACCCTTCGGCATGGATATAACTGATTTCCTTTAATTTCAAGGCCCCTTCCAAGGCAACGGGGAAATTATATCCCCTACCTAAATACAGGCAATTGGGAGAATCTTTATAGACATCGGCGATAATCTCAACAAGTGGATTGGACCCCAGGGCTTTTTCCACTTTGGCAGGAATTGTTTCCAACTCGGTCAAAAACCCTTGGAATTGCTCAGTCGAAAGCACTCCTTTTTCTTTGGCCAACTTAAGGGCCAGTAACGTTAAAACCGTTATCTGTGTCGTAAATGCCTTTGTAGAGGCAACCCCGATTTCCGGTCCGGCATGCGTATAGGCCCCTGCATGGGTTTCCCTGGCAATAGAGGACCCAACGACATTACAGACACCGAACACAAAGGCCCCATTTTCCTTGGCCAATTTTATAGCGGCCAACGTATCTGCGGTTTCCCCTGACTGGGATATCGCGATCAATACATCCTTATCGGTAATGATCGGGTTCCTATACCTGAATTCCGAGGCATATTCAACTTCCACGGGAATACGGGCCAAATCCTCAAAAATATATTCCGCCACTAAACCCGCATGCCATGAAGTACCGCAAGCCACGATAATAACCCTATTGGCATTCATGAATTTTTCCAGATTTTCGTCAACACCGGACATCTTGATCAACCTTTCTTCAACCTTTAAACGGCCTCTATAGGTATCCATGATCGCCCTAGGCTGCTCATAGATCTCCTTTAACATAAAATGCTCGTATCCTCCTTTCTCAATTTCCTCCAAATTCATCTGGAGTTCCAAAATATGGGGATAGGCTATGGCATCATCCTTAATTTTCCTTAACTTGATTTCTTTCCCTAGGCGTATGATCGCCATTTCCTCATCTTTCAAATAAATGGCATTATTCGTGAATTCGATGAATGGAGAGGCATCGGAAGCAATGAAATACTCGTTCTCACCAATTCCTATGGCCAACGGACTACCTAGTTTAGCCACGACGATTTCATCCGGTTTTTTCTTGTCAAAAACGGCAATGGAATAAGCTCCTACGACCTGGTTAAGGGCAATTTGAACCGCCTTGCCCAGTTTTTCGTTTTGGGCCTTCTGTACCTCCTCGATAAGATTGACCAAAACTTCGGTATCCGTATCCGAGGTAAAAACATAGCCCCTATTGATCAGTTCCTTTCGTATGGATTCATAATTCTCAATTATCCCGTTATGGATGATGACCAGATCCCCTGAATTGGAATAGTGTGGGTGCGAATTGACATCATTGGGTACCCCATGGGTCGCCCATCGGGTATGACCAAGGCCCAAAGTACCTTCCAATGGAATTGATTCGGTGGATTTTTTCACTAAGTCCTCAACCTTCCCCTTTGTCTTGGAAAGATTGATCCCCTTTCCGTCGAACAGGGCTATACCGGCACTGTCATAACCCCGGTATTCCAATCGTTGAAGTCCTTTAACAATAATCGGATATGCATCCCTATGTCCTATATAACCCACAATTCCACACATAACTTTATATTTAAAAAATTGCTTTTGAATGAAGTAATACAAATATATCCTTAAGTAGGATAAGTCGCTACTAAGATAGATATAAAACGATAAAAATCTGTAAGTTGTATATTTTAACCTCTTAATATCATGCCATGATCCGTATCCAAGGGAAGTAGCATTCCCATCCTTTTGAAGTCGTTTTTCAGAAAAACGTCCCAAGTTGATGAACACCGATAAATGGGCCATTTCCGCCCTGATTTGTTGGGGATAGCAAATACTTTAAGCCCGATTTATTGTTCTGAAACGACCTGTACACAAACCATGCACGGCCCAATGGTCGCTATACGATTTTCCCAGAAATCCACGACAAGACACTTTAGCCCCTTGATCTTGGAGCATTCAAATTACCTAAAAACCGATTGTAGTTTATTCCAGGACTTCCGTATTATAGAACTTGGCATACGCTTCCTCAAAACCTTGTAAAGGAACATAAGACAAAACGGGTTTTTCAAGGCTGGAAATGTAATTTTCCAGTTCTTCGGGTATTTCCTCCGCAGCCAAAATAATGGCATCGGAATAATCCACGGCCACTTTCAACAAATTATTGTAATTGGGGGTTTCAAGGGCACTTATACTTTCTTCGGGTACCCCATCAAAAGCGATCTTATGGATCATATCCTTATCCAATTCGCCTTCAAAACCTTGCCCATAGACCGAGGTGACGATCTTACTGTCCCCGAACAAGGGCTCATCGGCATAGTATTTTTTCAAATACAAGGGCAAAAGGGAAGCCATCCAACCATGTACATGGATGATATCGGGTGACCAGTTTAATTTTTTAACGGTTTCGACAACCCCTTTCGCAAAGAAAATGGCCCTTTGGTCATTGTCCTCGAAAAGATTGCCTTCCGTATCGGTAAAGGTTGCCTTTCTTTTAAAATACTCTTCATTATCGATAAAGTAAACCTGTATACGCTCTTTTGGAATGGAAGCTACTTTGATGATCAAAGGCATGTCCATATCGTTAATGACAAGGTTCATCCCCGACAGTCGGATCACCTCATGCAGTTGATGCCTGCGTTCATTGATGTTCCCATATCGAGGCATGAATATCCTTATTTGGCCACCATTGCTGTTGACCATCCTAGGGGTTTCGTATGACATTAAGGAAACTTCGTTCTCTGGAAGGTAGGGGACTAATTCTGAAGATACAAACAATATCTTTTTACCATTCATAAAAGCAATATTTTATTTATCTTGAAAAGATTGATGCAAAATTACAAAAATTATGCAGATTACCAGTATTTATAGTAATTTTGCTCCCTTTTTAAACCAAAGCTATGTTGCTGATCGATACCAGAAAAGAATTAAGAAATCATCTTTCGTCCTTGAAAAAAAACGAAAGTTTAGGGCTTGTTCCTACTATGGGGGCCCTACATATAGGTCATGCAGCCTTGGTCAAAAGAGCGGTTCAAGAGAATTCGGTGGTCGTGGTGAGTATTTTTGTAAACCCTACCCAATTCAACAACCCTGAGGACCTTGAGAACTACCCACAGACCATGGTGGCCGATTTAAAGGTTCTTGAAAAAATCGCAAAACACATCATCGTATTCGCGCCGACCGTTAAAGAGATGTATGCGGAGAAGGTAGCTTCGACGACTTATGATTTTGATGGTTTGGACAAAGTGATGGAAGGCGCTTTTAGGGAAGGGCATTTTGATGGTGTAGGTACCATTGTCGAAGCACTTTTGAATTTGGTCGAACCCACTAGGGCCTATTTTGGCGAAAAAGACTATCAACAACTCCAGATCATTCGGAAGTTAACCCAGATCAGGAACATCCCTGTAGAAATCGTTGGCTGCCCCATTGTAAGGGAAGCTAACGGACTTGCGTTCAGTTCGCGAAACGAAAGGTTATCGAAAAACAATAGGGAGGAGGCCGCTTTCATTTACAAAACCCTTAAGACTGCCAAAGAGAAATTTGGCACGGAAAGTGCTACTGATATTATGGACTGGGTAACCGAACAATTCGAAGCGAACCCCTATCTGGAACTCGAATATATACAGATTGCCCAAGCGGATACATTAGAACCGATTGTAACGAAAGAAAATAACAAAAAATACAGGGCGTTTATAGCTGTTTATGCTGAAGGTATACGACTCATAGATAACTTAGCGCTTAATTAATTACCTTTGTACCATGCAAATAGAAGTTGTAAAATCTAAAATACACCGGATTAAAGTTACCGGTGCGGATCTAAACTATATTGGTAGTATTACCATAGATGAGGATTTGATGGAGGCTGCAAACATTATCCAAGGAGAGAAAGTGCAGATCGTGAACAATAACAATGGTGAACGATTGGAAACCTATGTTATTCCAGGACCAAGGGGCAGTGGCGAACTTACCCTGAATGGTGCCGCGGCCCGTAAAGTGGCCGTTGGGGACGTGTTGATCTTGATCACCTATGCAAGAATGGATATCGAAGAGGCTAAAAAATTCAAGCCGGCCTTGGTATTCCCAAACGAGGTGACGAACCTGTTAAATTGATTTTTTGACGGCAAACCTAAAAAAAAGCTTAAAAACCATACTCCCAATCGCATTGGGAGTTTTTTTGGTTTGGTACTGGTACAATTCGACCTCCGAAACAGACAGGGAACAAATCATGTACCATATCAAAGAGGCCGATTTGTTTTGGGTGGGGCTTTCCGTACTTATGGGGATCATCGCCTATTTTGCACGTGCCATTCGCTGGAATTACCTCCTGAAACCGTTGGGGTACCAACCAAAATTCAGCAATAACCTTTTGATTATCCTGGTTTCTTATTTTGCCAATCTGGGAATTCCAAGATCGGGTGAAATATTGCGGGCTACCGCTTTGACCACTTACGAAGGTGTGCCTTTTGAAAAAGGATTCGGTACCATTGTCACCGAAAGGGTCATCGACCTGATCATGCTCCTGACCATTATCACCATTACCCTTTTTATGCAAACGGAGATCATCCTGGAATTTCTCCAGGACATGGGATTCGATTACAATAAAATACTCTTATTGATCGCGGCCGGCATCTTAGCCGCATTGTTCTTCTTCATCTTCATAAAAAGATCCTCCAACGGATTTGCGGTAAAAATCAAAATTTTCGTCAAAGGTCTGTTAGATGGGGTTTTGAGTATTTTCAAAATGAAGAACAAGTGGTCTTTCGTATTCTTTACCCTTCTCATCTGGGCCTGTTATATCGGTATGTTCGTAGTAATCAAAAATACGGTAGCCGAAACCGTTGACCTGACCATTGGCCAACTCTTGGTCGCCTTTGTGGCCGGGGCATTTGCAATTACCACCACAAACGGTGGCATAGGCCTGTACCCGATTGCCGTAAGTAAGGCCTTGGCCATTTTCGGTATCTCCAAGGTTTCCGGTGATGCCTTCGGATGGATCATGTGGATTTCACAAACGGTAATAGTCGTGGCATTCGGGGCAATATCTTTTCTGGTATTACCGTTAATGAACAGAAACCGGTAACATTACCCGTTACCCAAAAGCTGTTTTATGCGACGATTACTCCTACTGTATACCTTCCTTTTGTGCTTTGGCCTCAATGCCCAAGTCACCAAAGAGATTTTCGAATCCTTTAAACTCCAGGAAAGAAGGGATGTAAGTTATTATTTTCCTGAGGAATACAACGAGGAAAATAAACACCCCCTTATTGTCGTCCTTGATGCCGACTATCTTTTTGAACAGGTGGTCGCCACCGCCAAATACTACAGCAAATTCCATGGTATGCCCGAGTGTATTGTCGTAGGTGTCCATCAAAGTAAGGAAGGTATCCGATACGACGATTGTGCTTTTGACCCGGAAACCGGCCTGCCCGAAGATAAGGGAAGCAAATTTTTTGAATTCTTGGGTATGGAGATCATTCCCTATCTCGATTTAAATTATAACACGGCACCTTTTAAAATGATCGTGGGCTATGATATTACGGCGAATTACGAAAATTATTGGTTATTCAAAGATCGTTCATTGTTCAATGCCTATATCAACATATCCCCAACTTTGGCCCCGGATATGGAAACAAATATACCCTCGCGATTACAGGCATTAGATCAGCAAATCTTTTATCAACTGATCTTGGAAGGGGAAAAAAACAAATATACCCAACGCATTCTTGCCATGGACAATGCCATAAAGGCCATTGACAAAGAAACCCTGCATTACTATTTTGATACGTATCCAAGTGCCGATCATTTATCGGTTGTCACCTATGGTATCGGTAAAGCGTTTGATAATATCTTCGGAATGTTCAAACCCATCAGCCCAAAAGAATACAAGACCAAGATATTGACCTCCGACGAACCGGTGTACAACTATCTGGAAAATAAATATACCAACATAGAAAGTCTGTTCGGCATCAAAAAACCGGTAGACCTCAACGACATCATGGCCATCTATGCCGGTTCACGGAAAAAGGAGGATTATGAATCCCTCAAACCTTTATCCGACCTGTGTAAGGCCGAATTTCCCGATACCATGTTGGGATTTTATTTTGAAGGGGAATATTACGAGCAATTGGGGGAGCCCAAAAAAGCACTTCGTACCTTTGAAAAGGCCTTTGGAATGGATGAAATCGATTTTCTCACCAAGGAAATGGCCCTTGAAAAGATCGATGCGCTAAAGGCTGATTTCGGCTATTGAAATAGGTCGGGAAAAAGTACAAAGACCCCATTTTTTTAAAAGTTTGCTTTATCTTTAGCCAGAACCAAAAAAAAGGTAATGGCCAAAACCAAAACAGCATTTTTCTGTCAAAACTGCGGTACCCAATATGCTAAATGGGTAGGACAATGTTCTGCTTGCAAGGAATGGAACACCGTTGTTGAGGAAGTAGTTCAAAAAGAAGACAAAAAGAGCTGGAAATTACCTTCCGGAACATCAAAAAAAATAGCCAAACCTTTACGGATCAATGAAATAAGCACCGACAAAGAATTGAGGTTAAACACCTATGACCAGGAATTCAATCGGGTTTTAGGTGGCGGAATCGTTCCCGGATCATTGGTATTGTTGGGAGGGGAGCCAGGTGTCGGCAAAAGTACGTTATTGCTACAGATCGCCTTAAAACTACCCTTCAAAACCTTGTATGTTTCTGGGGAGGAAAGCCAAAAACAAATCAAAATGCGGGCAGACCGTATTCTTCCCAGCAGTGAAAATTGCTATATCCTCACGGAAACGAAAACCCAGAATATCTTTAAACAAATCGAGGCCATGGAACCCGATATCGTGGTCATTGATTCCATACAGACCTTGCATTCCGATTATATCGAATCCGCTGCGGGAAGCATTTCCCAAATAAAGGAATGTACCGCGGAACTCATCAAATTTGCCAAGGAAACCAATACGCCGGTAATACTGATCGGGCACATCACAAAAGACGGATCCATAGCCGGACCTAAAATCCTGGAACACATGGTCGATACCGTGCTCCAATTCGAAGGGGACCGTAATTATGTTTACCGTATCCTTAGGGCACTGAAAAACCGGTTTGGATCTACTGCCGAACTTGGCATTTACGAAATGCAGGGCAGTGGATTACGGGAAGTGAACAATCCCTCCGAAATACTGATCTCTAAAAATGACGAAAGACTCAGTGGCACGGCCATCGCCTCGACCGTAGAAGGTATGCGTCCCTTAATGATCGAAATACAAGCCTTGGTCAGTACCGCGGTTTACGGTACCCCACAGCGTTCCACTACGGGCTACAATGCCAAAAGATTGAATATGCTCCTTGCGGTACTCGAGAAACGTGCCGGCTTTAAATTGGGGGCCAAAGATGTCTTCTTGAATATTACAGGGGGCATATCGGTCGATGATCCGGCATTGGACCTCGCCGTTATCGCCGCCATTCTTTCCAGTAATTCCGATATTCCGATTGAAAAAGGGGTCTGTTTTGCGGCGGAAGTTGGCCTTGCCGGTGAAATCAGGCCCGTACAACGGGTAGAACGACGTATCCTCGAAGCTGAAAAATTAGGCTTCAATACCATTTATGTTTCCAAAAACAATAAAATAAGCCTAAAAAACGCTAAAATCAATATTGAGCTGGTCGCAAGAATCGAGGATGTCGTAAGTAGTCTATTCGACTAGCGCTTATCCCGCATGATCCTTGCAAAAACAAGGATGATCAAAATGACGACGATGATCAGGACAAGCTGTCCGAAACCTATTTTCAAAAAATGCATAGTATGGTTTTAGGGTGATGGATTCGGTATTGTATCATGGATCTCTTCAATGCCTTTGAGAAGCACCTTGTCAAGGGCCACATCCACACTCCCTATGTTCTCTTTAAGCTGTGGTAAGGTAGACGCGCCAATAATGGTACTTGTCAGGAAAGGTCTTGAATTAACGAACGCCAAGGCCATTTGTGCCAATGACAGCCCATGTTCCCGGGCAAGCTCAAAATATTTTTGAGTGGCCATCGAAGCATTTGCACTCCCATATCTATTATAATTCGGGAAAAGGGCCAATCTGGAATTATCAGGTAAGTTGCCCCCTAGGTATTTGCCGCTCAACACCCCGAAACCTAAAGGGGAATAAGCCAATAAACCGATATTTTCCCGCATCGAAATCTCACTTAATCCCACCTCAAACAACCGGTTTAAAAGGTTATATGGATTTTGGACGGTAATCATTCTAGGAAGGTTCCGGTGTACTTTGCTTTCCTCTAAATACCGCATGGTACCCCAAGGCGTTTCATTTGATAGGCCCACCTTCCTTATTTTTCCCTCCTTGACCAAATCGCGCAATGTTTCCAAGACTTGATGGATATTATCTTCCCAAAAGTCACTGATTTCATGCCGGTACCCCCTTTGACCAAAATAATTGGTGCTACGTTCTGGCCAATGTAGCTGATACAAGTCGATATAATCGGTCTGAAGACGTGCCAAACTCCCTTCGACCGCTTCTATTATCGATTCCCTCGAAAAGCCGGTTGTACGTATGAACTTCGAATAGTCCCCATTGCCAGCGATCTTGGAGGCCAGGACAATCCGATCCCGATTTTTATTCTTTTTGAACCAAGTGCCGATAATCCTTTCGGTTTGGCCCTGATAGTCGGGATGGGCCGGTATGGGATAAAGCTCTGCCGTATCAAAGAAATTAACGCCTTGATCAATGGCATAATCCATCTGTTCATGACCTTCGGCTTCTGTATTCTGATTACCCCAAGTCATGGTTCCGAGGCAAATTTTGCTTACTTTAATATCGGTATGCGGTAATGTGGTATAGATCATTTAAAATATTTCTTCCCTTATTCCTAAACTCCTTTTATGTTTTTCCGGAATGGTTTCTTGACCGGTTTTAACCCAATTCGACCATAATAGGACAATGGTCACTGTGTTTGGCATCGGGCAAGATCACGCTACGTTTGATTTTGCTTTCCAATGGCTCACTTACCATTCCGTAATCCAAGCGCCAGCCTTTATTGTTGTTCCTGGCATTGGCACGATAGGTCCACCAGGTATAATTATCGGGTTCTTTGTTCAAATGCCGGAAACTGTCTATGAATCCACTCTTGATAAAGTTGCCGATCCACTCCCTTTCTACGGGTAAAAAGCCCGATACATTCTTATTACGGACAGGGTCATGTATATCAATTGCCTCATGGCAGATATTGTAATCGCCAAGGATGATCAAATTCGGATATTCCTTTCTCAGATCGTCCACATAATTCTGGAATTCGGCCATATACCGCAATTTAAAATCCAATCTATCCATATTGGTCCCGGAAGGCAAATACAGACTCATGATGGATACGCCATTGAAATCGGCACGAAGGTTCCTACCTTCAAAATCCATATAATCGATACCGGTACCATACACCACTTGTTCCGGTTTATCCTTACTCAAGATGGCCACCCCACTATACCCTTTTTTTTGGGCACTGAACCAATAATTGTACGAATACCCGGCCTCTTCGAACATTGAAAGGTCCAATTGTTCTTTCATCGCCTTTATTTCCTGTAGGCAAATTACATCGGGACCTGCCGCTTTCAACCAGTCCAAGAACCCTTTTTTTATAGCGGCCCGTATGCCGTTCACATTATAAGATGCTATTTTCAAACTTCTGATTTTTGACCAAAAATAAGGATTGTTTTTTGTTCGAAGGGCCCCTGTGTCCTACTTATCCAAAATCCTTGCCCAAAGTACCCAAATCCGATATTACGTCCTAATATTACCACTTTGGAACAGGATTTGATTTGGACTGGGAAGACGTAAACATTACCCTATGAAAAATCTATATCTTGCCATTGCCTTGTTAAGTGTAGGTATGGCCAATGCCCAAGCCTATCCCCGATTCACCGCTAACAATGAAGTTAAATTCAATATCGGTCTGTTTTTGGCCAATGCTACCGTTGAGGGATCTTATGAGTATTTTTTCAATGAGGACACCAGTATTGGTGGTACACTTTATTTTAATGGCGATGCTACCGATTATAACGGGAATTTCGGGATAGGACCCAATCTAAGGGCCTATTTCGGGTATTTGCCACGTAGTGGTTTCTTTGCCGAGGCTTTTGGTCTTTATTATACCGGAGAGGATGAAGTTCCGGAAAGCGAACTTGGGGCTCGAAATAACGATTATGGCACTACCGCTCTCGGCCTGGGTATCGGTAATAAATGGATGACCCAAAGCGGGAAATTCAGTTTGGAAGTAAATGCAGGTCTAGGAAGGAATATAAACCCAAAAGATGACCAGGATACGTTTATGTTCCGCGCGGCATTGTCAATAGGCATCCGATTTTAGCAAAAGCCATGGCCCGAAAGATAGAACCGAAAAACCACGGAGGTTTTTACTCTTCGTCTTCGAAAATGATGTCCGCCATTCTCGTCTCCCCCTTTAAATCAAATTTAGGTATTGGGTTATCCTCAAAACGCAAAGTTTTGTCCCCAACATCAAAAAAAGCATAATTCGCTTTTTTTACCGATTCATGAAAAGCAAGATCCAGACCAAATTCGTTGTTCTGCAATTGGAGCATTTCCAAATTGGGCAATGAAAGAATGGCATCGGGTACCGTTCCGCTTAACTGGTTTTCAAAAAGTACCAAACGTTTTAAGTTCACCAGCTTCCCCAGACTTTCAGGTATTGCGCCTTGGATATGGTTACTCCCCAGCTCCAAGCCTTCCAACTTCGACAATTCCCCAATGGATTCCGGGATTTCTCCTTGTAAGCCATTGCTAGACAATACCAAGAATTCCATATTTTCCAACTTCCCTAGGCCGGAAGGCAACACGCCTGAAAGATCATTATCGTACAGATCCAAAACCTCCAACGATTTTAAATCGCCAATATGTTCGGGAATTGGTCCGGTCAAGGCATTTTTTCCCATACGTAAAACCCTTAACTGCTTTAAGGCGGTAATCCCATCGGGAATTCGGCCCTCCAAATGGTTGAAGGCGACATTGAGCACCTTAAGGTTTTTCAATTTGAATATAGACTCGGGCAACTGCCCTATTAGATTGTTATTGAACAAGTCAATACCAACAACATGATTATCTTCAACCGCAACGCCATACCATTTTGTGACAGGCTTGTTCAGTGACCAAGTATTCGTCCAATTTTCCCCGTGGGTGTTTTTAAACAGCTCCAATAGTACTTCTTTTTCTGTCTGGGGTACTTTTCCGAACATTGGTGAAAAGACCATAAAAAAGACAAAAGGCCAAAATATTTTTTTTACCATCATGTGTTTTAAGCCATTAGAATAATAGAGTCTTACCTTATCTTTAGGTTTCTAAAGTAGGAATACTTGCCTTTTTAAACGAATTTATAAGGCATTTTGTTGTAAACAGCAAAACATTTGTTGCCATAAAACACATAAATGTTGTAAGAATTTTACTTCATTTGGTTTTTTTGACGAACCGCCGTAATTTCATAAAGCAATGATAACCCATAAGGTATATAGTAAAAACAACTTCCTTATATCACAAATACCGTTTTTTGTTAGTTATCTTAGAGCTATGAGATTAGTACTGTTGATCCTGGGTTTATCAAGTATTCCCTTTAGCTCCTTCGCACAAGAAATCATCTTAAAGGATAGTATTACGCAACTAAGGGAAGTTGTATTGGTAGATTCATTAAAAGCCAAACAAGCAACGGGTATCATACCCTCACGGATTATAGGCGCCAAGGTGTTCCAAAATAATAGCCCGGTGGAAATAACCACTTCCCTAAACCAAGTTTCAGGGGTTTATGTACTTTCGGGAGCATTGAACACCAATCGCATCACCATTCGTGGCGTCGGTGCGAGAACCCCGTACGGTACAGATAAGATCAGACTCTACTATAATGGAATTCCCATAACCAACGGTACCGGTTTTTCAACCATTGAAGCTTTCGACCTAGAGGACATGAACTCGATAGAGATCATTAAAGGCCCTAAAGGAACAGCTTTTGGTGCCAATCTGGGAGGAGCGATACTACTCAACCCCAAAGAGGCCCTTCAACAAGCGACTACCGTTACGAACAACCTTACCGTGGGATCCTATGGGCTGGTCAAAAACCATATGGGTTTTACCCATACCGACAATAATTTGGCTTTGGAATTCCGATATGGCCATATGAATATGGATGGTTATCGTGAAAACAGCCGTTTTGAGCGTGACGGACTATTATTGAACACCTCTTACCGGATAGATGCGAAGAATAAAATTGCATTTTTATTGAATTATATCGATTACACCGCCCAAATAGCAAGCTCCCTGAGTCAAAGTGATTTTGAGGAAGACCCTACCCAAGCAGCTTATACATGGAAAGCAGCCCAAGGGTATGAAGCCAATAAGTATACCCTGGCCGCACTTTCCCATTCCCATGATTTCAATGCCCATTTCTCAAATACCACAAGTCTGTTTTATACCTATTTGGACCATTACGAACCCCGCCCGTTCAATATCCTGGATGAATATACCAATGGCTTCGGATTTAGAACCCGCTTCTTGGGTGATATTGATTTAGGTGGACAACGTGCGCAATATTCGATCGGTACGGAACTTTACAAAGATGAATACCGCTGGGGTACGTATGAAAATCTATATGAATCCAATACGAACAATGGTAGTTTGCAAGGTGACGCCTTGAGCGACAATAAGGAATTTAGGTCGCAATTCAATGTTTTTGGCACCTTGACCCTTCCCTTTGCCCAGTATTTTTGGGGGCAACTAGGATTGAACATCAATAAAACCAAATACGATTTTAGGGATTTATACCATACAGGTACCGAAAACACCAGTGGCCAACGTTCCTTTGACGCAATCGTTTTACCAAGTCTTACCTTAAAGTACATTTTCTATCCCAAGCAAGAGCTCTATTTGAACATCAGTCGTGGTTTTTCCAATCCAAGTTTGGAAGAAACCCTGACTCCGGATGGGGCCATCAATCCGGAGATCGAACAGGAATCAGGTACCAACTATGAATTGGGCAGCCAGTTTTCCCTTGACAACAACAAGCTAAAGGTCAATGTGGCCCTTTACCGCATGGCTATAAAAAACCTATTGGTTGCCCAGCGCGTAGGTGAGGATGAATATATCGGCAAGAATGCTGGCAAAACCAAACACCAAGGTATTGAAGTAGATATGGATTATTCGTTAACGCCTGCCCCCAACTTCCGACTAACCCCCTTTCTCAGTTACTCGTACAGCAACCATAGATTTCTGGATTTTGTGGATGGGGACAACGATTACTCGGGTAATCCCTTGACCGGGGTACCCAAACATCGGTTTAACAGTGGCTTACAAATGCTATGGGGCAATGGCCTTTATTGGAATATCACCCATCAATACGTAAGTGGCATACCATTGACCGATGCCAATACCTCTTATAGTGATTCCTATAATTTGCTACATACCCGAATTGGTTATAAAAAGGAACTTTTTAAAGGTTTCACAATAGGTGTTGATTTTGGGATCAACAATATGACAGCTAGCAAATATGCCCGATCGGTTCTGATCAATGCCGTAGCTTTTGGGGATAGTGAGCCCCGCTATTATTACCCTGGAAACGATCGGAATTATTATGGAAGCCTCCTATTGAATTATAAATTATAACCTTCATTCTCCCCACTCCGTTTTAATTAACTTCGTATTGAATTTTGATTTACTGAAAACCATAACCCAACACCTTGAAAATCTTTCATTCCCTTTTTTGGATACTTATTGGGTCCATACTGGCCCTAACAGCATGTACAACGCAAAAATCAATAGGTAAGGTAAACGCGGACCCTGACCACGGATTGATCCAAACGCTTAAATTGAGTGGTGGATCAAGTGGGATGGAACAAATTGACGACCATTCTTATTTGGCCGTATATGACCTAAAAAGAAATAGCGCAAATGCACGGTTGGGTTTGATCAGGGTCACCCCTTCATCCCTGATCGTTTCCCCTATAAAGGTCGATTCATGGGGAGATGAAGGTATTGCAAACGATTTGGAAAGCATCTGTGCCATACCAGAAAGGAAAAATGAATATTTACTTGCGGAATCGGGAAACTGGCAAGGTAAATACGGTCGTATTTTCCACGTTAAAGTGGATACTTTGACTTTAAGTGCCACAGTTTTGGGAAGCACTAAAATTCCGATGTTGTTCAGAAATGACATGACCGTCGTAGGAGATCAGTATGAAGCGATTATCTGTTTGCCCTACGATAAAGGGCATAGGATCGTCATGCTCGGTGAGCGGGGCGGATCTGACAATAGCCCCCATGGGGTGGTTCGATGGGGCCTACTGAATTTAGAGGACCATTCCTTCCACATGGGAGATGAAGGCCTTGCGGGAATACCCGTTACCGTTCCCGGCAATTGGGTACATACGGAAACCAAAAGGGATATTACCGATTTTCATTTAGACGCAAAAGGGGATATTTGGGCCGCTGCCTCAGAGGACCTTGGCGATAAAGGTCCCTTTTATTCGGTCATTTACAAATTGGGGCGATTGGATTTGGAAAATAAGGAACGGCCCTTTTCCGTTTTTGAGTCCATTACCACCCGTAAAGCGGTAACCGGATTTAAAATCGAGGCCCTTTCGGGACCCTGTAAAGGCATTTCGGCCTCCCATGCCTTCGGTACTGAGGATGAAATATATGGCGGGGTTTGGCGACCGATCCATATCGAATAGCCGAAAAAAAAACCTTTCAAGGAAAAACATTGGCTTTTCCTTGAAAGGTTTTCTTATATACAAGTCCACAACCCGATCTTAGGTCTCACCAGTACAGTTGGTTATTGCATTCGCTGCAACCAAGAACGCATATCGACCTCCTTGTGGATGATCCCCTTTACTTCGGAAATGGCAACACGACGTTGTTCCATGGTATCCCGATGGCGTATGGTCACTGTTTGATCCTCGAGTGATTGATGGTCTACCGTAATACAGAAAGGGGTACCGACCGCATCTTGTCGCCTATAACGTCGGCCGACCGCATCTTTTTCATCATAGGTAACATTGAAATCCCATTTCAGGTCCTCAATGATCTTATGGGCCACATCCGGAAGTCCGTCTTTTTTCACCAATGGCAATACGGCTGCCTTGGTAGGGGCCAAAACCGCAGGTAATTTCAATACGGTCCTTGTGGTATTGTTATCAAGTTCCTCTTCCTGCAACGAATGTGCGAAAACCGCTAGGAACATACGGTCTAGACCAATGGAGGTTTCAACAACGTAAGGCACATAATTTTCCTTGAGTTCAGGATCGAAATATTGCAGTTTTTTATTTGAATGTTTTTCGTGCTGACTTAAATCAAAATCGGTTCTTGAGTGTATTCCTTCGAGTTCTTTAAAACCAAAGGGGAACCTAAATTCGATATCGGCGGCGGCATCGGCATAATGCGCCAGTTTTTCATGGTCGTGAAAACGGTAGTTCTCTTCGCCCATTCCTAAGGACAAATGCCATTTCAATCGGTTTTCCTTCCACTTTTCATACCATTCTTGTTGGGAGCCGGGACGAATGAAGAATTGCATTTCCATTTGTTCAAATTCACGCATTCTAAAGATGAACTGCCTCGCAACGATTTCATTTCTAAAGGCCTTCCCCGTCTGGGCAATCCCAAATGGGATTTTCATACGACCTGTTTTCTGTACATTCAAGAAGTTCACAAAAATACCTTGTGCGGTTTCAGGACGTAAATACAAGTCCATGGCACTTTCTGCCGAAGCCCCCAATTTAGTCCCGAACATAAGGTTGAACTGTTTAACGTCGGTCCAGTTCTTAGAGCCCGACATTGGACAGGAAATGTCAAGTTCCTCGATTAGGCTTTTTACATCGGCCAGGTCCTCATTTTCCAATGACCTTCCCATTCTTTTTAAGATTCCGTCCGCTTTTTCCTGATAATCGAGCACTCTTTGGTTGGTAGCCAGGAATTGTTCCTTATCAAAGGCATCGCCGAAACGCTTAGCTGCTTTGGCAACTTCCTTTTCGATCTTGGCCTCGATCTTGGCCACATGATCTTCGATCAGTACATCGGCCCGGTATCTTTTTTTGGAATCCTTATTGTCTATCAAAGGGTCATTGAAGGCATCTACGTGGCCGGAGGCCTTCCAAGTGGTGGGATGCATAAAAATGGCCGCATCGATCCCAACGATGTTCTCATTGAGGTGCACCATGGCTTTCCACCAGTATTCCCTAATATTCTTTTTGAGTTCGGAACCGTTCTGTGCATAGTCATACACAGCACTTAGTCCGTCATATATTTCACTGGATTGGAATACATAACCATATTCCTTTGCGTGTGAAATTACCTTTTTAAAATCGTCGTCTTGTTTTGCCATTTGGCAAAAATAGAATATTCCCCCAAAAGCATAATGCTATTTTAACTGAAATTCTGCAGAGTCCAATAATCTTTCGTCCTCAAAGATATTCAAGGTATAGTTTCCTGGACTCAAGGAACCTTCCGGAATGGTAATGAAGTCGCATATCTGGGTTTCTTCCCCCATAAAAACCAGTTCAACGCGTTTACTGTACACATTACCGTTTACGGTTATGATATTGGCATTATCCTCGATAACCCCCATATTGGGTCCTAAAAACTGGAAATAAAGTACCTTCTCCTGTTGGATCATCGTAGGATCGGCACTTATGGTGACGCAGCCACGTAATTTCTCGACCGTGGAGGCTTTATTCGTCCTAAGGGGTTTACCGCCACGCAACCTAAAACTTGAGCCTTCGGCACCTTGAAGTTTCAGATAACTTTTCGTCTTAAGCTCCTTGTTGAGTTCCAATATTTTTTGACGTTGTAAAGCTTCGGCCTTGGCAATCGAACTGCTGGCTTCCCGCAAGGCTTCCAACTGGGACTGTGACTCTTCTACCTTATTGGTGAGCAGCATATTATTATAGCGCAGGAAGTTGTTCTTTAGTTTTAAGCTATCGTTTTTAGCTTCCAACCTACGAAGCTCGGATTTAAATTCGCGTAACTTTTCTATGGTGAATGTAAGACGGCCTACAGAGTCCAATAGCTGTTGCACTTCATATCGGGCCCCTTGTATCTCTATCTCGTTAACTTCATTGAGTGCGGTCAATCGATCTACATCGGCCTTCATCAAAGTAAGATCCTTCACCAAAATTTCCTTTTCCTTCTCCAAATAATTGATTTTGTTTTCAGATTGGGCATAGCTATAGTAAAATGCGATGAGTATCCCAATGATCACAGCAACCAAAGCAGCCAGAATAATCTTGTAATTGAATTTATTATCTTGTCCGTCCATTAATCAAAGTCGGCTTTAAGTAGGTTATTAAACTTAAGATCTGTGTATACTAAGCTATCAAAGATACTAAAAGACATCAACTCGGTACTCCTACCCCACGTGTGTTTTGGATGTAATGCACATTTATATAGAGGAGAGCATCATTTGTGTACCGTTTGTCGAAATCAATTACCTCTCACCGATTATAGCTTTAACGTAGAAAATGCGGTTGACCGTATTTTTTATGGTAGAATTAACATAAAAAAGGCAAATTCGTTCCTTTTCTTCATCGAAAACGGCATCGTAAAAAACCTAATCCATCATTTAAAGTACAAAAACCAAGAAAAAATAGGGGTTTTTCTGGGGGATTGGCACGGACAGATCATTGCCGAGAACAATTATTTGGAACCGATAGATTTTGTAGTACCTGTTCCCTTACATCGTAAAAAATTAAGAAAAAGGGGCTATAACCAGGTTTCTGCCTTTGGTAGGCGTTTGTCCTATCACCTGAATGCCGGTTTTATAGAGGACGCACTGATCAAGACCTCCAATACCAAAACACAAACCAAGAAAAGCAGAATTGCCCGTTGGCAAAATAATAAGTCATTATACGTTGTAAGAAATCCAGCGCAATTGGAAAATCGGAAAATCCTTTTGGTAGACGATGTCATTACCACTGGTGCAACCATGGAAATCTGTGCCAAGACCCTCCTTGAAGTCCCAGGGGTCACCATTTATATTACCAGCATGGCCGTTGTCCCGTTGACCTGAATACTTTTTTAGCAGGATAACTTGTAAGGTTTGTTAATTCTTGAAGTCATTTTCCAAATTATGTGTTACTTTGTCGCCTAGATATCAAAATAGATGTTCAGACGAATTTCCGCATATGTTTTTCTCTTTTTCATTGGCGCTGCGTTGGTGCAATGTGCGAGCCGTGGAAGGCCTACAGGAGGCCCAAAAGATGTTACCCCCCCTCAATTGGTAAAGGCCGATCCCGAAAACATGTCGATTAATTTCAAGGCCAACAAGATTCGATTGTATTTTGATGAATTGATAAAGTTGGAAGACGTTCAGGAACAACTGATCATCTCACCTCCGCTGAAAACCACGCCGGTGATCACCCCTCAAGGAAGTGCCAGCAAATATGTCGAGATCGTCATCAAGGACACCCTTCAGGAGAACACGACCTATACCATGAATTTTGGCCAGAGTATCGTGGACAATAATGAAGGTAATCCGAATCGGTTTTTCACTTATGTATTTTCTACCGGGAGTTATATCGATTCCCTGGAAATCAAGGGAGCCGTGAAAGATGCCTTTAATCAAAAAGTCGATGATTTCGTCAGTGTGATGCTCTATGAGATCGACTCGGCCTATACCGACTCTACCATTTTCAAAAAACCCCCGAACTATATTACCAATACCTTGGATAGTGCCGTTATTTTCACCTTAAGAAATCTAAAGGCGGGAAAATACGCATTGTTCGCCTTGAAAGATGGGAACAAAAACAATATGTTCGACCAAAACCAGGATAAAATAGGTTTTATCAAAGACACTGTATCGATACCTACCGATTCGACCTTTCTCCTAACGTTATTCAACGAAATCCCGAATTATAAAATTTCGGTGCCTAGTTTTGCTGCCGAAAATAAAATCATGTTCGGTTATTTTGGGGATGGAAAGGATATTGACATATCGCTTCTCACTGAAATCCCCGATACGGTGAAAACCACCACCCTCAAGGAGTTCGAAAAAGATACCCTCAACTTTTGGTTTACCCCTTTTGAAATGGATTCCTTGATTTTTGCAGTCAGGAACGAAACGTTCAACGCCATCGACACCTTTACGGTCAAACCCCGTAAGGTAGCTTTTGATTCTTTGAAAATCGAAGCCAACCAAAGTGGATCCGTGGATTTCCATACGCCCATGACCCTAAGGACCAATACGCCCTTGACCGCGATCGATACTTCTAAAATATGGATGATCGATAAAGATTCCCTCTATGTCGATTTTACGGCCACCTTGGACAGTATACAAAATAAAGTGGATTTTGATTTTACCAAGGAACCTGAAGAAAAATACGTTTTAGGACTATACCCTGGGGCGCTTACCGATTTCTTCGGAAGCCAAAACGATACCCTCTATATCCGTTTTTCGACCAAGAGCTATGCCGATTACGGCAACTTGAGTGTGAACATCATCGCCCGTCCCGAAGATTATCCCATGGTAGTTCAACTAACCAAGGAAAACGGGGAAATAAAACGTGAGCTGTATGCCGACGAACCCCAATTGTTCGAATTCAACCGGCTAGAACCCTCCAAATACCTTGTTCGTGTCATTTTTGATGCGAACGGGAACAAGAAGTGGGATACCGGAAATTATTTAAAAGGCATACAACCCGAAAGGGTGACCTATTATCCCGATGTCATTGAATTAAGGGCCAATTGGGAGATGGAGCAGACCTTTAGGATTTCAGAATAAACCCGTCCCTATCATCCAGGAATTTAAGCTTTTCCCTTAGGGCAACAATATGGTCTTTTTTTAATGTGGCATAAAGGATCGTTTCCGATTCGGAAAATACTATTTGTTCTCCCAAGCAATCATATACGGCCGAATGACCGGAATATTCATAACCCGAAGCATCGAAACCACAGCGGTTTACCCCGATACAATACGACATGTTCTCAATGGCACGGGCTTTTAGAAGGGCGTCCCAGGCAGCGATTCGTTGTTTGGGCCAATTGGCCACATAAACCAGTACATCGTAATCCCCTGTATTCCTGGCCCAAACCGGGAAACGAAGATCATAACATATCATGGGGTTGATCCTAAACCCTTTATAATCTATAATCAATCGATCAGTCCCCGTAGCATAGACCTTGTCTTCCCCTGCCAAGGTGAAAGCATGTCGTTTGTCATAGTGTGTGACCGTCCCATCCGCTTCAACAAAAAATAACCGATTGTAATAATTACCCCCTTCTTTATGGGCGATACTCCCCATGATGGCCGTCTGGTATGTTTTGGCCTCCAGCAGCATCCAGTCCAAGGTTTTACGACTTTCAGCCGTATCTATATTCCCGGGGTTCATGGTAAACCCCGTAGTGAACATTTCGGGCAAAACCACAACGTCGACCTTTGGGGAAAGTGATTTGAATTTCCCACTCAGACCTGCCCTATTCCTTTCCGGATCCTCCCAGGCCAATGGGGTCTGGACCAAGGCAATGTTCAATTCATTCTGTCCCATAGATCAATCAAAATAAACATTCGTATCCTTGTTCTTTACCATGGTATACAAATGGTGTAGCTGCGAATCCAGGATACGGTCCGTGGATAATTCGGGGAGCGCTTCAATATCGAAAAATGCCGCTCCGTCCATATCGAAACCATGTTGAAGCTTTCCTTTTTCCACATGGCATAAAAATACCAATTTATAAATATAAAAGGGTTGGGGCGGATGTGGGTGCATCCGTTTATCATAAACTGCCAATAGTCGATTTACCGAACATTGAAGGCCCGTCTCCTCTTCGATTTCCTTTACAGCTACTTCAGCCGGTGTAAATCCTATATCGGCCCAACCCCCAGGGATCGTCCATTTACCATCCACCTTTTCCTTGGCCATTAAAATATGCCCTGCATCGTTCAATACAAATCCCCTGACATCGACCTTTACCGTCGGATAATCCACATCGGGCATAAAAAAATCGTTAAGCACCGGTAAGGGCTGACGGGCCATATGACCCAACAACCGTAGACTTAGCTCCCGAAGTTCCTCATAACGTTCCTTATTGTATTCATCCTCGGCATATACCAGTCCCGTATCCGCCAAGGCCTTTATCCGTTTAACCCATTCCAGGTTTTGGTCTTTTTCCATAGACCAATATTACTAATTTTCGAGCAATTGGATAAGTTTGTGGTTACCCCCGATTTTGGCATGGTCCAATGCCGTAAAACCGCGGGCATCCTTAATGGAGATATCCGCCTTTTCGGCCAACAGTACTTCGACGATATCTTCCCTATTTGATGCAACGGCATAAATAAGAGGCGTTGCCCCGGTAGTACTTTGCACATTCACGTCAGCGCCATGGGCGATCAAGGCTTTCGCAACTTCGGTATGGCCTTTAAAACAAACACCCAATAAAGCCGTATGGCCCGAGCCATCCTTTGCATCCAATTCCGCGCCATTTTCAAGCAAGAACCGGGTAATCCCGAGATGTCCGTAATACGTTGCCAATATTAATGGGGTAGAGCCCCTTGAATCTTTTGAATTCAGTAAGCCTGGATCCGCTGAATGTATCTCGACTACCTTTTCCAAATTTCCTTTTCTTATTTCGTCAAAAAAATCATTTATGGTATAGGTCATAAAATATGATGTTTTAAAACTATCACATCAAGTACACCCCGATGTGATAGTTTATCCATTATCTAATAGGTAATATATTGATTATTCGGGTCAATCGACAAGGATTAAGCCAAATCGAAACGATCAAGATCCATAACCTTACTCCAAGCGGCGACGAAATCTTTCACGAATTTTTCTTTATTATCATCCTGGGCATAGACCTCTGCATAGGAACGTAAGATCGAATTTGAACCAAAGACCAAGTCCATACGAGTTGCGGTCCACTTTAAATCCCCTGACTTTCTATCCCGGATCTCATAAAGTTCTTTGCTCGCGGGTTTCCAAACATTGCCCATATCTGTCAAGTTTACAAAGAAATCGTTGGTCAACGCCCCTTCGTTATCGGTAAATACGCCATGTTTTACGCCCCCATAATTGGTTCCCATTACACGCATACCTCCAACCAAAACGGTCATCTCCGGAGCTGTAAGCCCCATTAATTGCGTACGGTCCAACATCATTTCTTCCGGGCTCACGATGTAATCCTTCTTTATCCAATTGCGGTAACCATCTGCCAATGGCTCCAACGGTGCAAAGGAATCCGCATCGGTCATTTCTTCGGTGGCATCTCCACGGCCAGCCGTAAAAGGTACGGTAATTGAATAGCCGGCTTCTTTGGCTGCTTGTTCTATTCCTAAATTACCGGCCAATACGATGGTATCGGCAACGCTTATACCGAATTCCGCGGCGATCGGTTCCAGAACCGATAAAACACGTGACAAACGCTTAGGCTCATTTCCCAACCAATCTTTTTGAGGTGCCAATCTGATTCTGGCGCCATTTGCCCCACCACGCATATCCGAACCTCGGAAGGTTCTTGCACTGTCCCAAGCGGTAGCGACCATATCTGCAGTGGACAAACCGGTGGCTCCGATTTTGGCCTTTACTGCCTCGGCATCATAATCCCTTTTCCCTGCCGGAACCGGGTCTTGCCAGATCAAATCCTCCTGTGGTACATCAGGACCGAAGTAATTCGATTTTGGCCCCATGTCCCTATGGGTAAGCTTAAACCAAGCCCTGGCAAAAGTGTCTGAGAAATAGTCCTGATCTTCCATGAACTTTATAGCGATTTCCCTGTAGACGGGATCCATTTTCATCGCCATATCCGCATCTGTCATCATCGGATTGTGACGAATCGCTGCATCTTCGACATCCACGGGTTTATCTTCTTCCTTAATATTTACCGGCTCCCATTGCCAAGCCCCGGCCGGACTCTTACGAAGTTCCCACTCATGATTAAAAAGCATTTCAAAGAAACCGCCATCCCATTTCGTCGGATGCGTTGTCCATGCCCCTTCCAAACCGGAGGTCACGGTATATCGCCCTACTCCCGATTTATGTGGATTCGACCAACCTAATCCTTGGGCTTCAACCGGTGCTGCTTCCGGGTCTGGACCCAAAATACCGGCATCCCCGTTTCCGTGAGTTTTACCTACGGTATGTCCGCCTGCGGTTAGCGCTACCGTTTCTTCATCATTCATGGCCATACGCGCGAAAGTTTCACGTACTTGAGCAGCCGTCTTTAAAGGGTCTGGCTTACCGTTTACCCCTTCTGGGTTTACATAGATCAATCCCATTTGTACGGCCGCCAATGGATTTTCCATGGTTTCAGGATGATCAACGTCTCCATAACGTTCATCACTGGGTGCCAACCATTCTTTTTCCGCTCCCCAATAGACATCTTTCTCCGGGTGCCAAATATCCTCACGTCCAAATGAAAAACCAAAAGTTTTAAGTCCCATACTTTCATAGGCAATGGTACCTGCAAGGATAATCAAATCTGCCCAGCTCACTTTATTCCCGTACTTCTTTTTAATAGGCCACAGTAACCTTCTCGCCTTATCCAAACTTACATTATCAGGCCAGGAATTCAATGGGGCAAAACGTTGGTTCCCTGTGCCTCCACCCCCGCGACCATCCGCTATTCTATAGGAACCGGCGGCATGCCAAGCCATACGGATCATCAATCCACCGTAGTGCCCCCAATCCGCGGGCCACCAGTCTTGGCTATCGGTCATCAAATCATGCAAATCTTTCTTCAGCGCGGCCACATCCAGATTCTTCAACGCTTCGCGATAATCAAAATCATTTCCCAAAGGATTTGTTTTGGTATCATGCTGATGCAGAATATCCAAATTGAGTGCGTTTGGCCACCAATCCATTACCGAGGCCCCTGTTGATGTGTTCCCTCCATGTAGAAAAGGGCATTTGCCTCCACTGCCCATTTCCGAAATTGAATTGTCTTTACTGTTTTTTGGATCCATAGCTCTTCGTATTAAAATGTTGATTTATCTATTGACTTTTAAATTATACTTGCTCAAAAATAGGGTGCAGTCGTACAATCACCATAGATTTCTAATATCAATGTACTATATCGTAATATATATTGTCTATGGTAGATTTGGGCCATTTCCTTAATTATATCGTTAACCCACAATAAATAAATGCCTTATTGTGCTGAACCTAGCTGCTTTAGGTATCGATGCTTCAGGAATCACCGATGAAGAACGTGATAAGACCGTTACAGGATTGTTACGAACACAAGAATACTCAAGCCATACCCTTGAAGGTCTTAGGGAACCCCATTGAATTATAAAACAAATACCACTTCCCCTTATAGGTTAGATACGGGAAAGCATCATTAAGGATTTATTCGTTTCCCACCAAGTCACTTTTAATAAAACCCTGGAAATCAACAGTACATTTGGGACATATATAAACTGCCCGAACCTCAATAAAAACAAGGCTTTTATTGAAAAAATGGCCATAAACCTTACTTTTAGCGAGTTTTCCTACGCAATATTGTTAATTTCGTATATTTAACGAACTAAAAAACAATCCTTTGGCATCACATCACTTCAATTTCCTTTTTAAAGAATCCATATATCCCATGGCCATTGTGGATCATGAAATGCGATTTTTAAACCATTCAAAATTATGGCTGGAAGAATTGGATATCAATGAACCCGACATCATTGGCAAATCGTTTTATGATATTTTCCCCGATACCCCACAGGAAATAAAAAAAATACATGGGGAATGTCTTAAACAGACCATAAAGAAACATAAAATCCAAAAAATCGTCACTTCAGAGGGTAGGTTAAAATATATCGATTGGCAAGTGAAAGGTTGGAAGGAAGAAGAAAGGGGCCTAAGTGGATTGTTGATCGTTGCTGAGGACATCACCATGGCGAAAAGAAATGAGGAGCTCTTGTTAAGCGTACAACAGGTAGCGAAAATAGGGGGTTGGGAATTCGATTTTGTTGCCAACAAAGCGTATTTAAGTGATATTACGAAAGAAATACATGAACTGCCTTTGGACTATGAAATGGATTTGGACAAAGGCCTTAGGTTTTATAAGAAAGGGGAACATCGCCAAAAAATGGAAAAGGCGATAAACGAAGCCCTTACACACGGTACGCCTTGGGACATTGAAACGATTCTCATCACTGCAAATGGTCATGAACGCTGGGTAAGAAGTATCGGGGAATGTGAAATCGTGGACAATAAATGTATCCGGATCTATGGTACCTTTCAGAATATCGATCAAAAAAAACGCATTGAGTTGCACAATGAAGAAATTTCCGAAAGATTGACCATTGCCACCACCGATGCTGCCAACATCGGGATATGGGAATATCATATCAACGATGAACATGTTATATGGGATGACAACCTTCATCGCATCTACGGGGTGACCAAAGGCAGGTTTAAAGGAACCATTGAAGCCTGGAAGGCCATTATACATCCAGAGGACTATATGAGGTGCCATACTGAATTGACCTCGACTATCGCCGACAAGAAAAATCGAACCATGGAGTTCAGGATAATTTGGCCCAATGGGGAGATCAGACATATCCGAACCGAATTTACGATTAGCCGTTACGAAAATGGCAAACCCTCACGTTTGTTGGGAGCCACTTGGGATATCACGGAATCCAAAACCACGGAACTTCAACTTAAGGACTTATTGAAGATCACCAATGAACAGAACGAAAGTCTAATGAATTTTGCCCATATCGTCTCCCACAACCTGAGATCACATTCAAGTAACCTTTCCATGTTGACCGGCTTCCTTTTGAACGAAACGAGTGACAATGAGAAAATAAATTTGATCAAAATGCTCAATGATGCATCCTCAAGTCTCAATGAGACCGTAACCCATTTGAGTGAAGTGGTGCATGTAAAGACCAATTCGGAAGAAAAGACAAAAAAAATCAATCTACAGAAAGCCCTTAAGAAAGTAGAAAACAATATTACGGCCTTATTGCAAGAAAAGGAAGCGGTTTGTAATATGCGTATTGATGAATCGATATACATAGAAGCCATACCTGCCTATTTAGACAGTATTTTGCTCAATTTGTTCACGAACAGCATCAAATACAGCTCCCCTAAAAGAAAGCCGGTCATTACCATAGAAGCTGAAGAAAAAGAAAACAGGGTCATTTTCACATTCGCAGACAACGGTCTGGGCATTGATCTGGACAAACACGGCAAAAAGCTGTTTGGAATGTACAAAACCTTCCATAACCACAAAGATTCCAAGGGAATTGGTCTATTCATCACCAAAAACCAAATTGAGGCCATGAACGGTAAAATCGAAGTTGAAAGTGCGGTGGATAAAGGAACCACGTTTAGACTTAGATTCCAAAAAACAATTGAAAAAGAATATCCAAAAACAAATGAAAAAAATAAAGAGTACCTGCATTATTGATGATGATCCCATATTTATTTATGGTACCAAAAGAATCATGAAAGAAATCGATTTTTGTGATGATATCTTAGTCTTCAATAATGGCCAAGAGGCCATTGACGGATTATTGAACATTACCGCCCAAGGTAAAAAATTGCCTTCTGTGGTTTTTTTAGACTTGAATATGCCCATCATGGACGGATGGGAATTTTTAGAGAATTTTATAAAAATCCCCAATAACAATCGGGAAATGGTTACCGTATATATCATAAGTTCCTCGGTAGATCCACGGGACGTTGAACGCGTAAAGGGGTATGATATTGTTCATAACTACATACTTAAACCGATTACCCCCCAAGATCTTAAAGATGTATTGGCCGATGTAGCCTGATTTTTTTCATGGGTGACTTCCCGGTGAAAAGTCCGTAGGGGCATTTTGGGGCTGATCGGTAGTCCCTGACGCACCCGTATCATTGTAAATTAACCATTCACTGAAGGTATAGGTGGGGTTCGCTTCGATGATACCGGGCTTTCTAAGTGCCCTGCCGTCCTCAAATTCGTGATCCGTACCGGAGCCATCCTCTCCTATGACGCCAAACATGTCGATTACCGTTCCGAATGGGTCTACCAATTGTAGGTTGTCATCCCCATTGGAATCTGCAGGGCTGTTGGTACCCACGGTTACATTAGGAGCAAAACCATAGACGGCTTCAAATTCGGAACCATTGGGTGAGATCAATAACGTACTTTCGGCTGCTATTTCATGCCCCGATAAATCGATGGTCGAGCTCGTTTCGGTATTGGCATTGGTAAAGCGATGCAATGACCAGCCTTTTAAAGGCAATACGCCTGTACCGGAATAATAAAGCTCCACAAAACGGGCCCCGGCATTATTATCAGGGTCGGCCAATTCAGAAATGAATATTGAATTTGAAGTGAATTCATCAACGACCTCGGCACATCTTTCGTTCTCAAGATCCATATCGTTTACGCCACGAATGACAAGATGGAAATCCTCATTATCCTTTAAAAGTACGCCAACGACGGTGCCGCTACCACTTGGAAGGCTACTCGACTGAAAGTCGGAATACCCACTGTTCAACAATATAATCTCATTATCGTTACAATCGATAAGCGTACGTTCGGTCTCTTCTTCCGAATCGGCATAAGACAACCCCAATTCTTCCTCTATGATTTCAACATTATTGAGTTTCACTAAGGTATTGACCATATGATCTTCCAAGTCGTCTAAGTGCACCTCCAACGGTGACAGGGCAATTTCCTGTCCACATGCCCTATAAAGATGTTGGGGGACAACACTTACAGGCAATCTACCTACCGACAAATTACCAAATGAGGTATAAACCCCTCCCAACTTATAGACCCCTTGTTGTTTTCCCAGATAGAGTCCTTTTAACCGTATATGAATTTTACTGCCCACCGGATAAAACAGGTGGGAATCACGAAGATCAAACTCCAATTGAAATCCCTCGGTAGGATTTTCGGGACTATCCTGAAAGTGAAGGGAACTGAAAAAGTTGCCCTCCTTATCGGATGAAACGACATAGCCTTCAATGATCAGATCGTCTTGGATCTGCAGGGTACCATCAACATACAAATCCTTTACTTGGGCATAGGTCGCATTTGATTCCCACTCCGAAACACAGGATTCTTCCGGCGCCTTAAAATTCCGGTCCTTTACACATCCCAAGGGTATCATCAGGACCAGGATAGTACCCAGTGATTTTAATAGTAAGGGTGTAAACTTCATTTCCTTCGTATATTTTCGCAATACTTTGTAAACTTGAGAACCGATCCGGACGTTACCTTTACGATCCCTTAAAAACTATAAGCCAAATTCAAAAAATACGTTCGCCCATAGCCATACCAATATTTTGGGGCAAAGGACGGCGTACCGCTAAGATTGTCCTGTCGTAATTGCCCATAATTTCCATTTCTACTCTGTTCATAGCCTCCAGTTCTGAACACCGTATCAAAGACATTGTTGATACTTGCGAAAACGCTGATGTACTTTCCGTTTTTCAACCAGGATTTCCCCCCGACCAAATTCAATAAATAAAAATCTTCCAAGGGTTTCTGTTTTAATAACCTCGCGACATTCCCCTCCGTCGCATCCGGAAACCGTTGACCGGTGTCCGGGTCTATATAAAAACTCCGTGTTCTGGTTATCATTGAGATACCGGCATGGTTATTGGCCAAATAATTCGCCGTAGCCCCTACCCACCAGTATTTGGGGTCCCGGTATTCAATACCCAAAGCAAAGGCCTTTTGAGGGCCTTGAGCCAATTTATGATCCTTGACATTGGCTATACCCAAATCGACATTACCGTCAAGGTTGATCAAATCTTCCTCTGCCCCGGCCGTATCGAAATTGACGGAAACATTGGGATAACTCGCATACAGGTACTTACCTATCGCAGCTACGGCAGAAAGTTTCACCATTGATGACAATTCATACTCCAGTCCCATTTCGATCCCCATATGCAACTTATCCAAATCGGTAATGACCTCTTGGACAAATTCGGAACCTACGCCGGCATCCACATAAAAATAATTGACATCGGTAATATTCTGAAATCGCGTATAGAAACCCGTGAACCTACCGATCAATTTAGGCAATCTTAAAAAGTAATTGACATCCAAACTACTAACGGTCTCACTTTGCAGATCGGGTACGATTTCATTGTTCTCCCTGGGGTTGATAAAGGTATTTTGAATTACTGCGGGTCTGTCTATCAAGGCAGCATTGACCTTTACCCAATGCCTACCCGTAATCTGATGCGAAAGTCCCCCTTTCAAACCAAAGTCCGAAAAGTCCTTGGTTTCACTTTCGCCCAGTGAATTATCCAAATAACGCCCATTTCTAAAAAATCCGATTCTTCGGTAATCGGTTCCTATTTGATTTACGGCAACGAACCCATTCCATTTTTTATACGTATATCCTAATTGGACAAAGGCTTTCCACTGGTTTGCGGCCAGTTCATAATGGTAATTGAAAATATCCCCATCAAATCGTTCAGAAGGTTCATCAAGGTTGTTCGCGGTATTTGAAAAAGGATCGACATCCTCATGGAACGCTGCCCCTAAAAGATCGTTGATCTTCGCATAATTATCAGATTTCAATTGTCTAAAAGTAAAACCAAAATCCATTTTCAGGTGATTTGAGAAGTTGATATTACCGATACTATTTATCGTTAATTGTTGGTCTTCAACGACATCATCATACAAAACATAAGCTGCTTTTTCCGAAGAATTGGCCGTATACAATGACCCCCATTTAATTTGTGGGTCATTCAAAAAGCCCCGTTTAGCCATTTCGGCTCCAATAAAATTGGCACCGATTGAACTATTGATATAATAACTCGGCAGGTAACGATAATAGACCGGATCGGGATTCGGGGCATTGTAGTAGCCCAACCTACTTTTTGCATGGCTCCCTGATTGGTATGAAATCCCGGTATTCAAACTAAAATTGTCCGATTCCAGATAGTGGTTCAACATAAGGATCGGTTCTACTATTTTGCGCTCCCTCGAATTGCGGATTTCACCATTTTGATACCCCCAATAAGGGTTATAGCGATTATTGGTGAGCTGATAAACTTCCTCGGTGATTGCCGAGGATCGACCCCGTCTATTGGAAGCCAAAATCGCCGTGGCCGCCAAACTATTCTTAGCATCCATTTTATATTCGATTGCCCCATATAAAGAGTAGGCATCGTACAAAGTTCCATGAATATAACCCTCCTTGGCCCATCTTCGAGAACCCGAAATGGAGTAGGACCATCCGTTGCCGTTCTTCGGTGAGGTGTAGGTGCCCATGACCCTACCCGTATAGGTCCTATTGGAAGCCGAAGCCGAAAAACGAAATCCCGGACGCAAACCGGAAGGTCGGGTATCTATATTGGTATTTCCCAAAATTCCGCCGAAAGTGTAATCGGAAGGATTCAAACCGTTTGAAAATTGTTGATTTCTTGTTATATCGTTCAAACCTCCCCAATTGTTCCATTGTGGACGGTCATCAAATAGTTTATTCATGGGTATTCCATTGATCATCACGATTCCGTTCCTGGAATCATAACCACGCACCCGAAAGAAAGCCTGACCGAAATCAAAAGCCGCCCTTTTCAAAAACACATCCTTTGTGGCCTGTAACAATCCCGCCGTGACCATGGAACTTTCCTCTTCAGAAAATTCGGTGTCGGTCAAGGTGACAAGGTTATCGGTTTTGTCGAATTCAATATCCTTTTCAAGTAGAATATTCCCCAATCCGATACTGCTTCCATTATAAAATATCGGAATCCTTTTGGAAACATAAGCGGATGCCGACACGCTAAGTATAAAATTCCCGGAATCGGACATTTGCATTTCGAAATAACCGAATTGATCTGTTTTCACGGAAGTATGCCCCCCTTCCAAAAGAATTATTCCCTCATTAATAGGCGTCATTGAATGGGCGGAAAGTACATAACCGGAAACCATATGCATCTCTTGGCCATAATTTATTTGGCTTAGCTGCAATGCGAAAAATGTAACTATAATGAATCGCAATTTAACAAGGATATGGTTGGCTTTCCTGTTAAATATATTAAGAATACACAACTTTTGTGGCTTTTTACTTAATAATTATTATTTTTCATGTGTATTTTTACGAATAACAATGAATATCAAACTTCTTTTCCTTATCATTTGTCTTCCGATTTTCGTCTCTTCCCAGAAAGAAACCGCTTATAAAATCAGGACCATCGCATTTTACAATGTCGAGAATCTTTTTGATACCATAAACGACCCTTTAACCTTTGACGATGACCGTACTCCCATGGGCAAAGACCTATGGACCGAAGAAAGATACCGTCATAAAATCGGCAATATCGCCAAGGTAATCTCTGATATCGGTCGAGACCCTGCCCCTTCCGCTCCGGATATTGTAGGCCTCTGTGAAGTGGAAAACAAAGAAGTAGTGGAAGATTTGGTCCATCATCCTAACCTCGAAAAAATGGATTACGGAATCATCCATTTTGATTCCCCGGATGAACGGGGGATCGATGTGGCCCTTATTTACAAGCAATCTGCCTTTTTGCCGACTAGTTTTCAGAGTAGAAGGTTGTTGTTGCAGAACGAAGAAGGAGAACGCGATTATACCCGTGACCAATTGGTAGTTGGTGGCCTACTTGATGACGAACAGATCTATTGTATCGTAAACCACTGGCCTTCACGTAGTGGTGGGGAGGCGAGGAGTAGACCCAACCGTTTGGCCGCTGCGGCCTTAAACAAAAAGATCATGGATTCTATCCTGGAATTAGATCATTCAGCCAAAATCATAAGTATGGGGGATTTAAACGACGATCCCATTGACGACAGCCTGAAGAAAATTTTAAAAACCCAAGGCAAGAAAAACCAACTAACAGAAACCGATCTTTTCAACCCTATGGAAAAAATATATAAAAAGGGGGTAGGTTCTTTGGCCTATAGGGATAAATGGAACCTTTTTGACCAATTGATCTTCACTTCAAATTGGTTGAACCAAGACAATGGCTATTTATTTTGGAAAGCGAATGTTTTTACGGCACCCTATCTTTTCAGTAAAAATGGGCGTTATAAAGGTTATCCTTTCCGAACGTACGCCGGAGGCAACTATATGGGAGGATATAGCGATCATTTTCCCGTATATCTACTCCTGATAAAACCCTCTGGATGAACTTATTGGGGCAAGGCGATCCTGATATTCCTCCATTTAACCTTTATACCGCCCCCATCATGGATCTGTAACGCAATGGAACCTACTCCCTTTCCGATTTTTTCATCCCGAATGGTGACCATCTCTACCCCATTGAGCCAAGAGGTCAATTTATCGCTATAGACACGGATCTTCATTTCGTTCCATTCCCCCATCTTCAAGACCTTGTCTTTTTCAGGATCGGGTTTGATCAGCCAACCACGACCATAAGATTCATAAACACCACCGGTATTATTTCCCGGAGGGGCTACCTCAACCTGCCACCCGCTTACTTTGGTACCGTCGACGGTTGAACGAATGAAAACCCCACTGTTGCCATCAGCCTCCTGTTTGAACTCCAGGGTAAGGGTAAAATCTTTATAGTGTTTGTCGGTGGCAAGGTATCCATATTGTTGGTCGGGACCACTTTCACAGACCAACAACCCATCTTCAACATACCATTTCTCGGTACCATAGACCGTCCAACCCGTAAGGTCCTTTCCATTGAACAAGGATTGTTCTTGGCCAAATCCAATTAATGTACACAAGAATGCTATAATAAGAAGCGTATTTTTCATCGTTACTTTTTAAACGTTGGTAAACCCATAAACACCTTAATAGAAGAACCTTAAGTTACAACCATTGGTTCCAAGGAATCCTACTTAATATAAGTACAAGGCCAAGACCATAGAAAACGGCGATACTTTTGAACTTTTTCTTGCCTTCCATAAACTTCTTATGTCTAGACCACCCTATGGTAATCAGGACCAAAGCGATAATATTGATAAAAGGATGCTCGACGGCCAATAACCTAGCTGCGGAATTCATTCCTCCCATCCCCAGTGTCTGGATGGCATTTAAACCACTAGGGGATACAAAAAACAAAATAAGGCCAACCAAAAGTTGTAAATGACAAAGGATAAGTGCAAAAAGACTGATTCTAAAATCTTTTTGGGGTAAAAACATTTTGTTGCTTACCAAACCGATGATGGCATTGGCTACGGCCAAAAACAAAACAGCTAATGCCACATAGGCCAAATAAGAGTGTAACTGCAGTACCCATTGATATGCAAGTCCTGGTTCTTCCATAATATATACGTTGATTAATTTTATGGTTTAAAAATACTACTTTTTAGGCATAAAAAAACCCTGACGTTGCCGTCAGGGTTTTAATATCATATAATTCCTATGATTAGAATTTGTAACGTAAGCTAAAATTCCATGTAGTACCATTACCAAAGTAAACATAATTACTGGTATTGATGCCTTTGTACGTTTCATCGCCAGCCTCCGCTTCGTAATTAGATGTCATTTTTGAAATATACTCTTCATTTAGTACATTGTTCACATTAAATCTAAACAACAAAGACTTGCCATCATTTTTACCTAACAACATTCTATAAGAAACCCCGGCATCCAACAATCCAAAGCTTGGCAATTCAATATTACTTTTAACAGCTCCCACATCAGCGTAAAGCTTATCATAATATCTGTAGTTGGCATCCAAAGACATTCTTTCAATAAATTCGTAATCAAATCCTAATCCAAATGTAGTTTGGGCAGCACCACCGACTTCACCACCATCTACATCTTCAACATCCGTAGACAACACGTTTCTGTCTTCATCCCTTTCTGTAGTAACAGCGTCACCGACATATTTCCAATCCCCTACTGAAAGGAATCCTGTTAACTTTAAATTTGGTAAAGGCCTTGCATCCAAAGACAATTCCGCACCACTGTGAAGTTGTTCAACGCCTTCATCGGTTTCATATATAATTGCTCCAAAATCATCTGTATCGGAAGAACTTACCACCCTATCTTTCCATGAAGTTCGATAAACATCCAATCTCGCATTAAAATTAGATGTGCTAAATGTATACCCTGCTTCAAGACCAAGAATTTTCTCATTTTCTGTTAATGGGTTAACATCATTAGCATAATTCAGATAGATATTGTCATGATAAGGCTGACGAGAATAATAACCGGCATTAACATAAAACTTGTTTTGATTGTTAATGGCATAGCTACCACCACCTTTTATATTATAACCTGTATTATTAATTGTTTCAGACTCTTCTTCAGCTTCGGTATATTGATATCTATCCCATCTTACGTGACTTTGGTTAGATACAGAACCTTGTACAAAAAGAGAGTAAGCATCTTTAGCATATTCCAATTGTCCAAAAACACCTCCATAATTAATTCTTTCATCGTAATCATAAGCTATTCTTTCATCTTCATCAGCATAATCGAACAATGAAGACCAAGCACTGGGTTTGAATGTAGAACTAACAATGTAACCATCAGGATATTGCTCACTGGCACTTTCATCAAATCCGTTTAACCCTAGTAAATTAACAAGTTGTCTAAAGTGAGATCCTGTGTAGGTTCTTAAATCCGCACCAAGGTTATAGGTAAGATTCTCATTAATTTCCTTACTATAATTAGTGACCAAACCAAACCATTTGTGATTGTTGACGGATGCTCTAATTGCAGATCCATAATAAGAAGATCCAACACCTATACCGTCTGTAATTCCATCATTATAATCCGCAACAGCGTCCCAATCTATCAATCCTTGATCGGTAATACTATTAGATATATAACCAGGGCTATTGCCATAACTACCGGTACCACCTCCACGTCCCCAAGACGCGTAAAGTACAGTCGATAAACTAGACGTATCGTCAATAGTCCAATCCCAGTTTAAGTTGGCAACCGGTTTGTGATAATAATTTCTTCTTTGTGTAAGATATTCCCCATTAAGGTAGCCATAGTTACCATTATAAAGCATACCATATTCTTGATACTCAGAAATCCTCTCAGTATAATGTTGGTCGTGATACTGTGGAGCACCGGTAATCAAAAAGTTGAAGTTATGGGCATCGTTAAGTTTGTACCCTAATGAAATGAAATACGTTTGGCCTTCACCAAAAGTACCATTGCTGTAACCATCACCTTGCCAATGTGAAAGCATTACACTTGCACCAAAACCTTTTTCACCTACCCCGGTATTATATCCTACAGTGGTTTTTATATAATTATCGTTGGCAATACCAGCAGAAACAAAACCACCTTCTCTCATATCGGTAGTTTTGGTAACAAAGTTCACAGTACCCCCAACAGAAGAAATGGCCAATTTGGAAGAACCTAAACCTCTTTGTATTTGGATACCGTTCGCAATATCTGAAATTCCGGACCAGTTAGACCAATACATTTTACCATCTTCCATACCGTTGATTGGCTGACCGTTCAAAAGGAATGCCGTATTATCTTGCTCAAAACCACGAACCCTAATTTCGGTATCCCCAAAACCACCGGATTGACCAGCAACATATACAGAAGGAGTATTAACCAAGGTCATGGTAACATCTTGAGAACCAACCTTAGCTTGAATCTCGGCAACTCCTATAGTAGATACCGCAATTGGCGTTTGTCTGTCAGTTGCAAGGTCGATAAGCCCAGAACCAACAACAATAACCTCACCCAATTGTTCAGCATCTGGAGCTAAAGCGATTGTACCAATACTACCCCCCTTTTTAAAAGCAACATTCTTGGTTACATAACCCATGTAAGAAATAACCAAGGTTCCTGAACCTTCGGCCACATTCAAGGAAAATTTACCGTCAAAATCCGTAGTCGCACCTTTAGTAGTGCCTTTAACTACAATACTTGCCCCTGGAAGCGGGTCACTGGTTTCACCGTCTACGATAGTACCAGTGATTGTTTCTTGGGAAAACGCCAAAGCAGTCATTAGAAAAGCCGCTAAGACCATGTACATTCTTCTCATTCTTTAAGTGTTTAATTTGATTAAATACAGTCTGCAAATGTGAACTTTTTAAACGGACCGTATATTAAGCCTATGTTAAATTTTACGTGTTAAAATTAACATAATTACACACGAATGGCGATTGATAGTTAAGAAGTTATCAACCGCCATTAAGAAATGAATTTGTACCTGTTTATTTCTTAAATTTTTGCAAAAGATTCAATGTAGAGGCGTCATGATCGGAAATTTCCGAATTATCGATATCCTTTAAAATATTTGTCGCCAATTGTTTTCCCAATTCCACTCCCCATTGATCATAACTATAGATGTTCCAAATTACACCCTGAACAAAAATCTTGTGCTCATACGCCGAGATCAATGCCCCTAAACTATGTGGGGTAAGTTTGTTTATCAAAAAAGTGTTGGTAGGCTTATTGCCCGCAAAAACCTTGAAAGGAACTAATTTCGCAATCGCTTCTTGCGACAAATTCTTTTGTTCCAATTCCGAAAGCACCTCTTCCGTTGTTTTGCCGTTCATTAGTGCCTCGGTCTGTGCAAAGAAATTGGCCATTAATTTGTTATGGTGGTCGGTATCACCGTGAAGGGATTCCTTGAACCCAATAAAATCGGCCGGAATCAACTTGGTTCCTTGGTGGATCAACTGGAAAAAGGCGTGTTGGGCATTCGTCCCTGGTTCACCCCAAATAATAGTGCCCGTTTGGTAATTGACGGGATTCCCGTTACGATCCACGCTTTTCCCATTACTTTCCATGATACCCTGTTGCAAATAGGCAGAAAACCTACTTAGATATTGGGTATAGGGAATTATCGCCTCGGTTTCGGCCTTATGGAAATTATTGTACCAGATACTCAACAGGGCCATAATTGCCGGAATATTACTGTCGAATTCCGTGTTTTCAAAATGATCATCCATGGCATTCGCCCCCATTAAAAGGGCATCGAAATTTTCATAACCGACCGCTAAGGCTATCGTAATGCCCACTGCACTCCATAAAGAAAATCGGCCACCGACCCAATCCCACATTGGAAATACATTCTCTTCCGCTATCCCGAATTCGGCTATTTTCTCGGCATTCGTGGAAACAGCCGCAAAATGCTTGGCCACATCTTCCTGGGTGGCATGTTTTAAAAACCATTTTTTAATCGTAGTGGCGTTACTTAGGGTTTCCTGGGTAGTGAACGTCTTGGACACCACAACGAACAAAGTGGTTTCCGGATCCAATTCCTTTAGGACTTCATGTACATGATCACCATCTACATTACTTACAAAATGGGTCTTTAGGTGATTCTTATAATATTTCAGCGCTTCTACCACCATGGCAGGACCGAGATCCGAACCTCCTATTCCAATATTCACCACATCGGTAAAGGCCTTTCCCGTAAATCCTTTTTTTGCACCTGAGATGATTTCCCCTGTAAAGGTTTTTATATGTTCTTTGACTTCGTAGACCTCAGGAACCACATTTACCCCATCCACTAGGACCGAATTTGTTTTTTTGGCACGTAATGCCGTATGCAATACAGCCCTGTTCTCGGTTTGGTTGATAGCCTCCCCTCCAAAATATTTGGATATGGCATCTTTTAAACCAACCTCATCGGCCAATTCCAATAACAAGGATAAGGTTTCCTTGGTCATCCTATTCTTGGAGAAATCGAATAAAAAATCCTCCCATTCAATAGTGAATTCTTTCCCTCTTCCACTATCCTTTAAAAACAATTCCTTTAAATGCGCATCCTTTGTCGTGTTATAATGCTGGGCCAATTTTTTCCAAGCTTCGGTTTTCGTAGGGTCGATGTTCTTTAGTGCCATATTACTCATTAAGTGTTATCAATTCTTCTTCTATGGAATTATCCATATATTCTATACAATCCAATTGTTCCCGCAAAGGGGTAATGAATTCAAAATAGTCAGGCCTTAATTCCTCTGCAAGAGGCTCTGCCAAAGGCAAATCTTCTTTTAAGGGATCGACTTGACGGCCATTCTTCCAAAAACGATAACACACATGGGGTCCTCCGGTATTACCGGTCATACCTACCCAACCAATGACATCTCCTTGCCGTACAAATTCACCTCTTTTAACCTTTTGATTTTTCATGTGCAGATACTGGGTGGAATATGTACCGTTATGCCGAATCTTAACATATTTCCCGTTACCGCCACGTCTGGTGGACTCGGTGACCGTACCATCCGCGGTTGCAATGATAGGGGTACCGATAGGTGCGGCATAGTCGGTTCCTTTATGCGGCCGCACTTTATACCCATAATAACGGATCCTTCTTTTAAGATTATAGCGTGAAGAGATCCGATAATTGAATTTGATCGGTGCCCTTAAAAATGTCCGTCTTAGGTTATTCGCCTCTTCATCATAATATTCCAAAATATTCTTTAGGGAATCGTGCTGATACGGAAAGGCATATATAGGCCTACCGTTATGCTCAAAATAAGCGGCTTCTATAGGTCCAGCCCCCACATAAATGGAATCATTGATATACTTTTCCTTATAGATGATCTTAAAGCGATCTCCTTTTTGGAGTTTGAAAAAATCAATGGTCCAAGCATAAATCTCCGACAATTTGAACGACATGCTATAATCAATGTTCTGATCGATTATCGCTTGGTCCAAATAGGAATCAATGATGCCGGAGGCCTCGCGTTCTACATACGTAACCTGTTTTTTGTCCTTATAGGCCACAACAGTGTCCCTAAGATCGACTACCGTGTAATTAATCGCATCGTTTTCATAAATGAAAACTTGGGCCTGCTCCAAAGTGTCTTTCGATTTCAAGATAACATAGGGCTTGCCAATGCGGATCTTACGCACATCGAAGGTATCTTTAAACTCTTCCGATATCTTGGCTATTTTTGGGTAGTCTACCTTATGGCTCAACATCAATTCCCCAAAACTATCCCCATTTCTCACCGTATCATGCTGTACTTTAAAATCGTCGAAGTTAAAGCCATAATGCTTTATTATGGCCGGCTCTTTGACCATGGCCAATTCGGTACCGTCACCATCGCCTGATCGTTCCGCTTTATTTTCCTTGCAGGAAGCAAGTAGCATAAATGCCATAAAAATGCCCCAAAATTTATGCATTACCCATTTTTAATTTTTCTGGATTAAACATATGGTCTACCCATTGTTTGCCCCATTCGTTCAACTCCTCTTTTGAATAAATTTCAGGAAAAAATATTACTTTTTGAAAACTTGGTGGTAAATATTTTTTCCAGTTAGTACCTCCGGTCGCGGCCACTTCCCCACTTTCTTTTCCCAAATATCTATGTGCCGAACCCAAATGCATCAATGGCCAATTTATATTCGCATTGATATCCAATGTCTTTAACGCTTGAATGAGCTTTGTATTGTTCTTTTTTTCTTCCGGGAGCTCTAAATATTTATCGTATATCGTACTGTTTTTCACCTGTTTGGCAATACGGATCAATCGAGGGGTGTATCGATATTCAAACTGCTTCAAGGTCAGGGTTTTTTCACCCGTTTTGATATCCGTAGCCCCTTTTTTCCAATAGATATTCTCAAAGAGTTCCTCGATGGGGTTGCTTGATGAAAACCGATCGCGCTCATCACGATGCACCAAATTCTCCAATCCCGTTGCATACACTTCGATCATTCGATACTGGGCCGATTGAAAACCGCTTGCAGGTAACAAGGCCATTCTATATTGAAGGAACTGCTCACGTTCCATCCCTTTGATCATGATGCTGAACGAGGAAATCAAGGCTTCGAAATAACTGTTGATCCGCCTAGCCTTTTCGATATAAAAATCGATATCCTGGGCTTTATGGTCTACAAACTGCTTTTGTTCATGAAGGATCAGTTTAAAGTAAAGCTCGGTAATCTGGTGGTACATGATAAATATTTCCTCATCGGGAAAATACGTACGTGGTACTTGAAGACTCAAAAGAGTATCCAAGTGAATGTAATCCCAATAGGTAAGATACCTTTGATAAAGCAAGCCATCCAAGTAGGAGCTAAGATCTTGACCAGAATCCTTATATTTTTCCTCTAGTTTTAATATCTGGGACTCGATCTTCTCTTTGTTATCCATTGTTGGGTCAATCCATTAGAATTTTAAACTGGTGTTTTAGACCTTTATACCCATCCAAATCGGCCTTTATGGAACCTACGGCCAAATCGGCCTTTATTCGGATCGGGATCTTGTTTTTGTCCTTGGAAACCCACAACGTAAGGCTTTCCTGTTCCTTGAACACCCTACCCGATTGCACCAATGGTCTAAATTTATAACATTCGACCTTCCCGAATTTGGTATTTATGATATCGTTGCCCAAATACTTCAGTTGAAAATTGAATATACCATCATCATCATATAGTAATTTCAATTTTATGGCCTCCCCTTTCACCAAATCCTTTGGCTCATAATTGTTCCGCAGATAATAAAAGGCAGAGATAAGGTCCTGAATGCTATCCTGAAGTGCAAAATTAATCTTTTTCTTGTTTTTTTTATCATTAAGGACGGCTTTATCCTTGTCATGATGAAAATTGATCTCTACGTCTTTCGTGTAACCGCCTTCGTCTATTTTACGGATAAACCTATAGGGCCTGCCATTTTCCTTATCGAAATAGCTTTCATACAGATCGTCGACCTTAAAAAAGATACTGGCAAAACCGGTGGTCTTTCCTCTACCGACGACATGGTATACAGGTTTACCGTCGATGTTCGACGAACTTACCTGTAATGTGGCATAACTAGCATTCAGCCAACCGTAGTGCATACGGAACTTCAACCATTCCCCTGGTTCAAAAACCGAGTCACCATTCTGGGCAGCTCCCCCGAATGTAAAGGTCAAAAACAAAATTGTAAATAATAATCTCATCCCTATTTCTATAGTAAAACTACTAAAACAGAATGAATCCATTTTAATATTTACATATACTTAAACAAAATATGTTCCAAAGTATTGTGTAAAAAAAAAGCCCAGTTCTACAACTGGGCTTTTCCTAAATAACCAACCAAACTTTAAATTATGAAAAACCAATACTTAAAGTTGTAAGGGAACCACCCCTTACGAGCACAAATTTAATACATAACTACGCTCATAAAAACTGTTTTAACGTACTTTAACTAAACCATTAACAGATATTTAGGGATGCTGACCGTTTATTGGCAATTAGTTAAGAAAAAACCGCCCGTTTAAAGTGTTCCCCTCAATTGCTGCTCCCTTTCGATGGCCTCAAAAAGTGCTTTGAAATTTCCTTTCCCAAAAGATTTGGCCCCTTTTCTCTGGATAATTTCGATAAATAAGGTAGGTCGGTCCAATATGGGTTTTGTAAAAATCTGTAGTAAGTAACCCTCATCGTCCCGATCAATAAGAATACTCAATTCTTTTAAGGGCATTAGATCCTCATCTATTTCACCTACCCTGTCCAATACATCCTCATAGTAATTGGCCGGTACTTTCAGGAACTCCACACCGCGATTCCTTAGTGCGGTTACCGTTTCGATAATATTATCGGTGGCCATGGCCATATGCTGCACACCGGCCCCATTATAAAATTCAATATACTCCTCTATCTGGGATTTTCTCTTTCCCTTGGCCGGTTCGTTGATCGGGAACTTGATCCTACCGTTACCATTACTCATTACCTTGCTCATTAAAGCGGTATACTCCGTAGAGATATCCTTGTCATCAAAGGAAATCAATTGGGCAAAACCCATTACCTCTTCGTAAAACTTACACCATTTGTCCATTTCATTCCACCCCACATTGCCCACCATATGATCTATATACTTTAAACCCACATCGGAAGCCTTATAAAAGGGATCCCATTTTATGAAACCGGGTAAAAAGACCCCTTTATACCCACTTCTTTCGACAAATAAATGCACGGTTTCGCCGTAGGTATGAATACCCGACACTACTACCTCGCCATCTTGATCCCTTAAGGATCGGGGTTCCAAATAACTCTCTGCTCCCCGAGTCGTGGTTTCATAATGGCTTTTGGTGGCATCATCGACCCAAAGGGCAATCGCTTTTACACCATCGCCATGCCTATTGAGATGCTCGTTGATCTCCCCGCCCGATTTCAAAGGTGACGTCAATACCAACTTGATCTTATCTTGTTTCAATACATAAGAAACCTTGTCTTTTTGTCCGGTCTCAAGTCCGGCGTAGGCCAAAGGTTGAAAACCCCAGGCCGACATATAATAGTGGGCGGCCTGTTTGGCATTGCCCACATAAAGTTCTACATAATCGGTTCCCAAAAGCGGCAGAAAATCCTCGGCGTCAGGATTTTCCTTTGGCAATTGCAATGAAGTGTTATCCAAGATAGACATGATTTAAAGTTTTGAATTAAAGATTGAATTTTATGGCAAGGTCATTGCCGAAAAGGCATTGGGGATATGGCCTTACCACATTGCCCTTAAATGTGCCGAAAATTCAATTCTTGGTTTCATCATGTTGTTGCTACTAACAAATATCGTAAAAAAGCACGACACACCTTGTTAAGGGTTTCAAAACCAATACCCTAAACTAAAAAACAACCTATTGGATCCTTGAGGGGAAAAGGAATACATTACTTGAAGTGGGCCCATGAAAGTTTCAAAGCCATAGCCGATGCCAAAACCCGAATAATCCGGTTCTGTGAACCATTCCCCGGTCCTGAAAAGATCGTCATCGACATTGGCGATATTGGCTGTAAGCATCAAATGGTTCTTTGGCGCAAATTCCAAATCGAACCGCGCATAGGACTTTACGTAACTATTTCCTGGAATGGATAGATAATCATATCCGATAAATGGGATTAAATTATTGATGAGGTTATTCCCATATCCGCCCAAAATGAAATCAAAGGAGGCAACTCCCGATGTCCCTAATTTAAAACCACCTTCGGTTTCAATATTCAGGTATAAATTTTTAGCTAAAGCAAATGCCGCGCCCATCCTTCCTTTTGCGACAGAAAACTCCTTGAAATTACCCCTAAAATCGGAGGATAGTAGGTAAAAATGGAAATCCCCATCAAAAAACAATCCCTTTGTGGGAAAATAGGTGTCGTCATACGTATCGAACTTCAACTGCCCATAGGTACTGTAGAAATTGCTTTTTTCGAAGTACGTCCTATCTTCGGTCGAATTGGGTATTTCCGTGCCATCATCGGAATCGGACGCGATGGTATCACTGCTATATTCCAGGAATTTGTGTTCAATGCCCAAGATAAACCCGAACTTTTCCTGCAGTACGGTCTGCACGTAGATTTGGTTGGTGATATCCAAAACATCCATATCCAAAAAATTGATACTTAGGCCCGTTGTTTCCGGAAAATTACTTTCAATAAGGTCAAAATCCACTTCTTGCCCAAAATTATCGAACCTTGAATTGATTCCAAAACTCCAATAGGAACCCTTATCGATATAATATTGCATATTATAGCGCACTTGGTCTCCCAAGATCAAATCGAAGGATGCCACATCATCCCCGAAAATCAGGTTCTTATGGGTAAGATTGATGATGGCAGCGCTATGGTACAGGTCATCGTAATGTGCCCCGATCTTCAAAAAAGTTTTATTGGGGCTTTCATTGAGTTTAAGGATTAGATCGTCCCCTTCGCCGTCTGACAAAAGTTCATAGCGTATGGTTTTAAAATTACCGGTAGCCGCTAAATTGTTTATGCCTTGTTGTAATTTGAAAAATGTGGTTTCCTCATCCAAACTAAATCTGAGTTTCCCCTTTACATACCCACGGGTAAAACTTTCATTATCACCTGCCAAGGTCAATTTTGAAATCGACAGACTGTCGACCGGTTCGATATGGCCCGGCACCTTAAAACTACCTGATTGCCTGGAAGCCACCTCTTTTAATTGGTCGAATTTTTCCTCGGCAGCCTGTTTCCCTTTTTCGATGATCTCATCATCCAGATCAAAATCCATGACCGTATAGTTGGTCATATCGGGCTTTATATAGACATCTGTCGCAGACGCTTTTTCAATCATATCGGCTACGGTCCTATAATTATTGATCTGTAATAATATCCCGGTAGCGGAAGAAAGTTCACTCCTATCCCTTAAGGCGTGTTGCACATCGACCCCGATAATAACATCAGCCCCCATTTTCTTGACCTCTTCCAATGGATAGTTGTTGACCACCCCACCATCGATCAGTATATCGCCATCAATGTTCGAAGGTTCAAAAAAGGAAGGGAATGTTCCCGATGCCATTATGGCCTCTGGCAAATACCCTTTATCGAGTATTACCTGATTGCCCGTTTCCACATTCGTGGCAATACAGAAAAAGGGTATGGGCAATTGCTTAAAATCGTTGATATCCTTAACATGGTATAAATATTTCACCATTTGGTGGTAAATATTCTGCCCCCCTGAAAATCCTTGGGGAATCGCCAATTTGAAATTATCGAAAGGTATGTTTATGGCATACCGCTCCGAATCTTCCTTTTCGTAAAAGGTTTTTACGTTCCTGGGTAGCTCATCACTGATGAGGCTGTTAAAATCGATATTCCTGAAAATGGAGTCGAGTTGAGTGGCCGAATAGCCCGATGCATAAAGGGCCCCTACAATGGCTCCCATACTCGTTCCCCCAATATAATCTATCTTGACCCCGGCCTCCTCTATGACCTTCAGGGCCCCGATATGGGCCATTCCTTTTGCCCCGCCCCCACTGAGCACCAGACCTACTTTAATTTCTTTTTCAGGTTCCGTATTTTGGGCACCTACCTGGGCCATAAACACCATTAAAAGTAGAAAAGGTATAAACTTCATCTTTTTGCTATTTGTTACATCACATTCCATACCTACCCTCGAAAAACTCAATGAAAGGTTTCATAAATCTTTTTTGCCTTGGCAACACCTACCACGGTGGCCAAATTTTCGAGCGAGGCGGACTTTATCCTTTTGACCGATTTGAATTTTTTCAACAATTCGCTGGCCGTTTTTTCCCCTATGCCGTCAATATTCTCCAATTCGGAATTAATGGCCGCCTTGCTTCTTTTATTCCTATGGAAGGTTATCCCAAATCGATGCGCCTCATTCCTAAGTTGCTGTACTATTTTCAGGCTTTCCGATTTCTTATCCAAATATAGGGGTATAGGGTCTTCGGGGAAATAAATCTCCTCTAATCTTTTGGCAATACCGATTATGGCGATCTTTCCCCTTAATCCCAGGATATCCAAACTCTTTAAGGCAGAGGACAATTGCCCCTTCCCGCCATCGATCACGATCAGTTGGGGTAAAGGTTCCCCTTCTTCCAATAGTCTTTTGTAACGCCTGAACACCACCTCCTCCATGGAGGCGAAATCGTCGGGACCTTCTACCGTTTTTATGTTATAATGACGATAATCCTTTTTCGATGGTTTCCCATTCTTGAACACCACACAGGCTGCAACCGGATTGCTGCCTTGAATATTGCTATTGTCAAAACATTCGATATGCCTGGGCTCTTCCCCCAATCGAAGGTCTTTTTTCATTTGAGCCATAAGCCTATTCGTGTGCCTTTCGGGATCCATGATCTTGATTTGGCTTAGTCGTTCCTGTCTAAAATATTTCGCATTTCGTATGGATAGATCCAAAATCTTACGTTTATCACCCAGTTTGGGAACGGTAACTTTTAGGTGGGGCTCTACCACCACTTTAAAAGGCAGGTAAATTTCCTTTGATTCGGAATTGAAACGCTGCCGTAGCTCAAAGATCGCCAATTGTAACAAGTCTTCGTCCTTTTCATCCAACTTCTTTTTGATTTCCAAGGTATGGGACCTTATGATCGAACCATGGGACAATTGTAAAAAATTAATGTAGGCGAAGGCTTCATCGGTAATGATGGAAAAGACATCGACATTATTTATGTTCGGATTTACGATGGTGGTCTTGGACTGGTAATTTTCAAGTACGTGGATCTTATCCTTGAATTGTTGTGCTTCCTCAAAGCGCATTTCATCGGCCAATTCCTTCATTTTATTCCTAAAGGAATGCAGGGAGGACTTAAAATTACCCTTGAGAATGTCCCGTATCTCTTCTACCTGTCGATCGTACTGTATAGTGTTTTGGAACCCTTCACAAGGGCCCAAGCAATTCCCCAAATGGTATTCTAGGCATACTTTATATTTACCCGCCTGGATCTTCTCCTGCGATAGATCGTAATTACAGGTTCTTATGGGATAAATATTCTTGATCAGATCCAATAAGGTTTTGATCGTATACATACTCGTATAAGGACCAAAATATTCCGATCCGTCCTTGATCAGTTTACGGGTGGGGAAAATCCTTGGAAAACGTTCATTCTTTATACAGATCCAAGGGTATGATTTATCGTCTTTAAGCAGCACGTTATAACGGGGCCTGTATTTTTTAATCAGATTGTTCTCCAATAACAGGGCATCCGATTCGGTAGCCACTACAATATGTTTAATGTTCTTGATCTTCTTTACTAAAATCCGGGTTTTACCGTATTCGTGATTTTTTGTAAAGTAGGAAGACACCCTTTTTTTGAGGTTCTTGGCCTTTCCCACATATAAGATCTTATCCTCACCATCATAGAACTGATATACCCCGGGACTGTTGGGCAAGGTGCTGATCTGTATTTTTAAGGGTAATTTGGACATTAACTCCGATAAGGATTTAGTTTATTCATTGCCACCTTAAGTTACTATGTTTTGGCACTAGTCAAAGGCGTATTCCCCTTTCCATCCCAACATATCGAGAACAGGCCCCTATTTAAAACATACCGACTATAAGGCGCATGCAACGCTAAACAAAAATAATCCCTTTACATGCCGTTTTTCCAATTTTCAATGTTTTTAACATTGCACAATTGTCTGGAAATTGATTATGGTAGTCGGAATTTAAGGCCGCATTGTGAATAATTATTTAAAATTATGCCACTAAATTTTAACCTTTTGTTAAAAATGGTTCCAAAACGTGCATTTCATCGATAAAATAATGCACTTGGTAGGATGCTAAGTCATTTTTTCTTTATTTTTATAACATCAAAATCACATTTTTCACATGGACAATTATATTATAACCCTCGGCACCTACTTGATATTAATGCTATTTTTCAAAATTTATATCGCAGTAGCTGTAAAAGAGTAAGAATCACTTAGTATCTTTATTCGTAAATTTTCAACCTCCCTACATGTTGAAGTCGAATTTACGATTGCATTATTCCCGACTTAGGAATCAAATTACCCCTGGAAAAATTTCCGATGATAGTTTGTTGATTGCCAATAAGGCCTTGGAACTTCCCATTTGGGATTTTGACTATTACCACCTATTCCTACCCATCCAAGATAAGGGGGAAATCGACACCGTTTTTTTATTGTCCATCCTCCAAGGAAGGGACAAACATGTAGTTCTTCCAAAGATGGAAGGAGCCTCATTGACCCACTTTTTACTTACCGACAATACCAAGATAAAAACCAACAAATGGAATGTTCCCGAACCTGTCGATGGTATTGGGATACCACCCGAAAAAATCGATGTAGTGTTCATTCCCCTGCTCGCCTATGATGAAAAAGGAAACAGGGTAGGCTATGGAAAAGGGTATTACGATCGATTCCTGCAACAATGTAAACCCGATGTCATCAAGGTAGGGTTGTCATTATTTGAGCCCGAAAAGAATATCGAGGATGTTGAGGAAACCGATATTCCATTGGATTATTGCATCACTCCAAAGAAAATCTACGCATTTTCGGGAAGTTGACTTTCTTCCACTGCTTTTTCCCCTCCTTTGTTGGCAAAAGCTTTTTTATTGAATACCAACAAAATACCGACCCCAGTACTTATTGCCATATCCGCAATATTGAAAACGGGATCAAAAAAGCTGAAACTTTTTCCCCCAAGAAAGGGTATCCAATCCGGCCAAGTCGTATCGATCATGGGAAAATAAAGCATATCGACTACCTTTCCGAAGAACCATCCTCCGTAAGGCTCATCTGAAAACATGCTGGCCACTTGACCGTTGCTATGGTTGAAAAGCACCCCATAGAAGACAGAATCGACAATATTACCCAAGGCTCCGGCAAAAATCAATGAAACCGCCAATATCAAGGTTGTTGAATATCGTTTTTTAATGCTGTCATAAAGCCAATATCCTATACCCGCCACAGCAAACAACCTGAAAACGGTCAAGATCAACTTCGCGGTATTTTCGGTAATCGGTAGGAAATCATCCAATTTAGCCCCCCAGGCCGCACCTGAATTCTCTATAAAATGGATTTTAAACCACTCGAAAACCACATAGGATTCACCGAGAACAAAATGTGTTTTAATATATATCTTACTCAACTGGTCTATAAGTAATACCAAGAAAATAAGTAATACGGATTTTTTTATACTCATTTGTATCTAATAAGGATGGGCAAAAATAGGCATATTATTCGATTTTTATCAGATGGATATCCCCGGTAGTTGTCGTTAAATCAAAATAATCGTCCCCTTGGGGAACATTATCGCTTTGAATGGCACCGTACTTATTTTTAATGTTAAACAGGGCGCCCTTTGTGTTCACGTCAATATCCCCACTACGCGTGAGCGCATGGGTTACCCCATGAATTTCCCTCAGATTGCAGTTACCATCGTCGAGAACGACCTTTAGGTTGTTGTAATCCCCTTTTGCCAACACATTGGAAGAGCTCCCTAAGATACTTACGTTCATTTTTTCGGGAATCCGAACCTGAATCGAAATCGAAATTACCTTGTGTGCACTTAACTTATCATTGGGCACGACAAAACTAGGTTGAAACCCAGCACTTATCCGAACAATAGGGCCATGGTGTTCAACCCGGACCAATAAATCGTTCCTATACTCACCATCTATTTGGGCCTCGACAACAATTTCCCTTGACTCCGAAGTGGAAAGCTCAAGTTTATAACAGTTTGCCGTATCAATTTCGAGATAGGTAGCTTCGGGATCCTCAAGGGTTTTCCGTATTACTTTTTGGGCCCTCAAGCCCGAAAGACCTATCAACAAAAGGATGATCGTAATACTTACCGTTCTACCCATTATCGGCATAAAAAAACGCCCGAAAGGGCGTTTAAATAATTATTGCATATTTTTCGCCTCAATACTAAGTGTTGCATGGGGCACTAATTTCAATCTTTCCTTATTGATCAACTTCCCTGTTACCCTGCAGATACCATAGGTTTTGTTCTCAATACGCAATAAAGCGTTCTTAAGGTCCCTGATAAACTTTTCCTGACGGATTGCCAACTGGGTATTTGCCTCTTTACTCATGGTTTGTGAACCTTCCTCAAAAGCCTTGAATGTAGGTGAGGTATCATCGGTACCATTGTTCCCATTGTTCATATATGAGCTTTTCAACAGCTCCAAATCACTTTTGGCTTTTACTATCTTGGCTTCTATCAAGGTTTTGAATTCCGCCAAATCCTTGTCTGAATAACGAACTTTTAAATCTTCTGCCATAATTTAGTGTTTTTCAATAAATAATCTTGTATTCACTTGGTCAAATGCAATTGCCGTGCCATTTTCCAAACTATCCTCAAAAACCAAATCGGCAGTCAAGGTTTCGGCTTTGATATAACCAAGGTTACTCTCGACCGCATTTTCCACCAATCCGTCTCTTAGGATTTTAATATCAATTCTGTCAGTTACCTCGTAACCGGACTCTTTTCTTATATTCTGAATCCTATTTACAAGTTCTCGGGCAATACCCTCCTTTTTGAGTTCCTCACTGATGGTCACGTCCAAGGCCACGGTAAGCGGTCCTTGACTTGCCACCAACCAACCCTCTATATCCTGTGAGGTTATCTCTACATCCTGTAACTGTAATTTAATACTTTTATTATTGATATCTAAGGATATTTCGCCCTCTTGCTCAATTTTTTGGATATCTTCCTGTCCCAAAGCACTTACACTTTGGGCAATCACCTTCATATCCTTGCCGAATTTAGGGCCTAGAACCTTGAAATTCGGTTTAATTTTCTTGACAAGGATTCCGGAAGCGTCATCCAACAGTTCGATTTCCTTAACATTGACTTCCGACTTGATCAAATCGGCAACTGCCTCAATCTCAAGACGCTGATTTTCGTCCAAGACGGGAATCATGATTTTTTGCAAAGGCTGTCTCACCTTGATTTTTTCTTTCTGACGTATGCTGAGAACCAAAGAGGATATGGTCTGTGCTTTGGCCATCTTACTCTGTAATCCCTTATCGATCAAAGCTGGATCAGACTCAGGAAAAAGCGATAAATGTACACTTTCAAAAGCATCCTTTCCGGTGGTATTGGCCAGATCTTTGTACAGGCGGTCCATAAAGAAAGGTGCAATCGGAGAAGATAATTTGGCCACGGTCACCAAACAGGTATACAAGGTTTGGTAGGCCGATATCTTGTCCTTTTTATATTCGCCTTTCCAGAAGCGTCTTCTACAAAGCCGAACATACCAGTTACTTAAATTTTCCTGTACATAATCGGAAATTGCCCGTGCCGCCTTGGTAGGCTCATAATCGGCATAGGCCCCATCAACCTTTTTGATCAAGGTATGCAATTCCGACAAAATCCAACGATCTATTTCCGGACGTTCGTTCAATGGGATCTCATCCTCCGAATAATTGAATCCGTCCAAGTTGGCATAAAGGGCAAAAAACGAATAGGTATTGTAAAGTGTCCCGAAGAATTTTCGTTTTACCTCAACAATTCCGTCGATATCGAATTTTAGATTGTCCCAAGGGTTCGCATTCGAGATCATGTACCAACGCGTAGCATCCGCACCATGTTCATCCATGGTCTCAAAAGGATCCACGGCATTCCCCAATCGTTTTGACATTTTCTTTCCGTCCTTATCCAATACAAGTCCGTTGGAAACGACATTCTTATAGGCTACGGAATCAAAGACCATCGTTGCGATGGCATGCAGGGTATAGAACCATCCCCGGGTTTGATCCACACCTTCGGCAATAAAATCTGCCGGGAAGGTCTCGCCTTTATCGATCAAATCCTTTTTCTCAAAAGGATAATGCCACTGGGCAAAGGGCATTGATCCGCTATCGAACCAAACATCTATCAAGTCGCTCTCCCTTTTCATGGGCTTACCCGAAGGGGAAACCAAAGTAATTTGATCTACAATGTTCTTATGAAGGTCTATCTTTTCATAATTCCCCTCACTCATATCACCGACATTGAAATCGGCGAAAATATCCGATTCCAAAACCTCGGCCGAAACGGCTTTGGCCATTTCATCCTTAAGTTGCTCCACAGATCCGATGATCATTTCCTCGGCACCATCCTCTGTGCGCCAAATGGGCAAAGGAATACCCCAATACCGCGATCTGGAAAGGTTCCAGTCATTGGCATTGGCCAGCCAATTGCCAAAACGGCCTTCCCCTGTAGCTTTGGGTTTCCAATTTATGGTTTGGTTTAGCTCGAACATACGGTCTTTTACCTCCGATATCCGTATAAACCAAGAATCCAAAGGATAATATAGGATAGGCTTATCGGTTCGCCAGCAGTTGGGATAACTATGCACGTATTTTTCAACCTTAAAGGCCTTGTTTTCCTCTTTTAATCGAATGGCTATTTCAACATCCACGGACCTTTCGGGAGCCGTACCCTCGTCATAATATTCATTCTTGACATATTTACCGCCAAGTTCCTTCATCTCGGGCCTGAACTTCCCTTGCAAATCTACGAGTGGGACAGGATTATTGTTCCCATCCAAAACCAACATGGGCGGTACTTCGGGCTTGGCCTGTTTCGCTACCAAGGCATCGTCCGCACCAAAAGTAGGTGCCGTATGCACGATTCCGGTACCATCTTCCGTGGTCACGAAATCCCCTGCGATGACCCTAAAGGCATTCTCGGGGTTTTGATACGGTAGGGCGTAGGGCATTAACTGTTCATAGCGGGTACCTACCAGCTCTTTTCCGGCGGCCCCAGCGATTATTTGAAAAGGGATTTTTTTATCCCCACTTGTAAAATCCGTAAAATCACTTTCCTCCTTAGACGCAAAAAACCTACCCGTAAATTGTTTGCCCACAAGGTTTTTGGCCAACACCACATTTATGGGTTCAAAGGTATATTGATTGAATGTTTTTACAAGAACATATTCGATCTTGGGTCCGACGGTCAGTGCCGTATTCGAAGGAAGCGTCCAAGGCGTGGTGGTCCATGCCATTAGGTATACCTCACCTTCTACCTCTTTAAAAACATTCGGCAAGGTCTCTTTCAACACCTTAAATTGAGCGGTTACGGTGGTATCGGTAGTATCTTGATATGTTCCGGGCTGGTTCAATTCATGGGAACTCAAACCGGTACCCGCCTTTGGCGAATAGGGTTGTATGGTATACCCTTTATAAATCAACCCCTTATCATAAATCTGTTTTAACAACCACCAAACAGATTCCATATACTTGGACTTATACGTAATATAGGGGTCATCCATATCTACCCAATATCCGATACGTTGGGTCATTTCATTCCAAACATCCGTATAGCGCATCACCGCCTTTTTACAAGCCGCGTTATACTCCTCAACGGAAATCTTTACCCCGATATCTTCCTTGGTGATCCCCAATTCTTTCTCTACCCCCAATTCTACGGGAAGGCCATGGGTATCCCAACCTGCTTTTCGTTTGACTTGAAAACCCTTCATGGTTTTGTAGCGGGGAAATATGTCCTTGATCGTTCTGGCAATGACATGATGGATCCCCGGCATCCCATTCGCTGAAGGGGGACCTTCATAAAAGACGTAGCTCGGATTTCCCTCCCTACTGGATATACTTTTCTCAAAAATGGAATGTTCTTTCCAGTACTGGAGTTCTTCTTCCGCGACCTTTGGTAAATCCAATCCTTTGTATCCTGCAAACTTCATAATAACAGCTTCTAATGCTACATTTTAAGTCTGCAAAACTAGTAATTTTTGTCGTATAAATGATTCAGTTCAATACAAAAGCCCCTTCGAAAAGGGGCTTTTTTACATCTTAATTGTTGATTGCGATTTATTTCGTTCCGGTAACGGTTACATTTGCGCTTATTTGCAAGGTGGCATTCACCGAAATCGCCCCTAGATCCAATCCCGTAGTAGACTCTACATCCAATAGGGCATTTAAGTAAAAGGTATCATCCTCGTCTTCTTTATAAGAGGCGAAAATCAATTCATACTCCCCTTCTTCCAAGAAATCCAAACTGTATGAACCCGTAATACCCGATACTTCAGAACTGGTTACGGCATTGGCGAAAGTCATGTCACTTTCCCCGCTACCTTGGGTTTCAACCTCCTCATTAAAAGTCCCTTTTTCGTAAGCGAAAACAATGATCTTGTCCGAAGTGTCATTGGTATCGTTCACGTTACCGGTAATTTCACCCGTCAACTCGGTATTTACCGTTCTGATCCCAGCGGATAATTCATCCATGGTCACAAAATCGTAATCGTTCGACAGTCCGTCATTCTCTTCCTTAATTGTTTTCCTTAGATCGAAATCGATGACAATTACGTTGGTGGCATCGGCCAGTACCTCAAAACTGTCCGAAATTACGATATTGTTCGATTCGGCTACCAAGGCATCTTTCTCCCCATTCGCTTTTTCGACATAACAACCGGGGGAATTCCCATCAACATCATTTTCAAAATCAAGTTCAAATACGATATTTGAATAGGTAGTCGCCTCAAGGTCTAAATTACCCAAAGCCTCAGTCTTTCCATCTACCAGGGCCGACAATTCGACGGTTGTTGCATTAAATCCCTCTAAAGACTCCCCATCGACGGACACATCGGTAATCGTAACGAACACAGCTTCAACCTCGGCGTTATCTATGGGCGCATCCGTTACTTCAAACGAAGTATTATACGATTCGGCCTCCATAGCAGGGCTATCGTCACTATCACATGATACCATTCCCATAAAAACCATAAATACCAATCCAGAAATCTTCAAATAATTCTTCATAATACATTTATTTTTGAAATTTTGCTTTATAACAATCGAAACCCGCCTTACCCTACATCCAAATTTCAAAATAAAACACGATTACCCCCTAGTTTCTTGATAAACAAGGGAATGAAAAAATATTTTTTTTTGAATTTATTCTAGTGGATCCCAGCCCTTCTGGTACGTATCAATACCAAATTCGCAAGCTCCCGTACCCCATGGGTAGTTCTAGCCATGCCATCTTTGGACCTTCAGTATTCGAAGTCCTATCGCGTTTACCAGTATTGCAATGTGGATGGAAACAAACCCATAGTATATCTTTATTACAGGAAGTTCGAAACAAACACAATGGGTATAACCTCCATGCCCCAAAGACCGGATCAAGGCATGATCCTAAAACCAAACCCGCTTTGGGTAAATGGGTTAAGACAAAAAAATGTTAAAGAAAAAAGCATCCAATTGATGGTATCTTACGTATATCATTTAAATCGAGATTCAAAACTAAATCGAAAACAACATGAAAAAATCAATTTTTAGTGCCATTCTATTGATCGCCATGAGCGTATCATTTGTTTCCTGTAGGGAAACTGCCGAAAAAGCAAAAGATGCAACCGAAAAAGCAAGTGAAGCTATGGACGAAGCTGCGGATGCTGCGGATGAGGCCGCTGAAGAAGCAATGGACAAAGCGGGTGAAGCCGTCGATCGTATAAAAGAAACCGGTGAGAATGCTGCCGAAGGTATCAAAGAGGCTGCTGATACGGCCGTTGATAAAGCCAAAGAATCCGGTACGGAAGTAAAGGATGCCGCTACTGAAGCCGTTGACAAGGCAAAGGAAAAAGCCGAAGAGGTAAAGGAAGTTATCAAAAACTAACCTTATTACGTCTTACATATTCAAACCCCGACGGTGTACCGTCGGGGTTTTTTTATTTAAAATTTATAGTCCAATCCCAAAATAAGGTTCCTTCCCGGTGCGGCAATCCCGGAAGAATAGGACCGATAACGTTGATCTGTAATATTTTCCAAGCTACAGCTGACCTTGAGTGCCCTACTGATTTGGTATTGGGTACGCAAGTTCAAGGAATACCATGATGGGGCATAAGGCAGGCCGTTTTCATCAGTGGCATAAATGTACTCCTTTGCCTGTTCGGAAGTGGCCAAATCATCATTTGCTATTTCCCCGTTATAATTCAAAAACAAATCCGTTTTAAGGTTCCGGTTCTTAAAGATCAAATGAACATCGCCGAAGGTCGGTGGCACATGCCTGGCCGGGGTATCGGTTCCGTCATCTTCTTCCTCGATACCCTCGGTAAGCGTGAGGTTCGAAACCAAGGATATATTTTCGGTCAGGAAGGCTTCCAATCCAAATTCGAATCCGTAAACATAAGCTTTGGCCGCATTTTGCATGGCCTGTACATTACTCAATTCCCCGTTGTACTCAATTTGGGATTCCCCATTGAAAAGATAATCACGTCGTACCAGGGCATCGACCAAATAGGTATAAAAAGCAGCACTTTTGATAACCAATTTATCGTTATAATTTTTTTGTAGCCCCAACTCCACATTGTAGGCATATTCAGGCTCCAATTCAGGATTGGGAACCACTACCGAACCGGGTTCGGAGTCGAATACCTTTCCAATATCATCGATGTTCGGGGCCCTGAATCCGGTAGAACCATTGAACGTTACCTGTAAATTGGCCCGAGGAAACCAACTAAAACCCAAACTCCCAGTGAGTGCACCCGTACTAAGGTTGGCATCATCGAAAGGAAATGGATAGAAGGTCTTATCAAATTCGGCATCGATCCAAACGTGACTGTACCTTAACCCCGAGAGCACCGTGAAATTGGGCTTGGCCTTATACTCCCCATTTAGATAGGCCGCTGCAGTTTGCCATGTGGAACCATCGGGATAGCGGGATGGGGAAGCGGAAATAATGGAGGTGGTGATATCTTTCTGACTTCCATCGGAACCCACATGGTTGTACACATAGGATGCCCCATAATACAAGCTTAGGTCCCCGATTTTCTTGTTTTCAAAATCGATATTGGTCGATAGGGCATTGACCATTTCCTTGGTCGAATATAAGATAGGGTCCTGAAAATCCCTGTCATTCCTACTTTCCTCAAAATATTGATACGCAGTGGTGACCTTAAGGCCATTATAGAACTTTCCTTTTCCCTTTTTATTCAACTGTACGTTACCCATGAACCATTTCTGGGGACCGTAATACCATTCGGCCGAACGAAGCCCCGTACCTTCACTATCGGGACGGATCAACCGATCATACCGGGAATAATCGGAAGTTTCCGAATAGATCAACCCTAGATCCAAACTCCAATTATTATTGGGTTTATGGGATACCTTCTGCATAAAATTCCACTGATCGTACCCCGTGGGCACCTGTACCCTAGGGTCGCTGTTCGTTACCAGGGCATCGACCCCATTTTCGGTAACCACGTAGTTATTGCGTAAATATTCATCGGGACCATGGGATCCCATTTTCAAATCATCAAAATCATTATAGGATACACTGCTTAGGTATGCCCATTTGTTCGTCCCCAAATTGATATCGAAATGGATTGTTTTTTCATTATTGGCCGAAGCATAGCGCCAATTGGCATTTCCTGAAACCGAAATACTGTCCTGGTGTGCGTACATTGCCCCTTTGGAATAAAAGTTCATTACCCCGCCCAGGGCATCACTCCCATAGATGACGGAACCCGGACCAAAAATGATTTCGGTCTTATTGATCGTAAAAGGATCGATCGAAATAACATTCTGAAGGTTACCTCCCCTAAAAATCGCATTGTTCATCCGCACTCCATCAACGGTCAACAACAATCTGTTGGTCGCAAAACCTCGGATCATGGGGCTCCCACCGCCGAGTTGACTTTTTTGTACGAAAACCTTGCCACTATTCTGAAGCAGATCGGCCGATGTCTGTGGATTTGTAAAGGCGACCAATGCTGCATTTATGGCAACTATCTTATGGGGAATGTCTTTTTTCTGCTGCTCCCATTTTGAAATCGACATGACCACCTCATCCAATTGTTCAGGTTTCAGCACCATCAAAGCCATGGAACCGTTCTTGAGCAACTGCGATTTGGAAGTCCTGTAGACCTCATAACTTAAATGCTTGAAGGTAATTCGCTCATTCTCCTTAAAATGGGAAAGATCACATACACCTTCCAGGTCAGAGAGTGCGGTTTTTGATTTATCGTGATTGTAAATGGCCACATTCACAATAGGTTCTTTGGAATAATAATCCAAAACCTTGATTTCTTGTGCTGTTACGGCAGTAAACGTCAAAAAGACCAAAAAGCATACTAACCGGTTCATACTAACTGAAAACTTCATTTAAAATATCAAGTGATTTGGGTTTTCGAAATCCCTGTAAATGTAATTCAAAATAAAGGACCAACGTTTGCAGCAACTGCTGCCGATCGGCCTTCTTCATCTTGATCGTATGGATTGCATCAAAATTTATGCCTAAAAAGCGTTTAAAGTAATTTAAATTTTCGCCGGAAATATTTGGATTCATATTAATGGCATTCCTAAACTCCCCTTCCAACAAATCAAAGTAATCACCGGACATTTGGGTAGTATCGGGATAGAAGCCTAGATATTTCGTAAGATCGAATAAGAAATAAATATGGAAATTGGTTATCTGCGTATTGGAGTCCATCCACTGAAGGGCACTTTCCACATAATGGAACAATCCTTCATTACATTCCTCTTCCTGTATACTATTGGATAACATTTCCGCCAAAAACATCGAAATGGCATTCTTGGCAATATCAACATGCAGGGTTTGATAAGGGTAAGAGACCCTGACTTCGCGAATGGATTCCAAAGTACCCTTGTTCTTATGGTTGGCCACGATCTCCAATTGGGTGAGCGGTTGAAAATAACCCGATTTCAATCTGCCTTTTTTTGACGCCAAAACCCCTTTGAGCAAATATGATTTCAACCCGTCGGATAAGGTAAAGGCTTTCACGATCAAACTGGTATCGCCATATTTTAAGGCCGACAATACGATTGCTTTGGTTGTGACTTGCATAAAAGGTGCTTTGAAACCCATAAAGATAAAGGTATCTTAACGATTCCGCGCATAAAAAAAGCCTTCCTGTAATCAGGAAGGCTTTTACACTTATTTTGAAATTTATTAGATTACCCCTTGGGCGAGCATGGCATCGGCAACTTTGACAAAACCGGCAATATTTGCCCCTTTTACGTAATTGCAATACCCATCTTCCTCTTTACCGTATTCGATACAGGAATCGTGAATATTCGACATGATCCCTTTCAAACGTTCATCTACCTCTTCGCGTGTCCAGCTGATACGAAGCGAATTCTGTGACATTTCCAGACCGGAAGTGGCAACACCCCCCGCATTGGAAGCTTTACCGGGTGCGAACAGGATTCTAGCATCATGGAAAGCATGGATTGCTTCAATGGTAGACGGCATATTGGCACCTTCGGCAACACAGATACAACCATTTTTCAAAAGTTCTTTCGCATGTTCAAGATTCAATTCATTCTGGGTGGCACAAGGCAATGCGATCTCACATTTGACACTCCATGGTTTTTTCCCTTTATGGAACGTTGCATTCGGATATTCATCAACATACTCGGAAATACGGCCCCGACGGTTGTTCTTTAACTCCATGATGAATTTCAGTTTATCGGCATCGATACCCTCCTTATCATAAATGAATCCGCTGGAGTCTGACATGGTCACGACTTTTCCCCCCAGTTGCAATACCTTTTCTGCGGCATATTGGGCCACATTACCGGAGCCTGAAACAACAACCGTTTTACCGACGACATCATCATTTCTGGTCTTGAGCATATTTTGGGCAAAATACACCGTACCATACCCTGTGGCCTCCGGACGTATTCTAGAACCGCCCCATGAAAGGCCTTTACCAGTAAGTACCCCCGTAAACTCGTTTCTTATTTTCTTGTACATCCCGAAAAGGTAACCTATTTCCCTGGCCCCAACACCGATATCACCGGCGGGAACATCGGTATTCGGCCCGATATGACGACATAATTCGGTCATAAAGGCGTGGCAAAAACGCATCACCTCATCATCTGATTTTCCCTTTGGATCAAAATCGGAACCTCCTTTACCCCCACCCATCGGCAAGGTTGTCAAACTATTTTTGAAAACCTGTTCAAAAGCCAAAAACTTAAGAATACTGGCATTCACGGTTGGATGGAAACGCAATCCTCCTTTATAAGGCCCAATGGCCGAGTTCATTTGGATACGAAACCCCCTGTTTACATGGATCTCACCTTCATCATCCACCCAGGCGACCCTAAAGGAAATAAACCGTTCCGGTTCGACCATCCTAAGAAGAATGTTCTTACCACTATAAATCTCATTATTCGCTATATAAGGAATGACGGTTTCCGCTACTTCCTGCACCGCTTGAAGAAATTCAGGTTGATGGCTATTCCGGGCCGTAACCTCATCCATAAATGCTTTTATTTTTGCTTCCATATATTATGTAACAATTTTAATTTTATTGAATTTAAAATATAGTGCCAAAATTATAATATTATTATAATTTGACCCCTCCTTTTTTAAAAATACTGCAATTTAATTTCAAATTCGTGGTTTCCAATTACGTTTTGCGCAATCCCTTCCTTTGAAAATCCCCTTACTGTGCTTTACTTTAAGGCTTGCTGTAAATCCGCAATAAGATCTTCTTGATCTTCAATGCCCACACTCAAACGGATCAAGGTATCGAGAACCCCGCTTTTTTCACGTTCTTCTTTGGGAATTCCGGCATGGGACATGCTGGCAGGGTGTCCTACCAGACTTTCTACCCCACCCAATGATTCTGCCAAAGTGAATAATTTTAATTTTTCGATTATTTGAATGGCGTCCTTCATTTCGTTTCCTTTGGGAATAAATGAGATCATCCCACCAAACCCTTTCATCTGTTCTTTAGCGACTTTATGGTTGGGATGGTTTTCGAAACCCGGCCAATAAACCTTATCGATCTTTGGATGCTGTGCCAGGTAATTGGCAATGGCCTTTCCGTTTTCACAATGACGTTGCATCCGTACATGCAGGGTTTTGATTCCACGTAATACCAAAAAACTATCCATAGGGCCACATACGGCACCACTGGCATTTTGAATAAAATAGAGTTGGTCGGCCAGTGCTTTATCCTTGACTACCACTGCTCCTGCCACGACATCGCTATGACCCCCTAAATACTTGGTCGCCGAATGCATGACGATATCGGCACCCAAATCCAATGGTTGTTGCAAATAAGGGGTGGCAAAGGTATTATCGACCGCCAAGAGCACCTTATGTTCTTTGGCAATCTTTGCAACAGCCTTGATATCCACGATATTCATCATGGGGTTGGTCGGGGTTTCTACCCAGAACATTTTCGTATTGGCATTGATATACTGCCTTAACCCCTCAGGCGACTGCATATCCACAAAATGAAAGATGATCCCATATTTCTCGAAAACACGTTTAAAAAGACGATAACTACCCCCATAAATATCACCCGTACAAACCACCTCATCCCCGGGTGCGAATAGTTTGATGACTCCATCTATAGCAGCCAAACCACTGGCGTAAGCTAGTCCGTACACCCCGTTTTCGATACTGGCCAAAGCATTCTCCAAGGCCGTTCGTGTGGGATTGGCACTACGTGAATAGGCAAATCCTTGATGTCCTCCCGGCGTAGTCTGTGCAAATGTGGAAGTTTGGTATATCGGGGTCATAACCGCCCCATAGGCCTTATCAGGTTGTTGCCCTCCGTGTATCGTTTTACTATTGAATTTCAATTGCTTCATCGCCATACTTTATAATTTTGCGGATAAAAGTAGGGTTATCTTTTAAAGATTGCAATGAAGCATTAATTTTGTGGGGTACAAACGTAAGAAATAAATGAAAGTCCCAATTTCCCTAGTACTTTGCCTCTTGGTGTTCATAGGATGTAAAGAAGATGGCAAACTTTTCTTTGAACTTGAGGAAATTTCTGAGGAAGCTTGTGAAGGATGTCCAAATATATATATCGGGATTCCCCGTTCTTTGGAGGATTCCAAATTATCCGAAACCATAAATACCGCTCTTGATGAGGAATTGATTTACCAATTGGTCTTCGATGAAGATATCGAAGTGACCACCATATCCGAAGCCATTCAATCCTTCCAAAACGGTTATGATGAACTACGGAACCTATACCCCGATGAAATCACACCTTGGGAAGCCAATATTACGGGATCGGTTTCCTATGAAAACAAGGACATACTAACGATAGCCCTTAATTCTTACCTGTTTACGGGTGGGGCCCATGGCTATACGACCCAAAGGTTCTTGAATTTTGACAAGCGAAAAGGAGGGGAAATGGACAACTGGGAACTCTTCAAGGATAAAGACCGTTTTAAACAATTTGCCGAGACCAAGTTCAGGATACAGGAAGGCATTCCTCAAGAAAGCCCTATCAATACTACGGGTTTTATGTTCGAAGATGACAAATTCCACCTTCCCGAGAACATCGGTTTTAACGAAAAAGGCTTGGTTTTGCTCTATAACCAATATGAGGTGGCCTCCTATGCCGATGGTGCCATAACTTTAGTACTGCCTTTTAATGAGGTCAAGAACTATTTGGCAAAGCATATCGTGCGGTAAATTCAAGGCTTGGTCAACAACACCTTTTCCAACGATAGGATGGCACCTAAATGCAACCCTTCATGAAACAGGTTGAAAGCCATGGCGTCCTCAATATCCTTTAGGGTCACCTTGGCACTAGTGGTATATTCCTTGAAATCCTTGAAAAGCCCATTCCCATAATCTTCCTGTGTCCGTTCAATGGTTGAAAACAGGAAGCCTTTGATCATATCCATTTCTTCCTTTGTTGCCGTACCATCGGGGACGGTTCCCTTTTTGAATTTATCGACCAGCTCCGTGGGGACCTTCATATCCAAGCCACTCAGTGCATATACCAATAGTTGTTGTGTCACGACAACATGGGCTATGTTCCACCAAATATTGTTGCGATACCCGCTGGGTATTTGCAATAGCATTGCTTCCGGGGTTTTCGTAAGGATCGTATAAAGTGCTTTTCGATTTTGCAGTGTAATAGATAGTAGCTTTTCCAAATGATAAGGTTTTAAAAGGCCTTAAAAATAGAAAAAATACGATGGAATTGGGTTACTTTGTACTTCAATTTGTCGAGGAACATTAATATTATGGACATGAAAAAAGTATACTACCTTAGCAGCTGTGACACCTGTAAAAGAATAATGGACGGGTTAAGTCCGTTAGACGATTTTGAATTACAGGATATCAAGACGACACCGATAACCAAAGCCCAACTTGGTGAAATGAAAAAACTCGCCGGTAGTTATGAGTCCCTTTTCAGCAAAAGGGCACGACTTTATAAAGAAAGGGGATTGGCCCAAAAGACCCTTGGTGAAGCCGATTATGAAAAATTGATCCTGGAACATTATACGTTTTTAAAACGGCCGGTATTCCTCTATGGGGACAAAATATTTGTAGGAAACAGCAAAAAAGTGGTTGAGGCCGCCAAAGAAACCATTCACCCTTGAGTAAACGCGCCTTGGCCATATTGGCCGCTATTGGAGCCACGATCATCTATGGGCTAAACCATACCATTGCCAAAGGGGTAATGCCCGATCATGTCGGGGCCTATGGTTTTGTGGTACTCCGGGTCATGGGTGCGGCAATATTATTTTGGGTGATTTCGATATTCGGCCCCAAAGAATGTATCGAAAAGAAAGATTACCTGCGGATCGTTCTATGTGCCATTTTCGGCATGGGCCTGAATATGTTGTCCTTTTTTAAAGGACTATCCCTATCTACCCCGATAAATAGTGCGGTACTTATTACCACCACCCCCATTATCGTTTTGATTTTATCGACGGTACTGATCAAGGAAAAGATATCGCGCAAAAAGGTATTTGGGATATTCGTTGGACTTCTAGGGGCCATGGGCCTCATCTTATTCGGAAAGGAACTACGCCAAGATGCCCCGAATATTCCGATGGGGAATTTCCTGATCCTGATGAATTCATTTTTCTATGGGACGTATTTGATACTGGCCAAAATCCTTATTTCGAAATACCATCCCTTTACCTTTATGAAATGGCTATTTTCTTTAGGTATACTTATCTGCCTGCCCTTTGGGTATCATGAACTTACGGCCATACAATGGTCCACCATACCTTTTGATATGGTTTGGCGCATTGCCTTTGTGATCATCGGGACCACATTTTGCACTTACCTTTTCAATATTTATGCCCTCACCCAACTAAAGGCTTCGACCTTGAGTGCCTTTGTCTATGTTCAACCCTTAATCGGTATTCTTTTTGCCATTGTTATAGGCAAAGATGCCTTGACGACCACAAAAATACTCTCGGCATCATTGGTTTTCCTAGGGGTTTATCTGTCGAGCAGAAAAACTAAACCAGATCTTTAGGCCTTTTGGCGTATTTGCGGGTATCTTCTTTGGTCAGCATACGAAAACCTTCGGGCCGATCAATGCGTTCAAAAACATCCAACAATTCTTTGGGGAGTGGTGTAAGTTGCCTTGTTTCCATACTGATCCAAGCTCCCATCATTTCACAGTGGGCCACATTCCTACCTTTTCCGTCATAAAAATTATGATGGAATTCGAAAAAACAACCGTCCTCGCTCATGCCCATGAATTCAAGTGAAACCCGAACCGGGTTACCAAGAAAGACTTCCTTGAAATAATACATATGCTCATAAAAAACAACGGGACCCAATTTGTTTTTGACCATCACCTTATGACCAAATCCCATTTCCAACATATAGGCCATACGGGTATGGCCCATAAAATTTATATAGGCCGAATTCGCCAAATGCCTATTGGCGTCAACATCGCTCCAACGAACTTCAAATTCTTTTAAAAACATTTTTCCATCATTTTTTTACTATGCATGCATAAGAATTGCAAAAATACCATAGTTTTGGAAAATGGCGGATAACCTTCCCCAAAAAAAATCCCTACATTTAAATACAATAAAACCACCCTATGAGCACTAAAGCATCTTTTATCAAAGATCTCTCCCTACCGGTAATAGCAGCGCCAATGTTCCTTATCTCCGGACCTAAATTGGTTATTGAATGTTGTAAAAACGGTATTGTAGGAACATTTCCCGCATTGAACCAACGCACCAGTGAAGGCTTTGAACAATGGCTTTTGGAAATCAGGACCGCGTTGGAAGCCTTTGAAAAAGAGACGGGTAAAAAAGCAGCGCCTTTCGGGGTCAACCTTATCGTACACCCCACCAATCCCCGACTTGAAGCTGATTTAAAACTCTGTGTAAAACACGAGGTGCCCTTGATCATCACTTCATTGGGTGCCGTTTCGGAAGTCGTTGATGCCATTCACAGTTATGGTGGACTTGTTTTTCACGATGTAATCAAAAAAAGACATGCACAAAAGGCCGCAGGGGCCGGCGTAGACGGACTCATTTTAGTTTCCGCAGGGGCAGGTGGCCATGCCGGCACCATTAACCCCATGACCTTAGTCGCGGAAATCAAAAAGTTCTATGACAAGACCATCATACTTTCAGGATGTATAAGCACGGGTAGGGATATTGCCTCCGCCTTACAAATGGGGGCCGATCTGGCCTATATGGGAACGCGGTTCATCAATGTGGAAGAGAGTAGGGCCACCGATGATTATAAAAAAATGATCATTGCTTCCGGTGCGAGCGATGTGGTATATACCGCTGCCATTTCCGGTGTACATGCCAATTTCCTAGGGGCCAGTCTAAAAGCTGCGGGTATTACCGAAGAAGACCTGAAAAAAGACCGAAAAATTGATTTTGGGAAAGAATTGGATACCGAGGCCAAAGCATGGAAAACCATTTGGTCTGCCGGACAAGGTGTGGCTACCATAGAAAATGTTCTTCCCGTTGCCTCCTTGGTCAGTACGTTGAAAACCGAATTCAAATCGGCCTTGGAAGAACAGTTGAAAGTGTTGGAAATTTACCCGAAATAACCTTAAAACCATAGTTGATCGACATGCCCATCATCACATCGGAATACAACCCGCCTTTTATATTTAAAAATGGACATTTTTCGACCATTTACTCCGGCTTGGTACGTACCGTATCGGGGGTAACCCAAGAACGGGAACGGATAACCTTACCTGATGGGGACTTTCTGGATTTGGATTGGAGCTATGCTAAAAAGCCCAGTCGTAAAGTACTTATTCTAATCCATGGTTTGGAGGGCAATGCCCAAAGACCCTATATTACCGGAAGTGCTAAATTGGCCAACGCCCATGGCTACGATGTTTGTGCCATTAATTTAAGGGGCTGCAGTGGGGTGGCCAATACGCTTTACCGCTCCTACCATTCAGGTGCAACCGAAGATCTTGATGCCGTATTACAGCATATACTTACGCTAGACCAATATGATGGCCTGTACTTAATGGGTTTTAGTTTAGGGGGTAATCTATCCCTGAAGTTCATTGGTGAGGAAAGGGACCTCCCCAAAGCATTGAAAGCCGTCGTTGCCGTGTCGGCCCCATGCGATCTTTACAGTTCCCTAAAACAATTATTACTGCCTATCAATTACCTTTATGCCCTGCGGTTCAAAGAACACTTAGTTGCCAAATTGCGCATTAAACAACAACTGTTCCCTTCAAAAATTTCCGATAGCGATATCGCGAACATCAAGACCTTAAAAGACTTTGATGACATTTATACGAGTGCGGCACATGGTTTTGAAGATGCCATGGATTATTATAAAAAATGCAGTTGTCTGCAATTCTTGCCAAAAATCAAGGTTCCTGCCTTGATCATAAATGCGGCGAACGATTCGTTTTTGGGTAAAGCCTGCTATCCCCATAAAGAAGCGGAAGAAAACGAATCTGTTTTCCTGGAAGTTCCCGTATCTGGCGGACATGTTGGTTTTTATGGCCGTAGGAACACTACATATACCGAAAAAAGAGCACTAAAATTCTTTGGGGAAATATAGGATTAGGTTCTAATTCTTATCTTAGTCCATAAATCCATAAGATGCAAAAATACCTGCGTGATAAAAAGCTTGACATGAAGAACCTAATTGCTGTTTTAGCCCTTGGTGGCATCCTACTTGGCTGTGGCGAAAAAAAAGAAGAAAAGAAAGGTGGTTTTGAAATGAACCGTACCAAAAAGGAAGTTCAAGCGGAAAAGGCCAAGGAAGAAGTTCCGGTCGACTTGGACAACAAAGGGGTAGGTCCGATAACCTCAGTGGATTTTGGTGCCGAAATCGATACGGAATTGGCTGCCCAAGGTGAAAAGACCTATTCTACCATATGCATTGCTTGCCATATGGCGGAACAACGAATGATCGGACCGGCCTTGAAAGGGGTTTATGACCGTCGGAGCCCGGAATGGGTCATGAACATGATCTTAAACCCTGATGGAATGCTCAAGGAAGATCCCATCGCCAAAGCTTTGTTGAAAGAATATAACAATGCCATCATGCTCAACCAAAATTTAAGTAAGGAAGAGGCCAGGGCCATTGCAGAGTATTTAAGAACATTATAATCAAAACATACCTATTTGGGAAGGCACGTTCAACCTATGTGCATTCCTTATATATATCGATCATATCTCATCAACGGCCACCTTATAGGTTGGATCTTCAAGTAAGTTCACGTCGATGATATCATCGGCATTTTTCAACAACCTTATACAGTCCTTGCTCAAGTGCTTTAAATGGACTTTTTTTCCGGCTTTGGCATAACGCTCGGTCAACTTGTTCAAGGCCTCGATACCGGACATATCGGCAACGCGGCTTTCCCGAAAATCGATGATCACTTCTTCGGGATCATCCTGAATATCGAACTTTTCATTGAACAGGGTCGTAGAGCCGAAAAATAAAGGGCCAAAGATCTCATAGTGTTTTATACCTTGGTCATCGACGTATTTCCGTGCACGAATACGTTTGGCATTCTCCCAAGAATAGGCCAAAGCGGAAATAATGACCCCGAACAATACGGCAATGGCCAGGTTATGGGTAACCGCAGTGATCAAGGTTACCAAGACCATCACGATAACATCGGAATTCGGCATTTTCCGGAAAGTCTTAAAACTGGCCCATTCGAAAGTCCCAATGGCCACCATGAACATAAGTCCGACCAAAGCGGCCATTGGCAAACGCTCTATAAGACCAGATCCGAACATTATGAAAACCAACAACATTACCGCTGCCGTAATACCGGATAACCGGGCCCGAGCACCCGAGGAAGTATTGATCAAACTCTGGCCGATCATGGCACAACCCCCCATTCCCGATAAAAATCCGGAAAGGATATTGGCCGTTCCCTGTGCCACGCATTCTTTGTTACCCCTACCTCTGGTTTCGGTTATCTCATCAATGATATTCAAGGTCAGCAAACTTTCCGTCAGTCCTACCACGGCAACGATCAGGGCAAAGGGGAATATGATTTTCAAGGATTGTATCGTAATCGGTATTTCAGGAATCGATACCGGTGGAAACCCACCTTGGATCGACTGACCTTCTTTCATGGTATCGGCAACGGTAAGGGTATCTATCCCAAAGCCTATCACGATGGCGGAAACGACAACTATCGCCAACAAGGAAGAAGGAATGGCCTTGGTCAGTTTTGGAAACCCCCATATGATCAACATCGTCAGCAATGTAAGTCCCAACATGGTATACATCGAAGCACCGGTCAAGAGTTCATCGGTTCCCTTTTGGTAAAAATTGGGAAACTGGGCCATGAAAATGATGATCGCCAAGCCATTTACAAAACCGAACATTACCGGATGGGGTACCAAACGGATGAATTTACCCAACCGTAAGAACCCGGCAACAATTTGAAGGATCCCGGCTAGGATGACCGTTGCAAAAACATAATGAAGTATACTTTCCGGTTCAATACCGGGAAAAGTGTTCTTCAATTCCAATATCAATCCGACAAAAACAACGGCCACAGCCCCAGTAGCCCCTGAAATCATTCCGGGTCTACCCCCGAAAATGGAAGTGACCAAAGCCAAGACAAAAGCCGCATATAAACCTGTCAAAGGGGAAAACCCCGGGATCAGTGCAAATGCGATTGCCTCGGGCACCAAAGCCAAAGCAACCGTAAGCCCCGATAAGACCTCCGTTTTATAGTCTACTTTCTGTTTAAAATCGAATATATTCAAATACTTCTTCATACCCAGCAATTTAAGGGCGCAAAAATAGTACTTATTGTTGGTATGACCTTAAAACATCGGATTATTGAGGATTTGGCAAATTACTACGACCTTGATTCCTGCTATTTCGCTTCAAATGGCGATAATTTTGCGGTTTTCCACTTCTTGTCCTCCCATTGTGCGGATGGCCTCAAATAACATGGCCTTTAGGGTCAATCTGTTCTGCGAAGACATAAAAGCCACCGATGTATTGAACAATAAAAGAAAATTCCTACCGAACGAACCACTTACCCTATAGAAGGTAAATTTCCCACTTAAATAAAAATTAATGGGTGTTTGTGTTTAAATTATTTTATATATTTGGCTCCGAATTACACGTGCATAATTTCACATATGTTAAATTTATAAGATGGATGGATGAACAAATTAACATATTCAAGGCCCTATCCGATGCAACCAGACTAAAAATAATTTGGCTGCTAACCAACATCGATGAAAAGATTTGCGTTTCGGAAATTGTAGAGGTTTTGGATGAATATCAATATAATGTATCGCGCCATTTAAAAATATTGAAACAAGCCAAGTTGGTAGAAGAGGTAAAAGAAGGAAAGTGGGTATACTACTATTTAACACCCATCAAAAACGAATTTCGCCAATTGATGCAAGAAGCCATAAAAACAATTCCCGAATCACAGATTAATTATGAAATACAAAAGTGTAAAAAATTATTGGCAGAACGACAAAAGTAAAATTAAACTTCACGGACCATAAACAACAAGAAAATCGAGCATTCGCTTTTTTTTATAAAAACATATGTGGTTTAGCGCATATATATTACAACCAATTAAATAAACATCATGAACGAAAAATTGAATTTAGCATTAGACGAATTTATACACGTAGGCGTAGTATTGGTATTCATCATTGCCCTTGTATCGATAATCACCGGTTTAATTAGGGCTTTTATACCACAGGAAAAACTTCAAAGGCGGCTATCAAAAACGGGGAAATTCAGTGGTTTGATGGGGGCTTTACTAGGAATCCCCACTCCTTTCTGTAGTGCATCCATGGTTCCCGTATCAATGGGGATGATAGAAATGGGAGCCCCTTTCGCCATGGTGTTTTCCTTTTTACTATCTGCCCCATTGGCAAATTTTGTTGTCGTTGGTTTTATTTTCGGTGTTTTCGGATGGAAAGTGGCATTGGTTTATTTCTTGATTGTTTTTATTGGCTCCGTTTTTTTTGGTAGCATTGCCGAAAAGACATCCCTTAAACATAGTGTAAAGCGAATTGATCTAAAGACTAAGACAGCTACAAGTACTTGTGCATCCCAACCTGCTGTTCGCTGTGGTACCGTTTCAAATAACGCAGTGGCATCTTGTGCAACCGCCCAAAACCCGTGTGCAGATACGCAATCGCCTTCTACCGGTTTATGTGGACAAACGCGTGAATCCAATCCAAAACTTACTGAAGCCTTTAATTTTGGCTGGGCCTTGTTCAAGCGCATATTCCCCTATGTTTTACTAGGTGCGGTGATCAGTGCGATTTCTGCGGTATTTGTCCCTGATGCATGGGTTGAAAAATATCTTGGAAATGATAGTCCACTTGCCATACCTATAGCGGCAACCATTGGTGTCCCCTTGTATTTACGAATCGAAATGGCTATCCCTATCCTAAAGGCACTCATTGTCAAGGGGATGGGTATGGGTGCGGCCATGGCTTTGATTATTGGCGGAACGGGAGCCAGTTTACCTGAGATCGCCATTATTTCTTCCATGTTGAAACCCAAAGCCATAATGGCATTTGTGTGTTCTGTCATGACCATGGCAATCGTCGGTGGTTTTATCTTTTACTTTTTCTATTAAATACAAATTGTATGCAATCGCTCTCTAATTTTTTTAAATCCCTAATCAAGGCTTGTCCGTACTCCCTTGTTGGAAAGAAATGTATTGGTGTTGTTAAGGGCAAACCAAGTACTCATGAAAAATCAAAAAACAAAGCACTATTATTTAAAGCAGGCATAAGAACAGGGCGTAACATTTCACTGGTTGGAGTGTTTTGCCCTTTTCTTTGGTATGCCATATTATCGGGATCCGGTATGGATTTTATAATACTGAATTTAATACATTCGGGAATCATAGTACTTATTGGGCTTGTTGTATTAGGTATTAATTATACCGCATTATACGCTTACACAAAATCAAATAAAAAAAGTTAATCCACTTTTTAGTTAACGTTTGATTTTAATAAGCGCTACTGAGATAATGACCTAACCCATCCTCTTTTTAGGGAAGGCTACCCCCCAATGGAATGGATTTTTTTGATATATAAATGGGTCCTCTCGATTTTATAACCAAACATCATGGGTATAATTTCAACCATATCGTTTTTTCCATTTCATGGAATCCTTACATTTGGATACAATTACATGTATAGATGGAAAAGAATTTAAGGTTTGCGGTTTTAGGAGGAGGAAGCTGGGCTACGGCAATTGTCAAAATGTTGACTGAAAACCTTCAGAAGATCACTTGGTATATGCGGAACGAAGATGCCATCGCGCATATTAAGACCCAAAAACACAATCCAAATTATTTAAGTTCGGTAGAATTCGATACCGATCAATTGATCTTAACGGGAGATATCGATACCGCAGTAGGGAACAATGACATTCTTATCTTTGCCATTCCCTCCGCATTTCTTGCTTCCGAATTAAAAAAACTGACCGCCCCCTTAAAGGAAAAAACGATCTTTTCCGCCATTAAGGGCATTGTACCCGAAACAGGGATGATCGTCGGGGAACATTTTCATGAGATCTACAAGATACCCTTTGAGCAAATCGGGGTTATTACGGGTCCCTGCCATGCCGAAGAAGTTGCCTTGGAACGACTTTCCTATCTTACCATCGCCTGTCGTGACAAAGAAAAAGCCGAGTGGGTGGCCCATGCCTTAAAAAGTGACTATATTAAAACAAAGATATCCGATGATATCATCGGCACCGAATATGCAGCAATGCTCAAGAACATCTATGCCATCGCAGCCGGCATATTCCATGGATTGGGCTATGGTGATAATTTTCAAAGTGTACTCATGAGCAATAGTATCCGTGAGATGAAACGCTATATAAAAAGGGTACATAAAATGAAACGCAACATCAATAATTCGGCCTATTTAGGCGATTTATTGGTTACAGGATACTCAACCTTCAGCCGTAACCGCATGTTCGGGAACATGATCGGTAAAGGCTATACCGTCAAAAGTGCCATGATGGAAATGAGCATGGTCGCGGAAGGCTATTATGCCACTAAAAGTGTCTATGAGCAAAAAGCAGGTTTTAAAAGCAAGGTACGGACACCGATCATCGATGCGGTATATGATGTACTTTATCTACATAAAGATGCCAAACGTACTTTTGCTTCCCTTACCCATAAAATAGATTGATCTCTTAAAAAGGGGTGTGAAAGTCGGTATTCTTAAGGCCTGGAGACCCCAACTTGCAACTAAAAAAAGGTGTTTACTCGATAAGGATGGCAATCCTGGCTTCGTTACCCAATGCGTCCACAGCCGTTATGATATGATGTCCCTGCTGCGGTAGAATCCCCTTTTCATGAAAGTTTTCGGTTTGTCCCAAATACGTTTCATCCAAATACCAGTAAACCTGGGTTTTTGGTTTTGAATGGGCCAATTTCAACACCAATTCATTCAATCTTCCCTCGAAATCTTTCGTTAAGCCGATCCTGCTATGGTCTTTAGGGTAAATAAATTCCATGGCTGGTTCCAGAGTGCTTTTGCAGTTTTCCTTAAAAGGCGGTACGGGGCGGTATGTAGGATGGGATTTTTTATAGTAGAACTCCATCATCGGGGGCAATACAAACCAAGATACCCGACGTGCTTCCGACACATCGGTACAGGATGAGTTTACCCTGAATTGTTGCTGTGAATCCAAGAGAACGGTCCTGTGGTAGGGACACGCCTTAACGTAGGCGTTCTTTTTTGGGACGGAAATTGTTTTTGTCGGACATATGTCCGTAGCTAAAAAACCACTGTTTTCACAGACTTCGACTTCTACGAATTCATCCAAGGGTTTTTGGAACCAGGATGATTTTGGCAGCACATCAAAAACATCAAAAAGTATAGGTGCGGCAGTGGTTACCCCCGAAACATTCGGTCTACCTTCCCCATCAGCATTGCCGACCCAGACCCCCACGACGAAATCTTTGGTGACTCCGATGGCCCAAGCATCCTTATTTCCGAAACTCGTCCCTGTTTTCCAAGCCAATTCCTTGCTACTATCGAAGAACTCCCACGACTCCTGGCCTTCAGGGCGGTTCACCTCTTTCATGGCTTCAAACGTAAGATATACACTACCTGCATCAAAAATGGTCTTTGCTATGGATTTTTCACCAAAACCAACCGATTTCCCCTTGATTAGGGTAGGTTCTGAAAATTCCCGTTCATAATATTCACTTGATGTTGCATTAAAATGATTGACGGTGGATGCCAAGGATGCGTATGTTTTACAAAGATCCCAAAGGCTACATTCAGCCCCGCCCAAAATCAATGTAAGGCCGTAATGATCGGCCGGTTTATCAATCCCCTTAAGGTCAAAAGCCTTTAGTTGATCCCGGAATTTCTTTAGACCATAATCTTGCAATAAACGCACTGCCGGGATATTCAAGGAGCGGGCCAAGGCTTTTTTGGCTTCAATGGCACCGCTATACCCTTCGTTGAAATTCTCTGGGGTATACCCCGCAATCTGTGTGGGCAAATCGGGCACCAACATTCCGGGCAAAAGCGCACCTGCATCCAACATGGCGGCGTATAACAACGGTTTGAGGATACTCCCCGTACTTCTGTTGGCCTGGATCATGTCAACATCTTTTTGGTGGTTGCTATCCGTTGGGGTATTTCCGGTATACGCCAAAACCTCCCTGGTATTAACATCCATGACCATTACTGCCCCATTATACACATGATTTTGCCTTAGGTTTTGGTAGTATTTTTGTAAGATGGCATTCACATTGGCCTGCAGATGGGCATCTATGGTAGAAGCAATACGTTCCCCTTTATGATTCCTGGCCAAATAATGTACCAAGTGGGGGGCCGACTTGGGTAGGCTGTAGGGTTTTTGGGGCAATTTTTCCAAGAGGGATAACTCATAGGTGGTACTATCCAAAATACCCTTTTGAAGCAACTTATGGAGTAATCGATTTCTTTTATGCAGTAACCGTTCCTGATTTTTTCCCGGATAAATTAAACTCGGTGCATTGGGCAAAACCGCCAATGTAGCCGATTCGGCCCATGATAATTGATGCGCCTGCAGACCAAAATAACGCCAAGCGGCAACATCAAGTCCTACGACATTACCCCCAAAAGGGGCATTACTCACATAATACCTTAGAATTTCTTCCTTGCTATGGCGAAGTTCCAATCGGGTGGCCAAGATCAATTCAATAGCTTTTTCCCAATAGGATCGTTTTTTCCCATTTCTGGACAATCGGATTACCTGTTGTGTCAATGTACTCCCGCCACGTACCGATTTTCCAGCCTTGATATTGGCCCCAAGGGCCTTTAACATTGAAACCGGATTAAATCCGGGATGTTGATAAAAATGAGCATCCTCAAACTGGAGTATACAGGTTTTGAATTTCAGGGGTACACTGTCGGCCTCTGGAAATCGCCATTGTCCGTCATCCGCGATCACAGCACCCAAAAGCCTGCCTTCTTTACTTTCGACAACAGTTGAAGTGGGGGTATTGAAGAGGTTTTTGGGCAAACAGAAGTAATAGGCAACAAGTAGGACCCCAAGAACCAAAGTCTTCTTTCGGTGGTGTTTGATACGCTGAAAAAACTTGCCCCTTGCCCTAAGTAAAAAATTATATACCGAAACCATATTCACGTTCTACCAAGCAAATTCTTACCTTATACCAAGTGTACCAATCGGATTTGCCTTTCTGCTGTGCGAACAAATGGTCGGTATTCGATTTCCAATGGGAAATATCCTCCAAAGTTTGCCAGTAACTTACGGCTATACCGATTTGATCCCGGGCACTTTCAAAACCCAAAAAACCGGGTTGTTGCCTTGCCAAATCCTCAATATTCCGTGCCATTTTCGCATACCCATCTTCTACATCCGTTCTTTTATTCGTAAAAATGACAGCGTAATAAGGTGGTTTCATAATTAGCTTTGACTTCTATTCTCCCAAACGGGATTTCTTTACGTAGGGATGCCCTACTGCATCAATCGATATATTCTTTCTCCATAAAATAACCCACAAGGGCTTCTTTCATGAGTACCGATTGCTCCCCGGCCTTGAGAGGGGGTAATTCTTCCTTGATCGTATAATGGGGCCAACCATCCTCATCAAAAAAATCGAATTCATAATACCCGTAAGGTTCCAATAACCTACAAATGGCAATATGCATCAGATTCAGTTTCTCGTCCTTTTTAAAGGTTTTATGTATTTGTCCCAACTCCTGAACCCCAACCAAATAAATTATGGCATCCAACTCCAAGGTATCACCAGGTGCAAACTGCTCCGATAGTTTTTCCATCAATCGTTCCCAGCGTTCTTTTAATTGTAGGTCTCTAGACATAGTTTTATTTTCTGGTCCAAAGGTACAAATCAATGTTTTATATTTGTTCAAGAAACTTGTTTTGGCACTTATTGATAACGCCAAAGTATTTTGATGGTTTATTTCCGAGGCAATCGCCAAGGATCCCCTTATAATAGCAATCGGGATGGGAGTGTTGGATATCGTTTTAGGTTTACTGCTGATTTACGGCCTTATCAAGGGTTTTTATAACGGATTATTCATTGAAATCGCTTCGATCATCGCATTGATCGCCGGACTCTATGGTGCCATCCATTTTTCATATATCGCCGGTGATTATCTTGCCCAAAACATGGAATGGAACGAGCGCTACATGAACATTGCGGCATTTATCATCACATTTATCATCATCGTTATTTTGGTACACCTGGCAGGTAAGCTCCTGACAAAAATCGCCAATTTCGCCATGTTAGGGCTGTTGAACAAACTCGCAGGGGCAATTTTCGGGGCCCTAAAGGTGGCGGTCATCGTGGGTGCCCTTTTGGTATTCCTGGAACGTGCGAATTCTTCGGTCAATGTAGTCAAAAGTGAAACAATGGAAGAATCGGTCCTTTATGAACCTATAAAGGAGATCGGGGCCCTGGTGTTCGCTAAAATATTGAAAACAAAGGAAGACGACACCTTGAAGAGGAATAAAAACAGTTCAAGGTAGGAAACCCTAAATCCCCCAATAGGTCAAAGAACGGTAAAAGGATAAAAATCAAAAAGCCGGTATGACCTTCTTTTCACAAAAACCCCTGAATTTATAAAGCAAACCCTTATCGTAACCCAAGGAATATTTTTATAAAAAATGGCGTTTCCTTAACTATGTTTTACACTGGTTTAGAGTAACTTAAGCCTGTACGTTATTTATTGACTACGAAAAATGGTTAAAATCACCTTTTACGATCGGATATGGATTTCATGCATTATTGTGATCCTTCCCGCAATGCGATGTATTACACAGAACGGATTCCCGTAGTTTAGAGATTATATTGGCCATTTAACGATTTAAAACCTAGGTTTACATTAGGTTTTATTCTTTTGCATTGAGAACGATGAAATGAGGGCACATTGAAAAAACTGAAGGACACTCCGTATTATTATAAAGCGATACATGAAATCAACTATAGTTTCGGTGATTTTTATCTATTCGATACTTTTGTTGTTGGGGAATTCCGTGAAAACGTCAATGTATCATGGAAAGAAAATGGAAAGTTGATCGCCGAGGAATTATCAAACTTATACGATAATAACGGTAAGGACATTGTTTATATTTCGCATAGGGTAAACGACTATTCGCTGGTCCCTACCGACTGGAAGACATTCTTTAATTTAAAATACAACCTTAAGGCTTATGGTATTATAAGCTACACCAGGACAGGTTTTTTCAATGCCATGCTCGAAAGGATGTTCATCAACAGCAAGTTCAAATGGTTTAATTCTTTGGAAGACGCCATATCATGGGTCGCTAAAATTTCGAACACCGAGGTTTTACAACCTTTGTCTAACAGAGCTTCCGTCTGATATTCATGATCCATAGAGCGCCCCACCTATAATCCAAAGAAGTAAATTTACTGCACAACTTCTATCCATTTACCTTTGGTTCGTACGGCATAGTCATTATCATACATGGCCTCCGCTTGGATTCCCGGTAAATAATACGTACCCAAATAAGAAGCATTCAACAATACCCTGAAAGTCTTCGTTTCATATTTTTTCAGATCAAAATAGAAATTTGTCCTGTCATCACGAATATCGGTATGATCGACTTCATTTTCGGCAAAAGGGCCAAAATCGGTAAATCGGGTATTTACAATTTCCCATCCACTAGGGAAAATCCGAGTCAGTGCCACATTGTCGATTTTGTTAGGGGTTGAATTGATCAGTGTAACCTCAGCTACGAAATCGGTTCCCTGCCCCATCCTTGAAACATCGATTCGAGAACCGTCCCTACCTTTGAAATTCGAAATTACCTTAAGGTTCCGTACAACTTCCTTCTCTTCGCCTACCGGTAATTTACCACGGTTCACAATAGTGACGTAGAGGGTATTCCGATCCACATTGGTCAAGGTTAGGGCGTTGTCCCCTTCTTTTATTTTGAATTCGTGGCTGGCCAATGTTTTTGCGGTCTTCACCCCGGTCAATGCCCCGTTAAGATCTATCTTCGCTTCGATACCCTTACCGCCGACCAAAGCCGAAAACTTGGCCATGGCCAACAGACAATAAGCGGTGCTTTGGGTACTCATCCATTCTTTTTCACCCAATCTAAGGGCAATGGTATCGGCCAGTTCCCTTGCTTTGACCTTGTTGTTCAACAATACATAAGTTTCCAAGGCCATGGCCCTATTCCTGCTTTCCGATCCAAAGGTGTCGTAATCGGACGTATCATCGGCAAAATCCAAGGTTGCATTTGAGAGCAATTTTTCAGCGACATTTTTTTGTCCGATCAAGGCATAGGTAGCGGCTAAACGGTATTTCGATGCATTGGAAAGACCTTTCGTCTCCCGTAATCGGTTCATCGATGCTACATCGGCATTCCCTGACAAGGCCAAAGTGTACAAGCGATAGGCCTGCGCCAATTCCGGACTTCCCGTACCGCTACGCCATTGTTTTGCCACTTGCTGTTGGTAATTGATCCAACTCGATTTAAATCCGATGGGTAATACAAACCCTTTTTTCTCGGCTTCCAATAAAAAATGTCCGGCATAGGAGGTCCCCCAATCATTGACCCCATGCTGTCCTGGCCAATAGGAGAATCCCCCGTTCGGTAATTGATAACTTCCCAAACGCTGAATAGCATCCTCCAGATGTTTCTGCACTTGGCCTTTTCGATGACTGTCCAAATCAAAAATTTCGGATAAGTACAATTGGGGAAAAGCGGCAGAGGTAACCTGTTCCACGCATCCGTGGGGATAACGGATCAAATATTCCATTCGTCCATTGAAGTTCATCGGTGGCAAGGTCGATAATTCGACTTGGATCGTATTACTGCCTGAAATACCGAAAGACGGTATGTTGATCGTTCGCTTTTCCTGGGGGCCAAGAACCAAATCCTGTACCGTGGATGAGATGGGGTTTGGGTTGACCACATCCATCGGTATTTTGAACGAAGCCTTTTCCCCATTGCCGGAGGCTTCCACAACGACTTCCCCAATACCTGTGAAATCGGATACGTTCAAATTGAAATAGACCATTTGCTCATCAGGCCCTGAAAATGAAATCGTCTGTGATGCCGCACCATCAACGGTAAACGCTTGATTCTTTTTGATCTTTACGGTAACGTCTTTTACCTTTTTTTCCATGGCAAAAACGGTAATGGGAAGGGTAACCTGCTCCCCAGAGGTCATCTTACGCGGTAAGGACCCCAATACCATTAAAGGTATACGTACTGGGGTGGTCATCTCGGTACTGCCATAAGCCGCACTCGTGCTTTCCCCGGCAATGACCATGGTGCGTACCGATCCCACGTATTTTGGTATTTGTATCGTATGTGATCTGGTTTGACCCGGTTGTAATTCAAAAGGACCCAAATAAACGACCATAGGTTCAAAACGGTTCGCCTTTTTGTTTTTGGCCCCCGCCAATTCCCCATCCCCACCGATGGCAAATACCTGATCGATCCGACCTCCATAGGCCCCAATGACATCATCATAAATATCCCAGGTTTTTACGCCCAAAGCTTCATGGGCATAAAAGGTGTTCCAGGGATCTGGTGTCTTGAACCGGGTAAGATCCAAAAGACCTTCATCTACGATAGCCACACTATATGTCATTGCCTTTTTGTTGGCCTCACTTACCTTTAACGTTACACTTTCCTCTGGCCGCAATACCTCTGGCATCGCAAGTACCGGCTCCAATTTAGTGGCCCGATCCTCAACGGAAATGGGTATTACGCCATAAAGCCGAATCGGGGCGTCATTCAATAAAGATGCATGGGGTTGCAAAAGGGATATATGGATAAAGACATTGGGGGCGTACAAATCCTTTATGGGTAATTGAAACCGGGTTTCTCCCTTTGTGGTCCCCACCCAAAGTGATTCGAGCACCTCATTGCCATTTTCAACAGTGACCAAAGCCCTACCTCCTTCAGAACTTGGGAAGGTTACCGTGGCGGTATCCCCGACATTATATTTTTCCTTATCGGTGGAAAAAACCAACATGGTAGCCGCCGAGGGGTCATTTTTTATAGACCTTCCTGCCCATCCCGGCCAATCGATATACAGGGTCTTTCCTGCGGAATGTCCTCCATTGGGATCCTCGACACGTACCAAATAGCGCCCCCAATCGGGATATTTCAATTCAAAGGTAAAGGTGGCCTTCCCTTTTGAATCCGTGCCAATGGTTTTATCGAAAACCTTCTCCCGATACGTACTACTGCTAAAATTACTGAGGTTGTCCTCGGAAGTATCCCACCACCATTTCCAATTTACCTTATGTATGGTTACCTTCAGATTGGCCACCGCTTTCGGATTTCCTTTTTCATCGACCGAAACAACCTCGAAAAGGTGTTTGGTATCTGTCAACAACATGCCCCTAGCCTTATCCCCTTTAGGGGTATTGAGGCCGACATAAGTTTGATAGGGGGAATAGGGTTTTACAAAAACATCGGTACTGAAATCCCCACCGTTTTCATACACCTTGGTCATAAATACAGCGTTCAACATTCCAGGGGCGCGATTTGTCAATCGGGCATCCATGCTGAAAATGGCTTTACCCTCCGCATTCAACCTGCCATCGAAAATACGTTGCTCCTCAGGTGCAAAAACCCTTGTGGGATCATCGAAGACATAACCCGGAAAAGATTCAAAACTTGTTTTTTGCGTATTGAATTTGGCAGTTACATCGGCCTTAAGGTTTTTTGCAATGGCCCCATGGAGCCATTTAACCTCCAGTTGACCGGTAATGGGGTTGGCACTGGAAAGCACCTCGCTCCCAAAATCCGATTTGATCTTTAAACGATTGGGTTTTATGGTCTCAATCTTGATCGTTTTGGTAAATGAAGCCCCACCGACGGTTACTTTGGCCAACCAATTTCCCGTTGGGGCATTTTCGTCGGTCTTGATATTGAAGTGATAGAAATTGTTCAATCCGGAAGTTTGGACTTCCCTTAAAACCACTTTATTATATGGATCCAATAATTCCAATTTTACCGGATGGTTTTCCGGTAATTTGTTGGCATTATCGTTTAAGAGGAACGAAAGGTAGATTCGGTCCCCGGGACGCCAAACCCCTCTCTCGCCAAAAATAAACCCCTTGATGCCTTTTTGCAATCGTTCTCCCGACACATTGAACTTACTTACCGAAAGTGCGTTGCCATCATTAAGCTTTACGTACGTTTTCTGTCCGTTATTTTCAACTATGGCAAAGAATGCCGTCTTTTCGGCGTCGAAAACAGACATACCCTCCCCATCGGTTATCACATTACCAATGGGCTGTTGTTGGAAATTATAGAACGTTACCTTGGCACCGGCGACAGGGGCAGTATTCAAAATATCGTTCACTGCAACGAAATAACTGTTGTTGATCCCTTTTTTTATCGTAACCCCAAGATCACTGGCCAATACGTTGAGTCCTATTTTCTTGTTGTAGTAATAAGAGGTATGGCAAGGGTTATCGCGCTCGTTCCAATTATAATCGTAATAGTAATCCTGATAATAGGTCTCGACGCCATCCCAAGAACTATCCACCACGTCACCGTCATAGTCCTCTTCAGTTTCCATCGCGGTACCAAAGTTCGTTGCCTCACATACATAGGAACTATACGACGGCTTAAAATCCAATTCCACCCTATAGATTGCGCCGGGATCGGGCTGGATCAATGTCTTTAGGTCCAACGCATGGGCCGTCCATTTGCCATTCGTGTTGGACAATTGGGTTTGTAATTCTATTTTCTTCTTGGCAACAGGGCGTGCTACGGAACGCAAATTGTAATTACCGTCCATTTCATTGCCTTGAAGAAACTGGAGGATATTGTTTTCGTATATCTTCAAAACGGTAACATCGACCGCATTGAGATTCACGGTCTCAAAATTTATCTTTAGGTTGTTGGAAGCGGGCAATATCGTTCCGTTGGTCAAAAAACGGACTTCAGGTTTTATTTGTTCAAAAGCCACACGTTCCTCATACTTGGATTTCAATTTATAACCATCGGCACTTTCGATTCCCTCAAAAACCTCGATTTTGGAAGCCCCTTTGATTTCTTGATCGGGATATACTTTAAGGGTATTGCCATCAATCGAAAATTTAGGATCGGTAGCACCTCCCAAAACTACCAGTCCTTTCAAATTTTGCCCCTTTTTTATGGGGTCAGAAAAATTGATCGACACCATTTGCCCTTCCCCAATATGCACTATGGCTTCCATTACCGTGAAATTGTTCTTCCCGGGAATCTGAATGGCTTGTTTTCCTGAGCTTTCAATGGCCCGCTTTGAGCCGTCCCATGAAATTTCAAGGGAAGTGTCCTCTATATAGCGCTGAATACTGTCTATCTTAAAATAAAACTGGGTGCCTTCCTTTATCGTCTCGTCAAAGATCACCTTGACCGCTTTTCCTTCATGGGTAACCGACACCAGTTCATTCAATACACTTAAGGGCATTATATCGGCACTTCGCACTTGTCCGTTTATGTACTGTAGCTCTTTGGAATACGACTGTAACGGCTCTGTATATAGATTGAATTGTTGCTTTTGGGTCTTTATCCCAAAGACCATATTCCGAAGCTCTTTAGGCACCTCATCAATGATTTCCTTTACGGCCAAAGTAAACGTATATTCGGTATCCTGCTCAAATCCCTTCTCAGGGACAAAGGCTATGGTCCTATTATTCAAGGACACTACTTTCCCCTTTACCTTTGGGGAAACCAAAAGCAGGTCATTATCCAACCCGCCCCCATTTTCCCATGAGGGGATAGGTTTTTGTAGCACGACACGAACATCACTTTTTGTGGATATGATCCCATGGGTGATCTCCGAGATGTATTCCTGGTATTTAGCAAGGTCATCGAAAGGTTCGAGTGAAGTTTCTTTTTTGGAGGTACATCCGATAAGCAACAAAAAAACGGCACTTAAACGGAAGAATTGAGCAATTTTCATGAAAAGCACTATTTAAGTGCATTAAAAGTAATGGGGATTTTTATAAAATCAATCCCGAATCCCATAAAATTATCGATTGACATCAAAACGGGTTACAAAAGCAAGATTCCTCCCGTTATTAAATGGGTTTTATTCCTTTTAAAATTGATAAATACCCGTGGCAATAATTACCGAATTTGCAAAAGTGTCTGGCCATTCATCGAAAAAAAACATCTTTTCATAGGTAAATACAGCAATTTTTTCTATCATTACGGCTGTTGAACCTACCCCATTCAACACGAGAACACGAGACCCCAATTCTCCACCTACTTATTTTCGGATTACACCTACTTACAATTTAGAACATTGTATGAAAATGAGATTGCCACACGCATTCCTCATGATGTTCGTTATTATTTTGGGTTCTTGTAGTAAAGAATCATTGGATGATGCGAATATTCTGGAGGCTGAAAATGTTATTGAAGTAGAGTACGAACTTTTGGATATCGTCAATGACCATCGGGTATCTTTAGGATATTCTTCATTGGAAACAAGTACCCTTGCCTATGAATATGCCAATGCGCACAATGATTATATGATAGCAGCCGGAGATTTAAGCCATGATGGTTTTAGCTCAAGGGCCTCTAGTATCGCCTCTGAGGTGAATGCGGAAATGGTTGCGGAGAACGTTGCCAAAGATTACACCACTGCTTACGAAGCCTTTCAAAATTGGCTGGCCAGTTCCGACCATAAAAAAACAATGGAAGGTGATTTTACCCATACTGCGGTCAGTGTAAAGGCTGACTCCCAAGGCAATCTCTACTTTACACAGCTCTTTTATAGATAAACCATAAATACGGCATTCTTTTCTTACATTTGAATTACCGACCGTAATGGTGTTGGTACGGGTTGCAAACAACAGATCGTTAATTTTCAAATATCAATTATGCCAATTCTACCTCCTTTTAATCTACATCAATGGATAGAAGAAAACCGGGACCTTTTAAAACCGCCGGTGGGAAACAAAAACCTATATAAGGAATCCGGGGATTATATTGTGATGATCGTAGCGGGACCAAATGCACGAAAAGACTATCATTATAATGAGACCGAAGAGCTTTTCTACCAATTGGAAGGAAACATCGAAGTGCATATCCAAGAAGACGACCGGAAAAAGACCATGAAACTAGGACCCGGGGACATGTACCTGCATCCTGCAAAGGTTCCCCACTCCCCCGTTCGCCATGAAGGATCGATCGGCCTGGTCATAGAACGCAAAAGAGCCCATATGAAGGTAGATGACGGCTTGCTTTGGTATTGTGATAATTGTAACCATAAATTATATGAAGTCTATTTTACCCTACATGATATCGAAAAGGATTTCCTAGGGCATTTCAAACAATTTTATGGCTCGGAAGCATTGCGTACCTGTGATAAATGTGGCACCGTAATGCCGGTCGATGAACGCTTTATATCAAAGGATTAACCCATGACATTGGGAATCGACATTCTTATAGGTGCGGTGGCACTTTTGCACCTTTATTTTCTTTGGTTCGAGATGTTCGCTTGGACAACGAAAGGCAAAAAAATATTCAACAAATTCCCAAAAGACCTCTTCGAGCCTACAAAGACCCTTGCGGCCAACCAAGGCTTGTACAATGGTTTTCTTGCAGGGGGACTCCTTTGGTCCCTTCTTATAGACAACCCCAATTGGGCCTCGAATATCGCACTCTTCTTTTTGGCGTGTGTGGCCATAGCCGGCGTTTATGGGGCACTTACCGTGGATAGGAAAATATTCTTTGTCCAAGCTGTGCCGGCAGTCATTGCCATAACCCTTATTTTATTATGATAATCGTCGCTGCTTAAAGCTTAAGGGGTTATTAAAGGCCAATCGGCCCGATTATTCGTAAATTTGTCATAAATTCAACAATACTTAGCTAAAAAGTTATAAAATGTCACATATAGTTACGGAATTCGGCATCCAAGATGCCCTTCAACAATTAGGAATAAAAGCCCTTAACGACGGTACTTCAACAGGCTCCGAAAATTTTGGTTCAGGGGATATCATTGCTTCATACTCCCCCGTGGACGGCGCCCTGATCGGAAAGGTAAAAACCACGACCAAGGCAGATTATGGTAAAGTGATGGTCCAAGCCACAGATGCCTTTAAGACATGGCGAACTACCCCAGCGCCCCAACGGGGTGAAATCGTACGCCAATTCGGCGAAAAACTTCGGGAACTCAAAGAACCCTTGGGCAAATTGGTGTCCTATGAAATGGGAAAAAGTTATCAGGAAGGATTAGGGGAGGTCCAGGAAATGATCGATATCTGTGATTTTGCGGTCGGACTCTCACGACAGCTCCACGGATTGACCATGCACTCCGAACGCCCGGGGCATCGTATGTACGAACAGTACCATCCTTTAGGGGTAGTGGGTATTATTTCAGCCTTTAATTTCCCCGTTGCCGTGTGGGCCTGGAATACGGCACTCGCATGGATCTGTGGTGATGTTTGCATTTGGAAGCCATCGGAAAAAGTACCCCTTTGTGGCATCGCCTGTCAACATATAGCTGCGCAGGTTTTTAAGGCAAATAACCTTCCGGAAGGCATTTCCTGTTTGATCAATGGGGATTATAAGGTCGGGGAATTCATGACCCAGGACCCCCGCGTTCCGTTGATCTCTGCCACAGGCTCGGTACGAATGGGGAAAATCGTGGCACAAGTCGTTGCTTCCCGCCTAGGGAAATCATTGCTCGAGCTTGGCGGTAACAACGCCATTATCGTTACCCCGGATGCCGACATAAAAATGACCATTATCGGGGCGGTTTTTGGCGCTGTGGGTACGGCCGGCCAACGCTGTACATCGACCAGAAGATTGATCATACACGAATCTATTTACGACACGGTAAAGGAGGCATTGGTGCGCGCCTATAACCAATTGAAAATCGGCAATCCCTTGGACGAAAACAACCATGTCGGCCCCTTGATCGATACCGATGCCGTTGCCCTTTATGAAAATGCCCTGAGAAAAGTCCAGGAAGAGGGAGGTACCTTACTGGTTGAAGGCGGTGTTTTAAAAGGCGAAGGCTATGAAAGTGGGTGTTATGTGAAACCAGCCATTGCCGAGGCCCGTAATAATTTTAAAATCGTACAGCATGAGACCTTTGCCCCAGTACTCTATTTACTGAAATATTCCGGGGACGTAACCAATGCCATAGCATTACAGAACGGGGTGGATCAAGGGCTATCGTCGGCCATAATGACCAATAATCTCCGGGAAGCTGAAACCTTCCTTTCCTGTGTTGGCAGTGATTGTGGTATAGCCAATGTGAACATAGGTACTTCCGGTGCTGAAATAGGGGGTGCATTTGGCGGTGAAAAGGAAACCGGGGGTGGACGTGAATCCGGGTCGGATGCTTGGAAAATCTATATGAGGAGACAAACGAACACGATCAATTACACGACTGAACTACCTTTGGCACAAGGCATTAAATTCGATTTATAGCAAAAGAAAACCCGCTGACCCTTTAGCTCCATGATCATGCCCAAGGCTTGAATGGTATAAACGGTCAGCGGGCTTCAACCAACTAACTAACTGAAATTATAAAAAATGATTAAAGTGTCAATGTTCCGACCTTAACCCATGAAAGGTTAAGATTCGATTTTTCCGTGCTCCTGGTGCTCTACTTTCCAGCTGCCTTCTAGCAGGGCTTGCGTACCAAGCACTACTACCATGCAACAAAAGTTGAACAGATTCTTGATTTTGGTTTTCATAACGTTGTTCTATTAAGTGTCCCAATGCCTATTAATCAAACCTACTTGTTCTATGAACAAAAATCAAGGTTTTGTGTGCCATTGGTACATAGTTTTGTATGAATGTACCGATAACCCATCTTTTTGACATCCTAATGGCAGTAACTTCCTACCCCTACCTTGGACTTTACATGGAGAAATAGGAACGGTCATTAAATTATTTTAGAACACTTTCCCCAATGGATTTTCCATATCCATAAGTTTTTACCGATGTGCATGAATACTATTCAATGGCATCCCTATATGTTTGAAAGCAAGGAATTAATGATGATTTTGTAATCTTTTTTAAGTTTTTTTACTACATTAGGAATTCAAACCCCAATTAATTGCACATAATGACAAAAAAAACGACCAACCTATTAGGGATAATCATCACTATTCTGGCGGGGACGTATTTCTTCATTACCTATTGCAGTACATGTGGAGCGTCGTCTGATAGGGTATCACGGAAAGAAATCATGGCCCCTCAGGCACCAAAAACGACAACAGCCCCACTTGCTTTCAATAAAGGAAGTTTTGACGTCACAACAAATGGCCACCATAATTTTAGCCCCCCTTCCCCGGCCTATCCGATATCCATTTCACCAAATGACGAAAACAGGGCCGAAGAACCTGACGCCAATGACGGTCATACATCCGAAGTGGAAAAATCGTTGCCTAAACGACCGTAATCACCTTAAATTAAATCACTAACCGATAAACCTTTAAAAAATGGATTTTTCAACAATGAATATTTGGTGCTGGATAATTCCACTATTGGTGGGCCTACTATGCGCCTACTTTGGATATTTACTGGGCAAGAACAAAAATACCCCGATAGACGATTCTGCGGCCTTAAAGACCTTACGGGATAAAAATGCGAAACTACAGGAAGATTTGGATGCCTGTAAAGGAAAACTAACCACGGGCAGTACTATGGCCAACGTGGGGGATGGCCTCGCGGCAACTTCGATGGCCCCCGAAACCCCAAAAGAAAAATTGAACCTTTTTGATGCTGCCGCCGCAAAAACCGCAATGGGCAAGGCCATAAAACAGGATGACCTAAAGATCGTTGAGGGTATCGGACCCAAAATATCGGGAATGTTCAACGAAGCGGGTATCATAACCTGGAAGGACCTTTCTGAAATTTCCGTTGCCGATTGTCGAAAAATACTTGCTGGTGGTGGCAATCGCTATAAAGTACACGATCCGGCCTCATGGCCAATGCAAGCTAAAATGTGTTATGAAGGCAAATGGAAGGAACTTGCTAAGTGGCAAGATAAACACGACCATGGAAAACTATAATACATGGATCAACAAAAAGCCCTGATAATTTTATCAGGGCTTTTCTTTTGCTATAAGGTACCGTTGGCCTCTACCCATTTAAACTGGTATTGATCTTCGGGAAACGCCATCCTTTCAGAAATACGTTGTAACCTACTCGGCAATTTGATCAAATAATCACGGGCCTTTTCGGCTTCATCGGAAAGTTCCCTAATGGCATCCAATTGCCAATAGGAATTTAATTTTTTGAGAATCTCGATATAATCTTGGGCCGTATATACCCCCAACCGTTGTGCACAGTTCGAAAAATTCTCGAAGGCGGTTCCTATGGATCCACCGGATTCACGCAGAAAATGTGCGGGCATTACTATCTTTTTTTTCATCATATCGGCGAAAGCCAACATCATTCCCGAAGGATCCTCCCCAAAAATGTGCTTTACAAATTCCCTGTACGCCAAATGATGGCGCATTTCATCACCGGCAATGATGGTACACATTTTTCCTAAAAGTGCATTCCCTTTCTTTTTGGCCATTTGACCGACCCTTTTGTGCGATATATTGGTGGCCAACTCTTGGAATGAAGTATACACAAAGTTCTTATAGGGATCCCTATCGGTACCGATATCGAATCCGTCGGCAATCAAATGCTGGGTAGTAATTTCAACTTCGCGCATATTGACACGCCCTGATAGATACAAATATTTGTTCAACACATCACCATGGCGATTTTCTTCGGCCGTCCAGGCACGTACCCATTTAGACCAACCGTTTTCCTTACCCTCATGCTGGTTTATCCCCTCAACATCCATTAACCAGGCCTCATAGGTGGGTAAAGCTTCCTCGGTGATCGTATCGGCAACCATGGTTACCCAAAAGTCATATCCCAATTCTTTGGATTCTTCCCTCAATTGTTCAATATCGTTCAAAAAGTTATCACTTTTAGGGTCTGGAAGAAAATCAGAAGGTTGCCATATATCTTCGATAGGAATCAGGAACGAATCCATAAACTCCCCAACTTTAGGCTCAATGGCCTGCATTACTTCTAATCTTATATTTTTCTTTACCATGTTTTATTTTTATATAATGTACAATTATATCAATAAAATTTAGATAAAGTTGTGCTAAATTTTAATTCCTGCCCTTTTCATCAGGATATAGCGTATATACCGGATCGCTCTGCCAAAATTCTTTCGTATGCACATCCATTATGGTCAACGGACCTAAAAAAGCCGCACCGGTATCGATGTTCCAAACGTTTGCCGCCTTTTGGGGCGTCGTTTTTCCTATTCGGGTAACGGGCGTATGTCCGATGAAAATCTCATCGTAGTGCACCAATCTTTGAGGGTAATACTTATGGTCTTTTGAAAATGTGGGATTAAGGGAAAGTGCCAATTCCCAAAGGGTACGGTCCCAATAAAAGGATTTACTGAAATATTCATATTCAACACCTTTGATATTGGTAAATCCGGCATGTAGATAGATGCGGTTATCGCCTTCCAATTGATAATTGATCAATGCATCGTAAAATCGGATATGCTCTTCTATCGTCGATTTACCGGCTTTTTTATACGATGCAACACTTGCCGCCCCACCGTGTTGCAGCCAAGTCAAATTATCTTCTTCGGTCTGAAGCCAATGAGCACATAGTGCATCATGGTTTCCCCTCAAAAAAATACAATCATGGGTTTTTTTAAGATCGATCAAGAAATCCACGGTTTCCACAGCGGTACTCCAACCGTCGACATAATCCCCCAAAAATATCAGCCTATCACTCGTGGAAACCCTAGCCCGTTCCAAAACTTGTTCCAACGCTTTTAAACCAGCATGGATATCACCGATTACCAATGTCCGAGTTGTCATCATTGTGCAAAAATCGCAATAAGGATGATGAAAACAAGTATAAAAAGCACTAAAATGAAAATTTTCCAGAAGGAATACGGTCTTGAGCCACTCAAAACCCCGGTTTGTCCATTGATATAAAAAAGGTATTCCTTACCGTTATATCTATAAGAACTGATATACACCGGAAGCAAAATGTGCTTGAACGTCTCGTCGGACAATTTGATGTCGGCATGGCCTATACGCTGGGTATCCCCACCAATATCCCTTCGGATCCAGTTATAGGCGATTTCCTTGGCTTCCCGAAACGATCGGTGATGGCCTTCCTTTAAGGATATGGTGTATTTTTCGGTAACAAATCCTGCCAAGTACTTTGGGCTAAAGGCAACCAATTCCTTTAAATTCCAATACGCTATTTTTTCAGGTATCTCCCTTCTTTTTTTTTCTGAGGCGTTGATCAGGATATCATCGACAAAACCACTGACATGCCCAGATACCCGCGACCACCTTGTTTTTCGTACCTGCCGTGTCTGAATACCTTTTTTGGTACGCACCCTTTGTGTTTCATAGTAATAATCCCCCCGTTGCCCCTGGTAAGCCGCATATAAATTGGCGTCGAATGTCCAATATGGAACATAAAGACCATGCAAGCCTTCCGGGGCAAGTGCTGCGCGTTTCAAATTATTGGGTGCAAACCAAATGCCCCTGACCCAATTCTTGAATAACTGTCGCGCCTTTTTCCCATCCAATTGAAAGGGCACCAAAGCCCCCGGCAAGATCCAACCTTCCTTTTCGATATCTTCCCGAATCAAGGGTTCGCCGCAATAGACACAATCGAGCGACTTATAGTTTTCCTCGACATGTTGGTTCGCCCCACAATTTTTGCAATTGAGGAGCTCAATGGTTTCGGTATAGGCATTTTCACCAACCACCTTTAAATAGTGTTGAAGTTCCAATTCCTCAAAACTGCTTTTTTCCTGTGCTATAAATTCCTCATAACCACAGTATTGGCATAAAAGCTGGTGTGAGCCAGGCTTGAATTTAAGTTCGGCACCACAGTTGGGACAGGATTTATTTACTTCGGAATCAAAGGTTTCTTCCATAGTTAACTCTTGCATTCACCACAATAACGTGGCATTTAAAAAATAGTCAAATGCCATTCTATGTGGTCGGCAACGGTGGTGGGGTGCTTCCACCCAAGAATACCTTCAACTCCTCAATATCCTTTAATGCCGCCCAATTGGCCATTCCCTGTTTCCAGATCAAGGAATCCCTATTGATGGTCCTACTTGCAAAAAGCTCTTTTAACTTATCAAAGGTAACCGGGCCTGCTTGTTGCCCGTTTAGGGCGTAATGGTACACTACCTGTGCAGGTATTGGGGGTGGTGCGGTCTGCTGCGGCTGTCCGCCAAAAGGCTGTTGGGTTCCGGTATGCCCCATCATATTCCCCATTTGCTGTGCCAATACAAAGCCCATGCCCATGCCCATGCCCGCACCGGCGGTGCCCCCTTCATTTTTTGCGGCAGCCTCCATGGCCTTTGCGGCCTTGAATTGTGATAATTTGGCCAGATCCAACTTATCCAGTCGACTATATTCGAATATTTCCTTCTTAAGTTCTTCCGGCATGGAAACATTCTCGATATAGAACTTTTCCAACTCAATGCCCACACGGCCAAATTCCGGTTGCATCACCTCTTGGCAGGTCTCGGAAAGTTCACTCGTATTGGCCGCATATAATTCTATAGGCAAATTGGCTTCCCCGACCGTATCGGTAAAACGGGTAACAATTAAACTTTTAAGGTGTTCGTTAACTTCATAATTCGTAAAGTTGCCATCGGTACCCACAACATCGACAACGAATTTTCCGGGATCCTTGATCCGAAAGCTATAGGTGCCGAATGCCCTGATCTCTACCAATCCAAAACGTTGATCACTCAACATAAAAGGATTTTTGGTCCCCCATTTCTCATCGGTGAACAAACGGGTGTTCACATAATAGACCTCTGCCTTAAACGGACTGTCGAATCCGTATTTCCAGCCTTTCAAAGTTGTCAATATTGGAAGGTTCTTGGTGTTCAAGGTGTAGGTGCCCGGTTTAAAAACGTCCGCCAATTGGCCTTCGTTCACGAATACGGCGGTTTGTCCTTCCCGGACGATCAGTTTCGCATTGTTCTTAATTTCATTCTGATACCTCTCAAACCTGTGTACAATGGTATCGTTTGAAGGATCCAACCATTCAATAATGTCTATAAATTCATTACTTAGTTTGTTCTTTATTTCATCGAATAAATTCATGGTTCCCGTTTTTTTTATTTTGTTAAAAGATAAGGATTTATTTAGTTGTTCCAAAGTGATTACCCCCTTGTACAATTGGTTTGCCAATGCTTTTTAACAGTAGTACCACGCAATTACCAATTAAATAAATTTGTTAACTTTTTTTTGTTGATAATTTTTTAAACACCTGATTTTATGGTATTTAACTGTTATTTCTTGTACACTTTATGACATTTGTCATAACGCGATTCTTTTCTTTTTGCATACTTTTACATCAAAATTCCAAGCACTTAAAACCATAAGATCGACAAATGCAGTTAAAAACGATTCAATCCGAGACAAAAACATTTTCCCAAGAAGAAGCCTATCAATCCAGCTTAGCCTATTTTAAAGGTGATGATCTTGCAGCCCAAGTATGGGTGAACAAATATGCCCTCAAAGATTCCGATGGCAATATCTATGAACTCAATCCTGACGACATGCACCGTAGAATAGCAAAGGAAATCAGTCGAATTGAGAAAAAATATCCCAATCCCCTTTCTGAAAAGGAGGTTTTCGATTTAATCAAGAACTTTAAATACATTGTTCCCCAAGGTAGCCCTATGGCCGGTATTGGAAATCCGTACCAGATCGCTTCCTTATCCAATTGTTTCGTGATCGGGAATGAAGGAAACTCCGATTCTTATGGTGGCATAATGAAGATCGACCAAGAACAGGTACAGTTGATGAAACGCCGTGGTGGTGTTGGTCACGACCTTTCACATATACGACCAAAAGGATCGGCCGTAAAAAATTCGGCATTGACCTCAACAGGACTGGTACCTTTTATGGAGCGTTACTCCAATTCAACAAGGGAAGTGGCACAGGATGGCCGTAGAGGGGCTTTGATGCTTTCCGTTTCCATCAATCATCCCGATGCCGAGGATTTTATCGATGCGAAAATGGAACAAGGCAAAGTGACCGGGGCCAATGTATCGGTCAGGATCGATGATGAATTTATGAAGGCGGTTTCTAACAACACCCCCTACACCCAAAAATTTCCGATCCACAGCAACGATCCCAAATTCACGAAAGAGATCGAAGCGAATAAATTATGGAATAAGATCGTCCATAATGCCTGGCAATCCGCAGAACCGGGAATTTTGTTCTGGGATACCATCATCAATGAGTCCGTACCCGATTGTTATGCCGACCTGGGTTATAAAACAGTGTCTACGAATCCTTGTGGCGAAATTCCTTTGTGTCCTTATGATTCCTGTAGGTTATTGGCCATAAACCTTTTCTCCTACGTGGATCAACCCTTTACCAAAGAAGCCAAGTTCAACTTTTCATTGTTCAAAAAGCACATTGCCGCCGCACAACGGATCATGGATGATATCATTGACCTTGAGTTGGAAAAGGTTGACCGTATTTTGGAAAAAATCGCCGAAGACCCCGAGCTTGCCGAAACCAAGGCCGTGGAGGTCCGATTATGGGAAAAAATCAAGGAAAAAGCCATCAGTGGCCGTCGAACCGGTATCGGTATCACCGCCGAAGGTGATATGTTGGCCGCTTTGGGTTTACGCTACGGTAGTGAGGAAGCCAATACTTTTTCCGTAGAGATCCATAAAACCATCGCCATTGAGGCTTACAGGGCTTCCGTGCACGCTGCCAAGGAAAGAGGTCCTTTCGAAATCTTCAATGCCGAAAGGGAAAAAAACAATCCATTTATCCTTCGCCTTAAAGATGCCGATGAAAAGCTATATTACGAAATGCTTGAGTACGGACGCCGTAATATTGCCTTATTGACCATTGCCCCAACGGGGACCACTAGTTTAATGACCCAAACCAGTTCGGGAATAGAACCTGTGTTTATGCCCGTTTACAAACGCAGAAGAAAGGTCAATCCGAACGATAAGAACTCAAAGGTCACATTTGTGGATGAAGTCGGTGATTCATGGGAAGAATACGTGGTTTTCCACCATAGATTCAAAGAATGGATGGAAGCCAACGGCATTAGCACCGAAAAAAGATATAGCCAGGAAGAACTCGATAAAATCGTAAAAAAATCCCCTTACTACAAAGCGACTTCGAATGATGTCGATTGGCTAAGTAAAGTACGTCTACAAGGGGCTGTTCAAAAATGGGTAGACCATTCGATCAGTGTAACGATCAATTTACCGAACGATGTACCCGAAGAACTGGTCGGAAAACTCTATTTGGAAGCATGGAAATCAGGATGTAAAGGCGTTACCGTTTACCGTGACGGCTCTCGATCCGGCGTATTGATCTCCAACGAACCGGAAGCCGATACTACCCTAACCCCTTTCCCAACAAAGCGACCACCGGTATTGGAAGCAGACGTAGTCCGTTTTCAAAACAATAAAGAAAAATGGATCGCTTTTATCGGCCTTATAGATGACAAACCTTATGAAATCTTTACCGGATTGGCAGATGATGAGGATGGGATCTTGATACCGCGCTGGGTAGAAGACGGATTGATCATCAAGAACAGGAATGAGGACGGTACTTCCCGTTACGATTTCCAATACAAGAACAAAAGAGGGTATAAAACGACCATTGAAGGACTTTCCCATAAATTCAACCCTGAATTCTGGAACTATGCGAAATTGATCTCGAGCACCCTACGTCATGGAATGCCCATTGAAAAAATAGTTGATTTGATCAATAGCCTCCAATTGGATGGGGAGTCGATAAATACATGGAAAAACGGGGTTACCCGTGCCCTTAAACGTTTTGTTGAAGACGGCACTGTGGCCACCGGGCAAAAATGTGATAATTGTAAATCCACGAATTTAATTTACCAAGAGGGATGCCTTACCTGTAAGGACTGTGGTTCCTCCAAATGTGGTTGATCCTTTGAACCGACACCGGTAGACAATGACTGAATTCCAACACAAAACCGCAATGGCCAATTATGGCCATTGCGGTTTTTTTTCTGGAGTACCTATTGATCCCCATACCCTGAAAAATCCTCCGTTATAAATTCCCTGTTTATATTCGAATAATTCCCTTTTTGTAAGTACCTTGTGCTAAGTAATAAGGACGTTCATACATGAAAAAAGTTTTTTGTATCGGGGAGTTGCTCATTGATTTCATTGCCGAAAATCAAGGAAACGATCTTTCCAAAGCCAATCTGTTCACAAAAAAGGCAGGCGGAGCCCCTGCCAATGTAGCTTGTGCCATTGCCAAGCTTGGTGGCTTGAGTAAATTCATCGGTTGTGTGGGCCCTGGACAGTTCGGTTCCTTTTTACTCGGGGTTTTGGAGGATAACCACGTTGATATAAGTTTGGCACAACGATCCAAAAGCTTTACCACGTTAGCCTTTGTCTCGATTGCAGATGACGGTGAGCGCGATTTTGTCTTTAGCCGGGGGGCCGATAAAAAACTGAAATACGATTCCAGCATTAAAAATTCGTTCCAAGACAACATCATTCATTTTGGTTCGGCTACCGCCCTATTAGGTGGGGATTTGGAAGCCGCATACGGACGGTACTTTTTCGATGCCCTTACCCAAGGTTCCTTTATAAGTTTCGACCCCAATTTTCGCGCCGATCTTTGGAAGGAAGGGGAAAAAATCTTTATAAAAAAATGCATGCCTTTTATCCAGAAAGCCCACCTATGCAAGTTTAGCCTTGAAGAAGCCCAATTACTCTCCGGAAAGACCGATTTGGAGGAATGCTGTGGGGTTTTACATGAAGTGGGTGCAAAAATAATAACCATCACCTTAGGAAGCGAAGGCACTTTTCTAAGTACCGAAAACTCAAAACAAACCATACCGAGCATCCCCGTAGTACCTGTAGACACCACTGGGGCAGGTGATTCCTTTATCGGTTGCCTCCTATACCAGATATCGCTCTTACACGATCCGATGGAAATTCTTGAAGACACCGATCAATTGGCGGAAATGGTAAAAGTAGCGAACAAAGCCGGGGCATTGACGACTACGAATTTTGGGGCCATTCCGTCCTTGCCGAACCTGGAACAACTCCAGGCCGTGTAATGAATCCGGGTGTTGACCTCTTAAATTTTGTTTCGGGCACTACAGTCCTTAACCTCCCTTAGACCTCCAAAAATTAACGCTGGACTTTCTTAAGGAATAATCCATTGGAAAAGGACAATGTACCGGGACCAACGCCATGTAAATATGCAACCGCAAAGGATGCATTTCAAAAAACCCCTTATAGGGCCGACATTACCGTTTAGGCCAGATAATGGTACCTACCTAACCCGATCATTCTATACGCCTGCCCTGGGTCGTAAAAGACAATCCCTGTTGTCCCATAGTGGAATTCATGACGCCTTCAAATAAAGGTTCGGAAGTGCCCATGGGGATGTTCCATTCAAAAATAAAGTTTGATCCCGTACCTCCTATGACATCAATTTCATCAATGATGATTTCAGCCGTTTCCAAGGGGGCCAAATAAATGGGCGTGTTGAAATAGGTACGAACGTGCTTCCCGTGGGTATCATAATAATTTGCCTTAAGGACGTAGACCGTATCCTTGTCACTGGTATTTCGAAGACTCACCATGGCCGTAAGGTTATGGGTTTTATGCTCCGATGTACTGTAGATCTGCGAATAGGTGGATAAATAGGTTTTCCCGTATTCCAAACTGTCCTTTTTACCAATATCAATGGTTCTTTTTGACCAGTTTTCCGGATTGATCGAACTGACTTCTTTTGGTTCCTCACAACCGAATATCCCCAGTAAAACTAAAATCAATAAAAGACGTGACCACATATATTTTGATTTCATGACTACAACTAATTCCTTTTCGCCTAACAACTTTCGTACATCCCTTTAAAAGCCCAGATCCAATATCGGTATCCTTATGGGGAGGATAAATGTAAAGCTTCATAAAAATACATGATCTTATCGGAAAATACAGAAAACAACATCCTAATTAAGTCAATTCGTTATACACCCAGTTTCCCGTTGGCCGTGGTGGTGATCCCAATAGGTCAATTATACTTCACCTTTCTTAAAATACGCAAGGTTTCCTTTAGGGAATTATAAACCGTTTCATTCGTCTTTTTCAATAGGGGACGTGCCTTTTCCATTTGGGATTTTGCCATTTCGAATCCGTTTAAAAAACAAATCAGATAGGTGGCGGGAAGGTGCATCAAATCCGTTTTCTCGTTGGGTTTCAAAACTTGGCCTTTTTCAAGTTTCATCAGTAAAGCATTGTTCGTGTTGAGAATATGATGCAGGGTTTTTGTATCGTACTGTGGGGGATCAAAAATCATTTGACTATGTATCTGATAGGTGCCATTATCATCGAAAATAATTTTCACTTCCTCCAAAGGGTAGTATTTATACGCTTTACCGAGGCCCAATCGCACATATTCGGTAATATTGAAACTTTCATCATCATGGGTTACCATAACCTCATCCAAGGTGGAATAAAACAAGCGGACCTGCTCATTGATCAGCTCTATGTCAACACGGGAAAAATAGGTTTTCTCCTTTACTTTCTTGGTATGCCCCGCCCAACAAACCACGAATTGTTCTTTAAACACTTTATAATTACTATCCAGGTCTTTATGCCGGTGGTTTATAAAGTCGATGACCCCATCCAAGGTGAGTTCAATATTGTTTTGTGCATGTTGCTCCAAGGTGGCAACGACCTCGGAATTTATATCTTTCAACTCAACCCCATAGGCCTTAGGCATGCTTATACTGCCTTCCCTAAAGAAAACCGAGCCCCCGTAATATTTCCATATGTTCTTTCTTAGGGAACATACTTTCCCATTAGATCTTATGGTGACCAAACCAACGACCTTACCCTCGGGAAGGTGCGGAAATGGGATATTCTCATACGCAATTCGCGGGGGATTGTCCAAATAGGCGTTTACAAGGTTCTGGATTTTACTGTCATCGAAGAAATCGACTCCCACGATGGCGTTGTCCTCATCTTCCACCCCGATAACGATAAATGAATTGTTTTTCGGATTGCTATTGGCCAATGCACAAACATGTTTAAGAAACTTGGCCTTACCTTCCCTATTCCCAATGGTTATAAAACGCTTTTTATCGTAAAAACTGTTCTCGTCATTATGGGCGAGAAGGTTCTTTACCAAAAGACGTTTATTGATCATGGGTGTCCGGGTTATTGATTCAGGCTATCAAAAATTCATTCATTCTATTTTATTCACAATGGTCGAGCTGGCCTGTGCCGTGGGCATTACGACCAAATCGGCAATGTTCACGTGATAAGGTCGGGTTACCGTAAAAAGGATGATATCGGCAATATCCTCGGGGCGCAAAGGTTGAAAACCTTGATACACCTTGGCCGCTTTACTTGTATCGCCCTTAAAACGTACTTGACTGAATTCGGTCTCAACCAATCCGGGGTTTACCGCCCCAACCCGAATTCCATACTGATTCAAATCGATGCGCATGCCTTTGTTGATCGCATCTACGGCATGTTTACTGGCACAGTAGACATTTCCACGGGGATATACTTCCTTGCCGGCGGTAGATCCGATATTGATGATATGTCCGGCTTTCCTTTCGACCATTTGGGGCAATATCGCCTTGGATACATAGAGGAGCCCCTTTACATTGATATCGATCATAGCATCCCAATCCTCTAGGCTACCTACCTCGATAGGGTCCAATCCATGGGCATTACCGGCATTGTTCACCAATATATCGATGGTTGAAAATTCCGGGGGCAAAGCGTTGATTTGCCGGTTGACCGCTTCCTTATCGCGCACATCAAAATTCAGGGTGTACACCGGTGTGGAAACACGTAGTTCTTGCTGTAATTCATTCAACCGATCTTTACGTCTTCCGCATAATACCAATTTAAAATCATTCGCAGCGAAAAGTTCCGCCGTGGCACGCCCAATACCGCTTGTGGCGCCCGTAATTAATACCGTTTTACTCATTTTTCCATTTGTTTCACTTTAGGGACCACCTTTGACCCTGTTCCGACCATCAAAAAAGAGGTCCGTAGCGGATATTTCGATATTTCCCGAATGTTTTGAATTGCCCGCATTCCACTCCGTTGAAATGCCTTTTCACATGGAGTGGAATGGATGGTTTTGGCCAAAGTTTTAAAAAATTTGGCTATGTTTGCCTAAGGCGTGTGAAATTAAAAAGAAATCACTTAAATACTTCATAAAAATAGGGGCTTTCATCAACTTTTAACCATACATTAACAGCGTAAGTATGAATTAATTTTCAATTTGCACCTCTGTTTAGATCAAATCAGACCTATACCCAAAAATGCAATAAAACTTATGGAAGAAAATACTTCAGTTGACATTAGCGTAGTAAACGAAAAGATTTCCCAGGAAAGCGCTTTTATAGACTTATTGATGTTGGAAATGAACAAGGTGATCGTAGGCCAAAAACACATGGTCGAAAGATTGCTTATAGGTCTCTTAGGTCAGGGACATATTTTGTTGGAAGGGGTGCCCGGACTTGCGAAGACGCTTGCAATCAACACCTTGGCCAAGGCCGTAAAAGGAAGTTTTAGCCGGATACAATTTACCCCCGACCTTTTGCCTGCCGATGTCGTAGGGACATTGATCTACAACATTAAGGAAAATGATTTTTCGATAAAAAAAGGCCCCATTTTCGCAAACTTCGTTTTGGCGGATGAGATCAACAGGGCCCCTGCCAAGGTGCAATCGGCCCTTTTGGAAGCCATGCAGGAAAAACAAGTGACCATCGGGGATGAAACCTTCATATTGGACAAGCCTTTTTTGGTCATGGCCACCCAGAACCCGGTTGAGCAAGAAGGTACGTACCCCTTGCCCGAAGCGCAGGTCGACCGTTTTATGCTAAAGACGGTTATTGACTACCCGAAAATGAACGAGGAACAACTGATCATGCGCCAAAACCTTTTAGGTGCCTATGAAACGGTAAACCCGGTGATAACCACCCAACAGATCTTAAGTGCCCAAAAAGCAGTACGGGAGGTCTATATGGATGAAAAAATAGAAAAATACATTCTTGATATCGTTTTCGCCACCCGTTATCCCGAAAAATACAATCTTGAAAACCTTAAACCCCTGATCAGCTTTGGGGCCTCGCCACGTGGTAGTATAAACCTAGGCACCGCTGCCAAATGCTTCGCTTTCATAAAACGTAGGGGCTATGTCGTTCCTGAGGACGTAAGGGCCGTAGTACATGACGTTCTTCGGCATAGGATAGGCATCACCTATGAGGCCGAAGCGGAAAATATCACTTCTGAGGAAATCATCAACAAAATAGTGAACGAGGTAGAAGTTCCATAAATAAGCATACAGTATATAGTAGCCGAGATGGTTCTTCTTAGCCTTGGCCGAATGAATTATTCCAGAATGTTTATTGCTGTTTACCCTAAAAATGGATACCAAAGAATTATTAAAGAAAGTTCGTAAGATCGAGATCAAGACACGTCGATTGTCCGATCACATTTTTGGAGGGGAATACCATTCCACTTTCAAAGGAAGGGGTATGACATTCAGTGAGGTAAGGCAGTATCAATTTGGTGATGACGTCCGAAACATTGACTGGAACGTCACGGCAAGATATAACGAACCCTATATTAAGGTCTTCGAAGAAGAACGGGAACTTACCATGATGTTGATGGTAGATGTAAGTGGATCTGAATTTTTTGGGACCACCAATCAGTTCAAAAAAGAAATCATCACTGAAATTTCCGCTACTTTGGCCTTCTCTGCCATGCAGAACAACGATAAGGTGGGGCTCGTGTTGTTTTCCGATGAGGTTGAGCTCTATATCCCCCCTAAAAAAGGAAAGTCCCATGTATTGCGCATTATCAGGGAATTATTGGAATTCAAACCCAAAAGCAATAAAACCAACATTGCCGAAGCCTTAAAATACCTCACCAACGTAATGAAGAAGAAAGCCATTGTATTCGTGCTTTCCGATTTCATTGATGACGATTATGTAAAAACCCTGAAAATTACCGGTAACAAGCATGATGTTACGGGTATTCGCGTTTATGACGATCGGGAAGAGAACTTGCCGAACTTGGGCATGGTTCAAATGCAGGATGCCGAAACAGGAGCCATACAGCTGATCAACACCCAATCAAAAAAGGTTCGTATGGCCTATGGGGAACACCACAGGCAACGTGTGAATTATTTTCAAGAATCCTTCACCAAGTCAGGGTGCGGGGTATTGAACTGCAGGGTAGACGAGAGCTATGTGAAAAAATTATTGGGTTATTTTAAAAGAAGAGGATAAGTGGGAAGTACGAAGTACAACATACAAAGTACAGGTTTAATGTCGCAATTCATGCGATATATGGTCATATGCCTTTTTTTAATGGGATTTTCCATTCATGGTAGTGCACAAAACGTTCCAGTAATAAAATCCGGGGTTGATACTACCTTTATAAAAATCGGTGATCAACTCAAATTCAAGGTATCGGTTGAAGTCGATTCCACCGATATGGTCATCTTTCCGGAGGGGCAGACTTTTTCCCCCTTGGAAACCGTCGAGGCCTTTGCAACCGATACGACCCGAAAAAAGGATAGGATCACCTTGTTGAAAACCTATGCCCTTACCCAATTCGATTCAGGATCGTATAAATTACCGGCCCAACGGATCGAAATAAACGGGAAAGCCTTTTTTACGGATTCCCTACGTGTGGATGTAGCCACCGTCCCCGTGGATACCACGGCGCAAAAAATGTATGACATTAAACCTTTGATCCAAGTAGAGAAGGTCAATTCGGGCTGGTGGAAAATACTTTTGATCATTTTGGCCATTTTGGGAGTCGTTGCAGGCCTGTTATACTGGTTCGTATTTCGTGCGAAACCCTTGACCGAAGAAGAGAAAGTGGCACAACTGCCCCCTTATGACCGTGCGCTTCTGGAATTGAAAAAATTGGACAATTCGAAATACCTTATCCAAGATGAGTACAAACAATACTATTCCGAATTGACGGATATCGTCCGTTCTTATTTGGAAGAGGATGCCAATATCTCGGCCTTGGAAAGTACTACCGACGAGTTGATCGACAAGTTGGAATTGTTGAAGGATGCCGGCGAGCTCGATTTGGAAAAGGACACCATCAACCAGTTCAAGAATATTTTGAAAACTGCGGATCTGGTCAAGTTCGCCCGCTCCAAACCTCCGACCAATGTAGCGCTACAGGACCGAAAGATAGTAGAACAAATTGTGGTGAAAACGCATGAAGCGATACCGGAACCCACCATGGAAGAGCTCATGGCCCAAGAGGCCTATAAAGAAGAATTGGCCCTAAAACGCCAAAAGAAAAAGTGGAAACTTGCCGGTGCTGCCGCTATAGGTGTAATCTTGATTTCCGCCGCAGTCGTTGTAAATTATTTCGGTGCGACCCAAATTTGGGATACCGTAACAGGCAACCCTACCAAAAGTCTTCTAGATAAGGAATGGGTGGCCAGTTCCTATGGATATCCCCCGATAATCATGGAGACCCCCGAGGTATTGGTGCGCCAAAAAGTTGCGATTCATGCAGAGGCCCAAGCGAACATCAAGGAACTCCAGTCCTTTTTGTTCAGTGATAGTGAATCGCTCTTGACCATTGCTGCCTCATCGACCACTTTTACCCAACCCGCCGAACCCGAGTTTGAAAAGAGCATTGAACAGCTCTTAAAAAGTTTCGAGGCGAAAGGGGCGAAAAATATAATTACAAAACAGGAGGAATTTGTCACCCTTTCAGGGGTCAAGGGACTAAAAACCTTTGGGGACGCCCAATTCAAATCCCCGGATTCCAATACACCGGTCGATGCAAAATATGCCATTATCAGCTTTGGAGGACAAGGATTTCAACAACAGGTATTGCTCACTTGGGAAGATGGGGATACCTATGCTGAAGAAATCATAAACCGGATATTGAGTACCCTGGAAGTTAAAACAGAAGTTTAAATGTTAGAGAATATATCCTTTGCGAATCCAGAATTTTTTTGGTTGCTTTTATTGCTTCCACTGGCCATTCTTTGGTATTTTTTTAAACGGAAGGAATTATCGGCGATCCTAAAGATATCGAGTACGCAAGGTTTTTCAAATGCGGGGATCCTACCCAAGCTGAAACCGCTCCTGTTCCTGTTCAGACTATTGGCTTTGGCCGCTATCATCGTTGCCATGGCAAGACCACAGACCGAGGATATATCAACCCGTACGAAAACGACCAAAGGGATCGATATTGTTATGGCCATCGATGTATCCTCAAGTATGTTGGCAAGGGATTTGAAACCCAACAGATTAACGGCCCTAAAGGAAGTGGCCGCGGATTTTATCAAAGAAAGACCGAACGATAGGATCGGTCTTGTGGCCTATGCTGGGGAAGCTTATACCAAAACACCCATAACCAGTGATAAATCCATCGTGCTTAATTCCCTTCGTGAAATTACATACGGCCAATTGAACGATGGTACGGCAATTGGTATGGGACTTGCCACTTCGGTAAACCGCCTAAAGGAAAGCAAGGCCATCAGCAAGATCATTATCCTCTTGACCGACGGGGTCAATAATTCCGGGTTTATCGAACCTCAAACGGCAGCCGATCTGGCCGTGGAATACGGTATAAAAACCTATACGATCGGTCTCGGCACCAATGGCAATGCACTATCCCCGATCGCATACAATGCAGATGGCTCGTTCAGATACGGTATGCGGCAGGTAGAGATAGATGAGAAACTGTTGGAAGAAATTGCCAGTGCAACGGGAGGCCGTTATTTTAGGGCCACCGACAATGAAAAATTGGAGGCTATCTATGAGGAAATCAACAAACTTGAAAAAACCGAAATAGAGGAGTTCAAATATTATAAATACGAAGAAAAATTTCGTTCGTGGGTATTCTTGGCAGGCGTGCTGTTGTTATTGGAATGGTTGTTGCAAAATACCCTTTTTAGAAGTTTTATATAGCTTATGATCCAATTAGACGAAAAAATATATTTCTATCTTCTAGCCATTATCCCGATAATGGTGGTCTTGTTCGTCTTTCTTCAGATATGGAAAAAACGAACACAGAAAAGGTTTGCCGACACCTCATTGCTCAAGCGCTTGACGCCCAATAGATCCAGGTTTAAATCATATGTTAAGTTGATCTTCTTCTTATTAGGAATCACCTTTTTGACCTTGGGACTGGTAAATCCTAAAATCGGGACCAAATTGGAAACGGTAAAACGCGAAGGGGTCGATATTGTTTTTGCGGTTGATGTTTCCAAAAGTATGTTGGCAGAAGACATTGCCCCCAACCGTTTGGAAAAGGCCAAGCGTTTGGTCTCGGAAATCATCAACCAATTGGGAAGTGATCGCATCGGAATTATTGCCTATGCCGGACAAGCCTTCCCACAATTGCCCATCACGACCGATTATGGTGCTGCAAAAATGTTTTTGCAAAGCATGAATACCGATATGCTCACCTCACAAGGAACGGCCATTGACCAAGCCTTGGGATTGGCTACGACCTATTATGACGATGAAGAACAGACCAATCGCGTATTGTTCATAATCTCCGATGGGGAAGACCATTCCGAAGGTACCACCTCACAAGCGGTCGATGATGCGGTGGATGAAGGCATACGTATTTTTACCATAGGGGTAGGAAAAAGTAAAGGGGCACCCATTCCCATTAAAAGAAACGGGGTAGTCGAAAGCCTGAAAAAAGATTCCCAAGGTGAGGTAGTCATCACAAGACTCAACGAAGAGGTCCTTCAGGAAATCGCCAATGCCGGTAACGGACAATATATAGATGGGAGCAACACGAGTGAGGCCGTAGAGCAAATAAAGGACATCCTTATGCAAATGGATAAAACGGAATTTGAAGCCAAACAATTTTCCGAATATAAAGATCAGTTTCAATGGTTTTTAGCGGCAGGGCTTTTGTTTCTGTTTTTAGATGTTTTTATATTGGACAAAAAAACCAAATGGCTTAAAAAGTTGAATCTTTTCAATGAATCCTAAAAGAAACAGCATCTTATGAACAAGTATGTACTTTTATCGTTTTTTGTTTCTTTCATCTCTTTTGCCCAAGATGCCAAAGAGGATAAGCTGAAAGAAAAAGCACGTATTGCATCCACCAATCTTACGTGGGAGGGGAACCAAGACTTGTCTGAAAACGATTTTGTCTCTGCTGAAGTGGATTATCGGAAGGCTATTGCAAAGAGTGGGGAGAACAGTACGGCACCTTATAACCTGGGGAACGCCTATTACACTAATGAAACATACAGTGAAGCCTTTGGAAGGTTCAAACAGGCCGGGGAACTGGCGACCGCCAAAGAGGACAAACATAAAGCCTACCATAATATGGGCAATGTCTTTATGAAACAAAAAGCCTACGAAAAGGCCGTGGAAGCTTATAAGGAAGCCTTGCGAAACAATCCCAAAGACGAGGAAACCCGCTATAATCTGGCATTGGCAAAAGAACTTTTGAAACAACAACAGGACGAACAGGACCAAAACGACGAAAATAAGGATAACCAAGATCAAAAGGACAACCAAGACCAAAAAGACAACCAAGACCAAGACCAAAAGAACGAAGGCGACAATCAGGAGGATCAAAAAGACAAGGACGATAGCGATAAGAAAGATCAAGGAGACGAAGGGGATAAAGGAGACGAAAATAAGGAGGACAACAAAGAAGGTGATGGCGATGAGAAGAAGGAGGATCAAAAAAAACCTGAACAAGGCGATCAACCTCAAGAACAAGGCCAACAAGAACCCAGACCCAATCAACTTTCCAAGCAGCAGATCCAGAATTTGCTAGAAGCCATGCAGAATGAAGAAAAGAAAGTTCAGGAAAAGATCGATGCCAAAAAGGTAAAAGGAGCAAAAGTTAAAAATGAAAAGGATTGGTAATGGTTAAGGGTATTAAATATTACATATCATTGTTTCCAGTATTGTTCATGGCTTTTGTGATGAATGCCCAAGATGATGCCGTGACTTTTGAAATGAACCTTAGCAAGACAAAACTTGGGATCAATGAGCGACTACGTGTCGAATTCACCATGAACAAGGATGGCGATGATTTCACACCTCCCGATTTTAATGGTTTTAAAGTACTGATGGGTCCTTCACAGGCCATTAGTTCTTCATGGGTAAACGGGGTACGGTCCTACTCAAAAACCTATTCCTATACCTTGGCCCCAACGGCTCGGGGGGAGTTCACCATAAAACAAGCCTCCATAGTCATCGATGGCCAAGTGTATAAATCCTTGGCCAAAACCGTTGAGGTGACCGCAGCGGTAGAAAACCCCAATGAGGTGAGCTATGATGACTATGCCGATGACAACCTGCACCTAGTGGCAGAAATATCAAAAACCGATGCTTATATAAACGAGGCCATAAGTGTGGTCTACAAACTTTATGTGAGTCCGTCTATAAGGGTCTCCAACTATCGACCCATGGACAACCCTACCTACAACAATTTCTGGAGCCAAGACATTCCCGTACAACGGTTAAATGCTGAAAACGGCACCTACAAAGGGAAGAATTATCGTTATGTAGTTTTAAAGCGCGTTGTATTATATCCCCAAAAATCGGGAAAACTGGATATAGAACCCCTTTCCCTTGATGTCACTGTAGAGGTACCGACGGACAAACGCGATTTTTTCGGTGGCCGGGTATATACCCAGATCAACAAAACCGTTTCAGCGGGTAATCGTACCATTACGGTAAAAGCACTGCCTACTGCCGGCAAACCCGCCAATTTTGGAGGAGCCGTAGGCGATTTTGATTTTTCGGTCTCTACCAGCAAAACCCATTTAAATGCCTCCGAATCGCTACAGGCGATTGTAGAGGTCAAGGGTCAAGGAAATTTAAAATTGTTCCAATTGCCCACCCCCGAATTACCAAGTTCGTTGGAGGTTTATGACCCCGAACACAACGAGGAGGTGCGAACCAATTTAGCGGGCATGCAGGGCAAAATAAATGATAGTTATACCATAGTTCCCTCCTACAAGGGCAAATATCCGGTACCCAGCATTTCCTTCAGTTATTTCAATCCTAAGACGGAGTCTTACCATACGATCGATTCAGAGGAAATACTGATCAATGTACTTGAAGGGCCCACCAATTCATCCAACGTCACCAACAATTCCCCCGTAAATTCGAAACAGACGGTAACAACAACGGGAAATCAATTCAATTTCATCAAGTTAAACCCAAATCTTACGGCCATTGACAGCAACTACTTCTTTGGGTCCAAATCATTCTATCTTTGGTTGACGCTTCCCTTATTGCTGATTCCATTGTCCATTGTGTTCCGTAAAAAACGTGATGCCATCGCCGGTGATGTGCAAGGCAATAAAATCAAAAGGGCCAATAGGTTAGCGCGAAAATATCTGTCTGAAGCCAAAAAAACCCTCGGCCAAAAGGATGCTTTCTTTATCGCGATGGAAAAAGCCTTACACAATTACCTTAAGGCCAAATTAAAGATTGAAACTTCAGAATTCAGCAAGGATAAAATCACGAGCTTATTGACCCAAAAAGAAGTCGATACAGACACCATAGAAGGCTTTATCTCATTATTGAAAAATTGTGAAATGGCCAGATACAGTCCATTTTCAGATGTACAAATGCAAGAGGATTACGACCGGGCAAGTAAAATCATCTCAAATCTCGACAAACAATTATAGACAATGAAAAAGGTACTTTACATCATTGTAGTATTCATAGGCTTCATCGGGACTGCCCAAAATGATGAACTCTTCAATAATGCGACGGAAGCCTATAATAAAGGTGAATACGATAAAGCGATCGAACTTTATACCCAAATTTTGGATAATGGACAACATTCCGCTTCGGTCTATTACAATTTGGGAAATGCCTATTATAAATTAAACCATATTGCCCCAAGCATTTACAACTATGAAAAGGCGTTATTGCTTGCCCCAAATGACCCGGAAATAAAGCACAATCTTTCTTTTGCACAAAATATGACCCTCGATGCCATCGAAGTAATGCCCAAAACGGGACTTGGGAGAATTTACAAATCCGTAACGGGATTATTTACCTTTGATCAATGGAGCTATATTGCCGTAATTTCCTTGCTTTTATTTGTACTATTATATATCGCTTTCTATTATTTCAGGTACTCCCTGTACAAACGTATTGCATTCATATCGAGTATCGTGGCCTTATTCATAATGGCTACTTCACTCGTTTTCGCTTTTGTGCAATACAACGATTTTATGGCCGACCAACCTGCCATCGTATTCGATAGTGAAGTGCAGATAAAGGCCGAACCCAATATGGGGAGCCAAGCGATATTCCTATTGCACGAAGGAACCAAAGTCAATGTCCTCGATGAGTTGAACGAATGGAAAAAAATCAGGATCGCCGATGGTAAATCGGGATGGCTTACCTCAAAAAGTATCAAATTATTGAAAAATTTTTAGTACTTCCTTAACAATCCACAATAGTAATACTATTATATTTGTGATAAATCACTATTGAATGGATAGGTCATACCTGCTTTTTGCATTACTTGTTGTTTGGGTAATGGCCATACTGGCCCCTCCTATCATTACACTTATGAATGATGATGGCAATACCGTGATTTCAATGAATCTAAACGAAGAAGAACAACAGGAACTGGGCAAAAAGAACGTTGGCGATAAACCGATTCTTGATAACGATACTTCGGGGGCCTATCTCCTTGCCCTCTTTCACCCATTAAAAGCATATGATTCCTACCTTTTAGGGAAGTACGACCTACAATCGGAAATTGTGCTGCCCCCACCGAAACTTACCCTTTAATTTTTTTCTTCTTAACACGCGGTTTATATTACCTCCAAAAATAATATTAGAGAGGTCCTCTATATATGTTTATAGGGCAAAACCCCGTATTAATTCAATAAAAAAACCTAATTTTATTAGGAATATTACTGATTTTACACCTAAATAATTTACACATTATCAAAATAAAACGAAAATGCAAATAAAAAACGTATTTAAAAACAACGAGAAATGGATTAAGGAAAAATTAGCTGTTGATTCCAATTTCTTTGATGAATTGGGCAAAGGCCAAAAGCCCGAGTTGCTGTATATCGGCTGTTCAGACAGTAGGGTAACCGCCGAAGATCTAATGGGTATGGGCCCAGGTGAAGTATTCGTTCACCGTAATATTGCCAATATGGTCATCAGTATCGACCTTAACGTTATGTCGGTGGTCAACTATGCCGTGGACCATCTGAAGGTAAACCACGTTGTGGTTTGTGGCCATTATGGTTGTGGAGGTGTAAAGGCCGCGATGCAATCTGCCGATCTTGGCATATTGAACCCCTGGCTGCGTAATATCCGCGATGTATACAGGATCCATAAGGATGAACTGAATAAAATTAAGGATGAGGATAAAAAATACGAACGCTTGGTCGAACTCAATGTTCAAGAGCAATGTGTAAACCTAATAAAGACGGCAGCTGTTCAGAAAGCATACCGGGACCACGGATTAAAAGTTTACGGTTGGGTGTTCGATATACATACAGGCAAACTCATAGATCTGAAAATAGATTTTGAGGGAATTCTTGAAAATATCATGGAAATATATCATTTGGATTAACCCGGTCCGTCCACATATAATGTAGCGATCTTTTTCACTTGGGCCTTGGTCCAAGACCAAAAACACATGTAGGGTATATGGGAGGCTACCTTATCGTAGGACTGCACCCTATACCCTTATAACCATACAAAATATTCTTTATGAAAAACTTTTTTTCAAATTTTAAAGGCGACCTATTAGGCGGTATCACTGCAGGGATCGTAGCTTTGCCCTTAGCCCTGGCTTTTGGGGTAAGTTCGGGTTTAGGTCCCAGTGCCGGACTTTACGGAGCTATCTTCATTAGTTTTTTTGCCGCACTTTTCGGAGGTACCAATACACAAATATCTGGCCCAACCGCACCGATGACCGCCGTCAGTATGGTCGTCATAGCCGGTATCATCGCCATCTATGACGGTAGTGTGGAAAAAGCGCTTCCCGCCATTTTAACGATTTTTCTATTGGCAGGTCTAATGCAAATAGGATTGGGGTTTCTGGGTATAGGTAAATATATCCGATACATTCCATACCCCGTCGTATCAGGATTCATGACCGCCATTGGGGTCATTATATTGATCACACAGATTTTGCCTGCTATTGGTTATTACCCTAAGGAAGATGAATCATGGGTAACCCCTTTTAAACCACAGGCAGAGGAATTGATCCTGGAAAACATCCTTAGGGAGGAAGCCGGAGAAGGTATTCTCGTATTGGAAAATTTCAAGGAGACCATAAGACGTTCCAATGAAGTAACCGATGAAACCATCCTTGAAGAAGCAAAAACCCTAGCGGCCAAGAATGCTTCGGGCGTCATGGGTGCCTTAAAAGTCATGCCGAATGCCTTAAGGCAAATAGATTGGTTGGAACTTGGCCTTGCCCTAGCCACGATTTTCATCATCTATGGATTTAAACGTATTACCACCGCCGTACCCAGTACATTGGTCGCGCTGCTGTTGGTGTCCGGTGTGGCCTATGCCTTTGGCCTTGATTATAGGACGATTGAAAAAATCCCGGAAGGGTTTCCCATGCCCAACCTTGAGATTTTCACCGAATTTAAAATGGGGGCGATATCCCCGTATATTTTCACGGCCTTGACCTTGGCCTTATTGGGCGCCATCGATTCCTTATTGACTTCCGTCGTTGCGGATAACATGACAAAGACCAAACACAAACCGAACAAGGAACTGGTTGGACAGGGAATCGGAAATACGATAGCGGCCATTTTCGGGGGTATCCCCGGTGCAGGAGCAACTATCCGTACGGTTGTGAATATCAATTCAGGGGGGAAAACAAAATTGTCCGGGATGATCGCCGGTATATTACTCTTGGTCATTTTATTGGCCATGGGACCCATTGCCTCCCAAATACCGGCAGCGGTCTTGGCAGGTATCCTGATAACGGTTGGCATCGCGGTTATGGATTATAAAGGATTGAAAGCCATCCCCAACCTTCCTAGAGACATCAGTGTCGGCCCAATAAATTTGAGTTCCGAGGTTTTGGTGATGCTTGTTGTATTGGTGTTATCCACCGTTTGGAATTTGGTATACGCCGTTGGTATCGGTTTGATCATCGCTTCTTTGATGTTCATGAAAAAAATCGGTGATCTAACCGCCGAACGTTCCGATGTTAAATCCTTGAACGATGAAAAAGCATGGGCCGATGAGGCCATTTTTCCCAAAGAACTTAAAGAAGAAGTATTCATTAAACATATTAAAGGACCGTTATTTTTTGGGACAACCAGCGATTTTCAAGCACTGGCGGACCAAATACCGAAAACGGCCTCCTATGTCATTATCCGTTTGGATCGTATGCAGTACATGGACCAATCGGGTCTTTATGCCATGGAAGATGTACTACAGGAACTGAACAAAAACAATGTTACCGTGCTCTTTACTGATTTACAAAGGCAGCCGAGATATATGATGGAACGCATCGACATTATCCCGGATTTCATTCCCGAGGAACATATTTTTGAGGATTTCAACCAATGCACCAACTGGATCAAGGAACATGTAGAGGATCGGTATTAGGATATGTAAACGCTTTATACAATCGTGCCTTGGGTAAAGGCACGGTTTTTTTTATTGATGAAATGCATACTCCAAACCGTATAATATTTTAAATTTGCCCCTTACTTATAGATTATGATCGATAAAATAAAGGAACATATTTCAGAAGTTGAAAAATTCACCGCTGACACCAAGGAAGCCATTGAAGCCTTTCGAATAAAGTATTTAGGGAAAAAAGGATTGTTGAATGAATTTTTCGCAGAGTTTAAAAATGTACCCAACGATCAGAAGAAGGAGTTTGGGCAAACCATCAACACCCTTAAGCTCAATGCCACCGAAAAAGTGAACCTACTTAAGGAGGCCTTGGAAAGCAAAACCGATGAAGCTGGTAAGTATGGCGATTTGACCCGCCCTGGAGAAGCCATGGCCTTAGGCGCCAGGCACCCCATTTCCATCGTTAAAAACCAAATTATCGATATATTTTCGAGAATTGGTTTCAACGTTTCCGAAGGCCCTGAGGTAGAGGATGACTGGCACAATTTCACGGCTCTGAACCTGCCGGAATATCATCCTGCCAGGGATATGCAGGACACTTTTTTTATACAAACCGATCCCGATATCCTATTACGTACCCACACCTCATCGGTACAAGTACGTTATATGGAGAACAACAAACCCCCCATTAGAACCATATCACCGGGCCGTGTATACCGTAACGAGGCCATTTCCGCTCGCTCCCATTGCTTTTTCCATCAGGTGGAAGGATTGTATATTGATAAGGACGTTTCTTTTGCCGACTTAAAGCAAACCCTGCAATTCTTTACTACGGAGCTTTTTGGAAAATCGAAGATACGATTACGCCCCTCTTACTTCCCATTTACCGAACCCAGTGCCGAAGTTGATGTTTATTGGGGGCTTGAAACCGAGACCGATTATAAGATGACCAAGGGTACCGGATGGTTAGAGATCATGGGTTGCGGAATGGTAGATCCCAATGTTCTTGAAAATTGTGGAATCGACTCTAAAGAATACTCCGGTTTTGCCTTTGGAATGGGTATTGACCGAATTGCTTTATTACTACATCAAATTTCCGATATCCGATTATTGAGTGAAAATGATGTCCGGTTTTTGGAACAGTTCAAAAGCACGCTTTAAATTACCTTTTGAAAAAGGATATTGAAATACCGGTTGCAAAAGACGTGTTTATAGCGTTGATCCATGAATGGAACGATGACTTCATGGCCAAAAAATGGAATGCTTATATCCTTAATGATCGCGCTACACCGATAGAGATGGTCCTAGTGGTATCCAAAGGATATGATCAAGATCGTAAAACCTCGACCATGAGGCGTTCGATTACCATGATGGCTGCCAAATCATATGCCAAAATAGAACTTGTACAGGACGATGTACTTGAATTGAACAACGAATTTTTTGTCACCTTCTTTGCCGACGGAAAATTATTTGAGAGAAAATTCCTTTTCGGGAAAAATACCGTTGACGAAAGTCTTTCGGTGGACATTCCCATAATCCACAAACCCGGAATATTGGGGCAATAGTTTCCGTTTTCGGAGCCATACCTTATACCCGCTTCCTGATTTTCCCATTATGGGATAAAGTAACTCCCCAGTTCCAATGATGAACTTTATGCTTTTCCTCGCTTTAACAAAAAATTAATTTCGTTTGGTTTGGTTAGTTCCGAACTAACTGTATATTTGCATCCTTAAATCTTGACATCATGGACAAGGAAACACATAGAAGGGAACTTATAGAGGATTTAGGTATTCATTTTGAAAATGAATATTCCTTAGCCCCTCTATCTGCCCGCATTTTTGCCTCGTTGGTTATGACGGAAGAAGACGGGTTGACTTTTGACGATTGTTTAACAAGACGAGGAGCAAGTAAAAGTTCAATATCAACCTCGCTCAATCTTTTATTACAGATGGGCTTTATTAAATATTTTACGAAATCGAAGGATAGAAAACGATACTATACGTTAGCCGAAAAGGATTCCTTTATGGTTAAAAAATTAACCAGAGCACTCAAACAGCTGGAGAATGAAGAGAAAATAATGGCTAAAGTAACGGCCTACAACGAGAAATTCAATCCTGAAAAATTCAAATCGACCCAAAAAATGAAAAACATATATCTGACCTGTTTAAAGGAAAATAAAGATATTTTCCAAAAGACCATAGATCAACTCAACGCTTTAAAGGAATAATTTTTTTAACCAATAAGTTCGTTTTGTACCGAACTTTCCGAATTAACAAAAACATCAGTATAAATATCACATCCATTTCAATATGAAAAAAATTGCAACAATCGGTTCACTTAGTCTATTGGCACTTTTAAGCTCCTGTTTCGGAAAAGTACCCAGTACGCAAGCAGCTTCCACAATACCGGCCCCCAGTTTAAAGGTTACCGCGTTGAATAAGAAAGATATCACCGTTTTCAACGAATTCTCAACCACTCTTGAAGGCAAACAGAATGTGGAAATTTGGCCAAAAGTTTCTGGTTTTATACAAGACATATATGTAGAAGAAGGACAGAAAATAAAAAAAGGGCAATTATTGTTCAAACTGGAGACACAAACCTTGAACCAAGATGCGAATGCGGCCAAAGCTGCCGTAAATGTGGCCCAAGTGGAGGTAAATAAATTACGCCCTTTGGTTGAAAAGGATATTATAAGTCCGGTACAGCTGCAAACTGCCGAGGCACAGCTCAATCAAGCCAAAAGTAATTACGACCGCGTACTATCGGATATCAATTACTCCAAAATCACAAGTCCGGTAGACGGTTTTATTGGAGAAATACCCTATAAAACAGGGGCTTTGGTAAGCTCTTCCATGCCCAATCCGTTAACTACGGTTTCCGATATCAGCGAGGTACGGGCATACTTCTCCTTAAGTGAAAAAGAATTGTTGAAGTTTAAGGAATCCATTCCTGCAAACAGCAATAACCGATTCAATTTTGAAAATGCCAATGACGTTAAATTGGTCATGATCAATGGGGAAGAATATCCTGAGCCCGGTAAAATTGCCATGATAAACACCATTATCAACAGTACGACCGGAAGTGCCACTGCCCGTGTGGATTTTAAGAACCCAAACCATCTATTGACAAGCGGTAGTACGGGTAAAATAAAAATACCTTATCTGTATAAAGACGCTTATGAAATTCCACAGGCGGCAACCATTGACCTGCAGGGTACTAAATTGATATTTATTGTAAAAGAGGACAATACCATCACTACGAAACCCATAAACATCCTTGCCAACACCCAAAAGGGATTTATCGTTAAGGGTGGTCTGGAACCGGGAACGACCATAGTAACCGAAGGTGTCTCAAAATTAAGGGATGGAATGACCATCAATCCCATCAAATAAAATAGTTGATCAACAACCTATAAACATCATAACATGTTTCAAAGATTTATAGATCGTCCCGTACTATCTACGGTGATATCGATTATTATTGTCATACTCGGTATTTTAGGGTTAACCTCCCTGCCCATTGAACAATATCCTGAAATTGCACCCCCGACGGTACAGGTGACCACCACCTACACAGGGGCCAATGCCGAAACCGTATTGAACAGTGTCGTAATTCCTTTGGAAGAACAGATCAACGGTGTTGAAGGCATGACCTATATGACATCGAATGCCAGTAATGATGGTGCTGCAACCATCAACGTCTATTTTAAATTGGGTACAGACCCTGATATAGCCGCGGTCAACGTACAAAACAGGGTGGCAAGGGCAAACAGTGTCCTTCCTGAAGCTGTTATTAAGACCGGCGTGGTTACACAAAAGTCCCAAACCAGTGCATTGATGTTCTTCTCCCTGTTTTCCGACAACGAGGATTATGATGCCACTTTCGTTGAAAACTATGCGCGTATAAACTTAGTGCCAAAACTTCAACGTATTGAAGGTGTCGGTAACGTAACCGTGTTCGGTTCGAAGGATTACTCCATGCGTATTTGGTTGAAACCCGATAAGATGGCCGCATATAACCTTATGCCTTCCGATATCCAAAATGCCTTGGTTGAACAAAACCTTGAAGCGGCGACAGGTAAAATCGGGGAAAATGCCGATGGGGTATTTGAATATGTGTTAAAATATAAAGGTCGATTATCGGAAGTGTCGGAATATGAGGACATTATCATCAAAGCCCAAGATAATGGACAGTTCTTACGCTTGAAAGATGTTGCCGAAGTCGAATTGGGCGCCTTTAATTATGGCACCAAGAATGAAGGTATGGGCAAACCGGGAACAGCGGTAGGTATATTCCAAACCTCGGGTTCCAATGCCAATGACATCATTACCCAAATCCAAGACATATTGGAAGAAAGCAAAGCCGATTTCCCTAAGGGATTGGATTATGTAATTCCGTATAATACCAAGGATTTCCTTGATGCCTCCATTTCGCACGTAATCCAAACTTTGATTGAAGCGTTTTTATTGGTATTCATCGTTGTATTCCTATTCCTGCAAGATTTTAGGTCAACATTGATTCCCGCAATTGCGGTCCCGGTAGCGATTATCGGTACCTTCTTTTTTCTTTCCCTATTTGGGTATTCCATCAATATGTTGACCCTTTTTGCCATGATATTGGCCATTGGTATTGTGGTCGATGATGCCATAGTTGTGGTAGAAGCCGTACACGCCAAGATGGAAGAAGGGGCGACCGATGCCAAGACTGCCACTAAAACGGCCATGTCTGAAATATCCGGAGCGATCATATCGATTACCTTGGTAATGTCGGCGGTATTTATCCCGGTTTCCTTTATCAGTGGATCTTCAGGGGTGTTCTATCAACAATTCGGTATTACCTTGGCAATTGCCATTGTAATTTCCGCAGTAAACGCCTTGACCCTGAGTCCGGCTTTGGCTGCCTTGTTTTTAAAACCGCATAAAGCCTCGGAATTTCATAACAAAGGTTTAAAACATCGTTTTTTCAATGCCTTCAATACCGGTTTCAATGCCCTTACGAATAAATATGTAGGATCGGTAAAGTTCATTGCCAAAAGAAAATGGGTAACCGTATCAATACTCGTCATCTTTACCGGAATTACCATTGCCTTGTTCAAAACCACCCCAACAGGGTTTATTCCCAATGAGGATAGGGGATTGATATTTGCCGATGTAAGTTTACCTCCCGGTACTACGTTGGAACAAACCCAAAAAACCGTGAAAAAACTGGATTCGATATATGCTTCCATGGATATCATAAAATCAAGGATGAACATTACCGGTTTCAGTTTGTTGAACAGTGTAAACGGGGGGTCTTATGCATTCTCCGTAATACGTCTCAAAGATTGGGAAGATAGAAAAGAAGCTTCACAATCCGTCAATGCCGTGGTGGGTAGTCTGTTTGCCCGTACAGCCGGTTTAAACGATGCCAAGATCTTCTTCTTTACCCCCCCGAGCGTACAAGGTTTCGGTAATTCTGCCGGTTTTGAAATGAACCTTCAAAGTAAGGATGCCGATGATTGGCAAACCGTAGGTAATACCACGAATCAATTTTTAGGGGCCTTGAACGCACGGCCAGAGGTTAAATATGCCATAACGCAATTCAACCCTAATTTTCCCCAATATGAACTACAGGTAGATGTGGAAAAGACCAAATCAGCCGGATTGGCCGTTACCGATGTCTTTAATGCCATGCAGGGATATTATGGGGGATTATATACTACGGATTTCAATAAATTCGGTAAGCAATATCGAATCATGATCCAATCGAGACCCGAAGATAGGGCAGACGAAAATTCATTGAACGATATGTTCGTTACCAACAACATGGGGGAATCCGTTCCGGTATCACAGTTTGTTTCCTTAAAGAAAATTTACGGGCCGGAAGTGGTGAGTAGGTTCAATCTACTCAGTTCGGTGAAAATCAATGGTGCCTTAAATCCGGGATATAGTACTGGGGACGCCATCAAGGCCATAGAAGAGGTAGCTGCCCAGGTATTGCCCAATAATTACACCTATGAATATTCGGGACTTACCAAGGAAGAACATAGTGCCGGTAGCCAAACAATACTCATATTTATTTTGAGTTTGGTTTTTGTGTACTTCTTATTGAGTGCGCAATATGAGTCCTACATCCTACCCTTATCCATATTATTATCCTTACCCGTAGGGATTGCCGGTGCCATATCGTTTATCAGTTTTGCGGGATTGGAGAATAACATCTATTTCCAGATTGCCTTGATCATGCTGATCGGTCTGCTCTCCAAGAACGCCATCCTAATTGTTGAATTCGCCTTGCAACGAAGAAAACACGGAATGTCTATCATCGACTCTGCCATTGATGGTGCCAAAGCCAGGCTTCGACCTATTTTAATGACCTCGTTCGCCTTTATCTTCGGTTTAATGCCCTTGGCATTATCGACCGGTATCGGTGCCGTGGGTAACCGTTCCATAGGTTTGAGTGCCGTAGGCGGCATGTTGATAGGGACCCTTTTCGGGGTATTGATCATACCTGCCTTGTATGTGATATTCCAGTCACTCCAAGAAAGGATAACAGGTACTCCCGGTGAAGAAATTTCAAAATAAACCAAGAACAATAACGATGAAAAAAATAGTTACGAATAAACTTATAGTAGTCGCTTTTCTTCCGCTTTTGCTTCAATCGTGTTTTGTGGCAAAGACCTACGAAAGGCCAGCAATCGAAACCGAGGCGCTATTCCGTACCGATCAACTGCCCCAGGACAGCATTTCATTTGCTTCCGTTTCCTATAAAGATCTTTTTACCGATGAGTATCTAAAAGGGTATATTGAAAAAGGCTTGGAGAACAATCTGGACATCAGGATCGCGTTGCAGAACATAAATTCCGCAGCTGCGTATGTGAAACAAGGGAAGGCAAATTACCTGCCTACACTGAACCTATCGGCAACGGGAACCCGGACTGCCCAAAATAGTGCCAACGGCCTATACGGAAGTTTGTTTACCAACCCCTATAGCGTTTATGATCTTACCGGTACCTTATCATGGGAAGCGGATATATGGGGAAAAATAAGAAGTGGTAAAAGGGCCAATGATGCCGACTACTTACAAACCGTAGAGGCCCATAAAGCCGTTAAAACCGATTTGGTCGCACAAATCGCGGCGACCTACTACCAACTTTTGGCCTTGGACGAACAGATCGAGGTTACCGAAAAAACCATAATCAACCGTTCCAAAAGCTTGGAGACCATCAAGGAACTTAAAGTGGCCGGACAGGCCAATCAAGTAGGTGTTGATCAGACCGCCGCACAACTGTATAGTGCCCAAAGTCAATTATTGGACCTCAAAAATGCCCTGTTCATTACTGAAAACACCTTAAGTCTCCTATTAGGGGAAGAACCACAGACCCATTCTCGAAGTACATTGGAAGAGCAGCGCTTGGCGAGTGAAATGCAATTGGGGGTTCCTTCCTTATTGTTGAGAAACAGACCCGACATCCTACAGGCTGAATATGCCTTGATCAACGCATTTGAACTTGCCAATGTTGCCAAAAGTAATTTTTATCCGTCGATAACCCTTAGTGCAAATGCCGGGTACAACAGTTTGGAATTGGACAATTGGATCGATTCCGGTTCAATTTTCGCCAATTTGGTCGGTGGGCTTACACAACCCTTATTGAATGGAAGAAAGATTAGAACTGCCTATGAGGTGTCAAAGGCAAACCAAGAACAAGCCTTGCTGCAATTTAAAAAAGCACTATTGACCGCAGGTAGGGAAGTTTCAGAAGCTTTCTACGATTTCCAAATAGCCGTAGAAAAGGAAACATTCATTACCAACCAGGTCATTGCCCTGCGCAGGGCGGAAGAAAACTCCCAAGAATTGTTGAACAGCGGTTACCTTACCTATTTAGATCTGTTGACCGCAAGGGAGAATGCCCTGAATGCCGAATTGAACTTGATTGACAACAAACTCTCCCAACTGTCAGCAACCGTGGAATTGTACCGATCATTAGGCGGCGGATGGCATTGATACCACTACAGGGCAAACGGTGTAATACCGCACCTTGATCCTGGATTAAAATACTTGAAAAAGAAGATTAAACCCTTTATCATGGATCGAATATATCCTTGGTAGAGGGTTGCTTTTTTTCCTAGGACAACTACTTCCAGGCACTGAAGGGATTTTTACTCAACATGGAGTTATAATACTTAAGGGCACCGGTGACTTCCTTCCCAAGCCACTCGGGACGCTCAAAAGGATCATTTTCGTTTTCCAATTCGATTTCGGCTATGACCAGACCTTGGTTCTCCCCAAGAAATTCATCCACTTCAAACAAATGATTTCCATTCGGGATCACATACCTTATTTTTTCGATTATCGTTGGTTCGCATAATTGAAGTAAGGCCTCCGCTTCTTCGACACCGATACCGGTTTCCCATTCGAAACGCATGGTACCGCTATCATTGGAAATGCCCTTTACGGTCAAAAATGCCTCTTGACCCTTTATCCGGACTCGAACGGTTCTTTCCGGGTCTGTGTTCAAAAAACCTTGGACTATTCTTGTTCTGGAGGTGGCTTCTGTCCTATAACCACTGCCTTTCATTAAAAATTTCCGTTCTATTTCTACCATAATGCATTTGTATTAAACTAAAAGTAAGTAAATGAAACCAAAAAAATCCCCAAGAATCACTTGGGGATTTTTCAATACGCTGGTACAATTAGGCGATAATTTAAACTTTACTCTTTGCCGTAAAGGGTATGATCAACATATATGCAAAGCACGCCACGAGCACAATAAGACTTCCCATAATCCCAAAACTGGAACTAACAAAGCCCATGATCGGGGGAATGACGGCTCCACCTACGATCGCCATGATCAACAACCCGGAAATTTCATTGGATCTTGAAGGCATTTTATTTATGGCAATCGAGAAGATCAATGGAAATAGATTACCTGCCCCAAGGCCTACAATGAATATACCGATATAGGCCATCATTTCGGTAGCGGAGAGCATAATCATCAAGGTACCCACAAGGGCCAAAACCGTAGTGGTCACCAAGAAGAACACCGGTTTTAGGAATTGCAGTAAAATGGCCCCAACAAACCTACTGATCATAAGGGCCGTAAAATAAACACTTATACCGTAAGAGGCATTTTCGAGCGTGAGTCCGTGAAGCTTCATAAGGAATCCTTGAATGTTGGAATTCATCCCGACATCGGCCCCGACAATAAGAAAAATAGCGATTACCATGGCAAGCACAAACTTATTGGTAAGCAACTTCATACACGATGCAAAAGTGGCCGGGGTTTCCGATTTTATACTTTCGTCGATCTTGGTAGCGGAAAGCCATAGCACATTGACCAATGATATTATGGCATAAACCGCGAAAACAAGGATCCACTTGTCATAGGTTATGGCCATATAGGTGGCAATGATCGGTCCTGTTAAGGAAGTAATGGCCTTCATGAACTGGGAAAGGCTTAAAAAACTTGAGAGTTTCTCCTTTGGGGTCACTTCCTGTAACAATGGACTTGCTGCGACCTGCACTATGGTATTACCGATTCCCATAAAGACAAAGGCGATCAAAATAACCGCAAATGAGTAATAAATGAACGGGATTAACAGTCCTAAAATAGTGATGATAATACCCAGGTTCATCATTTTCTTTTTCCCTATTTTATCTTGGAGTACACCTACGGGAATGGAGAAAACGAAAAACCATATGAACACCATGGATGGGATAAACTGTGCCATGGAATCTGAAAGACCGAAATCTTTCTGCACATAACCGGTTGAAACACCCACGATATCTACAAACCCCATAATAATGAAGGTTAGGAATACTGGAAAAAATTTGTTTAGTTGTATTTTATTGGTTGCCATATATTATTTTTTAAATTTCAGGGAGTTCATTTTTTACTACGTTCCAAAAGTCGTTTACGAAAAGTTTGGCACTTCCGATTATCGCCGCATCTTCCAGCAATGTGGACACCTCAAATTCCAAGGGTGCCCCGGCTTTTTCCAATTCTTTTTTCAATACCGGTAAAAATAGGTCACTTGCTTTTGATACGTTCCCGCCCATGACCAGGATTTCCGCTTTGAAATCCTTGATAAAAGGAATCATGAATTCTGCCATATTGCTTCCGAATTCATCAAAAACCTTCCTAGAGTCCTCCGTATTCGCTTCGGCGATTTCCTTTACTCCCTTAACACGTTGTGAAGTAAGTTCAAAATACCTTTCGATACACCATCGGGTAGAGAAATAATCGTCACTTATTCCCGACTTATAGGGTTTGTCCCATAAACATCCATCTTGGGGCACGTCATCGGAATTTACTTGGGGCACACCATTGCTGATAAAGGCAGAACCAAAACCGGTGCCCAAGGTTACGACAATAACCTTTTTACATGTTTTGGCCTTTCCCTGGGTAGATACCCCAACACCAAATGCCGTTGCATCATTTAAATACCTGAGGCTAACATTTTCACTATTGAGGTACTTAGGGAATTCTTTGGTCACCGAAACATTACGCAGATTTTCATATTTATCGTTTTCCCCTTCAAAAAGGGCAACTCCTGTCTTGTAATTGAATGGACCGGGAATCGCAAATCCGATTTCTGCTTTGGTCTGCATTGAAGCACTCTCAATGGTTTTGTTTATAGCTTTACTCCAGTCCTTGAAAATAAGCTCCTTGGATGCCTTATTGTCAATTCTTGCAGAAAACGTGGTATTCCCAAGTATTTCAAAAGTTTTTAAATTCACAGCCGCACTGGTAATATGGCTTCCGCCAATATCTACCCCTATTGCTATTTGATCAGTCATATTATATTAATTTTATTTAGGATTCTCTTTTATTCAGGATATTCTTTTCAATTCAATATCATAGGTGAAATCATAAGTAATATGGAATGCAACGGGTCTGTCTTCTAGATTACAACCCCGTTGGGCTATGGGGAACGCAACGATGGTTTCCTGTTCGGCACCTAACAATTCGTAAAGCGGGGGGTTAGTATTCCCTTCTCCTCCTATGCCAGCCATAAGAGAAAAAAACCTACGGCTTTGGTGTTCTTCTTGAACGACCATAGACCTCGTGATTTTTTCAATCCCTGTATAAAGAAGTACAGGGCTTTTTCGGTCTAATTTCAAGTCAATACAAACTTTTTCCATATCCCTTCGTTAATCAACATCATATATTCAATATTGGAATTTGCCCAAACTTCAAAGTTAATCATTGCTGTGCAAAATACATCGGTAGAATCCCGAAAAGTGACTGTCCCTTTTAGCTTGTTGTCAACAGTGTACCATTTATATAAGCCATTGTTTTATACAAGCCTAGCAGTTGTAGGTATAAAAAGCCGACAAGCCATTTATACGACACCATTATTTATGATTAGGTCGATTCTTCCTCTCCCAAACGATGTTCAGGAAAAAAACTTTGGTTACCATAATCCAGCTTTAAGGAATGACCAGCCAAGTCCCTGATTACAGTAATCTGCATGTAGATACAGCTAGCAACGCCCAATAAGATAATTACCTTGGAATTTAGTATTGACGTCCGAGATCCCGGATAACATTGGAAGGAATCCTAGGGCCGTCGTAATCGTTCTTAGCCAACCACACCATGGCCTTTACAATGGTTTCGGGACGAACTGACTTAAACTTTTTCAAAGGTCCGGCCAAAACGAAATTGGCGGCCCGCATCAATTGTTTAAAGATCCATTCCCCGATTCTTTTTTCTTCCCGTTTACCTCCGATCAAAGAGGGTTGTAGAATATAGGTTCTCGGAATCTTCGCCTTTAAAACGGCCTCTTCCATCTCGCCTTTTATCCGATTATAAAAAAGGGGGCTTTTGGCATTGGCTCCCAATGCAGAAATTACGATAAAGGTATTTATCCCATTTTCTTTTGCCAACATGGCCGCATTTTTGGGAATGCCAAAATCGATCTTTTTATAAAACTCCTTATTGGGGGTCTTTGACTTTGTAGTTCCAATACAACAGAAGACCTCATCGCCGGTAAAATGTTCTTTAAAGTCATCCAAACTGAACATATCGCCAAGATATTCCTCAATTTTAGGATCGGAAATGCCTACGGAACTCCTTGAGAATAGTTTAATGCGTCCGTAATTCGGATCGTTCAACAGGTGTTCCAATAATTTACCCCCTGTCAATCCCGTTGCCCCAAGTATTATAGCCGTCTTCACTTATGCCGTTTTCGTTAAAAGTTGTTATAAATTTACAACATGGATACGGATTTCCCATTGCGAAAAATCATACATGTCGATATGGATGCCTTTTATGCGTCTGTAGAAGAGCTTGATTATCCGGAATTAATCGGGAAACCCCTTGCCGTTGGCGGCAATGAGGTAAGGGGTGTCGTATCCGCAGCAAATTACGAGGCCCGAAAATATGGTGTACGCAGCGCCATGAGCGGTTATTTGGCCAAAAAGAACTGTCCGCACCTGACTTTCGTTAAACCCCGTTTTACACGTTATAAGGAACTATCGCAGCGCATTCGTACGATCTTTTTTGATTATACCGATTTGGTAGAGCCCCTTTCCTTGGATGAGGCCTATTTGGATGTGACCATCAACAAAAAGGGGAATCCGTCCGCTACCTTGATCGCCCAGGAGATAAGACAACGAATATATGACGAAATAGGTCTAAGGGCCTCGGCCGGAATATCCATTAATAAATTCATCGCCAAAATCGCCAGTGATTTCAACAAACCCAATGGACAAAAAACCGTAAACCCTGAAGAGGTACTGCAATTTCTGGAGGATTTGGAAATTCGGAAATTCCATGGTGTCGGTAAGGTAACCACCGAAAAGATGTACCGCTTGGGAATTTTCACCGGGAAGGACTTAAAAAGCAAATCCCTTGAATTTCTCGAAGAACATTTCGGCAAAAGCGGTAATCATTATTTCAACGTGGTCAGGGGAATACACCTTAGCCCCGTTAAACCCCATCGCATCCCCAAGTCTGTTGGGGCTGAGCGTACTTTCAACGAAAACCTGAGCAGCGAGATCTTTATGTTAGAGCGCTTGGAACATATCGCGACCGAACTCGAAAAACGATTGAAAAAATCCAAAATAGCCGGGAAGACCATCACCTTAAAGATCAAGTATAGCGACTTCACCCTTCAGACCCGAAGTAAAACATTGCCCTATTTCGTAACCGACAAATCGTTGCTATTGGAGACGGCCAAAGAACTGCTCTATCAAGAGAAAATGGAAAATTCGGTACGTCTTTTGGGCATTTCGCTTCATAATCTGAATACGGACAAAAAGAAAACCGAAGCTGAAAAAGACTCGGTTTCACTACAATTGCAGTTCGATTTTTAAAAGCATTCACCAGAAAGGAAAAAACGGGGGATGTTTTTTTCAAATCCTATTCCTCATCCTTTCTTTCTTGATTATTGAAATCGGCCCCATAACGCTCCAAGAATTTCCGTTGCATACCTTCCATTCGCTTACGTATTTGGTCAATATCCATAAAATCATGGCCGAAATCACTATCGAAAAAATCATCATTGAAAAACTGTTTGGTGAACAGTGAATCCTCACCGAATATATCGGAAAATCCTTCATGGTCAAAGCCTGAGAAGTTGCGATAAAATCTTGAACGCATTGATTTCAATATGCTATCCCTGTCCATAGCGGCAAGCTCATTAAGATCTGTGCCCGATGACCATGAATAAATGGAATCGTAGCGGATCAAGTTACCGTCCTCATCAAACTCCCTATTCACTTTCCAACTGCCTTTGGGCGCTTCGGTACTATGGGCCTTAGTTCCTTCTTGGGCATCCTCCTTAGCTTTCTTTTCTTGGCTATTGCAACTTAATGTCAAAAGTGCCGAAATAGCCAATGCAACATACTTCTTCATGATACTCTATTTTTAGTTGATACTATTTTATAAAAGGGATGGTCATGATCCCTAGGTATACAATCGATGTATAAACAGGGAGGTCGACGAATGCGACCTCCCGTTTGATCTTATGTAATGTTGATTTTACGGGGTGCCTGTCGTATCGCCTCTTCTTTTTTGGGAAGATGTATACTTAGGATACCCTCCAAATAGGAAGCTTTGATTTTTTCTTCCTGAATGGTTTCCGGTAATGAAAACGAACGTTTAAAAGCATCATATCCGAATTCCCTACGGGTGTAGTTTTCTTCCTCTTCCTTATTCGACTGTACCTCATTCGAAATGGACAGCACGTTATTGTCCAAATCAATCCGGAAATCGGATTTTTTCATTCCCGGTACGGCCATGTCCACAAAATAAGCGTCCTTGGTTTCCCGAATATTGACTTTCGGAAGCGTTATACCGGTGTTGAAATTTGGAGTGAAGATGGAAGGTAAATCCCGGTTGAACATTTCATCGATCCAAGCGGACCAAGTTGGGAAAGTCAGGCCATTGGTTTTTGTTTTTTCTGCCAAACTTCCGTTTCCTGTTGTTACCAAATTACTCATAACGACAAAAATTTTAAGTTAGACAATCATTTAAATATCAACCGAATAGCAGCAAATAAAGTGCCGAAATCGAAAGGAAGGCCGTAATGAAAAAAGTTTTAAAACTATTTAAGAAAGTCAATCCCCAATTATTAAATAAATTTTAAAAAAAATGTCATTATGACATTCGAAAGTGTCACTTTTTCAACCTTACCCCATATAAATCCGTATATGATATGCCAATTTGTATGACCGATTAGGAGGTACAAAAAAGCCCCGATAAAATCGAGGCTTTAAATGTTTAGTGGGCAACTACTGTACTACTAGGGTATTGTCGGTTGCCGTTGGGTTCAAAGGGCAGAAATAGACATACTCCCCTTTGGTCAATTCAGTAGGATGAGACCTTTGGGTCATCCCAGTCGCCACCGCTTCTGTAACGTATGCCGTTTGAATATGGTTTTCAGGCTTGCTAATGTCTTTACCCTTTTCGACCAATACAAAACCAACATCATGGCCCACACCTTTATTTACAATTTCAAAAAAGTATGTTCCCTCGGAAACGGCAATCTTTTTTTGGGTGAATTCCCCTGGGGTTTGCTCTAAGCTGATTGTCTTAGGTGTCTTCCCTTGCATTTTATCTTGGGCGTTTGCCGAAAACACTGCCCCAACTACCCATACCAATACTATAATTACTTTTTTCATGACTTAAAATTTTATGTTTGAATATCTTATTCCACTACTGCTTCCAAAACCGGTGCAACAGGAAAGTCGATGGGTACATCCGTAGTTTTATGTAAATAGTTCGAAATTGTTTTGTCCCCGACCAAAACGATGGTGTCTACCAAATTTTCTTTGCTCCATCCGGCATTGAAGAATTCCTCAATAACCCCTTGATCGGTAGCACCACGATGCTCCGTAATGTTTTTGGCCAAGGCTGCCAAAGCGTTTAATTTTGTATCGAAACTGGACTTTCCTGAACGTAATTCCAAAATTTGATCGTCGTTAAAGCCGTTCATTTTTCCTATTGCGGTATGGGCCGCTAAACAATAAGCACAGTTATTGACCTGGCTCACGGCCAAATTCACCACTTCCTTCTCTTTAGCGCTTAAGGATGTTTTAACATTGGACAATGCCAAATAATTACCGAGTGCATTTTCAGAATACGCATAGGTCGCATACAAATTAGGAACAAAACCAACTGCTTTCTCCAGATTATCGAAAATTGCTTGGTTGGCCGCACTTACTTCTTCTCTTTTAGGTACATTAAAATTACTCATGTCTGTTTTTTTGTTTAATGGGAATCATGGATTCCCGGTTTGTTGTAGGTTTTAAATGGATACAAAAGGTTCTTCCGCATCACAATAGAAATCGTGGTGGAGTTTTTGTTCACAATGATTTTCCAGATTAAGCGATTGGGGTTTCGACCTCTTGGTCTTACCAAAGATCTCGATAAGGTTGAAAATTGATGTGGTATTTACTTTCATCTTGCTTTGTTTTATTATTACAGTGCAAAGATGGGGTAGAGAAACACCTTTTTGTTATTACGTATTTCCCGACTGCTTGTAAAAATTTCCCTTAGTGAAGTATATTGTGGGTTTCTCGGTATTCGGTAGGGGATAAAGAGGTTACCTTCTTAAAAAAACGGCTAAAATGTGCGGGATCATTAAAACCCAACTCATAGGCTATTTCCTGATTTTGCTTATCCGTATAATTGATTAATCGCTTTGCCTCCAAAGCGACACGGTCCAAAATAATTTGCTGGGGCGATTTTTGGTTATAAATGGAAAAAAGGTTGGATAGGGTTTTTGGACTCTTAAAAAGTAATTCGGCATATTCACTTACTTTTCTTTTTGATCGGTAATGCTCATCGACCAATACATTGAACTTGCGTATTACGTCTATTTGGTCATTATCCAGTTTTTTAATGATCAACTGTTCTTTGGCCAATCTTGTAGCCATTATGATCAATCTTTTCAATAGCATTTGAAGCATATCCCCCTGGATTTTATCCGAGGTGGAAAACTCGTCTTGGAAAATTTCATAGAGTGTATTGAACTTACGCTCCTGATCTTTAGGTATGGTTATAATCGGTAAGTCCTGTGTCCCAAAAAACAATATACCGTTACAAGAAACCTCAGCGTCGTGATCGGCTATACAATAAAACTCCCTATTGAATAAAAAAGCAGTTAATGGCAATGTTGTGTTCTCAAAGGAAATATGTTGTAGATAGGTCGTTGTAGTTAATTGGTTAGGCCCTAAAACAACGGGGAAACCATCAATCAGGATTTCTATATTTTCGGAATTCCTATTCCATAGGAAATTAATGGTCCCGGAGGTAATGGAAAAACTTCGTCCATCTTTCTTAATATCATCGGATAACCCAAAAATAGACCCTAATTTACCGTCGTAAAATTCAAATTTCATTCGTTGTTCCCCATTTGTCCAAAACATTAGTCTTCCCCGATGTATAAAACTTACCTGACCCTTTTAAAACAAAAAGCCCAAACACAACTGTGTTTGGGCCAAATTTATGAGGTAAGGTGTATTTAAAAATTACACGTCTTGATCTCGGTTACCCTTAAGGTATTCACCATACCTTTATCTTTTATGGGCATAGCTGCCAAACTGATGAGCATATCCCCTTCTTCCAAAAAGCCTTTTTTACAGGCGATTGAATTGACATCCTCTATCGTCTCATCGGTAGAAACATATTTGTCATAGTAAAAGGCCTTTACACCCCAAAGTAGGTTCAACTGCGTCAAAATCCTTTTATTGGAGGTGAAAACCAAAATATGGGCGCTTGGCCTCCAGGCTGAAATCTGAAAAGCGGTATACCCACTATTGGTCAAAGTGGAAATGGCTTTTGCCTTTATTTCATTCGCCATGATCGCAGCATGGTAACATACGGATTTGGTGATGTATCTATTGGTCCTGATATGAGGTGGTTCTTGTGGAACGACGATCAGTTCCGAATTCTCAACACTTGATAAGATACTCGCCATTTTTTGGATGACCTCAACAGGGTAATTACCTACAGAGGTCTCCCCGGATAGCATTACCGCATCTGCCCCATCCATTACCGAATTCGCCACATCATTTACCTCTGCCCTTGTAGGGGTAAGGCTTGTGATCATGGTTTCCATCATCTGGGTAGCGATAATAACGGGAATCCTGGCTTTTTTAGCCCTTAATACCAGTTTTTTCTGGATCAATGGCACCTCATGGGCAGGAACTTCCACACCCAGATCACCACGGGCAACCATTAAACCGTCGCAATAGGATACGATTTTATCGATATTCTCGACAGCCTCCGGTTTTTCGATCTTGGCAATGATCGGAATCTTATTCTCTGAATGTTCCTTGATGATATTCTGTAGATCAACGATATCCTGACTATGTCTAACGAAGGACAATGCAATCCAATCCACGTTCAAGGAAATGGCGAAAATAGCATCTTTGACATCCTTTTCGGTAAGAGCGGGCAAGGAGATATTCGTATTCGGTAGGTTGACCCCTTTTTTGGATTTTAAGGGCCCTCCTTGAATAACCTTGGCCTTTACCTTATCTTTCTTATTGGTCGAAACGACTTCGAACATCAATTTACCATCGTCCAATAAAATACGTTCCCCTGGATTCACGTCTTTTGGAAAAGCCGCATAGTTCATATATACCTTCTCCGAATCCCCTTCAAAAGGTTTTCCGGTCACAAAGGTAATCTCATCTCCAGGTGCCACCACGACTTCCTCGGCCATAACGCCGACCCTTAGCTTGGGGCCTTGTAAATCGCCTAGGATGGCGATATTGGTTTCCATTTCGGCATTGACCTCACGAATCATGGCCACACGCTCCTTAACATCCTCATAGTCGGCATGTGAAAAATTAATTCGAAAGACATCAACCCCGGCCTTTATCATATCCATAATCACTTCCTTCTTACTGGTAGCAGGACCTAAGGTTGCGACTATTTTCGTCTTTTTTATTTTTGACATCAATTAAAAAATTAAATTATTTTTTGATTTCAACATAGCTGCATCCAAACTATATGCAGTTATTATTTTAGGTATGGTCAATATCTTTTTTACCAGTTCCGATGTCTCCAAATCATCGTCATGTTCAATTTTAATAAAATAATCGACCTCCTTTTGCTCTGGTACCAAATGGTGTTTCGCGAACGATGGCTCATCCTGAAAAAGTCCATCCCGAACCAAAAGCTCTTTTTTCGTACTCTTATTGGCAAGCACCACCCAATACCTATCGTGTTGGTCGTCTTGCCATTCAAAAAACGGAAATGACATATGCTCCGACAATTCCAAATCTTTCGGTGCCCTAACGAATGATGACTTAAGCACATTGTTCAAGGCATATACGACCGAATAATCATTCATGGTACTATGCAATGCGATCAGGGCGAAGTTTTCTTCGTATAAATCACCACTAATTTTATACACTGCCGTCATTTGCGTACAAAAGCGCAAATATATGATTAATAAAATATATTGCCTAAGGCACTATAGACTAAAGCAATTTTTATTTCAATAATAACGCTAACTTTCCAATTTTATGGCATCGGTTTAACCTATACGATCCTGTAGCGCGAAAAATGCGCGTTTAGAGGCCCGTTCCTCGGCTTTCTTTTTCGATGTTCCCCGGGCTTTGGCCACCACTTTGTTTCCAATAATGAGTTTTACGGCAAAATGTTTCAACTCATCGTTACCGGTATCTTCATAAATGTTGAAATTGAATGTTTTTTTCTGTTTTTGGCACCATTCAATGATCAAACTCTTATAGCTGATAACCTTACCTTCCAACTGTTCAATATCCACATAAGGTACGATAACCCTAGCGTGAATGAATTTCTCACAATATTTGTACCCCCGATCCAAGTAGATGGCCCCAACCAATGCTTCGAACACATTGCCATGTATATTATCCCCAAAATGGGTTTTAGGAATCCTGCTTTCCACAAATTTTATCAGGTTCAGGTCTTTTCCCAATTCATTCAAATGGTCCCTACTTACGATTTTGGACCTCATTTTGGTCAAATAACCTTCGTCCCCTTCAGGCACTTGATCATAAAGGTGTTTGGAAATTATGGTCCCCAACATTGAATCGCCCAAAAATTCAAGTCGCTCATAATTCATGGGATTCCCCTTTTTGTCTTTTCGATTTACCGATCGATGCAAAAAGGCTTTCTTATAAATTTCCAGTTTTTTGGGCTTAAAACCCAAAATATCGGTGATTCCCAAAAAAAAATCCCCATCCTGTTTGGAATGGGAATTGAATATATTGGATGGGAAATTCATGACTCGATTAACTGATTTTCTTAAAAACTACACATGCATTATGGCCACCAAATCCGAAGGTATTGCTCATGGCAACATTCACTTCCCTTTTTTGTGCCTTATTTAAGGTAAGGTTCAGTTTTGGGTCAATTTTTTCATCCACGGTCGTGTGGTTTATGGTCGGGGGGATCATACCGTATTTAATGGACAATATGGAAGCTATGGCTTCGATCGCCCCGGCAGCACCCAACAAATGTCCGGTCATGGATTTTGTTGAATTGATGTTTATTTCAGGTGCATGTGCTCCAAAAACCTCCGATATGGCCTTTAATTCAGCAACATCCCCTAAAGGTGTGGAAGTACCATGGGTATTGATCGCATCGATATCCTCCGGTTTTAATCCCGCATCCCTTAAACAATTCTTCATTACCTGTACCACTCCTATCCCATCAGGATGTGGGGCGGTCATATGGTAAGCATCACTCGACATTCCCCCACCAAGGAGTTCCGCATATATTTTGGCACCTCTCGCCTTGGCGTGTTCATATTCCTCCAAGACAAGTGCCCCTGCTCCTTCACCCAATACAAAACCATCCCTGGTAGCATCAAAGGGTCTCGAAGCTGTTTCAGGACTATCATTTCTTGTCGAAAGGGCATGCATGGCATTGAATCCTCCCATACCCGCAATGGTCACGGCTGCTTCGCTACCACCGGTAACAATAACATCGCAATGTCCCAAACGAATATAGTTAAGTGCATCGATCATGGCATTTGCAGATGAGGCACAAGCGGAAACCGTTGTATAGTTCGGCCCCATAAAACCATGTTTGATCGAAATATTGCCCGGGGCGATATCTGCGATCATTTTAGGTATAAAGAATGGATTGAACCTTGGAGTGCCATCGCCATTGGCATAATTGATCACTTCGTTTTGGAAAGTTTCCAATCCGCCGATACCTGCTCCCCAAATTACACCTACCCGGAATTTATCGACCACATCCAAATCCAATTTGGAATCAAGTATGGCCTCATCGGACGAAACCAGGGCATATTGTGCAAATCGGTCCAGTTTACGCGCTTCCTTACGATCGAAATGATCTTCGGCCTTGAAGTTTTTAAGTTCGCAGGCAAACTTGGTTTTGAACTTTTCAGCATCATAATAGGTAACGGGGGCAGAACCACTTTTACCGTTCACCAATCCTTCCCAGTATTCCTCAATATTATTACCAATAGGTGTCAAAGCACCCAATCCTGTAACTACAACTCGCTTTAACTGCATTGAACTAACTTTATTTTATTTAAGCCAAGTGAAAATAAATAAAAATATCCATGCGACATGTTTACCGCATGGATAATTATTAACTATTCAAGAAATCATATGATTACTTAGCTTCTTCTATATAGCTTATGGCTTGACCAACTGTTGCGATATTTTCAGCTTGATCATCAGGGATTTGAATATCGAATTCTTTTTCGAACTCCATAATCAACTCAACCGTATCCAGTGAATCCGCCCCTAAGTCGTTGGTAAAGCTAGCTTCTGATACTACCTCGTTTTCATCAACTCCTAACTTATCAACTATGATAGCCTTAACTCTTGATGCAATGTCTGACATAATAATTTTGGTTTTTAAAATTTAAATTTTGGCAAAAATAAAAAACTTTGGTGTTAATAATGCCATTTGTGGTTAAAATGTCCAGTAATTTAAGAAATTTAAGCTCAAGTGTATTATTTTAGCCCAAATAATTTTCATCGGTAACGTAATGGGAAAAGATTGCAAAGGTTAAAATCAGCACCCCTTTATAGTATATAAAGTGTTCTTGCTCAAATTTTTAACCCAAATTCTCTTCCTCTTTCCTTACAAGAAGAACAAACCATATTTTTTTTAAAATCCCACTCTTTTGAAAACCAAACAAATCATCCTGTTCGCCTCTGGTTCTGGCTCCAATGTTGAAAATATTATCCATTATTTCCAGGATAACCCAAACATCAACGTTTCCATGGTCTTGACCAACAAAAGCGACGCCAAAGTCCTGGAACGTTGCAAAAGACTGAGTGTTAGTGCTTTATATTTCAACAAAACCGCTTTTAAGGATACCGATTGCGTTTTGGACATCCTTAAAGGATCCCATCCCGATCTTATTGTATTGGCCGGTTTTTTATGGAAAGTCCCAGACCACATCATAAAAGCCTTCCCAAATAAAATCATAAACATACACCCGGCCCTATTGCCGAAATATGGTGGTAAAGGCATGTACGGGGACCATGTACATAAGGCCGTAAAAGAGAACGGGGATGATGAATCGGGCATTACCATACACTATGTGAACGAACATTATGATGAAGGCGCCATCATACATCAAGAACGTACAAAAATAAGTCCCGAAGACCGGGTTGAGGATATTGCCGCGAAGGTACATGCCTTGGAGTATGAGTTTTTCCCAAAAATCATTGAACAATTGTTATTGGCCCAATAATGTCAAAAAAGTCGAAATTTTATGTGGTTTGGAAAGGCAAGCGACCCGGCGTCTATACGACCTGGGACGATTGCAAGGCCGCTATAACCGGTTATAAAGGCGCCCAATACAAGTCATTTGCCACTTTTGACATGGCCAAGAAAGCATATAACTCCGATTATGCGTCCTACAAGGGTAAAAAAAGTCCTTCCTCGGGATTAACCTCGGAGCAACTTCAGAAAATAGGGAACCCGAATTACCACTCCATTGCAGTGGATGCCGCCTCGAGTGGCAATCCCGGTATTATGGAATACCAAGGGGTAGACACCAAAACGGGTAAAAAACTATTCAGACAAGGGCCATTTCAACAGGGCACGAACAACATTGGTGAATTTTTGGCCATTGTACATGGCTTGGCCTTTTTGAAACAGCGCAATAGCGATCGTATAATTTATACCGATTCACGGACCGCCATGAGTTGGGTCCGTAAAAAGACCTGCAATACCAAATTGGAAGAAACCCCGAAGAACAAAGAACTGTTCGATTTGGTCCGAAGGGCCATAGATTGGTTGAACAAAAACACCTACACCACTAAGGTCGTTAAATGGGAAACAAAAGCTTGGGGGGAAATTCCCGCAGATTTTGGGAGAAAATAAGTCCTTTGACAACTTTTTGCAATGAAGGACATATCCTTGTGGATTTTAGCCCATCATTAATGTATATTTGCAGCAAAATTCTAATTCATGGGCAAATTACTGATTGTCGGCACTGTCGCTTTTGATGCAATTGAAACCCCTTTTGGCAAAACGGATAAGATTTTGGGCGGCGCAGCGACCTTTATAGGACTTTCTGCTTCCCAATTTGATGTGCAATCTGCCATAGTATCCGTTGTTGGGGATGATTTTCCCCAAGAATATATCGATCTACTTAAAAAAAAGAACATCGATACCTCGTCTTTGGAAGTGGTGAAGGGAGGCAAAACCTTTTTTTGGAAAGGTAAATACCATAACGATTTGAATTCCAGGGATACCTTAGTCACCGAATTGAACACGCTGGCCGATTTCAAACCTTTGGTACCCAATGATTTTAAGGATGCCGATGTCGTCATGTTGGGCAATTTGCACCCTAGCGTTCAAATGAGTGTCATCGTTCAAATGACGAAAAGACCCAAATTGGTTGTTTTGGATACTATGAATTTTTGGATGGACAACACCCTTGATGAGCTGATGCAAGTCATAAAACATACCGACGTAATTACCATCAATGATGAAGAAGCTCGGCAATTGACCAATGAATATTCCTTGGTCAAGGCGGCAGAGAAAATACACGCCATGGGACCTAAATATGTAGTGATCAAAAAAGGGGAGCATGGGGCGCTCTTGTTCAACCAGGACAATATATTCTTTGCACCGGCCTTACCCTTGGAAGAGGTATTTGACCCGACAGGGGCCGGGGATACCTTCGCCGGTGGTTTTTCAGGGTATTTGGCGGCAACGGGCAATACCTCGTTCAACAACCTAAAGAATGCGGTCATACATGGGTCGAATCTCGCTTCTTTTTGCGTAGAAAAGTTCGGCACCGAAAGAATGGTAGATCTTGGTGAGGATGAAATATATAAAAGGCTACATCAATTCAAGGCTTTGACACAATTTGATATTGAATTACAATAATAACACGCCCTAACAGAAAAGTTAGGGCTTTTTTAATACGTAAAATCCATAACCGGGACATTGGGTTATGACCCTTCAAGAAGTGGGGATGATAATGATACTAGTAATAAATTGAAGTTCCCCTATTAGGGGTATTGGGTAAAATTTTAGAGGAAAAAAATGAGCGACGCAATAAAACATGAATGTGGAATTTCGGTAATTCGTTTACTTAAACCGCTATCCTATTACAAAGAAAAATACGGTACGGCATTTTATGGGGTAAACAAAATGTACCTAATGATGGAGAAACAGCACAATCGGGGACAGGATGGTGCAGGTTTTGCGAGTATTAAATTGGATATGAACCCCGGGGTTCGCTATATGAGCCGGGTACGTTCTGCAGAACAACAGCCCATACAGGACATCTTTGACCAAATCAATAACCGTATAAACAAGGAATTTGCGGAACATCCCGAATATAAAGAAGATGTAACCGCCCAGAAAAACAACATTCCCTATATCGGGGAAGTTTTATTGGGACATGTGCGATATGGTACATTTGGCAAGAACAGTATTGAAAGTGTCCATCCATTCCTTAGACAGAATAACTGGATGCACCGTAACCTCATTGTCGCGGGTAATTTCAATATGACCAATGTAAATGAGCTCTTTGATAATCTGGTACAAATTGGACAGCACCCCAAGGAGATGGCCGATACGGTAACCGTTATGGAAAAGATAGGACATTTTCTTGATGATGCCGTGGCCAAATTATACAAGCAGATCAAAAAAGAAGGGTATAACAAAATGGAGGCTTCCCCTTTGATCGCCAAAAGATTGAAACTGACGAAGATCCTTCGAAAAGCAGCCAAGAACTGGGACGGTGGTTATGCCATGGCCGGAATGTTGGGCCATGGAGACGCTTTTGTCCTTAGGGATCCATCGGGAATCAGACCTGCCTATTATTACAAGGATGATGAGGTCGTTGTGGTCGCTTCGGAAAGGCCTGCCATACAGACCGTTTTCAACGTGCCGTTCGAAGAAGTAAAGGAATTGGATCCAGGTCATGCCATTATCGTAAAGAAAGATGGCACCTCAGGAATCAGTGAGATCTTGAAACCCAGGGAAAGAAAGGCCTGTTCCTTTGAACGTATTTATTTTTCGCGGGGAAGCGATAAGGAAATCTACCAAGAACGCAAGAACTTAGGAAAATTCCTTTTCCCCCAAATCCTAAAGGCCATTGACAATGATATTGAGCGCACCGTGTTCTCATACATCCCCAATACGGCGGAGACTTCATTTTTCGGCATGGTCAAAGAGGCCCAGAATTATTTGAACAAAAAGAAAGAGGAACAAATTTTATCCATCGGTTCCAATATCACCCAAAAAGAACTGCACGACATCTTAGGGGTCAGGCCCAGAATCGAAAAAGTCGCCATAAAGGATGCAAAATTAAGGACCTTTATCACCCAAGATAGCAGTAGGGACGATTTGGTCGCCCATGTTTACGATATATCGTACGGTTCGGTGAATAAGGACGACAACCTTGTTATCATCGATGATAGTATTGTACGTGGAACGACCCTTAAAAAAAGTATCCTGCGCATATTGGATCGTTTATCCCCTAAAAAGATAATCGTAGTCTCTTCGGCACCTCAGATACGCTACCCGGATTGTTATGGAATAGATATGGCCAAATTGGAGGATTTCATCGCTTTCAAAGCGGCCTTGGCATTGCATAAAGACTACGATACCATGGATCAGGTCGAGGCCATCTACAAGAAGTGTGTAGCCCAAGTGAATTCCAAAGACAATGAAATAATCAATTATGTGAAGGAATTCTACGCGCCCTTTACCGCACATCAAATTTCAGATAAAATAGGGGAACTATTGAGCCCTCCTGAGATAAAAGCCGAAGTCAAAATCATCTATCAAACCATTGAAAGCCTTCATAAGGCTTGCCCCCAAAACCTTGGGGATTGGTACTTTACAGGCAACTATCCTACAAATGGGGGAAACAAGGTAGTCAACAAGGCATTCATCAACTTTTACGAAGGTAAAAACGAAAGAGCTTATTAATATTTATCGATGAAATGCATCAGATTGTGCATTTCATCGATAAAATAGGTGTTTTAACGTCTTTTTACGCCAGAAGGAAGTCCACCCACCTACTTTAGACCCGCCATAGCATAAGTAGGTTAAGTTCATGGTAAGATTTGGGGCAAAAAAGGTGGAGATTTCTCCACCTTTTTTATTTCTACCCAATGCTTTCCGTTTATAAGCTTTATGAACTCCCCTTAAACCCCGTACGCCAGGTAGAGGTCATATGCCCCCTAACCCTTACGACACATTTTGCCCAACATCCCATACTTACACTTTACCGCTTTTATAGACGCTTCAACCAAGAATTTTCGAAGGTGCGAAATACCGACTTACATTCGTAGGACCATAGCATAAGTAGGTTAAGTTCATGGTAAGATTTGGGGAAAAAGGTGGAACATTGTTCCACCTTTTTATTTTAAAATGCCTTACCCCGAAATTTCCCTCTCCGCCTTACCATTTTCGGAATGTACGATCACTTCAACCCAATTAACGGGAAACCCCATCGGCAGCACCCTTATATGTAGAGTTACACTATACCTCTCGCTATTTATCACAGGACATTTTGCACTTTCACAAAGTAAACCATCTAGGAACATTGGATAATACCCATTTTCGCATAGGGATATTGCACTTTAACCATAGATTAGGGAGTTCATCTAAAACCTTTTATAACTAGCCGGTTACGCCTTATGTTCGTAGGACCATAGCATAAGTAGGTTAAGTTCATGGTAAGATTTGGGGAAAAAGGTGGAACAATGTTCCACCTTTTTATTTTAAAAATCCCTTCCCAATGACGGACCTTATCTTACCAAATACCACGCGAAATCCCCGTAAAGCGGATGAACGAAATCCAAAATTCATTAAAATTCCTTTTTTATTTCCAACAAACCCAGTATTTTAGTCATGCCATAGCATAAGTAGGTTAAGTTTATGGTAAGATTTGGGACGAAAAGGGTGGAGACTTCTCCGCCCTTTTCTATTTTTAGACAAAAAAAAGCCCTTAAACCTAAAGGTCCAAGGGCTTCGATTCATTTGAGCGACTTTTATTTATTCGCACTGTATAACGCTGCGACCTTCTCCCAATTGATTACATTGAAAAACGCATTTATGTAATCAGGTCTTCTGTTTTGGTAATTTAAGTAATAAGCGTGTTCCCACACATCCAATCCTAGAATAGGAAAGCCCTCACAGCCGGTACCGGGCATAAGGGGATTATCTTGGTTTGGAGTTGAACAAACTTCCACTTTACCTCCTTTGTGCACACAAAGCCATGCCCAACCCGAACCAAATCGAGTTCCTGCAGCCTTACTGAACGCTTCTTTAAACGCTTCAAACGAACCAAAAGCGTCCGTAATGGCCTTGGCCAGTTCGCCAGTAGGTTCCCCGCCTCCTTTAGGGGACATCACCTCCCAAAACAAGGAATGGTTATAAAAACCACCACCATTGTTCCGCACAGCGGCATTGCCCATATCCAAATCGGTCAAGATAGCCTCGATGGATTTTTTTTCCAAAGGGGTCCCGGCAATGGCATTATTCAGGTTGTTCGTATAGCCATTATGATGCTTAGTGTGGTGTATTTCCATGGTCCTGGCATCAATATGTGGTTCCAATGCATCGTATGCATAAGGTAATTTTGGTAATTCAAAAGCCATAATTATCGTATTTAGGTTATAAAAATAGTTCCTCAAATTTACATTTTTTAACAGACTAATTCAGCCAATAAATTGTTAAGAACAATTTTGGATTATGTAATTTGCAGATAAAAATCGGTGTCAGATCATTCCTTTAAAATATATAATGCATCCGCAGGTTCGGGAAAAACCCATACCCTGACCAAAGAATATCTTAAGATAGCACTTTCCTCCAACCGTTCTTTTAGCCAAATCTTGGCCGTTACCTTTACCAATAAGGCCGTTAACGAGATGAAGGAACGGATCTTGAAAAGTCTTTATGAATTTTCGACGACCCCATCGCCCAACGCGGCCTCGGTGATGTTCATAGACCTGATGGGGGAGCTTGATATCGATTTTGAAACGCTGAAAAAAAGGTCCCAAACGACCCTAAAACTCATACTTCACAATTACGGGTTTTTTGATATTTCGACCATAGATAAGTTCAATCACAGACTCATCAGGACCTTTGCCAAGGACCTTAAGATCGCCCAAAATTTCGAGGTCGTCCTTGATACGGACCTGCTATTGAACGAGGCTATCGACAACCTTTTGGAAAAAGTAGGGCAAGACAAGGTGTTGACGCAAGTGCTAATGGAGTTCGCCTTGGACAAGATCGACGAGGATAAAAGTTGGGATATTTCCTTTGACCTGAATAAAATCGGGAAGTTGATTTTTCATGAAACCGAAACCGAGCACCTTTCGTTGCTCAAGAAACGAAAAATAAATGATTTCATTGCCCTTAAAAAATCATTGGTGGCGAAAATCCCGTCCCTTGAGTCGGAAGCAAGGAAACTTGCCCAAAATGTCCTTGACCTGATCGTAAAGGAAGGCATCGATTTCAAATCCTTTTCCAGGGAGACCTTGCCCAACCATTTTAAAAAAATCATTGAAAATGAATTTTCACTTTCAAAATTATACAATAACAACCTACAACAAAATCTAAGTGACAACAAGGTCCTTAAGGCCGGGATAAACCCTCCGAACGACACCGTAATCCCGGAAATCCTCAAGGTTTATATGCACATCAAGAACATATTGACCCAAAGGGCTTTTCTTAAAAACATATTGAACAATGTCATTCCCCTTACGGTATTGAATGCCATTCAGGCCGAAGTAAAAACCATTCAGGAAGAAAGGGGTCAACTTTCGATATCGGAATTCAACACCCTTATTTCCAACGAAATCAAAAACCAACCCACTCCGTTTATATATGAACGTTTGGGGGAAAAATATCGCCATTACCTTATTGATGAGTTCCAAGATACCTCCGAATTGCAATGGAGCAACCTGGTACCATTGGTAAGCCATGCGTTGGAAGGGGAAGATATGCAAGGCAAAAGCGGTTCCTTGTTTTTGGTAGGTGATGCAAAACAGGCCATTTATCGCTGGAGGGGTGGGCATGCGGAACAGTTCCTGAATTTGGTGAATGGGCAATCCAATCCGTTTTTCATTGCCCCTAAAACCAATAACCTACCTTCAAATTACAGAAGTCATGAAGAGATCATACATTTCAACAATGACTTTTTTACGGTTACGGGACCGTTAATGAACAATCAACTCTACCAAGAATTATTCGAACAGGGCAACCAACAAAAGGCGAACCACAAGAAAGGTGGATACGTACGGATAAACTTTTTGGAGAAACAGGAAGGACAGGATTTGGATGCGTTGAATTGCGAAGAAGTTCTTAGTACGATCCATACGATTACGGACAAAGGCTATCCCTTACGGGATATCGCCATTTTGGTCAGGGACAACAAAAATGGTTGTACCCTGGCAGATTATTTGACCGAAAAATCGATTCCGGTGATTTCCCCAGACTCCCTGTTGATCGCCAATAACAAAAAGGTGGGGTTCCTGATCGATCTTTTACAGTGCTCTAGCCATACTGATGACCTTGAAGCGGGTTACAATGTACTGTATTATTTAGTGGGGAATACCCCCAATGAACATACCTTGATCCATGGTAACCTGCATCGTTTGGATGATTTTCTAAAAGAAAACCATGATTTCAGTTTGTCCGACCTGAAAAGTAGGTCGGTTTATGATGGTTTGGAACTTGCCATTAAAAAGTTCGGCTTGGTCAATGGTTCGGACGCCTACCTTACTTTTCTACTGGATATTGTACTCGAGGTAGAGCAAAAAGAAGGCACCGGCATGCCTACTTTTTTAACCTATTGGGAAAAGAAAAAAGACAAGCTGAGTATTGCCGCCCCGATTAATTTGAATGCGGTAAAGATCATGAGCATCCACAAATCCAAGGGACTGGAGTTCCCTATCGTTATTTTCCCCTATGCCAATTCGGATATCTATAAAGAAATCGATCCGAAATTATGGCTTACCGTTGACCCTGACGACTATAATGGTTTTAAGGAATTGCTGATCGACAGCAAGAAAGAAGTCACGGATTATAATGACACTGCAGCAAGGGCCTATGGGGAAGAGCGGCACAAATTGGAATTGGATGCCTTCAATATATTATATGTAGCCCTTACTAGGGCCGAAAGGGCATTGTATATTATCACCCTAAAGGAAGAGCGAGCCATCAAGTCGGAAAGAAAGACCCACTACCCTGATATTTTTGTACATTATCTAAAAGAAAAGCGGCTTTGGAACGATACGGAAACGGTCTATTCGTTTGGGAATTTGGAATACAATACCGAACCCGAAAAACACAATTCGAATGAAAGGTCTGTTCCCTATCAATATTCCACTAAGGAAAACCCCAGTTTTAAACTAATGACCAAGGCAGGAATGCTCTGGGATACGGCCCAGGAAAAAGGGATCCAACAGGGTAATTTGATCCATCATATCCTAGGGCAGATTGAAACCCAGGATGATGTCGTTCCCGTGTTCCAGGAATTGGAGCGAATTGGAATGGTACCCCATGGGGATATCCCCTATCTGAAGCAAAAGATATTGGCTGTAATCAACCATGAAGCCCTTAAGAACTACTTTTCAAAAGGGAATACAGTCAAAAATGAAAAAGAAATCCTCACCGCGAATGGGGAAATGTTTCGACCAGACCGCTTGGTCCTGTCCAATGGCAACGCCACCATAATCGACTATAAAACAGGAAAGGAAAACGATGCCTACAAAAAACAATTGAACGCCTATGCCCATGTCTTGGAAGATATGGGGTATACCATAGCGAACAAGATCATTACCTATATCAATAAGGACATATCCATAGAATACGTTTAATAAAACCCAGAACTATGTACGGAAAAATAAAAGAATTCCTAACCGACGAATTGGAGTCTATAAAAAATGAAGGACTGTTTAAAAGTGAAAGGGTCATAACATCCCCCCAAGCAGCGATCATAAAACTGGCAACCGGGGAGGAAGTGATCAATTTTTGTGCGAACAATTACTTGGGACTCTCATCGCATCCCGAGGTAATACAGGCTGCCAAGGACACCATGGACACCCATGGTTTCGGAATGTCATCCGTTCGTTTCATATGTGGCACCCAGGACATCCATAAAGCACTTGAAAAAAAGATCGCCGACTTCTATGAAACCGAGGATACAATATTATATGCCGCCGCCTTTGATGCCAATGGAGGGGTATTCGAACCTTTATTGGGGCCTGAGGATGCCATAATTTCAGATGCACTCAACCACGCCTCCATTATCGATGGTGTCCGTTTGTGCAAGGCGAAAAGATATCGCTATGCCAATGGGGATATGGCCGATCTTGAACGACAACTGCAACAATCCCAAAAAGACAACGCCCGATTCAAGCTCATCGTTACCGATGGGGTTTTCTCAATGGATGGCCTCTTGGCCCCGTTGGATAAGATCTGTGACCTCGCCGATGCCTATGATGCCATGGTCATGGTAGATGAATGCCATGCGGCCGGTTTTATCGGCAAACACGGCAAAGGCACTTTGGAGGAAAAAGGGGTCATGGGCCGGGTCGATATCATCACCGGTACTTTGGGAAAAGCCCTTGGGGGTGCCATGGGGGGATATACCACCGGGAAAAAAGAAATCATCGAACTCTTGAGACAACGATCTCGTCCCTATCTCTTTTCAAACTCCCTGGCCCCCTCGATCGTAGGTGCATCCATCAGGGTCTTTGACATGTTGGCGAACGACACCGGTTTACGCGACAAACTACAATCCAATACCGAATATTTTAAAAAAGGGATGAAAAAAGCCGGTTTTGATATCATCGACGGGGAATCTGCCATCGTTCCCGTTATGCTTTATGATGCCAAACTGGCCCAAAAAATGGCAGATATGCTTTTGACCCAAGGTATCTATGTAATCGGTTTCTTTTATCCGGTAGTCCCAAAAGGCAAGGCACGTATACGTGTACAACTCTCCGCCGCCCATGAAATCGAGCATTTGAATAAAGCCATAAATGCATTTATTACGGTTGGCAAAAAATTGAAAATCGTTTAAATGTCACATTTTATCTATAAAAAACGTTAAAAAAAACGGGAATTTATTTTTTTTATTAATTCTTAACAACTTACATTTGTAGCTAATAAACACTTAAACTTAAAATTTTGAACATGAAACATCTTAGCAAATTAATGGTTGTTGCCCTACTTGTTGTAGGTTTTAACCACATACAAGCGCAAGACGATAATAACCCTTGGCAGATTAGCTTTGGGGTTAATGCCGTTGACGTTTATCCGACCGATGATGTAAGTTCTTTCGGTAATGAATTCTTTAATGCAACTGACCACTGGAACATTCTTCCTTCCATTTCTTATGTAGGTGTATCTAAATCCGTAGGTGACGGTTTTTCCGTTGGTGCTAGGGGTTCTTTAAATAAAATAGACAAATACGGTGATGAGGATGTTGACGACTTATCATACTACGCTATTGATGGTACCATCAAATACAACTTCTTGAAAAATACCGTAATCGATCCTTTCGTTGAAATCGGTGGTGGTTACACATGGGTTGATGAAATCGGTGCCGGTACTGCCAACGGTGGTGTTGGTATCAACTTCTGGTTTACCGATAACATCGGTCTTACCGTTCAAACCCTATACAAGCACGCTTTCGAAGATTACGGAACTAAGCACATGCAACATTTGGCTGGTATTTCCGTTAAATTCGGTGGAACCGATACTGACGGTGATGGTGTCTATGATAAGGATGATGCTTGTCCTGAAGTAGTTGGTTTGGAAGCTTTCAATGGTTGTCCTGATTCTGACGGTGATGGTATCGAAGATAGCAAAGATGATTGTCCTAACGCTGCAGGTTCCAAAGAAATGAACGGTTGTCCTGATGCTGACGGTGACGGTGTTGCCGATAAAGACGATGCTTGTCCTAACGAAGCAGGTTTAGCTTCACTTGCAGGTTGTCCTGATGCTGACGGTGACGGTGTTGCCGATAAAGACGATGCTTGTCCTAACGAAGCAGGTCCTGCTGAAAACAAAGGTTGTCCTTGGACTGACAAAGATAACGACGGTGTATTGGACAAAGACGATGCTTGTCCTGACGTAGCCGGTACGGTTGCCAACAAAGGTTGTCCTGAAGTTACTGAAGAAGTTCAAAAGCAATTGAACGAGTATGCTAGAACCATCTTGTTCGATACCGGTAAATCTTCCATCAAAGCTGAATCTACATCGGTTATGGTTGACATTATCCAAATCTTGAAAGAGTACCCAACTGCTAAATTTACAGTAGAAGGTCACACTGACAGTGTTGGTAGTGCTAAATTGAACCAAAGCCTTTCTGAGTCTAGAGCACTTTCTGTAAAAGACTTCTTAGTGGATAAAGGTATCGATGCGTTCAGATTATCAGCTGTTGGTTACGGTGAAGAAAAACCTATCGCCACTAACAATACAAGAGCCGGTAGAAAACAAAACAGAAGGGTTGAGATCAACTTGATCAAATAATTCCTTCAACCGATAAAATTTATTTGGAAAGCCCTGACGATATCGTCAGGGCTTTTTTTATTTTTGGTCATGAACAGTTTCCTAGAACAGGTTTTAAACACCATCGATAAAGAACATGGTTCTTTCGAAAACATGGTCTTCATCCTTCCAAGTAAAAGGGCCGGATCCTTTCTTAAAAAAGGGATTGCCAAAATTATCGGCAAACCCATATTCACCCCGGAAATATACAGTATAGAAGAGTTTGTAGGTGAAATTTCCGGACTTTCGACCGCAACGAACACCCAACAATTGTTCGAGCTCTACTATGCTTACCTAGAGCAAACAACACAAGAACAGGAGCAGGAAAATTTTGTTGATTTCTCGAAATGGGGACAAACCCTACTTCAGGATTTCAACGAAATAGACAGGTATCTTATCGATACGGGAAAAATGTTCTCGAATCTTTCGGCCATCCAAGAAATAAACCATTGGTACGTGGCTGCAGAGAAAACCGAGATGGTACAGAACTATGTGGACTTCTGGAATAAACTCGAAAAATTGTACACGGCCTTTAACCAAAGATTATCCGGCAAAGGAATGGGCCATCAAGGACTTGTATACCGTAAGGCTTACGATAACCTGGATGCATACTCCCAGTCCCACAGCCATAAGCACCATATATTCATTGGCTTCAATGCCCTGAATACCGCCGAAAGTTCGATCATACAACATATCCTGGCGAAAAAAAATGCAGATATCTTTTGGGACTTGGATGCCTATTTTTTGAACGACCCCAATCATGATGCAGCATACTTTATCAGAAACCATCAAAAAACATGGCCCTACCTAATCCAAAATGGGCTCAAAGGCATTACTTCATCATTTATCCAAGATAAAAAAATCAAAGTGATCGGGGTTCCAAAAAATATATCCCAAGCTAAATACGTGGGGAATATATTGAAAACATTGGCGTATGAAAACAATGGAGCCTTAACAAGTACCGCCGTTGTTTTGAATGATGAAACGTTACTCAATCCCCTATTGAATTCATTGCCCGAAGAAATTGACAGGGTCAACATTACCATGGGATTTCCACTGAACAAGACCTCTTTTGAAAATTTCTTCCACCAATTCCTGGCACTTTATGTGCACAAACAACCCCATGGTTGGTACTATAAAGACCTCTTGTCCTTTCTATCACATCCGTATATGGAGGTTTTGCTCCGGGATAACAATACCTCCCATGCACAAACCATCAGCCAAACAATAACGACCCACAACCTTACTTTTTTAACCCGAAACCAGTTATTATCGTTTGCGCAACCCAACAATACCTACCTCGATAAGTTGTTTTTCGAACCCATACCCACCCCAAAACAGTTTATCCAATCCACCTTGGAGATCATTGCCATTTTAAAAGACAAACTACAGGCCATGGGCAATGCCTTGGCCTTGGAAGAGCTATTTCACTTTTTTGGTATTTTCAACCAGATCGCTACGATGCTCTCCGAACATACCTTTATCAACGACCTTAAATCGCTATTGACCCTATTCACTGAACTCGTTGCGATGGAAACATTGGATTTCAAGGGCGATCCCATAGAAGGTCTACAGATAATGGGGATGTTGGAAAGTCGTAATCTCGATTTTGAAACCGTAATACTCACTTCGGTGAATGAAGGCATCTTGCCGGCCGGTAAATCGAACAATTCTTTCATTCCCTTTGACCTGAAAAGGAATTTCGGTCTTCCGACTTTTAAGGAAAAAGATGCCGTTTACACCTATCACTTCTATCGTTTGTTACAACGGGCAAAACACATCTATCTGGTGTATAATACAGAACCGGATGTTCTGGAAGGAGGGGAAAGAAGTCGCCTTATCACACAACTTTTGACCGATGAAACTATTAAAAACAAGATTACCGAATATATCGCTGTACCTGAGATAAAGGTAGTCCCCAAAACCGAAACCCGCATCCAAAAGGACGATGCCTTGATGCAACTCATTAAAGCGTACGCCCTAAAGGGATTTTCACCATCCTCCCTCAGTAATTACGTTAGGAATCCGTTGGATTTTTACAAGCAAAACCTGCTTCGTATCAACGAGCTGCAAGAAGTGGAAGAAACCGTTGCCGCCAATACCTTCGGCACCATCATACATGATTCTTTGGAGGACCTCTACAAACCCGTGATAGGTCAATATCTGGACAAGGATATATTGACCGAAATGAAAGGCAACATTGAGAAATGGGTAAAACACCACTTCGACAAGTCCTATTCGGCCCTGAATCAGCTGCGGGGCAAAAACCTCATAGCCTATCAGGTCATCATAAAATATATCAGGTCATTCATAGATTTCGAAATCCGGGAAAGTGAAACCCATCAGATCAAAATCCTGGCATTGGAAGAAAAAATGACCATAGGTCTGAATTATCCTGAAATTGGTTTTCCCATTCAACTCACGGGAAAATTGGATAGGATCGATGAAATTGATGGTACATTACGGATCATCGATTATAAATCAGGAAAGGTAGTCCCCAACCAAGTAACATTGTTTGATTGGGAACTACTTACCCAAGAATATAAATACAGTAAGGCATTTCAATTACTTTGTTATGCACTCATGTATACGCACGAAAAAACTTCCGATTCCCTGATAGCCGGTATTGTTTCGTTTAAGAACCTGAGTGCGGCGGTGCAGCATTTTGGTATCAAAGCAAGCCAAAACGGTCGTAAAACCGACATCGCCATCACCCCAGATACTTTATCAAGTTTCCATGCGGAATTAAAAAGACTTATCCTTGAAATCTGCCATCCGGATATCCCCTTCATCGAAAAAGAAGTCTGATCTTATTTTTTGTCGGGTCTTGTGGGTCTTACCTCGATCTTGCTCGGCAAGGTTCTTGGATGCATTTTCAATAGATCCAAAACCAATTCCGCAATATCCTCGGGTTGTATTTTCCAAGCATCTTTTTCCGATGGTTCGTTATTGTTGAAATGTGTAGAAACCGATCCCGGCATTATCGTTGAGACCTTGATGTCATACTGCCGTAAATCGAGCATCGCTGCCTGTGTAAAACCGACGACCCCATACTTTGTGGCGTTATAACCGGCACCTTTGGCAAAAAAATTCGTTCCTGCCAAACTCGCCAAGGTCATATAATACCCTTTTGATGCCTTCAAGGCCTCCACAGAGGCTTTTAGGGTGTGGAATACGCCCGATAAATTAGTATTGATCATACTGTTCCATTGGTCTTCGGTAAGTTCATCTACCGGTGCGAAATGTCCGATTCCCGCATTGGCCAATACCACATCCAATTGTCCCCATTTTTTTATAATTTGCTGTACGGCAAGTTCCTCATCGTTTAATCGGGTCACATCGGATTGCAAGGCCAAGACTTGGTCACTTTTCCCCAATGTTTCGGCTGCAGCCTTTACGGTATCAAGACTCCTACTACTTATGGCCACTTTCATCCCCGCATTCAACAAGGTTTTTGCCACACTGTACCCAATTCCTTTTGAACCTCCTGTGATATACGCTACTTTTCCATTTAAATTTGACATATTATGCATTTTTTATTAGATTCATTTAAAGAAAACGAATATACAATTTTGATACTTGAACAAAAAGTATTTCCTTTGCCGTCCAATTAGCCATGGGGGATTAGCTCAGCTGGCTAGAGCGCTTGCCTGGCAGGCAAGAGGTCACCGGTTCGACTCCGGTATTCTCCACGATCAAGTGCAAATATTTTTGCGCTTAAAAATCAAAACCGCCAAGTTTGCTTGAGCGGTTTTTGTATTTTTTAAGTGTAAAGGCCATAAGGCCTTGAATAAAATGATGTATTTGCAGGACTGAGAGATTGTCTGGAGCAACACAGTTACTCCGGTATTCTCCACTAAAGCAAAATAGCCGAATGATATCGTTCGGCTTTTTTATTGAGGAATGTGAAAATTATTCCTGAACATAAAACCTGCACCCAACCATAGGGTTTTTAGCTTATTACCCATAAACCTGGAATCTTCTACATGTTAATTCAAATTAAATAACATCGATTAACCTGCTGGGTTTATCTTTTTATCCCATTCAACTGACCCTACAAATACCCGTTTTACCGATCCAATATTTTGTACACTAAAATATTAATTGTAATATTGCGATGAATGGAAATTGATGGTATAACCACAACAAATATTAAATGAAACTATCCGAGATAAAAAACAAACTGAGCCAATTGGAAAAGATTTCCTTTCAATTGCCCAATGGGAAATTAGTGCCAAATCACTTCCATATTACGGAAGTTGGAAAAATCACTAAACACTTTATAGATTGTGGCGGAACCGTACGCAATGAAGAAGTCGTAAACTTTCAACTTTGGAATGCGAACGACTATGACCACAGGTTACATCCTGAAAAATTATTGCACATCATCGAACTTTCAGAGAAAGTCCTCGGAATTGAGGATTTAGAAATTGAAGTGGAATACCAAGCAGGGACCATTGGGAAATTCGGACTTGATTTCGACGGAACACATTTTCTTTTGACCTCAAAACAAACCGATTGTTTAGCGAAAGACCAATGTGGTATTCCAGCGGAAAAATCAAAAAAGAAACTATCAGAACTGCAATCAACGAACGCTTGTACGCCGGGAAGTGGTTGCTGTTGACCCCAGAAAATACCCTAATGAAAATAATATTTTTCAGTGACATCCACGCGAATTTACCCGCACTACGGGCCTTTTTCGAGGATATTGACAACACCGGATACGATGCCATCTATTGCCTTGGTGATTTGGTAGGTTACAATATTTGGCCCAATGAAGTTGTGAATGAAATTCGAAAAAGAAACATTCCTACCATTATGGGAAATCATGATGAGGCTTTGTTATTACCTATAGCCAAAGAAGTTGAGCCCACGAACAGAGGATTGACCAGGACCTTGGTAAACGATCGAAACAGGGCGTACCTGATTAACCTTCCAAGACATTTATCCTTATCATTTGTTACCAAAAATAAACCTTTCAATCTCTTGTTGGTGCACGGAAGTCCAAAAGCCATCAATGATTATTTGACCTTTGACTATCCCAAGGATGAAGTTTTAAACATGATGCAATCCCATAAGGCCGATGTGCTACTTTGTGGTCATACACACAAACCTTTTCATCGGGTCATTAAGGATGGTGAAAGTTATAAACATGTCGTCAATATCGGTTCTGTCGGTAAGCCAAAAGATAGCGATCCCAGAATTTGTTATGCTATATTGGAACTTGACCAATCGTCTTCTCCCTCTAATTCAGAAACGCTTGAAGTTTCTTTCAAAAGAGTGGTGTATGATATTGAGAAAGCTGCGACTGCCGTGGAGCAGTCCGATTTTCCCAATGCTTTTGCCGAGGCTTTAAGGATCGGGGAATAGGCTATTTTACTAAGGGATTCAATTTTATATTGCTCCTTAGCTATAAGTTCCTCTTTTGGCGCCGGTTTCCTTGAATATTCCAAAACCCATTCCAGGACCCCATCAATACCTTCTTGGTGATTTTTCCATTTAGGAACAATCAAGACATCAGGTTGAACCCTTAAGGTATCGCTTTCTTGCAAGCGAAATAAGCGTTTGGAATGGGGTATCAATAGGTTGGAATTTGGAAGATGGAACTGCCCCATCTCTTGGTATCCGTTCGAATTGGCGCCAGTGGGTTCACCGACTATTCTTGCATTGAGCAGTTGTCTGAATTGCACCACATTGACCATAACCGCAGAATAGGTAGCCCTGTTGGCCAGCACATACACACCGGATTTCCAATCGATAAAATCTGCACTGTTTAGCCAACCAACAAGTATAAGCCCTTTAAAATAATCCCCTCTATAATTATCCCGATTTGGTGAAAAATGCCGATTTACACAAAAAGGTTACAAAAACCATTAAGTTTGGTATTGTAAAGCCTACCGATTCTTTTATTAGGCCGATACACCCTCCCTTTCAATCGCTGGAGTAGGTGATGAACTATAGTTGTGATCATAAAGCAATTGAATACTTCCTATGGCCCATCAATACATTCCCTAGGGTTATTTCAGGAGAGCAGCAAAGTTAAAACTGGCATTGACTAGATTTTCATAACTCTTCTCCATGGCATCCTGTAAATTGGAAATACCCCTAACAATGGAAACCACATAATCGAGTCCGAAGGCTTGTTGCTGTGCAATGGATATCCCCACCGACCCACATAATGCGGCAACGGGAATTTGTTTTAGGTTCGCGGAGGTAATGACCCCATCGATAGTCTTCCCCGAGAGGGTTTGCTCGTCTAACCTACCTTCCCCGGTGATGATCCAGTCGGCCCCTTCGATGGCCGTATCAAAGCCTGACAGCTCTTTGATCAGATCGATTCCCGAAGTCAAATCGCCTTTCAGGAATATGAGGGCTCCACCTCCAACCCCACCGGCAGCCCCGGCACCGGCCACTTGCTGTAAATCCACAGCAAACTGCCTACTTATGACCTCAGCAAAATTGGATAACCCTTGATCCAGTAGCATGATCTCATTTTCAGATGCCCCTTTTTGTTCGGCATACACATGGGCCGCTCCATTTTTACCATAAAACGGATTGGTTACGTCACAAGCGACCTTTACCTTAACCCCATTGAGTTTAGGGTTCTTGGTTGAATCATCTATTTTACGAACCGCCGATAGGTTTCTTCCTATAGGTTTAAGTTCCTTACCTTGTGCATCCAAAAAACGATACCCCAAAGCAACTGCCATTCCCATACCCCCATCATTGGTGGCACTACCCCCAATACCCAGGATGATTTCCTTAGCACCCCTAAATAATGCATCCAAAATCAACTCCCCGGTACCCAATGAAGTCGTACGCATACAATTGCGCTCTTGATCTGTAAGCAATTTAAGACCTGAGGCCTCGGCCATTTCTATAAAAGCGATTTGGGTACTTTCCGAGTACAAATAGGAGGCTTCTATGGGACGGAAAAGCGGGTCATTAACTTCCTTTTCTACTTTCTCGCCGTTTATGTAGTACTTAACAACATCAATAGTACCATCGCCCCCATCGGCTAAGGGCATTTTCAATATTTCGGCTTTATTGAATACCATTCGAAGTCCTTCTTCCACGGCATCGCAGAATTCGAAACCGGTCAAGGACCCTTTAAATTTGTCTGGAGCGATTACGAATTTCATAAACTAAAGTCAACTTAATAATTCCGGTAGAAAAACACCATTTGCCCCCAAAAGGTATCCACGCCATGGTCGGAAACACCCAAAAAGAAACGATTTAAAGGGTTATTTCCAATTGATGTTATGGATTAATCAGGTAAACTTATGACCTCTAAAAAATAAATCGTCTTATCCCATCTACGGGGTCAGTCTTTCTTTACACTCAGGACAAGAACCGGAATCGGCACTGAAAACTCCGATTTACTGATGGTACTCTTTTCCCATAGTTTTACGAAGAAGCCCCTCTTTCTACGGAAAACACATAACAGATCGGGTTGTTTTGACCGAAAATGCTCCATGACCCCAAGATAGGTAGTCGGATTTTCCGTAATCGTCAATTTAGAACAAAGGTCCATCAATGCCGTATTGATCCTTAGATCGTCATCGGTATACCCAGGGGTCTTCACCAAGAGCAAATTGATCACAGGGTCATGCTTCAACTTTATTTCTAACAGCGGGGCTAAAATACGTTTACGCCTTAGAACCCCCGATTTAAATGCCGTCAAAATACTTTTAAAAGGTTTATAGGTTGTCCCTTCTGGGACGATCAATGCCGGAATGTTGGTTGTTTTAATGATCTTTCCGGCGGTAACCCCTAAATAAAGATCCTCGTGTGCTTGGTTGCTTTTTGGGGATAGGATAATCAAATCAATACCCAATTCCCGGTCTATATCCCTGATCCCATCGACTATTTCCCCTTTATAGGTAGCGATGTTAATATCAACATTTTTGGAATCGACCTCTGAGATAATGGTCTTTAAACGCGCTTTTCCACTTTTTGCGAGCTTTTCGGAGATGTTGGCCAAACTCCCGGCTTTCGCACTAACGCTATAAGCATCCATTACATAAACCTTTAATGAAAAGTCAGCGGCAAAATCAACGGCATATTGTAAAGTTTCAGTAACGTTGGGTAAGGTACCAATGGGCACAAGAATGTTCTGCATAGCGGCAATTATTGATTAATACTTTAAATTTACGACTAAAATAAAACCTATTTGTGATTCGATTGGCAAAATTACCGGAAATTCATGACATTTTAAATGTCACTAAATCATGTGCCGCTTTTATGGTCGAAAACGGCATTTATCAATGGAACGAACATTACCCTTCTAAAAACGCTTTTGAAAAGGATATTGAACGATCCGAATTGTACGTTCTCGAAAACGGGGAACGCATCATCGGTACCATTGTAATTTCAACCCTGATGGATGAGGAGTATTTCCCCATTCAATGGCTCACCCCTAATGAAAACAACCTATACGTTCACCGGTTGGCCATTCATCCCGACTACCAAGGGAAAGGATTCGCCCAAGAATTAATGGATTTTGCAGAAGACCATGCCCGAAAGAACGGCTTTGTCTCGGTTCGTTTGGATACCTTTAGCCAAAACAAACGCAACCAACGTTTTTATGAAACCCGGGGATATCGCAAGCTTGCCGATATCCACTTTCCAAAACAGAGTGAACATCCTTTTCATTGCTATGAACTGGTCTTATAATCCATAATTTACCATTTGAAAACAGTCGTAAACTATAAAACCATCAATAAGCTGGCCATCCCGGCCACTATAGCGGGAATTGCCGAACCCATACTTTCGATTACCGATACGGCCATTGTTGGGAACATTCCCGTTGACGGGATCGAATCGCTCGCCGCAGCGGGGATCGTAGGTTCCTTTTTATCGATGTTGATATGGATATTGGGACAGACGCGAAGTGCAATTTCAGCTATTATCTCCCAATATTTGGGCGCTGGCAAGCTGGAAGAGGTAAAGACCTTACCTGCCCAGGCCATTTTCCTGAATATCGTATTGAGTATCCTTATCCTGTTATCGACCATATTCATTGTTGATGGGATTTTCCGTTTTATGAACGCCTCTGGTAAAATACTCCAATATTGCATCTCCTATTATTCCATCCGTGTGTGGGGCTTTCCGTTAACCTTGTTCGTATTTGCGGTCATGGGTATCTTCCGCGGCCTTCAAAACACCTATTACCCCATGCTGATCGCCATTGTAGGGGCGGTACTTAATATTGGTCTCGACTTTTTATTGGTTTATGGTATCGACGGATTCATCCCCCCCATGTATCTGGAGGGTGCCGCTTGGGCCAGTCTAATTGCCCAAGCTATAATGGCCCTGATGGCTTTTGGTTTTCTGATGACGAAAACCGACATCGGTCTTAAAATCCGTTTTCCACTTCATAAGGAATTGAATCGCTTGATCATCATGAGCCTCAATCTCTTCGTACGGGCCATAGCGCTGAATGTAGCCTTGATCTTAGCTGTTAGGGAAGCCACGGCACTGGGCGATAAATATATAGGTGCCCATACCATTGCGATAAACCTTTGGCTGTTTTCCGCCTTCTTTATTGATGGATATGCGGCTGCGGGAAACATTATGGGAGGCCGGTTGTTAGGGGCCAAAGACTACCATGGCCTTTGGTTGCTCGCGAAGCGGATAATGGTGTATGGTGGACTCGTAAGCTTGGCCCTTATGCTTGTTGGGTTCGTGTTCTACAAGCCCATCGGACACATCTTCTCCAATGAGACCGCAGTGCTCCAAACCTTCTATAGTATCTTTTTTATAATCATCCTCGGTCTTCCCATGAACACTGTTGCTTTTGTTTTTGATGGTGTTTTCAAAGGTCTGGGCGAAATGAAATACCTTAGGAATGTATTGTTGGCCGCAACCTTTTTGGGATTCGTCCCCATGCTGTTTTTGTCCAAATACGCCCATTGGGGTTTATATGGTATTTGGATAGCACTCACCGTTTGGATGGTCATTCGCGGGGGCGCCTTGGTCTGGAAGTTTAGAAGAAAGTTTCGTCCGTTATTACAAAACACCTAATTTTGATTAAAATTAAATTTCATGGCCACTACCAGGGAAAACGGAAGCCTTTATACTTCCATCGACCATAAAGTTGCTACGGTTGAATTCGGTCATCCGGCCGGTAATTCATTCGTTGCCGAGCTTTTGGACCGCCTAACCAAAGAAATCGACAAACTGTCGAATAATAAAGACATTACCGTTATCATTTTGCGTTCGGAAGGCAAAAGGGCTTTCTGCGCCGGAGCCTCCTTTGATGAATTAACGGCTTTGGAAAATCTGGAAGAAGGGAAAGTTTTCTTTAGCGGTTTTGCCCATGTCATCAATGCCATGCGTAAATGTAAAAAAGTCATTGTAGGGCGTGTTCAAGGGAAGACCGTTGGGGGTGGGGTCGGACTTGCGGCAGCATGTGACTATGTTTTTGCCACAGTGGATGCCTCGATCCGGCTATCCGAATTAACCATTGGTATTGCCCCCTTGGTGATTGCACCCGCAGTAAAACGAAAAATAGGAACGGCCGCCCTATCCGAACTCTCCTTGGCCCCTACCGAATGGCAAAATGCCTATTGGGCCAAAGAAAAAGGGTTGTTCGCTAAGGTCTTCGACTCTATCAAGGAAATGGACAAGGAGTTGGATTTTTTCACCCAACAATTATCGACGTACAATCCGGAAGCACTTTCTGAATGGAAGCAGGTACTTTGGGAAGGTACCGATCATTGGGATCGACTACTGACAGAACGGGCTTCAATTTCTGGGACATTGGCCCTATCCGATTTCACGAAAAATGCCTTATCCAAATACAAGAAATAATAAACTTAAAACAAGACCGTTTTAATTAGCATAAATACAGATATGGAACTATTGAACTTCTTAAATGGAAACTTTATTTTCCCCTTATTGGTATTATTCATTGTAATTGCCTATTTCGTCAACCGCGTTCGATCTCGAAGAAAATATAAAAGGTAAACCCGCTTTAACCAACTTCAGTACAGGACCACTTCCTCCAATGCCATGTGGTTCTTTTTCTATACATTCCATTTTTCAATCGTCCTACTCCCAATGGCTGCATACCCAACAATTTTTGGCTAAAGGCACAAAACCGATAGCTACCTTGGTCCTGTCCCTGCTCTTTATAAAGTCGTGGATATTGCATCAATTGGTTTAGATTGCTGTAATACTTCAGTATATTTGGTTTTTCCAATAAACCAACGATTATGCTTTCTCCAAGCTTACTGCTAAAGACAATTCCCTATTTTATCCTTATGATCATGACCAGTTTTGGTCAACCCCATAAGAGTGCTGAACACCCTCTAAACAATGATGAAACCAAACCACTGAAGGTGGGGATAATAGGGTTGGTCCATGATCATGTACACTGGGTATTAGGAAGGGAAAAGATCGGGGACATAGAGATTGTCGGTATTGTGGAGCCCAACACGGCATTGGCCAAAAAGTACAGCAAGCAATACGGATTTTCGATGGATTTGGTTTTTAGTTCGATGCAAGAAATGGCCAAAACCACAAAACCGGAGGCGGTGATGGCCTTCAACACGGTTTACGGACATTTGGAAGTGGTGGAGTTCTTTGCCCCTAAAGGAATCCATATTATGGTTGAAAAACCCATGGCCGTCAATGTGGACCACGCCAAAAAAATGATCGACCTGGCAAAAAAGCACCAAATCCATTTAATGACCAATTATGAAACCACATGGTATGGTAGTCATGCCAAGGCTTTCGATATTATTGAAGAAGGCAATACCATAGGGGACATCGGAAAAATAGTCTTTAATACCGGTCACCCGGGACCCAAAGAAATCGGCTGTAGTAAGGAATTTCTAGCGTGGCTGACCGACCCCGTATTGAACGGTGGAGGTGCCTTGCCCGATTTTGGTTGCTATGGAGCCAACCTATCCACATACCTTATGAAGGGGGAAACGCCGGAAACGGTCACCTGCGTAACCCAACAAACAAAACCTGATATATACCCTAAGGTCGAGGATGATGCGATCATTGTTTTGACCTATCCCAAAACCCAAGTCGTTATCCAAGCCTCGTGGAACTGGACGTATGGCAGAAAGGATATGTCCGTTTACGGAAAAAATGGCTATGTGATTTGTACGAATAATGAGGATATGAAAATCATGGCAAATGGGAAAGATGAACCAATATCGATTAAAGCAGATCCCTTACCCAAAGGAATACATGATCCTTTTGCCTATTTTTCGAAACTGGTAAGGGAAGACGTTCCTGTTAAAAGATTTGATCTGGGGTCCATGGAGAACAATATGATCGTGGTTCAAATTTTGGAAGCTGCCAAACATGCTTCCGAAACGGGGAAAACCGTGGTTTGGGATGATTTCTTTGTTGAGGAATGAATTTGAATTGGTTACATGACTGCCCTAAGAGCAAAGAGTGTCGCAATAAAATTATGTGAATTTGAATAAATTATTTCGATTTCTGAACCAACCCTATCCCTTTTACTTTGAGGGAAAGACCTTTTATACCCTTTTGGTCCTGGTATTCCTGATGTCCTTTGGTTTCAACTATTTCTTTGAGCCCTTTAATGTATATGTGCCAGAGCACAAAATGGATTATTTTTTTATCTCTTTGGTCCATGCCCTGGTCACCATCGTCGTGTTTTTCATCCTATTCTTGGGCCTTAAACTTTTGCCCGAACTGGTTGAAAAGTGGAATGTTTGCAAAGAAATCCTGTTTTTAAGCTCCTTTTTGTTCTTGGTGGGCATAGGACAATTTTTGATCCGTGATCTTATTTACGACAACCCCAATAATTGGTCCTGGTCGTATTTGTTGGAGGAACTACGGAATACCTTTTTGGTCGGTATCCTCTTTGTGGCCATTTTGGTTCCATCGAATTTCAACCACCTGTACCGTAAAAACCAAAATAGGGCCAAGAAATTATCCCCGATAACCAAAAAACCGGAAAACGCCAACATCCATATCGTAACCGATGTAAAAGGCGATGATTTCAATTTGGATTTGACCCATTTCCTGTATGCCAAGGCCGATAGGAATTATGCGGAAATATTTTTGCGGACGAAAGACGGCATTGACAAAAAACTGAAGAGGATCTCCATTAAAAATTTGGAGTCCCAATTGCAACCCTATGGGAATATCTCAAGAACACATCGTTCCTATATCGTCAACCTCAACCACATTGTCAAGATAGCCGGCAATGCACAAGGGTATAAATTGTCGCTAAAAACTTCCGGAAGTACCGTTCCGGTTTCCCGATCTTACATCCCAAGACTTGAAGAAAGCCTAAAGTCCTAGGTATATACCTTGTTCTTTATACCAAAAGTTTGTCACCCGTCCCAAGTTTATGGGCTGCACATGTTTTGCCCTTACCTTTGAGGTCAAATATTTTGATCATGCGCAGACACGATTTGGATTGGCTAAGGGTTTTCGTTTTCGGACTACTTATTTTATATCATGTAGGCATGTTCTTTGTTCCGTGGGGGTTTCATATTAAAAACAATTCCATCCATAGGGGATTGATCTATCCCATGTTGTTTGTAAACCAATGGCGCTTGCCCATCCTATTTGTGATTTCGGGTATGGGGACGTACTTTGCCCTCAATAAAAGAAGCGGGAAACAATTTGCCGTGGAACGTATTGTCAGGTTGTTCATACCCTTGGTGGTCGGGATGCTTTTGATCGTGCCGCCCCAGGTGTATATTGAACGATTGGCCAACGGTGAATTTCTTGGGGGCTATTTTGACTTTTGGCCGTCAGAAGCGTTCCTTGGTGTTTATCCGGAAGGTAATCTGAGCTGGCACCACCTTTGGTTCTTGCCGTATTTGCTGAGTTATTCCTTGCTCTTGGTTCCCTTGTTCCTATACCTTAAAAAACATCCCGGACTAAAGTTCATCCAATGGGTCAAAAGAGTGGTATCCTCTCGATTTGGACTCTTTTGGTGCATTGTTCCCCTCTATTTGTGCGAGGCCTTTTTAGAGCCCTTTTTCAATGTTACCCATGCCCTGATTGATGACTGGTTCAATTTTATCAGTTCAATGTTCCTTTTCTTCTTTGGCTTTTTATTGATTATGGTCAAGGAGGAATTTTGGAATACGGTACAAACCCATCGCCATACCTATTTGATGTGCGGTGTTTTGGGTTTTGCGATTTTATTGACCCTGATCTTCGGTTTTGAGGATTCCATCCTACGGCATTTTACGGAGGCATTTGTAAAGGTTTTCAATATCTGGGCTTGGATCTTGGCCCTTTTCGGCTATGCCGCCAAACACCTCAATAAACCGAGCTCCCTACTTTCTTATGCCAATGAGGCGGTTTACCCCTTCTATATACTCCATCAGACCATTACGATCCTTATCGGATATTATCTGATGGATCTTTCTTGGGGCTTACTACCTAAGTTCACCTTACTGACCGTGGGTACCTTCCTCGGTTCATGGATTATTTATGAATTTGGCATAAGGAGGTGGAAATTGATCCGTCCATGCTTCGGATTGAAGTTAAAGAGGCAATAGTTTGGCGTGCAGTTTAAAGAAAAACTACCTTTGCACTTTAATTTAATGGAATGAGTACTATTAGGATCACCAAGCAATTTACCTTTGAAACGGGCCACGCACTCTATGGGTATGATGGTAAATGCAGAAATGTACACGGACACAGTTATAAACTTTCGGTCACGGTCATCGGAACCCCGATAACGGATACTTCCCATGTGAAATTGGGTATGGTCATCGATTTTGGGGATCTTAAGAAAATCGTTAAGGAAGAAATCGTAAATCCATTTGACCATGCGACCGTTTTCAATAAGAACACACCCCATCTTGAATTGGCCGAGGAATTGATGCGTCGTGACCACAATGTTATCTTGGCCGATTACCAACCGACCAGTGAGAATATGGTCATCGATTTTGCTGAAAAAATCAAAGCCAGACTGCCTAAAACCATTCAACTACACTCTTTAAGGCTCCAGGAAACCGAAACTTCCTTCGCGGAGTGGTTTGCTTCCGACAATTAAAGGGCCGAAGGGATTTTCCTATATTTACGACACCAATGAAACCAATCAACATCCCCAAAGGCAAAAAAGTCTACTTCGCCAGTGATAACCATCTGGGAGCACCTACCATGGAGAAGAGTTTGGTCCGTGAAAAGAAATTCGTGGCTTGGTTGGATGAGGTCAAGAAAGATGCCGCAGCGATATTTTTACTCGGTGATCTTTTTGATTTTTGGTTTGAATACAAAACGGTCGTCCCCAAAGGGTTTACCCGTACCTTGGGTAAACTTGCCGAAATTACGGATTCCGGCATCCCTGTATTTTATTTTGTGGGCAACCATGACCTATGGATGAACGGGTATTTTGAAGAGGAATTGAATATTCCCGTTTATCACAAACCCCAGCAATTCATCATTAATGACACTAAGGTCTTTATTGGTCATGGTGATGGTCTCGGTCCGGATGACCTCGGGTTTAAACGCATGAAAAAGGTCTTCACCAATCCGGTGGCCAAATGGTTTTTTAAATGGTTGCATCCCGATTTGGGCGTACGCTTGGGAAAATACCTTTCCGTAAGGAACAAATTGATTTCCGGTGATGACGATGTCAAATTTCTCGGGGAAGACAAAGAATGGTTGGTTCAATATTGTCACCGAAAACTGGAAGGGGATCATTATGATTATTTTGTATTCGGGCATCGCCATCTACCCTTGGAAATCGATCTGAACGAAAAATCGAAATATATAAACCTTGGGGATTGGCTTTCTTATTTCACGTATGGTGTTTTTGATGGGGAAAGTTTTTCCCTGCAAAAGTTCTAGCTCATTCGGTCACTGCATGTGCTTCAACATCCTTTCGCAGATCCAATCTCCTGAATGAAGGTAAGGCAAAGGTGGTGATCCCTACCGTCAACAGGGTCATACAACCGCCAAATACCACGGCAGTCACCGTGCCCATCAACTTGGCCGTAGCCCCGCTTTCAAAGGCACCAAGTTCATTGGAAGATCCCACGAACATGGAATTCACCGAAGCTACCCGTCCCCGCATATGATCAGGGGTCTTTAATTGCAGTATCGTCTGTCGTATGATCATCGAAACACCGTCAACCGCCCCACTTACGAATAAAGCCCCTACCGACAACCAAAAAGAAGTGGATATCCCAAAAACAATGATACAGACCCCGAAAAAGAAAATGGCCAACAGCAATTTCTTACCTGCATTCCTATACAGTGGAAACCGTGTTGAACCCACCATGGTCAATGCCGCCCCTACCGCCGGTGCCGCCCTTAGAATACCGAACCCCTCAGCACCTACATGCAGGATATCCTGGGCATAAACGGGAAGCAGTGCTATAGCCCCACCAAAAAGTACGGCAATCATATCAAGGGTAAGTGCGCCCAAAATGGCCTTGGTTTTAAAAACGAATTGAATACCTTCCTTTAAACTTTGAAAAACCGGTTCCCCGATTTTCGGATTCAAGATCGGTTTTCGCGATATACGGGAAATGGCCGTTAGGGCTATCAACGTACAAAAGAAAATCAAGCACATCGACCAATGAACCCCGATAAGACCAATTGAAAATCCAGCGGTGGCCGGTCCCAATACCGAAGCCAGTTGCCAGGTCGTACTGCTCCAAGTAGCCGCATTCGGATATAACTTCTTGGGAACGAGCAAAGCCATTAACGAGAAAATCGTCGGACCTAAAAATGCCCTGACTATTCCGCCGAAAAAGACCAAAACATAAATAGACCAGAGAATGGTTTTTTGGGAAACCTTCGTAGAAAGATCGGGCCAACTTAAAACAAAAAGCCCTAGACTGATCATCGAAAAACCAAATAGACACTTGATCAATAAATTCCGCTTTTCTTTTTGATCGACGATATGGCCGGCAAACAAGGCCATGGAAACTGCGGGGATTACCTCCATAAGTCCGATGATCCCAAGGGATAGCGGGTCTTTGGTCAGTGAATACACTTGCCACTCTATTACGATAAATTGCATGGCCCAGGCGAAAACCATGGCAAAACGGGCTCCAAGAAATATATTGAACTCCTTAATTTTCAATGCGGCATACGGATCCATTCACAAAACCTATTGGGGATTATATAGTGATTTCAATTCTATTGTTTTCGGGATCCAGGACCACACTTTCATAATAACCATCACCTGTGGTCCTGGGTTCCCCTACGATTTCAAAATCGGCCTTTCTCAGCCTTTCAGTAAGCATATTTACATTTTCTTTTGACCCCACCGAGACGGCAAAATGGGCCATCCCGATCATTTCCTCCATATCATTGGATCTATGGGGGATTATAGGTCGATACATCAATTCCAATCGGGGTCCTTCTTCAAAGCTCAAAAAATAAGACGTGAAATTTTTATGGGCATTGTGGTATTTTTCACCGGGAATGGCATTAAAATAAGTGATATAGAACTCCTTCATGGTTTCCAACCCCTTGACCCAAATGGCAAGATGTTCAATTTTCATTAGCGTCCTATTTTATGTCTTTCAGCTTTAATTGGATACTCACATTGCCGTTCCATTCATTTTCCTCGATGGTAAACACGGCACTGAAGGTCTTGCCGTTTTGAACATGGGGCAATTTATCCCCCAAATTAAAACCAATGGCCCCAAAAGGAAGGGATCCATTTTGGGTAATCGTCAACTTCAGGTGCTTGCCATCTTCCCCAACCCCTTTGGCATAACCCGTATCGCACAGGCCTTCGGCCATAAAAACGGGAGTCATATTCCCTGGACCGAATGGTGCGAACTGCTTAATGATGCGAAGTAGTTTGGGGGTGATGTCATTCAATGTAATCGAAGCATCTACCTTGATCTCAGGAGTCAATAAATGGGGTGCTATGGTTTTATTGACCACTTTTTCAAACTTTTCCTTGAAAGGGATATATTGGTCCGGTAATAAAGTCAATCCCGCTGCATATTTATGTCCACCGAACTGTTCTATACAATCCGCACATTCCTGTAACGCATTATAAACATCAAAACCTTTCACCGAACGGGCCGATGCCGCCAATTTATCCCCGCTTTTTGTGAAAACAAGGGTAGGCCTATAATAGGTCTCCGTCAATCGGGAGGCTACGATTCCGATGACCCCTTTGTGCCAAGACTCTTTATAGACCACCGAAGTAAATCTATTTTCTTCATTGTTTTCCGTAATCTGCGCCAAAGCCTCAACCGTTATTTCCTTATCCAGGTTTTTTCTTTCGAAATTGAACAATTCGATTTCCCTGGCAAATTGTTCGGCCTCTTCCAAATGATCGGCCACAAGTAAATTGACCGCATATTGCCCATGCTTCATACGCCCTGCGGCATTTATTCTCGGAGCCAATATGAATACCACATCGGTTATGGTGAAGGTCTCCTTCTTAACCTGATCGATTATGGCCTTAAAACCGATCCGAGGTTGTTGGTTGATAACTTTGAGGCCATAAAAAGCCAATATTCGATTCTCCCCAGTTATCGGTACAATATCCGCACCTATCGCAGTCGCCACTAAATCAAGGTAATAGACCAAATCCTCAATTGTTTCCCCACGATGCGACCCTAAGGCCTGAATCAATTTAAAACCGACCCCGCAACCACATAATTCATCATACGGATAAGGGCAATCCTGTCTTTTTGGGTCCAAAACCGCAACCGCTTTTGGTAATTGGTCACCAGGGCGGTGATGATCGCAAATAATAAAATCGATTCCTTTCCCACGGGCATAATCGACCTTTTCAATGGCTTTAATCCCACAATCCAAAGCTATGATCAACGAGAACCCATTGTCCTCGGCAAAATCTATCCCTTGATAAGAGATTCCATAGCCTTCATCATACCTGTCGGGAATATAGGTTGCTACATTGGGATAATACGTCAACAAATAAGAAGAAACCAAAGCTACTGAAGTGGTACCGTCCACATCATAATCCCCGTAAACCAATATATTCTCCCTATCGGCAATGGCCTTTTCGATCCGGGCTATGGCCACATCCATGTCTTTCATCAAAAAAGGGTCATGAAGATCGTTCAATTCCGGACGGAAGAATTTTTTGGCCTCCCCGTAGCTGTTGATTCCACGCTGTAACAAAAGTTCCGCCACCAACCCATCAACCTTCAATGCTTTTGAAAGCTGGGTAATCCGTTGTGGTTCAAGTTTTGGTTTTAGCGTCCAACGCATAGTGTTGATTGGATTCAAATACGAAAATTAAGTTCAAGTGTCAAGTGTCAAGTGTCAAGTGTCAAGTGTCAAGTGTCAAGTGTCAAGTGTCAAGTTCAGTAGTAATAAAAAACCCTTTTGCAATACTTACTTTTTGTTTTTAATTATTGTTGCAACAATTCTAATCAATTGCTCTATTTCATCCAATATATCCGTTCGTTTTGATTCTTTGCCATAATCAACTTCATGCAAAATCTTTAAATTAACACGGGACTCCTTTAGTTCCTTCAAGCAAATACTAGCTTTATTGATATAATCCCTACTCGTATTTGTCCCCTGGGCTTCGCCAAAATTCAAAGCTGCGCTTCCACAAGAACGGAGCAATTGGTTACCATAATATTGTCCCGTTAAATCTTGAGGTAAATCTTTACAAAAGAGTATAGCATTTGCGGCTAATTTAACCAACCTATCTTCTATGTCATACTTCTTGTTTGAAATCACTCCAAATTTAAATTGAACTTGACACTTGCTCTTGGACTTTTTACTTATTGATGAAAAATGGTTTTGATCTCCAATTTTGCAAACTTCCTAAACATCTCCATAACACCACAGTATTTCTCAACGGATAGGTCAACGGCCCTTTGTAATTTCTTTTCATCCAATTCCTTGCCGTGAAAGTGATATTCTATCGTCACCGCATCATAATACTTAGGATGCTCGTCGGTTAAATTGGCAATGGTCTCGATGTGAAAATCATCGACTTTCAATTTCATCTTTTTTATAAGCGAAGCGACATCCAGTCCCGAACAACCGGCCAAAGCCGAAAGCATGAGGGCTTTGGGCCTGAACCCGCTACCTTCACCCCCATCATCGGGACCTGCATCGATCCGAAGATCATGCCCTGAGGGATTATTACTTTCAAAAGCCATTCCGCCCACCCATTTAGTGGTTATATGATTTGTGGTACCCATAATTTTTTGTTACTTGTGAGGTGTAAAAATACGATATTAATATAAAAATATGGCCCTTGTACCCCCTCTTGACCCGCAACATGACCCCGAAACCAAAGAACTGGCGGCATTCTTCAACGAGACCCTGGGATTTTGCCCCAACTCGGTCTTGACCATGCAGCATAGACCGGCCATTTCAAAGGCCTTTATCAATCTCAATAAAGCCGTCATGGCCAATGAAGGTCGGGTTACCTCAGCTTTAAAACGGATGATCGCATGGGTCAGTAGCAATGCCACGGGCTGTCGTTATTGCCAAGCCCATGCCATACGGGCCGCAGAACGCTATGGGGCAGCGCAAGAACAACTGGACCATATTTGGGACTACCGCACCCATCCTGCTTTTTCCGAGGCCGAAAGGGCCGCGTTGGACTTTTCAATCGCTGCCTCCCAAGTACCCAATGCCGTGGATGCGGTCATTAAAAAGCGATTGTACGAACATTGGAATGAAGGGGAGATCGTGGAAATGTTGGGTGTTATTTCCCTCTTTGGATATCTAAACCGTTGGAACGATTCCATGGGTACCACTATTGAGGATGGTGCCGTGGAAAGTGGGGAACGGTATTTAGGTAAATACGGCTGGGAAAAAGGAAAACACGATGGATCTCAATATTGATGCCTATCCCATCGGCTTTACACTAATTTTGAAATTCGCGCCTGTAACTCCGGGACAACCTTTTCCAAAAACCAAGGGTTCTTTGCCAACCAAAAGCGATTTCTTGGTGAAGGGTGGGGTAAAGGAAAGTATTGGGGAAGATAGGATTCAAAGGCAGAGACAGTCTCGGTAAGTGTTTTTTTGGCGGCGGTACCCAAATAATGATTTTGTGCATACCGCCCTATTAAAAGCACTAATTCAACATGCTGCATTTTGGCAAGAAGCGAACCATGCCAAAGCGGTGCACATTCGGGTCGCGGTGGCAAATCGCCCGAGGTTCCTTTTCCAGGATAACAAAACCCCATGGGAACCAACGCTATTTTAGAGGAATCATAAAAGACTTCATCCGATACCCCCATCCAATTACGCAATTGTTTTCCGCTTGGATCGTCCCAAGGTATTCCCGTTTCATGGACTTTAACCCCGGGTGCCTGGCCTATGACCACTATGCTTGAATTCCCATGGGCGGCCACGATTGGTCTGGGGCCCAAGGGCAAATAGGCCTTACAAATTTCACAAGCCCGTATTTCCGAAAGTAGTTTTTGCATTATTTCTTGCCTGCAACCACGATTACAATCTCCCCTTTGGGAGGCTTTTCCGTGTAATGGTCAAGTACTTCCCTAACCGTACCCCTACAGGTTTCCTCGTAGAGTTTTGTCAATTCGCGCGAAACGGAAATCAATCGATCTTCCCCAAAATACTCCGCAAAATGAACTAGGGTCTTTAACAACTTATGGGGCGATTCGTAAAAGATCATGGTCCGCGATTCTTCGGCCAAAAGTTTCAATCGGGTCTGTCTTCCTTTTTTAACCGGTAGGAAACCTTCAAAAACAAATCGATCATTGGGCAAACCACTGTTCACCAAAGCCGGAACGAAGGCCGTTGCCCCGGGAAGACATTCGACTTCGATCCCGTTTTCCAAACAAGCCCTTGTCAATAAAAAACCGGGATCTGAAATCGCCGGGGTTCCCGCATCCGAAATCAAGGCGATATCTTCCATACCGTTTTTTAAACGACTTACGATATGGGCCACCGTTTTATGCTCATTATGCATATGGTGGCTTTGCATGGGGGTATGTATTTCGAAATGATGCAGCAGTTTACCACTGGTACGGGTATCCTCGGCCAAGATCAATGCCACTTCCTTTAAGACACGGATAGCCCGCAGGGTGATATCCTCTAAATTCCCGATCGGGGTTGGTACAATATATAATTTACCCATGTACTGTATGTGAGTATAGGAAGCCGGAAGTCGGCAAACCGACTTCCGGTTGAAATATTATGCTTTTATTGAACGATTTAAGAAAACTTACGGGAGATAAGGGCCAAAAAACGCTCCTCGTATTCTTCCTTACCTTCCCAATTACCGTAATCGGGTTTCACCATATTCTTGATGAATGCAATGCTACGTTCTTCGGTATCGATCGTATTCAGTTGGGAAAGGACCCGGTTATAATCTTCGGTACTATCATTGAAAAGATGTTTCACAAAGGCCAACCGGTTATTCAGATCGATCTTTAATTCCTTTTCTGCCAACTTATCGTTCAAGGATTTTCCCTGTACTTCTTTTTTGGCAATGGTTTCCGAAACGGGTGAAAACAATTCCTTGTCATTTTTAATGAGATTGGGTTTCGCCATGAATTCCTGTAACACCTCATCCACCATCCCTGAATTCGGCATTTCGGAGACAATGTCCTTTATGGTCTGCATTCCGGGGATAATGATATCCTCTTCATGAGGGTTACTTTCCGGAACCGAAGAATTGGCATTCAGAATGGCATTTGCCATGGATTCGAACTTAGCGGCGATCACGCTTTTGGTAACGTCTATTTCAATATCATGCAATTCTTCTTCAATGAATCTCAATACCGCAAGTTTTTCATAGAGGTTCTTTGCGGTCTCATACATTTGGCCTATTTCATTTAAATCGTTGGAATTGATAATGTCCTTCGACATGGCGATCAATTCCGCTTTCAATTTTCTTTTCATCTTATATTTTCTTTTGGAAAAAGTGGGTATTTTTTAAATAACTTTATCGTTCTGTTTATGTACAACGAAAAAACACCTTATTTTCGTCTTAAAATTACAAAATGTTTCTCGAAAATACCGTTAATCATAAAGAACAATTCGGCTGGATAGAGGTTATCTGCGGCTCTATGTTCTCCGGTAAAACCGAGGAATTGATCCGTAGATTGAAACGCGCCCAATTTGCCAGACAGAAGGTTGAGATCTTTAAACCCATGGTAGATACGAGGTACCATGAAGAGATGGTGGTATCCCACGATGCGAATGAAATACGTTCCACCCCGGTACCCGCTGCGGCGAATATCCGTATTTTGGCAGATACCTGTGATGTCATCGGTATCGATGAAGCCCAGTTTTTCGATGATGAAATCGTTTCGGTATGTAATGACCTTGCCAACAAGGGGATCCGCGTGATCGTTGCTGGTTTGGACATGGATTTCAAGGGTAACCCCTTTGGACCCATGCCCGCTTTAATGGCCACCGCCGAGTATGTGACAAAAGTACATGCCATCTGTACCAGAACCGGTAATTTGGCCAATTACAGCTATAGAAAAGCCAAAAACGAAGATCTTGTCTTATTGGGGGAAAACGATGAATACGAACCTTTGAGCAGGGCCGCCTACTACAAGGCCATGTTAAAAGAAAGGGTAAAGGATATTGATGTGGATGCGGAGGAAATTCCGGAAATTAAAAGAAATACGAATGCCGAAGACCTCTGAAACCCAGCTAGAGATAGATTTAAGTGCCCTTGAACATAATTACCGCTATCTACGCTCCCTAATACCATCGAATACGAAATTTTTGGCCGTAGTCAAGGCCTTTGCCTATGGCTCGGAAGCAGTGGCCATCGCCAAAAAGTTGGAAACCTTGGGGGCCGATTATTTTGCCGTGGCCTATGTCAAAGAAGGGGTCGCCTTACGCCAAGCGGGTATCACAACGCCCATACTGGTTTTACACCCACAAACCGTCCATTTCAATGAACTCATGGAAAATTGTTTGGAGCCTAGCCTTTATTCGGTTAAGGTGCTAAAGGAGTTTCTGGAAGCCGCACAGAATAACGGACAATCGAATTATCCCGTTCATATTAAATTCAATACCGGTTTGAATCGATTGGGCTTTTCCGGGGAGCATATCGATGAGATCATGGATCTGATAAGGAATAGGGGTGAAATCAAAATAACATCGTTCTTTTCCCATTTAGCCGCTACCGAAGATCCAAATGAAAAAGCGTTCACCCTAAAACAAATCGGGACTTTCAATAAAATAGTTCCGGAATTTGAGGAAAAATTAGGGTATAGCCCCTTGAAACATATCCTTAACACCTCCGGGATCCTTAATTATAAAGCGGCACAGTTTGATATGGTACGTAGCGGAATCGGACTTTACGGATATGGCAATGATCCCAAATTCGACCCCTATCTGAAGCCCGTAGCTACCTTGAAAACGGTAATATCCCAAATACATCGCATCGCCCCCCATGAAAGTGTAGGGTATAACAGGGCCTTCACTTCCAAGGACTACCGGGTAACGGCAACACTACCTTTGGGCCATGCAGACGGTATCGGCCGACAATATGGACAAGGCAAGGCCATGGTCAACGTTAAGGGTAAAATGGCACCGCTAATCGGCAATGTATGTATGGATATGATCATGATCGATGTAACCGATATTGAATGTCAAGAAGGGGATGAAGTCATCATTTTCGGTGAAAAACCGAATGCGGACGAGTTTGCTGCCTTTGCCGATACCATTTCGTATGAACTCCTTACCGGTATTTCACAACGGGTAACAAGGATTATCAAGGGATAAAAATTCCATTTAACATTTTGTTGTGAACTTTTTTTTTAGCTACATTGCGGAAACATTAATTATTAACTATAAACACACGTAAAATGCTAAAAGAATTCAAGAATTTCATCATGACCGGCAATGTCATTGAATTTGCCGTAGCCGTAATCATGGCAGGAGCCGTTGGCCTTGTGGTAAATGGCTTTGTTGCTGATATTATCATGCCTGTTGTCGGCCACTTTGCCGGGGGAATGGACTTTGCCAACCTAAAGATCATTTTAACGGAGAGTACCGGCGTCCAAGGGGAACCCGGATATGTTGCTGAAAATGCCATTCGTTGGGGAGCCTGGGTCAATACCCTTGTCAACCTATTGATCGTCGGATTTGTAATGTTCGTAATCGTTAAAGCTTACAACAAAACAAAAACCCCACCGGCCCCACCAGCTCCAAAAGGACCTAGCCAGGAAGATCTGTTGGCCGAAATCAGGGATTTATTGAAAAAACAATAAATACACTTATTTGCCCGGGTTACCCCTGGCATCCGCTACACTATAAAACCCCTTAACCGGCGCTCGTCAAAGCGCCGGTTTTTTTGTAGGCCCATCCCTTTCCAAGGCCATTTTTGGAAAGCCCAACCTCCCATGGATTGCATAATTGTTATATTTACAACTTTTTGTTATATTTTGATTATTTGATGCGATTTATCTTGTTCGATCCTATTACATGAACTACATTTGCCTTCTAAATCAATAGAATTATGAAAGTTGCAGTTGTCGGGGCCACCGGAATGGTTGGCGAAGTAATGCTTAAAGTATTGGCAGAACGAGATTTCCCTATTACCGAATTATTATTGGTAGCGTCAGAACGTTCTGTAGGTAAGAAATTAACTTATAAAGGGGAAGAGCATACCGTTATCGGTCTTTCGGACGCCGTTGCGGCCAAACCCGATGTGGCCATATTTTCGGCCGGGGGCGACACCTCCACGGAATGGGCCCCTAAATTTGCCGCAGTAGGTACCACCGTCGTGGACAACTCCTCTGCTTGGCGAATGGATCCCACAAAAAAATTGATCGTTCCCGAAATCAATGCCCATGAATTGACGGCGGAAGACAAGATAATCGCCAACCCGAACTGCTCTACCATACAAATGGTGATGGCATTGGCCCCATTACATGACAAATACAAAATGAAGCGTGTTGTCGTATCTACGTACCAATCGGTTTCAGGAACCGGTGTAAAGGCCGTACAACAATTGGAAAATGAAATTGCCGGCGTAGAAGGTGAAATGGCCTATCCTTATCCTATAGGTAGAAATGCATTGCCGCATTGCGATGTGTTCCTTGAAAATGGGTATACCAAAGAAGAAATGAAACTGGCCAAAGAGCCCCAAAAAATATTCAATGACCAATCGTTCTCCGTTTCGGCCACTGCCGTACGTATCCCAACGTCGGGAGGGCATTCCGAATCGGTCAACGTCGAGTTCCTCAACGATTTCGATTTGAACGAAGTACGTCGGTTATTGAACGATACCCCAGGGGTTACCGTTCAGGATAATCCTGAAACCAATACCTACCCCATGCCCATCTATGCACATGACAAGGATGAAGTGTTCGTAGGTCGTATCCGTAGGGACGAAACCCAGAAAAACACCCTGAACATGTGGATCGTTGCCGATAACCTTAGGAAAGGAGCGGCTACCAACGCCGTCCAAATAGCCGAATATTTGGTGGAAAATAAATTGGTGTAGTACCCATACCGCAAATAACCTTTACCTATCATAAAAACCTTTGGAACCCGTTGGTCTCCAAAGGTTTTTTTGTATTAAATTTAGCGGAGATATAGACGAGTGCACATGAAAAAAACAATGATATTTCCTTTGGTGGCCCTTTTCATAGGGGCCTGTACTACCAAAACCCAAAAAGATCCCATGACCGTGAATTACCCTACTACCAAAAAATCCGATTCCGTTGATACCTATTTTGGAACCGAAGTTCGAGACCCCTATCGTTGGCTCGAGGATGACCGCAGCCCCGAAACCGAAGCATGGGTAAAAGAACAGAATATCACCACCTTCGGCTATCTCGATAAAATACCGTTCCGAAACGACTTGAAAAAACGACTTGAAGGATTATGGAATTACGAAAAATTGGGTTCCCCTTTCAAGGAAGGCGATTACACCTATTTTTATAAAAACGACGGGTTACAGAACCAATATGTGGTCTATAGGCAAAAGGGGGATGCGGAACCCGAAGTCTTCCTAGACCCCAACACCTTCTCGGAAGATGGTACCACTTCGATGGCCTCACTCAATTTCACCAAAGACGGCTCCATGGCCGCCTATCTTATCTCCGAAGGGGGAAGCGATTGGCGCAAGGCCATTGTCCTGAAGACCGAAACCAAGGAAATCGTGGAAGACACTTTAGTCGATATCAAGTTCAGTGGTACTTCTTGGAAAGGCAATGATGGCTTTTATTATTCCAGTTATGACAAGCCTGAAGGAAGCGAGCTCTCCGCAAAAACCGACCAACACAAGGTCTATTACCATAAGCTAGGTACCCCTCAAAAGGAAGACAAGGTTGTTTACGGCGCCAAACCCGAGGAAAAACACCGCTATGTTTTTGCCAAAGTCAGTGAGGATAAAAGGTATCTATATATCTCGGCTTCAACCTCCACATCGGGCAACAAGCTATATATCAAGGATCTGACCCAACAGAACGGCAAACTGAAAACGATTTTGGACCATACCGATAGTGATAGTTATGTTATCGACAATGTAGGTTCCCAACTGTATATCGTTACCAATTTGGATGCTCCCAACCAAAAAATAGTAACCGTGGATGCCTCAAACCCCACCCCGGAAAATTGGGTGGATTTTATCCCCGATACCGAAAACGTACTTTCCCCGAATACCGGGGGCGGTTATTTCTTTGCCGAATATATGGTGGATGCCATCTCGAAAGTATTCCAATATGATTATGAGGGCAAGCTGGTTCGCGAAGTTGAATTACCCGGTATCGGCAGTGTCTCGGGATTCGGTGGAAAAAAAGAGGATACCGAATTCTATTTTTCGTTCACCAATTACAACACCCCCGGATCATCCTATAAATACGATGTTGAAAGTGGGGAATACGAACAATATTGGAAACCTGAAATAGATTTCAATCCCGAGGATTACGAATCGCACCAAGTATTCTATGATTCCAAGGATGGGACCAAGATACCCATGATCATTACCCATAAAAAAGGATTGGCGTTGAACGGCAAAAATCCGACCATTCTTTATGGGTACGGTGGTTTCAACATCAGTCTAACCCCGTCGTTCAGTATCGGTAATGCCGTATGGATGGAACAAGGGGGCATATACGCCGTTCCTAATCTTCGAGGGGGCGGGGAATATGGTAAAAAATGGCATGATGCCGGTATAAAGACCAAAAAACAAAATGTTTTTGACGATTTTATTGCCGCAGCCGAATATTTAATCGCGAACAAGTACACCTCTAAAGAGTACCTGGCCATCCGCGGTGGCAGTAATGGCGGTCTATTGGTCGGTGCTACCATGACCCAGCGTCCTGACTTAATGAAAGTGGCCTTACCAGCCGTTGGGGTCCTCGATATGCTCCGCTACCACACCTTCACAGCCGGTGCAGGGTGGGCCTATGACTATGGCACCTCGGAGGAAAGTAAGGAAATGTTCGAATACCTATTGGGATATTCCCCCCTACACAATATAAAGGAAGGAACCGAATATCCAGCTACCTTGATTACGACCGGTGATCATGATGATCGCGTGGTACCCGCCCATAGTTTTAAATTTGCTGCGGAACTACAAGCGAAACAAGCGGGAACCAACCCTACATTGATCCGCATTGAGACCAATGCCGGCCATGGTGCCGGTACCCCGGTCAGTAAAACCATTGCGCAATACGCCGATATATTCGGTTTCACCCTTTTCAATATGGGGTATGATGAATTACCCAATAAAGCAGTGTTGAAAGAATTTAAAGACTAAAACAAATTATATTTATATATTGGTGTAGGGTCTGTTTCTTTATTTGAAACGGACTTTATACCATTATAAAGTACCTATTTATGTTATATGTAGACCATGTTTCCTTTCGCTACAACACTTCTCCCGTGCTTGAGGACATCAATCTCAAAATAGGAAAGGGCGAACATGTATCCATTATTGGTGAAAGCGGATGTGGCAAGAGTACCTTATTGAAAATCATATACGGACTGTTACATGTGGAGGAAGGATCGTTGTTTTGGAACGATACCCAAATCTTGGGGCCCCATTTTAATTTGGTGCCCGGCGAACCCTATATGAAATACCTATCGCAGGATTTTGACCTAATGCCTTTTACCAAGGTCGAGGAAAATGTAAGCCAGTTTTTGTCGGTATTTGAACCCGAAAAGTTAAAGGAACGTACACAGGAACTGCTCGAAATGATCGAATTGACCGACTTTGCCAAGGTAAAGGTCAAATATTTGAGTGGTGGCCAACAACAACGGGTCGCCTTGGCCCGGGTCCTTGCCCAACGGCCCGAAGTCCTATTGCTTGATGAACCTTTCAGCCATATAGACAACTTTAGAAAGAATAGCCTGAGAAGAAATTTATTTGGGTATTTAAAGGAAAAAGGCGTCACCGTGATCACCGCAACCCATGACCATAATGATATGCTGCCCTATGCCGATACCGTCACCGTATTGAAAAACGGAAAGATCATTGCAAAGGATTCCCCCAAGGCCCTGTTCGAGCATCCCAAAGATCTTTATATCGCCGGTTTGTTCGGTGAAGCCAATAAAATCCCTATACACATCATAAAACCCTATGCCGATACTCAACGGGAGATCATAGTATATGCCCATGAATTCAAGGTATCGCAAAAATCGGGAATGGAGGTCGAGGTAAAACGCTCGTATTATAAAGGTGATTATTATATGATCGAAGGGATATATGAGGGGCAGCCTATTTTTTTCAACCACGGGACAGCCCTGGAAGAGCAAAAAAAAGTGTTTCTAAATATCTCCATAGAGACGATAAACCAACGATTGAACCGTTAAGTCGTGGATGCAAACGCCCTTCTTCAAGAAATAAAATTAAAAGCGATCAGAAGCGGTGGATCGGGCGGACAGCATGTAAACAAAGTAGCCACCAAAGTGGAACTTACCTTTGACGTAGCGGGTTCCAAAGTGCTTACGTCAAAAGAAAAAGAGCGTATCATCCATCAACTTGCCCCTAGGCTTACCAAAGATCATGTATTGATCCTTCAAGCCGAAGCTACCCGCAGTCAGTACCGCAATAAGGAATTGGCCATAAAACGGTTTTTACGACTTTTGGAAAATGCACTTCGGATCGAGAAAAAACGCAAAAAAACAAAACCTTCAAAATCATCGATCGAAAAAAGACTGGATAAAAAGAAAAGGGATGCCTTGAAAAAAAAGAGCCGCCGTAGACCGGAATTGGAATGATCGTCCTTAGGCAATCTCCAAGATCTTGATGTGTTCTTCCCCAAAGTGAATGGTCTGTCCGACATTTTTTCCCAATAGCATGATCCCGATAGGGGTATTCAGTGAAATACAATAATTCTTTTGGGGCGTGTCCAATTTGCATTCCCCGGCGGAAATGGACAAAAAATAATTTGCGGTCGTCGTTTTTACCAAGCTCCCTAGAGTGGCCGCCGTACGTGAAGTCGAAATATCGACCTTTTTAAGTACCCTCTGCATATCTTCCGCTTCAGAAAGCTGCCTTCCCAATTTTTCCCTTTCCAACTGCAGCATGGCCCTTCCCGTTTCGTGTTTATCCCCCGCACTACTTTTGGTTTCCGAGCTTAGGGCCTCCTGTATTTCATTGATTTGGGAATGTATTCGGGAGATACGATCCCGTACGAAATCCTCGCAAAATCGGTGCAACCTTCTTTTTAAATCTAAATTGTTCATAATGTAATGGTTAAATGCGATGACAATCCGGTTTTTGGGGAAATCATTCCATAGGCGCTACTCCTCATCGTGATATAAATCGGCCAGCCTATAGATGAGATAATTTATCATTTGATCCTCAGTACTTCCCATGGTGTACATAGTATGGATTTCGTTCCTGTTTTCCGCCATGAAAAAATCAATATCGTTAGATCGAAACTCACTAAAGATATTCCACGATTTAAGTCCGTTTAACATGTTCCTATGGGCATGGTACTTTTTTCTAACGTTCTCGTATTCTTTTCTAAAAGCCTTGTCTTTTTTTAGTTCGGCATTTTGTTGCATCGAATGATACCGATCGTATTCCGCCTTAATACGGTGGTCGGACTTTTCCGCTTCAGCAATGATCTTAAAATAAGCCCTTGAAACCAAAGATTGGAAACGCTCTTCAAATAGGGCTTCCATATTCAAATCGTTTGTAAAACCATCGTCAACGATATAGTCTTCGGCCGTGCTGGCATACAATTGAAGTTCGTTGGGTACCTCCTTGGAATTATCGGCCAATAATGAATTTTTCCAGGCCTCCGATTTTATGATCTCCTTCCAGATCCGGGTATATTCCCGCTGATATTTTGTTTTGCTGGATGAACAACTTATCGAAACCGCGCAAACGATAATTCCTAAACTTAACTTTTTAAAATGTTCCCTTGCAGTAGAACTGATCATGTAGTATCCCATTAATTGAATCAATAGTTCGATTTTACGATAGCTTATCGATAGCAATTAAATTCGAAAATACCAGGTAATCCGGTACTCCAGTAAGACCTAGGGCGGGTCATTGTCCTCACTGTCCGACAAGATATAAAGAAAAACGTAAAATGGGTAATTTTCTAAAATGAAAGTTCTGCCAGTTCCTTTCCGATTTGACTTCCAATGGCAATGCCCATACCCCCCAATCGCACTCCACAGAACACATGGTCCGAAAGTTGTTTACAGATCGGCTTTTTTACCTCACCTACCCCCATGATACCACTCCACCGCTGGGCAATCTGAAAAGGGGTGTTGGGCAAGATGGTTTTTGCCAACATTTTCTCCAATTCATTTTGGATCAACCCGGTTTCTCCCTGTTCATAGGTTTCTTCCCCTTTAAAATCGAGATGACGCCCCCCACCAAAGAGAATACGGTTATCGATATTCCTAAAATACCAATACCCCTCATCCAAATGAAACGTGCCCTTGATATGAAGGCCGCGTATGGGTTGGGTGATCAAAACCTGGGCACGCGCAGGTCGAACCTTTTCTTTAATAAGTTGGGAAGCAAAGCCATTGGTGGCAAGGAATACGTTGTTCGATCTAAACGAAAATGCATTTGTACGGACTTCCACCCCGCTACCCGTTTCCTGGAATTCCTCGACCTTTATGGCATTTAAAATCCGAATGCCCTTCCGTGCCACAAGGTCCAGGAGCGCGGCCATCATTTTACCCGTATCGATCTGGGCCTCCAGGGTATTGGTAATGTATTGTTCTTTTATGTGCTTAAAATGGAATACGTTCCCTTGTACTCGAAAGGCCGTTGTTTTGAAAACAGGTTTCAATAAGGCGTTTACCCTTTCAAGATTTTCGCAACAGGCCGAAAACAATTCTTCCTTGTTTTCCAAAAAGAGTTCATGTCCCCCAAGTTGTTGGAAATCCATCGTGGAATCCCCCACGGTTTTCCGAAGCAATTGAATTCCGTCCCATCGCTGCTGCACCAGTTGGGCCACTTCTTCCTCGGTATGGGACTTTAAATCGGAAAGGATCTCGGAAATACTGCCATAACAGGCAAATCCGGCATTCTTGGTACTAGCACCTTCGGGCAAAATACCCTTTTCCAATACCACTATTTTGGCCTTTGGATATTTTTCACGTAACCCCAAAGCACAATTCAGCCCCACAATACCACTTCCTACAATGGTAAAATCAATATCGGACAACCATGTTCTATATTCCCAATAACTGAGGTTCATGCCTAAAGATAAAAAACCCCGACGGTATCGTCGGGGTTTTTAATGTTAATCACCGAATGCGGGATCCATTTTAAAATCCTCCATGAACTTGGTGGTATAGTTCCCCGCCAAATAGTCGGGATGTTCCATTAATTGCCTGTGGAAAGGTATGGTCGTCTTTACGCCTTCGATGACGAATTCATCAAGTGCCCGCTTCATTTTATTGATAGCCTCTTCACGGGTTTGGGCCGTGGTTATCAACTTAGCGATCATAGAATCGTAATTGGGCGGAATGGTATACCCACTATAGACATGGGTATCCATACGAACACCGTGCCCTCCTGGCGTATGCAATGTCGTAATTTTCCCCGGCGAAGGCCTAAATCCGTTATACGGATCCTCCGCATTGATCCTACATTCTATGGCGTGTAATTTTGGATAGTAATTTTTACCGGAGATGGGAACCCCTCCTGCTACCAAAATCTGTTCCCGGATCAAATCGTAATCAACGACCTGTTCGGTGATCGGATGCTCCACCTGGATACGGGTGTTCATTTCCATAAAGAAGAAATTCCGGTGTTTATCCACAAGAAACTCAATGGTCCCGGCACCTTCGTATTTAATGAATTCGGCAGCTTTCACCGCAGCATTTCCCATTTCTTCCCGAAGCTTATCGGTCATATAGGGCGATGGGGTTTCCTCCGTTAATTTTTGATGCCTTCGCTGAATGGAACAATCCCGTTCGGACAAATGACATGCCTTACCGTATTGATCCCCGATGATCTGGATTTCAATATGGCGCGGTTCCTCAATCAACTTTTCCATATACATTCCACCATTGCCAAAAGCGGCAGTAGCTTCCTGAACGGCACTTTCGAAGAGGTCTTCCATTTCTTCTTCCTTCCAAACGGCCCGCATTCCTTTACCTCCACCACCGGCAGTAGCTTTGATCATTACGGGGTAACCCATTTTTTTGGCCACTTTCTTGGCTTCGGCAACATCTTTCAACAAGCCTTCGGAACCCGGTACTGTAGGTACACCGGCCTTTCTCATGGTTTCCTTGGCCGAAGCCTTATCGCCCATTCGGTCGATATGTTCCCCGGAAGCTCCGATGAATTTAATATCGTGCTCCGCACAAATCTTTGAAAACTTTGAATTTTCGGATAGAAAACCGTAGCCCGGATGAATGGCATCGGCATTTGTAATTTCGGCAGCGGCAATGATATTGGGTATTTTAAGATAGGATTCACTACTCGGAGCAGGACCGATACAAACGGCCTCATCTGCAAATCGTACATGTAGACTTTCCTCATCGGCCTTAGAATATACAGCTACGGTCTTAATCCCCATTTCTTTACAGGTCCGAATAATCCGCAGTGCAATCTCACCCCTATTTGCAATAAGTATTTTTTTGAACATCTCTTGTAGTTTTAAATTTTAAGCATAACGTTTTCAATAGTGCCAAGCACCGATTTCGAACTTAAAATCCACTAAGAAGGGTCAACCAAGAACAACGGTTGATCGAACTCTACAGGAGATGCGTCATCGACTAGGATCTTAACGATCTTACCGGAAACTTCAGATTCAATATCATTGAACAATTTCATGGCTTCTATTACACAAAGTACATCGCCCTTGGCTATAGTTGAACCAACTTCCACAAACGAAGGTTTATCTGGTGACGGTTTTCTATAGAACGTTCCGATTATCGGCGATTTAATGGTTATGTATTTCGATTCTTCCGCCGACTCTTTTGGAGCAGGGGCGGCGGGAGCGGCAGGTTCCGCTGCAGGTACGGCAACTGGGGCCATATGGCCTTGTGCAACCGGAACTTGATGTACATAGGTCGTTTCATTTCCCCCTGTAGTCGATCCCGTTCTTATGGTTATCTTAATGTCATCGGTCTCTAGCTTAACCTCACTGGCGCCGGATTTGGCGACGAATTTTATCAGGCTTTGAATTTCTTTAATATCCATAGAAAGTAATTTATATAGTTGATTTCTTATTTGTTATATGCCCATTTCAGATAAATGGCCCCCCAAGTAAATCCACCACCAAAGGCAGCGAATACGAGGTTGTCCCCTTTCTTTAGTTTATTTTCATAATCAAAAAGTAACAAAGGTAGGGTAGCCGATGTTGTATTACCGTACTTATCTATGTTCATCATGACCTTGGAATTGTCCAATCCCATCCTATTGGCGGTCGCATCGATGATACGTTTATTGGCCTGGTGTGGTACCAACCATGCCACATCTTGTTCGGAAAGGTTATTCCTTTTCATGATCAGTGCAGCTACATTGGCCATATTGCTGACCGCGAATTTGAATACGGTCCTTCCTTCTTGATAAATAAAATGTTTGCGGTTTTTAACGGTTTCCTCAGTGGCCGGCATCAACGATCCGCCCGCATCCATACCGAGAAACGCCCGTCCTGAACCGTCTGCCCTCAAATATTCGTCTTGCATCCCCAAACCTTCGGTATTGGGTTCAAAGAGTACCGCTCCGGCGCCATCCCCGAAAATGATACAGGTGGTCCTATCGGTATAGTCAACGATCGAGGACATTTTGTCGGCCCCGATCAATAAGACTTTTTTATACTTGCCCGATTCGATAAAACCGGCTGCTGTAGACATGCCGAACAAAAAACTGGAACATGCCGCCAACAAGTCATAGGCAAATGCATTGGTTGCCCCGATTTCCGAGGCGACGAAAGCGGCCGTTGAAGCCACTAAACTATCTGGGGTTGCGGTAGCCACAATGACCAAATCTATTTCTTTTGGGTCTATATCCCCTTTTTCAATCAAGTCCTCTGCGGCCTTTATGGCCATAAAAGAAGACCCTTTCCCCTCTTCATCCTTTAGAACCCTACGCTCTTTGATTCCTGTTCGTGTAGTGATCCATTCATCGTTGGTGTCAACCATTTGTTCAAGCATTTGGTTGGTCATGATGAATTTGGGGACATATCCCCCCACAGCTGTGATCGCCGCACTTAGTTTACCCATAGTTAGTTTGTGTTACTAATCAAAATATTAAAAAATGCTTCATAATCGGGGAAAAATAGTGATTTCTGAGGACTTTTTATCCAAAAAGAGATTGTTTATGACTAATTTGAACCAATTAGTCCTTTTAAAAAACCATTTCCCTTTACCCGTATGTAGTTAAGGCTTTTGTACGAATGATTCGATTTAGGCCATAAAAAAACCCCGCTTTTTTATGGCAGGGGTGTGTGTTTTATGCAAATTCAAGTCTTAAGCCTCAGCCTCCTCGGTTTGATCTATAAGGACTTGTCCTTTGTAGTATAATTTACCTTCATGCCAATGTGCCCTATGGTACAAATGCATTTCCCCGGTTGTTGGGTCTTTGGCGATTGTTGGTGCAACTGCCTTGTAATGCGTTCTTCGCTTGTCTCTCCTAGTTTTGGAAATTTTTCTTTTAGGATGTGCCATTATTAATTATTTATCCGTTTGTAACTTCTTTAATTCATCCCAACGGGGATCACTATCTTCACTGTCGTTTTTCTCTTCTTTTGGACTTAGTTCTGCAAGTTTGTCAAGTACCTTCGATTGAAGCGTGCCATCCAGGACTCCCGGATGGATTCTTTTTTGAGGTACGGCCAAAACCAACATTTCATAAACGTATTGCGCTATGTTCAATTGATGTTCGCCATGGGGAATGATCAATATCTCATCATTCTCATCATTGAATTCATCACCGAATTTGACCACCAATTCCAATGCCCCTTCAATCTCTTGATCATAAGGTTCACTGGTCGTATCGCAATCCACATTTACCGAGCCTTCCGCATGCATTTCCAATTCCAGCATGGTACTCATCTTATTGAGGACCACGGATAGGTTTATTTTGGCATCATTGAACTCGTCGTATCCAAAAGATTCAAAGAACGTATTGTTTATCTTATATTCAAACTCGTGTTTTCCTTGCTTCAATCCAGAGAAAGGAATATTGAACTCCTTTTGTTTCATCACCACAACACTTGTTTTTAATCCACTTGCCCACATAAAGGCGGGTGCAAAGATACTTTTTTTTTAATAAATGCCAATTATTAGCCTGTAAATCTTCTGTCTTTCATTCAGTTGTACGAAAACAGCCCTAAAAATGTGCCCTTTTCGGCTCAAATGGCCCGCTTATCTCCTCACTTTCTGCTTTTGTAAGGGGTTTTCGGTCAACTGTGCATACTCCTCCCTGTTCCTGAAAATTTGTATGGCCTTGAATAGTGCCTCCTTGAACGAATTGTTGTCGGCCTCTCCCTTTCCGGCTATTTCATAGGCCGTTCCATGATCGGGGGAGGTACGTACTTTTGAAAGTCCGGCCGTATAGTTCACCCCGTTCCCGAATGACAAGGTTTTAAAAGGTATAAGTCCTTGGTCATGGTATGCGGCAAGGATGGCATCGAATTTCTTGTAGCCGTCAGAACCAAAGAAACTATCGGCCGAATAGGGCCCGAAAACCAGGTGGCCCTTTTCTTTCAATTCCTTTATGACCGGTTTCATGACCTCCTCGTCTTCTTTGCCTATTACCCCGTGATCGCCGGAATGGGGGTTAATTCCCAATAGTGCGATTTTAGGCCTGGGGATGGCGAAATCCATTTGCAATGATTTCTCGATGATACGGATTTTGTTCCGAATCAAATCGGGACCTATAGCCTCAGGCACTTCTTTGACCGGTATGTGGTCGGTCAGCAGCCCCACTTTCAGGTCATCGGTTATCATGAACATTAGGCTCTCCCCACCAAACTCCTGGGCGAGATAGTCGGTATGGCCCGGAAATTTGAAATCCTTGGCCTGTATGTTTTTTTTGTTGATGGGCGCGGTGACCAATACATCGACTTTATCTTCCTGTAAAGCCTTGACGGCGGCCCGTAACGACCGAATGGCATAGTCCCCCCCTTGTTTGGTTTCCTTGCCGAACTCGACCTTGGGGGTTTCTTTCCAAACATTCACCACGTTTACCTTGCCTTCCAACGCCTTGTCGGCATCAGGCACCCCATTATAATTCAAGGTAATGCCCAAAGCGTTTTTCTGGAAAGTAATGGTCTTGTTGGAGGCAAATATTACGGGGGTGCAAAAATCCAACATCCGTGCGTCCTCAAAGGTCTTGAGTATGATTTCGCATCCAATGCCATTCAAATCCCCTATTGATATTCCTACCCTTATTTTTCGACTTTCCTGCATTATATAATTACCTTTGTGTTTTGCGATCGTATTTTAAATATGACGCTTGATCTTAAACACAAAATTACTTAATTTAAACGACACATGTTTACGGGAATAATCGAATCTTTGGGAGAAGTACAACAACTGGAAAAAGAAGGAGGTAATCTTCATATCAGCATCAATTCCTCGATAACCCAAGAATTGAAAATAGACCAAAGTGTTGCACATAATGGCGTTTGTCTAACGGTGGTTGCCATAAATGGACCCGTTTACACGGTCACAGCCATTGAAGAAACCCTTCTTAAATCGAACCTTGGGGAATTAAAGGTCGGGGATAAAGTGAATTTGGAAAGGGCGATGGTAATGGGTGCCAGATTGGATGGCCATATCGTTCAGGGCCATGTGGACCAAACCGGAAAATGTACCGCCATTTCCGAAAAGGACGGAAGCTGGTATTTCTCTTTTGAATATGATGCCGTATACGATAATGTGACCATTGAAAAAGGATCGATTTCCATTGATGGGGTCAGTCTTACCGTTGTAGACTCGGGTGCGAACCGTTTTAGTGTTGCCATTATCCCTTACACCTATGAAAACACAAGGTTCAATACATATCAAATAGGTAGTACGGTAAACTTGGAATTCGATGTTATCGGGAAATATGTTGCCCGTATGACGCAACACCTTGCGAAATAGCCCTTATACCTTTATGAATATTTTCTTTCTATGCATCATATAGCCAAGCCCTAAGTAGAAGGTTACCACGGTAAGGCCGTATAAAAGGGAGGAAAGTTCCTTAGCCATAAAATCGTGCACATACACGTTTTGAAAGAGCCATCCATGTAAGGAGGTATCCCCCACCGCTATCTGCCCCATTATCTTGCTGATAAAACTGGACAGAAAATATATGGTAATGGCATTGGCCCCGACATATTTAAAAATACTGCCGAATTCAATGTGCCGCACATCGGAAAAATAATAGATCAACGCCAGTAAAATATTGGCCCAACCGGCAGTCACCAATACGAAACTACTACTCCAAAGGGCCTTGTTGATGGGGAAAAGGGTATCCCATAGATAGCCCAGTACCAACATGGTGACCCCCAATCCCAAAAGCACCGATTCTTTCTTTTTCCGCTTGGAGGTCAATAAAAGACCCGTAAAAACCCCCAGTAAGGAAGTGGCAATGGACGGCAGGGTACTCAGCAACCCTTCGGGATCATAATCGGGTTTATAGTTATGGGTGCCGAAAACCTTGACATCGATATAATTCGCCAAGTTGTTGGGGGCGCGATTAAAGGTCGATGCAACGCCTTCTACGGGTACATAGGCCATTACCAGCCAATACCCGACCAAAACCGCAACACAGATACCGATTAAGACCTTCCAATTAAAGTTCATGAACAGGATGGCCGCAAAAAAGAACACCACCCCAATACGCTGCAGTACCCCCGGAAACCGGATACTTTCAAAATCCTTAATAAAGGGGAAATGGATCAAAAAAGCCCCTAGGAACAACCCCAGACCGATCAATTTCAGACTCCGTACGACAATCTTCCGGTAGGTAGGCCAGGAAGCCGTCTTGTGCTGATAGGCGAAAGCTATGGAAGTACCCACGATAAAAAGGAAAAACGGGAATACGAGATCTGTTGGGGTATATCCATGCCAATCGGCATGTAATAAGGGCGCATATACGTTCGACCAGGTCCCCGGCGTATTCACCAAAATCATCAATACGATGGTCAACCCCCTAAAGATATCGACCGAAATCACCCTATTTCCCATATGTTTTATTTATAGAATATTGTCTTTCATTTTGCCCCAAGCCTTGATCAAAAGGAAACCGGAAACTGCGGCGATTCCGGTCAAGATCAGTGCCGATGTGGTATGCCCATAGATCCAATGACCCGTTGCGAACATGATGGTATAGATCAGCACCACACCCAATAGCATGGCTAAAATACCTTGGGGAACACTCCATTTTTCACCCTTATCGATCACAACACCATCCTCCTTGGCTTCGGCGACCACTTTTGCCCATCCGGGACCACCGGGTTGTATTTTTTTGTAGAAGGAGTACAATACCATATTTGACTCCGGTGGGGTAATGAACGTTGCAACCAACCAGATAAGGGTAGTGATGACCATGACAAAAGGAATTTCCCCCCACTCTGGCAACCATCCCGTTTCCGGGGCAAAAAAGAAAGCCCCCAAGGGAGTCGCCTTAAGCGAAATGGATAGGATGCCCGATGCGAACATGGCCGAAATCTCGGTCCATGCATTGATCCGCCACCAGAACCATCTCAATATAAAAATGAGTCCGGTACCTGCCCCGAACAACAAGAGCATATCAAAAATCTGCATGGCATTCTGCATCAGTAAGGCAAGTATCGCACTAAAAACCATGAGTATGACCGTTGAAAACCGCCCTACGGCCACCAATCTTTTTTCTGTGGCATTCGGATTGATCTGTTGCTTATAAAAATCAAAAACGATATAGGAAGAACCCCAGTTCAATTGGGTGGAAATGGTACTCATATAGGCAGCTATCAACGAAGCCAATACCAAGCCCAACAAACCACTGGGTAATTTGGTCAACATGGCCGAATAGGCCAGATCATGCCCCAACTTATCGGCCGGAACATCGGGAAATGCCGCTGAAATACTGGCAATATCGGGATATACCACCAAAGACGCCAAGGCGACAACGATCCACGGCCAAGGCCTAAGGGCATAATGCATGATATTGAAAAAGAACGTCGCACCTATGGCATGGTTCTCGTTTTTGGCGGCCAACATACGCTGGGCGATATAGCCGCCCCCACCGGGTTCCCCCCCAGGGTACCACGAACTCCACCATTGTACCGCAAGCGGGATCACCAATAAGGTAATCACCATTTCCGTATTGCTGAAATCGGGAAGGATGGAAAGTTTATCCTTTACATTTTCATTGGCCATTACGGCATGGATCCCCCCGACCTCAGGAAGGTTCACCAAGTAATACGCGGCCCCTATGGCCCCTGCCATGGCGACAAAAAACAACAGGAAATCGGTATAGACCACGCCTTTGAAACCCCCCAAGGCACTAAAGGTAACGGTAATCAAGCCGGCACCGACAACGGTCTCCCAAGGTTCCAATCCCAACATGATCCCCCCGATTTTTATTGCGGCCAAGGTTACGGCCGACATGGTGATCACATTAAAGATGACCCCAAGATAAACCGCCCTGAATTTACGCAAGAAACTGGCGGGCTTTCCCCCATAACGCAATTCATAGAACTCCAAATCGGTATTCACGTTCGATTTTCTCCACAGCTTGGCATAGACGAATACCGTTAACATCCCCGTAATCAGAAAACACCACCAACCCCAGTTGCCCGAAACCCCGTTATTACGTACCAGATCGGTGACCAAGTTCGGGGTATCGGTAGAAAAGGTAGTGGCCACCATGGAAAGGCCCAACAACCACCAAGGCATGGTTTTCCCGGAAAGAAAGTATTCCGATGAATTTTTACCGGATTTTTTGGAAACGTAAATGCCGATGCCCAAAACGATTGAAAAGAAAACGGCGATAAAGCCGTAATCCAGTATGCTTAATTTCATGGGGGGATAAAGTTTGTTGGTTAAGGGTTAAAGATAAAATTTTTTAAGATACTTTTGCTTTGTTTCCTAAACATCTATAGTGCTCCTAACGATACAATCGGACATATCAACTATGGCATGGGTCATGGCATTCGCCGCGACCTTTGTGGTCGGTATTTCCAAGGCCGGAATCAAGGGGGTGGCCATTATCAACGTAACCCTTATGGCTTTGGCCTTTGGTGCCAAAGAATCTACCGGACTCGTGGTTCCCTTGCTCATTTTGGCCGATATCTTTGCAGTGATCTACTACAACCGGCATACCCAATGGACGTACATCCTGAGGTTTTTACCTTGGATTATCGTAGGTATATTGATCGGGGTATATATTGGGCTAGATCTTGATGAACAAACCTTTAAAATAGGGATGGCCATTATTATCCTTGGCAGTGTGGTCATGATGTACTGGTGGGACCGAAAAAAAACCAAGAAGGTACCTACCCATTGGACCTTTGCCGGATTCATCGGGATTTTAACGGGCATTACCACCATGATCGGTAATTTGGCCGGAGCCTTCAGCAATATCTTCTTTTTGGCAATGCGACTGCCCAAAAATGAATTTATAGGTACGGCCGCATGGCTGTTCCTGATCATCAACCTATTTAAACTCCCTTTCCATATCTGGTCTTGGGGCACTGTTACCCCTGAAACCTTATTGATCAACCTAAAATTGGCCCCTGCCATTTTTCTTGGACTTTTTATCGGGGTACGTTTGGTGAAGATCATCAAAGAGGACTTTTATCGCAAGATGATCCTAGTGCTTACCGCCTTTGGGGCGATCATGATCTTGGTGAAATAAGTCCTATTGCAGCGAATGCCCCGTACCATTTACAAGGCCCTCCCATAGGGTATCGGTCAAAAAATGGAACCGGTATGGTGCACGCCCATCCAAAGGATCCAAGAAAGACCCAAACAAATCAAAAACCGTCCTATCTCTATATAATCTATCCGTGTACGCATAGAACAAGAATTTATATGAAAGTGTAAAATTAAGAGGGAAACCCCTTACACGGATTTGTTTTGGACCAAGGGTAATTATTCTCGTTAAAGTTTGGGAATGAACCCAAAAGCGATTGTGATCGGGCACCCAAACAGCCAGGGTGCATCGCTCTACCCCTATACATTTGCCCTAAAGGAATGCGAAAAAGGGCATTTTATCACATCGTTAAAAAACCACCCTTCAGATTTAAAACCCTCCTGTGTGCTGCAGTTCGTTTTTGATCCTTGCCTCGGTAGGGTGCAGGAAAACCATATATGCGATGATGAAAATACCAAAGACCACCAAACCTGGCTTTAGGAAAAGGATCAAAAATGCCGCTCCTTCCATTAAAGCCCAGCGCACCAAAGCAGCACTTTGGTAATAGGGTATTTTTTCTTCCAAACTCTTTTTTCGGTCTATCTTCTCCAATTGCGCCTTAAAAAGAAAATTCCCCATTAAAACGGCGGCAATGGCAATACATATGAACACCATGGCCTCGGTATCCAATTCGGGGAATTCCAGTAAGGTCGATATCGTAAAGTCCCCCACAACAAAATAGGCCAGGGTTACTCCTATACAAAGGGCGAAATGTACTATTTTAAGGGTCTGTAGTTTCTCTTTCATGAAAATAGGTTTCGTTGGTTTTTATCAATGGATCTTAAACAAAGATCATATCATGTAAGATAATCACTTTTTACAAATAGTCTTAAACAATAAGATAATTCCTTTGCACAACCCATCCGTTAGTATCCAAATCCCCATTTTTTACAAACCCTTTTTTTTTGTTCCTGATAGCTTCTTATTCAAGCAAGTGGTGAAAACATATGGATAACCCTAGAAAACGTGTACCTGTAATTGATACCTTACTTTAAGATTAAGCCATTTTGGCTTTGTTCCTCTTCGTAGTAAAAGATAACGCTTTCTTTACCCTTGAATTTTTGAATTTGTACAAACGGGCTACTGTATTCCCGTTAGTGGAAGAAGTAATGTTGGTCATTTCTATAGTTTCTACCTTAATATCGGCTTTAGCATCTTGGGCTTGGGCAGTTACTCCGATGGTAAGAACAAAGATTAAAGTTAAGATAGTTTTCATGACTTGCGTTTTTATATAATAAAAACGCAGCAGCGGGTATCGAGCTAGGTTGTAAAACGTTCAAAACCCCTTATTTTTCGGTAACTGACAGGAATCCGGATAAAGTGCATAAAATGCTCGATAAACGTATTGGGACCCAAAAACACCTCACCGAAGGTATGTGTATTTCATCGGGATAAGCGACCGCTATCCAGCACCGTTTTTGAAGGTTTCGATGGAGAATCGGGGTCCATGCAATAATTACATAAGAAAAGGCCCTTTAGGATAATAAATAAAATGGAGATCTTGCCTCATGACCCCAAAGGCCCGTAGCGGAATTCTTTTCAAGTTGCCCCATCACTTACTGCTATTGTGAGTAGACTTTAGCCGAAAAACAAAAAAACCTGGGAAGCGAATAAAAATTTCCTTTGTATCCACAGCTGAATGGACAACAAAGAAAATCACTTGCTGCGGATAGTGGATAGGGCCAGAACTTCACTAGAGGGTTTTTACGTCTTTATACCGAATTTCTTCACCCCGGAAAAATGCCCCCTTTCCATTCGATCCCTAATCGTAATTCAATCGATCCCGTATGGTGCCATCCTTACGATGGATGATCACATCGGCCTTGTATTTGCGAGCCAATCGTTTGGCTTTATTTATGGCCGTATCTTGGCGTTGGTGTACGGAGGTAATGCGTTTGTTGCCCTCACGCCTAACGGCCCAACCGTTCTCATGTGGGACTACGTGCTGGTGCCATGTCCTTCCTCGTTTACTTTGACGCGAACTTTTCAAAAAGACTTCCACCAGTTCACTTAAAAGGGTTATCCAAGATTTGGCACGGTTACTTTGCGGCATTTCACATGGTTTTAATGGGGTCGAAGATACTATTTTCAGCCAAGAATGTAAGTATCCCCGTTTCACGTTCCCTCTTTGGCGATCCTAAGGCCGATCGTTTTCATACCCCATTCCCCAAAAAAATAACCCATGATCTGAAAAACCTTCAAACCATGGGTTACCACAAAAATTGGGAGACTATTTTTTGGGTCAAAACAAACTGACCGCCAATTGTACCCTAGCAATTTTTTGTGAGGGGTTCCAAAGGGTCGTTGCCGACACGGGGAAACGCAACTCCGCAAACCTAAGGGTCTTTGAGGCCGTAAGCCCTACATTGACCAAATCGAAGTTTTGTTCGCCATCTCCGTACAAATGGGTGTCCCCATTTAGTGAGAACCCTGCTCCGACGAAACCGTTTAAGTTGACTTTGGAATTCCGGATCAAAGGATAAGAGGCTTCCACATAGGTAGAATACCGCTGTTCCATATCCCCATCATCGTTCAATTGGGCATCCCCGCTTCCGTACAACAACATATCGGCTTCCAAACGTAAAGGGAAACTTTCATCAAAAGTGTAAGAAGTTCTCAGATCCAATAAATGGGTGGTGCTGTTCTGATCGTAATTCCACACATCGGGGCTTTCCACGCTACGGGTATTGAACAAATCCCAAAGGCCAATGGAAAAGCCATTCTCGGCATATTGTACATAGTAATTTATCTCTTTGTACGAGGTACCGTCCGCATCATTGGAGACGGACATTCCGCCCCAAAATCCGGTAGTAAAACTGCCCGACGCATTCAATTTCAATTTTGAAAAAACAGCGACCATGGGTTTATCGGTAATGACCAAACCTCGCCATAAATGGTTCGTTTTTACGTCCACATTAAAATCGATGGGACTGTCTTTCAATTCCGTTTCTTGGGCATGGCCCATTTGTGCCATAAATAGCACTACGCATACTACGAGTATTTTTTTCATTGTATTTTACTATTAGGGAACTATTCTATTACAAGGCCATATATAAATACGCTGCAATGACACATCCGATGATGGGGCCCACAACGGGAATCCATGCATACCCCCAATCACTTTTACCTTTTACGGGTAAAATGGAGTGCATGATCCTTGGTCCCAGATCTCGTGCGGGATTAATGGCGTACCCTGTGGTACCACCAAGTGCCAGACCGATGACCCAGACCAAGAGGGCGACAGGAACCGCCCCAATGGAACCCAAACCTATGATGGCCTTCGCATCTACCTCACTGATGATTTCCAATTTCGGACCTGCCAAATAGAAGATGACAAAAACCAGGACAAAGGTTCCGATGATCTCGCTTATCAGGTTGGAAAAAGTGTTCTTAATTGCCGGTCCCGTACTGAAACAAGCTAACATTCCCCCTTCATCATCGGTGATCTTAAAGTGGTCTTTATAGAATACCCACACAAAAAACGCCCCTAACATGGCCCCGATCATTTCCCCGGCAAGATATTCGGGGACAATGGCCCAAGAAATCTTCCCTGCCACGGCCAAGGCTATGGTTACCGCCGGATTCAAATGGGCGCCGCTATACGGGCCGGCCACGACTACTCCGATGAATACCCCCAAAGCCCAAGCTGTGGTTATTTCGATCCATCCCGCACCGTTACCTTTGGTACCTTTCAATACCGCATTGGCTACGACGCCGTTCCCCATAAGGATCAGGAGCATGGTACCCAATATCTCTGCTACAAAAATTGACATGATTAACAGTTTTATGGTTATTGATTATGGTTATTCTTCGATCCAATTCCGGGCACATTTAACGGCCTTATGCCAGTAATGCAACATATTGTCGACTTTCTCTTTAGGGGCTTCCGGATAGAATTCCTTATCAATACTCCATTGTGATTGGATGTCGTCTATACTGTCCCAATAACCAACGGCCAAACCTGCCAAATAAGCGGCTCCCATGACGGTTGTTTCCAAGGTTTTCGGTCTAATGATCTTGAATCCGAAAAGATCCGCCTGTATCTGCATCAATAAATTACTGGCACTTGCACCTCCATCAACGCGTAGTTCTATACTTTTTTCACCGGCATCGGCTTCCATTGCCCTTACGATATCGTAAACTTGAAATGCTATACCCTCTATGGTTGCGCGTGCGATATGTGCATCGGTCGTTCCACGTGTAATCCCCATCATGCCACCGCGGGCATATTGGTCCCAATAAGGAGCTCCCAAACCTGTCAAGGCAGGCACGAAATAAACCCCTCCATTATCTTCCACGGTTTCCGCCAAATGGTTGATACCCGGGGCTGTTTTTACCATTTTTGCCCCATCGCGTAACCATTGTATGGCGGCTCCACCCACAAAGACACTACCTTCGAGGGCGTATGAGGTTTTCCCATTGATTTTCCAGGCAACGGTAGTCAAAAGGTTGTTTTTGGAATACACTGCCTTATCACCGGTGTTCATTAATAGGAAACATCCCGTACCATAGGTGTTTTTGACCATTCCCGGTTCGGTGCACATTTGACCGAACAAGGCAGCTTGTTGATCCCCTGCGATACCGGCGATCGGAATTTTGGTAGAGAACAGCGTGGTAGCCGTAGTACCGTAAATTTCACTGCTTTCCTTCACTTCGGGCAACATGGCTTTGGGAATGTTGAACAATGCCAACAATTCATCGTCCCATGCCATGGTATGGATATTGAACAACATGGTCCTACTGGCATTGGAGACATCGGTAATGAACATTTTTCCTCTGGAGAGTTTCCAGATTAGCCAAGAATCAACGGTTCCAAAGCACAGTTTACCCGCTTCGGCTTTTTCCCGGGCCCCTTCGACATTATCCAAGATCCATTTAAGTTTGGTCGCGGAAAAATAGGCATCGATCACCAATCCCGTTTTCTTTTTGATCATATCAATATGGCCGGCTTCCTTCAACTCATCGCAATATCTCGATGTTCTTCTATCTTGCCAAACGATGGCATTGTAAATGGGCTCGCTGGTTTCACGATCCCAAACCACGACGGTTTCCCGCTGGTTCGTAATACCGATGGCCGCGATACCATCCCCGTTGATACCCTGTTGGGCCACAACCTCAGCGGCTACCGAAATCTGTGAGGACCAAATGTCATTGGGGTTGTGTTCTACCCATCCTGGTTTAGGAAAAATCTGTTCGAAGGGTTTTTGGGAAACCCTGACAATTTGCCCGTCATGATTGAATAAAATCGCACGGGAAGATGTGGTCCCTTGGTCAAGGGCTAAAATCAGTTTATTCTTCATTGTATATTGATTAATTTGGTTTTAATTGTCTCTAGAAACACTTAAAACGGGGGGTTATAAAATATAGTTAGAGGTAACCTCTATATAATCCGCTACTTGCTTGGTTTGCCAATCGGCATCTTTTCCCAGTTCTTCGGCCATGATCTCGGCCACCTTGGGTGCCATTCGGATACTCTCCTTGGCATCCAACAACTGACAACGGGTCCTACGGGCAAGGAAATCCTCGACACTACGGGCCATTTCATTTCTTACGGCCCATACCACCTGTGCTTCCAAGACCTTCAATGACTCGCTTAGGGTCTTGCTGTATCCGTTTACTTTGGATAAGCCAATGATCGCATCTTCATCGCTACCATAGAAGTACAAGGGGTCCTCAAGGTTTACGTTCTCTTTATAGCCGTGTATCCTCAGGTGGGTCGTTTTGGTGGGAATATGTGCCCATCCGTGGTTTCGCTCTGCCTTATCGACCAAATCCTCGCCCATTTTACGATAGGTGGTCCATTTTCCACCCACCATGGTCAAGAGTCCGGATTCGGATTCGAAAATCTTATGGCTTCTCGATATTTCTTTCGTTTTCTTTCCTTCCCCGCTGGGAGCGGCCAAAGGTCTTAACCCGGCGAATACACTTAAGACATCGCTCCTTTTCGGTGCTTTGGTCAAATAGCGACTGGCCGTATCCAATATAAAGTTGATCTCCTCTTCCAGGGCCACAGGCTCCAACGATTCCTTTTCTATAGGGGTATCGGTTGTTCCTACGACCACCTTATCATGCCATGGCACCAAAAACAGGACCCGGCCATCATCGGTTTTCGGAATCATGATGGCATCGGTACCCGGTAAGAACGATTTGTCCAAGACCAAATGCACGCCTTGGCTAGGAGCTATGGTTTTTTGGGCGTGGGGCGAATCCATTTTCAAGACATCATCGGCAAAAACACCGGTCGCATTCACAATTTGCTTTCCTTTTATTTCGTATCCTTTATTTTCTTCCTCATCAATGAACTTTACCCCGCACGATTTTCCGTTTTCATCTTTGAGTATTCCCACTACGGAACAATAATTAATGACAATGGCTCCCATTTCGGCAGCGGATTGCAGGGTGTTGATCGCCAAACGGGTATCGTCGAACTGCCCATCGTGGTAAACGACACCTGCCGAAATCTTATCCGGATTTATCGTTGAGATCCGTTTTAGGGTCTTTGCCTTTGAAATACGCTTAGACCTTCCAAGGCTTAATTTACCCGCCAACAAATCGTAAAGGGTGAGTCCGACCGTATATTGAACCTCGTCAAACAGCCCGTGGGTAGGGATGACAAAGGAAAGGTCTTTTACCAAGTGTGGCGCATTTTGGGTCAACAACCCCCTTTCGACAACGGCTTCCCTGACAAGACCCACATCCCCTTGTGCCAGGTATCGTACGCCCCCATGCACCAATTTGGTACTTTTACTGGAGGTTGATTTCGTAAAATCGGACTTCTCGAGCAAAACGACCGAGTAGCCCCTTGCGGACGCCTCAAGTGCTACCCCGATACCGGTAGCCCCACCTCCTATTACTATGAAATCGTAAGTTTTGGAATCGCTCCTTAACTTATCCAACATTTCTTTTCTATTCATGACTCACTGCTTTATCTTTTAGTAATGCTTTCTAATTCGAGATTAAATGTACAACAAAACGAAACAATTCAAAACTTATTTTTTGTTGTTTTTTATTTTTTTACCAACCTATGATTTTTGTCATAAAAATGAAACCCATCGCCTATTCCTTAATTTTATCCCCTATATATTAACATTGACCCTTATTTTTACCCTATAAAATCCGAAATAGACAAGATTTAAACTTTCGTTTTCGGTACTAAATGGATCAACAAAAGTTTTGTTTCCCCTTTATTTAGTTGCGTTTATCCCGTATCTTTGTACAAAACGAAACTCAAATGCCACTCAATATCATAGATCGCCATAAGCTTATTTTAGGCAAACTCGAGACCGATGGATTTGTAAATGTCAATGACCTCAGCAAAGAGTTCGATGTTTCTTTGGTAACCATTCGAAAGGACCTAAAGCTTCTTGAAGAAAAAAAATTGTTGTTCCGCTCACATGGCAAGGCCATTCCCGTGAATCCTTATATTTCGGAAAACCCGGTAAATGTCAAGGAAAAAATACATGCCAAGGAAAAAAACAAAATTGCGATTGCGGCTGCCGACACCTTGGAACCCCATGACAGTATCATCATTGCCTCCGGTACCTCGGTCATTGAATTCGCCAGGCATATCCAACCCTTGGAAGGGCTGACCGTATTGACGGCTTCCTTGAACACGGCCCTAATCCTGGCGGAACACAAAGATATCGATGTCATGCAGTTGGGGGGCATCGTACGATCGAGCTCTTCCTCCGTAATCGGGCCCATAGGTGAAAAGATGTTATCGGAATTCACCTTCACCAAATTGTTTTTAGGGGTCGATGGGATCGATTTGGACTATGGTCTTACGACCACGAATTCGATGGAGGCATCCCTGAATAAGGAAATGATAAAGGCATCGCATAAAATCATTGTTTTGGCCGATTCCTCCAAATTCGGGAAAAAGGGCTTTGGAAGGATCTGTGGCCTTGATGAAGTAGACCAAATCATCACCGATTCGGGCATTGATGAAAAAACCAAAAATAGGCTCATGGAATTGGGTATAGCGCTGACCATCGTCTAAATCCCTTATCTCATACGGTATTGACCCTTATTCCCTTGTCAATGGCCCAGGAAATCGGGATATAGGCACCCCATGAACCGTTTCAAAACTTCCGTTACGTTCCCAGTATAGGATTCCCGCCTTCAAAAGTACGGTTGCCTTTTAAATCCCCTTAGGGTTGGCCCCTATCCCTTGAACGCATCGAAACCGGGGCTTCGGCCACTGAATGATGGTTTTTATACGGCACACGGGAGCCATTTTTATTCTTGTGGGACGATACTGATGGCCGTACCGCCCCCTTCGGCCAACTGCAAGGTAAGTTTCGAATCTTTGGTAACCGTGATCGTATCAATCGTTATCGCTGTCGGATTCGTATTCCAATGGGCATCCTCGGCATCTTTATAAATGGTCGCCGTATAGTTCTTGCCGTCATCAAGAAAATCAAAGGCCACATCCAATGTCCTTGCATTTTCATCGGTTATACTTCCCAAAAACCAGTTGTCGGTATTCCGTTCCTTACGGGCAATGGTCACATAATCGCCCACTTCCCCGTTCAAAACCTTGGTTTGGGACCAATCCACACCCACATCGGTAATGAACTGGAAAGCAGGATGTACCTTTCCGTCCTGCATATAATGCTCCGGTAGGTCGCAGGCCATTTGTATGGGACTGTAGATCACCACATAAAGGGCCAACTGTTGCGCCAAGGTCGTATTCACCTGATTTTCTTTTTTATAGTCGTCGAATTTTATATTGAAGACCCCTGGGGTAAAATCTATGGGTCCGGCCAACATTCGGGTAAATGCCACCGTGGGCAGGTGGCTGGGAGGATTGCCCCCATCCGTAGCCCACGCATTGAACTCCTGTCCCCTTAACCCCTCACGGGAAATCGCATTGGGGTACGTCCTTCGTTTTCCGGTGGCTTTGATCGGTTCATGGGCATTGATGGCGATCTCCTTTTTTGCTGCCTCTTCCAATACCTTATGGTAATGGTTGACCATCCATTGCCCGTGATGGTATTCCCCTTTGGGAATGATTTTGCCCACATAACCCGTTTTAACCGAATTGATGCCATTGTCCTTCATGAAATCATAGGCGACATCCATTTGCTTTTCATACGTTCTCGGGGCGGCCGACGTTTCATGGTGCATGATCACCTCAACCCCTTTTTCCTTGGCATACGCCATTACCGCATCAAAGTCATAATCGGCGTAAGGGGTCATAAAATCGAATACCCCTTCACGATCCTCGGTATTTATCCATTTGTCCCAGCCCGTATTCCAACCTTCCACGAGCAATCCCTTAATCCCGTTTTCCGAAGCGAAATCTATGTATTTCTTGGCGTTTTCGGTAGTGGCCCCATGTCTGGAAGAGCCTCTTTTCCCCGTAGTAAAGGTGTTCATGTCCTGGCTCCCTTCAAGGTCCCAGGTAGATTTGCCGATGTGCATTTCCCACCAGATACCCACATATTTCATGGGCGTAAAATAGCTGACGTCCCCAATGGCATTGGGCTCGTTCAGATTCAGGATCAACTTGGATTCAATGAGGTCACCCGCTTTTTCCGCGATCTGTATGGTTCGCCAAGGGGTCTCGAACGGCAACGTTATCTTTGCCTTGGCCTTTAAAATATCGGACCCTACCAATTCGCTGGTCATCAAAAGGTCTTCTTTATGTACCTTTAAGGTCATCCCGGAATAATCGGTTAGGTCCGCTTCATGGAAACTCAGGTATAGGCCATCGTCCGTTTTCATGGTTACCGGTGTGTTTACCGCATTTTCCGGAATATACGTGGCATTGAGGTTTTCATGGCCACTAAGACCCAGAGCGTCGATATCGGTGAACAAGGTTTCGTTATACAGGTGTTCGTAAATATCCCAATCGCCGGGAATCCACCAAACTTTATGGTTTCCGGTTAAATTGAATTGGGTGTTTTCATCGGTGATCACGAGTTCCTTTATGCCTTCCTGTTCGGGAAACGCATACCGAAATCCGATACCATCATCATAGGTCTTGAAAATTATGTCCCATTTCCGGTTTGGGGCCACTTCCTCTTCCAAACTGATCTTTAATGCGTTATACCGGTTTTGTACTTCGAGCTGTTCCCCCCAGGGCATCTGCCATGTTTCATCATGGTCTGTCAATGTCGTGGCCACGATTTTGAAATTGTCCTTAAAAGCCTTTCCGTTTTTAAATTCAAATCCTACATAGGAAGTATCGATAACCGTTTTATCATTATAAAACACCCTATAAAAAGGTCTTCCGGACCCATTTACGTCAAATTCCATTTTTACCTTCCCATCGGGGGAAGAAACACTTTGATCATGTACGACCGTTGAATTACAGGACATTAGAAATAGCCCAAAGACTACCGCTAAAAAATTCATATTCGATTTCATCTTATATATGGTATTGGTTTCCTAACCTATGGTTTTGACTAACTAAGATACTATAATCTCCCCATCTTGCTTTAAAACGCATGGATAAAGAAGTGTTACACGGCAAAACAATAGGCATTTTCCGCATTACCCGCCCTAAAAGAATATCGACGACCATGCTGCCTATGCTTCCCTATCCCCGATTATACCATAGCAAATCCTCATACATTCATTATATTGTCCACTTAAAGCCAAATGAATTTTAAATTGAAAAACAAAAATAAAATCATCCATGGGCTAATGGCCTTATTTATTCTCAGTGTCCCTATTTTCAGTTCTCCGGATTTTGACAAAGGGGTTGCCCTGTTCTTGATACCGCCGTTTTTGATCAATTTTTCTTCCTATGTTTTGATGACGGGGTTCTTTTTTCTCCACCATTACCTACTGTTCCCTAAATTATACCATAAGAAAAAATGGTGGTCGTATATTTTAACGGTCCTAGTTTGTTGCTACCTTACCTTTTCCCTGCCGCAACTCGTGCCTTTAATGGGTGGGGCAACTGCCGACCCATCTTTTCCCCAGCCTGTAATGGAGCCATACCAAAAGGGTTATTTTTTTAGGATGATCTTCTTCAATAATGGCATTGTATTCCAGTTTATCGCTATTTGGTTGGTATCTTTATTCATAAGTCTACGCGATTGTTTACGGGTTGCCGAAAATGAGAAATTAATGGCCGAGGTCAATTTCCTAAAAGCCAAAATACACCCCCATTTTTTGTTCAATACCCTGAACAATATCTATTCTTTGGCACTCACCAATTCCCAAGAAACACCGAACTCCATATTAAGGTTATCCCATTTAATGAGGTATATTGTAACCGAAAGTGCCAATAAAAAGGTGTTGTTGTCAAAAGAAATCGAACATATACAAAATTTCGTGTCGCTCCAAAAGTTGCGGATGAATGACAACAACACCTTGGATCTAAAAATAAACGGCCGTCCCAAGGACCAAATGATCGCCCCCATTATCTTGATCAATTATATCGAGAATGCCTTTAAATATGGTATAAATCCGGAGCTGAACTCGAAAATTGATATAGCGATGGATATTGATGATGCCCTACTGACCTTAACCGTTAAAAACGACATCGTGGTAAACCGGGAGCAACTAAAAAAACAGGGGACCAAGGAAGGGATGAAGAACAATCTAAAACGATTGGACATTTTATATCCGAACAAATACACCCTCGATATCGTGGATACCCAAACTACGTATTCCTGCACACTTAAATTAAATTTATCATGATCAGGGCGGTAGCATTGGATGATGAGCCCTTGGCCCTTGAGGTAATAAGAAAATATTGCCGGGATATCGCCTATATCGATCTGGTGCAAACCTTTACCTCACAGGATACGGCGATTGCCTATTTGGACCATTCCCCCGTGGATTTGATTTTCCTGGATATCCAAATGCCCCAAAAAAACGGCATTGAACTGTATACCTCCCTCACCCATCGCACCAAGGTCATCTTTACTACTGCCTTTAGCGAATATGCCGTTGACGGATTCAACCTTAACGCGACCGATTACTTACTAAAGCCGTATTCTTTCGACCGTTTTTTAACGGCCATTGAAAAAGCCGGTAAGGCGCTTGCCCTTGAACATCAAACAAAAACCGACCAGGGGAACCTCAGCATCCGAGCTGATTATAAATTGCACCATATCCCTTATCAGGACATTCTCTTTATAGAAGCCTTGGATGATTATATCAAAATACATCTTGACAATCAACAGAAAATAGTGGCACGCCATACGATGAAAGGCATTCTTAAAAAATTGCCCCCACTTCTGTTCAAAAGGGTGCATCGATCCTATATCGTTTCACTCAAAAAAATAAATGCCCTGAATAAAGACCGTATTGCCATACAGGGCTACACCATCCCCATGAGCAATACCTATAAAAAGGATGTTTTGAAAGATTTCAACAATTAGAACCACTTTACCTCAAAATCAAGGGCACTTACCTCAATTATTGATCTTCATAGGCCATTCTGTTTATTTTGCCCCTTTTTTGTGTTCAGCTAAAAAATAACAAATGATGAAAAAAAGCAGTTTACATAAGGTTTTGATTGCCAGTGCATCCCTATTGGCCTTCTCGTGTGGCGGCAGTGATGATAGTGATTCAAGTTCCGATTGTACCGAAAGTACGTGGTACCAAGATGCCGATGGGGACGGCTTGGGGAACAGTTCCGTTTCCGTAACCGCTTGCGAGCAACCCGAGGGTTACGTTTCCAATGATTCCGATTCCGATGATACCGACGATGGAAGCACTTCGACAACGGCTTGCAATACTACAGGGGAAGAAAGTCAATCCACGAATACCGAAATAGAGACGATGCGTGAAGCCATGGTCAGTTTCAGGAGTTCTTTATCAACGACCTTATTGGATGAAGCTTCGGTGTGTTTGGATGACGAGCGTTTCTACCTTTGGCATAATACCCCGGCCAATAATGACAATAGGGACGGCATTACCTACGGCGACCTATCGGACTCCCAGTTAACGGCTTTCAAAGATATCCTACAATTATTTTTAAGTTCGCAAGGGTATCAGAAGGTATATGAAATCACCGAACTATCGGAAGGATGGTTGAACAATGTAATGAGCAATACGTGGGATCCCGACTTTTATTCGATCGATATGTTCGGAGACCCTGAAACCAGTGGTTCTTGGGGTTTTCAATTGGATGGCCACCATTGTGTCGTGAACTTTCTGGTACATGGCGACAATGTTTCCATAGTACCGGCCTTTTTAGGGGGCGAACCCGCTGCCGATACTTGGAATGGGGAAGATTTTGATATTTTTTCCGATGAAAGGGACCTGGCCCTTACGCTGTACAATAGCCTTGATGCCACCGAACTTGCTTCCGCTTCCACAACATCCACTTCCCACGCTTTGGAAGTCGGGCCTGCCGACCAAAACGGTGATCCCGATCCCTATCGTGGCACCTATGATTATTCGGGTTTTGCAACCGGACTGAAATATTCCGAGATGTCGACCACGGCCCAGGCCAATCTGCTATTGGTGATGAAAGAATATGTTTACAATTTAACCGATAGCTTTGCCGATGTTTGGTGGACCGATATTATGGACAATATCGACGACACCTATTTCGTATGGATAAATGATACGGGTACCACGCCCACGGCAACCTCGGAATTCTATTATCGGATTTACAATCCCTATTTATGGGCCGAATTCAACACCGAAGGTTCTACCGGCGCCAATGCAGCTACAATTGCCGATTATAACCATGTGCATACCATTACCCGGATCCCGAATAACCCGACTACCGATAATGGCGGGGATTATGGCATTTTTGCTTATTTGATCAACCAAGATGGCCCAAAAACACTTTTGGAGCATTACGCCTTAGCGGATCATCATAAACAAAGTACCTTCAAATTTGATTATACGATAAAGACAACATCCTTATTGGATGCGGACCATGGCCATTCGCATGGCCCTTCCGGTGCACACCATCACGAAGGGTGATCAAAAACCATGACTTTTTTATAGCAAGGCCTCCTTATCCAAAAATAAGGAGGCCTTTTTACCGTATCCCGTTTATTCGATACCCCTTGGTTCCGGTTTTACCGAACATCCGAAAGTCATCAACGGCCATACCCATCTCATGATCGATGTGTTCGGGGAAAGGGGAAACACTCCAGATCCGCCCTGGGCATGGGGTCTTTAGCTGGAATTTCGCCTGGGAGGTGGAAGCCATCGTGAAGGTCATCGAATGGGGATTCGATCCTTAGGGGCCCTGGGCCGAACCTCAGCACAGGGTATTCAGGCGTTAGGTTGATCCCCATCGGTTGCTTACTTAATGCTTCAGGGATAAAGGTAACCCCATCGCTTTGTACGAAAATGGCACTCCCCTTACCGCCCCCTTTCTATAGTTGTTGCCTTCCGAAAGCCATTAGGTTTCGTTTTATTTCCTAAATTAGGGCTTTACATCACCACCGAACTTTAGTTTAACCTTTTATACCCATCAAAAAACCAATGAAAAAAATCCTCCTTTTACTTCTTGTATCCTTTTATTTTACCGGAAATACCCTGGCTCAAGACCAATATATCTTCCCATATGGTAGCGGACCCAGCAAATCGTTCATTAAGGAAATCATCAAACTGACCGGCAAGGAACGGCCCAAGATCTGCTATTTGCCCACCGCCTCGGGGGATAGTGAACGCAGTATCATACGATGGTACGAACTGGTGCACGACCTTTCGGTAGAACCCTCGGTACAGCGGGTTTGGATCAGCTCGTACAACCAAAAGGTTTCTTTCGAGGAAACCCTGCTGGGTATGGATGCCATTGTCGTAGGCGGAGGCAATACCCTTAACATGATCGCCATTTGGAAAGCACAAGGTATTGATACGGTGCTTAAAAAAGCCTTGGAAAAAGGGATCGTTTTGGCCGGAGGAAGTGCCGGATCGCTATGCTGGTTCGAAAACGGCACCACCGATTCGCGCCCCAAAGCACTCAGTGTCGTGGAAGGGTTGGGCTTTCTTCCCTTTAGCCATTGCCCCCATTATGATAGTGAGGAATATCGCAGACCGTTATACCACAAGAATATCGAAAACGGCATCTTTAAGCCCGGGTATGCCATGGACAACCATGCCGGCATCATTTTTAAGAATGGGGAACCGTTTAAGGTGGTATCGATGGATGAAAAACACAACAGCTATTTTGTTTCCCTGAAAGACGGTAAAATCGTAGAGGAAAAACTCGAATCGGTTATCTTAAAAGAGTAGTCGGTCTTCCTCAAGGTAGGTCTATAGCCTTCAACCCTGCACCAAAACAAGTTGCTTGGGCGGGGCATGCCCAAGATACACCTATTCACCTTTACACTTTCATACAATCAAAAAGAGAAGCCCTGGGGCTTCTCTTTTTGTTCTATTTACATACGATCCTATCGTTTGGACCCAGACTTCCTAATCGGATGCCCCTTCATAGATCGTATTGAAGATCAGCTTGTAAGTGGCCCTGGGTTGTGCCCTGAACTGTGGCCTGAAAGCGAACAATACCACGGCACCTTGCCCGTATTTGGCCTTGACCATAGCCGGTTTTTTGGCGATGTATTTATCTTCGCCCATGGCCCAACCACTCATCAGCAGGTCCTTTTCCGCATAATTGGCAATGACCTCAACCTCGGGAGCGGGTGCATCTTCGATCTCTTCGGTACCCCCTTCTCCTTTTTTCGCTTGTTTGTCTATCACAAAAGCACGGCTTTTATTAAAGGAAACCGCCACGGTATCCTGCATACCGAACGCCAACGGATGGGTCGTATCGAACCCGGTTTTGATCAAGGAGCCCGGAATAAAGAACTTTTTGCTATCGACCCCTTCGGTGGCATCTTTCAGCGGTAATCCGAATTGTTCGATCACAAAATCACTGGCTTCGTCGAAAGCCATTAACGTTCCCCCGTTTTCAACATAGTCGCTTAAGGCCACGGAACCTTTAAGCCCTATACCTCCCGTAAATTTTTCGGGCATTTTCAAAGTGGAGTGCCCGTGTAAGATCGATTTCGCCTTTTGGGAAGGAAGTATCACCACGTCGTATTTTGAAAGGTCTACGGTTTGGATATCCCTATCGTGCAAGGTATCGGTTTCAAAGGCATATTCATCCATGATAAAGCGGGTCCACCCCTCATCCATGTTCGATACCCAAGACTTGTACAGTCCTACTTTAGGCCGGTGTACTTTGGTCATTTCCACTTTGGGGTCCGAAGATAAACCGGTAACCCCAAGTCCGTATGCCTTGGCTAACGAATCGATGGAAACACTGCCTCCCGAAACGATATAAGAACCGGCAGGAAGGGTTGTTTTTCCCGATTTAAAAGCTGCTTTGGTCTTGAATGCGGTACCGCCCGCCTTCAATATTTTGTTGGTAACGATCACGGAGGCATTGGAATTTACACTCAACGCATACCCGAAGGAAGCTTTACCACGGACATCGCCTTCGTAATAATCGACCAATCCGGAAACTTTCTCGGTGGCGACATCAAAAGATTCGGCCACTTTATCCACGGTGATCCCCATTTGTAGGGGAAGCGTCCACCCGGCCAAATCGTAAGGGGTATCCGGTGGGCCACCCGGGTATTGGAAACGGGTGGGGTACTCCTGTTTTTCCAACAGGTCCATCAAATAAGGCCGAAACGCCTGGGCGGTATAGATCACATAGGAACCGGCGGCATACTTTTTACCGTTGGCCTCAAAGGCCTTGGTGGCTTTTTCTATTTCAATACCCCCGCGCAGCAATACATTTACCAGGTTCACCGACTCAAAAGCATCCCATTGCTCCTTTCCGATGATATAGGCAAACGGACCTTCGGTTTTGGACTCTTCAATGGCCGAAGCCCCCATTTTGTAGATGTTGTATAAATAGTTGCTCTTGCGGTCCGCCGCCAGGTCCAAGGTGGCCCAAGTGGCGGTAAGCATATAATCCACGGCATCCCTGAAATGCGATTCCCCCCCTTTCCATGGGTCTGGGTACATGATATCGGTACCATCGGTAGGGGTACCCCCGGCAACCGTTTTGGGTAGTTTTTCCGGATCATAGAATCTTGGTGTAGGGGTGGTGTGCCCGGTCTCGGTCAAGATACCGATCATATTGTGGTAATAGGGAACGGTACGGCCGCCGCCGTTCCAGAACATGGTATAGAAATTATCGGCAATGGCCCCCGGCATATCCTCCAATGAAAATCTTTTGGTCATGGCCGAACCCACTTCACTTACGCCGGCCGTAATGGCAGGATGTATTTTTGGGTTAACGGGATCCGCATAAGGGGGAAGGGAAATCTTTGTCCATGGTGGGGAAGATTGGTGGTGGTTGTATACGATCTGCGGGTACCATTCATTGTAGAGTACCTTGGTAACGTTATAGGTCTCTGGCATGGTATTCATAAACCAGTCCCTATTATTATCGTGACCCATATAATAATGGTAAAGTACCGGTGGTCGGGAAGTTTCGTAGGCCGTACCCATATTCTTGCGGTACCAGTCCACTACGATGTCCAATCCATCGGGGTTCATGACCGGCATTAAGAGGGTAATGACATTTTCCCGTATTCTTTTCATTTCGGTGGTTTCGGAAGTGGCCAAGGTATAGGCCAACTCGGAAGTCATTTGGCCATGTGCCAATTCGGTAGAGTGCATGCCGCCATCGATCCATACGATCGCTTTTCCTTCCTCGGCAAGTTGTTGGGCCTCTTCATCACCGACCTGTACGCGGGCCAGTTTTGTGCTGATGTCTTTCCATTTCTCCAATTGGGACAGGTTTTCCTCGCTCGAAATGAACAAGAGGTACATTTTTCGACCTAAAACGGTGGTCCCGATTTCCACTTTTTTGACCCTGTCGGAGGCATCGTCGAGTTGACTTAGGTAATCTTCGATTTGGCCATAATCTGCCAATTTGTAATCATCGCCCACCCTAAAACCATATACATCTTTGGGGGAAGGAACATTTTGGGCCATGGACATGGGAAGGCATGACATGGCCAGTACAAAAGCCAGAATGACCTTGTACGTAGCATTTTTTGTAATCATTTTTGAATTGGTTTGAATTTTGAAGAAAATTAAGGAATAGTACAGAAGAAATTAAACGTTTTGGGCATGATCATGGCAAAACATTGTATTATTCACAAGTCTGTGATCAAAAGGACCTGATTTTATCAATTTATCGCCTTATGGCGTTTAAAAGGGGATTTCTTTGCCAAGGCTGCATTTTACTAAGGATTCCTGTGGTTGGTGAATTGGGGGAACGTAGGTTGGGGGGATTAATAGGATGCGGAGCAAGTTATATCAAAAGCAAATAAGTGGTTTACGTAAAAAATATTAAATAAATTTTAGAGAACTGGGCTAGGGCTTTTCATAGGATACGTTGTTTTACACGGTTATTATATTAATTCAACATTTTTCCATTCTCATCAAATAGTTTAAAGCTTTTATATGATGTTGATAGAAATGACTTTTCTTCTTTAGTCATTAAGTCTTCGAATTTATAACCAGGCAATTCAAAGTCTTTTGGAATTCCTAAAACCAGTAAGTTATTATTTTCCAATAAAACAAAGCGGACATATTTTCTTTTCGGAAATGACACATAAAGAGATATTGCATTTTCAAAATTCAATTCATCTACTAATTCCTTTGGCATATCTTCGGTCACTCTGTTCCTAACATTTACAAATGACCGATCTGTTGTGAATTTTATGTAAACCTTATTTTCTATATTATCATTGATAATTTGCTGTAGGAATGAATGTTCCTCAACTCGAGATTTCAATTCATTTTTTTTGTCAATAAAATTCTGAAGTGGTGTGATTTCCTCTCCGATAGCCATTATTAAGTCATAAATAATTTTTCCATCAGAGTTTTTGTCCATTAGTTCAGCTTGCCAACAGTCTCCGTCGAAACTGTAAGAATTAATGTTTGCAATTAAAGAGGATTTGATATCAAATTTATCTAACGTTTGCTTTTCACGATAAAGTAAATCGTATAATTGTTTGTTAGGGTTTTCAATTCTTGATTTTATTTCTTCCGGTAGAAATGGAATTATATTTTCAAAGTCTTTTTCTAACTGAATTTTCTTGATACTGTCTTTTACGAAGTATTGATAATTTTTGAGCGTGTTATAAAAATGAAGTTTATTGAAAGCATCGACTTTATTGTCTTTAATTATTTGGAAAGTTGTATTCTCGAAATACTCTTGTTTGTCAGAATTTAAGTTCGCATATGCTTTTGCTATTTTGCTACCGTCTGAAAAATAGTGTTTACGAATTGAATCCTTAATTCTTACGTTGGAACCCAATAATATTTTGTCAATATCCATATCCAGTTTAGCAAGCTCTTCGATATAAGTTTTTCTAGCATTAGAAGCAATATTGCTATTTGCATTTCGAGAAACATTATCATTCATAACGTTTAAGAATGACTTAATAAAAACCTCCCAGTTTTGGATTTTGGAAGCCAAACTTGCAATTCTTTTCTGTTGATTGACTGGACCATTATCAAAACTACAAGTTCCAACCTGTCTATTTTGTCTCATTAATTCCAAACCTCTTTCTTTCGAAATCAATTGTGCGGTAAAGTCCTCTAAATCTCCATTAGAAACTTTATTTTCTTCTGCATATTCTAACGCTTCAAATAAGAGATTTTTGAAATTATGGTCATTAGCATAAAGACTATCTGCAAATTTTTCTTTTTTGGATTGCCACTCATTTAATTCCTTTCGTCGGGTAATGAAGTCTTGCTCTTTTTTGTAAGGCGGCTTGTTGGTTTTTAGCTCGTAGTAATTTACTAATGAGTCAATGATAGTTCTTTTGTATGCTCTAAATCCACTCGACTCACTATCACTATCGTAAAAAACAGAAGTTTCTGGTTTAACAATTATATCTGCGTAGTTAATCCAATCTGAAAGTGTTTTTGGAAGGTTAATTGATTTAAATTCATTATTCAAATAAAAGCCACGAATTGTGGTTATGCTATCCCTTTTGCTTGTATAACTAGAGTGAAAATGTTTTAAATTATTTTGGTTCAGGGAATCATTAAATGATAGTTTAATGCCGTGGTTCTGGTTGTTCGCAATTTCAAAAGATTTTATTTCTAATTTCTTTTCATTTTTATAATCAGAATAAACGTTTTTTATTACCAATAAATCATTGTCAACTTGTAGTCCTTTGAATTTATTTTGTAGTTGTTTTAGGTCCTCTGATTTTTTTAATTCAGCAAGAAAATTTTTTGGGTCTTTTGTAATGATTTCGAAATAACTGGCTGATGTCTGGGGTAGTGAGTAAAAATTAGGTGTTTCACTTTGACTGTATTCCTTTTCCAAGTGTTTTATGATGGAATCAAGTTTTGGAATATCACTTTCGCTAATTATTGAATTTTGACAGAAAATATTTCCTGAAATTAATAATGATAGTAATATGTAGAATGGTTGTTCGTTAAGATACATGGTTTAGTATAAAAGCAGTAGCGGATTAAAAGCTACAACATTTCGAATAGCAACAAGATACTTAATTTAAATAAATAGCGGTTTGAGATTACTCCCAAACCGCTATTGCTTTTATACATTGTTTTGTGCTTTTTTAATTTCTTCCAGCCATAATTCCTCCGTCAGTATCCCAGATTGCCCCAGTAACCCAAGAAGCTTTATCTGATAGTAAGAAAAGAATACTATTAGCAATATCATTTGGCTCACCAATTCTGCCAATTGGATGGAAGCCATTGAAACCAACTAAGGCTTCTTTAGCTTCTTCTTTTCCACCAAATACTCCGTGATATACTGGAGTGTTTACAACAGCGGGAGATACAGCATTAACTCTGATGTTATCATCTGCTAATTCCATTGCTAAATGCTGTGTTAAAGAATGTAGACCCGCTTTTTGCATAGAGTATGCGGAAGAAGGAGTCGCTTTAACAGCTTGTTTAGCCCACATAGAGCCCACATTTACAATTGAACCACCATGGGTAGCTTTCATTTTTTTAGCGGCACTTTGTGTAATAAAAAAGAAACCTCTGTTTAAATCTAGATACGAATTGTAATCTTCCATGGTGTGGTCAAGAAATGGTTTTGGACCAAAAATACCCGAAGCATTTACTAAATAGTCTAAGTTATCTAATCGATCAATTTTTGAGATTAAAGAAGAAACTTCTTCTGTGTTAGAAATATCTGCAGTGTGCTTAATAAGATTTGGTGCATCTTCTATTTTGTCCACATTTCTTCCTACAATATGTACAGTAGCACCTTCTTTTAATAAGGCATTTGTTGTTGCATTACCAATTCCGCTTGTACCTCCAATTACTATGGCGACTTTGTTGTTTAAATTTTTCATTTTTTACTTACTTATGATTATTAATATTTAATTTATAGACAGACAAGTCTGTCTATTTTTGTGTAAATTTTTTTAAGTTATTAATGAGGAACACAAATTCTTTGTTTCCTGTATAGGCCATTTTTTTTGATGTAAATGACTTTCACTTACAGCACTTTCGTACAGTAAATAAATTTTTCTTGAAAGTGAACTTATTTCTTCCGTTTTTATTTCTTCTAAATTATTCGCTATGAGTTTTGAAATAAGTTGAATGAAACTATTTTTCTGTTTTTGTATTTCATTTCTAATTACTTCGTTATCACTTGGTATTTCCGAAACGGTTTTAATACACCAACAACCATTAAAATCTTTAGTTTGAAAGAATAATTCAAGGAAATCAAAGATAGCAAGTATCTGTGCTTTTCCTTTAGGTTTAGAAGTTACAAAAGCTTCAATATCCTTAATAAATGATGCATCTTTAAAACGCAGATAGGCAATACAAATATCTTCTTTAGATTTAAAGTGACTGTAAAGTGTTGCTTTTGCTATGCCCGCCTGAGAAATAATTTCATTTATTCCAGTAGAATTATATCCATTCTTATAAAATAAGGATGATGCCGTTTCTATGATTCTATTTTTTATTTCGGAATGTTTCACAATGCAAATGTATACAAATATTTTAAAAACAGACAAGTCTGTCTATTTTTTTTTGAATTGCACATAACTTGTGTATATACGTGTAAAACATCACGTTTACCTGCCCCATAGGCCTATAACCGTTTCAACTGCAACTTATTGCCTTTTGAGCGATAATCCTTACAGATATCTGTAAAACGGGCACTTTTTTTCGGCATTGGCAGCAACCCCAATGAAAATATCGGTTTTAGCCTTTGGTCTGGCGATAGGGTGGTGTACCTGAAATTCGATTAAAAGCGGTTATAAAAGTCCGTGTTTTAGGAATTAAAGGCTTGTGCAACAGTTACCGGTGTTGTGCGTTCGTTTTTTGATTCCGATCGATTCGACTGAAATTGATTCCTATCAATAAAAACACAAAAGGAGCAATTACGGCATATCCAATAATTCCGATATTTCTAATTTGCATATCGTTAAAAGGAACTCCAAGTATTCCAATAAGACTTAAGACTCCTGAAATTAACAATAGGGCTCTTATCGTTTTCTCCATTTTTCCATTATTGAATATTGGAGCGGCGAATAAAAATGAAAGTGAAAAGAACCAATCCCATGCGAGAATATCCAATATGTATACAACAGATGGCCATTTAAATGAAATGAGTAAAGTCAAATCGTCTATTGTTGTAGTTTCAAGTTGATTACCCATAGTGAGTACTACAAAATGAACACTTGAGGTAATTGCCGCCATAACAAACATTGAACACAGAGCAAAAAGACTTTGTAATTTATATTTTGCCGAAGCATGATAATGAACTGCGATCATACTTATCGCCATTAATAGGGCAATTATGATGGCAAGCAATTCCATTAGTGTAAAGTATGGGTCTCCGATTGGCTCTTCAGGAGAGCTCAAAGATAGAAAACCAAGAAATGTAATACATACATATACAAGTCCGAACAAGAAGGTAATCCAGCAAGTAATCTTACCTATATGGATGTAATCTTTATTTGCATTTTCAATCAGCATAGCTTTAAAGTTTTGATTGTCAAATGACGCACTTCGGTTTGGCTATGAAGCGTTGCTGTCTTAGAGGGCAGCAATGATTTTATAGCTTTTGTTGTATGTAGGCTTTCTATTTTTCATTATGCCCATGGATCGTATGAACCAAAATTCCATATATACCCTTCCGGATCTTGACAACTGTATCCACGACCACCATAGTCCTCGTCTTTAATATCCAATATTATTCTTGCTCCAGCTGCAACTGCCCTACTATAATGGGCATCGATTTCTTCAACAATGACATACGGGGTTTGCGTATTAATCCCATTTAGGTCTTTTGGCGTCTTGACGAATTGACCAAATTCATTTTCATTTTCAGACCCTAGCATGATCATAGCATTGCCGAAATTTAACTGTGCATGGGCGATAGTTTCATTCTCACCTCGGACAACCAAATGCTTTTCAAATCCGAAAGCACCACATAGCCACTCAATTGCTGCCGGAGCATCTTTGTATCTCATGGTTGGAATTATAATAGATCCATTTTGTTTCATTTAACTTCTATTTTATTATTTATTTGTGGCTTACACACACAACCTGTGTATACACGTATAAAACACAAGGTTTACCGGCCCCATAGGCTTTTAACCGTGCCACTGCAACGTATTGCCTTTTGAGCGATAATCGTTACGGATAACTATAAAACGGGCACTTTTTTCCGGATTAAAGGCTTGTGCAACGGTTACCGGTGTTGACAACTGGCTTTACCATTTTATGGTTATATAATATTCCAATATTCTTAAACCAATAAAAATTCCAAAAGCACTTAAAAGTTTAATGAATAATTTCATTTTCGGTTGCTCAATCTTATTCGACTCTAATAATACTTTTATACCTCTGATCAGTTTTTCCTTATTCAGCCACAAAATAATTAAAATCAATATTTGATATAGAATAGCAGCTTTCAATGCTCCTAAATTAACTCCAAAATAGATGTCTTGAAAAATTACATTTACCAATATAGTTGATGTAAATAAGCAACCGATAATTCGGGTTTTTTTGATAAGAATAAGAATTCCGCCAATTATTTCAAAAATACCTAAAGTCATGGCAAATGATTTTGAATAACCATAAAAAGCCCACATTAATTCCATTCCAGTCAATTCCGAAACAGTTTTGTCAATTTCAGCGGCTCCATCAAATTGAATTAATTTAGCTCCTCCATAAATAAACATTGCCAAAACAACAATCCAACTGATTGCATTTTCAAATATTTCCAATTTATCTTTTTTATTCAAATTCATTTCTTTTTGAGTTCTGATTTTTGCTTGTTGCCAACTTGTTTATAGTACTGTACAATACAAGGTTTACCTGCCCCATAGGCCTATAACCGTTTCAACTGCAACGTATTGCCTTTTGAGCGATAATCCGCACAGATAGCTGTAAAGCGGGCATTTTTTTTCGGATTAAAGGCTTGTGCACTGGTTACCGGTGTTAGGCAAAGTACTTATTAGAGTTCCAGTATTTTTCTTAAATTATGTTTCTTCTCTATTTAGTTTTTGTCCAGGGTGTAAACAATGGGCTCTATTGTACCATCTTCACGGAAACTTATTTTTTCAAAACAGGCCGATCGACGGTGTTGAGACCCATCATTAACATCTCCTCGATGATAAAAGAAATACCACTCCCCGTTAAATTCAATTACCGAAGCATGATTAGGTGAATCTGGAGAGTTTGGTGCCAAAACCCCTTCATAGTTTGCAAACTGTGGCAGTGGCGTATCGGCCATCCAATACTTGGTAACAGGACCTACTCTGGCATGGAAGTAATATATTCCATTACGTTTAAAAACATGTACCGCTTCAGATACGGTTTCTTCTGTTAATCGTATCCATGAACCATCCAACTCCACCATATTATCTTTTAATTTTACTCCCATAATATGCTTTCCTGGAATATCTAAATCTACCTGCTTTAAATCATTTCCATACATATAAACTTGACCATCATCATCTACAAATACTGTAGGGTCAAATATTTCCGTGATTTCCTGTTTGTGAAACTCTTCCCATGGGCCAATGGGGGTTTTGCTTCTAACCACTCCAATTTTCCATCTAAAAAAAGGGAAATAATAATAGTACCAACCATCTTTAAATGCTGCGTCAGGAGCATTCATCTGTCCGTAACTCCAGTCAAACCCACGTGGTTTCAATACCACTCCATGATTAGTCCATGTTTTCATATCAGGTGAAGATAGTATTGCATAGTCTTGCATGGTTTTATACGATGTCGCTCCTTCGACATCTCTGGAACAATACACATAAACAGTGTCGTTATAAACCTCTGCAGCAGGATCGGCAGCATAAATAAAACCCGTATCTTCTTTATGTAAAATTGGATTTTGAGCTTTGCCGGTACTACTGAACATCAATAAAACAAGAACTACATTTATTTTGGACATTCTTATTTTATAAATCATTTTTTAATATAACTGGTTGATATTAATTTCTGAATTCAAAGTTATAGTGTCACAAACTGTATTTTGCCTAACGATAAATTGTATGGGTAGGGGCAGAATGCATGGCACTTTCCTGTCAAACCGCTACGCAGTTTGAGCGGGCTACAAACCTTGAAATTTAGCACTTGCCCCCCTATTACTTATACAAAAATGTAGTGCTTGGTACTTCTTGTTAAATATCGTCTTTAAAATTAATATCAAAAATTATATTCGAACAATAGAAACCTGATTTTTCAATTGCTTTTCTCGAAGCGATATTATCCAATGTTGTTGAACAAATAGGTTTTCTACCTGTTTTCAACACCCTGTTTACTTGCATTTTCATTATTTGTGTTGCAAGTCCTCTACCTTGAAAGTTGCGATTTACTATAATTCCCAAATCTGCAATTTCCGGTTGAGAATCGCTCATTCTGCATTCACTTGTTGCTACGATTGTTTCAGCTTCCTTAAGCATAAAAATCTCATTTCTTGATACCAGGTTCTCCGTATAACCAAAAGTGTCGTCCATACCAACTTGTTCTTTAAAAAATGATTTGACTAAAGGAATGTCGTCAGTTGTTACCAATTCGATATTTAGGTCGGTGTTAACCGCTACTTCTTTATTTAAATGCTGAAAACAAAAGGTGTTTGTCTTAACTGATTTTGAATGGAACATACAAGCATTAAATGCAATAGGTTCATTGGTACTCAGACTTGATGTTTTAATTAATTCGTTTGAGATTAACTCTTTAATCACTTTATCCATCAATGATAGATAGTTTTTAGTTAGGAATATTTGCGTCAAACATCCTTCATCATTAATGCAGCAATACCCTAAAGTTTCTTTGTCTTCAATAAGATAATGCTGGGATGTACCTATGTAAAGCTGTTCCCACATTGCATCAATGGGAGCTTTTAATGATTTGTATAACTGTGACCTAAAATCATTAATTGTTTCCGTAATATCCGTTTTTATGAAATTCATTGCAATACGTATTTTTTAATTATCTGTTTTTTAACTTGTTGTAAAGGGAAATCTTCATAAATCCCTAAATAATTTAAAGCTATTCCGTCCAATTCAGCAATGAACATATGGCTCAAGACCAATGAATTCTCCATATCTATTTTATCAAAAATCTCCTTAGTTTTTTTCAATATAAAAGATGACCTTTCTTGAATTAAGTCATCCAAGACCTTTCTGGTGTTTGGTTGAATCATGACATTCATATTAAACTGGAAGAATAGCTTATCCGATTCCAGTTGCGAAAAGAAGGATTCCAATAATTCAGCGAGTTGTTTGTTTGGAGTTTTATTTTCATTATCAACGCTGTTTATTTCAGCAATCAATTGCGTTGTCTTCCGAAAAATTTCCCTTAATAATCCATCTTTCGACTTAAAATGATGGGAAATTAACCCTTTGGAGACATTTGCCTTTTCGCATACCACCGACAGTGGCGTATTCTCGTAGCCTCTCTCTGAGAATAGTTTAGTAGCTATTTCTATTAATTGTTCTCTCTTATCCATAAAATAAATTGGCCTAAAATTGACTGACTGCACGTGCGGTCAATACAAATGTAAAAACTTTTTATTTGTTGGCAAGCAATTTCATTTATTATGGAGTTTTAATGGGTTCGGGGAGTCTTAATGGTATTAAGCACAATTTGTTTATAGCACTGTAAAATACAAGGTTTACCGGCCCCCATAGGCTTATGACCGTGCAACTGCAACGTATTGACTTTTGAGCGATAATTTTTATGGATAGCTGTAAAGCGGGCACTTTTTTTGGGCATTGGCCACCAACCCCTATGAAAATATCGGTTTTATCCTTTGGCCTGGCGTTAGGGAAAAGTACCTCAAAACCACTCAAAAAGCGGTTATAAAAGTCTGTTTTATATGAATTTAAAGCTTGTGCAACGATTACGGGTGTTGTATGCAGTTTTTTTATGAATTAAAGTTTAATTTTTTCAATTACTATCACAAAGAGGGTTTTTTGATGTATTCTATTATAAAAGCATATCTTTTTCCACCTGTACGCTCCATTCCATAAGTACCCGCATCATCTGAAAAATCGCCCCAAGTTGACACAGGTTGGTTCAACTCCCCAAAACCAATGGTTCTTTGACTATGTTGTTCTCCAGAATTATTTGGTTGTGTGTTATCTCTCGGGTCTTTATCCAGTACTCCATCATCTAAGTTTTGTGCCCAATTTGTATATTCCCATTTTTCGCCACTTAACCATTCCCATCCCTCAATTGGTTTTACAGATGCATCGTGTTTAAAACCTCCTAACATTGGTCCAATCATTATTTCATAATGATTCCCTTTGCTCTTTCCTTCAATGTATTTTGGAAATTTCCAGAAATACTTATTATCATCTATCAAATTAAATAAAAATTCATTTTCTTCTTTAGTAGTAACTGAAGCCAAATAACCTCCAGCATCATCAGCCAAATAAGCGGCTTGATACCAATTAACTGTTCCTGTTGGCATATAAATGACTTCATAATAATGTGTTTCGCCATTTGGATTGGTGTATTCCACTATTGGTTCCCTTATTATGTCTAAATCTTTGGGTAATTTATCCCAAGTAAAGAAATGATATTGGTCATTAACATCAAATTCTATATTGTTTATTGTTACTTTTTGTCTTCCGGATTCGACATTGTTTTTCGAATTATTTTGTTTGCAAGCTATAAACAAAGTACTCATGGTTATAAGTGCTAAAAATACTTTTATGAATTTCATTTTTCTTTTTTCAAATTAGTCCATAAATTAGACTATAATCACATCAAAGGGTTTAAACTTCCCCACTCAAAATTGCATACAACTTGTTTACCGCACTGTAAAATACAAGGTTTTCCTATCCCATAGGCTTATGACCGTGCAACTGCAACGTATTGACTTTTGAGCGATAATTTTTATGGATAGCTGTAAAGCGCGCACTTTTTTTCGGATCAAAGGCTTGTGCAAGGGTTACGGGTGTTGTGTGTCGTAATTTTTATATCGGTGAAACTCCGCTCGACATAAAGTATTGATTCTTGTTTCCATTTTTATCAATTATGAAAAATATTCCTGTCACTTGTGGGTCTCCAACCGTTATAAAATACCACTGTTCCCGTTCAAATTCCATTGGACAAGTCGGTAACCTTTCCAATCCAATGCTGAATGGAAGTCGTTTTTTCCCATCAACGGTTTCTCTCCATAAACCTTTGTGCACATACTGAATATCAGATTCCTTTTCAATCCACCAATAGTTCCCTTTTTCGTTGAATACAATTTTGTCGGGTGGTTCAGGTGATCTTCCTTTCGGATGGTCGATATTACAGCTTGTCCAATAATCTACGGTGTATTTTGCCGGTAAACCATTTCTACCAATTGAGTCAACGGAAATTTTTTCAATTGTAACTCCGTTGATAAACTCTCTGTTTGTCGAAATATGATTTTCTGTTATTTCAATTTTTGGTGGTTGAAGTGAAGTCAGGAATCGATACATTAGAAATCCTGCACCAAGAACCAAAATGAGGATAATTGAACTAATAATTAGAAATATTTTTTTTCCAACGTTTCAATTTGGTCTTATTACCAGCAACGCCTCCATTATGAAGCGTATTTTTTGTGTTGCGCCTACGGCAAAAAACAATCTTTATGAGCCATTGTTTTGTATGATTATTTTTTTAGTCCAGTTTTTAAGTCCAATAATTTCAATTCTTTGTGGTAGTTCTCAATTCTTGATTGTGCATTTCCGTCAATTAATAAAATGACAATTAACATTGAAATGGTTGTAACACAAATCGCTCTCCAGGTGGGTGTTTGAATACATAGCATTACTAATGCTGCTACGATAACTACTATTGGAACTACTTTAAATACAACTATAAATTGCTTTATAGTGCTTTCAGAACGTTCAATTTCGGACTTATAAAAGGCAGTTTCATCGGTATTAAAATCCTTTTCAAATTGTTTAACTCTTTGAATATTGGTGTAGTTGGTTCCGCTGCCAATTATTAATAGTAATATACCTGCTACTAACGTTGGAATGATATAAGCCTTTGCTAAATCTGTTTTTCCCAATTGCCAAAATCCAGCACTTGCGATTAAAAAGCCAATCGCGAAGAAAATAAAGAAACGTGTCGAGAATACTTCGGCTTTTGCCCATTCGATTGCTAGTTTTAATACGTCCATAGTTTCATTTTTTAATTAATGCCAACCGTTTCGCATAAGAATGGTTTCGGGTTTGCGTGCGCGGATTTTCCGACTTGTGACGCCGTTTGGCGTTAAGGAAAATCAGACGTAGCAAACCCGTAACGACCTTTGATCAAGCACTAAGCCGCAATTATTTTCATACATTGATGTACGCAGGCTTTTTTATAGCTGTTCCACTAATTTTCTGGCGGTAACGGTATCATAAATGATTTTCAGTTTACTGATCTTATTTTGATTATCGAATTCAATAATGTCAACTACATCAAATTCCACTTTTCGATTATTTTTCAAAGTCCATTTATAGGTAAAATAAAGCGCTAAATTGTTTGAGTCATTTTCTTCAAAAATTCCTTTTAAGCGAAGTTCGGAATTTGATGTATCACTATTTAATTCACGATAAAATTCATCCGCTGTTTTTATTCCGTATAGTGGTGAATCAACCATTCCATTTTGATTGAACAATGCAACTACTTGTCCAACATTTCCATTTTCAAGATGCATTATATATTGCCTTGCTATTTCCTTTTTATTCATTATTCCATCAATTTTAAATTTCAGGGTTGGTTTCTCAGCTTGCGTACAACTTATGTATATACGTGTAAAACACAACGTTTACCGGCCCCATAAGCTTATGACCGTGCCACTGCAAGGTATTGCCTTTTGAGCGATAATTTTTATGGATAGCTGTAAAGCGGGCACTTTTTTTCGGATTAAAGGCTTGTGCAACGGTTACCGGTGTTGTAAGCAGTTGTTATTCTTTCATGATATTTGAAATTATGGATTTAAACATTGTAATTCCTGTTTCTATTATTTCATCAGGAAAATCGTAGTCAGCGTTGTGTAGGGCAGGCGTATCAATACCAGCACCTAATCCGAACATTGCTGTTTTGTACTCTCGTGAAAACCAACCAAAATCTTCTCCAAATTTAAAAGGGTAAGGCCTTTCTGTAATTTTGTAATTGTTTTCTTTGGCCGCTCTTATGATATAATTATTGCTTTCAATATTATTCGTAGAAGCAGGAAAATATTCGAGCCATTCTATTTCGTGCTTTAATTTATGTATTTGACATATTTTCTGAACACGAGTTTTTATAAGGGTTTTTAAAGCAGTAGTATTTTCTTCGCTCCATGTTCTCATCGTATAATGTAGCTCGGCATTTTCTGGGGAAATACCGTAAGCAACTTGTCCCATATTAATATGCACTGGTGTTATCAAAGTAAAATTTTCATCTTCAGGTTTTGACACCTCTAATTTAGATAGTGCTGTAATAATATTAGAAAGAGCTAAAGCTGGATTTTTTCCGTGTTCAGGTTCAGATGCATGCGATTTTTTTCCTTTAATTCTTACGATAAAACTTTGAACCTCAGCTGAAAATCCTTTTTTTATTATAATGATATCATGAAGTGGGTTCTTAGGTATATTGTGAAGCGCAAAAATATAATCGGTTTTTAGTTCTTTAAATTTTTTGTCTTTTACTACATTATATGCACCTTTTCCATTTTCCTCAGCAGGTTGAAATAATAAAATAATTTCTCCTGAAATGAATGATTGATTTTTTATCCATAAAACTAACCCTGAAACAATGGCCATATGGCCGTCATGCCCGCATTTATGGGATATTCCGTCTTTTTTTGATTTATGGTTAAATTGATTTTCTTCCTGAATCGGTAATGCATCCAATTCACATCTAATTGTAATGGATTTACCTTTTTTAGGAAACTTATAAATGACAACTAAACCGGTTCCACCAACATTCCCAAGAATTTGAGTTGGGTTATGTTTATTTATGAATCTTTGAATTCTTTTAGCTGTTTCATATTCAAACCCGGATAATTCTGGGTTTTCATGAAGTTCTTTTCTTAATTTTAGTATTTCAGTATTAGTCAATCTATTATTTCTATTAGCAATATTGATAAATTGGTTACAACTTATGTATATACGTGTAAAACACCACGTTTACCGGCCCATAGGCCCAAAACCATTACAACTGCAACGTATTGCCTTTTGAGCGATAATCCACACAGATAGCTGTAAAGCGGGCACTTTTTTTCGGATTAAAGGCTTGTGCAACGGTTATCGGTGTTGTACAACGTATTTTTTATTCATGATATTCTATTTGCCTTTCGTAAACCATATTCAATTCTCCATCGGCACTTCTTTTATTTGTTATCCAATTTCCATAATCATCATACAGATATTCAAATGATGTTTGCCGCCTAAGTTTACCGTGTTTATCGAACGTATTTTCAATTATCAAATTATTCATCGTATCATATTCGTAAACTTTCTTTACAAATTCGCCGTCTGGATAGAATTTGATAACTGTATTTTCATTTCCATGCTTATCATACGAGTACATTCTCCTATCTTTTAAACTACCATCCGGTTTAAAGCTTAATTCCTCTATTTTTTTATTATCGGAATTGTATTTGTATACATACCTCCAACCCTTTTCGCTTTCAGGACTTTTTAGTAGTATCTCTATAATATTTCCATTTTCATCGTTTTTATTGGATTGTATTTCGGTCAGATTGTTTTCTGCATCGTACGTTTTAACCTCAATCAAATTTTCTTTGGAATCGCACTCGTATATCCAATAGCTTATTATTTCGCCCGATGCGTTTTTCGTTATGCCTTTTTGTGCATCTCCTTTTTCATTTCTTTCGTAGGTTGTTTTTTCGTAAACAGCACCATCGGTTTTGTACTGAACATATTCTATTATTTCTTCGTTTTTATCATAAATGATGTACGTTGTAAGTTTAGATCCAAAAAGATCAGCTCTATTTTTTAGTTCTCCATGCTCAACCCTATATAAGACTTCCTTGACCATTTTCATTTTTGGTTTAAGACTGTCTTTGGTCGATTGGGCTGCAAGGTTCGTTCCTGAAAAAGCTATCAGAAACCCGAGTACTACTGCGTATTTCATAGGTTTACCCATATGTTGCACAATGGTTTTGTGTATGATTAGTGGCGTGTTTAAGCACCTAATTCAGCAAATAATTACTGAATAGAAAATCCGAGAGGATCTTCGTAAGTAGGCGAGAACCAGCCATTAATTATACACGGTGTCGGTATTTCGTTGTTTTTATCCAAATTATTAATTCTTGCCTTGTTTTTTGTTTTCTCTTATTGTCAAGACCATTGATATTATAATTAATACACTAGATAAAGTTGTCAACCAAAATCCACGGTCAAATTCTTCGGAAAATATAAAATTCGCTATTATTAAAATTGCGCTTACAATGATTAATATTAAAGGTGTGTGTTTTTTCATAAATTCAGTTTTTTGTTTTTGAGTGAATTCAGTCAGACTTGAGTCATTCGCATATTTTTCAACTTCCGATTTAATGTCTTTTAAATTACTCTTAATTGTCATTTTTAACGGTTCTGCTCAATGAATGCCAACTTGTCTATAGCACTGTAAAACACAAGGTTTACCTGCCAATTAAGGCCAATAACCGTTGTTAACCACTGGATTTATTCGTATACAGGTTTTACATAGTCAATAACTGCTATTCTTCCTTTTATTGTTCTAAATATTAAGTTCATAATTACTCCATCGCTGTCCTCAACTTGGATGGGTTCGTTTAAGGAAAACGAAACAGGTTGTTGCTTTCCGCCATCAATTGCTATGTTATCAGCGTAGAAGTATGTTCTATTTGAAGAATCTAGAATTGGATTTAAACGTCCTTTAAGACCTGGGATGTGACAAGTGGAATGTGAAACTATCGAGCCAATATTTCCCACTTTGTTTAGATTAATCTTTAAATCTTCATTTGAATCAAACTTCTCAGAGAAGGCAGATGGATAATCAGGATGGCAAGCTAACACTGTATAGGATCGTCTAGTTTTAACTTCAAATTTTACCTTTCCTTCTACATTAGTGATTCCTTTGATTGTAGTTCCATTATCAGCTAGTAAAACCACTTCTGCATTTTGAATTGGATTGTCAGATTCAGAAATCATCACACAAATTTCTTTTGGGTCAACTTTGGGTATAACTGTTATTGTAGATAATGCTTTCCTTAGGTTTTCACTTGGAATAGTTTCTCCTGAATAGATCAGTTTTTTTTCGATTATATCGACAAATTCTTCTGGTGCTTTGTTGTCCAAACCTATATAACCAATAGTTGGTAAAACTCCGGGGATTTCAGTGTCGTCAAAACGGGCAGGTAAAATATACTCCGAACTTTCTTGGAATGCTCTTGCCTGCATAGCTTGTCTTTCATGATTAGTCCAAAGTTTATTTGCGTAATCTCTCGATATAAACATTATTGTATAACGAGCTTGATTTGAATATATATCAGATAAGTAATCGTAAAGGTTTTTTTCCCACAAATTCGCCTCTTCAAAGATGTCGTAGAAGGTCGAAATGCCTTTTTGTTTCAATAAGTTGGCTACTTGATCAACATATTCTCTTTGTTCCCCAGCAAATGATAATGCTATGTCAAAATTCGTATTTCTCATTTTTTCTACTTGTGGCTATCGGTTGGGCTAAGCGTAATGCGGAGGCAAGGAAACTTTTCGTTTCCGTCTGCGCACTTAGCCAAAGCTTTTTGTTTTGTTTTTTCTTTTTTTTCTGTTAATGCGAAATCCCAAAGATTTCGTGATCTCATAAAAATACTCAAACCTTTCGTTTAAGCCCAAAGCCCGTATTGTTTATAGGTTTTGTTGTAAACAGTTATTTTACATAGCTTCTATTTTCTATGCTTTCAGAATTCCATTGAATATCAATAATCCATTTTCCAAATTTTGAGCATTCTAGATAAATTTCATCTCCAATGTTTACTTTTTCAAAAGTATTTTTACTAACCGCATAAGTAGTTAAAAACTCATTGTCATTAAAATATATTACATACCCCGAAATAAAATACGAACCAGCTTTTTTAGTCAACTTTTTATTTTCAATTTTAAGTTTAGTTATTATTTTCTTCTTTTGATTAAGATCTCTTATCAGGCTGTTAGGACTAAAAAATAATCCTAAGAGATTTAATAGACCCATAAAAAGAAAAAATCCAAGAATTATTAAAAACATCAATGTACCTATTTGAAAGGGTTTGGAATGACTATCATAAACGAGGTAAAAAATGAAAGAGAATATAATACCAAAAAAAAGCATTCCAAATATTGAACTAATCCATTTATTATAGATTTTTTTCAATTCTTTTTGATTCATTTTTACTTCTTTAAAACTCATTTAATGATAATTGTTTACAACTAGTTTATATCACTGTAAAACACAACGGTTAGAGGCCCATAGGCCTCTAACCGTTGCAACTGCAACGTATTACCTTTTGAGCGATAATCCACACAGTTAGCTCTAAAACGGGCACTTTTTTTCGGATTAAAGGCTTGTGCAACGGTTACCGGTGTTGGGCACAGTATTTTTTAAATTTGTTTTATGTTAATTGCACAAATTCCAGTATTGTTTTCTCCAAGTTCATAGGAAACTAATTGGCCATCCTGTAATGATTTCCATTCCACCCAATTTGCAATATCTAAAAAATCATATCTATGAGCGAATATTTTCTCATTTCCAGTTTCTATAAAAACGAAGTTATTTGGTTTATAGGTTTTAGAAACATTACCTATTTTCTTTTCATTTTTATTGTCTACATCAATTAAATGGTCAAGTGAATTGTCCTTGAATTTTTCTTGGTATTTGAGAATGATTTTTTTCTTAAGGTCAATTGTTAAATCAATATAACTATTTGTTTTTAATATTAATTCTTTGATGTATTCTTTATTTTCCTCAATAGTTACTACAGGTGTCATTCTTACAAAATGTAGTAAACCTACACTAAAGTTTTTTGCCATTTTGTAATCAACAAGGGTACTATCAATACAATCTTCAAATAACTCGAATGCCTTTTTAAAATGACTAATTCCGATTTCAATATCAGTTTGAATTGTTAATGCACTTTTTCCTCTTTCAACATAATATGATATGAGTTCTGTATTGGCTATTCTCAAATTTTTTGAATCTAGTTCAACATTTTCAATTAAGTTTCTTACAACTTGAATAGCTTTACCGAAATCTTGTGCACTATTTAAACATCTTGCAATTAGAAATGCGGTATATGGATGATTTGGTTTTTGTTCATAAACCCTTTTTGCATATGCAAGTGCACCATCGACATCCTCTAACTTAAACATTAAAAATTGAGCATAATAAAATAAAAGTCTAGGGTTTTCTGGTGCAATTTCTAAACCTAATTGATAATCTTCATCTGCACTTAATAAATCACCTTGAGATGCTTTAATAAATGCTCCAACTCTATAAACCTCGAAGTAATTTGGATCTATATTTTTCGCCTCTTTAACTTTTAATAATGCGTTATCAAAATCACCATTTTTAGAATGAAATAGTGCTTCTTGTAAAAACTTGGCACTAATCATTTGATTTTGATTATCATAAACTAGAGCGTTTAATGCAAACTCGTTATATTTTTGGACTTTATTAATTTGTCTAATTCCAATATTTAATTCTTTAGACTTTTTGATGTTATTTTTGATATAAGATTCTTCGATAGGATACTTCTTTGATAGAAAATCTTTTGCGAAATCAGATATGTAATAGATAACTTCCTCATAATTATTCCCATCTTCAATTTGCCTTGAGATAAGAGTTGTTTTGAAAAGTTCGATTAAGTATTTCCGAGTTTCTAATGGTTTATAATTAGATAAATAAATAATTTCAGCATTAGTCACTTTTTTTCTTGAAGCTCTTATTGTCTTTAAGATTGATATTGCTCCTTCGCTTAATTTTTCATAGACATTTGTTAAACAAAAATCAAGTAGATTTTCTTTATTATTAATCACTTCGTGAGGTGGAATCCCAGTTTCAACCGTACTCACAAACCATTTAATTGCTAATGGATTAAAATATAGTTTACTGGATATATCTACTAAAGTTTGTTGCGGAAGTTTTAATAATGTATCGCTGTTTCGAATTCTTGCAATCTCCCTAATTAATTTAGCTGATTCGGTTTCTGACAACCCATTTAACTTTCTTGGATATTCTAATTCACCAAGTCCAATTCTAGAAGTTATTAAAATGTTACATTTTGTTTGAGCCTCACGTATAAAATCTCTAACCTCCTGGCTTTGTATTGTCTCTAGGTTATCAATTATGAGTAGAGTTTTAAAATAGTCCAAATATTCTAGGATTTCATCAAGCCTATTTTCAGTACCTATTGAATCACTTATTTCAGAAATTAATCCAGTATAATCAGTAATTGTAGTGTATATATCTTCTATACCTTTTGAAGTTAGCATTGTGGTTTTTGCTGATGTCCATATGATTAATTCAAATGGACAATCTTCATTCATATCAACAATATCATACGCAACTTTCAGGGCTAATGCTGTTTTTCCAATGCCACCATCTCCCAAAACTGAAACCACTCTATTAGATAATACTAATTTTGTTAAGGCATCAATATCTTGACTACGACCTATAAATCCTGTTTCATCAAAGTCAGGAACAGGTAAGTTGTGACTAACTTTTGATAATTCTTCATCTAAATGATTAGTTGGAAATTTTAAAGTCAGTACATATGAAGGGTCATTATCTATTTTCTCTCTCGTGTCTATTGTAACCGTCCATTCTATTGGGTCAGATTTCTTAAGAGTTGAGACAAAATCATATGTAAAAGAAAAATCACCACCAAGTAGAGGCCGAGTGTGCATTACTCTATTTCTAATTGGTGTTAAATCAGATAATGTTTTGAAATTAGTCTTTATGTATTGGGCTGTTTCCTTTTTTAAGAATTCCTTATTTTGATTTAAGATTGTAAACGTATCTTGGAAATCCAAAAACTCAATTACTTCATCAAGATTTTCTAAATGATTTACACCTGGATTGTCTTTTTCAAATCTTTCAATAACTTTTCTTTCTAATTCAGCATTTTTAAAAAACGCCAAATTCTCAAAGTAAGGTGTTATATTCCTTTTAATTGTATTTTTTAAATCCAGTTCAACTCCATAAATCAGAGCTGCGAGTGTTAATCTAGTTTCTGTAATTTTCGACATTTACTGTTCTTTTTTCATATTGTGCCCAACTTGTATATATCACTGTAAAACACAACGTTTACCGGCCCAAAAAGGCCCCTAACCGTTGCAACTGCAACTTATTACCTTTTGAGCGATAATCCTTACAGATATCTGTAAAACGCGCACTTTTTTTTCGGCATGGGGCACCAACCCTATGCACCTATCGGTTTTGGCCTTGGTCATGCCTAAGGCCTGTGCGTAAAATCGCATTCTAAAATAGGGCAAAACCAACTTTTGGGAAAGATGGGGCCGGGGGAAGTTATCAACCGTGGCCCCCTATTTATCAACCTTATACGTAATGTTCGTGGTGTGCGTGGCGTACGGTATGTTGCTGCGCCTTAGCGGTGATCGGGGGCGTTGCCCCTTACCGTACTTTGTGGAATTACCTTAAAGCAGCTCGCCCCTACCTTTTCTTTTTCATTTTGTTGATCCAGATCAAGGTGCCCGTTATGGGTAAGGTCGTGGCGATCAAACAGCAGATAAAATAAATGATCTTGGTGGCCATCCCCGCAAAGTCCCCCACATGGATCCCCCGGATCAAACCGGCGATTTTCGATCCCACCGACCCGTCTTTAAAGTAGGTAGCGGAAACCAACGCATTGGTATGGGGGTTAAAGTGCAGCTTATCGGCGGCATTGTAGGCCAAAAACCCGCTACCGATCTTACGGATCATGATACTTTGATCATTGGCCATGGGCAGGGTAACCCTCGTGGCAAAATTGGCATAGGGTAAGATACTGTCGGTTTTATGGAGTAGGGTATCAAAATCCAAGACGGCCCTTTCCCGGGGCGTGTTTTCGGAAGCAATGGAAATGGTCTTCTCGAACCGCGATTTCCCCAATTGGTCGCCCAAAACCTTTTCCAAACCGTCGTAATACCACGTAAACGACCACAACAGTCCCGTTAACCCCATGAGCAATAGGGGGAGCAGGGCATAAAAACCGAAGGTATTGTGAAAATCATAATTCACCCGTTTCCAGCTTGCCTTGGTCTTAATGGTAAACCCCTGTTTCCAAGCTTTCCAATTACGGAATTTCTTCAGTTTTTTGGGAAACCACAAAATCAATCCGGATAGGCACATGAACACGAAAATGATGGTACAGACCCCTACTATGGGCCTCCCGATTTTGCGATCCAATAAAAGGTAGCGATGCAACTGCTCCACGGTGTGCATAAACGCCTTTGTTTTGCCCGTGGCCTGTACCCGTTGCCCGGAATAGGGGTCTATGCTCACTGTAGTGCCCCTTACGGGTTTACCGTTACTGTTTTCGATTTGCTCCTTGGTAAGCAAGGTAAACCGGTGGTTTCTGTTTTCCGCTCCATAAAAAATGAATTCCTTGACCAGGGTATCGTTCCCCTGCAGCGTATGGATCAGCCGATCAAAAGGCACCCGTTCGCCCTGCTTTTCGGAATAATGGTCTTCCCTATCGAAGAACGAAACGAGTTCTGTCTCAAAAGCGAGTATCGTGCCCGTAAGACAGACGACGAACAAAACAATGCCACTACCGATCCCCAACCATAGGTGCAGATCGTTGATCAATTTTCTGAAGGTGAATTTTTTCATTTTAATTTAGTGCTTGGTTGATGCTGATTTCTCTTTTAGGTATTGGTTCTCCGGGTAGAGCTCCCTATTGATCCGATGCAGGATTACGGCATTGGCCTGCTGCCCCCTTGCCCTGGCCAGATCGACCACCCGATCAAGATAGGCCCCTTGGGGTTTAAGCTCATAACCCAAGGTTTCGGAAACGTCCCGGTAGTGTTCTTGCAATAAAGACGGGTTTTTAATGAGGTCTTTTACATTGATCCTAAACCCCTTGAATACAAAACGGAAGGCATCGATCATGGCGGGCAGAACCACACTTCCGTGATCTTCTTCGGGATAGGCCTTGATCTTCAGGTTCAGGTTTTCGGGAACCATGGCATGCATTTTCGTTAGGGCCGCTTCCTTTGCCTCAAAATGGGCAAGGTCTTGTTTTCCCGCTTTTTTGGGGTAACCCAACGAATTGGCATTGGCCAGGAACAGCGTTTTCCCTTTAAAGTCCGTCCCCCGTAACTTGCCTTCCAGTTCGTTGACGAACAGGGCGTCATCCCACCATAAACTGGGGTCTATGGCCACATAGGCATTGAAATCGCCAGTATTTTCGAACAGGGTGTTCATGGTAAAAAGCCCCCCAAAGGAATGCCCTACCAGGATCTTGAAATCCAAGGTGCGATAGGTCTCATCGATTTTGGGCATCAACTCCTTTATGATAAAGGACCTGAACTTATCGGCCCCACCACTTTGGTATCCCAGCTCGGTCACGGGGGTCGGTGTCAGGTCCCTTGACCGATCGGTGTTTTTGATGGCGACCACAATGCATTCGGGCATTACGGGATAGTACCCACTTGAAAACGTGTTTACGATCCCCGAGATCACATGAAAATACGTTTCACCATCCAACACATAAATCACGGGATACCGCTGCGCTTTGAAGTTATCATCGGCATAGTGCTCCGGTACATATACCCAGTACTCCCTTTCTTCGTTGACCTGGGAAGAAGGTAGGGTTGCCCGGGTACCGATCGTGATGTCCTGGGCATGGGAAAACAGGGCGGTGAAAAATAAAAGGGTTGCGGTGAAAAGCTTCATTCCGGTTGTGGTTTTGCGAAAACTGAAAAAGAGGACATTTTTTGAATCATGTCCCCTTCTTCTTCTTCATAGTCAGATGTCAAAAAACATCGTAGGTTAGACTTACTCTGAAGTTAAACGGTTTCTGGGGTATGCCGTACCCATTGTAATATTCCTTATCGAAAATATTATCGGCCTTAAGACCGATCTTATAATTGTCTTTCTTATAGAAAACCGTACCGTCGAAGGTGGTATAGGCCTCAGAACCGAAATTGTTGGCAGTACTGTTGTATATCTCACTGATATGATTCGCTCCGAACCCAAAGCCCAGACCGCTGGCCTTTCCTTTGAGCACATGGTAACTCAACCAAAAGTTCCAAACCGTTTCCGGGGTATAGGTTAAACTGTTCCCTACCGTATTTTCGCTACCGTAGCTCACTTTTTCCAAGGTGGCCTTGTTCTTCGTATATCCGGCAACGACATTCAACCCCGGAAAAGGATTGGCGATAAGGTCTATCTCGACACCCCTACTCAAGGTTTCCCCTTCCTGTACACTCACCCCATTCTCATCGGTAATGATATCATTATCGATATTGATGTTGTAATAGCTAATGGTACTTTTCAATTTTCCGTTGAAGAAGTTCAATTTGGTACCTACTTCAAATTGTTTGGCCCTCTCGGCATCCCAGGTAATGATTTCCCCGGTACCATCGTCAGACGGGGCATTGTTGGTCAACCCATCCATATAATTCACAAAGACCGAAGCCTTGTCGTTGAAGGGGTTGTAGGCCAGTCCCAATTTTGTGCTCAGGGCATTTTGGGAGTAGCCGTTACTCAATTCCGCACCGTTATATACGGTATTCTTACCCATATACCGATCAAAACGCAACCCTGCGGCAAGGGTGATCTGTTCATTTAAGGTAAGGGCATCAAAGGCGTAAACCCCTAAGGTCTCAAACTTTGAAATGGTTTTGTTCTTGGCCTGATCCGCGATGGAAGCTTCGAACTGTTCGTTGGTCATACCTTCTATGACCGGATCGGTAACATCCACGGCATCGACCGCATTCCAAACCCCGGTACGTTGGGTATCGTCGTAATTGTTGAGGTAACCGGCCCCGACAACCAGTTTGTTATCGAGCTTTTCCCCGTCAAGGACATTCAAAAAATCTTGTTGGATGTGGGTGTTGCCCGATTCCCTGGGATCCAATTGCAGGTAATACCGGCTTACGGTATTCACATCGGACATGACAAGGCGCAGGTAATTGGCATCGGTCAAAACGGAGGCGTTGGTAAAGGTCGTTTTGGAGGTCCAGGTGTCCGACAGTTCATAATTCAACATCACCTGCAATACGGTCGAAGCAAAATAACCGGCCATTCCATTGGAACCATAGCTCGTATCAAAATCCCAGTTCAGATCGTCCCAACTGTCGACGCTATCGGAAATAAGCGAAGCACTTACCCCACTTGCGAAATATAAATTACGCTTGCTCTGGTTGTACTCCAAATTGAAGGTAGTGGTAAGTCGGTCAGAGAGGTTAAACGTCAAGGACGGAGCCAACATAAACTCCCTGATGATCCCCTGGTCCTGAAAACTGTTCTCCGAGTTATAGGCCCCATTGAACCTGAAGAAAACCTTCTCATCCTTATCCAAAACGGTATTGAAATCGGCGGTAACCCTATTTTGTTCCCATCTTCCCGTGGTATAGCCGAGTTCCAATTTTTTACCGTTATAGGCTTGCTTTGTTACCTTGTTCACAATGCCACCGTAATTGGCGATATTATCGACATTGGCCCCATAAAACAAGGATCCCGGCCCTTTCACCAGCTCTATACGTTCTATATTTTGGGGATCCAACGGTGCCTTTACCCAGGCGATTCCCCCGTTTCTCAGGTGTACATCGGACCGAAACCCCCTTAAATATACACTTACGTTCCCATCGTTCGACTGTACGTAACCCCCTCCGGTAATGCTCTTAAAGGCCGATGGCAGATCGGTGGTGACCTGCTCGGTCAACAATGCCCCCGTAACGATGGAATAGGATTGTGGGTTATTGATGTTTTCCAAAGGAACCTTGGCTACATACTCCGATTCTTTCTGTGCAAATTGATTCAGGCGTTCCGCTATGATGATCACTTCGTCCAAGGCTTCATGGTCCTCGTTCAGGACGATATCCCCAACGGAAACTTCGGGGGCATTTACCTGTACCTCGACGGATTTGGTCTGCATGCCGATCAATGAAAACTCCAAGGTGTAATTGCCATACGGAATGTTGGCCAATTTATACACCCCATCCAGATTCGTCGTGGTACCCTTGTTGGTCGATTTCAGGATTACATTGATATACTCGGCGGGGACATTATCGGAGGTCAATACCTTCCCGTTGATCGATCCCTTGGATTGTTGGGCATAACCGAAGCCCGTAGAAACCAAAATAAGAAGCCCAAGAAAAGTCTTGGCCATTTTTGATGAACTCATACTATATTTTATTAATTTTATTTAGATTTAATATAAATAATGATTGCAAAAGTATTTAATAATTGATAGTTTTACCTACGCATATAGTATTAATAAAGCCGTGAAAAGTATTCCATGAAATCGATCTTAAAGAGTTCTTCATTTGCGGAAAAAACCATTGTCAGAAAATTTCCAAAAGGGTTCAAAACCCCGGTATTACGGGAAGAAACCATTGTTAGCAGCAGTGCTTTGGTGAAAGGGGAAACGAAGGAGATTTTATTCGACGGCATCAAAATCAGCATCAGAAACGGCCTGATAACCTCCCCTGTGGACATTGATGTGGAGCATGATTTCCCTTTTTTGAAAATGCATTTTGAAATAGAGGGAAGCAGCCAATACACCCCGAAAAATGATAAAAGTATCGCGGTGAACATTCCCCATGGGCATTATAATTTCTTTTACCTGCCGCAGGTAAAAGGAAAATTGCGGTATGATTGTACCAAAAGGAAAACCTTGGAAATTCTTTTTACAAAAGCGTATTTTATGCGGGTATTCGGCCATTCCTTCAGGGAGGTAAGTGCGGGATTCGGGGAGGCGCTAGACCAGGGGAGGCCATTTTTGATGTGGCAACAAAGCAAACCGATCAGTTCCCGATTACACCTCATCATCGAGGAAATCATCAATTGTAACTATGAGGGCGGCATCAAGAAAGCCTATCTGGAATCGAAAATCAACGAAATATTGACGATGTTCTTTGATGGATTGAAAAACAAAAAAACCCCTCGGGAGCAAGAACTGACCAAGGATGATTATTCAAGAATACTGCATGCGGAATGCCTGGTAAAAAAGAACCTCAAGGATCCCCCGACCATATCGGAGTTATCGCAACTTACGGGGATCAACCAATTTAAGCTCAAACAGCACTTCAAATTGGTTTTCGGGATGCCCATTTTCTCCTACCTGACCGAATTGCGGATGGCCAAAGCGAAGAAATTGATCGTTGAGGATGGCTTTACCGTTGCCGAAGCGGCCTATGAGATCGGGTATAAAAACCCACAGCATTTTACGGCCGCCTTTAAGAGAAGGTACCACTATTTGCCCAGTGCGTTGAAAAAGGCATAGGTCATGCCTTCCCATTTGGGTTATGCCCCTATCGGTATCTTTTAAAAAACCCTTTCGCAAGGCCCTGCACAACGGTTACGAATGTTTGGCGGTAGCACGGTGGGTCAGCTTTCTTGGATCCCCTTAAGTTTCCGATCTTCCCGTATATCCCCGATATGGTAATAGGCGATTATTTCGGCTATTAGTCCATCATCCAAATGGTACCACTCGGTCACCTCCAAAGAAAAATCCTTTCCCTGTTTTGCGCTATAGCGCACACAGGCCCTTTGGTTTTCGTATATGCCTTCATGGATTATAAAAGTGTATCCCAAGAATTTGTCCTTGTTTTTTTCCACCACATCCAAATAGGCCTTTTTACCTTGGATCGTTCCAAACGGACTGCTGTGTTTGAAGTCCTCCGAAATCGGTAACCCCTTAAAATCGCCCTTCTCCCACAAATCGAACCAATGCTTTACGACTTTCTTGGTATCCATCGGTATTACTTTACGCTTTTATCTGCTTGCCATAGGCCATGGATATTGCCATCGGGGTCGTTAAAAAAAGCCAACCACCCCATGGAGGGAATGGCCGTTTTGGGTACTTTGATCTGTCCGCCATGTTTTTTTATAAGGGTTATCGCTTCATCGATATCCCCCACCGATATGGCATTGGTAATGGGCTGGTTGGGGTGTCTTCGTTTACTAATGGCCCCATTGATCCCCGGCCCCTCTGTACCCGTTTTTGCAAACCAATATTCTTGATCTCCGAATCGCTGGAACGTCCAGTGGAATACTTTTTCAAAAAAATCCATGGTCTTTTCAGGGGCATCACATGGAATTTCAAAATAATTAACCCTTGCTTCTTTCATGACGCTTGTTTTTAAATGTTACTGAAACCTATGTTGGTGAGGCCGGTAATTCAAGAGCGGGAAACCTGTAATGCGTTTGAAAAGTCAATTCTGCGCCCTTACCCCCTTGGGGGCCATGGCTTGGTTGCACCCTACCGCATATCAATAGTGATAGGGATAGTAGTGCGTTGGTGGCCTTTCTATATGGTATTCCGATTGCAGAAAAGTTACCAGATCCACGAGTTCCTGAACGGTCATGACATCATTGTAATTCACCATCTTTGAACCTCCCCCTTGGGCAGCGGCTATTTCCTTATAGCTCCAGGCGATTTTGTGGGAAGGATTGATTACCGAGGTGACTAACTCCCCATAGGACTTCTGGGTCTTGGTTTCCCCTCCAAGGGGTATTTTAAGGGTATCACTGCCCCCTTTCCATGCGATACCTGAAATCGTATGGCATTCGTTACAGGACAAACTCCGATAGGTGGCTTTTCCTTTTTCAATATCGCCTTCGGGCAATGCAAATCCGCGCGCTTGCTGATTGCAACTGCTTATGGATAGCCCACCACATACCATGAGCAACACCCAAAGGAAATTCGGTAGGCCGTACAGGGTTTTAAATGTATTTACAGACATAGTTGGTTTATTTAAATGATTATTGATGCTATGGAAATAAGGTAGGGATTAAGAAAAAAAATGGAAATGACTTAAATCATTCCTGCCATTGAGCTATGCCGAGCCCGTGCCCAGCCCTGTTGGGGAGGCATGACCATAAACACGTCAAGGGCGCATTGCCCCCTGCCAACCCCCAAGGGGAAGTTGTATTCGGCAGTCTACTGCCCGTTTGCCCGTGGCAACCTGTGGTTTGAAAGATGAATCGTTTTTATGGGCTTTAAAGTACCGGCCCTTGGCATTCGATCGGGGGCTGTGGGCCTTAGGCCCGTATTTTCAGTCCCATATACCGGGGCGATCGATTTCCATCGCCCTTAAATACGATAAAAACTGCCCTGCATGAACCGCTTCGTGGTATCCGATCCTCAATAAATATTTCCCGAGCGTTTTCTTCTCCCCATTTCCAGGATGGATGATTTTGGTTTCGCTTAAATCAGCCGCTGAAAATCGACCTACACTTTCCAGAAACTTTTCCCGATAGGGGGCCGCAAATTCAAGTTCGTCATGAACACTGATGCAGGGGCGGTTTTCCCAAGGTGTCCGGTAATTTGTCATGTCCCCTTGGTTGATGATGATATTCCACCCGTAATCGGCCTCCAACACATGTCTGATCATTTGGATGGCGGTCATGGCACTTTCATCAGGTTTCCAATGGTAATGGCTTTCGGGAAGTCCTTTCCAAAGCCGGATGCTTTTGCTGCGTATCGCTTCAAAATTCAAAACGAGGAGTTCGGTCTGGGTCATTTGCTGTCGATTCGGAAATGGTGTCTTACAGTACGGTCAACAGAGGGGAATCGACCATGATCCCTGGTCCATATTCCCCTTATCGATCCACCTCCCCTTTGCACGGCATGGTTGGCCGGCATACGGAGGATATGATGGTATTTATGCTATTCGTAAACCTATTTGTTTTTTACATATTTTTCGAGCCATTGGTCTTGTTCCCACAATAAATGCAGCACACTTTCCTTAGCCCTATAGCCATGGCTTTCTTTGGGCAAGATCACAAGGCGTACCGTAGCCCCCAACCCTTTTAAGGCATTGAAATAACGTTCGCTCTGCATGGGGTAGGTCCCTGAATTATTATCGGCCTCCCCATGGACCAATAAGAGGGGTTGGTTCATTTTTTCGGCATGCATAAAGGGAGACATCTTGTAATACACTTCCGGGGCTTCCCAATAATTGCGCTCTTCCCTTTGAAACCCGAATGGGGTCAATGTTCTGTTATACGCACCACTTCGTGCAATCCCTGCGGCAAAAAGATCGGAATGGGAAAGTAAGTTCGCCACCATGAATGCCCCATAACTGTGCCCGCCTACGGCAACCCTTTCCCTATCTATATAGCCAAGGGCATCAACGGCATCAATGGCCGCTTTGGCATTGGCGACCAACTGCTGCCTAAAAGAGTCGTTGGGTTCCTTATCGCCTTCCCCCACGATAGGGAAAGACGCATCGTCAAGTACCACATACCCCCTGGTTACCCAATAGATCATGGAGCCATAATAGGGATAGGTGAATTCGTTCGGGTTCTTGGTATTCTGTCCGGCGCTTGATTTATCCTTGTATTCGGTAGGATAGGCCCATAAGATCATGGGCATTTTTTCTTTACTGTCTTTATCGTAGCCTACAGGTAAATACAAGGTGCCCGAAAGATCCAAACCATCCCCACGCTTGTAATTGATGACTTCTTTATGCACGTCTTGCAGGCTTTTGAACGGATTCTCAAAAGAAGTTATTTGCGTCAATGCATCGTTCTTTAGGTTTCTGAAATAGTAATTGGGGTATTCCTGGGGAGATTCGATACTTACCAATAACCGCTTTTTCTTGGGGTCGTAATTCCTAAGGTTTTCTACCTTATCGGTATAGCTCGATCGGTATATGCGACGCTTGTTCGTTGTCTTTAGGTTAACTTGGTCCACGAAGGGGAACTGTCCGTTTTCGGTAAAACCGTCCCCGATCAAAAAGGCATTGTTATTTGAAAGCAACAACACCTCTTTTCCCATGGAATTGCGTTGGGTCACAAAATAACCGGGATCGTTATAGATGTCCTGATAATTGCGGTCTGAAAGTATGACGGGTTTTTGGGAGGCGTTTGAAGGATTGAACACATAGGTTTTCGTGTTCCTGGTATTGAACCAATAGTCATGGGCTATGGCTACGGAATTAGTTCCCCATTCGATACCCGATAGGCGGTTGATCGTTTTTAAGATACTTTTCCCTTCCTCTTTAAAAGGGGCTTCCATTTCAAATACCTCATCCCTATAAGGCACTTCGTTTTCGGGGTCACCTCCATCCAGGGCTTTGGCAAAAACCAGGGTCGAGGGTTTATCGTTCCTCCATTTAAAATTCCTTTTGCCCGTTCTAACGGCCATAAACCCTTTGGGAAGGTCTTCGATCAAGGGAACCTCGTTAACGGTGGAAACGGCATTGCCCTGTTGATCATAAACGGTCGTTTTGAAAGGAAACCGGTAATAGGGTACCAAATATGAAAATGGCTTTGCTATGGTTTCGATCAAGACATAATTCCCATCGGGCGAAAAATTGACCCCGGTATAAAGATCGCTTTCCAACCATTGCTCTTGGGACCCATCCAAGGAGACCTTAACGATTTCGGATAAAGCCAACTGTTCAAAATTATGCTCATCATTTTTGTTTTTCAAAAGGTCTTGATAGGTCCTGTTCTGTGCTTTCTTACCGTCATTGGTTGAAATGGTCGGCCCTATGGGTACTGCGGTGGTCGTATTAATGAGCTCTTCTTTGGTGTCCGATATCATTTTGACCAGTAAAGACCGGCCGTCTTTAAACCAGTTGATCACATCCCCAAGATTGGCATTCACCTTGGCATCGGTGATTTTCGTTGCCGATGCGGTAGCCAGATCAAGGACCCAGACCTCCACCCCGTTTTGGACGGTATGGGTAAACGCCATTTTACTTTGGTCGGGAGACCAACTGAAGTTCGCCAATTTAGGATTGCCGGGCAGCCCATTTACCTGAATGATCCCATCGTCCTTATCGTTTATCTTTTTGATCTTTAGATTATTGTAATAGGTAACCCTACTTCCGATATTGGTCTTGGGGTTTATGCGCAAGCCTCCCAATCGCAGTTCTTCTTGGGATAACTCCTCAATGGATTTATACGGATCCCTGTAGCGTAAGACCATGGTTTCCTCCTTATCGTCCAATAACACACTAGGTGCCCTTGGCACATCTACCAAATCAAGGATTTCTTTAGGGGGTTTTTGATAGGTCGCACTTTCCTGTGCATGCATGTGTAACGTTAACAGTAAAAAAACCAAGGAAAAAAGTTGTTTCATTTTGTATGGGTATTTATCGGTTTGGAATGGTTCTGAACTCCTATTTGTATTCTTGGATGAAGATAATGATTTTAACTTATAGCACATACAAACCAGGTCGTATCGTTTTAGGGACATTTGAAAGGGTTAAGTTCTAAAATTAGGGCATTGGTGTCAACATCGTTTGGGTTGCCGATCCCATTCCCATCGATAAGACTGCATTGGGGAACAAAGGTTTAAAAAAACCTTGGTGTAAAATGCTGGTCAAACCGCTATCGGAACTTTCCTTACGCTGCCGATACCGGATCATTGGAGGACGAAAAACAGGAAAGGCCGCAAACTGACCTAGGTCATGGTGAATAATTTGGAGTTTCCTTATTTTCAATGGATTACAAATCCAGAAGTCATGAAACCCAAGAAAAATCCAAAAGTCGATTTGAACCGGAAGAGCGGACTCTTCTTTGTCATTGGGCTTACGTTAGTACTTATGCTAACGTGGTGGGCACTGGAATATAAAAGTTATGATTCCCCCACCCAGGAGATCATTATCTCCTATATCGCCGATCCCGATTTACAGGAAGAGGTACCGATGACAGAGATGATTAAGTTGCCGCCTCCTCCCGAGCCCCCCATAGCACCCGTCATTATTGAAGTTGTGGAGGATGTCGAAGAAATCGAGGAGACGGTGATACAAAGCTCCGAAACAGATCAGGAAAAGGAAATAATTGAACCCATCATTGCCGTGGAGGATGTTGAAGTCGATGAGGTTGAGGAAGAGATCATCGTGCCTTTCGCCGTTATTGAGAATGTTCCTATTTTTCCCGGTTGTGAAGAAGGGACCAAAGAAGAACAACGCAGCTGTTTTCAGCAAAAAGTACAGGAACATGTCTCAAAGAACTTCAAATATCCTGAAATCGCCGTTGAAATGGGGATACAGGGTAAGGTATATGTTCAATTCATCATAGATGCCGATGGCTCCATTATCGAAATCAAAACGAGGGGCCCCGACAGACTTTTAGAACAGGAGGCGGAGCGCATCATCACCTCCTTGCCCAAGTTGATTCCCGGAAAGCAAAGGGGACGACCGGTGAAAGTACCGTATTCGATACCCATTACCTTTAAATTGAGGTAACCCGCAACACATCAGTTACCCTAAAGGGGTAAGGGCTAGGTCTTAAACCTGAATTCCCGGTGAATTTCCCAGGATTTCCCGTTGTGTTTTAACAGGAACAGGCTATTGGCCAGAAAAGAAGCTTCGAATTCCCTTTTTTCAAATTCGCCCCAGGCCTTATGAAAGGCCTCAACACTTAAATCCCTATTGGCAATGGTCATATGGGGGTGGAAATTTTGGGATAGGGCTTTTCTATTTAATCCCAGTTTGTCCGTCAACACTTTTTGCAGTTGGGTGTGTAGGCTACCAATGGGCTCCTGGTCAAGGACCTTTACAAAAATGACCCTGGGCGCAAAACAATCAAACCCCGATAATCTTACCGAAAACGGCTTTTGGTTTTCCGCAATCGCCTGTAGGGTATCCAGAAGGTAAGGTTCCTCGTCCACACGTCTTTTAAATGGCATTTGCAGCGTAATATGTGCCGGTGAATTTAAGGCTTTGGCCGTATTGAACCGCGCTTTCATTTCCATTTTCAACGCCTTTACCCGCTCCCGAAGTTTGTAGGTTGGGACAAGGGCGATAAAATAGAGATCTGTTTGATGGTCTGGACTAGGGTTTCCCATAATACATTTTGTGAAGATCCTTTAATTGGACGGTCCATTTTGATTTGTTTGTTCGGGATGGTGTCCTGCCCCTCCCCAAAATCAAAATCGATGCTTTGCTACATTAAAGGTAATGAAATCTACTTTTAGAATGTCCGTTCCAAAAGGAAAGGGGACCTTTGGGGAAGTTTTTGTTTTAAGGCGTTACCTACTGAATCTGAGCGGCAATATCGGTAAGGAAAACCCCAGTGCTTTGATTCCGAAATAGCTACGATTGGATCGATCCTTAGGTTTTTCGGTACCATTAGGAGGGTGACCCTTTATTGAAACCATTGCACCCTACCCAGGCTTTTTATATGGGCCGTTCGTGGTCTATGGGCAATCTGTAATCGGGGTTCATTCCAGTCCACCCAACTTCTTGGCAGCAAGATAGTGTTGAAAGATAATGGGTTTACCTTAATGATCAAGTGTACCTTAAGGTGTGGTCTGTGCCATGTAGGTCTTTTCCCATTAACCGAACTGTTCATTGCCCACTGATCACTGACTACTGCCGAATGACTACTGCCCACTGCCTACTGGAATTTGGAATTTGGAATTTGGAATTTGGAATTTAGAATTTGGAATTTAGCGTCAACATTAAACCATGAACCACCATTGGGTTTTGTTAATTGTTAATTGTTCACTGTCCACTGTCCATTGTCCACTGACTACTGCCTACTGCCTACTGACTACTGCCTACTGCCTACTGACTACTGCCTACTGCCCACTGACTAATGGAATTTGGAATTTAGCGTCAACATTTTACCATGAACCACCATTGGGTTTTGCTAATTGTTAATTGTTAATTGTCCACTGTTCACTGTCCACTGTTCACTGTCCACTGTTCACTGTCCATTGTCCACTGACTACTGCCTACTGCCCACTACCCACTGACTACTGCCCACTACCCACTGCCCACTGCCCACTGACTACTGGAATTTGGAATTTAGCGTCAACATTAAACCATGAACCACCATTGGGTTATGCTAATTGTTAATTGTTAATTGTTAATTGTTCACTGTTCACTGTCCACTGTCCACTGTTCACTGTCCACTGTCCACTGTTCATTGCCCAAAGCGTTCTGGGGCAGCAGGTTTATTGTCGACGATCGCTTCAATTTCATCCATCACTTGGGGGGTTAGTTTGGGGATCACCTCCAGGGATTTTAAATTATCCTTTAACTGACTTAAACGCGATGCCCCTAAAATGACGGTCGAAACATTGGGGTTCTTTAAACACCATGCAATGGACATATGTGTCAGGCTAATACCCAATTCTTTCGATAGCTGGGTCAGCTTACGGACTTTTTCAAGTTTTTGTTTTCCTTCCTCCCCAGACCACAAATCCCTTAGCCATTCATAGTCCGGCAGGTTCAACCGGCTGTCCGAAGGTATTCCTTCGTTGTATTTTCCGGTGAGGATACCACTGGCCAGCGGAGACCAAATGGTGGTTCCCAGTCCGTAGTTTTCATACAAAGGCGAAAATTCAGCTTCGACCTTATCCCTATGCAAAAGATTATATTGGGGTTGTTCCATCACGGGAGGGGTAAGTCCGTAGGCTTGGGCGACGGCATGGGCTTGTGTGATTTCCCTGGCCGACCATTCACTGGTACCCCAATAGATGATTTTACCCTGAAGGATGAGGTTGTGCATGGCGCGCACGGTTTCTTCGATAGGGGTATCTATATCGGGCCGATGGCAAAAGTAAAGATCCAGGTAATCTACTTGAAGTCGCTTAAGGGCCAAATCACAGGCATCACGTACATGCTTGGCACTCAGTCCCAGCTGCATTTTTTGTTTGCCGCCCCAGAATACCTTCGAGGAAACCGCAAAGGTGTCTCTGGGCAGGCCGAGGCTTTTGATGGCCTCACCCATGATTTTCTCGGATTCCCCGGCCTCATAGCCTTCCGCATTGTCAAAGAAATTCATTCCGGCATCGTAAGCTGTTTTCAACAGGGTCGTCGCATCTTTTATGGCCACTTGTTTTCCAAAAGTCACCCAAGATCCCAGTGACAGGGCGGAGACTTTCAATCCGGATTTGCCTAAGCGTCTATATTCCATTGTTCCGTTTCTTTTTACGATTAATTTACCACTAAGATACAAATAGCATTCCTACCCATTACGGTGTTTTAGGGTATAACCTTCCGCTTTTTTCGGTACGGTCCAAAATCAGGGATCGCCAATGATATCACGGTTCAGATCAGGGATTCTCCGTTGGGGCCTTTACGGTATTGCAAAACTTAACTATCTTTAGGAAAACGGTAAGACCATGAAAACCCTGATTATTGCCTTATGCGTACTTTCCCCATTTTATTTCCATGCACAAAAAGGGGAATATTCCGTAGTGTCGTATTTGGAAAAAGGTACCAAAGCCCCGAATACCCATTATATCGGTGAAGCTTGGTTAAATCCTTTGATCCATGACGATAAGGACCTGGGGTATCATATGACCAAAGCTACCTTTAGGGCCAACTCAACATTGGATTGGCATAAACATACCAGCGAGCAGGTATTGATCATTGTGGAAGGCGAAGCCTATTATCAAGAAAGGGGTAAAGAACCGGTTATTCTAAAAGTTGGCGATGTCATTACATGTAAAAAGGAAACCGAGCATTGGCATTCCTCCACGAAAGAAAGCATGGTGACCTATTTAGCTTTATACAAAGGGGAACAGCCGACAATTTGGACCGAGGTGTTAAGCCAAGAATATTATGATTCGGTAGCTGTGAAACTGAGTGATCATTAAAACCATGAAGGTTGGGGCATTAAGGGCAACCCACATGAATGCCTAAAAGGTTTGTTGTACGCAATATAAAAAGGATTCCAATGGAATTATGGGTGGAGAAGGTAGTATGGCCAGTGCCATTTTGAGCTTAAAACAAAACAGGGCACTTTTGAAAAAGCGTCCTATTCGGGAGCTGAAGGATCTTATTTACCAAAAGTCCGGTAAAACGGAATTGGAATTTAGAAAAATAAGTCCACAGGAATTGGAAAAAATAAAGGACGAAATACGTAAGGAAGCCCAAGTACATGCCCGTAACCAAGTGATCCTTTACGTACTATCAGCTATTCTGACAGGGGCAATCATCTATTTGATCTATTTGTTGTTTTCGGCCTGATTATGGCCAACGTCCAAATAGACGACCCCAAAAAATGGACTTTGTGGCAGTCCGGAAAAGTCCAGAAAAAAGGGGGGATATGCTATAGGGGGGTTAGATAACAAGGGCGTTTGCCCCTGCCCAACCCAATAATCCTGGAATGTTAGCGACCCTAGGGGTACGAGGGTACCGGTTCATTAGGGGTAATGATCAAGTCAACGGATAAGTTGTAAAAAGCCCCGTTCTCCCGGAAAGGAAGATTTCTTATATGTTTCGCAGTGCTTAAATAACCCCTACCTTCCCTTTCGTCGGTAAAGGATAAATTGTAATGATATATCCAATCAGGTGTTTCGCTGGAAATCAAGCTTCCGTATTCCGGAAAGGCTCTGGCATTTACGCCAATGCGATCATCATCGTCACCTAGGTCATTTTTTAACCTACGCAAACCAAACTCCAGAAGATCATTGGCCGTAGGTACTCTACCGGAATCAAATATAGCTTGGGATTTACTCCTTATATCTTCAAAGAAAAGATTTCGGTCATCTTTCCTATTACCCCTTGAATTGTCTAACTCTATGGCCCGAACAACAATCCCGAAATAGGGATTTTCCGGGGTTGGGACACTTCTACCCGATCTTATTGAACCCCAATGAAGGACTTTGCCCCTTCTTAGACGTTTACCTGTATGGTGATCATGAACGATAACCTGCCCGTCCTTGATCGTAATTAGGGCAAATTGTAGTTGAGGATGATCATTTCTTTCGTTTTCCTCACGCACTTGCATAGACCAAGTTAAATGTATCCAGTTCATAATTATATTTTTAACTATTTACCTGTAAATTAGGTATTTATATGAATGTATGGACGAAAAATGTGCAGATGGTCAAGTTTGAAGCTTAAATGGTATTGCCATGAACGCTAACGAACATACAGAAATCGTCAACTGACTTTATAGGGGGGTTATGATGTAACCTTCCGTTTCTTTATACGGTTCATGGTTCCAAATCATTATCTTTATAAAAGTTCGAATGAAGGATATACATGTTATAAACAATTATTGCATCTTGCCCTTGGCATATTTAAGCGCACCTCGTTTAGGACGGCAATTGATACGCCCTTTTGTAACATCCTGAATGTGGGTGTGCTTTAATGAATATCCTAATTTTCATACGTATATGAAAGAAGAAGTAATTGGAACCAGGGAAGTCTTTAAAAGTTGTTTTGCCATTGGTTGTTTGGCCGTTATCATCTTTATTGCATTGACTGTTGGCATATTCTTATGGCCGTATTCAATTGAAGGTTAACTAGTAATCTCAAGTATTGATAAGGTCCGATTTCGGAGGCTTTCCCGCCAAAACAGCATTGAATCAACGTTCGAATAAAGGATTTGTTCAACTTAAAAAAACCAAACCTACAAAGTAACGCGCCATCCGAAAACCATTCCATTGCTAAATTCATAAACCACCCTGTTTCTTCGGGCTTCTTAGTCCCATTATTTGATAATCCCGAAGGAACATCGTCATCCGATTTCGTGCCGAAAAGCCTTATCAATTAAAGATTAAAACTGTACTTTTATAGGGTTATTATTCAAGACATACCTAATGATCTTTACTTCAAGATTTCCGATCTTCTTTGTCCTTCTAATTGTTTTCACGGGTTGTATAAATGAAAACAATGCTTTGCATGCTGAGAACACCATTAATTCAACTGATTATGAAAAACATTTAATAACCCTTTCTTCCGATGAATTCCAGGGAAGGAAACCTTTCACCATAGGGGAAGAAAAATCAGTGGATTATATTGCCAATGAATTCAAGAAAATGGGGATCAAAGGTGCCTATGGGGATAGTTATTTCCAGAATGTCCCTTTAGTGGAACTGAATTTCACCCCGGATGATAAAATCCCCGTAACCACAAAAGGCGGGGAAGTTGTTTTGGAAAAAACCACGGATTACATTGCCAAAACACCCCACCTTGATGATACGGTGGATATTAAGGATTCCGAAATTATCTTTGCGGGTTACGGCATTGTTGCGCCTGAATATAATTGGAACGATTATGAAGGTATTGATGTAAAAGGGAAAACTGTTTTAGTACTGGTGAACGATCCCGGTTTCGCCACCCAAAACCCAGAATTATTCAAAGGAAATTCAATGACCTATTACGGTCGTTGGGCATACAAATACGAAGAAGCTGCAAGGCAGGGGGCAACAGGGATTATGGTGATCCACTCCACGAAACCTGCAGGTTACGGTTGGCAGGTTTTAACGAATACGTCCAGCTCAGGCATTTCTCTACAAGCTAAAGACAAGAACCACTCCAAATGTGCTTTGGAAGGCTGGATTACGGATACTGCCTGTAAAAATTTATTCGAAAAATCGGGGTTAAACTTCGATGAGTTGGCAGAACAGGCCCTATCAAACGACTTCAAGGCAGTCAGTTTAAACTGTGATCTAAACCTCACGATCAAAACCGAATTGAAATTCCAAAACAGCAGGAATGTCGTTGGAATCATAGAAGGTACCGAAAGAGCCGATGAATGTATCGTTTACAGTGCGCATTGGGATCATTTCGGCATTGGTCCAAAACATGACGGAGACTCCATTTACAATGGCGCCATGGACAACGGAACCGCATTGGCTGCCATGCTTGAAACGGCCAAAGCCTTTGCCAATTTAAAAGAGAAACCCAAAAGATCGGTTGTTTTTCTATCGGTTACGGCCGAAGAAACCGGTATGACAGGATCTGCCTACTATGCCCAAAACGGTCTCTTCCCTCCTGAAAAAACAATCGCCAATTTAAATTACGAATTGCTATTGCCCATGGGTAAAATGAAAGATGTGACCATTACCGGTTTTGGGCAATCCGAATTGGATGATTATGTTGCTGAAAGCGCAAAAGAACAAGACCGATATATCATTGAAGAGGCGTTTCCTGAAAATGGAATGTATTACCGCTCCGATCATTTCAGCTTCGCCAAGGTCGGTATCCCTTCCTTATTCATAAAAGGTTGGCAAGACAGTAGGGAACATGGTAAGGATTGGGCCAAGCAACAGGTTAAAAACTATTGGGCCACGGCCTACCATAAACCGGCTGATGAGTACCACCCGGAAACATCGGATTTAGAAGGTTGCATTGAAGATGCCAAGCTGTTTTTTAAAATCGGTTATACATTGGCCAATGAGGATAGCTACCCCAATTGGAATGAAAAATCCGAATTCAAAGCGATTAGGGACAGATCACTTTCAAACCTTAAAAAGTAAGTGGTTCTTGTAGTGCCCCATTTTTATAATCATTCAAAGCTTTCAACCTTATAAAAGTTCAAATAAAGGATTGTATCTATTTATAAGAAATAAACGTCATTATGGTACGTTTATACAATTGTTGTACAACATTTCTCTATAGTATCCAAATTACTTATTAAATTGAATTAACGAAATTTATTCAAAAAATGAATAGGAAATGTAATTTTAGACCAGGCCAAGGGGGAATAAAGCATCTTACCTGTGAAAAATGGACTGTTTCGGAAAAAAAAGTAGTGAATTTAAAAGAAAGTATAGGTACCCATGAAAAAATAACAATTCAAAGATGTTTTAAATGTGGGGAATTTTGGAAAATATATGAAGAGTACGACAGTCATCATGGATACTACAGGTTTTGTGTTTCTTTAGGTGAGGAAATTAATGACTACGGCATCATTCTTTCCCTGAAAAAAAACGAGATAATAGATTTGTTAGATGAATAAAGCAACTACTTCAAGTGCAAAAGAAAAAATAGTTAACCTATCCCTAATATTATTTATTAGCTCTCCGATTTGGGTTTTATTATTTTTTCATTTTCTCCCGGACAAAATATCAGCAAACAAGCTTTATGAGGAAGGTGTAAAAACAAATGCCAAAGTTGAGTTTTATAGTATAGAAAAAGAAGCCGGAAGTGGAAAATTAGGTGGTTTGAATACACATGATATTACTATGGTCAATTACTTTTATTATGATAAAGAAAAAGATATATATAAAGGAAAAGTAAAATCTAGTGAAGTCAAAATTTCAAAAGATAGCATTATACAGATATTGTATTTAGAGCATAATCCAAACCGTCATTTGGTAATAACTCTTGGAAGAAAAGGAAAATTAGGTCAAACGAGATTTTAAAAACGTTGCATACCTAGGTATAGTCACATTTACGGCAATTCTATTACGCTTCGACTGCGTTTAGGACAGGCTTATAAATCCTTTCGGAATTATAGAAAGTAAGGCTTAAGGGGAAGAATTAATAATGTAAGCTCCCCTTAAAACCGAACTGTTTAAAAGTAGAATTGATTAACTTTAATTCTAGGAAGGGAATAGATTAAGGATGAGAAAGGACACTTTCTCGGCAAACCATAATAGAATTAAAAGTTCAATTAAACGATTATTAACTTAGACACATAAGCAGGATATCATCAATGATGCTATCCAATGGTTGTAAACAATTTTAAAATCAAAACGAATAACATGACCAAACAATTATATTTAGGTTTATTTTTTCTCGTTACAATGATTCAATGTTAACAACCAAATATGATAAAAGAAGAATTAAGAAAATCTATAAATGAATTAGAAGCAAAAGGGACAATTTCTGCCAATAAACCTATTTTCGCTGAATTTAATGATTACGCAAGAGATTTAGAATTAGATGTTGCATTTTCAACTTTTAAGGAAAGTAAAATCTCCCATGCTGCAGTGCAAATTGAAGAAGGAAAACATAAGCGTGTTTCTACAATCTCAATCTTCTTAAATACCACAGAAAATCTTAAAAAGAACAAAATTGACCCTCTTAACAGTAATTGGAATTCAAAATATAAACATACACAAGATTTAGTTTTAAAATGGAACGAGTTATTAGACAAATACTCTTATCCAATAGATTACAAATCTGACCCTATGTATATATTCATATATTCCTTGGAATCAGCGGCTGTTGTTAGGTTGGTGTACCTCTGTCGAGACAATATTTTAGAATGGATAGAAAAAGAAAATTTGAATCCAAAACCTGCATATCTTTTTTGCAGTAGCGAACCTGCATTTAATATAGTTTATAGCAATAAAGAGGACTTCGAAGAATCTAAAGAAACATCACAAAAAATATTGAAGAATTACATCAATCAGTTATTGGAAAATGGTGATTATTTGAATTATTACGAGAAAGGCAAGGTTAAATTTAGAATGCTTCATAAAGAAATGGAAGGAATAAATTTATATGGATTATCAAGACAAGACTAAAAAACAGTTTATAACAAAGTGTCATATTTAATGCGGGTTTCAGCGGTTTTTGTGGCTGCGGCTCGTTGTTGCAACACCGCCAATTCGTCTTTGACGATTGGCTAATAATTTGAAATATTGAATAAACGAATTGGCCCCCTGCGTTCTTGAAAGTTTTGTACTTTTAATCCCGCACTACACATACACAAACCGTTAGCCGTAATTTAAATGGACATAGTAACAGTAAATAATTTTTGGAAAAGAAGAGGGTTCGAGTCCTTCTTTAAAACTAGACCTATTGCTGAACTTAAATTTCCTTTTGTACCAAAAAATGGGTATGACGACAAACCCCCATTTATTTTCATTCAAAATGACCTTTTTATGGAAATATGGGATATTAGAGCCTACACAGATTATCAACATACTTGGGAAACAGGTCTCTATCATTTTACTTATACTATCAAAGAACTATTAAACGGAAAAGAGTTGAAAATAATAGAAAGTAGTAATCCTAAAAAAGAAAAAATATTTAAATCCGCCACTGACTTTGAAAACGAATGGATTAATGACCATCCTGAATATAAATCATTAATAAAAGAATTTTTAAAATGATTTATTATGTTTCCACAATTGAAATCATACTTGCTTCGGTATTTTCACTTTATTTCTTACGATACTATAGATTTAGATACAAATCGGTAAAAACGGAAGGTATAATAAAAGAATTGACTTACAGTAAACCCTTTAGACGTGCATCAACTGAGTTGGTTTTTGGTGAAGGAAAAGATGTTTTGGTAAAATGTTCTTTCCTGTTAAATGACTCAAATTATAATTGCATTTCAAAACACAAAGAAATTAAGTATCCAGATAGCAAAAAATACAAAGTAGGGAATAGCTTAAACGTATTTGCCCTAAAAAGCAACCCTAGTATAAACACAAGTATTGGACATAAAAGTCGCTTTCAAGCGGTAATTGTATTACTTATAATTTTGTTGTTTTGGTCTATTTTATTTGTGTTTGTCATAGTAAAAAACTATAGCTAATGACTAAGCATTCGTGCGGTCGGTACGACCCAGCATGAATGCCCCGAACCTTCGGGGTTGAACTACACCGGGTCTGTGTCCGCAGGGTTTCCTATGGGGATTGCCATAGTCTATTTGCCGCCTTACCCTTTTTTCGTTCAACCTAAAATTCGAAATCATTACCTTTAAGTCTAGATGGCCAAAAAATGAGATAGGACACTTTCTCGGCGAACCAGAATAGAATTGAAAGTTCAAATAAAGGATTGCTTAACTTAGAGAATGAAAAATATAGTTAGATCATGAAAAATAAGTTCCTTTTTATCCTTTTAACTTTTATGGCCATTCCATTGTTATATCCTCAGGACACTAATAGTAACAATGAACTAATACAAGGAATTTATGCCCTGGTCGATACCTACGCCCAAGCTAGGGAAACGAAAGACACCATAATGCTCGAAAGTATTCTAGCGACCGATGTAGATCAATTGGTTTCTTCGGGGAAGTGGAGAAAGGGCAAAAAGGAATCTATGAAAGGGATGCTGGAAAGTTCAGCGAACAACCCGGGAACAAGAACGCTCAAAATTGAAAAAATACGCTTTCTTGATCCGGGGTACGCCATAGCAGATGCGAGATATCAAATACAGAATGCTGATGGTACGGTAAAGAAAATGTGGAGTACTTTTATCGTTGTTTATGAGCAGGATAGGTGGAAAATTACAGCAATAAGAAATATGTTGCCCACAAGGCCATAATACACTCGCGGTAAGGTGATTGTTTCAAAGTTCAAATAAAGGATAGGAAATGACAAGGAAAGAATTGATCAGTCTTGGACGCAAAATTGTTGAGGCCAAAGGAACGGAAAGTGAACTTAATTCACTGATTGTCTTGTTCAACAGTAATGTTCCTCATCCCAATGGGTCAAATCTCTTTTACTATCCGGAAAATTATAATGCAAGAAGAGATGACATTTCAAAATACAATCCAACCGTCGAAGAAATAGTTGATAAGTGTTTATCTTATAAAGCAATTCAGCTTTAGAATGTGCTAAAGTTCAATTAAAGGATAGTTGTTTAGTTTAAATTTTATTCATAAATTGAACCATTATTATTAATATTGGTTCATTATGGCGGTAA
>NZ_JARBUY010000005.1 GCF_028882255.1 Maribacter polysaccharolyticus
ACAATCAGTGAGGTTAGAAACTAATTTAGTGTAAACTCTAATCTATAACTTTTGTAAACCATGTATATTAACGAACATACTTAGGTCTTCCATAAATAGGCCAATTTTGTGTTATTCTATTCAAGTATGGGACAACTAAAAAAGAAAAGGCCCACGTAATACGTGGACCCCTTCCATATTGAACGAAAAGAATAGCCAAAAATCAATCCATCATCGAGAGGTCCGAAGCCCCCTTGATTTCCGTGGAGACCTCACCGAGCCAGCCCGCATTTTCCTGTACCCCGGAGTACACTTTTATAAAATCGATCCCTTTTAGGGCAACTGGATCCATATTCGCATCTACGGCCCAATCCATTTCCATGGCATTGCCCCCATAGGTCCCATACTCCGCATCATAATTGTCTACATACCCCCATTCCAAGGCAGCTATGGATACAAAACCACTTGAACTTATCGTAGGATACACTCGGGTACCGGTAAAAGTCACTTGCTCCTGCTCCGCTATAAAAAGTGGATAATAATTTTGTGAATGGTAGGAACTGACCAACACGCTTCCGGTGGTATCCCGGTTATCTACCCAGGGTACATCGGCATGTTCCCCCGGATTGGAATAGGTAGTCGCATAATCCAATAAAGTGGTTTCCGCTTCATGGGCACTACCCGCCAATTCGTACCAGGTATCATCGGCCATACCGTTCCCGTTTTCATCAAAGGAAACCTGTACGATCCCGGGTTCCGAGAGTCCGTTCATCGCATTGCCATACACGACAAAATCCTTCGCATCTTCCCTATTTTCAATGGTATGGTCAAAGGTAAATACCACATAACCGCCCCAAGCTCCCAAGGACAGTAGATTGGATTTTCCCCCGACCAGGTTCTCCGCATCTTCCATGGTTCCGTAGCTGTCATTGATAAACTGCCCCGGTGCCGGTTTATATTCGATGATTTCAGAAATATATGCGCTACTACTTTCGGTTTTAGCCCTGTAATAAAGGTCATAAGGGTCATTTACGGTCAGTTGGTACGATCTGTAGAGCGAATCGTTAGCTGCAGTCGCACTGAATTCAAGCGAAAACGTTCCGGCTGTTTCGGTCACATAATCCAGGTTTTTAATGGTCGAGATAACGGTATCGTCCAGTTTCCAGGTATACTCCGTACTCAAGGGGATATTCTGTATTTCAAGATCGATGATCAACGTGTCGCCCAAGGTTTGTTCATATTCGGCCTGATAATCCGTAACGGTAAAAAACATAGGTGCCACAGCATCGTCATCCTCGTCGCTACAGGATGCCAAAAAGAGAATTCCCACAAGGAGGAACAATGATTTAAAGATCAATTTTGGTTGCATTTGAATTGTATAAAGGTTAATTTTTACGATTAACTTTTTATTTACAAAACAAAACAATGGGGATAAGGTCAGAATAGAAGATCTACCCAAAGCTATAACTCCCGAAAGCTCTGTCTCTATGAATTGCGGCAGGTCTTCTGACTCATCCCTCTTTATTAATCCTTCCCATCCCTAAAGACAGTGGTTTATTAATAAGATTTTTTCCGGAAGTACCGGAAGGGATTTACAGCAGCGGGAACTGTTCAGGATTTACACCTGATTCCCTTTTAATACGATTCCTTTAAGAATCCGTAACCGAAAATCAGGGTAAAATTAACATAATTTTTTAAGGAGCACCCTTATTTGACCAAATAATTTAAATGATAATCCCAACCCTGGCATAAGGGATTGGCTATAGGGTTTTTAAGCAAAAAACCGTGTAGGCTAAATTGAAGGAATCGCCAAAACCGTACCTAATCTGGTTTTTCCAAACAATGATACAGCGCACATTCCGTATTCTTTGGGAGCATTCCTTTTGATTTTTACAAGGTGGGTGTTTTTTTCGGCAAGGCAAACACCAAAATCCCCAAAAGTGCAATAACTAATCCTTTAAATATTTTTCCCTTACCTCCATCAATTCTTCTATATTGGGATACCTGTTTACCCGTTTTGTGTTCATTTCGTTCAATACCGCTTTCCTGAAATCGGCATCTTTCAGTTTTTCAAGTGTAACCGTATCTTCTTGATACGCTAAATGGATTTTGAATCGCCTAAAAAATTCGCCTTCCCTTTCCTTGGATACCAATCCATCAAAGTAAGAAACAAGTTGATATGCCTCTATGGGCTTATAAAAAACATATCCATCAAAAGCATCTTCATACGAATAGGACGAAGCTACAGGCCACAGATCTAAATTGTCCTTACCAAAAACGGTTTTTGTAAGATCAAAGCCTACATCTTCGATATTCAGGAACTTAAACGAGGCATCCCATTTTCCGTTCTGTATCATGGCATACGAATAGTCTTTTTCTTTTTTTCTGAAAACCGCTTGATGGATCAAAATATTCGTTGCCCGATCACCGAAATAATCGAAGAGGTATTTTGCCGCATTCTCCTGTATTTCCCCATTATTTCGGGGTACATGTGTTTTAAAAGCATGTCTGTAATTTAAGATAACGAGCGCTTTGTTAGTCCCATCGGGTATTGATCTTTCAAAGGTATTTATGATGTTATAGGCCATTATACTATCCCTTGGCTCAATTTCAAAATCCTGTTCCCTAACATATTCTTCCAAATTATCCACCTTTTTCCAGTCGAACTCGGAATCGGAAGGATAGTAGGAAATCCGATCGTCGGAGCTATTATTGATATCGTAGATAGTCCTCAACAAATAATGATAGTTGTATTTTTCCCATAGGATCCAAAAACTGGAATTGAATTGGAACTCCGCCAGTTTGTTTTCCACATACAGACTGTCCAATCCCTTGGTCTTTAAAAACTCGGTGATTTCGGGTTGTAGGTTTATAACACCGATTTCGGTAAATAAGTTCTTTACATGCTTTTTAAAATAGTCATCCGAGAGGACCTCCTTTATCAGTTCATATTGTGTTATATCGCGATGGTCCCTTTCACAAAGAATCACGATATCATGGTCTTTGAACTGATCGATGATATAATCCTTGGCTGATTTCCTTTCAACATTTTCCAGGTAGTGCACATAAGGTGCTATTTCCACTTTTTGAGCGTTACCATACAGTGTACAAAGAAGCAAAAGAAACATAAAAGTGTATTTCATGGGTTTGGTATCTATGATTTAAATTCGTTCTTGCTTCTTGACCCATGGTATGGATGGGTTGCCAGGTACTATCTTCGATAGTCGCTTATTTAAGCCTTAAGGTCAACTTTTTCAACTCCCCCTCGTCGATGGTTCCGTTTAGGTTCCTGTCTATTAAAAATGCGATGTATAACGCTTTTATTTGGGGGTCGGACATTTTATAATCGGTATCGTCATAGTATAGCGCACGGACATCGAATTCCAACTTTAAAAGCGCTCCGTCATCCGCTAAAAGATTTAATCTTTTTCTATCCTCATTTGCGTAATACGTATAGTGGTGCGCATCATTTCGCAACCTTAATTTATCGTACCCATTGTAAGTGTTTGCGGCCATTCCGGTACCTCCACTAAAATAAGGAACATCGGACATTGACATGCCAACATTCACCTTATCCAATTGCAAGGGGTCTTTAAAAGCCGCTATACGGGCGGTATGTAATTTTTTGTTTTCTGGATCATATCGCTTGTTATAAAACCGAAGGGAAAATACCTTTTTACCAATTTTTACCGTTTCAACGTGTTTATGAACCACGAATTCCTTTCCATCTTGAAAAACGATCAGGTCCGTTGTGGAACTTTCACCCTTTTTTTCGGGATTATTCAAAGCCTTACAGGCATTTAAAAGGACAAGTGAAGCGGTAAAAAAAAGGGCTGGCCTTACTAATTTCATTTTCGGGGTACTTGGATTAGGTGTTTAGGATCGATCATGGGTATAAAATTACGATTTCATGGAATAAATTCCTGTGAAATCAGATCTTTTACGAAGGCTTTTCGGTTTTTGGAATGTCCGGAGGGATATAGCCGGTTTAAGCTACAAGACCACCCACCGTAGCCAGTTAAAAAGCACTACCGACCTTTGTCCCAAGGTTTTGGTTCAGTCGCCCCTTGGCCCGGAATACTTTAGCCCATCAATCCCTTACTTCTTCCCCTACCCATGGATCCCGTTGATTGAATAGGGTATCTGATTGATAAAAATCACGGATTGGTTTATTTGATTATACCCTCCCGCTTATTTGCACTTCTTTTGTCGCCGATTATTTCAAGAAAAAAATTAATCCCAAAAATCAAATCATGAAATCTAAACAAACCTTAAAACCGTTAAAAAGCACATTGCTGCTGACACTTTTATTTTCGGCTTCCCTTTTCATGGGTTGCTCGGATGATACCGATGATACCATTGACACCGAGGATACCGAGGATACCGAAGACACTTCAACCGTAGTCGACAACTCGGATTACACCGTGGGGTTGATCTATAAAACCGACGATGCCTATGATGGATATACCTTGTTGGCCCCAATAAGGAGCACCACGTCTTACTTGATCGATAATTGTGGGGAGGTGGTCCAAAGCTGGCCTTCCGATTATACCCCACAGGTGACCTACTTATTGGAAAATGGCAACTTACTGCATACAGGGACCTTAAGTGCGGTTAACAGCGAGTTTGAACAAGCCGGGGGACAAACAGGCCGTGTCGAACTCATTGATGCCAGTGGATCGGTAATTTGGTACTATCAGGTAAATACCAGTACCACCTTTATGCACCATGATGTGGAATATATTTCATCTACAGGTAATATTATGGTCATGGTCTGGGAAAAGCATAGTGCTGCCGAAGTAACCGCTGCCGGAAGTAGCGAGGCCACGGCATTATGGACGGAAAAAATCATTGAAATCGAACCCGATTATACCACCGGTAGCGGCGGTACCATTGTTTGGGAATGGGACGCTTGGGATCATTTGGTACAGGATGAAAATGCCGACCAGGACAACTATGGGGTCGTGGGAGACAATCCTCAGTTGATCGATATCAACTATAGAAGTGATGATCAGGAATACAGTGCGGATTGGTTGCATTGCAATGGCGTGGACTACAATGCGAGTCTCGACCAAATCGTGATCAGTTGCCGCCTTTTCAATGAGTTTTGGATCATTGACCACTCCACCACTACCGAGGAGGCCGCATCACATGAAGGGGGTACGCAGAATAAAGGTGGGGATATCCTTTACCGTTGGGGAAATCCCGAAAGTTATGATGCCGGGGATGCAAACGATCGTAAGTTGTTTTTACAGCACGATGCCAACTGGATCGATGACAGCTATACCGATGGTGGGCAGATCATGGTGTTCAACAACCAGGCGGGTTACTATGCATCATCCAACTATTCAACGGTAGACGTTGTGGATACCAATGTAAATACAGACGGATCTTATTCCCTTACTGAGGACGGCAACTATTTGCCAACGGACTTTACATGGTCTTATGAGGCAGATACCCCTAGTGATTTCTATTCGGCAAACATTTCGGGGGCACGTCGTCTTCCCAATGGGAATACTTTAATCTGCTCCGGGGCCGAAGGAACCTTATTTGAGGTTACTTATGACGGGGAGTTGGTATGGAAATACATCAACCCCATCGATGAAACCGGAATCCTATCACAATATGATACGCCCAGTAGGTATTATATATTCCGTACCGAGCGCTATAGCACCGATTATGCCGGCTTGGAGGGTTATGATCTAACTCCCCAAGGAACCCTTGAAAGTGGTTCGGATTATACCTGTGAATAAAACAGCGGGGGTAAAAAGAAAAAAACCAAGGACTACCCAAGGCACCTTAGCGGGGTATTAAAACAACATATAAGGTAATTCCCCCAAACCATAAAAAGCCATTGGTCTTTCTTCCCAATGGCTTTTTTACATATCCTATTCAGTGCTCGATGTATTGCCCTTACCATGCACAGCTTTCATGAATACGGTTCAAGTAATGGACAAGCCGATGGATGATAAAAAATCAACCAAAGCCCATTGATTTTCAATGACTTTGTTATCCCTTGGTACAAAGTACTCCGGCAGACCGATCTCCTACTCCTGACCCTACTTATTGATTTGGTAGATAAAAAATGGGTTCCTATCGATAAAATCCATGAGTTCGTTTATTTGATTTTTCGGCTCCGTTCATTTAATCTTTTTTTGTAACCAATTAATAAACAACACAATAGAACCCGAATATTTCAACCATGAAACCCAAGCATCGCTTAAAACCGTTAGTTTGCACGCTTTTACCGGCACTTTTATTTTCGGTTTCCCTTTTCTTGGGTTACGCGGCAAATACCAAAGCTATACCGACCGTAGTCGATAACCTGGATTACACGGCAGGTCAGATCTATAAAACATACGATACCTATGATGGGTATACCATGTCATATCCTTTAAGGAGTACAACGACCTATAAAATTGATATTTATGGCGAAATGGTCCAAAGCCGGCCATGCGATCATATATCAAATGAGGTCTATTTATTGGAACATGGCATCTGAAAGTACTTATTCCTTTATGGAGGACGGCGACTATTTGCCAACGGACTTTATATGGTCCTATGGCGCAAATACCCCGAATGATTTTAATTCGGCAAGCATATCGGGTGTCGGTCGTCTTCCAAACGGGAATACCTAAATGGGTGTAGGAGGAAAAGTTCCTTTCCCGAAGGTTACCTATGTGGGTGGGATGGTATGGAAATATATCGACCCCATGGATAATACCGGGAATTAATCGCAATGATTGGCCCCGTAGCTGGTTTTATGTTCCGAATGGAACGCTAGGGCCTGGATGGTTGGGCCCCAACCCCCCAAGGAACGCTTATGGTGGGTTCTGGTTATGGAGATTTAGCCTCCCAAGGCAATATAGCGGATATTAAAAAAATATGGTAGTCCCCCAAACCATATGAAAAGTCATTGGTCTTCCTTCCCAATGGCTTTTTTTATCTATTACCATCAGTTCTTGATGTCCTGTTTCCAAGGTAAGTTGAGGAATTAGAAACCCGTTTAAATATTTGGGCATAGCCCAACCGCTACCGCTTATTATTTTTATTTTCGAAACAATTACAGTGTAGATGGCGATAAATTCAAACTTGAATCTTGGGTATGAAACGCATGGGTTTCTTACTTTTACCTTATATATCACCATAAGAAATGAAGAAACCGATTTTCACTTGCCTACTATATTTTTTAGCTTTGGCCAGTTGTACCGATACTCCAATAAAAGACGAACTATACAGTATAAATTATGAAACCAAAGCGGAAAGGGTAAATGTTCTAAAAGGGGAAATTACGGCAAAAAGTGATTTCGAAAATGCAGAGTTTCTACTTTATAGTTCGAATGGCTTCACCTTTAACCCAAGTTCTTTGTTTACCCCTGATTATAAGGATTATAAATATGTGGTAAAAGTAAGTCCGGAAGACATTGACAAATGGACAACTGGATTGACCAAAGTAACCCCTTCCGTTGATTTTGAAGTATGGCCCCATAATTTAATTCGAATCAGAAAAGAGGAATGGCAACTGCAAAGTAAACCGGAATACTACACTATGAAAGAAGAAAGTGTTTACGTTTTGGTGTATAGAAAAGAAGGAATCCTTTTTAAAAAGGCGATAACTTTTTAAACCGCAAAGCGGCAAACTTGAAGGGTTATGATCTACCTCCCCAAGGAACCCTTGAAAGTGTTTCGGATTATACCGCTCTCTTAAAACGTTCCAATAGCCATTTGCGCCTACTTTCGGGCTCCTCGGCTGTGCGAAGTCTGTGACTTCGTACCCACACCATATCAAAAGCCATTGGCACTCCTTTCCAATGGGTTTTTACTTTCTTAGGATGACCGAAGACAATTGCCGACCTACACCGTCTCCCTTTTCACAGCGAGATCCTTCCTTGCCGAACAACCTACGCCCTCAATCCTTATCCAAGGTGTATATAATGGGCTCTATGGTACCATCTTCCCGAAAGGTCATTTTTTCGAAACAGGCCGATCGCTTATGAAAAGAGCCATCGTTTACATCGCCCCGATGATAAAAGAAGTACCATTCCCCTTTAAATGCAATAACGGAGGTATGATTGGGGGCCTTTGGGGCATCTGGGGCCAATTCCCCTTTTAAGGTGGCATATTTGGGTAATGGACTATCTGCCATCCAATATTTTGTGACCGGCCCCACCCTGGCTTGAAAATAATATACGCCCTTACGCTTAAAAACATGCACGGCCTCACTTACGGTTTCTTCGGACAATCGCTCCCAGGGACCGTCGAGTTCCACCATATTGTCCTTGAGCTTGGCCCCCATGATATGCCATCCGGGATCGCCGATGTCTACCTTATGGTCGTTGCCATAGATATATGCCTGCCCATCATCATCAACAATCACACAAGGATCGAAGATCGTGGTGATCTTGTCGGTTACGGCCGCTTCCCACGGACCTGTAGGGTTCCTGCTTTTTGCCACGCCGATATGCGTTTTATCATACGGAAAGTAGAAATAGTACCAGCCATCTTTATAAGCTACGTCCGGGGCATTCATTTGCCCATGGGCCCAATCGTATTCCCTTGGTTTGAGTACCACCCCATGGTTCACCCATGTTTTCATATCGGAAGATTCCAAAACCACATAATCCTGCATGGTCTTATAGGACACGGCATCTTCCACGTCCCTTGAACTGTACACATAAACGGTATCGTTAAACACCTCTGCTGCGGGATCCGCCGCATAAACGAATCCGGGATCCGTTTTGTGTAAGATCGGGTTTTGGGCCATGCCATAAAAACCCATCATCACTAAAATGAAAAATATACCTGTTTTGTCCATGCTCATTTTTTAGTTTTTGATTTTTTTGATACCAAACGGCCAACCTTATTATATGAACCCGCAATTTACTCCTTTCCCGAAAATTCCATTGGAGGTCATTAGCGTCACTCCCATTCTATTGTTGCCGTTACCCTGAAAACACCCCCTATTTTTTGAACAAAAACCCTAAAGGGATATGCAGTCTTTCGCTCCATGCATTTTCACTATGGTCCGCTCCAGGGAAAAATCCCGTCATCCAATTCGTTTCGTCATAGCCCTTTTCGGTCATTAAAAGGTCTACTTTCTTTTGAATTTCAGGATATAAACTATCCAAGGTGCGATCACCACAATCGAAATACAGACTATGGTCTTTTGGATTAGGCAGGTTATTTTTCAAATAGTCCAAGAACACATCGGGTACCGGATTGTTTTCTGGGGTAAAGGTCCCAACCCAATGGGTAGACATACACGCTGCGCCTCCGAAAACCTTAGGGTATTCACATATGGCATACATGGAAATCAATCCGCCCATACTACTGCCAGCCACAAAAGTGTTCTCCCTGTCCGTGTATACCGAATACGTTTTATCGATATAGGGCTTTAATTCATTTACGATAAATTTCAAATAATTATCCGACTGTGGACTGAACAGTCCGTTAATACGGATCGATGCCCTTTGTAATTGTGCCGTTACGGTATCTTTTTCGATCTTCGTTAAAGATTCAAATGCCTTTTGCGGAAAATAATCGCTGTGACGGGATTCTCCCCCATTCCAAACACCCACTACAATAAATTCCTTGATCGTGCCTGATGAAAATAAACCGGAGGCCACATCGTCTATGTCCCATGCCTGTTTGTTCCAAGAGCTTTCAGCATCGTAGAGCATTTGTCCGTCGTGCATATACAAAACGGGATATCGCTTTGATTTGGAATACCCTTCCGGCAACCAGATATCAACATTCCGGGAAGTGACATAGGTTGATTTAAAATCCGTGACACGCTCTAGGGTACCGCTAACCACCTTCGGAAGTGGGTTTTGTGCTTTTGCCGTAAGCGTTACGGCCATGATCGATAAAAGGGTTAAAAACTTGCTCATTTTGGGCTATTGACCGTGCGATTGATTTTTAAGGCGTATTCCTTGCTAAGGACCTGCAAGTTCGTCATTTTTGGGAAGAATTCCATGTCCGGAAGTACCCATGATCGGCCAATGAGGTTCTCTTTGTCCTAAAATCCAGGGTTTCGTGCGAATGTCCCGCTTTATCGACCATCAGTATTCCTTATAAACCACGCCGTCTTTCATGACGAAAACCACCTGCTTCATCGTTCCGATATCCTCGATGGGATTGCCTTGAACGGCGATGATATCGGCCAAAAACCCTTCTTTTATGTTCCCCAGTCCATTCAAATGGAACATCTTGGCATTCCCTGAAGTAGCCGATTTCAAAACGTCTAGGGGACGCATGCCATAGTCGACCATCAGTTCCATTTCCCGATAATTTTCCCCGTGGGTAAAAACACCTACGTCCCCGCCAAAAACGACCTGTACGCCGGAATCCAACGCCGCTTTAAAGGATTTACGCTTTTTTTGGATCCGTTCGGGTTCGGGTTCGGTGGCCTTGTTCCACCCCTTGTATTGGGTAATGGCATCCCCAGCGGCCAAGGTGGGGCAAAAACCGATTCCTTTGTCTTTCATCATTTTAAAGATTTCCAAGGTTCCCCCATCGCCATGTTCAATGGTTTCCACACCGCCCAGGATGGCCCGTTTCATCCCCTCTGGGGTACTCGCATGGGCCACAACGTATTTCCCCGCACTTTTTGCCGTGGCCACCATGGCATCGATTTCCTGCTGAAGAAAAGTAGGTTGGGCATCCGCACCGGGGGTCCACCGATAATCGGCATATATCTTGATCAGATCTACACCGTTCCCCAGTTGCCTACGAACGGTTTCGATACATTGGTCGGTACCACTTGCCGGTTCGGCCCCCAAAGGAACGGTAACGCCGTCATGGAACCCTTTTGGTCCGTACGCCCCAGTGGCGACAATGGCCGGGCCCGCAACCAAAAGCCGTGGACCATCGATAAGGCCGTCCGTTAGGGTCTTTTTTAAATAAACATCGGTATAACCGGCCCCTTCGGCACCCAAATCCCGCATGGTGGTGATGCCTGCCATGAGCGATTTTTTGACATGTACCGATCCCCTGATCGCCCGTTCTACGGGCGATTCCTTCAACACCTGATCATTCCATTCCGTTTCGTTGTAAGGGTGCAACAGAACATGCGAATGCCCTTCGATGATCCCCGGCATCAGCGTGGTCCCCGATAAGTCGATATAAGTCGCATTGTGCGGTAATTTCACGGCCCTGGCATTTCCTGCATAGGTAATGGTTTGGCCTTCCACCACCACGACCCAATTAGTGTGTAATGCCGTGCCGTCGAAAACACGGTCGGGTCGTAATACCAGTTGTGCATACAGGTTTCCAAAGGTAGAAAGGAAAAGGAAGAGGTAGAACCAGATTTTCATGTGTCAAATGCTTGTTTTTGGTATGGGATAAACCAAGGGTTACAACCCCTAATGTAACAAACAAATCACAGATAGAAAAACCGCTTTATTGTAGTAAACAGCGCCTCTAGGAAGTACCTATGGCCTACCTCCTATTTGAGCCCGGATTTTGCAATTGTTTGTGCGACCCATCACAATTCGGTTTGCGTTTGGACAGTCCGCAAGTACAATCGGTCAACCCATAACCATCGATAATACGTTCACTGTTCCTTACGATCCGGGAGGACCGGGTTTTCGATTGCTTGGGTTGGGCAAAATGCAAAAGATACCCTTTTTGTCGTCCTGGGGTCAATGCTTTAAAGGCCTTTTCAAATTCCGGCTCCTCCCTGAACCTATGTACCAATTCCTCGGGTAATTCATAATCGACCGTTTTTTTCATGGCCACTTTGCGTCCGGATTTTTCGATTTCGATGGCCTCCATGATATATGCTTTCAGGGTCGTTTCGAGTGCCTCGATCCCCTGCAGGTCCGTAAAGCGCATTTGCCGTGCCGCTTGGGTATTTTTCGTTTGCTGCACCAGAATGTCCAACGGATCTTTCAACAAAGCCCCTTTGGGGAACAAGACCGCACAATAGCCCTTGAATTCGTGCAACAGTACAATGTTCTTCCCATGGGCCGTATAGCAAGGGTGCATCCATTTGTATTCCTCGTACAGCCCGCACTCAAGAACGATCGTTCGTAGCCGGGTCATTTCGGCCTTCCATCGGGTAAGACCAATTAGGTATTCGGTAACGGCTTCGTGCATCGCTCGCTTGTTCTGTAGTTTTTGTGTGTGGTAACGAAGTCACCTACTCCCCAAAATGGGGTTATGGCATCAAGGCATGATCCTTTGTCAAATATTCCAAATGTCTTTGGTCGGTTCCGCAACAGCCCCCCAATATCCTTATCCCGAATTCACGGTTCAACCGTAACATTTCGTCTCCCCAATCGGCAACATCGTCTACATGTAGGCAATCCGAATTTTCCAGATCACAGTGATCCAAAGAAGAAGCATTCGCTAAATACGCGATCAATCTATCGAATACTCCTTTGGGCTGCCTATCGGCACATAAGAAGGAAGGATGCGCACAATTGACCGCATAACCCAGGGGAACCTTACTCACCTGCGTATCGATCAAGGTTATGGCGTCCCCTATATCGGTACCGTCCAAAATTTTCCCGTTTCTCGAGATTACGAAACTTATGATATAATCAAGGTTTAGTTTCGCTGCGGCACAGGCTATTCCCAATGCCTCTTGCACATTGGGGATCGTTTCGGCGATGATGAAATCGACCCCGCCTTTTTGTAATTCCGATAGTTGCCAAGCATGGAATTCCTCGGCCTCTTCTTTTGAAAGTCCGGCACTTGGGGTGTAACAATCATTTTTGGGGCCCACGGTGCCGCCGATCATGATCTTAGTACCGAAATTCCCGGCTTCTTCCCGTAGTTTTTCCATAAACCGTACGGCATCGCGGTTGACCGACTCCTGTATCCCCGACTTTCGCACATTGGCTTTATTGGCCCGCCACGTAGGGGTGCACATGATGTAGGGTATATCTTTTTTTTGGGCGACGTTAAGGTAGGCCTTGAATATGGAAGCGAGTTCTTTGGATCCTTCCGTATCGTAGATCAAAGGGGCATGGATAAGCTCGGGGTGAAAGGATACCTTCCCGTCACGACGGAGTATCTCGATGACCGCCCCCTCCATCAAAATAAAGTCGTGGGCAGCAATGGGGTCTTTAATTGGGTATATCATGGTCTTTGGTTCTCGATGTTACTACTCCTTCAACCGTGCACGATCATGATGCCGGTACTGTCGGGGCAACCGTCTTGTATTCAAGGGCGGCTTTGCAGCCATTTTTTGGCCTTGACCAAATTGGGGAATATCTTAATTGACATGCCCAGACGGCTCAAGGTATCGATCGTATAGTAATTAATGTTCTTGACAGGCCATACCACCGCGTAGTGTGTTCCTACATTCAGGTATTTATTCGCAGCAATTACCAATTCATATCTAATTTCATAGGAAAGATGGGAATTCTGCAATAAAGAGCCGTTTATGATTACTTGGCGCTCAACTTCGGAACCTATTTTTTTCAACAATTCCCTAAAAGGTTCCAAGGCAAATTGCCCGCTTATATCAACCAAAAGAAGTTCTGTTCCTTTCGTAAATTTATAATCCATGTTACTTATATTGTTCCCAATAATAGCTTTATAGTTATACCAGAACTGTCACTTATGGCATTTTAAAAGGTTGAAATTAATCATTTTTATCGAATTTCATACGGCTTAACAACTTATTAACGCTAGAACATGCTGAATGATTTTAAAGATAATTCCGACACAAAAAAGTAATTTTTACCTACTTCAAGATAGGGAACAAGCCTGTCACAGGCAAACAGACGTAATGCTTCGACTGTGCAAAGCACAGGGCTTTGACAGCGATCGGCACAGGATGCCCTCACGCACAGGAAAGTCATCCAAGCTGCTCCCTACACAAAATAAGGCAAACACTATGGATGGCATACCCGACAATTTTTCAGATCCATGTACGGATTTGAGTTTGTATCCGGTTACAACAATGGTAAATGTTGTCTCGTTCCCATAAGGCTATGGTGTCCAAGCTTTGGAACTGAAATAAATAGCTATTCTTCGGTTTCCATAAGCTCCAATCCCTGATTGATCCCTTTTTCCATGGCAGGTACCCCTCTTTGCATCCAAACGGGTTTTGCCGCTCCTTTTAAATAATGATCGAAGAACTGTGCCATGCGGATATTGAAATCGTTTCGGTTTTGCTGTTTTAACGGCCAATGCGGTTCTCCGTTGTAATTTAGGAACCATGAAGGTTTTCCCAAACGACGAAGACTCACGAAAAATTCGATGCCTTGATACCAAGGTACATGTCCGTCCGCATCATTATGCATGATCAACAGCGGGGTATTTATCTTGTCTATATTGAAGATGGGGGAGTTTTCGATATACCGCGCAGGGTATTCCCAAGGCGTACCCCCGATCCTACTTTGTGTATGCTCGTATTGAAACTGGCGACTAAGACCCGTCCACCAGCGAATTCCGCCATAGGCGCTGATCATATTGGGTACGGGTGCCCCGGATTCCGCAGCCTTGAAAATATCGGTCTTGGTAACGAGATAAGCAATTTGGTACCCTCCCCAACTGTGCCCTTGCACTCCGATATTATCCCTATCGACAAAACCTTTTTCGATCAAGGAAGTAACACCCGGAATCACACAATTGTAGGCACTCTCACCCGGGTAACCCACACGATATTCGATATCGGGATTAAAGATCACATACCCACGACTCGTATAAAAACTATAGTTGATCGATGATCTTTCGGCCCTTGGTGCCCTATGGCGATATAAGTTGTCGGAATTGCGTTCGTAAAAGTTCACGAGCAACGGATACTTCTTCTTGGGGTCAAAATTTTCAGGTTTTACCAATAGCCCCTTTAGGGCCTTACCATCGAGTGAGGTAAAATCAACCAACTCGATCGTACCCCAATTGTAGTCTTTTTGCTGTGGGTTGGCATTGCTCAGTATGGTGGTCTTTTTAAAACCCATGTCGCTCGTATGCAGATCGGGGAACACTTCAAACGATTCTTTTGTAAACAGCAATTGATCGCTCAATTTCGCTTTTTTTGCATTCGCATAACGAAAGGGTCCCGAAATCAAGGAAACCAGCTTTTTGCTCTTAGGGGCAAATGAGGCATACCCCGAGTATTTGGTTTCCTCATTGAACGTGCTCAATAGCCATTTTCCTTTCGGATCCAAGAAGCGTTCCTCTTCGTCAAGTTGCACGTATCGGTATCTCGTTTTGGTTTCACGGCCTTTGGTCAATCGGGTTCCCGAACCTGATTTGGGATCGAATTCCCAGAGGTCATAGCGGTCGTACAAAATAATCGAAGCGTCATTTTCGGTAAAACCGGCCACCCCATAAGGCGATGGAAATTTGGGGGAATCGTTCAATTCATCATAAAAGGCCTTCCCCTTGGTCAAAGTCGTGTAGGCTTTTGAATCGATGTCATACGTAAACCAGGTACTGTCGATGGCATTGTAGCCAAAGGTGTATTTTGCCTTGGGACTCAATCGCATACGGGGCGACTGTTTTACTTCCATCCTGGTCTCGCCTGTTGCGGTGTTGATGACGGCATAGTCATTTTCACGATAGCCCTTCCATTGACTTTCCAATTCGTAGGGTAGCGTTGTGCCAACGAGCGTATAGGTGGCATTGCCCTCATCACCAAGCTCACTGTTCGGATAGTCGGACGTTGCCAACGGCACCAACTTTTTATCTTTGAGATGAACAGCGGTTTGGAACGATCGTATGGTATCGTTTTTCAACTGCAGCTCTTGAACCGTGTAGAGCCTTGGCTCATCGTAGGTCCATACCTCAACGTTTACGATTTCTTCATCGGTAAGGGTGGTGTCTTTGACAATCGGGGGTTTCCGCAACCCGAAAAACAGTTTTGATTCGTCTTCGGAGAAACTCACTTTACCATCAGAGGAGACCAGATACCCCTTGGGCGCGGATTCGGAATCGACCAGTTTTTCGGCCCTGTTTTTTCCTGCTTCCCATAGGTACAAAGCATTGGGCCTTACCTGGATCTTGGTCGTATCGGTATCGACTGTAAAACCTAGATATTTACCCGAATCACTGAATTGCAGTTGATCGTATTTCGCTTTTTGGGCACTGTGGATGTTGCTGTTTTCCCCATTTTCAAGATTGATGACATAGGCACCTGCATCGGCCTCTTTATCGGCTCCGGTAGACGTATAGGCAAACCATTTCCCTTTTTTTGCAAAGGTGAAATGGGTCACGAATTTCAACGTATCCTCTTTTTGGGTATCCAGATTAAGCAATACCACATGATAGCCGGTTTTCTTACCGACTTTTTTGGATTTCTTTTTCTTTTCCTTTTTTTCAGGGACGGAATCTTTTTCTTCCTCCCCATCGTCATCCTGCTCCTTTTTCTTGGTTATCTCCTCCAATTGATACGCCACATAACCCGACCATTCTTCGGGAAATTTATACGATTTTACGTTCCCGATTTTGGTCAAACCATTTGTTTTCAGATCCAGGATACCCAGGGTGTCCTTGGGAAGATCCTTCTTTTTTGTTTTTCTGCTCTTCATGGCGATTACGCTGTCTTTCCAAGCTTCAATGGTGAACAGCACATAATGGGAATCATAGGTGAACTTTCCTTTTGAACTTCGCTCATGTTCAAATACGGTCTTGCCTTTGGTATCCTTCACTTTGAGGAAATTATCCTTTTCCCCTTTTTCCAGAGAAAACAGGACATGGGATCCATCCGGTGCCATCGTTGGGCCTTTGATCGTATTCCATAAGGCGTAATCGGAATGGTCCAATGCCTTTTTTTGGGCAAAAACGGAAACGGAAATAAGCAATAGGAATAGTGGTACAAGTCTTTTCATCTTTTGGGTTTAGTTGGCAAACCCAAATATAGGAATAATGGAAAAACAAGCTTGGAGGGCAACCCAAAATGATCACATTTTTGTGCCATTCTTATTTAGGAAGGGTTAATAGGGATGACCATGGAAATTTTTCGGGGGTTCACTACGATTTTGGGAAAATTGGTCCAAAGGGTTGCGCTTTTTGGAGTACCATGGCCGGGAACGAACCGGCCCAAGGTAGCTTGACTTCGCTCAGTACAGGCTGCTCGTGCTTGCGGATATTAGTCTACTGGGAAGTCATTCGGCTGTGCGAAGTTTGCAACTTCACACCAAACCATTACGCTGGGCTATTTTACTCTTGTCACTTACTCTCGTACTTGCGCAATACGCGACGAAGTCACGGACTTCGCAGATCGGGATTCTTTAAAATCCCAGGGAATTTTGCTTTCTGAAGAGAGGATGCATTTTTTTCATGCTATTCTGACTTTAAATGAGCGTCAAGTAGTGTCGATAGTTCAATGGATTGATTTTCCTATAAATTCACATTAATGGTATACAGCGCAATCAAATAGCTAATGAAAGCTATTACCGCCACTACATACGGTTTAAATGTTCTATTATTCTTTTTATCCCAAATTATTAAACCGAGAAGAATACCAATGACAGCCACATATGGGATATGGAAAGAACCTAAACCCTCCCATCCCAATAAAATAAAGATAATCCTACCTAATGTCGGTCCAATAAAAATCAATGCAATGGCTATCATATATCGCATGTGAATAGCAACTTTGTTCTTATGTTTTATGGCAAGGGTATAGAACAATACCAAGAGTACAATGTCAAAACCGGCGTTTAGTGGAATAAGGTTCTTCCCGTATTCCTTAATCATTTGTGGTATAAAAGAAAGTATTAAAGCGAAAAAAACGACATAGGAAATTTTTCCAAAAAAACGATGTAGTTTAAAATTCCTATATCTAATCAGTAACGGCTGGGTGATTAAAAGTGTAATCCAAATGGAAGCTACCAATGCATGAAGGTGCGTATACAAATCCACTGTTCCTTCAAATTCCGGTGACAAGACAAAATACGTTTTATAAAACCCTAAAAATGTTAATGGTATGAACAGTAAAAAAATATATCCAACATTTCTATACGCTTTTTCCATAACACTTGATTGTTCCTTAAAACCCTATCATTATTTAAAAGACCGCCAACTACCTCATAATCGCACAAATACGCCCTTAATCTACCTCTTAAGGTACAAAAAGTTTATTATAATCGGCTGTGTGAAGTTTGCAACTACGCACCATACCATTACGCTGGGCTATTTCACTCATGTCACGAAGTCACGGACTTCGCAGAGTGGGACACGAGCGTGACACTCGCGCCAGCGGGGATCTTTTTTAGGTTTTCTTTGGGGGCAAAAAACGGTCTTCCTGATCCTCCATCCATTTTAAGAGAACGTTTTTAAGTTCGTTCAGTTTAGGATCAAGTTCGGGCTTGTTTACAAGGTTGTTCATTTCCTCTGGGTCTTCATTGAGGTCATAGAGTTCGAACTCGGGATGTTTTCTATACCGTTGTACGATGTTGCCCGCATCTTGATCATACCCGGCTTTGGCAAGCCAGGAAAGATACATTTTACGTACATGACGGTCTTCCATTTTATCTACATAACCATAATCAAATCCGTTTATGACACGAATGGCATACAGACTATCGGGTGATCGGTTCCAGATCAATTTAAACCGCCCATCAGTTACCGCCCTCATTTTATATTCCGGACCCTCTTTCTTATTGTTATATAAGAAATAAGCATATTCCCGGTGTGTTGTTGCATTTTCCCTTATGATCGGCAGTAAACTCTTTCCGTCCAGATTTGAAGGGACATCCCCGCCCGCAGCATCGATCAATGTCGGTAAGATATCGCAATACTGTGTTATGGCCGTTGTTACCCTTTTCGTGTTATCGCGATTTGGCCATTTCATGATACAGGCAGACCTCACCCCCATGTCATAGGTAGTCCATTTACTTCCTGGCATACCGGCACCATTTTCATCCAAGACGATAAGTGCCGTATTGGAATCCAGATCGTTCTTTTCAAGAAGCTTTCTGGCCTTACCTACCTGTTGATCAAAAAGCCGTATTTCTGCCAAGTATTCGGTAAAATACTCCCGTGTTTCTTTGGTATCGACAAAATTTTCAGGGAGCACCACCGTGTTTGGATCCCAAAAGGAACTGTCACCGGCATTCCACGGGGCGTGGGCATGTACTGAACAAATGATCAAACAAAACGGTTGATTTTTATCCCGATTCATGAACTCCTCAACCCCATCCCAGCGCTCAGGAGGTGTTCCGTTATAATTGGCATTTTTGGAAAAACCGTCTATAAACTCAAAAGGGTATACCGATGCCGGACTAAAGTGCCTTTTACCCGTTAATCCCACCCGATAACCCAATGAACTTAAATGTTGGACAATGCTCAGGGTCCCTTTTTTAGTTGCCGCGTGATTAAAGTTACACCCATTGCTGTTGGGCGTTAACCCAGTATATAATTCAGCCCTTGTAGGAGCACAAATAGCTTCCGATACGAACATGTTTTTAAACAAAATACCTTCATTGGCCAACTTGTCGATATGGGGTGTCGTATTTGGGTTTTCAGACCCATAACATCCGATATTTTTGGCACTTATGTCATCCCCAAGGAGAATCAAAAAATTAGGTTGTTGTGTTTGTCCAAATAGTTCACTGCTATTCAATAAACTAATGCACAAAAGAATGATGAGGCTCGGTCCGTATCTTTTCATTGTATCTTATTGTAGGCTAACTTGTAGCTATCGCTCTAAAGTACATCGTTTACCTGCCTAAAAAAAGCAAATCACCGTTTTAACGGCATCTTATTGCATTTTCAGGCAATGCGCCATAAGAAAGTGTTTATAACCGCTTTAGCCTTCCCGGTAGTGAATTTGGCATACCCTTCCGTTGTGATACTCGGCTGTGCGAAGTTTGCAACTTCGCCCCATATCATTAAGCGCTACGAAGTCACAGACTTCGCAGCGCTGGTATTAAAGCACGAGCGTGACGCTCGCGCCAGCGGGGTTAATTATTGATTAACGATAATGATTAGGCTTCAATACATAACATTTAAATAACAGGTATTTAATAAGAGGTAACTATTAATTTGTATATTTAATTTAACCATCACAACAATTATAGAAACCACATTAAAGAGAAAACCATTGACAAAAAACCATTTTCTATTTACGATCATTGCAATTATTTTCACTTTGCCATTAGTAGCCCAAGAAAAAATTACCTTGGATAAATTGGAGACCTTATTTAGGCAAGTTGAAGACAAGACCAATGTTATTCATTTTAATGGTGGGTGGTCTAACCTGGAATCGCGAAGGGTACTTCTTATTTTAGACTACCTGAATCAAAATAAAAATTTGAACATATACCCAATAATAAGCCATCAAAATGAAACTGAAAAAACTGCGTTTCTGAAATGGTTTGAAAGGCATGGATTAAAAATCAAATACTATGAAATTCCGCACGAAGACATACTGAAATATATATTAGGAAACAAAACGGAATGTTATGTTATAGACCATGTACATAGAACCTCGTGGACCTCTTATTCTTCGTCTAAAAGACAAAAAGAAAAATTGTTGGAGTATGTCAACAAGGATTCCAATAAAACTATCGGGCAAATCGAATTATTATACCTACCTCAGTCATCACTTAGTCCTGCTGAAGGACAGGAAATCACATCGGAAGAATTTGAGCAATTATTTGCACTTAATGAAAACAAAACGAAAATAGTACATATAAATGGAAGCGTATATGGGTGTGCTGCTACTTGTTTTCCTCTACTTAAATATGTCGATTATGCCCAAAAAAACGCAAGGGATGATATTGAGATAGTTCTAGTTTTGGCAAAGGGCGATAAAAAAACATCAAATATCCAGATATTAAGATCGATGGTAGAAAAAAGCAGAGCGTATGGTATGGAGTTGGAATATTATATTGTAGACAGTAGTGTTTTATTGGATTATGGCTACAACGCAGTTCCTAGCAGTATCATAGTAGATCATAAAATGAAATCCACTTACGACTATAGCGAAAGGAGCAATGGTAAAGTATGGCCACACGTAAATTTTTTACTTAGTCTTGTAAAAGAAAAAGCTTCGAAAACAAAAGAGGAAGTAGATGTTCTCTATAAACAAAAATAGCGCGACCTTTTGTATACAGAAACAATCGAGGACAAAACCTAAGATGTTTACAACTCAAAAGAATATTATTCTTACGCTTACCGGTCACGAACGTGATGCTTTTACTTGGCTTAGCACAGGCTGGCCGCGCTAGCGGGGGTTTAAGCCAATATTTCTTTACTTTTTATTCTTTTTAACTGACTGTTTTATTAAGCTTAAAATATATTCTAAATCTTCATCTGAACTTATTTGTAATTCATAATGACCATTTCCCCAATGTCCCGTTTTTGAAACATCCCTTGTAATTCCTTTTGGGTCCTCAAGTTCACCTAAAGACATGTTTATCCACATTTTCAGTGCTTTTTTCTGAGGATGTATATCTATCACATTTCTTTACTAGGCACGAGCATGATGCTCGCGCCAGCGGGGGCGTATTTTAGTTGATGTTCCCCCCAGACGCCAGTTGGTTTCTTACTTTGGGCGTATCCAGTATTTTCTTCTTGAACGCTGCGAAGTCCTTATACTTGCTGGGTGAGTCCTTGATTTGTGTATACCGGAAGGATCTATCTTTTTGGGGATAAATAACGACCGTTTCCCCAAATCTTAGATCAAAAAAGTTTCATGTTCACCATTAAGGTCGAAAACCCATCCGGACTTGCGGCAAATACCCAATCCAATGCATTGTGCTGTACGTAAAAAGTTCCTTGGGCGGTCAAATAAGGGTAGTTTCTTGATTCTACCAAGGTGTTTTCCTCGGCCGCTTTGTCATTGGTCAGGACCAGTAATGTCAATTTGTCGATGCTGTTTTCGCTTTCAGGGGTTTCGTATGCCCCGATCCGTACCCCCTTGAACACAGCTCCTTCCGTCTCTATGGTGAAGGGGATGCTAGATACGGCATAGTCATAGGTAGCAACGGGAAAGGGGGATTTATTCAAAGGAAAGCTATTAAATAGTTCCGTATAGGCTTCATAGTTCGCTATGTCCTGTTCCAATAATTTTGAATCCCATTGGGCACTGTCTAGATGCCGATCGGCCCTAAGGCTCAATTTTTCAAATGTCCAATCGGTACCCTCATGGGGTGCTGAAACGGAAACCGTGTTCCCTTTCTCCTGACAAGAAGGGAAAAGAAGTACACTGGCTATTGGTATAAGTAATTTATTCATGGTTTCAAATAGTTTTCAATGGCAAGGCACGAACCTGCTTAAGGCAGACAGGCACATTACTTCGGCTTCGCACGAGCGTGACGCCCGAACTAGTGGAGGCAACGATTTTTGGCATGACTCATTACTATTTTGAGATTAGATCCTTAGACCAATAAGTAAATAAAATTTACGCATTGATGAAACAGCACTATCGCCCGAAACACCACTTGTGTTTTCATATCTAACTTGATAAGTAAGTCTGTTATTTTTCAATCCCAAACCTAGGATATAGCCAAATTCATGATTTCTCGGAAACGAGAGCGCCGGACCCGTACTTATAGTTTGAACGGAATAAACATTTCTTTCAACTCTTTTATAATTCTCTTCGGTGATTACAAATCCATTCGTTAAACCTGCATTAAAATGCATTGAAAGGTTCTTCCCTACCGGAAAATTGTATCGTGCCAAATTGTTCATTTTGATGAATGAATGACTGATTTTTGTATTGGTAGTCGTATATATATTTTCATTTTCAATGTCCTCATATTCATTTGATGTTTTATATGAATAATATAGGATTTCATTGTATAAGGACCATTTTTTTTCTTTTTGGGATAAAGAAATATCAAAAAATACACCGCCTGTAAAATCCGTTGAAGTTTTGAACTTAGAATTTAGATATGGTGACGTATCATTGTCATTAAATTTCAAAGAAGTAATCGATACCCCTGCAATCACGCCTTTTTCTATTTTAATTTTTGTGTCTTTTTTGTAATCTACCGTGTTTCCAGTGCATTCGTAATATTTTTCGAAGACATTCCCTAAACTAGCGGCATTGTATGAAGCCCTTTCTGTATGTGAATTTATTGATGGACAATCATTCAAATAAAAAGTCAATTGACCTTTGAATTTTTCATTTTTTTTAAGGGTATACGCCTCTTTATTAAAAACCAGTAGTATATACTCTTCATTATTCTTGATATAAAATTCAATACGCTCATTTAATTGCTCATAGGAAAACAAACTTTTTTCTCCTTGTACAATAGTCTTTAAAAATACTGGCGCAGAACTGGTATTTGTTTCAATATTGGCTGATTTATAGATGTCATTATCAATTTTGAAGGCAATTATGCTTTCGGGGGTGTAGGAGTTGATAGTCCCGTTTTTTAAATCCTTAAACCTTATTCGGTTCAGGGAATTATTTCTATAATCAATAGATCCTTGTATCGTATCCCCTTCTTTGTTTACGATATAACCGGAAGTGAAATATTCTTGTCCTATAGTTTTTTGACTTAAGAATACTAACAATATAATCACAAGTCTAGCATATTTTTTTGTCATTTTTTACTGTATTTAGTTTCATTATCATTTATGACAATGCATTAAAAAGTTTTGATTTTAGGTGCATGAAAACGTTGTATTACTACTTATTTATTCACTCATCTCGGTTACTTATTTAAGATTTGATATCATGATAGGACAACTATATATTTTAAACCCCAATCCTATGGGCTTTAGTGTTTTATACCGATTTCACAGGGTTTTCAAAGCAGGCACAAGCGTGACGCCTGCACTAGTGGGGGGTATTTTCTGGCCCAATGGTTAATTATTTCCAAAACTCCCACCATTTCCTTGCTGTACGGACTTCTTGTTTGGCACTCATTGCAACCTTCGGTTTTTTGATGGGCTTTTGCTGTAATTTTTTAGCTTTAGGTTTATTCAGGTTTGTTTTTTTACCGTTCGTATTTTTCGCTTTCGGAAAGTGCATTCGAAGACCACTTAGTTCCCTTGGGACAAATAGAATCCTAAAATTTCCCGTACTGTCGTCTATTCTTGGGGAATATTCCTTTTGATCGGTTCCTAGATAAACCTTACCGTCTATAAAGGGTTGTATATTCCAATTCCCATTGATCTTGGAAACCGATTGTTCAATATAATTTTGGTAGTCCCTTTCTTTTTCTTCTTCCGACTTGGGTAAGGTAATGATATCGTTTTTGGTCAGAAGTGGACTTTGCATATCAAAATGGCCCTTCATCATGATATCAAAGTACCATTCGTTTGTTAAAGCTACCGCCTGCATCGTAAACCGTTCAACAAAACCCAACACCTCATTTCTGGTACTGCTCTTGGAGTCTAACAAAAACCGTACTCCGGTAGATTTGGTCCAATGGGCCTGTTCCTCGGTAAAACCATTATCGGAGGCCGCAAAAAAGGCAATTACATATTCTACACTATCGTTGATGATTTTGTCTTCATGGCCCAAGGGACGATCCAGAAGATTTCCTGGAATCAATGACAAAAGGGTACGGAAATACTTCTCATCCTTATTAAACCCAATTCCGGACGATAGTACCGGTGGGGCTGCCGCCACCCCTTGTCGTATGATGGTTCCCGTTTTATAAAATTTCATATAAAGCAGGGAATCATCGTTTAATTTAATTGAAAATACAATGAGTTCAACTTCTTTTATTTCCATATCCATATCGTATTGATCGTTATCCGGACTATGTTATATACGCCTTATGGGCACGAGCCTGCCTATGACAGACAGGGGTGACGCTTACCTAGCGTGAACACGAGCGTGACGCTCGCACCAGCGGGGGCATAGTTTTTTAAAATGGAAATCCGTCATCATTCCTATCAACGAAATTGTCAATTAAGTCTTTAAATTCTAATCGATTTTCTTCATCGTAATGAAATGTTATAAAATTGAAAATTATTGGATTTCCATTTTTAAGTTCGTTTTTAAGGACATTATTGAATGATTCTCCAGTCAAGAATTTATCGAAATCTTCAAAATAAGAATGAAATACGTCTAAAACATAACGTTGTCTATTATCAACTCTTGAGTTTAAAGAATTATAAACGCTTTTAGCTATACTTGGCTTAAGAATCGTTGTATTCATTATGGGTATTATCCAAGCGGAAGCTTTTCCGAATTGGTTCATTCTACCAAGTATGTCTTTTTCCGAATATTCAATACTCTTTATTAATTTATTTTCAGCACGAAGCTTAGAATCAGCATCTAAATCTGTCCAATTATTCTTAAAAAGAGCTATGCACTTTGTTACTGTATCCAATGAATCTGTATATCGTAACTCTTCAGATGCGATGTTTAATAATTCCTTTTTCTCTTCCTCTGACAAGCCTTTGTTTATACTATCCCAAACAAGTTTAATATTATTGATTTTTCCATTATTCTTTTGTCTAAAGATTTCTATTGCTATTTCAAAAAACTTTTGTTTAGGAATTTCTTTTACTAAAATATCTGAGTAGAATTGAGTCTGAACGAAATCTTCATCGAATACTCTTTCTAAGAATAATTCAGTTGTGAATTTACCTTTAGATTTATCCAACTGTTTTAATAAATGATTGATGAATATTATTATTTCAATAGCATTTTCTTCACTATCCTCAATTTTCGAATGACTACGAGGATTTCTATATGAAGAATAGATACCTCTTAAGATGCTTTCTGTTCCTTTTTGTATATTTTTTTCAGATTCGGTTTTAAGCTTGTTCATCTTAATTTTTGGATTTACTCCACCAAAAGCACTTCCGATTAAAGACTGACCATCACTTTCCAATCCTGATTTATCTCTTATCAAATCACCTAAAAACTGAATTGAATCTAGAATAGCATTTGTATAATTTTCTGAGTTGTAATTTTTTTTGATAAAATTCCAAAGCCTTTCTTCAATATGCTCTTTTATATTCATTTAGTCTCGATGTTTGCGGTTTGGTTAAATTATGCACAACTTGTTTATATCCGTGTAAAACGCATCGTTTACCGGCCCCATAAACCCATAACCATGGTAACGGCAACCTATCACTTTTTTGCAATCTTTCCTTGCAGTTAGCAATAAGGCCCTTCCGTTATTTTTTAGGAACGGTCTTATACGAAACAAGACAGCCTTGCTCCTATTTTTATAATAAAAAAGGGGAAATAGGGGTATGAAAACGGTTGGGGGTTTCCAAAGGGGTTTGGGAAGTCCGTTCAAGGGTGTCCGCCCTTTTGGGCAACAGGTACCGGTGTGCGTAATACGTTCGATCAAAGTTGCGCCCCTTCGTAAAAAGGGCATGGGTTTATTGGGTTGGTTTCCGTTAACTGCCGTTCATGGGGAAGATTACTTTACGGCATAAAAAGCAATACCCCTAAAGTAAGGCAAATCGTGTTAACGGCATAACGAATTTATCAACCGGTTATCAACTGAAATTTTTAGGGGAAGACCACCCCATTTTGCACCAGTGGTCAGCTGCGCGAAGTCGCAAACTTCGCACTGCTGGAGCGCGTACATTAGTGGGGGCTTAGTTATTTATTCTTCGCTCAAATTTTATTTTTCTGACTCCATGGTCCGTATCCCATTGTTTAACTTCTTTAAAATCAAATTTCTTATACAATTTAGTCGCTGGTCCATTTTCTAATCCGGTTTCCACAACAAAAAGTTTCGAATCAAATGTTTTAAAAACGAATTCCATTAATTTCCTTGCAATTCCCTGTCTGAAAAAATCTGGGGAGACCACCAAACTGTTGATATGTGTATGGTTGTCATTATGTGTAATTTCAATAACTCCCGCAAGTTCATTTTCCTTAAAGTATCCAAAAAATTCCGTTTCACTATTCACATAATTTTCCAGTGGTCTTTTCAACGGAGGAAAATCAGTGGCATTCAATAATTCAGCTTCAATCTTATAGGATAATTGAAAAACTGAACGTATTTTTTCAGATACTTGCATATCCTTATTTTGGAGTCTTTCAATCATTTTTTTGTGGTACATTTTAATTAAGCACATCGGTCTAGTGAATGAATAGTTGCAGACTTTTCCAACGGTTACCGTTATCAGCCATAGTTATTTTTTATAATTCCGATTGATAAATGGTTAAATTTTCAGTCAATTCAATTATTCCTTTCGAGGCGTCTTCAAATCTATTGTTTAAGAGATAAATTCCACCTCTAAAGACTTCTAAACTTGAAATAAATTCCATATTTTTTTCAGTAACTATGGAATGGATTTCCACTGTATTCAGTTTTGTGTCGGCGAGCCCATTCGGTATAAGAAAATTCAGTTTGCAATGCGACGCATATTCAGTAGTTTTTTCAAATGATGATTTGACCGCGGCGAGTTTAAATCTATAAATATCATCTATTTCCCTAATTAAACTATCTGGTAGTCGTTTCCATAAACCAGAATTTGTAAGACCTTCCAATACTGATGATTTTTCATTGAGAAAACCTCTGTCGTCTCCAAGTCCGTTGATTGCGGATTTAAGATGTAGCGTGTCGATGCTTTTTGTTTTTGCCCAAAACTCAATGATGTTATCAGTATTTTCAATAAGTGATTTACCATATTCTAAATCAGAAATAAGTTCTTCATTTTTTAATTTTAAATCAGTAATTAATGCTCCTATTAATTGGGAGTCCGATTCTTTTTCTAATCTGTTGCTATTCCAATTATTGATTTGCAGAGCAATTAAAATTCCAATAACGACCAAAATGATTTCCCCAACTGCGTAAATCAAATATTTACTGAATTTGTTTTCAGTGACTAACTTTTGTCTAATACGTCTAAAGAATTTGATCATATCTTTTGTTTTTTTGGCCTTCCGTTACTTTTTCGTTGCGGTCTTATACAAAACAAGACGGCCTTCCCCCTATTTCCATAATAAAAAAGGGAAAATATACGTATGAAAATGCTAGGGGCTTCCCCAAGGTGTTCGGGAAGTCCAATCAAGGGTATTCGCCCTTTTAGGCCACAGGAACCGGTGTGCGTAAAACGTTCGATCAAAGTTGCGCCCCTACGTAAAAAGGGCTTGGGTTTATTGGGTTGGTTTCCGTTAACTGCCGTTCATGGGGAAGATTGCTTTACGGCATAAAAAACAATACCCCTAAAGTAAGGCAAATCGTATTAACGGCATAATGTATTTATCAACCGGTTATCACATGAAATTTTAGGGGAAGACCACCCCATTTTGCATCTATGGTCAGCAGTGCGAAGTCGCAAACTTCGCACTGCTGGAGCGCGTACATTAGCGGGGGGCACGAGCGTGACGCACGCGGCAGCGGGGGCTTACCTATCCGTTTAGCTTTTATTTATTTTGTGTAATTGCTTATATATTAGCACTTTCGACCACATTTGTTATAGCCTATTTTATGCGTTCGGCTTTCTTTTCTATTGGATTTTTCGTGTTATTTAGACTTGATGCGGCTCCATAGGAGTGCAAGACCAGTTCCCAATGTTAAATGTACAATTCCCCATAATATCGATACGGCTGCAATACCAGCAAGGGAAGGGAAGAAAGTAATTCCCAACCCAATAGCGAGGGCAACATTTTGGAATGCAACCTCAATTACCACTGCTCTACGTTCCGCTGCCATAAGTCCAGCCAGCGATCCGATTCCCCAACCTAAGCCGACTGCGATTATGAATGTGAGAACGACAGGAAATAATGCAGTATGCGCTAAAAGAGCAAGGGACTTATAGTTGCTTCCAATTATCATTGCAACAATCACTGCAAATACGATTCCAGCTATTAATCGTACTGCTTTGCGGATGCGATTGGCAGTATCGGGACGCTTGGCTCGCAAAAGCATTCCGGCTGTAACTGGGATAACCAACATAATCAGTAAAGTAATGATAACCCGTTGCGGATCCATGCTGATATTCTGAATTATAGCAAGTGTGGAAGAATTCAGGGATGCCCAAAAAGCGAATAAAACTGGTGTTAGAATGATGCTGAAAAGAGTAGAGATCGTTGTCATACTTATGGAAGTAGCCACATCCCCTTTGGCAACCCCCGTCAGATAGTTTGACAGAGCTCCACCTGGACAACAAGTGACAAGTAAAAGTCCAAGAGCAATACTCGGTGCTTTGGTCAAATACAGACCGACCAAAAAGGCAATGGCAGGGAGAATTCCAAACTGAGCAACAAGTCCGATGGTAGGTGCCTTCGGTCTTTTAAGAACGCTCAGCAGCTGTTCCCGTGTCAGATCAAGAGCTACTGCAAAGACCAGAAACCCAACCATGACGCCGACAATCATGCCGATTCGAGGATCGAAATTAAAAGGTATTTGATTAATGTCATCCATTTGAAGCCCTCATTAGTTGATTGTCGGTTTCTCACCAAGCATACAATGAGCACCAAATTTTACCCGGTCATTGCGTTCGGTTCGGCAATTGACAAAGCCCGCATTACGGAATGCTAATTCGAGATCTACAAGCTCATGGAGATAAAAACCTTCTGTTGCTACCGGTTTAAAGCGAATGAAATTTTCCCGAACAGGAAAGGTAATGGCTGCTCGTCCTTTAGGTTTGAGAACACGGAACATTTCTTTAAAAACCGCCCCCGGATCTTCAATCACATACGCAGTGGCTACACTACATGCTTTGTCAAACACATTATTTTCTGAAGGAATTGCATTGCCTTGTGCCAGATGTAATTTAACCCTGCCTTCGGAGATGGCTTTGGCGTTTTTCTTAGATGCCATTTCGATTGCGGTCTTCGATATTTCGGCTCCTGTGACAGAACCTCTGATTGCTTTTTGCAATAATAATTTAATGTTCGCACCATTTCCGAAACCGATTTCAATAATTTTGTCTTCCGGCTGAATATCCAGAAGGTCGGCAGTCCACCGAGCATGAGCAATAGTCTTTGGTGTCATCCACGCAAATAGGACCTTACCAAAAAATCCCTTTGGGTATTGCATCTGCTTGCCAATTAAGTTCAATAGTTTCATCGTATTGTTTGAATAGTAATCGTTTCAATAAACTACTACATAACTCGTTTATAAACGCGCAAAACATCGTTTACTTCACCTGTGCGAAGTTGCAAACTTCGTACTGCTGGAGCGCGTACATTAGCGGGGACACGAGCGTGACGCTCGCGCCAGCGGGGGCGGGTAGTCTCCATAAAGTACCCTTTCATTTTCGGGTAATACGGCTAAGGCTTCTTCAGAAATAAAAGTATGTGCAAAGAATGAAACAATACCCATTACATTCCAGAGCAGAAAAAAGTCGGCAGGTATCCAAAATCAAACCGGTATTTCATTTTTTCATTTTCCATATTCATTTTTCTTTTGGATTTGGATCAAAACTTACCATCCATTGTATTCCAAATTTATCAGTAAACATTCCAAAATAAGAATCCCAAAATGTTTTATTCATAGCCATTGTTATTTGCCCATTCGCTGAAAGTGTATTAAAAAGTCTATCAGCCTCTGCTTGTGAATCTGTGTTGATGGATACTGAAAAATTATTTCCTACTGTTATTCCTTTTGCCCATTCACCTCCAGCATCACTTCCCATCAGAACGGTATTTCCGATAGGAAGGGAAATATGCATAATATTGTTGTGTTCGGCTACGTCTACCTTGCAGTTAGGGTCGTCCTGTGGCATATCTTTAAATCTACCTACATAGGCAAATTCGCCTCCAAATGCTGCTTTATAAAAATTAAAGGCCTCCTCGCAATTTCCTTTGAATGTCAAATACGTGTTTACTGTTGTCATGATATTATTTTTAGTTTGAATTATTGATATAAATGATTTTCAACGTTTTGGCTAAAATAAAACGCAGTGGGAAGGTTGGTTGGGCCCATAATTAAGCTTATGTACCTGATATACAAGTTAGTGAAAATTTCCGTGATGCTAATTGTCAATCGAAAAATCGACCATAATGTTAGCTAAGCCAGGCTAAAAGGATTCCCAGGAAAAGCTGTTCGCCCATTGCTTGTTGAGCGTACCACTACCGAACATCCATTTTTTAGAGAACGATAAATAGGTTCTGCAATCATGCCATGGTTTTGGATAGGTGAAAGGAAGCCCTTTAGGCCTAAAAACCTGAAAAAGCACCTTTAATCCATTGAAAAACGTTCAAAAAGCGGGGTGCGAAAACTCAATTTTGCAAATCAAAAAGCTGACCCCTTTAAGAAGTCTTATAATGAGCTGCTTTTTTACATATCAAGGGCTTGTGTAATGGTTACTATTGTCAGCAAGCGTTATTTATTTTCGTTAAAGACCAAGTAATAAAGTTTTGCGGCTTCTTCAATTTCATCATCAAAACTATCGTCAAACTTAAAACTTTCAGCAGTGCGAAGTTGCAAACTTCGCACTGCTAGAGCGCGTACATTAGCGGGGGCACGAGCGTGACGCACGCGCTAGCGAGGGTTATTTACCACGTACTTACGCAATACGCTACGAAGTCACAGACTTGGCAGAGCGGGATATATGAATTCGGCATGCTACAATTTAATGGCTTGTGCAACGGTTACCGGTGGTTAACCACTGGTTTTTATTCCGTTTTCAAATGCTGTCTGAAATAGACAAAATGGTATTCAATGGATTTTCCCCAATATTCAGCATTATGTTCACCCGGTTGGGTGGCAAACCTTATGGGCAGATTTTTCGATAATGCCAATTCTTTTATTTTTAAGGTGTTCCCGAGTAAGGGGTCTTGTAAACCACAATCCAGTAAAAATCCTTTATCGAAATTTGAATTTTGTTCGAGTAAAGTTGAAATGCTCAATTGATTCCAGTCGTTTTTAGTCGGATTTCCCAAACTTTTTTCCAAATCGTTGGTCATTCGTTCACTTTTAAAGAACATTAGGCTGATCTTCTTAAAATCATCGTAATCCAATTCAAGCGCTCCACTTGTTGAAGCTGCGGTATTGAAAAAGTCCGAATTTTTGATGAACAGCCTTAAAGCTCCATAACCTCCCATACTTAACCCGGTAATGAAAATATTATTGGAGTCTATATTCCATTTTTTTTCGATTTCAGGCATAAGTTCCTGAAAGAAAAAATCTTCATATTGTGATTTTTTTAATTTCGGACTGTTCAAATAATAACTCACAAAACCTTCAGGACAAACCAAAATCATTTGATAATCGTTCGCCAACTTTCTTAAATCCGTTGTTTTGCTCCATTGCTCGTAATTTTCGCTGTATCCGTGAAGCATAAACACCAAAGGATATTTTTTTGAAGGTCGATAATTGTCCGGTTTTTGGACAATAAAAGGCGTTTTTTCGTTTAAATGATTTGAATTTATCCGGAATATTTCTTGACCAAAAATTGTTTGACAAATAAGCGTTAAGAGTGTTGCTAAAATTAAGTTTTTCATTTTTTTGTATTATTGTCAAAGGTCATAAAAGACTGTTTTTTATGCAATGACCAACAAAATTGTTAGTGTTTAACCCGTTGATTATGAGAAAAGAAAATTCAACCAATTCTATAAACGAACGATTTTTATTTCAAGTTTGCGAACTCAATTCCGCAATTTCCATAATAAGTGGACGGTGGAAATCCCAGATTGTATATTCGATTTCCCAAGGCAATAATCGGTTTCATTTATTACAAAAAGAGTTGCCCAATATTTCGGAAACGGTTTTGGCAAGGCAATTAAAGGAATTGGAAACCCATGCTATTTTGATGAAAACTAAAATTCCAAATATGGTTCCAGTTGGCATAGAATATATTTTGACAAACAAAGGGAACGATTTAGTTCCCATTTTGGAACGTTTATGCGATTGGGGAAAATTATATTCAGAAGGAAAAGAAATTTCCGTTGATTCTATTTCATGATCTTTAAAGGGTTGGTTCCAGCATATAGCTAACAATCTCCTATAACCTTCAGTTACAAAAAATATACGAAGTTTTTCGGCTTAGCCCTGACGTTAGCATTTATCAAACGGTTTTAAACTTTACCCGAAAAGCAACTGGAATCCATTTAAAAACACCCAAAAAGTTGGGTGGGAATGCTTGCTTTGTCATTTTTTACAAAAAACAGGTACCATGAACTTGAAAGAACACTTGTAGGCTTCCCTAAAAATCTAGATTGCCCAGTGGCCTAAAAACATAAAGCCCCTAAAAAGGGCTTAAAAGAGGTCTCTTTTTTGCTGCTCAAGGGTTTGTGCAACGATTACCGTTGTTGGCTTTAGTTTTTTGCAAAATCAATTAGTGGTCTAACATTTCCATTGTCTGCTTCTTTTAATGCATTAATATACTCTTTTCTAATTTCGTTTGCTTTTACCATATTAGACTGATGCCACGAAAATATTTCATTTCCAAATATCGATTCCATAATTATGTCGGCCATCATCCTAGAATGTCTGCCATTTCCATTTGGGAAACAATGAATAGATACTATTCTGTGTTTGAATCTAATTGCAATTTCTTCTGGTGAGTAGGTTTTGTTTTCTATCCAATATTTTGTGTCGTCGAGTAAATTTTTTAATTCAAGTTTAATTTTTGTCCAGGGAATTCCGATGTTTTTTTCAGTTCTTCTAAATTCACCTACCCATTTCCACACATCACTATACATTTTTTTATGTAAGTCTTTAATAAACTTTTCTGTCAAAATATTTTCAGCTTTTAATTTTGTGTGAATAGTCCATTCAACTGCCTTTTCAATGTTTAGTTGCTCAAATTCATCCAGTTCTCCTTGAGTGGTAATTGATTTTATTTTAAGGCCATCCTTCTCTTCTTCTTCTAATGGTGTTTGTCCATCTTTGTAATCGAGTTCTAATCCCATAATGACTTTCTCATTTCCCGTTTTATTTCATTAGCAAGTTCCTTTATAGTTTCGGCTATCTTCTCATCTCCAATTCCTTGGTTCTCTAATTTCATATTTTGATTGGTCCGTAACACTATCTTTTGGGCCAGTTTATCTGCTTTTTCCTGTATCAAATCGTTAATTGTTCCATTTTTTGGGACCAGTGCATAAACCAACTTTAAATCCATTACCATGGCGACATCTTTTAAGGAATTGAGTGTTATCGTGCCATTAGCCTCACTTTCCTCAATTCTTTTTATCCCTTGTCTTGTAATATTTAGTTTGGTACCAAGTTGGGCCATGGTCATATTAAGTGTAGTTCGAATAGTATTTATCCATCCACGTTCTGGGACCAGGACCTTTCTACTTTCAGAGAATGGTTGTAGCTTATGGTCCAATTGCTCGATTAAAAGTTTTCGCTTATTTCTCATTTTATGTAAATATTTAAGTTTACAAATTATAAATAATGTAAACGCATTTGTTTACAAATATACAATAAAGTCAATATATATGTTTACAACATATAAAAAAAGTAAACTTAAATGTTTACTTGGTGTTGATCTTTAAATTAAAGCCAACTTGTTTATATACCTATATTATACATCTTTAACCCCCAAATTCGGGTATAAAAGACTTTTGCAACCTAATACTTTATGAAAACCATTCCTTTTAGCGATCTGGAATGCCCTCCCGTTATTTATTTGTAATTGCCTTGTTTGGAACAAGACAGCCTTCCCCCTATTTCCATAATAAAAAAGGTGAAGTATACGTATGAAAATTATTGGGGGATCCCCCAAGGTGTTTGGGAAGTCCGCTCAAGGGTGTTCGCCCTTTTGGGCCACGGGTACCGGTGTGCGTAAAACGATCGATCGAAGTTGCGCCCCTACGTAAAAAGGGCTTGGGTTTATTGGGTTGGTTTCCGTTAACTGCCGTTGCTGGGGCAGCTTGCTTTACGGCATTAAAAGCAATACCCGTAAAATAGGGTAAATCGTGTTAACGGCATAATGCATTTATCAACCGGTTTTCAACCAAAAGTTTAGGGGAAGACCACCCCATTTTGCATCAACGGCAAAACTGGTAATCCGGGAACATCACCTTTGGGGTTGGGGAATGCTTTTGTGCTTCCGCAAGGCAAGCAACCCCAATACGGGCCCCAAGGCCAAAACCACAAAAAGGAAGTTCGTATCGGTGTGGGTCCTAATCGCCGTAATCGTTTGTATACTCCCGATCGTTAGGGCAAACCCCAGGCAATTTACAATGGTCAGGGCCGTACCTTGGAGCCTTGCCGGTGCCCTTTGGGCCACTAAGGTCGAAAACAAGGGGGAATCAGCAACCACTACCATGCCCCAAAACAACAAAAAGGCGATAAACAGGCTTTGCGACCCACTGGTAAAGACCCAAGGCGATGCCAGGCAGCACAAACCCGATAAGAACAGTGCCCACCCAGCCGTACGTTGGGTGCCCACCACTTGTGAAATATAGCCCCCCAGCACACAGGCCACTCCCCCGACACCGATGATCAAAAACGATAACAAGGGAATAGGGAACGTTGCCCCAGCATGTGCCTCACCATATTTTTGCAACATTACGGGTACAAAGGCCCAAAAGGCATAAAGCTCCCACATATGCCCAAAATAACCGAAGGCCACAGCACGGAAATGCCGGTTCCCAAACACCCCAAAACAGGCCGTCAGCGGGGTACGCACCGCAGCTTTCCGATACGGACCGTCGGGCACCAAGAACACCATCAACAGTCCACCCAACACCGCAAGGACCGAAGTGACCATAAGAACGGTTTTCCAAGGGTAGGTACCGGTCATATCCTTCAATAAATGGGGAAATGCCGTGCCGATGACCAAGGCACCCACCAAAAATCCGAGCGATTTGCCCAAACCTTTTTCAAAATGATCGGCGGCTATTTTCATGCCCACCGGATAGATGCCGGCCAAAAAGAACCCTGTAAAAAACCGTAACGTAAGTAAGCTGGTCAACTGGTTCGCCTCCCAAATCGTACCCCAATTGAACACCGCCCCGAGTACCGCACTGACCATAAACACCTTTGAGGGGGCAAAGCGGTCGGCTATGGCCAATACAGCGAAAATCAACGTACCCATGATAAACCCGAATTGGACCGCCGAAGTCAAATGCCCCAACGCATTGTTCGGCAGGTGATATTCCTGGGCAAGATCGTTGATGACCCCATTACTGGCAAACCATAGGGAGGTACAGCAAAACTGGGAGATCACAATTACGGGAAGGACGAATTTAGACGGTTTCACAAAGGATCGCATTGGGGTTAGGTTTACCTAGGTCGTACCGATATCGATAAACTTTCACTAAAATAGGGGAATTGAAATTAATACGACCGGCCGTAGCCATGCTAACGATTATTCCTATTTTTGATCCGATCACGATAGATCGGGTGCGAACAAGCTTCCCTGGAATGCCATGAAAAAAAACAAAACCCAACATACCAAGAAACCTTGGCCCACCAAAGCTGCCATGGAGCAGGTGTATGCCATGAACCTTTGGGGCGGGGAACCTACCGGTTTTTATTCCGGTATCGGATCCCACGACCCTAAAATGGTAGGCCCGTATATCGCTGCGGTAGGGTCTTTTTTAACCGCATTTCAACCGCCCCTTACGGTCTGTGATCTGGGGTGTGGCGATTTCAACGTGGGAAAGGAATTGGTCGGGTATTGCAAAAAATACATCGCCGTGGATATCGTTCCCGATCTTATTGCCCATAATAAAGAACGGTTCCGAAACGAGAACCTGGAATTCCGTTGTTTGGATATCGCCCTAGATGAACTACCTGCTGGGGATTGTGCCCTTCTGCGCCAAGTATTGCAGCACATATCGAATGCCGAAATAGCCCGTGTGGTGCGTAAATTATCCGAATTTAAATATGTCATCCTTACCGAACACCTTCCCGAAGGGGATTTTGTTCCCAACACCGACATTATCTCGGGACAGGGCATCCGAATTAAAAAACAAAGTGGGGTCAACCTCTTGCACCCCCCGTTCAATATGCAGGTAAAGGGGGAAAAACAGTTGTTGTCCGTTCTTTCGGATGATCATAAGGGAAGGGTGGTAACCACCTTATACACCCTATATTAAGGGTAAAGTGAGTTGTTTTATCAAGAACGGGGTTTGCGTAACGGTTATCGGTGGGCCCCGGTCATTCAGCTATAATGTGATCTAAAACCAAAAAAAGGTCATCACTTATATCATACATCCAAATTACAACGGCCATGGCCACGAAGAACAGTCCTCCAGAAATAAAATAATAAGGAAAATAGTTCGCCCCGGCAATCAGACAGGATTTTGAACTGTTACCCGGCTTATAAAACACCTTTACCTTGGTCCCCTGAGGTAACTTTTCCAGTATTTTTATTTTTTCCTGTTTAAAGGGGCTCCAAGCGTCAACATAGGGAAAAAGCTGTTTTCCGACCCTTTCTTGCTCCTCACCATTTTTGGAATACTTATATGCCAAATCCACTTTATAGGTTATGGACCTTCGGCCATCATGGTCCTTTGAAATTTTCTCCATCAATTGCGATCGGGTTATCGTCCCGATAGTCACAGGCCATTTCTTTGCGCTATTGTCGAGCATTTTTATAAGTATGCCAAATGACATAGTAAGCAATCCGATAATCAAGGTTATTATCATGATACGACATGTATTTGGTCCGCCAGATACCGGGCTGGGTGTTTTTTACTTATATACACCCAATGGAGTAATAGCAAAGGGAAGATCAGGAAAGCGATCCCTGCCCCAATGTCCTTTAAGTCGATATCATATTTAAGCAAGGAAGACTGACTTGGATTCTTGGGATTGACATATACGGTTACCTGATGTTTATCTTTTAATTTCAGGTACAGTTCATTGTGAAACCTGCTGGTGTAATCCTTTGCCTTATTGAGTCCGATCTGGGTATTGGTGTAATATTCACCCCCATACTGGTATGCGTATTGGATCTTGCACTCATCTAGGGGAAACACCATGGACGCTTCTTTGGTCATAGCCGGGTTCGGAAGGCTTTCGAGTTCTACCTTTTGGATCGCTGCCTTGCTTTCCTCCCATTGGTATCTATGGTTTTCAGTGATCAGGCTAATGGGCTTATATAAAGAATAACACGCCATTACCACCAAAAGGATCAAAAAAACGAACATGGTAGCAATTCCGAATATGTAAATTATTTTTATCAGTAATCGCATTTCATTGTGTTAAAGGGCCGCTATTTGGTGGGTACTAATGGCCATCAACATTTTTGGCTCCCGTTATTGCTTGTCGAATTTTAAATTGGTTACCCTGCCCGCATCAAGTTCAAAGCCCTTTATAGCCCCGTTTTCCCTGTTAAAACGAACCAGTTTACCGTCATAAACAAAGGTGTCGGTTTCTTTGGGCATCAGCTCTTGTGCCTCGTAATCGGCAACTTTCACCTTTAACTTTGCATCTTCCACAACGAACAAATAGGAAACATCGAGCTCATCACTATAGAAATCCCCGGTATAGTCTTCCAAGTTCAGGATGGAAAGCGTTGATTCCGATTTTCTTGTACCGGTAGTTTCATTGCCATTTTGAAAAACGGTAAGTGTTTGGGTCAAATCATTTTCCAAGGCCGAGAATTCAAATTGGATCGAAGGGTCGCTCAATGTTTCATAGGTGTTTCCGATGGTAGGTACGATCTGGTATGAAGAATTGTCCCATCGCTGTAGAACGTGGAGCGAACCGTTCTTTACGGTGATTTCCAATACCACCCCGGGCTGTATTTCGTAAATACCCACTAATTGGTTTTGGATGAACTTTTCCAAGGTATCGGAAGATCCGCCCATTTTCGCGCTGACTCCTTTCTTCTTGGGTTCGTCGACCAACTTGTCCTTAAGCATAATATCCGCAACCTGATAGGCTTTACCAGTCGGTTTGGCATCTCCCCGGTTGGCCAATATGATTACCGAAAACCGCTCCTCAGGAAATCGCAACAATTGCGCCCGATATCCGGCAAGGGAGCCTCCGTGACTCACGGTTTTCAACCCTTTATACCTGCCATTGTGCAGCGCAAAGGCATAACCACTACTTTCCCCATTGTTCAGAAGTCCTTCTTCATGCATTTTATCGATAATCCCTTGCCCTCCTTTACCCAGTTTATTGTCATAAAAATTTTGGTCCCATAAGAACAAATCCCCAATGTTGCTATACACACCACCGGATCCAACAAGATCAAATCTCATGATCAAATTATCAAAACCGTCTCCATCCGGTTTTTTATGGTAACTGAAAACCCGGTTTTTGATCAGGTCGGTATTGTCATCATAAAAAAGGGTATGCTTCATGCCGAGAGGTTCGAAAATATTTTCGTGGGCGAATTCCTTTAGTGATTGCCCGGCGGCCTTTTCGATGATCATGGCAAGCATGAAATAGCAGGAATTGCTATATAAATATTTTTCGCCAGGGGAAAAATTCAACGTTTTCTGCCTTTTTATTAGATCATACACCTCATTCACATCCGTATTGTCGAGATAGTTTCTTCCTTTTAAGTGCATAAGCGTTAAAAAATCCCTCACCCCACTGGTATGGTGTATAAAATGTCGAATGGTCAAAGGTGTACCGTATTCCGGGAAGTCCGGCAAGTATTTTTGGATACGATCATCCAAATCCAATTTTCCCTGTTCCTCAAGGAGTAAAATGCTAAACGTCACAAATTGCTTTGAAACCGAACCAATATAAAATACCGACGAAGATGTCAGTGGTATATCGTGTTCCAGGTCACTGATCCCGTATCCTTTGGCGTAGATCAGTTTTCCCTCTTTGACCACCCCCAATGCACACCCCGGGACATCGGGCCTATCCCATGCCTTAAAAATGCTGTCTATTTTTTGTCGCTCCCGAAGTTGTCCGAATGAAATGATGGAAAAAGTACAGAGTATGGCGAATAGAAAATATTTCTTCATGGATTTTGGTGATTGGTCGGTGCTCATTGGTTCATTCAAGGGTAAAACATTGGCTTGCCCCACCACAACGGGCGGGTTAGGCAATTTACCTGCAACATAGTACTTTTTGGCGGTTTCCCTTTACAGAAAACCGTAATCCCCATAAATTTAGGCATTAAATGCTCCCATGGGGTCATCCGTTCGTATAAAAGGCACAGACCTTTGCAAAAACTTCGGCAAAGTCGGCCTCGATCTGCTCGCGGTTTCCTACATTGGAAGGAAAGGGGTTTTCATGGGTATATTCCCGGTCAAAATCCATTTCATCTACTTTAATGGCAATATTTCGGTAGGCCCCTTGCAGCGTGTTGATCACTTCAAAAGAAGGGATGACCGTATCCTTTTTAAGCGTTATGGCATACAGATCCTTTTCATATTTTTTCAAAAGTTCTTCCCTTACGGTCCTTCCCTTTTGGTAATTGAGCATGGAAAGGAAAACCTTTCCCTCCAAATGGTCTTCATGGATATAATGATGGAGTACCGGGTCTTTTAGCACGAATTTTTCAAAATGCTCCACCAAAAAGGAATACAGCGCGACATTGGCTTCACTGTCAAGGATGAATTTTGAAACCGGGGATAACCGGTTAAAGGTAGCACCGCTGCAAAACAGACACACCTTGGTATTTGAGAAATACCCCTTGTAATTCGTCAGTTTAAGGATTTGGGCAAGAAACCCGCCGATGGAGTAGGCAAAAATATCAAATTCAAAATCTTTTTGGATGTAAGGGTGCTCACCGGCTTTACACGCTTCCAAGAGCTGGATCACATCATAGTACGTCTGTAACCCAGACCAAATAAACCGCTGGGGCATGGCATGTAACCGCATGCTAATGGCCACGTTCGATAAGGACCCCTGTACAATGTTCGGGTATCTTTGTTTCCGCTCTTCACTCAAGGTGTACATGGCCCTCATACTGCTCCAATATTTCGGGGCCCGCTGCATATGGAACGCTATGGGAAACAAAATGACACTGCTCCCCGTGCCCTCACAAATGGCAGTGGCCCATGACAGGTATTTTGTCCAATCCTTTTCATTGAATCCATGAAAGAGAAAGGTCACTTTTTGAGTGCTCGCCGATCCTTGCGGTTGTACGATCTGATAGGTAAAATCCTTATTTTCCGCAACACTGATATCTTTGATATGGACATTGTCCTTAATGGTGCCTACATCGGTATGAAAAGGGTGGTCACACCTTAAATCCAACTTATGTTTTACACAATGGTAGTCTGTAACCCCAGGAAGTATGGGATAGGACAAGGACTCAAAGGAATATGCTTTTGATACAGTATTATGGCTCATATACGTTTTAAAAGTAAACCAAAAGTAAAAAGGATTCGATTGATTTAACTACCCTATAAAGTTACGGAATGTTCGTTATTCCGTACTACTGGCGCCCTGAATAATTACCAGGGTATGCCCCCATATTTTCTTTTAAAAAGAATAACCGACACGGGAGGATGACCAATCCATTTCCCTACCCATACCCTAAAGAATCGGCCCATAAGTCCCCAAAAAATTAGGCCAATCGCTGCTTTAGGCCCATTTTTGAAGCTAACATACTAATGATCAATAACTGTATGGCATGAAACAACATCAAGGGCAATAATATAATACCGATCGTAGGCACGTTCCCGAAAATGATCTTGGAAAATACCGTGCCGTGTACCAATGATTTTTTGGTACCACAAAATTGGGCGGTAATCCGATCTTCCCTATTGAATCCCATTTTTTTGGCCAGGAAACCGGTTACAAAAAACAGGATCCCGAACAAAGCCAACACCCCGGTAAAAAGCAGCATCAGATCCCAAATGGAAACCGAACCGAAGATATCCCCATCAAAGGATCGGGCAAAGCTTTTATAGATGATCAGTAAAATCACCGATTTGTCGAATAGGGTCAAATACTTGGTGTATTTCTGGGCCATTTCCCCAAAAAAACGCTGTAAGAGCACCCCGATGACCACCGGTAAAATGATCTGTACGATAAGATCCATGTAGATATCCGTAAAATCGAAATCGGAGTTGGCATTGTGCACGAACAACCCCATCCATAAGGGGGTGAGGGCCACCCCAATGATCCCGGAAATGCTGGCATTGAAAATGGCCGCCGGGATATTGCCCTTTGCTATGGATACCATGACCACCGATGAGGATACCGTGGAAGGAAGGGCCGCCAGGAAAAAAAACGCCAACCAAATGATTTCCTGTTCTTCGTTCTGGATCAAGGGGCGTAAGGCCAAGACCAATATGGGAAAGATCATGAAGGTGGAGGCCTGTACCAATAAATGCAACCTATAATTGGTAAGTCCGGCCTTTAATTTTGCCGGACTCAATTTGAGTCCGTAAAAAAAGAAAATCAACGAAATGCCTATAGAACTGATCGTATCTATAGGGATCTTACTTTCCAAAGTTCCCCATTGGGGGAAAAGATAGGCCAAACCAATGACCCCTATTACGGATAACACAAATCCATCAATCTTTATCTTCATCTATTTTTTCTTTGTTGTCCTACCCACATTACGACCTGGCTTGGATTCATAGGCTCATGGGGGTAACGCACCGGTGGCAATCTACCTTCCCAGGGGTTCGTCAGTCAATTGAATTTCTTGATCAAGTGGTATGAAAACTTGATGATTTCCTTATAATTTTCCTTGGATATCTTTTCGTCTATCCCATGAAAGCGTGTCCTGTTCCTTGGGGAAATACGTACGGGATAAAAGCGGTACACATTGTCCGAAACATCATAAAAATAACGGGCATCGGTACCCCCGCCTACCAAGCCGGGAACCACGATACTGGTCGGGAACATATCACGTATCGTTTTTTCCAAGGTCTTAAAGGCTTCGGAATCTATACTCGAAACCGGGGAAGGCTCGGTTAAAAAGCCAACAGGTTCTACCCTTATCTTATCTGAAATCGTACGTTCAATATGTTGTTTTACACTCGCAATGCTTTCCCCAGGGAGGATCCTAAAATTCATGGTCGCTTCGGCCACGGTAGGGATCACGTTGTTCTTAACCCCACCATCGATGATGGTCGGAGCCGTTGTTGTATGGGCATTCAAGGCCTCAAGCACCGGTTTTTTGAATAACCATGGATTGGCAAATGCCAACTTTTTGAAAAAAGGCAATTCGGCCCCCATATATTCAAACTGGTAATCGATGGGTTGTACCAGCTTATAGGGCAACTGATTGTTTTCCAGATCAACAATGGCCTTCGCCAACATACCGATCGTGTTTTCTTTTGGGGGTTGTGAGCTATGGCCCCCGGTGGTCTCCACAATAAGTTTAAAGGAAGCAAAACCTTTTTCGGCCAGATTGACCATGGCCACCGGATTATCGATCCCCGGAACCAATTCTTCCGCTAAAAAGCCCCCTTCGTCCAGGGTCATTGCGGCATGCACCCCTTTTGCCTTTAAATATTTTGCGATTTCCGCAGCCCCCTTTGCCCCGCCTACTTCCTCATCATGGCCAAAAGCCAGGTAGATGGTCTGTGAGGGCTCAAAGGATTCCTCCAATAGTTTCTCCACGGCCTCCAAAAGCCCTATCAAGGTTTCCTTGTCATCCATGGCACCCCGACCGATGATATCGGTTTCGGAGATTTTTCCCTCAAACGGCCCTGCTTCCCAATCGGTAAGCGTGGGTTCGTCAACAGGGACCACATCTTGGTGCGACATTAAGATAATCGGCTTTTTTGAAGGATCGGTTCCTTTCCAGGTATATAATAGGCTGTAGGTATTTATCTTTTCGAGGGACAGTTTGGCATGGGCCAACGGAAAGGTTTCCTTAAGATATCGGTGGAAACCAAAAAATGCGGTGGAATCGGGCTCGGCATCCTCACTAAAGGAAACGGTCGGGTATTGCAGCGCTTTGGAGAGGTTTTGGAAGATATCATCGGGAAGATCCATGGGTGCCAAAGGGGCCGAAGCCACTTGTTTGGAAGTGAGCGATAGGGTATTGAAAATCAAGATTCCTACAATGACCACAAGGCCTGCAACAAGTACGAGGACTATTTTTTTCATAAGGTTGGAAGGTATTACGGTTTATATGGCTTTACGTCGGTTATTAGGTACACAACCCATGGTTTAGGGGGCTGTAGGTTTTAAGGACCTAATTTAGCACTTTCAACCGAACCTGCCTACCTGAAGGCAACTAGAAAATTTGAAAAACCATACACTCCCGACAACGAACACATCAAGGCAGCTTGGTAAAAAATGAAAATAGGCCTTAATCTTTTTCGATATGCTTTTCATTGGTGCCATCTTTTTCGCACCCCGGGTTTCATGATCTTTTTGCAAAGAAAAAACCGTTAAAGGATTTGCCTTTAACGGTTTTGAACGGTGTTCTGTAAAATTACGGCCTAGGGCCATTGTCCGAACGGACTAAATGACTTCATCCGGACGACCTTTCAATCGTATTTCGATTTTCTTCTTTTTTGCGGTCAATCGTTTCATGACCTCCATAAGTTCTGGGTCTTTCGTTTCTTTATATATTTCGTTTATACCCAATATCAGTCGTTTTGCTTCCCGGGAAGCCTCTACCCTATCGCTGGTAGACATGTTGCTCATTTTGGCATTTTCGAATTCTGCCGCTTCCTTTAAAATATCCATTTATATTATTTTTATCCAAAAAGAGCAATATATAATTATAATGGATATCTCCCAAATTTTATATATATAATTTGCTTATTCCTTAAAAAATAATGCTCTTTTATCCATAACCTGCACTTTATAGCCAAAACGAACCCCATAAAAAGTTGTTTATCAAGTGGTTGAATGAACGGCATCCCATTTTCCATTTTTAGTGAATTATAATGAAAAAGGGGCTTCGGCCTATTACGACAACCCCCGGGCCGTTCAATACCTCCCGGTTTTATGGCGCAACTGGGCGTCGACCATAAAGATCCACGCCATAGGTAAGTCAAAAGCCCCCCTAACAATAGGTTTTTTTATACCTTGCAAACATGCAGAAACCCCTTGTGAGCATCTTGATACCCTTTAAGGACACCGAGGCCTATTTGCCCGAATGTTTGGATAGCATACGACAACAGGATTATCAGAATTGGGAGGTCCTGGCCGTTGACGATGCTTCAACCGACGGGAGTTATGATCTGGTACGGCGGTACGCCTCGGAAGATACAAGGATCCAAGTGTTGAAAAACCAAGGTTCGGGGATCATTCCCGCCTTAAGAAACGCCTATGCCCATTGCCAGGGCCGACTTATTACCCGAATGGATTCCGATGATATCATGGCCCCCGATAAAATCGGTATTATGGCCAACGCACTAATCGAAAAGGGTAAAGGGCATTTGGCCCTTGGGCAGGTGGCCTATTTTTCACATCGGGGCATCAGCAATGGGTACGCCCGTTATGAAGCTTGGTTGAACCGACTTACAAAAACCGGAAGTAATTTTACCGAAATTTATAAGGAATGTGTTGTCCCATCGCCCTGTTGGATGGTATTTCAAGAGGATTTTGAGGTATGCGGGGCCTTTGCCCCCGATCGTTATCCCGAAGATTACGATCTAACGTTCCGTTTTTATGAAAGGGGACTGCAGTGTATTGCCTCCGATAAGGTGTTACATCACTGGCGCGACTACGATACCCGTACCTCCCGTACCAGTGAGCACTATGCGGCCAATTATTTTTTGGATATCAAATTACACTACTTCTTAAAACTCGACCACGATGCCAACAGACCTTTGGTGGTTTGGGGGGCCGGAAACAAAGGAAAGACCATAGCCAAAAGCCTAATGGACAGGAATATCGAATTTGAATGGATCTGCGACAACCCCAAGAAAATAGGCAAGGAAATCTACGGGAAAAAACTGCGGCATTTTCGCATTTTAAACCATTTACAGGATTCCCAGAACATTATTACGGTAGCCAATGAAAAGGAACAGAAAGCGATTACGGTTTTTTTTGATGCCATGGACAAAAAGCCGATGACCGACTATTTTTTCTTTTGCTGAATTTTAATGGGATTATGTACGACCAATTTCTGAATACTTCATATATTTGTAAAATCAAAATCGGGAATGCAGTTTAAATATCCAGAACTTCTTTGGGCCTTTTTTCTTCTACTGATTCCTATATTCATTCATTTTTTTCAATTACGAAGATTCGAAAAGACCCCTTTTACGAATGTAAAACTGTTGCAAAAGGTCATAGCCGAATCCCGAAAGAGCAATACCTTGAAAAAATGGTTGCTCCTGTTCACCCGTTTATCCCTATTCTCTGTATTGATCTTGGCTTTTGCCCGTCCCTTCTTGGCAAATACAACGGCCTTGGCAGAAAAAGAAACGGTGGTTTATTTGGATAATTCGTTCAGTATGTGGGCAAGGGATGTGGATGGGACCTTGATCCATACCGCGGTACAGGATCTATTGAAAGCCATCCCCCCGGGCAAGACCTTTAGCCTATTCACCAATTCGGGGGAATACAAGGATGTCCAGGCCGTCGACATCCACAACGATCTATTGGGGATTTCCCCTACCCCCAAACAATTGAACCTTGAAGAAATCGAATTGAAAGCCGGGACGTTCTTTTCCAAAAATGAGAGTTCGATCAAAAACCTGATCATCATTTCCGATTTTCAAAACCATATGGCTTCAAAGGCTTTCAATTCGGATAACAACTTAAAAAAACACCTCGTGAAACTATCGGGGACCGAGGAGGCCAACATCTCCCTGGATAGCTGTTTCATAACCACTTCGGGTACCGATAACAGCGATATTTCCATTTTATTATCGGCCTCACCCAACATTGGGAGGACTCCGGTATCCCTTTTCAACAATGAAAGGTTGATTGCCAAAACCACCGCCCTTTTTGAAAATGGAAAAAGCCAGATTACCTTTACGATTCCTGCGAACGAAATGGTATTGGGGAAGCTCGAAATCACCGACAAAGGATTGCCGTACGACAATCATCTCTATTTCAATATTGATGAGAAGGACAAGCCTAAGGTCCTGATCATCGAAAATTCGCCCTCAAAATTCTTACAACGTATCTATACCAAGGATGCGTTTGACCTAGCTTCTTTTTCACTGAAGAACTTGAATTACAGGGATCTTGAAAACCAGAACCTGATCATCCTTAACGGGTTGCAGGATATCCCCAATCCGATGATCCCAAGCCTTCGGTCTTTCATTACCGAAGGAGGCAGTTTGGTCCTTATCCCATCAACCAATGCCGATATCGTCTCCTACAACCAATTGCTTGCCCCTTTGGACATGGGAATCTTTTCGGAAACCATAAACTCCGAAACCGCGATTACCCAAATCGCATTCTCCCACCCGCTTTATGACCAGGTATTCGAAAAAAAAGTGGACAATTTCCAATACCCGAAGGTGAACCAATATTTTAAACTCAAGTCCCCACTCCCGAATATTTTGAGCTATCAAAATGGCGATGCCTTCCTGGCAGGTAACAATGGGTTATATCTTTATACAGCGGCACTAGACCTGGAAAACTCGAATTTTCAACAATCCCCTTTGATCGTACCTACCTTTTATAAGATGGGGATCAACAGCCTTAAACCCTCCCCATTGTATTTTGAACTGAACGGGCGGGCAGCGATGGATATTTCCAGGAATTTGGCCAAAGACCATATTTTAAAGGTATCCAAAGGAGATCAAGAATTCATACCCCAACAACGCAGCCTTGCCAACAAAGTTTCCCTGACTTTTTACGAAAACCCCACCGAAGACGGTATTTATGGCATTACCGAAGATGGGGTACCTTTGAAACATGTAAGTTTCAACTATCCAAGAACGGAAAGTGAACTCCTTTTCATGGATGTGGAACAAATCAATAGCGCCAGTCAACAAAGTTCGATAACAACCCTTTTTGAAGCCCTACAAAACGATGATCGTATTACCGAGCTTTGGAAATGGTTTGTTATTTTAGCACTATTTTTTCTTTTTATGGAAGTGCTCCTAATCAAATATATAAAATGATCGTTAACCCTGAGATAAACCCTGTGGACATGAACCTACTCCTAAAATCCGCTAAGATCGTAAACGCACACACTACGGATCTGCACTTAAAAAAAAGGGATATTTTAATCCAAAATGGCCAAATAGCGAAAATCGCCACTAAAATTGAAGCCCCTAAAGGAACCAAGACCGTGGAATTGAAAAATCTACACGTATCCTTGGGATGGTTCGATAGTAGTGTGTGTTTTGGGGAGCCGGGGTATGAGGAAAGGGAAACCATAAAGAACGGTCTCAGGACGGCCGCACTGAGCGGTTTCACCGATATTGTATTGAACCCAAACACCCACCCCATTGTCGACAGTAGTTCCGACATTGTCTTTTTGAAAAACGCTTCCCGCGAAGATGCCACGAACCTTTATCCCTTGGGAGCAATGACCATGGGGGCCGAAGGTATTGACTTGGCCGAATTATATGATATGCGTAATGCCGGGGCAGTAGGTTTTTATGATTACAAGTCGCCGATTATGAATTCCAACCTGTTAAAAATAGCCTTGCAATACGTACAGAATTTTGATGGCCTTATCTATTCACAGCCATTGGATGTCAAAATTGCCGGAAAGGGTGTGGTACACGAAGGGGAAACCTCCACCAAATTGGGTTTAAAGGGCATTCCCGCCATGGCGGAAGAAATACAGATCGTACGTGATCTTTTTATCTTGGAATATACGGGCGGTAAATTACATATCCCCACCATTTCTACGGCAAATGCCGTAAAACTCATTGCCGATGCCAAGAAAAAAGGATTGGACGTTAGCTGTAGCGTGGCCATTCATAATATATGCTTTACCGATGAAGTCTTGGAAGAATTCGATACGGCGTTTAAGGTATACCCACCCTTACGCGATAAAAAAGACACCAAGGCCCTGATCAAGGGTTTAAACAATGGGACCATCGATTATGTCACCTCTGACCACACCCCCTTGAATATTGAATTGAAGGCGGTTGAATTCGACAATGCCGATTACGGTGCCATTGGTCTGGAGAGTTTGTTCGGGTTATTGCACAAGCACTTCGACACCGAAAAATGCATTGATCTGTTGACCCACGGCAAAAAGCGTTACGGTTTGGTAGAACCTATTTTGGCCGAAGGGGAAAAAGCCTGTCTTACCCTTTTTGATCCTGACCTGGAATATGTATTTGAAAAAGGGCATGTGCATTCTACCTCAAAAAACAGTATGGCCATTGATGAAACCTTAAGGGGTAAGGTCTATGGTATTTACAACAACCACCAGTTGATCTTAAACTAACCTTTAACCCATTACGTTCAGACCTATATGACCAACGATCCTTCAAACGATACCATTGCCAAGGGAAAAACAACGGCCATTATTGCCTATCTCACCATCGTCGGGGCGATAATTGCCATTACCATGAATATGGAACCCAAGAATGGGTTCGCCCGTTTTCATACCCGACAGGCCTTTGGTCTGCACCTTATGTTTCACGGCTTTGCGCTATTTTCCAGCGTATGGTACAATCAATATGCACTTTTCGGACTCTATCTTTGCTATTTTATCCTATGGATTTATGGCTTTTTAGGCGTACTGGGGAACAAAAAACAAATGGTCCCGGTATTAGGTCCTTATTTTCAAAAATGGTTTACATTTATTTCTTGATATGACAACTGCCCAACTTTCTTTGACCCATTTGATAAAACCTTCCTCCTTAAAGGAAGGAAAACCTCCCGTACTCTTCATGTTCCATGGCTATGGAAGCAATGAGGAAGACCTGTTTTCTTTTGCACCGCAGCTCCCATCGGAACTGTGCATTATTGCCGTTCGTGCCCCTTTTACCTTACAACCCTTTGGGTATGCGTGGTATGCCATTAATTTTGATGCGGATAAGGGAAAATGGAGCGATGATGAACAAGCGGTGGAATCCAGGGATAAAATCGTGGCTTTTATTGATGAAGCCTGTGAAACCTATGGCCTCGATACCGATCGCATTTCCCTATTGGGTTTTAGCCAAGGTACCATCCTAAGTTATGCCGTGGCACTTTCCTATCCCGAAAAGATCAAGAACGTAATTGCCTTAAGCGGATATATCAATGAAAACCTTATTTCCGGAGATCTTGCTACCAAGGATTTCGGAAAGCTTACGATCTATGCCTCACACGGACAGGTAGATCAGGTCATACCTCCCGAATGGGCACAAAAAATCCCCGGGATCTTAAGGGCATTGCAAATCGCCCATGTTTATGAGGAATTTCCGGTGGGCCATGGGGTAGCACCACAGAATTTTTATTCCTTCAATGCGTGGTTAAAGGATAAATTTTAGTTGCTGCGGGTATAAAGCAGGTGGTCGACCGTCGTAAAATCGACCCCCATGTCGTCTTTTAATCCATACTTGATCAACAGCTCTCCCCAATATTTTCCGTCTGAAAAGTCAGCGATGATCCATTTATGGTTTAGGACCTTGATCTTGTTTATTTTAAAGTCGCTTTCCATTCCTTCATAGGGAATCAATGGATTGTCGCCTTTGGACTCATTGGTTTCCAGCAGTTTATCGGAAATATAGCGAACGGGATCCTCCAATTCCAGATGATAGTAATAGGCAAGGGCATCATCATTGTTCTCCAATGAAAAATACTGCATATCAAGTACCTTTAGCTGGGTATCTTGAAGGGAATCCTTTAAGGAGGAGACCGTATTTTCCAAGCTAAGGATCTTAGCCTCCTTGGCCTTTTGCATATTGCCGTTGCTCACGAACAAGAAAAGACAAATCAGGGCGGTAAAGACGAATAGGTATAAAAAAAGTTTATTTTTCATGGTTAAAGCACCTAGAGGTTTAATTGAAGATTATCGTAGGCCAAATGTACATCTTTTGGTAATTTTTTTTCAACTTCCCTATGAAAACCCAACAAATGGCTAATATGTGTCAAATAGGCTTTTTCGGGTTTAACCTTGGCGATAAAGGCCAAAGCCTCATTTAAATTGAAATGGGAATGGTGTTCCTTTTCGCGCAATGCGTTGACCACTACTATTTTAGAGCCTTTTATTTTTTCGATTTCCGAATCCTCGATGGTCTTGACATCGGTCAAATAGGTAAAATCCTTGATGCGGAAACCAAATACCTGCAGTTGATCGTGCATGACATTAATGGGAACCACTTCCTGTCCTCCAAGGCAAAAGGGATTATTGTTCTCAATGGCATGGATCTCGACCGCCGGTGCTCCCGGATAACGATCACCATCGGTAAAAATATAATCGAACCTCTTTTTTAGAGAATCGATGACCCTGTTGTGGGCATAAATGGGAATATCGCCCTGCCGAAAGAAAAACGGCCTGATATCATCGATACCGGCAGTATGATCGGAATGTTCATGGGTAAAAAGGATACCGTCCAATGTAGGGATACTGTTGGTCAACATTTGTTGTCTAAAATCGGGCCCACAGTCGATCACATAATTATGATCGTCCCATGATAGCAGTACCGAAACACGTAATCGTTTGTCCCTAGGGTCTTTACTTAAACAGACGGGATGCGAGCTCCCGATAACAGGGATTCCTTGCGAGGTGCCGGTTCCCAAAAATGTAATTTTCAACGTTACAACAGTTTATTCCAAATTTATAACTTATTTATTTAAAAAATTACCTGATCTTGCTAACTTTGTTTTAAACCAAAAACCGTTATATGTCAATAGCTCTAAAAAGGGATACCGCATTTGAGAATATTCCTTCCATCAAGGCCAAAACTTTGAGGATCAACTTGAACCCTGATATTTACGGGACTTTTGCGGAAATTGGAGCGGGTCAGGAAACGGCAAGGCATTTTTTTAGGGCCGGGGGTGCATCGGGTACGATTGCCAAAGCCATGAGTGCCTATGATAAAGAATTCAGTGATGCCATATACGGGGTTGAAGCTGATGGTCGCTATGTTTCCCAGCCTAGGTTAAAAAGGATGTTATCGCACGAAATGCGGCTAATGGAAGAACGTATCACCAGGGATAAGCATCCCGACCGCTTGTTCTTTTCTTATGCGAATACCGTAGCGACCATAGACTTTTCAAAAAGATATAAGGGCCACGGTTGGTTGGGAATACGATTTCAACTGGAACCCGACCAAAAAGAGCTCGATGAAATTATCCTTCATGTTCGCTTTAAGCAAACCGAAGCCCGTTTACAACAAGAAACCTTGGGTATCGTAGGGGTCAATCTTATTTATGGCGCCTTTTACAAATACCATAAGCCCAGAAAATTATTAAAATACCTTTACGATCATATCGATAAGGACACCATTGAAATTGACATGGTCAATTTCTCGGGGCCCAATTTCAAGAAGGTCGATAACCGGTTGATGAGTCTTCAGCTGATCCGTAACGATATGACCGATGCGGTAATGTTCGGTCCGGACGGCAACAACCTCTTACCGGCATCCAAATTATACAAGAAGAATATTTTGGCTTTACGGGGAAGTTTTAGGCCCGTGACCAAGGTAAACATGGACATGCTCAAAAAATCTTACGATATCTTCATCAGGGACCGAAGGGTCGATGAGAATAGGGCCATAGTAATTTTCGAGATTACCTTATCCAACCTTAAAGCTGCCGGTGAAATCGATGAAAGGGATTTCTTGGATCGGGCCGAATTGCTCTGTTCCATGGGACATACGGTAATGATATCGAATTTCCAGGAATACTATAAGTTGGTAGAGTACTTTAATAATTATACCAAGGAGAAATGCGGACTTACCATGGGCATTAATAACCTGGTGGACATTTTCGACGAGAAATATTACCGCCATTTGAGCGGGGGAATTTTGGAAGCTTTCGGAAAGTTGTTCTTTAAAGATCTTCAGGTATACCTCTATCCGATGAAAAATCCGGAAACCGGACAGATCATGACCAGTAACAATATAAAAGTACATCCCCGAATGAAAGAACTGTATAAGTTCTTCAAATATAATGGAAGGGTCATGGACATTATTGATTATGATACCGAGATCATGGATATTTTCTCAAGGGATGTCTTTAAGAAGATCGTCAATAATGAAAAAGGCTGGGAAAATGCCATTCCGGAAGGTCTTGCCGAAATCATAAAGGAGAAAAAACTTTTTACACGCGAACGGGATTGATCACAATCGGTGATCGGCAACCCATAAGATCCACATAAAAACGTCCCGATCAAAAAATCGGGACGTTTTTTTTCGTGTACCCAATAAGATCTTTAATCGAGTAGTTGTGCCGCATGGTCCTTGGTCTTCACCTTATCGATGACTTTGGTCACCACACCTTCCCCATTGATCACAAAAGTTTTTCTATGGATACCATCGTATTCCCTACCCATGAATTTCTTGGGTCCCCAAACTCCGAAAGCATTGATAACGGTATGGTCCTCATCCGCTAACAGCGGAAATGGCAATTCGTGCTTATTCTTGAAATTCGATTGTCTTTTTTCCGAATCGGCACTCACCCCCAACAATTCATAACCTTGCGACATCAATTCACTGTAGTTATCCCTTAAGTTACATGCCTCGGCCGTACAACCTGGGGTACTGGCCTTTGGATAGAAAAAAACAATCAACTTTTTCCCGAGGTAATCGGAAAGTTCAACGGTATTCCCATCTTGGTCCTTTGCGGTAAACCCAGGGACTTTATCCCCTACTTGTAATGTTTTCATAGTCGATTTTTATAATTTAGCAATTCTTTATCCATAGCTAAAGTACGCTTAATATGACTAAAAAAGAAAAGGTTGATTTTGTCTTAAAAACACTGCAGGAACTTTATCCCTCCATTCCGGTGCCTTTAGACCATAAAGACCCCTATACCCTATTGATCGCCGTACTACTTTCGGCCCAAAGTACAGATGTGAGGGTCAACCAGATTACACCTTTGCTTTTTGATAGGGCCGACAATCCTTTTGATATGGTTAAATTAACCGTGGAGGAAATTCGCGAAATCATAAAACCGGTAGGCCTATCCCCTATGAAATCGAAAGGTATCCACGGATTGTCACGAATTTTGATCGATAAATATGACGGAGCGGTTCCCAATGACATTGCCCTATTGGAAGAACTTCCGGCGGTCGGGCATAAAACGGCAAGCGTTGTTGTTTCACAGGCCTTTGGCACCCCCGCCTTCCCGGTCGATACCCATATTCATAGGTTAATGTACCGCTGGGGACTGTCCAATGGTAAAAATGTGGTTCAGACCGAAAAAGATGCGAAACGGATTTTCCCTAAGGAGTCATGGAACGATCTGCACTTACAGATCATCTGGTATGGTCGGGAATATTCACCGGCCAGGGGATGGGACCTGGAAAAGGACATCATCACCAAAACCATTGGTAGGAAAACGGTGCTGAACGACTATTCCAAAAATAAAAAAACCCGCTAATTGCGGGTCTTTTTTTATTAATTCAAGTTCATTTCGAACTGTATATTGTTGGGTTTGACTATACAGAGTGACTTAGAAAAACTGGTCAAAAACTGGATGGTCTCGCTACAAGCCTTTACCGGACGGCTCTTCTTTTCGTGCTCAAAGTAAATTTTTTCCATATTGATTATAGTCTTGTTATGTTACAATAACGCAACTAAAATCAAATTATTGTTTTAACCCAAATTCGGTTATGAATTTGTAAGTACGATATTGTTTTTTTCGATGATCTTTCTAAGATTTATCAGGGCATATCGCATTCTACCCAAAGCCGTGTTTATACTCACCCCCGTATTTTCGGAAATTTCCTTAAAGCTCATATCCTTGAAGATACGCATTAAAAGTACTTCCCTCTGATCATCGGGCAACTCGTCTACCAAGTATCTCAAATCCATATGGATCTGGTCTTTGATCAATTGTTTTTCGGCATTCAACTTATCGTCCCCTATGACCGAAAAGATATTGAAGTCATCACTTCCTTCGAACATGGGCATCCTTTTGTTCTTTCTAAAATGATCGATGATCAAGTTGTGTGCGATTCGCATAACCCAAGGTAAAAATTTACCTTCTTCACTGTACGTACCTTTTTTTAAGGTTTTGATCACTTTAATGAAGGTGTCCTGAAAAATATCTTCAGTGATATCCCTATCCAGTACTTTGGAGTAGATAAAACTGGAAATACGTTGGTTGTGCCTATTGATAAGGATTTCCAGCGCTTTCTCATCTCCGCTGATGTAATCTCTAACTAATATCGAGTCGTCAATTTGTAGTTCCATGCAAAGTATTTTTAAGTTTAGGGCTTCTTTTGGTTAAAGCTTGATTTAGGTTTTAGGTCTTTTACTTTGAGTTAAACAGCTTTCGGTTAAAAATGTGCTATTCATTAATTATGACCTAAAACTATATAAAACAGGGAGTGTGAAAAAAACTATGTTGTCAAACACGCTTTTTATGATGTGAAACAATCATTTTTGATTTTCAATACAATATTCCAAAGGATTGGCAGTTGTTTCGACCAACTTCAACCTCTATTTACCCCGTCGGCAGGGCTTAAGATCATCGCTTGGGATATTAGACATCTTACTATTCAACCGATTAAGATCCTTTACCTATTTTCAAACATGACATCTGCGGGCGACCGTAGAACAGGATCCCATTTCGGAAGTACCCAAAAATCCAAATAAAACAGTCACCGTCCCAAAGGCCTAAACGGTATTTAAGGCTTCACTATCAACGGCATTCATGCCTGCCATGCCAAAACCATATCAAATATCAAAAAGAACAAAGCATTAAAGGATAAGAATCTTGATGCCCATTATATGTACTTTGCCCTCCAATTAGGGTAGCGCCCCCAGAAGTTCAAATAGGGGTTCTTATGGGTATAAATCAAAAAACCCCTATTACTGGTGTAATAAGGGTTTATGTTTTACTCCAAAAAAATCAATTTATATTGCTCTCGTAGGTTATACCTTTGATCTTTTGGATTTTCAATGATTTGGAATAATTCAACAAAAAATCAATGGTCTCTTTTTTTGCTGCTACCTTTTTAATATTTTTCTTATCCTCAACGTAAAATTTCTCCATATCTATTTCAGTATTGTTTCATTACTAAAACGCCCTAAAGTTAAAAATAATAAATAGGTTCGACCTACGCCCTTTTTATTCGATAAAAACATGGAAAGTCTGTCCTACGGGGCGCTTAATCCGTTAAAATGATATTGTGTTCATCAATAAGCTTTCGGAGATTGATAAGCGCATAACGCATACGACCCAGTGCCGTGTTGATACTCACCCCTGTATTTTCGGAAATTTCCTTAAAACTCATGTTCCTATACATGCGCATTACAAGTACATCGCGCTGATCTATGGGCAACTCTTCGACAAGTACCGCCAAGTCCTCATCGATCTGCTCTTTGATAAGTTGTTTCTCGATGTTCAATTTCTCATCATGAACAACTGAAAAAATATCGAAGGTATTGGATCCCTCGAAATAGGGCAATCTGCTACTCTTCCTGAAATAATCGATGATCAAGTTATGGGCAATACGCATTACCCATGGCAAAAATTTACCTTCCTCGTTGTACCTTCCTTTTTTAAGTGTCCTAATGACCTTTATAAAGGTATCCTGAAAAATATCCTCGGTGATTTCCCGATCTTTGACCTTTGAATAGATAAAGCCACTTAGGCGTTGGTTATGCCTTTTTATCAAGGTTTCCAGAGATTTTTCATCTCCGTTAATGTAATTCTGAATAAGTAGGGAGTCGGCTATTTGAAGTTCCATATCAATTACTTTTTTTAGTAAAAATTAGGGGCTGATCCTTCTGGGAAAAGCCTTTTGGGGTTACACTAATTTTAAAAAAGTAATTTTATGGCTATAGGCGTCTTAACATTTTATTTAGTTCAAATATAGAAAAAATTATAAGTTATAAAAAAACAGCGCCTTAATTATCATCATTTTATCTGTTCCTTTCCAAAATACACCCGTTTCCTACAACGATCGGTTTTAACATTTTAAACGAATGGAAATCCCAAAAAAGAAACGTGATACCCCATGTTACCCAAGGTAAACCCTCCATAGGGTACTTGATCGTAAAAATACATGTACTTGTTAAATGCATTCGAAAGGACAAATCAAATTTTAGTCCAATTGAAAAAGTTTAAATACGTTCATCGTATCTTTGTGTTCCGAATGAAGAATATGCCCGCAATACAAGACGTCAATCCTAAGCATAATATTATTATTAAAGGTGCCAAGCTGCACAATTTAAAGAATATCGATGTTGTGATCCCCAGAAATAAACTGGTCGTAATTACCGGTCTTTCGGGCTCCGGGAAATCGAGTTTGGCTTTCGACACCCTATATGCCGAAGGTCAGCGCCGCTATGTAGAAAGCCTATCTTCCTATGCCCGCCAATTTCTGGGCAAATTGGACAAACCCAAGGTAGACTATATAAAAGGCATAGCTCCCGCCATCGCGATAGAGCAAAAGGTAAATTCGACCAACCCTCGTTCAACGGTAGGGACCACTACAGAGATTTACGATTACCTAAAACTATTGTTTGCCCGTATCGGTAAGACCTACTCCCCTATATCCGGGGAAGAAGTCAAGAAACATACGGTTACCGATGTGGTAAAATTCATAAAGGAATTCAAGGAAGGGGAGAAACTGCTGCTCTTGGCCCCCATCGTTATAAAAGCCGATAGAGACCCCATAAAATCGCTACAATTATTCTCAAAACAAGGGTATGCCAGAATAAAACACAATGGGAAGGTCATTCGAATCGAAGCCGCTCCTGAGGATATAGGACATAATTTTAGCCTGGTCGTAGATCGGATCATCACCAAAAACGACGAGGATTTCCTTAACCGATTGGCCAATGCCATAGATTCGGCCTTTTTTGAAGGAAAAGGGGAATGTATCATTGAAGAACTAAAAACGGAAAAACAGACCGTTTTCAATAACAAGTTTGAAAAAGATGGCCTGTCCTTTTTGGAGCCCAACGTACACCTCTTCAGTTTTAACAACCCCTATGGGGCGTGCCCTAAATGCGAAGGATACGGGGATGTTATCGGCATAGATGAGGATTTGGTGATTCCCAATACGGCCCTTTCAGTATATGAAAACGGCATTTTCCCTTGGAGGGGCGAAAGCATGGGTTGGTATCGGGACGAATTGGTGAACAGCGCCTATAAATTCGATTTCCCCATACATAAACCATGGTTTGAACTTACCGAAGAACAAAAGCAATTGGTTTGGGACGGTAATTCCCACTTTACCGGACTACATAAATTCTTTGCTTTTTTGGAGGAGAAGAGCTATAAGATCCAAAATAGGGTAATGCTCTCGAGGTATCGTGGTAAAACCAGATGTAGCGAATGTAAGGGCAAACGTCTCCGTAAAGAGACCGAATACGTAAAGATCGACGGGAAATCGATAACCGACTTGGTTGAATTGCCCATTGATCGATTATCGGAATTCTTCAATCATCTCTCCCTAACCGATCACGATGCGCAAATTGCCGACAGATTGTTGAAGGAAATCAATACCCGATTGGGTTTCTTGGAAAAAGTGGGACTAAAGTACCTTACCTTAAACCGTAAATCAAATTCCCTTTCGGGAGGCGAAAGCCAACGGATCAACTTAGCGACTTCGTTGGGCAGTAGCCTGGTGGGGTCAATGTATATTCTTGATGAGCCCAGTATCGGTTTACATCCCAAGGATACTGAAAACCTGATAGCGGTACTGAAATCGCTGCGTGATCTCGGCAATACCGTGATTGTGGTTGAGCATGATGAGGATATCATGAATGCTGCGGATGAAGTCATCGACATAGGTCCTGAAGCCGGAAGTAAAGGGGGCGAGGTGGTCGCCCACGGAACATTGAGCGAAATCCTTACGTCTTCTTCCCTAACCGCAAGTTACTTGAATGGCACATTGGAAATAGAAGTACCTAAAAAAAGACGGACATCCCAGAATTTCATTACGATCAAAGGAGCCCGGGAAAACAATCTAAAAAATATAGATGCGACTTTTCCCTTGAACATGCTAACCGTCGTAACCGGGGTTTCCGGTAGTGGCAAAAGTACCTTGGTCAAGAAATTGCTCTACCCCATCCTATTGAAGGAAATAGGGGGTTATGGTCAAAAAGCCGGACAGTTTACGGCTGTCGAAGGCAAATACAAATCCATTAAACACGTAGAGTTCGTCGACCAGAATCCGATAGGAAGATCCTCCCGTTCCAACCCGGTGACCTATATCAAAGCCTATGATGATATAAGGGCCCTGTTTGCCGCCCAAAAATTAAGCAAGATCAGAGGGTACCAACCAAAACACTTCTCATTCAATGTAGATGGGGGGCGTTGTGAAAAATGTAAGGGAGAAGGGGAAATAACCGTTGAGATGCAGTTTATGGCCGATGTACATTTAGAATGCGATACCTGCGGGGGCAAACGTTTCAAGAAGGAGGTGTTGGAAGTCACCTTTGAAGGGGCCAGCATTGCCGATATCCTTGATATGACCCTGGATGATGCCATAGACTTTTTCCAAAAACATGGACAGAACAAGATCGTGGGTAAGTTGGGTCCCCTCCGCGATGTAGGATTGGGGTATGTTACCTTGGGCCAGTCTTCCTCTACCTTATCCGGGGGTGAGGCCCAACGGATAAAGCTTGCATCCTTTTTGGTAAAGGGGACCACAAAAGACAAGGCCCTTTTCATTTTTGATGAACCTACTACAGGGCTGCATTTCCACGACATCAAAAAATTATTGAAATCCTTTGATGCCTTGATTTCTAAAGGACATTCGGTCGTCGTGATCGAACATAATATTGAGCTGATCAAATGTGCCGACCATATTCTTGACCTAGGCCCTGAGGGGGGTGAGAATGGCGGGAATATTCTAGCCCAAGGTACCCCTGAGGAAATGATCAAGAGTACGGCATCATTCACTGCAAATTACCTAAAAGAGAAACTGGTTTCCCGTTGATCGATGTATGGATACCAACCCCCAAAAGGGGTGGTATTCCGATCAAAAAAACTTGTTGAAGGCCCCCTTTTTTATTCCCAAAACAATTACCCGGCTTATTTCCATAAACCTGTAATCATTATATTATATTGATTACCAATGTATTATGTTGATGTGTTGATTTTTGGCACGCTGTTTGGTATTACCTAATCGAATGTAAATAGTTGCATTCGGGAATTTAAACCTTATATCATGAAAAAATTAGTACTCCTTTTTACAGCCCTTATTTTAGGCACCACAGGTACCCAGGCCAGTACAACTGAAGGTAAGGTTGCAACCAGCAATGCTTATAACAATAACAACGCTTTCATATTCGTGGAACAAGGCATCACATTTGCGGTATACCCCGATGGGGAATTTGATTTCTATATCGAGAATTATGTGTCTGGCCGTAAAAACGGAGTCACCATGAACTCAGGGTACGATTACAGTCCGTATGCCCAATACGACGATTACGGGGCGGTCATACAAGTCGAGAACGTACCTATTTATTATGACTATTACGGTCGTGTTACCCAAATCGGGGATGTTGATATCCGATATAGGAACAATAGGGTGCAACGCGTGGGAGGTATGTATGTATATTACAACCGAAATGGTTTTTATGATTACCATGTAGGATACATCAATGTGTATAACAGACATTATGTGTATAGACCTTTCCATAGGTTCTTTTTAAGACCTGCCATCGGATTTTCATTGGTGTTCAATAGCCCATATAGAAGATATTACAGACCGTTTCGTTATACCTATTACAAACCTTACCGTTTTAATACCCGAAGAGCTTACGCTAAAGTAGGTCGGGAACATAGATACAACCAGGTTCGTAGGGATAGGGCAACGATTTACCGGAACGACAGAAGGGTTGCACAACGCATGAACAACCCAAAAACGAAAAATAATGCCGTTCGAAGCAATAGAACCGTGACCAGGAATACTAAGGGTGTGTATAAAACATCCAATAACAACAGGGGTGCCGTACAAACAAAGTCGGTGCGTAGCACCAATACTAGGGCGGTTCGCAATACGAACACAAGGGCGATTGCCGATCGTGCCATTACCCAACGTACGACGACCACAAGGTCTCCACAGCGAAATACGGTCACAAAAAGAACGGTGACCCAAACGCCCAGAAGAACCACGGTTTCGAAAAGTACCACAACGTACAAGAAGCCCGTAAGCAGGACCTCGAACAAAAATGTCCGCAGTACCACTACCCGGACACAAAGAACGGTAGCCAAAAGGCCTTCGACACGTAGCTCCAGTAAGGCAACGGTAAAAAGGTCTACTTCTTCAAGAAAAAATGTTGCCTCCAGAAGTAATTCAAGAAGTAACACCAGAAGATATTAAATGTGAATGACAAATGCCCAAAGCTACGGCAAGGGCAGTGAGACCAACGTATTTTAAAAAGCCAAGGGCTTTTGGAAATCGGGTCCGATAAAAATAGTTTTTAGGTTGGTTAGTTGTTTAAACCCTGATACGATACTTCGGTCAGGGTTTGATCTTTAGATACTTGTTAAGCAATCGATAAACATCTTCCGATATTTTGAACCGATATAGGATACCCACATAAAGAAGAATGGTTACGACACTCTTGATTCCTATATTGACCAAGGCGTGGAATGGCAATCGAACAACATAAAAAACACCGCCAATAACCAGTAAGAGTCCGAACACTTTCAAGGTTTCCAAACTAAATGGTATCATGTTGAATTTCGCCCGAACATAGAATAATTTGATCGTATTGTAAATCGCCACGGCTATAAAGCTGGCCCATGCCGCACCATTGAGTCCGTATTTAGGGATAAAGAGCAAATTGAGTAGAATAACCAAGACAGCGAGCAGTACCCCCATGGCCAACAACGTCTTATAATAATCGGAATTATACATAATCGCATTGTTATTGCCCAAGACCGAATCGTAGACCCTGGTCAGGCCAATGAGAAAAACGATAACGAACCCTCCCCGATACTCTACGGGAAGAATGAGGAAAAGATCGTTCAAATTGGTGACGATCAAAACGAACAATATCCCCGAGGCGATGAACAAGGTAAGGGATGATTTTTTATAGAGTGATTCCAATCCGTCATGGTCTCCATGATTCAATAATTCCGCTGTTAAGGGATAGGTAATTTGGTGCATGGCCCTTGAGGGAACGATGATCGTCGTGGCGATATAGGTAGCCACCCCATAATAAGCCACATTTTCGATCAATATGAATTGATTGATCATTACCTTATCGATCTCTAAAATGATCACGGCTGCAGATCCTCCAAGGATGATCAAAGCGCTATAGTTAAGAATGGCCCTTGTATTGGCCGGAAAATCGAAATTCAACTTCGGCATCTTTAGACCATAGGTATATATTTTCATGATCAGTGTTCTCAAAAGATGCAGGCCTACCAAGGCCTTCAAGAAAAAATCCACTGAAATGACATCAAAATATATCAAAAACAAAAGGAGCATGACCCCTACCCTATTAAAGACCTCTTTCATGAAATTACCGAAAACGGATTTCATTTGCACTTTGGACCAAGCGTAAAAGACTTCAAAATAGGCCAAGGACATCCCAATGAGAAAAATATACCAGACATAGTCTTTTACAATATGGTTTTCCTTGGCAATGAATTCCCCTATGGTATCGGTAAAACCAAAGGTCACCAAAGCCAGCGGGAGAATGAGTAAAAGTGGCAACAAGAGCATAAGGGTCTCAAATGCGGCAATGTTGTTTTCTTTCTTAAAACTGCTGTAAAACTTTACCAAGGTATTGGGAACGCCAAAGGCCAATAGTGGCATTAATACGGCCGATGTGGACAGGATAACGGTTACCAAGCCGTAATATTCATCGGTCAAAAAGTTGGTGTACAGAAAAAGTGTGTTTATCGCGGCAACCCCAAAACCCAGATAGGTGATTATGGTATTGTTCAAGGCTTGTTTAGTGACTATTCCCATTAAATAAGTTTGGCTAATTCCCTGGTGAGTTCCCTTCTACTGTATTTTTCCAAGTCCTGGGCATTAACGTACAACCCTCCATTCTTGTAGGCTGAGAACCACTTTAAAAGTACATCTTTTAATTTATTTTCATCGGAGTACCCAAAACTAGACCCCGAACGGGTTTCCGTAATTATCCGGGCCGCATCCCACTTTTTGGGGCCAATGGCCAAAATGGGCCGTTTCGCAGCCATATATTCATATAACTTACCGGGTAAGATTCCCTGGGTTTCCTTAGCATCTATCTCTACCAACAAAAGCACTTGGGACTGCTGTTGTATCCTTAATGCCTCATTATGGGAAACATAGCCCAATATTTCGGTATGATCCTTTAGCCCGGAATCATTTATTCGCTGTAAAACGTCATCACTTATGACCCCCGCCAAACGTAATTTAAAACACGCCTTAAAATCCTTGTTATCCCTCACCAAACTTCCTAAAACCTTCCACAAAACCTCGGGGTTTCTACCCGATAACAGGGATCCCACATGGGAGATGGTAAAATCCTCGGTTAATGGCATTTGCCCTTGATCATCGGTATCGTATCCATTGGTGATTACGGTAATGGGCTTTTTGCTAATGGCCGCAAACTCTTCCTTGGTGGTATTGCTGGTCACCACGATACTATCGGCGGTATTGAGGACCAAATGCTCCAAACGCTTATGTTTCCGCTGTGAATTTAAAGTAAGCCTTAATTTTTTATGATACCCGATAGACGTCCATGGATCCCTAAAATCGGTTACCCATCGAACCCCTTTCAATGCTTTTAAACGATATCCTATCAAATGGATACTATGGGGTGGCCCAGTGGTGATCACGGTGTCGATTTGCTCCTTATCGATTACGTTTTCCAAAATCCTTACCGATGGTTTTACCCAATTTTTACGTGCATCGGGAATGAAAAAATTTCCCCTTACCCATAACATCGCCTTTTCCAGAAAAGATTGGTCCTTGGTAGCAATGATTCCCGAACTGATCCGTTGGGCATCTTTTTTAGAAAAAAATCTTGCCAATTTGTACGGTTCCCGAATCGGATGCTTGTAAATTAGGAGGTCTTTTGGCACCTCTTTTACGAAAGATGCATCCAAAATGGGATAATCGGGATTTTCGGGGATGTAGACTATTGGTGTTATGCCGAAATCGGGCAGGTATTTTACGAATTTCAACCATCGTTGTACCCCAGGTCCACCCGCTGGCGGCCAATAGTACGTAATGATCAAAACTTTTTTCATTGATCACCTTCTTTTTTCGAGGAACCCCGTAGGGAAAATACAATGCCCCCTATAACGATCAATCCGAGTAAAATTGAACTTCCCAAGGTAATCAAACTCCCCTTATGTACAATTTCAGGTTCAAACTTAAAGACAATGGTATGGTCGCCTGCCGGGACTTCCAAGGCACGAAGCACATAATCGACCCTAAAATGATCTTTTGGTGTCCCATCGATATACGCATTCCAACCATTTTTATAGTACATTTCGGAAAATACCACAATGCCGTCATTCGCATTCGATGATCGATAGGTCAACGAATTGGGTTCATAATCCGTCAAGGTGACGGTAGCCAATGAATCGGTTTGAAATTCAAATCGATGTATATTGGGAAATTCAACGGTATTGACCACAGCTTCTTGCTTATTGTCCAGGGTTTCCAAAGCCTTGATTTCTTCATTGGCGGACTTGACCTCTTTCAAACTTTCAACGAACCAAGCATTCCCATTGGCATTGGGATTCATGGTCGGGACATCCTGACCTTCTTCATTTTGTTGAATCACATACTTAACGTTCAACATATCCAGGATTTCGATTTTCCCCTGATAGATATAGAAATCGAATATATCCTGCAATCGGGCCGGTTTCGCGGCATGGTAACCCCCAATGGACTTATGGTAGAAGGAAGTACGGGCCCCATTTAAACCCTCTTGGGGACTATATACCCGATACACGCTTTCATCTTGTAAAATCTGTTGATCGGCCGTAGTTATGGGAAAAGGTTCGGCCATTTTTCGTTTTGAAACAAAGTCTTCCTTATTAACATATCGCAGGTCTACACCGACCAAATCAATGACGATCAACACCCCTAGGGCAAGGATAAGCAAATTCGATTTTACTTTTCCCTTCACATACAACCAGATGGCCAATGCCGCCAAGACAACAAATAAAAGGGTCCTTAAAAGATCATTGGTATAAACGGCCTGTCTATCCAACCTGATCAAGGAAAGGATCTCATCACCATAATATCGTTGGAGGGTTTCATCGGAAGCACCTTCAAAACTAAAAGTCCCTTTTAGGACGAACAAGGCCACACCAATCCCCAAAATGGACAAAAAGGCAACCTTCAAGGCTTTCAATTTTTCACTTTTATCCACATCCGGATCCAAAAGGGCCCTTACCCCTAACACCGCCAATATAGGAACACAAAGTTCCACGATCACCTGGATCGAGGATACGGCCCTAAATTTGTTATAGAGTGGAAAATAATCGATCATAAAATCGGTCAATAGACCAAAATTCTTACCCCAAGATAAGAGCAAGGCCATGATCACCCCGCCCAATAACCACCATTTTGCCTTGTTTTTCACCAAGAGCAACCCCAATAAAAACAGGAAGAGTATTATGGCCCCGATATAGGCGGGAGCGGCAACAATGGGCTGATCGCCCCAATAAAGCGGTAGGTGTTTTGAAAAATCCAAGGCCTGACTCCTTGATATTCCTTGATCGATCAAAAAATCATAGGTTTTTGAATTGGACCCCAGATCTTCGGCATTGGAACCGCCAAAAAGGCGAGGCACCAATAAATTCAGGGTTTCCGAAATTCCATAGCTATACTGAGTGATATAGGCCTTATCGAGCCCTTTAGTGTTGGTCTTGGCAGATCCATCGGGATTAATGGTCAATTCGGTTTTGCCCCTGGTACTCCAATCGGCATATTCCTTGGTGGCCAACAGGCTGGTCGCATTTGCCGCTATCCCGAGTAAAACGGCCAGTACCAACAAACCTACCGAGGCAAAGAAATTTCGCCATGTCTTTTTACGTAGGGCATCTACGAGGTAAACCACACCCAAGATCAATACCAAAAGCATAAAATAATAGGTCATTTGATAGTGGTTGGCACCGACTTCCAGGGCCATGGCAATTGCGGTCAGTACGAATCCCCACAAATACTTGCCCCGAAACGTAAGTATGATCCCCCCAAGAAGCATAGGCATATACGCCAGGGCATGCGCTTTGGCATTATGTCCGACCCCAAGGATGATAATCAAATAGGTAGAAAAACCGAAGGCCAGTGCCCCCAAAGCTGCCAATCTATAATCGACCTTTAAGCAGCATAATAAAATATAAAATCCCAGAAAGTATAAAAACAGATAATCGGCGGGTCTTGGTAAAAAGCGGATCAAACGATCCAATTTTTTTACATAGTCATGGGGATAGTAGGCCCCCAATTGATAGGTGGGCATGCCTCCAAAAGCACTGTTTGTCCAATAGGGTTCTTCCCCATTTTTCTTTCGAAAATCGTTTTGTTCCTTGGCCATACCCGTATACTGGCGTATATCGGATTGCTCAATGACTTTCCCCCGTAACACAGGGTTGAAATAGGCCACGGCAGCGATTACAAAAAAAACAAGGACAAAAAAATGGGTATAAAAAGCTTGTATACCTGACTTCATTGGTTTATTGATGTGGTTGGAAATGCTAAATTAATCAATCTAATTCCTCAAACTCGATGTATTCACCAACTTTTTTAGAAGATGAAGTTTTTTTGGGCGGTTTCTTGTCGATAATGACCTCACCCACTTTTTCTTCGCTGGATTCGGGCCGTTCGGGAAATCCACCGAAGCTTTCGCGAAATCGCTCTTCGGTCTTCTTGGCCGCATAACTGAAGATTTTGGGTGCAAACCATCTTGCCAAAATCTTTAGCAGGTAATACACCAATAGGATTATTAAAATCGTTTTCAGAAATGCCATATTAATTTTCGATAATTTATATCAAAAATACAATTCTAACGTTGTATTAGTAGCGCAAAAGTCTTAAAATAATAATAAAATCAAACTATGAGCGGTTGTTTTGAGTTAAAAAAACCTATTTATCCAATACTTTTTTTGGCTTTAATAATTCCTTTTTTCGGGATTTCCCAATATACGGATGTCATCAACTCCAACCGACCAGGGCTATCGGTAAGTGCCTATGCCATAGGCAAAAACGTACTACAATTGGAATCGGGCATTTTCTACGAACAACAAGACCATAATTTGTTGAACACCCATAGTACCCTTTTCGGCACCGATATCGCACTGCGGTACGGACTACTGTTCGAACGACTGGAATTGATTTGGGAAGGCACCTACCAGAACCAGGATATCACTTTTGATAATTTTGGTATCAGTGAATCGAGAACGGACTTTTACAAAAATAGGATCGGACTTAAATTTTTGATCTATGACCGCTACAAAGAGGACAAACCCAATTTATATAGCTGGAAGGCCAACAATGTCTTTCGGTTAAAAAATCTGATACCGTCGGTATCCCTTTATGCAGGGGCGAATTTTGTCTTAGGGGATAATCCTTTCTATCTGGGCGACCCAACCATATCCCCAAGGGTAATGGTCGCAACCCAAAGTAGGTTATCGCCAAGGTTCGTACTTATCTCCAATATTTCCTATGATCGCATAGGTACCGATTTTCCCGAATTGGGTTATACGATTTCGTTATCCCATGCCTTTAGGAATCCGAAATGGAGTGTATTTGTCGAAAACCAAGCTTTTGAAAGCGACCGTTATGCCGATGTCCTATTACGAAGTGGGGTTGCCTACCTGTTCAATGAGAACCTACAAACGGATATACATATGGGGGCCAGTTTTAAAAACACCCCATCGCGGATCTTTATAAGTGCCGGCGTATCGTACCGATTCGATTTCCATAAAGACACCTTTAAGGCCATCGAAGACCAAAATGCCAATGAAAATGGGGGTGCGATCAAGAAAAGCAACATGAAAAAGAAAAGTAAAAAGAAGAAAAACAAGGGTAAAGGTGCCGAAGACATCGATTTAGGCCCTTCAAAAAAACAGCTTAGAAAACTCAAGAAAGAACAAGAAAAGGATAATGGCCTGTAAACCTAAAAGGTACGGGGACAATGGCAAAACCTACCGCTAAAAAAGGTTCCCTTAATTTCCTGATATTGATTTATATTGTTAATATTGGCCTTACAAAAAATACGTATGGTCACCTTAAAAGAAGCGACAACCAAAGCTGAATTAAAGAAATTCGTAAAATTCCCTTTTTCAATATACGGGGATTCACCTTATTGGATCCCTCCGATCATCAATGATGAGCTAGCCTCCTTTGATAAAACGAAAAACCCCGCATTTAAAAATGCGGATGCCCGTTTTTTCCTCGCCCTAAAGAACGACAAGATCGTAGGACGGATCGCTGCCATTGTCAACTGGATCGAGATCAATGAGCAAAAAGTAAAGAAAATGCGTTTCGGCTGGTTCGATTTCATCGACGACCCCGAAGTTTCGGAGACCTTATTGAAAAAAGTCGAAGAGATAGGCAAAGAACATCAATTGGATTATATGGAAGGACCTGTAGGTTTTTCCAATTTGGACAAGGTGGGGGTTCTCGTAGAGGGGTTTGATGAAATAGGCTCCATGGTCACTTGGTACAATCACCCGTATTACCCCGGGCATTATGAACGGTTGGGTTTCGTAACGGAAAAGGAATATGTGGAAAACAGATTTCCATTCTCCAATGCCCATCCCAAATTTTATGATAAGGTCGGGGATTTGGTCAAAAGAAGGTATGGTGTCAAAGCCCTAAGTTATACCAAAACAAAGGATGTCATGGCCATGGCCGACACCATGTTCGATCTCTTTAATGAGACCTATGCTTCCCTGTCCTCCTTTGTCCCGATTACGGATGTACAAAAAGCCTATTTCAAGAAGAAATACATCAGTTTCATCAATCCTGAATACATCAAATTCGTTCTTGATAAAGATGACAAACTTATTGCTTTCGGTATTGTGATGCCATCATTTTCCAAGGCCCTTCAAAAAGCAAATGGTAAATTGTTCCCGTTCGGCATCTTTCATATGTTACGGGCAAAAAAGTATAGTAAAGATGTCCTATTTTATCTGATCGGCGTGCATCCCGAATACCAAAACAAAGGGGTTACCGCAGTAATGTTCCAAGAGTACTATAAGACGATGTCTTCAAAAAACATAGAGAATTGCATCCGTACCCCGGAATTGGCGGATAATATTGCCATCAAACAAATCTGGAAACATTTCAATCCGGAAATCTATAAGCGTCGAAGAACGTATCGGAAAGATCTATAAAAAAAGACCCCGGTATTTAAATACCGGGGTCTTTTATATTAAATAGGTAGGTTGACTTACTCTCCCATTGCAGCCGCAACGGCAGCTGACAATCTTTTATAGGTACCGTTTTCCAAACGTTCCCGGATTGCGGAGAATGCTTCCAATGTTTCTTCGATGTCCGCCATCGTATGTGTGGCCGTAGGGATCAAACGCAATAATATCATTCCTTTGGGAATTACCGGATAAACCACAATAGAGCAGAAAATTCCGTAATTCTCCCTTAAGTCCTTGACCAAAGCCATGGCTTCCGGAATACTACCGCTTAAATATACCGGTGTTACACAACTCGTTGTGGTACCGATATCAAAACCCCTTTCTTTAAGTCCGTTTTGAAGTGCATTCACATTTTCCCATAGTTTAGCCTTAAGTTCGGGCATCGTACGTAGCATGTCCAAACGTTTTAAAGCTCCTTTGACATAAATCATGGGAAGCGATTTAGCGAACATTTGGGAACGGAGGTTATATTTTAAGTAATCTATGATTTCCTTGTCTGCCGCCAAGAATGCGCCGATACCGGCCATTGATTTGGCAAAGGTGGCGAAATAGACATCAATGTCATCCTGAACACCTTGTTCCTGACCTGTTCCACCTCCGGATTTTCCCAGCGTACCAAAACCGTGGGCATCATCTACGAACAGTCTGAAATTATATTTTTTCTTAAGCGCTACGATTTCTTTCAGTTTACCTTGTTCACCCCGCATACCGAAAACCCCCTCGGAAATAACCAAAATACCACCTCCGGTCTGTTCGGCCATTTTCTTGGCACGTTCCAGGTTTTTCTCAAGACTTTCGATATCATTGTGCTTAAAGGTAAAACGCTTACCCATATGCAAACGAACACCATCAATGATACAGGCATGTGAATCCACATCATATACGATAATATCATCCTTGGCCACCAAAGCATCTATGGCCGATACCATTCCTTGATAACCGAAATTCAATAAATAAGCGGATTCCTTATCAACGAAGGCTGCCAATTCCCGTTCCAATTGCTCATGAAAATCGGTATGGCCACTCATCATCCTCGCACCCATAGGGTATGCCGCACCATGTTCAGCTGCAGCGTCGGCATCCACTTTCTTGATTTCGGGTAAATTTGAAAGCCCCAAGTAATCATTGATACTCCACGTAATCACCTCTTTTCCCTGAAATTTCATCCTATTGGTAATAGGACCCTCTAATTTCGGAAAAACAAAATATCCTTCTGCTTGGGAGGCCCATTTTCCCAATGGACCCTTGTTTTCGATTATTCTTTCAAATATGTCTCTCATTTTACCTAGTTGGTTTACCTGCTAAAATATTAATTTTTAAGCAGCATTCATAACTCATTTTCACGCAAAAAAAGCAACGATCCTATCATCATTGCTTTCCTTTGGTCAATATTTCACCAAAACCTATTTTATATATTGTACATTTTGTATTTCCTGTTCCACCTCGTTGGATTCAAGGAACCCTTGATTTTCCATCCATTCATCACTATAGATTTTACTCATATAACGAGAACCGTGATCTGGGAAAACGACAACGACATTACTGTCCTTATCAAATTTGCCCATGGCATTATATTGTTTTAGGGCTTGCATGACCGCTCCACTGGTATACCCCGCGAAAATACCTTCGGTCCTTGCCAATTCCCTAGCGGAATGCGCACTTTCTTCATCCGTAACTTTGACAAACTCATCAATAACCCCAAAATCGGTGGATGTTGGAATCAGATTTTTCCCAAGCCCTTCGATCCTATACGGGTAAATCTCATCTTGATCGAATTCCTGGGTTTCGTGATACTTCTTAAGTACGGAGCCAAAAGCATCTACCGCAAATATCTTAATATTGGAATTCTTTTCCTTTAAAAACCTGGAAATTCCGGAAATCGTTCCCCCGGTACCACTACAGGCCACCAAATGGGTGATGTGCCCATTGGTCTGTTCCCATATCTCCGGACCCGTTGATTGGTAATGGGCATCAATATTCAGTTCATTGAAATATTGGTTGATATATACCGAACCTTTGGTTTCTTTATGCAAACGTTTGGCCACTTCGTAATAGGACCTGGGATCATCGGCATTTACATGTGCCGGACACACGTAAACCTGGGCCCCCATTGTCCTAAGCATATCGATCTTATCTTTCGAAGATTTGGAACTAACTGCCAAAATACATTTATATCCTTTTATGATACTGACCATCGCAAGGCTAAAACCCGTATTACCGGATGTCGTCTCGATAATGGTACTGCCTTTTGTCAATATCCCTTTCTTTTCCGCTTGATCTATGATATAAGAAGCGATTCTGTCTTTGGTGGAATGTCCTGGATTAAAAGCCTCTACCTTAGCATAAAAGTTACCTTGAAGATCTGCTGTGGATTTTGATAGTTTGATCAGGGGGGTGTTTCCTATTAAGTCAAGGACACTATCGTAGGCATTAATCTTATGTTCCATAAAGACAATCTAAATTTTGAATCCTGGCAATCATCGGGTGATTTGTCAAAATTTGTGTACAAAACTAATATTTTTTTTTATTATTGGTCAATTTTTCCTTCCAAATCTAATATAAAGGCATATTCCTTAGCTACTTCCTTAAGCGATTCGAATCGCCCTGAAGCCCCGCCATGACCTGCTTCCATATTGATATCCAACAATAATAAATTCGTATCCGATTTCAATTCCCTTAATCTGGCGACCCATTTCGCAGGTTCGAAATACTGCACTTGAGAATCATGTAAACCCGTAGTTACCAGTAAGTTTGGGTAATTTTGGGGTTTGCAATTATCATAAGGGGAATATGATTTCATATACTCATAGTATTTTTGTTCATTGGGGTTCCCCCATTCGTCATATTCTCCCGTAGTCAGGGGAATGGAATCGTCTAACATCGTCGTGACCACATCCACAAAGGGCACCGCGGCGATTACCCCATTGTAAAGTTCCGGGGCCATATTTACGATCGCCCCCATTAACAGTCCACCTGCAGACCCCCCCATGGCATATAAATGCCCCGGACTGGTATAGCCCTTGTCGATCAAGTGTTTAGAGCAATCGATAAAATCGGTAAAGGTGTTTTTCTTTTTAAGAAGTTTACCGTCGTCATACCATTTCCTACCTAAATATTGCCCCCCTCGAACATGTGCGATGGCATAGACGAACCCACGATCGAGCAAACTCAACCGAATCGTCGAAAAATAAGGGTCTATGGTAGAACCATAGGAACCATAGGCATATTGAAGGAGGGGCGTATGTGCACCGAGTTCGGTATCCTTATGATAAACGATCGACATCGGGATCTTGACCCCGTCCCTTGCCGTGGCCCATATCCGTTCTGACCTATAATTCTCCTTTTTGAACTTGCCCCCCAATACTTCCTGTTCTTTCATCACGACCTTTTCCTTCGTCCGCATGTTGAAATCGATAACCGAACTGGGTGTGGTCATCGAGTTATAGGCATAACGCAGGATCTCGGTATCGAACTCGGGATTGGCACTCACATAGGCCGTATAGGTTTCGCTATCGAACGGTAAGTAGTAACTCCCGGTTTTGTCCCATCGACAGATTTTTAAATTCGTCAAGCCGTTTTCACGTTCGGAAAGCACATAGTAGTCTTTGAAAATATCAATATCCTCCAATAGCACATCGTCACGATGCGGAATGAATTCTTTCCAATTTTTGGATGAAGTATCCTTCTCCCCTACTACCATCAGCTTAAAATTCCTGGCCTCATCCTTGTTGGTCAATATGTAAAAGGAATCTTGGTAATGTGCTATGGAATATTCCAAACCCCTTTCCCTTGGTGAGAAGATCTTGAAATCTTCGTAAGGGGTATCGGCATTCAAGATCCTGAATTCCGAAGTCAATGTGCTATAGCTCCCGATAATCAGGTATTTTTTTGATTTTGATTTATAGACATAAGTACCAAAAGTGTCGTCCTCTTCGTGAAAGACCAATTGATCGTCTTCTACCTTAGTGCCGAAGGTATGCCGGTAAATCTTATCCGATCGAAGTGTTACCGGGTCTTTTAAGGTATAGAACATGGTCTTATTGTCATTCGCCCATACCGCTCCACCGGTAGTATTCTCGATTTTATCGGCATAAATCTCCCCGGTTTCCAAATTCTTGATTTGAATCGTATACTGTCGCCGGGATACCGTATCTACCCCAAAAACGGCAAGTTTATTGTCGGGGCTTATCGCGATTCCCCCTAGATTGAAAAAATCATGGCCATCGGCCATTTCATTACAATCGAACATAATTTCCTCGGGGGCCTCCAAAGTGTCCTTATGTCGGCTGTAAATAGGGTATTCCTTACCCTTCTCATAGCGGGTAACGTACCAATATCCGTTTTTCTTATAAGGCACCGAAGCATCGTCTTCCTTAATACGGCCCTTCATTTCCTCGAACAACTGATTTTGAAAATCCATTGTGTGTGCGGTCAACGCTTCGTAATAGGCATTCTCTTTTTTAAGATGGGCGATCACTTCCGGGTCTTCCCTGTCATTCATCCAGTAATACTCATCAATTCGAACATCATTATGGATTGACAGCTCTTTTTTAATCTTTTTGGCAATGGGGGCCTTTTTATTCGTCATCGTATGCATTTCATTATGGCAAGCGACGGCAAAAGTAACACTTACCAAAGAAACTTGCATTCTTTATAGCTTCAGTATCTTAAAATTGTAGGATCGATCCAATTTAGTAATTTTGACCGGTAACGATTAAAACAAATACTATGTTCGGAGATATGATGGGAATGATGGGGAAACTCAAAGCGACCCAAGAAAAAATAGAAGCCACGAAAAAAAGATTGGATACCATTTACATCCAAGAGAAATCAGCCGACGGATTGATATCGGTTTCGATGTCGGCGAATAGGGCCATAAAGGAAATTACCATAGATGATAGCTTGTTGGAGGATAAAGAACAATTGGAAGATTACCTGATCCTTACATTGAACAAGGCCATCGAAAACGCCACAAAGGTGAACGAATCGGAACTTGCCGCGGTTGCCAAAGAAGGAATGCCCAATATTCCGGGAATGGATTCGTTATTCAAATAATCCCTTGTCATGTGTTTTGAAAAGGTGTTCATAATGGCCGTATGACCGCATCCCATTGCTTTTTGACAGTATCCAAAATTCCTTAACACGAAACCCTTAAAAAGAAGGAATAGGCTTGGGTCCTGTAAGTTGTTCGCTTTTAGCAATTGCTTAAAACAAATCCATGGGATTTTGTCTATTTAAAGGGATATGTGTTTTCATAGATCGGTTATACGACATAAGAAGCGCCTCTGCCCCCATTTATTGCAACACCCCCGAGATTTCAAAAGAAAAAAAAGGTAGGTGCACTTTAAAAACCAAATGAATGATAAAGGGCTTCCTTTTCAAGAAGCCCATTAAACAGGTTAGTGTTTATGCTATAAGTGATTTTTATTCCATCCAATTTTTTCAGTCTTAAAACATACGCTCTTTCCGTACAGGATAACGCCTAATGACATCCATTCCTGACTTTTCCTCCCCAACCAAAAACTGCCATGTTCGGTATTCTATCGCTTACCGGGTGCTAAAATAATGGATGGCCTACATACAACATGGCTTTGGTTTTTATCGGACATTATCGTTCGATAAAAAGCATATTTCACCGACAAACCACCTTTTTGTAATCTTATTCCTACTACTTTTAACCTAATAGCCCTTTAGCAAATGGATAAAAAGCCTTAATTTTAAAAGAAAAAAGTTTACCATGTTGGAGATTAAAAAGAAAGGGGCCCACAGGTACAGTTTTAAATTAAAGACCGAAAGTGGCCGTACGCTATTGAAAAGTGTCGAGTTCCCGAAAAAAGAAGATATTGAAGTAACGGTACGTACCATGAAGCAGGCCACAAAAAATAGCCTGCGTTTTGAACGTAGGACGAACTATGAAGGTTTTTTCAGGTTCGATATAAAAAATTCCCAAGGCCAATTAATTGGCCATAGCCTAAATTATAGGTCCGAGGCCGGTATGGAAAACGGGATGAAAAATCTAATGAAGAATATGAAATCCCTTCTTAAACTGGGTAAACTATAACCTTGTTAGGGCCTTCAGAAACACTTCATGCATCTTATCGGTATAATCCATATGGGTAACCATCCTCAATTTACCCTGCCCCATACCTATGATGGATATACCATTTTCAGCAAGTCGCTTTAAAAACCCCTCCTCGGATAGCTTATCTTCATCTATCTCGAAAATAATAATATTGGTCTCAATAGGTTCTACTTTTTTTATGAACGGCAAGCGCTCCAATGCCTTTCCGATTTCCATGGCCTTTTGGTGGTCCTCTGCCAACCTATCGATATGGTGATCTAAAGCATAAAGGGCCGCTGCTGCCAAGTAACCCGCTTGACGCATACCCCCTCCCAAAATCTTCCGTATTCTCAAAGCCTTATCCATCATGGCTTTACTCCCCAATAGAACGGAGCCCACCGGACAGCCCAAACCTTTACTGAAGCAAACACTGATCGTATCGAACAACTCCCCATACTGTTCAGGAGTCTCATTTTTGGATACCAATGCATTCCACAATCGGGCTCCATCCAGATGATAGGCCAAATGATGGTCGGTACAGACCTGCTTTATCTTTTTCAACATTTCAATATCCCAACAGGCCCCGCCTCCTTTATTGGTCGTATTCTCAATACAGACCAAGGTCGTTAACGGACTATGATAAAAATTGGGTGGATTAATGGCTGCCTCGACCTGCCCAGCGTTCATCATTCCGCGATGACCATCGATCAATTTACAGGAAACCCCACTATTGAAACTGATGCCCCCACCCTCATAATTATAAACATGGGCATATTTGTCGCAGATCAGTTGTTCCCCAGGTTGGGTATGTACTTTGATGGCCGTTTGGTTGGCCATGGTACCACTGGGGAAAAACAAGGCAGCTTCCATTCCGAAAAGTGCTGCCACCCTAGCTTCCAGGGCATTTACCGTGGCATCGGTCTTAAAAACATCGTCACCCACCTCTGCATTCATCATGGCCTCCAACATTCCCTTGGAAGGTTGGGTAACCGTATCACTTATTAAATTGATATTCACGTATTTAATTTTTTATTGATAGTCTAAACCTATGTATATTTTAATGGGATTTTCAGTGCATACAATCCATTCCAATGGGCGAACCATCCGGAATCTTCGGCACTTCGATCAACTCAAATTTTTCAGGTGCTTTTTGGAAAGCTTCAATACGTCTGACCATTTCCAGGGCATAAACAGTGCCCATCGAACGCAATTGCTTATCCAATGCCTTGAGTATTTCATGGGCAATGGCATTTACCTGTGGATGCACTTCATTATGGGCGGCAAGATTCATGATATGATACAAGACCCTATAGTTAACACTCCATTGTACCTCCGAAATATAGGCATCCTTATACTGTTTGCCTATGGTATTCCCCACAACGAAATCGAGCACATCGGACAACCCCAGGTTATTCGGTTGCAAAGCCTTTTGTTGGATCAATCGAGAAGCTTTTTCAGGGTGTAAAAGATATTTCAAAGTCATATCCGCGGCGGTTTCGGGTGCGGATAAGGCATCAAAGGAAACCCCGGTTTTCCCTTTAAAGGACTCCCTGCTTTTTCGATAGCCAAAAGCCCGCGGTGGAAAAAGTGCTAATTTTTCCCGTGGAATTGCGATATATTCCGCATCCAAGGTCTTGACTATTGCCGAAAGGGCTTTTTGCTGTGTCTTTTTGTCCGCAATGGTCACGACCGATTGGCCACTGCCTTTGACCGCATAATTATAATCCATTCCCCCTACAATCTTCGCTACGGCTTCGGTTTGATACCTGTGGAAGAAATAAAGTGGCACAAAAACATCCTCCAAAACCGTATTGGGTTCCCCGGTCCTGATGTTATCCATTGAAAAGTTATCAATGGCCTTGGCACGCAGTTCCAACATATCGTCCAATTCTTTTTCCACATCATTTCCATTGTCCCAAAGATGCGCCAATACATGGGCACTTCCCGAAGGTCTTGCGTCCTGATCGGTAATGAATCGCAATCCCCTTTGATGGGCCCCATCCAAAATTTCAGAAAGCACCTCGCTTTCATCACGGTTTTCAGGAATATCGGTATAGGAATAGGCTACGGCCACCTTATCCCACTCCCCTATTCCGGTGGCATACGCCCTTGAAAAGTCGATTTCATCATTGACCAATTCAAATTGGGGATGGGGATAATCCATAACAGAGGCCCTGTCATTGGTAGAGGCCGCATAATTATGGGCAAAACCAAGGGTATGCCCGATCTCATGGGCCGAAAGTTGCCGAATACGGGCCAAGGCCATATCCAACATAGGTTGGTAATTATCGTCGCGCTCAGCGAAAGGTTTGTTCATCAAAGCTTGGGCTATTAAAAAATCCTGTCGAATCCGTAAACTACCAAGACTTACATGACCTTTTATGATTTCCCCCGTTCTTGGGTCTTTTATACTACTCCCGTAGCTCCACCCCCTTGTAGATCGGTGCACCCATTGAATAACATTGTAACGCACATCCAAAGGATCGGCATCATCGGGCAACATCACCAACTGAAAGGCATTTTTATATCCAATAGTTTCAAAGGCTTGGTTCCACCATCTACCCCCTTCCAAAAGTGCAGAACGAATGGGCTCCGGTGTACCGTTGTCCAAATAATAGATAATAGGTTCCACAGCCTCACTTAGAGCGGCACTAGGATCTTTTTTTTGCAACCGATGCCTGCTAATGAATCTTTTTACTATCGGTTCCTGTACCGGTGTGGAGTAGTCGTAATAACTGAACGCATTTGAGCCCGAACGGGGATCGAAAACCCTTTTCTCGAACTTATCATCGGGCAATTCTATAAAGGAATGGTGTTGTGCCACCGTAACCAAATTTGAGTTGGGTGCGACCGATTTAATATATGCCCCTTTTGCCTCACCTTTAAACGTAAGGGTGACATCAAATTCGATATTCTTGGGAAATGCCTTGGTCCTATCCATAGCAAAAGCACTTTTGGAAGTATCCAAGGAATAGGATCCCTGCTGGGTCCGTTTCAACCGGGCAGCAACCCCGTGGGTATCCTGCATTAAAAAATCGGTGATATCAATGATATATGTACCGTTCTTTTCTTCCACGATCTTAAACCCATACAGGATCGATTTGGCAAACGCCTGTTCGACCGATTTACGTTCCAATTCATTATCGGTCAAGGCCCGGTAGGTAAGATTGGGTTGGATCAATAATAATTTACCCCCGGCTTTCCTGAAAAAGACCACTTGTTCATCACCCAGTTGACCGCGGTCCAACCCTATGTCATTACTTCCTATACCACTACTAAGGGAGTATACGTACAAAAACTCTTTTTCGAGTTCTTCGACCTCAAGGAAGATTTTATCGTGGGTATCATCATGATAAAAATCGAAAAGGCCGTTAAATTCCTTAAAATCCTTTTTTTGCGCCGCAAACTGGGAAAATCCCATATTCAGGACAGACAGAAGTAATACAAAAGTAATTCGGGTGTGTCTCATTTGGTTGATTTTTAAGCACTAAATTTAGATAAAAGATTTGACTTGAAATCCCGCAGATTAAGGCCTATTTAAAAATAGATTTCTTAAAAATATCCATGGTATTTTAACAACCCGACAAAAGATGCTGGCGATACACTGGTTAATCTGTATTGAATATGACCGTAAGGTTTAAAAATCGTACATTAGGTATTAAACTAATTAAGGTATATGTCAAATATTGAAAATGGTACATTCTCCTCCTATCTCCGAAATCCCAGTTTGTTCGATGAGATATATGATGAAAACGGTTCTATTAAAATGGTCTATCAAAAGCTGTTCGATCATTTCGGGTCACATACGGTAAAAGACTTTGTACAACTGAACAACAAGGCAAAAGCCTCTTTTTTTAATCAGGGCATCACTTTCCAGGTATATGGAGAAAATGAGACCAAGGAAAAAATATTCCCTTTCGATCTTTTCCCTAGGATAATCGATGCCAAGGAATGGGACATTATCGAACGGGGTTCCATTCAACGGAGCAAGGCCTTGAATCTTTTTCTATGGGATATATATCATGAAAAGAAAATAATAAAACAAGGTATCGTTCCTATGGAGCTCATCAGCTCATCGAACAATTACCTTCATCAAATGATCGACCTGGATCCACCCGGTGGTATTTACAACCATATTTCGGGAACCGATATCATCAAGCATTCCGATGGTAAATTCTATGTACTTGAGGACAATATCCGGTGTCCTTCGGGGGTAAGTTATGTCATAAGTAACCGCACCGCTTTGAAAAGAGCTTTGTTTGGTGTTTTCAACCACTATCTTACCTATACCGTTACTGATTATGCGGAAAACCTTCTAGACCTTTTGGAGTCTGTAAAACCAAAGGGGGTAGATAATCCGGTATGTGTCGTCATTACCCCGGGCATGTACAATTCCGCCTTTTTCGAACATTCGTACCTGGCCAAATCAATGGGAATAGAATTGGTTCAAGGCAGTGACCTCTTCGTCGAAAATGATTTTGTCTATATGAAGACCATTCGTGGCCCCATTAAGGTTGATGTCATTTATAGGCGTATCGATGATCTATTTTTAGACCCCTTGGAATTCAAACCCGATTCGGCCTTGGGGGTCCCTGGACTTTTTGCCGCATACCTAAAAGGCAATGTTACCTTGGCCAATGCTCCGGGTACGGGGGTTGCTGATGATAAGGCCGTTTATACCTATATGCCCGAAATCATAAAATACTACCTTGACGAAGAACCCATATTGAACAACGTGAAAACGTACCATTGCAGCAGGCCCGAAGAATTAAAGTATGTTTTGGACCATATTGAGGAACTGGTGATCAAGCCGGTGGACGAAGCGGGAGGATATGGTATTTCCATCGGAAATACTTTAACAGCTTCCGAAATAGAAAAGGTTAAAGCACAAATAAAGGAAACCCCCCGGAAATATGTAGCCCAACCTATATTGTCGCTTTCCGTACATCCCACCTATATCGAACAAAGTGAATCTTTTGAACAACGCCATATAGACCTTAGAACCTTTACGGTTTTAGGAAAGGACAAGGAGTTTGTGTTAAAAGGAGGACTTACCCGGGTGGCCTTGAAAAAAGGAAATTTAATTGTTAACTCATCCCAAGGAGGTGGTTCGAAAGACACTTGGGTATTAAAAAACTAATGGATGCTAGCAAGAGTAGCGAATAATTTATTTTGGATGGGCCGTTATATCGAAAGGTCCGAACATATTGCCCGATATTTAAACGTCAATTATTTTTCTTCCTTGGATGCATCGAACACCTTGTCACAATCCCGTCAATTTGTGCTGCGTTCCATGCTTTTTTTGGTGGGTGAAAAAATTGAAGACCCCAATACCATACTCAATGAGGAAGAGGTATTATATAAAATCGGTTTAAATCCGGATTCTCCCCATTCAATCCTCAACAACATAAAAAATGCCAGGGAAAACGCCAATAGTGCCCGAGACCTTATCTCTACCGAGCTCTATGAATCCCTGAACAAATTCTATCACTTTAGTCTAAATTACCCGGTCGACACTTTTGTGAAAAACGGACTCTATGACTTTACCACGAATATTACCGAAATGTCCTCGGTACTCCGTGGAAAAATACGTGACACTTTATTACATGACGAAGTGTATGCGATAATCATGATGGGCATGAATATCGAAAGGGCTACCCAAATTACCCGAATCATCAATTCCAAATACAATGATGCCTTAAAAGCCCAAATGGATTGTGGACAGGAGTTGGGAAAAAGTTTTGAATGGACCACGCTTTTAAAGTGTACCGAATCCTATGATATGATGCGCCGTTTTTACAAAAAGACCCCAACAAGCATATCAACCTTGGAGTTTTTGATCTTGAACCCGAAATGTCCAAGATCGGTCATGAGCAGTTTAAACCAAGTATACCATCATATTTTATTATTGGACACGAATAAATATTACAATAAAAGCTCTACGGCTTTCTTGGTGGGGAAGGTAAGATGCGAATACCAATATAAACATATTGAGGAAATCGAAGGGGATATCAAAGCGTTTATAGAAAACATACTCGAAAGCTTGAACCAGGTGAGTATCAAGATGGAAAAAGAGTTTTTTAACTATTAATTCGCTTAGATTCACTTATTTTAGCCGTTCTATATTTCTCAAACCATGTCCCAAGAATACGAAATCACCTATAAGGCTAAAAACGACTATGAAAGTCCTGTCAACAATGCACATTGGCAATTTTTGATCATTCCTGAGCAAAATCTGACCCAAGAATTGATCAGTGTCGATTTTACAAATTCGATCAATGCCTATAACGAATACTCGGTCAATGGCCAAGGTTTCAATACCATTAGGGTACAGCCGAAAACAGCGTTCGAGAACATTGTCTTTACGGGGTCCTTTAAGGTACGAAAGCATGTGGTCAACCCTTTTGACCAACTTAACGATATGTCGCCGGTAGCGGAATATGACCTGATAAAAACTTTGGATTTCAAAGTGGATCACGAACCGTTTTTACGCTTTACACCATTGACAACCTTACCTGTCGATCATGAACCAAGCTACGTGTTCAATTTCGGAAAATCCATTTTCGAGAATCTCCAGGAATTGAATACATGGATCTTCGATTCCTTCGAATATGTCCCGGCCGTAACCAATGTAAAAACCACATTAAAAGAAATTATCGCCCTAAAACAAGGGGTTTGCCAAGATTTTGCCCATTTGTTCTGTGCCTTATGCAGAAGAAATTCAATCCCTGCAAGGTATGTTTCCGGTTATTTACATCAAGGAAACGGTTATATCGGTGATACCCAAATGCACGCTTGGGCAGAGGCATTTATCCCTACTATGGGTTGGGTGGGATTCGACCCCACGAACAATATCCTCGCAAGTGGCGATCATATTAAAGTTGCCCATGGTAAGGATTATTCAGATTGTCCCCCATTACGGGGTGTTGTTTATTCCATGGGTAAAAACGAAACCACACACTCCGTTGAAGTATTGAGCCAACAACAGTAATAAATCTTTTATAAATGCATCGGTAAGTACAACCAAAGTATATTACTTTTGTGCAAAAACCTGAATTATATGATAACCGTAGATCAATCTAAAGATCTTATTGAGCGCCTTGGTGCGTTAAGGAGGTATCTTTGACATAGATGCCAAACTTATTGAGATAGAAAACGAAGAAGAAAAAACACTGGCCCCTGATTTTTGGGATGACCCCAAGAAAGCACAGGAACAAATGCGATTCATCCAATCCAAAAAACATTGGGTCGATGATTACAATACGGCCAAGACCCTGTTAGACGACTTAGAGGTTTTGATCGAGTTCCAAAAGGAAGGGGAAGTACCTGAAACTGAGGTTACCGATTTATATGAAAAAGTCACCGATCATATCGAAAAGTTAGAGTTCAAGAACATGCTTTCCGAGGAAGGTGATGAACTGACCGCAGTATTACAGATAACCGCAGGTGCCGGAGGTACCGAAAGTTGTGACTGGGCTTCCATGCTCATGCGTATGTACATGATGTGGAGCGAAAAAAACGGGTACAAGGTCAAAGAGCTCAATTACCAAGAAGGGGATGTTGCCGGTATCAAAACGGTTACCTTGGAAATCGAAGGTGAATTTGCCTTTGGATGGTTAAAAGGGGAAAACGGAGTACACCGACTGGTGCGCATTTCCCCTTTCGACAGTAATGCCAAAAGACATACCTCATTCGCCTCGGTCTATGTATACCCCTTGGTAGACGATAGTATTGAAATCGAAGTGAACCCTGCCGATATCGAGATAACCACCGCCCGATCAAGTGGTGCCGGTGGGCAAAATGTGAATAAGGTAGAGACCAAAGTGCAATTGGTGCATAAACCTACGGGAATACAGATCCAATGTTCCGATTCGCGCTCCCAACACGACAACAGGGCCACCGCCATGAAAATGCTGAAATCCCAATTGTATGAAATCGAGCTCCGTAAAAAGTTGGAAGCCCGGGAAGAAATCGAATCCACTAAAATGAAGATCGAATGGGGTTCACAAATACGGAATTACGTCATGCATCCCTATAAATTGGTAAAGGATGTGAGGACCGGTGAAGAAACGGGGAACGTAGATGCCGTAATGGACGGTAACATCGATCAATTTTTAAAAGCCTTTTTAATGATGATGGGACAAAAAGAGGAGGAATAATCCGATAAACAACGATAATGAAAGCAATTGATACGATCATTTTCGACCTTGGTGGCGTTTTGATAGATTGGAATCCGAAATACCTTTATCGGGATGTTTTCGAAGGGGATGAAAAAAAAGTGGATTGGTTCCTTAATACGATTTGCACCTATGAGTGGAATATGGAGCACGATGCCGGAAGACCCTTACAGGAGGGTACCGAGCTATTGGTTCGGAACTTCCCTGAGTATGAATCGTGGATAAGACTATATTACGATCAATGGCCCAAAATGTTGGGTGGACCCATTACGGGAACGGTCGATATCCTGAAAAGGTTAAAGCAAAGGGAAAACTATAAGCTTTTTGCATTGACCAATTGGAGCAATGAAACCTTCCCAATCGCTAAAGAGCGGTACGATTTTTTAAATGATTTCGAGGGTATCGTGGTTTCCGGTGATGAAAAAACCAGAAAACCCTACCCTAAAATCTATGAGATCATTTTAGACCGATATAAAATCTCACCGGAAAAAGCTGTTTTTATCGATGATAGCCATGACAACATCATAGCTGCGGCCAAATTGGGTATTCAGGGCATCCACTTTAAAAACGCCGGACAATTACAACAAGAATTAAAAACTTTCAATGTTAACATCTAACCCGAAAAAATAAACCTTCATGATTAAAATATATCATAATCCCAGATGTACCAAATCGCGCCAAGGGTTAAAGGCTCTTGAAGATTCAGGAGAACAATTCGAAATCATCAAGTATCTGGAAGATGTTCCCACTAAAGACGAATTGAAACAACTACTAGGGTATTTAAACCTACCTGCCGAAAAATTGGTTCGTACGAACGAGGCCATATGGAAAGAAAACTACAAGGGTAAAAATATGACTGAGGACGATATCATCACGGCGATGACCGAACACCCTAAACTTATTGAACGCCCCATCGTAATTAAAGACCGTAAAGCCGTTATCGGCAGACCTACGGAACAAATTCTCGATCTTTTACAAAAATAGCCTTTTCATTTCCGCTATGGCCCCAACCTAAGAGGGTACCTTACTCGTTCTTAGGAGGAAACACTATTTTTGAATTAACAAAGTTTTAACCTTCAAGGGTTAAACCTTGGACTATTTTTATAATCTAACACATCAAATAATGAAAATCAAAAACGGATTTTTTGTTGTTCTGTTTATACTATTATTGACAGGATTGGAAGTACAGGCGCAATATGGTTATGGCAACGGCTATGGCTATGGAAGGTATGGAGGTGGGTATGGTTATGGTAATAGAGGTAGCTCGATCCCCCAGGTCGAAACACCTCAAAAAGAACCGGAACCATTGACCGCAGATGAAATTGTGGACAATGAGATGCCCGATATTGCCTTGGCCTTGGAATTGAATGAATTTGAAACCGCTGTTTTGAGCAGTATCCTAAAAAAATACGTTCAGCAACGTATAGAAATGCGGATACTGAAGTTGGAGCCGGATCAGATGCGGGAGCAAATGGAGAAAATCACGAAGGAACAAACGGAGGAACTCAAAGCCGGACTGCCGTTGGAAAAATATGAGGCTTTTGTAGCACTCCAGAAAAAAGGGGTCTCAAAAACCATCAAGGAAAAAAAGAGAAAGAAGAAAAAGAAAAATAAATCAACCCAAGACGACACAAACTAAGACAAAACAAACTAAACTAAACAATCCAAATTAATGAAGCACACATTCCTAGTAGTTCTACTATGTACATCATTTACCCTATTTGCCCAAAATAGGCAAGAACAACGTCCCAATCTTATAAATATAACAGGAACGGTATTGGACGAGGATACCGGAGAACCTTTGGAATACGCTACGTTAATCGTACAAAGCCTTCAAAATCCCGATAAGGTTACCGGAGGCATCACCGATGCTTCAGGTAAATTCAATGTCGAGATCGTACCGGGAAAATATACTGCCAAGATCGAATACATGTCTTACAAGTCCCATAACTTCGGCAACCAGGACTTTACTTCCCCCACGGATCTAGGAACCGTAAGATTGGCCTTAGACGTGGAACAACTACAGGAAGTGGAAGTAGTTGCGGAACGAACCACCGTTGAACTCCGCTTGGATAAAAAAATATATAATGTAGGGTCCGATCTTACCGTCAAAGGTGGCTCCGTTACCGATGTGTTGGACAATGTGCCCTCAGTGTCCGTTGATGTGGAAGGTACCATCAGCCTTCGAGGAAACGAGAGTGTGCGCATACTGATCAATGGTAAACCCTCAGCCCTATCAGGGTTAAGTACCGATGCCCTGCAACAATTACCGGCCGAAGCCATTGAGAAAGTAGAGGTCATCACCAATCCCTCGGCCCGTTATGATGCGGAAGGAACCGCTGGGATACTCAATATCGTCCTAAAACAAAGTAAGACGGCCGGTATCAACGGATCGGTAAGTCTGAATGCCGGCTATCCAGAATCCTATGGAGGAAATGTCAGCTTAAACCTTAGAAGGGACAAGTTCAATATTTTTACGAACACCTCCTATCGGTACCGAAATAGCCCCGGAAACGCCCTTTTTGAACAGGAATATTTTAACGACGATGGTTCTACGGCAAGTTTTCAGGATGAAATAAGGGACTACGAAAGACAAAGTGATGGATTCAATACGAATGTTGGTTTCGAACTCTTTATCGATGAAACCAGTAGCATCACAAATTCTTTCGTTTACAGGACCTCTGGTGGGGATGACAATACCGATGTCGATTTCTACAACTACGATGCATTGATGAACCCTACCATACAAAGAAAAAGATACTCTGTTCAAAGTGATGAGGATTCAGACGTGCAGTATTCCTTGAACTACAAGAAAAATTTTGAAAAGGATGGGCATGAGCTTACTATGGATTACCAATATTCCTCGGGAAATGAGTTGGAAAACACCATCATAGACGAATATATCATTGGAGGTGAAGAGCTCCCCACAGAGCAGACCATCAGTGATGAAAAACAAGTAAGCCAATTACTTCAAATGGATTACGTTTTGCCCTTGGGTAAAGACAGCAACTCCCAATTCGAATTAGGGTATAGGGGTACTTTCAACAATTACAATACCGATTTTGACTACGGGATCCTCACCAACGGCGTCCTCGCAAGTGACCCCGATTACAGTAATGAACTGAATTATAAGGAATATGTCAATTCTGCCTATACACAATTCGGCTCCAAAATAAATAAATTCAATATTTTGGGTGGACTGCGTATGGAAGCCTCTGATATTGGGGTGGAATTGGTGAATACCAACGAGACAAGCAACAAGACCTATGTAGATTGGTTTCCTTCCTTATTCGTTGGTTATGAATTTACTGAAAATGAGCAGTTCACGATAAGCTATAGCCGAAGGTTACGTAGGCCCAGATCCAGATATATCAATCCGTTCCCCTCCCGGGAAAGTAATACCAACCTATTCCAAGGAAATCCTGATTTGGATCCAACGTATACCAATGCCTTCGATTTAGGATATTTAAAAAGATGGAATAAAGTTACGTTCAATACTTCGGCCTATTACAACCATTCAACCGGAGCATTTGAGTTTATCACAGAGGAAACCGGGGATTTCGTGGAAATAGAAAATTCCGATGATCCCGATAATCCTATCGTGGTTCCCGTACAGGTACGAACACCGGTGAATCTGGCCGATGAAAGGCGTTTCGGAATGGAAGTAACCACTTCCTATGTTCCCAAAAAAAATTGGAGACTTAGCTGGAACTTAAATATATACCAACAACAAACAAGAGGTGATTATGTATATACCAATTACCTAAATGAGGAAGTCGTACAAAATTTTGATGTGGACAATTTCACCTATTTCTCACGATTAAGTGCCAAAATACCCTTGCCAGGCGCTATTGATTTCCAATCCAATATCTTCTACAAGGGACCTTCAAAGAGTGCACAAACCAAATACAAAAGCCTATTGATGGCCAACTTGGCCTTCAGTAAGGATGTGGTTAAGGACAAGGCTACGGTCTCAGTGAATGTGAGCGATTTGTTCAATACCCGTAAACGAAGAAGTGAAACCGTAACCGACAATGTTTTTACCTACAGTGAATTTCAACGTAGGGAACGGCAAATAACCCTTTCGTTCCTTTATAGGTTCAACCAACCCCAAAACCATAAAGGGGAAAGAAACGGCCAAAGAATCGATGGGGATGATGAAGACCTCGAATTTCAAGGACAAGGATAACGGAAACGCATTGAAACAAAAAAGAAGCCCACTGGGCTTCTTTTTTTTATTCCTATACGCGCAGCCTGTTTGGCCTTGCGTTTTTCTTTCTACGATTCCCTTAAAGGTTCGGTCAACCCCAAAATCAAAAAAGGGCAAAAAAACAGCCAAAATCCCCACGGGGATAAAGAAGGCCCTGAATCTTAAGGATAAGGATAAACGGAAACCCATTGAAACAAAAAAGAAGCCCAATGGGCTTCTTTTTTTATTCCTGTAGACGCGCTGCCTGTTTGGCTTTGCGTTTTTCTTTCAATAATTCCCTGATATTCCCAAACAACCAGTACGGTACCACAAAGGTCAATAAGAAAATCATTAACCAAAAACCGATGGTCAAAATGGTCAGAAACGCTAAAAATCCTAAATATTGGTCAAAATCGAACATCTGTACTTGTTTATTATAACAAATATAGTTTTAAAAGATTCAAAAGAACAAATCAAATAGAAAAAAAATGTTCATTTTCCTGAAATTTAGGTTTCCCAGCGAGCCTTAAAATTTCATAATGAAGTACCTTTGTAAGGAACCAAAACACCTTATTATGAGTTTCAGAATTGAAAAAGACACAATGGGAAAAGTTGAGGTGCCATCCGATAAATATTGGGGTGCACAGACAGAGCGTTCCCGCAATAATTTTAAGATCGGACCTTCGGCCTCCATGCCATTGGACATCGTATACGGATTTGCCTATTTGAAAAAAGCCGCCGCCTACGCCAACCACGATTTAGGCGTACTCGAGAAGAAAAAAAGGGATTTGATCGCTGCTGTATGTGATGAGATATTGGAAGGAAAGCATGATGATCAATTTCCATTGGTCATTTGGCAAACCGGTTCCGGTACGCAGAGTAATATGAATGTCAATGAGGTTATTGCCAACCGGGCCCATGAAATTGCAGGTAACGTCATCGGGGAAGGTGAAAAGACCATACAACCCAACGATGATGTGAACAAATCACAATCTTCCAATGATACTTTTCCAACAGGGATGCATATCGCTGCCTATAAAAAGATCATAGAAGTTACGATTCCTGGCGTTACCCAATTGAAAGACACTTTGGTCAAGAAGTCAAAAGAGTTCAAAAATGTCGTTAAAATTGGGCGTACCCATTTAATGGATGCCACTCCCCTAACCTTAGGACAAGAGTTCTCCGGTTATGCCTCACAATTGGAACATGGCATAAAGGCCTTATACAATACCTTGGATCATTTAAGTGAATTGGCACTCGGGGGTACCGCCGTAGGTACAGGTTTAAACACGCCTAAAGGATACGACGTACTGGTTGCCCAATATATTTCACAATTCACCGGTTTACCTTTTAAAACCGCTGTTAATAAGTTTGAGGCCTTAGCCGCCCATGATGCCATTGTGGAAACCCATGGTGCCTTGAAACAATTGGCGGTCTCGTTGAACAAGATTGCCAACGACGTACGTATGATGGCATCCGGTCCAAGATCCGGAATCGGAGAAATCATCATTCCTGCCAATGAGCCCGGTAGTTCCATTATGCCCGGAAAAGTAAACCCTACCCAATGCGAGGCCCTTACCATGGTCTGTGCACAAGTATTGGGTAACGATGTGGCCATTTCCGTTGGTGGATTACAAGGACACTACGAATTGAACGTCTTTAAGCCCGTGATGGCTTCAAACTTCCTACAATCGGCCCAATTATTAGGGGATGCTTGTGTAAGTTTTGAAGTTAATTGTGTTACGGGTATTGAACCAAACCATGAGATAATCAACAAGTTGTTGAACAACTCCTTAATGTTGGTTACTGCGCTAAATCCTAAAATCGGATATTACAAGGCAGCAGAGATTGCCAATACGGCCCATAAAAACGGTACGACCTTGAAAGAGGAAGCGGTAAATCTAGGTTATGTTACGGCTGAGGAATATGACGAATGGGTAAGACCGGAGGATATGGTAGGTACCTTAAAGTAAGTACCCGAACCCAAATAATAATGAAAAAGGGGCAATCTTAATTGATTGCCCCTTCTTTTTATATGAATGGATAGTGTGTTTTATTTTAAAGTGAACTTTGAAGTTCCCAACAATTTCAATTTGTCATCATACACATTCACCATATAATTTCCTTTTTGGAAATCACCGGTTGGTTTATTGATATAATCACAAACATCCAAGGACTTGTTTTCATAATAGAAATTCGTTCCCTTACTGTAGGTTACGGAAGCTCCACCTTCATTGGTTTTGGAAAAGCTCTCACCAAGTACGTTTCCTTGGGGATCAAGAACCTCTAAATAGAATTCCCTATCTCCTGCTTCAGCAATGATATTATCGGCAACGGTAAAACAGATCTTGAACTTATCGGTTCTTCCCGCCCTGGACGTAGAAACCAATTTTCCGCTAGTACGTTCCCTAACCGCATCAACATTGAATTTTGATAGATTCAAGGCAGAACCTTTTTCAACCGCATCGGCCAATTGGGTATTTTGAACCACCAATGAATCGTTGAAAACGGTTTGTTTCTCCAATTCAACATAGGTACTATCGCGCTGCATGGCGATCAAAGTATTGGATCGTGTCAAGGAATCCACTTGCTTAAGCAATTGTTCCCTTTCCGCCTTAAGTACACTGACCTGTCTTCTGTATCTGGACAAGGAAGCGATATCCGCCTTCATTGTTTTGACAGAATCAAGGTATTTTGCAATGTTGTCCCTGGCGGTAACCAATTCCTCATTGGTAGCATTGCTTTCCAAAATCGCTTTGTCATACTCAGACTTCAAGCTATTAAGATCTTCGACCACCAATTCTTTTTCCTGGGTAAGTACAGACTCGGTCTTTTTCTTGTCTTGGTAAAGACTTACCGTGTAAATGATCACACCTAAAAGCACAACACCCAATAAACCAGCCAGTACTTTTAATCCATTGTTATTTTTCGTTTCAGCCATAATTTAAAAATTAATTACCTTTTTACTTTTCAAAAAGTGTTTGTTTGTGTGTTATATACGGTTCAATTTTCCACTTGGATTTTTTTGGATGAAAAAAATTTAACATTTTGATGATCTTAAACCCAAAAAATCATCGATCCCTCAGGGGATATTCTAAAATACCATGAATTTAAAAACCACTGAAAAACCTGTTAACAAAGCGTATATCAATTGATTATGACTTAGCAGAACGTATTGGCATAAAGTCGTTTTACCTGTACGATCCAAAGATATATTCGGTCCAAAAAAAAATAAAAAAAATCGATACTCGACCAAGGTATCAACCTTTTTTACGGTGTTTGACCATCAACCAACCGGTCGTTCAGCCTATTTTATGCCCTAATCGTTAGCGCTACGATGATGTTGACCTACCCTGATATTGGCATCTATCCGGGAATTCTTAAAAAATACCGTTGAATTCCCAAAAAAAGTGCTAAAGGCTCAAAGTTGTATTATATTCAAGTCCCTTATGGGATCCGCCCCTAAGACAGGTGTATCCCATGAAAGTTTTTTCAGATAAAAATCTTTCCTACATTAGGGGCGATATTAAAATGGAATTGTCGTTCACTTAAAATAACAGAAAATGAAGAGATTTGTATTTACATTGGCCGTTATCGGCTTGATCCTGGTTTCATGTAAGGAAGAAAAAAAATCGACCGAGGCAAAGGATTCGGATACCGGCTCAAAAGCTACGATGGAGGAACTACTTTTGACCCCGACCCATACCTCGAAGGCGGAAACGGTAAAGATCGTTCCTATAGAACACGCAACGGCAATCTTGGAATGGAAGGATATTACCATTTACATTGACCCCATTGGAGGTGCCGATATGTTCAAAGGGCAAAAACAACCCGATTTGATCTTGATTACCGATATCCATGGGGACCATTTGAGTGTAGAGACCCTAAAGGCACTTAAAACCGATAAGTCAAAAATAATCGCCCCCCAAGCGGTTGCCGATAAACTGCCCGAGGAATTCACCCCCCAGGTCGATGTACTTGATAATGGGGAGAGCAAGGAACGCTATGGCATAAAAATCGAGGCCATCCCCATGTATAACCTCAGGGAGGAAGCCAAAAAATTCCATGAAATCGGTCGTGGCAACGGTTATGTCCTGAATATCGGAGATCAACGTATTTATTTTTCAGGAGATACCGAGGACATCCCCGAGATGCGGGCCTTACAAAACATAGACAAAGCTTTTGTATGTATGAACCTACCCTATACGATGACTGAAGAGCGTGCTGCCGATGCCGTATTGGAGTTTAAACCCAAACAAGTATATCCCTACCATTACAGGGGCAAACCTGATGTGAGTGATGTGAACGAATTCAAACAATTGGTTGAGAAGGGAACTTCCGATATCGAAGTGGTCCTATGGGATTGGTACCCCAACGACCCCTATTAACGGTAAAAAAAAGCCCCTTGAAGAAATCGTACTTAAGGGGCTTTTTTTTATTCGTTATCGTATGAGTTTCTTATACTTTATACGTTTCGGGATCAAATCCCCTCCCAAACGTTTTTTCTTGTTCTCCTCATAATCGGAGAACGAACCTTCAAAGAAATAAACTTGGGAATCCCCTTCAAAGGACAAAATATGGGTGCAAATACGGTCTAGGAACCATCTGTCGTGGGAAATGACCACCGCACAGCCCGCGAAGTTCTCCAGACCTTCTTCCAAAGCCCTTAGGGTATTCACATCCAAATCGTTGGTGGGCTCATCCAAAAGCAATACGTTCCCCTCTTCCTTTAGTGTCATGGCCAAATGCAGCCGGTTACGTTCCCCACCGGAGAGCATACTCACCTTTTTATTCTGTTCACTACCGGAAAAATTAAATCGACTTAAATAGGCCCTGGAGTTCACTTGCCTCCCTCCCATCATGACCAACTCCTGTTCATCACTGAAGTTTTGCCAAATGGTTTTGTCCGGATCGATATTGGAATGACTTTGGTCCACATAGGCGATTTTTGCAGTATCCCCGACAATGAACTCCCCTTTATCGGGGGTTTCTTCACCCATTATCATACGGAATATGGTGGTCTTACCCGCTCCATTAGGTCCTATGACCCCAACAATACCGGCTTGGGGCAATTTAAAATTCAAATCCTCATATAACAATTTGTCCCCATAAGCTTTACTCACCCCTATGGCTTCAATGACATTGGTACCCAAACGGGGACCATTGGGAATGTATATTTCCAATTTCTCATCGAGCTGTTTTTGGTCTTGGCTCATGAGCTTGTCATAGTTCTTAAGACGTGCCTTTTGTTTCGTCTGCCGTCCTTTGACCCCTTGACGCACCCATTCAAGCTCACGTTCCAAGGTCTTTTGCCGTTTCGAGGCCGTTTTGCTCTCTTGGGCCATGCGCTTCGCTTTTTGATCCAACCAACTGGAATAGTTTCCTTTCCAAGGAATACCTTCCCCTCGATCCAATTCCAAAATCCATCCTGCGACATTATCCAGGAAATACCGGTCATGGGTCACGGCTATGACCGTACCCTTGTATTGTGCCAAATGATGTTCCAACCAATGCACCGATTCGGCATCCAAATGGTTGGTAGGCTCATCGAGCAACAATATTTCCGGTTCTTGCAACAGTAATCGGCAAAGGGCAACCCTTCTTCTTTCCCCTCCGGACAAAACCCCGATTTTCTTGTCGGGATCCGGGGTGCGTAACGCATCCATGGCAATCTCTAATTTTGTATCGAGTTCCCACGCATTTGATGCATCGATCTGATCTTGTAAAGCGGCTTGCCGATCCATGAGTTTCTGCATCTTATCGGCATCCTCATAAACCTCAGGGAGACCGAACATATCATTGATCTTGTTGTACTCATCCAAAATCGCAACCGTTTCGGCAGCACCTTCCTTCACAACCTCCAAGACCGTTTTATCTTCATCCAATTTGGGCTCCTGCTCCAGGTATCCCACCTTGTATCCCGGGGAAAAGACAACATCACCCTGATAATTCTTATCAACACCCGCTATAATTCGCAATAAGGTTGATTTACCCGAACCGTTAAGTCCCAGGATGCCGATTTTGGCACCATAGAAAAAACTTAAATAGATATTTTTTAAAACCGGGGTATTCGCATTTTTATACGTTTTCGTCACCCCGGACATTGAGAAAATGACCTTCTTATCGTCAGACATTATTTTTTGGATATTAAATTTATGTGGCTACTATTTGATCAGACCCTTCCTTTAAGGGCATTGAAAACCCAGGCTATAGCGAAAAAACCAATTCCTACCGATGCAAATCCCCATCCGGCTACTTCATCATATCGAAAGGCTCCTAAAGCGATAAGTGCAAGACCCACGAAAATCATTATAAAGGTAGCCCACGCCAGTACGGTATTCTTATTCATTCCCATTTTCAGTTAGTTAAATTTTTGGTAACCCCAAATATCGTAATTTTTAGGTGAAAAATATCCTTAGCACCCTGATTTTATTGCTCAAAAGGAAACTTGACCCCGTTTAGGACCCTGATTTCCTCCAATAATCCCGCTAAATCCAAACTATTTTGATGGCTCCATAAATCGCTTTGCAACCTTCCTTTTTGCAAGCAGGAATGCACCTCCTCTATCTCATAGGTGTAGCCGTATCCTGGGGTGGGCAATTCAACAGCCTCGATCACATCCCCGATTTTCAAGGAATAACCCTGTGCGATATGCCATTGCCGATTTAGGAACAGAGCGCCTTTACTACCCGATAGTTCAGCTTCCATCTTGGATTCGGAGGTCAACCCACTGTACAAAATGGCTTGGGCCTTAGGATAATCGAAAATCATGGAGGTCTGTATCTCTACCCCGGTCTTATGGAACTTCGATGTTGATTTTATGTTCGCTGGCATCCCCAAAAACAGGTAGGCAAGAAAAACAGGATATATGCCGATATCCAATAAGGAACCACCGCCAAGATCGGGATTCAACAAACGGCCTTCCTCTGGCCTATCCAAGGCATAAAAGGCAAAATCGGCATGCAAATACCCCATATCCCCTATGGTTCCGTCATCGACCAAGGCCTTGGCTTTTCTAATCGATGGATTAAAACGAGACCAAAGGGCTTCCATAAGAAAGACATTGTTCTTTTTGGCCACCGATACCATTTCTTCGATATCCTGGCGATCGATACCCATGGGTTTCTCACATAGTACATGTTTGCCATGGTCCATGGCTTTTATACTCCATTCCTTATGCCCCGTATGTGGGGTGGCGATATAAACGACATCCACTTCCTCGCATGCCAACAAGGCTTCATAGGATCCATAGGCATTTTTAGCATGGTGCTGTTCGGCAAATACTTCGGCCTTCTCCAAGGTTCTGGAAGCGACGGCCGAAATTACCGCCCCTTCGACCAAATTAAGATCATTGGCGAATTTTTGGGCAATTCCTCCCAAGCCTATAATTCCCCACCGTATCTTTTGTTCCATATTCAATTTAGATTATACCCAAAAGTAATCAATTTTACTCCTTATCTTTATCCGAACATTTAACAAATACGATAGTTTATGGACCTTAAGTTCAACAAAAACGAAGATCATAATAAATTACTATTGTCCGAGTTGAAAAAACGTTTGGGGCAGGTAAGTTTAGGTGGAGGCAAATCCCGGATCGAAAAACAGCACAAACAAGGAAAGATGACGGCCCGGGAACGTATCGCTTTTTTGTTGGATGATGATGCAGACAGCATTGAGATCGGGGCATTGGCCGGTGATGGCATGTATGCCGAACATGGGGGCTGTCCGTCAGGGGGCGTCGTGGTGAAAATAGGCCATATCAAGGGTAAACAGTGTATCGTAGTGGCCAATGATGCCACGGTAAAAGCCGGGGCTTGGTTTCCGATTACAGGAAAGAAAAACCTTCGTGCCCAAGAAATTGCCATTGAAAATAGGATACCTATCATCTATTTGGTCGATAGCGCCGGGGTTTTTCTGCCCATGCAGGATGAAATTTTCCCGGACAAAGAACATTTTGGCCGCATCTTTAGAAACAACGCCATTATGAGCAGTATGGGAATCACCCAAATTGCTGCCGTAATGGGAAGTTGCGTTGCGGGTGGGGCCTACTTGCCGATCATGAGCGATGAAGCCCTGATCGTTGACAAAACGGGCAGTATCTTCCTGGCCGGAAGCTATTTGGTAAAGGCCGCCATCGGGGAACAGATCGACAATGAATCCCTTGGTGGTGCGACGACACATAGTGAAATCAGTGGCGTAACGGACTATAAAGCATCGGATGATAAGGATGCCCTAACCAAAATCAAAAATATTGTCGATAAAATCGGGGATTTTGATACATCGGGTTTCAATCGCAAACCGGCCCAAGAACCAAAGGAAAATGCAGCCGATATCTACGGAATCCTACCTGCTTCCCGAACAGATCAATACGATATGCGGGAAATCATTGACCGCTTGGTAGATGGTTCGGAGTTTGAAGAATACAAGAAAGGTTATGGCAAAACCATCCTAACCGGGTATTCCCGTATAGATGGATGGGCGGTTGGTATTGTCGCCAACCAACGTAAGGTGGTAAAAACGGCCAAAGGTGAAATGCAGTTCGGAGGGGTCATCTATTCCGATTCCGCGGATAAAGCCACCCGTTTTATCGCCAATTGCAACCAGAAAAAAATTCCCTTGGTCTTTTTACAGGACGTTACCGGATTCATGGTGGGTAGCAAAAGTGAACAAGGGGGCATCATCAAGGATGGTGCAAAAATGGTGAATGCCGTAAGCAACTCCGTGGTACCGAAATTCACGGTGGTCATCGGCAACAGTTATGGGGCCGGTAATTACGCCATGTGCGGTAAAGCCTATGACCCAAGATTGATCGTGGCATGGCCAAGCGCCGAACTTGCGGTAATGAGCGGTAATTCGGCAGCCAAGGTGTTGCTACAGATAGAAAAAGCCTCATTAAAGAAAAAGGGCGTAAAGATAACCCAAGAAAAGGAGGAGGCCCTTTTCAATACAATAAAGGAGCGTTATGACGATCAGGTTTCCCCGTATTATGCGGCGGCCCGCTTATGGACCGACGCCATCATCGATCCTTTGGACACCCGAAAATGGATATCGCTGGGCATCGAGGCCGCTAACCATGCCCCTATCCAAAAACAATTCAATATGGGCGTATTGCAGGTTTAATTCCCCTGATGGGGTTGTAGCCGTGGAATCAAAAGTAATTCGGTCTGCCTGCCATTCACATAGCGAAAGCCATTTTCACCGTAAAAACCGGCTTCTTCCAACATGATCCGTATATCGCGCTTCCATTCCGGAATGGTTATGGTCGTATTCAATTCTATGGCATATACCGTATTCGGGTTTAAAGGATAACTCTCCCCATCATCTTTCATCACCCCACCTTGGGCGTCCCACATACCAATGGTGGTCCCTGCCGAATGACCATAAAGTCCTAGTGGATGGGTATAGATCGCGGGGCGTAAACCGGCCGCTTTCGCATCCTTGAGTGCCTTGGCCAATATCGCATTCCCGGTACGGCCTTCGATCATATTGGTCGTTAAGTAATCCTGGACCCTATTCCCTGATTTTAAGCCTTCGACAAGGAATTTGGGCGCTTGCTTTTCGCCGGGTTTCAAAACGTAGGCCAATTCCTGGCAATCGGTATTCAAACGCAGGTAAGTGATCCCAAAATCACAATGCAACAAATCCCCCGGAAGAATGACCATGTCATCAGGTCGCCCCGAAAAGGAATACAGGTGACCCACCAATGCCTCACTCGATCGTTGAACGTCTACTGTGGGGTGGAACCAAGTCTCCAATCCCATATCGGTCACTTTTTGCCGCATCCACCATTCCACCTCCGTGGTGGTGGTAACCCCCGGGGTGATGACCGCTTCAGAAAATGCTTCGGCAATTATAGTATGGGTAATGGACACCAATTGATCGTAAATGACCATTTCCCTTTCGGTGCGGGTCTCGATCCAACGAACCGCCAATTGTTCTGCGGAAACCACTTTTTTATGATAGGCTTTGGGTAGGTATTCCATAAACATATCATAATCGGTCTTATCCAAACCATCGGCGATGTTGTGGTCTTTTGAAAAGTTGAGTCCGATTTTAGCCGGATCCCTTTCCGTTATCAATTGCATCAAACGCTTCCATTGGTCCGGTTCTTTTTCCTTATCCCAAGCCGAGATTATGCTTTCCCCGACATTGTAACGCGCAACGGCCAATTTTTCTATCGTATTATCGGCCTTATTTCGATAGAAAAGCAGCATAGTGCGTCTTCTCGCATTCAACCAGGTCGCCGGCAACATGGTCTTAAGTACGGGGTCCTCATTGTATTCCCTTGAAATAACCACCCACATATCAATATCCGATCGATCCATGAGTTCCGGTAATAGATTATTGAACCTATCGGCCAGGATTTCGTCGACCACCCTTGCCCGTTCACTTTCCGGAAGGACCTGTTGGGCATACGTGGTAATGGAAAATACGGCGGTCAAAAAGAATACGATTATTTTCATAGGGGTGGTTTAAGTTTGCAAAATACTATTCCACACGGCTATCAAGCGGGGATCAAATCCCGGCTTTTTCAAGGGTCTTTTGCCTTGATACTTTACCGTTGACGGTTTCGACGAACTTTTCAACAAATAGGACCTCCTTGGGAACCTCGTGTTTTTCCAAGGTCTTCAAGGATTTTATTTTTTCCGGAAGATTTGTTCCGTCTTGCTTTCCTTCAACCAAGAGAATCAATTTTTGACCCAATAAGGTATCTGGAACACCCGTAACAAAGAGTCTGTTCTCCAAAATAGAATGAAGCTTTTTTTCTATCTGTTCCGGGATTAACTTAATACCTCCGGAATTAATGACGTTATCGAACCTACCAAGCCATTTAAATCCTTTATCCGAAACAAGTTCCACGATATCATTGGTTACGATCCGCTCATTATTCAGGGTCGGTGCATTGATGATAAGACAATTTCTTTCGTCTTTTTCAATTTTAATGTTCGGTAGTGTCTCAAAACAATCCTTTGCCCCATTATTGATTTTCTTTACGGCCACATGGGTTATGGTCTCGGTCATCCCATAGGTTTCATAAATAGCGGTTGTCTTATCCTGGATCTTGGCTTTGAGGTCTGCTGAAACCGGGGCACCACCTACGATCAATGTTTTGATCTGGTTTATTTTATCCAAGGAATTTTCCAATTGCATGGGCACCATGGCGCAGAAATGGTAAGAACGGCCCAAGTCTTTCAAAGGGGTCGAGGAAGGGGGTACCCAATCCAAATCCAAACCAAGGACCATTGACCTAATGAACATCATTTTACCGGCAATATAATCTCCCGGAAGACAAAGTAAGGCATTCTGCCCTGGCCAAATATCAAAATAATCCCCAGTGATTTTGGCCGAATTGACCATATGTTCCTTTTTCAACAATATCACTTTAGGTGCTCCTGTCGAACCCGATGTTTTTACAGGGATATAGTCCTTATCATCGATCCAATCCAATAAAAACTCGCCCATAGCCTTTTGGTAAGGTTCCCCTTCCTTGATCAAACTATAGCTAATCTCCCCTAAATCATCGTACGTAATGGACACACCGTTCCATTTAAACTTATAATGAATCTCCTTATACATGTGTTTCTTTTATATTTTGTGCTAAAAAAACCTCTTTGTCCATCACGCTCCCCGTAAGTCGTTCTTTCCAATTGGTCCAACCATATTTTTTTGCGAAAATCAATAATAATATCGGATAAATCACAAGGACCGGAATAAAAATATCCCAGCCCAAGGTTGGGGCCGAAACATCCTTATAAATGGAATTGGTCTGAAAGGCCGTCCAATCCGCCGTTACCAATAGAGCCGCCGTAAGGTTGTTCGCCGCATGAAAACCCAAGGCCAATTCCAGTCCTTCGTCCATAAGGGTCAAAATCCCTAGAAAAATCCCTGTCCCTATATAAAATACCATAATGCCATAACCGATTTTCCCCACTTCGGGATTTGCTGCATGCATGACACCGAATAGAACCGAGGTCACCAATAAAGGCACCCACCTATTCTTCGCCAAAATCCCCAATCCTTGCATCAAATGCCCGCGAAACATATATTCTTCAAAACTGGTCTGCAGGGGTATCAAGACGATGGCCATCACTAAGAGTATCAAGAAAGGGACCGGTTTAAAATTGAAAACATAATCATCCGGTGACAACATAATATCGGCCAACATCATTAGCAGGGTAATCCCTCCCCATAATGAAAAGGAAAACAACATACGTTTCCAATCCACCTTTTTCCTGGAAGTGGTCAAAGAGGTAATCGACTGCCCGTGCACCAAATACACCCACCCGAGAAGGATAAAGAATCCGGCGACCAAAGGTCCTATGGCCATAATAAAAAAGAGATTAAGACCGATCTTATCGATAACGCTCTTCATCATGACATCCACATCTACAGGGGAATTGATGGTCATGATGTAGTTGACCAACATCATGGCAGAAAACCCTAAAATGGGAATCCAATATTTCCACAATCCGATGTTGCCTTTGTATCCTTGTTCTATAAACATAACTCTTCTATTAAATTTGGTTGCCAATCGCTGTTTTTACGGCTATAAATATATCCTTTTTTGACACAAAGCGGACTTTCGAAATTATTGGTATAAAGTCCGCCCGTCCCCAAACCTTGGGGCATGGTATTATTTAAGGTAAATGTCCATTGCGCAATGGCATTCAATCCTATATTACTTTCAAGGGCACTGGTGATCCACCATCCGATTTGCAGTCGCTCGGCAATTTCGATCCACTCTTCACTTCCTCGGTACCCTCCCACTAAAGTAGGTTTCAATATGATATATTGGGGTCTTATGGTCTGTAGCAATGCCTCCTTCTTCCCGAGGTCGACCACCCCGATCAATTCCTCGTCCAAGGCAATGGGAAGGGGCGTATTTTGGCACAACTTTTTCATTTCCCCGATATTCCCCTGCTTTATGGGCTGTTCTATGGAATGCAATCCGAAACGGGACAATGCCGTGAGTTTATGTAAAGCCTCTGCAGGTTGGAAGGCTCCATTCGCATCGACCCGTATTTCTATCCGATCTTGGGGGTAATCGTTACGTATGGCTTCCAAAAGGGAGATTTCAGACTCAAAATCAATGGCCCCTATCTTTAATTTAATACAGTGGAAACCCATTTCCAATTTCTGCTGGATCTGGTCCAACATATAAGCCTTATCCCCCATCCAAATGAGTCCGTTTATGGGTATCTGGGCTTCATTTTCGGTAAACCGGGATGGAAATAACACAAAGGGATTTCTGGACGCCAAGGACAAAAATGCCTGTTCCACGCCAAATTGGATACTGGGAAATTCCCGTAATCCATTCCATAAAAAAGACAACCCCTTTTGAATATGCCTGCAGGTCCAACGCAGCTTCTCCTCAAATTGGGGCACATCATCGAAACTGAGCCCTTTGAACATACCACATTCCCCGATCCCATAGCGCCCCCCTTCTTCCAATATCAGGAACCAAGTCTCCTTTTGGGTGAGCACTCCCCGTGAAGTACCACTGGGCCTTTTAAAATTTAACGTATATTTTTTTACTGAAGCCTGCATTCGAACTGCCAAAATTAACTATATTTTGGATGCGATAGGCAATGAAATACAAAGTATCGCAGCCAAAATACCATGGATTACGTGTGTCATCCCCGATTTGGCAAAGGCCCTAAAAAGCCAGGTCAGATCGTTAAGGTTGCGCCGATGTCCAATAGATGTAACTTCTTTCCGGCTTTTTCGAATGCATTGATCGCTGCGGCATGATCTATTTCGATATACCCAAAGGTATCGTAATGATAGCCCAAAATGTTATCGCAGCCGATAAAGTCAGCAGCCAATACGGCATCATTTATCCCCATGGTAAAGTTGTCCCCGATGGGTAAAACGGCTAGGTCCAAATCAGCACTTAGCGGAATTAGTTTCATATCCATCGTTAGGGCCGTATCACCGGCTATATAGATAGTTTTATCCTGGGTGGTAAGGATAAATCCACCGGGTTGTCCGCCATAGGAGCCATCGGGAAATGAAGAAGTATGGATGGCATGCACATATTTAAGCGTGCCGAAATCGAACTGCCATTGACCGCCATGGTTCATGGGGTGTGCTTTTATCCCCTTTGCCTCATAATGTGTGGCTATTTCGAAATTACTGACTACGATTGCCCCGGCAGCCTTTGCAATGGCTTCAACATCCAAAATATGATCTTGATGGGCATGGGTAACCAGAATATAATCGGGATTCAACCCCTTAATATCGATTTTTCCGGAAGCTTTTTCATTTCCGGAAATAAAGGGGTCAACTAAAATGGTGGCCTTTTCCACTTCTATCAATAATGAAGCGTGACCAAGGAACGTAATTTTCATTTTTTTGAAGTTTTTGGTGTACTTCAAAGTTAAAGAACTCTATTTAAAATTAAACCAGAAACGGACACCTTGGGAAAGTTTGTCCACATTTAAATTCGTCTGAAGCTGATTGGCCAATCGATTCATTAATCGAATGCCCATTGAAGATTGGGCACGTTCATCGGTATCTTCGGGCAGCCCTACCCCATTGTCGGTATATTCAAAAAAGCCTTCCTGTCCGTTTTGCTTTCTAATATGGATATAGATCTTGCCGTTTTCCTCATCGTGCGGAAATGCATATTTAAAGGAATTTGAAACCAGCTCGTTCAACATCAATCCAAAAGGAATCGCCCTATCGATATCCAATTCTACGCCTTCGGCGTCTATGGTAATATTTATATTATGGCCTCCTTTTTTATACACCGATTGCACGCTATTGATCAGACTCTCTATATAGCCCTGCATTTCTATGACCGAAAGATCATCGTTCTGATATAGTTTTTGATGGATGAGTGCCATGGCCTTCACCCTGCTCTTACCTTCTTCAAGGGCCTCAATGGCCGCTTTGCTGCGGGTGTTTTTTGTTTGCAGGCTCAATAAACTCGAAACCATTTGAAGGTTGTTCTTTACCCTATGGTGTATTTCCTTTAAAAGGGAGTCTTTCTCAATGAGGGAATTTTCGATAATATGTTTTTGCTCTGCGATCAAGCGTTGGTTCTTGATACTTTTCAAATAGGCATAAACCAGACCGGCAAACCCCATGAGCGTGAAAACCAACGAGATGAAAACCATATTTATCTTTTCATCCTGGGCCGTCATCTCGAGCCGTTGAAGTTCCAAATTCTTTTTCTGCTCTTCGAACATCGCTTGGGTATTGGCCAGATCCCTACCCATTACAGTAGCCAGTTGTTGGGTTCTAAGTTCCGATTCATTGATATCTATGGAATCCCTGATACGCATGTTGCGCTTTAGGTAGGTCACCGAATTCTGATAATCCCCGGTCCTGTCATAATAAGACGACAACAAACGATTCCTTTTAAGGATATGCGTCGTTTTGGTCAACCCCAGATCCGAACTCAAATATTCCACGGCCTTTTCAAAATTCTCCAATCGAAGATAACAATTGGCAATTTCCAAGGTATTCTCCACGATATCCGAAGAATACAGGCCTTTACTGTGCTCGGAGATTTGTTGTATACTGGATTCAAGGTACGGAATGGCTTGCTCATACTGCCCCAACATGGAATAACACTTCCCGATATTGCCGTCAATGACCCCCATAAGGCTTTTTGCAGCGATCAGTTCCTTTTCGGTCTTCACCACCGTAATATTGTTCAGGTAGACCGTTAAATGCCCCTTAGCCTCCTTGTACTTATTCAATGCCACGGAAGGGGAATTATCCAAACGCAGGTAATTGCCGATATTGTTGTGGTATTTGGCCTGACTGAATTCATCATCATCGGGAAAAGTCTTCCGAACTTCTATGATGTAGTCTTTCATGGCCTTTCGGTGCAGTCCCAAATTCGAATAGATATCGTAAAAGGCGATATCCTCTGTTAAGCCAAGGTCTTTCTTTTCCTTTCGAATATCGATCTGCTCCGTATAGAGGGCCAATTGGGAATAGGTACTGTCCATCAACCCCAATAACTTGGCCATAAAATCAAGATCCAATGCATCCTTTTCGTCATAGAGCTCACTGGAAATGGCCAAACTCTTGTCATAATCACCAAGATCGTAATATACCTGGGACTGTATCAGCATATAATGCCTGATGGCCATCGAATCTTTTTCCTTTAGGGCATCGTTCAAATATTGGTTTACGGAATCCAACCAATCATAAGCGGAATTCTGTTTATACCTGTTCGGGGCATTGAAAAAATAAGAAAACCGATCCTCATGTTTATCTTGGTTCTTAAAGTTAAGATATACGTTATCGACCAATTGAACGGAATCCTGGGATAGGATTCCAGGTGATATCAATAAGCTAAGTATACTTATGATCAATGATTTTCCAAGCAGCTTTCTCATATGTCTTAAAAACAAAACCGATTCAAATAAAAGGTTTCATTATATTTTTGTTGTAATTGAAATCCCTAACGATCAATTACATATATCGTTAGAACGAAATTTTACAACTGTGATTGTCCTCGTTTTCATTATTCGCACCAAATGGTGCCAGAAAGATATCCTTTCTGTCACATAGCAGCAAGTTTTCCTATGCCGAAAACCATAAAAACCATAGCTTGTACAAGCTATAGTTTTTAGGTTAAGTAGTATGGTAAGTTTTGGGAACTTAATTATAGCAACAAAAATAGGATATCAATACGGCAGATGTACAATTATGTTGTGAAATGCCCCCTTTATGTTGCGAAACCCCATAAACACCTTTAATAGTGTATTTCATCGGGTTTTTTATACGCTTTATGGATAATCCGAAGGTCGAAAGCTTCTTAATCGAAATGAAAAGGAGGTTCAATCCTTTAGGTGGGGTGTGAATTGGAAAAAAGTAAGAACACCATCCCGCAGTTCGTATTTTAATTCTTTGGACAAGCAAATAAATCGCAACCGTACCATTCCCATGGATAACCTTGGTAACCACATGGTGAAATTACCGGAGATTCCCCACCTAGGTTATATTCGTTCATTCCCCCTAAATGAAACTAACAATCAAAATAAACATTGAGGTATGATCCAAAAACGATCTAGGCTAGCATGGGCTTTGTACCAACCAAAAAGAGCCTTGTTTACCACAAAGCCCTTTTTCGAGAACACTATATGAAAATGAAAAAATTATTTACTTTAATCGCAGTTCCTTCTATTGAACCACATGGCAATATAGCCCCACTTTCGGCGGGATGAAACTAATTGTTGTCAAGTGGGGTTTTTTAGTGGTGTAGCGAGCTAATGGGTATACCACAAAAAAAAAGAGGCGCTATCCGCACCTCTTTTTCCTTAGTTATAATTGTATTCTAGGAGTTCATTGCTGAAATAATAAACTCCTTAAAATCCTTCGATATGGGAATAAGATTGTTATTGATCATAATATCCTTTGAATTGATGGCATCTATATGATCCACATTCACGATGTATGACTTATGCGCTCTGTAAAATTTATTCTTAGGCAACTTCTCCAAATAATCCTTTAAAGGGGAACGTACCAAGAACTTTTTATCAACCGTATTCACTTCCAGATAAACATTATCGGCCTTTATGAATTGGATATCCCCAAATTGTATCCTATAATACAAATGCTGCTTTTTTACAAAAATGGAATCCTTAAGCACGGAATTCGACATGGGCACATCATCGTTCTCCACATTTTCAGGGGCCGCCGATTTATTGGTGCCATAGGTAAAATTGGAAAGTGCAATTTCTATTGATGTATAGAGATCCTGTTGCTCAAAAGGTTTTACCAAATACCCGTTGGGTTTAACGGTCTTGGCATTCTCAACGGTCGCCCTATCGGAGTTTGAGGTAACGAAAATAAACGGTATATCATAGTTCTCACGTATGTGTTTACCCAAATCTATACCGGTTTTGTCAGAGGCCAAAATAATATCGATTAGCACCAAATCGACCTGTTCCGTTTTCAATACTTTTTCGGCTTGTTCATAAACTATGACATTGTCCACAATCTCATAGCCTATTTCTTCAAGCATCGATTGCATATCGTCGGCGATAATAACATTATCCTCAACGATCAATATTCTAATAGGTTTTTCCAAGACATTTGTGGTTTAGAAAGTTATTATTCAAATTTACAAAAAATATCGTTACCCAAATAAAACAAGAGGGCCAGCAAAAAAATACTGATGGCCAATTTCTTCAATTCGGGATCTAATTCCGAGGGTATTCGTATTCCACATACCCGCTTAAGTTGGATTAAAATCGGGATACCCGCAAGCAATGGGAGCAATTGGGAATAACATTTGAACTCCAAAACCACAAAGGCCAACATACTCAGGAGCCCTATGACAATCAATGCCGTATGGTACATAAGCCCATTTTTATAGCCCATTTTCACCACCAAGGTATTCTTGTTCGATACCCTGTCGGATTCATGGTCCCTTAGGTTGTTCAGATTGAGTACACCTGTACTCAATGCCCCGATCGATATGGCCGGCAGTACGCTGGTCCATGGAATATTTTTTGTAAAAAGAAACAGGGTGCCCAATACGGCCAGTAGTCCAAAGAATATAAAAACAAATAAATCGCCCAGTCCGCGATAGCCATAGGCCGAAGCCCCAACGGTATATTTGATTGCCGCCCAAATACTGAAAGCCCCCAAGGCCATAAAAAGAAAAACATATCCCAAATTCCCAGGTCCGAATGCCAGATAAACCACGGCGACCACCAAAATCACATTAATGATGATAGAGACGATAATACCCCTTTTAAGAACCTTACGGGTCAATAAACCACTTTGGAGTACCCGTTTAGGCCCAATACGGTCCTCATTATCGGTACCCTTTACCCCATCGCCATAATCATTGGCGAAATTGGATGTAATCTGAAATCCGATGGCCGTACAAAGTGCCAAGATAAAAATAGTGGTATTACCGGCCCCTTGGAAGTTTGCCAAGGCCGCACCTACTAAAATCCCCGATATTGAGAGCGGGAGTGTTCGCAATCGGGCCGCATTGACCCAGGTAGAAAATTTAGACAATCTAGTAAGGGTCTTCTATTTGTAATCGTTTCCCTTCCTTGTAGGAAGCGACAAATGCATCATTAAATCCTAATTCGACCAATTGTTTCCGAAACTTTTGGGCCTCTTGCAAGGTTTCGAAAGTCCCCAAGGAGTAGGAATAAAATGGATTGGTCTTTACAAAAAGCGTATTGGTCAGTGCTTCCGAAGCCAAGGTGACATTGTTATCCACAAATGATTTTATCTGAACCGAATAAATCTTTTCCTTGTCCAAAAAACTTTTGGCCAGATAAAATTCCTTTACCAAGCTCAATTCCTCATTTTGACGTCTTAGATTATCAATACGGGCTTTATGGGCTTCAAGACTATCTATGGAAACCAAAAGGTTGTTCCTGTTCTCCAGACTATTCGAAGAACTCAATCCCGCCGTGTAGGTGGTGATCCCAAACGTACCCACCAAAAAAAGACCGGTGATGGCCGCAAATATATTTCGTTGGATCTTACTCCTTTTTACCTCTTTGCTCTTAAGTTTAATTTGATCTAGAAGACGTTCGTTTATGATTTGCGCCTTGTCTATATCCTTATGCAATTCCAATAAATCGCTTTCTTCTATAAATGGCATGTATTAAGATGTTTTTAAAAGCTTTATCGATTAAAGGTAACCAAAAAAATCAATCAATTTAACTTAATGGACCCCGAAGTCCATAAAGTTATGATTTTTGATGGTTCCAACAATATTTTAGGCGTTTTTTTTGATAGCGAACTGACAGCCATACTTTTAAACCAATAGGGACGTCACTATCGATAAGATTACGAACCGATGGCATATATGCCGTCATTCTTGATCTCTATCTTTCGGGCCTTGTATAGTGTGCCGATCCCTTTTTTGAATACCTTCTTACTCATCTGCAGCTCTTCTTTGATCAACTCGGGATCGGACTTGTCGTGCAATCCCAAAAATCCGCCATGCGCCATAAGCTGTTCATAGATCTTGTTCGCAGCCGGTTCCAATATCTTTTCGCCCAAAGGCTGCAAGGAAACATCTATTTTATGATCGGGACGTATTTTCTTGATCACCCCTTTGGTGTTGTCACCGATGGATATGGACTTGAATATTTCATTATTATAGACCAATCCCTTATGAAGATTGTTGATGATGACCTCATAGCCCAATTCGGTTTTTCTCGATACCAACAAATCGACGACGTCATCTTCTTTGACCGATAAGGTATCATTGCTCAAAAACCGATCAATTTTGTTGGAGCCTACCAAACGGTTACTCTGTTGATCCAGGTAACAATAAACCACATACCAATGACCTTCCTGCATTTTGTCGCGTTGCTCCCTAAAGGGCACCAACAGGTGTTTTTCGAGGCCCCAATCCATAAAGGCTCCAAATTCATTTACCTCAACGACCTTTAGCAATTGAAACTCATTCACTAAAATATCGGGTTCCAAAGAAGTGGCGACCGGTCTTTCCGAATGGTCCAAATAACAAAAGACCGTTAATTCCTCCCCGATTTCATAGTTTTCGGGAACGTACTTATTGGGCAATAGAATATCATTCCCTTCACCATCCCCTAAAAAAAGCCCTACACTCGTATCCCGCAGGATCTCAAGTGTATTGTATGTTCCCAATGTTATCATAGTGCAAAAATAAGGTTTAAAAGCGTGGACATAAAAAAACCGCCCTTAAAAAGAGCGGTTTGATCTGTTTTATTTATCAGCCTCTACTAATAGACCGATTGTTTGCCGAAATGCTTACAAAGCATATAATACACTACGGCCCTATGTTTGTTCCTGTTGGAGGAACCATACTTTTCCATCACCGTTTTGATACCTTCCATCAATTTGGGGCTATCGCTCATTCCCAATTTCTTCATCAAATAGTTTTTCTTTACGGTTTCCAATTCCTTTTCATCCGAACCCGAAACTTTAGAGGCATCTATATTGTAAATGGAAGGACCCAATCCAATCGTTACTTTGGTCAAAAGGTCCATGTCCGCAGGTTCACCGAATTTATCCTTAATATCTTCGGCATACTTCTCAATCAAATCGTCTCTTTTACTCATAATAGTTAGTGTCTTATAGAATATGATTAATAATACCCTAAGATATGAAATCAAAATATTCCAACAAAATTTTATTGTTCAATAATCTCGGGGTTTTGACCTCTATAAGCTTGGGTCCGACGGCATTTTCAAAGAACCCGTCAAGTGCATTTCGCAGCGTATTTTCCTCATCGACAGCGCAATATTCCAAACCGTACATCTTGCATAAATGTTCGGCATTCAAATGATGTGCGGTCTCAAAATAGGTAGCATAGGTTTCGGATTCTTCCTGTCCGGGTAGGATCCTGAAAATCCCCCCCCCTTCATTGTTGATCAGGATGATCCTGAAATCGGATCTAAGGTAGTTGTTCCACAACCCATTGCTGTCATAGAAAAAACTCAGGTCCCCTGTAATCAATACCGTTGGCTTACCGTTGGCCATGGCCGCTCCTACCGCTGTGGAAACACTCCCATCTATACCACTGGTACCTCGATTGCAAAAGACCTCCACGGTTGGCTTTATATCGAACAATTGGGCATAACGGATGGTAGAACTGTTCGCCATCTGCAATTGTACCCCATCCGGAATACGGTCAAAAATATACTTGAACGCCTTAAAATCGGAAAACGGGATACTTTGAAGGTATTCCGCCCTTTTGAATCCATAATTCGATTTTTTTTGGTTCCAAAACTCAAAATAACCACTCTCGACAAGATTTACCTTGGGCAGAAAACGTTTAAGAAAATCATTGGCGGGTTCCTTAAAATGATGGTTCAAAGCGAAAAAAGTATCATTTGCCCTAAGCGGGTCGATATGCCAATGTTGCCCGGGTTTATACTTACGCAAAAACGCCTTTATTTTCTTGGAAACGATCAAGCCCCCGAACGTAAGGAGGATATCGGGTTGCAGGGCCTTGAATAGTTCCTCCCTTTGACCGGATTTTTCGATTGGTGCGATAATACTATCTATACTCGGAAAAAAACGGGGATGGTGCAGGTTCGATGTCGTCTCGGTCAAAACGATGACCGATGGGTCATTGCCCAAACCATCCAAGAAATCCCCTTCGATGGAGTTCGGACCGTTAACCCCTACAAGCACCATTTTTCGCTTGGCTGCATTCCATTGTTGTAAAAAGCCATCCAAAGAATCTAAAGTCGCTACCGATTCCTCTTTTTTGGACAATGGGGGATGTACAAAGGGGTGTGCAACTTTGTCGTACAAAGGCTCCTCCATAGGCACGTTGATATGTACGGGCAATCGCTGTCCATAGGCCAAGGCAATAGCCTTCTCTAACTCCTTATCATTGAATGCCTGTATCTCATTTTGAAGCCCTTCGACATCTTTATCTATATAGTGGGGCGCATATTTCCTGACTTTCCCCGTGGCGTGGGACACATCTTGTTTTAGATGGGCCGAATACCCGATATGCCGGTGAAAGACATGATCTTGGCGTATGGTTTGCCCATCCCCCACATCAATCTTATAAAAAGGTCGGTCCGCAGATAGGACCACAATGGGAATGGTACTATAGAAAGCTTCGGCCACGGCCGGATAATAATTGAGTAAGGCACTGCCCGAGGTACAGAGCACGGCAACGGGCCGCTTTAGCTGCTGTGCCATGCCCAAGGCAAAAAAAGCCGCACTACGTTCATCGACGATACTAAAACAATTAAAATAGGGATCCTCTGTAAATCCTATGGTCAAAGGGGCGTTTCTAGAGCCCGGGGATATAACGATATCCCGTATTTCTTTGGCCTTACAATGCATGACCACGGTTTGGGCCAACGGTATACTCGAATACTTCATTGGCGCAAAAATACAACGTCCGTAGCACTAAACCCAACGTTCATTTAAATACTCTCAATCGGTAATTACCTGAAGCATGGTCTTACTTTTCGCAACGGTTTCTTGCCACTCTTTGGCAGGGTCGGAAACCTTGGTGATCCCACCTCCCACATATAATGTGGCCTTGGTATCCGAAAATTTCATACAGCGTAGATTCACAAACAGTTCCGATGTTGTTTTGATCGCCCGATACGATTTATTCTCTTGGTTCCTTTCACTTTTGGTCCGGTGAATTTCCTGTTTCAAATTCAGTTCACCCAAGAAACCCGTATAGAATTCCCGTTTATAATTTTCGTTTTCCAGAATGAAATCCCGCGCCGGTTCCAAAGGCATTCCGCAAACTGCCGGAGTGGGATGAAGGGCCTGAATGATTTCGGAAAGGTTCTTATTGTACCCTGCGGTAATTTTCGTGCGCAAGTGCCATAGATTCCCCGCCCGGATAGACGCCACTTCCGATTGCTTTAAATGGGACACCTTCCCCTGAAGGGTTTCCCGTATATAGTCGGTAACCATTTGTTGTTCTTCCAATTCCTTATGGCCCCAAATGGGTCGTTCGTCTTCAACTACGGTCTGTGTACCGGCCAATGACATGGTCGTTAGGCTTTGGTTGGAGGTTCGAAGCAAAATCTCCGGGGTAGCTCCCATCCACATTCCGACCTTGGGATGGTACCACAAATAACAGAAGGCCGATTCGTAAGTAGCCAATAATCGCATCAATATTTGCAAAGGAGGTTTGGTACACCTTACCTCCAGTTTCCTGGAAAGAACCACCTTATCGAACTTTCCATTTGCAATTTCCCGTATACCTTGCTTCACCAAACGTAAATGTCCCTCTTTTTCTTGTGCACTCCCCCCATCGATATCCAATGCCCTTCCCAAAGAGGTCTTTTCCTGTGAACTATGGGCGGTCAATTGTTCATGCAAGGGCAACAGTATAGGGGGATGGTCCCCTTGAAAAGGGGCAATGACAAAACCCTGCTCACTAAAATCATGGGTATGGTACACCGTATCATCCTTTTGCAGAATGGCTTTTACTTCCTTGTCATTCGGTTTTCGATAGATCACAAAAGGCAAGCCTTGTGACAGCTGTCCTTCTACCCGTTTCAAAACTTCTTGCAACATTTTATTCTTTGGGTATGGCTATCGTAGTTAATTTGCAGATCGATATCAATTGCCCTTCGGCATCGGTTATCTTGATATCCCAAAGTTGGGTGGTGCGCCCCTTGTGCAAGATGATGGCTTTTGCGAATACTTCACCTGACTTGATACTTTTGACATGGTTGGCCGAAATCTCGATGCCCCGTACAAAGTACTTCTGGGCATCCATAAAAATATACGATGCCATACTCCCAACACTTTCGGCCAAAGCAACCATGGCCCCACCGTGAAGCACACCATCGGGTTGATGTACCTTTGGGGTTACGGGCATTTTGCCCACCAAAAAATTTTCCCCGATCTCTACATATTCTATATCCAACGTTTGCATCAAGGTGTTTTTGGATGACGCATTGCAAACCTTTAAGATTTTATCCCTGTATTCGTCCATCGAAATATTTTTTGTAAAATTAAGCATTCCGACAACAAGAGTCCTCCGCAGTCCTGTTTTCTATCAGCGTTAGCGTAATTTTATTGCCCTTCAACAAAACCAATCCATTGAAAATCAAGCCCTATACTTTGTTAAAATAAATTGGCCTTTTCTATTATCCATAATAAATTTTGTATTTTCAAAACCAAATTCATCGCCCCCTCACCTGTTGTAATACGAGTTTTTACAAAAAATTCCGGTTCTTCCTATAAAGGATATTCCGTATTGTAAAAGTCCGTACATATGTCAACGCTGAAATTTTTGAGTCATCAATCTAAAACTGTTTTTGATCATGAATATAGGTTTGGAAAAGTACCGATATTACATCGAGGTATTGAATGGGAATGCATTATTCAAGGATCTGCCCTACAGCTCCCTTACGGCCCTTCTAAAAATTGCGACGGGAAAGACTTGGGCCAAAAAATCATGTATCCTGGATACCCAAGAAACCTGTTATAAATTCTATATCATAATTTCCGGAAGGATCAAGGTCTATAATTTCGACATGGAAAAAGATCGCAATTTGACCCTGTTCATGTTGAAAACCAATGATGTCTTCGACATTTTTTCATTGATCGACTGCGCACGGCACGAAGTGTATTATGAAACCTTAGATAAGACGGAATTGCTTTGTATTCCCCTAGCGGATATGAAACAATGGATTGCGGACCATCCCGAATTCAATCAAAACTTCTTGGTATATGTCATCGATAAGATGTGCCATCTGCAAAAATACGTGTCGGATATGGTATTCAAGGATGCCCCGACCCGATTGGCCCATCTCATTTATAATTACCTGAACTTAAATTCACATGAACTCGAAGTGATCAATGATCTTACCCATGAAGAATTGGCAGCCATGATCGGGACGACCAGGGCGGTCCTGAACAGGCATTTGCAAAACTTCAAAGAAGAGGGTATTATCTGTCTGGGTAGAAAGGAGATCATTGTCACGGATCTTCCCGCATTGCTGTCAAAGTTCGGTAACAACAACTAGCCATTCGCGAACTACTTGGGGTTGTTAATTTTATCCTAATTATCTGGAATTATTCTTAATATGATACCTAGGTAGCAATCATTTCTTATAAAGTATCTTAATTTTAAGTAATCGCAAAATGATCGATGCTTAGGACATTGATCGACCAAAACTTCCCCCCTTTATTTGTTTCATGCCTGAATACATTCGGCATTTTAAAAATGTTTCATCAATCTTTAAAAACAATCATCATGAAAAAGCTGTTCATCAATCTAATCGCACTGAGCCTGGTCTCACTGGGTTATTCACAATTTAATTTGGAAGCCAAGGAAGTTGCCTTGGATGAAGTTACCGTTTCTTCCTTGAACGCCCCTTATCTAAGGACGGTCAAGGTTGAGGAAATGCCACCTTCGGTATATCAATTGGAAAATAAGGCCGCACGTTTCGACATCACCAAATCGGATCAATACAAATCCTATTTTGAGGCCTATGAGGTCATATTTTCCCAAGACAACGGTAAAATCGTCGCAACCTATGATAAGGAAGGGAAAATCATCTCTTCTTTCGAAAGATTCAATAATATTACGCTACCCTCGGCCGTACGCAATGCAATATGGAAGGAACATCCCGGATGGGCCATCAAAAAAGACGTGTATTTGGTCAACTATTTCGGTGACCAGGGAGTCACACGTACATGTAGGGTACAGCTCATCAAGGACGGGGAAAAGAAAAACATAAAATTGGATCTAGACGACATTCTTTAAACTGTTGCCAACAGATCATTGCAATTCATCAATCAAAAAACGCCCCCAATCCATTGTTCGTTCCAATACGATCAAGGTGGGGCGTTTATCACTAAGTATTCATTAATCATAAAACCATAATCATCATGAAAAAGCTGTTCATCAATCTAATCGCGCTGAGCCTGGTCTCACTGGGCTACTCACAACAATCCGTTTATACCGATACCGCCAATGAGGTTACCTTGGAAGGGGTTACGGTAAGTCCGTTGAATATTTCCTACCTAAGCATGGTCCAGGAAGAATCAATGCCCGATCATGTCACGGAGCTGGAAAACAAAGCCGCCCGTTACGACATTACCAAATCCGGAATCTATGATTACGAGATCGAGGATTATGAAATTACGTTCTCCCACGAGAACGGTACCATAATCGCCACTTACGACAAAAATGGGCGGATTTTGAATTCATACGAAAGGTTCAATAATATTACACTGCCCTTTGAACTAAGGAATAAGATCTATCAGGAATATCCCGGATGGACAATTCATAGGGACGCTTATATCGTTACTTATTTCGAAGATAGCGGGGTGACGAAAATATGTAAGTTACACCTTCGGAAAGATGGTAAAAAACTGAATATCAAAATTGATATGGATGGGAATATAATCTAATTTAGGATGTAAGTATTTCCGATAAATAGATCAATCGCAATACCAAAAAGTGCAAGTTGTTTTTCTTGCACTTTTTTTATGTCTTGGGTATTGTTTTATCTTTAAGAAATGAAAGTGATCGAAAACCAGGTCGAATACCGGGCAACCAATTCCTATGCCACCCTCAATACCCTAAGCGAAAACACCAGGAATGTTTGGTGGGTTTTTCATGGCCTCGGTCATTTGAGCAAATTTTTCCTAAGCTATTTCAAGGACCTGCCTGCAAATGAAAATTACATCATAGCACCACAGGCACCTTCCAAATACTATTTGAACGATCAATACCGCCATGTAGGTGCCAGTTGGCTCACCAAGGAGCAAACCGAAAATGAAACTGCCAATGTAATGGCCTATCTTGATGCCGTATTGGCCACCGAAAAAATCCCTTCCCATTGTAAGGTGATCGTATTCGGATATTCCCAAGGGGTATCCATAGCCACACGATGGGTCGTACACCGTCAGCTGAAATGCCATCGTCTTATTTTATATGCCGGCGGACTACCCAAGGAACTGAAACCCGAGGATTTTGATTTTTTGGATCTACACCTTACCCAAGTGAGTACCCTTGTCGGAGATCGGGATGAATACATCAACCCAGAACGGCTTGAAAAAGAATCCCGAAAAATCGATTGGCTTTTTAGGGAAAAGGCGAAACAAATCGTATTCAAGGGTACCCATGCACTAAAAAAAGAATTGCTGCACCAATTTCTATAACCGAACCCCATCGCTGTTGTTATGTTCATAAAACATCCCATTACAATAAGTTACACCATATCTTAATAAATAAAATCCGAAAATGAACAAGTTTTCAATTACCTTGGAAAATGAACGTGTACGACTTGAACCCTTGACTTTGGAAAATCATAAACACCTTATTCCCATTGCCTCCCAAGACAAGTTGATACGTTATTCCCCTTCCGATATCGAGACCCCGGCAGTATTAAAAGTGTATGTTGAAACCGCTTTGGAGCAGAAAAACGGAAATACCGGAATTCCATTTATCGTTTTCGACAAGAAAAACCGGACGTATGCGGGTTGTACCCGATTTATGAACATCGATTGGAAAAACAAGGTATTGCAAATTGGATCTACGTGGATCGGAAGGGAATTCCACGGTACGGGACTCAACACCCAAATGAAAGCCTTGATGCTATCCCATGCGTTTGGGACGATGGACTTTGAAAAAATCGAATTCCGTATCGATGAACGCAATATACGTTCTAGAAAGGCCGTGGAAAAATTGGGCGGGGTCCTCGAAGGGGTATTACGCAAAAACGTTTACCTCTTGGATGGATTTAAACGGAATACCTGCTGCTATGGCATTTTAAAAGAAGCGTGGATCAAGTAAATTCGAAATAGGGAACGTATGGAACGGAAAATAGCTAAAGTTACCTTGATGGTCAAAGATTATGATGAGGCCATTGCTTTTTATACCCAAAAATTAGGTTTCCATGTTTTGGAGGATGTGCCTTTGGATGCCGATAAACGATGGGTATTGATAGGGCCTCCCGATCCGGAAGGTACCGCATTGCTTTTGGCAAAAGCCACGAACAAAGAAGAAATACGGTGTATCGGCAACCAAACCGGGGGACGCGTATTTCTCTTTCTACATACCGATGATTTTTGGAGGGACTATAAAGCCATGGTCGCAGCGGGGGTCATTTTTATGGAGGCCCCCAGGAAAGAAGCTTATGGAACCGTGGCGGTATTCAAGGATCTTTATGGCAATCTTTGGGACCTTATGGCTCCTAAACCTTGATCACTCTTCCTTCTTTTCGGAAATTTCCACCTCGTAATACTTTATTTTACGGGTCGTATAGGCATTTTCAGGAGTAATGATCTTTTTGACCCAATTGCCGTCCTCACCTTGGTCAAATTGGTAAATGTATTCCTTAACCGCGACCGACTTCCCTTTTTTGGTCACCGATTTCAGCAGCAATCCCTTTTCATCATATTCAAAGGTGGTTACCTCCTTAGGTACAAATTGGTCTTTTTTGGGATCGATTGCAAAATGGGTCTCGGAGCGCAGTTTCCCTTGTTCATCAAATACCTCTTCCAAAGCGGTCTGCGGATTCCCCTCCAAAAACTTTTTGGTCAACACCACATGCAGCTTTTTCTTGTCCTTTCCTACCTTTTCCGATTTTCTAATGGATTTAATAACGGTCCCGTTCAAAGCATATACCTGCGTCTGCTCCCCTTTATATTCGGCATGTTCGATCAACGTCTCGTCATTACCGTCGTTGTTCGTCCTTATGATTTTCACCAATACCGTATCCGCATCATAGATATACTCATAGCGGTCTAAAAACTCCTTGTCGTAAGAGATTATTTTTTCGGTGACCTTACGAAAGGGAACCGTATCGATCGTATAAAAATTCGCATAGGATGTACTGCGCTCAAAAGTGTTGTTCCTATAATTCTCAAAGCGTCTTTCAATAAGATCCCCTCCCCTATACTTGTAATACGTTACATCATAATCGGCATCGTTATAACGGGTGACCGATTTGGTCAGTTTACCCTCCATATCAAAATCATAGGCCTCCTTGCCATAGGAAGTACTTACCAAGCAGGACTTCACCGGACCTTTTAGATCAAAATCCGCTATGGTGAAAATCCTGATTTCCTGCCCATGTCCCACCTTGGCAAAGACCAAAAGGACCAGAACCATTACTTTCCGTAAAAAAATTGACGTGTAATTTTTTACCATATACCAAAAGTAATTTATAATACCGCAACAAGAAAACAAATTCCGTACCATTAATATTGCGTTAAGTGTGATAATTTCATCAACCTTCGCTATAGTTTCAAACCGATTGTCTTCTATCTTTGGGGTCATATATGCTTACGAACATGAAAAAACCCAGTACCATGAAAATTTCCACAGCCTTTGTTCCCCTTTTATTGATGATGGTCATGGGGTGCCGTCCCGAAAAAAAAACGGTAATGCAATACCCTGATTTTGAGATCGGGGTCATTGCCGACTGCCAATATTGCGATTGCGACCCCACCGATGTACGTTTTTACAGGAAGGCACCGGCACGTTTAAAAGAAGCCGTTACCGAACTCAACACCCATAAATTGGATTACACCATACATTTGGGCGATTTCATCGATAGGAATTTTAATAGTTTTGATACCCTGATCCCCATTTGGGGCGGTTTGCACATGGATAAATTCCATGTGTTGGGCAATCATGACTTTAGTGTTGCCGATTCGCTTAAACCCATGGTTTTTGAAAAAATGGGTCTTAAAGATCGTTATTACAGCATCGTGAAAAACAAATGGAGGTTCATTGTTCTCGACGGAAACGACCTTAGTGTACATGGCGCTTTGACAGCCGATAAAAAACAACAGACCGACTCCCTTTATGCGTTATTGTCGGATCGGGAATTACCCAATCTGAAACCTTGGAACGGTGGTTTGGGCAAAGATCAATTGCAATGGGTCGAAAATGAATTGAAACTAGCCACTGAAAATAAAGAACGTGTTGGTTTTTATTGCCATTATCCCGTTTTGGGGGAAACCAATGACCTTACGCTCTGGAATTACGAACAGGTTTTGACCCTTATCGACAAATACGAATGTGTCAAGTTTTATTTCAATGGGCATCACCACGATGGCAGTTATGTACAAAAAAACGGGGTGCACTATCTCAATTTCAAGGGGATGTTGGACACTCCCGACAGTACCTCCTATGCCCGTGTGGCCTTTCATAACGATTCGATCCTCGTGAGTGGATATGGCAGGGAACCCGACAGGGGCCTTAAAATAAGGTAGATCGGTATGCGTTTAGCGCCTTGTACCCTGCATAGATCCCGTTTCCGATCCTAAAAGGACATAAAAAAACACCCCGACGTTTCCGTCGGGGTGTTTTACTATTCACATGTTACCATCTTCACCACTTCGAAGGCTTCCCTTCGACTGGGCCCAGACTGGCTACTTGACTTCTTCGAAATCAACGTCTTCGACGTGATCGCCTTCATCGGCGCCAGTAGCTCCGGCAGTATCCTCACCATTTGGTGAAGCTCCGGCTTGTTGTGCTTCCGCTTGGGCTTTGTACATTTCCTCAGAAGCTACTTTCCAAGCTTCATTGATTTTATCCAAAGCTGGCGTAATAACCGCCAAATCCTTGCTTTCATACGCTTTCTTCAATTCTTCCAAAGCATCTTGGATAGGCTTTTTCTTATCATCGGAAAGCTTATCACCGAACTCGGACAATTGTTTTTCGGTCTGGAAGATCATTCCATCGGCCTCATTCAATTTATCCGCGGTTTCCTTGGCTTTTTTATCGGATTCGGCATTGGCTTCCGCTTCGGCTTTCATCTTTTTGATTTCCTCTTCGGTCAACCCTGAGGAAGCTTCGATACGAATATCCTGTGACTTATTGGTCGCCTTATCGGTAGCGGAAACCTTGATGATACCATTGGCATCGATATCAAAGGTCACTTCGATTTGAGGCGTACCCCTTGGTGCAGGTGGAATTCCGTCTAAATGGAAACGTCCTATGGTCTTGTTGTCCGCTGCCATGGGTCTTTCCCCTTGCAACACATGGATCTCTACCGATGGCTGGTTATCGGCCGCTGTAGAGAATACCTGGGATTTCTTGGTAGGGATCGTGGTATTGGCCTCGATCAATTTTGTCATTACACTACCCATGGTCTCGATACCCAAAGAAAGTGGGGTAACATCCAATAACAATACATCTTTGACATCACCGGTCAAAACACCACCTTGAATGGCAGCACCTACGGCAACCACTTCATCAGGGTTGACCCCTTTTGATGGTTTCTTGCCAAAGAACTTCTCAACCGCCTCCTGTACTGCAGGGATACGGGTTGATCCCCCTACAAGGATGATCTCATCAATATCACTTTTTGAAAGTCCGGCAGACTTCAACGCGGACTCACAAGGCTCAATGGTCCTTTTTACCAAGTCTGCGATCAATTGTTCGAATTTAGATCTGGTCAAGGTACGTACCAAATGCTTAGGTCCTGTAGCCGTTGCCGTTACGTAGGGCAGGTTGATCTCGGTCTGTGCGGAAGAAGACAATTCTATTTTTGCTTTTTCGGCAGCTTCCCTCAAACGTTGCAATGCCATGGCATCTTCACGAAGGTCCATGCTTTCGTCTTTCTTGAACTCTTCGGCCAACCAATCGATGACTTTTTGATCCACATCGTCACCCCCTAAATGGGTATCCCCATCGGTAGACAATACTTCGAATACCCCGTCTCCCAATTCAAGGATTGAAACGTCATGGGTACCCCCACCAAAGTCAAAAACAACGATTTTCTGGTCGGTATCCTTTTTATCCATACCATAGGCCAAAGAAGCCGCGGTAGGTTCGTTGATGATACGCTCCACTTTAAGTCCGGCAATCTCACCGGCCTCTTTTGTGGCTTGTCTTTGCGCATCGTTAAAATATGCAGGAACGGTAATTACCGCACGACTTACATCCTGTCCCAAATAATCTTCAGCCGTCTTCTTCATTTTCTGAAGTACCATAGCCGAAAGTTCTTGTGGTGTATATAAACGACCGTCTATATCTACCCTTGGGGTATCGTTATCGCCTTTTACCACTTTATAAGGTACACGATCCGCTTCTTTTTTTGATTCGGAGAATTTGTTACCCATAAAACGTTTAATGGAGTAAACCGTTTTGTGCGGATTGGTCACCGCCTGTCTTTTTGCAGGATCCCCTACTTTGATCTCACCACCCTCAACGAATGCGATGACCGATGGGGTTGTTCGTTTTCCTTCTGCATTGGGAATTACAACAGGCTCGTTACCTTCCATTACGGAAACGCAGGAGTTGGTCGTACCCAAGTCAATACCTATAATCTTGCTCATTATTTATGTTTTAAATATTAGTGCTTATTTTTTTACGTCGTTATGGAAATGACAAACAATATGCCAATCGCCGGTTTACTGACATGATGTCATCCCACAAATTGTCATAATGCCGGAAGAACACTCTATTCATAGGGTATTCGGAAGTTTTTTGGGGTTAAGGTTTTCTGCTTCGGATGGAAGACAAACGGACTCCTTTTAACGAAAAAGTTGGCACAAAGGCCATTGGGGCAACCATAGGTGCTTAATGTACACCTCTTAATCCGCCATACCTATGGCAAGCCCTTAAAACTGCCCTTTCGGCAAGATTTTTCACGGTACGGCCTTTAGGGGCACCATGGTAGAAATTCAATGGTAAGAAAAATAAAATACCCCCTTTCATCCAACAATAATTTTATCTTTACCATTATGGAGCAAACGGATGTACTATCGGATGTAAAAATGGAATGTATCAGCATTTTCGATATGTTGAAAATCGGCATCGGTCCGTCGAGCTCCCACACCTTGGGGCCTTGGCGGGCTGCTGAGCGCTGGATCGCCAGACTCAAGGCCAAAGGCTATTTTGCCCAGGTGGCAAGCATACAGGTACATATGTATGGCTCGCTGTCCCTGACCGGGAAAGGCCATGCCACCGATTATGCCGTTATATTGGGACTCTCCGGTGCCGACCCCGAGTATGTGCCCCTAGCGGATATACATACCATCGTACAACATACAAAGGAAACCAAACACCTGAACCTCAATGGGGAAAAAAACCTTCCTTTCGATCCGGTGTCCGATATCATTTTCAATCGGAAATTCCTTCCCTTTCATGCCAACGGGTTAAAATTCACGGCCGTGCTGACCGACGGTAAAAAAAAGTCGCAGACCTACTATTCCATTGGTGGGGGGTTTGTCGTGGTTGAAGAACGAAAGAATGCCAAACGGAATATAGCGACCTTTAAAACCTTTCCCTTACCCGTTACCAACGGGCAACAGCTCTTGGGTTATTGCAAACGCGAAAAAAAACCGATTTCAGAAATCGTACTCACCAATGAAAGATCCCTACGTACCGATGCCGAGATCGATCATGAACTGCATCGTATTTGGGACACCATGCTCGAATGTATGTATATCGGATGCCATACGGAGGGCATTCTCCCGGGTGGACTTCAAGTGCGTCGTCGTGCATTTGGCATGCACCAAAACCTAAAGGGCGACCTCCCCTATGCCGATCCCAAAGAATGGTTACAGACCATTCGGCAGACCGAGGTTAAATTTCGACAGATCCTGAAATGGGTCAGTTGCTTTGCCTTGGCCGTCAATGAGGTGAATGCCTCTTTAGGGCGGGTGGTCACGGCCCCTACCAATGGGAGTGCCGGGGTTATCCCTGCCGTATTGATGTACTACCTGGTCATCGAAAACCACGATGCCGGATTTGAGGCCATTAAAAAGTTTTTATTGGTGGCTGGCGAAATCGGCAGCATCTTTAAAAAGGGAGCCACGATATCGGCTGCCATGGGTGGTTGCCAGGCAGAGATCGGGGTGTCTTCGGCCATGGCGGCAGGGGCTTTGACCGAGTTATTGGGAGGCAGTCCCGAACAAGTGCTTATGGCTGCTGAAATTGCCATGGAACACCATTTGGGCCTCACTTGCGATCCCATTGGCGGCTTGGTACAGATACCCTGTATCGAACGCAATTCGATGGGGGCCATAAAAGCGATCAATGCCGCGGAACTGGCTTTGGGATCGGACCCCTTGGAAGCCAAAGTACCTTTGGACAAGGTGGTACAGACCATGTGGGAAACGGCCAAGGACATGAACACCAAATACAAGGAAACCTCGGAAGGTGGACTGGCCGTTGGGGTATATCTAAGTGATTGTTGATTTTTTTATCTACTCTTTTATAACCGTTTGTGCTCATTTGCAACGACTTACATCGTCCTTTTCTACGGAATTACTTGGTTTTTTTGGTTTTTTAAAGGAATTTTAGCTAGTAAACATAAAAAAGATATATACATAACCTGGTACGTATATTCAATTGTTATGTGCCATGAATAGAGAAATGAAATGAATATGATTAATCCTCCCCTTAGGGCACCAGTCTTAATTTGGAATGTATTAACTACAACTTTTTTTTGGACTACGACAATGAGAATGTTGCTAAAGCCTGAAATATCCGGTTGGGGTATTTTCAATTTTGGCGGAGAAGGATTAACAGGAGACTATTGGCTGCCACCCCTAATCGTTTTATTTGCGCTATTGGTCTTTTATCTTGAAGGTCGTGGCAAATTCAGGTCTATTTATCACATAATGATAATTAGCTGGAACTTATTGATTACCGGAGCTGTTGCTTATGGTAGCTTCCAGTCTAGCACACAAGTTTCCTTCGATACCTGGGGAGTCAATATTTCAATGATATGGCTCTTAGTACCATTTATTTTGTTTTTGATATTAACTGTTGCATTAGTGGTACAAGAAACAAATGGAAAATATTTAATTCCGTGTTATAATTGGTCGAAGATCAATTGGAAACCTTTGGTTATGGCTCTTTTATTATTTCCGGTTGCATTTCTATTCTTTAGGTTAGGTGAGGGATTTAATTGGTATGTAAAAATTGCCGTTGGAGCGACCATAATTCAGTGGATATTACTAACAGAAGTTTTAGGTCGTCCTCATAAAGGAAAAATGAAAAAATCCACTGACATCTGATGGTACATTTAAAGATAATCAATGGATGTATAAAGAATACCTCGTACGCATAACATTGGTAACCGATGCACAAGCCTTTAATCCGGAAAAAACTACTTCATATAAGCCGCTTTAAGGGTATTTTCAGTGTCAAGTTAAAAATGGGAAGCTAATTTCCCTTGCTTTGAAAAGGCCCCGGATAAGTATTCGAAGATGTTTTCCACAAATGCCGTTATGGCAAGGATTCCTGCCCCGCTTTTACCCCGTTTTTCGATGAATTTCAGGTACATCTTCAGGTTGTAAGCCATCGCCTTGTTCGCCTGCTCCTGCCCGTTCGTGTTTATTTTCCTTAGCCCCATGAACGGTGCCGGCGTTTCAAAATAGGTTTTGGATAGTGCTGGTCCGTTCGGTTTATCCTGATAGTCCTTCTTGCTTTGGATACCTATAGTTACAATCCTTCCGACCGACAAAGACTTTTTTCACTACCTTGTTCATCAGGCACATAGCCAATAATCAATACGGACTTCTGCCTTATTCGTTAGGTCTGTGTATTTTTGTAATGTCGTCAAAAACTTATGGATTTAGCTTTGGACAGAAAAAAAAGGTTAAAACAAAATAGAAAGTTTTGGCTGAATGCAGGTTCGAAGGTTACCGCTCTATCTCCCGAACTAATCAAAGCTGGAACGTTGGCGGTAATAAAAACCAACCATTTACGTTCAATAATAAATTAGAAACAACAAACCCGAAATCCCCAAGAATCATGAAAAATCCTAAGCCGAGATTAATATTACTGACAATATTTACAGCCTTGGCCTTAATGGTCGGGTGCGATAACGATGATGACAATGACGTGTTCGCCGATGTAACAATAAATGAAGGACCGAATGGCGACATTGGTGGCGATTTTACTGGAAATGGCGGAAGTACTTCCCAAACGTTTGAATATCAAAACGGATTAGCAACAGCGGATTACAATGCGGACATAACAGCATCGGCAGGCAGCATTTTCCAAATGATAGTTAGAGATGCTGACGGAACTGTTGTCTTGGATAGGTCGCTAAATGGAAATATAGAACCTGATAGCTTTTCAGGTGTTACTTCCTCTGGAACGGTTGGAACTTGGTCTGTTACCATAAATCTAACTGATTTTAATGGCGATGGTAGTTTTTCATTGAGCGAAGGCGATTGAAAAAATAACTAACATAAATTGATCAAAAACAAACTTAGGATAGCCATAAGTATAAGCATTTGCTTCTACTCGCCTACCCTGAAAATTCCGTTGGAATTTTAAGCTTCGTGTGTACTTGCAAAATTTTGTGTTAAAACATGTAACTACGCATAGTCAAATCCGTTGTAAACAATTTTGACCCGTCCTGAATAAAGGCTACCATATTATCCGAATAAACCTTACACACGAATTGAGCTAGTTGTTTCGGACTTTTCACCAATTATTTTCTTTCGATGATTAACACCCCAATTATGCAATTCAAAAATAACTTTTCCCAGTGTTTTGGAATGCTCTGTAGGTGTATATTCCGTTCGCACGGGAAAACCATTGATAACAGTTCTAACAATCAACTTATTTTCTTCCATATCTTTTAATTCCTTTGACAAAACTTTGGTGCTTAACTTAGGAATACTTCGTTCTATTTCCCTAAAGTGCTTATTTCCTTCCCAAATTGAAATTAATATCAAAAGCTTCCATTTTCCACCTATGACATCCAAAGTGTCCCGTACGGGTAACAAAGCGGACATACACTCTTTATGTTCTTTTTTTTTCATCCCTACACATTTAATGATTACCTAAAAGTAACTGATTACCTTTAGGTAACTGATTACTAATGGTAATCAAAAATAATTACTTTTGCCGTATTACCAACAATAACAAACGAAAAATGAAAAACAAGATTCTTACAGCTTTATGTATCTTATTCGGATTAATGATGATTAATTCAGGATTGAATAAATTCTTCAACTATATGCCCATGCCCGAAATGTCTGAAGAAATGATGCAAATAATGGGCGGGTTTATGACAATAAAATGGATTTTTCCCCTTGTAGCAATTGTTGAGATCATTGGAGGCGCTTTGATAGCATTCCCAAAAACAAGAGCACTGGGTGCTATAGTAATTCTACCGGTAATGGTTGGAATATTTGTTCATCATATCGTTCACGATATGTCAACTATTGGCATTGTATTGGTGTTGCTAGGAATCAACATTTGGGCAATTGTGGCTAATTGGAATAAGTATTTACCGATTATAAAAAGTGAATAGGCTTGAATTAATATAGATTAAGCGTTTACCAAACTACTGTTGAAAACCACTACTGCCAATTCCGGTAATCGTCACTCAACCCCTTGATCATTGGATCAATGACTTCCAAAACCGCCTTAAAAGGCGGTTTTGTTTTTTAGGAGACCTATTTACCCCTGGTTTTTGCCGAACCCAAAAACATCCGTAGGACCTGTAAGTTCCGTTTTTCACAAAGTGACCAAGCGCCTTGACTACCCCCTTTCAAACGCCTATGGAAATCGTTCGTGCGTATACGTTCGCACAACTGGAAATGGGCGAACGGTTTTTCCTGATAGTCCTTCTTACCTTGCATACCTATCGTTACGATCCTCGCGATCGACAAAGACTTTTTTCGCTAACTTGTGCATCAGGTACAAGAACTATAAGTCAGTCCTACCCTCTTCAAAAGAGAAATTTTATTACTTTCGATTCGGCCCGATGCCGAACTAAAAAATCCCAACAAATTTTCCAGTCCGAAATTATCGCCTTAACCTTGTAGGTAATTAATATCAGGCCTAGGAATTTGTAAGAGTATGTTGAAATAATCCTAAACTAGGAATGGAAATATAACCAATGTTATTATATGAAAAAATTAAGAGCGCTAACTGATGCTAAAATTGAATCCGGACGACAAGCTAATCCTGAGTTTATGAATGGTGTGGATACTATTATCAAACAAGCAAAGGCCTTTCAACAAGGGGAAAATGCAATCAAAATTGAACAGAAAGCTCCTGATTTCGAGCTGCCCAACCCTGAAGGCAAATCAATATCATTAGCTGCTTTATTGGAGAAAGGACCTGTTGTCATTACTTTTTATAGAGGTAATTGGTGTCCTTACTGTAATTTACAACTCAGGGCTTTGCAAGCCAGACTAGATGAGATCCATGCCTTGGGAGCTACATTGGTTGCCATTAGCCCACAAGTACCGGATGGATCATTGACAAAAGATGAAATTAGTACGATGGACTTTACTGTATTGTCTGACCAAGACGCAAAAGTTGCTAGGCAATACGGTGTTGCATGGGAAGTGCCAGAGTTTTTAGCAGAACATATGCGAGTAGACCGTAAACTTGATTTAGAAAAAATCAATAATGGAAACGGTAATATATTACCAATTCCGGCAACGTTTATATTAGGACAGGACGGCGTAGTTAGATGGAGCTATGTTAACGTTGACTATAGAATTCGTTCAGAACCTGATGAAATTATTGAAGCTTTGAAAAATCCATATTAACAAAGTACAACTTACCTTAATTCTACCAGTTGATTCTTTGTTTACCTCAAAACCAATACAACTTCATTGATGGCAAAGGTCGGTTAAGGTTGCTAAACTAATTCTACAGCACCGATAATCGTCACACAATCCCATGATCATTGGATCAATGACTTCCAAAACCGCTTTTTTAGGCGGTTTCGTTTTTTAGGGGACCAATTGACCCCTGGTTTTTGCCGTACCAAAAAACCTCCTTGGAGCCTATAGGTTCCGGTTTTCAAAAAAAGTGACGGTAGCGGGACCAAAGCTCCCCTTTCAATCGCCCATGGAAATCGTTCATGCGTATATGTTCGTTCAACCGGAAATGGGCGAACGGTTTTTCCTGATAGTCCTTCTTGACTTGCACATCTATAGTTATGACCCTTGTCCAAATCGGCAATGATCGACAAAGACTTTTTTCTTAACTTGTGTAACAGGTACAAGGGCCATAATGTTGTGGTTACTATCGATAAACCGAGAAACTGGATGAACAAAACAATATTTGAAATCACCAAAATGGACTGTCCATCGGAGGAAAATTTAATCCGAATGAAATTGGACGGAATTTCAAGTATTGCCAATTTGGACTTTGACATTCCGAATCGAAAACTGACGGTTTTCCACAATGGAAAAATTGACCAAATCGAAAAGTCGGTCCTCGAACTGAATTTAGGCGGAAAGAAAATTTCGACCGAACAATCCGACCAAACGGAATTTAAGGAAAATGCGAACCAGAAAAAACTACTTTGGTCTGTCCTTGCCATAAATTTTGCCTTTTTCCTTATCGAAATGACGACAGGAATCATATCCAAATCAATGGGATTGGTGGCCGACAGTTTGGATATGCTAGCCGATAGTTTTGTGTACGGAATCAGCTTATTTGCGGTCGGCGGAACGATAATTAAGAAGAAACGGATTGCCAAACTTGCTGGTTATTTTCAAATAACACTTGCGATTATTGGATTTGTAGAAGTTTTAAGGAGATTTTTCGGAGACGGGAAACTTCCTGATTTTTCGACAATGATCATCGTTTCGGTTTTTGCACTTATCGCAAACGGAATTTGTCTTTACATCTTGCAAAAATCAAAGACTAAAGAAGAGGCACATATGAAAGCGAGTATGATTTTTACCTCGAATGATGTGATAATCAATTTAGGTGTAATTATCGCAGGACTATTGGTGAATTGGTTGAATTCGAGCAAACCTGATTTGATTATCGGCACAATCGTCTTTGCTTTGGTCATTCAAGGAGCATTCAGAATATTGAAATTAAGTAAATGAAGAAGCCCATTATAGATATGACTCGGAGGTACTGTTGTACGAACAGCTTAGGAAACATGGATTGGAATAATTCTGTAAAGAATTCAAAACATAAAAATGGCTTTGTGATGGCTGTTTTTGAACATTCCAGAATGAATTCGCTGTTCAATGAAATGAAGGACTTGGGTAATTCCCTAATCGAATTAATAGACAAGGAATAAGAACCTTAATGGGCAACTCGCCCCGTTTGGCTAAATGAGGTGCACCGGCAAAAAATACGCCTACATTTCCCGTTTCCGACACTTGGATAAGATCGTTGCAGTACATTTGAAATCCCGATATACCATGAAGACCATCACTTGGAAATTACTATTGAAATCGAATACAAAATCCGTCTTCCAGTTCCTCTCGACCCCCGAAGGCAGAACCAAATTTTGGTCTGAAAAATCATCTGAAAAAGATACTATAATTCATTTTGTATTTCCCAATGGTCGTACCTACCATTCTAGAACAATAAAAATAATTCCCAATAAAGAATTCCATTTGTCCTATTTCGATAGCTTGGTCAAATTTCAGTTAGAGTCCTCTATAAACGGGGGGACTGAGCTTACACTAATTAATGAAGGCGTTTCTGAAAGTGACTTTCCCGAGGTCAATGCAGGATGGGTTTCCGTACTCATGAACCTTAAAGCCGTAGCCGATTTCCGATGTGATCTGAGAAACCATGACCCCAATAAGACTTGGGATCAGGGCTATGCAAATAATTAATGATTTCAGTGCCCTTTTAAAGTCATGAGAATAATAACGGGTTGTATATTTCAATTCATATGCCGCACTATTTGATCTCAGCATACAAAAGCACAAAACGCCTATCACCACGGCTAATTGAAATGATCAATAACGAAATAAACATAACACCCGCATAACCGTTTACCGAGCATTAAACTTAAGACGTGTATCCTAAATGGCATAATATAGCCTACCCGATAAATCCTTCGGATTTTTCCCCTGTTTGTCCCTTTTTTTTAAATTCGTTGTTCAATCGTGTACATGAACGTTGTAAACATTTGAAACAAATCTTATGAGGAAATTATTAGTCCTGCTTCTACTGATCCCCCTCCTGTCAATGACCACCGAAAATGATCGGGACAAATTCATTGGGAAATGGGTGGGTGAGGACAAAAATGAACTTGGTTATCTGAATTTTGACCCAGATGGATATGCTTACTTTGAAATAAAAGGCAGAAAATTTGGAGGAAAAGAATTTGTAATGAATGGTGAAAAAGGAAAAATGACCTATGAAATAAATAGCGAAACGCACCCAATCCAAGTGGATCTCATAGTAACCAAATTGGAAAGTGGCGAACAGCATAAATTACTTTGCATTGCAGAATTCATCGATAATGACACCATGCAGTTTGAGATGAATTTTGAGAACAACAGACCAACGGACTTTGATACGGATAATTCCATAATCTTCATTAGAGAGCAATAAAAACGTTTTAGGGCAAGGTAAAAAATAAATAACCGGTGCATGCCTACTTACGAAAATCCATCGGATATTCCCCTGGATCGACCGTTTTTGCTAAATTTGTTGCTTGGATTACCCAACTAAGCCTACACAGGCTTGTTGGGCCATGATAAAAAAAGTGTAACGGAACAACGAACCATAAATTCTTGAAATTTATAAATTTAACTTCTCTAATTATTTAGAAATAAGTTATCTTGTTCTAGTAATAATTAAAATTAAAAAAATGCAACGATTTAGTGAAAAGTACATCATAACAAAAGAAATGGAATGGGAAGAACTTGGTGGAGGCGTATCAAGAAAGTTCTTAGGTTACGATAACCAAATCATGATGGTGAAAGTGAAATTTGATAAAGGAGCTTTGGGTGCCCCACATCAGCATTTTCATACGCAAGCCACCTATTGTGTTTCAGGTAAATTTGAATTTGATATTGATGGCGAAAAGAAAATTATAGAAGCAGGGGATGGCGTATATATCGAACCTAATTTATTGCATAGTGCGATTTGCTTGGAAGAGGGAATGCTAATAGACACCTTCAGTCCTGTACGGGAAGATTTCTTGAGTGGTGGCGGTGTATCTTATTTTGGGGATAAAGAAGCCTAAGAAAAACACTAAGGGAAATAAAATCAGTTTTCTTCATTTCGTCTAAACCGGCAAAAATCACTCAGGGTAAAACCGATTATACTTTGAGTATTTTATTAGGATAGCCGACCATGATCAAAACAAAGACCCCGATAACCGCTTTATAAGCGGTTATCTTTTTTTTGGGGCACTCCGTTGATCTGAACTTTTAAGGGAATCTTACGGGCAACCCTTAAACTTCACTCGTTTCTAAACGGGGTTCAGGTTTTTCTTTGGTTGTACGTGACAACAAATGCATCACCTTGTTCGCCAGTTACGGCCCTAGGGGTTAGACTGCTTAATCCCATAAACCGGGGCAACGAACCGTTGGGTACGGGCCATTTCCTTGAAACGACATTGCGCCCCGTGCATTTAGTCGAGTCCTCCCCTTCCCTTTCATATCCCATAAAATCAATACACAGAATTCAATTTTGAAATATAAAGTCATAGAGAATTCGTTTGGAACCCCATAATGAAGGAACGATTGAAATATGGCGATGAGATTATCGAAATTAATGAATGGTTTGACGCAAATTCTGAAAAAGAAATACCAAGACTTATATCCTTTGTATTCAAAAAGAAAAACCAATGCCCATAAAACCTCCTGTAAAACGCCATTACGGTTAAAGCTAACCGAATAATTTGTGCGCTTAAGTAACTTTGTCCCTAATCGAAAAAGTACATCAAAATGCGCTACCACTGCAACAAAAAACCATAAGTGAAATTAAAGAAGAACGAAATTGAATATCAGAAAAGCAATAACATCCGATTTTGACAAAGTTTGGGAAATATTCTCCAGAGTCATTAAAACTGGGGACACCTATGTCTTTCATCCCAATACTCCAAAAAAAGACCTGAAAAAACATTGGTTTGCCGACTATATGGAAACCTATGTCCTGGAAGAGGACGGACAAATACTGGGAACCTATATTATCAAACCCAACCAAATTGATTTGGGAAACCATATTGCCAATTGTAGTTATATGGTAAACCCCAACGCCCAAGGGAAGGGAATAGGAAAAAAACTTTGTGAACACTCTCTTGAAACGGCCAAGGAAAATGGATTTGAAGGGATTCAATTCAATATTGTGGTAAGTACCAACAAAATAGCCGTGGCATTATGGGAAAAATACGGATTTGAAATAATCGGAACCACACCTAAAGGATTTCGACATGCTGAATTAGGAATGGTGGACACCTATATCATGTATAAAAACCTAAAAGGAGAACAATAAGAACCAACCGCTACATAACCCAAATACGACGCGCACTTTTAGGCCGAATCCAAAGGGCTATGTATCTTTATGGGGTCGCTAAAATGAAAATCATGCGATTACAAAATGTTGGATTTTCGCTTTGGAGAAAAAAGAAAAACAAAATCAATACGCTATAGCTTAGCGCTCAGTCAGAAACCAATGGTTTCCTAACCTCCGCACTACGCTTGGCCCATCAGTTGTAGGTACTATGGCAAAAGACATACCACATATAACATTTAAATCTGCAACAACCGACAATATTGGTTTTGAAATTGTACCTATTGAACAAATCGCTAAAAGTAAAAACAAACACAAACACCATCCTGAATTACCCCATCAGGTTAAATTTTATAATCTCATTTTTTTTACACAAGGCTCTGGAAGACATTTTATCGATTTCAATTGGTACCCCGTACAACAAAATAGCTTGGTTTACCTCACCAAAGACCAAATCAATGCTTTTGAGTTTTCAGAAGAATTAAAAGGCTATTGTATCCTATTTACCGAGGAATATTTTGTGAATAGCTTCTCCAATTTAACAGATGACTTTGTATTTAGACTTTTTAACCCAGAGTTGTTTTCACCTATTCTTCAAATTCCCCAAAATTCCGATTTTATAGCCTATTTTAATCTACTACTCAAGGAATATGGCAATCCCCATACTTTCAATCATGCAATCATTATCAATTCACTATTGACGATTTTGATATCAAAAGCAGAGAATCTAAAACAAAATCTAACCTTCCATATTTCGGATTCCCCTAAAGTCGCCCTTTATCAAAATTTCATTTCACTTATAGAGAAAAACCTAACCAAAAGCAGAAGCGCAAATTTTTACGCCAAAGAACTGGCGATAAGCTATAAGCATTTAAATACCATTTGTAGGGAATTGATGAATAAGACGGCCAAAAACGTCATTGATGATTTTGTCATTCTTCAAGCGAAGCGAAATTTGATCAATTCAACGACAAACAGTTCTGAATTAGCGTATAGATTAGGGTTTGAAGACCCAACAAACTTCACCAAATATTTTAAAAAAAAGACAGGATTAACCCCAAAATCCTTTATAAAATTACTTTCTAAAGATTAATGGTTCAACTTTAACCATTTTAATACCGGTTTTCATCTTTTCCATAAGTCCTGGTCGCTTCATCTTTGTATCAGATTTAAAATACAAAAAAATGAACCGAATGATTACCACTGTTGCCATTACCCTTTTAATAGCAGTTAGCCACGCACAAGACAAAAACATTAACATTGAAAAATCAGGAAAAATGGAAACAATAACAGCATTAACAAACAAAGAAAAAGCAGTGGCATTGATCACTAGTTTAGAAACCGGTGACAAATCGACCATTTCATACATCAACCCGACCAACTACAAGCAACACAATCTTGCAGTAGCCGATGGATTGGAAGGCTTTGGCGAAGTATTGCACCACGCACCAAAAGGAGGTTTCAAAGCAAATGTAATCCGTTCATATCAAGATGGGGATTACACCTTTACACATACGGAATATGACTTTTTTGGACCAAAAATAGGCTTTGACATCTTTAAATTTGAAAATGGTCGAATTGTAGAACATTGGGATAATTTTTCCGATCTAGCTACTACAAATCCAAGTGGTAGAACACAATCAGATGGGGTTACAAAAGCTTCGGATATGGATAAAACAGAACAAAACAAAGCTTTGGTAAAAGATTTTATCAATACCATTTTAATCAAAGGCGAGTTTGACAAAATGCACAACTATTTTGATGGTGACAAATACATTCAACACAATGCTATGATTGGTGACGGAGTTTCCGGATTGGGAAAAGCCTTGGAAGAATTGGCAAAACAAGGGATTACCATGGTGTTTGAAAAAAACCATATCATTTTAGGAGAAGGTAATTTTGTTTTATCGGTAAGCGAAGGAACATTTGCGGGAAAGCCAACATCATTTTATGACCTGTTCAGGATAGAAAATGATAAGATCGCAGAGCACTGGGATACCATCGAAACCATTTTACCAGAGGCCGAAAGAAAAAACACAAACGGAAAATTTAATTTCTAAACATGAATTTAAAATCAAAAAAAATGAAACCGAAATCAATCCTATTTATCTGTATCGTAGTATTTTGCGTCGGACAAAGTTTCGCCCAAACCAATACAACAAACGAAAATGAATTTCAATTTGGAGAGGCAGAACATTTTTTGGACGGGTATTCCCTGAATTTCCAATACCAAGATGGCAAAGCCATACATATGGGGTTTTACAATGGAAAAGCCAACTATGAATGGATTACCGGACCTGGAAAAGGAAGAGGAAATACAGACATTCCTTACCGCTCATGTAAAATCGGAGATAATCTTTATATCGTCAATTGGCATGAAACGGGATTAAAGGATTATTTGACCATTGTTTTTGATTTTGAAAAAATGATGGTACATAGTTCTATCATCGTAGGCTATGAAAATAAACCCGAAAGAAGCTTAAAAACGGTATTCTTGACCGGTGTCATAGACCATTTACAGAAGAAGTAAGATGAGCAACGTAGCAACTTGCCCAACTTGTGGCAGTACCTCAAAAATAAAGGAAACGAATGAGGAAATAACCTATGAAACCATTCAAGATGATGAATTGATAATAAAAATAGATCAGTTGAAAAAAGCATTGCGGAAATGCAAGGTAAAAGCGGCGCAATTGGAAAAGCAACTTGAAGGATCCAAATAACAATATCGGTTTACGGCAAAACCCAAACGCAACATGCACTTTAGGACCGAATCGAAAAGGCTGTTTATCTTTATATTATAACTAAATTGTACATTATGCGAGAGCGAAATGTACAATTTTCCCTTTGGAGAAAAAAAAAGCTACCTCTGAAGCAGGCGGAAACGAAAAGTTTCCTTGCCTGCCCCACGTGGCAAACCCGAAAACGTTGGCTGTAGTTAGTGATGAACGAAAAGCAAATCATAGATTGGTTACTTGAGGGTGATGTATCAATACGTTATCAGGTTTACCGTGATTTATTAGGTAAGCATAGGAACGACTTGCAGGCCAGAATTGCATTTGAAGGTTGGGGCAAACATTTCTTGTCCCAAAGAAAACCAAATGGCCATTGGGGAGAAAGGTTCTATTACCCCAAGTGGATTTCAACCCACTATACCCTGCTCGACCTCAGAAATCTGAATCTAAGCCCTAACAACGAAATCGTAAAAGAATCAATCAAACAGGTTCTGGGTAGTTCAAAAGCCAAAGATGGAGGAATACGACTTGGCCCCTCCACCTCACTACACAGTGATGTTTGTGTCAATGGCATGTTCTTGAACTATGCCACATATTTCAAAACCCCGGAAAAGGAGTTGTAATCAATGATTGACTGCCTTTTGGAGGAAATAATGCCTGACGGCGGATTCAATTGCCGGACCAAAAGAAACGGTGCAAGACATAGCTCCCTACACGCTACCCTATCGGTACTTGAAGGACTCTGTGAATTTAAAAAAGCCGGATACGACTATCGGAACCATGAAATTTCAGAAGCCCAAAAAAGTGCAGAAGAATTCATTCTGCTACACAACTTGTTCCTTTCCGACCGATCGGGAGAAATCATATCCAAAGACTTTTTAAAATTAGCTTATCCAAGTAGATGGAAATACGATATTTTACGTGCATTGGACTATTTTCAATATACCGGAAGAACATGGGATGAAAGGATGAAAAAGGCACTGGAAGTCCTATTGAAAAAAAGAAATAAGAACGGTACCTGGAATATGCAAGCAGCCCATCCCGGACAAGTACACTTGATAATGGAGAAAGCCGGCACCCCAAGCAGATGGAATACCTTACGGGCTTTACGGGTATTAAAACATTTTGAAAAAGAAAACCACAGTACACAACGGTAATCCTGTATACTGCATTGTCCACTTTTCGCGAATCGATGAATTCGACCACCTTGTACCCCCCTTTGTACAAGTAATTGCGTACCACCTGTGGTTTTACCCGGCTTTGACACCATTGTTTCGTGATAATTTCCCTAGAATATCGACTTAATTAAAAATTTAGTAACTTAATACCTACAAAGGTCGCTATACAGCCTTTTTGCTGTTTACGGGAAGTACTATACCAAAATTGTCCAACAATCAAAACCAGGCAATATGAAACTTGTATCCAATGCAACCCTACAAATTCAAAAACCGATCAATGAAGTTTTTGAAGGAATCGTCGATCCTGCAAAATTGACCCAGTATTTCATTTCGGAAAGTAGTGGGCGATTGGAGTCGGGAAAAGACGTTATTTGGAAATTTCCCGAATTTGATGACAAATATCCGATCAAAAACGTCAACATCGAACCCAATCGTTCAATTACCTTCGTTTGGGATCCCGATACGGCCGTCCAAATTATATTGGAAGCCCAAACTGACAAAAGCACTATCGTAAAAGTAACGGAAACAGAGCGGGAATTCGGTGTAAAAAATCTCGAATGGGTCATAAGTAACACAGGGGGATGGGCCAATTTCCTTGCCTGTATGAAAGCCTATCTCGAGTACGGAATTCAACTTCGAAAAGGGGCTTTTGATTTTATGAAAAAAGATTGAATTATCGAACATTGAAAGGTACCCTAAATGAAAACCACGCCAAAACACAATGAGCGTATCGCAAAAATGACTTTTGCCTCGGTATATCCCCATTACGTGACAAAGGTGGAAAAGAAAGGCAGAACGGTTGCCGAACTGCATCAGGTCATAGAGTGGTTGACCGGTTACGATAAAACCACAGTGCAAGAATTCATTGATGCCAAGGCAACTTTTGAAACCTTCTTTGATAAGGCGGAACTGAATCCAAAAGCCCACTTGATCAAAGGGGTCATTTGCGGATATCGCATCGAGGAAATAGACAACGCCTTGACCCAACAGGTAAGGTTTTTGGACAAACTGGTCGATGAATTGGCTAGAGGCCGTAAAATGGAGAAAATCCTACGGGAATAAAGGAAACAACCATCCCAATGTACGACCGAATTTGCAAAAATGGCCTACTCCCAATCCGATTCCTCCAAAGTAAAGAGCTGACTTACTTCCACCTCGAATATTTGGGCCAATCGCAACGCCAATACCGTTGAAGGCACATATTTACCCAATTCCATGGCGTTAATGGTCTGTCTGCTCACCTTGGCCAATGCCGCCAATTGCGCTTGCGTAATATTTTTCTTGGCCCGTTCTACCTTAATGCTATTCGTCATGACCGGCTAACTTTTTAAGTTTGGAAATTTGCCAATTGAATCGAATAATGAAGAACAGCAGAATCGTGAACATGTTAAATATCATGACCCATAAAAAAGACAGGTCATATATGAACAAAAAGGAGATCAATAGAATGGCATAGTTTACATAGACCGCCCAAACCAATGACTCCAATCGGATTTTTGAAATATATTCATCCTCGGACCTTTCTTTGGAAAAAGCAACCATTAGTGAACCAATGATAGTGAAAACACCAAGAATTTCGTTCAAGATATTGTTGCTTATTATTCCATAGAAATACTTATCCGCAAAAATCCCATCAATAAATACAGCCGGTACCTTAAAATCCAAAAATCCAGGTTCGTAATCCAAAATAAGGGTTATTAAACCAAGGATCGCGGACGGAATCAGCAGTATCCATCCGATTTTCTTGTATTTGTTGGGAAAAAGATAATTCAATTTCATGATCAAAAATTTAATCCGCTATCAAAAGTAAAAAATATTTATCATTATGACAAGTTTATTTTACTTTTTGTAAAACATAATATACTCATAAATCGAATACTATTCATTTATAAAGCCCACAAAAGCGGCATCTTAAGGGGTTCACTTACCTATTGCAGGATTAAAAAGAACGATAAAAAGAGAATTATACCCCAAATCGGTGGTAGTTAACGAATAATTGTTGAATTTAGGCATGTCCTAAAAAAGGACGACTATTTTTTTGAGCAAGCCATACTATTTAACCCAACAAAACGGTCCATTATCAAAACCATGAAAAAACTCTTATCCTTACCGCTTAATCTTGTAAAGTACTTTCATCAAATAGAAAACAAAGACGAGGAATCCTGGTTTTGTACATCGGATCCGGAAGGTAGCCATGTAGGTTCCGGCGGGGGAACGGCATGGTTATTAAAGGAAATGTGGAAAAACTCCAATACCCATTTTGGGGACTGGTTAAAAAAAGAGAAAAGGATCATCATGCATGCGGGCGGACAGAGTAGACGCTTACCTGCCTATGCCCCATCGGGGAAGATATTGACCCCCATTCCTGTTTTTAGATGGGAAAGAGGTCAAAAAATAAACCAAAACCTCTTGGACCTACAAATTCCGCTTTATGAAAAAATACTTCAAAAATCCCCTAAGCATCTGAATACCTTGATTGCCAGTGGGGACGTCTATATTCAATCCGATGAGGATAGCAAAGCACTTCCGGATGTTGACATCGTTTGTTATGGCTTATGGGCCAATGCCGAATTGGCAAGTAACCATGGGGTTTTTGTTTGTAACAAAAATGCTTCCGAAGAATTATTGTACATGCTTCAAAAACCCTCACCCCAACTTTTGAAAGATTTATCACGGGACCAATTATTCCTTATGGATATCGGTATTTGGGTGTTAAGCGATAAGGCCGTGAACGTGCTATTAAAACACTCTGGCTATTCCTTAGACGAAAACGGACAATTGAGTACACCTGAAAACCTCGATTTTTATGATCTATATGGCGATTTCGGACTTAATATGGGTAGCGAAACCACTGGGAAGAACCCGGAAATCAATGCCTTGAAAATTGCGATCTTACCGTTACCTAAAGGTGAATTCTATCATTTTGGTACCAGTAGGGAATTGATTTCCTCAACCCTGTCCATTCAAAATAGGATCATAGACCAAAGATCCATTTTACACAAGGATGACAAACCCCATCCATCCATGTTCGTCCAGAATGCGGATATTAAAATCAAGTTGCGGACAGATCAGCGTAATTTATGGATCGAGAATTCGTTCATTGGTGAAAATTGGAGCTTACAATCGGAACACATTATTACGGGAATCCCCAAAAACAATTGGACCGTGAATCTGCCCAATGGGGTGTGCTTGGATATCGTACCCATTGAAGAAGACAGCTATTGCATACGTCCGTACGGTTTTCACGATGCTTTTAGAGGTCCGGTAAATGACGACACCACGAATTGGCAAGGAGATAGTTTCAATCAATGGCTCTCCCAACGCCATCTATCGTTCAAGGATTTGGATTTCCCTGAAAACACGGATTTGCAGGCCGCCCCTATTTTCCCGGTCTTAACGTTGACCGATTCGTTCGAAGCCTTATTGTCTTGGATGATAGATCCTACGGAAGACAAAACCCTATCATCGCTTTGGCTTTCGAGTGAACGCTTATCGGCCAATGACATTTCAAAAAAAGCGTCTTTAAGTCGCTTATACGATCAGCGGGAATTGTTCAGAAGTAAGAATATCGTACAACTTCATCAGAATTACGCAAAAAGCGTTTTCTATCAGTCCGATTTGAATTATATCGCCGAACATGTCGCCCAGCATAACATCGATTTAAAGCCCCATCTTTCATTTGACAATTCCTTCCTGCAAATGCAAGAGTACATGTTCCAGGCTAAAATCAAAAAATATTTAAACCAGGACAATACCCTTGAAGAACAAAAAGCCTTCAATTTATTAAGTGATATTATTGTGGATAGCCTTGGCTATGAGCAACCCGAACCCCAACTGAACGTTTTTCAAGATCAAATCGTTTGGGGAAGAAGTCCGGTTAGGATTGATCTTGCAGGAGGTTGGACCGACACCCCGCCTTATAGCATTGCCTACGGAGGAGCAGTCGTAAATATGGCCATAAATTTAAATGGGCAGCCTCCCCTTCAAGTATACATTAAACCCTCAAAAGAATATAAAGTCATTCTACGCTCCATTGATATCGGCGTACGTGAAGATGTTACCACCTACCAAGAAATATCTCAATTCAAACAAGTAGGTTCCGCTTTCTCGATTCCCAAAGCAGCCCTGTATATATCGGGGTTCAACGAAAAAAGTCCCTATAAAAGTCTCGAAGAGCATTTAAAAGCTTTCGGCTCCGGCATTGAAATAACCATGCTGGCGGCAATACCCAAAGGCTCCGGTCTTGGCACCAGCTCTATTTTATCGGCGACCGTACTCGGGGCCTTATCAAATTTCTGTGGATTGAACTGGGACCAAAACGACCTCAACCAAAGAACATTGGTCCTTGAACAGTTATTGACGACCGGTGGGGGTTGGCAGGATCAATTCGGGGGTATCTTACCCGGTATTAAATTGATCGAAACGCAAAAAGGGGGCAACCAGACGCCGAATATAAGTTGGGCCCCGGAGTTTATCTTTTCGAAACCCGAGAACAAAGCCTGTATGTTGCTTTACTATACGGGAATAACCCGTACGGCCAAGAACATACTTTCTGAAATTGTAACGGGCATGTTCTTGAACGAATCCAAAAACACAAAGATCCTTAAGGACATCAAGCAGCATGCCTTTGAAACCTTCAAGGTATTGCAAAGCGGTAATTTTAATGATTTCAGCGATTGTGTCAATCTTACCTGGGAGCAGAAAAAGAAATTGGACCAAGGTATCAATCCTCCCGGAGTTGAAAAAATCATCGCTATGATCAAGGATCATGCGGCAGCCTATAAGCTTCCCGGTGCCGGTGGAGGTGGTTACCTCTTCATTATCGCCAAAGACCCTCAGGCCGCCGGAATCATAAGAAAAACATTACATAACAACCCTATTAACAACCGTGCGCGTTTTGTTGATATCGATTTATCCCCTACCGGTTTTCAAGTTACCCGATCGTGATAAGGATCAACCAAGGGAAGTTACGAGTGCTTCGGACATATATAACATCAACCTGAAAGTGACTTTTTGGGACGTGGTGTACATTTCAACTACCGTAGGCAATGCCCCTATAACCAGGAAATCCGGACAGGGATTTAGGATAGGGGCATGATCTAGGTCTAAAATTTCAAAAGCATTGGGGCAACCGATTGTTGTGGCTATCCGCAATGGCCGCCAACCCCAATTCCCAACTATTCCATACCAACCCCAATACGGTCCATTACCACAACCCCATACGGAGATTGATCGAAAATGAATTCAATAGTACTTACCCGTTCCAAATCCAGATCGGCATTCCTATCCATAAATGTTTCCAAGGGAAAGTGATAGGTCTGCAGCTGTACTTCCCAATCTTCACCGATCATTTCCTTATCCAAAAATTTGAATTTGGTAAAACGTGTTTTCAACGGCTTGGGGATTGCTTTTACCTCACTGACCTTGAGGGAGGATGTTTGCCCCGATCTATCGGTCAATTGAATGCTGAAATCCAATCGGGGTACTTCCCTTTCTTCCTTTTCATGCCCCCCCTCCTTTTTGTCTTCCGCATCATTATCTTGCAACCATTCATGATTACCGGCACCTAAGGTCAATTGCAAATATGACCCCAAATCAAAAAGGGATTTACCTGCATCTGACAGGGATATTTTATAGGTGCCTTTAGCCATCGTGCTTTTAACATCCCCATGGTCCCACCCCAGTATCAGCGCATTGTTTTCTTGGGAACCCCCGTCACGTGTAGTTAAATTCCGTTCCTTCCACAGAGCCATATCAGTGGCTTTTAATAAGGTTCCATCCTTTGCCCCTGTAATATCGAAATCTTCTTCAAAATCGGCTATGGTCTTGAATCCGGAAGCTTCAAAATGGGTTAAATAGTGCTCCATCGGCAACCATGGCCTGGCAATGGCGATATTCTTGAATACGGCCCGATACGCTTTGTTGTACTTTAGCGTGGATTCTGCGAAGGCACTTATAAATACTTTGGCTGCTTCCTGCTGTTGCCCTTCTTCAAGTAATGGATCCAGGTTCAACAACCATTTGGACGGTGCCCCAAAATCCGAATTGCCCCAGGTGGAGTTGAATTGACCATGGTTGGCATGGTGGATATATACCCCGGATTTAAACCTGGAAATGGAATCGGTATACTGTAACCTGTGATATGGGCGCATTCCCCAAAAACTGACCTCATCGGAATCATATGATCCCTGAAGGCTTAAAAAATTCAGATCCTTCAATATGATCTTTCGGTCATACCTATAATCCGTAGGGGCCAATGCAACCACGCCTTTTATGTCAAAACCGAAATCGAATTTCTCTTTTGCATTATCGGGAAAATAGGGCAGCTTATTAAATGCAGCCGCAATGGATACGGCCTCCCCGCCCCTTGAATGCCCCACCAACATTATATTGTCCATATCCACTTTCCGTGCCAGCCCATGACCTTTGGTTGCGTTCCAACTTTCCCACTGTTCAAGGTGCTTAAGCAGTAACCAAGCCCTGGCAGGCATTTCCTTACCCCTAAAATCGCCAGACCAATGACCGTTCAGGAAATTTTCATCTACCGATACGGCAATGATCCCCCTACTGGCCAATAATTCCCCAAGGTAACCATAACCATCATCGGAATAATCGATCATGCTGTGGTTACCATGCACGATAAGCGTCAAAGGAAACGGACCCTCACCTTCCGGCATATACACCCTACCGTTCAATGGAAAGTCCTTGGCCCCAAAACCCCAATATCGTTCACGCCATTTTTTCTTTTTACCCTTCCAATCCGGTATCAGCCCTTTAGCATTTACGGGATTTGTGGTATACGTTACCCCCTCGGCAAATTCATCACGGTTTTTATCGGTACCGCTACCATAAGTGAATGTGCTTACTCCATAAGGGCCGGCAGCGGCCGGATTTTCCAGTTGACCTTGGGTTGATGAAAAATCATCGTTATCGGTAAAAGCCAAAGGAACTTCCTTGTCAAACGGGTCGGTCCCTTGATCCGCCAAGGTATATAAGACATAACCAACCCCCAAAAGTGCAATTCCCAGTGCACTACCCGTCAGTAGGGATTTTTTTCCAAGAAACCCATATAAGGCAATACAAAAGAAAATGCCCAATGCTACAATAGCACTATAGAACAAAGTGGGCCAACCGAAACCGACGAATTTCAGGATTATAAAACCTCCAATACCACTGAGGACGGCAACGATGGATTTCAAAGGGATTTTACGCAACAGTTTCCCGATGACAAGAAATAATGCGTAAAGGACCATATTTATGACCAAGCCCAAAAAAATACCGATGAACATCATTGCGACAGGAGGCCATCCCGTTAAAAAATGATAGCCTGCTATGCCATAAAAAATAAGGGATAAAAGGATAATGACGGACAGTAATCTATTTTTCATATAATTGGATAATTCCGGTGGTTATTTCGCATGAATTTAACCATCTTGCCTTAATTTTGACCAACCATAGGTTATTTTTCAATATTCCATAATAATCAGGATTACGGATTATTTATATGGCCTTATTGCCTTCTTAAAACATGGAATATGTAAAGATTGAAAATGGGTGTGCCGATATAAATTAAATCCGTTCGGTTGAACTGCAATTAGAACCTTTTGATAGCAGTTCCCGGAATATCGTTTAGTGGTAACCCTTAGGGAAATTCAGATAATCGATTATCGATAAATACTAAATTCGGAAATAAAACGAACATGGAAACAAAAAAACAAAACACACATCAACTGGCATCGGAAAAATTAATCGGTTCTGTAGTATCGATCGGGGACGATCGTGCTACGGTCACCTTGACCATTACCAAGGAAATGATCGTTGATACGTATAATCTTTCCCACGGTAGTTTTGTTTTCGGACTGGCGGATTATGCTGCCATGCTTGCTGTAAACGAACCCACAGTGGTTTTAGGAAAAGCAACTTCAAAGTTTATAAAACCGGTAGTTTTAAACGACGAAGTAACCGCGATTGCAGTCATCAGTGATAATTCAAATGGAAAAAAGGTAATCGTGTCGGTTACCGTAAAAAATCAAAAAGAGGAATTGGTCTTTGAAGGTGAATTTGTTTGCTTCGTTTTGGAAAAACACATTCTGGAAGACTGATGCAATGAGGTAAGGTTTTGCTTTCTGTACCGTAATACCTAATGATCAAGAACACCCCGTTACGAAAATCAAGACCAGGTCCTTACCCCTGGGTTGCGCAGCTAGGTACATTTTGGTTGATAACTGTTAGTGATACCACTTTCATTATAGCCTTATTTTAACTATTTTAGGGTATGATTTTCCTGTATGCGCTATGGCGGTTCAGGAAAAAAAGGACCAAAACGGAAGTCAGGGTCCTACACCAAAAATATTCATAAAGGGTAGGCAAGGTTCGCAGCTGCCACATTCATTGGCTTTCTTACCCTTTAAAAGCAAAAATGCTCCCCCTTTTATGGTTATCCGTAAAAAGAAACCGGCAAAAATAAAACGTTGCCTGTCTTTCTTTTCCACCCCGTTTTTTGGGGGTGAAAATGTTTTTACGGCCTTTTAATAAGTCGGTAACAACTAAAAACAATGAAAACATGAAAGTAAACGCTTATGCGGCTTTAGAGCCGAATGGAAAATTAAAACCTTTCTCCTATGAATTAGGCCCCTTGGGATCCGAGCAAGTAGATATTAAAGTGGCCTATTGCGGGATTTGTCATTCCGATTTGAGTATGATAAACAACGAATGGGAAATGACGGAGTATCCGATTGTACCCGGTCATGAAATCATCGGTGAAGTCGTTGCTATAGGTGAGGCCGTCAAAAATGTCAAGATTGGGGACCAGGTGGGTTTAGGGTGGTTTTCGTCTTCATGTATGAGTTGTCCGCAATGTATGGACGGATCCCATCATTTATGTGTGGAATCCGAATCCACGATCGTTGGAAGACATGGTGGCTTTGCCGATTATGTACGTGGACATTGGTCATGGGCCATTCCACTTCCCGATGGCATCGATTTAAAGAAAGCAGGGCCCTTACTTTGTGGCGGCATTACGGTCTTTAATCCAATAATCCTTTCCGGGGTAAAACCAACCGATCGTGTGGGTGTAATCGGAATCGGGGGCTTGGGACATATGGCACTCAAATTCTTAAAACATTGGGGATGTGAGGTCGTGGCATTTAGTTCGAACCCCAATAAAAAAGAAGGGATTCTCGCCATGGGAGCCAACAAAGTAATCGACTCAAGAGATCCCAAAGCATTGGAATCGATTGCAGGTAGTCTCAATTTTATCCTCAACACCACCAATGTGAGTTTGGATTGGAACTCCTACTTAATGACTTTGGCCCCCAAAGGAAAATTCCATACCGTGGGTGCGGTTTTGGAACCAATGGCTATTCCCGCATTCAGTTTGATCATGGGTGAAAAATCGGTCGGAGGAAGTCCCTTGGGAAGTCCCGCACTCACCAAGACCATGCTCGATTTTTGTGTAAGACATGATATTTACCCGACGATAGAGGAATTTCCATTGGAAAAAATAAACGAAGCGATAGAACACCTCGAAAAAGGAAAAGCCCGATTTCGAATCGTATTGAAAATTCAATAGCAGTGACCGGTAGTACCAAAATTCATTGTGGTTTGCTACCCAACCGAAACAAGGGTAAGGATCAAGGGTCGATTCCCCGGAAAATCGACCCTGGTGCCCAACCCCGTACCGAGCTATTCGATAGACGGTCATGCTCCACTAGGGGCTACCCACAAACCACGAAGTTCGGCAAAGATCACTTTCCATTGGGACATCCCCTCAAAATTCCAAAAACCCATCGGCCATAAAAAAACGAAAACCATGAAATCCAAAATAGAACCGATCATTCTGGTATTTATATTTTTCTTCAGTATTACAACTCAGGGACAACGCCAACTACGAACGCTAATGGAAGGGTTTCCCTCGGTCATGGATCAACCCCATGCACAAGAACACCCGGATGCCAAAGCATTGGGACCGGCCTTATTCAATCATTTACCCCCTCTAAAAGAGCGGTATTCCCCGGTCAAGAAGCAATTTGTAGGCACTTCTGACGGTAAGCTTTATTTGAGGGCACAAAAATCGGATGCCCATATATGGTCATTACCTCCGGAAAAAGGATTCTATTGGCATATAGACAATGCTTTATGGTCTCCGAATGGGCGATATCTGGTGGCCAAGCAGGTAGACGATCGCGACGTGCCCGAAATTGTACTTACAACAGTGGACCCGGAAACCAAAACCTCCAAAAAATATAGTAGGGCGGGCCAAAACATACCAAAACACATTTTTTATATCATTGAGCAAAAGACGGGTAATCATATCAAAATAGATCTGCCGCCAGAGCTACCCTACATCCATGTATTGGAATGGAGCAATTCAGGGGATAAAATTTATCTCCTTGCGGCCGATCGGCTTATGAAGGAAGTACACTTACGAATGATAGATGCTACCACCGGCAAGGCGACGACCATGCTTACCGAAAAGGCCGACACCTATATATTGGGATTGGAATTATTGCAAGGGTATTCCGATGCATTACAAAATATGGATCTAGCGGTTTTCCTTGATAAGAAACAGCAATTTACTTGGTTGAGCGAGCGCAGTGGCCATAAACAGATTTATCTTTACGACTATGACGGTACCCTTATAAGACCATTGACCGATCATACCGAAAACGGTATTGTAGCGTACATAGACCATATAGATAAAGAAACGGGGTGGTTGTACTTTCTTGCCCATTCGAATGCCGATCGTCCGTACGACCTTCAGCTATTCAAAACCAACTTACATGCGCCACAAATACTAAAAATCGTGGATACCCCGGGGCTTATGGAACTCAAGGTACCGACAGATACCGATACGCTTTGGGTACTGCGTTCCAAACTTCCCAGAACCTTGCAAGTGGATCGGTATTCGCCCCAAGGGGAATATTATGATACGGCATGGGAAGGAAACTTTTCGGCAGTAGGTGAAAATTATTTCAATTATGAGTATGTAAATGCAAAGGCCGCCGATGGCACCACCGATCTTGAGGCCCTTATCCTAAAACCCAAGGCGTTGGACCCGATCCAAAAATATCCCATTGTTGAATATATTTACGGGGGCAACTTCATGAATGTGGTCCCTCGTAATTTATTGGAACCCCAATTGTGGGAAATGAACTCATTGGCACAGGAGGGTTTTATCGTAGTCTTCATCGATGGTAGGGGAACCCCTGGACGAGGAAAAAAATTCAAGGACTTTAGTTATGGAAAATTCGGACAGGTAGAACTGGAAGACCATACCACCGTTTTGAAACAAATCGCAAAGGACAGACCTTATATGGATTTGGGGAATACAGGGATCATGGGACATAGTTGGGGTGGGCATTTTGCACTCCGGGCATTGCTCGAAGCACCGGAAATATACAAGGCCGGTCATATCAACGCTCCTGCTTTTGAACCCAGTGAATTTAGGGTAGTTATCGAAGCCTTTATGGGATGTTTGCCCCAAGACTGTCCTGAATTGTATCAAAAATCGAGTATCATGGCCAAGCTAAAGCACCTAAAAGCACCGATAATGATCGTTCATGGCACTAATGATGATGATGTACCTATTGAGGATTCTTACAAACTTGTAAAGATGTTGGACGCATTGAATTACCGAAACCATGAATTTGAAATTTATCCGGGCTATGATCATATCGTAATGAGAAACCGGGAATGGCTTCCGAATATGATCCGTTTTTTTAAAGCACATTTGAAATGACGCCTGCGTAAAGACCTACTTCAACAATCAATACTCTTAACCCATTTGTGTATATTTGGCCCAAGGAAAACCCAAAGGGTAGCCGCAAGGTTCGTTTCCTTATGGCCTAAAGGGTATTCGTTCGCCTTAACAATAAACCAGTATACATTTCATGGAAGCTTCTGAACTGAAAACATTTATCCAAGGTATTCCTAAAGCGGAACTTCATTTGCATATCGAAGGAAGTTTTGAGCCCGAACTCATGTTCCAAATAGCCAATAGGAATCAAATAGCCATGGATTATGATTCCGTAGAAGCATTGAAAAAGGCGTATAATTTCAATAATCTCCAAGAATTTCTAGACATCTATTACACCGGGGCACAGGTCTTGATCCACGAACGGGATTTTTACGATTTGACTTGGGCCTACCTGACTAAAGTGCACGATCAAAATGTTGTTCATGTAGAGGTGTTCTTCGATCCACAGACCCATACCGAAAGAGGGATCGGATTCGATGTTGTCATTAAGGGAATTTATTCAGCCCTAGAAAGAGCCAAAAAAGAACTGAATATTTCTTATAAATTGATCATGTCGTTCTTACGCCATTTGAGTGAGGAAGAAGCCTTTAAGACCCTGGAATCCTCATTACCTTTCAAGCATTGGATCGATGGAGTGGGATTGGACTCCTCTGAAGTCGGGAATCCTCCAAGTAAGTTCGTCAATGTGTTTAAAGCGGCCGCCGGCCATGGTTACAAATTGGTGGCACACGCCGGGGAAGAAGGTCCCGCTGATTATATTTGGGAAGCCCTCGACCTATTGAACGTTGTGAGGATAGACCATGGCAATCGTTGTTTGGACGATGATAACCTGGTGAAAAGGTTACTTGATAAAAACATTCCGTTAACCTTATGCCCATTGAGCAATCTAGAACTTAAAGTCATCCAAAGAATGGAAGATCACCCCGTTTCAAAAATGCTTGAAAAAGGATTATTGGCAACCATCCATTCCGATGACCCTGCTTATTTTGGAGGTTACATGAACGAGAATTATTATGCCACGGCCAAAGGTTTAGACCTTAGTAAAGATCAATTGATGCAATTGGCCATCAATGCGTTTGAAGCAAGTTGGTTGGATCCGGAAACCAAAGCCTTGCGGATTTCCGAGGTAAAGAACTATTTCAATCCGTAGCAGAAACAAGGCTTGGATACGATATACCCCTTATCAGTGTAGCGTAAGCTTTAAACCTATTTCCAAAGTGCCCTGATCCCGTTTTGGTTTCGCTTTTGCAACATTCCACATGGTTTTCAAAGGGGTCTTCCATAAATCCGAGACCTTACTTTCCCTCCTATCGAAAATTCATCATTAGTCAAGAAACCCCTATCTTTACAGGTTTAAATTACGGTCGGAAAAACCCATAGCCCGAGTCCCTTTACAAGATCAAGAATCACCATGAAAAAACACATTCCCCTTTTTGTATGCGCCTTAATACTGTTATTTTCCTGTTCGGAGAAAAAAACAAAGGATAATATGGTTCCGAAACCGACCAACGGTCCCGTTGTGAACGGTGTTTCCTTGGTTGTCCTGGGAACCATACAGGATGCCGGATTTCCACAGATCGGATGTACCAAAAGTTGTTGTGCCAAGGCTTTTGAAGAGCCCGACCATGCGAAGAAAGTAGTTTCTTTGGGATTGATAGACCCCGAAAACGACAAAACCTATCTCTTTGATGCTACCCCGGATATGGTGACACAAATGAAGATGCTTACCCAACTCGAAACGAAAAGCGATAAGGAACTGGCAGACGGTATTTTTTTGACCCATGCCCACATAGGACATTACACGGGATTGATGTTTTTGGGAAAAGAAGCTATTGATGCCAAGGGTGTACCCCTCTATATCATGCCTAAGATGAAAGATTTCCTGGTTAATAACGGGCCTTGGAGCCAACTGGTAACAAGACAGAATGTAATACTGAATGAACTGGAACAGGAAAAATCCGTTCAATTATCAAAAGATATTGAAGTAATCCCTTTTAAGGTCCCCCATAGGGATGAATTTTCCGAAACCGTTGGATATAAGATAAAGGGGCCCACTAAAAGTGCCCTGTTCATTCCGGATATCGACAAATGGGAGAAATGGGAAAAGCAGGTCATCGATGAGATAAAGCAGGTAGATTACGCATTCATAGATGCCACTTTCTTTAATGGCAAAGAAATAAATAACCGCGACATGGCTGAAATACCCCATCCTTTTGTTATTGAAAGTATGGAAAAGTTCAAAGGACTGAGTAAAAAGGAAAAAGGCAAAATCGTTTTCATCCATTTCAACCATACCAATCCTTTGATCGATCCCAAAAGCGAGGAAACCCAATACGTGCTTGAACAAGGGTTCAATATTGCCAGAATGAATACGACCTATGAATTGTGACCTAAAGCAATAACCAAGTCCTTTCAGAATTTCTTTGATTGAATATTTTACTTGTAAATTGCATTTGTAATACTGATTTTCAACACCCTATAAACATCCTGAAGTTTTTTTGGGTCATTACACAAAGTACCTGTAAAACATAATCGTACATAAACATCGACCCTATTGAAACCCATATCGTTCCCCAATTGGAGACTCCCATTCGACTTCAGGAGTATGGGGTAGGTATTTTTAAAACAGTCCCTACAAAATCCGCATTGAAGAAAGCCTTAAAGAAAAAGTATATCAGGGTAAATGATGTCTTTGCCACCACGGCCACGTTTATAAAAGGAGGGGAATGTATACATCTAACCCAAGTGGTAGTACCGGGCGCGAAGAAAAAACCCATTTTTCCCCTTAAGGTTTTATTCGAGGACGAACACTTCGCAGCAATCCATAAACCTGCGGGCATTTTGGTTAGCGGAAATCGTTTTAAGACCATTGCCAATGCGCTCGACCAAAACCTTGAAAAAAGTAATCTGCCCGATGCCACGACACCACAACCCGTTCACCGATTGGATTATGCAACCACAGGCATAGTACTGGTAGGTAAGACAAGCGACAGTATTCGTAGGTTAAATAAACTATTTGAACACAGGGCGGTAAAGAAAACCTATTATGCCGTTACGATTGGGGAAATGGAACCTAAAGGGGAAATCACTTCAGAGGTTGACGATAAACAATCACATACGGTGTATACGCTTTGCGAAACATTGCCTTCCCAAAGATTCGACAAACTCAACTTGGTACGATTGGAGCCCAAAACAGGTAGAAGACATCAATTGCGCAAACATTTATCATCTATCGGAAACCCCATATTGGGGGATAAGGAATACGGCATCGAAAACCTGATTTTAAACGGTAAAGGATTATACTTGCACGCCTATTCCTTACAATTCGAACATCCATTTACCCATGAAGAAATGCATCTAAAAGATGAACTACCGAAGCGGTTCAATAAAATATTCGATCTGAAAAAATAATCGGATCGAAATACGAACGTTCCTCCGATAAACCACTTAAATCGATAGTCCCTGAATATGGAATTACCAGAGTATACCTTTCCATTTATCAATTCCGACAATTACATGGGGCGTATGGTACTAAATCGTGAAATCTTACGTCCTAACAGCCCTTGTTGAGGGTAATCACCAGTATTTTTTCTACTTTTTGGGTTAAATCCGATCATAATGAAAGTCTTGAAACCAATCTTGTATATCTATCTTTTGTTCATTTGGGGTTGTCAGCCCCAAGGAACATTATTTAAAGATGCCCTTTGTATCGAAAACATCTCGATAATCGATCCTGAAGTTGGCCTGGTCTCAAATCAAACCGTTATCATCAAAGATGGAAAGATTTTAAAAATAAGTGACTCCGCCGAACTAAAGTTAGCCAGTGAAAATACCATTATAGACGGAAATGGCAAATATCTGATTCCCGGCCTTTGGGATGCCCATGTCCATTTTGCCTATATAGAAGATTTAGCTCCGCGAATGTTCGATTTATTTCTAGGCTATGGTATTACCAGTGTAAGGGATACGGGAGGAAAAATCGATTTCGTAAAAGATTGGAAAGACAAAGCATTGGCCGACCCGACGAAAGCTCCCCGTGTGATGATTGCAGGCCCACTTTTAGACGGACACCCCAATGTATACGATGGTAGTGATGCCGGACATCCTCCCCTTTCGGTAGGTCTAAGATCAATTGAAGATGTAACCCAAAAAATCAATGAACTCGATAGCCTAGGTGTAGACCTACTTAAGGCGTACGAAATGTTAAGCCCGGAACTTTTTGCAAAAATCATTGAGCAGGGAAAGGAGAAAGGACTTAAGGTTACCGGTCATGTTCCTTTAAGTATGGATGTCATAAGTGCATCCAATCTTGGTCTCAACAGTATGGAGCACCTTCGCAACCTGGAACTTTCATGCGCTTCGAACAGCGAAGAACTGTTCCTTGAACGGCAAAGGGTCCTAGCGACCGATTTGGGTGAAACAGGAAGCCAAAGAAGGAGTAAGATACATGACCTGCAGCGCAAAAGTGCCGTTGAAAATTATGATGACGTCAAGGCCGACGAAGTATTGAAGGTATTGGCAAAAAACGATACATGGCAGATCCCGACCATAACATTGAATACCATGTTCACAGAGCGCTATTTTGAAAAGGAAGACTGGAAAAAAAGCTTCACCTATTTACCCGATCATATGGAAAACGATTGGAAGAAAGGCATTGAAATGGTAATGACCAAAGCACCATCCGATTTTGACCGCCAATATACACAATGGAAATTGATGATGGTAAAAAAAGTACACCAAGCTGATATTGAAATAATGGCAGGTACCGACTGCCCCATTTTCTATTTGACCCCAGGTTTGAGTTTGCATGAAGAACTGGCCGTTTTGGTAAGGTCGGGACTATCTCCGCTAGAGGCTTTAAAAACGGCCACGGTTAATCCGGCAGCCTATTTCGGCCTTGAGGATGAACTGGGATCGATAAAGGAAAATATGTGGGCCGATTTGGTTATTCTTGATGCCGATCCATTGGAAAATATTGAACATACCAAGAAAATCAATGCAGTTATTAAACAGGGTAGACTTATAAATCGGGAAACCCTCGACGAACTTTTAAAAGGTACGGACCAGTAGGCTGTACGATAAATTGTTTTGATGGCCCCAAAATCATATAAGTCGAGGCATCATTCAACCCAACATATCAATCCTTGAACGTAATCGTGAACGTTGTACCTTGGTTGACCTTACTATCCACAGTGATAGTGCCCCCGAGGGCCACCACATGATTGTAGACCAAATAAAGGCCTACCCCTTTGCTGTCCTCATTCCCGTGAAACCTTTGGTTCAAATTGAAAATAAGATGACCCACCTTCTCCATATCAAAGCCAAGCCCATTATCCGAAAAGGTAAACGTTTTTTTGCCATCCCTTACGGCTGTACTTATGGAAATTACGGGGGAAACCTTCGGTTGTGCGTATTTAATCGAATTGGTAATGAAATTGAGACAAATACTCTCTAAATAAGCGGCATTGAACGCAACACTTTCCAAGCCCGAAAAATCGATATGGAATTTTGTGCCTGACTTTTTTATCAATGTCCGTATCGTACTTTGGACTTTTTCGAGTGTGGTTTTGAAAAACACTTCTTCCAAATTTTCACTATGGGCATCACTTTGCTTGAACGTATCTACATAAGTATCCAGGGAAGTTTTAAGGCCTTCTGCCGAAAGTCGTATAAAATTGAGTATCTCCTTGGTGTCGTCATCATCGATTTTACCATTATCTATTAAATCGATCATGGAAATCAGATTATTCACGGGCGATCTTAAGTCATGGGAAGTCGTATAATTCAGCTGCTTAAGTTTTTCGTTGGATTGGGTAAGTTTACTTAAGTGGGATATACGTTCATTTTCCAATTCTTTTTTATGGGTAATATCCTTGGCGATGGCATAGATCAATTGTTCTTCCGGTACAGGTATCGATGTCCAATGCAGCCATACAATCTCACCGGACTTGCACACATAACGATTTTCAAAATCAACCAGCGCAATATTGTCCTTCAATCTCTTTCTTCGTTCCGCTGTGCGTTCCTTGTCCCCTTCGTAAATGAATTCTGAAATCAATCTTGATTTTAATTCCGCTTCCGAATAACCCAATAATGAGACAAGAGCGGGATTGATATCAACGAAATACCCTTCATAATTGGCGATACATAAACAATCTTTGGAAAGATTGAAAAAAGGTGCTAACTGTAGGTTCATCGGCTTTGCTTCATTTGGATAAGGTATTAACACCTTGGTTCCAATCATATCACTATTTGTTTCCATTCACTCTAAAACGTATATATTCGGTAAGTTATTGGCGGTACACCTTTAAAATGCCATGGTGCCAATATCAGTAAGTTTGCAATTTAAGAAAACCATTACGTATCTTTCCTTCAAAAATCAATGTTTTATAAAATTATTCCCGCCCTTTTGTTAATGGGTTTTTCCGCAGTCGGCCAAGAACCAAAAATGGAATGGAATCCCGACCATAAAATCACCATTGACGATTTTAAGGCTCCCCAGACAACTATCGGTCCTGCGGCCAATGCTGTACATGTCCAATCCGGCGTCGGCATAGAATTCGCTTTGCAGATGAACAATATTGAATTCATGTTCACTAAGAACTTCAACCCAAAAGTGGTGTGTACGTTCCAAAAGGAAGCTGCCACCTTAACGGCCCCGGACAGTTTAAAGGCCAAACAACTGATCCATCTTATTCAATACGATTATGACCTTTCCGAACTTTATACCCGGAAAATCAGGAAAGAACTGTACGAGAATAAAAAAACGTTTTCCAATGTCACCTTTTTTCAGCCTTATTATGATAAAATGATCGCGGAGCGCAATGCTGCCAGCTCAAAAGTATATGCCGAGACGGACTTTGGGACAAATACCCTGCTATTGGAGGAAGAACATAAAGCCGTTCTCAAAGAAATTCAAAAATTATCGGATTATTGTAAGGTCTGTAAACCTCCCAAAAAGGGAAAAAAGCAGGAATAATGACCGTTGGCCATATAAATGAAACAGCATACCATACCAATTGAAGTTCATTAAACGGTGGTTCCCATCCACTCAAAAATCCCCTTCTTCCTATTCCGATTCTTAATGACCCTGTCCGATTTCCGAACCATGAACATCATGCCTGTGGCAAGCAACACCCTATGATCCACTAAAAAATAAAATTTCACCAGATTATGACAATTGTCAGAGACGGTTTTTAAAATCAATCGTATATTTGCGATAAACTTTTATATATCATGCATAAGACAATTAAGATTCTGGGTGTTGGTAGCGCAAAGTACCGATCAATACCCCCCTTTACAAAGGTGAAATATCGAATGTACCTAGATAATCTTGGATACGCCTGTATTACCCATTTAAGGTCGCTGCGATTAGGCAGAAGGCCATTTTTCAAAGAAATCGATCTTGCCCTTTGAAAGGCACCATAAATACTATTTACCATGTTTGATTGGATACAACACTTAGCGGATTGGCTGGTCTATGAAGTCCTGGAATTGGTCAAAGGACAACATTTGGCAGAAGCATTGAACTTTTTTATTTACGATACCATAAAAATCTTACTATTACTCCTTGTCGTCATCTTTCTAATGGGGGTCGTAAACAGTTACTTTCCTATTGACCGGGTTAAAAATTACCTGTCCAGAAACAAATTATATGGACTTGAATACCTTTTGGCGAGCCTTTTCGGGGTGGTAACCCCTTTTTGTTCCTGTTCATCGGTACCCTTGTTCATTGGCTTCGTCAGTGGGGGCATTCCTTTAGGGGTTACCTTTGCTTTTTTGATTACCTCACCTCTGGTCAATGAAGTCGCCATAGGATTGTTTGTAGGCTTATTTGGATTGAAAATCACCATAATTTATGTCGTAAGCGGCATTATCCTGGGTACCTTGGCTGGTAGGATCCTACAGCAGTTGAAATTGGATCCCTACTTAACACCATGGGTTCATGAGGTCTTGGCCAATGCCCAAAAGGACCAGGATATTTTTCAGGCCGAAAATCAATCCTTTAAACAGCGTTTGCCCATTATTTGGAAGGAAGCCTCCAATATCCTTAAAGGGATTATCCCCTATGTGATCATCGGGATTGCCATAGGCGGATTAATGCACGGTTATATACCCCAAGGATTTTTTGAACGGTATATGGCCAAAGACAATCTTTTTGCCGTACCCATAGCCACCATATTGGCCGTTCCTATGTATTCCAATGCATCGGGCATACTTCCCGTTGCACAGGTTTTGGTATCAAAAGGGATTCCATTGGGAACTGCCATTGCCTTTATGATGGGGGTCGTAGGCCTGTCGTTACCGGAAGCAATGCTCTTGAAGAAAGTAATGACCTTAAAATTGATTGCCATCTTCTTTGGGGTAGTCACCCTTTGTATCATTTTTTCAGGATATTTATTCAACATCATACTTTAAACCAATAAAAACCAATGCCATGAAAACACTTAAAGTAGCAACCATTTTAGCCATTAGCTGTATGTTGACCTCTTGTAAGGAGCAAGAAAAAAACAATACCCAAACCGTCGAACAGACTGCTTCCAAGATTGAAATGGTTGACTTTCACTCGACCCATAGATGCATGACCTGCAAAGCCATTGAAGCCAATACCGAATATACGCTCAAAACGTATTTTGCAAAGGAATTGAATGAGAACAAAATCACTTTTCAGGTCATTAATGTAGATGAAAAGGAAAATGGGGCAATTGCAGAAAAGTTTGAGGCTTCGGGTACCTCCTTATTCTTGAATGTCGTAAAAAACGGAAAGGAAACCCCTATGGATTTAACCGATTTTGCCTTTATGAAAGGAATTGACCAAGAAGCATTTTCCAAAGATCTGAAAGCGAAAATAGACACAGCACTAGAAAAACTCTAAACGGATCACTCTTTATCCTTCGTAAAAATTTCTGATTATACTCCGGTATCCGGGACGAACGGCCTAGACCCAGGGTCAAGGCCTTTCTATTTGTAATTGCCTTATGCAACTATAGGTATCTTATATGTTGGTTTCTTACCTATGGATTATGAAAATTAAGGATATATACCAGATCGTAAATGCAATAAGGTCTTTTTTTTATCACGACCAAAAAAGCTTGATAAAAGAGCTTGCAAATTATGCCTTTCAAGCGACCTATATTCTTGAAAAAGAATATCCAAGGTCAGATAGCACTCCCGTAACGCATACCATTTTTATCGCAATTAGTATGGCCGCACCTACAATAAGGATTAAAAAAATCGATTTAAACCTTATTAAAAACATGCATAAACCATTCATTATTTTTTACTTTGCTTTTTTTGTGGCCATGGGCCATATGCCCAGACCAAATTGGAAAAAGAAGTGCGTATTAAAGAAGCATCGGTTCCCGAAATTGACATCAGCTTTGTTGACTCCATCAACTTCAATAAAAAAGTGGGATGGTATCGGGAAAATACGAACAACAAAACCTCCATTGAGGCAAATTCGAGGAAAAATGGAAAAAAATACAGTATCGAATTCAACAGGGATGGCACCTTGGAAGATGTGGAGATGGAAATTGATTGGGATGATATAACTAACCATGTACGCACTAAGATATCGGGCTACCAAGACCATGAATCCACGAAATACAGCATAGACAAAGTACAGGTACAACATTTAAGTACATCCAGGATTATTTGGAGCTATCTGCAAGAGGACCTTCTCCTGGACGGACTTACATTCAATTATGGAATGGTGATCTCCACAAAAGAAAAAAAGCCTTTAAAACGTATGGATATTTGTTTACTGGGGAGGCCTCCTATGTAAGATCATGGGAAATCATCCAAAGTAACACCGATAATTTTGAATTTTAATGATAAAAAATTTCTTGATACCAATTGCCCTTATGACCAGTATATTGGTAAACGCACAAAGCACCTATGAACTGGGCATTTTACCATCACTTAATTTGAGCAAGGGTCTTGAACATGGGTATAAGGTGAGTTTTAAATTAGAGTCCCGGCAACTGTTCAAGGAAGGTTTTATCGCCATGCAGAACGATTTTGACCATCAGTATGTCCTGACCGACCTGACCACTATGGTCGCCAAGAAAGTCGCGACAAACAAATCGGTCGCCTTGGGGTATTTATTTCGCCTGAAAGCGGGGAAGGTTTTGCATAGGGGCCTACAGCAATATGCAACTACGAAGAGGTATACCGGATTTCAAATGTCGCACCGTTTTTTGATGGATCAAACCTTTGGGGACTCATTTAAGACCTTATATAGGTTGCGCTATAGGATCGGGGCCGAAATCCCGTTAAGCGGTGATAAGGTCGACCCCAAAGAACCCTATTTCAAAATATACCATGAATATGTAAACGGTTTACAGGCCGGGGTATATGATTTGGAGGTTAGACTATGTCCTTTTATAGGCTATGTCTTTACCAGTAAACGGAAACTGCAGTTTGGCCTTGATTACCGAATAAAATCCTTTGTAAACGACAGTACCTTCAATCGATTTTTTATCGGAATCAATTGGTTCCAAGCATTTTGACTTTGTTTATTTAGGTAGGTTACGGGGCGTAATGAGCATTGACCAATATCCGTTCCTTTGTAAGGGGTAAATTGAAGTGGTCAAGGGTGAACACCTTTAAACCTCCTCGACCAACAATCGGTCACAAATCGATTTTCCAAAGACCCGATTCGAAATCCCATTATAGGCAATGGTGTAACTACCATCAAAATGCTCTACATGTTCAACTGAAATCTTCGTGCCCAGTTTAATCGATTTCTTATTAAGGTATTGCAAGAATTCAGCGGAACTATCCCGCAAAGCTTTGATGATCAATGTGGAACCAACGGGCATTTCGGATAATCGACGGTATTCCCGCTTATTGAAATTTCCATTTTTATCGGGGATGGGAGAGCCGTGGGGATCCGTGGTAGGAAAACCCAATATTTCATCCATCCGGTCAAATAGCTTCCCTGTTTTTATATGTTCCAATTCTTCAGCGATTTCATGTACTTCTTCCCAACCGAACTTCATTATTTGGGACAAGAACATTTCGGACAAACGGTGCTTGCGTATGACCGTAGCTGCAAGCTTTTTGCCCTTAGCGGTAATTTTAATCGGTTTGTATCTCTCGGAAACCACAATCCCTTCAGCTTTCAGTTTCTTGACCATATCATTCGCGGTAGGCTTGCTTACCTTCAATTCCGCTCCCAAATCAGATAGGGAAATCTCCTCATTTTTCTGATGCAGATAAAATAAAGCCTTGATATAGTTCTCCTTGGTTTTGGATGCCATCCCTCTTTTTCCACAAATGTAGAAATATTCCAATACATATTTTGTTAGATTACTCTAACTTTATACTTTTGTCGATGTAATATTATTTTTATGAATACTTTAAAGACAATACCTCTCATACTATTTTTGAGCTTCATTTCTGTTGCCAATGCCCAGCAAACGGGTAAAGTCTCCGGAATGGTCACCGTGGAGGACAAACCGGTGGAGTTTGCCCAAATCTTGATCGCATCGACCTCAATGGGAGCAGTAACCGATCATCAGGGTAAATTTACCATCAACAATGTGCCCTTTGGATCGTATCGCATAAGAGCTTCATATATTGGGTATGTCGATGTAACCAAAGAACTAGCCCTAACCAAAAACCAGCCGGAAATACTATTGGATTTTAAGCTGACCGAACAAACCATGCAATTGGACAATATTGTGATTACCGGGACCAAAACGTACAAACGGCAAACCGATTCTCCCGTAATCGTCAATGTCATGAATAGTGTGACACTCGACAATGTACAAGCTTGCAACCTTTCAGAAGGTTTAAGATTTCAACCGGGATTGCGGGTAGAAACCGATTGCCAAACCTGTAATTACACGCAGCTTAGGATGAACGGCCTCGCCGGTGGTTATTCCCAAATATTGATTAACGGTCGGCCGATTTTTAGTCCACTTACCGGATTGTACGGGATGGATCAATTACCCGCCAATATGATCGACCGTATAGAAGTGGTTCGGGGCGGTGGGTCTTCCCTCTATGGTTCAAGTGCCATTGGTGGAACCGTGAACGTGATTACCAAAATTCCCAAAAACAACGGCTTTGAACTTAATTACACCTATCACAATATAGATTCCCAAACTTCCGACCATACCTTAAGTGCCAATGCCACCGTAATTTCCGAACAAAAGAACTCTGGCATTTCTTTATTTTTAAACCGAAGGGAAAGAGGGTTATACGATAACAACGATGACGATTTTTCTGAAATTGCCCTGATGAAAACCACCGCCGTTGGCACCAATATGTTCTTTATCCCTAAAGACAACCAGAAACTGGAACTTAATCTTAGCTACATAGACGAATATAGGTTCGGTGGCGAAATGGTACCGGAGAAACCCGCATATCTTGCCCAACAATCGGAAGAAAGAACACACAATGTATGGATGGCCAGCGCAGATTATCAAATAAACCTCAACAATGATAATACCTCCATTATCACCTATCTGGCATGGCAGAACACCGATCGTGAACACTATACGGGTATTATGCCCAATGAAGGAACTACTGCTTATGAGGATTTCCTGGAAAATCCACCATACGGGACCTCGAACGTAAAAACCTACACTTTGGGGGGGCAAATCAATTACGGGCTAAACGACTTCTTCAATACTAAAAATGTTTTGACCCTGGGTACGGAATATGTTTATGACGATGTTCTTGATGAGATTCCGGCCTATGCCTATTTAATAGACCAGACCACCAAAGATTATGGCCTATTTCTACAAAGTGATTGGGAAATAACCCCTAATCTAAACTTGCTATCAGGCGTTCGAATGGACATACACAATTTGTTGGATAACGCTGTTTTTAGTCCAAGGGCATCACTCCTGTACAAATACAGAGAAAACACACAACTTCGATTTAGCTACGGAACCGGTTTCAGGGCACCACAAGCTTTCGATGCCGACTTACACATCGCTTTTGCCGGAGGTGGAATTTCCCGGGTTTTGTTGTCCCCCGACTTAAAACAGGAAAACTCCCAAAGTTTCAGTACCTCACTGAATTTTGATAGCCCCATGGAGGATTGGATTGCCGGTTTTACGATCGAAGGCTTTTATAATCGTTTACTCGATGCCTTTTTTCTACAACCCATTGGGGAAGACGAATATGGGGAACTATTTGAAAAGCAAAATGGAGGCGGCGCTACAGTAAAGGGGATTACCTTGGAGTTAAGGGCCAATTACAACAGAAAAATACAGTGGGAAAGTGGATTCACCCTACAATCCAGTGCATTCGATGATCCCGTGGAATATATTGAAGGTTTGGCCGGTATCAGGGAGTTTACCCGTACCCCGAACGAATACGGGTATGCCATTTTGACCTTCAGTCCCACCGAAAAATTCAATACGACACTGAATTACGTTTATACCGGGACCATGCAAATACCCCATTTTGCGGGGGCGCCCAACCAAACCGTGGATGAACTGATCACATCGGATGCCTTTTCGGAAATAAGTACAAAAATAGGATACACCTTGACCTTAGAAAAAATGGGGACGAAACTGGAGTTGTACGGGGGCGTTAAAAACATTTTAAATGCCTACCAAGATGATTTTGATATCGGAAAAAACAGGGATAGCAATTACATCTATGGCCCTGGACAACCCAGAACCTATTTCATTGGGATAAAACTAAAATCCATTTAAACCCCATGCTCAAGAGCAATAATCATGTTTTACCCTGGTAAAACGTAAGCCCTAATTTTGGATACCCCTTTTTAGTGCGTTTTCAAATAGTCGAGCACATTATTCGCTATTCGCTCCTGGATATTCGAGATATCGGCTTTTTCAAAAGTTTCCCCTGTAATATTCTCGTAAAGTTCTATATAGCGATCCGATACGGTTTCAATGTAGGCATCACTCATTTCGGGCAAGGTCTGTCCTTCCAACCCCTGAAAACCATTGGCAATCAGCCATTGGCGTACGAACTCTTTCGAAAGTTGTTTTTGGGCCGCTCCCTTATTTTGGCGCTCTTGATAACCCTCCGCATAGAAATAGCGGGAGGAATCCGGCGTGTGTATTTCATCGATCAAAACGATCTTGCCGGTCTTGGTCTTACCGAATTCATACTTGGTGTCGACCAAGATCAACCCCCTTTTTGCGGCAATTTCGGTTCCCCTTTGGAACAACGCCTTGGTGTATTCCTCCAAGACCTGATAATCCGCTTCGGAAACAATTCCCCGTGCAATGATATCGGCTCTGGAAATATCCTCATCATGATCCCCCATTTCGGCTTTGGTGGCCGGGGTGATTATGGGTTCCGGAAATTTATCGTTCTCTTTCATTCCCTCGGGCATGGGAACCCCACAAAGCATTCGTTTACCCGCTTTGTATTCCCTTGCGGCATGTCCCGAAAGATATCCCCGTATGACCATTTCAACCTTAAAAGGCTCGCAGGCATGGCCTATGGCCACATTGGGATCGGGAGTTGCCAATAACCAATTCGGCACGATATCTGCCGTTTCGGCCATCATTTTAGTGGCAATTTGGTTCAATATCTGTCCTTTGTACGGAATTCCCTTGGGCATCACCACGTCAAAGGCAGAAAGACGATCCGTAGCGATCATGACCATAATATCATCCTCAAGACGATATACCTCCCTTACTTTACCTTTATAAACACTTAGTTGGCCCGGAAAATTGAAATCTGTATTCGTTATCGTTTTGCCCATTGGGTATGCTTAATTATGATGTTCAATGTTTTTGTATGCATCGATTACTTTCTTGACCAGTTTATGGCGAATGACGTCCTTGTCATCCAAATAGATCATTTCTATACCTTCTACATTACCTAAGATCAATAAAGCTTCCTTTAATCCCGAAATGACCCTTCTGGGCAAATCTATCTGTCCGGGATCCCCGGTAATCAGGAATTTGGCATTTTTCCCCATACGGGTCAGGAACATTTTCATCTGTGCATGGGTGGTATTCTGGGCTTCATCAAGGATCACAAAGGCATTATCCAAGGTCCTACCCCTCATAAAGGCCATCGGTGCGATCTGTATGGTTCCGTTTTCAATGAAATGCGCCAATTTCTCGCTCGGGATCATATCCCTCAAAGCATCATACAAAGGTTGCATATACGGATCCAATTTTTCTTGAAGATCTCCTGGCAAGAATCCAAGATTTTCCCCTGCTTCGACCGCTGGTCGGGTCAAAATGATCCGTTTTACCTGTTTTTCCTTTAGGGCCTTTACTGCCAAGGCCACCCCGGTATAGGTCTTACCCGTACCTGCGGGACCAATGGCGAATACCATATCGTTTTTTAAGGAGGCCGCTACCAACTTGCGTTGGTTCATGGTCTGTGCCTTGATCAACCGGCCACTGACCCCATGCACCAATACCTCCCCACTGCTCGCGGGCGCTTCATAGTCATCCTTACCATTGCTTGTCATTACCCGTTCTATGCTGTTTTCGTCCAGAGTATTGTATTTTATAAAGTGTTGGGAAAGCATATCGAACTTTTTATCGAATTCCTCCAAAAGCTCCTCGTCCCCATAGACTTTTATTTTATTTCCCCTGGCCACGATCTTCAGCTTTGGGAAATACTTCTTTATGATGTCTATATTCTCGTTTCCTTGTCCAAAAAACTCCCTTGGACTGATCTCGATAAGTTCTAGAATTAGTTCGTTCAAAAAATGGTGCTTTGTTAAATTAGAGCCAGAAATAATAATAATTTCACAGGGCTGTTTTTTTGTTTAATTTTGTTCAACAAACTTAAGTAAAATTTCAGTTTGGGGACTAAAAACATATCAACATTGCTGTATGGCAATCATAACACTAACCACCGATTTTGGATTAAAAGATCATTTTGTAGGAGCTTTGAAGGGGGCTATCTACAAAGAACTGACCAATGCCAAGATTGTTGATATTTCACATAATGTAAGTCCGTTCAACATCCAAGAATGTGCCTATATCCTAAAAAACTCTTACCAAAGTTTCCCCGAAGGCACCATACATATTGTCGGGGTCGATTCTGAAGCCACCCCTGAAACAAAACATATTGTCGTTCTTATTGACGGCCACTATTTCATAACGGCCAACAACGGTGTGATCGGATTGATCATTTCGGAAATAAAACCCCAAAAGGTATTCGAAATCAATCTTCCGAATTCCACCAACGGCCCTTTTCCGGTAATGGAGGTCTTCGTGAAAGTGGCCTGCCATATTGTTCGGGGAGGCACGCTAGAGGTCATAGGCAAGGCCTTTGACAAATTAAAGGAGCTAAGGGATTTTGCCCCCCGTATCGCCGATGACGGCAAAAAGATCATCGGTCGTGTCATTTATATCGACAACTACGGAAATGTGGTGACCAATATCCAAAAGAGCCTTTTCGAGGCCTATCGCAAGGGAAGGTCCTTTGAATTGCATGCCAGGACCAGCCTGATCACAAAGATCCTGAATAATTACAGCGATATCGTAAATTACGACAAGGAGCGCCACAGTGGAAAGAGTGCCGGCGACCTTCTCGCCTTGTTCAATTCCTCCGGATACATAGAATTGGCCATATATAAAAGCAACTTAAAAACAGTGGGGGGCGTCTCTACCCTATTGGGATTGGACTATAGGGATACCATAACCATAAACTTTTTGTAAATGTTGGTACGAATCGTAAAACTAACGTTCAAAACCGAGCATATCGCGGAATTCGAAAAAATCTTCAAAGCTTCGAAAACCATTATTCGGGACGTTGAAGGATGTGTTTCGTTAAATTTGCTACAGGATATTGCCGACCCAAAAATCTTTTTCACCTATAGCCATTGGCAAAGTGAGGATCATTTGAATGCTTACCGCAATTCAGAGGTTTTCAAAACCATCTGGGGCAAAACCAAAATATTGTTCAGTGACAGGCCGGAAGCTTGGAGTGTGCATAAAAAACAATGAGGGTGTAAAAAGGCATTTGTGCTACCGGAACATTGCCTATTGGAGCATGGTATGGAACCGACTTATAAACATTGGATAACACATATGGGTTTGCAATCTGGAGGGCAAAAGTGGGAAAGTGGTATTCGAAACATGGGGCATTTACCGTATTTACAGTCGATACAAAGGTTTTCTACGGTAAAAAGGACATGGTTTCCAATAATTTTGGTACGCTAATTAGGCCATGGTAAGTGTTGATAAGTTTGTTTCCTTAAAAAGGACAATTAAAATATCTTTGTTTGATTGCCTAAGGCATGTTCAATCCATTTTCAGGGCGTATGGCCCGAACGAATAAAACGAACAAAAAGTAATTCAGAAAAAAAGAACATCGAATGAAATTCATAGTATCCAGTACTTATTTACTTAAACAATTACAGGTTCTTGGTGGGGTTATCAACAACAGCAATACCCTTCCGATCCTTGACAATTTCCTTTTTGATTTACAGCAGAACAAATTAACGGTTTCAGCCTCGGACCTTGAAACCACCATGAGTACGGTACTCGAAGTCGATTCCGATAATGAAGGAACCATTGCGGTTCCCGCAAAATTATTATTGGAGACTTTAAAAACCTTCCCTGAGCAACCTTTGACGTTCGTTGTGGAGGACAACAACACGGTTGAAATCAGTAGTAACCATGGTAAATATGCATTGGCCTATGCCGATGGGGCCGAGTTCCCAAAAGCCGTGGAATTGGCCAATCCCAGTTCGACCGTACTTATGGGCGATATTTTGGCCACGGCCATCAACAAGACCATCTTTGCCGCCGGTAACGATGATTTAAGACCCGTAATGAGTGGGGTATTCTTCCAGTTCTCCCCCGAGCACCTCACCTTTGTGGCTACCGATGCCCATAAGTTGGTAAAATATCAAAGGGCGGATGTTACCGCTTCGGAAGTCGCGGAATTCATCATGCCCAAAAAGCCATTGAATTTATTGAAAGGGATTTTGGCGGGTAGTGAAGATGACGTCACTATTGAATACAATGACAGTAATGCCAAATTCAGCTTTGGGAACACCGAATTGATCTGTAGATTGATTGACGGTAAATACCCGAATTACGAAGCGGTAATCCCAAAGGAGAATCCGAACAAATTGACCATTGCAAGAAATCAATTCTTAAGTTCGGTAAGACGTGTTTCCATATTCTCCAACAAGACTACCCATCAAATCAGATTAAAGATCGCCGGGGCCGAATTGAACATCTCCGCCGAGGATATCGATTACAGCAATAAGGCCGAAGAACGTTTAACCTGTTCATATCACGGTGATGACATGCAAATTGGATTCAACTCAAGGTTCTTGACCGAAATGTTGAACAACTTGGGTTCCGATGAAGTTTCCTTGGAGATGAGCTTGCCGAACAGGGCAGGTATCCTTACCCCCATAGACGGTTTGGATGAAGGCGAAAATGTGACCATGCTGGTTATGCCGGTAATGTTGAACAACTAGAAAATCACCAACCTCTTTTTAAATAAAAAGACCACTGTCAATTATGATGGTGGTCTTTTGTTTTATGTTACTTACCCATTAATGAACCGGATGGTCCCGAAGTAGCTGGGCGATTCCCCATTGCTGGCGCGTACCGCATTGACAATCGGCATGATCAAGGAAAGTAGGCCTGCAAAAACCAAAAGTAATATCCCCAGACCTAGCAAAAGAATACTCGGAATACCGATTACCACATAAAGGATAAGGCTCAATTGTAGGTTTATGACCGATTTTCCATGCTCGTCCATCCCCAATACGGCATCCCTATTGGTAAGCCATAGAATCAAAGGTACGATCAAGCCTCCAAATCCCGTTACATAATCCAGGTACTGGGTCAGATGGGTAATGACCAAAAGCTGGCGGTCTTCACGTAGCGCGATATTCTTATTTATAATTTCCATTTTTTGATTGATTTAAGATGAATAACCATAAATAAGACGCAAAAACCGGCCTTTTGTTACAGGTGGTTTACCGCTATTTCTAATTGAGTTTTTTCAATTTTATCTTATCCTTGGCTACGGTCGCTTTGAGTTTTTCTATTTTAGCCTCCATCTTTTTAATCTCCACAGGTGATAACTTACCTTTTAAAGTCCCTTTTTCAAGTTTCTTTTGCGTCGTGATTATTTTTTGTTCGTTTTTGGCGATGTCCTTTTCTTTTGCTTTGATGCTTTGTGCCAATTTATCGGCCTGCTTCTCTTTTTTGGCCTTCTTTTTTTGATCCTTCTCGACCTTATCGGCTTTCTTTTCGGCTTTTTTCACCTTTTTGATAACCGCTTTCCGCTCTACCTCAGCCGCTTTCTCAATATCGGTTTCAATCAGTGTTTCGGTCTGGGCCGAAGATACCTGAACGGCAAGGAAAAGAATCAAGATAAACATGAATTGTTTCATACGAATGTGATTTAATGGTTAATGATGGGGCGAATATATAAAATTAGTCGATCCGAATTCCAAAACAATACACGACCCGGCCAACATAAAATATAATTATGATTTACCTACTTTTGCATTAAAATCCCATACCATGATTCCATCAGACACTATTGTTGCTTTGGCCACACCTTCAGGTGCAGGGGCAATTGCCGTTATCCGGGTTTCGGGTAAGGATGCCATTACAATGGCCAATGGTGTATTTGCTTCCATTCACGGAAAAGATCTTACCGAACAAAAGAGCCACACCATACACTTGGGCCATATTATGGATGGAAAGAAAACTTTGGACGAGGTTTTACTTTCCCTGTTCAAAGGCCCAAATTCCTATACAGGGGAAAATGTAATTGAGATTTCATGTCATGGCTCTCCCTATATACAACAACAGATCATCCAATTGTTCCTTCGTAAGGGATGCCGAATGGCCGATGCGGGGGAATTTACCCTTCGTGCCTTCTTGAACGGCAAATTGGATCTGAGTCAGGCCGAAGCCGTAGCCGATCTGATTTCAAGCGAAAATGAAGCTTCGCACCAAATCGCCATGCAACAAATGCGGGGTGGTTTCAGTAATGAAATTAAAATGCTTCGGGATGAACTGATGAATTTTGCCTCCTTGATCGAATTGGAGCTCGATTTTGCCGAAGAGGATGTTGAATTTGCCGACCGCTCCCAATTCAAGACCTTATTGAATAGAATACAGGAAGTACTCAAACGATTGATCGACTCTTTTGCCGTAGGAAACGTAATCAAGAATGGCATTCCGGTAGCCATTGTCGGGGAACCCAATGTAGGTAAATCCACCCTATTGAACGCCCTTTTGAATGAGGAACGCGCCATTGTTTCCGATATTGCAGGAACCACTCGCGATGCCATTGAGGATGAGATGAACATCGGGGGCATCGGCTTTCGGTTCATTGATACCGCAGGTATTCGGGAAACCAAGGACGTTGTTGAGAATATTGGGATACAAAAAACCTTTGAAAAAATAACCCAAGCCCAAGTAGTTCTTTTCCTGCATAGTGCCGAAGAATTCAAAAAGTCGGAGATCGACCTAAAAAGCCTGCAGACCGAAGTTGGTAAAATAGCTACCAAACATCCAGACAAACCTTTGGTGATCTTGGTGAATAAAATCGATATTCTAAGTGACAAGGAAAGGGAATCCCTAAAGCAACTCCTTACCCATGTTGATGGCACTACCTTTCAGATGATTTCGGCAAAAACCGGGGAAGGTGTCGACGCGCTTCAAGACCAATTATTGGATTTTGTGAATACCGGTGCCTTGCGAAACAATGAGACCATTGTCACCAATACCCGACACTATGATGCCTTATTGAAAGCCTTGGAAGAGGTACAAAAGGTTCAATTCGGGTTGGAGAATGGCATATCCGGTGATCTTTTGGCCATCGATATTCGACAGGCCTTGTATTACTTTGGGGAAATCACAGGGGAAATCACTTCCGATGATCTATTGGGCAATATCTTTGCGAATTTCTGTATCGGAAAGTAACCATTACAAAAAAAAGCCATGGAATCGCTCAATTTATCAATACTGTCAACCAATAAAATTAAAGTATACCCAAAAAAGTAAATACATTCGGAGAAGTAATGATGCGTTTATCCCCTCCCGGATATTAAATCATAGGTAGACGATGGTCCAAAACCGTTGGGTAGCCCTTTTTTCTTAAAATCCTGTATTCCTTTTATTATGTGGTCCTTGGTAACCTTATCGAACATCATTGTCTCTCTACTTGTAATTTTACAAAAAAATCATTCAATTTCAAGCACTTAATCCTTGAACAAAAACAGACACGAACTCTTTCATTTTATCTAAAATACGCTCCCCTATTTCCCTTGCTTTTAAAATGCTAGGTCTATTGTCCAAACACTTAAAAACCTCGTCACGTATGGGTTCCTGGCCACTATAGATATAACTCTCGATCAAGGCATTGAACTGGCCCTTGTCAAGGTTTTCCTCTTCACACAATTTAGACAGCGCCAATACCTTTTGTTCTTGCCAGTACCTTTCAAATTCGTCTTCAATATCATCTACATCATTAATTTGCGGTAAATTTTCTTCAATGAATTTCTCGATAAGCTCGCGTTTGCTACGCAGCATAAGATCTCCGCCCAATAAATCGATAATGGCTTTTTTTTGCGCCTTAACTTCCCATGTTTTGGCACCTTTGAGTTTGGCCAACAACTTCAAGATATAGGCGACATTTATTTCATCGCGATGTATGAGCTCCAACTCAAAATCGATATCCTCCAAAATCGATGTTTTTTGCTTTGCCCTATCTTGTTTTATACGGTCGTAGAGGTCTAAATATTTACTTTTATAATCTTCGTATTCCTGTTCGTCCAAAGTGAGGTCGTCCCAATCAAAATCAGTGTAGGACTGCAAAACGTTCATGCTTCGCATAAGTCTTCGGAATGCTTGAACAAATTGTGACTGCTCCTCTTCACTGGGTAAATCGTCCACACTTTTATAGGTTGGTACCACATCCCTTAAGTTTTTGAGTGCCTCGTCAAACTTGTTGGCTATCACCCCATAATCAGGCATAACGACCGTTTCAATGGCATCCTTATTGGAGAAAAGTGTTATGGCATCATCGGTCGCTTTTTTTAGGTTTCGGAAACAAAGGATGTTTCCTTGGGACTTCTGTTCCCCCAATATTCTGTTGGTTCGGGAGAAAGCTTGGATCAGGCCGTGCTGTCTTAAATTCTTGTCTACATATAGGGTGTTTACCTTTTTGGCATCAAACCCTGTAAGCATCATATTCACCACCAATACAATGTCCAATCTATCCTTTTCATCATTAAAGGTGGTTTTCTCCCGCTCCTTTAAACGTTTGCTGATGTCTTTAAAGTAATTCTCAAATTGTTGGGCGTCCTTTGTGGAGAATTTGGTGTTGTACATTTTGTTGTAGTCACCAATAAATGCATCCAATTTATCCCTCGTATGGCCAGATAGGTATTTTATTTCCGATTCCGCTGCCTTTGGCAATTCATCACCTGGCAAATAATCCTGTGCCTCTTCATCTTCTTCATTGGCGCCATAGGTGAAAATCGTGGCGACACGTAAATTGTGCCTGCCTTCTTCCTTTTTCTTTTGAAAGAGCTCGTAATACCGTATCACATTATCGATACTGCTAACCGCGAACAGGGCCGAATACTCTTTACTGAAGGTTTTTTGGCCGTGGTAGGCAATGATATAATCCACGATTTTCTCCAAACGTTTGGGGTCATCAAAGACTTCTTTTTTATCAATATCCTCGACCTCGATATCTATAAAGGTATTTCCTTTTTGCTTGTACCTGCCCACATATTCAATTCCGAACTTAAGCACGTTCTGGTCCCTTATGGCATCCGTGATTACATATTTATGCAGGCAGTTACCGAAGAGGTCCTTCGTGGTACGTTTCCCTAAGTCATTTTTTGATGCATTATCGGCAAAAATGGGCGTACCCGTAAAGCCGAACAGCTGACTTGCCTTAAAATATTCGGTGATTTTTTTGTGCGTTTCCCCAAACTGACTGCGATGGCACTCATCAAAAATAAAAACCACTTTTTTATCCTGTAAATGGCCTAGGCTTTTCTCGTACCGGGCTTTGGAAATGGCATTGTTCAATTTTTGAATGGTAGTCAATACCAGTTTAGAATCGTCCGAGAGTTGTTTTACCAAAGAACGGGTATTGTCGGTAACATCTACACTGTCTTTTTTAAAGGCATTGAACTCTTTCATGGTCTGGTAATCGAGGTCTTTACGGTCTACCACAAAAACCACTTTTTGCACCACGGGTAGATCCATTACAATTTGGCTCGCCTTAAAAGAGGTCAAGGTTTTGCCCGATCCCGTGGTGTGCCAGATATAGCCATTTTCGTTGGAAGTTGCCACCTGGTTTATGATCGCCTCTGCGGCGAAGTACTGATAAGGCCGTAGTACCATCATGGTCTTGAACGCCTCGTTCGTTACCACATATTGGGCGATCATCTTACCCAAATGGTCCGGATCAAGGAATGCTTTTGCAAAATCCTCTAATTCGGTTATATTCTTATTGTTCTTATCGGCCCAATAGAAGGTCTGTTTTACCGATTGCAATTTGTTGTTCGCCAAATACTTGGTATCGACCCCATTGCTGATCACAAACAATTGTACATATTGGAACAAGCCGTGATTGCTCCAGAAAGAATGTTTTTGATAGCGATTGATCTGGTTAAAGGCTTCCTTTATTTCGAGCCCCCTTCGTTTAAGCTCTATTTGTACCAAGGGCAGGCCGTTGACCAAAAGCGTAACGTCGTAGCGGTTTAGGTACGACCCTTCTTGCTGCACTTGGTTGGTGACTTGAAAGCGGTTGTTCTTCCAGTTTTCCGAATCGTAGAAACGCACATACACTACCTCACCATCTTGGCGGGTAAAGCTAAAACGGTCCCTTAAGGTTTTGGCCTTTTCAAATACATTGCCTTTGGCCAAATGGTTTAGAACGGCATCGAACTCCTTTTCGGTATAATTGGCATTATTAAAGGCTTCGAGCTGTGACCTTAAGTTGGTCGCAAGGGCCTCACCATCATTTACCCGAACAGCGTCATAGCCCAAACCCACCAATTGATGGATGAGATTGTTTTCTAAAATGGCTTCTGGTTGGTGGCTCATTTATTCATTAAAAAAAATGGTTCTATATTGCTTTTCGATTTCCTTGATTTCTTTCTCTTTTAAAACCGAAAATTCTTTTTTCAACGCTCTTTTTGATAAAACGCCATCATTTTGTTCTAAAAAACGAACCAAATGGGCAACCAATTTATCCGGCATTTCAAAATTGTTGTCTATATACCTTTTAAATGCATCATAGTTTTGCAAATAGGCTACTTCTTCCGGAATAACGCGCTCTAGAGTATCTTGTACGCAATCGTATAAAAATTCGGCTTGTTTTGTAGCGTCGAAATAACGGTAAAAATCGATGGTATCATTAGTAACATCAACATTATGGTCTTCGGTTTCTTTCCAATCAATATGGTTCAACAAGGGGTGTGAATACGATTCCAAAACGGTTTTGTAATCATCGATGTGGTCGAGTATGGATGAGGATACAGGAAAAATAACACCTTGTTGTGTAAATTCTTTTTTTGCTAAAATATGATGGATAATATAGCGATGTAATCGTCCGTTACCATCAACAAAAGGATGTATGAATACAAATCCGAATGCTATGGTCGCCGCTGCCAACACCGCATCATAGGTTTGGTCTTGCAATGCTTCATTGGTTGCCATCAATCCTTTTAATAGGGGTTCAACATCAGCTGCCTTAGCGGATATATGGTCTGGAATAGGTTCTCCGGTGACGCGGTCATGTTCGCCAACAAATCCGCCGTTTTTTCGTAATCCCATCTCTAAAAATCGACTATTTTCTATGACTATTTGCTGTAAGCGAATTAATTCATCTATGCTTAATGGTTTTTGACCCGCTTGCCCAATAGCTTTTCCCCAACGCATGGCCCTGTTGTTTCCGGGGTTTTCGCCTTCTATGGTAAAAGAGGCTTTGGAATCTTTTAGCAATAAAAAAGAAGATGCGCGTTGTAATACATCTTTATGGATACCGTTAAGGAATGTGTTTTTCTTACCCGCTATATTGGCATTGATATAGGTTTCCAGTTTCTCGGTCTTAAAAATCAACGGACAAAAATCTTTGGTTCCCGGAAGGTTGTTTATAATGCGGTGTCTTGATGAGCGACTGCCTTTAACGCAGTACTGCATTTTGTCGTCTATTAACGGTACAAAATTTTTAATGGTCAAATCTTTAATAGCCAGTTGCTTTTGCAAAAGCCATTCGTAAAGAAACCATATTTTTCGACTGTACTGCCCGGTGGGTTCCAATTGTACTAATGTTGTGATGTCTTGTTCAGATAGTTGATCAAATAGTTTTTTAAAGAACAAAAGATTAATGCCTTCGTATTTTAAGGCGAAAACCAAATGCTTGTACAACGTATCATCAAAGGCTGCCCTGGAAGAAAATACCTTCCAGTTTTCTGTACTATAGCTCCGTCTTTTAGTGCTTATAATTGCCAATTTTTCGGGGAAAGGCATTTGTAATTGGAAGCCTTCCATTATAGCACCATAACCCACTAACACACCTTCTTCTGGTGCTTTTATACCGTGAAAAACAGTTATTTTATGTGAAAAACGTTTCGTATTCATGGGTTTAAGTTACAAACAGTACTATCAAATATAATGGAAAAACAGGTTTTATTTTGGAAAAACGGGTTTTATTTTGATTATTTAAGGAAAAACGGGTTTTTAAGTATTTTGGATTATTAGGTTTTATAATGACATTTTAGGTTTTATTTTACTTGTTATTGGAAAATTAGGTCTAAAAACGTGGGCCAATGAATAAAAACGTGCGCAAAACTTACTACTACTAAAATACGTGCGCCACTATTCTTTAATTTTCGAATAACCTGTTGTTTCCAATGCTTTTTTTTGTTTCAGCTACGCTCAACAATCAAGCACCGATAATACTATGTATTACAATTTTCACCCTTAGACAAACATTTGCTGCAACAACCCTTTTTTAAAAGTCTGGGTTTGATTGAGTTGTTGGTTGACCTGTTCTATTTTGGTATCGATACTTGATAAATAACTCGCGATTTTTTGTTGTTCTGATAATGATGGAAAAGACCATTTTATTTTCACAAATTCCTTCTTACTTAAAACTCTATTTCTACCAGCACCTCCTGGGGAGATTAAATCTAAATTAAGTCGAAACTTTTTATCTAATATAACTTGCTTAAAATATTCAGGATTGGTGTATTTAGCTTTAAATGTATAAGTAGGAAAACGATGTGAGACTAAGCCACCCTCATCTTCTGGTTTAGCTATAGCTATAGCTCCCTCCCAAGCGAAAGTTATGTTAACTACTAAATCATTTTCTTTCACAACAAATAATTTTTCCATGGAATTTTTTTTAGGGTCTGAATCAGGTTTTTGGAAAGTTCCTTTAACATGACTTCTAATTCCAATAGCTAAATAATTTGATGATGGTTTTTTTACTTCTCGAACCTGTTGATCCAAAACCTCGCCCAACCGTTTCTCCTCCCAATCCGGTGGTTCGACAAGCTCACCCACCTCATTTTTTATTTTAAATCGCAATTCCCCAGAAAACAATTGCTGCATCACCCCTTTTTTGTAGTCCTCTAGCAAGGCTTTCTTTTGGGTGAGCTGCTGTATTTTTTGATCTACGGCAGCCAAAAAGGCCGCTATTTTTTGTTGTTCGGGGAGGGCTGGAACCCATAATTCATATTGGAGCAATTCTTTTACAGTAATATTTGCTTGATTAGCGTTGCCCCTTGAAATGGAGTGTATATAACTTTTGTACTTTTTTGAATTCAAATAGCCTTTAAGAAAATCATTTTCGAAATTTTTTTTCACTAAGAATTTCAGCATATTCTGATTCAAAAGCCCATAATCTTTTTCATTAATAAAGATTGCTCTTCCAACTGCCGAATCTCCTAAATTCTGTGGTGATCCAACTGTGGTCACAATTATATTTTTTTTGCGAATCATGTATTTTACAAACTCCTTAGAACGAGTAGGGTCTATAAACACCTGGTTATTATCAGACTTGATTGTATCTTTAGATATATCTGACACCCTAATAATGCGTACTCCATCCGTTCGGTAATCTTCTGATTTAAACGCAAAACCTTTGACATAATCTGTAACTTCTCCTAGTTGTTTTTGGGTCCATTCCCCTTCAAACTCTTTAAAGCGTAATTTGGGAACAAGAGATTGCTTCGTTGGCTTCGAAAGAACAGATTGTTTCGCTCTTTCCTCATGCGTAATTACGGGTGGGTTTGATATTACGTTTGTATTTTGTGCTGCCATTAAAAAGGGGTGTCTATGCCCAGTTCATCACAGAACTGTTGTATGGTGTTATCGGTTTTCCTTATCTCTTTTTCGAGTTGTTTCAAGTCTTGGGAAACCTGTTGCAAGTCTACCGGCTCTTCTTCCTCAAAGGTGTCCACATAGCGCGGTATGTTCAGGTTGTAGTCGTTTTCGGCTACCTCGGCCAATGGGGCCACATAGCTGTATTTGTCCACCACGGCATCGTCAAAGGCTCCACTGCTGTAGGCCTTGTAAACATCTATTACTTTGGTAATGTCCCCGTCCCGCAACACATTTTGGGTCTTTACCTTTTCAAAATGTTGGCTAGCGTCTATAAAGAGTATATTCTTAGCTTCTGACCTGTTTTTCTTCAATACCAAAATACAGGTAGGGATGCTCGTACCGTAAAAGATATTGGCGGGCAGGCCTATAACGGCATCGAGGTAATTGCGGTCTTCTATCAGGTACTTACGTATATGCCCTTCGGCAGCTCCCCTAAACAATACGCCATGGGGCAATACACAGGCCATGGTACCATTATCGGCCAATTGGTGCACCATGTGCTGTACAAAGGCAAAATCGGCCTTACTGCTCGGCGCCAGTTTGCCGTAGGCGGCAAAACGGTCGTCGCTCATAAACAAGGGACTCGCACTCCACTTGGCCGAAAAGGGCGGGTTGGCGACAATGGCCTCAAAACGCATATCTAAATGCTGTGGTTTTTCGAGGGTGTTTTCGTTTTTTATATCGAACTTTTTGTAATGCACATCGTGCATGATCATGTTCATGCGACAGAGGTTGTAGGTGGTGGGGTTCATTTCCTGACCGTAGAATCCGCCTACTTGCTTTACTTGTTTGGCAACGCGAAGCAACAAGGAGCCCGAACCACAGGTGGGGTCGTAAACCGACTTTAACTTGTCCTTACCCAAAGTGACCAATTGCGCCAATACGTTCGATACCTGTTGGGGCGTGTAGAACTCCCCTGCTTTTTTACCCGCACCGGAGGCAAATTGCCCGATCAGGTATTCATAGGCATTGCCCAGCATATCGCTTTCTGAATTGGCAATATCAAAATCGATTTCCTCTAAATGCGAAAGTACTTTTACAATGAGTTCGTTCTTATCGTTCTCCGACTTCCCGAGTTTGGAGCTGGTGAGATCCAGATCCTCGAAGAGGTTGCCAAAATCCTCTTCACTTTCACTGCCCATGGTACTCTGCTCAATGTGCGTCAATACCCTAGTTAAATCCCCTAGGATAAATTGATGTTTTCCACCGGAATTGCCCCGTCTGGCCAGTTCGGAGAACAGTTCAGAGGGCAATAGAAAATAGCCTAGTTTATCCAAGGCGGCGTCGCGTACGGCTTCTATGTATTCCGCTTCCTGCGGATGGCCTTCCAAATCGCGGAACTTTAGGTTGTCCGGCTCCAAGATTTCGTTGCCATAGAGTTCCATTTTTTTACTCAGGTATTTGTAAAAAATGAAACCTAGTATGTAGTCCCTAAAATCATCGGCATCCATTTTTCCACGAAGGGTATTGGCAATGTTCCAGAGTTGTGCCTGTAATTGTTGTGTTTGTTGGGTCATTTGCTATTATTCATCCTTTTTTATGAATTCACCCTTGAAGTCGTAAATAATTCCATCTGCATAGAACAACTCCTCATCGTCAAAATATTGTATCTTATTAAATTTTGGTTCTAGAATATAGTCGCCATATCTATTAATGACCCCCATTTTCCAATCATCATTAGCCACAGAATAGTAGGCTCTATCATTTTCACCTAAGCCAAAACCAGTAAACATTACTACAAATAATTTTACTCCGGGTATATAATGGTGGATTTCTTTAATTCCTTTTTTAACCAAGTCACCATCTTTTGAAACAATTGCAAAATGGTCCGTACCTTCCCATTCACCATACATAACCTGTAAATAGCTCTTGTCTTCTCCCAACCATTCACATTCGGATACAGTTGCATTTAATAATTTTTCTAAATCGATTACAATTGTACCGTTGCCTTTATCAAGCTTATATTTGGTTACTTCGTCACCTTCAACATTTTCTTGGTAGGTTATTATTTCTGTCATTAAGCGTTTTTAATTATTTCGGAATAGTAATTATTGTGAACTTCTAATTTATAATAATTCGGCTAAAGACTGTGGGTAAACAATCCATTTATTGCCTTTGGTATTTTCTTTATATTCAATCCCAACCAATCTACCTTTATCGGTTATGGTCGTCTTATCCAACACATATCCTTTCGCTATCATTACTTCAATGACTTCCGCAAAAGATTTATCCTTTAACTTACCGAGATTTGTTGCCGAAAGAAGTTTATCTTTTACTATAGGTTCCTGAACTTCAATAATGGTTTCAGCTTGAATGTTTTGTTTTTCAAATTCTTCCCTACTGGGTCTTTCCATATGGTCTGCCATATCCACAAAGGTTTTGTCCATAAATTCAAAAACACTCCGTTTCGTTTTGATTCCACCATTTAATAATTCATCAGTAAGGTCTAAACGAGTTTCGGACCCAACATAATCTTTTGCTATTAAATACTTCTTTTTATAATTCGGTCTTCGTATAAAAATAGTGTAGTTTTTTCCTAGAGTCTTCATTGATTCATCCCAAGCCTGTTTGTCTATTCCAGAGCCTCCGAATATGGAAGTTTCACTGATGACCCCAAACTCCACATTGTTTTTAAAGGAGTAATCATACAGATTGATGGATGTTATGATACCTCTTTTTTCATTGGCATAATATTTAGCATGAAGATTTGGAATAAAGACAATAGAAACATTCGGGAAATCCTTGAAATAATTAAGATCTTCTACTTTCAAACTTTTTTCAGGATGCTTTTCATTTTTTCCAAATGCGATAATAATATGTAGTTCAGAGTTTCTTTTATGGTTTTCAAAAAGTGCTTTTTTGAAATAATCATCGAGTTTAATATAAGGTGACACGATCAACAGTTGCTTCTTCGCCTTATGGATGATTTCATAAACTTCTTCTGTAAGTTCTTGTCCTGTAATGAATTTTGCCATTTTAATTGGTTATTTAATATGAAGTTTTTTTAAATAGTTTTCAAATTGTAAACGGATTAATACGACATGTTCAATCATAGTGTTTGTTGAATAAATTCATACTTTCCAAACCTGGAACGGTAAAAAAAGCTAAATATATTAGGCTCCATTTTTTTGTAAATAACAAAGATTCCAATAATCACCTTAGAGCAACTAAATTTAACACAATTATCACGTTGAAGGCAAATCTTACACAGAAGAACTTAAACAGTTTTCGCTTCTACTGTAGCCTTTTTAATAACAGTTTATTTGTCATACACTTTTTGCCCATGCAACTTAGAACATTTTAAATTATTACCCTTACAGATATCTGTAATAGCACTGAAAAATTTCTTCATATGTAACTAGGTGGTCAATTCTGGTATGCAAGGGTTGGAAACAGGGTGATATTCCAATTATCTTTTGGCTATATTAAAGGCGCTTAAGGCATTAACAAGGACCATACATGTCCTCTAACCATTGATGGAATAAAATCACCATGAAATTCTGCCTAATACAAAAAAACCGGACTTCAAAAAATGAAGCCCGGCTCATAAACTAACCAACAAACTCAAATAATATTCTCGGTTACGGTAATTTGATGGACTTTTTGCTTCCTAACGATTAATGTCATGAACAAAATGCAAACTATTAACGTTATGATTCCACCTAAAACATAGGATATCGTATTATCCAATTCAAATCCCTCCGGTGCCACTAAAATATAAGTAGAACAGACCATAGTCATAAAAAGAGCAGGAACAAGGGTAATCCAATAGAACTTTTTGGTATAGGTTAAATAAGCAGTAATCGCCCATAACACTACTGTCGCCAAGGTTTGGTTGCTCCAAGCAAAATAACGCCAAATGATCCCAAAATCAACTTGTGTTAGAATAAACGCTATCACAAATAACGGTATGCTTAGATACAGCCTATTCTTTATTTTCTTTTGATCCGTTTTGAATATGTCGGCAAGAATGAGTCGTGCCGACCTAAATGCCGTATCCCCAGACGTAATAGGGGCGGCCACAATTCCCAATAATGCCAAAAAGCCCCCTACTTTACCCAACATGTTGGCAGAGATTTCATTGGCCGCCCAAGCTGCGTTACTGTTATTAGCGAGCATAGCATCATTCAGTAAGTCAACATTTCCGAAAAAGGCCATAGCGGCAGCGGCCCAAATCAATGCTACTATACCTTCCGTAATCATCGTACCATAAAAAATCTTCCTCCCTAAAGTTTCATTTTTTATACAACGGGCCATTAGCGGAGATTGTGTTGCATGAAATCCTGAAATAGCCCCGCATGCAATTGTTATAAATAGAATAGGAAACATGGGGGTTTCCGTAGGATTCGTAGTCATATTCCTTAAATTGGCAGGTACTATTTCCGGTATGGCATAATCCCCGAATAAAAGTGCTATAAGTAATCCGATTGCCATCAAAAGCATTGCCAATCCAAAAATAGGATAGATCTTACTTATCATTTTGTTGATTGGCAGTAATGTCGATAGGATATAATAAAGTAAAATAATCCCTACCCATACCCAAAGGTTCCAAAAATTACCGGTCATTTCATCTATAATCTTAGCTGGCCCCATTAAAAAAACCGTTCCAACAAAAATTAATAATACAATAGTGAAGAACCTCATGAAATACTTCATATTCGGACCTAAATAGATGCCCACGACTTCACTTATGCTTAACCCATTATGTCTTAAGGAAAGCATTCCAGAAAAATAATCATGGACTGCCCCGGCAAATATGCTTCCCAATACGATCCATAAAAATGCCGATGGTCCGAACATTGCTCCAGCAATTGCTCCGAAAATCGGTCCCAAACCGGCAATGTTCAAAAATTGTATAAGAAAAATACGCCAGGCAGGAAGTGGCAAATAATCCACATCGTCCCTTAATTTGATGGCCGGTGTTTCCCGATTTTTATCGATACCGAAAATACGTTCAACAATTTTACCGTAAGTAAAATAACCTAAGATCAAAACTGCAATGGAAATTAGAAATGATATCATTTAAAAATCTTAATTATTCAACTATCTGACCTTTCGCCACTAAAACCTCTTTCAATGTATCATAATCCACATTTTGAACTGTGGTATTTTCATTGATCGCCAAAACTGCTGCAGCTGCCGCTGATTGCCCCAAAATCATAAATACCGGCTCCATTCGTATAGACCCAAAGGCAATATGGCTTGATGATACACAAACAGGTACCAATAAATTTTTACATTCTTCTTTCTTCGGCACCAAGGAACCATAAGATATTGTGTACGGACCGTTTGTTTCTATCCCGATATCACCTTCGTTCTGGACAAAACCATTTGGTTTTATATAGCGTTGCACATTGTGGGAATCCATTGTATAAGACCCTAATCCAATAGGGTTTGGCGTTTCTCTCTTTTTTAATAATTCATTTTCTGTCATAACGAATTCGCCGATCATCCGTCTTGCTTCCCGAACATAAATTTGATGGGGCCAATTGCCATTATCTGTAAACTCGTCTTTGGCAAGCCCCCACTTTTGCATTTCCGACTGTATGTCCTTAGGAACCCTTGGGTCATTGGCCACGAACCACAATAGTCCCTTTTGATATTGTTCGTGTTCCTTAATGATTTCTTTTCTTCGCTCATAGGAAGCTTCCGGGTAGTCATAGTTCATTCCAATATTATCGCTACTGAACGGACCGTGATTGTTGGTATCGGTCTTATGATTGGGTATGGCATCAAATTTTTGGAACCAATCGTTTCTTCCTGTATCAAAAACACGGGCCAATAGTTCATATTGCATTGGGTCATAGCCCTCTGGCTTTGGGAATGGCACGCGATTCGGTTCATGATCGGTCATACACATCCTAAAACAATAGGCCTGTATTTTATCGTCACCACTATGTTTTACTCCCGGATTTTCCGCAGAAACCCGGGGCAATAGTCCGCTTGACGGATCACCCGGTACTACATAAGGGGAAATATCGGACTCAAACCAATGCTTATGATGTAAAACTCCTGTTTGTAAACCGTTCCATTCTTCCCCATACACGTTTTGACCTTCGCGACCTACATGGTAACTCACTCCTGCCGCAGCCATTAAGTCTCCTTCATAAGTTGCATCTAAAAACATTTTACCGGAATATGTTTTGCCGGAGAGTGTGGAAATTGATCTGATATTACCATCTTTAAGCACAACCCCATTTTCCCTATCCAACCATTCATCCCGATCGACCCTAATACTATCTTCTTTTACCAAGTCTTCAAATACTTTTTCTGCCACGTGAGGTTCAAAAATCCACATGGTTCGATTTTCACCGTCCATCGCCGGTGTTCCCTGACCAGTATTCCCATACTCATCCTTGGGCTGCCATCGCCATGCCTCATCTGTATTATAATAATTATATACCCTATGGTAAAACTCCCTTGCCAGTCCCCCAATCACACTTTTGTCCCCTGTATCCGTCCACCCTAAACCTCCCGAAGTCAAACCTCCTAGGTGCTTATCCGGAGATACCACAATAACGGATTTTCCAGAACGCTTTGCTTCCACGGCTGCAGCTATAGCTGCCGAAGTACCTCCATAAATTATAATGTCCGCTTCTATTGATTCTTTTAAAACATCAGCTTTTTCCTTACAGGAAAACATAATCGATGTTGAAATCAGTAGCACCATCATAGACAGGATGATTTGCTTATTATTTTTCATAAGTATTCTATTTTTCCGAGACCGTCCCGCTTATTATATGACGTAATTCCTTCCGCATTTCCTCTGCGAGGTCAGCATTCTCATTGATTAGGTTTGTTGATTCTGATTCATCCTCCAACAGATTGTATAATTGTCCTTCCAACTCGTCATTTCCTGGCTCAACGTATTTCCAATTCCCTTTTCGAAAACCCATGCGGTTATTTGCGGATTGCACAACCACCGATTCCCTAATAAGTTGTTCATCTCCCATAAGGTTTGGAAATTGGTCATAACTATCAATGGCCACATCTTTGGGCAAGTCAAATCCAATTACCGTACTAATGGTTGCCAGTAGATCATTTAACGCTAAAATCTTATCCGATTTGATACCTGCCGGAATCTTATCGGGCCATTTTGCAATAAAGGGCATGCGAACGCCCCCTTCCCAGATCGTCCATTTTGAACCTTTTAGATTCCCGTTAGGATGGTGTTCTTTCGGATTCTGACTTTTACCGTTAACATCTTCTAGGTCATTACTTGGATTTGCATTATCAATATGAAGTCCGGTCCTCTCAAATTGAGACCCGTTGTCACTGGCAAAAAGGACTATAGTGTTTTCTGCTAGCCCCAAACTGTCAAGTGTATTTAAAATCTCACCAATATAAGTATCTAACTCATACACATAATCGCCATACGGGCCAGCTTTGGTGGTGCCTATAAATTCTTCGCTGACGGATAATGGTATATGGGGAACATAAGGGGCAAAATATAAAAAGAACGGATTTTTATTTTTCGTTTTGGCATGTTGGGTCAAAAAACGCTTACTTTTCCCTGTGATACGTTTTAGATATGTATTGGATGGGATAATTTCTATATGTTCCTTATGTTTGGCCGAATCGATATTATAAAATTCATGCTGCAAAGCCGCAACAATATCATCACCGTCCATAACCCAACATTCACTTGCGCAACTGAATCCATACCAATTATCGAAACCATGCGCGACAGGACCATCACTGATTGGTTGTTGTAAATCAATATTCGCTCCGTTATTATCTGCCTTAAATTTTCCAAATCCTGCAGGTTTTAGCCCATCCAATGTGGGAAATGTAGCCCCTAAATGCCATTTTCCAAATCCTGCCGTAGTATAACCAGCCTGTTGCAACATCTTTGGAAGGGTCAATTGACCTTCATTTATCATGGAAGGCTCATAATTTGATAAAACACCTGACTTTTTCCAACTTCTAAAAGGGTATGTTCCTGTCATCAACGCATATCTAGAAGGAGAACACACGGAAACAGGGCAATATGCATTGGTAAAACTAATTCCTTCAGAGGCCAGTTTATTCAAATTTGGTGTAGGGACTAAAGAATTATTATTGTATGTCGACAAGTCCCCATAGCCAAGATCATCTGCAAGTATCAATACAATATTAGGCGATGCCGTTAATTCTTCTTTTTTATGTACACATGAATTGGCCCACAGCAAGCCTGAGCTAATTAAACCAATAAAAAAACACTTACTAAGGTTCGAATATCTTATTCCAAACATGACATTTTACTTTGTTGTTTTTATGGGTATCCACTATTTTAAAGGATATGGCCAGATTGATTCACTTATTCCAAATGTTGCCCATTTTTCAACAAAATGGATTTTAAACTTTCATAAGAAATATCTTGAACGGGTTTACCTGTGTCAATGGCTAAAGAAGCTGCTGTAGCTGCAGACTCCCCTAAAACCATGAATACCGGTTCCATACGAATAGAGCCAAATGCAATATGAGTTGAACTAACACAAACAGGTACTATTAAATTTTCACATTCTCCTTTTTTAGGCACCAAGGATCTATAACTTATTGGGTATGGTTTAAATCCGTGAGCCTCAACATTACCTTCGTTTTGGACATATCCGTTCGCGTCTACATAGCGTTGTACATTATGGGAATCCATACCATAAGCCGCTAAACCGATTACGTCTTCAGCTACTACCAACCCCTCACAATTTTTCTGGGTCATTACATAATCACTGATCATACGTCTAGCCTCACGAATATATAATTGTTGTTGCCAACCGTCCTCTCTTTCAAATTCATCTTTTGCAGTACCCCATTTTGAGGCCTCCTCCCGCACTTCCTTCGGAATCCTGGGGTGATTGGCCAATGTCCACATTAATCCCATTTGATAATTTCTGTGGTCTTCGATTATTTTTTCCCTTTCAGCATAGGAAGCATCTGGGTAATCATAATTTTTGCCGATATAATCCGTTGAGAAACCAAATCTATTATTTGAATCGGTCTTGCGATTTGGCATACTGGAATTTATTAATGGCAACAAAGGGCCACCCTTATAATACATATCCTGTACAGAACCTACTCTAGCTTCATAATTGCGGAATAACAATTCATAATTAAGTTCATCATAATTTGCAGGTTTCTTAAATACAATTCGGTTTTCAGGATGATCGGTCAAACACATTCTAAAGCAATAGGCTTGTATCTTATCATCACCTTCCCCTTCGAGACCAGGCTTCTCATTTACATTGGGCAGTAAACCGCTTTCGGGGTCGCCTTTTACAACATAAGGATCGACGCTTGGGATAAAATTATGGTTTTGTCCATTTATTGAGACCAATCTGGTCAACGATAGGTTTATTTTATTTGCTTGTACCCCATTTAGCGTTTCTCCAAATTCTTCATTACTTTCACGACCAACAGCATAACTAACCCCGGCAGAAGCTAGGAGGTCACCTTCATAAGTTGCATCAAGGAATACCTTACCTATAAATTTCTTTCCACTTTCCATAGTAATCGATACTATCTTCCCATCAACCTTATTTACACCCGAATCCCTATTTAACCTCTCGTCATATACAACCTTAACCTTCTCTTTTTTCATCATATCATGATAAACAGACAATGCAGCTGAGGGCTCAAAAGTCCACATGGTAGGCTCACCCTTTTCCGTTCGTGTTTGACCTCCATCTTTATATTCCGATGGTTTCTCCCATTTCCAGTTCTTTTCGTCATCATAATATTTTTTGATGTTTTCATAAAACTCTCTAGAGATTCCACCTATTGCCTGCTTGTTACCTATATCCGTTTGGCCCAACCCACCTGTTGTCAACCCTCCTAATCTGTTGGTTGGCTCAATTAACACTACAGACTTATCCATTCTACTGGATTGAATAGCCGCAGCTACTCCTGCTGAAGTTCCTCCATAAATGACTATGTCATATTTCTTTGTTTGGGCATCCAAAGTCTGAAAGATTATTATGAGTATAAAAAAGCTTAATAAATTCTTCATATTCCATTGTTTTACGATTAACGTATAATTGTGTTTTATCTGGCATCATATAACATTGTACCATCATCCCAAACTGCTATCTATGTAACCGTTATTTGAGTGATATTTACTGTAATCCCATCATAATTGTTTTTCCATATCGGAAGTGGACCCATTACTTATTTTCAATGCATCATCAATAGAAAGCAATTAGCTAACAAGTAGTTTGAATACCTAAATGCTATTCTATAATGGGCAAACCAAATAGAGGGATTTCCTTTTCGGTAATAATCAGTGGCATTTAATCCTATAACCGTTGCGTCATACATATAAATCCATTATCAACAAAAATGTCAGGAAAATACAGGCCCAATACCAGGCCTGTATTCTGACTTGTTATTAAGTTAATATCCAGGATTTTGATCTGATTGATTAATTGCCGGATTATTGTTGATCTCATCTTCAGGAATTGGCCATAAAAAGCGTTCATCTATTATGTTTTTACCTGCCGCAGTAAAAGCTTCCCTAACTGTTCCTGTTCGTTTTAGGTCAAACCAACGTCTTCGTTCCAATAAAAATTCATACGCTCGTTCCTGCAATACTGTATTTCTAAAATCAACGGCTCCCAGTCCAGAAGGATAATCTTCAGAAGAAGGTATATTCAGGTCTAGACCATATGCCCGTCTTTTTATTATATTCAATCGCTCCAACGCAAGTGCCGTTGGGCCTCCATTTGCATTACTTGCCGCCTCCGCATAAATTAAATATGCTTCAGCAAATCTATAAATAGGTACGCTGTAAACATTTTGCCCAGAACTGTTGGAAATGAATTTTTTGAAGAGTACCGGCAATGTTTCTGGTAAAGGCACCCATTCCCCCCCAGAATTTTGATACTGTGTATACAAATTAAAATCCTTTCGAAAATCATTATCATCCCAGCTTTCCCCAATAAATGAATTGGTATCAGGGAGCCATGCAAAGTAACCGGTAGATGAATAATTGTATGGTAATGCCAGCCCTCTATGTATATATGTTGGAATGCCCGAAGTTTTTGTTTCGGAATGATGTACCGACATAATATCTTCGGTACTTGAATCCACGGCAAAAATCTTATAAAAATCATCTGGATTTTCGACTTCAACTAAGCTAAAAGGACCGTTAACAATAACATCATCAGCTATGGCTGCTGCTGCTTCCCAATTTTCCAAAGTTAAATAAACATGGGCCAATAGCATTTTTGCTGCCCATTTGGAGGCCCTACCCGTTTGTGATCCAGTTTCGCCAAGACTACTTTCGGCAGCCAAAGCATCTGCGACAATTAATTCATACACCTCACTTTCAGGTTCCCTTGCTGCTTCTACAGAACTCAAATCTATACTTTCACTAGTCTTAATCGGAACAGCTCCCCAACCACGAACCAATTCAAAATAACTTAAAGCTCTTAAAAAATGTGCTTCTCCGAGAATCTGTTCTTTTACCTCTGTGTCTATATCTTCTATTTCTGATACATTGTCCAAAACCGCATTGGCTCTATTGATTGTCGTATACAGAGAAGACCAATTTGAGGCACACCTACCAATGCTTGTTTGATCCAATATTTGATCCCAAATAGTAATCGGTGCTTGTGACCCTCTTCCGAAGATAAAATCGCCGTGCAGCTCTGTCATTAAATAATGGTTCATCCCAAAAAAATCACTTTGCAAACCAGCGTAAACACCAACAATAGCAGCTTGGGCATCTTTTTCATTATTGTAGAAGTTTGCCTTGGAGACAAAATCTTTTGGAACTTCCTCCAATGTTTTTTCACAGGCAGGGAAACACAAGATTATTATTAATCCTAAAACTATATTTTTCATAATGTTATGTCTTTATAAATTAAAATCTAAATTTTAGACCAATCGCATAAATCTTGGCACTAGGATAACTACTCTGATCGTGACCATATCGTAATCGATCTCCGATATTACTGGAATCAGTTCCTCTTGTATTTGCCTCTGGATCAATACCTGAATAATTGGTAAAAGTGAATAGATTGGTACCAGAAATATATAATTGAAGCATGTCAAAATCATTTAGACCCATTTCAGAAACGGGGAAATTATATGCCAACCTTATCGACTTAACACGCAGATAACTCGCATCTTCAATAAATCTGTCGGAAACGGTTATTTGGGTGGCACTACTAATTTTAGGGTATTTTGCATTGGGATCTGGATTTTCAGCCGTCCAATAATTTCCAATAATATCCCTAAATTGATTATTGCCTCGCTGAAAGGAATTTAAGTGTGTTCCATTGGTGGCATTGAATAATTCGTTTCCTTGAACCCCTTCCAACATCACATTTAATTCAATTCCCTTATAACTGAAATTAGAAGTCAATCCATAAATGAAATCCGGATGGTAACTACCCAAAATCACACGGTCCAACGAATTAATCAATCCATCAGGAACACCATCGGGTCCGCTAACATCCTGATATTTAATGAAACCATTCTCATCCAAACCATCTTCAAGAAGTCCATAAAAAACTCCTAATGGTTCTCCTTCTCGTGCAATATTTGCACTTGGCCAAACTGAACTTTGTGCTGCCCCAAAAATATCACTGTCCCCAGCAAGCTCGATCACTTTATTTCTATTGGCAGAAATCTGTGCTGAAACATTCCATTTAAAATCATTTCTCAGAATATCAGCATCAACACTAAATTCAATTCCCGAATTTTGTATTTCTCCAAGATTTCTTAGAATTGAGCTAAATCCGACACTTGATGGGAGCGGTACCGATGCAAGTAAGTCTTTAGTATTCTTTTTATAGTAATCAAATACAAACCTTAATTGATTATTAAATAGATTTAGATCAAACCCAACATCCAACTGCCCAGTAGTTTCCCATTTCAATGCGCTATTGGAAATACCGGCAGGATAAAATCCAATGACGTCAGCTTGATTCTCAAAAATAAATTTAGTCGAGTTCAGTCTATCAAGTGATTGATAGGGATTAAGTGCCGTATTACCCGTAATACCATAACTCGCCCTTAATTTTAAGTTGGAAATGGTCGAGCTATTTTTAAGAAAGGCTTCATCTGAAACACGCCATGCTAAAGCTGCCGATGGAAAATATCCCCATTTATTATTAGCACCGAACCTTGAAGAACCATCGGCCCTGATACTGGCAGTCACCATATATTTACCGTCATAGGAATAATTTACCCTCGATAGAAAAGAAGCTAATGTCCAATCAAAATATCCGGACCAAGGATTTCCGATGGTTTCAGCAGCGGCTAAATTATAGTTCTCGGTAATATTATTAGAAAAACCACTTACATATATACCAGAGTAACGGTTCATTTGTGTTTGATAGGTACCACCACCTATGATATTTAAAACATGTTTTTCATCAAATGTTTTTGAATATGTCAAGACATTTTCGGTTAAAAAGGAATTAAAATAGTTATTCCCCTCCTGAGCGGAACCCCTATCATTTTCATAAACAATTGGTGTAAACAACTCACTACGCGAGTTTCTATATTGTAAGCCTAATAAAGTCTTGAAAGAAAGACTAGGAGTAATTTGAAATTCAAATGTAGAATTTGCTAATACACTATTTGAAAAACTAAGATTTTTATTTAGTGTAGACAATAATGGGTTTCTCATATCGGCAGACCCAAAATTATAAATCTGTCCTATTTGAGTAGGGAGACCATCTTCATCATACAAAGGTAATGTAGGTGGCGCCGAAGCAGCAGCAGAAAGCATTGATGTACCTCGGTATCCGTTGTCAACATTGACTGAATGGGTCTCACTTCTCGACAATTGAAGGTTAATACCCATTTTCAACCAACTTTTCAATTCTTGATCTAAATTAACTCTAACAGAACCTCTTGTAACTCCTGAATTTTCTATGATTCCTTCTTGATCATAATAATTACCGGATATAGAATATCTACCTTTATCAGAACTTCCGGAAAAAGTAATTGTATGGTTCTGTACAGGTGACGTTCTAAAGATCGCATCTAACCAATCAGTTCCTGGGTTCTGAACTTCATCAACATTGAAATAAGGTTCCAGACCTTCATTTTTTAACCATTCATTGGCTATAACGGCATATTCTTTTGCATTGAGTAAATCATATTCATTTATGGCTTGTTGCATACCAAAGTAATTATTTACCTCAATTTTACTTTCTTGGTCTTTTTCACCTCTTTTAGAAGTGATTATCACGACTCCGTTTGCTCCCCTTGAACCATAAATTGCGGTTGCAGATGCATCCTTTAAAATATCAACTGATTCAATATCCGCTGGATTTAAATAATCTATACCGCTTGTAACTGGAAATCCATCTACTACATATAAAGGTTGATTATTACCGATTAAAGAATTTCCTCCTCTAATACGCACCTCTATTCTAGAACCGGGAGTACCTGAGTTTTGAGTAACTCTAACCCCTGAAGCACCGACTTTAAGTGCTTGCGCCATGTTGAAAACCGGAACCGATTCAAGGGTTTCGCTTTTAACCTGAGAAACCGCCCCGGTCAAATCTGCCTTCTTCATTGTGCCATAACCAACGACAACAACTTCTTCCAAGCCTGAGGCACTTTCTTCTAAAATAATACTAAGATTTTTTTGGCTGTTCACTTGAATCTCTTTCGTAGCATATCCAAGATAAGAAACTACTAATATTGCATTGTCATCCACCAGTTCTATAGCGAAATTACCGTCAAAATCTGCCGTTACACCATTAAGCGTTCCCTTTTCTATGATATTAGCCCCTGGCAGCGGTGTCCCATTAGAATCTGTTACATTACCCATTATTATTTGCTGTAACCTTTCAAGGCTTTGTGAATCCGACCTATCACTAATGCCATGTTCCCTTACTCTCTGCTTCAACAAGATTTTTCGATCATCTATTTCGAAAGACGTATCAACCCCTTTAAATAGTAATTCCAAAACCAAATCAATAGTTGCTTTATCTACCTTAATAGAAATTTCTCTATTGAGATCAACGGCTTTAGTATTGAACAAGAATTTAAACTTGGTCGTAGCTTCGATTTCATCAAGAATCTCCCTCACCGCTGTATTTTCCCTGTCAATCGAAATTTTGGTTTTTTGTGCATATGAAGAATTGGCCTGCATTAAAAAACTTACTATTAAAAAAAATAGAAGTGATAATTTCATTTTAACGTCATAATTTAGGTGCCAAGAGTGTACACCCTTTGACTTTGGTGGTTTTTTCATATTTTTGAATGTTTATTTGTGATTACGCAGTTAGTGTGATCATTTTCTTTAAATCGGGAAATGTTCCAGCATTTTCCGATTTTTTTTATTGCACTTTATTCTAGTATTAAGATTGAAAACGATCATGGTTAATTCCTTTGTTTTTATATCATAGGCGTTATGTATTAATTAATGATTATTTTGTTTTCAACAATTTGGTATTCAATCCGGTATATTTTATTGAAATAATTAAAGACCTGCTCAATGGTTTCGTGGTTCAATTCGATCGTGGCATTAAAGGTTTCGTCTGCTAAATCCTTATTGTTATTGATTATAACCACATTATAATGTCGTTCTAACTTACGGGTAATATTTTCGAACGTTTCGTTCCTAAAAACCAAATTACCTGCCATCCATGAAGTGTAAAGGGATGTATTGACTTTTTGGTCCACAATATTCTTATCCCTTTTATTATATGCACCCATATGCCCTGGCTTTAGAAATACCTCTTTTTCCTTTTTTAGTGTTTCACCCTGCTGCGACAAGGCTACGGACCCTTCTATTAAAACGACTTCGGTATTCTCATCTTCGGGATAATTGGTTATATTAAATCTGGTACCATACACTTTAACGTCGAGTTCCTGGGTATTGACGATGAACTGTCGTTTTTGGTCGTGACTGACTTCAAAATAAGCTTCACCGGATAAAACCACTTTTCTAGGACCGTTTGGATTGAATGATATTGGATAAGTAATGGAACTCCCCGCATTCAACTGGACTTTTGTTCCATCAGAAAGTACAACTCCAAATCGCTTACCTTTGGGAATTGTCAGCGTATTATACTTCAATTCTGAATCATACTCATTTACTTCATAGACTAACTCTTTTCCTTTTTGATTACCAATTACTTCACCATTATCATCAATCAATTGATGGTTACCTTTCTCTGTGATTACTTCTATCTCCCCATTCTCCAATTGTAAAGTGATGGCATCTTCCCTAGGCTTTATCAATTTGTCCTTATCATATTTATTCTTACTGATAATGAACCCTAGTCCCATAAACAAAATGGCGATAGCCGCATATTTTAAAACCCACACGACCCTCATTTTGATCACCGGTTTTTTATCCTTACGTATTTCACGAAGAAGCTCGTCTTTAATTTTATCTAGACCAGGGTCGTTCATAGTTAAATTTATCGCAAATTGGGTTTTAACATATTCTTTGAAAATACTTTGATTCTCTTTTTTTTTCAGCCACTCGTTCAAAAAATTCAAATCCTGAATATCAGCAGACTGTGAAAGATATTTTACAATTCGATTTTCAACATCTTTAGAAATCATTTGAGGTCCATTTATACTATTAATACAAGCCAAATTTTCAATACCCTAACTTTTTTTTAGATATTTTTTAAAATTCATATTATTTTTAACCATAAATTGCCAAATAACCAAAAACCATGAATTTCAACGATAATAGAATACTCATCGAAAACCTTATTCTAGGGGAAGAAAAGGCCTATATCTTTCTTTTGGAGAAATACCATAGACAACTTAACGCTTATGCACTTACTTTAACCCATGAGCAGGCTCTAGCCCAAGACCTTGTTCAGAACGTTTTTTTAAAGACCTGGAAATCCAGAAAAAAACTTAACCCACAATTTTCAATACGTAATTTTTTGTACAAATGTGTCTACAATGAATTTTTGAATAATTATCAGAAAAACAAGGCCGTTGTATTATTGAATAAAAAATATATCGAATATGCGCATGAAGTTGCAGAGGAAATCGATGATAATATCATTGACAAAATGATGGAAATCGTAAACAAAGAAATTCGAAAGTTACCCCCAAAATGTCAACGTATATTTATTCTTAGTAAAAAAGAAGGGCTTACCAATAATGAAATTGCCGATTACCTAAACATATCAATAAAAACTGTAGAGGCCCAAATCACCAAAGCATTTGGTATTTTGAAAACTGAATTAGGTGAAAAATATGAAACTATCTTATTGTTGATTTTTGGAATTAATATAGGGAAATTAAAGGCGAATCCTTTAATTCGTAAAATGAAGTTTTGAAAATGCTAATTTCCGTGCTAACTTCCGAGACTTATTGTACCCCATAAGCCTCAATACCCCATAAAATATAGGAAAATAATTTCTGTATCGGAAAGTAACCTATGGGATGGATTCCCCGCTGATTTCGGCTGGATTCCTTCCAATTCATTAAGAATCCGTATTGATTACCGAAAGGGACACAAGGTTCTATGGGTTGAAAAACAAGGAAAATGTGTGTATTCCCCCTGTTCGTACATAGTCTAACCGAAATCCATAGATTTCACATATTTTTTGGTTGATGGCCAGACCAAGGCCAAGGGAATCTTTTTGCGAGGTACCTTTTTGAAAGCGACTGAATAATTTTTCAGTAGGTATATCCGAAACTTCGCCCGTGTTGGTGATCTCAAATATATCGTTGTCCAACACCATACTAATCGTCCCCCCCTCTTTATTGTGCTGTACCGCATTTTTGATAAGATTGGTAAACAGGATGTCGGCCAGGATATGATCGCATTCCAAAGTTACCGTATCTAGGTCTTTGGACACTTCGAGATGTTTAAAATTGATGATCTCCTCCATATTGCCAAGGATGTTCTCTATGATGTCACGAACATCAATACGCTCCAATCGTTTAAACTCAAGATTCTCGATTCTCGAAATCAGGATCAACGATTTGCCTATTTTGGAAAGTTTATTGGTTTCTTGATATATGGTATTTACATTCTGAATTTCCTTTGGGTCCAAATTATCACTTCCCAACAGCAACACTACTTTGTTCCGGATCGTGGCCAGAGGGGTCTGTATCTCATGTGAAATGTTCTCGTTGAATTCCTTAAGGTTTTTAAAATCATTTTTTATCTGATCGATCAACGTCTCAATGACCTTATTAAGTGTTTCGAATTCACTTGTCTTGGTTTTTTTCAGACGAATGGGCTCTTTCTGGGCCACATTGTATTTCTCAAGTTTGGCCAGATTTTCGAAAAAAGGACTCCAGGCCCATTGGTATATATTCCGATCGATATAATAAAGTCCGCCATACAATAGCAATAAGATGACACCATTGGAAGCCAAAATCCACCAAATCAACCCGTTGATATCCAACAACACATGTTTAAGAGTGATTTCCACAGGCTGGGAATCGACCGATGATCTAAATGTATATGTACGATAAGGTATGTTCCCGTTGGCATAGGGTTCAAAAAATAACGTATCCCTGAATTCCTCAGGGCGGAAATTATCCGCAGCTATCGGCTCGATGCGATACAGGTAATACGAGGATAAAACCGCTCCATCTTTTTGGAGACCATAATCGATACGCTTACGTTCATCCAAGAGCAACTCATCTATTTCGCGATATACCAAGTGGTTGACCAGCAGGTAGTCCAGGGCAATCATAATGGGTAAAAACAATACCAAAAAAATCAGGTATTGGTTAATGGTCTTTTTGAAGAGGTTCATCCGCGATCAGTAAATTTGTATCCCACGCTGTATATCGATTGAATATAGTCGGTTCCGCCCGTTTCGGCAACTTTCTTCCGTACATTGGCCAGGTGGGTATAAATGAATTTATAGGAATCGGCCATTTCTATATGGTCGCCCCAAAGGTGTTCCGCTATCGCCTCCTTGGTCAATAACCGATGCTTGTTGATCATAAAGAAGTGTATGATGTCGAATTCCTTTTTGGTAAGGTTCAAAATATGGTCGTTCACAAAAACCTCATGACTGTCGGGCTTGATCTTAATTTCGTTGAAAACGATTTCCCTGCTCCCATTGTAAGCCTTTCTTCGATAAAGTGCCTTGATCCTGGCATTGAGCTCGGCCATGTAAAACGGTTTGGCCAAATAATCGTCTGCCCCTATCTCTAGGCCCCGAATTTTATCCCCCACTGCGTTCTTTGCCGAAATAATGATGATTCCCGTATCTATGTTTTCCTTTTTTACCTCCCTTATGATGTCCAAACCGTTTCCATCGGGCAAGGTGATATCGACGATCAATATGTCGTACGGGAAGAATCCTATTTTATCATAGGCCGTTTTATAATTGGGGGCAATTTCGCAGATGACCCCTTCTTCTTCCAAAAAGCTTTTGATATCGCGTAGCAGTTCTTTATTGTCTTCAATTACAAGTACTTTCATTCCCGCCAATTTTTGATCATTTCTATACATGGGAGCCTTATCAACTAAGGACAGGACAATTCCCAATGCGTACCTTGGCAATTCCCTTAACAAATTTAAACATAAGTTTCAGCATCCGCCCATGATATTAGATCTTTTACTACATTACAGAAACTTAAATTTTCCTAAAGAATTATTTCTTTAATTATAAAATATTGGTTGTTTTAGTACGAAAATCACAATATCATGAAAAAAATTCTTGTACCTACCGATTTTTCGCCCGTAGCCGACAATGCCTTAAGATACGCCATTGAAATAGCCACTGTTTTTAAAAGTAAAATATATCTATACCATTTTTTTTCCTATGACCGGTTCAATTTTGATTTAAATCTACCCAAGGACAAGCAGCCCTACGTAAAAGAATTGGAACGTAGTATGAAAAGAACTAAGTTGAAATTCGATGATAAGATAAAGGAGAGAGGATTGTCGATCAAAACCTATGTAAGGGAAGGCAGTATTTTTTCCCTCTTCAAAACAAAAGTCCAGGAATATGAAATCGATATGATTGTTTTGGGCAGCAAAGGAACATCGGGAATGACGAAATTTTTTTTCGGTAACATTGCGGCCAGTGCATTGGAATTGGCAGAGGTGCCTGTTCTGGTTGTCCCACCCGATCACGATTTTACCCAACTACAGCATATTGTCCTGGCAATGGACCAAATAAAGGTACCGCCAAATGTGCTTTCGTCCCTTCAAAAATTAACTTCGGAATTTGGGTCCAAAGTGACCATCCTTCACGTCAAGGCAAATGTAAAAAAAGGCACCGACAAGGTACCTGATTTAGGTCTCGAGGGGGTGGAAACGACATTTCGTGAAGTGCAAAGGTCGAAAAGTATCAATAATACCATTAACGAATTCATTCGCAAAGAGCCTTGTGAGCTACTTTGCATGGTGCGCAGAAAAAAAGGTTTTTTTGAAAAATTATTTAAAAAAAGCATTACGGAAGTACAAGTGTTCAACAACCAGGTTCCACTATTGGTGCTGCCTGAAGTTTGAACCAACAACGGGTCGACCAAATGCACTTACAAAAAATGAACCATGAAACTAAAAAAAGAATTAGGATTATTTGATGTTTTCGCCGTTAGTACAGGGGCCATGTTCAGTTCCGGTTTTTTTCTGTTACCCGGACTGGCCGCCCAATATACGGGACCTTCAGTGATTTTGGCTTATTTTCTTGCAGGTATCCTGATATTGCCTTCGATGTTCAGTGTTGCCGAAATTTCGACCGCCCTGCCGCGATCCGGAGGAGCGTATTTCTTTCTTGACCGCAGCTTGGGACCCATGATGGGAACAATTGGCGGTATCGGAACCTATATCGCCCTACTCTTGAAAACCGCCTTCGCCCTTGTAGGTATCGGTGCCTATGGCGCCATATTTTGGGATATTCCGATAAAGGAAACAGCCGTGGTCTTTGCTATTTTATTTGCCATTCTGAACATCTTTGGAGCGCGAAAATCCTCGGGTATCCAGAAGGTATTGGTCGTTGTATTGCTCGTGGTACTCGGAGCATTCGTAGCCGATGGATTCTGGAATATTTTTTCCGGCAACCAGCCCGCCATCAATTTTGACAAGAATAATTATAATCCTTTTTTTACCGGAGGCTTGGACGGCCTTGTTTTTACCACGGGGTTTGTCTTTGTATCGTACCTGGGCCTGACGCAAATAGCCAGTGTGGCCGAAGAGATCAAAAATCCGGGGAGGAACATCCCATTAGGGATGGGGTTGTCGTTATTGGTCACCGCTTTGATCTATGTGCTCGGGGTTTTTGTCATGGTATCGGTAATCGGAAATGAAGAACTTACCAAAGACCTTTCGCCTGCAGCTACCGCGGTAGAACATTTATTTAGCTGGCTTCCACCAAAAACGGGTCTCTACATTATCGTAATCGCCGCTTTATTTGCCTTTGCTTCTACGGGGAATGCGGGCATATTGGCCACTTCCCGTTATCCCTTGGCCATGGGAAGGGATAAATTGTTCTCCGAAAAATTCAGTAAAATAAGTCGTTGGGGAACACCTATACCGGCCATCCTTCTCACTGCGGGATTAATCATCCTGTTTATCATCGTCTTAACCGAGGAGGGAATCGTTAAACTCGCAAGTACCTTTCAATTGTTCATTTTCATGGCCTTGAACTTTTCGGTAATCGTTTTCCGAAATAGTAAAATTGCTTCTTACGACCCTGGTTATCATTCCCCACTTTACCCTTGGATGCAATTGTTCGGGATTATTTCCTCCCTAGCCTTAATGTTCTATATGGGATGGGGAGCCTTGGCGTTTACTTTGGCTACCATTGTTTTTGCTTACCTATGGTATATATTTTTCGTGCGCTCAAAAGTTAAAAGAGAAGGGGCCATTTATCACTGGTTTGCTTTATTGGGCAAACACCAACACGATGAACTTGAGAATGAGTTTATGATGATCTTACGTGAGAAGGGACTTCGCCAGGATGACATTTTCAACCAGACCATTGTACGTTCGAAAGTACATTTGGCACAAAAATCGACTTTTGAGGATTTGGTACATGAAGTAGCAAATTCCATTGGCGTTGAATTACAGGTAGAAGGTGCTATTTTATATGAAGAATTTCTAAAGGCGACCCCGATAGATCCCGCCTTGGTCATCCCTGAAGTATCCCTTCTTTATGCCAAACATCCCGATATCATCCATCCTGTGCTCCATATCGCACTTTGTGAAGATGGCATTGATAAACCTGTGGAAAAGGACGGGAGAGCGAGTAAGGAAAAAATAAAAATATTCTTTTTTCTGGTCAATGATAAGAACAAACCCAAAGAGCAACTACGTATGCTGTCGAGTATCATGAATATAGTAGAACGTGATTATTTTATCAAGGACGTATTCTCTTCGAAAACCACAAGGAAAATCGTCGAGTATCTCTTACATGACAAGCGTTATATCTCATTTTCATTGACAAAGGACGAACCGTCAAATGTTCTTATAAATAAGAAACTCATGGAAGTAAAACTACCCCAGGATGTTTTGGTCGTGTTTATCGATCGGGACAACTCCTCCTTTGCGCCGAAGGGCAATACCGTACTTCTCGAAAACGATGTCCTTACCATTGTCGGTGAACCTTCATCGATCAATACGTTGTATGATCAATACATCCTATCCAATTAGATGGCCTTCCCTTCGATTTCCCATGAATCGAAACCACGCTTTTGGCACTTTACCTCGCCATTATGAGGACATAGGCATACCATGATTCCATTCAATGGCGTTTTTAGGACACTAGGCACTGGGCAATCCGGTCATTGTAAAGATCATGACAAACAAGGCTACGGTTTCCACGATACCGATGATCATAATGTATTTTGCCGTATCGTTCGCCCCGGAGGCTATGGCATCACAGGCCCTTGCCCCCGTCTTACCTTGAAAAATAGCGGAGCCCGCCATGGCTGCGCCCGCTACCAGACCGATAACAATTTGCCATGGGTACGAATCCGGTGCCAGATTCGCATCGGCAATGGCATTTTTAAGGATCATCCCGTAAATGACCTGCGAAAGGGGGGCTCCTACAAAAATAAGCAGGGCCGTTGCCGCTTTTTGTCCGCTGATGATCATTTTCTTCCAAGCCCCTATAGCGGCCATACCCGCTATTCCCGTGCCTATTGCGGATCCTATCGAAGCGATACTTAGGGACATTCCCATATCACCCAAACCTGTTACCGTCGTTGTCAATAGTGTCATATCTATCATAATCTAGAATTTTATTGATGTTATTTTATAATCCGTTTTACTTTGATTTTTCCACATTGTTCCTTTTCCCGTTTTCATGAAATACCAACCTGAAAGGTTTGTATGCCTCTCCCGAAAATTGCACCCCCAAATGGCCTGAAAACTCCAACATATTCAATCGAATCCCATGCACCATAACCGCCATAAGGGCCAAAACAATATTAAGCCCATGCCCTAAAAACAAGGCAATCGCCGCCATTATCAGGTTTACAAACCCCATCCCCATGGTTCCGTCAGGAAGGATCATATTGTTAAAGCTGGCCGCAACGGCAGCCGTAGCCATGCCCACGGCAAACAGCCGCACATACGATACAATATCAGAAAACCCACTGATCAGGCTTAAGGGTAAATTACCCAGGGATATCGCCATGCTTTTGAAAAAGCTTTTGCTCTCTACCGAAAAGAGGGCCACCAGTAATGCACCCATTAAAAACAGCCATAGGCCCCATTCGGGCATGGCCTTATCGAGCACCAATTGTTCCGTTACCAAAAAAAGTCCCCAGACCAAAAGAACCCAACCCACTTCGCTCAGGGCTTTGATCGAGTTGATAAATTGGAATATCCGTATACCATGGGCAATGGTCAGATGGATAGCCCCTATCAAAAAAGATAGGTGCATCATAAAAGAGACGTTATTTACCCCAAAACTGGCAATCTCCGGAATGATCAAACCGTTCAACAGCGGGTGGGCCGCCATCTGTTCAGACCCAAAGTAGGTTCCACTCAATACTCCCCAGATAATGGTCGTCCCACTTAAAACGTAAATCAAGATCCGTAGTTGTCCCGACATCTTCTTACGTAGTAAGAATGTGATCAGGATAAATATCAATCCGTAACCTGCATCACCCACCAGCATGGCAAAAAATAAGGCGAAAGCCACCAAAAAATAGATAGATACATCCACCTCTTTGTATCCTGGGACAATATCTATGAATTTCATCACGGGATTGATTATACCGATCCATTTGGGATTTTTGATATGTACAGGGACACTCTCTGGATTTTCGGGATCTGCGATATGGTATCCCCATTGGTTATCCTCCGCAAAACCCACGAAATCCCCTACTGAATCCTCTGGAAGATATCCCTTCAAGTATTTTAACCTCCCTTCAATATCCCCCATACCCACGAGGGCCTTTTGGATGAGCATACGATCTTTCAAGAGCAGTAGGTAATCTTCAAGCCATGCGATATTCGCACATTGATCCTCCAAAAAATGCTCTACCTCTATCAATTGCCGTTCCTTTCTTACCTTCTGCTGTTTGATGTCTTTGTAGGACAGCTTGGGCAATGACTCTTCCGGATGGTTCAATTTCCCGGCTTCATCCCGACTGATCAATACCGTAGGCACTTTACCGTTGTGCTCTGTAAGCTGAACACAGGTGTGTTTGCCATTTAAGGAATCTGCCAAAGGTCTGTCCAGTAAATACAACCTAAGGTAAAGCCCTTTCTTCCGCAATTTGGCAAGGTCTTTCACCTTTACTTTTTTACCCCAAACCTTGTACCAGGTCAAACCCTGTTCGAGCTCCCCCAATCGCTCCAATCCTTTTCGCTTAATTTCTTCCGTTTGCAAAACACGGCCTACCAGCTGTTCGGGATCACTTGCGGCATATTTTATCCGGTTTTTGGCATCGTTTTTCCGTTGGGCATACGCTTTGAGTATGGAAAGGGCCCGCTCTGTACGATTAACAGCTTCCAAACGTCTTTCCACGGTACCGTTTCCAAACGCATCGATTTCCTTGATGTCTACTACCCCCAATTTACCCAATTGCAAAATGGTATCGTCCACGGCGCGTGCCGTGGTAAACAGCAGTATTTCCTTCATCCTTACGATCATGCCGTTGCCTTTTTATGCTCTTTTTTCTTTTTTACAAGTTTGGCGCATCCAATGGCCAAGCGTTCCACATCGCCCAAATAGATTTCAATTTTCCGGATGTTTTCCTTGGTCTCGGGTATGAAAACTTCCTTAAGGGCATTTTTCATCCTACGGGCCTCGGCCAATTCTTCCCTGATCAGGTCCAAATTACGTTCCTCGATTTCCACTAGTATGCGATTGGTCTTTTGGTCGCGTATTACTTCCATGGCCGCATCTACCCAAAGCGGTGTGTTTAAAAGGTCAACTTCGATATCTTCAAAGGTTAGGTTCTTAAATACGGCAATGGTCAACCCCGCAATTTCCTGTTTTTCGGTAATGAGCTCTTTGACCCTTACCATTTCTAAAAGGTCAAAGGTTTCCTCGGCCATTACGGCCACCCATGCTTTTGTCTTTTCATTGGTTTCCGATATGGCTTGTTTCAATCGGGCAATATTGTCCTCTATGATCTGTACCACCTCTTTCAATTGTTGTTCCTTCATCTCAAAGACCGGAAGTGCCGTATTGTATTCCTTGAGCTCTACCTTTAGGGAGGCCAAGGTGTTTTTGTTCATTAAGATCTTATCGGCCATCTTCTGTCATTTTTGTGCTGTTCAAAAATTTTTCAAAGCCCTTTTCCTGGTCAAAACCCCACCATCGCAACAACAACAGTAATTTGAGTTTATATATGACCAAGGCTCCAAAATCGGCATAATGCCCAATGGAAAGCGCTTCCAATTTGTCCCATTGCCACCTAAGGAGTTGAAGTTCTTCCTCTAGGGGATTTCCCGGGATCAAAGGCATCGATGCTTTTTTCGATGCAGATTCCACCCCGTTTTTTCGTGAAATCCGTAATTGACGGATATCTTTTTTCAGGGAATACATATACGTGGAAAAAGCGGCCAATTCCTGGTTCTTACTTTTTTGGAATGATGCGGAATATATGGTTTCCAAATCGATCTGTTCGAATATCCGATAGGCTTTCGGGGCCAAAAACTTTTTGGCTTCGGCATCCAATAGAGGGCTAAGGTTTTTTCCCGATTCTGAGGAGGAGGCGTATTTTTCCAGGATGGAAAAAACTTTCGAACGCTCCTCGTCCGTATCTTGAAAAGTCAGATAGGGCAAACTACTTATCATATATTCCAAATCTCCGGTAATCATGTGTTCGGTTCGTTTTTAAGGATATTGATCCACTTTGGACTAAGATGCCCATTCAACAGTTCGGCCACTGCCTCGGCCGAAATGCGGTAACTCCATCCTTGATCGGTCTTGGTCACAACGAACCCATTGGGAAGGTTCGGATCCTTGGTAAGGGTATCAAGATTCCCTGAAGTACGCAATCGCTCCTGAATTTTATCAGCGAGTTCCTTTTTCATATTTTCGGGAATTTTAAGGGCTACGCCACTGCCGATATTCCCGACCACCTTTAAAATGGCCCTTTCCATAAGGTCTGGAGTGAAATTGGATTCCACTTCCCTTTCCAAAGCAGTTTTCAGTAGCTTCAACAAATCGTTTCGTACCGAAATGGTAAGATCCCTTGCTGCTTGTTTCAGGGCACTCTCCCCTTTTCCATAAATGGCCTGTGCTTCTTTATCCGCCTTAACCAGAAGCTCTTCTTTTTGTTCTTCGGCCTCCTTTAAAATTCTTTGGGCCTCCTTATGGGCTTTCTCCACGATTTGCTTTGCCTCCTTATCGGCGGCTTCTATGGCTTCCGTTTTCAAAGTGACAATTAATTTGTCCAGGGTTTTCTCACTCATAGCTCGTTTCTTTTAAAATTTTGAACATCCCCTTTTCAGGCCAATAGGTATCGATCAATTTTGAGGACAGTCCTACCTCTTCCTTTTTAAAATGCTGGGCAAGGATGTCCCAACACAAATCCAGGGCATCCTCCAATTCCAAATAGCGGAAAGGATCCATCAATTCACTTTGAAAAGTCTTACGATACTCCAGAAGCCGTAATGAATAATCATCTTTAACCGAGCCGAACTTCTGGGCTTTTACCCGTTCCTCGGCCTCCGATAACAAACGTGCCATGGCGTTCATGATACTTCTGTGGTCCGAACGGGTCCTATCGTTCACCTGTTGCTTCAATCGGCTCAGCGAACCAAAGAGCTCCAAATACCCATCTTTCATGTAAAATTGTCCTTCGGTGATGTATCCTGTATTGTCGGGCACGGGATGGGTAACATCGTCCATCGTGGTCACCCCGAGTATGGTCAAACTTCCCGCACCTTCTATATCCGCGGCCTTCTCATAACGACTGGCCAATTGGGAATACAGATCGCCCGGGTAGCCTTGATTGGCGGGGATCTGATCCTGGGCATTGGCCACCTGTCTTAAATAGTCCGACCATTGTGTCATATCCGACAACAGTACAAATACATTTTTACCCTGCAGCGCAAACTGTTCTGCCACGGCCAAAGCCAAGTCGGGGACCATCAACCCTTCTACAATCGAATCCCTATGGGTATGTACGAACATGATGGTCTTATTCTTGCTTCCGGCCTCCTCAATACGTTCCCTGAAGTAATGGAATTCATCATACTTGAGACCTACCCCACCGATGATGATGACATCCGCATCGGTTTGGGTGGCGATGTTGGCCAATAAGCGGTTGTAAGGTTCCCCCGCCTTGGCAAAGATGGGTATCTTTTGGGAACGGACCAATGTGTTGAACACATCGATCATGGGTACCCCCGTACGGATCATATCTTTTGGAATCAAGCGTTTTACGGGGTTAATGGATGGACCTGCCACCCGAACCATATCCGTAAGCAATTCAGGTCCGTTGTCAATGGGCCGGCCATTGCCCGAATAAACCCTTCCAAGCATATCATCGGAAAAACCGACCTGAATGGGTTTCCCCATAAAACGGACCTTACAGTCCGTTGAAACCCCAAATCCGCCCCCGAACAATTGTAGGGTCACCTGATCACCATCCAAGGCAATGACCTGTGCGAATGCCCTGTGGCCATTGGGATAAATGACTTCGGCGAGTTCCTTATTATGGACCCCTTGGGCTTTAATGCCCAAAATGGCCCTTCCGATACTGTCTATGTTCTCATATGTTTTCTGCAACATACCCCCTATGTTTAATCAAATTCAATAATTTTGTTTGCTGTTTTTCAATTCCCGCTTCGTCTTGCCCCATATAATTCCAATCGAGAAAGGCTTGTCTAATAAAATTGAAATGCGAGCGTATGCTCTCTTTTCCCTTGATATCAACAGGGGTATCGATGACCTCCTTGACCATTTCGAACATCGAACGCAACCTATCGGGATGGGTCACCCCATCCACTTCATGGAAACTGTTCTGTTGTAGGAAAACCGCATCGAGCAATTCCGCTTTTTGGTATCGGATATAAGATGCATCGGTTATCCCCTTTTCCCCCATAAGGATGATATTGGAGGCAATGGTCTTACCATCACGCAACAGGTCTAACAAATAGGAGACTTCCTCTTGCTTTAAAAGGGAAGGATATTTCGATTTACTGTCGATACGATCTATGGCCGGATATTTCCGGGCATCTGAGAGTGCTCTTGACAACCCCCAAAAAGCACCTGTACTCAAAAGGGTTGCTTGGGTAACGGGTTCATCAAAGTTTCCGCCGGCCGGGGACACCGTACCGATGATACTGAGCGACCCCATATCACCATTCCCCAAGATTTCGACTCCAGCCCGGTCGTAAAAGGCAGAGATCAATGTGGAAATATACATGGGGAAGGCCTCGGGACCGGGAATTTCCTCCTTTCGACCTGAGGTTTCACGCAGTGCCTGAGCCCAACGGGAGGTAGAATCGGCTAGGATCAGAACATTCAATCCTTGCTTGCGATAGTATTCGCCCACAGAAGTGGCCATATAGACCGATGCTTCCCGGGCGGCAACGGGCATTGAAGAGGTATTCCCCACGATATAAGTACGATCCATCAACGATTTTCCTGTTCGGGGATCGATGAGTTCCGGAAAATCCTTAAAGACCTCCACGGCTTCCCCTGCACGTTCCCCACAAGCGGCTATAATGACCACATCGGCTTGGGAATGACGGGCCAGACTATGTTGCAAAACTGTTTTTCCTGCCCCAAAAGGACCAGGATTACAAGCCGTTCCCCCATAAGCGATGGGAAAAAGGGCATCTAAAATACGTATTCCCGTAGGCATGGGTTTTGTAGGTACCGAACGCTCTTTAAAGGGCATTGGCTGCTTTACGGGCCATTCAAAAGCCATTTTCAATTCCATTTTCTTACCTGAACTATCCACGATAGTGGCAATGACCTCATCTATAGTGTAATCCCCTTTTTCCACGATATGGTCTATCGTGTAGTTTTCCTGTAGGGAAAAAGGAACAAAGATCTTATGTTCGAATAGCTTTTCGGGTACTGAACCCAATATGGAGCCCCCCGTGACAATGTTCCCTTTTTCGACCATCGGGGTAAAATACCATTCTTTGGTGTTGTCCAAGGGATCCACCTCAAGCCCCCTTTCGAGAAACCAATCAATTTCTCCCAATTCGTATAAAGGGTTCTGTAGGCCATCGGTCACGGACCCTAAAATACCAGGTCCTAATTTTACGGCAAGCGGAAGACCGGTAAACTCCACTGGGTCACCTACCCGCATCCAACCGGTATCTTCAAAAACCTGTAGGTATACCTTATTGCCTCCCTTAATATCAATGACTTCGGCCTTGAGTCTTTTACCATCCTCTATAATGATATAGGCCACTTCCCCGTTCATTACGGCCCCCTGGGTAATTTGGGTACCTACCAGTGACTCGTTGACACTTATTACTTTTCCTTTTGCTTTTTGCATATTGATCGGTTATTTTCAGCTACCCCGTAGTTTACGCACCTCTTTTTCCACTTTGGTGTACCATATCTTATCCAAGATATCCCTTGCACTGTCCCTATACAATTTGGCTTTTTCAGGCTGTTTCAATTTTTCATAGACTAGGGCCAATCCCTTGTAAGCGGGCACATGCATATCGTTGATGTTCAGACAGGCATATAGGTGGTCTTTAGCTTCCTCGTAAAATCCACTTTCTATCAATTCCATGGCGGTCTTATGGAGTTGTTCAACGTCTTTGATATGGGTTTGCAATTGCAGTGAAATGACATCCTCGGATTTCAAGGTTAGGAAGGAACAGGGCACTTCCCGTACCACTTTTTCGGTGACACTCCCCATGAACATTCGGTTCAAACCTGTTCGTCCCGAAGTACCCATGATCAGCAAGTCGATCATTTTTCTTGAAATGATACTCAATATTTCATTCGAAGGATCGCCCTTTGGTACTTCCTTGGTCCACGTAAGATCCGTTAGGTTGAAATCTTTTAGAAAGGAGTCGAATTCCTTCTTGTGTAAACTATAGCGAAGTTCATTTTCCTTGTCCATATCCTTTTTGTTCACAAACCAGGAAGGGCTTTGCAATTCGCAAACTGCCAAAATGGTCAACTCCGACTTAAACTTACGTGCCATGGTTATGGCGTTCTTAAGCGCTCGTTTGGAGGCATCGGAAAAATCAACGGGACATAGAATATGGTGTACGTTTAGCAATACGTTCTCTTTAATCACGAAAACCGGCTTTTCACTCTTTTGGATAATGCGTTCGGCCGTAGTGCCCAAACGAAAAGTATCCCCTTTCCTGGTTTCCCCGGAACCCAATAGGATAAGGTTGGCGTTGACATCCACCGCGGCCCTGACAATAGCTTCATGTGGGGAACCAACCATTAATAAAGGTTTTTTCATGGCTACACCCTCGGCTTTAATCAGGTTTCCCGTTTCCCTCAATTTGGTCAGTGCCGTTTCGTTCAGCAATGACCTCACTTTTTCATGTACAACGTCATCGGGAAGCACATGTATGGGTACAATGGTCGATTGAAATATCTTGGCCAATTCTATGGCACTTGCGACCACATTTTCAGATGATTTGCTAAAATCATGCGCTACTAAAATTTTTTCCAAAAGTTTCATTATAAAGTGGCTTTAGTTATGTGTTCTATTAATCATGCTTCAGGCGCCTTTAAAAATCCCTATGTTATCATTTTCGTATTTAAGGCTTCTTATTTTAAGACTTTCATAAGATATCATATAATTCTTTAGAAATTCTTTAGTTTTGGCGATGTTCGAAAGATTTCGGAAAAAGAGTGTTCAGCGAAATATCCTTCCTCATTAGGACTTGTAAGACCATCGATTCGGTAGCCCTTAATCCCTTAGCCGGGTAGAGAAACCACTATTCTTGACCATCCCAATGCTCTTAAGTTTCCCTTAAGAATCTATTATTAGATTTATAATTGAAGGCTGTTGTTATAAAATTATCCTTATAAATATTGCTATTTATTTAACTATTATACAATAGGTCTTGACATTTGAATTTGATATTCACGCTAAATGATTTAATTATGAAAAAAATTCTGGTACCCGTAGATTTTTCCGATGCATCCTCGAATGCATTGTCGTATGCCATTCAACTTTTTGAAGCTTCGCCCTTGGAGATTACCGTTTTACATCTCTATGGGGTAAGGTCAACTGCCCTACTGATGAAAAATATAGATGACGTGTTTGAAAAGGATGCCAAACAAAAGATGGAAGCGCTTCTGAAAACCTTGAAAAAAGAACATCCCGATGTGGAATTTAAGTCGAAAATCTCTAAAAACCCACCAGTTTCGAGCATTGCGGCATTGGGAGACAGTGGGAAGTACGATTTTATCGTGATGGGTACCAAAGGGGCCAGTGGACTTAATGAAGTCTTTATGGGTAGCGTTGCCGGTGGGGTGATCTCAAAAACCATGGCACCTGTTATCGTAGTACCGGCGAACAACAAATTTCGCCCCCTGGAGAAAATCGTATTGGCCGTAAGTGACGATCCTTTCACCGATGCCAAGGTGATAGAACCGTTACGGACCATTGCCACACTTCAAAAGAGTAAGGTCAAGGTGCTACATATTGCCGATAAGAAAACACCCCAAATCGAAAAGGCATTAAGTGCCATTGAGGATTTAAACCCTTCGGTGGACTACGCCTTTGGTACGGGTAAAACCAATAAGGATTTGAATGCCTATCTCATGAAGGATTTTTCCGGAATGCTCTGTCTTATCAGAACTAAAAAAGGGTTTTTTGACCGTTTATTGAATGAAAGTGTTACGCTGAAACAGACTTTTAACAGCCCTGTTCCACTGCTCATTCTCCATGAATAGGATGTAAAGGTGTTAAAAATACCTCCTTGTGCTTACAGGGCTTTCCCTTGATTTATCCCTAAAAGGATATTCAAGGGACCACACTTTGTTTTAATGGCGTAATGTAAAACGGTTTATATACTATTTTGGAGGTCACATCGAACTTACAAGCAAACAGGACCATGGCAGTACATTCACTGCCATGGGACCACAACTTCGTTAAAGACGGTATTGATATGACCATTATTTAGCTAGGTACAGCCCCAAAGAAAGGAACATACCCATAAAGGGATAAAATTCCCAGGGACCCCCTATTCACAATCGCCTTATGCTTCTTTATACTTGCTTATGGCATCTTTAATGGCATGGATCAACTCATCCTCTTCGAACGGCTTTTTAACATAAGCGTAGGCACCCATGTCCATTCCTTGTAGGATATCCTTCGGTTCCGTCATTGCCGATAAAAAGACCAAAGGGATATTTTGGGTAGCTTCATGGCATAACAACTCCTGTAATACAAGATAACCGTCCATTCCAGGCATAAGCACATCACATAGGATAAGATCTGGAACCACTTTATGGGCCTTTTCAAGGCCATCCCTTCCGTTGGCTGCCGTTATCATGTTATAACCGTAAAGTGTCAAAAGTTCTTCGATATTTTCCCTTAGGACCATATCATCCTCAATAAGCAGAATGGTTTTCAGCTCTTTGTTACTCATATCCATCGTAATTATTTGGGGGGGAAATTTGATAAACAATAGAACACTATTATTGGAAAATAAAGAATTAAGATACTAAAAATTTAGAAGAATACTACAAAATAATGCGTTGAACCGAATTTTTTCGATGGTTTTCCCCTTAATTTATAACTAAAGACCCTTGAAGTTGCGTGAATTCATCTTTAGAACGCTATTGAAAATTTCAAACATCACTAGAACCCGATCGAAAGCCTTATATAGACTTTCTTGTGGAAATGGAATTTAGACAGGTGAGTACCATTGATCCGGGGGGCATACATTATAAAAATACGCAATGGTATCCCGAAAATCGTTATCAGGTAACCATTTGGAATTTACGTCCGATTAACCCTAAACTTTAAAGACCCTACCTTTTCCGATGGATTTGTTATATCACCATCCAAAGGCAATGATAATATCGGGTTTCGTATATTTAAAACAACCTGTCAATGGATCAAATGAAATCCACTGGACGGTCATGGCAAATAAAAAGAACGATTTGATGATAAGAATGTTTGAAACTATGTCACTAAAAAGTATCTTTAAAGAAACCATTTTCGATAGAATGATTCAACCCTAACAATTAAAATAAACATAAGGATGCCTAAAAAAGTAATAACATTCGGGGAAGTAATGATGCGTTTGTCCCCTCCTGGATATTCAAAGTTTTCACAAGCAACATCCTTTGAACTTGTATATGGGGGCGGCGAGGCGAATGTTGCCATTTCATTGGCCTATCTTGGCATGAAAGCGGCCCATGTCACACGTTTTCCGGATAACGCCCTAGGAAAAGCGGCCACCCAATTCCTTCGGAAACATTGGTTAAGTTCGGAACATGTTATCTATGGGGGCGATATGATAGGGAAGTACTTTCTCGAGAAAGGCGCAGTACATCGACCCAGTCAGGTAATTTATGAACGGGAAGGGTCTTCTTTCTCCTTGATCGAACCCTCTATGATCGATTGGGAATATGTTCTCAAAGGAGCGGATTGGTTTCATTGGACAGGGATAACCCCGGCCATTTCTGAAGGGGCGGCAATGTGCTGCCTGGAAGCCATAAAAACAGCGAACAAAATGGGAATTACGGTTTCGGGGGACATCAATTCACGTAAAAACATGTGGAAGTATGGAAAAACCATGCAAGAAGTTATGCCCGAATTGGTAAAACATTGTGATATCGTCATCACCAGTAGTCGAGGTATCCATGAAATGTTCGGTATTGGTCAGACCGGGGGCAAATTCCGGGTTATGGCCAAACAACTCATGGAAACCTTTCCTAGAATCAAAAAAGTCGTAGGTAAGACCAGAAAATCCATAAGTGCCTCCCACCAGCAGATTCAAGGTAAATTGTGGAACGGAAAAAAATATATCAAAACCGAAACATTGAACGTGACCCATGTCATTGATCGCGTTGGCACCGGGGATGCCTTTGCTGCCGGACTCATCTATGGCCTATTACATTATACCAAGGATATGCAAGCCTTGAATTTTGCATCGGCTGCCTGTGCCCTTAAACATACCGTTCCCGGTGATGTAAATATGGTGTCCTTGGAAAACGTTACCAGTTTAATGGAAGGGGATACTTCGGGTGCGATAAGAAGATGATCAACACTTAAATTAAAATAGCGGGCATTGATCATTCCCATACATAGACCCCACTGATCTGCAAAACCAGGGGTCGCCTTATTCGACCAAATCGGGTTATTAATCCCAAGAACGGTTTACACGACACCGGTGGATTGGCTTATCACCCCCCTAAAATATTAACTTTTTTTTAAGAACACCGTTCTTCCCTTTCTCCATATGAAAGCGGAATATTTCGTAAATTCAACACATTCATTCACTTACACTATCCTTATGGCAACATTTACATTAAACATTAATGGAAAGACAGAACAGGTAGACGTGGACCCCTCTACCCCTATTCTATGGGTACTTCGGGACCATCTTGACCTTGTTGGCACCAAATATGCATGTGGCATCTCACAATGTGGAACTTGCACCATTCATGTTGGGGGCATGGCGGTACGCTCATGCCTTTTACCGGTTTCCGCAATTGGAAACCAAGAGATCACGACCATTGAAGGTTTATCCGAAAATGGGGACCACCCGGTACAACAAGCTTGGTTAGAGCATGATGTCTACCAATGTGGTTATTGCCAAGCCGGACAGATCATGTCGGCCACTGCCCTGTTAAAAAACAATCCCAACCCGACAGACGAGGAAATCGAAGCTTCCATGAACGGCAACATTTGCCGTTGTGGCACCTATACCCGGATCAAAAAGGCCATCAAAACAGCGGCAACCAACATGCAAAACGCTTAACTATCCCACGCAACTTAAAAGCACTCAAATGACACGTATAAAAACCTCCTATAATCGACGCTCTTTTATGAAGGTATCCGCAGCTGCCAGTGGAGGAATGCTAATTGGCTTTAGCTGGCTCAATGGCTGTGTGCCTGCCACCTCGGAGAAAAAAACGGGATTGGCGATACCCAAAGAATGGTTCGAGATCAATGGGTATATCAAAATCGGGGATACCGGATTGGTTACCATTTATTCGCCCAATCCCGAGATAGGGCAAAATATAAAGACCTCCATGCCAATGATAGTGGCCGAGGAACTAGACGTGCCATGGGAAAATGTCATCGTGGAACAGGCCCCCTTGAACACCGGGTTCTATCAGAATCAATTTGCAGGAGGAAGTCTGTCTATCCGATTAAGTTGGAACGCCCTGCGAATGGCCGGGGCCACAGGACGAAGAATGTTAATGGAAGCTGCCGCCAAAGAATGGGGAATCCCCATTTCCGATATAGCGGCAAAAGATGGGATGATTTCCGAAAACAATGGGGAACGTTCCTTTTCCTATGGTGAAATCGCCTCCAAAGCCGTTGGTATTGAAATTCCGAAAGAAATCGAACTCAAGGAGGTCAAGGATTTTAAATTGATCGGATCAAGTATTAAAAACGTTGACGGTAAGAAAATTTTAAAGGGAGAACCTTTATTCGGTTTCGATTTCAAGAGGGAAGGTATGAAATTGGCCATGATCCAACACCCCCCGGCTTTTGGGATGACGGTCAAAGACTTCAATGCCGATGAAATCAAAAAGATGCCCGGTATTACCGATGCCTTCATCATCGACACTACCATAGATGACCCTGAAATGTTCGATGAAAGGGGATTCCTGAAACTTATTGCCATAGTGGGCGAATCTACCTGGCCATTGATGCAAGCCAAAAAAGCCATTAAAGCCAACTGGGAAACCATTGATGCCTTGGAAGATTCCCAAACCCATACCAAACGTTTGGAAAGAGCCCTTGAATCGGGTAAAGTCAGTGACGTACGAAAAGACGGGGACCCGGAAGCGGCCTTCAAAAAAGCCGCCAAGGTCATAGAACGTACTTATAGTGCCCCGTTCATAGCGCACAATACCATGGAGCCCATGAATTTCTTTGCGCATGTAACCGAGAATTCCGCAGAACTCATTGGTCCTACCCAAACACCTGAAGCGATGGAAAAATCAGTATCAAAATTCCTTGGTATGCCCATCGAGAACATTACTGTGAACATGACCCGGATCGGGGGTGGTTTTGGAAGAAGGCTCTATGTTAATTTTGGGGTCGAGGCGGCGGCGATATCAAATAAAATAGGAGGACCCGTAAAACTGATATACACTAGGGAAGATGATATGTCCCAAGGAACGTACAGACCCACCTATAGGTCAAAATATAAAGCTGGTTTGGATGAAAACAACAAGCTTATCGCATTTTCCGTGAAAGGTGCAGGATTGCCCGAAAGCCCAGTATTTCCAAAACGATTTCCCGCTGGGGCGGTTGAAAACTATATTGCGGAAAGAATACATGGGGAAACCAATGTCACCACAGGGGCTTGGAGGGCCCCAAGATCCAATTTTACCGCAGGTGCCGAACAATCCTTCCTCGATGAAGTTGCCGAATTGGCCGGAAAAGACCCTATCGATTTCAGGCTGGAATTGTTTGACCGGGCCATTAAAGACCCCATAGGGGAAGCCCATGATTATGAAGCGGAACGTTATGCCGGGGTATTGAAATTGGTAAAGGAAAAATCGAATTGGGGAGAAGAAAAACCCGGACTATATCGCGGGGTGGCCGCTTACTTTTGCCATTCCAGTTATGTTGCCGAAGTCTTTGATATGATGATGGTCAACGGACAACCGAAAATCAAGAAAGTATGGTGTGCCGTGGATTGTGGGATCGTTGTGAATAAAGATGCCGCCAAGAACATGGTTGAAGGAGGGGTTATCGATGGTATTGGACACGCCATGTACAGTAGACTGACCTTTGCCAACGGAGCGGCTAGGGAAATGAATTTTGACCGATACCAATTGATACGACATTCCCAAGTGCCGGAAGAAATCGAAGTGTTCTTTGTGGAGAATGAAATTGACCCAACCGGATTGGGAGAACCGGGTCTTCCCCCTGCCATAGGGGCTTTGGCCAATGCCATGTATAAAGCCACGGGGCAACGCTATTACCATCAGCCCTTTGCCACGGAACGGCAGATCATCGGATAAAAATCAATTCCGACAGTTAAGACCGTTAAAAACAATACAGAAGGAGGCTATGGGGATAGCCTCCTTTTATTTTGAATAAAGATAATATTCACCCCCTAAACCGCCCCAGTCCTATCCAATAAAACTTTCGGCAAATCGTTCAAAATGGCAGGTATACCCATTGGGGTTCCTTACCAAATAATCCTGATGTTCGGGTTCGGCAGGCCAAAATGTGGTATAGGGTTCCAAAGTGGTCGCTACCTTTCCGTCCCATTTCTGGGAGGCATCAACAATGGCGATCATTTCAGCCGCTTCATTTTTTTCCGCTTCATCTTGAAAGAATATGGCCGAACGATAACTGGAACCAATGTCATTCCCCTGCCGATCTAGGGTAGTTGGATCATGCATCCTGAAAAAATAATCCAATAACTCCTTAAAGGAAGTCTCAGATGGATCATAGGTGATCTCGATACCTTCTGCATGCCCTGGGTGGTATTTATAGGTAGGGTGATCATTTTCCCCACCAATGTATCCCACTTCAGTATCTTTAACCCCAATACGTGTCCTAAAGAGCTCTTCCATTCCCCAGAAACATCCGCCTGCCAAATATGCTTTTTTATAGTTGTTCATCAGTATACTATTTAAAACTTGTCCAATATCATTAAAAGGTGACTATAAGTCGATCTTCACGGTTAATAATTACATTCTTTTCAGATTTTTCATTGATTTTCCAACTGGGTGCCTCTATCCATTACTTCGAACGCCCTGTCCTACTATACAAATGAAAAACCTAGGAGCTGCAGGACAACATGGAGCAACCTACTTTGTTCCTGGCCCATTCGGGACGTTTGGCGAACCATTTCTGCATATTCGGTTGCTCATCATAAGGCTTTTTCAAAAGGTTGAACAATTCGTCCAAAAGGGTATAGTCCCCTTTTTCCGCAGCATCGATCGCCAATTGTGCCATATAATTCCGAAGTACGTATTTCGGATTGACCAAGTTCATCGCAGTAGCACGCTCGGTATCACTTTTCCCTTCTTTCCCCAGTCGCTTACGATAGGCGGAAAACCAATCTTCCCAACTTTTCCTGATGTCCCCCTCGATTTCCCGTGGATCGTAAAAAGCTTCTTTTACCACATCCAATCCATTTTGGGCATCATTTGCTTTAACCTTTGCCAATAGCCGAAAGAAAATCGTCATATCGGTTTCCGATCGTTGTAAAACAGCCTCCAGAGTATCTATTAATTCTTGATCTTTTCCATCTTTCTCAAACAATCCCAACTTTGATTTCATCATGATCGGATAAGCTACTTTCAGCTCATCTTGATACGTTCCAAGAACGGCCTGCAAGGGTTCTGCTTCTTCTATCAACGGATAGAGGGCATTTGCCAGTTTCAAAAGGTTCCAAAGGACAACCTGTGGTTGGGTGCTGTACCTGTAACGTCTGTGGGCCCGATCCGTGGTATTGGGGGTCCACCCATGATCATACCCCTCTAACCATCCATAAGGACCATAGTCGATGGTCAGACCTAAAATGGACATATTATCCGTATTCATGACCCCATGCACGAACCCGACCCGTTGCCAGTGCAGGACCATTTCCAGACTCTTGGCGGCAACTTCCTCAAAAAATGCAATATATACTTCTTTAGAAGGTTTCCCCAAGTGGGGAAAATGGTGTTTAATGGTAAAATCAACCAATGCTCTTAATGTCTTTACATCTTCCTGGGCTGCCAATATCTCAAAATTCCCAAATCGTATGAACGAAGGGGCTACACGACATACGATGGCCCCTTTTTCATAGGCCGGATTACCATCATACATTACATCCCGAAGCACCTTGTCCCCACTTAAAACCAAGGACAATGCCCGGGTGGTAGGCACCCCAAGATAATACATGGCCTCACTACAGAGGTATTCCCTAATGGATGATCGCAAAACCGCCAAACCATCGGCCGTTCTAGAATAGGGCGTCTCCCCTGCCCCTTTCAACTGTAAAGCCCAATTCTTTCCCTCATGTTCAACTTCGGCAAGGTTGATGGCCCTGCCATCGCCCAATTGTCCGGCCCAACTCCCGAATTGGTGTCCACCATAGCACATGGCGTAAGGTTTGGTTCCCTCAATCACTTTAGTCCCCGAAAAGACATCGAGAAAATCTTTTGAAGTAATCGACCCCGTTAACCCGATGGCCTTTGCCATTTCGGCAGATACATGTAACAGTGAGGGGTTGGTAGGTTGCTTGGGCATCACGAAAGAGAAACATGCGTTCCGCACCTGTCGCCTGGTATTCTGCAATACGGGATCGGCAGGAAGTTCCTTACTGAATTTATCCTTGATGTTGAGTTTCAATTTCAATCTTTCTGTTTATACTACAAAGGTACAATCTTCCATTTACATCAATATAAACCCCGGAGCATCCTATTTAGATTTGCCTTATAAAAGGAAGCTTTGATCCCATTCCTTCCGAAAAAAGGAAAAATATGATCAATTATTCATTTTTTTCAACCATTTATACATCCCTAACACTTCGATGTCCAAATTATCCGTAACTTTAGGATACTTCCCTCCTAATGGAATCCCCTTTTTAAATAGAACACTTGTAGCGATGTGAACCTGTAAGAAACTTAAAAGTGAAAAAAGGTCGACCAACAGACCATCAAAGTCTGGAAGAACTATTGAAAATCATGAACCGTACCCGGCGGCGTACTGATTTCTATCAAGAATTTGAAATAACTACGGATCATTCGGTAGCTAAGGTTAGGTATGTGGCGAAGGTAACTACGAAGTCTATATGGATTTTCTGGGGAGATTTCGAATCGGACAAATTATCCGTTTATGACGAAACGGATTTTTCCCATTCACCGGAGTTTGGATTACCCGAAGTTCCTGCCCATAGAACCTATAGCCTATGCCACGTTTATGATGTGCCAAAAGATTGTCGGGAATTCAAAAAACTTGTTACGGTTAGGATACTAGACCATTCCGGTCGTATCCACCAATTCTCGAGAACAATTCATCTATCTTCTCCATGCCATATAGCAAACGATTACGGTCAACATCGTGATAGTATCCACTGATTTCAAGTACTACGAATTGGAAATGGAACCCCGATACCTATATGGACGAATCCACTACCCGCATGTAACCATGAATTGACCTAAAAACAAGGTATAGGGTAAGTTGTTCTTGCCATGGCTCAAAAAGATCCTGTCAGGAAAGAAGAAAGTGATTTTATAAGACGGGAACGGCATTTTTTAAGGTGTTTTAATAAGTCGAACAATTTTGTAACCTAGGTTACACAGAGGCACTTATCATGATAATTATCATGAAATCGACCTTTTTGAATAATTAAATTTGATAGTATACTAATAGATATAAAATTATGGAAACCTTAACAGAAATCAAGAAAAGAGTATTCCTATTTGGAGATAAAAAAGCTGAAGGGAACAGTAAAATGAAAAACCTTCTCGGAGGTAAAGGCGCCAATCTGGCCGAAATGAGTGCCATTGGCATTCCCGTTCCCCCGGGATTCACAATTACCACCGAGGTATGTACAGAATACAATACCTTAGGGAAAGATATTGTGATCGACCAACTTAAGGAAGATGTACAATCGGCCATCAAGGCTATTGAAAAGACCATGGGATCAAAGTTCGGGGATGCTGAAAATCCACTCTTGATTTCCGTACGGTCAGGCGCTAGGGTTTCCATGCCCGGGATGATGGATACCGTACTCAATCTTGGTCTAAACGACGAATCGGTTCTGGGATTGGTCAAGAAAACCGACAATGAACGATTCGCTTGGGATTCCTACCGTAGGTTCATTCAAATGTATGGAGGTGTTGTCCTTGGAATGAAGCCCCATACCAAAGAAGACATAGATCCCTTTGAGGAGATCATGGAGCACCTAAAGGACAAGCGGAAAATAGAATTGGATACCGAATTCACCATTCAGGATCTACAGGATTTGGTCTACGACTTTAAGGATGCCGTAAAAAAACGGACCGGACATGATTTCCCAACCGACCCCTGGGACCAACTTTGGGGGGCTGTAATGGCCGTTTTTGATAGTTGGAATGGCGACAGGGCCATTTATTATCGTAAAATGCACAATTATCCCAGTGATTGGGGTACGGCAGTGAACGTTCAGGCAATGGTTTACGGTAATATGGGTACCAATTCAGGAACGGGGGTTTGTTTTACCCGAGATGCGGCTACGGGTGAAAACGTTTTTAATGGGGAATACCTGATCAATGCCCAAGGTGAGGATGTTGTGGCCGGAGTAAGGACTCCCCAACAAATCACGAAATTGGGTTCCGAACGTTGGGCAAAACTGGCCAAGGTTGAGGAAGCTGATAGGATTGAAAAATACCCCTCTTTGGAAGAATTGATGCCTTCTATGTACAAAGAACTCAATGGATACCAACAAAAGCTGGAAAGTCATTACTCCGATATGCAAGATATGGAGTTCACCATCCAGGATGGCAAGCTGTGGATATTACAAACACGTACGGGCAAACGAACAGGGGCCGCAATGGTCAAGATCGCCATGGATTTTTTAAAAGAAGGGATCATTGATGAAAAGGAGGCCCTTTTACGTATAGAACCCAATAAATTGGACGAACTGTTACACCCCGTTTTCGACACCAATGCCTTAAAGAAAGCCCATGTCCTTGCCCAAGGTCTTCCTGCTTCCCCAGGGGCGGCTACAGGTCAGATCGTTTTCTTTGCCGACGAAGCGAAAAAATTCAAAAACACCATCCTTACCCGTATTGAGACTTCTCCCGAAGATCTGGAAGGAATGAATATTGCCAAGGGTATTTTGACCGCCCGTGGCGGTATGACCTCCCATGCGGCCGTAGTAGCCCGTGGTATGGGTAAATGTTGCGTATCCGGCGCAGGGGCCCTGAAAATTGATTATAAAAATCGATTGCTTCGGGTAAACGGCAAGGAATTCCATGAAGGGGATTGGATTTCCCTAAATGGATCGACCGGTAATATTATCGAAGGTAAAGTGGCCACTATGGAACCTGAACTAAGTGGGGAATTCGGCGAAATCATGGAACTTACCGATAAGTACCGTACCATGGATGTACGTACCAATGCGGATACCCCCAAAGATGCGCGAATTGCCCGGAATTTCGGTGCCAAGGGTATTGGACTTACCCGAACCGAACATATGTTCTTTGAAGTAGACCGTATTAAAGCCATGCGGGAGATGATCTTGGCAGATACCGTGAAGGGAAGAAAACATGCCTTGGAAGAGTTACTCCCCATGCAACGAAGTGACTTTGAAGGTATTTTTGAAGCCATGCAAGGTTTGCCGGTTACCGTTCGATTATTAGACCCTCCCCTACACGAATTCGTACCCCACCAATTGGCGACCCAAAAAGAATTGGCCGAAGACATGCATATTTCGTTGGCCGCAGTCAAAAATAAAGTAGCCGAACTGGAAGAATTCAATCCAATGTTGGGCCATAGAGGATGTAGGCTTGGAAATACCTATCCGGAAATCACCGAAATGCAAACCCGGGCGATTATTGAAGCTGCCCTAAACTTAAAGGAAAAAGGAATCCTTGCCTTCCCCGAAATCATGGTGCCACTGGTTGGGACTACCAATGAGTTTATCGAACAAAAGAAAGTCATTACGGCAACGGCGGATACCGTTTTCAAGGAAAGAAATGACAGCATCGATTATTCTGTGGGAACCATGATCGAAATTCCACGCGCCGCATTAATGGCCGATAAGATTGCGGAACATGCCGATTTCTTCTCTTTCGGTACCAACGACTTGACCCAAATGACCATGGGGTACTCAAGGGATGATGCCGGTAAATTCCTGAATGTTTATCTTGAAAAAGGAATCTTGACCCAAGATCCTTTCGAGGTTTTGGATCAAGAAGGGGTAGGACAATTGGTAGAAATGGGAACCCAAAGAGGTAGAAGTACCAAACCGAATCTTAAGGTCGGTATTTGCGGGGAACATGGTGGGGAACCCAGTTCTGTTGAATTCTGCCACAAAACAGGCATGAACTATGTCAGCTGTTCCCCTTTTAGGGTCCCCATTGCGCGATTGGCAGCCGCACAGGCCGCAATAAAAGCAAAGGCTTAGTTGCAATAAAAAAAGGTCAAAAAAAGGCTTTACCCAAGGGTAAAGCCTTTTTTTGTATTAAGGATAAGCGGAATTTTCGTCTTGTCTGCAATTATGCAGTCAAGTTAGAAGTAGTATCTTTGTGGGTTGTGGTGTCATTATTTTTTAAGGCAATAAATCATTTTAATTCATTTGAACAATGTTTGATTTTTTCAAAAAGAAATATTTTTTAGTTGATTTTTTGGAAGACTTTATTGATATACACAATCATATCTTGCCCGGCATTGATGATGGGGCAAAAAATGTGGATGATTCCATTGCCTTGATCAAAGGATTTGGGGAGTTTGGGGTCACCGATTTTATTGCCACCCCCCATATCATGAATAGCTATTACCCCAACAATCCTAAAACCATCAATGACGCCTTGATTCTTTTAAAGAATGGATTGTTACAGCAAAAAATGAAGCATGTTTCCATTCGGGCAGCGGCAGAACATATGATCGATGATAATTTTGAAACGCTACTGGAACATGAAGAGATCATGCCCTTGGGAGGCAATTATCTACTGGTGGAAATGTCTTTTTTACAAGCTTCGATCAATTTTGAACAAGCCTTGAAAAAAATCAGGCAAAAAGGATACTTTGCGATTTTTGCCCACCCTGAACGATACCTATACCTACATTCCAATTTGCACCTTCATAAATCCTATAAAAAGCAAGGGGTACTTTATCAAATGAACTTGTTATCCTTGAGCAAGTACTATGGCAAGGAAGTACAGCAAATGGCATCAAGGCTACTCGACCAAGGCATGATCGACTTTGTTGCGACCGATGTACACAACCTAAGGCAACTGAACAGCCTAAAGGAAGTACAGGTAAGTACTAAAATGTCGGATATTTTAAAACCGATCATGGATAAATCCCATAGTACATTTATAGGTTAAGCCCATCTTGCCACTTATTAAAGCGCATAACCCTAATATTTGATTACATTTTCTTTCGCGCAGTATATATATAAACAAACTCATACGGCTGGTGTACCTGAATATCCTCAAGTTCATCTGTATGCAAGTCAGCAGGGGTACCAACAAGAGTATTGTAACAAGCAAACACTTTTTTATAATACAAGTGTTCCAACCATGTAGAACCCTCATACTCCCGTTCATCCAAAATAAGGATTTTTCCACCTTTTTTGGTCACTCTAACCATTTCCTTCAGAGCAGCTTTTGTGTCAGAAAATCCATTAAACGCCCCATAATTTGTACAAATATCAAAGGTCTCAGCTTCAAAAGGGAGTTTGGTTGCATCAGTCAGAATAAAATCTGCAGGAACCTTATGTTTACTCATTAATCGCCTTCCCTGTAAAATCATACCTGCAGAAAGGTCTACTGCCGTATACTCCGCATTCAATTTCATCCAACCATGTCGAAAAAGTGAATTACCACTACCACTGGCAATATCGAGCATCCTTATTATTTTATCTGATTGTAAATACTCTTCTTGAAATCCACCGTGGACAGAAGCATGTGTTTTTATAGGTTTAAAATTGCGAATGGCAAGTATTATCTTTATTGGTATCGAAAGCCATAGTAAATGCGCATATCGCGGATGTTTTGATAGTAAAAAAATAAAAATTACCAAGGGAATAAAGAATAATATATCTGAGATCCTAATTTCACCTATGCCTCGAAATGCAATCAAATCAACAAAATTATATACCAGAAAAATTAAGGAAAAAACTAAGAGAAAATATACAATCCAATATTTCACAGAAACTTTTATCGGTCGAACCGGAAGCATAAAGAAAGGATTCCAAAAATTATAAAACCAGGCCATATGTTTATAGACCTTATCCCTAAGACCCTTATCTGACATACCAAGGGCATCTTCGTCATAAAGCTTGGGTATACCATTTACACAGGAATATTGCCTTCCGCATGCACCACATTCCCAGTAGGTTTGGTAACGATCTTTAATACTGTTTTTTTTACAAGAGGGACATATCACTTTTGATTCTATCATTACGATCAATCTTAAAATTAAAAGTCAGTAATTTTAGAAGAATTTAAGAAATACTTGTGGTAATCATTAAATATTTTCGTCCATCAATCAATAATTCGGATTAGCGACATTTTATTAATGTCATTTAATACCCTAACCCTTCGTTATTTCCACATTTCATATTCAACATTAGAAGAATTTTTTAAATCAATTATTGACCATAGAACTAAATCCAAGACAAGAACTCTTTTTGCACTCTAGTATATTATCTTTCACAATTTAAAGTGGATAATGGGAATTATGTTGATGATTGACCAATCTAGGAGATAAAATTGAATATGAATATCGGTTATTTAGTCCTTAGAACTTTATATTTTAGATATTTTCATTGTCATTCAAATAACAGAAATACCTTATAGATTGTTTAAATTAAACAGAAATATGTCGATAAAATATTTTTCATGTATTTAATCGAGTTTAGGAATACAAACCTTTTTAAGTGCAATATCTTCGAGATATAATTGCTAGTTGTCTTATTTACAAAATTATCAATTAGACATTTAAAAATTATCAAAAAATAAGGTTTCCTATTAAAGATAGTTTAAATTTATAATCTAATATAAAGTGCTGGTCATATGCAAGAAAAAAGTAATCCTATTAAAAAAATATTAGTTACGGGGGGAGCTGGATTCATAGGTTCCCATGTCATACGAAGACTCGTTACAAAATATCCAGAATACCATATTTACAATTTGGATGCATTGACTTACGCCGGAAATTTGGAAAACCTAAAGGATATAGAGGCTAAAGACAATTACACTTTTATCCAAGGCAATATTACAGATGAAGATTTTATAAATACAATCTTTAAAGAATATCGCTTTGAGGGAGTAATACACCTTGCGGCTGAGTCCCATGTTGACCGATCCATTAGCGACCCTTTGGCCTTCGCTAAAACCAACATCTTAGGCACCATGGTTCTTTTAAACGCATTTAAGAATCTTTGGGGAGAGAATTGGAAAGGAAAGCGTTTTTACCACGTAAGTACGGATGAGGTATATGGAAGCTTGGAGGAAACCGGTTTATTTGAAGAGACAACTTCCTATGACCCCAATTCTCCATATTCAGCATCAAAGGCAAGTTCAGATCATTTTGTTAGGGCCTATGGGGAAACTTATGACCTTCCGTATGTGATTACCAATTGCTCCAATAATTATGGGGCTAACCAATTTCCTGAAAAATTAATACCCTTGTTTATACATAATATAATCCATAATAAACCATTACCAGTGTATGGCAATGGCGATTATACACGGGATTGGCTTTATGTAATAGACCATGCTATAGCCATCGACCTTGTTTATCATAAAGGAACAGATAAAGAGACTTATAATATTGGAGGTTTCAATGAATGGAAAAATATCGACTTGGTAAAATTACTTTGTCAACATATGGATGAAAAATTAGGGCGGGAAAAAGGAAGTAGTGAGCAACTGATAACCTATGTAAAAGACCGGCCTGGACATGATTTACGCTATGCCATTGATGCCAGTAAGATTAACAAGGAGTTGGGTTGGAGTCCTACGGTAACCTTTGAGGAAGGCCTATCGAAAACAATAGATTGGTACTTAAACAACGATGAGTGGCTAAATAATGTTACCACTGGGGCCTACCAGAAATATTATGCAAAACAATACCAATAAATTATGAAAGGAATAATTTTAGCCGGGGGTTCTGGGACACGATTGCACCCATTGACGCTAAGTGTTAGCAAGCAATTATTGCCCATCTACGATAAGCCTATGATTTATTACCCCTTATCCGTCTTTATGCTTGCAGGGATAAAAGAGATATTGGTAATTTCAACCCCTCAGGATTTACCGAATTTTAAAAAATTGTTGGGATCTGGTCAACAGTTTGGTATACAATTATCATATGCTGAACAACCATCTCCAGATGGTTTGGCACAGGCTTTTATTATTGGGGAAGAGTTTATTGGTGATGATGATGTTTCTTTGGTCCTGGGTGATAATGTTTTTTATGGGGCAGGATTGCAAAAATTATTGATGAACGCCATTAGGATTGTAGAGCAACAAAACAAAGCTGTAATTTACGGTAATTTTGTAACGGACCCTGAACGCTATGGGGTGGTGGAGTTTAATCAAAATAAAGACGTTTTAAGTATTGAGGAAAAACCGAAAATTGCTAAATCCAAATACGCTGTTGTTGGATTGTATTTTTATCCTAACAGTGTGGTCCGGATTGCAAAGAATGTAAAACCCAGTGATAGAGGTGAGTTGGAAATTACGTCCATAAATCAGGAATATTTAGATCGGAAACAATTAAAATTAGAAATTTTAAGTCGGGGCTTTGCGTGGTTAGATACAGGCACCCATGAGGCGTTAACTGAAGCAACTGAGTTTGTGAAAGCCGTTGAAAAAAGAACAGGACTAAAAATTGCTTGTTTGGAAGAGATTGCTTTAAACTATAATTGGATTGATAAAAAGCAATTAAAACAAAGTATTTTTAAATTGAAAGGTGAATATTACTCGTATCTTCAAAATTTGTTGGATTAATGTCCTTAAAACAAAAAACAATATCCGGAGTAGTGTGGAGTTTTGCCGAGGCATTATTTTTAAAAGGACTGTCTTTTATAGCTATGCTCTTTTTAGCTCGTTGGTTAGGGCCAATAGATTTTGGTCTTATAGGAATGATCGCGGTATTCATAGGCGTTGGCACCTCCTTAGTTGATAGTGGCATGTCTTCTTCATTAATTAGGACAAAAAATGCAGATGATTCCGATTTTACCACTGTGTTTTATATGAATATGGCCATTAGTCTGCTGGTATATGCACTGATGTTTTATGCTGCACCTTATATATCAACTTTTTATGGACAAGAAGTTCTTATAGATATTATTAGAATTTATTGTTTAGTATTTATAATATCAGCTTTTTCTGCTGTACAATTGGCAATATTAAATAAAGAAATGCGTTTTAAAAAGATAATGCTATTGAATGCCCCGAGCATTATTATTGGCGTTAGTGTAGGTCTTTTCTTGGGCTATAATAATTATGGCGTTTGGAGTATTGTAACCATGTATATGACCACTCAAATTATTTTATCCCTGTTACTTTGGATAACGGGATCATGGAAACCAAGCTTAAATTTTTCTAAGAAAAAGTTAAAATACCATTATAATTTTGGTTACAAAATAATGTTATCCGGACTGCTCGATGTAGTTTTTACAAATAGCTATAATATTATTATCGGTAAATTTTTTCCAGTACAGACACTCGGTTATTACGAACGGGCGAGACGGTTTACTCAATATCCGTCACTAACAATAACTTCAATTGTTAGCAAAGTCACGTACCCAATGTTTGCCCAATTGCAAGATGATACCTCAAAATTGTCGAAAATTTTCAGGAGTTTACTTCGTATATCTTTTTTTATTATCGCTCCCTTAATGTTGGGGTTAGCCGCCATAGCAGAACCCTTATTCGACTTGATATTAGGGCATGAATGGTTAGCTGCAGTACCCTATTTCCAAGTATTGAGTTTGGCGGCCATGCTATTCCCAATACATGCTTTTAATGTTAATGTATTAAAAGTATATGGCAGAAGCGACATATTTTTATTTTTAGACATAATTAAAAAATCATTTCTTGTTCTTGCTTTGATTATAGGTTTTCAATTTGGGGTTATCGGTATGATTTGGGGTAGTGTAGTTGTTTCCTTTTTCAGTTTGCTTATCAACACTCATTATAGTAGTAAATTAATAGACTATAGTACAAAGCGTCAATTATTGGATATGTTGCCAATTTTACTACTGGCCTGTCTTACTTTTTTATTGATGCACTTTTCTGTTTATTTATTTATCGACTATAGTAATATCGCACAAATAACAATTGCTTCACTAATAGGAATAACATTTTATCTATTGATTCATTCTTTTTTTAAAGCAAGCCCTTTGTATGCGCTATTAACAATTATAAAAAATCGAAAGTTATGATACCTGTAACCTTACCTTTTATACCTCCCAAGGAAGACTATGATATACTATTGCATGGCATTTGGAAACGTCAATGGCTCACCAATATGGGACCATTGGCCAGTGATCTTGAGATGAAACTTAAAGAGCATCTAGGGGTAGAGCATTTATTGTTTGTGACAAATGGAACCATCGCTCTCCAAATGGCCATTAAGGCATTGAATTTGAAAGGAGAAATAATTACTACTCCTTTCACTTATGTTGCAACAACAAGTAGTATTGTTTGGGAGGGCTGTACTCCTGTTTTTGTGGATATAGATCCAAAAAGCCTAAACATTGATCATACAAAAATTGAAGCTGCTATTACCGCAAATACCTCAGCCATAGTGGCAACACATGTATACGGTAATCCATGTGATGTGATGGCAATTGAAAAAATCGCAAAAAAACATAAGCTTAAAGTAATATACGATGCTGCACATGCCTTCGGAGTAGAAATCAATGGAAATTCCATTTTTAATTATGGGGATATTTCAACATGTAGTTTACATGCAACCAAGTTATTTCACTCAGGTGAAGGTGGCTTGGTGATAACCAAAGAACCAAAATTATTAAAGGAATTGGCCCATATTCGTAATTTTGGGCACAGTGGTCCAGAAACGTTTCATAATTTAGGCATTAACGGAAAGAATTCAGAATTTCATGCTGCAATGGGTTTAGCTAATTTAAATTATATTCAAGCCATACATGATAAACGTAAATTGTTGACAGAACGCTATGACGAAAAATTAAAGACGTTTAAAGCATTTAAGCCATTATGGCATAAGGATTCTAAAGCTAATTATGCCTACTATCCGATTGTTCTTGAAAATGAAGGGTTTCTACTTAAGTGTATTGATTTCCTTAAATTAAATGAAATATTTGGGCGACGCTATTTCTACCCTTCTTTACCATCTTCCCTACCTTATTTGAAATCAAAACCACTCCAATGGGCCGATGATATTTCTAAGCGGGTTTTTTGTTTGCCATTATACTTTAATCTTACGTTAGAAGAAGTGGATATGATTTGTAGACTCTTATTAAGAGTACAGAACAATTAAGTAATGAAGGTTGCTATTATACAATCGTATTTATTCCCTTATTTGGGATATTTCCAACTTGTGAATGCGGTTGATGTATTTATTTTTGCAGATGACGTAAGTTTTATTAAAGAAGGTTTTATCAATCGAAACAAAATTTTATTTAAAAATGAGGAAACGGTATGTAACTTTACATTGCGTTCGAAGCTAAAATAAGTTGATAAAAGAAATACAAATCAGAAAGGATACGATAAATTTTACTACTTACTATACAGCAAACCTATGCGAAGTCACCTTTTTTACTGATGTTTTTCCTATAATCGAATCCATATTCAATCCTAAGGTTGATAGTATCTCTTCATTAGTCGTAGCTTCAGTGGAAGCGGTATCAAAATATTTGGAAATAAATGTGGAATATAATTTTCTTCTGTATCAATTAGTAATACAAAAAGTCAGGAAATATCAATGTGATTAATAAATATAACCAATGAATTAGGCGGTCACACTTATATGAATCCTGTTGGAGGAACTAAGATGTATGACAAAGATTTTTTTAAATGCAAAGGCATTAAATAAGATTTTTTAGAATCTGAAGCAATAACATATGCTCGGTTAATACTAGTTTTATTCCAAATCTGTCTATAATCGATGTTATTATGTTTAAATCTAGAGAAGATGTTAATAAGGTTCTTAATTAATATGGACATATATAACTGTAAACCGCAAATATTTGGATGTAAACTTTGGAATCTTCTTATTTTATTTCACAGGTTCGGTTTCAGGTTAAATTTCAACTTTTATTTTACATATTCATCGTGTTTAGACATTATTAGTTAATGAGAAATTATTATATTTCGTAACATTACTTATTAATAATAGTTGAAAGCGCAGAAAATTTGAAAGTCGCAATCGATAGCACAGATTTAGATTTTAAATGGTACATCTTAACCTCTCTAGTTTTATCTTTACTTATCAATTTAAGATGATTTTTAATATTCAAATACAACTATTATGATAAAAATGGTATACTTGGTGCTATACGTAGCGTATTATAAGTTGTTAATCAAGAAAATGATTAAAATAAGCTTTAAAGAGTATACTTTAGAGTTCTTCTAGATAAATTTTAAAAAAATTAAATTTAATTTATGCGTGGATTCGATATTTCAATAGGTTCAATCGGTAAAATCAGTAAGTCAAAGGAAAACCAAACTATTAAGCATGACTGCATAGCATATAAAGATATTAGACTTAACCATTTTTCTAATAATAAATTTGAAAATGATAATTTATTTTCAGAAACAAATGATTATATAATTGTATTAAAAGGAGTTGTTTTAAATAAAATAGACCTCTTAGAACCATCCTTAAATTGGGAGGAGACAATTACAGCATTATATTTGAAAGAAGGAAATGAATTTTTCAAAAAGTTTAGGGGAAGTTTTTGCGGTGCATTTTATGATAAAAAAGAGGATAAGTGGTTAGTTTTCACGGACCACATTGGTTCAAGAACCCTATATTATTATAAAAAAGGGAAAGTCTTTTTTATTTCCAGTGTAATAAATGAAATATACACTTTCTTAAAAGACAATAATCTTTCATATAGTCTCAATATTGAATCTGCATACAATTTATTGAGTTATGGTTATATGTTAGGAGATAAAACTTTATCTGATGATATCCATAAAATTATGCCTGGTAATTACCTCTATATAAAAGATGGCAGTGTTGAAATAATAAAATATTATAATCTACCCAAATCGAAACTTGAAGGGAAGGTCGATGAAAATCAAATAATTGAAGAACTCGATACTAAGTTTAGAGAAGCTATTCGTCTGCAATTTGAAAAGGACAGGGAATATTCTTTCAAGCATTTGGTCACTTTAAGTGGAGGTTTGGATTCTAGAATGACCTCATGGGTTGCACATCAAATGGGGTATGTAGATCAAATTAATCTAACATTTTCCCAAAGCGATTATTTGGACGAAACAATTGCAAAAAAAATTGCTGCCGATTTAAGACATGATTGGATTTTTAAGGCCCTGGATAATGGCCTTTTTTTAAAGGATATTGATGAAATCACCAAAATATCGGGAGGCAATGCCTTGTATTACGGACTTGCGCATAGCAATAGTATTTATAAGTATTTAAATTTTGACAACCTGGGAATATCCCATTCCGGCCAATTGGGAGATGTTGTAATTGGTAGTTTTATTACCCGTTTAAACAAAGATGATTTGAAAATATTAGGAGGGAAATATTCCAGGACACTGGAAAATAAGAGCTCCTCAAGCGAATCTTTCGCATCATTTGAGGATCTTGAGTTGGCCATGCTATATCAAAGGGGATTTAATGGTGCTAATGAAGGGCTAAAAATTGGACAAATCAAAACCGAAACTATGTCCCCTTTTTATAATGTGGATTTTATGGAATATTGTATGTCAATACCTATAAAAAATAGGATGAATCATCATATTTATCTCAAATGGGTTTTATCAAAGTACCCAGACGCTGCAAACTATAAATGGGCAAAGATCAATGCTAAACCGTCTGCTAAACATTTTGCAATTAATTATAAAGGTAGACAGGTTCCAATAAAAAAACTCCCTTCAGCCATAATGCGAAAATTGGGCATGAAATTACCTCCTACATCAACCAAAAATCATATGAATCCTTTGGAATATTGGTACAACACAAACAATGACCTTAAGACGTTTCAGGATACTTATTTTAAGGAAAATATTGATCGTATAACTAATGGAGGTTTGAAATCTGATTGTCAAAAACTTTATGATTTTGGTAATGCCATTGAAAAGAATCAAGTATTAACCCTTCTCTCTGCTATACAGCTAAATTTTTAATTGCAGGGTAAAATTTTATTTTTTATTTAGATAAATAGCAAGTTGCACCATATTATTTTTTATGAAAAAAATTATACATATTCATTCAGATAACAAATTTATAATTGACTCCAAAAGGTTTTCGGGTGATTTTTTTGATAATAAATTATTAATATTGGATACCAAAAATTCAAATAATGAGGATTATCATGATAAAGCCCTGTTTTTTGACCCTCTACCAGACAATCTAAACGAAATACTGGCAATAGTAAATGCTGCGGATTTAGTCGTTTTATACAATTTAGATTTTTTTAAAAGCCAAATAGTGAATCGTGTGGATCAAGGCGTTAGGGTTGTCTGGCGTTTTTTTGGCACTGAGTTATATTCACGTAAATTACATATGTATCTCAGCACAAAATCCAAGTCTTTTTTTATTTCCAAATTAATTAAAGAAAAGGTAAAATCGAGTTTTCGATTCCTTTTTCAAGAAGAAATGTTGTTTTATAAGGCAATAGGACGTGCGGATGCAATAGTCTGTGTTTTTAAGGAAGAATACGAATATTTGACAAGATATTATAGACATCTGCCTAAATTTATCCCCCTTTCTTTGGACGATATACCGTACGCCAAAGAAATTGATTTTGAATCGGATTATCCCAAAAAGAATACAGTGGTTATTTGTAATAGTAGGTCACATTACAACAATCATTTGGATATTTTGGAATTGGTAGAAACTTGTAACCTGAATAAGAAGATAAACATAAAAATTTTGTTTAATTATGGCGAAGAAAATGCCTACACTGATAAAGTACGGGAAAAGGCAAGTAAAATAGAAAAGGCTGTTTTAATAGATTCTTTTCTACCCGCCCATGAATTTATTGATTTTTACGGACCGGTAGCCGCCTGTGTCAATAACAGCTATAGACAACATGCGCTTGGCAATCTAATGATGGCATTGAACAAAGGGGTTAAAGTGTATCTAAATAAAAAAAACCCTACGTATACGTGGTTTAAAAATGAGGGGCTTTATATATATGGGATAGAAGACCTAAAAAAGGATTTGGAAACCGGACAGATTCACTTGTCAAAAAATGAAATAGCACATAATTTAAAATGCTTTAAAAAGCTAGAGGATGCATACTCCAAGACGGACTTCCATTTACAGATAATGCAATTATTAAATTAATAATATCCAGAATGTAATTAATAAGTTTTGAACTCATTTAAATAATTTGGATTTGAAATCTAAATGGCACTGTCTTTATGGGTTGGGTAATTCCAAATATAAAAGTAAATGCTTATTCTTAATTCTGAAATAAAACTAAATTTTTAGATGCATTCACTCTTCAATCGTTTATTCTATATCATTCTATTTATTGGTTTTTTTTTACCTACGAATAGCAATTTCTATTTGTCTTTACCAGGGGTGCTTTTGAGCATTAATCATTTCGCCTTTATTTTATTGCCTATAATCAATCTATTATGCTATTCCCAAAATAATGTAAGCGTCAAAAACTTTCGGATAAAAAGAAATATTGTTTTATTGATCATAGTGGTTGTTTTTACTGAAGTTGTTACTAAAAAGTTTATGTACGGTCAGTCGTTTGTGGAGGCCTTTAAAACCATACGCATTGGATTACCCTTATTTTCATCCTTACTACTCATTGTACAAGGGATAAGGGCCGATATTCGAATCGTATGGAAAACCTTATTGGTTGCCATAAACGCTTCCGTGATCATATCTGTTCTCTCTTTGGTTATTGATCTACCCATTTACCAAGACTTGGAAAGTGGCGCTGATATATTGAAAGAAACAAGTGGAAGATTAGGCAATTCCAACTTTCACTTCGGTTTAATAGGAATGTATCTATTAATTCAAGATAATAACAATTGGTATAGTAGAGGCAAGTTGGTTAAAATCACGGCCATTTTGAGTGTATTTGCTCTTATACTAAGTTTTAACAGAACCTTATTGGCCCTATTATTTCTTGAGACCATCTATTTATTGTGGAATAAATTTAACTTAAAAAAGATTCTAAAAATTTCATTTTATGGCATTTTGGTATTGCTGATTTTTTTCGGCGCCTATTCAAATAATCAATCGATGAGAAATCAAATAGATAGAAGAATCTTTTCAATAATAGAGGGAGAAGAATCCATAGCTGAAAATACCATCGAAGGTAACCGAGAGGTAATTTACACGGCAGTACAAGATAAACTGGTTTCAGGACATTATGTTATTGGATTGCCCTTTAAAATTCCGATATTTACCTGGGCCGCGCGCTGGTCAACTGAAGAAGATAGGGATATGTCAGTCACCGATACATCCGCGCTAACAATCCTACTAAGATATGGATTTATACCTTTTATATTGATATTACTGATTTTAAGGCAACTATATTCTTTTTCAAATAATTTGTTCTTTAAAACGATTCTAATCTTATACCTAATTGCATCTTTAAACATCGATGTTATATTGCGTATGAACTCAATTTTATTCGTCACTTTTATTTTTTTTATTACTAAAGCAAAATTTCATGAACAACATAGTATTCATAGCAAAGACTGATATTAATACGGACGGAAGGATTTTAAATGAACTAAGAATTTTAAAAGAATGGAATAAGGACTTAAAAGTTGATCTTATTTTATTTCCTGATAAACAGGTAACCCTTTCTTTTGATGACTCCGTTATCTTACACCAAATTCAGGGTACATTTAGACATAATACCTTTTTAAGGGTTTTTACCGTACTTGAATTTACATTTAAGGCTTTTAAATTATTGAATAAACTAAAACCAAGAATTGTTCATGCACAAGACTCTGATATAATTCTTCCAGTATTATTGTTCCGGTTACTGAACCCTAAAAGGTTTTATTTGATATATGACGACCACGAAGTACCCAATAAAAACGAATCCTTCTTGAAAAAAATATTGGATGCGTTAGAGAATTTATTGATAAAAAAATCTGATACGGTAATTATGGCCAATAAGGAACGAATGCTTTATTTGAAAGAAAAATTACAACTAACGAATAAATTGTTCTACTTATTTAATTTGCCATACTATGACATTGATTCTAGGAAGACCCCATCGGCACTGATTGTGTCAAAATTGGATGAATTGGAAGCAAAAAAGAAAAAGGGAACTAAATTTATAATACATCAAGGACCTTTATACAAAGAAAGGGGAAGGCAGAAACTCGCTGACCTTTCCAGAAACCTCCCCAATCCCTACAAAATCCTCTTATTGGGAGGTACGGAAGTTGACTTTATAAAATTTAAGGAAGAGAACAAGCTGACAGATGATAAATTCTTTTTTATAGGGAAAGTAAATTATGAAGTGTTGCCTTTATTTTGGAAAAAGGGATGTGCTAGTATCGTGATGTATTTGCCTACGTATACCAATAATAGGCTTTGTGCACCAAATAGAATGTATCTATCCTATTTTATGGGGCTACCCATTATTGTAAATAAGAACAACCCGGTCTTACACGCTTTTGTAGAAAGTAATAAGTCAGGAGGGTTTATAGAAGACTTTTTGGAGCATCCGAAAGTTGAATTTTTTAACCATTTGAATGATCTTAAAATTGACGTTTCAGCAAAAAAAAGCCTTTTGGCCAAGGAAAAAAACAAATTAAAAGATTTATATTCCAGTATAATTGATAAAGCACCTATAGCCGGGCAATAAAATTTGTAAACTACGCACAGCTAACAGCTGTTTTACAGCAATGGCCAAAATAAAGGATTAAACTAAAACTAACGAAATTATTCCTCGAATACATTTAAATGTATTTATAAAAGAAAACCTTTAAGCTCCCCTAAAAACCAAACTGTTTAAAAGTAGAATAATACTCTTTAAGTTTAAACAGTATTATGATAATAAGTAAATTTTCACCCGTGCAGATTGCAAAGATCTTAAAGGAGTTCAACGACAGTAAAAGTGTCGAACAAATCAGTCATTAGCATGGCGTTAGTTCCGCGTCGTTTTACAAATGGCGTTCCAATTATGCCAGGATGAACTCCAGGGAATTGAAGCGTATAAAGGAACTCCAGGAGGAGAACCCTAAGCTCAAACAGATGTACGCGAATTTTGCGCTAGGCCATCAAATGGCCAAGGAGATTATTGTAAAAAAGCTCTGAAGCCTTGCCGTAATCGCAGTAGTGCCAAAGAACTTTTCCATTACAGTATTAGCAGGGAGTGCCGTATCCTAAATATGAGCAAGAGCGTCTATTATTACAAACCTCTGCCGAAGGACGAATCCGAGAAAGAAGATGCTTTGCAACAAAAGGCCAAAGAACACCTTGAGGAAGGTTTTTGGAAGGCTTACGAACGTTTGAGCAATGAAGGGAGGCCATAGAACCATTAACAGGCACAACGTGTTTACAAAGCCCTTGGGTTGCCTTTGAGAAGAAAAGTCAAGAAACGTTTGCCGGTAGGGGTGAAAAAACTTTTGAAGGTTCCGAATGAATTCAACAATACATAGATTATGGATTTCGCAACCGATGTGCAGGAGAACAAAAGAAGTTTTAGGTAGTTTAACGTCATCGATAATTTCAATCGGGAAGCACTTCAAATCGAAGCCGACTTCTCCTTGACCAGTAACCGCATTGTCTAGGTATTTAACCATCTTATCAATAAAAAAGGAAAAACAAGGAAGAACAGGATGGACAACGGCTCAGAGTTCATTGCCTTATAACGAACGATTGGAGCGAGATGCATGGGATAGATTAAAGTACATCCAACCTGGCAAACCAACTCAAAATGCTTTTATAGAACGTTTTAACGGAAGCTATCGAAGAGGGTTTCTTAACAAATGCTTATTCGTGGATATCAACCAATTAAGTGTTACCTCCTCCCATAATCCAGATAGCCCTTGAGCTCCCCTTCGAGCATCTTCCCGATACCCCGTTTTGTGAGTTCCTTTAAAAAAACCGTCGAGCTCATCTCCGGTCTTGAACTGTTTTAGAAATTCATCGTTGAATATTTCCTCATTCTTTAGAATATGTTAATATTGAAAATTAAACAAAAAATAGCGGGGACATGCCCCGCTATATTCTATTTACACACTTTATGAGATAGTGCTTTATAGTACCATACCCTCTGTATTCTTCGTTCTACAGTTGCCACCCATATAAGACCTGTAATTTCATTTAATCATCAATGCTTGGACAAACTGGACAATCACCAGATAAGTCAACAACTTCATATTTTGAAGCATTAAGACCCGCTAATGCCGCAGTTTGCCCTATGTCATAGGTGTTGTTTTTTGAATCTATCTGAAGTGGACCACCTACCAAGGTAAATCCACCATAATCAGTAAACTTATTACCCCTTTCTGCCGATGCTCCAAGGGTGAAATCACAATCACATATTTTGAAATCCCCAATTTCCTTATAAAACGTTATTCCATTAAATCCAATATCATATCTATTATTAGGACTGTCACCGTTAAAAGTGCTATGCCTTATCTCAACACTTGTAGTACCACTCGTACCACCAAACCAAACACCCCTGCCAACACCATCTAAATTTTTTGTATAGCCCCCGTAAAAGTTACAGCCACAAATCAGATTGTTTTCAGAACCCTTAGCGGAACTACCCGCCCCCATATCAAAAATCGGTGCAGATATAATATTATCTAAATAATCGGGATTATCATTATCAGCAGCATAGAAATCACAATTTATCCAAGTCGTATTCCCAATATAATTCTTTACCAACCTTCTTTGGGCATTAAAAAATGTCAAATTCTCAAACCACAAAGTATTATTGGTGAAACTTATATCATGTGAGCGACTATTCAAAATCATTAAATTCCCATACCGACCAAAACTATTCGATAAAGTACTGTTCTTATATACTAATTGTACCCCGTCTGAAACGGTAACAGGCCAAACTACATAAAAAGCCTGTGCTTCCCCCGCACTAGTATTTGAATTGGAAATATTATCAATATCAACATTATCGAACACCCATTGACCTACAACACCAGGCTCATCCTTCATTTCTATCCATATACCTCTGACAGAACCGCCATTTGTCAATGCATCATAAACAGATACATTTGTGAATTTTACTCTTGATTCAATATAAACCAATGATCCACTAAGTTCATTACCATCCACTTCAAGATTACTTATTGAAGTATTAGTACCGGAATAGGAACTTTTATCTATTTTTAGGATATAGTCAATACCACTATTCCTGGTTATTTTTGACCCATTGAAATCAATGGTCTGCGTCATATTTTGGTCTAACCTAATCTGACCACTAATCAAATACGTTTTGTTTGGGTCTGACGTTATATTGGTCTCATTATCGAATGCAGCTTGCAGCGCAGCAGTATCATCCGTAACTCCATCACCTACCGCCCCGTAAGTGCTAAGATTTACTCCTTCCTGTTTGGCAGCATTTTCCGTAGTAGTAATAACGACACTAGCCTCTTCCGCAGTAGTTGTACCCTCCCCATTATTTACCTCTACGGTATAGGTAAATGTGTCTTCAACTTCCTCGGTAATATCCGTATTGGGAGTATAGGTTAAGGTTTCATCTGCATTGACCACTACGGTTCCATTGGAAGGTTCCGAAGTTTCGGAAATAACGACTTCTTCTTGGTTTTCTAAATTGTCATTGGATAACACATCGAGCACTAAGCTGCTCTGTCCTGCAATAGTGAAAGAGTCATCTACTAATGACGCTATATTTAAGGTTTCCTCCGTCTCCGAAACCACATAATCCGTAAGTAAATCTGAATCCTTGGAACAAGAAGTGTGTAAAAACAAGACAAAACAAAGCATTAGTAGGGTTTGTGGGGATAAAAAATTTAATTTCATGGGGATGTTAAGATTAAGTGTTTAGATTAAAATCATTTGGGTTCGTAAAAATATTTAAAATTTCAATATTAACGATGAAATACATTATATTTTCGATAAACTGTATTTTTTTATATTAGTACTTTTACGATTGAATGCTTAATTATGGATGTTTAATTCTTCTAGAATCGATGAACGGTATGTTTTTTTAACATTATCTTAGTAAATCATATTTTTAGTACAGGATTTCCTTTATAAATACTTTACTAGCCTATTTATAGGAGTCCTTTTTTGATTTAATCCCAAAAAAGCCGAAATAAACGAATTTGTTCAGACGTGTTAAAGGATATTTTGAAGGAACATTACTCTGTAATCGTTTAAATTGGATTATTGCCAAATTTTTAAAGGAATATACCTAATAAACTATCCAGAAATAAAATACCTAGATTATAGGCAGTTATTTTGTATGCAAACAATGCGAAAAACGGAAGGATAACATAAGAAACGGCGAGTATTTCTGGACAAATCCAAAGTATCAAAACTATTCCCTGCAAGTCGGTATTATTGGGCGTAGCATGCAAAATCGAACTGGAATTTACCATATAATGGTGGGATATCTACGTTTGATGGTACAAAAAGGGAAATAAATGGTTGTCAACAAAAATGAGGAGTAATGGGTCACTTTTTGAAGGGACTATTTCAAAACCATCATTAAATCTATTTTTAAGGATTTATTATCCTCAGGATAGAGGAAATTTTACTTTTCCAAGGCAAAAGTATTTAAAAATGTAACTTTTTTTTCATGTATCGTTTGTAGAAAGGGCTTTTAAGTGACCTTTAGATTCAAAATGTTTTAAAAGTATCTTGAATGCTTACCAACATGACCGTCAGTATGATTGTAGGCTACCGATAAATTGTAGGTGGTGATGAGGAATGTGTGAACATTCATTTTAGACTGTCTATGCTTTGGAGAGTTATACACGTCAAAAAAGACACTATCCCGTAAAATGTGTAAGTTAAAAATAACAAGGGCTTGACTTTTATTTACGGTCGGACCCTTTTTTCATATATAGTTATGAACCCGCACTAACATTTACAAAGTGTTAGTGGGCGTTAGACTTTCATTTTCTTAATTTAACTTTAATAAATCTGTACAGATTGTAAATCTTAAAATATTTCATTAGTCCAAAAATTGTCCTTTTCCTGCTAGGATTTATTGGTATTTTAATTATTTCGTTATCATTTCCCGATAACTCATAAATCATCAAATCGTATAAGCGATTAAAATGAGAATCCCTGTCTTTTCGTTTAGTACTAAGTAATAAATTTAGTAATTTTCTAGAATTAAATGGAGAAAGAACATTTCTATCCAAAGCGTGAGCTTCTGTTTTTGATTTAGCCTGCCAATTCCCCATTTTTTCCTCCCAATAAAACATATCTAAATAATGATACCCATATTTCTTAAATACTGATTTGTTTTTTAACCAGATGGAATATTGCTTAGTAGCAAAACTCAACGTTGAATTACCTGATAAAAAACACAAATCTTTTGCCGTTGCATTTTTGTAGTATCCAAAATAGTTCCTTGCAATTTCACTTACATTGCCGTTAATGTACATTAAATCATTGTTGCTTTTATTTCTGGATAACCAAAATCGGGGAAAATCAATATCATTGATATAATCAGTGTCCTCAATATTTTCCATCATTAAATTATCGTCACCAATCATGAAGTCTTTATCATAGTAACTTGTTAAACGTTTTGGTATAAAAATATCATGATGTGAATCATTCATATTAGGATGTCTTGTTACAAAGTATTCACATTCAACGTTTAGACTTGCCAAAAATAAAACACGACTATCATAACCTCCTGTCACAGCCATCTTTAATTTATTTCGTTTTGAAATAGCATTAATGTACCCTTTTAACATTTGTGAGGATTTTTTGGATACATAGTCCAAAGTGTTTTTTTTAAGAATTTCTGCTGGGAAAAACCTATTAGTACTCTTTTTTTTGACATTCAAGATATGATTAGGCATAAGATGGAAGATATTGCTCTTGTGCGTTGTATTCCAGACAAATAAACATTTTTTTTTAAAATTCTGTGAGCTATAATATTCTTTTGCATCCTCACTATTATGTTCCAATAAATCTACTGATAATCCCAGTAATTTTGGTTGAGTACCAAAACAGGTAAAATTATTGTCATAATAAATCTCTTTTTGACTAGCAGCATCATTAAAAATAAATATCTCATTGTAAAGTTTCACAATTAAAACAAATTGTCCGCAATAATTATCAGTAGCCCTTAATATATCCTCAAGTCTTTGTTCTTGAGAGATGTTTTCAAGAATTTGTTCGTTTAAGAATTGGGGATTTTCCCAATCATATATAGATCCAAGTAAGTGAAACTCTCTTATTTCGTTTTTAACGAAGCAATATTCTGAATCTTTGCCAATATATAAAGTATATTCCTCTATAGTTTGTATTTCCTCTAAGTTTGGAAAGTCCCCTTTTTTCTTAGTAAACAAAAATTGCTTTCTATACATTTTTTTAAATTTTTTAATGTCCACTAACGGTTGGGGATTATGAGGGCAACAATACCATCCTAATTATCGCCTTTAGAACTTCCACCATTTCTTTATGGATTTATTATAGCCGTAACCATATTTACCGCCATAACCTAGATTAGAATCTTGGACCCCATTTACAACAAAAGACAATCCATTGAGTTTACCCTCTTTATGAAGCTTAAGCGGATATTCCAATATTTTTGATTCGGTCACTCCTGCTCGGGTTACATATAAGATTTGATGGGCGAATTCACTTATCAGAAGTGTGTCGGCAACTACCATCAGCGGGGCTGTATCGACAATAACATAGTCATATTGATTGGCCATACTTTCCAAGAGCTCCTTCATTCGCCCGTTCATCAAAAGTTCTGCGGGGTTTGGTGGTATTTTTCCAGAATAGATTACATCAACGGTTTGCTCATGGGCCAACATGGTTGAAATGATATCTTTACTCTCCAAATTTTGATCAACTAAGAATTCAGTTAGTCCATTCCCTCCTTTATTCCTGGTAGCTTTGCCTAATTTGTCGACATTTTTCCCGGAATAAAACTGATATATCCTGGGATTTCTAATATCACCCCCAATCAACAATACTTTTTTATCGGTATTTGCGATGATCATCGCTAAATTTGAGGCTATCAAAGTTTTGCCTTCGCCCGAAACACTCGAAGTCACATAAATGATACTACCCCTATGCTCTTTCTTCTTTTTGGATTTTATTACGTAGTCGAGATTAGTACGAAGAATACGCAGGGATTCTGCTAATACAGTTCGTTCACCCAATTTAACAAGCTTATTTTCTTTTTTGGAAATTTTCGGGAGTTCGGCCAAAACTGGAATATCACTTGTCAATTTTTCCAAACCAATTTTATTATGAATCTTATTATCCAATAAAGAATTTACATAAACAATGGAAAATGGCACTAATAACCCGACAAGTAATGAGGCCAAGAGCACAACCTTTTTTTTGGGGGAAATGGGAAAATCACTAACAGCATAGGCACCGTCTAGTACTTTGGACTTTGCCGTCGAAGAAGCAAATGCTATTTGAGCTTCCTCTCGTTTTTGTAATAAATATAAATACAGAGACTCTGTAGTTTCTTGCTGTCGTGATATATCCCTTAATGCGCGTTCATTTTTAGGTGCCGAGTAGATTCTAGAATTAATTTGTGACAATCGACTACTTAGATCGTTAACTTGAAGCCCCAAATTATTTGTCATCCCATTTAAACTTGTACGCATACTACGTTTAAGTCCGGCAAGTTGTTGGTCCAAGTTTACGATAATCGGATTTTTTTCATTGGAACTTTCCAACAATCGCTTACGTTCCAAAGCCAATTCATTATATCTTTGGGTTGTAGTCGCTATTGATTGGTCTGCTAATCCAATATTCGAAGGAAGTAACTCGTATCCATCATCATTGTCAATAATATCCTTCATCGAAGAGGCAATATCCAATTGTATGGCTGCATCCTGTAATTGTTGTTGATTTTGAGCACCAAGATTTAAATTGAGATTTGTTTGGGTGCCAATGTCCGCCAAACCCCTGCCCGATTTAAATGCTACGGCTGATTCATCCACAGTATCCAAGTTGGATGAAATTTGTGTTATTCTATCATTAATAAACTCTGATGTTCTATCAGCCAGCGCCTTTTTATCATCAATGGCATTTTGATTATAGATTGCTATTAACGTATTTATAACGTCTTTTCCCCTTTGAACAATAGCATCATTTAACGAGATTGTAAGAATCTTAGATCGATTGTTATCGACCGAGATGTCCAAGACGTTCTGATAGTACGCTGCGACAGAAGCTATAGGATTGACAGAAACAACATATCTATTTGTTCCAGAGCCAGATGGGTTCAAATTATTTGGGGTTATGATTATATCGCCAACAGGTGAAGAAATTGTTTTACCATAGGAATACATTTTAGTAGGCCCCTTATCATTTTCAGCGAACTCAAAAGATGTTTCCGATGACAACGTAATAAAAAAACTTGCTCTAGAAGTATGTATTAGGGAATCTGGGGCAAGAAAATTGATTTTGAATGGAGGGCTTGGGTTACTATAAAGAGCAGAATTTTTAATATTACCTAAGGCAATTATATTTGTATTAAGTCCTAATTGCTTAACCAAGGCAATAAGGCTAGATCTTGATTTCAGTATCTCAATTTCATCCTCTATTTGGATTCCTCCTGCACCTAAAATGCCCAAGTCTTCAAAAACATTGATTTGAGAGGATCCTTTTGCTTCGTCCAATATTTGAATTTTAGCTTCAACGGCATATTTCGGAACAGAATAACGAATATACAAGAACCCAAATACTAAAGCAACTATTCCCGATACGACAAACCATTTCCAACTTTTTATATAGGGTTTAAGAAGTTCTCTGTAATCAGGAATTTCCAGTGAATGATTTGTAGTTTCCGAATTCATATTATATTAAAATAAAAATTAGATTTTTATCGGTTAACAAAGATAAGAATGGAGGAAGTAATTAATAAGGAGGCAATTGATATTGCAACACTAGTGTTTTGGTTTAAAGATGATGATCTTATAGCTGAATTGTTAGGTTCCACATACACAACATCATTCTGGGTGAGGTAAAACACTGGAGATTTTACCATATTTTTTGAGGTAAGGTCAATTCTTGTATATACTTTTGTACCATTAAAGTCCCGAATCACCAGCACATTTTCACGAACCCCTCGAACCGTCAAATCACCTGCGAGACCTAAAGCTTCCAAAATGTTAATCTGCTCCCCATTGACGGGATAAGTTCCAGGGGATCTTACTTCGCCCAAAATGGTAACCGTAAAGTTTTGCAATCGAATATTGATAATAGGATCCTTCAGATAGTCCGAAAGCCGTTCTCGCAACAAAGTTCGCAATTCCTCTGGCGAAAGTCCTTCTATTTTTAATTTCCCGATAACCGGAAAATCGATTTCCCCAGCTTGATCCACCAAATAATCGACTTGTTGGGCCTGAATTCCACCTTGCGATGCCCCTCTGAACAAATTAAATGGGGCACTAGCCTCAGGGTTTAACGATGAGACATGTATGGAAACCAAATCATCAACCTTGAATTTCGATACAAATTCACTATTATTCACCAAGGTTTCAAAATTACCGGTATCCTGAAAGTATACCACTTCTTTTCGTGAAGCACAGGAAGTGACGTGTACTAAAACCGTTAAAACAACAATAAATTGAATGGAATTCTTGAAATTTTTAAACATAGTTATGGCTTTTAAAGTACAAGTATACTAAAAATTTAGTAGTGTAAAACCTTGAGGTTGCTTTTGGCATTTTTCTCCAACTTTGAGTGCTTATCAAATTCACACAATTTGGAGTTATTGGAGATATATTCTGGAACAATTTCCTTCATAATTTTTACGGTATCCCCATTAAAGAACATATTGTTGACACAAAGTTCATCAATCTTTGTTCGGACAAAATTATAGTCCAATTCCCTCACTTTACCGATCATTATTTTTTTATGATAGGTAGGCATTGTATTTTCACCATTCGCCAATAACTCTTCATACAATTTTTCCCCTGGTCTTAAACCAGTAATTTTAATATCTATATCTTCGGGATAACGTAAACCCGATAATTTGATCATATTTTTGGCCAAATCGAATATTTTGACCGATTCACCCATATCGAAAATAAATATCTCTCCCCCTTGCCCCATTGCTCCGGCTTCCAACACCAATTGTGACGCCTCTGGAATAGTCATAAAATACCGGGTAATTTCTTTATGCGTTACCGTCAAAGGACCTCCTTTTTCAATTTGATTCTTAAACAATGGGATTACAGAACCGTTAGACCCAAGAACATTTCCGAAACGAGTGGTAATGAATTTGGTTTTATCTTCCTGTTGCATACAACTGATATACATTTCGGCGATTCTTTTGGTGGCCCCCATTACATTGGTAGGGTTTACCGCTTTATCTGTAGAAACAAAAACGAATTTATCAACTTTATGCACTATAGAAAGGTCAACGATGACTTTTGTACCCGCAACGTTTATCTTAATGGCCTCATAGGAATTATATTCCATTAAAGGAACATGTTTATACGCCGCTGCATGAAAAACCAGATTTGGCTTATATTCCTGGAACAGCTTGTTCATTCTATTTTTATCCCTAATATCGGCAACGATAGGAATAAAATTCAAATGCCCATTCTGCTTTAATTCCTGCTGTATATCATAAAGTGGGGATTCTGCTTGGTCTACAATAATCAACGACTTGTAGGTGTACTTACAGAGCTGGCGCACTATTTCACTGCCAATAGAACCTGCCCCGCCGGTAACTAGTATAACCTTGTTTTCAACTTCATCCCTTATTTTCGAGTTGACGATATCTATAGGTGGCCTATTCAATAAATCCTCAATTTGAATCGTCTTTATCTGGGCGGCACTCAACTGCCCATTGATCCAATCTTCCACTGGGGGCACAATTTTGACTACAACGGGGAAATCAACCAACCCTTCGACCAATTCCTTTAGTCTAGAAGGGTCTATTTTTTGTATACAAAAAATAACCTCGGCAACATTCTTTTTTAGGATAAAGTCCTCTGTTAATTCTTCTGGTGCGTAAACTGTTACCCCGTTAATATGTTTTCCAATTTTTTTGGGGTCTTTATCTACATAACCCACAATCTTTATGTTACTTTTAGAGTGATTCGTAATCGCTTCATATGTTAAAATACCCGACTCCCCAGCCCCATATATCAATACTTTTTTACTTAACTTGAATTCATTAAACATACTGGCATGAAGCGATTTGTAAACATAGCGGGATGCCGTAAGCGCAACAAAGCTGATCAAACTGTGAATAATGATTATAGATAATGGAATTGTAAAACCATCAACAAACCCAAACTGTCTATTGATAATGACCAAAAAGATAGCCGCAATACTGGAAAGACAAATGGCATTGAAAATATTATAAACATCACGAACCCCTGTATGACGTACCACCCCCTTATAAGACCCAATAATCAAAAATGATATCATGGCAATACCTATAACTACCGGTAATTGCACAATAAGACTATGGACCTCAAAATTAAACGTCAAATTAAAACGAATAAAATAGGACAGTAAAAACGATATACCTACAACCACTAAATCTATAGCCAGCACCAACCACTTTGATGAATATCGTTTAGCATTATTGGTCAAATAATTCTGTATCATAATATTGGTTTGTTGATTTCATTATTGCAATAAATCCATTCCAAAATTCCAAAGGCAATCGTAAGCTCTAATAATCATCTTTAAATTTCGATGTTCCTTGAAATCAGTTTTGTACATTTATCTTCCATTAAAATATGTTGTATTAAAAAATATCCTATTCTGGATTTATATCTAATTTCATGAAGGATACCTCCTACCAAAACACTGGTCAAAAAAGCCCTTTTAATATTTCACAGGCAAATAATTAAGATGAAATCCATTTAATAAGGAGCAAAATATACATAAAACCTATTTTTCAAAATGATTCAGGTCATACATCAATCTGGAAAAATAACACTTAAACAAACACAAAATCCTCTAGGATATTAAGATAAAGTTAACTGATAAATCATTGTATTTGGAATATAATTCCGATTAATCGGTGAACGTGTAGATAAACTCGGTTTAATGCTTTTAATCAATTATATCCTGATTACACCAACGTAATTCCGAATATAAAACAAAAGCAACCTTCAACTCCCGATGGTTACCTAATTCCATTATAAAAACCATAATAGTTTAAAAATTCACAAAAAAGGTTAAGGGAATATATAGCCAAAGACTTAGTACCAATATCGATATTCCTCAATATCCTAAAAATGTACTTATATAAAACAAGTTTAAAACATTTAACTTCCAACAACACCAACTCAATGTATCTTCAACATTAAACACTTCTCCAAAAGAATGGGTTAAACCTTCAATCTGACATCATATAATTGACCTTCATTTGTCCGTTCACCTTAATATATTTTACTTTTTAACGACATTCTATATTATATTCCTTAGATATTTTTAATATTTGTAACTCATAAAAATAAATGTCAATGCAGAAAATCACAAAAATATGTTGTATAGGTGCTGGGTATGTTGGTGGTCCGACCATGTCAGTAATAGCCAAACAAAGTCCTGGAATTGAAGTTACTGTTGTAGACATCAATCAAAATAGAATTGACCAATGGAACGATGAGAATTTGGACAATTTACCGATTTACGAGCCAGGACTAAAGGAAATAGTAGCCGAAACTCGAGGTAAAAACCTATTCTTTTCGACTGAAGTGGACAAGGCTATTGATGAGGCGCAGATGATTTTCATTTCAGTGAACACGCCCACCAAGACCTATGGAAAAGGAAAGGGTCAGGCCGCAGATTTAAAATACATTGAATTATGTGCCCGCAATATTGCCCGTGTAGCCAAGGACGATAAAATCGTTGTTGAAAAATCAACCTTACCGGTACGAACTGCAAGCGCCATCAGAAGTATTTTACAAAACACAGGAAACGGGGTTAATTTCGAAATCCTTTCTAACCCGGAATTTTTAGCAGAAGGAACGGCTATAAATGATTTATTGAATGCTGACCGCGTACTTATTGGTGGCGATGATACGCCCTCAGGCCAAGAAGCTAAGGATGCACTCAGCGCTATTTACTTGCAATGGTTACCAAAAGACAATGTCTTACAGACCAATGTCTGGTCTTCTGAATTATCAAAATTGGTCGCTAATGCTTTTCTTGCACAAAGGGTATCCTCAATCAACTCCATATCCGCACTTTGCGAAAAAACAGATGCCAATATTGCTGAAGTTTCCAGAGCCATTGGTTTTGACAGCAGAATTGGGTCAAAATTTTTAAATTCCTCCGTTGGTTTTGGGGGTTCTTGCTTTCAAAAGGACATATTGAATTTGGTCTATATTGCACGTAGTTTTGGTTTACCTGAAGTTGCTGATTATTGGGAGCAGGTAATACTAATGAATGATTATCAAAAGAAAAGATTCGCAGATAACATAGTAACTACCTTGTATAATACGGTATCCGGTAAAAAAATAGTTTTTTACGGCTGGGCCTTTAAAAAGGACACTAATGACACTAGGGAATCTGCCGCAATATATGTTGCCGATGCCTTATTGGACGAACAAGCCGAAATCGTAGTCTATGACCCTAAAGTCCCTGAAGAGAGAATATATGCCGATCTCGATTATTTAAACACTAGGAATCCAGAAGAAAACAGAAGGTTGTTAAAAGTTGTCAGCGACCCCATGGAAGCCGTTGAAGACGCCCATGCCATTGCCATACTAACCGAATGGGATGAATTCAAAACCTATGATTGGAAAAGTATTTACACCAAAATGTTGAAACCGGCCTTTGTTTTTGACGGGAGACGCTTATTGGATAAAGAAGAAATGGAAGAATTTGGATTTGATTTTTACAAAATAGGAGAATCTTGAAAATTCTGATAACAGGCGCAGCAGGTTTTATAGGGTATCATTTATGCGAACTTCTGTTGAAATACAACTATGAGGTCGTCGGCTTGGACAATATCAATGACTACTATAGTGAAAACCTTAAATACAGCAGACTTCATGCCCTAGGTATTGAGAAAAAGGATGCCGAAAAGTTCAATGTGATATGTAAAGGTTCACTTTATGGAGAAAACTTCTCCTTTATTCGTATGAACTTGGAGGATCGTGAAGCCCTACCCGCCTTATTCGGGAATGAACAATTCGATGTAGTCTGTAATTTGGCCGCCCAGGCGGGAGTACGATACAGCATTGAGAATCCCAATGTGTATGTAGACAGTAATATTGTGGGGTTTCTTAATTTACTAGAATGTTGCAGACATCACACCATTGAACACCTTATTTACGCTAGTAGTTCAAGTGTATATGGATTGAATGATAAAATACCGTTTTCTGTTACCGACAGAACGGATACTCCGATAAGCCTTTATGCAGCTACCAAAAAAAGTAACGAATTAATGGCCCACACCTACAGTCATCTGTATGGTATCCCTACAACGGGATTACGTTTTTTTACCGTATATGGGCCATGGGGCAGACCCGATATGGCCATTTTCCTCTTTACCGAAGCCATCATTAACAACAAACCCATAAAGGTGTTCAATGAAGGAAATATGGAAAGGGATTTCACTTATGTTGGGGACATCGCGCAAGGGGTTAAGGCCGTTTTAGAAGAAAACCTTGAGCTGCGAAAGAAAAATGATGAATTGTACAAGGTATACAACATCGGCAATAACCAGTCTGTTAAACTATTGGATTTCATTAATGAAATTGAATCGAACCTTGGAAAAAAAGCATTAAAGGAAATGATGCCCATGCAACCAGGTGACGTCGAAAAAACATGGGCCAATGTCGATAACCTTATCAAAGACTATGATTATTATCCCGATACGACTATTAAAGAGGGTGTAAAAGCATTTTTAAAATGGTATAGATCATATTATAAAGTTTAGTATTATTTATATTAAAAAATAAACCCTTGAGAAATTCCAAGGGTTTATTTTTTTAAACGTTAACAACTGAAATTCGGATGATTCCTACTATATTTGTCATTTGCCTTTTATTAGAACACTTATGAATATTGAACCTTTACGATTAAATTCAAAATTGAATGTTTTAGTCACCGGAGGTTCCGGCTTTATTGGCTCCAACCTATGTAAGGCCCTACTTAAAAACGGGAACAAGGTTCGTTGTTTGGACAATTTGTCCACGGGAAAAATCGAAAATCTAAAGTCACCTTTGGAAAACCCTAATTTTGAATTCCTTAAAGGCGATATAAGAAATTTGGCCACTTGCAAAAAAGCCTGTGAAGGAATCGATTACGTGTTGCATGAGGCTGCATTGGGTTCTGTTCCAAGATCTATAAATGATCCTATAACGACCAATGAAGTTAATGTATCCGGTTTTCTGAACATGTTGGTCGCGGCAAGGGATACCAAAGTAAAACGGTTCATTTATGCCGCAAGCTCTTCGACTTATGGAGATTCTACAGCACTCCCAAAAATGGAAGAGATTATTGGAAAGCCATTATCCCCATACGCCATCACAAAATATGTAAACGAACTTTATGCGGACATCTTCAATAAAACCTACGATTTAGAAACCATTGGTCTGCGTTATTTCAATGTTTTTGGACAACACCAAGACCCCGATGGGGCCTACGCAGCAGTTATCCCAAAGTTCGTAAAGCTATTTATGGCTTATGAATCTCCAATTATTAACGGAGATGGATCCTATTCAAGGGATTTTACCTATATTGACAATGTGGTACAAGCTAATATAAGGGCGATTAACACAAAAAACAAGAATGCTGTCAACACTATTTACAATGTGGCCTTTGGGGAACGGACTACCCTTGAAGAACTTACATTCCTCTTAAGAGACTTTTTAGGCAATTTTGACCCTAAAATCAAGGATATCGAAGTTCTATACGGACCGAAAAGGACCGGTGACATCCCCCATTCATTGGCATCTATTGAAAAGGCGAAGAATCTGTTAGATTACGATCCCCAGTACGATATTAAATTAGGTTTAAAAGCGGCCGTGGATTGGTATTGGAAAAATTTAAAGTAGTAAGTTTGTCAATACTTAATTTGTTGTAGAATAACTCTGGAATGGACTCACCCAAAATTGCCGTTATTGGTTTAGGCTATGTAGGTTTACCCTTGGCGCGCTTATTTGCCACCAAATATGCCGTTGTCGGTTTCGATATTAATGCCCAGAGAATAGCTGAACTTCGTTCAGGAACCGATTGTACCTTAGAAGTAGATGAAACTAATCTAAAAAAAGTACTGAGACAAAACCCTTTTATGGACAACGGTTTATTCTGTAGCAATAACTTTGAGGACATTAAGGACTGTAATTATTATATTGTAACGGTGCCCACCCCGGTTGACACTGCTAATAAGCCTGTGCTCAAATATCTGTATAAGGCTAGTGAGACAGTAGCCAAGGTTTTAAAAAAAAAGGATATTGTGGTGTATGAATCCACGGTCTATCCTGGGGTCACGGAGGAAGAATGTGTTCCAATACTGGAAAAAATAAGTAGGTTACGATTTAATACCGATTTTTATGTGGGCTATTCCCCGGAACGAATCAACCCTGGGGATAAGAAGCATACTGTTGAAAAGATATTAAAGGTTACTTCAGGTTCAACCCCGGAAATAGGAAAGAAAGTAGACGAACTCTATGCATCGGTCATCACAGCAGGAACGCATTTGGCGCCTTCAATCAAGGTTGCTGAAGCGGCCAAGGTAATTGAAAACTCCCAACGAGATATTAATATTGCCTTTGTTAACGAACTGGCCAAAATATTCAATTTAATGGGAGTCGACACCCATGATGTTTTGGAAGCTGCAGGCACAAAATGGAATTTCCTTCCCTTTAAACCTGGATTGGTCGGGGGACACTGTATTGGAGTCGACCCTTATTATTTGGCCCAAAAAGCCCAGGAATATGGCTACCATCCTGAAATCATCCTTGCCGGCCGACGAATGAACGATGGTATGGGCAAATATGTGGCTTCCGAAGTGGTTAAGCTCATGGTACAAAACGACATTAAGGTTAAGGGTGCCAAAATATTGGTTTTAGGTGTTACTTTTAAAGAAAATTGTCCAGATGTCCGAAACACCAAGGCTGTTGACGTGATAAGCAATCTGAAAAGTTATGGTGCCGAGGTAACCGTGTTTGACCCCTGGGCTTCCCCAATAGAAGTTATGGCTGAGTATAATTTAGTCACAACAAAGGAAATGCCCAACGAAAAATATGAGGCCGTTGTCCTGACCGTGGCACACAAGGAGTTCTCCAAAATTAACTGTAGGGAATTACTCAAAACAAATGGTATATTATATGATGTTAAAGGGTTCTTGAATGAGACCGTTGATGGGAGACTTTGAATTTCACGGCCAATTACAATTATTTTAATGTGTGGGAAAAATTATACTTATATAAATGATTTTTGGTCTTTTCAACTTTAATCCCATCTTAAAACATAGTACTGAATAGTAATTAATCATAGAGTATAAAATTGTTTTTAATGCCATTTTTAAGTTGAATTCATAATATAATTTATTACAGTATATTTCTGTTTGTCTTTGTTTTTTGGTATCACGGCTATTTAATTAGAGATAAATTACGACTATAAACTATATTGAACTCAATTTCAAGTTATTCCAATGGATTAATTTGAATTTTGATTAATTAAGAACCTTCAACAGTTACCCACTTTACGAATGAAAAAGAAAAACCTAATAATATTCGGAACAAGACCTGAAGCCATTAAAATGGCCCCTTTGGTTAAGGCTTTATTAAGAAATGATGTTTTTGAAACCAAAGTCTGTGTTACCGCACAACATCGTGAAATGCTCGATCAGGTACTGGATTTCTTCGAAATCACTCCGGATTACGATTTAGATTTAATGAAACCAGGTCAGAACCTCTACGGTCTAACTGCGGCCATAATTACTGGATTACAGCCCGTTCTCGAAGAATTCAATCCCGATTATGTTTATGTTCATGGGGATACCACCACCACCATGGGATCCAGTATTGCAGGGTTCTATTCTGGCGCCAAGGTATGTCATGTGGAAGCAGGTCTACGGACTTTTAACAAGAATTCCCCTTTTCCAGAGGAAATCAATAGAACCATAACGGGGCATATTGCGGATTATCATTTTGCCCCAACACAAACTTCGTTCGACAATTTACGGAATGAGGGCATTTCCAAAGAAAATATCTTAATCACAGGCAATACGGTTATTGATGCACTTTTCGAAAGCGTCAGCAAAGTTGACAACCTCGAGGATCTTGAAATACTAAATCTAAAGAGCGAGCTGGATTTTACTAAAAGGATCATTTTGGTCACGGGACATCGAAGGGAAAACCACGGGCAAGGATTTATCAATATTTGTAATGCCTTAAAAGAAATCGGGGAAAGGGTAGATAATGTACAGATCATCTATCCAGTGCATTTAAATCCAAAAGTACAGAAACCTGTTTATGATATTTTAGGTAAGCAAGAAAATATAAAATTAATCGCCCCACTTGCCTATCCGGCTTTTGTGTGGCTCATGAACAAATGCGAACTCGTTATAACGGATAGTGGTGGCGTACAGGAAGAAGCGCCAAGTTTGGGCAAACCCGTTCTCGTCATGCGTGACACTACCGAAAGGCCCGAAGCTGTTGATGCGGGTACAGTAATCCTGGTCGGTACGGATACAAAGAAAATCGTGAGTGAGACAATGGATCTTATGGGCAATACAGAGCGTTATAAAACTATGAGCAAACTTCATAACCCTTATGGAGATGGAAAGGCAAGTAAAAGAATTGTGGAATTTATAAAAAACTTAAATTAATGAACAATCCAGAAGCAGTAATAATAGGACTTGGCTATATTGGCCTGCCTACAGCAGCTTTAATAGCTGAAGGGGGAACCTATGTACATGGTGTTGACATCAACCAAAATGTGGTAGATACCATCAACAGGGGTGAAATTCATATCGTGGAGCCTTCATTGGATACATCTGTGTCGAACGCGGTAAGCAAGGGGTTTTTAAAGGCTGCCACAACACCAGTGGAGACCAAAACCTACCTAATTGTTGTACCGACCCCTTTTAAAGACAAACATGAACCTGATATATCTTTTGTTCAATCCGCAACTACTGCAATTCTACCATTACTGAAAGAAGGTGATTTGTACATCATTGAATCTACTTCACCGATTGGAACTACGGAAAAGATGATGACCTATATCTATGAAGAACGCCCAGAATTAAATGGAAAATTGCATATTGCATATTGTCCAGAACGGGTGTTACCAGGAAATGTCATGTATGAACTGGTGCATAATGACCGTGTCATAGGCGGCGTTAATGAGGCTTCAACAGAAAAAGCTGTAGCTTTTTACTCCAAATACGTTAAAGGTGAATTGCATAAAACCAATGCCCGGACCGCTGAAATGTGTAAATTGGTCGAAAACTCATCAAGAGACGTTCAAATAGCCTTTGCCAACGAATTGTCATTAATTTGTGATAGGGCCGATATTAATGTTTGGGAACTAATTAATTTAGCCAATCGGCACCCTAGGGTAAATATCTTACAACCAGGATGTGGTGTTGGAGGGCACTGCATAGCAGTTGATCCTTACTTCATTGTGGCTGATTACCCTATGGAATCGAAAATTATTGGGACTGCACGAGAAGTAAACAATTATAAATCTTTCTGGTGTGCTGAAAAAGTGCAAAATGCAAGATTAAAGTTTGAACTTCAACATGGAAGAAAACCCAAGATTGCACTAATGGGCCTTGCTTTTAAACCTGACATCGATGATTTAAGGGAGTCCCCTGCCAAATATATTGTACAACGTGTTTTACAAAATGCGAACAATGAGGAATATTATATCGTAGAACCCAATATTGAAGAACACAACGTTTTTAAATTAACCGACTATAAAACGGCTTATGAAAAGGCCGATATTGTTGTTTTCCTCGTTGCTCATAAAGAGTTTAAAAACCTACCAAAAGATTCAGAAAAGATGATGCTCGATTTTTGCGGGAACTTTAAATAACACACCTTTTATCTATCATGAATAGTATAAAAAAACAAAAACTTATAGTTTTGGCTCAATCCTTAGAACAACCGCGTGTTGTTAAAAGGATTCTTAAAATGTCACATAAATATGATTCTGTACATGTATATGGATTTTTAAGGGATATAAAAAATGTCGGTAATCATCTTTTATTAAAGAATCACCCAAAGATATATTTAGTTATAGTTCAGGAGATAGAAGATAAAAAATACTTTCGAAGATTTGTAGGTTTGTGTAAATTACTTTTTCTGGTTTACAAAGAATACGGCTTTGGAAAGAAAGAAGTTTATGTATTTGGATTGGATTTAAGATTATTAAGTTTTTTTATTGTTAAATCAAATATTACTTATGAAATAAGTGATATTATGTGGTTATATATTGAGAAACCTAAAAGGACAATCCTCGAGTACATTGATAAAAATTTAGCAAAGCTGTCATCAAAGGTAGTATTTACCTCATATGAGTTTTACAACAAATATTATAAAGGTTATGTTGCGAAGGAAAAAGTAACCATCGAAGAAAACAAGTTGGAAACATATGGCAAGGTAAAGCCGTCAGAAAAGTTCTTAACCGATCAAATCAGGATTGCCTATATTGGAGCTTTTCGATATAATGATATTATTAAAAAATTAATAGACATTGTCACATCAAATAAACACATTACCCTGAATTTCTATGGAGATGGATACGCTGAAACTCTTCATTTGATAAAAATAGCTAGCAATGAAAATTCAAATATATTTTATCACGGTGCCTTTAAAAATCCTAATGATTTACAACGTATTTATTCTGAGAATAATCTGAACTTCGTAGTCTATCAAAACACTTTAGAAAATGAGCAAGTTGCGATGCCCAATAAATATTATGAATCTGGATTCTTTAACATTCCAATTGTATGTGCATCTAAAACCTATGTGGGGAGAAGGACAGTACAAAATGGGATGGGCTGGATGGTAGACATTGACCAAAATTCTTTATCTAAATTTTTAACAGAACTAAAGATAGAAGATTTGTTACTGAAACACAATAAAATAAAAAAGCTTCCCAAAGATATGTTTGCAATTTGAGATTAATTCCATTACAATTATCCTCAAAAACAAACATCTTAAAATAATAAAATTGCAACGTCATGAAAAAAATCGCATTGATTACAGGGGTAACCGGTCAAGACGGTGCCTATCTAAGTGAATTTCTTCTAAAAAAAGGATATGAAGTACATGGACTCAAAAGACGGTCTTCACTTTTTAATACAGATCGCATAGATCATTTATACGAAGATCCGCATGTGGCACATCGAAAATTTTTTCTCCACTATGGGGATATGACCGATAGTACCAATTTAATTCGGTTAATCCAGGAAATCCAACCCAATGAAATTTATAATTTAGCTGCTATGAGCCATGTAGCAGTATCTTTTGAAACCCCAGAATATACAGGTAACGCAGACGGTTTAGGCACTTTGAGAATTCTAGATGCCGTGCGATTACTCGGTTTAGAGAAAAAAACCAGGATATACCAGGCATCTACATCTGAATTGTATGGAAAAGTGCAAGAGGTTCCGCAGACCGAAACAACTCCCTTTTACCCTAGAAGCCCCTATGCGGTGGCAAAAATGTACGCCTATTGGATTACTGTGAATTATAGGGAAGCTTATGATATTTTTGCTTGCAATGGCATCCTCTTTAACCATGAATCCCCTATTCGAGGGGAAACTTTCGTGACCCGTAAAATCACCAGGGCAACGGCCAAGATAGCATTGGGATTGCAAGATAAGCTTTACTTAGGTAACCTTGATGCGCAAAGGGATTGGGGCCATGCAAAGGACTATATTAGAATGATGTGGATGATTTTACAGGCCGATATAGCTGAGGATTGGGTCATTGCAACGGGGACAACTACTCCGGTTAGGGAATTCGTTAGGATGAGTTTTGCAGAAGTGGGTATTGAATTGGAATTTAAGGGAAAAGGCGCTGAAGAAAAAGGCTATGTGTCGGCTTGCCATAACCCTAATTACGCCCTACCTATTGGTAAAGAAGTTTTGAGTGTTGACCCCAAATACTTTAGACCCACCGAAGTAGACCTTTTAATTGGAGATGCCTCAAAAGCAAAAAGAAAATTAGGTTGGGTCCCTGAGTATGATTTACAGGCACTGGTAAAAGATATGATGCATAGCGATATCCGATTAATGAAAAAAGAAAACTTCTTAAAAAAAGGAGGGTATAAAATCATGAATTATTTTGAATAGAATTGGCAGCAAGTCTTTAATTGTTTTACCTAAATCAATACAGATGCGAAAACCCACGTACATATCCGATATAATATCCTTATGGATGGAAAGAGGTAGTGTCCTTCAAGACATATCCAAACTATATTTATAACATCTAGGTTATTTGAATAATTGCTGAATCAAACCTTTCCGACAAAACACAAATCTGGAACAGAATACATAAAAGCCAAAACATGAAGGTTAGTATTATAACGGGAACTTACAACAGCGAAAAATATATCGGCGACTGTCTTAGTAGCATCTTTATGCAAGACTACCCGGATATTGAACATATTATTATCGATGGGTCTTCAAAAGACCGTACTCTTAAGGTAATCAAAAACACAAAAAATCGTGTTAGCAAAGTGATTTCCGAACCGGATGAAGGAATCTATGATGCGATGAACAAGGGAATTCGATTGGCACAAGGTGAAATTATAGGAATTTTAAATTCAGACGATTTTTATAATTCAAACAGCGTTATTTCTACTGTGGTGAAAGCGTTTAAAGAAAGTCAAGCCGATTGTATTTACGGTAACCTTTACTATGTAAAACCCGATGATCCCTCGGTAGTCGTTCGTAAATGGGTTACTGGTCCTTACAATGAAAAATATGGATTTCGTTGGGGATGGCATCCCGCCCACCCCAGTTTCTTTGTTAGGAAAGATGTTTATGAAAAATACGGTTGTTTTCAGACCGATCATAAAATCTCAGCAGATTTCGAACTGATGTTGCGATTTATAGAACGTTTTAAGGTAAAAACCAGCTACTTGGAATATCCTATGGTGCGTATGCGGCTAGGTGGTGAAAGCAGTAGTGGATTAAAAAGTCATTTTATTGGTAATAAAGAGTGTTATAGGGCATTTAAACGGAATAATATCCCTATCCCTTGGTTTTATCCAATAGTGCGAGTCGGTTCTAAATTGAATCAATATTTCAATCATTAATTTTATTTATATTAAAGATTAAAATTCTGACGTTCATAATTTGCAGTCGTGAAAACATTGGGTGGTTTGCCAAAATGGAAAACCCAATAAGCAAATATAATTATTAATCAAACTAAAGGAAAAACAAGAAGGTAATACAAGAAAGAAAAGAAAACCTTATTATTTATAAGTTTCTTTGTTCTAAAGACCATATTTAGAGAGATATGATCAAATAGCTAATAATCAATAATAATGAAAGTATTACTGACCGGTGCATCGGGATTTTTGGGAGTTTCAATACTAAAGGAATTCACTAAGCTAGGATACAAAGTAGATACGCTTGGGAGATCCACTAAAGATACCTTTAATGTAGATTTGACTCATCTTGAAAAACCATTAAAAACCGCATATGATTTGGTGGTACACGCTGCAGGCAAGGCCCATTTCGTGCCTAAAAATATTGAAGAAGAAAATCTTTTTTACACTGTTAATGTCAAGGGAACCGAAAACTTATTAAGGTGTTTAACCCCTCCACCGAAGTATTTTGTTTTTATAAGTTCCGTTTCAGTATATGGCGTGGACCATGGGAACAATATAAATGAGAATCATCCTTTACAAGCAAATACTGCATATGGAAAGAGTAAAATCATTGCGGAACGTACCATCCAAGATTGGGCGGCATTGAACAATGTTAAAGTCACGCTCTTAAGATTACCTCTATTAATAGGTGAAAATCCAAAAGGTAACCTAAAAACCATGATAAATGCCATACAAAAAGGATACTATTTTAATATCGGTAAAGGAAATATCAAAAAGTCAATGGTATTAAATGATGACGTTGTGCATTTTATTCCAAAAATAATGACCCTAGGAGGTATTTACAATTTAACTGATGGTTATTCGCCTTCATTTAAAGAACTTTCCGATACGATTTCAAATCATTATTCAACCAAAAAAGCGTTTTCAATAAATCATCGAATTATAAAACCAGTTGCCGTGGTTGGGGATTTGATCGAAAAAGTAACTAAAATCAAAATGCCGATCAACAGTTTAAAACTTAAAAAAATAACTAAACCATTGACCTATAACGACGAGAAGGCAAGAGCAGTAGGTTGGAATCCTAGGGAAGTCCTTAAAAACAAAAATCTCTGGTTAAAGTAAACAACAATACAAAAGAAGGATACGAAATAGCTTGATATTAAATAGATATGAGCCCATTACTTATTTACATTATTACAACCATAGCCCTGTTTATTTTTGCTTACGCTTATATCAGTGTTGCTAAAAAATGGGGTATTATTGATGTCCCCAACGAGAGAAGTTCACATAGTCTAAAAACTATTCGGGGTGGTGGAGTAATTTTTGTTTTAGCACTTATCATATATTTTATAACTCATTCTTTTAGTTATCCGTTTTTGGCTATAGCCATAGCTATTTTGGCAATTATTAGTTTTATCGATGATATTAAGTCCCTTGGTACGGGTATACGCCTCATTTTTCAGTTTCTAGGCATAAACCTTATTTTTTACCAACTAAATCTCTTTCAATTACCGTTCTGGTATCTGATTCCTATTTTTATTTTTTGTTTAGGAATGCTGAATATTTTCAATTTTATGGATGGTATCAATGGTATTACCGGGTTTTACACATTGGTCACCATTGGCACACTTATCTATATCAATCATCTTAGTCTCTTTATAGATAATGACCTATTGATTTATGCCTTTATTGGAGTAGCAGTGTTCGGATTTTTTAATTTCCGGAAAAAGGCAATCTTTTTTGCGGGTGATATAGGTAGTATAACAATTGGGGTTTTCTTGCTTTTTTTATTGTTATATTTTTCCTTTCAATTAAATACCTTTGTTCCATTACTTTTTATTTCTGTATATTTCGTAGATGGGGGGGTAACAATTCTAGAAAGACTCTTAAGAAAAGAGAATATATTCAAACCCCACAAAAGTCATTTATATCAAAAACTTACTCAGAAAACAAAATTAACTCACTTGCAGGTTGCCGCTGTATATGCTTCTATTCAATTTTGCGTTAATTTTATTACCATTTTTCTGATTTTCGAAGAAGTAATAAACCCATACCTTCTCTCTTTACTTCTGCTTTTATCCCTTACTCTTGTGAATATCATCGTTAAACGTAAGTTAAAAAATTAAATTTACATTTTTTTAAATTCCTTATTGGAAATAACATAATTTTAAAACTGCTATTTTAGTCTTTTAAAAATCGATATTAACGGAAAATTGTAGAATTTAGAGTTGTCCTTAAAAGGGTAAAGTTACACCATTGTTAAGTTGAATTCATAATATAATTTATTACAGTATATTTCTGTTTGTCTTTGTTTTTTGGTATCACGGCTATTTAATTAGAGATAAATTACGACTATAAACTATATTGAACTCAATTTCAAGTTATTCCAATGGATTAATTTGAATTTTGATTAATTAAGAACCTTCAACAGTTACCCACTTTACGAATGAAAAAGAAAAACCTAATAATATTCGGAACAAGACCTGAAGCCATTAAAATGGCCCCTTTGGTTAAGGCTTTATTAAGAAATGATGTTTTTGAAACCAAAGTCTGTGTTACCGCACAACATCGTGAAATGCTCGATCAGGTACTGGATTTCTTCGAAATCACTCCGGATTACGATTTAGATTTAATGAAACCAGGTCAGAACCTCTACGGTCTAACTGCGGCCATAATTACTGGATTACAGCCCGTTCTCGAAGAATTCAATCCCGATTATGTTTATGTTCATGGGGATACCACCACCACCATGGGATCCAGTATTGCAGGGTTCTATTCTGGCGCCAAGGTATGTCATGTGGAAGCAGGTCTACGGACTTTTAACAAGAATTCCCCTTTTCCAGAGGAAATCAATAGAACCATAACGGGGCATATTGCGGATTATCATTTTGCCCCAACACAAACTTCGTTCGACAATTTACGGAATGAGGGCATTTCCAAAGAAAATATCTTAATCACAGGCAATACGGTTATTGATGCACTTTTCGAAAGCGTCAGCAAAGTTGACAACCTCGAGGATCTTGAAATACTAAATCTAAAGAGCGAGCTGGATTTTACTAAAAGGATCATTTTGGTCACGGGACATCGAAGGGAAAACCACGGGCAAGGATTTATCAATATTTGTAATGCCTTAAAAGAAATCGGGGAAAGGGTAGATAATGTACAGATCATCTATCCAGTGCATTTAAATCCAAAAGTACAGAAACCTGTTTATGATATTTTAGGTAAGCAAGAAAATATAAAATTAATCGCCCCACTTGCCTATCCGGCTTTTGTGTGGCTCATGAACAAATGCGAACTCGTTATAACGGATAGTGGTGGCGTACAGGAAGAAGCGCCAAGTTTGGGCAAACCCGTTCTCGTCATGCGTGACACTACCGAAAGGCCCGAAGCTGTTGATGCGGGTACAGTAATCCTGGTCGGTACGGATACAAAGAAAATCGTGAGTGAGACAATGGATCTTATGGGCAATACAGAGCGTTATAAAACTATGAGCAAACTTCATAACCCTTATGGAGATGGAAAGGCAAGTAAAAGAATTGTGGAATTTATAAAAAACTTAAATTAATGAACAATCCAGAAGCAGTAATAATAGGACTTGGCTATATTGGCCTGCCTACAGCAGCTTTAATAGCTGAAGGGGGAACCTATGTACATGGTGTTGACATCAACCAAAATGTGGTAGATACCATCAACAGGGGTGAAATTCATATCGTGGAGCCTTCATTGGATACATCTGTGTCGAACGCGGTAAGCAAGGGGTTTTTAAAGGCTGCCACAACACCAGTGGAGACCAAAACCTACCTAATTGTTGTACCGACCCCTTTTAAAGACAAACATGAACCTGATATATCTTTTGTTCAATCCGCAACTACTGCAATTCTACCATTACTGAAAGAAGGTGATTTGTACATCATTGAATCTACTTCACCGATTGGAACTACGGAAAAGATGATGACCTATATCTATGAAGAACGCCCAGAATTAAATGGAAAATTGCATATTGCATATTGTCCAGAACGGGTGTTACCAGGAAATGTCATGTATGAACTGGTGCATAATGACCGTGTCATAGGCGGCGTTAATGAGGCTTCAACAGAAAAAGCTGTAGCTTTTTACTCCAAATACGTTAAAGGTGAATTGCATAAAACCAATGCCCGGACCGCTGAAATGTGTAAATTGGTCGAAAACTCATCAAGAGACGTTCAAATAGCCTTTGCCAACGAATTGTCATTAATTTGTGATAGGGCCGATATTAATGTTTGGGAACTAATTAATTTAGCCAATCGGCACCCTAGGGTAAATATCTTACAACCAGGATGTGGTGTTGGAGGGCACTGCATAGCAGTTGATCCTTACTTCATTGTGGCTGATTACCCTATGGAATCGAAAATTATTGGGACTGCACGAGAAGTAAACAATTATAAATCTTTCTGGTGTGCTGAAAAAGTGCAAAATGCAAGATTAAAGTTTGAACTTCAACATGGAAGAAAACCCAAGATTGCACTAATGGGCCTTGCTTTTAAACCTGACATCGATGATTTAAGGGAGTCCCCTGCCAAATATATTGTACAACGTGTTTTACAAAATGCGAACAATGAGGAATATTATATCGTAGAACCCAATATTGAAGAACACAACGTTTTTAAATTAACCGACTATAAAACGGCTTATGAAAAGGCCGATATTGTTGTTTTCCTCGTTGCTCATAAAGAGTTTAAAAACCTACCAAAAGATTCAGAAAAGATGATGCTCGATTTTTGCGGAGTATACAAGTAGATTTTCATTTTATTGATTTGTATATTTCAATTTAGAATTGCTAATAAAATTTTGGTCCATTATCGAATATTTACGGTTTTTAACTCAAAAATTATCCATAAAAAATTAAAATTGTATACTTTTTAATAATATTTGGACTATAATATCATTATAAGAATAGACTAGCAGCACTTCAAAATCATGAATTAAGTTATTTAAATTAATCGAAATGAAAAAAGATTATTTAGAAAAGGTACGAACCATCGATAGCATTATAAAAGCAACTTATGATTCTATGGGAGGTGAACCAGGAGACCAAAGGGATTGGGATTTATACAAATTCCTATATCATCCTAATGGTCAGATGATTCGCTATGAAAACGATTTTATAGACGGAGAAGTAAGGCCACAATACATGTCTCCAGATGACTTTGTAAACTCAATTGGAAAGTGGATTCAAACCGTGCGGAAAACAGGTTTTTATGAACGAGAAATTCATCGAATCACCAAAGTCTACGGTAATACTGCACACGTTTGGAGTACTTGCGAATCTTTTCATAGTAAAAAAGACATGAAAGAAAACAAACCCTATGTAAAAAATGTGCATAGTGTACAATTAGCTTTTTACAAAGAAAGATGGTGGGTTCTTAGTATGTATTGGTCACGAGAAACAGAGGAATTTCCAATTCCAAAAGAATTTCTGGAATAACACTTTCACATTTTAAAACTAAATTCTTCTAAAATGTAGTTTTAGATAATGGATAATCAAGTCTATCTTTTTTAAAAAACTATAACTAGTAAAAAACTAACAGGATGCCTGTTCTATTTTCGAATTACATTTATTCCTGAATAAATTTATAACATAAATAATAAAACAATTATGAAAGAAGAGTATTTAAAGAGTGTTCAAACTATGGATGATATCATAAAAACTTCTTATGCCTGTATAGGGGGAAAAGCATATGAACCTAGAGATTGGGATTTCTATAGATTTTTATTTCATCCAGAAGGAAAATTAATCCGATATGAAAATGATATGGAAGGCGTATTAAGACCTCAGTTTTTATCTCCAGACGACTATATTAATGGTATTGGAAAATGGATGGAAACTAAGCGGACAACAGGCTTTTATGAAAGGGAAATAGGCAGGGTCGAAGAAATTTATGGTAACATAGCGCATGTCATAAGTACTTGTGAATCTTTTCATAGTTTAGAGGAGATGGAAGCCAATACGCCTTATGTGAGAAATGTTCACAGTATTCAATTAGCTTATCATGAAGAAAGATGGTGGATTCTTAATATGTATTGGCAACGTGTTACCCCAGAATTTCCCCTCCCTGAAAAATATTTGAAGTATAGCAAATAAGACTGGCCTTGAAATTATCAATTATACAAAAACGTTACCTTGTAGCGCGCTTGTATAATTGATAATTCATAATCATTTAGTATAGGATTACACATACAAGGGTTGTCTGGGATGACCTGAAATGGAAAAAGTTTATATGATGTTCTACCAGTGGCTTCATTAACATGATTTCCAACTCTTGCAACAATTTTTTGTAGTATGACTAGTATAACAGAATTTTTTCAACAATAATTCAAAAAGCGATTCAATTCAGGTCGAAATAAGTTATTTTTATACTATGGATAGCTTGATTCCTAAACACATTTAAGATATTGATTAATTGACGGAAATGTAGCCCAAGGTAACACGATATGATATAAATATTCCGTTTAGTTATTTAAAAAACCAAACCAAATAACAATTGAACTTTTTGTATAAAATACTCCAATTATGTTAAAGATCAATTTAATTGAATATTTTGAAAATACCGCCGATTCATTTCCCGATAAATTAGCCCTTGTCGACAGTACCTCCCAATTATCTTTCCACGCGTTAAAGCAAAAGGCAAAACGTATCGCAACCCAAATAACCAAAGAGAGCCATACGATCAAAAGACCTGTTGCCATTTATTTACCCAAGACCAATGATGCCATTGCTTCATTTTTAGGCACTATGTATAGTGGTAATTGCTATACTCCATTGGATACGAAGAATCCTGTCCCAAGAATTGAAGCGATCTTAAAAGCATTGAACCCATCTTGCATAGTAACAAATGACAGGTTTATTGCCAACATTGAAAAATGTAATTTAGATATTAAGGTCATCAACCTAGATCAATTGGATGAAGGACAAAAAATTGACGAAAATTTTAATTATCGAAAATGTATAGATACCGATCCTGCATATATTTTGCACACCTCGGGTTCTACGGGGGTACCAAAAGGGGTAGTTATTTCACATCTATCCATTATCGATTATATAAATTGGGTTGTTGACACCTTCGATATCACCGAAAAAGAAAAAATCGGCAATCAGACCCCATTCATTTTTGATATGTCCACCTTAGACATCTATCTAATGATCTTTAAAGGTGCAACACTCTATATAATTCCCGAACAGAAGTTCATGTTTCCTGCTACGTTGTTGGACTATATAAACGAAAATGAAATAAACTTTATTTTTTGGGTTCCATCGGTGTTGGTCAATATCGCAAATCTTAAACTTCTAGGTCCGATTAAAATTCCGACCATCAAAAAAGTATTATTTGGTGGAGAAGTCATGCCTCCCAAGCATTTGGGCTATTGGATAAATAATTTAGATAAAAATGTTGTTTATGGCAATATGTATGGGCCTACAGAAATTACAGGAACCTGTGTTTGCCATATTGTCGATGACACGTTCAATGAAAACGAATCCCTTCCTATTGGTAAGCCGTGTAGAAATACCGACATATTGGTTCTAAATGAAAAGGATGAACTTTGCAAAGTAGGTGAGAAAGGTGAATTATGCGTTAGAGGATCCTCACTTGCCTTGGGATATTGGAATAATCTTGAAAAAACCAATGCCGTTTTTGTTCAAAACCCCTTGAACAAATCGATACCGGAAAGAATCTATAGAACCGGTGATATCGCTTTTTTAAATGAAAAAGGGGAATATATTTATATAGGCAGAAAAGATTTTCAAATAAAATTATCGGGGTATAGAATTGATTTAGGGGAAATAGAACACTATATTTTAAGTGTTTTTGACACTATAAATGCAGGGGTATTCTTTGATAAGGCGAAAAGTGAGATTGTTTTGATTTACGAGTCAGGGAACGAAATATCCGTAAAGGAATTCAGATCAAAATTAGCACAGGTCCTATCTAAACATATGATACCCACAAGGTATATTAAAATGGATATTTTACCTAAATCAACAACCGGAAAAATAGACAGGGCATTATTGAACAAAAAAATCAATAACGCATAAAACGATAATAGAAAGAAGTATTAATCAATTATAGTTAGTTTGAAAAAAAAAATATTAGACTTTTTAACCGAAATTAGACCGGAGTTCGACTTTGCAGCATCCAGTAATTTCATTGAAGAGGGAATGTTGGACTCATTTGACATTGTTAGTTTGGTTGCCTCACTGGATGAAGAATATGGAATTTCGATTGACGGAACGGAAATTTTACCGGAAAATTTTTCCAATGTCGATAGTATTTATCAATTGCTAATTAAAAACGGTGTTACGGAATGAACCTAAAATTTCACAATAAAAAAATTACAGGCATCCTAACTGTATTGCCTGAAAACGAAGTCAATTTTGACGACGAGATCGATAACTACGACTTCTCTAGGGGTCAATCCATGAAACTTAAATTGATCATGGGGTATGGTAAGCGCAGGGTGGTAAAAGAAGGGACGACGGCTTCGGATCTATGCATTTTTGGCCTAAATTATCTTTTTGATAATGATCTTTTGAAAAAGGATGACATCGATGCGATGGTCTTGGTGACCCAGTCCCCCGACCATTTTGTGCCGGCAACAAGTCATATCATTCAAGGAAAGCTCGATTTAAAACGGGATATGATCTGTCTCGATATCAATCAAGCCTGTTCTGGCTACCCTATTGGACTCAACCAAGCTTTTATGTTGTTGGAACAGGAGGAGGTGAACAAAGTAGTGGTATTGAACGCCGATACAATGAGCCAAAAGGTTTCTGTTAAGGATAGGGGCAGTAGACCATTGACCGGTGATGCCGCTGCCATTACAATTGTCGAAAATAGTACATCCGAAAACACCATATATGGCACTACAAAAGTAGATGGAAAAGGTGCTGAAGCCTTGATCATCCCTGCAGGTGGTTTCAGGATGCCATCCACTCCGGAAACCGCGGAATTAGAAACCGATAAAAGCGGAAATTCAAGATCTTTGGATCATTTGGTAATGAAAGGGGATGACATTTTCACATTTGTTCAACAAGAAGTCCCCCCCATGATCGATCATTTATTGGCGATGGCCAATTGTGATAAAGAAGAAATAGATTATTACATGTTTCATCAACCCAATAAATTCATGCTAAAAAAACTTGCTGATAAAATGGGGGTGCCCTATAGTAAAATGCCGAATAATGTTGTTGAGAATTTTGGTAACGCTAGCGGTGTTTCCATTCCTACCGCCATTACCTTTAATTTAAGTGGGCAACTGGTCAAAGATTCCTATTTAATGTGTTTAGCCGGATTTGGGGCTGGTCTGAGTTGGACCTCATTACTTATGAATATTGGTAATTTGGATTTTTGTGAAACTATTGATTACAAGATTTAATTTATGGAAAATTTTATAGAAATAATTGCTGAAATCCTTGAAGAGGAAACCGTTGCGCTTAGCGATGAGCTTGAATCATTCGAGGCTTGGGATTCATTGACCGTTTTGTCGATCATCGCATTATGCGACTCAGAATATAATGCCCCCTTATCGGCAGAGGAAATTGAAAATTCAGGTACCATATTGGGGCTAAAAAAGTTGATTGAAAGCAAAATGTAGTGCCCATCTTGCTTTATCTTTAAAATCCCGATAATAGAAAAAAGCCCTTTAATAAAGTAGAATATCAATCAAAAAGACGGGTCTGTGAGTCATCAATCTCGATAGTATCGGGGCCATCCATTCCCAGATATTTCGGGACCAATTTATATAAGAATTATCGTGCTAATTCAAGTCAGGAAATCACCAAGAGATGCAGCGAAGAAAATCAAATTGAAGGTCATGGAAAAGACTAGGAATTAAAACTACGAGATAAAATTTCTTGACCATAAAATAAATAATTCACACCTAATTAATAATAATTGAATTGCCATTTCCAGTAATAAAAATAAGATTTAGGTAAAGTACAACAGCTAAAACATATTAAAATCATGAGAAACGTAATAATTTTGGGTACCGGAGGGTGCGCCTCAGAGGTGACATTTTATATTAATGATCATAATTCCAAAGTGCCAGAAGGGAAAAGGATTAACATTTTAGGGCATATCGATTATGCCTATAATGTTGAGAACCATTATGAAAAATATAATTTCAAGGCTCCGATTTTATGTGATATTGATGAATATGAGCCAAAACCAGATGAAGAGGTTTTAATTGCTGTCATGAATATTGAGTTTAAACAAAAAATGATTAAAGCGCTAATAGCCAAAAATGCCAAAATTGGCGGTTTTATACACCATAGTGTTATAATGCCAGAAAACCTTCACATTGGTGAGGGTAATATAGTTTTCCCATTCTGTATCCTCGAAGAATATGCCTCTATTGGCAATTACAACCTCCTAACTTCGTATTGCTTTATTAGTCATGATTGCGTAGTGGGGGACAATAACTTTTTTTCCGTTGCAGGTGTTGCCGGATCCGTAAAAGTTGGAAACAACAACTATTTCGGACTTAGGTCATTGGTAATTCCGCATGTTGAAGTGGGCAACAATAATGTTATTCAAGCTGGTATGATTGTTGACAAAAATGTGAAAAATGACACCACGGTTTTCTATAGGTTTAAAGAAAAGGTTTTGGCAATTCCAAAGGCAAATTAATATTTATTAATAATAACCTAGACATTATCATTTAGATGAAAAGTACATTCATGCCTGTAAATTGTTAAAGTAAGAATAGCTAAAATGACTTTTAAAAGTCTGTTATGTCCCATTAATGTACGTATTAGTTCAATGAAAAATCATGACAAACTTAAAGCAAGTTACTATAAGCGACTACATAACTATATTCACATAGAAAAAAGAATGTAGCGTATAATTGTAAATGAATTATAATTTACAACAAGGACTATTTATTAAGGTTATTAATTACGACATAGTTTGAACAAATGCATTAATAGTAATTCGTTCTGAACTTCAATAGATTATAGGCAGTGTAATGTTTCTTTATAACTATGGAAATGTTAAATATCACGTTTCTGGGACAGAAAAATCCCCTCTTCAAGAATATCAATATTATTAACTTGACTGTAATAAAAGTTTGAAAATAATACTATACATTTCTAAAAGAGTTGAACTATGATATCAAATGATAATATCGATATTAATAAACCTTTGCATATATTAGGATTTGTTCCTGAAATACTTAATGTTCTTCTTGAGTTAGCAGACGATACTTTCGGTTTTCAGTCGTTTAGGGTCCTTGAAAACATCAATAGGATTTCCAACAAATATTTTGTTTCGTTGGATAGATATAACGTAAAATTCAAAAACTTCTATAAACAGGAATATACTATAAATCCAAACGATTCTTTTGCCTTCGGTGTTGTGGGTGTAAAATCCAAAGAAATTGTCTATAGGTTTTTTAAGGAAAAAATAGGTATGTGTGATGAAAGCTTTTTAAATTTAATTCATCCAACAGCGGTCCTTTCGAACTCTGTAAGGTTGAATAATGGAATTCAAGTGGGTATTCATACATCAATAAATGTATTAACAGAAATCGGGTTTGGTGTCAACATTAAAAACCAGTGCTATATAGGGCATCATGGAAAAATTGGTGATTTTGTCACCATAAACCCTGGGGTTACCGTAAATGGATTCGTTGAAATTGGCAATAATACCCAAATAGGAGCTGGAGCAATAATTAGAGATAAAATAAAAATTGGTGCCAATTGTATAATTGGAATGGGCAGCAATGTAATAAAAGATATTCCTGACAATTCCATTGCCTTCGGAAATCCTTGTAAAGTACATCAGAAAAACAATTAAGATTGTTTTATTACGTTATGACCAATGTAGAAAAAGCACAAAGTTTTATGAAAGAGTTTTCTATATACCACTTGGATAATGATAGGAAGGAAAAGTTTCTGTTGGAAGTTCATAGTATTAAATCTGATGCAGATTTAGAAAAATATGACGTCTTTTTAAAACAACTTCCAGAAAATCCTTTTATAACGAAAGAGCTTTTACCCAGAAAAACAGACCAAAAGAGTGGTTATTTCACGTTACACAATGATAAAAATAACTTATTAATTTTGTTGCCATTTATTAGCCGGAAGATTTATTGGGAAGATAAAGAAACTGGGTACTATGACATTATATCTCCTTACGGATTCGTGGGACCTATAATAAATAGAGAAATCGATGAAAAAACCATGAAACTGTTTTGGAATCTAGTAGATGAATGGCACCTAAATAATAACGTGGTTTCAGAATTTATACGGTTCAATTTTAATTGCAATTACTTAGGATATACTGGTTCCGTAGTTCCAACATTGCAAATGGTATGTGGTAATATACTTACGGAATTTGAACAATGGATTAATTTTAAGCCTAAAGTAAGAAACAATGTTAGAAAAGCACTAAGTTATGGCTTAAAAGGTATTGTCTTTCATAAGAATATCAGTAAAAAGAATATAATAGAATTTTATGATATCTATTCGAAAACCATGAATCGCCTTAACGCTAAATCAAGTTATCGTTACAGTTTAGATTTTTTTAAAAATTATATTTTGAACAATCCCAATAGTTGTTCATTAGCCCTAGTTTACAAAGAAAATTTGGCAATCTCTGCGGAATTACTATTATTGTCTGGTAAGGTTGTCTACTCTTTTTTAGGTGGGACAGATGAAACATATTTTTATGCTCGACCCAATGATCTCTTAAAATTAGAAGTAATTAATTGGTCACGGAAAAGCGGATATGAATACTATTTTCTTGGCGGCGGTAAAGAAGAAAGAGATAATCTATATAATTATAAAAAAAGATTTTTTCCAAAAGATAGAGATCTTACATTTTACACCGGTAGAAAAATCCTGAATAAGGAAATATACAACAACCTAGCCCAAACCCAAAATACTCCCAATACACAAAATCCTTGTGCTAAAGAGTTTTTTCCTTTATATAGATATTTAGAGAGTGAATAGAATATACTCACTATTGAGTAATGAAATTTTGACACTTTTCCAATAACTAGAAATATTTTCTCTTTTTTATTCTAGTCTGCATAAATTCTTGGCACCAGACTTTAGACTTCCGTAATAATAATCATTAAAACCTGCTTTATTCATAAGCTGAAATACTTTCTCCATATCATATTCAACACGATGTAATTTAATCTTATTATTTTCAACAACAGCAAAGGCCGCTTTTGGATTATTATCCCTCGGTTGTCCTACCGATCCAGGATTACAATATATTTTATCTCCAAATTGCTTTAATATTTGGATATGTGTATGTCCGGACATAAATATCTTACCTTCTATTCTAGAAAAATAATCCATTGATGGTTCGTTTATATATTCATCAATTGGATCGGACCAACCACCATGCACCATGTGAATGTTTCCGAGAAACCTTTGAACCTCACTTTTTCTCAACCATTCTACGTTCTCCTCCTTAATTATTTTTCTCTGGTATTTTAAACAATCATTTACACTTTTACTTCTAAGACAAAATCCCCCACTAGATAAATACCAATCATGATTCCCCATTAGATTTGGGATATTCCGTTCAATAAGTTCTTCGCAACATTCATTTACCTGGGAATAATACCCAACAACATCCCCTAAACTATAAACTTCAGACACATCCAATCCGTCCAGTTCTTTAAGTACTGACTTAAGTGCTTCATAATTCCCATGTATGTCCGATATGACTCCTATTTTCATGAATAAAATACGTAATCTTCAATATATCTAATCGCCTTTCCTTGCTTGATCTTAGGTTGTTTTGGAATTTTACCTTTTAAATAATACTCAATTGCCATTAAAGTATCATTAAAGCCAAATGCAGTTCTCAATGATGTGGATGAAGAAAAGCGTGGATTAATCTCTAACAGTTTAGGTTCCCCATTATGAAATCTGAATTGAAAGTTCGTAGGCCCAACCGGCCTTAAAATCTCACATATATCCAAGACCGCTTTTTCAATCTTTTCGCTTTTAAACACCTCTACCTCATTCGTATAACCTTTTTCGGCCAATTTTCTCTTGAAAGTTATGATGCCATAATAACCTCCATTTCCATCGCAAAACGCACCAGAGGTAAATTCTTCCTCATCCTTTCCTATTAAGGGTTGAGCCATTAACTTCTTACCAATGCCTTCTTTGTACAATTCAAAAGTTTCTTGTTTGTAAATCTTTACAATCCCCTTCGAAGCACTTCCCTGTCTTGGTTTCAATAGTAATGGCAAACCAAAATCGCTTCTCAATTCATTAAAATCAGATGAAAGTGAACTAGGTATAACATAAGGACAATTATTGCTTTCCAATACCCTGTAAAATGCCCATTTGTCATTACATAACTGGACCAACTCAAAATTATTTAAAACAACTTTAACACCTGTTGATTCTATTTTTTTTCTATTATTGGATAAAAAAATAACATCTTCTTCGAAACTTGGAATTACTAAATCTACATGGTGGTCTTTAATAACCTTTAGAAACCAATCGATATAACCTTCCGAACCACAAATAGGAGCTTCAATACAAACATCAGTCAAGGAAGATGCAATGGATAATTTATGAATTGTTGATCCAATTATATTATACGGCTTTTTTAGACTTCGTATTGAATTTAATATTCCATATCCTATTAGCGAACTGGCTCCTGTTACGAGAATGTTGGTCATATATCATTAAAAAGTTGACGATGGTCTTCTTATTTGACGCAAGATTATCATAAAATTATTAAACACCAACTATACTTAAGATTCTTCACAACAATATTACTATGCAATTACTATAAGAAGTAAATCAATATCCGTATTTCCCAATAAAACAAATTAGGATTATCTCAATAACTAAGCACCTCAAACTCCGACCTTCTATTCAATCGGTGCTTGGCTTCAGAACAACGGATGGTACCGTCACACTCATTCACCAATTGGGTCTCACCAAAAGCCTCGATCTGCAACCTATCCGCGGTAATTCCCTGAGCTACCAAATATTTCTTGGTTTGTTCGGCCCTTTGTTCCGATAACCATAAATTAAATGATGCAGGTCCCCTGGAGTCGGTGTGTGCCCCGATCAGGATAGTTACGGTAGGGTTTTCTTTAAGGATTACGACCAATCGATCCAATTTCTCCCTATAGGACGCATTCAAAGAAGAAGATTCAAAATCAAAATAGACATTACCCAAGGCAGTGATAGCGTCTTTTATCCCTTGTTTACGTTGATTCTCGGCATCGATTTCCGCTGCCAATCTAGCTTTTTCCTTTTCTTGGGCCAATCGTTCGGCAAGGGCGGCCTCATCCTTGATCCGTTGTGCATTGGCCAAGGAGTCGGCAATACGTTGCTTTTCCTGTTCCATGGCTTGGATCATGGCCAATTTCTTTTCCCCTTTTTTTGAAAGCCCTTTTTCTATACCAAATTGGTACACGACTCCAGCAGCATGCTGAATGTGATTTGTAGCTTCCGTCTTGTCCATTGCCCATTTTCCGGAAGAACTTAAATCTATTCCCCATCTATCGGAAAACCATGCCCTAAAACCAACTACAGCATTATAAGTTCCTCTTTCTTGATCATTGGCATCGGTATATCCTACCCCTACTCCAACATAAGGATCGAACCAGCCGGTCTCCCCTATTATTTTGTTCAAATCGTAAGACAGTCTAGCATCCAGTCCCAGATAGGTGGTTTCAACGGCATTTACATTATCATCGATTATCTTACCTACTTTATACTTATTATAGGTACCTATGGCCTCGAGGCCCAATCCGCTCTTAAAATAACGGCCAATACTCAGTCTTGAGGGAAAAGCAACCGCATTCCATTGGTCATCCACAGAAAAAAGCTTATCGAAGACATCCCCGGAATCATCGACAATATTATATCCGACGCCAAACATCCAAGAACTTTGAACAATACTGTCCTTTGCGGTAAGTTGTAGGTTTTCTTCTTGTGAATAAGTTTGGGTAAAGACGAACATCAAGCACGCCAGAGCGTAGTAAGTACTACTTTTCATAGGTTAATATTTAGGTTTTCAACTACAAAAAAAAGGGTAAAAAACGTTTCGAACAAATAAGTTGTTTGAATAGCAAATATTATCGATGGATAACACGAAAGAAGAATTTCACTTGTTTTGACGACCCTTATCGAATACAATGCGCTTGGTTGTCAAGGGCAATTTATAGACACTGAACGGACTAACCTTTACAGCGGAAGTATGCTGCTTTTCCCTTTTTACCACCATGGATTTCAATTGCAATTCAAGCTCATTTTCATTCGCCACGAATAACGAATCCTGTTCGCCAATTGGCCCGTATCCGCTACAATGGATCAAGACCATTTCTTTTGAAAAATCGACCTCAGGTACTTGCAATCCGGGTTTGCGGGTTCTATTTACTCTTGAAAAGAATTTTTGAAAGGCCTTTTTATCCTTGATGACAAGGGTAGCCACAGTGTCCAAGCCACTATAATTATCTCGCAGTAACAAGGTCAAGGTTTTAGGTACTTCGTCTGCCCCTTTACCGCCATCACCAGCAGCCTTTTTCTGTCCATTACAGGAAAAAAGAACCATGAAAACGACTATCGACAAATACCTCATTCTATTTAACGATCTCTTTCATTCGAGTATTATAGGCTTTGAGATATATGTTCTCATACATAGGAAGTACATTCAAGATGTCGAATTTCGCAGCTACTTTTGCAGCATTATCCTTGAACTTTTCCAAGGTCTTATCATCCTTAAGGATTTTCAAGGCGTTACTCGCCATTTCATCAACATTACCCACATCACTCAAATATCCCGTAACCCCATGTATATTTACTTCGGGAATTCCCCCTGCATTGGTAGAAACTACAGGCACCCTATTGATCATTGCTTCCAAGGCCGCCAAACCAAAACTTTCCGCTTTGGAAGGTAATAGGAACAAATCAGAAAAACAAAGGATCCTATCTATCTCATTACTATTGCCTAGAAAATGTACCTTTTCGGTAATGCCGAGTTGTTCGCACATGAACTCTGCATTTTCCTTTTCGGGACCCTCACCTACCATGACCAATTTCGCGGGTATTTCCTGTTGTATCCTATAGAAGATTTGAATGACATCGGGAATATGCTTTACGGCCCTGAAATTACTGATATGGGTTACGATACGCTCTTCATCCGTGGCCATCAATGATCGTTGACAATCGGTATAGGATGGATTCTCATACTTTGATTTGTCGATAAAATTGGGAACCACCTCGATTTCCTTATCTATTTCAAAGAATTCCAGAGTGCGTTGTTTTAAATTTTCGGAAACCGCTGTAACGACATCGGATTGATTGATACTGAAATTTACTGCCGTCTTGTAAAATGGATGTTTTCCAACCAACGTAATATCCGTACCATGCAAGGTGGTGATCATTGGCAAGAAAATACCTTCTTCCTCCAACATTTTTTTAGCCATGTAACCTGCGTACGCATGGGGTATGGCATAATGTACATGTAAAAGATCTATGTTGAACAACTTTACCGTATCTACCAATTTACTGGACAATGCCAATTCATAAGGCTGATAGTGGAACAAAGGATATTCGGGCACATGAACCTCGTGAAAGTGTATTCTTTGGCTTAATAAGTCCAATCGCACTGGTTGGCGATAGGTGACGAAATGGACTTCATGGCCCCTATTGGCCAATGCTATGCCCAATTCAGTAGCTACAACACCACTACCACCAAACGTTGGGTAACAAACTATTGCTATTTTCACTAGTCGAAAATTTTATTATCAATTGACAGGAAAGAAATAGATCACAAACACGGGACGACCATATATTTCGCATCTTTCCCCAAAAAAAACAATCCCATGGTCAAAAGACCGGATTCCTTGATTGTAATTCCAATATTACAAATCTACCGTTTAATTAATAATAGCATCGTAAATGGCCTGTTGAATTCTCGTTCTTAACGCAGATTTAACTAAAAGGGTATTTGATGCCGTCGGATATGTCCTGTTCGCCAGAAACACATAAACGATTTCCGCATCAGGGTCCGCCCAGGTATACGTTCCCGTAAAACCACTATGGCCAAAACTCTTTCGTGAAACACATCCACAGGTGGGTCCGTTTTCCTGTAACTGGGGTTTATCAAAGCCAACTCCCCTTCTTACATTATTTTCGCAAAAGTAACAGGTATTGAATTTTTTGATGGTCCGGGAATCCAAAAAACGTGTACCTCCATACTCCCCACCTTGTAGATACATCTGCATGATCTTGGCCACATCATTGGCATTACTGAACAATCCGGCATGGCCTCCAACCCCTCCCTGCATGGCCGCACCCATATCGTGAACGTAGCCCTGAACCGTTTGATAGCGGAAATATTTGTCTTCCTCGGTAGGTACGATCTTATTTTTAGGGAATTTTTCCAAAGGATTGTAACTGGTATTGGTCGCACCCAAAGGTTGGAACAAAAAATCATCGGCCAATTTATCCAAGCGGGTCTTATACGTGTCCTCAATATACTTTTTCATGACGTAGTAAGTTACATCGCTATACCGATACCGGTTCGATTTAAGGTCTTGTCGACCTATACGGTTATAGATAGAATCCTTATAGGCATCCGTTAAAAATAAATTATCGGTAACCTTGATACTGAACCCCGGGGTAGGTTTGTTTCTATAAAACTCCGAAGAGGGTTTTCTTTTTTCATCCAAAGTACTTAAATAAAAGGCTATCCATGCCGGGAGTCGTCCATAATGGGACAACGCTTTCAGTACGGTAACATTCTTTAGCGCCGATTGCGAATATTCAGGGATAAGGTCTTGGAAGGTGTCGTCCAAGGCAATTTTCCCTGTTTCATCCATCTTCATTATAACCGGTAACGTTGCCAAAATTTTTGTCAATGAGGCAAGGTCATATATATATTCCGTGGTTATGCTATCCGTTGAGGTGTACGTTGGTTTACCAAAAGCCTTGTTATATACCACCTTACCTTTACGGGCAATCAATACTTGGGCCCCAGGAAACATCAAGGAATCCAACCCGTTTTGGACCAGCCTATCGACTTCGGCCAATTTCTCCGTACTTAAACCCACACGTTCTGGAATACTATAACCAAGCCGTTTCAACGAACCAAGCTGGACTGTTGTATTCACGGGAAATTCTTCGTGGGCAGAAACGGGCAAAACCCCTTTGGCCCCTATGGCCCCAAAAATAAGTTGGGCCGTTTTTTGTTGGGCAAGTACACTGTTCTGGTAAGCGACCACGACACCATCTATACTTTTAAAGGAATCCACATCCATTAAAGCGTAGGGTTTGGCAAATACCGCCAGAACCAGATTCGAGGTCCTTTCATTCGCAATACCCTGCAACCACTCCAATTCTTTTTTTGAGAATTTATATGATTTCCACGGACTTTCATTGCTCTTGTGAAGACCTATGATCACAAAATTATAATCCTTTAGTTTTTCCTTTAAGACAGTAAGATCCTTTCCATTGACCTGGGTAACCTTGGCATATTTGTTCAATTCGGCAAGAAATGGTTCATTATCGGCTTCACCGAATTTCACATAGGCAATCTTCTTGTTCTCTAACTTCTTAACCCCCAAAAGGTAGAAATTATTCTTGACCAGGGTAATGGCATTCTCAATAGCTTCCTCATAAACCAAGTCATTTTCCAGACCATTTAGATCTTGGTAAAGGTTTTCCAGGGAAATGGGGCTATAATCATGGAGACCCACCTTGTATTTTGCCATGAGTATTTTTTTAACGGAATTGGCCAACCTTTCCTCTGTGATCCTTCCCCGCTCATAGTCATCTCTTAATTTTTCCTTGGCCTTGGCGACCTCGGCAGGCATCAGTAAAATATCATTCCCGGCTAAAAATGCGGCCAATTCCACCTCACCGTCCGTACCTCTGGTGCTTACCCCTTTCATATTCAGGGCGTCGGTAAAAACCAAACCGTTGAAGCCCATTTCCTCTTTTAGGATCCCTGAGATGATCTGTTCGGATAAGGAAGAGGGCAATTCTTCTTGGATTTCCAAAGCCGGGACATTTAGATGCGCCACCATGACACTACTAAGCCCTGCCCCTATTAATTTTCGGTAAGGATAAAGCTCCAAACTATCCAAACGCTCCCTATTAAAAGGTATTAAAGGCAATGCCTTATGTGAATCGGTCGCCGTATCGCCATGACCCGGAAAGTGTTTCCCACTAGAAAGGACCCCTGCCCCTTCCATACCTTTCATAAAAGCAATTCCCTTTGCAGTGACATTCTCCCGATCCTCACCAAAAGAGCGATTTCCGATAATGGGATTCGAAGGATTCGTGTTGATATCAATATCCGGGGCAAAATTGATGTGCACCCCTAACCGTTTCGCATGTAACCCAATTTGTCGTCCAACTTTTTCAATAACCGAATTATCCTTGATGGCACCCAACGTCATGTTCCACGGGAAGGCATAGGTAGAATCCAATCGCATGGCCAACCCCCATTCGGCATCCATCCCTACGAGTAAGGGGGTCTTCGACAGGGATTGAAAGGAATTGGTGATCTTTGCCTGTCGGATCGGACCTCCTGTAGAAAAGATGACCCCTCCTATATGTTCCTGTTTTATTAGGTTCTTTATCTTTTCTATACTGGCTTTGTCCTGGTCCGATGCCACACTTACCATGAACAATTGCCCTAATTTCTCATCCAACGTCATGGTATCGTATTGGGTATCAACCCATTGTAGCTGACCTAGACTATCGTTGGCCACCAATGGGTAATACTGTGCATTGGCACGGCAGATAAACAATAAAAAAAAGGAAACAATCCTATACAATCGCATATTGGAAACGTCTAAGAAAATAACTGGAAAAAATATATTGCATACTTCGCTTACTACCTTTTGTTGGTCTGAACGATTAAAAATACAATATGGGTACGATGTTACATAAAACGGCCATGCCAGCTTTCCGAAGCCGGCACCTCCCAATGCTCCGAATATTCCCCTTTATTGGTTACTAAATTATTAAAAACAATGGTGTTTTTTGAAACCGCTTTTTGCTTGGCCATTTTCTTGAATTCGTTCAAAGGCTTATAAGCCACGTATTCCCCTTGTTTATAGGAAACATTCATCTTATCCAAGAGCACCACATTATACTTCTTTTCCAATTCTTGGATAAAACTTACGGAAGCATCTATAGAACAACCGGAAGCCGAAATCTCCGATTGATCCAGTGCTAGGATTATAAACCTCTTGTACCTTATTTCATAACCGGCCTTAAGATTACTCCCATGGGTTGTCCATTCCTCAATGAATGCATCCAACTCCTGCCTAATTTCCCCGATCTCTTGATCGGTAAAACTACGATCGGCTTGGTATATCCAAATTCTGGACGAGTCTGGCAACACATTGAAATCTACTAACATAATAAAAGGTTTTGTATATACTGTTTATTCATCATTAAAGGTCCTCCGCATTGGCGATCAGCTCGGCAATATCCATGACCTTTATTTCATTCTCTTTCTCTTTGTTCTTTACCCCATCGGTCATCATGGTATTGCAAAAAGGACAAGCTGCAGCAATAATTTCCGGTTTAGTTTCCAAAGCTTGTTCGGTTCGTTCAATATTGATGTCCTTATCCCCTTGCTCAGGTTCCTTGAACATTTGGGCCCCACCGGCCCCACAACATAAGCCATGGGATTTACAGCTTTTCATTTCTACCAATTCGGCATCCAGCTTATTGATCAAATCCCTAGGGGCTTCATAAACACCGTTTGCCCTTCCCAAATAACAGGGATCGTGAAAAGTGATTTTTTTCCCCTTGAACATTCCTCCTTCCATGGTCATGCGACCCTCTTCCAATAATTGCTTTAAAAATTGGGTGTGGTGCACTACCTCATAATCACCTCCCAATCCCGGATATTCATTTTTTAAGGTATTAAAACAATGGGGACAGGCCGTGACTACTTTTTTGATTCCATAGGCATTCATCACCTCGATATTCGTGACCGCCTGCATCTGGAACAAAAACTCGTTTCCCGCTCTTTTGGCCGGATCACCGGAACAACTTTCCTCTGACCCCAACACCGCAAAAGATACATTGGCCTTATTGAGAATCTTGACAAATGCCTTGGTTATTTTCTTCGCCCGATCATCAAAACTTCCTGCACAGCCTACCCAAAACAATACTTCGGGTTGCTCTCCTGCGGCAAAAAGTTCGGCCATTGTCGGTACTTTCATTTCACTTCCCATATTAGGATCGATTATTATTTATGATTCGTCCTTCCAATTCAATCTATCCATTTGATTGAAAGGCCATGGTGCACCATTATTTTCTATATTCCCCATCATGGTATTCAACTCGGATGGGGCGGCGGATTGTTCCATGACCAAATACTGTCTCATATCCATAATGATGGATAAGGGATCTATGCTCACCGGACACGCTTCGACACATGCGTTGCATGAGGTACAGGCCCATATTTCCTCCCTACTGATATAGTCATCCAACAATTGCTTTCCGTCATCCACGAAATTCCCCTTATTGGCATCCAAATTCTTGCCGACCTCTTCCAATCGGTCCCGGGTGTCCATCATTATTTTGCGGGGAGAAAGTTTCTTTCCGGTTAGATTGGCAGGGCACTCGCTGGTACAACGGCCACATTCCGTACAGGTATAGGCATTGAGCAATTGCACCCTCGTCAGATCGCTTACATCCGATGCACCGAATTTTTCGGGCTCCCCTGCATCATCGGCCGTCGCCGAATAGGGGTCCGCCTCGGGGTCCATCATCAATTTCACTTCCCGGGTTACCGCTTCCGAATTTTTGAATTTCCCTTTGGGCCCAAGCTTCCCGAAATAGGTATTGGGAAATGCCAAGAGAATATGCAAATGCTTGGAATAATACAGGTAATTCAAAAAACACAGGATGCCGACAATGTGCAACCACCAGGCTGTTCTTTCGATAATGATCAGGGTCTGGGCCGACATTCCGTCAAGAACGGGCACCAAGAATTGACTTATTGGAAAAGAACCGGCCTTTACATAATGTGCCACCCCAAGTTCCTGTAATCGAAAATCCGCGGCATTCATGGTTAAAAAAAGAATCATTAAGACCAGCTCGATGTACAATATCAAATTCCCATCGTTTTTTGGCCATCCTTTCATCTCAGGGCTCATGAATCGTTTTAACCGTATCACGTTCCTGCGAATCCAGAAAACCACGACCGCAACTATGACCAAAAAGGCCAGAACCTCGAAGGAGGCAATCAGAACATCATACAATGCTCCAAGACCTGCAAAAATCCTATGGGTGCCCAAAAGACCATCAAGGATTATTTCAAGCACCTCTAAATTTATGATGACAAAACCTACATAAACCAAAATGTGCAAGAGGCCAGGAATAGGCCTAACGACCATTTTGGTTTGGCCCAAGGCTATTTTGGCCATATTCTTCCAACGCTGTGGTTTGTTATCGGTAACATCCACCTTTTTGCCCAATTGGATGTTCCTCAGTAGCTTTTTGACATTACGGGCAAAAAAAAAGACACCGCTACTAAGGATCAGGGCAAAGAGTATATTGGCAAGATATTCCATTTATGGTTCTTCTTTATTTTCTGCAGGATCGTTTTCAGGAAGGGTATAATCTTTCTGTTTCTTTCCAAAAACCGAAACATTGACATATCTTTTCGGATTCAGACGAAAATCCTGTAATAATAAATCCAATTGTTTTGAGGCATTGTTCAGGTTGGCGTACAAGGCTTCATCTTTCATGAGTTTGCCCATAGAGCCTTCCCCTTCCTGAATGTTGGCCAGGATCTTATCCAAACTGGACACGGTCGATTCCAAATTCGCCATTGTACGTCCCAACCCTGCATTGTTCAACGAATCGGACAGTTGTGCGAAATTGGCGGACAGCTCCGAAAAATTCGTTAGGGAACTATCCAACTTGCCTTGGTTTTTTTGCAACAATTCGTTTAACACCCCGGCACTCCCCTGCAAACTTCCCATTAGTTTGTTCAGGTTGGCAATGGATTCCCTTAATTCATTTTTGGTCTTATCGTCCAAAATCTGATTTACATTCATCAATAAGGTATCGGCATTTGTAAAAGCACCTTCTATCTTCTGTTGCAAGGGGGTCAGTTTTTGCTGAACAAGCTCTGTCAATCCCGGACGTGTATCCGTAAGCAAAGTATCTCCCGATTGGGCTTCTGGGGCACCGTCAAAGACCGGTCTAATCTGTATACCTTTACCTCCGATAATGCCGGTGTCGTACAATTCGGCCAAACTGTTCCTTGAAAAAGTGAAATTATCGCTCACCGAAAAGGTGACCAACAGCGAACCGGATTCATCCTTGAATTTAATATCGTTTACCTTACCCACGTTAAAACCGTTGATGGAAACCTGTGTGCCGGGCTGAAGCCCCCCTACATGTTCGTAAACGGCATAGAAAGTTTTGCTATTATCAAATATCGGTGCTGATTTTAGATAGCTGAACCCCATGATAAAAAGTAGGATACCCCCCACTACGATTATTCCTGTTTTAATTTCCCTGGATAGTTTCAAATGGATTGATTTATCGTTACTAACAAAATTAGAAATAAAATCGAGACTGCCGATATTATTCCGAGACGTATTTGAGCGCTTCGGTCACCGGAATGCGCTCCCCTTCCTTATAGGCTACGATATAGGCTCCCGTAAAGCCTTTGAGATCTGCATTCGACTTGAGCATTTTCGCTTCTTCAAAAGATTCGGTCTTCCCATACATATAACGATACAGGTTATTGAACGATTCCCGGGAAACGTTCCCCAAGCCTTTGAAATTTTGGGGTATTAATTTCAGATTCTTACTACTTGCCATGATCTGCACCTTAAAGGATATACCCGGGTTTGCGGCTTTCTTTACCGGTGATCCAGTTTCGGCAACCGAGACCTCCTTTTTACCGACACTTTCCTTCGCGACCGTTTTTGGAGTCGCTGCGATTTCCTTCTCCTTGGGTTCGTCTTTTGGCACGACAGGGTGTTGATCGGCGTTATTAGCCTCCTTAGGGGTCGGGGCCACAATATTCGGTTTATCTTTTTTAACGGGTAACGGTTCCTCCTCCTGTTGGACTATTTCCTGCGGAACATTCGGTTGAACGGGTGCTCCCGTATGCACGCTAATCTTATAGATCAATACCGCATCCGCAATGGCTTTTGCAATCTCAGCCTGGCCTTTTTTGGAATTCAAATAGGCCCCTTCCGATTTGTTGGTAAGGAATCCGGTTTCAACCAAAACACTGGGCATGAACGTTTGGTGCAAAACGATAAAACCCGCTTGCTTCACTTTCCGGTTGACGCGATTCAATTTACCTGAAAAATTATCCTGAATCATTTTGGCCAAGGCAATACTCTGGTCCAAAAACTCCTCTTGCATGATGGTCAATCCGATTATGGATTCCGGTGAGTTGATGTCGTAAGCAGCATAACGATCCTCATAATTATCCTCCAAATAAATGACCGAGTTCTCTTTCTTGGCGATCTCAAAATTCTGTTTATTGGCGTGCAATCCCAAAACAAAAGTACCTGCCCCATGGGCATCAGAAGAATGCGAGTCACAATGCACCGAAACGAATAAATCGGCATTGGCCTTATTGGCGATTTCCCCCCTCACGAACAAATCCACGAAGGTATCGTCCTTTCTTGTATAAATGACCTTAATATCCGGGTTGGATTCCAAAATCTTACCGACATTCAAAACGATCTTTAGCGCTATATCCTTTTCCAAATACCCATTACCCAAATTACCGGGATCATGCCCACCATGACCTGCATCCAGGACGACGACGAACTTATAATCATTATGCCGGGGAACATTATCGGTGGTAAATGCGGAAAGCAATATGGGGGACAATATTAGAGCAAAAAGAAAAAAACGTTTCAAATTCATTTTCACTAGATAATTTGAGAAACTTAAATAGGTTAAATTTATTGTAATACCCTATAAATGGAACAAAAAATATATGTAAGTTTGACCTCCAAAACGCCAAGCCAAATCTTTACAAAAATAGGACATATAGCCTTGCAATCAAATAAACAATATTTACTTTTCCTTTTCCTTACTATTCTTGGTAGTGTTTTGGGATATGCCCAAGAAGACAAAATCGTACCCCTAACCATGGAAATTGAGCAAGATACTATTTTTGCCCCAATTCTTACCCTTGAGGAACTCAGAAAAGATTCGAAAAAAGATTCCACGGAAGTCGACACCGTAAAGACCAAACCCCCATTATTACTCGATGTTATAAAATACAAGGCCACGGACTATGTACGGTTAAGCCAAAAGGAACAAAAAATCTACCTTTATAACGAAGCCGAAATCCAATATCAGGACACCGAACTTAAGGCCGGGGTCATCGTTATGGATTATGTAAAGAACGAAGTATATGCCGGACGCATCAAGGATTCCCTTGGCAACTATACCCAACTCCCCTATTTCAAACAAGGAACGAACGAGGTCATTCCAGACTCCATCCGGTTTAATTTCGACACCCAAAAAGCCATTATTTGGAACTCCAGGACCGAACAGGAAGCAGGACTTGGGGATTTTGGGAGCGATGCGATGAAAGTCTATGCCGATATCACCAAAAAAGAAAATGACTCCGTTTATTTTTTAAAGGAAGGGAAGCTCACCACCTCTACGGATACCATAAACCCCGATTATTACATTAGGGTACATAAGGCGAAATTCGTTCCCAAAAAGAAAGTAATAGCAGGCTTTAGCAACCTGTACATTATGGATATACCGACGCCCATAGCCCTGCCCTTTGCGTATTTCCCCCTCTCGGTAGGCCGATCTGCGGGAATAATAATGCCTACTTTCGGAAACGATGCCGATGCTGGATATTTTCTACAGGACATAGGGTACTATATCCCTTTTGGGGATTATGCGGATCTTTACGTCACAGGGGATTTTTACACCAATGGCAGTTGGGGTTTCAACACCCAATCGATTTACACCAAACGCTATAAATATAGCGGGAACATCAATTTTAGTTACGAAAATATAATTTCGAGCCAAAAAGGGTTCAGTGATTACAGCCTTACCAAGAACTGGAACCTTAAGGTTTCCCATTCCCAGGATGCGAAAGCAAGCACGAATTCCACCTTTTCGGCATCCGTGAATATGGGAAGTAGTAAGTATTACCAAAATTCCTTGGAGCAGATCAACATTGCCAGCACACAAAACAACACCTTGTCATCTTCCGTCTCCTATTCAAAGACGTTTCCGGAGTATCCTTCGGTTAATTTGAGTTTATCGGCCACGCACAGCCAAAACACCAATACGGAATCCATTGAATTGAACCTACCAACCCTTTCGGCGAGTATGGAACGTATTTATCCGTTTGCAAAAAGGGACGGGATAAAATCGGGCTTGATAGACAATATCAACTTTCAGTACACCTTAAATGCCGCAAACAATATATCGACCACCGATGACGAATTCCTGAAATCCGGAATGTTCGATAGCGCCAGGACCGGAGCCCAACATTCAATCCCACTTACCACAAACTTCAAGGTGGCCAAATATTTAAGTGTCAGTGTAGGCGGAACCTATCAAGACATATGGACCCTCCAAACCTACGAGCAAAGTTACGATGAAGAAGAGGATGATGTGGTCACCGATACGATCAGTGGTTTCGATCGATATAACAAATACAATTTCAGTGCGAGTGTAGGAACCACATTATATGGTACCTTCAACTTTGGGGAGGACAAAAAAATCCAAGCGATAAGGCACACCATGCGACCCTCGTTAAGCTATGGATACGCCCCATCCTTTGAACAGTTTTACGATGAATATATTGATGAATATGGCGATGTCGTCGAATATTCCCGGTTTGAAAACACCCTTTATGGTGCCCCTGGCCTTAGCCAATCGAGTAGCCTAAGCTTTTCGCTTGCCAATACCCTGGAGGCCAAGGTTCGGGATAAAGACTCAACGGTCACGGAACCCAAAAAAGTCTCCCTCCTTAGCAACTTCAATGTTTCAACAGGATATAACTTTGAATCGGATTCCCTCAACTTAAGCCCTTTGAGCATAAGTGGTAGTACAAGTATTCTGGACAGTAAAATGTCGATCAACTTCTCAGCCGGACTCGACCCCTATGCCATTGATAATAACGGTACACGGATCAACACCTTCAATATAAATAATGGAGGTAGTCTTTTTCGCTTAACTCGGGCAAGTGCCAATGTAGGGTACTCCATAAGCAATGAGACTTTCGGTAAAAAAGGCGAAGGTGATGATAAGCAGAAGGATGTGGACCGTTTTGATTACACCGCCCAAAGTGGTGGCCGAACGGATGATCTTTTTGGCAAAGCCGATAATTTCCGGGATATCCCTTCGGACGACTCCAAGAATGGGGATGAGGTAGAAAACCCGGCATATGGCACCAAACTCCCCTGGGACCTTAAATTGGCCTATTCGGCCTCATACTCCAATGCGGCCCGGCAAAACGAATTCAGCAGTAATTCCTTAATGTTCTCCGGAAATATCGAACTCTCCCCCCGATGGAAGGTCGGAGGTTCCTCAGGGTATGATTTCAAGGGCAAAGGATTTTCACTGACCCAATTGCGTTTTGAACGTGATTTAAAAAGTTTTGTATTGCGTTTCAACTGGACACCCTTTGGCACCTATAAACGCTGGTATTTCTTTATCGGGATCAAAAGTTCGATCCTTAGTGACCTCAAATGGGAAAGCCGAAGTAAGTAACCATGTTTCAACGCAACACAGAACACACCTCAAGTTCAAAGAAATAATCTACCCAACAAGCATTTACCAATTTAAAACAAACATAAAATGAAGAAAATCATAAACACCGAAAACGCACCCGCCCCAATCGGTCCTTACAACCAAGCGGTACTATCCGGGAACACTTTATACATTTCCGGTCAAATTCCAATTGATCCAAAAACAGGAAAGTTGGTAGAAGGAGACATCGCCAAGGAAACCATGCAATGCATGGAAAACCTTAAAGCAATCCTCACGGAAGCCGGGATGACTTTTGAAAATGTGGTCAAATCGTCTATTTTCATTAGCGACATGAACCGATTCTCAGAAATAAATACCGTTTACTCCGATTATTTTGATGCCGACACAGCCCCTGCAAGGGAAACTGTGGAAGTGGCGAACCTCCCTAAATTCGTAAATGTTGAAATCTCAATGATTGCAGTAGCCTAACCAAAGGCTACTAAATATTTTGCTGATGGAATTGCATTAAACCTTCAATCGGTTTTTGACGTATTTCACCAACGATCAAATCATTTCTTTCCAATACGGTGGTAAGCTCTTGCTTTAGATAATAAGCGATACTACCCACAAAATTGATAGGTACTTTTGTGGCCAACTCAAACTGCATAATGTAGTTGTTCACAAATTGCTGGAAACCTTTATCGATGACCCCTTTACAATATGGATGCTCTTTGTTCTCAATCAAAAACCTCGCAAAAGTAGCCAAATACGTATTGGGATTGGGCTGTTTGTAAAGGTTTTCCTTGATAACATCTGCTTCCAAATCATACTCCTTGGCAAATTTCATTCCCAAAGACTGTGGCATTTTGTGAAAATAAAAATCCCTTATCAATTTTCTTCCGAAGAAATTACCACTACCATCATCCATTGGAATATACCCCAAAGAGGTTACTTTTTGAATGGCTTGGTTCCCATCGTAGTAACAGCAATTGGAACCGGTACCTAAAATACATACAATGGCCTGATGACCTATTTTCGTTGTCGCATAGATGGCCGCATAGGTATCTTCCTTTATATTGGCTTTGGCATTTGGGAAAAAATCGGCAAATATTTCCCTTAGGAAAACCTTCATTCGTTCGGTACCACAACCGGCCCCGTAAAAATAAAGTCTGGTTACCTCTTCCCTATTCTTGGAAAGTTCAAAATTATTGGCCAAACGATCCTCGATTACCGGACGGGTAAGCACCTCCGGGCTCAAACCAAGGGTTTGGGTCATAAACAATTGATTTCCTTTTTCATCCAATGCAATCCAATCGGATTTCGTCGCTCCACTATCAACAATTAATATCATAGATCACTATTTAAAAACAATCCTGAAAACTATTGATAAACATCATAATTCCCAGGATTGCATATTCTAACTAAATTAAAGACTTATAAACTGTGTACGTATTGTGCCAAGTCAACCAATTTATTTGAGTAACCGGCTTCGTTATCGTACCAAGAAACAACTTTAAAGAATTTTGAATTCAATTCGATTCCTGCACCGGCATCGAAAATACTGGTTCTGGCATCCCCGATGAAATCTTGGGATACTACAGCCTCGTCAGTATATCCTAAAATACCTTTAAGTTCTCCTTCAGAAGCAGCTTTGAATGCCTTTTTGATTTCTTCGTAAGAAGTCTCTTTTTCCAAACGCACGGTTAAATCCACTACGGAAACATCGGCAGTTGGTACCCTAAAGGCCATACCTGTAAGTTTTCCTTCCAATGAAGGGATTACTTTCGTTACCGCTTTTGCAGCACCGGTTGAAGCAGGGATAATGTTCAACATGGCACTTCTACCACCTCTCCAGTCTTTTCTAGAAGGACCATCAACGGTCATTTGAGTAGCAGTGGTTGCGTGGACCGTAGTCATCAAAGCTTCTTCGATACCGAAGTTATCATTCAACACTTTGGCCAATGGAGCCAAACAGTTGGTCGTACAAGAAGCATTGGAAACGATTGTATCGCTTGCTTTAGCATCTTTATGGTTAACACCCATTACGAACATTGGGGCATCTTTGGAAGGCGCTGAAATAACAACTTTCTTGGCACCACCATCAATGTGGTACTGAGCAGTTTCCAACGTTGTAAAAATACCGGTACACTCAGCAACGATTTCCGCACCAACAGCATCCCATTTAATGGCTTTTGGATCTCTTTCCGCAGTAATCCTTACTGTTTTACCATTAACGATAAGATTACCGTCCTTTACCTCAACGGTACCGTCGAATTTACCATGTACTGAATCATACTCCAATAAATATGCTAAATGATCTACATCCAACAAATCATTGATGGCCACAACTTCTACATTGTCGTTTTTCGCGGCTACACGAAATACCAATCTTCCAATTCTACCGAATCCGTTAATACCTATTTTCAATTTTGACATCTTTCACTTTTTTAAATTAAAATTATATTGACATTATATCTGAAACTCTTATTAGCTCCTTATCTATTTTCGTATGGCCTTTTATGGCTTTGTTTATCGGGGTTAGGATAATTGCATTATCCTGGATCCCTACCATGAGGTTGGTTTTCCCCTCCAAAAGGGATTCTACGGCCTTAACCCCCATTCTACTGGCCAACACACGATCATAACACGAAGGTGAACCACCACGTTGCATATGCCCCAGTACGGATACCCTAACATCATAGTCAGGCAACTTTTCCTCCACAAAATCCTTGAGATCAAAAATATTCTTACCGGTCTTATCGCCTTCGGCAACGATGACGATACTCGAGGATTTTCCCGACTCCTTACTTCGTTTTAGGGACTCCAATAATCTTTCCCTTCCCAAGTTCTCTTCCGGAATTAAAATCTCCTCTGCCCCGGCACCCACACCTGCGTTCAATGCAATATGGCCAACATCACGGCCCATAACCTCCACAAAGAACAATCTATTGTGCGAACTGGCGGTATCCCTGATTTTATCAATAGCCTCGACCACCGTATTCAAAGCGGTATCGAAACCTAACGTATATGTTGTTCCGAAGATATCATTGTCAATGGTCCCGGGAATCCCTATCACGGGAAAGTCAAACTCTTGGTTGAATATCATGGCCCCGGTAAAACTACCATCACCACCAATAACCACAAAAGCATCGATGCCTTCCCTCACTAAATTATCATAAGCCTTTTGACGACCTTCCTTGGTCCTGAATTCCTGACATCTGGCAGATTTCAGGATCGTCCCCCCTTTTTGTATGATATTGTTGACACTTCGCGCATCCATAGGCTTAAAATCGCCTTCGATCATACCTTGATAACCTCTATAAATACCTATACAATCGACCTTTAAATAAGCACAGGTCCTAACGACAGAACGTATTGCCGCGTTCATGCCCGGAGAATCACCTCCTGAAGTAAAAACACCTATTTTTCTAATATTTTTCATATAGAAAATTAAGCCAACAAAAATAGCAAACTTTTACCACAAAACGAACTCTTTATCGCTTATTATTATGTGTCAAATTGCACAAAAACGATTTCGTAAAGAAAAAATTCAGGAATGACCCAAAAAACACGTTAAAAAGACACAATGTTGCAAATTATCACTATCCTTTGGACTTTTCCTGGAAGAGCAATAAACTGTCTCGCCCCATCACCTGATTCGGCACCGGATCGTTTTTCTTCTGCTTCTTTTCCTTGTTGGCCCCCTTGAACATTTTTTGCATCAATTCCTTAAAACTATTGAAATCGACCTCATAGGACAAACCGACTCCCTGGGTATACCCTTGGGTATCCCCGAAAAATGCCTGTATCTCATTTTCCCTATTGAAGAACTTTGCGCTTAACGTACCTTCCTCGTTCAAGAGCAATTGCAGTTCAAAGTCACCCGCGACGACGGTTTCAGTAGTACCACCGACCGGAACCCCTACTTTCCCGTTCAATAGAACCCTATCACTGATTTGGGTAGATACGGTCACCCCTATCCTATTCTCGGTTTCAATATCGGTACTGGAATCAAGTATACCTTGTTCATAGGAAAGCCCTAAATTGAACTTATCATTACCACCACTAAGGACTTGATTCAGCAATCCTGATGCCGATTGGATCAGGTTACCGGTGACCGCTTGTGAATTGATACCACTTTGGTCATTCACGAAAGTACCTTGGGCCAATAGGAATATGGCATTTTTCTCCTCTACCTGTGGATCCTGTAGACTGTATTCCAATTCTGATTTGATCATGGAACTTGTTCCCGGGAATTCGATGTTAAAGTCGATTTCGGGACTCTCGAGCTCCTCTGTCAATTTAATGACTACATCCGTGGCTATCCGTTTCGTATACCCGGAGTCCTCGAGTAAAGGCGCAGGATTCGCATTCAAGGAATATACGGCTTCCATGTTCAATTGTGCGGAAAGCGGGTCACGGTCCCATACGATGGTCCCCCCTGGTTTTACCTTGAATGTTTTATTTATTATACCTCCGAACTTATAATTGAACTCCCCTGTCACCACAACAAAGTCCCCGAACATCTCAAACCTATCCTTTGTGTTTATCCGGATCAACAAAAGACCTTCACCGGTACCTTTCAATGAACTACCGGTTTTCTGATCGGTGACGATCTCAACCTCGGCATCCGGTGTTACGTCCAGGTTGAACTCCATTTCAAGTCCTTGGATTTCTTCCAAGACCCGTTGTACACTTTCCGCATCGGTCTCATCTTTCTCAATGAACTTTATATACGAATAATCCCCAACCGAAGTCACATCACTTAACGGTATCTTTAACGAGGTACCCTTTGCTGTTTTTCCATCCACATTGATCGTCAAGGCTTTGGTAGAGCCGAATATATGTCCCGTTCCATTTAAAAAGCCCGTTCCATAATACAAGACCTCTTCTTCAAAAGGGGTATCCAGGATCAATAACCGATCATTATTCGTATCTACCCTCAAGTCGAGCACCCAATCCTTAAAAAAGCTATGGGTAATGGAGCCATCCAAGGTTGCCTTGGTATTTCTGGCCACATCGGTAATTCCGATTTTTTCAAAATTGAAGGATTGTTCGGACAGCCGCACTCTTGAGCCACGTGCAAAGCCATAATCCACATTTAAATACGGAATCGCAAGACCGGCATTATCAAGGGTCAACAAGCCACTGAAATCAGGATTGTCTATGTCCCCCGTAAACCTGGCACTACCTTGCAGCTCCCCACGGATATTGGTAATAACCCCTTCCCCCAACGGACTAAAAGGTTCCAAAGCAAAACCATTGAAGTTTACCATAAGGTTGGCCTGCGGCAATTCGGTCTTATTCTCTATGTTCCCGATGACACTCAACTTCTCTTCCCCTTTATCCGTAATCTGGGCATTGACCACAAAATCGGTAAGATCGCGGTTACCGACGATCCCAATGAGCAAATCGCCCAATCGCATATCATTCACCGAAAAATCGGAAATCTCCAAATTTGAGGACGGTAGGTACACCTCATCCTTTTGCAACACATTCAGCGTACCATTGACTTCCCCTCCCAATTTCAAACTATCTATTGAGGGCGTGATCTTATCCAAGGACACGATCTTGAACTGAAGTTGCAGGTCTTTAAAGGTAGAATCCGCCAATTGTCCACGTAAACGAATTTGCTCCCTTTCGTTATTATCCATTACGATTTCCTCGATCCGAATACTGTCCAGGGTATTGTTGAGAATGACCTTGTTCTTGGTATTCCCTTCCTTATTAAGGATCCAGGTGTTGTTCTTAAAACTGATGTCGGACTTTTTAAGACCGATTACCGAACTGTTCTGCTTGTTGAACGTATGGTAGAAATTAAGGTTATAGCTATCATTATATTCGCTGCCCCCTTTAAATTCAACCCTAAAGAACAGCGTATCCTTTAATGTGGTATTGATCAGGTTAAAATCCTTGACATCATAATAACTGGTAGACAGGTCACCCACGGCTATATAGGTATTGAACAGTGGGTTCTTATTGTCTATCTTGATATCTATATTATCGGCCTCATTGCCAAAAGCCATTATACTGGGCGACTTAAAGGTCAATTTAAAGTCCCCTTCATCGGCTATGATGTTCCCCCTAATAAATGTATTGGGGTCAAATTGCACCTCGGGAAAGAACACATCGACGATTTTATTGTATATCTTAAAATTAAAAGCCAAGGTTTGACCGTCTGAAATTTCAAAAGGCCTATAATTGGTATAGATACTACCTATGGAGTTCTGAACCAAACGTCCTAATTCCTTGACCCTGAAATTACCCTTCATGTACCCGGTAATGATATCGGGGGAATTTATATCGATGGTCCGAATGGAATCGCCCTCAAAGGAAGAAGACACCTTGAAATCATCAAAATAATAGGTGTCGTTTATATTTTGGAAGATCGTCTTTGTGAACTTTATGTCTCCTACGATATTATCCAACGAATTTCCACTAATATCAATATTCACGTTTCCTTTAAAAACCGAAACACTGTCTTTAATGAAATTCAATCGTTTTAGGTCCGCATGCTCTACGTTGGCGATAAAATTGAAGTTGTTACGATCCTCCCCAAAATCGGCCAATCCCTTAAAATTGAATCGTATATTGGGATCGTTACTAAAGATCGACCCGTCAAAAAGTTGTTCTTTCAGAATACCCGAAACCTTTAGGTTCTTATAATTGTAATTGTTGAAATTTATGGAATACACCTCCCCGATCACCTCGGTATTGAGTTTTTCCTTAACAAAACCTTTGCCTTCAACATTAAAGTCCAAGGTTGTTTTACCCAGATTCTTATTATCGACAAAATCACCCAGATCGAAATCGATCAAAGAAACAAACCCTTTATAGGCCGCATTTTCGATATTATTGAAGTCGGTCAATTCAAGATCCGTATAACTACTACCAATGGCCGTATTCAGGTTCACTTTGGCATATACCGAGCTTTCGGTCACCGTTGCGCTTCCCCTTACGGTAAACTGCCCGAATTTACTAAAGGCATTGGACATGGATTTGCTTCCCAAGAAATTCGGCATCAACGCCCGCAATTCATAATAGGTACTGGTCACGTTCTTCATTTGTGCCTTTAACACAAAGGGTTTATCTTTTGTAAACAGGTTCTTGAAATTAAAATCGCCCCGTACCCCCGTGTTTTCCACCAAAAGGAAAAGATCATCAGTATCAAGGTCATTGAGGACGCCATTGACCTTGGATGAAAACGACACCATTTTTCCCTTCCCGAATTGGTTATAAAGTAGATTTACTTCATCAAGGGATACATTGGAGTCCGAAAACTCGGCGGTTATTTTTACCTTGTCCAGAAAATCCTTGAAATCTTTCCTCTCGTAATCAAAAACAAGGTTCCCGATCAATTTGGATTCAGGCGTTTCGATATTCAAGGTATCAAAACGCATTTGCTGTTTGGTGTACTTGAACTTCGTTGCAAGTTTTTTTACTTCAATATTTCGCTTATCCACAAATGACATGGCATTTATGGCCGTTGAAACGTTGGGGCCCAAAATCAAAAAGTCCTCCGATGAAATATTGAGGCCCCTAAAGTCCAACGTTTCTTTGTTCTCCAGATTTTCATCGGTCAATCTAAAGGCACTGTTCGCTATATCGACATGAGATGAGGAAAAATAAAAAGGGGCCGTGTCCGGATCCCTAGGTTTTTTGTCATCCAATTTATCTATAAAAACCTCCAAATTGGTACTGAGCGAATCTTTGTAAGTCGTTAACTTAAAATTGAGTCCATCGATACCGATATCGCCAAATTCGAGTCTTCCCTTTGCCAAATTCCGGGCACTGAGTACGGAAGTTTCCAACCGGTTGATGAAAAACAATGTGTCTTTTTGATAATCCTCAATATAGATCCCTTTGATCGCAACGTCCCAAGAAATCAATGAAAGACTAATTTCATCGATATTGATATTCGTACCGAACTCTTTGTTTATGGTGTTTGTGGCGTATTTTGCAAAACGCGTCTGTACGAAGGGAAGGGAAAGTATTATGGTGCCCAATACGCATATGAGCAACAATACCAAGAGTATTCGAACCAGTATTTTTCTCAGTTTTCTGATAGGGCTTTTATGTTTTACCTTTGTACTTCAAATTTTATTCCAAACCTTGTGGAAAAAGAAACCATTTATATCCTTGCCATAGAATCGTCTTGCGACGACACTTCTGCGGCCGTTTTAGCCAATGACAAAGTCATCAGCAATATTGTTGCAACCCAAAAAATACATGAGGAATATGGGGGTGTTGTACCCGAACTTGCCTCTAGGGCGCACCAACAAAATATCGTTCCTGTCGTACACCAAGCTTTACTAAAGGCAAATATCGACAAAAAACAATTATCAGCCATAGCTTTTACTCGGGGACCGGGACTAATGGGTTCACTTTTGGTAGGAACCTCTTTTGCCAAGTCTTTGGCCTTGGGATTGAACATCCCCTTGATAGAGGTCAACCATATGCAAGCCCATATTTTGGCCCACTTCATTGCCGATGAAGATAACCGCGCACCGAATTTCCCGTTTTTGGCCATGACCATTAGTGGTGGCCATACCCAAATTGTTCGGGTAAACGATTATTTTGATATGGAAATCCTGGGCGAGACCTTGGATGATGCTGTTGGGGAAGCTTTTGATAAAAGCGCAAAAATCCTAGGCCTTCCTTACCCTGGTGGACCTTTGGTAGATAAATACGCCCAACTGGGAAATCCGAAAAAATTCCCTTTTCCCAAGCCAAAAGTAGGCGGATTGAATTTTAGCTTCAGTGGTTTAAAAACCAGCATCCTTTATTTTTTACAGCGGGAAACCAAAGCGAACCCCGATTTTATCGCGGAAAACCTGAACGACATTTGCGCCTCCATCCAATATACCATTATCAATATTTTAATGGACAAGCTCAAAAAAGCCGTAAAGGAAACCCAGATAAAGCAAGTGGCCATCGGCGGTGGTGTATCGGCCAATTCGGGCATACGCATCGCATTGAAAAATGCAGAAAAGAAATACGGTTGGTCCTCCCATATTCCTAAATTTGAATACTGTACCGATAATGCCGCCATGATCGGTATCGTAGGGTACCATAAATACAAACGAAATGTATTTGCGTCCCAAGACGTAACAGCTAAGGCAAGGTATATCATTCAATAATCGGGGTATGGCTTACAACAAGGATTTGGAAAAAAGATTGGACTATGCCTTTGGGGTATTCCCCAAAGAAGTCTCTAAGGCCATTTCAAAAAAAAGGATGTTCGGAGGTCTAACCTATTTATTTAAAGGAAAGATGACGGTAGGAATCTTCAATAACGATTTAATGGTTCGTATATTGGACAGGAAAATGGATGGGATTCTTAAATTGGAAGCCGTCCGACCCATGGATTTCGCCAAAAGCCCGATGAAAGAATTCATTTACGTCTCCCCAAAAGGGTATGAGACCGAAGAAGCGCTCCAAAATTGGATTGAATTGGGTATTGAACATGCCCAAAATAAATTACGTAAAGCCCATTAGAAACCATAAAGAACCATGCAATTATTCTATTACCCCAATCTGGATAACAGTACCACCCAATTTGTTTTCACCCCAGAGGAGAGCCACCATATCGTAAAGGTATTGCGCAAGAAAGAAAATGACGACCTTCTGATAACGAACGGGAAAGGATACCTTTTCGAAGCGAAGATCCTATTGGCCGATGCCAAAAAATGCAAGGCCCAGATAACCTCCACCACAAAAAAACATCGGAAGATGTATTGGTTTCATTTGGTAGTGGCCCCTACAAAAAGTAACGACCGATTTGAATGGTTCCTCGAAAAAGCAACGGAAATAGGTGTCGATGAAATCACACCGATCATTTGTGAAAGATCGGAACGTAAAATCGTTAAACCGGAACGTATGGAAAAGGTCTTGCAATCCGCTATGAAACAGTCCATGCAGGCCTATTTACCAAAATTGAACCCTGCCGTTACCTATAACGAATTCATAGATCAGGAAAGAAAGGGACTTTTATTCATCGCACATTGTGAGGAAGACGAGAAGTTGGAATTAAAAAGATGTGTAGCTCCGGATAAGGACATCACCATACTGATCGGGCCTGAAGGCGATTTTTCAAGGCACGAAATAGACAAGGCATATAAAAAAGGATTTCTTCCGGTTTCACTGGGAAAAAACAGACTTAGGACGGAAACCGCGGCCATCGTAGCCTGTACGACCGTCAATTTAATCAACAACGGATAAATACAACTTTGTATCTTTAGGCAATGGGATATTCAAAACTCCTCGCTATACTATTTTTCACCACCCTTGCAAACTTGGTAAGTGGTCAGGAAATCGCCATCTTAAAATACAAAGGCGGTGGGGACTGGTATGCCAATCCGACGGCATTGCCCAATTTGATCCGATATTGCAATGCCCATATCGACACCGAAATCAAAGAAAGGCCCCAAACGGTAGAAGTTGGCGACATTACCATATTCCAATACCCCATGCTCCATATGACCGGACATGGGAATGTGGTATTCTCCCAAGAGGAAGCGGACAACCTAAGGACGTACTTACTTTCAGGTGGCTTTTTACATATTGATGACAATTATGGCATGGAGCCTTATTTACGAAAGGAACTTGCCAAGGTCTTCCCCAACAACGATCTGGAAGAACTCGGTGCCGATCACCCCATTTTTTCGGAACACTATCAATTTCCCCAAGGGTTGCCAAAAATACACGAACATGACGGCAAAAGACCACAAGCCTTTGGCATTACCATTGACGGTAGATTGGTACTTTTGTTTACCTATGAATCCGATTTGGGCGATGGCTGGGAAGACCCTTCTGTTCATAACGACCCCGAAAGCGTACGTATAAAAGCCTTACAAATGGGTGCGAATATCATCTCCTATGTATTTAAAAGTTAATTGATATATGACAGCCAAAACAATTGCAGACGGCATCTTAAGGGCAATAGCCATTCTTGTGGGTATTTTTCTTGTCTTACTGTTCCTCTATAAAATTCAATCGGTTTTGGTCTATTTGGCCATTGCTTTGGTAGCCTCGTTATTGGGAAGGCCCATTGTCCTGTTTTTACGCAAAAGACTTAAATTCAACAATACATTGGCCGTTATCGTTACTATGTTACTGTTCATAAGCCTGATAGGGGGAATCATAGCATTGTTCGTACCTCTCTTGATCACCCAGGGCCAAAACCTTTCATTGTTGGATATTGATAACCTACAAGCCGATGTCGAGAACCTTTACCAGCAGGTGACCCAATATTTTGGAGTAAGCTCTTTGGAAATTGAACAGGGCATAAAAGATTCCAAGATTTTCGCCAATCTGAATTTTGGTTTTATCCCCGACGTATTGAATTCGTTCGTTAGTCTTTTGGGAAGTCTGAGCATAGGCTTGTTCTCTGTGCTCTTCATTGTATTTTTTTTCCTGAAAGACAGTAAATTGTTCGAACAGGGACTAATGGTCTTTATTCCGGAGAACAAGGAAAGTCGTTTAAAAAAATCGCTCGACACCATTAAGGATTTACTTTCAAGATACTTCGTAGGCCTGGTGTTACAGATACTCATCTTATTCATTATCTACTCCATTGTTTTGTTCATTTTCGGGATTGAAAATGCCATCGTCATCGCGTTCTTGTGTGCCCTTCTGAATTTGATCCCCTACGTGGGTCCGATCATTGGGGGCGTACTAATGATGATCCTGACGATGACCAGTAATTTGGGGTCCGAATTCAGCACGGTAATCTTGCCGAAAACCATCTATGTAATGATCGGTTTTGCCATCGGGCAATTGGTCGATAATTTCTTTTCTCAGCCCTATATCTTTTCCAATAGTGTAAAGTCCCATCCCCTTGAAATCTTTCTGATCATCATCATTGGCGGATTGCTTTTCGGAATAACAGGAATGATCATTGCCGTACCCGGATACACCGCCATTAAGGTAATTTTAAAGGAATTTTTAGCCGAAAACAAGATTGTGAGATCCTTGACAAAAAACCTATAGTATAACTTTGAATAAAGACATATTAAATACTGGTGTTCAAAAGTTTATAAACTCAAAAATCAATACTGACATCATGTCAGTATTACTTAAAAAGAGTCCATTTCCGGGTATTTCCCCCCAAGAGTTGGCCGAACAGGTACAAGCTAAGGAAAAGTGCGAAAAAAAACTTCCTACCTGGTTCCATACAGCGGGAATTTATTACCCCAATAAGCTGAATATCGAACAATGTTCCTCGGAAATCACCGCCGGGTACAAGGCGGAGATCGTAGGTGGAAAAACCCTGGTTGATATGACAGGGGGATTTGGGGTAGACACCTATTTTTTCAGTAAGAAGACCGACACCGTTTTCCACTGTGAAATCAATGCAAACCTATCGCAAATAGCTACCCATAATTTTAAGGTTTTGGGACTGAAAAATGTGGAGACGATACCGACGGACGGCATGGAATTCCTGTCCGGTTCCACGAAGGGATTTGATTGGATATTCATTGATCCTTCTAGACGTTCGGAAAGCAAGGGAAAGGTTTTTTTATTGTCTGACTGCACCCCGAATATTGTAGAACACCTCCCCCTATTGTTCAAGAAATCGAACCGGATATTGGTAAAGACTTCCCCTTTATTGGACATCACCAGTGGACTGAATCAATTAAGCCATGTGAAAGAAATACACGTCGTGGCCGTGAAAAACGAGGTCAAGGAATTGCTTTGGGTTTTAGAGAAAGGTTATGAGGGTGAAATAAAGATCCGTACCATAAACCTGAAACGACCAAAACCCCAATGTTTTGACTTTATCCTTTCTGAGGAAAAAAAATCATTGGCCCCTTTCGGATTACCGCTCACATACCTTTATGAACCCAACGCAGCGATTTTGAAGGCAGGTGCATTCAAGCAAATAACAACATCACTTGATCTAAAGAAGTTGGGCGAACACTCGCACCTATACACTTCGGAGCATCTGGTGGAATTTCCCGGTCGGACATTCAAAATAGAACGGGTTATCGGATATTCGAAAAAGGACCTAAAACCCCTTATGGGTATAAAAGCCAACGTTACGGTAAGGAACTTTCCGGATAACGTCGCCAAAATCCGAAAAAAATTAAAAATCAAGGATGGTGGTGACAGCTACCTTTTCTTTACCAAACTCCACAACGACCATCTCGTGGTCATACAGACCTCCAAGATCATGCCGTAATCATTTTACCACACTTAATTTTATGGGTGGATAAGGTGGACTTATCGATATAGTGTAAAATGGCCCACATACCTGATCTTGTTCTTATCATTCGCATTCACCACATACCAATAGTCCCCAGAAGGTACCGGACTACCGTCATAATATCCGTCCCAGTTTTTAACCGCATCAAGTTCGGCCACGACCCTACCGTACCGATCATAGATCTTGACCTCTATATTGGGGAAGAATTCCCGGTTCCCGGGTGCCCATACATCGTTGTTATTATCCCCATCGGGAGTAAAGAAATTAGGTATTTCCAACATTCCCGTAAACTCGAAAGGAATCGTCACTTCAGCCTCACAGCCATTTTGGTCGATGACCGTTGCCGTAACCGTCACACTCTCATTGGTCGTAAATACGTTTTCACTTCCATAGGATTCCCCCTGGAAGAAAAATTCATATCCTCCAAAACCTCCACTCGCCGTTACCGTGAGCTCATTGGGTCCTGTCTTGACTCCTTCTATGATAAGCGGTTCATAATTTTCCAAGGTAAATTCCTCAAAACTGGTACACCCGTTTTCATGATAGATATAAATGGTATGGTCCCCGGCAGAAAGATCGCCCCAAGTGGTTTGTGTATCCGCAAGGTTGATGTCATCAACATCCAAAGAAAACAACAATTGGGACATTAAGCCGGTTTCTTGCATTTCAATACTTACCGAATTATAAGGGAAAATCCCTTCACAACCATATTGAACGATGGCTTCTGCAGTCAAATCGACCCCGATTTCTATGGGTAACAAGGCATCGGTACCACACATATTCGCATCTTGGATAAATACGATGTAGGTTTCCCCACCTTCAAGGTTCTCAAAAATGAGATCATCATTGCGAACGAACACTTCACTGCCATCCGAATCCGGCCCCACTAACATGGTTTCATAATAAGTCACCGAAGTAAGGGGGTCAACAAAAGGTGTACCTCCCGAGACCGTCAATTGTGCCGTACCATCCGCGAATCCGATACAGGTTTCGGGGGTAGTAATCACATCATCGACACTAACTACCGTTGGTTCGGTTATCGTGATAACATCTTTTTCAAAACATCCGTTCTCATCCTGGATCAAGATTTCATAGCTACCTACCGCCAATTCATCAAAGGTATAGGTGCCGGGATTTAGGGGATCACTGAAAAATTCATTGAAATAAGGTGCTATCGCAAATTGAACGAGTCCAACCCCTCCACTAATGACCTCAATGGTAATCGCCCCATCTTCCTCCCCATAACAACTGACGGGAATAGGGGTAGCATCAAATATTATTGGATCTGGCCGTACTATTTCGAAAGGACCGGCAATATCGCTACAGGTATCCCCACTGGTAACTACGACATAATAATCGGATGCGGCATCCAAACCTTCAAAAGTCCCATAATTTTGGGGACCTCTTACCAAGGTTGCCGTAGCGGACGGACTGAACGCATCGACCGGATCGCCTGTATATAAGTAAAAGAGGTTATCCCCCACACCACCACTGGTGAACGATTCGATCCTACCGTCTAGTTCGGAAGCACAGGATATATCATCGGGCAGATTGGCGAATAATGTAATGCCCGTAGCATCGGTCATGGTAATCCCATTGGATGTAACTGCCGGACATACATTAAGAGAATTTTTCTTTCTTACATTGAATTGATAGGTAATTCCGGAAACTCCCGTGAACAATTCGGTAGTACCGGTCATATCGGTATAGCCACCCACGGGAATCCCATTTTCAAGGGCGAGGTATTCGTAGGTAAACAACGGATCGGGATTTTCGATCGTTAATTGCATTTCTCCCATGCCCCCACAACCAGGCACTTTGGTCTGTACCAATTTGGGTTGTACCGCTGGTGGTGGATCTACATAATAGGGTTCCGTAACGAAAACACAATCATAACTTGAGGATACCTCGATAGCATACCACCCTTCACTAATGAAACCACCGGTGGCCCCTATAAACGTAGGGGTATTTTGAAGTCCACTACTCGACGCTATATCGGTATTGTCATTGCTGTTCAAATATAACAACCGATAATTATATCCGGCACCGGGATATCCGCCCGTCGCACCCGCAAGGGCAGTTGTAGCATCTCCGGAAGTCGGGTCATACGCTTCCAACACGGCATTGTTACCCCCTGGACATTGTAATGCAAGTGGCTCACGAATTCCGGCATCAATTTGGGGCACCGCGTCCAAACTAATTTCAAACGTATCCGTACAGCCCTCTACATCCTGGATTTCAACTTGATAATCCCCACTGGGCAAGTTTTCAAATTCGCTATTGTTCGAGAAGGGTACCACCTCAGTCGTATAGGTAGATCCCCCATCGGTACTCAGAAGAAGTCGATATTCATAGGGCGAGCTGTCCCATCCTCCTTGACCTGTTGCTTCAATCTCCCCGGAATCATCATTACATCCCGTATTACCGACTTCTATGGCGGTAACCTCCAATTCCCCGTTCGGTGTTCGTATGGTTGCCGTATTACTATCACTGGTACAGAAGGGTATATCATCCGAAATTACCTCCACAAAGAAATTACCCCCTGTTAAACCGGTGATGGTTTCTGGATTATTGGCCGTATTAAAAGTTCCTGTACTCAAGACCGTCGTTTTTCCCGTGTCGCTGGCACTGTACACATTGTAGGTATAGGCCCCTGTATAAGTCGTTACTTCTATATACAATTCACCGTCGTTTCCGGGGTTAAAACAACTTACCGCTTTGGCCTCGCTAATAACGACGGTCGGGATTATTGGTTCAACTACGGTATGTACGGGCATCGGGTAGGTACACCCTCCGATATTGTCGGTAACTTCAAAAATATAATCCCCGGCAATGGGCAAATACATATCCACATAATCATTCCCTGGGGTATTGGTTACCGGGGTTATAGCCGCCACGGATACCGCGGATACCGTAAAATCGGTAGTACCCGAAACCTGGATCCGTACCCGTTCATCATCGTTACAGTTTAATGCATCCACTTCGATAATGGATGAGATGATATCATCAGGGGTAGCCAAAGTCGGTAAATCGAAATAGGTCTGACACCCATTGCCATCAATGGCATAAACAGTAATATCCTGATTGGAACCATTATCAACGATTTCAAAGGTATTGGAGGATTGATAGTCGGAATACCCCGTAATACTGTATTGATAGCCACTCCCTACCGTTCCTGGATTGGATGGATCCACGGATACCGTAATGGTTGTGGAACTATAGCGGTTTGCTCCACTTTCACAAGCGAAAGGCGGTGCAGATGCGGTAATGGCAAATGCATCCGGTTCATCGATGACCAATTCACCTGATAGCACCTCACAATTTCTGGCAGAGGTCACGATAACCTCATAGCTACCTTGGCTTAAGTTCGGGAAAGAACCCGAATTGTTCGTACTGATAGAAGCCCTACTGGAAAAATCGACCAATTCATAGGAAATAGGTCCATCAACATCAGTACCAGCCTGCAATGCAATATCGATACTCCCATCATTATCCCCAAAACAGGTGATATCGTGAACGGTCGTCGTGCCAATTACAGGGCTTACGGCAGCCTCCAAATAGATACTTGGGATGGTGAAATCACAATAATCCGTACCATCGAACATAATATTGTCCACAACGTGTACGGAATAGGTCCCTGGGAACAATCCCGTAAACACATCACTGTTCTGTGTTATGGATACTGCATTCAAATTATAATCAAATCCTGTAAGCTCAAAAGTGAAATCACCACTACCGCCCGTGGTTTGTATGGTTATCTCCCCATCGGCATCGTTACAGGTAGTATCGGTGGTAAAAGTACCGGAAGCCGATAAAAATTCGTAGACCGTGGCAGTAGCTGTAGCACTACATCCATTGGCATCGACAACTTCCACAATGTAATCGCCTGGAGAAGACACCACATAAGTATGTTCATATAAAGTCCCTAAACCGTTCAGAACCCCATATTGCTCATCCCCTCCTAAACTAAATAGGGGGGTATCTACCGTAAACGGCACACTTACCGTAATATCGAAAGCGGTGGACGTAAAATCACATTGATTGATCACGGTCGTAGTGATAACAGGAGCGTCATCAACAGGTATGATACTGGCAATAGCAAAAGAACTACACCCACTACTATCCATCACATACACATCATAGTCCCCGGCCGACCCAAAGAAAGTCGTTTCAGAAACATAATTACCCGCAACTGGCGTATTACCTTGTGGCATAAAAGCAAAGGTATACGGACCGCCATCTCCGCCCCTACCCTGAACGGTAATCGACCCATCGGCATTACAGTTCGCTGGAGCAGTTTCTAAAATATCAATGGCCGGTAGGTTTTGGTCTATGGTAACGGCAACGGCATCGGTACAGGTGTCCGTTAGGTTCGTTACGATGATTTGATAATCCCCATAGGGTGCATTATAACTGCCCGTATGTGGGTCAGTTGTGGTAGTGACAGCGCTTTCCAAAGGAATGGTCGAACCATCTTGTTCATTGAACAATTCTATATCCAAGTCATCCCCTATGATAAAACCGGTAATTTCATATAAGATTTCCCCATCGGTACTTGGGTAACAAGCTGCCGGATTTGTTGTAGCAGTCACCGCTAAAGTAGAAGGACCATCAATCGGGGGAATCTCCTGTTCGTAGATACATCCCGTACCCGTGTCCAAAACCATCACGGTATAGGCCACCCCGTATTGAATACCATCGGTCGCATTACTGAACGTATGATCGTTTACAGCCGGGGTATCATTCAATGCGTAATAGGCTGGTTGATGTTCCAATTTTATTTCATAAGCGCCTGAACCTCCACTTACGCTTACTGCATAGGTAAAACCACTATCATCACAAGTAATCGGTATGGCCGGAGGTATGGGCGTGATCACCACCTCATTGGTAGTAATGGTCACATAATCCTCATCGGTACATCCATTGTCGTCCAAGGTAATGACCCGATAATCCCCAGGCACCAAAGCCGTATCGGTTATCGATAAAGGGAAGGCGGTTAGATCTACATCATCCTGTCTGGTAATGAAATTACCAAAGCTATCCTCTATGACAAAACTGAAATTCGCGGTGCCATCGGTAACATTGTTGATCATGATCCCCCCACTGACCGTACCTGTTGCGCACAATGCCGATATTTCGGAAACACTGGCATCGGGTGTTGGCGTGGAATCGGTAAGAATATCAACGGTACCCGTATACAGACAACCTCTTGCATCACGGATTTCGAGATCATAGGTACCTACGGCCAAATCCGAAAAAGCACTTTGAGACCCCCAACCCCGATTATCAAAATTGATCTCATAAGGGGGCACCCCACTCGTGGCATCCGGGGTAATTACGATACGCCCATTGGCCGCCGCACCACAACTAACCGGGGTAGGATCTACCGTTGGCGGGTCCAAAGAAGCAGGTGGTGCCAAGTAAATGGGTTCGGATTCCGCCACACATGCACTGTTAGTCGTATTTTCATCAAAAATGCGGAAAATATAGTCTCCGTCTAAAGTAGTATCGTATAAGAAACTATTGGATGTAAATGTGGTCAATGCCCCCCAAGTAGCCCCGTTATCAGCACTTACTTGATACTGTTTGGTTCCCAACCCTGAGGTATACCCCCCAGTTACACTTACCCTTATTGTTCCAGGGGTTCCTCCACATGGGATTTCAGTTTCAATACTCGTAGAAACACGCAACTGTGGCTCAATGGTTATGGAAAGATCATCACTACAATTATTACCATCGACCACCTCAATCGTATAATTCCCCGGGGTTAGCCCTGTAAATGTTGGACTAGCTTGTAGCCCTCCCCCATTAATACGATACTGATGACCACTTAAAGGTGCCGTACCAGCTGTTGATGTTACTGTTGCAGTTGCCCCAAAACTAGGGTCGTAACAAAAATCCGAAGCAGCAGTATCCAAACTTATCGTTGGGGCATCCAAGGGGGTAAGATCAAAACTGAAAGTATCGGCACACCCTTCAGCATCCTCAACCGATAGCGTATACGTGCCAGGTACTGAAAGATTACCAAAAGTACTTCCCGACTTAGGACCTACCGTTGTACCCCCTCCAGGGTAAACCAATGTATATCTATACGTTCCCCAACCCCCAGTGGCATTGGCGACAACACGACCTAAATTACCATTGGCACAGGTCATATCGGTTACGACACTCGTACTTAAGTCGATTGGAGAAGCTTCTTGTATATCGAATGAAGCCGTATCGGTACAACCTGTATCGGCATCGGTAACCGTAATGGTATAGGTGCCGGTTCCTGAAAGTGGCAGCACGACTTCGGAATCGCTTTGTGGACCACCGGAGTACAGACCACCATTGATATCATAGGTATAGTTGTTGGCAAAACCATCGATCAAGAATGTTCCGGTTCCATCAGTGGCCCCGTTACAAACATTCAGATCTCCGCCCGATTTCACCCGTGCACGAATGGAACTTATTACCGCAGGTGTAAACCCTTCTATATAGGTACACCCATTAACGTCAGTTATCTGAAATATATAAGAGGTACTGGTACTCAGCCCTACGAAGGTATCACTACCCCCATTGTCGATACTGCCCGGACTGATCACCGAATAATTGGCTATTGCAGCACTGGAGGTAGCCGTCAATTGCACATCGGAAGTCCCCAAAGCACAATTGATATTGCTTTGTACAAAATCGATATCAGTTGGTGGATCAACATCCAAAATGGTTATCGGGGTCAATTCCAATCGGCATCCGCCACCATCCTCTATCATTGGGGTATAGGTGCCTGGGGATAAATCGGTATACGATGTGGTACTTGTAAAATTGAGTCCGTCAATACTAAAGACATAGCCACTACCGGAACCTCCTGTAAAAGGTCCCACGAAATCTATTTGACCCCCATTGGTACCGCCACTACCGTCACAGGTACGATCGGAAATTTTCGTTGCCGAGCCCGAAATGACCCCTACGCTTGAAACGGTAACATCGGCCAATGGCAAGGTACATTCGAATCCGCCCTGCTGGTAACGCACTTCTATTTCATCATAAAGGGTACCTGAAGAAGCGGCTGAAACCGTAATTTCAGGGGTAGACACCCAAGCATCGGAACTATTGACCCTATAGGAAAGGTTATATCCCCGTGCATCGGTGACATTGAAACTTATTTTAGCCCCACCATTGGAACAGGTTCCATCGGTCCCACTTGCCGTTACCGACGGCGGCAATAAAGTTTCGACATTTGCCGTAGCGGTAATGGTACAACCATTACTATCGGTGATTACGATATCATAAGGACCATCGGAGGTAACCGTATAGGTTGTTGAACCCGAATCTGTGGAGGCATCACCAAATGAAGGTTGTGAAGCCCCGCCATTAACCGTATAGGAATAGGGCGCTGCCCCTCCCGAAGCATTTATGGTAATATCAACGTCCGAAATGACATTGGGTGCAATGGTACACCCAAAACTACTGTTCACTTCCGTAGAGGCATCAAGGGCGGTCAAGCCGTCCCCAATGACGATAGGGTTTCCAAAGTCATCCAAACTTTCCTGAGGTGGATCGATCCCATTCAATAGGTCCCCTGTACATTGATAGGTTTCCACCTGTACCGTATATGTTCCAAAACCGACCGCTGAAAAGGTATAGGGGTTGTCCGATATATAGGCCGTAAACTCTTGGGCAACACCACTTTCATCCAATAGGGTATACTTATAAGGTCCGGGAACATTGTTCGCCGTTACTTCGATAGAACCTGTTTCCCCATAGCATTGGGCATCAACAAAAGTTACCCCGATATCAAGACTCTGCTCCTCGATGGTTATGGGTTCATATGGGTATTCACACGTACCGGCCGTGTCCTGTAACCTTGCCTTGACATTATAGGTCCCAGGGGCCAAATCGGTAAAAATCGGACCTTGCCAAGGACCATAACCACTACCGCTATCAATGCTGAATTCATAGGAACTCGATAAATTGGTTATTTGTATCCTTCCGGGCACATCACAGATGTAATCTTCCTTTACATAGGTCTGTGTAATCGTACTTTTCTTTACCTTAAAATAATAATAAGGTCCGGTGCCATTGACACGAACCCTGAATTCCGCACCTGTTGTCGAAGGTATTGAACTGGCATCGATCGTGTAATTCTGTGAAGTGCTGACCTCAGTATAACATGAATTATCCGTTTCGGGGCAATCCTCATTGATATCGGTAGAACAAGACCCCCCTAAAATCTCCCAGGAAACCGAGCTATAGGGCGCTCCAGACAAGGAAATGACCCTATCATCGGAATCCCCGCAAAGATTGAATCGCGCAATGGTACTCCCATCGTTCGCGCAACCCTCCTCTTCATCTGCCCCCTGAATGATCGTGGTGAACATGGGCGTAGGCGCTGCCATCTTTTCGGTTTTGCCGTTCGCAAAAACAATATGGGTATCTTTTTTTTCCGTAAATCCAGCTTCAGACTCGGGGTTATCGACAGCGACAGCTTTTTCAAGGACCTCAGAAATCCCGGCCAAGACGTTACGGTCATAGTTCGCAATAGCCGTGGTGCAAACTACAGAGAATAGCAACAGCAATAAAGCATATAAAATATGCCGTGGGCTTTTTGAAACCATAGGTTAAGTCTGTTATGGTAAGAATATACTTTTATTGGGGTCAAAGTATATTCTTTAGCGTATTTATATAAACTTATATTTTTCTAATTATCTTTAGGCTGCTAAGCCTTTCCTATAATATTTAATTTTAACGTAGAAATATGAAGAATAGTATTACATACCTTTATTTATTCGTTATAACGCTGAATTTTTCCTGTGCACAGGATACTGAAAATAAGGCAAATACAGCAAAGGACATTCCTTTTTCCGAGGAGCTTTTCATCGATGGGCTACAGATTCCATGGGGCATGGCGTTTCTTCCCGATGGCAGTATGTTGATTACCGAAAAATCAGGAACCCTCATTCATTTTAAAGATGGAAAAAAAACACTTGTCGACAATGTCCCCGAGGTTTATGTCAGGGGTCAAGGTGGTTTAATGGATATTTTTCTACATCCCGATTATGAAAACAATGGTTGGCTGTATATGACCTACGCTTCCAAAGAAGGGAGTGAAAAAGGAGGCCATACTGCCTTGATGCGGGCAAAACTAAAGAACAACGCCCTATATGACAATGAATTACTGTATAAAGCAGGGCCGAATACCACAAAAGGGCAACACTTTGGATCACGCATTGCCTTTGATGATGAAGGCTATCTTTATTTCTCGATCGGCGAACGTGGTGCAAGGGACGTAAATCCGCAGGATATTACCAAGGATGGTGGAAAAATATACAGACTGAACGACAATGGAAGTATTCCTGGGGACAATCCTTTTGTCGACGCTGAAAATGCCAAGACTGCCATCTATAGTTATGGCCATCGAAATCCCCAAGGGCTTATAAAACACCCTGTAACCGGGGCGATATGGGAACACGAACACGGGCCAAGAGGTGGCGATGAAATCAATATCATCAAAAAGGGCGCGAATTACGGTTGGCCGGTAATTACCTACGGTATCAATTACAGTGGAACGCCCATTACCGATAAAACCGAAATGGAAGGTATGGAACAACCCAACCATTACTGGGTTCCTTCAATAGCCCCTAGCGGAATGGCATTCGTAACCTCTGACAAGTACAAAAATTGGAAAGGCAGCTTATTGGTGGGATCTTTGGTCTTTCAATATTTAGAGCGACTCACCCTGGAGGGCACGAAAGTAATCCACCGTGAAAAATTACTGGAAAACAAGGGAAGGGTACGCGATGTTCGCCAAGGTCCGGACGGTCTTATTTATGTAGCCGTTGAAGGGAAAGGAATTTATAGATTAAACCCAAAACAATAACCGCGAAGATGAAGCATGTACGAACCATAACCTTACTTCTTCTTTTTGGACTGGGAAACCTTTACGCCCAAGAGACTGCCTTAAAAGCCAGTATGGAAAGAGGAAGTGAAATATATAACGATTTCTGTGTGGCCTGTCATATGCCTACCGGCGAAGGCATCCCTTTTGTCTTCCCCCCTTTGGCAAATTCCGATTATTTAATGCAGCAAAGAACGGCAAGCATTAAAGGAGTGAAATTCGGACAGGAGGGGGAACTGGTCGTAAACGGTGAGACTTACAACAACACCATGGCCTCCATGGGTCTGGAAGATGGGGAAATTGCGGATGTCATGAATTATATTTTAAATTCATGGGGCAATTCATCAAATGAAATGGTTACTGTTGAGGAAGTGGAAGCCGTTACCAAAGATTAGCCCTAGAGTTTTTCCGCATCCAATGCCTTCTTTACAGAACCATGTTTTTTAAGTAATTTTTCGGCCTGATCATAGGCTATGCCCAAACCTTCAACCAAATATCTGGTGCCACGGTCTACCAATTTGGTATTGGTCAGTTGCATATTCACCATTTTATTCCCCTTAACACGCCCGATTTTTATCATCAAGGCCGTGGTGATCATATTCAAGACCAATTTTTGGGAGGTACCACTTTTCATGCGCGTACTTCCGGTCACAAACTCAGGACCAACATTTACCTCGATAGGGATATCCGCAACAACGGCCAACGGGGAACCCGGATTATTGGTGACACCGGCGGTCAGCAAACCGTGCTCCTTGGCTGCTTTTAGCCCGCCGATCACATAAGGCGTAGTTCCCGAAGCGGCGATACCCACAATAACATCATTTTCACCAACATCGTACTTTTTAAGATCCAACCATGCCTGGCCCTCATCATCTTCCGCATTCTCAACGGCCTTTCTGATCGCCGTATCCCCGCCGGCTATCAATCCGATGACACGATCATAAGGCATACCGAATGTTGGGGGAATTTCAGAAGCATCCAAAATCCCCAATCGACCACTGGTCCCGGCACCTATATAAAACAATCGACCACCTTTATCAAATCGTTCTGCCAAAGCATCGACCAATTCGGTGATTTGCGGAATGACCTGGGCCACGGCAAGCGCCACCTTCTGATCCTCATTGTTCATACTTTGGAGGATGGTAGCAGTTGCCATATCTTCCAAATGATCATAATTGGAAGGAGTTTCGGTAATTTTTTTATACTTCATAAAATTATATAAGATGTACGTTGTTGTTCCTAAAAAGTTTTAGTTGGTCATCATCCGGAGTCAGTTCGGTAATCATGGTACTTATGGCATTCATATCGCAGGTCTTATAGCGGTGTCTTGAATTCAATTTTTGGGAAATGCACAAAAGTATTGTTTTTTTTGAGGCCTGCATAATAGCTTTTTTCACTTGCACGATATCCCAATCAAAATCGGTCAAACCCTCTATGGCATCGACATACCCCGTACCTATAAATCCATAATCGACCCTTATTTGGGATAAGGCATTTGTCGCATTGGCCCCAATGGCCACTTGTCCCTCTTTGGAAATTTTACCTCCAATGAAGATAACCTCCACATTGGGTTTCGTATTCAATTCCATGGCCACAGGTAAACTCATCGTAAAACAGGTGAGTTTCAATTCCGGTGGAATACTGCGGGCCAGCTCCATACAAGTGGTACCACCGTCAATAAAAATAACGCCTTCGTTCTTTAATAGTTTAACTGCCTTTTCCGCAATGACCATTTTTTCCGATAGGGCATAAATATTGGCATTCCTGGTACTATCGGTGGTGAACCCCAATGAGATTGCCCCCCCATGCACTTTGCGCAATTTATTCTCCTTATCCAATTCCTTGACATCCCTACGTGCCGTATCGATGGAAACATCCAATTTCTCGGCAATGTCGGTAAGCAGCACCCTGTTATGCAACTCAACCTGTGACAATATCGCCTGGAGACGCTCTTCTTTTAACATATTCGATGGTCTTGGTCATGCAAAGATAATAAAAGAATTCAATGCCGTTTTATTCCTATTCCATTAATCAAATTACATCTATTTTTAATTTTATAGCAATTTACAGCAAATAAAACGGCACAAAACTGCATATTGATTTTAAAATGTCTACATTTGCCTTTCATTCAATATCAAGAATAGCCTTATGAGTACACTTTTGGAAAAAACAGCAAAAGACATCAGTTACAGACCGGTCGGACAATTTGAAGAATCCCGTTTCGAAAAAATACACAATGTTATTTTCGAGGATTCAAACGAAGCTTCCATTCAGGTCGCACAGGAAATCGCGGATTTAATACGTAAAAAACATGCCACGGGACAACATTGTGTCCTTGGTTTGGCGACAGGTTCCTCCCCCATCAAGGTTTATGAGGAACTGGTTCGAATGCACAAGGAGGAAGGACTCAGTTTCTCGAACGTCATCACCTTCAATCTTGACGAGTACCTTCCTATGGACAAGGCCAATATGCAGAGTTATTATTACTTTATGCATGAGCATTTGTTCAACCATATCGATATCCCTGCCGAGAATATCAATATCCCCGACGGAAAAATTTCCCAAGATGAAGTCGTGGACTATTGTTTGGCATACGAACAGAAAATAAAGGATAACGGTGGACTCGACTTCCAATTACTGGGTATAGGTAGGACGGGACATATCGGATTCAATGAGCCCGGGTCCCATTATAATTCGGGAACCCGTATCATAACCTTGGACCACATTACCCGAGTCGATGCGGCCCCATCGTTTTTGGGCATTGACAATGTACCCAGAAAAGCGATTACCATGGGGATTGCTACGGTACGAAGTGCAAAGCGCATCGTATTATTGGGCTGGGGAAACAATAAAGCATCCATCATAAAGGAAACCATAGAAGGGGAAATTTCATCCCATGTACCGGCAACATACCTCCAAGAACACGATAATGTGACCTTCGTGCTGGATGTAGGGGCAGGTAGCGAATTGACCCGTAACAAAACCCCATGGTTGGTAGGTTCCTGTGAATGGACCGATGAATTGACGGCCAAAGCCATCGTGTGGTTATGTAGTAAGACCAATAAATCGATATTAAGCTTAACCGATAAGGATTATAATGATAATGGCATGTCTGACCTTTTATCATTGGAAGATTCTTATGACCTGAACATCAAGATGTTCAATAAACTTCAGCATTCGATCACGGGATGGCCCGGTGGCAAACCCAATGCGGATGACAGCAGTAGGCCCGAACGGGCAGAACCTGCCAGAAAACGCATTATAATATTCAGTCCACACCCCGATGACGACGTAATTTCAATGGGAGGAACCTTCGATCGTTTGATCGAACAGGGACACGATGTGCACGTAGCCTACCAAACTTCAGGAAATATCGCCGTTTCCGATATAGAGGCTTTGAAATTTGCCGAAATCGCCCAAACCATAACTCCTTCGGTCGAATCCAAACATCTTATTGAGGCCATCCAAAATAAGGAGGAGAATAGCTTTGACCCCTTGGAGGTCAGATCGTTGAAAGGGGCCATACGTAGGTCTGAATCCTATGCCGCCACACGCTATTTAGGCCTTAAGGATTCCAATGTCCATTTCTTGAACCTTCCTTTTTATGAAACAGGTACCATCAAGAAAAACAACCTTTCGAATGCCGATATTGATATCATGGTCGATCTGATCAATGAAATCAAACCCCATCAAATTTACGCAGCCGGTGATTTGGCCGACCCGCACGGCACACATAAAGTTTGTCTCGATGCCCTATTCGAGTCCATTAATCGCTTAAAACCGGAGCCTTTCATGAAAGATTGCTGGGTATGGTTGTACAGAGGGGCATGGCACGAATGGGATATCAATGAGATTGAAATGGCCGTACCCATGAGTCCAGATCAGGTATTGAAAAAACGACATGCGATTTTCTGCCATCAGTCCCAAAAAGACGGGGTGATGTTCCAAGGCAACGATTCCAGGGAATTTTGGATGCGTGCGGAAGAGCGAAATAAGAATACCGCAGGTCTTTATAATGCCCTCGGCTTGGCCGACTATGCGGCGATTGAAGCTTTTGTTCGGTATAAATTCGATTAAATACACCCTTTAGCACTTATAAATGGCCTATTTTTATTAAAAAATAGGCCTTCTTTTTCATCAAATGACCCTAAAAAACAGTGTAATACTTTTTGTCCTTTTATTAACCTCTTGTTCGGTCATCCAACATACCCCCCAACCAAAAACCGAATTCAGAGGGGTATGGGTCGCTACAGTGGTCAATATCGACTGGCCAAAAAACGGGTCGGATTCCATCGAAAAACAAAAAAGTGATTTCCTGAAAATCCTGGAATTTTACGATGGCCTTCATTTCAATGCCATTATTGTGCAACTACGTGCCGCCGGAGATGCATTTTATGCTTCCGAATATGCACCCTGGTCTAGATTTTTGACCTCAAAAGAAGGTGTTCCCCCAGCGCACGATTTTGACTACCTACAATGGATGATCGGCGAATCCCACAAAAGGGGCATTGAATTCCATGCATGGTTGAATCCTTACCGGGCTACCTTTGATTTAAACACCGATATCCTGAGTCCCATCCATGATTTCAACCTTCATCCGGAATGGATGATCAAATACGGTAAAAAATACTATTACGACCCAGGACTTCCGGAAGTCCGGAAACGATTGGTCGATATCATTACCGAATTGGTATCCAATTATGACATTGACGCCATCCATTTTGACGATTATTTTTATCCGTATAAGATCAAGGGTGAAAAGTTCGATGATTCCCTTACTTTTATTTCGGAGGTTTTACCGCACCAATCCTTGGAAGACTGGCGACGTAGCAATATCGATTCCTTGGTCATGAACGTCCATAAGACGATAAAACAGCACAAACCATGGGTACAATTCGGTATCAGTCCGTTCGGGGTTTGGAAAAACAATACCACAGATCCCAAGGGTTCGGATACTTCGGCAGGACAAACGACCTATGAAGACCTATATGCCGACCCCATGACCTGGATGGAAAATGGATGGATCGATTATATTATCCCCCAGGTATATTGGAGTATGCACCTACCTGCAGCCTCACACCTTAAAATAGTGGATTGGTGGGCAAAAAACAGTAAAGGGACCCATCTTTATATCGGCAACGGGGCCTATAAGGTTCGTAACAACGGTGATACGGCCTGGGACAGTAAAAGGGAGCTTCCGAATCAATTGAAATTGGCACGAAAGACCCCGGCCGTAGGAGGCAACGCATTCTTTAGTGCCAAAAGTTTAATGGACAACAATCCCGATGTGGTACAAATCCTAAAAAAGAAAATATATAAATTTCCTGCATTGCCCCCCAGTGCTCCCTTAGCACCAAAAGGTAATGCAGAATATGTACAATTGGAATCCTGGACCGAAACGAAGGAAAACCAAGTGTTGAATTTCCGGAACGCAGAGGAATATCGGTATGCGATGGTATATAGAACCGGAAAGAACACCCAAAAGTCCTACCCCATAAAAAAAATGCTTGTGAAGGCCCCTGTGATAAACGGCCAACATATCAGCCTTCCAAAAACGGCCCTCAAAGGCCTTAAAAGAATCGCAATTACCTTTATTGACAAATACGGGCAAAAGCATAAACCGATCATATTGAATTTGAAAAAACACACCTCCGACACATGATACAAAAAGACAAATGGGCATGGGCATGGGTACCCATACTTTATTTTACCCAAGGACTCCCTTATGTACTGGTCGTGACCGTATCGGTGATCATGTACAAAAAATTGGGGGTCAGCAATGAAGACATTGGCCTTTACACCAGTTTGCTATACTTACCATGGGTCCTTAAACCCCTATGGAGTCCGTTTGTAGACCTAAAAAGCACGAAACGGAATTGGTTTTTGGCCATGCAGCTCCTTATTTCCGTGGCACTTTTAGGGGTAGGTTTGACCCTACCCACCAAAATGTTCTTTATGACCACCTTGGCATGTTTCTGGATGACGGCATTCGCATCGGCTACCAATGATATAGCTTCTGATGGGTATTATATGTTAGGGCTTACCGAAAAAAAACAATCGTTTTTTGTAGGTATTCGAAGTACTTTTTATCGTTTGGCCATGGTGACAGGGGAAGGACTGATCGTCATTATGGCCGGTTTTTTAGAACAAAAATACGGCGATAACACCAAGGCTTGGAGTTTAACAATGACCACTACGGCCTTTCTGATGTTGGCGTTGACCGTATCGAACTATTTCGTTACCCCGAAATACGAATCCTCGTCGGCGATCATCAAGGAAAAACCCAAAAGTTTTTGGGAAGTGTTCACCTCCTTCTTCAACAAACCCAATATCGGTATTGCCTTGACCTTTATATTGACGTATCGATTAGGGGAATCCCAATTGGTAAAAATGGTCGCCCCCTTTCTTTTGGATACCCCTGATAAAGGGGGGCTGGGCTATTCAACGGAACAATTGGGAACGATCTTCGGTACGGTGGGCGTAATCTTCTTATCGCTAGGCGGTATTTTAGGAGGCATATTGATTTCCCGTGACGGACTAAAAAAATGGATGCTTCCCATGATACTTTCCCTCAATATACCCAATATTCTATATGCCTTACTGGCTTTTACAAAAACCACAAGTATCGTGGCCGTAACGGCCACAGTGATCTTTGAGAAATTTGGTTACGGTTTTGGATTTGCCGCTTTTCTAATGTACTTGATCTATATCGCCGAAGGCAAATCGAAAACATCGCATTATGCCATTGCCACAGGTTTCATGGCCCTTGGGATGATGTTACCGGGAATGATCAGTGGTTACCTACAACAGTGGTTGGGGTACGGTGGGTTTTTTGTCTGGGTGGTGATCGCCTCCCTTCCTGCCCTTCTTTTATTGAAATTCATAACCTATCCTGCCGATTACGGCAAAAAAACAAAGCATACCGATGTCTAAAATACTGCCCTACTTACAAGCGTCAGCAACATTGCCCCTTATTGAGAAAATAGGTCAATTATTCATGCCCGCCGCATTCATTAACGATGCTGAGGAAGAAATCAAGGCCATGGAGGCCCTTATCAGTGAAAACCATATAGGAGGACTCTGTTTTTTCCATAGTAGGCAAAGTGCTGCCACGAATTTTGAAGGTAAAAAAAAGATCGTTTACAATGAACAAAGTTTTGAAACCCTTCGATACCTGATCGAACGCTATCAAAAAAAATCAAAACATAGGCTTCTTATCGCAATTGATGCCGAATGGGGACTTGCCATGCGAATAGAAAATACACCGCAATATCCATACGCCCTAACCTTGGGGGCCATACAGGACAATACCGATTTGGTTTTCCAAGTAGGGAAGCAAATAGCCCATGATTGCAAGCAAGCAGGAATCCATTATAACTTGGCCCCGGTTTTGGACATAAACAATAATCCCAAAAATCCTGTAATCGGATATCGCTCTTTTGGAGAAGATAAGATCAATGTAACCGAAAAATCATTGGCCTACCTTAAAGGATTGCACAGTGAAAATATACTTTCGAGCATCAAACATTTTCCCGGACACGGGGACACGGCCATCGATTCCCATTTGGGATTGCCGATCATCGAAAAATCCAAGGAAGAATTATTGGACAATGAACTTTATCCTTTCAAGGAACTTATAAAAGAAGGGGTAGATTCCGTTATGGTAGGTCATCTTTGTGTACCGGCACTATCCAATGACAAACAGATTTCCTCGAGTATTTCCAAAGATATGATCAAAGGGTTCTTGCGAGCGGAGCTTGGTTTTGAAGGGGTGGTCATCTCCGATGCCCTTAATATGCATGCCGTATCCAAAAATTATCCCATAAAGGGTGAATTGGAATGGCTGGCCTTTGATGCCGGGAATGATATTCTTTGTTTTGCGGAGGAGGTTGGTGCCGGGATTGAAATGATTTCGAAAAAAGCCGACAAGGATCAAATCGAAGAGGCCTTTAAACGGGTATGGACCCTGAAGGGGAAAGCTTTTATAAATGAAGTGGACAAGCCTATAGGACTTAGTGACCCCGACCCATTGAACGAGGAAATAGCCAAAGCCAGCATCACTTTGATACAAGGCAATGAAGAGGACCATACCACATTTCGGAAGAATGGGTTTATCGGCATCACAAATGCCATGATGACCGGGAACCCCTTTTTCCGGATGATTGCGGAAAACCATAGTTTTCGGGCTTATTCCTTTTATGACACCTCATTTACGAGGTTAAGGGAATTGGTCGAAAAAGAAGAAAACATTCTCTTGGCCATAGTACCCCCACAAGCCAAACCAACCCATAATTTCGGTTTTTCAGACGAAGAAATCGATTTTTTCAATGCATTGATCAACACCAAAAATACCGTCCTATACCATTTTGGGAATCCGTATGCATTGGCACTTTTTGATTATCACAAGGCCAAATCGGTCGTAATGGCCTACCAAAATTTCGATGCATTCCAAAAAGTAGCGGCGAACCATTTTCTTGGCAACCTTACGGCCCTTGGCAAACTACCCATCCATTTAAAATAAAGATCCTGCCCATAGGAATTGGGTACATGACATAAAAAAGCCCCAATGGTATCTTATACATCATTGGGGCTTTTCCTTGTTAATAGGACTCCCTTACAGTTCCTTGATTTTTATGTTCCGGAACCATACGTCATCCCCATGATCTTGTAGCCCGATATATCCTTCTGCAGGAACCTCGGCCCAATCAGGATTCAACGCCGGGAATTTACTACCAGCGACCAATTCGTTCCATTCCGGTGTCCATAAATGATACTCCACGACGTTTTCACCGTTTTGATTATGGATCACCGTGCCTTTGAATACGGTAAGTTCTACGGTATTCCATTCCCCTGCCGGCTTGGCATTCTGGGGTTTGGCAGGGATTAAATCATATAAAGACCCGGCCATACGATTACCATCCTTACCCAATTTGGCATCCGGATGTCTTTCATTGTCCAATACCTGCATTTCCGGAGCTGTTTTCCAGATATAATCCAGTTTTTCCTCACCGAGGTAAAAGATTCCTGAATTGCCCCCTTCAGATATCTTCCATTCCAAACGCAGGGTAAAGTTCTGGAATTTTTTATCGTAAATGATATCCCCACCATCCTTGGATCCGGCTTCTCCCCTACCGGAGCCGATCATGTGCAAGGAACCATCAACGATTTCCCAACCTTCCGGAAAATGGTCTTTTTTATAGCCCCTCCAACCTTCGGAAGTACTGCCATCGAAAAGCATTACCCAACCTTCGGCCTTTTCCGCTTCGGAAAGTCCATTCATTGGGGCCTCTTCCTGCATTTCCATTCCTGCTTCGGCTTCAACTGTGGATTCTTCTTTTTGTTCGGATTTTTTCTCCTTACAACCATGAAGTACAGGGAGGACCATCAATCCGAAAATAAAAACTAAACTTATTTTTCTCATTATTATTTGTTTATTGGTTTTGAAAACAGAACCAACCTATAAAAGGATGGTTCTGCCTATGGATTAATATTGATATTTGTTTCGAGTTATTTGGGCATATCCGGTAATGACCAACCATCCCTATAGGTATGTTTGACCAATTCTTCGGCATAGGCCATAGCGTTCATGGGGTCTGTCCAATCCTTATCAAATGTTGGGTGGCCATCGTGGATCTTGAACCCGTCTTTAATAACGGTCCTGATTTCCTCGTTCGGGCCAATATTGGTGAATTTCATGTTTTCACCATCCCATTCAAGGGTTTTGTTCAGGGCCTGTAGACGAACCGCCAAGACGCCCATTACTACCATTTCATTAAAAGGACCGGCTTCCGCAAAATCGGATGTACATGGCTTTCTATTCTCGGCACTTTCTTTACAAGCCCGTACCCAATCCATTTCATGCGCTCCTTTACTCCATGAAAGACCTAATTCATCTTCTACCCTACGTTCTGTTTTAGGGGCGGATATTTTCCTGCCCGATAACAATTCCGGTTCTACACCATAGCAACCTACGTGAAGAATATCTTTTGTTCCGTAGAAGAAAGTTCCACCACCGCTTTTATTCGGTTCTTTACCTGAAGGCCAATTGTCGGGCAACATAGGCTTGATTCCACCGTCGTACCAACTTACCTCAACCTCATTTAGTTTCATCTTTCCTTGTCTACCCCTTGAAGGGAACGTAAGTTTAACGGCTTGGGACACAGGGGCTGAATCATTCAACAACAATGAAGAACTAGCCTGTACCTTAGAGGGATAACCTAATTTTAAACCTTCAAACACAGGATGTAGTATATGGCAAGCCATGTCCCCTAGTGCTCCTGTTCCATAATCCCACCATCCTCTCCAGTTCCATGGGTGGTACACTTCATTGAAAGGACGCATTTTCGCAGGTCCCGTGAATAAGTCCCAATCGAGGGTATCGGGTACCCAGTCCCCTCTTTCCGGGGTATTCAATCCTTGCGGCCAAATAGGTCGGTCTGTAAACGACTCCACCTTGGTCACATCCCCTATAGCGCCACTCCATAGGATTTCACAGGTTTCAGCAACTCCGGCACCCGAAGCACCTTGATTTCCCATCTGTGTAGCCACTTTATATGTGTCGGCCAATTTGGTCAATAACCTGGATTCATAGACCGAATGGGTCAATGGTTTCTGTAAGAAAACATGTTTCCCCATGGTCATGGCATTGGCTGCGATGATCGCATGGGTATGATCTGCCGTGGCAATGACCACACCATCTATCTGATCGCCCATTTCATCGAACATTTTCCGCCAATCCCAATATTTTTTGGCCTTGGGATACCTATCAAAAGCTCCTTTGGCATATTTCCAATCCACATCACAAAGTCCAACAATATTCTGACTCTCCAAATTCTTTAAATTTGCCAGGCCCATACCCCCGACTCCGATACCGGCAATATTCAATTTATCGCTAGGGGCTACATGACCAAGTCCGCTTACCGCATAAGACGGTACTATCGTAAAGGCAGCGGAGGCCGCCAAGGTTTTACCGACAAAATCACGTCGGGATAAAGTCTTCTCTTTTTTCTTATTAGTCATATTGTACTTTGTATAATTGGTTAAATAATCAATAAATCATTTTAATCAAGGGTAGATACTTCTTTCAAGAAACACAAAACATCGAACCACAAGCATGATATCAATTTTGATTAAAAACAAATGGCTGTTGGAAATTACCGATTCTAAAAATAAACATTTTTAACAAAAACTAACAGAAAAAAACCGCAGAATAATAATTTCCCCCAAAGTAAATAATGATTATTGTAATTTTTATACAATCACATTGTTGAAAAAGTATCGTTCGATTTGCTCTTTTTAGCATTGAAACTTAGTAACTTTCCGCTTATTTTTTTCCTATTCCATGAACAATTATACTTTCCGATTATGAACATTTATAAAGTCATCGGACTCATGTCCGGAACTTCCTTGGATGGTTTGGACCTTACCTATTGCCATTTTACGAAAACCTTGGACCGTTGGGACTATAAGATCGTGAAAACCCGAAGTGTCGCGTACTCCAAAAAAATGGAAGCACAATTGAAGGATTCCATATCCCTTTCTGCCGATCAACTTCTGATTTTCAACAATAACTATGGGGAATGGCTGGGAAAAGAGGTGAAATCCTTTATTGCTGACAACCATTTGAAGGTCGATTTTATAGCCAGCCATGGCCATACAACCCATCATCAGCCTGAAAACGGCCTCACCTACCAAATAGGTTCGGGCCAACATTTGGCCAATACCTGTGGCTACAAGGTAATATGCGATTTTAGGACCAATGATGTCGCTTTGGGAGGACAAGGGGCGCCTTTGGTACCCATTGGTGATCGGTTGTTGTTCGGGGAATACGATTTTTGTTTGAACCTAGGGGGAATCAGTAACATATCCTTTGAGAAAAACGGCCAACGCATTGCCTATGATATCGGGTTGGCCAATATGGTCCTGAATCATATTACACTAAAAATAGACCTGAAATATGACAAAGGAGGGGCATTGGCCCAAAGTGGAAAGATAAATGAAAAAATGCTCAAGGCACTGAATACTTTGGAATACTACCGCTTACCCTACCCTAAATCCACCGGCTACGAATGGTTTATGGAAAAAGTCGTGCCCATTGTAGCGGCTACCGATGACCGTATTGAAAATCTTCTGCACACCTGCATTCATCATTTATGCGAACAAATTGCCATTCAAGTCCATAACACAAAAAGTCCATCGGAATCCAGTTTATTCGTAACGGGTGGTGGAGCATTGAATGATTTTCTTATAGCAACCTTGAGGGAAAAATTAGGTAAGGAGGTAAAGGTCGTGGTCCCATCAGGGGAGTTGATCGAGAATAAAGAGGCCTTGATATTCGCCCTAATGGGTGTTTTGCGTATGGAACGGGAAATCAACGTACTTTCTTCGGTCACAGGTGCCATTAGGGATTCATCGTGCGGGGTGCTTTATTGGCCTAACTAGGTATTCCGAATTTAGAGCAAGCCTTTGCGGTTCCAATGAAACAATAGGTCGTTCAACATGGGGGTCCGGGTCTTGGATAAATTGGACACGATCTTTAAAAATACCATTGCCGTTAAAAAGGCATCGCCAACCGCCGTGTGGCGATCATGTTTTTTCAAGTTGAAGAACGAACACAGACGATCAAGGGAATAGAGTTCCTCCCGATCTTTACATAGGGTGGTTTTCTTGAACAGTATTCCGGTATCCAATACCTTGTTCTTGAGTTTGGGCAACCCCATTCTATCGAGCCCGATATTGATCATGGTGATATCGAAAGCTGCATGATGGGCCACCAAAACAGCATTCCCGATATAAGCCAAAAAAGCTTTTATGGCCTCTTCTTCGGATAGTTTATGAACTTTCCCTTCTTTTAAAATACCATGTATACGTACGGTATCGGCATTAAAGAATTCCTGTTTTACGTACAACTCCAATGAATCCCCGACATCGATCATCAAATCAAAAACCGAAACGGCCCCAATGGACAAAATACGATCCCTACCAATGTCAAGTCCCGTTGTCTCGGTATCGAAGACCACAAAGCGAACTTCATTCAAATGGCGCGAGGGTTTATTCTTGAAATGACGGGTGTAGTCCTTCCAAAATTCGGGCGTATTATTTCTGAACATCCTTTTGAACATCTACATTAATTGAGCCAGGTTAAAACGTACTTTTATCAACTCCTGAATATCCTTAACGGCACCAAAACAACCTTTTAGTTTTAACCGATTTGCTTTGCTGATCGATTTTAAGTCTATAAACCTACCGGAATCATTCTGATTCAGTCCTTCCACCGTCCTAAATCGCAATAAAGTCTTGAAGGCATCGATACAACCATGGTAAATGTCTTTATTCTGTGGTTCGAGTTCGGCGAGCTTCTCGAATCTCATGATCGTATTGGTAGGCCCTATTATGCCCTTGGAGAATATCAAAAGCCTTGCAGCATCGACCAAAGGCATCATGGCCCTGGCCTTTATATCGAAAAGATCTTTATGCGCTCCTCCCGACTCCACTAAAAACTGTCTAAAGAAACCCAATGGTGGTGGATTCTTGATGGCATTCAAAGCTAAGAAATTCAAAAATATGGCATAACCGTCTATGGACTTAAGAATGCTTTCTGACAGCTGCTGGACCAAATTCGCTTCCCCATATACCGCCTCATAATCAAAAAATATGGTCGAATGCATGATCTTATCCTCATCGGGTTTGGTAATCCAATCGTGGAATTGGTTTTTCCATTGGGTGAGGGACAAACACCACTTCGGATTGCTCGCCATCATTTGGGCCGGGCAAAAGTCGAATCCCACCGTATTCAATTTTTCAGTAACCGATCGGGCCAGTGCAAGAAAATATGCCTTGGTGCTTTCCATATCCCGGGGAGGCACGTCGGCAAATACCAGGGCATTGTCCTGATCGGTCAAAAGCAGTTGCTCTCCCCTACCTTGGCTCCCTAGGGAAAGCCATGAAAAACCTGTAGGGGGCTGATCTGCCATTTCCTCCAGGCTCAAGGTGATTATTTTTTGGGTAATGGCCTCGTTGATCGCGGAAATTATCTTCGAAACAAATCGCACCGGAATATGTTGGTCCAAATATCGCCGCATCAATCCATGTGATTTTTGGCGAATATCCCTGAGTTTCATAGCCGATTCTGCCCGTTTTACTTCTTTGATCAAGAATGAGGGATTGTTCGTTTGTGAAACAACTATGTCGTGTTCGGAGAGTACCCCGACCAATTCGGAATCGGGCGACCCGTCTTTGGTAATGCACAGATGTGTGATTTTATTGCGCAGCATGGTAATCTGGGCTTCGGCAATGGATATATTTTCCGCTATCGTTATCACCGGAGAGCTCATTATACAGGTTACCACATCGGAGATCGAAAACCCACCCGTTGCAATTTTTGTGCGTAGATCTTTATCCGTTATGATCCCTATGGGCCTATCTTCAGCAGTGATGATTATCGACCCTACTTTTTTTTCGGTCATCGTTAAGGCGGCATCGCGGATCGGTGTATGCGGTTGACAGGTTACCGGTGATTTTTTAATAGTCACATTCTGGATGTAGATCAAATGATCCATTTGCCCTCTGCCTACTGCTATATCGGAGGATTGCCCACCGTTATCGCCCCCTTTGATAAGATTTCGGGCATTTGAGGCAAAGCTCTCCTTTACAAAGGAATCGGCCTCTACATTTCCGGTAATATACGTTTCCAGTAATTCGGATGACAGGGCATAAACAATGCTTTCCTCAATGGCTTTGGCACTCAATGAATAGTTGCTATTATGGGTAAGTGCATTCAAACCGAAAATATCCCCCTCATCGCATTCATCCACAAGGACATCCCCATCCTTGAAAATGCCGACAGCACCATCTTTTACCACATAAAACACATCATGTCGAATTTCATCTTTCTTAAAGATAAAATCCCCAACCTCATAATAACCTACCTTGACCTGTTCGCAAATGGCCATCAGTTGGGAAGTTTCCAAAGTATTGAACGGAGGAAAATCCTTCAGAAAATCATAAATACGTTCGGCAATGGTATTTTTCATAGGTTAAATATAATCATTGAAACCCTTTCACAATCAAAGGCATAACGATAAAGCCATAAGAAAGTACGCCTCCCAAGACCACAGGTCACTTTTAACCCAATATTACTCGAAATAAACCACCTAAATCCTGTTATAAATCATATAGTTTGCTAATTTGATATATTTATGCTAATTTTATATATATGAAAATCAATAGCTGTCCCAACTGCGGATCCGAACGATTCGTAAAAAGTGGTATCGTCAACCAAAGGCAACGGTATAAGTGCAAGGCCTGCAATTATTTCTTCTCTGTAAATAAAATCGGGAAAAATATAGACCGGTATTATGTAAACAAGGCCTTACAGTTATTTTTAGAGGGTTTGTCATATCGCGAAATCGAACGGATATTGGGGATCTCACATGTGAGCATCATGAATTGGGTAAAGAAATACAACATCAAAAGACCCTATAACCCGGACTATCATCCCACCTATAAAATATTGAATGCCGTGGAACTTTCCCACTATTTTCAAAATACCGATAATATATCCGGCGCAGGAGTCGTGGTCACTGAACTGGGCGACAAGTTCATGCTCATAAAATGGGAGCGATTCAGAGATTGACTATATAAAATTTCCAATTATATATATCGTTTTTTTATTCCCACTTTCTTTTGAGGAGTTTAGCTAGGCACACAAAACCAATTTGTTACTAACTAAATCCTTAAAATCATGAAGAAACATGCCTTGCTGCTGATAGGTCTCTGCTGTACCTTTCAGTTGATGCAATCACAAGGGTCACCCGATTATGACGGTGGCCTTAAGGTTACCTTGGATGACGAAGGCACCAAATATTTCCGCATCATCTCTTGGGCACAAGTACAAGGCTCCTACGAAACCGATGCCCCCGACACCTCAAGTAGCACAAATATCAACCTTAGAAGGGCCCGGATTTTAATGTACGCCCAAATCAACAAAAAGTTTCTGATCCTCACCCATTTTGGTCTTAACAGCCTTAATAGCGACACCATGTCACCCACAGGGAAGGGAGAGGGCTCCCAATTGTTCTTCCATGATGTTTGGGCGCAATACAACATTGCCAAAGACCATGTCGTTGGTGGCGGACTGCATTATTTCAATGGAATATCAAGATTGAACAACCAAAGTACCTTGAATATCATGACCTTGGACAACAATCGGCAATCCTGGTCTACCCTAGGGCTCACCGATCAATTTGCCAGACATATCGGTATTTTTGCCAAAGGTAATTTCGGAAAGCTACAATACAGGGTTGCCATTAATGATGCGGCTACCGAAGGCCTGGACACCCGTACACCCGAAGCAAACGGCCCCGCCGTTTACGCAGGAAAAAGGCTTCTGGGATCCAAGGATTCGGGCAAGGCCTATGCCGGTTATTTCGATTTCAATTTCCTGGATCAAGAATCGAATTTCCTGCCTTTTAAAGTAGGCTCTTATTTAGGTACGAAAAAAATATTCAATCTAGGGGCAGGTTTCTTTTTACATCCTGGAGGATCGGTTATCGCCGACGCCTCGGGTAATCTGGAAAAAGAAGATGTCAGCATTTTCGGTATAGACGCTTTCTACGATACCCCCCTCGGTGATGACGGCAGTGCGCTTACCGCCTACGCCACCTATCAAAACAATGATTATGGTACCGAATACCTGTATAGTGTTTATGGTACCGGGAGTATGGTCTACTCCCATATAGGTTATGTTTTTGCCGGTGATATTACTAAAACAAGATTTCAACCTTACGTATCCTTCGCTTCCAACAGTTATGATGCCACAGACGACAACAGGAACATCCTTGGCCTAGGTGTTAATGCCTACATGAACGGACATAACTCCAAATTAACCTTGGAGTACAAAAACGAAAAGTTCGGTGATTCCGACTCAGGGACCATCACCCTCCAAGCAATGATTTATCTATAAAAATTTCAACTATGAGTGAAAAACAAAAAAAAGCAACGGCCTATTGGAAAGAAAACCTCCGGTATTTGATCATACTGCTCACCATTTGGTTCGCGGTATCCTATGGGGCCGGCATACTATTCAGGGAAGCCCTCAACGAATTCCGATTAGGCGGATTCAAACTGGGATTCTGGTTTGCACAACAAGGTTCGATCTATGTCTTCGTGGTACTGATCTTCGTTTACGTAAGATTGATGAACAAACTGGATAAAAAATACGGTTACGACGAGTAATCGAATAACTAACCAAAAAAAACAGTACTTATGAGTGTTCAATTATGGACTTGGATTTTAGTTGGGATTACGTTCTCATTGTATTTTGGAATCGCTATCTGGGCAAGGGCAGGATCCACCAAGGAATTTTATGTGGCCGGTGGCGGTGTTTCCCCTTTAGCGAACGGGATGGCCACTGCAGCGGATTGGATGAGTGCCGCCTCCTTCATCTCAATGGCTGGCTTGATCTCTTTTATGGGATATGATGGTTCTGTCTATTTAATGGGCTGGACAGGGGGTTATGTACTATTGGCCCTGCTCTTGGCACCTTATCTAAGGAAATTCGGAAAATTCACCGTACCCGATTTTATCGGCGACCGCTATTATTCGAACACTGCACGAACCGTGGCCGTTATCTGCGCCTTGATTGTTTCGTTCACCTATGTGGCCGGACAGATGCGTGGTGTCGGCATCGTATTTTCACAATTCTTACAGGTCGATATTAATATCGGGGTCATCATCGGTATGGCCGTGGTGCTCGTTTTCGCTTTTTTAGGCGGAATGAAAGGGATCACCTATACCCAAGTGGCACAATACTGTGTTTTGATTTTTGCTTTTATGGTCCCCGCTTTCTTTATTTCCATGCAAATGACGGGAAACCCCATTCCTCAAATAGGTATGGGCGGCAAGCTGGAAGGCGGCACCTTTTTGTTGGATAAATTGGATACCCTACATACCCAATTGGGTTTTAACGAGTACACAAGTGGTACGAAAACCACGTGGGACGTGTTCGCGATCACCCTGGCTTTGATGGTGGGTACGGCCGGCCTACCCCATGTTATCGTACGCTTCTTTACCGTACCTAAGGTAAAGGATGCCCGAAAATCAGCCGGTCTGGCATTACTGTTCATCGCCATACTCTATACCACGGCACCCGCAATCGCCGTTTTTGCCCGTACCAACTTGATAGAGACCGTAGACAACACGGCATACACCGAAATTCCACAATGGTTTAAAAACTGGGAAGATACCGGGCTAATCGCTTGGGCCGATAAGAACAAAGACGGGAAAATCCAATACGTAAACGGTGCGGCCACCGACGGTAAACCAAAATATACGGAAGCCAGGGGAGCCAATGGGGAAAGATTGATTTCCAATGCCAATAGCTCTTCAAATGAATTGTATGTAGATAGGGACATCATGGTATTGGCAAATCCGGAAATCGCCAATTTGCCCAATTGGGTCATCGCCCTGGTAGCGGCCGGTGGATTGGCCGCAGCCTTATCTACGGCTGCCGGTCTACTTCTTGTCATTTCCACATCCATATCCCACGATTTGATAAAAAAACAAATAAATCCCAATATTTCCGAAAAGGGGGAATTAATGGCCGCACGAATCGCCATCTTGGTAGCGATCATCATTGCCGGACTTTTCGGTATTTATCCACCCGGGTTTGTTGCGGCGGTCGTTGCCCTGGCCTTTGGTTTGGCGGCGGCCTCATTCTTCCCAGCGATTATATTGGGGATTTTTGACAAACGGATGAACAAGCAAGGGGCCATTGCAGGTATGATCGTAGGTATTACCTTAATGCTGTTCTATATGATCCGTTATAAAACGGGCTTAATCGGGGTTATGGATGCCAGACCGGCGAGTGAATGGTGGCTCGGTACCTCCCCGGAAGGTTTCGGTACGATCGCCATGATCATCAATTTCATCATTTCGGTGGTCGTATCCCGTATGACTCCAGCCCCACCCGAAGATGTACAGGAAATGGTCGAAAGTATTAGGATCCCAAGTGGTGCCGGGGAAGCCGGTTCACATTAAAATAGTTAGTAGGTTATTGTCCAAAGCAGTGCTTCCAATAGGTGTACTGCTTTTTTCATATATTTAATCCGTTCCGCATTATACCATGAAAAAACGCCACGAACAGAAATTGATCATCATAACCTTAGGGCTGTTATTGGCTTTCAATATCCCTATCATATTGGTTTTCAACATTGATGGCGCCATTTACGGAATCCCATATTTCTATTTCTATGTTTTTGGCGTTTGGCTGATCTCCGTCATAATATCATATATCATTCTAAATAGATATTATGAATAACTATATTTTGATCATTATCATATTAAGTTATATGGCCGTGCTTTTTTTTATCGCCTTTATTGCGGAAAAAAACGCCAAGAGCAAATGGGTGAACAATCCGTACATCTACTCCCTGTCCCTGGCCGTGTATTGTTCCGCATGGACATATTATGGGAGTATTGGTATGGCCGCAAGTTCGGGCGTCGATTTTTTACCTATCTATCTTGGTCCTGTCATAGCCATACCCCTTTGGATTATTTTAATGCGGAAGATCATGCGGATCTCCAAACAGCACAAAGTATCGTCCATAGCCGATTTCATATCACTTAGATATGCAAACAACAGGTCTTTGGGGGCATTGATTACCATTATGTGTATTACGGCCACCGTACCCTATATTTCCCTGCAGTTGAAGGCGGTCGCGGAATCTTTTGCCATTATGGCAAATGAAACACATAGTATCGGCTCCAGTATTTTTGATGATTCTACCTTCTATATCGCCTTGATCTTGGCCATTTTCGCCACTTTTTTTGGCACCCAAGCAACCGATGCCTCCGAAAAACACAAAGGTATCGTTACCACCGTGGCCTTTGAATCACTCTTGAAACTCACCTTCTTTTTAATTATCGGGGTGTATGTCACGTATTATCTTTTTGATGGCACCCAAGACATTTACGATAAGGTTTCCCAAACGACCGATTTTGACCTTTTGGTCAAACTCCCCGGTTTGGGAGGCGGCATGGATTGGGGCTTTATGATACTGCTTTCGTTTACCGCTATCTTTCTCTTACCCCGACAATTCCAGGTTTCGGTATTGGAGAATAGCCGGGAAAAACATTTAAAGAAAGCCATATGGTTTTTTCCCCTATACCTATTGCTCTTCAATATTTTTGTGATTTTTATTGCATGGGCGGGTAAATTGTCATTAACGGAAAACGCCAACCCGGAATACTTTGCCCTTTTGCTTCCGCTGAACAGCGATCATACGTTTCTTGCCTTATTGGTGTTTCTTGGAGGGCTGTCGGCCGTCATATCGATGGTAGTCGTTTCCACCCTGGCCCTATCGAAAATGATCAGTAACAACTTGATCATACCCTATGGGTTCCTCGATAAGTTCATAAAGGCCAAACCTGAAGTCAATGCCATTTATATTAAGAATATACGCCGCATCTCCATCTTTTCGGTCATTATCATCGCCTATTTCTTTTACAATAATTTTTCCATTGAACTCTCTTTGTACTCCATCGGGTTGATTTCTTTTGTAATCGTCGCCCAATTGGCCCCCGCCTTTTTTATCGGCTTATTCTGGAACCGTGGCTCTTCCCTTGCGGCCATCTTGGGCATAATCCTCGGTTTTTTGATTTCTGCATATACCCTGATACTTCCCTTTACCATAGAGGCATTTACAGGAAATAGTGCATTTACCGAACATGGACTATTCGGCATTTCCGCTTTAAGGCCTTATGCCCTATTTGGTATTGATTTTTTAAGTCCGCCAGCCCATGCCTTTTTCTGGAGTTTAATGGCCAACACGATGTGTTATCTTATAATTTCGTTGGCGTTTAAAGGACATTATAGGGAACGTAATTATGCCGAAATGTTCGTGGATAGCAAGAATTATTCCTTTTTACAGGATAGTGCATTTGTATGGAAAGGCGAAGCCTATGTATCGGACATAAAGAATGTACTGATAAAATTTTTGGGGGAAGACCGGACCCAACGTGCCCTGAACCTTTTCTTTCGGAAATACAATATTCCCAGCGATACCCAAATGGCCGATGCCCGATTGATCAACTTTTCAGAAAAATTATTGACGGGGAGTATAGGCGGTGCCTCTGCCAAAATCCTGATCGCCGGGGTGGTGAAAGAACAAGAGATAAGTTTGCCCGAAGTATTGAAGATCTTGGAAGAATCGAAAGAAACCATCAGTAACAACAAGGCCTTACAGGAAAAATCCAAGGAACTTACCGATTTAACGGGCAAGCTAAAAGATGCCAATGAGGAATTGATCGTCAAGGATAAACAAAAAGATGAATTTTTGGATACCGTTGCCCATGAATTAAAGACCCCAATTACCGGTATCAGGGCGGCATCTGAACTTTTGATGGATGAAAACGACGAAATGCCCACCGAGGTTCGCCAGACATTCCTGAAAAATATCGTTAGCGATTCGGATCGCCTGTCCCGATTGATCAATAACATCCTCGACTTTGAGAAACTTTCTACAGGCAGGGAACAACTCAACCTTAAGAAGAGAAATATCCAAAATACCTTAAAACAGGCCATTGGCAACACCCAACATATCGCTGCCAAAAAAGAAATCACCATTGTGAACAACAATGGTTTCCATTACGAGCTTCCCTATGATGAGGACCGTATCCTCCAAGTATTGACCAACTTACTTTCCAATGCGATCAAATTCTGTGAACCCAAAAAAGGTGTCATAACCTTGGATTATAAGTTAGGGAATGATGGTATCGAAATTTTCGTCAAAGACAATGGGAAAGGCATACCCCAAGAGGATATAAATTATATTTTCGATAAATTCTATCAATCCAAGAACCAAAACACGATCAAACCGGAAGGAAGTGGCTTGGGCCTGGCCATAAGCAAACAAATCATTGAAAAACACCAGGGCAGCATTTGGGTGGAAAAAGGCACTAAAGTTGGAACAACCTTTGGATTTAAACTTCCTTTTAATTAAATTGTAAGCACTATTGGGAATGAAAAAAATATTGATTGTTGATGATGAACCGAATATTGTAATGACCTTGGAATATGCTTTCAAAAAAAAGAATTTTGAAGTGTTTATCGCAAGGGATGGCGGAGAAGCAATGCAGATATTGGAAAACAACATTCCCGATGTGGTCCTATTGGATATCATGATGCCCAATGTAGATGGCTTTCAAACCTTGGACCATATTAAGAACAGTGCGTTGTTAAAGGATACCAAAGTGGTATTCCTTTCCGCAAAAAATAAAGTTTCAGATATTGAAAAAGGCTTAAAACTCGGAGCTGACAAATACTTGACCAAGCCGTTTTCGATAAAAAAGATAGTTTCAGAAATACTAGGACTGCTTAATTAACAACTGGTTTTGTGTGCAAACAACACCTATGTCTAATTAATGTAAGTTATAATGAAATTACGTCTTAATCCTTTGGCATCGGATATACTTATCTGTATATATGCCATAGTGTCCCTTTACCTACGTTTTAAGTATGAAAGTGAAACGGCCATCAGTCCCATGAACTCCATTGTTATGGGCATCTGTTTCGTAACGATCCTTTGGGTATTGATTAAACTAGAGATCCTTAACCCCAATTGGTTTGGTCTGTTCAATACCTCAAAAACCAAGTCATGAGATATCGGGAATTCTACCAACAGAGCCTTGAGAATCCGGAAGCATTCTGGAAAGCGCAAGCGCACGAACTGCAATGGTACCACAAACCGGAAAACATACTTACCAACGATGGGAATGACCACCCCCAGTGGTTCATCGACGGTAAATTGAATCTGTGTTATCTATGCATAGACCAACATATAGAAGAGGGTTTCGGAAGGCAGAATGCCATTATTTATGATTCTCCGGTTACCAACACCAAAGAAATCATTACCTACAATCGACTGCATAAAGAGGTATCGAAATTAGCCGGGGCCTTAAAGGATTTAGGACTCGAAAAAGGTGATACCGCCCTTATTTATATGCCGATGATCCCACAGGCCGTATATGCCATGTTGGCCTGCGTACGGATCGGGGTTATCCATTCCGTGGTCTTTGGAGGCTTCGCCCCCCATGAATTGGCCATAAGAATCGATGATTGTACCCCAAAGGTCATAATTACGGCATCGAGCGGTATAGAGATAGACCGCATCATACCCTATAAACCTTATGTTGACAAAGCCATTACAATGGCCTCGCACAAACCGGAAAACGTTATACTATTCCAAAGGCATTTAGGGGCTGCAACGCCGGTAAAACCCTATGATATCGATTACTTGGAAGCCGTTAAAAATGCCCTGCCCGCCGAACCGATCGAGGTGGCTTCCAACCATCCGTCCTATATTCTGTACACCTCCGGAACTACGGGAAAACCCAAAGGAATCGTTAGGGACACCGGAGGTTATGCCACGGCCCTCAAATTTTCAATGAAGTACGTTTATGGGGTAAATGCCGGGGATGTATTTTGGGCCGCAAGCGATGTAGGTTGGGTCGTAGGCCATAGTTACATCGTTTATGGCCCGTTGTTGAATAGGAACACCACCGTTCTTTTTGAAGGAAAACCTATCAGAACCCCCGATGCATCCACTTTTTGGAGGGTCATTAGCGAATATAGGGTCAAGGTAATGTTTACGGCACCCACAGCCATAAGGGCGATTAAAAAAGAAGACCCCAAGGGGGAAATGATACGTGGCTATGACCTTTCCTGCCTTAAATATCAATTTTTAGCCGGGGAACGTTGCGATGTTTCCACACTGAAATGGACGGAGGAAAACCTAAAGGTCCCGGTCATTGACCATTGGTGGCAGACCGAGTCCGGTTGGCCGATGCTGGCCAATATGGTAGGTGTGGAATTGGCCAAAGTAAAACCGGGTTCAGCTACTTTTCCGGTCTGTGGGTACGACATTCAAATAGTAAATGGATCGGGGGATGTCCTAGGACCGAATTCCGAAGGATATGTTACCGTTAAATTACCCTTACCTCCGGGTAATCTGAGAACTATTTGGCGAAACCCCGAGCGGTTCAAGGCCGGTTATCTAGAACGTTTTCCCGGCTACTATTTTTCGGGTGACGGAGGGTTTAAGGACGAAGATGGCTATGTTTACATAACGGGAAGGGTCGATGATGTCATCAATGTTGCCGGACACAGATTATCTACCGCGGAAATGGAAGAAATCGTCGCTTCCCATCCTCAAGTGGCCGAATGTGCCGTCATTGGTATACAGGATGACCTTAAGGGCCAAATTCCCTTGGCATTGGCCGTTACCAAAGCCGGTAATGAAATTGCGGAATCGGTCATTCAAAGTGAGATAATCAAAGAAGTAAGAAGTCAAATCGGACCCGTAGCAGGCTTAAAACAGGTCATACTGGTAAGCCGATTGCCCAAAACCCGCTCCGGGAAGATCTTGCGGAAATTATTGCGGGGAATTGCCGATAATGAAGACATCAGTATCCCTTCTACCATAGATGACCCAAAGATCATAGATGAAATAGCACAAGTATATAAAACACATAAAATCGGATCCATTTAAAACCAGAATAAAATGAGTAACTATCACATTAAACACTTAGAAGAATACTATCAAGTTTATAGAAAATCCGTCCGGAATCCGGAGGGTTTTTGGGAAGAAATCGCAGAGGAACATTTCATTTGGCGTAAAAAATGGGACAAGGTGCTGGAATGGGATTTCTCCAAACCGGAGATTAAATGGTTCCAAGGTGCCCAATTGAATATTACCGAAAATTGTATCGACAGGCATTTACCGACACGAAGAAACAAAACCGCCATTCTATTCGAACCTAATGACCCAAAGGAAAAAGCCTTGCATATTACCTACGGGCAGTTATTCGAGAAAGTATGTAAAATGGCCAATGTGCTAAAATCCCTAGGGGTAAAAAAAGGAGACCGGGTGTGTATTTACCTGCCGATGATCCCGGAACTTACCTATGCCGTTTTGGCCTGTGCAAGGATCGGGGCCATACATTCCGTAGTATTCGCAGGTTTTTCATCGAATGCCCTTGCCACAAGGATCAAAGATTCGGATTGCACAATGGCCATTACTTCCGATGGTTCGTATAGGGGAAATAAATCGATCGACCTAAAAGGCATTGTAGATAAGGCTTTGGAAGAATGTCCTGGCGTTAAGAACGTATTGGTGGTCAAACGCACCAATAGTAACATTGAGATGGTCAAAGGAAGGGACAAATGGCTCGCCCCCCTAATGGAAGAGGCCTATGGCGATTGCGAAGCTGAAATCATGAATGCGGAAGACCCCCTGTTCATTCTTTATACCTCGGGATCCACCGGTAAACCCAAGGGTATGGTACATACCTGTGGGGGGTATATGGTGTATACCGCCTACACCTTCAAGAACATCTTTCAGTATCGGGAAGAAGATGTGTATTGGTGTACGGCCGATATCGGGTGGATAACAGGGCACTCCTATATCGTTTATGGTCCCTTGGCCAATGGTGCGACTTCGATAATGTTCGAAGGCGTGCCCTCCTACCCCGATTTTGGCCGTTTTTGGGAAGTTGTGGAAAAACATAAGGTAAATCAGTTCTATACCGCTCCCACGGCTATCAGGGCCTTAGCGAAAGAAAATTTGGACTACCTCGAAAAGTATGATCTATCCTCATTAAAGGTTTTGGGTTCTGTGGGTGAACCGATCAACGAAGAAGCATGGCATTGGTACAACAACAATGTGGGCAAAAAAAAGAGTCCGATCGTAGATACTTGGTGGCAAACGGAGACAGGGGGGATCATGATTTCCCCAATACCCTATGTCACACCTACAACACCCACTTTTGCCACTTTACCCTTTATTGGCATTCAGCCCGCATTAATGGATGAGGCCGGCAATGAAATAAAAGGCAACCAAGTAGAAGGTCGATTGTGCATCAAATTCCCCTGGCCTTCCATGGCAAGGACCATTTGGGGAAACCATGATCGCTACCGGGATACGTACTTTTCGGCTTTCAAAAACATGTATTTCACGGGGGACGGTGCCAATAGGGATGCCGTAGGATATTACAGGATCACGGGCCGTGTCGATGATGTGATCATCGTTTCAGGCCATAATTTGGGTACCGCTCCTATAGAAGATGCCATTAATGAGCACCAAGCCGTTGCGGAATCGGCCATCGTAGGATTTCCACATGACGTTAAAGGAAATGCACTTTATGGATTCGTGATCCTCAAGGAGACCGGTGAAAGTCGTGATAGGGACAATGTACGTAATGAGATCAACCAACAGATTACCGAGCTGATCGGCCCAATCGCTAAATTGGATAAAATCCAATTTGTAACGGGATTGCCAAAAACCCGAAGTGGAAAGATCATGCGACGTATTTTACGTAAAATAGCCAGTAATGACACCGCTAACCTAGGGGATACCAGTACATTATTGAATCCTGAAGTGGTTAAGGAAATCATGGATAACGCACTATAAAACCGGTTAGGCCTTTGGTCCTAAACAACCGAAAACCGTTCTTGGGCAATGGCCGAAGAACGGTTTTCTTATTTGGTCAAGCCATGAGTTTGGCCTTTTTGGAAATCCGCTTTTGCGTAATCAGAAAAATAGCAAGGGACAACATCCCGCATATCGCCAAGCCCATAAACATGGGCAACACGGTCTCATTGATAAAGCTACCCACAAAAGCGGCTATGGGAATGGAAAGCAAAGTGGAGATAAAACCGGTAATCGCAGCACCGATACCGGCAATATGGCCGATAGGCTCCATGGCAATGGAACGGAAATTCCCCCACATAAAGCCCAGACAGAAAAATTGTAGGGATAAAAATACGACCAATACGATGATATCGGGGTTTGCGGAATTCCAAAATAATACCACATACAACAAGGCAATCGTACTGAACAGGGATAAGGCCGTCAAGGATAGTTTCCGCATCCCAAATTTCAATACCAAGGTACCATTCAAAAAGGTCGATAATCCAATGGATACGGACAATCCTGCAAAAATGAACGGAAATGCTTCCTTAAGGCCGTAAATATCTTCGAAAATATGCTGGGAAGCACTGAGATACACCAAAAATGACCCGGTGATCAACCCGGATATCATGGTAAACGCAATGGTTTCCTTAAACTTGGATAATTCCTTTACCCCATCCACAAAAATATGACTCGAAAAGGGGATCTTATATTCAGGATGAAGGGTTTCGGGTTGACGTTTCCAAAACCAAACGGATACCACCAAAGCCATAATCAGTTGCACATAAAATATGGCCTGCCATCCGAAAACCCCCATAACCCCCTTGCCAATCGCCGGTGCGACCACAGGGACCAAAATAAAAAAGGCGGTAACGAAAGACATCACCTTTGCCATATAATCCCCCTTATAGGTATCCCGGATGATGGAAATACTTATGGTCCGTGCTGCGGACAATCCGATTCCTTGGAGTATCCTACCGACAATCATCCACTCCAATGAAGGTGCCCAAAGGCATAGGATACTGGCCACGGTAAAAACACTGAAACCCAAATAAACCATAGGTTTTCTGCCAAACGTATCGGACAAAGGCCCAAAAAACAATTGACCGATGCCCAATCCCAAGAAAATCATGGTGATCAATAATTGATGATCGGTAGAATCAAAACTATTTATAGCTATTCCTATATTAGAAAGTGCTGGTAATAAGGCATCTATTGCCAATGCAACAATAGACATCAGGGCCGCCATTAAGGCGACAAATTCAAAATTCGGTTTTTGGTTTCCCTCTTGCATCGGGCAAAGGTAGCCATATCCTTTTTAAATTTTCAGTAATAAAAATCAAATTAGTGCATCCGAAAACCGCGCTTTTTTGTGGGTATAATGATTGTAAATGTTTACCAAAGGCCGTTATAAAGGAATATTACCGTGTTTCCTATCCGGCCGATTTACTTCTTTGCCCTCCAACATGCTAAAGGTCTTTATCAATTTACGCCTCGTATTTTCCGGGCGAATGACCTCATCTATAAACCCACGTCTTGCCGCCCTATAGGGGTGGGCGAATTTTTCGGCGTATTCCGCTTCCTTTTCCGCCAATTTGGCCATGGGATCCTCCGCTTCATCGATTTCCCTTTTGAAAATTATCTCACTGGCCCCTTTTGCTCCCATCACTGCAATTTCCGCCGTAGGCCAGGCATAATTGAAATCGGCACCGATATGTTTGGAATTCATGACATCATAGGCCCCACCATAGGCCTTACGGGTAATTACGGTTACCCGTGGTACCGTAGCCTCACTTAATGCATACAACAACTTTGCCCCATGCACGATGATTCCATTCCATTCCTGATCGGTTCCCGGCAAGAACCCCGGGACATCCACCAATACCAAAAGCGGAATATTGAATGCGTCACAAAAACGGGTAAACCGAGCGGCTTTAATAGAACTTTTGACCCCCAATACCCCGGCCAGGAACATAGGTTGATTGGCGATGATACCGATACTCCTACCGGCCAACCGGGCAAAGCCCACAATCATGTTCTCGGCAAAATCCTTATGGATTTCGAAGAAAGAACCCTCATCAATGATCCCTTTGATCACCCCATGCATATCATAGGGTTTATTGGGGTTTTCCGGAATTATGTCCTTCAATACATTTCGTACCTCATCCTTTAATTCATAAGGGAGTTTTTGGGTGACCTCCTTATTGTTCTGCGGAAGGTAGCCCAGTAATTTTTTCAGGTCTTCCATACACTCCACATCATTGGCCGAGGTGCAATGGGCCACTCCCGATTTTGAGGCGTGGGTATTGGCCCCACCCAATTCTTCGGAAGTCACTTCCTCGTTGGTAACCGTTTTGACCACATTGGGTCCCGTCACGAACATATAGCTGGTTTGTTCTACCATTAAGGTAAAATCGGTCATTGCAGGGGAGTAAACCGCCCCTCCGGCACATGGACCCATAATTGCGGAAAGTTGGGGAATTACCCCTGAGGCCTGGACATTTCTATAAAAAATATCGGCATACCCCCCCAAGGAACGGACACCTTCCTGGATCCTGGCCCCTCCCGAATCATTCAGTCCGATAATGGGAGCACCGACTTTTACGGCCAAATCCATTACTTTACAGATTTTTTCCGCGTGGGTTTCCGATAAAGCACCACCAAAAACCGTGAAATCCTGTGCGTATACATACACCAACCGGCCGTTTATCGTTCCGTATCCCGTGACGACACCATCCCCGAAATACTGCTTCTTTTCCATACCGAAATCGGTAGATCGGTGTGTGACCAATACCCCCATTTCTTCGAACGACCCTTCATCAAGCAGGTATTCGATACGCTCCCTTGCGGTCAGCTTTTTCTTGGCATGTTGTTTATCTATTCGCCTTTTACCACCACCTTTATGTGCTAAAGCCTCTCTTTCTTCCAGTTTTTTCAATCTTGGATCCATAATCTATTGTCTTGGGGTTCTTAGGATTTTTTGGTCTTCCCTATATTTTTTCAACGCAATGATCGCGGCTATTCTGGCTTCCTCATGTGTTTTGGCCTTTAATACCTCTGGGGAATAATAATCCTTCACAAAGTGGGTATCGAATTTTCCGGTCCGAAAGGCATCATGTTCAAAAACAAATTTTCCAAAAGGCAAGGTAGTTTGCACCCCCCTGATCGTATATTCGCTAATGGCCTTCAACATCCTTTGGATGGCTTCATCCCTAGTTGCTGCGTATGTGATCAATTTGGACAACATTGGGTCATAATAGATCGGCACGTTCATACCCTCCTCAAAACCATTATCTACCCGAACCCCTTCACCTACGGGTAACTTGTACGTTTCCAAAGTACCAATACTCGGTAAGAAATCGTTCAAGGGATCCTCTGCGTATACCCGCAACTCCAGGGCATGCCCTTTTATCCTAAGATCTTCCTGTTTCAATACCAAGGCCTCACCGCGGGCGACCCGAAGCTGTAGCTCGACCAAATCGACACCGGCAATCAGTTCACTCACCGGGTGCTCTACTTGTAGCCTTGTATTCATCTCCAAGAAATAAAAGTTGTGGTCCGCATCCAAAAGAAATTCGACGGTACCCGCTCCCAGATAATCACAGGCCTTGGCTACCTTAATGGCGGCGACACCCATTTTATTGCGAAGTTCCGGGGTTAAAACCGAGGAAGGAGCTTCTTCTATAACCTTTTGGTGCCTTCGTTGTATACTGCATTCCCGTTCAAAAAAATGAAGGATGTTACCATGACTGTCCGCCATTACCTGTATTTCGATATGCCTTGGGGATTTTACATATTTCTCAATAAAGACAGCCCCATCCCCAAAGGCCGAAGTAGCTTCACTAATGGCCCTGGTCATTTGGGATCCAAGGTCCTTTTCTTTCTCCACCACCCGCATACCTTTGCCTCCCCCTCCGGCAGAAGCTTTGATCAAGATCGGAAATCCGATCTTCTTTGCGATTTCTTTCGCCTTTTCCACATCGGTAATGGCCTCATCTATTCCCGGGACCATGGGAATATCATATTTTTTGACGGCATCCTTGGCCGCCAATTTACTCCCCATTATCCGTATGGCCTTTGCCTTCGGACCAACAAATATGATATCGTTTTTTTCGACTTCTTCGGCAAATTCGGCATTCTCGCTTAAAAAGCCATACCCCGGATGTATGGCATCTACGTTTAATTTCTTGGCGATATCAATGATTTTCGGAATGACAAGATAGGATTCGTTCGAAGGTGGCCCACCAATACAGGCAGCTTCATCGGCAAACTTTACATGGGGAGCGTCCCTATCGGCAGTGGAATAGACCGCAACGGTCTTAATGCCCATTTTCTGGGCGGTCTTCATTACACGGATGGCAATTTCACCACGATTGGCCACTAAGATTTTTTTCATCTGTCTTTATATTTTTCTAGCTTATTGGAGTCTCTTTTATTGACGACGGTATAATGCGTTCGTAAGGGAAACTTATTCGAATTCGATCAGCAATTGTTTTTTCTCAACGGCCTCTCCTTTATTGACCGCTATGGACTTAATGGTTCCCGTACGGGGGGAAGCAATAACGTTTTCCATCTTCATGGCCTCCAAAATCAGCAAGGGATCTTCCTCCTTCACCGTCTGGCCGATGACCACATTGATTTCTAAAATAAGTCCGGGCATGGGTGCATGTATGGCGTCTATATTTTTGGTCGAACCTGTTGAGAATCCCATTTTGGCGATCAATAGATCCAGGTCATCCGAAATGACCGTTTCGTAGGTACTGGTATTTACTTTTACGGTATATGTTTTGGTATTGAAATCCGAAGCAAGGATTTCGGCCAGAAAAGGTTTATGGTCCTTTAAAATGTGATACGCCGTACCGGAAGTAGGTAACGCATCCAAACTGGAAATATCCTGATCCGTGATGTTGAACGATATATCTTGGTTTACGTTTACTTTGAAGTTTTTATTCATATTCGGTCTGGTTTTTCTTTTTTGTATGACTAATGGTTATGACATATAGGCAATCGATAACGTAACCCTTTCCTAGGTTTTTCCTTAAAGGGAGAATTACCGACTTTATATATCTGAATTGACCAAGTCCCCGATTAACCCTACCCTTTTTTTTCCATTCATCGTTCGTTCTTATTTCCCGAAAAAGTACTAACAAGTATAACTATAAAAAAAGAAACTAAAAATGAATTTTATCATTAATTGACAAAATTCGACGCCTTTTCTTTCCCTTCTTTCATTAGGGATGATAAAATTTTAAATTATTGAAAATACACGGGAATTGACGCGTATAAAAACCGATCTTAATTATGGTGCTTTTGGCTTTATGCCTACCTTTGTAACTTTCAATTTTTAAGTTAATTTCTGTTCAAGAACCATCTCTTTTTTTCTTACGGGAACCAAGTGATTTTTTTCTGTTGGACAAAGGATATTCCGATTTTATACTGTACTCCATGACAAACTATAAACCCAAAGGACGACTTACCGCGAAAGCGTATATTGATGGTATTTTAAAAGGCGATAGGGTTATTCTCTCCCGGGCCATCACCATTGTTGAAAGTAATTTGGAAAGTGATAAAGTACTGGCCAAAGAAATCATACAGGCAATTTTACCCTATTCTGGAAATTCGATCCGTATCGGTATTACCGGTGTTCCCGGAGTGGGAAAAAGTACGTTCATCGAGGCTTTCGGAAAATACCTTATAGGTCAAGGACACAAAGTAGGTATTTTGTCTATTGACCCCAGTAGCCAACGCTCCAAAGGAAGTATCCTAGGAGACAAAACCCGAATGGAAGAGCTTGCCAATTTGGAAGACGCTTATATAAGGCCTTCCGCCACAGGGGACACCCTTGGGGGCGTAGCCAATAAAACGGGGGAATCCATGTTGCTTTGCGAGGCGGCAGGCTACGATGTCATCCTGATAGAAACCGTTGGCGTTGGCCAATCAGAGACCGCCGTACATGGGATGACGGATTTCTTTTTACTATTGATGCTGTCCGGTGCAGGGGATGAACTCCAAGGGATAAAAAAAGGGATCATGGAAATGGCCGATATGGTGGTCATCAACAAAGCGGACGGGGACAATATCAAGAAAAGTGAGATCGCCAAGCGACAATACCAGAATGCCTTGCACATTTTCCCATTATCCGAATCGGGATGGAGTCCGGTGGTTTCAACGGCATCTGCCATTAAAAATATCGGTGTCGATACCGTATGGGAACAAATTACCAAATACAAAAAACTGGTCGACGAAAATGGGTACTTTTTAAAGAACCGCAACCACCAACAGATCAAATGGATGTACAACAACATCAATGAGGGCCTTAAACAATTGTTCTATGGGTCAAAAAATATAGCGGATCAATTGGCTGAATTGGAAAAAGATATTGTTTCCGCTAAAATATCCCCTGTAAAAGCGGCACAGCATATCTTACGGGAATTCAAGGATTCGATATAAAGGCTTACTTTCGGCGTAGGCATGAAAATCAGTTTCATGAAGAAATCAACACTTTTTCTTTTTGCTTTTTTTGGAATGGGCTTGGCCCTACAATGCCAAGAAACTTTTGACAATCGATCCAAGGTATTGATCCGATATTTAGACCATTGGCATAACGGGGAAACCGGCATATGGGAAACCACATCATGGTGGAATGCCGCGAATATCCTGACCGCACTCATCAACAATGCCAAGTTGACCGACAATCCCGGTTTTAAGGAAGCTATAGATGACATCCATAACAAAACCAAAGCTTTTAAAGTGGAGGCCACAGAAGAAAAAGAGGCATGGATCTGCAAGAATTACATCAATGATTTTTATGACGATGAAGGATGGTGGGCACTTGCTTGGTTAGATGCTTGGGAGTATACGGGCGAACAAAAGTATTTGGATATGGCCAATATCATTTTTGGGGATATTACCACGGGTTGGAGTGAAAACGGCGGACTTTATTGGAAAAAAGGACTGAAATTCAAAAGCGCCATTAGTAACGGTCTTACATTGACCTTAGCTACCAGACTCCATTTGGCCGGCACAAAAAATGTGAACGGGAAATCCGCACTGGATTGGGCAACGTCTATTTGGGAGTGGATGATAGCTTCCCAATTGCTCAATTCGGACGGAAATATCCAAGACGGGGTACGCTTTAAAAATGGTGAGGAAAGCATCAATGAAAATGTATGGACATATAACCAAGGGGTAGTTTTGACCGGACTCGCGAACCTGCACAGGATAACGAAAGAGGGGCATTATCTCCAAAGCGCCCATGCACTGGCAAGGGCAACGATAAAAAACATGACCGATTCCCGGTCGATCTTGGTTGAAAAAAGATGTGAACCCGATAATTGCAGGGCCGATGCCAAACAGTTCAAAGGGGTTTTTATGCGCCATCTCATGTACCTGCACCAACAGGATCCCAAAAATAGCTATAGACGATTTATAAAGAAGAACGCAGCCTCTATTTGGCACAAAAGTATGCTGAACGGAAAAACAGCTCCGGGTGTGGTATGGACCGAACCTTCCGAACCCAACGGTGCAACGGTCTCTTCCGCTTTGGATGCCTTTAATGCGGCCATTTCCTGCAATAAAATCCGTTAACGTATAAATTAAAACAGAAACCGATCTAAATCGGGCATATGCTAACGCGTACTTCAAATCCGACCGAATGAATTTAGTTTTTGAGAAAAAATAACAAATGTCAGTTTTGACTATTTAATTATAGTATACTTTTGTCACTTATTTTGAAATAAACATCCATGTATTTTTTAGACACCACTTACCTTGTATTGTTTTTGATCATTTGTATCGGTTTCATCATCGGTAATATTAAAGTAAAGGGCATATCTTTGGATATCTCGGCAATCATTTTTGTCGCCTTGCTTTTTGGGCATCTTGGGGTTTCACTTCCGAATATCCTTCAAAAAATCGGATTGATACTATTTATATATACCATAGGATTACAGGCCGGTCCGGGATTTTTCGATTCCTTCAGGAAAGACGGTAAGAATCTGATAATCATGGCCACCATCGTCATCATAACCGCAGCCCTTTTGGCCCTTTTGGCCATACTGGTCTTGGATATCGACAAATCGATCGCCATTGGTTTAATGGCAGGGGCTTTGACCAGTACACCGGGGTTGGCAACCGTCATCGACATCACACATTCCCCATTGGCATCCATCGGTTATGGTATTGCGTATCCGTTTGGGGTCATCGGGGTCATCCTGTTCGTGAAATTATTTCCAAAGATTTTACGAATAAACCTTAAAAATGAAGAAAAGGATTATGAGGCAAAAACCCTTAGCCATTACGAACCCATAACTAGGGCGAATTTCATTGTAGAACATGAAGGGGCCATTAACAAGACCATCGGGGAACTCAGGGTGCGCTCCATGACCAAAGGTGTTATTTCGAGGGTCATGCATGACGGAAAAGCATTTACCCCTAAAAAGGACACCGTTTTGCACAAAGGGGATTATGTCCGCGTTGTGGGTACTGAGGAAGCCCTTAGACGTGTAGAGTTATTGATAGGTCCTAAATCCAATGTTGAAATCGCCTTTGGGGAACAGTATGTATCACAATCTTATTTAATGACAAGGACGGAATTGGTGAACAAATCGTTGGGGGAATTGAACCTTAGGGAAAACTTCAATGCGACCATCACGAGGATCCGAAGAAGTGGTATCGACCTTTCCCCGAATTCTACCTTAAAATTACAGATCGGGGATAAATTGATGATCTCCAGTGAAAAGGAAAATGTTTCCCAGATATCACAACTGATCGGCAACAATAAAAGTGAACTCTCCGATACCAACTTTTTCCCTTTGGCATTGGGTATTGTTCTCGGTATTTTGGTTGGAGGGGTTTCCATCAATTTTGGCGATGCCTTTAGTTTTAATTTGGGACTTACCGGTGGCGTATTGATCGTAGCCATGGTTTTAGGCCGTATCGGCAAGACGGGAAATATTTTATGGATGATGAGTGGCAATGCCAACCAACTCTTAAGACAATTCGGGTTGATGCTTTTCTTGGCCGTGGTAGGTACCGAAGCGGGTGCTACATTGGTTGAGACCTATTCACAATATGGGATCAAACTCTTCTTGGTCGGTGGGATAATGACCTTTTTACCCATGCTGATCGCTGCGGTTATCGCCCGTTTATTCTTTAATATCAATACCCTGACCTTATTGGGTACCCTAACGGGATCGATGACCAGTACGCCTGGCTTGGCAGCAGCCGACACCATGACCAAAACCGATGCCCCTTCTATAGCATACGCAACGGTCTACCCTATAGCCATGGTACTTTTGATTATTTGCACACAACTGTTAGGCCTGTTATTTTAAACCCCTGCCCGCCGTAAAGCCATGGGGTAAACTTATGGGATGCCCCCATGATATTCGGAGTATAAGATCAAGGGTTGAATTTACCGGAGAGCTTATCGATTTTATCCTTCAACAGGTTATTTTGATATTCTACCTTTACGGCTTGCATGCATTTGGCACATAGACAATCGGTATACCGTTCGCGCATATAATTGCGTTCTTCCTCATTAAGCGTTACCGTAGTGCATTGGCAAAGCAAAATGGACCCCACCTTGCACTCAAAGACCGTGTTGCATCTTTGGCAATATTTTTCTTCGTGTTTATTCATTTACTTCCAAAGGTATTAAATCGCAAAACCAGAATCCGTTGGTGGTATCCCCATTGTTGTATTCCCGATACACTTTTTCCCCTATTGTAAACCCAACAGCTTCCTTAAAATAAGGCGCATCAAAGCAAAATGTATGGAACTCCCCGTTTTCACCACAAGGATCCACACCTTCGGGAAGGTCATTGATAAAGTCCGTATCGATAACCCTTCCGACAAAGGAAACGTCCAATACCGCTGCATTCACACAGACCACGATGGCCTTAAAACCCTTTTCCAGAAAATCATGGATCAAATGGGTAGTATCCTTCTTCCATAATGGAAAAACGGTCTTTATACCAACCTGTGCCAATTGGCGTTCGCGGTAGTCCTTTAAATCTTCCAAAAAAATATCCCCAAACGCGGCAAATCGAATTCCTTCCGCCTTTAATTCTTCGACTTTTTGTCCCATCAGTTTTTCGTATTCACCATTTGAAGGACTCTCTGGCAGTGCTACCCTATAGCTTGGCAAGCCAATAGCCTTAACTTGTTTTTCAAGCATTTCAATCCTTAAACCATGCATACTGACCCGATTGAAATGTGCATTTACGGTTGTAAGCAAACATTCAACGTTATATCTGGGATCCTGCAAAAGGTAATTGAGCGCAAGAGCGGCATCTTTGCCACTACTCCAGTTAAAATAGGTTCTAAACATAGCCATCGATAGTTGTTTGGTTTGGTCTTGGGGTTAAAATAATAAAGTTAATCAGTAATGTTCACATCCATGAATTATAAAACCACTATCCAATAAAAAATCGGATAGTGGTTTCTTTTTATTTGAGAGCAATTTGTCTTAGGAAATGATAGCCCCTGACAAAAACTGCTTAAGGAAGCAAATCCTTATTGCTCTAAATATTTCTCCATGATTTTAATGGCGGATTCTGAAATAACGGTACCAGGTCCAAAAATGGCCGCAACTTTCCTTTCCAACAAATAGTCATAATCCTGCTCAGGAATAACCCCGCCGGCAAAAACCATGATATCCGGTCTTCCAAGTTTTTCCAACTCACCGATCAACTGTGGAATCAATGTTTTGTGCCCTGCGGCCAAACTGGAAGCGCCAACAAAATGAACGTCATTTTCAATCGCTTGTTTTGCCACCTCCTCTGGAGTTTGGAACAATGAGCCCATATCCACATCAAAACCTAAATCGGCAAAACTGGAAGCAACGACCTTGGCGCCCCTATCATGGCCATCCTGACCCATTTTAGCGATCATCACCCTTGGGCGACGACCTTCGATTTCGGCAAACTTATCGGCCAATTGCTGTGCTTTCGCAAATGTACTGTCGTTATCCACTTCTTTACTATAAACTCCACTGATTAATCGTGTATCCGCTTTATGACGTCCGAAATGAGTCTCCAAAGCATCTGAAATCTCACCTAAAGTAGCAAAATTTTCCGCAGCTTCGACCGCCAATTCCAGCAAATTACCTTTTCCTGTTGCAGCGCAATTGGATAGGGCGGATATTTTGGCATCGACCACCGCTTGATCTCTATTGGCACGGAGTTTCTTAAGCCGTTCGATCTGTGATTCGCGTACCACGGAATTATCAACCTCAAGAATTTCGATATTCGCTTTCTCCTTCGTCTTGAATTTATTGACCCCTACCAAGATATCCTGACCAGAATCCAATCGGGCCTGTTTACGGGCAGAAGCTTCTTCAATACGCATTTTAGGAACCCCGGTCTCAATGGCTTTTGCCATTCCACCCAATTCTTCAACCTCTTCGATCAATTTCCAGGCTTTTTTGGCAATCTCTTGGGTGAGGTACTCTACATAGTAGGAACCGGCCCATGGATCAACCGCTTTGGTCATTTGGGTTTCATCCTGGATATAAATCTGGGTATTACGGGCAATACGGGCAGAGAAATCGGTCGGTAAGGCAATGGCCTCATCCAACGCGTTTGTATGTAAGGATTGTGTTCCTCCCAATCCGGCAGCCATAGCCTCGATACACGTACGGGCCACGTTGTTGAAAGGATCCTGCTCACTTAAACTCCATCCTGAAGTCTGGCTATGCGTACGCAATGCCATTGACTTTGGATTTGTCGGGTTGAACGATTTTATGATCTTTGCCCAAAGCATACGTGCGGCACGCATTTTGGCGATTTCCATAAAGTGATTCATACCAACTGCCCAGAAGAATGATAAACGAGGAGCGAATTCATCGATTTTCAAACCGGATTTCAATCCGGTCCTAATGTACTCCATACCATCTGCCAATGTATAGGCCAACTCAATATCGGCAGTTGCACCAGCTTCTTGCATGTGGTAACCACTGATTGAAATTGAATTGAATTTAGGCATATTCTTGGTGGTGTAATCAAAAATATCACCAATGATCTTCATTGAAGGTAATGGTGGGTAAATGTAGGTATTACGCACCATGAACTCTTTTAAGATATCATTTTGGATCGTCCCGGAGAGCTTATCCAAAGAAACCCCTTGTTTTCTCGCTGCAGCAATATAGAAAGCCATGATAGGCAATACCGCACCGTTCATCGTCATGGATACCGACATTTTATCCAAAGGGATCTGATCGAAAAGGATTTCCATATCCAAAATGGAATCGATGGCAACCCCGGCCTTACCCACATCACCGGTTACACGGGGGTGATCGGAATCATACCCACGGTGTGTGGCCAAATCGAAGGCTACAGAAAGTCCTTTTTGACCTGCAGCCAAGTTTCTTCTATAGAAGGCGTTCGACTCCTCTGCCGTCGAGAAACCCGCATATTGGCGTATCGTCCAAGGGCGCATGGCGTACATGGCACTATATGGGCCTCTTAAAAATGGTGGTACACCGGCGGCATAATGTAAATGTTCGGCATCCTTTATGTCTTCGGCCGAAAATTGATTTTTAACCGGTATCCCTTCAGGAGTATTCCAAACGTCTTGATTCTCTGAAGTTGCAGCGGATTGTTTCACCGCTGAATTTAATTTTATATCTGAAAAATCTGGTTTCATACTTCTTAAGATTTTAATGTTTTTTGAACTTTCTCCTGAATACTTGAAAGTGTAACCAGAACATCGGTTCTCATATTTACGATTCCGTCCAAACCTGCTTCAGTCAATTCGTCCATGTTTTTAGGGGCACCGGCCAACAATAAAACCTTGCTGGTAGTAATGGCCCTAAATGCTTTTATAAAGTTGAGTGCCGTTTCATCATAATCTTGGTCCGAACTACAAATAACCACAATATGGGAATCCGATTTCGCACTTTCGGTAGCGGCTACCTGGGCACTTTCAAAACTTTCTTCCTGATGCACATCGAAACCACTGACCCCGATAAAGTCATAGGCAAAAGCCGCCCTGGCCTTACGCATGGTCAAATTGCCGTAACTTGCCAATTGAACGATCGGACGTACCTTGGTTTCCGCAACCAATTCTTCGGTCTTTCTTCGCATCGCTTCAATTTCCAAAGAGGCCCTTCTTGGGACCAACACTTTTGGATTATCTTCCAGACCTCTTGAAAGTAAATCCGAGGCCACGGTTTCCATCAAATTGGGGTATTTGTTCACCCCGACCAACGGAAGTCTACGTTGACTGATCAATTTTAATTTTTGCAAACGGATTTCCGCGATCTGTTGCTGAATGGCTTCCTTCTCAAATGCAGTGTAAAAACCGCCATCGGCCTCTATGGACTTAAATAATTCCAAGGCTTTTTCGGCAATTTTAGAAGTTACTTCTTCAACATAATAAGATCCATCAACCGGATTCGTCACTTTGCCAAAATAGGATTCTTCCCTTAAAATAGTGGTGATGTTGCCTGCGATCCTATTTGAGAATTCTGAAGGCTCCTTGAATTCCTTATCATAGGGATCAACGATAATACCGTCTACATTACCCAAGATGGCGGACATGGCTTCTGTGGTAGCGCGCAACATATTGGTATGGGCATCCGTAATGGATTTACTCCAGATCGAAGTTTTTGCGGTCACCGTCTTTGCTATATCCGCAACACCGAATTTATCGGCAACTTCGGCCAATAAGCTGTTGAAAGCCCTGAATTTACCGATTTCAATGAAATACTCAAGACCGATCGCGAGCTTAACGTTTAAATTGTTGAATACGGCTTCTGCCCCAACGCCTTTTTCGGTTAACTTATCTATTAGGAAAACCAATGAGTTCAAGGTGTAGGCAATCTCTTGTACTTGGTTTGCCCCGGAATCCAAATATTCCGTACCAGAAACCGTGATCGCCTTAAAATCGGGGAATTCGGCGGTTAGCTTCACCAATTCCGCGGCCACCTCAACGTGCTGTCCATCAAAGGACCCCGTGGTTACATAATCGGAGAATATACCTGTATCGATATATCCCTTTAAGTCCTTACCCTTTGCAACCGCTACCAAATCGGCCACAAAGTCAACCGCTTTAGTGGGCAATTCAAAGGAAACCGCGATTTTATTCAGGTCTATCCCCTGTAACAAGGTTGCGGCAGGGACAACTTCCTTCATTTGGAATATGATTCCGTTCATACCCTCTTCAACGGCTTTTAAGGCCAGTTCATTTCCACTTTTGGCCGTTGTTACCCCAACACTGCGGTAATTCACCAATGATTGTGAGTTTTCCCCCGTGTTTTTAAGCGGAGTTATGTCGTTTTCAGCATTATAGCAAGGTTGGATATTGATGCCTGAAAGGTTTTTCCAAACCAGTTTTTTGTCAAAATCCGCTCCCTTTAAATCTGCGGTCACCCTTTCCATCCACTGCTCGGTAGTAACCGGTGGGAATTCCGAAAAAAGTGATTTATTCTTTTCGTTCATAATATATGCAATTAGTAATGATATAGTTATTTGCTATTCTATTCCTTTTCTAATTTATACCGAAATGGTACTTCTTTATACCGAAATGGTACTTCCGAATCTTTCAAAGATAGCTTTGTCCAATTCTTCCCTATGGTCAGGATGCGCGATATCCCTTAAAGCTACTGCCCTTTGTTTTAAGCTTCTTCCGAACAGTTCGGCTACACCGTATTCCGTTGCAACGAAACGGGCATGGGCACGTGTGGTAACCACTCCAGCTCCGGGTTTAAGGGAAGAAACGATTTTTGAAACACCTTTTAATGTGGTGGAGGTAATGGCACAGATCGGTTTTCCACCAAGTGATAATGCGGCTCCACGCATAAAGTCCATTTGTCCACCAACCCCTGAGAACATCCTTGTACCGATGGAATCGGCACAGATCTGACCGGTCAGATCCACTTCAATGGCAGAGTTAATAGCCGTAACTTTGGGGTTTTGACGAATAACGGCCGTATCGTTCACATAGGCGATATCCTTCATTTCAATTTCCGGGTTGTCATCCATAAAGTCATATAAACGACGCGTACCCATAGCAAAACCGGAAACGATTTTATAAGGGTTCGTTTTCTTTTGTGATCCATTAACGATACCTTTCTCTACAAGATCAACGATACCCTCAGAGAACATTTCGGTATGCACCCCCAAGTTTTTATGGTTGTGCAGGTAGGTCAAAACGGCATTGGGAATACCGCCGATCCCCATTTGAAGGGTAGCGCCATCCTCAATAATGCCGGCAATGTTCTTACCAATGGCCTTTTCGGTTTCACTTGGATCCACAAAATTCATTTCATAGATTTTTTCCTCAATTTCCACACAAGCATCGAAGTTTTTGACATGTATTTGAGCATCACCGAAGGTTCGGGGCATCAACGGATTGATCTGGGCGATTACTTTTTTACCTTTCTCGATACCTGAAAGAACAATATCAACGGAAACCCCCAAGGAACAGAACCCGTGTTTGTCCGGTGGGGAAACATTGACCATGACCACATCAAGGTCCATATACCCCTGTCTGAACAAACTGGGGATATCACTTAAGAAAATTGGGATGTAATCGGCCGTATCCCCGATTCTTTTACGAATATTACTCCCGATAAAGAATGCATTGGTATGGAAGCTTTCCCTATAGGCGGGATCGGTATACCCGCATTCCCCTTCGGTATGCAGGTGTACAAGTTCAACATTCCTTAATTCAGAGGCCCTCCCCACCATGGCCCTGATCAACGCCTGAGGGGTAGCCGAGCCACCTTGTATCAATACCCTATTTCCTGATTCTATCAATTTTACAGCCTCATCGGCTGACATTACATTCGGAATTTTCATCTTTCTAATTTTTATATCTCTAATTATCCAATCAACAAGCGTCCAATTACGCTAAGAAACTCAATAAAATACCTGCTGCTATAGCAGAACCTATGACCCCTGAAACATTCGGAGCCATAGCGTGCATCAACAAATAATTGTTCGGATCCGATTTTAATGCCTCGGCATGCACCACCCGGGCACTGTCCGGTACCGCAGAAACCCCTGAGGCCCCGATCAATGGATTGATCTTATTATCCCCTTTAAGGAAAAGGTTCATGAATTTCGCAAAAAGCAATCCACCCATTGTTGCGATAACAAAAGAGATGGCTCCCAGGGCGAAGATCATCATGGAATCTTTGGTGATAAAAATATCTGCCTGTGTCGATGCACCGACCGTAACACCCAGCAGTATCGTAACTATATCGATAAGTTTGGTCCTTGCCGTATCTGCCAATCGCTCCGTTCTACCCGATTCTTTCAATAAATTACCGAAAAACAACATCCCCAACAAAGGCAACGCACTGGGTGAGATGAACGTGGTCAACAAGAGGGCTACCACGGGAAATATCATTTTTTCCTTTTGGGTAACCGCCCTTGGTGGTTTCATCCTGATTTTCCTATCTTCCTTCGAAACCAACAATCGCATGATCGGTGGTTGAATTACGGGAACCAAGGCCATATAGGAATACGCCGCGATGGCTATGGGACCGATAAGGTTCTTAACGGTGGTTCCGTCGGGAAGGATATTGACCCCGTTGGCCAATTTTGACGAAAGGAATATGGCGGTAGGACCATCTGCCCCTCCGATAATACCAATGGCACCGGCCTCAGGTAGGTTAAACCCTAAATAGAGTGCTCCCAAAAATGTCCCGAACACCCCAATCTGTGCAGCTGCCCCCAACAACATCAACTTTGGATTGGCAATCAGGGAGGAGAAATCGGTCATAGCCCCGATACCCAGGAAGATCAATGGGGGATATACCCCTTTGACCACCCCAAAATAAAGGTAGTTCAATACAGATCCCGTTTCGTAGATCCCGGTCTGGTTACCGGCCACAAAGGGAATATTCCCGATGATCACACCAATACCTATAGGAATCAACAACAGGGGTTCATAATCGAATTTAATGCCCAGATAAATAAATATGATACCGATCAGGATCATAATTATATGACCCCATGTGGCATTGGCAAATCCTGTATAATTATAAAATTGCTGCATACCATGTGTGGCGTTCTCAAAAACCCCTTCACCCTGGTCGGTTGTCGGTTGCTGTTCATCCACGGTAGCAATCTCATCCTTAGGAGTCACATCTCCACTAAACCCTAAGACCGGTCTTAAAAAGATCAATAATGATAGTACTCCGAATATTAAAAGTATTTTCTTCATTTTATGTTTTTTTGCGAGTATTTGCGAGGCACCGATCCCACAAGAAGCAGGGACAATACCTACAAGTACGAATTATCTACTCTAGTTCTATCATTACTTCGTTCTGCAACACTTGCTGACCAACACTGACATTTACCGCGGTAACGGTACCTGATTTTTCGGAGGCGATGTTATTTTCCATTTTCATGGCTTCCAACACCAACAGTTGGTCTCCCACCTTAATAGTATCCCCTACTTTTACATTGATTGAAAGTACCACCCCAGGAATGGGTGCCACGATTTTCGTCTTGGAAGAACCTGGATTTACCTTCAGCGGTTCAGCCGGTCTTTTTGAAGCTGCACGTACCAAGGTAGGTGTTTTGGCTTTTTTGGTTTCCTCCTTCATTTTAACGGAATAGGAGGTTCCGTTGACTTCCAGCTCTATAATATTCCCTTCGTGCGAAAGAATTCTTACATTATAACTGTTGTCCCGAATATCGAAATTAAAATTTTTCATTGTTTTGGCTGTTTCTTGTTACCGGATTTGCTAATAAATAATTTGACAAACCAATATTTTTTTATCTAAGTTTTTGATGTGTGCCATAAATTTTGGAACTCCATGGGGAGTACAATTTTCTGGCTTGTTTTATGGTCAAAATGGCATTCTCATCATCATGCTGCTCATTTAAATACATATGGATGGCGGTTGAGATAACGGCCGCAACCTCCCCAGTAAAATTTTCATCGGCGGCGATGGGAATATCCTTTATCTTCTTATCCCTTCCTTTGGTTATTATCCGATAGACGTATAACATCACCGGCAAACCGAATTTAAAGAACAATGATAGGATCAACAGGGCACTGAAAACTATCAAGAGCCCTGACAACAATATAACATAACCTGTACCGATCTGGTCTACTTGCAAACTCATATTCAATAACATCATAATGGTAGGTTTGAGTGTTTTTTAGGAGGATTGACTTCTTTTTTATTGGCAAGCAATTCCAATGCCCTGATAATCCTAAAACGCGTGTTTCTCGGTTCGATGACATCATCGATAAAACCGTATTTGGCCGCTACATAAGGATTGGCGAATTTTTCGGTATACTCATCTTCTTTTTTGGTGATATACTTGCTTTTCTCATCGGCATCCTCGATCTTCCTGATATTACTTCCCTCAAGTACCTCAACGGCACCTTTGGCTCCCATTACCGCGATTTCAGCCGTTGGCCAAGCATAGTTCAAATCACCACGCAACTGTTTACAACTCATTACGTCATGTGCTCCACCGTACGATTTACGAAGCGTTATGGTTACTTTGGGAACGGTAGCCTCTCCATATGCGAACAACAATTTGGCACCATGAAGTATAATACCACCGTATTCCTGACCTGTTCCCGGCAAGAAGCCCGGTACATCTACCAAGGTAACGATAGGAATGTTAAAAGCATCGCAGAAACGTACAAAACGGGCCGCTTTACGGGAAGCTTCGATATCCAATACCCCAGCATAATATTTTGGTTGGTTGGCAACAATACCTACCGCACGTCCGTTGAACCGAGCAAAACCGACAGTGATATTACGTGCATAATTCCTGTGTACCTCGGTAAACTCACCGTTGTCTACAAGTATCGAAATCACATCAACGATATCATACGGTTGGTTCGGGTTTTCAGGAATGACCTCATTCAAGGCATCTTCCAAGCGATCTATGGGATCGTCACAAGAAATCGAAGGTGGTTCTTCAAGGTTGTTCGATGGCAAGTAACTCATCAGTTTACGGATCAACAAGATGTTTTCCTCATCGGTCTCGGCCAAGAAATGGGATACCCCGGATTTGGTGGAATGTATATTGGCACCCCCTAATTGTTCTGCGGTCACCTCTTCCCCGGTTACGGTTTTCACAACTTTCGGTCCGGTCACGAACATATAACTGGTTTTGTCGGTCATGATCGTGAAATCGGTCAATGCAGGGGAGTATACGGCTCCACCGGCACAAGGGCCTAAAATTGATGAAATCTGTGGAATGACCCCCGAGGCCATGATGTTCCTTTGGAAAATCTCGGCATAACCGGCCAAAGACCTTACCCCTTCTTGAATACGTGCACCACCACTATCGTTAAGACCTATTACAGGAACCCCGATTTTCATGGCCATATCCATGATCTTACAGATCTTCAAGGCATACGTTTCCGATAGTGAACCACCGAAAACGGTAAAATCCTGTGAAAAGACGTAAACGATCCTACCATCGATGGTACCATGACCGGTAACCACCCCGTCAGACAGGTAACGTTGCTTATCCAAACCGAACGATTTGGTCCTATGCGTCACGAACATATCGAATTCCTCGAAACTGTCATCATCCAACAAAAGATCGATCCTTTCCCTAGCGGTAAGTTTACCTTTAGCATGTTGGGAATCAATCCGTTTTTCACCACCACCTAATCTGGCTTCGGCCCTTTTCTCAATGAGTTCATTGATTTTTTCTTGATTTGCCATTCTAATCTATTTGGTTATATGATTGCTAATTATTGTTTCTTGGAACAAAGTTCTGTTAATACCCCGTGTGTGGATTTTGGATGCAAGAAACCGATATTCAAGCCTTCGGCACCTTTTCGCGATACTTTATCGATAAGTCGCACACCGCGTTCTTCGGCAGTTTTGAGGGCCTCATCGGTATCTTTTACCGCAAAGGCCAAGTGATGTATCCCTGGGCCCTTCTTCTCGATGAATTTACCGATGGGACCCTCTGGGGAAGTACTTTCCAACAATTCGATTTTGGTAGAACCGACCATAAAAAAGGCCGTCTTCACTTTTTGATCGGCCACCTCTTCTATCGCATAGCATTTAAGTCCTAAGACCCCTTCATAATACTTTATCGACTCTTCCAAGTTTTCAACTGCTATTCCTAAATGTTCAATATGGGAAATGTTCATGATTTTGATTTTTTTCTTTTGTTCGTTATCGATTATTGTTCATTGAATTCTTGAAATAAATTCGTTTTTTTTAAAATAAGCCACAAATTTAACCCCTGCCTTCCCTTGATTTCATGACGAATGTCATATAATGGACTAAAATTTTGGTTTATTTTCCTAAAATTCATTTACATACAGTTCGCCTTGGGAATCCGGGGCCGGATCATCCATACCCAGCCTACCCATTAAATTTATAAAAGGAATTCCCTATGTCCTTATTCCGAACATGAAGGAATCATTAAATATTCCACACTCAAAATTCCGTTCATAACCTCCTGTAACACAAAAGCTAAAGTATGTTTTGGGTTCCTTTAAAATACGGAAATTTCGTCACATACCCCGAATGGGGATCAAATTAACAATTAGGAAAGCGGAAGATGCCGACCAATGGGCTGGCATTTCAACCCAAATCATTATTTTTGCAAAAAAACAAACATGCTGATAATTGGGATTGCTGGAGGAACCGGCTGTGGAAAAACCACGGTGGTCAATCAAATAATCAATGAATTACCCCCTGACGAGGTCGGTGTGATTTCCCAAGATTCATATTACAACGACCTTTCCCATCTCCCTCTTGTCGAACGGAAAAAAACTAATTTCGACCATCCGAAATCCATTGATTTTGCCTTGATGGAAGAACATCTGATGGCCTTAAAATCAGGTCAATCGGTCCAGCAACCCGTTTATTCTTTCATAGATTGCAACAGAACGGAGGAAACCGTACAAACGTGTGCGCGCAAGGTGATGATCGTTGAGGGCATTTTGATATTGACGAATTCCAAAATACGCGAAATGCTCGATATCAAGATCTATGTACATGCCGATTCGGACGAGCGATTGATCAGAAGGTTGAAGAGGGATGTGAATGAACGGGGATGGAACCTCGATGAGACGTTGGACAAGTACCAATCGACCCTTAAACCCATGCATTTGCAATTCATAGAACCGTCAAAGGAATATGCGGATATCATTATCCCCAACAACAAATACAATACGGTAGCCGTTGATATCGTACGTACCATCATCTCCGAAAAATTGGTCTAAACACTATGGGATTCAAAGATCTTAAAAAGAAAAAATGGTTCACTTTCCTAACGAATATCTACGTTTTGGTGCTTACCGTTTTTGTTATTTGGATGCTTTTTTTCGATACCAACTCCCTGTTGATCCATAACGAATTGCGAAAAGAGATCAAAAATCTCGAAAAAACCCAAAAGTTCCTACGTTCCGAAATCGAAAAGGACAAAAAGATCATTGAAAAGCTTTCCGATACCAATGAACTCGAAAAATTCGCAAGGGAACAATATTACCTTAAAAAAAAGAACGAGGAAATCTATTTGATCGAATACGAGGACAGCTTAAAATCCAAAGGTGATATTGAAGACTAAGGCAGGGAGCCTCCTCAAAAAGACGGATTATCCGGTCCCCAAACACCCGGAATCCTCGAATGAAAATCACCCTCGAGTCCTTATTTAAACAGGGAAAAGCCTAAAAACGAGTAACTTTAACTCAATTTAACGGCCCCTTCTCCCGTTATTCACGTTGTGTTAACAAAATTCATTTTATAACGCCATAAATAATCGTATTTTTAACCCCTAACTTACTATTACTATGGGCAAGATTATTGCTATTGCAAATCAGAAAGGTGGGGTAGGCAAAACTACGACCACCGTAAACCTGGCCGCCTCACTGGGAGTACTGGAGAAAAAAGTACTTCTTATTGATGCGGATCCCCAAGCTAACGCTACCTCCGGACTGGGAATTGACGTTGAGGAAATCGAAACGGGGACCTATCAATTGTTGGAACATACAATGGATGCCAAGGATACCATTATCACCACGGATTCCCCGAACCTGGATTTGATTCCCTCCCACATCGATCTCGTCGCCATTGAAATAGAATTGGTGGACAAGGATGAACGGGAATACATGATGAAAAAAGCGATTATCGACCTTAAACATGATTATGACTTTATCCTAATAGATTGTGCTCCTTCTTTGGGACTATTGACATTGAATGCCTTGACCGCGGCAGATTCGGTCATGATACCGATCCAATGTGAGTATTTTGCCTTGGAAGGATTGGGCAAATTATTGAATACCATTAAAAGTGTCCAAAAAATACACAATCCTGAATTGGATATCGAAGGACTTCTATTGACCATGTTCGATTCGAGACTTAGATTGTCGAACCAGGTGGTCGAGGAAGTTCGAAAACATTTTTCCGATATGGTTTTCGATACCATTATCCAACGAAATGTAAGGTTAAGTGAAGCCCCTAGTTATGGGGAAAGTATCATAAAGTATGATGCAAGTAGCAAGGGTGCCACCAATTACCTGAATTTGGCAAATGAATTATTGAAAAAAAACAAGGAAACCGTTTAAATGGCGAAGGCAACTAAAAAACAGGCATTGGGCCGTGGACTTTCCGCATTGCTCAAAGACCCTGAGAATGATATAAAAACCGCATCGGATAAAAATGCAGACAAAGTAGTGGGCAATATCGTGGAACTCGATATTGACGCCATTGAGGTAAACCCTTTCCAACCCCGTTCCAGTTTCAATACCGAAGCTTTGGAAGAACTTGCCTCCTCCATTAGGGAATTAGGTGTGATCCAACCCATAACGGTACGAAAGCTCGATTTCAATAAATATCAGCTTGTTTCGGGGGAAAGGCGATATAGGGCATCAAAATTGGTGGGACTCGAGACCATCCCGGCCTATATCCGTATTGCCAATGACCAAGAATCGTTGGAAATGGCCTTGGTTGAAAATATACAAAGACAAGATCTTGACCCTATAGAAATTGCACTTTCCTATCAGCGATTGATAGACGAAATTCAATTGACACAAGAAAAATTGAGTGAACGTGTCGGTAAAAAAAGATCCACGATCACCAATTACATGCGCCTATTGCGTTTAGACCCCATAATACAAACCGGTATTCGGGACGGGTTTATGAGTATGGGTCACGGTAGGGCCTTGGTGAACATCGAAAAAAAGGCCGATCAAATTGCGCTATATGAAAAAATCATCGGTGAGAACCTCTCTGTCCGGGATACCGAAAAGGCTGTAAAGGCTTACCAAGAAGGAGTCGATCCGGCGAAAAAAAGTAAAAAAAGCACTGCCCCGCCCGATTTCACCAAAAAAGCCTCCCAGGAGCTAGGCGATCATTTAACTACACGGGTAACCATCAATGCTACGGAAAAGGGTAAGGGTAAAATCACGATTCCTTTCAATTCAGAAGAAGAATTCCAACGTATCAAAAAATTAATAGTAGGTGAATAAACTCCTCCTTACCTTATTATTTATCATCCTGTCTGTCCTAGCTGTTTCAGCCCAGGAAAACGACTCCATTCCCAAAACCAAAGCCCCCGATCCCAGTGCAAAAGACTCCTTGGAGGTAGAATTCAAGGAAAAAGGGATTATTGTTGAGGACGACGTTGAGGTCATAAAGGAAAAAAAGGTTATGAATCCTTTGGCCCCAAGTAAAGCCGCTTTTTATTCCGCCGTTCTACCCGGGTTGGGTCAAATTTATAACAAGAGGTACTGGAAAGTCCCCATCGTTTATGCCGCTTTAGGGGTTGGGGTATATGCCTACAAATTCAACGACGATTATTACAAACGTTTCAGGACGGCATATAAAAGAAGGGTCGCCGGCTTTACCGATGATGAGTTCTATGACATCAATGGGGATAATGCAGAAGGGGCCGACCCCGATCTGGATTTGGACGATCTGGAATACCAACAAGAAAAATATCAGGAAGATCGTGATCTATCGTTGGTAATAACCATAGCCATGTATGCTTTGAATATCATCGATGCCAATGTGGATGCACATCTAAAACAATTCAATGTGGATGATGATTTAAGTCTCGACATCGATGTACACCCCTATTTGGATCTAGATCCTATCACAAGCAACCCCAGTTATGGCGTTGCCTTTACCATAAAATTTTAAGAATATGAATATAGCTTTGTTCGGATACGGCAAAATGGGTAAGATGATTGAAAAAATCGCCTTGGATCGAGGGCACCATATTGTTGCCAAGATCGATGTGGACACCAAGGAAATCGATTTTTCCAAAATGGACGTAGCCATCGACTTTAGTATGCCATCGGCAGCATTCAAGAATATTGAACAATGTATAACCCATAACGTACCCATCATTTCCGGAACTACCGGATGGCTAAAGGATTACGACAAAGCCGTTGCCCTTTGCCAAAAAGAAAACGGTGCGTTCATTTATGCCTCCAATTATAGTTTGGGTGTGAATATTTTTTTTGAATTGAATGGGTATTTGGCCAAAATGATGCAACACCTAGACCAATATAAGGTACGTATGGAAGAAACCCACCATACCCAAAAATTGGATGCCCCAAGTGGCACCGCAATTACTTTGGCGGAAGGCATCTTGGACAATTCCAAATATAATAATTGGAGTTTGGATCAAGGCAAAGATGATGAAATCGTCATTACGGCCAAAAGGGAAAACGATGTTCCGGGAACACACCTTGTGGAATACCACAGTTCGGTAGATAGTATCGAAATCAAACATACCGCACACAACAGGGAAGGTTTTGCCCAAGGTGCGGTTATTGCCGCAGAGTGGATTATTGGTAAAACAGGGGTTTTCTCCATGCGCGATGTGCTCAACCTAGGTTAACCCAAATATAAAAGTCAGGAAAAGCCGTGATCATAAAACGGTGGATTAAATAGTAACGAGAGCGGTCAAAGACCCAAAATTTACAGATTCGATGAACGGTACCCAGTGGATTATTTTCATATTGATCATTCAAGTCATTCATTTCCTAGGAACTTGGAAATTATATGTAAAGGCAGGCAGAAAGGCATGGGAAGCTGCCATTCCAATATACAATGGAATCGTATTGATGCAAATCATCAACAGACCTAAATGGTGGGTCGTACTCCTTTTCATTCCCATAATAAACCTATTGATGTTCCCTGTAATTTGGGTTGAAACCATACGGAGTTTTGGAAGAAACAGCCTTTGGGAATCCTGGTTGGTGGTACTGACCCTGGGCTTTTACATCTACTATGTAAACTACACCATGGAGGTGAAATACATCGAAGACCGCAGTTTACATCCGACAACGGCTTTGGGAGAATGGGTGAGTTCCATCGTATTTGCTGTTGTGGCCGCCACCTTGGTCCATACCTATTTCATTCAACCCTATGTAATTCCCACAGGATCATTGGAAAAAACACTGCGCATCGGGGATTTCCTTTTTGTAAGTAAGTTCCACTATGGGGCAAGGGTTCCGATGACCACGATTGCCGCCCCTATGGTACACGATACCCTACCCGGGCTGGGCATACGTTCCTATGTGGCCGATGTAGACCCATCGACCTATAAGAATTCCATCTTGAACAAGACCCACTTGCCCTACATGCGATTACCGGGGATCACCAAAGTAGAGCGGAACGACATCGTGGTCTTTAGTTGGCCTGCGGATACGGTGTATCGCTTCTTTAAAAAAGAAAGAGGCGTAAAGAAACCCATCGACAAAAAATCGAATTATGTAAAACGATGTGTAGGTATTCCGGGGGATTCATTGGCCGTAATCGATGGTTATGTCTATATCAACGGAAAGCAAACCGTATTACCGGACCGAGCCAAACCCCAATACGATTATATGGCGTATTCGCAAAATGGGGTATCCTCCAGGTTGTTGAAGGAACTTGGCGTTTCCGATTTCAATCGCATTTATATCACTTCCCAACTTACCCAAAATCAATTGAATGTGATCATGCCCTACTTACTGGGTAGCAGAAGGTCGGCCTCCGGAAATATTGAACTGATCACGAATCACTTGGGCATTCCCACCAATGTCATCCGAAGTGCGGGATTATCCCTCAAGGAACAGACCGATAGACAACGATTGTTGACGGTTACCGAAGATTTAGCGGATAAATTAAGAAACAATACGGCGATCGATTCAGTGGTTAAAATCATTTCCCCCAAAGGGGAAAAAGGTTACAATATATTTCCCCAGGACAATGCCTATGCATGGAACAACGATAATTTCGGTCCCATCTATCTTCCTGAAAAAGGGAAGACCGTGGCCTTGGACCTTGAAGTCTTGCCACTTTATAAAAAGATCATAAAGGATTATGAAGACAATACCTTATCGGTAAACGGCAATCAAATAAGTATCAATGGCCAAGTAACCGACACCTATACCTTTAAGCAAGATTATTATTGGATGATGGGCGATAACCGGGACCATTCCGAAGACAGTAGAACCTGGGGTTATGTTCCCGAAGACCATATTGTGGGTACGCCCATATTCATATGGATGAGTATTGAAAATTTCAGGGACGGATGGCGCAATTGGAACATCCGCTGGGATCGGGTATTTACCACGGTTAATGGATCAGGGGAACCCGTTTCTTACTTTAAATACTTTATATTGGCGTTGGCAGGTTGGTTTGTTTTTGATTTTTTCAGAAAACGAAGAAAGAAAACAAATGATTGATTTAAATTGAAAACGAAAGCAACATCAAAAAACCAATTGCCTTAAAAAGCCATCAAATCAACGTGAAAAGTGAAAACACTCCTTCATCCTACCTATTTTCCCAATATAGTCACCGCTGCTATAATGGCACAAAAAGATGTACTATGGGAAACCGAGGACAATTACCAGAAACAGACCTATAGAAACCGTTGCTATATCTGTACGGATCGCGGCCGACATCTAATGAGTATTCCGGTTAAACACATTGGGGGCAATCAAGGCAGACAAAAATATAAAGATGTAAGGCTCGACAACGATTACCAATGGCAACGACAACATTGGCGTACCCTTGAAACCGCCTATCGCACTTCCCCTTTTTTTGAATTCTACGAAGATGAGCTCGCCCCGATTTACGGGAAGTCCTACGATTTTCTGATGGATTTCAATATGGACACCATACAAACCCTGAATTCATGTCTACAGATTAAAACCAGTAGTGAAAAAACGGCATCCTATGAAACCTCCTTACCAAACGGAATCGTAGACGGACGGTTTTTGGTCTTAAGTAAAAACCAACGAAGTTTCGATCAAGAACCCTATGAACAAGTTTTCGGGGATCGCCATGCCTTCATCGAAAACACCAGTGCCTTGGACCTATTGTTCAACGAAGGCACCAATGCCTTGACCTATCTCAACAATTTCAACTTGGACTTTCTAAATGCTTAGACCCCTACTACATTATGGGTTTCATTTTTTGGTCCCGATTCTCATTGCCCTCTTTTTTTTTAAGGGACGCTTTATCAAAGTGGCCATTTTTCTCCTATTGGGCATATTGATCGATGTAGACCACCTATGGGCCACGCCCATTTTTGATCCTAACCGATGCAGCATAGGCTTTCACCCGTTGCATAGCTACTGGGCCATAGCCATTTACTTCCTGTTTGTATTTTTCAAAAACACCCGAATTCTAGGGTTGGCCTTATTGATCCATATCTTGGCCGACACTTTGGATTGCATGATGTTATTCCTTCAATCGAAATGAAGCCATAATGGGAGTGTGATCGGATAACCGTACATCAAAGTTTTTGTGGGACCTGACTTCCAATTCGGGATCCGTTAAAATGAAATCGATACGAAAAGGTAAAAATTTAAAAACGTACGTTCTCCCCAAACCAAAACCCCTTTCATGAAATGAATCCTTCATATCACCTTTTATGGTATGGTATACACTGGAAAATTGGGAATTGTTGAAATCCCCACAAATGATTTTTTTATGGGCTACCTTTGCGGCATCTTCCTGCACCATATCGGCCTGCTCCTGTTGTTTTTGAAACGATTGGTTCAAACGATTCAACAGCCGGTCTGTAGCTTCCCTTTTAAAGGAACGCGGTCTTACTTGTAACGATTGGAGATGAACATTGTATACCCTCAACGTATCCTTTTCTATTAATAGATCAACAAACAAAGCATCGTTTCCGGTATCGGGAAAATTCAATGACCCCTTGGCAATGATGGGAAATTTTGAAAAAACAGTCTGCGGGCTTTTATCCGACTCATTCAGCACTACGAATTCATAAGGGTAATAGCTGAAACTCCCTTTAAGCCTACTATCAAATTCTTGCAAGCAGATGATATCCGCATTTTGTCGATTAATAAAATCGATGATCTTTTCTTTTGGAATCCGATTTTTCCTGCCTTCAATCCCACTAAATCCGTGTACATTAAAGCTCAATACTTTTATATCCCCTTCCTCAGGTTCCGAATTTGCATCAAATACCTTGATAAATGGATCTTGGCTCAAATAACCAAAAAGAAGGATCAAAAAAGGAAGGAGTACCTGTTTTTTCCCTTTTAACCCCCAATACAGAAAAAAAAGAACATTGACCAGGACTAGGTACGGTAGAAAAAGACTGGGAAAGGACAAGAAAGAAAAAATACCCCAACTTAAAAAACGTGTGATGCTTGCCAACAACATAAAAAAAGCTGCCAGGATATTTAAAAACAACATCAATTTATTGAACCTACCAAGACCTCTTCCCAAAATCAATCCTCTTTACCGGCTTGAAACAAAAAGTCCTTTTCTGCCTTCGACAGGCTTTCATAGCCCGACTTACTGATCTTGTCCAAAATGGCATCTATTTGGCGCTGATGGCTTTCTTTCTTATAAGACTTATCCGTTGTTTTGGTCTTTGTGCTCTTATAGACCGTTTTCATAGGAGCCTTTTTCTCGGTTTTTTTAAATAGATTGGCAATACCATCCACCAATTTGGAAAACCCTTCACCAATATCCCTTCCTTTTAATAATTGGGTCGCATAAACATACCCTAAAAGTGCGCCTCCGATATGTGCGAAGTTTCCTCCGGGATTCATACCCATCGACAATTGGACCAAATCCATCACAACAATGAAGGCCCCCAAATACCAGAGTTTTAGATTAAAGAAAATCAATCGGACCTCCTGATTGGGCAAATAGGCACAAATAAAGATCAATATGGCCCTAACCCCGGCAGATGCTCCTATCAAAGCCGCATTGACGGTAAAAAATGCAGGAAATACATTGTAACCGACCATAAAGAACAAGCCTCCCAAGATCACCCCTAAAAAATAAACGTTTAAAAACCGCCTTCCGTTGAACAGGTTCAAAAAGATACGCCCCACATAAAAGAGCACCAACATGTTCCAAAAGATATGCCCTAACCCTCCGTGAAAAAAAGAATAGGTGACCAATGACCAGGGCTGCATCAAAAAATCAAAGAAATCCTTGGGCAACTGAAACCATTGGACCAGCATGTCCGGGTTTGCCTGGAACAACAATGTGATCAATCCGTTAACGATGAAAACGGCTGCATTAACGACAATGAGTTTCTCCGCAACGGACAATTTGGCAAATTGATATTTTATATTCCCTGTAGTCATTTTCAATTCCAACGGTTATTATTGAATTGGTTCTTCTTCCAATACCACATCATGATAAATCCTACCAAAGCACCCCCGACATGGGCGAAATGGGCGATACCCTGCCCAAAAATACCATAACCGGTTACCCCGGAGAATAAATCGAGCCCAATCAATACCGGAATGAATATTTTCGCTTTGATCGGAATAGGCAAGAAAATAAGGAAGAGTTCACTGTTCGGATACGACATCCCAAAAGCTACCAACACCCCATAAATTGCCCCCGAAGCACCGACGGCCGGTGTATTATAGGCACTTAAAAAATTATCGATCGTACTTTTTGATGCAATATCATACCAAGACGGACTGTATTGCCCCCCTGAAATGATCTCGATTACCTGACTTTTTGCCATTCCTGAATTTACCAAGGCCTGTATCCCTTCGTTAAAATAATAATAATTGACCCCGGAATGGATAAGTCCCGCCCCGATTCCGGCAGAAAAATAAAAAAATAAAAATTTATTCCTGCCCCACATGCGCTCCAATGGTGTACCAAAGGCCCAAAGGGCATACATGTTAAATCCGATATGGGCCAATCCCCCATGCATGAACATATGGGTCACCAACTGCCATAACTCAAAATTATCATTCTTTGGGAACCAAAGTGAGAACCACTCATACATTTGATCCCCATATAAGGAGGTGGCCACGAAAAAAAGTACATTTACGATCAATAAATGCTTTATGGCATTTGTCATTCTTCCCATTTAAATAAATTTTTTATCTATATCGTTTTCTGTAATCGTAATATAAACCGGCTTGTTAAAAGGGCTCCACCTAGATTCCTTACAGGCAAACAGATCGTTTACCAATGCCAATTGGGACGCATTGTTCAACACCTCCCCGGTCTTTACGGATAATGTCTTTGCCAAGGTTTTCGCCAAAATATCGGTCTGGGAAAAGCTATCCTCGGAAAGTTCCATTTGAAAATCCGAAATCAATTGGTCCAAAACCATTCCAACCTCACTCTCCGATACCAAAGGTGGCACTCCGGTAATACGAACTTCTTCCCCATTGATATTCGAAAATACAAAACCAATACTTGTTAAGCTATCCTTTATTTCGTTTAGAATATCAATATCCGATTTGGAAAAGGATAATTGCAAAGGAAACAACAATTGTTGGCTAACCGCTTCATTTACCGTTATATTCCTTAAAAATTGTTCATAAAGCACTCTTTGATGTGCCCTACTCTGGTCAATGACCACCATTCCCGATTTTATGGTAGTTACAACATATTTCCTTCGTAATTGAAAGGTAGTGGCAATAGATTCCAATCCTTCTTGATGGGCCTCGAAAAATGATCCCGTATTCGATTCGGATTCAAATTTCACACTACTGAACCCTTCATCTTGCCCCATGTTCGAATCCAAACCAATATATAGGTTCTCCCAACCATCGGTACTTTGCTTTTTATAGCTTGCAGTACTCGGGGTTTTCGGTGTGGATTCCTTAAAAGGATTAAATGTACGGTCGACACTCACATTGGGCTGAACGACATTCTTATCCTTATAATCATAGGGTGTTTCAAGGTTTTGATCTTGTTCAAAATCCAATGCAGGAACCACATTGAACTGTCCCAAACTGTGTTTGATCGTTGAACGTAGCATGGCATATAAGGTATGCTCATCATCGAACTTCACCTCGGTTTTTGTAGGGTGTATATTGATATCAATAGATGCGGGGTCAACGTCTAAATACAGGAAATATCCGGGATAGGCATCCGATTTGATCAAGCCTTCAAAGGCCGCCAAAACCGCATGGTGTAAATACGGACTTTTTATAAAACGATTGTTGACGAAAAAAAACTGTTCCCCCCTACTCTTCTTCGCAAATTCCGGTTTGTTGATGAAACCGGAAATCCTAACCACTTGGGTCTCCTCATTTACGGGCACCAATTTCTCATTGGTCTTGCTCCCGAAAATATGTACGATCCTTTGCCTTTGGTTTGCCTTGGGTAAATTGAAAAGTTCACTGCCATTATTGTAAAAATTGAAGGCAATGCCGGGATGCGCCAGGGCTACCCGATGGAATTCATCGGTAATATGCCGTAATTCCACATGGTTCGACTTCAGGAAATTACGCCTAGCCGGGATATTGAAAAACAGGTTTTTCACCGACATCGAGGTACCTTTAGGAGCGACACAAACTTCCTGGAACTTGATTTCACTCCCTTGAATACGTATATGGGTAGCCATTTCGTCCTGTTCGGGCCTCGTCTGCATTTCAACGTGGGCAATGGCGGCAATAGAGGCCAGGGCTTCCCCCCTGAACCCTTTCGTATTCAGACTGAAAAGATCTTCCGCTTTTTGAATTTTGGATGTCGCATGCCTTTCAAAGCCCATTCGGGCATCGGTAGGTGTCATCCCAATACCATCATCGATAACCTGGATCAGGTTCTTGCCACCATCCTTGATAATAAGTTTTATGGAAGTCGCCCCGGCATCGATGGCATTTTCCAATAGCTCCTTCACTACGGATGCAGGCCGCTGCACTACCTCACCTGCTGCGATCTGGTTGGCAACATGATCCGGTAAAAGTTTAATGATATCCGCCATTATCGTTTAAAGAATATGGAGATGTCAAAATCGATTATATAAAGGAAAACCAGTATCAAAACCGCCAGGATTATTAAAAATCGAATCTTCATATTGCGGTCACCCTTTGTTTTAAAGTCATCAACGGCCGAATTGAACTTTCCTTTGATTCCCCTAGGGGCATTCACGGTACTGCGGAACTTATCGAACTTCGATTCTATCTTGAAAGGGCTTCCTTTTCCCTTATCATCATAGAAACGAGGCTTATAGTCGTACTTTCTATTTTTACTGATCCGTGTAAATTTCCTCAATATACCCATTGTTCTCAAAGTTACTTAAAATCAAAAAAAATGACGTATGCCCAATGCCAAAATTTGTTAACAGTCCGAAAATGGAAAATCGCTGGAATTGGTTTTAAAACAAGTAAATACCGGTAGAATACTATTGCCCTAAGGTGGCTATTTTAATGGCCGCGATGGCCGCTTCGGTACCTTTGTTGCCATGTATGCCCCCACTGCGGTCAATGGCTTGTTGCAACGTATTATCGGTAAGTACGCAAAAAATGACGGGCGTATCGTAAAGAACATTTAGATCCTTTATCCCTTGGGCCGTGGCACTGCAAACAAAATCAAAATGTTTGGTTTCGCCCTGTATCACGCTACCTATGGCTATTACCGCATCGACCTTTTGGGTAGTGATCATTTTCTTTGCCCCATAGGTGAGCTCAAAGCTCCCGGGAACACTCCATCGTACAATGTTCGATTTAAGGGCCCCACAATCGACCAATGCCTCAAAAGCCCCATCATAAAGTGCCTCCGTGATTTCAGCATTCCATTCAGAAACAACAATCCCAAACCGAAGGTCCTTCGCATTTGGGAGAGTCGTTTTATCGTATTCCGATAGGTTTTTATTTGCGGTAGCCATTATTTTGAGTTTTCGGCCATTGCAATATATGCATCGATGAGATTAGCGGCATCAGAAGTCGGAAATTCATCCTTGATTCTTTGAAAATACTTCAAAGCTTTGTCGTTCTGCTCTAATTCCAAGGCCGTAATACCTGATTTGTAGAGGAATTTCGGCGTAGTAAATCCGTTATCGCTATGCTTCATGGCACTCTCATAATAACCCAAGGCATCCTCAGGTTGCCCCAACTGCATAAACGCATCCCCGAGTCCACCTTTTGCAAGTGCCCCCAAAATATCATCATCGGAAGAAAAATCTTCCAAATGGGCAATCGCCTCATCATATTTATTCATTTCCAAATAAGCCATTCCAGCGGAGTAATTCGCCAAATTCGCTGCTTTAGTACCTGAATATTCATTGATGATATCCAAGAATCCGTATTTACCTTCGGCACCGTTCAAGGCAAGGGTATACAATGAATCCTTGGCCGTAGTGGAATTCAGGGCTTGTTCAAAATACTGTTGTGGATACAAAAGCTCATTGGTGGCTTCCGCCTCTTTGGGTTTTTGGACAAACTGTACATAGGCCAGGTACCCCAATACCGCAACGGCAACGATTCCTATGAAGCCAAGGATGACATTCTGGTTTTTGGAAACCCATTCCTCTGTCTTCGAAGCACTTTCATCCAGGGTGCTGAACACCTCTGCCGTTGTACTTTCCTGCTCATCGAATTTTTGCTCTTCAACTTTATTTTTGGGTTTAAATCCCTTCTTTTTATATGTTGCCATTGGTAATTTTATTAATCGCGCAAAAATAAAGTTTTTATTGAAATCCGAAGCGGTATTTATTCGTTATTTTTGATATTTTGCAAGAAACCCTTGCTCCATCATTTAAAAAATCGAGGTTCCCACAATGTTTCTCAAGAGATTATCGCTCATTAACTATAAAAATTTCGACTCCCGGACTTTTGACTTTGACATGAAGATCAATTGCTTTGTAGGTCCCAACGGAATCGGCAAGACGAATGCCTTGGATGCCATTTACCATCTAACCTTTGGGAAGGGATATTTTAATCCCGTAGCCACCCAGAACATTAGACATGGGGAAGAATTTTTCGTCATTGAGGGCGAATTCGAAAAGTCGGGCAGGGAAGAAAAAATCGTTTGCAGCCTAAAAAAGGGCATGAAAAAAACCATTAAACGAAACGGCAAGGCCTACGACCGTCTTTCTGACCATATCGGTCTTTTGCCCTTGGTCATCATCTCTCCGGCAGACCGGGACCTCATCATAGAAGGCAGCGATACCCGAAGAAAATTCATAGACGGGGTCATTTCCCAATCGGACCAGGAATATTTACAGACCCTGATCAATTACAACAGGGTGTTGGCGCAGCGCAATTCCCTACTCAAATATTTTGTCGCCAACCGCACCTTTGATGCCGCTACCCTTCAAGTGTATGACGAACAATTAAATGCCTATGGCACCGTGATCTTTAACAAACGCTTAAACTTCATCGAGGCTTTTATCCCTATCTTTATAGCACAATATAGTGCGATTTCCGGCGGAAACGAAGAGGTAATGTTAAGCTATGACAGTAAGTTGCAGGACAAAGGCTTAATGGCGTTGCTTTCCGATAGTCTTGAAAAAGACCGTGTTTTACAATATACATCCGTTGGGGTGCATAAAGACGACCTTAATTTTACGATCGCCGGTCATCCCATTAAAAAGTTCGGCAGTCAAGGACAACAAAAATCGTTCTTGATCGCGTTGAAATTCGCACAGTTCCATTTTATAAAAGAGCAGGCGAAAACAACCCCGATCCTTTTATTGGATGACATTTTCGATAAATTGGATGAAAACAGGGTGGGCCATATCGTAAGTCTTGTGGACAATGAGCATTTTGGACAGATATTCATCAGCGACACCCATGCCGAGCGCACCGAGAACATCATTAAAAACACACATCAATCGTACAAAATTTTCAAACTTTAGAATGAAACGTTTCTTTTTTTTCGGAATCATTTTGACCTTGGCCGCATGCCAAAAAAAGATCTCTACGGACGACCTGCCTTTGTTGAACGGCTATTGGGAAATCAAGCAAGTAGGCCTACCCGACGGTACCCTAAAGGAATATACCATTAACACCACGGTCGACTATATCGAGGTCAAGGATCTTTCGGGATTCAGGAAAAAGGTGTACCCCCAACTAGACGGTACCTTTGACACCTCGAACGATGTGGAATCATTTTCCTTGATCCAACGGCCCGACGGTATTGAGATACATTATAAAACCGAACACAGTGAATGGACAGAAAAACTCTTGGCTTTGAATGACGGTTCCTTCACCGTGACCAACGCCGAGAACAAAACGTATACGTACCATCGTTTTCAACCCATTAACATTAAAAAATAATGGCTAAACAAAATAAAGACAACGTACCCTTACGCGGGGCGCTTAGCGATTTTATCCAGAAAAACAAACTCCAACATGGCATTGACAAGGTAAATGCCCGGGAAGCGTGGGTCAACCTGATGGGAAATGGGGTGAACAATTACACGACGGCCATCGAACTTCGTAACGAGACGCTGTATGTTTCCCTATCCTCATCGGTACTCCGTGAAGAACTGAGCTTGGGAAAATCCAAAATCGTACAAATGCTGAATGAGGAAATCGGAAAAGACCTGGTGAAAAAAATAATACTGCGATAAAAAAAATCCCGTTCGGTTACGAAAACCGGACGGGCATACTTTTAAAAGAATATTCGGCCCAAAGCAAGTAAGGCCAAAACCGCTTAACCTCTATACTAAAAAATCTCCCTTCCCGAAAAATGAAAAGCCCCTTCAATGGCGGCATTTTCATCACTATCCGAACCATGGACGGCGTTTTCGGAAATACTGGTCGCAAACATCTTACGAATGGTGCCTTCCGCAGCTTCCTCAGGATTGGTAGCACCGATCAAAGCCCTAAAATCCTCAACGGCATTTTCTTTTTCCAAAATCGCGGCCACTATAGGCCCTCGGGTCATAAATTGCACCAAATCGGCAAAGAAAGGACGCTCATTATGTATTTCATAGAATTTTTCAGCATCGCCTTTACTCAATTGGGTGAATTTCATCGCTACGATTTTAAATCCGGCAGAATTGATTTTCTCCAAGATTGCCCCAATACTCCCTTTTTCAACCGCATCGGGTTTGATCATCGTAAAAGTCCTGTTTGTTGTCATTTGTCAAAATTTGGTCAAAAATACGTTTAATTCCCAAAAATCCTAAAAAAGCGGGAGGGATTAATGTGTCCGTTACCCAATACCCCACAGGTTTCCGCACTTCGCCCCCAAAAAAAATACAATCGATTCTTAACTTCCCTTTACCCCTGCATGCCACTCTCCCATGTTTATTTCCCGGGATCGGGTCCTTTTTGGTTATATATACATATTGAGGATTTATGGGGTTGCCCAGGGTTCAAACCGGTAATTCCCCACTCCCCGACCTTATGTTCCTATACCTTATTATTACCTCAGGACCCGAAAGTCCATAAAACCCTTACCCGGATCCGACCCCCATGGATATCAGGGTAGGTCACGGAAAGGAAAATAGATCGATTGCCGTAAATGAATCCCGCCAAAAGGGTAAAAATATTCCATCATGATGAAAGTCCATGCTATATTACTATCTTTGGGCACATGAATTCAGAGGACATAAACGCGGTAGCAAGGCTACTTTCCAAACCCCAAAAAATAGTAATCATACCCCATAAGAACCCTGACGGCGATGCCATCGGTTCTACCTTGGCATTATGGCATTACCTTAAGAACAGGGGGCAAAAGGCCCAGATCATTGCTCCCAATGACTTCCCGAAATTCTTAAAATGGATGCCCGGGCAGGATCAGATCCTGAATTTTGAAAAGGAGAATGCGCAATCCAAGGCTTATATCGATGAAGCAACGCTGATATTTACGTTGGATTTCAACCATTTGGGACGCATAGGACAAGTAGAACCCTGCCTTAAGGAAAGTGATGCCACTTTTATTATGATAGACCATCACCAGGCCCCTTCCGATTATGCCGATTATATGTATTCGGACGTGCTGATGAGCTCTACCTGTGAGATGGTTTATAATTTTATCGAATTTTTAGGGGATGATGACAAAATTACCCCGGAAATAGCCAATTGCATCTATACCGGAATCATGACCGATACGGGGTCGTTCAAATATTCATCGACTACGAGTAGGACCCATAGGGTCGTTGCCGCTTTGATCGATAAAGGGGCAGAAAACACGAAAGCACACAATCTCGTATATGACACCAATACCCCCAACCGCTTACATTTATTGGGCTGCGCCTTAAAGAACATGGTTATCCTGGAGGAATACAGCACCGCATACATTACACTGAGCCAGGATGAATTGGACACCTATGGTTTTCAAAAAGGCGATACCGAGGGGTTCGTCAATTACGGACTTACCCTTCATGGCATCTGTTTTGCCGTGATATTCATAGAAAACAAGGATGAAGGCATCATCAAGATCTCATTCCGTTCCGAAGGGGATTTCTCGGTAAACGAGTTTGCCAGAAAACATTTCAATGGGGGCGGACATACCAATGCCGCCGGGGGACGCAGTGATGTATCCTTGAAAGAAACCGTTGACTACTTTAGCACACTCTTAAAAGACTATAAGACGCAATTGAACCCATGAAACAGTTTCTATTACTTCTAATGGCCACGCTCGTTTTGGGTTGTGGCGGTCCCGAACCCCGACGCCCAGTACAAAGAAAATCGGGAAACATCGATTCCTCCATTGAACGGAGCAAAAAACTATTGGCCCTTGAAGAACGAATGATCGGTGAACTCATAAAAAGTGATTCCCTGCATGAGTACACCCACAGCAGTACGGGTACATGGTACTATTACGACCACAAAAACGAGATGGCCGAATACACCCCCCGACCCGATGACCTGGTCACCATGACCTATAACGTCATGAGCTTCAATAACGACACCATTTACTCACAGGAAGAAATCGGGATCTTCAACTATAAGGTAGACAAGCAAGAACTTTTTCCGGGATTGCGCAACAGCATCAAATTATTGAAGGAGAATGAAACCGCTACCTTCTTTTTCCCATCTTCCCTAGCCTATGGCTATCATGGGGATGAGCATAAAATAGGTATCAACGTACCCTTAAAATCAACGGTAACCATATTCAAAATCCATAAACAACAAGATAGTATTCAAAATTAAACCACCAACAATGAAAAAACATTTTCTATTATTACTTACCCTTTCAATAGCCTTGACCAGTTGCAAATCGAGCAAATATCCCGAATTGGGAGATGGTCTCTTCGCGGACATCCAAACCACAAAAGGCGACATCATTGTTAAATTGGAAGCGGAAAAAACCCCGGTAACGGTTGCGAACTTCGTATCCTTGGCCGAAGGCACAAACCCATTCGTAAGTGAGGAATACCAAGGCAAAAAGTATTATGACGGTGTCATTTTCCATAGGGTCATCAAAGATTTCATGATTCAAGGAGGAGACCCTACAGGCACCGGAAGCGGCAATCCGGGTTACAAGTTCAAGGATGAGTTCAATGATTCATTGACCCATTACAAGGCAGGCATACTGTCTATGGCCAATGCAGGACCCACAACCAATGGAAGCCAGTTTTTCATCACCCATAAAGAAACCCCTTTCCTAGACGGCAGGCATACCGTTTTCGGGGAAGTCGTAAAGGGTATGGAGATTGTCGATTCCATAGCCAATGTTGAAACCTCACCTTCACCACAAAAAGACAGGCCTGTCGAAGACGTGGTAATGAACACCGTGGAGATCATCAGGAACGGAAAAGCGGCCAGAAAGTTCGATGCCGTAAAGGTCATGACCGAATATTTCGACGCCGAGAAGAAAAGGTTGGCCGAGGAAGAAAAAGAAAAACAGGCCAGACAAGTGGAATATGACAAAATGCTTCCTGAATTCGCTGCAACCTTAGCGGCCGACAAAAATAAGGCAACCACCCTACCTTCGGGATTACAGTTGTTAAAACTTGTTGAGGGCACTGGTGAAAAGCCTACTATTGGTCAACAGGTAAAGGTTTTTTACGCCGGTTACCTGGAAGACGGTACCCTTTTTGACAGCAACTATGAAGATATCGCAACAAAATTCATGCAATACAATCCGCGTAGAAAAGCCGGCGGAGGGTATGAGGCCGTTCCCATGCCTTACAGTCCGGATGCCGGATTGATCCCAGGTTTCAAAGAAGGACTCTTGACCATGAACGTCGGTGATAAGATCCGTGTGTTCATTCCTCCCCATTTAGGCTATGGTGAGCAAGGCAGTGGTCCTATTCCCCCAAATTCCAATTTAATTTTCGATTTGGAGATTACCGGTATCGTGGAATAATAAAAAACAGGATATACATTAAAAAATCCCGAAGCCTTTTTTAGGTTTCGGGATTTTTTCATCCCTTATTTCAGGGAACACCATGTTTTACCTTCTTGCCGTTTGCCTTCTTGATACCGAACAGGCATTTTCCAAAGACCCGACGTACCGGGGTCGAAACAACAAATGCCGATGTAGGGGAATCAATTCGCCCTCACCCAAAAAATCATTTTTTCCAATTTTGGGATTTCAGCATAACGGTGGCTTTAAGAATATCCTTTTGTGATATCTGCCCCACCAATTTACCATCCTTTACAATCGGGAAACGCCTACGTCTTTCGTTGAGGAATTTGTTCGCCGCATCAAAGATGTTCATATCACCATCAATGGTCTCAACATTCCGAATCATCCTTTGTTCAATGGTAGCTTGGGCCATTGGCAGATTGTAATAGCGACTGTCGCTGATATGTTTTATACAATCCCCTTCGGATATCATACCCACCAATTCATTCTTATCATTGACCACGGGTCCGCCTGAAATCTTGTTGCCGAGCAAAGCATCGATAACTTCTTCAACGGATTGCTCGGGCCTGAACGTTATAAGCTTCGTGGTCATATAATCGCTGACCTTCAAAGGAATCTCCGTTGTCGTGGTATTTTGATTCTTTCTTGCGCCTTGAAAACTTTTTATACCCATAACCTTAAATTTAGTAATTACTTAAAATTAAAGAATAAAAAATGACAAAACACAAATTTATCGTTAATTTATTATGTAAATCAAGTATTACCTGTTAATTTTTAGGGATGTCCTTAAGGATTTCCAATAAAAATTTCCAAAACTTCCGAACCGAGGAAATACTTGCCCTTTCGTCTGGGGAGTGCGCCCCTTTAATGGTAGGACCAAAACTGATCATATCCATTTCGGGGTAATTCTGCCCTAGGATACCACATTCCAAACCGGCATGGCACGCCACTACCTGTGGTTTTTCCCCAAATAGGGAGGCATATTTACCCTCAAGGACATCCAATATGGCGGAATCCGGATTCGGGTTCCAACCGGGGTAATCCCCATCGAAACCAACCGAAAAATCCGCTAATTCGAAAGCCGATTTAAGGGCATTCGCCACATCCATCTTGGCCGAATTCACCGATGACCGGGTTAAGCACCCTATTTTCATCTTTCCGTCCTTCACCTCGACACGGGCGATATTGTTCGAAGTTTCCACCAAATCGGATATCGCCGCACTCATGGCATATACCCCATTATGGGCAGCATAGACAGCCCTTACCAATTTTTCTAGGACCGTTTTATGCATTACTTTTTCCGGGGTATCGATCTTTACCGCCGTTAGCTCCAATTCGGGTTCTTTAATGGCAAATTCCGCTTTAATGATAGCTGCCCATTGCTTCAATCTGCTTTCAAAATCTATGACTTGATCGTTCTTTACCGCTATTTTCGCAAAACTTTCCCTAGGAATGGCATTGCGCAAACTTCCACCGTCAATTTCGGAGAGCTGTATATCGAAAGCTTCCGTTGCATTATAAAGCAAGCGGTTCATGATTTTGTTCGCATTTCCCAATCCCTTATGGATATCCATACCGCTATGACCGCCTTGCAGGTTCTTTACCGTAATGAGGTATCCTACCGAACCGGCGGCCGTGGGTTCTTCCGTATAGCTCCTGGTTGCCGTTACATCGATACCTCCCGCACAACCGATATCGATTTCATCATCTTCCTCGGTATCGAGATTCAACAATATCGCGCCTTGCAGTACGCCGCCTTCGAGCCCCATTGCACCGGTCATTCCGGTTTCTTCATCAATCGTAAAAAGGGCTTCCAAAAAAGGATGGGGAATATCGGTACTTTCGAGTAAGGCCATAATGGCGGCAACCCCTAGACCGTTATCGGCCCCCAAGGTGGTACCCTGGGCCTTTACCCAATCGCCATCGACATACATCTTAATGCCCTCTGTATCAAAATCGAACTTCGTATCCGCGTTCTTTTGGTGCACCATATCGAGATGGGATTGCAAGGTGACCTTTTTACGGTCTTCCATACCCGCTGTGGCCGGCTTCCTGATGATCACATTCCCTACGCTATCGGAAAAGGTTTCAAGCCCTAACGACGTACCGAAATCCAACATAAACCGTATCACCCGCCCTTCTTTCTTCGAGGGCCTGGGCACTTCGTTCAAATCAGCGAATTTATTCCACACCTCCCGTGGTTCCAACTGTCTTACTTCTTTCCCCATACTATTGTTTTTACCGTTCAAAAGTACGTCATACGAATGTAATTTCAGGTATTAATCCCTATTTTTGAAACCATGGTTCACAACATCAAAAATTGGGTCGCAGCATCCATTATCCCACAGATAATCATCGTAAAATGGTGGGGTAACCATCCCGAGAGTATCGAAAAATATTACAGTAATGGCATTTACCCATGGATATCGGGTTTTTTTAGGGTTTTATACGGATGGATTCCCTTTTCCATAGGGGATATCCTCTATTTTTCAATATCCCTTTTGGCACTTCGCTATTTATGGAAGCATTGGCTAAAAATAAAGACCTATCCCCTACTTTTTTTACGCAATATCATCTTTGTCCTTTCGATTGCTTATTTCACCTTTCATTTGCTTTGGGGGTTCAATTACTACCGGGAGCCCATTGCCAAAAGGTTCGCCCTCGAGAACAGACATACCGACACCGAACTCTTGGCCCTCACGGAAGCCTTGATCCAACAGACCAACACCTTACAATATGCCATTACGAAGGATACGGCCCAGGCCGTAGTGGTCCCCTACACCAAAAAGGAAATTCTGGACAAAACCCTGATCGGTTATGAAAACTTGGGGAATGCCTATCCTTTTTTGACCTATGGCCACCCCAGTATAAAAACGTCACTGTTCAGTACGGGATTGAGCTATATGGGATATGGGGGGTATTTGAATCCGTTTACCCATGAGGGACAGGTAAATGGGCGACTCCCGGTTTTTAGGTTCCCTGTGGTCGCCGGACACGAAATAGGGCACCAAATCGGCTATTCTGCAGAGAACGAGACCAACTTCATTGGGTATTTGGCCACCATTTACAATCCGGATATCTATTTTCAATATACCGCCTATGCCTATGCCCTAACCTATTGCCTAAGTGACCTACGAAGGAACGACGAGGCCAAATTCAAGGAACTGTATGCTGGGATAAACCCGGGTACCCGAAAGAATTTCATGGAAATGGCCCGTTTTTGGCAATCGTTCGAAAACCCCATGGAACCGGTATTTAAATCCATTTTCAATTCTTTCCTAAAAGCCAACAACCAAAAACAAGGCATCAAAAGCTATAATGCCGTGGTTTCCCTAATGGTCACCTATCACAAAGACCATCCGGTGGAGTGAGCAATTAGCAATGGTCAATTAGCAATTAACAGTGAACAATTAGCAGTGGGCAGTTATCAGTAGACAGTGAGCAGTGGGCAGTTTTCAGTAGACAGTGGGCAGTGGACAGTTGGCAATTGACAATGGACAATTAGCAATTAGCAATTAGCAGTGAACAGTAGGCAGTAGGCAGTGGACAGTTGGCAATTAACAATGGTCAATTAGCAATTAACAGTGAACAATTAGCAGTGGGCAGTTATCAGTAGACAGTGAGCAGTGGACAGTGGACAGTGGGCAGTGGGCAGTTATCAGTAGACAGTGAGCAGTGGACAGTGGACAGTGGGCAGTGGGTAGTAGACGGTTGACTGTGAGGGGCCAACAATATATTCCACTTTTCTTTATTGCCTTATCCTTTTGATTTTCGTCATTTTACCTGCAATTCTTCAACGATTTGCGCAAAACGTTAAAAATAGTTAACACAGTTACCCGTTTTGATCGCTTATTATATCTTTAGTTCCGATAAATAACTAAACCGATTTTATGAGAATGAAACTACTGGCACTCACGCTATTTTGGTGTGGTGCAACGCTATTTGCCCAAGATTATTTTCCGGATAACGACGGGGTAAAATCAAAAAACAAGAATTATACGGCCTTTACGAATGCCAAGATTTACATTACCCCCACCCAGGTGGTAGACCAAGGTACCTTATTGATCCAAAACGGCAAGGTGGTACAGGTAGGCACCTCGGTAACGTTGCCCAAAAACACGGTTACCATTGACCTTAAAGGAAAAACGATATACCCTTCCTTTATCGATATCTATTCCGATTTCGGGGTCGAAAAACCCAAAAGGGTCGAAGGTTCGCGACGTTCGGCCCAGTTCAACCCCACACGGGAAGGTTTTTATTGGAACGATCATATCATGCCTGAAAACGATGCCATTGGCAATTTCAAATATGACGACAAAAAAGCCGAGGAACTGCGCAAGGCCGGATTTGGCGTGGTCAATTCGCACATACAGGATGGTATTGCCCGTGGTACAGGCGTTCTTATCGCCCTAAACGGTAAAGGGGACGACTCGCAACGGATCATTGATGATCGCTCGGGACAATATTTTTCATTTACCAAGAGTGTGGCCTCCAACCAAAGTTATCCTACTTCCTTGATGGGGGCCATCGCCCTTTTACGCCAAATGTACATTGATGCGGATTGGTATGCCAAAGGAAATGTCGACACCAAAGACCGTTCTTTGAAAGCCTTGAACGCCAACAAAGGTTTGGTACAGATCTTTGATGCCGGGGACAAAGGCAATATCGTACGGGCCGATGGTATTGGTGATGCCAACGGCATACAATATGCGATATTGGGCGGTGGTGATGAGTATGAAACCATAGCCGACATCAAAAACACCCAAGCAAAACTGATCATTCCCTTAAACTTCCCTGATGCCTACGACGTTAGCGACCCCTACCAGGCTTCATATGTTTCCTTGGAAGACATGCGCCACTGGAACCAAGCGCCTGCCAACCCCAAAATACTTGCAGCGAACGGGGTTACTTTCTCCTTTACCTTGAACGGATTGAAATCGCCTTCGGAGCTAAAGGACAAGCTACAGAAAGCCATTACCTACGGACTACCGAAAACAAAGGCATTGGAAGCACTTACCACCGTGCCTGCACAGATAATGGGCCGAACCGATAAGATAGGATCCCTGCAACAAGGTCGCTATGCCAACTTTTTGATCACTTCGGGTGATATCTTTGATGAAGGAACCACCTTATATGAAAATTGGGTACAGGGGACCAAAAACACCATCAATGACATGGACCTGACCGATATTCGTGGGGATTACACCTTAAAGACAGGAGGCGACACCTTTACGGTTTCCATTTCCGGGGAAGTGGCAAAACCAAAAACAAAGGTCACTAAGGATACCGTATCCTATTCCTCCAAAATGACCTTTAAAGAAAATTGGATGCAATTGTCATTTTCAAAGGGAGACCAATTGTACCGATTATCGACTTTGGTAAAAGACACCAAAACCCCTATAACGGGAAAAGTGATCTTATCCGATGGACAAGAAGCCCCTTATACCCTTTCTTTGACCAAAGCTTTTGAGGCCAAGGAAAAAAGTAAAAAGGCTTCCGAAATGCCCGAGATCGTACCGGTCACCTACCCGAACGTAGGTTATGGTTATCGTGAGATTCCCCAATCTGAAACCATTTTGTTCAAAAATGCAACGGTTTGGACCAGTGAAGACGCCGGAATTTTAGAAAACACCGATGTATTGATCAAAGACGGGAAAATCTCAAAAATAGGAAAGGACCTGAAACCGGGGCGTGCCAAGGTTGTTGATGCGACCGGAAAACACCTAACGGCAGGTATTATTGACGAACATAGCCATTTGGCCGCCTTGGCCGTCAACGAATCGGGTCAAAACTCCTCTGCCGAGGTAACCATGGAAGATGTGGTCGACCCAGAGGATATCGGTATCTACAGGAATTTAGGTGGTGGGGTAACCACTTTACAATTGTTACACGGTTCTGCGAACCCCATTGGCGGCCGATCGGCCATTTTGAAACTGAAATGGGGCGAAAGTGCCGAGAACATGATTTATGACAATTCGCCCAAATTCATCAAATTCGCCTTGGGTGAAAATGTAAAACAGAGCAACTGGGGTAGCTTCAATCGTTTTCCCCAAACCCGTATGGGGGTTGAACAGGTGTTCATGAACTACTTTCAACGCGCCAAGGAATACGAAGCCCTAAAGAAAAGTGGAAAGCCGTATCGGAAAGATGCCGAAATGGAGACCTTGGTCGAAATCATCAATGGGGAACGCTTTATCAGTTGCCATTCGTATGTACAGAGCGAGATCAATATGTTGATGAAAGTCGCCGAGAAGTTCAATTTTAAAGTAAATACCTTTACCCACATCTTAGAAGGGTACAAAGTTGCCGATAAAATGTTGGAGCACGGTGTGGGTGCCTCTACCTTCAGCGATTGGTGGGCCTATAAATATGAAGTTAAGGATGCGATCCCCTACAATGCGGCCATCATGCAAAGCGTAGGGCTCACCGTTGCCATCAACAGCGACGATGCCGAGATGTCGCGCAGGCTGAACCAAGAGGCCGGAAAGACCGTTAAATATGGCGGCGTATCCGAACTCGAGGCTTGGAAGATGGTCACCATCAATCCGGCAAAACTGTTACATATAGACGAACGTGTGGGAAGTATCAAAGAAGGTAAGGATGCCGATTTGGTGCTTTGGAGCGACCACCCCTTATCCATTTATGCAAAGCCGGAAAAAACATTGATCGAAGGCGCCGTCTATTTCGATCTTGAAAAAGACCAACAACAGCGAGCGGCCGTTACCCAAGAGCGCAGCAAGCTCATAGGTATGATGCTCAAGGAAAAAGAAAGTGGCGCCAAGACACAGGGCCCTAGGAACAACAAGAAGGAAACCTTCCACTGCGACTCACTCTAATAGGTATTGAAAATGGATAAAATAATGAGAAAATCGATATATAGTTTAGCATTCGCTGCGACCACCTTTTTTATGGGAATGGCACAGCAAACCCCGGCTCCCGTGCAGCAAGAAGCCATCTCAATAGATGGGGCCACGGCGCATTTGGGCAATGGGAAAGTGATTGAAAATGCGTTGATCATGTTCGAAGACGGCAAGCTTACGTTTGTAGGCAGTGCCATGACAAAGATTGCCCGTAAGGGAACGGTCATCAAAGGCAAGGGTACGCATGTGTACCCGGGTTTTATCGCCCCCAACAAATCTTTGGGCCTTGTTGAAGTCGATGCCGTAAGGGCCACGAACGATCAGGACGAGATCGGGGATATGATTCCCCATGTGCGCAGTCTGATCGCCTACAATGCCGAATCGCAGGTGGTAGAGAGTATGCGTCCGAACGGCGTACTTTTAGGACAGATCACCCCCAAAGGCGGGCGTATTTCGGGCACCTCGTCAATCGTGCAGTTCGATGCCTGGAACTGGGAGGATGCCGCGGTTAAGGTCGATGATGGCATTCATATGAACTGGCCCAATAGTTTTCGTAGAAATCGTAGACGTGGTGGACCCGGAGGTCTACAACCCAATAAGGAATATGCCGATCAGATCGAGGAAATTGAACGTTTTCTGCAGCATGCGATGGCCTACAACAAAACGGGAAGTACCGAACTGAATCCGGCCTTTGCCGCCATGAAAGGCCTTTTTGACGGCTCCCAAAGGCTATACCTTAATGCGGATGGCGAAAAAGAGATCATAGACGGCATTACCATGGCCAAGGAGCACGGTATTGAACATGTGGTCTTGGTCGGTGGATACCATGCGTATAAGGTGACCGACTTTTTAAAGCAACACGACATTCCCGTTTTGGTGCAGCGCACCCACAGTCGCCCCAATTTTGATGATGAGGACTATGACCTACCGTATAAGCTGCCCAAATTATTGTCCGATGCCGGACTTTTAGTGGCCTTGCAAAACGGGGGCAGTGCCAATTTCCAGACCCGAAACCTACCGTTTTATGCCGGGCAGGTGGTATCCCAGGGTATGGACAAGGAAAAAGCCCTACAACTCATAACAGGGAACAGCGCCCAGATCTTGGGCATAGCGGATACCTATGGCACCTTGGAAGTAGGCAAAAGCGCCACCCTTTTCATATCTAAAGGCGATGCGTTGGATATGCGGGGCAACCAACTTACAAAGGCCTTTATAGACGGTCGGGATATTTCGTTGGAAACCCACCAAACCGTATTATGGAAACGGTACATGGGGAAATATGAAGTAAAATAAATATAATGGCTGTTGGTGCATTGGTAGGTATAGGTATCGGAAAAGAACCTATGCATTACACCAACAGCCTTTTCTTTTTTGCTTCACAAAATGGTATTATGCCGATTTTTCCATATAGTCTTGCCATCGTATAAGTATGAATTTTTCTTTTCCGTACTCTTTTTTCCTCAAGAATCCGTATTCATAAACGAAGAGATACACATCCCCTTTTTTATTTTTCCAATAGTGGGTAAAAAAATCAGGATTGAATCCCAATTGCATTAATAATTCGGTCCTAACGGTCACCTTCCCCCCTTTGTTGAAGGTCTTCAACAGCTTACGGTTCAGCTTCAATTGGTTGTTCACCTTGTCATAAAAGCGTTCTGGCCCTTCTTTCTTTTTTTGGTATTGATACGCACTTTTGCAATGCAGATCGCAATACTTCTTATCGGTACGTCCGATAAGCTCCTTTTTACAATACAAACATTGGTGCTGTAATCTCATTTCCAAATCATTAAAAGAATAATTATACGAACAATATTCGGTTAATATACGATTAAATCATTTTGTTTTTTGATATTTAATAAAACCGGTTTATGTTCAAGGGCAGAAACATTACTTTAAAACACTTGCTGATCGGAGGCGAAAGGCAAATCGGCTTACAATTCAGATCTGATAAGGTCATACAGGCCTTGTTGGACAAATTGCCAGGTGTTTCCTGGTCCGATGAATATGGCATGTATTATGTTGTGAACAATAAGGCCAGTCTGGGAAAGATCTTTGACACATTTAGGGGGGAAGTCTGGATCAATGGCAATTATTTTTTTCAGCCCGAACAGGAACTCAATACCGAAATGCCCCCTAATGTACACTGGTATAGAAATAGGACTTTGAATAATGGTCATAAAAGATGCCCAGTGGCGTATTTGGATAAGTTGGAAATCAGGAAATATGCCGCTAACACCGTAAAGAGCTATGTGCACCAGTTTGAACGCTTCATTAACCATTACCCTAATATCGAACCAAGGGACATCACCGAAAACGAGGTGAGATTATATCTACAAAAGCTTATCCAGGAAGGTCGATCCAATTCTTACATCAACCAAGCGGTAAACAGTATAAAATTTTATTTTGAGCGCGTTATGGGAATGCCCAATAGGTTTTATGCGATAGAACGTCCAAGGAAGCTACAACAATTGCCCAAGGTATTGTCAAAACAAGAAGTGCATGCCCTAATTGAAAACACCAACAACCTTAAGCATAAGTGCATCGTTTCATTACTCTACTCCGCCGGCCTTAGAAGAAGTGAACTCCTTAACCTTAAATTAAATGACATTGATAGCAAACGTATGCTGATCTGTATAAAGGGAGGAAAAGGCAATAAGGACAGAATGACCGTTCTGAGCCCTACCCTATTAAAGGACTTGAGATTATATTATAAGGAATACACCCCTAGGGTATATCTTTTTGAAGGACCACGGAATAGACCTTACACAGCATCTAGCGTGTTGAAACTTATATCAAATGCCGCATTAAAGGCGGCAATCCCCAAAAAGGTGACACCGCACATGTTAAGGCACAGCTTTGCTACCCACCTACTTGAAGATGGGGTTGATATCAGGCATATTCAATTATTACTCGGACATAATTCTACCAAGACAACAGAAATTTACACCCATGTGGCGGAAACCTCTTTCAAGGACATCAAAGATCTCTTATCTTAGTTCTGCACATAAAAGATATATAGATCATACGATCTATATTCCTACGTTAGCGGTAACTTGCTCTAAAATAAAGAGCAGCTTCGGGACTTCTCTTTTTTGCTGCCTACCCTATAGTTTTACCAATCTGTATGCAAGCAGTACGTATATTAGGGCAGCAAAAAATCCACGGTTTGTAAATCGCACAATCAGGCGTTCAGATGGTTTTGGGATCTATAATAGAGCAACGTAAGGGCTCTTCCTTTTGCCGCCAATACGCAAGGGTTACGCAAGCAGTACGCATATGGACCATTGGCTTGTCCTTCCCTGTCCAGGTTTTGCAAAACCTTAGATTATAATTGTTTCCATTAAGGCCTGCGCCGGATTGAATATGCGGCAAAAATACGTGGACAAATGTATTGGCTTGGACTTGTGGGCATGGGCAGCGCTGCAAGCAACCGCTAACAATACCTATAATTCAGTCTTGCCTTTTCCAAAAGATAAAATTGCTTACTTTTATTCCTGCACGATTCCGATCATGTAAAATCCTGTCGGATTTCCCAGACCGAAATCATAGCTTTAACGTTAGCGGTAACTTGCTCTAAAATAATGAGCTGGTTAGGGACTTCTTCTTTTTTGCTGCCTACCCTATAGTTTGACCAATCTGTATGCAAGCAGTACGTTTATCAGGGCAGCAAAAAAAATACGGTTTGTAAATCGCACGATCAGGCTTTCAGATGGTTTTGGGATTTATAATAGAGCAACCTAAGGGCCCTTCCTTTTGCCGCCAATACGCAAGGGTTACGCAAGCAGTACGTAGTGGCCTATGGTCTGCCCTTCCCTGCCCAGGTTTAGTAAAACCTCAGATTATAATTGTTTCCATTAAGGCCTGCGCCGGATTGAATATGCGGCAAAAATACGTGGACAAATGTATTGGCTTGGACTTGTGGGCATGGGCAGCGCTGCAAGCAACCGCTAACAATACCTATAATTCAGTCTTGCCTTTTCCAAAAGATAAAATTGCTTACTTTTATTCCTGCACGATTCCGATCATGTAAAATCCTGTCGGATTTCCCAGACCGAAATCATAGCTTTAACGTTGGCAAACATTATAAAATGAAATATCAAATACTTTTAATTTTTGGTCTATTAACAACCACTTTACATTCTCAGAACAGTTTTACCTCGAATGAAAAGAGGGATAGCATATTGTTTAAAAACATAAAAGATTTAGCTATTTCTGTTTCCGACAAACAAATGAAATTAGATAAGTTAGTTTGGTACCATAGTGATTCAACTCTTTCAATGAGGAAAAGTCTCAAGAGATTTAAAAGAGACTTGCACAAATCAAAGCAAACTATGGATTATTATTTTGACCGTAATATTTCGAAAACTGGATATATTCAGTATTCAGTTCATTTTTATGTGAAGAACAATAATGAGCAGCATTCAAAAATTTACGTTGGTTATAAACCAGATGAATTAATCGCAGATTATATACAAATCGACACTAAGGATGATATAAATCTAATGAAAGCTGAATGGAGAAGCCAAGTTAGCGACATACCGCCTCCACCGTTTCCTATGATGAAGAAAAATTAAAAAATAACGTTTGCCAACAAAACCTATAAACAATACGGGCTTCGGGCTTAATTGAAAGGTTTGCGTATTTTATGATGTCCGCAAAATTTTTGGGATTTTGCTTTGACAAGGAAAAGAAAAAACAAAACCAAAAGATTTCGCTATGTGCGTGGCGGAAAGTAAACGCTTGTTTGCTCACGTACTGTTCATAGCCGAACCGTTAGCAAATATTTGAATGAAATTTAATCGGACACGACATAAAGCTTTAGTTGTTCTATCTGAGAAGTTCAATAG
>NZ_JARBUY010000006.1:0-42491 GCF_028882255.1 Maribacter polysaccharolyticus
TCAGGATATTTCAGGAATTGCAGTCAATGCTGCAAATATTGCTACCAATGCCACGGACATTGCGACCAATGTTGCTGCCATCGCCGCACATAACACTGCCGATGGGGATTTAAGCGCTACCAATGAAATACAAGACCTACAATTTTCAGGAGGTATTATCACCTTATCCAATGACCCAGATGCCACCACTATAGACCTTAGTGGGTATGATGATAATGCGGCCGATGATTTTGATGGGGGTTGGACCAGTCTTAGCAACAGACCAACGGGACTCGACGATGGGGATGACGACACCCAATATACGGCCGGAACGGGGTTGACCTTAAGTGGAACGGAGTTTTCCATCAGTGATTTGGCCGGTGATGTTACAGGTCCGACCAATGCCACGGTTATCGCAGACGATGCCATAACCACGGCTAAAATCTTAGATGGAGCCATAATTGGAGGTCCTGGAGGAAAAATAGCCGATAACTCGATTACAGCATCCGATCTGGCCCCTAATTCCGTAAATGCCTCGGAAATCAATGCCGATGCCGTAGGTACCTCCGAACTTAAGGTGGATGCCGTAGAAACGGAAAATATTTTGGATGGCAGTGTAACGCCCATAAAAATCGAGCCCGGAAACAGCAATCAAGTTTTGGTAACCAACAGTTCCGGAGATGTAGCATGGGAAGACCAAACCACGAATGCTGATACACCGGGTGGCGCGCTTATTCGTGGTATTGCCAGTACAACATCAGATTACACCCTAGGACCAAATGATTATACTTTAATTGTTTATGGAAACAACGATACCATTTCATTCCCTTCAACAGCTGTAACAGGACAAATCTATGTTTTGAAAATAATGCAAAATGCCAAGAAAAATGAAACGAATATAAATTATATAGATGAAGAAGGGGATAGAGAAAATGAACTAAAAGAAAAACATACCTATACATTTCAATTTGATGGAACATATTGGCAGCTAATAAACAAATCCCAGTAATAAGGTAAAACGAGCTTTAGTTTTCGTTATCAGGAAGTTTCATCGACTAAGGAATCATTGTATAGAACTCGAAAAGAAAGTATAATTCAGTATATGAATGTTATCAAACAAATATTTGTAATCCTAATTTTTACAGCTGTTGCGTTTTTAAACGCCCAAGATGCCGTACACAACTATGGCCCCATGCAGATACATGGGTCTACCATGGTCGGTTTTCATATGGATGTAATCAATGACGGTGATTTTGACCAAAATTCGGGCTTGGTCGGTTTTTATGGGTTCGATAAATCGATTACGGTTTCAGGATCTGAAATACCCGTTTTTTACGATGCCGAAATCGCGGTCGACAATGGACTGTATTTAAACACCCAAATGGATGTGACCAATAATGTGAACCTCGTCGTCGGGGATGTGATCACCCCTAGGATCAATTCCGATATATTCACCAATTTTTTGGAAGATGCCTTTTACGTAGGGGAAAATGACGTATCCCTTATCGATGGATATGCCGCTTTCACGAACAAGGACAACTTTACCTTTCCCGTGGGTGATGATAATAGACTTAGGCCCTTGGGAATAAGCTCGGATGAGATCGACCCCTTGGTCAAATGCGCTTATTTTTATGAAGACCCCAATTCGCCTTCCGTTTTCGGAAAGAGTTTTGAAACCGGAAAAATAGCCTCTGAATACATGTCGGTCAGTGACAAGGAATTCTGGCATCTGGAAGGTGAGGTCATGACCTCGGTTACCCTTACTTGGGATGAAGATAGTAATATTGGGGCATTGGCCGAATATTTAGGGGACCTCAAGGTCGTGGGCTGGCATAAGGAAGGTAATCAATGGGTAAACTTAGGAAATACCAACGTCGAAGGCGGACTTGTAAACGGTTCCATTACCTCGGAACCCTTTATCCCCAATGACTACGAAATATTGACCTTGGGAGGTAATGCGGATGAAGTGGAACAATTTGAAACTTTAGAACTCGACAATTATTATATGACCCCCAATGGGGATGGTAAAAACGATTACCTGGTACTCGATGGTTTGGAGGCGTCCCCCAATAACTCCCTTCAAATTTTCAATAGATATGGGGTTTTGGTCTATTCCAAGGAAAATTACCAAAATGAATTCAACGGGGTTTCGAACAGGAATTCGGTGATCAGCAGGGATTCTGGACTGGCCACAGGTATTTATTTTTATATCATTACAATGCACGACCTTAAAAAGCGCCATCAGGGATATTTATACCTTTCCGTAAAACAATAATGGCGTAAACATACCTTCCTGAAAACCCCGATGCATGGATCCGTTTTCGATCTTCCCTTATTATTTTGATTACTTTTAGGGAATGGAATACCCATTGGAATTTTAAATTACCCCATGGTATAATCTTTTTAGAAGGTTCGACGTTATAGAACATATACCCAATGGTGGCACCATAGTTGCAGATAAACATCGAAAATCACATGGGTTCAAATCATATTAATAAGATGAAAAGAAGATCGTTCATAAAGAAAAGTAGTATTTCCGGAATCGGCTTAGCTTTAACCCCCTCCCTGATGCTTGCCAAGGAGCCTGAACATGAGTACTCGGTCTTGGAATTAATGGGTAAGGAGGATATAGAATTATTCGGCGAAGGGATAAACCTTCGTAAAGAAGCCCACGATGCTTTTTTGGCCATGAAAAAAGCCGCATACAGCGATGGTATCGATCTTAAAATCGTATCAAGCTATCGTAGTTTTTATAGACAGGAAGCTATCTGGGAAAGAAAATACATCAAGTACACCGAAGACGATGGTATGTCGCCTTTAGCGGCCATTGAAAAAATCATTGAATATTCGACCATTCCCGGAACGAGCAGACATCACTGGGGTACCGACATCGACATTATTGATGGGTATAGAAAAACAAATGGGGATGTACTCGTTCCCGAAAAATTCGAAGCAGGGGGCCCTTTTGAGGATTTTAAAAAGTGGATGGATGAAAATTCAAAGAAATTCGACTTCCATTTGGTATATACGAAGGACCCTAAAAGAAGGGGTTTTAAATATGAACCATGGCATTATAGCTATGCCCCGATCTCCATACCCATGTTAACCGCTTATAGAAGGTTGAATATCGTTCAATTGTTACGGGAAGAAAGTTTTTATGGGGGCGAACACTTCACAACGGGATTTATCAAAAATTACTTGCGAAATAATATTTTGGATATAAATACGGCACTTTTATAGGATTTTTATATATTGGCCGACACTCGTTATTACTAACCATGGGAAGAGGCAATTGGAAAATTCGGATATTCATAGGCTTGGCCATTGTCATTTTTGCCATTATCCAAAGGTGCAGTAACCAAGAAGAGAATCCGTACACGGGCAGGGAGCAGAACATCAACATGACCTCGGACCAAGAAATTGCCATTGGCCTACAAAGTGCCCCTGAAATCGCGCAACAACATGGCGGTCTTTATCCCGATGAACGATTTCAGTCCTTTGTAGATTTCGTAGGGAACAAACTGGTCGAAAACAGTATCGCCCGTGAGACCCCTTACCAATATGATTTTCACTTATTGGCAGATGACCGAACCATAAACGCATTTGCTTTACCGGGGGGGCAGGTTTTTATCACCTATGCCCTATTTTCCCAATTGAACGAAGCACAATTGGCAGGAGTACTCGGGCATGAAATCGGACATGTGATCGGTAGGCATTCCGCCGAACGTATTGCGGACAGTAATTTTTGGCAAACCGTCGCCATGGGAGCCAACGTTGGTGCCGATGCCGGTGGAATCGTAAGTAGTATCGGACAGAATACACTCTTGAAAAATGGTCGTGGGGATGAATTGGAAAGCGATGAACTTGGCGTTCTTTTTATGATAAATGCGGGTTATGACGCTATGGAAATGATCGAGGTCATGAAGATTTTAAAGGCAGCCGCCGGGCCCGATCGCGTGCCCGAATTCCAGAGTACCCACCCTGACCCGGAGAACCGTGTGGAAAAGATCAAGGAAGCCATTGCCAAATACGGGGGCTAGTTTTTTTAGAATTAACGGAAAACGATTTGATTAAAATTTTATTTTAGTATCTTTGGGCTTTACCCCCCAATCTTTCAATTGCCTCAGATTTAACCCTTATAGCTTTGATTTACGATCACTTAAACAAACTATATGGGAACACTATTACATTTTAAAGACATTTACACGGAAGCATTCGAGGGTTGCCGTCCATATTTTGTGGTATTGCTCTTAAAAGCCTACTCGGTTTTCTGTGTTATTATGCTGATGATGGCATTCTATGCTTTTATTTATAGGGCAGCTACGGGTTTCGAATTCTAAACCACTAAGGTTCACTCTTTTACCTGAACACTATTTGAAGTGAATATCAATGAATCCCGCCAAAGGCGGGATTCATTATTTTGTACCTTCATCAACTTTGCATTTCTGCGTTGATTACCCTCAAAGCCTCCTTGGCACGGGACATTTTTGCAATTTCCGCAATGGTATATCCATTATTGCTTTTGATACTAAGGTCGGCCCCATTTGTAATCAACACCTTCAAAATCTCGACTTGGTTATAACGGGCAGCATAAATGGCAGGGGTCTTCCCAAGGGATTTTTTATTCACATCCTCCCCCAGGGCAATCAACTTTTTGACCAGATCGATATCCCCATTGATTATGGCCTTACAAAATGTACTCAGCTCTGCCATTTCCGAGGAAACGAGGTTCCCTTTTAAAGGTTCTTTTTGACTTTGATGGCTTGCCATTACATTGGAAACCACGAACATACACGCCGTGACCGCAATTACGATTGTTTTTCTCATGATGATTGTTTTTGCTACCGGATTTATCCGGTAATGATTGATGAATACTGTTAATTACTATACCAATAGACCCCTTGGGCGTAAAATTGTTTCAGTGCAAATTGTTAAATAACTAAATTTTAACATCTTGCGAATATATTTGTGCCCCTATCACGGGGTTTGAATGTTAAAAAAAGGCCCTTGAATAACTAGCTAAACTTATTGTAACACCGTATTTTTGCAGAACGAAATTATACATCATGAACAAAAAAGTAATCTTAATGATTTTGGATGGCTGGGGCAAATCCCCCGATCCAAAAGTTTCCGCTATTGACAATGCAAACACTCCTTTTATTGACAGTTTATATACGAAGTACCCGAATGCGACATTACGTACAGATGGGTTAAATGTAGGTCTGCCGGATGGCCAAATGGGAAACAGTGAAGTTGGGCATATGAATTTAGGTGCCGGAAGAATCGTTTACCAAGAACTGACCAGAATCAATCTTGCGATTGAAAACAATACTTTAAAAGACGAAAAAGTCTTGGTTGATGCATTTAACTATGCAAAAACAAACAATAAAAAAGTACATTTCTTAGGATTATTGAGCAATGGCGGTGTCCATTCCCACATTAACCACTTAAAAGGCCTGTTAAGTGCGGCAAAAGACAATGACCTTGATAAGGTATACGTACATGCCTTTACGGATGGTAGGGATGTAGATCCAAAATCGGGAGCTTCATTTGTTGCCGATTTAGAGGACCATATGGCAAAAACCACAGGTAAAATCGCCACATTGACAGGTCGTTATTACGCTATGGATCGCGATAATCGATGGGAAAGGGTAAAACTGGCTTATGACGTAATTGCCAATGGAATCGGTGACCCCACCGATAATGTGGTAGCAAGTTTAGAATCCAACTATGCTAATGGAGTTACGGATGAGTTCATTAAACCATTGGTTGCCGATAAAAATGGTATTATTGAAGAAGACGATGTTATAATCTTTTTCAATTTCAGAACAGATCGCGGACGGGAATTGACCAATATGTTGTCACAAAACGATTTCCCTGAGTACAATACGACCAAACGGAAATTATATTATGTTACCATGACAAACTATGATGATAGTTTTAAAGGTATCCATGTAATTTTCAATAAAGACAATATCACTGAAACCATTGGTGAAGTATTATCCAAAGCTGGCAAAAAACAAATCAGAATAGCAGAAACAGAAAAATACCCTCACGTAACTTTCTTTTTCTCAGGAGGAAAGGAAGAACCTTTTGAAGGTGAAAGTAGAATCCTGAGAAATTCGCCTAAAGTAGCCACTTACGACCTAAAGCCTGAGATGAGTGCTTATGAATTAAGGGATGCTTTGGTAGAAGAATTGAAAAAGCAAGAAGCTGATTTTGTATGTCTTAATTTTGCGAATGGTGATATGGTAGGCCATACAGGAATTATGGAGGCTGCAATTAAAGCTTGCGAAGCTGTGGATATTTGCGCAAAGGATGTCATTGAAACAGGTTTGGAAAATGGATACTCGACCATATTGATTGCGGATCACGGTAACTGTGAGACCATGATCAACCCTGATGGTTCACCCCATACGGCACATACCACGAATCCTGTTCCTGTAATTTTGATCGATAAGGAATTAAAAGAAATAAAGGATGGTGTTTTAGGTGATGTTGCACCGACCATTTTAAAAATGATCGGTGTTGCGCAGCCAGAAGCCATGACAAGGGAGCCTTTGGTATAAATCAATACGTAGCAATGCAAAATAGAATAAAAGACCAACTTGGAAGAACTACGGTTTTACCAAGTTGGCCTTTTCGTATCATATCCCTAGTACCCTCCGAAACTGAACTACTTGTAGATTTGGGCCTTGAAGAGTACTTGGTCGGAATCACTAAATTCTGTGTTCATCCAGGCCACTTAAAAAAAACAAAAACCATTGTTGGAGGAACTAAAAAAGTCTCCTATGATAAAATTGCCAAATTAGAGCCCAATATTATTCTCTGTAACAAGGAAGAAAACACAAAAGAAATTGTTCAGACCCTTGAAAAAAAATACGCGGTTCATGTCTCTGAGGTAAACAATATAAAAAACGCATTACACCTAATAAGACAATACGGAACCATGTTCAATTGTGCGGATAAATCGGCAACTTTGGTTTCCGGGATCGAACGCGAACAAAAAAGCTTCCTATCCTTTATTGAAAATAAACCCAAAAAAAGAGTGCTCTATTTTATTTGGCAAAAGCCATGGATGCTTGCAGGAAAAGGTACTTTCATAGATCATTTGCTTCAATTAAATGGCTTTATCAACATGAGTCCCGAAAAACCTCGATATCCCTCAATTGACAACGATCTATTGAATAAAACCAAAGTAGATCTGGCCTTGCTTTCTTCAGAACCATTTCCTTTTAAAGAGCAACATATCAATGCTATTGAAAATACCGGTATGGAAGGAAAGGGCCTCCTTGTGGATGGCGAATATTTTTCTTGGTATGGTTCTCGACTATTATTGGCTTTTGAGTACTTTAAAAGCCTGCATTAACACTTTTGACAAACCTATTAGATTGACACCTTTAGGCTTCCAAGCTTCGAAGTAAATATATACCTTTGCAACATATGATTATAGTTAAAACACCCGAAGAAATAGAACTGATGCGCGAAAGCGCATTGGTCGTTTCCAAAACACTTGGAATGTTGGCCACAGAGATCAAACCAGGTGTCAATGCCTTGTTTTTAGATAAATTGGCTGAGGAATTCATTAGGGAACAAGGTGCCGAGCCCGGTTTTTTGGGGATGTACGATTTTCCCAACACCCTGAACATGAGTCCAAATGCCCAAGTTGTACACGGTATACCCACCAACGAGCCTTTAAAAGATGGGGATATCATCTCCGTGGATTGCGGAGCCTATAAAAATGGTTATTATGGGGATCACGCCTATACGTTTGAGGTGGGTGAAGTAGCCCCGGAAACCAAAAAACTGCTCAAGGTCACCAAAGAATCGCTCTATTTGGGCATTCGCGAATTCAAAGTAGGGAATCGTGTCGGTGATGTCGCCTACGCCATTCAGCATTATTGCGAGAGCTTTGGTTATGGCGTTGTTCGTGAATTGGTCGGTCATGGCTTGGGAAAAAGTCTGCATGAAGATCCCGAAATGCCCAATTACGGTAGACGTGGAAGGGGTAAAAAATTCATGGAAGGCCTTGTCGTTGCCATTGAACCCATGATCAACATGGGCACAAAAAGAATCAAGCAACTGAAAGACGGTTGGACCATTCTTACGGCTGACGGACAGCCCAGTGCACATTTTGAACACAACGTGGCCATAGTCAACGGCAAACCCGAACTACTATCCACATTTCAGTATATTTATCAGGCTTTGGGAATTGAATCCGATGAAGAGGATGAATTTCATCAAAAGAAAATCCAATTATAGCCCATATACCGATTTCAAACCATATTGATGAAACTAAGCATCGGTAGCGGAAGGAATACATGAAAAAAGTCTTTAAATATTTCCTGAACATCATTCCGCGACCTGTACTTATAAAGTTGAGTTATTGGGTCAGACCCTTTGTTGCCTTTTGGCTTAGGGGAAAAAAATACACCGACCCTATTGACGGGAAACAATTCAAGGCATTTTTGCCCTATGGTTACGAGAACCCAAGGGATAATGTACTATCCCCCTCTACCCTTTCCTTGGAAAGACATCGATTATTATGGTTGTTCCTTAAAAAGGAAACCGATTTCTTCATTTCCGATCTCAAGGTTTTACATTTTGCACCTGAACAGGCATTTTATAAAAAGTTTCGGCGCATGGAGAATATCGACTACACCACAACGGACTTAAACTCCCCTTTGGCCGATGTAGAAGCCGATATTTGCGACCTGCCCTTTAAGGACAACACTTATGATGTGATACTTTGCAACCATGTATTGGAGCATATCCCCAATGACCAAAAAGCCATGCAGGAACTATATCGTGTCATGAAACCCGGCGGTTGGGGCATATTTCAAATTCCACAAGATTTGGACCGGGAACATACTTTTGAAGACAATAGCATTACCGACAGAAAGGAACGTGCAAGGATCTTTGGCCAATACGACCATGTGCGCATTTATGGCCGGGATTATTTCGACAAACTCAGGAATATTGGTTTCAACGTAACGGAAGTATCCTTCAATAAGAACCTGACACCGGAGGAAATAGACAGGTATAGATTGGCTCCCAATGAAATTATACCGCTGGTTCGCAAGCTTTAATCAAGGTAACACCAATTTTTTAAAACCAGGCGTCATATACTCCATGGTCTGCCCTTCTTCACCGATATAGATCACATACCCCTCCAACTCGTTTTGATCCTGTAATATTTCTTTGGCCTTTTCAAGATCCATCGCCATAAAAGAGGTCGCATAGGCATCTGCAACGGCGCAGGAATTGGCCAAGACCGTTACTCCCAAAGTACTGGCATTTTTGGTATATCCCGTTTTAGGATCGATCGTATGTACATACTTTTTACCGGTAACCGAATCCACCCTGAATTTTCGGTAATTTCCCGAAGAAGCCAAGGCCTTATCCTCCAACTGCATCAATATTTTCAAACTTCTACCCATTTCCGCTTGGGGATCGTCAATACCGACTACCCATGGTTTTTGCTTTATGCGATTGATGCCTTTTCCGACCAATTCCCCACCGACTTCCAATAGGTAATCCTCGATGCCCTTTTGGTCCATCATCTTCGCCAATCGGTCTATGGCATACCCTTTGGCAATCGCATTAAAATCAAGATACGTATCCGGATACTGTTTAACTATGAGGTTCTCAGGAGTTATATCCACTTTTTCAAGCCCCACAAATTGCATTAGGCTGTCGACCCGAACACTGTCCATAACCACTTTCTCCCCAGGGCCAAAGCCCCATGCATTGACCATGATGCCTACGGTCGGATCGAAATACCCATCGGTTTTGGAGTATATTTCCTTTGAAAGTTCAAAAACCTCCCGGAACATTCCATCGACAACGACATTGGTTTCCCCTTTATTGATCCTCGAAATATCGGAGGTATCGATATAGGTTGAAAGGGATTGGTTCACCACCTTGAAAACGGAGTCGATTTCGGTCTGATAGTCCAATTCCCGATCGGAAATATAGATGATACTATATGACGTTCCCAAAGCCCCACCGGAATTCGAATTCTTTACAAATTTTTCGGGGGACGGGTTACAGGAAGCTATGCCCATTAACAACAGTATACCAAAAAATACACCTAACATTTGGGATAGCGATCCCGGTCTTAGCTTTTCCATATCTTAAATCTCAATAAGTCCTTCATATTCGACCAAGTATTCCTCATTTAAATACACCGGTAAATTACGATTGGATGCGTTATACAACCCCACCCCGGCATAGTAGATCTTGGCCTTGTGCTTTTGGGCATGATCCTTCATTTTGGCCATCAAGGCCCCGTCGTATGATTTTGGGTCTTCGGGATAGGCCACATTGCGGACCACGATAAAATGAAGTTCCTTATCTTTCAGGCATACGAATTGGGGATTCTTTTTGGGCTTACTGTTCACCCCCATGAATTCATACCCCTCGGCCTCGAGTTGCCTCCCCACAATGTTCATGGCAAGATTGTGTAATTCTTGATCATTCAATGCCTTCATCACGTACCACTGCTTAAATTGAAAAAACCTGACAGTTATTGAAACTGCCAGGTCCGTAATCTATATTTTTGGTTTGTGGCTATTATCCATTAGCCTCCAAAATCGTCAAATCGGATATTTTCATCCGGGATTCCAAAATCCTCGCCCATTTTCTGAACGGCCTTGTTCATCAATGGAGGTCCACAGAAATATAATTCTATATCTTCAGGAGCTTCGTGTTTGCTTAAATAATTATCGATAACACAATTATGAATGAAACCGACGAAACCATCTCCCGGTGCATCTATATCCTCTTTCACCTTCCAATTATCCTCTTCCATGGGCTCTGAAAGGGCCAAATAGAATTTAAAGTTCGGGAATTCCCTTTCCAATTCATAAAAATGTTCCAGATAGAACAACTCCCGTTTAGAACGACCACCGTACCAATAGGTAACTTTTCGGTTGGTTTTCAAGGTTTTGAAAAGGTGGTATAAGTGTGAGCGCATCGGGGCCATACCGGCACCACCACCGACATATAACATTTCGGCATCGGACTCATTGATGAAGAATTCACCGTAAGGTCCTGAAATGATCACTTTGTCACCTGGTTTTCTTGAGAAAATATAAGAAGATGCCACCCCTGGATTTACATTCATCCAACCATTCGTTGAACGATCCCATGGTGGTGTGGCAATCCTTACGTTCAACATGACCTCACGGCCTTCTGCAGGATAGGAAGCCATGGAATAGGCTCTTTCCACGGTCTCCGGATTTTTCATCACCAAAGGCCAAAGGTTGAATTTATCCCATTCTGCCTGAAATTTATCGGGTGTTTCATGCTCCTCTGGGTGTGCCGTGATATCAATATCGGAATAGTTGATCTCACAAGGTGGAATTTCAATCTGAATATACCCACCGGCTTTATAGTTCATATCCTCGGGAATCTCCACAACAAATTCCTTGATAAAAGAAGCCACGTTATAATTCCGTACAACGGTTCCTTCCCATTTCTTAATACCGAAAACCTCTTCAGGAATGGTGATTTCCATATCCTGTTTCACTTTTACCTGACAGGCCAAACGTGCCCCTTCATTCAATTCCCTTTTAGAGAAATGAGGGGTCTCCGTAGGTAGCGCCTCACCTCCACCTGAAAGCACATGGCATTCACATTGGATACAGGTACCACCGCCCCCACAGGCCGAAGGAAGGAATATTTTTTGGTTTCCAAGGGTCGATAGCAAAGATCCACCCGATCCAACCTCAATCTTTTTCTCCCCGTTAATGGTAATGGTTACCGGTCCTGACGGAGAAAGTTTTTGTTTGGCAAACAATAGGATTGCCACCAAGGCCAATAATAAAATAAGGAACGAGATTACCGTTATTAGGATTGTTCCACCTGTACTTGTAGCTAAAATCATTTTTACTTGTTTATAGCGTCATTATATGAGATCTCTTTTTCATCGATCTCTTTTTTATTTTCTTTTTTCCCTACCTCTTCGTCTTTCGCAGCAGCCGTGGTTTCCTCTACAGGGGCCTCTTCATCGCTACCACCTGTCAACATACCACCAAAACTCTGGAAACCGATACCCATTAAACCGGTAATAATAAAGGTAATACCCAATCCCCTCAAAGGAGCCGGTACGTTTGAATATCGAATTTTTTCCCGTATGGCCGCTATGGCCAATATGGCCAAGAACCATCCTATTCCAGAACTGACACCGTAATTAAAGGCCAATCCCAACGTGGCGATCTCCCTGGATTGCATAAATAACGATCCTCCCAATATGGCGCAGTTAACCGCGATCAATGGTAAAAAGATACCCAATGAATTGTAAAGTGATGGTGAGAATTTCTCTACTACGATTTCTACCAATTGTACCATGGTCGCAATCGTTGCTATAAAAAGTATAAAAGATAAGAAGCTTAGGTTATAATCCGCATATTCGGGTCCCAACCAGGCCAAAGCCCCATCGCGAAGTAAATATTGATCCAATAACCAGTTCATGGGCACCGTTACCGCCAAAACAAAAATAACCGCAGCACCCAAACCTACGGCCGTAGCCACTTTTTTCGATACAGCCAAATAGGAACACATTCCCAAGAATACCGCAAACACCATATTATCTATGAATATGGACCTAAAAAATAATTCTATATGCTCTAACATGATATTATTTTTAAAATAACTATTAGTTGTCTTCTATTAACGCTTTGTTCTTAGAACGCTGTACCCAGATGATAATACCGACTACGATCAATGCCGCTGGTGGAATGATCATAAATCCGTTATTTTCATACCCCAAGGCGTAAAGACCGGTTTTATTGATCGGGTTACCCAATACCGGGATACCAAACAATGTTCCTGATCCCAAAAGCTCCCTAAAGAACCCAACGATCACCAATATAATTCCATACCCTAGGGAATTACCGATACCGTCAAGAAAAGACCTCCACGGTCCGTTACCAAGGGCAAAGGCTTCAAAACGTCCCATAATGATACAGTTCGTAATGATCAAACCGACAAATACAGAAAGGGTCTTACTCAATTCGTAGGCAAATGCCTTTAATACCTGATCCACGATAATCACCAATGTCGCAACAACGATCAGCTGTACAATGATCCTTATTTTTGATGGGATGATATTCCTCATTAAGGATATGACGACATTACCGATTCCCAATACAAACAGCACTGAAATCGCCATTACCACAGAAGCTTTCAACTCGGCCGTAATGGCCAAGGCAGAACAGATACCCAATACCTGAATGGTAATAGGGTTATTATCGGCTAGCGGGTCTTTAATTAAATTCGCATCTTTTTTTGAAAGTAGTGCCATATTATTTAACTCTAATCGTTTCTAAATAGTCCTTATATAGATTTACACTTTCGCTGATCATCGCAGAAACCCCATTACCGGTAATCGTGGCCCCTGCAAGTGCATCGACTTCATTATCGTCCTTGATTTCGTTCAAGGGATCATTATTTCCTTTGGCAACGGCAATACCAGCGTATTTGGTACCATCCAAGATGGTTTCACCTGCAAAGTCATCCATAAAATATCGTTGTTTGATATTGGCTCCAAGTCCGGGTGTTTCACCGGCATGATCGAAATAAACCCCTTGGACCACCATTTGATCGTCCAAAGCAACGAATCCCCATATGGCGTCCCACAATCCTTTACCCCTCATCGGGATGATATAGAAAGTTTTCCCATCCTTATCCCCTATGAACAAGGGCAGTTTTCTAACTTCTCCATTTTTGGCTGCAGTAGCTTGCTTTTTAAGATCGATCAGATAGGCCTGATCATCTTTGGTGATCTTGTCCCCTTCGATAATCAATTGTTCCTTGATATATTTTGAGAACTCACCCGCTACCTTTTCGGTAGGCACGAAACTAACACTACCTTCTCCTTCATTCTCATTGACACCCATGGCATAAAGAATGTTCTGTTGTTTTTCCAGACGTTTATTCTCATCGATCTTACCACTTAAAGAAGACGATAAAAAGGCCAAAATGGTACCAACGATAACAACCATTACGGCTGCAAAAATTACCGTGTAACTGTTCTTTTCTGTATTCATTGCCATGATTAAACTGTTTCTGCTTTTAATTCTTCTGCTTTGCTATCTGAATCCTTTGGTAGAATAGTCGCGTTCTTGAATCGCTTCAAACGTTTGTTGATATTCGCTTTAACCACATAATGATCGATAGTAGGTGCAAATACGTTCATCAACAGGATTGCCAAGAACACCCCTTCCGGATACGCAGGGTTGAAAACCCGGATCATCACCGACATAAAACCGATAAGGAATCCGTAAATCCATTTTCCCTTATTGGTCTGGGAACCTGTAACGGGATCTGTGGCCATATATACTATACCAAAAGCCAAACCTCCGACCAATAAGTGTTTCCAATATTCAAAACTCATCAATCCGTAAAAATTACTAGCCTCTGAAATTACCCCCATATCCACAACGAGGTTAAAAATCAAGCCCATGACCAAAGATCCGATTACGGCGCTCAACATAATCCGCCAGCTGGCAATTTTACTATAAATCAAGAACAACCCTCCCAAGAGGATAAGGAATGTAGAGGTTTCCCCGACCGATCCCGGTATAAAACCAAAGAACATATCGGATACAGAGTAATTGAGTTCTGCCAGATTGTTTTGGGCCAATGCCCCTAAAACCGTTTCACCCGAGATGGCATCCGCCGTTCCGGTCCTTTCCACGGCTTGGTACACCCAAACCTTATCACCACTCATCCAAGTCGGATAAGCGAAAAACAAGAAGGCCCTAATGGTCAATGCCGGATTCAGGATATTCATCCCCGTACCTCCAAAGACCTCTTTTCCGATGACCACACCAAAGACGACAGCTACCGCCAACATCCATAGCGGGGTATCGATAGGAACGATCAAAGGCACCAACATACCGGTAACCAAATATCCTTCTTCTACTTCGTGTCCTTTTATGATCGCAAAAATGAATTCGACCAACAATCCCACTCCATAGGAAACCACCACCAATGGCAACACCTTGATGATCCCAATCCAAAAATTATCCCAGGTCAAGAACGTATCCCACAATGAAAATTCACGGGATACATTGTTCGCGGCATCGATAGCCGCATAATATTGATAGCCTGCATTGAACATGGAAAACAACAATACCGGAAGCAATGCCATTATCACCATATTCATGGTACGCTTTAAATCATCCGCACCGCGCACATGCGCCCCTGAATGGGTAGTATCATCGGGAGAGAACAAGAAGGTATGGATCGCGTTGAACGCAGGTGCCATTTTCTTATCCCGGTAATGGTGCTTAAGGATATGCAGTCTTTTCTTAAAGGTCAGTCTTTTATCACTCATCTTTTAGCCTATTTCTTTATATAATAAGTCCAATCCCTCCCGAATGATCTTCTGGTGGGGCTGCTTGGAAATGCAAATGAATTCAGTTAAAGCAAAATCTTCCGGAGCCACTTCATAAAGCCCCAGTTGTTCCATTTCATCAAGATCCTTGATCATGCACGCTTTGAGCAGTTGCATTGGAAAAATATCCAATGGGAAAACCTCTTCATATTGCCCGGTTACGACAAATGCACGATGTTCCCCATTCGTATTGGTATTCAGATCGTATTTCTTTTTGGGGTTCAACCATGAGAAGGTCAAGGCCCTCGTCGTGGAAACCTTATTGAAAACCGGAAGTGCCCATCCGAACATTTCGTAATCATCCCCTTCCGGGATAGCGGTCACCGTATTATTGTAAAAACCTAAATGTCCATCAGGCCTACTTTTCGCACCCGTCAGGACATCGCCGTTGATCACCCTGAAATTATCATTGTTCACACCACTGGCATATAGGAAAGTAGCTATCTCAGCCCCTATTTTAGTCGTATAATATTTTGGAGCTTTTACTGATGACCCCGCTAAAGCGATTTTACGCTCCGCATTGAACTTACCGGTCAAGAGCAGCTCTCCGATCACGACCAAATCCTGGGGGGAAACCGTCCATACGACCTCACCTTTATTGATCGGATCCAACTTATTTATTTGGGTACCCACCAATCCGGCAGGATGTGGCCCCGAAACCTTATGCAATTCAATGCCGTTCAATCCCGCTAAAGGCGAACTTGAATTGGCACCCACGGAAACATGGACTTTTCCCGGAGTCAATTTCCCCAAAGCCGTAATCGCGGCCTGAAGTTCCTTTTCCTTGCCCTGTAACACATAATCACAATCGGCAGCCAAAGGTGCCGTTGTGTATCCTGAGATAAAAATCGATTTTGGGTTCGTATCCGGATTTGCTATGATATCGTAGGGTCGTTGTTTGATAAACGGCCAACAACCCGTTTTTAGCAAATGGGCCTTTACTTCGGCTGAAGTTGCCTTTTCCGTATCAAAACCCCCATGTTCAACAATTGACTGTGTTTTATCGGCAAGTATTTTCAAGGAAAGTATCTTTCGCCTTGCGCCACGTTTGATTTCCACCAATTCACCACTAACCGGTGAGACGAACAACATGGCCTCATCACTCTTATTGAAAAATAATGGTTCCCCAGCCTTTACCTCTGCCCCTTGTTTTACGAGCATTTTAGGTGTTATTCCGTGAAAATCTTCCAGGTTTATGGCGTAAACGTTGCTTAAAACCGCCTTGGCTGTAGTTTGTTCGGCAGCACCGACCAAGTTAATATTTAAGCCCTTTCGTATTCTGATGTCTTTAGACATAAATTGTAGACCTTAGGTTAACAAAATTTCGGGCAAAAATAGTATTTAATGAAACGTAATCATAATTATCTCCTATAAATTTAGGCAATTCATCGATGTTAATTTCCTAGGAACTGTTTTTGTTTACCTTTACGTATAAATACATGGATTAATGCAACATTTCATTAAACAAACGTTACTTTTATTGTTTACCCCCTTTTTATTCGCCCAAGTACAAGAAGAAGTGCACCCCCCAGAAAATATCAAATCCATTGTTTTTAAAGGGGAAAATGGCGACCAATTTCCGGTTGTCCAAATCGGGGAATCCATCTATTTGGAGTTCGATGATCTTTTGGCCAGTGAACAGGATTACTATTACAAAATAATCCATTGCGATTATGACTGGACACCCTCCAGGTTACTGAAATCACAGTACCTTAAAGGCATAGACAACCAGCGGATCATGGATTATGAAAATAGCTACACGACCCTTCAACCCTATTCCAATTATAAATTAACGCTCCCCAACGACTATGTAGGCTTTAAGGTCAGCGGTAATTATCTTTTGGAAATTTACAACAGCAGCAATGAATTGCAATTTTCAAGAAGATTCGTGATATACAAAGACTTGGTCCAAGTTAACGGGGAAGTCAAACGTTCAAGGGATTTTGAATTCCTAAACGAGAAACAAGTGGTCCAATTCAGTATCGATGCCGGCAGTTTCAAATGGATAAACCCCAAAAAAGAGGTCAAGGTGGCCATTCTCCAAAACTATTACTGGCCAACGGCCTTATACCATATTGCCCCACAATTCACAATGGGCACCGAACTTGTTTACAAGTACGACCAGGAAACCAGTTTTTATGGCGGCAATGAATTTCTGAATTTTGACACCAAAGACCTCAGGGCCACGAGTTCCGAAATATCCCATATAGAGATTGCGGACCCCTACCAACATTATCTCTTCAGGGATGCGTTCAGGGCCGGCAAGCAATATACCTATTACCCGGACATCAATGGCGACTATCTGGTACGGGCCCTACAGGGCGATGATTCATCAAGGGAGGCCGAATATACCCAAGTACATTTCAGCATCCCCTATGAGGCCCCAATAGGTCTAGACCAGGTTTACATCATTGGAAAGTTCAACAATTACGCCCGGACACCCGAAAATAAAATGACCTACAACAAAAAAAACGGTTTAATGGAGGCAGTCTTAACCATGAAACAAGGGTTTTACAACTACAAATATGTCATTGAACGGGAAAACGGGGATGTTGACATGAATACCATATCGGGAAATTTCCATGTAACCGAAAACACCTATTTGATTTTGGTTTACTACCGCAATTTCGGGGACCTCTATGACAGTATTATCGGGGTTGGGTCCGCTAACTCGAAAAATATCAGCAATTGATGTATATTTATCCTATTGAGTGATGAATATGGCCAACAAACTGATTTCCTTTTCAAAGAAAAGGGACCAACTTAAATATAGGGGAACAAGCTGCAGGAACTGTGGACGTCAGCTAGACCTCAGCGATAAGTTTTGCCCAAACTGTTCCCAGGCGAACAGCACGAAAAAATTGACGCTGAGGGATTTTTTCGATGAATTCTTTGCCAATATCATTTCATACGACTCAAAACTCCTAAAAACCTTATCGGCCTTGTTATGGCGACCGGGAAAGATCACCAAGGATTACGTAAACGGCAAAAGGGTTTCTTACACCAATCCATTCCGGTTTTTACTGAGTTTGGCGATCATCTATTTCTTGGCCATTAGCTTTAATAGCGATTTTTCAAAATTGGACGAAATTGTCCAAGACAAGGACACTCCCTCCTTTTCCTCCTTTTTTGGCGACAATGGGACTTTGAATTTGGATCTCGGGGACCACGAAGAACAAAAAGAATTATCCAATGTAATCGATTCCCTAAAACTGTCGGAAGAAATCCAAAAGATATCGAACCAAATAAAAACCAAGGATTCGATCACACTCAGTCACCCGACCGAAAGTTTCAATGCCTTTGCCGACAGCACATTCGGCGCGCGTATTTCAGGCAAGTACAAGGTCATCAGTCTTCTGATCAACAAGCAGGGCTTAAAATCATATGGTACACTACTCGACAAATACAGCATTGAAGACACCAATGAGAACAAGATTGTTTTTAATTCCGCCAGGAGTGTAAATAAATTTTCAAAACAACCGGGAAGCTTCCTAAACGATCTTATATCAAAACTTCCTTTTGCCACTTTTTTCTTTCTACCCCTCTTTGCCATCTTCATTTGGCTGGCATACATCAGAAAAAAATACACTTATACCGATCATCTTATCTTTAGTTTCCATAATCAATCGTTGTTATTTATCTTGCTCATTATTAGTTTTTTGGTAGACTCCGTATTCAAAGTCGACAGTGGTTGGATCTTTATTTCGATTTTTTCCATATATCTGTTTCGGGCCATGCGGATTTTCTACGGACAAGGAACTCTTAAAACAATAGTTAAATATCTGTTTTTAAACACTATTTTTTTTATTTTAGCAGGAATTTCGGGTATCCTGCTGTTCACGGGGAGCTTAATAACATATTAGATTGGCATGAAGACGATAACACAAGTTACTAAAGGGATAAAAATATCAGTGAACACCAGGTTTGAAGGGACTTTCTTCAAAAACTACAAAATGCACTTTGCATTTGGCTATACCATCACGATCGAAAACCTAAGCAAGGATTCGGTGCAACTTACTTCCCGTCACTGGCAGATATACGATTCATTGAACGAGATTGAATTTTTGGACGGTGAAGGCGTTATTGGCGAGAAACCGATAATTTTGCCCGGAGAATCACACACCTACAATTCCGGATGCCTTTTGGCCTCGACCATTGGCGCAATGAAAGGGCATTACAACATGATCAATATCGATTCTTCCGAAGAATTCAGGGTCTATATCCCTACATTCAAATTCAGCGCTCCTTTTGCTTTGAATTGATTCCCCTTTTACCATATATTTAGTTTTTTATCCATAGCCAATTAAGTACCTTTGGACTGTTTCACATCTAAAAAATACAACTATGGGTAAAGGTTTTTTTCAGGTACCAACGGCCATCAACGAGCCGATTAAGGGTTATTCTCCCGGTAGCCCGGAAAGAAAGGAAGTATTGGCACAATACAAAGCATTTTATAACGGGAATGAGGATATCCCGTTTTATATCGGCAACCAGGAGATAAAAACAGGGAATACACGACCCATTTCCCCTCCACATGACCACAAGCATATTGTAGGGCAATACCATATCGCCGACAAAGAACACATTACCCAAGCCATTGCCAATGCTTTGGCTTCCCGTAGCGCTTGGGCAGATCTTACTTGGGAGCAAAGAGCAGCCATTTTCTTAAAAGCCGCCGAATTGATCGCCGGCCCCTATAGGGCCAAAATCAATGCCGCTACCATGATTGCCCAATCCAAGACCATACACCAGGCAGAGATCGATGCCGCCTGTGAACTTATCGACTTCCTTAGGTTCAACGTGCAATACATGTCGCAGATCTATGAAGAACAACCCGATTCTGCCGAAGGCATTTGGAACCGGGTAGAATATCGGCCCCTCGAAGGGTTCGTATATGCCATTACCCCCTTCAACTTTACCGCTATTGCAGGTAATTTGCCGGCCAGTGCGGCCATGATGGGGAATGTCGTTGTTTGGAAACCCAGCGATAGCCAAATATTTTCCGCAAAGGTGATTGTAGATGTATTCAAAGAAGCCGGCCTTCCGGATGGGGTGATCAATGTCGTTTACGGTGACCCGGTCATGATCTCCAAAACAGTAATCGACAGTCCCGATTTTGCCGGATTGCATTTCACAGGTTCCACCTTTGTATTCAAAGAACTATGGAAACAGATCGGAAACAATATCCATACCTATAAAACCTATCCAAGAATCGTAGGCGAGACGGGGGGCAAGGATTTTATCTTGGCACACCCCACCGCAAAACCGCAACAAGTGGCCACTGCCATAACCCGAGGTGCTTTTGAATTCCAAGGTCAAAAATGTAGTGCCGCCTCTAGGGTATATCTTCCCAAATCAACTTCCAAAGAAATCCTGGAATTGGTCAAGGAAGACGTCGCATCGTTCAATAAACCCGGTTCTCCCGAAGATATGACCAATTTCATCACTGCCGTCATCCATGAAGGGTCCTTTGATAAATTGGCCAAGTATATCGATCAAGCCAAGGAAGATAGTGAAGCGGAAATTGTCGTGGGCGGCAATTATGACAAATCCAAAGGATACTTTATCGAACCTACGGTAATATTGACTACGGACCCCCATTACACTACCATGGAAACCGAATTGTTCGGTCCGGTCGTCACCGTTTATGTCTATGACGACAAGGATTGGAAAGCCACACTTCAACTGATAGACAGCACCTCTGAGTACGCCTTGACCGGTGCCGTATTGTCTAAAGATCGTTACGCCATTGATGAAGCTACCAAAGCATTGCAAAATTGCGCCGGTAATTTCTACATCAACGACAAACCTACCGGTGCGGTAGTAGGCCAACAACCTTTTGGCGGTGCACGGGCATCGGGAACCAACGACAAGGCAGGATCGGCACAGAACCTGCTTCGATGGGTGTCTCCAAGATTGATCAAGGAAACATTCGTAACCCCCGAAGATTACCGGTATCCGTTTTTAGGACAATAAAAAGAGACTACATATCACAATTCACCCCCCTACTCCCTAAAGCGTAGGGGGATTTTTTTATTCCAATTCAGAGCTTTTTGACACTATCCCGAAGACGGATATGGGCTAGGGACTAGTTTTCCGATCTATACCCGGCATTTGATTTCACCCTTGTTGAACAGACAGAAATCCCATTAGCACAACCCCTGTGCCACACCCCTGAAAACCGCACATAACCCCCTAACCCAAAACACTTTAGAATCACATTATTTGGACAAAAGGTAATTTATTTGTAAATTTAACGTTAATTTAATGTAAACTAATTTCACCATACTCAAACATTAATCTTAAAAAAGAAACTATGAACAGGGAAAACAAGCACACGAACACCTCTGATACCAGCATGTTCTCTTATTTAAACAGAGTGCAGAGGTATATTAAAAAATATGCGGAAAATTGCCGATATTCTTTCGATTCGATGTTTAAAATTTAACGATCAGCCTTTGAATTTCATAGGGAGGTATACGACTTTTTTGGTAGCATAAAAATCCTCGGTAAAATAGTCGGACAATTCAAAAATCCGGGCATTCCTATAGTCCTTCAGTTCCTCTGACAGATCCCCTCCTTTAAGGTAAAGAATACCGTTTCGCTCCTCGTGGACACTTTCTTTTTTAATACGGCCTTTTACCCAATGTACAAAGGTCGGCATGGCTGCTACGGCCCTACTGACAATAAAATCGAATTGCGAATCCAATTCCTCGACCCGACAATTGACCGGGGTCACATTCTGTAGTTGCAGCCCCTCAACGACCTCTTCAACCACTTTTATTTTCTTTCCAATCGAATCCACTAAAGTAAAACGGGATTCGGGAAAAAGAATGGCCAAGGGTATTCCGGGAAATCCGCCACCCGTACCAACATCCAAAATCAAACTCCCTGGCCTAAAGGTTTGAACTTTGGCAATACCCAAGGAATGCAGCACATGGCGCAGGTACAATTCCTCGATATCCTTTCGGGAAACTACATTGATCTTAAGGTTCCAATCTTTGTACAACTCCTCCAATGCCACGAACTGATGTTGTTGGGTATCAGATAAATTGGGAAAATATTTAAATACTATCTCAGCTTTCATCCTTATCTTTGTGAGCGGCAAAAATAGTACTTAAAGCATTTCCAATTAAGGAAATGAAAATAATTTACCTATTTTCATTGCCTAAAATTTATGAAAAGCCTATAAAAATATGGATACAAAAACAGTGCGATTCTCAAGAAAGGATTCCGCCCAATTTTTTAAAACCCTCAACAAAAGAGTAAACGAATATTTTAAAGAAAACCACAAGAAAAAAACCGGCGATTGGCGTTTGCATTTTAAGACTTTCATCATGTTCGCCTTGTTCCTCACCCCTTACTTCTTAATATTGACCCTTGGCCTTCCCAATTGGGCAAACCTATTATTGACCATTCTTATGGGTATAGGAATGGCCGGAGTTGGCATGAATGTGATGCACGATGGAAACCACGGCTCCTATTCATCGAAAAAATGGATCAATAAGATCATGGGAGGAAGTATTTATATCCTTGCCGGAAATGTCTATAATTGGCAAGTACAGCACAATGTGTTGCACCATACCTATACCAATATACACGAACATGATGAAGATTTGGAAGCGGGGCGCATCCTACGGTTTTCAAAACATGCCGAATGGCGCAAATACCATAGGTTCCAACATTTTTACTCTATCTTCCTATATGGCCTATTGACCTTCAATTGGGCCATAACCACGGATTTTCAGCAGATGTACCGTTATATGAAGAGAAAGCTATCCTTTGGAAAACTACCTAATCCGGTAATCAATTGGAGTACCTTGGTCATCACTAAAGTAATCTATGTGGCCATTTGGATCGTACTACCCATGCTTCTAATGGATATTGCTTGGTGGAAAATATTACTTGGCTTCTTTATCATGCACTATGTGGCCGGTGTCATCCTTAGTGTGGTTTTCCAGTTGGCACATGTCGTGGATGAGGCAGAAACCCCCTTACCCAATGAAGATGGCACAATGAAAAATACCTGGGCCATACACCAATTGTTCACCACCGTGAATTTCGGTACGAAAAACCGTATCGTAAACTGGTTTACCGGCGGACTCAACCATCAAGTAGAGCACCATATTTTTCCGAACATCAGTCATATACATTACACAAATATTTCAAAAATTGTTAAACAAACGGCCAATGAGTTCAATTTGCCATACAATGAATATAAAACTACCAGAAAAGCTATAATTTCGCACTTCAAACATCTAAGGGAATTGGGTAGGAACCCCAATTTGCAAATACAGTAAATTTATTCATTACATGAACAACCATTTATCCGACAGAATTAACAATATGGCCACTTCGGCCACATTGGCCATGGCTGCAAAAGCCAGGGAATTAAGGGGCCAAGGCAAAGATATCATTGGGTTGAGTTTGGGGGAGCCCGATTTCAACATACCCGATTTCATCAAGGATGCCGCCAAAAAGGCCATTGACGAGAATTATAGCAGCTATTCCCCAGTAGACGGTTACGCCGATTTAAAACAAGCCATTTCCAACAAATTCAAAAGGGACAACGGTCTTGAATATGGATTAAACCAGATCGTGGTTTCCACCGGGGCCAAACAGTCCTTGGCGAATATCGCCATGGTCATGCTCAACGATGGGGACGAGGTTATCTTACCGGCCCCTTATTGGGTCAGTTATAGCGATATCGTCAAACTTGCCGGAGGTGTACCTGTAGAAGTCCCTACTAGCATAGATACCGATTTTAAAATGACCCCTGCCCAGCTCGAAGCTGCCATTACACCAAAAACCAAAATGATGTGGTTCAGCTCTCCATGTAACCCAAGTGGCTCGGTGTATAGTGAGGAAGAATTGAAAGGACTGGCAGAAGTCTTGAAAAAACATCCGAATATTTTTGTCGTTTCCGATGAGATTTACGAACATATCAACTTTAGGGGAGGACACGTAAGTATTGCCGGAATAGAAGGAATGTACGATCGCACCATAACGGTCAACGGGGTATCCAAAGCCTTTGCAATGACCGGATGGCGTATCGGGTATATCGGCGGCCCGGAATGGGTGGCCAAAGCCTGTACCAAATTCCAGGGACAAAACACCAGTGGCGCCAATGCCATCGCGCAAAGGGCCACGATTACAGCCTTGGAAGCACCGGTCAGCAAGATACAGTTCATGATCGATGAATTCCACAAAAGAAGGGATTTGGTTCTTGGCCTTTTAGGGGAAATAGAAGGTTTCAACCTCAACATACCTGAAGGGGCATTTTACGTATTCCCCGACATTTCCAGTTTCTTCGGAAAAACCTTGAATGGCACTAAAATCAATGATGCTTCCGACTTTGCCCTGTATTTATTGGAACATGCAAACGTCGCTACGGTAACCGGGGCAGCCTTCGGAAACCCGAACTGCATAAGAATATCCTATGCCGCTTCGGAAGATGAACTGAAGGAAGCCATTTCGAGAATCAAGGCCGTTTTATAAAATAGAATACAACCGAAATAAGAAAAACCCGCAATAGCGGGTTTTTTTATTATACATCCTTCCAAAAATAAGGGGTCAATATAATCAGCACGGTAAACAATTCCAATCTACCCAAGAGCATCAGAAAACCACACCACCATTTTCCCAACATCGGTAATGCATTAAAATTACTCAGGGGATCGAGGAGACCCAAAGCCGGCCCTACATTACCCAACGAGGAAGCCGCACCCCCTACCGAAGATTCAAAATCCAATCCTAGGAAACTCAGTCCCAAAGAACCGATTATGAACAACAACATATAGAGTACGAAAAAGGCTATTACGTTATAGACGATATGTTCCCTTACCATCTTATTGTTATATCGTACCGGAATCACCGCATTGGAATGCAAGGTCCGCTTAAACTCCAACAATCCATTTTTTATAATAAGAAGATGGCGCATGACCTTAATACCCCCTGCCGTTGACCCTGCAGAACCCCCAAGGAAAAACAAACCAAAAAAGAAAACCTTCACAAAAGGGGTCCATTGGGTAAAATCCGCGGTTACGAATCCGGTGGTCGTAATCACCGATACCACTTGAAAAAGTGAATGCCTAAAAGCACTTTCCGCTTCACCATACGGCATGGGGTGATATTCGGATACGGGCACATTCGCTTTAAAATAGACCACCAAGGCCACTATAATCGAGAACATCACGATAAAGCCCGTGTAGAACTTAAATTCCTCGTCTTTGATGATCCGCTGCACTTTACCCTTAAAAGCAAAATAACTCAGTACAAAATTGCTACCGGCCAAAAACATGAAAAATATGACGATATATTGTATCAATGGTTCATTGTTCCAATGCGCCAAACTTGCATTTTTGGTAGAAAAACCACCCGTGGACAAGGTTGCCAAAGAGTGGTTCAAGGCATCGAAAAACGACATCCCCGCCAACTTCAACAAAATGGTTTCCGCAATCGTATAACCAAAATAAATAAACCACAATCTTTTTGCCGTATCGGTAATCCTGGGATGCAATTTATCGGCACTAGGGCCCGGGGCTTCAGCTGCGAACAATTGCATACCCCCAATACCCAAAAGTGGAAGTATGGCTATGGCCAAAACAATGATCCCCATTCCGCCGATCCAATGGGTAAAGCTTCTCCATAAAAGAATACCTTCGGGCATGACCTCAATATCGTCCAATATCGTAGCCCCTGTTGTGGTATACCCCGATATCGTCTCAAAAAATGCATTGGTGACATCGGGTATGGTCCCAGAAAAAAGATAAGGCAACATTCCGGAAAGGGACATTACGATCCAACCGAAAGTCACGATGATGTACCCCTCTTTCCGTTTTACCTCTTTTTTATGGTTTCTGGTAAAATACATGGCCGTGATCCCAACGAACATGGTGACAATGGATGCCAAGGCAATATCCATGGTAGCCCCATCCTTATAGACCCCACTCATTATGGTGGCAAAAAGCATGAACAGGCCATTAAAGAGCAAGAGAAGCCCCATTAAATGGAATATGATTCTAGAATTTAAAGACATACTAGTGGAATAAACGTTCAATTTTAGGAATGGCCTCGGGCAGACTGCATACCACTACCCTATCCCCCGCCTGTATCCTAAGTCCGCCAAGGGCTATAATCCCCTTACCGTCCCGCACTATACCGCCGATGGTCGCCTTACGGGGAAAATCGATTTCCCGGATAACCTTACCGGCGACCTTTGAAGATGGCTTAACCTCAAACTCCAGAATTTCAGAATTGATGTTGTTAAGCCTCATTAAGGCCACCACCTCCCCTTTACGGATATACCTAAAAATATTGTTCGCGGCCAATAGCTTTTTATTGATCAAGGTATCGATCCCTATGGAGTGCGAAAGTTGAAAATAATCCATATTCTCAACAAGGGCAATGGTCTTCTTAATGTTCTTTGATTTTGCCACTAGGCAAGACATGATATTGGTTTCGGAATTACCGGTTACGGCAACAAAGGCATCCATGGAATCCAAACTTTCCTCTTCCAACAATTCAACATTTCGGCCATCCCCGTTTATCACCAAGGCATTGGGCAGTTCATCGGCCAGATCAAAGGCTTTTTCCTTGTTCTTTTCGATAAGCTTCACATTGAATTTCTTGTCACAGAGTTCACGTGCCGTTTTAAAACCGACCTTACTTCCCCCCAAGATCATGACATTCCTGATTTCCTCTTTCTTCTTATTGGTCAATTTGTACAATTCATCAACACCCTCGGGGGTAGTAATAAAATAGACTTGATCGCCTTCCTTAAAAACGGTATCCCCTCGGGGGATTACCGTATACTGTGTCCCCAATCGCTGCAGTGCCAATGGCATAAAATGAAGTTCAGGAAATATCAAGGCGGCCTCTTTCACCATTTTACCGACAAAAGGTGCTTTTTTCTGCAGTGAGACCCCGATCATGATCAACTCACCCCCTTCAAACTCATAGGTATCGTTAAAAGCGGATTTATTCAACAATAATTGGATCTCTGATGCCGCCAACTGTTCGGGGGATATCAATTCGTCGATCCCCAATTCGGAAAAACGGATAAGATCCTTATTGTGGATGAATTCCGTATTGGAAATCCTTGCTATGGTCCGTTTACACCCCAATTGTTTGGCCAGCATACAAAAGGTAATATTGGTCGTCTCCGAAGAAGTAACCCCGATGACCAATTCCGATTGATGCACTTGAGCCTCCTGCAATAATGATATCGAGGTCGCATCACCTCTTAACACCTTTATATCCAAATGGTTATCGGCATACATAAGACTCTCTTTCTCCGTATCGATCAGGGTAATATTCTGAGATTCGTAAGAGAGTAATTTTGCTAAGTGAAAACCAACTTCACCAGCACCGGCAATAATAATTTTCATTGAATTAGATTAGATTTTGCATCCAAGATTACAGTATCTCAATTGCCTTTCAATATATACATATTCAAGAAGTAGTACACACCTTTAATACAGCTAATTAAATAAATATATGCATAATATGCGGGACAAAATTACGTTTTTTTACGTTCTTCCCTAGCGTATATCGGCAATTGTATGGCCTATTGGATGCTTTCCTTACAAAATAAAAGCCATGCTAACCGTCAATTCGTATCTTTGCCGAAATTTTCTCAATGACCGATAAAGTAACTCCATACAAAGACTCAGCGCTAGGAAAAAAAGAACAGGTAACCCAAATGTTCGATAAAATTTCAGGGAATTACGATGGCTTAAACCGCCTCATATCCTTTGGTATCGACATTAAATGGCGTAAGAAAGTAGTCGCCATCCTGAAAAACAAGCATCCGGAAATCATTTTGGATATCGCCACGGGAACAGGTGACTTGGCCATTAACCTTACAGAGACAGGTGCAAGTAAAATCATCGGATTGGATATTTCCCCGGGAATGCTCGAAATAGGCAAGAAAAAAATATCGGATAAGAAGTTGACCCAAACCATTGAAATGGTCGTGGGTGACAGTGAAAACCTCCCTTTCGAGGCCAACACCTTTGATGCGATCACGGTCGCTTTCGGGGTACGTAATTTCGAGACCTTGGAAAAAGGGCTCGAAGAAATATACCGGGTCTTGAAACCCAATGGCACCTTTGTGGTTTTGGAAACCTCGGTACCTACCAAAACCCCTTACAAGCAAGGGTACGGATTTTACACAAAGTATATCTTGCCCAAAATCGGTTCTTTATTCTCCAAAGATGATTCGGCCTATGCGTATTTAAGCAAATCCGCATCAGTTTTCCCACATGGGGAGGCGTTCAACAATATTTTGCATAAAATCGGGTTTATAGATGTAGTGAACAAACCGCAAACCTTCGGTGTTGCCTCTATTTATGTAGCCACAAAATAAACTATGAAAAAATTTGTGTTGATCCTGATCGGAATGGCTTCCCTTAGTCAACCGGCAATGGCCCAATTTAACGAAGACCCGATAATCAACTTGGAGAACGAGGATAAACCCTTTTTGAATTGGGGCTATTTTCTCGGCTTTAACCAATACGATTTCAAATTCGATTATAAGGAAGATGCCAAACACATTTTAGTAGACAAATCTTTTGGGTTCAATGTGGGACTGATAGGGGAAATGCGCATCAATGATTTTTTGGATGTTCGTTTTGAGCCCGGACTTCTGTACAACACCCGAACTTTGGGTTTCCCTGGTTTCACAGATGAAAGCGATGCCATTAGGGAAGTCAAATCCACCTACATCAATTTCCCTTTACTTTTAAAAGTAAATACGAAAAGACTGGGCAATTGGAAACCCTTTTTAATAGGAGGCGCCTCTGCCTCGCTGAATCTGGGAAGCAATGAAGATAGCTTGGACGACAATTCAAGTGGCACGTTTCGGATGAAAAAAACCGTCTATAATTACGAACTGGGATTCGGTATCGATTTTTATCTAGAGTACTTTAAGTTCAGTCCATCCATACGGGGCGTTTTCGCCATTACCGACGAACTGGTACCCGATAATGACCCTGACAGTCAATGGACAGGGAATATTGCCGGGATGAGGACCCGTGGCCTTTTTGTCAATTTCACCTTTGAATGATCAGATGATCGGACTATACTGGATCTATTGAACCCCTTGTTGACCTTAGCGCATTTTCACCCCAATCCGCTCATTTCCCAACCCTTCGGATTTCGTTTAAAAAAATAGCCGTGGCCGTGGCAACATTGAGACTTTCGGTTTCCCTACTGCCAAATTGGGGGATACTGATTTTTTGATCCACCAAATTTTCAATTGCCTTCGAAATACCATTGGCTTCATTCCCCATAACCAAAATCCCCTTTTCAGGCATTTTTTCGGTATGTACGTCCGCTCCGTCCATAAAAGTACCATAGACCGGCAATGATGAAGCTTTTATGAATTGGATCAAATCGGTGTACACGATATCCACCCTGGTAATAGAGCCCATGGTAGCCTGCAACACTTTGGGATTATAGCAGTCGACGGTGTTTTCCGAGCAGACCAATTGCTTTATCCCAAACCAATCACAAAGTCTTATGATGGTCCCTAAATTTCCCGGGTCACGAACATCATCCAAGGCCAGGATCCACCCTTGGTCCTTGATCGTTTTTATTTCAGGGAACTTAAATACCCCAAGTACCTTATTCGGATTCTTTAGACTGCTCATCCTAAGTAGATCAGGCTCTGAAATCAATTCGATATCGATCTGATCGGTAGTTATCGTTCCTTCGGCAATGGCATATACCTTATGGGGTTCAAAACTGGAGTCCAATAGCTCCTGAACCGTTTTTATACCTTCGACCACAAACATCCTATGTTGATTTCGGTACTTTTTTTGTTGCAGGCTTTTTATAAATTTTATTTGGCTTTTTCCAACCATTGAAATAATGTATTTTTGATTCCTATGAGGATAGTGTTTCGTTTTAAAAACCCCAGCGCTAAAATAAGCTTATTATTTCTTGTCGTCACACTTGCCTCATGCAATACCTTGAAGCGCGTGGGGGAAAACGAACTTCTCCTGACCGGGAACAGTGTTCATGCGGATGGCAAGAGCGTGAGTTCGGAAGAGATCCACAGTCTTATCATCCAAAACCCAAACAGCACCCTGTTGGGTTACCCGCTCCGATTGAACCTTTATAATCTCGCGAAACAAAATCCCGATTCTTCCTTTCAAAATTGGTTATTAAAAAAGGAAAAGAGAAAGGAACGACTGGTAAAATTACTCTCGGAAAAGCAGGTAGAAAGACTGGGGGAATCCTTTTGGGTAAAAGGAATGAGCGAATGGCTGAAAAAAATCGGTGAACCCCCCACCATCATCGACACTTCGAACACCAGAAGATCACTGGAAAGACTAAAGGCCTATTACAGCAGTAAGGGCTACTTCAACAACAACACCACCTATAAAATCGACACCTTAAAACGGGCAAAAAGAGGTGAAGTCGACTATCGGATCACTTTGGGAAATCCTTATATGATCGATACCATATCGAATAAAATCGCTTCGAAAGTCGTTGATTCCATTTATCAATTGCATAAAACGGAATCACTTATAAAAGCGGGGGAACAATTTGACTTGGTCAATTTTGAGAATGAACGCCAACGATTGACTTCCATTTTCAGGAATTCCGGAATTCGGAATTTTCAGGAGAGCTCGATCAACTACGCCATAACCCGTGACTCTACCAAAGCAGGAAACGACCAGGATATGAGTGTTGACCTGAACATCGACAATCTACGACTCAGAAGCAACAATGAAATGACCACTTCTGAATACAAGATCGAAACGATGAAAAACATAAACATTTATACCGATTTTATTCCTGCAGAAGAAGATCAAAAATACAATTCGGTTGAATATGAAGGGTACACCATCCACTATAAAGTTGAATTGGGAATTAAACCGAAAACCCTGGCAGATGCCATATTTTTTGAAAAGGACAGTATTTACAGGGAATTGAACAGATCCAGGACCTATCGACAGATTACGAACCTGAATGTTTTCAAATACCCATCCATTGCCTTTGAGACCGATAGTGCCCAGACAGGGCTTACAGCGAACATTTATTTGACCGAAAAGCCAAAATACCAATTGGGAATGGATACCGACGTATCCCATTCCAACATTCAACAGATCGGCTTGGCGTTCAGTCCGTCCTTACAGGCTAGAAATCTATTTAAAGGGGGCGAAAACCTAAGTTTAACGGGCAGGTTCAATGTGGGGTCGTCCAACGATGAAAGCGTGACCGCCACCGACAATCGGTTTTTCAATCTATACGAGTTTGGTGCCGATATCAACTTGACCTTCCCGAGAATATGGTTTCCATTCGTAAATACGGGCAAACTCATCCCCAATTACACCTTACCACAGACCAGTCTCTCCCTTGGGACCACTCTCCAGAAAAACATCGGATTGGACAAACAGACCTTTAATAGTGTTTTAGGATATAAATGGTCACCAACCGATTTCAAAAAACATTCGTTAGAACTGCTTAACGTGCAATTCGTGCGCAATGTAAACCCCGAAAGGTTTTTCTCTGTATACGAAAGCACCTATGAATCCCTTGACGAAATAGCCGATGATTATGAGTCTGAAGAGGCATTGTACGGTTATTACGAGATTGATGATGATGAAACCGACCCGTCATTGACCATCCCCGATGGCACCACAGGATTTACCAACGCCATTCTGAGCGGGGCAGTAGTGGCCACTGAGGATGATTATGACGACGTGAAAAGCATAGAAGAAAAAAGAATTCGACTTACTGAGGACAATCTTATTTTCGCCACGAATTACACCTTTAACACCAATAACAAAAACGGGATTACCGACAATAGTTTCCATAGCTTTCGCTGGAAACTCGAAAGTGCCGGGAATTTTCTTTCGGTTTTGTCCAACGTTGTTCCTTTTAACGAGGACAGCGATGGTGATTTATTGGTTTTCAGCGTCCCTTTTTCCCAATACCTCAAAACGGAATTCGACTATATAAAATACTGGGACCTAAGGCGCTCCAAGGTTTTGGCCTTTAGAAGTTTCTTTGGCATAGCCGTCCCTTATGGCAACTCGGACAACATCCCTTTTGTACGAAGTTATTTTGCCGGGGGATCAAATGACAATAGGGCCTGGAACCCATATTCCCTGGGACCTGGAAAATCAGATGAGACCAGTGATTTCAATGAGGCCAACTTAAAAATAGCCTTGAATCTGGAATATCGGTTTCCTGTTGTAGGCGATCTTAAAGGGGCTCTTTTTGCCGATGTGGGCAATATATGGAACGTCTTCGACAGCGAGGACGACCCCGATAAGGTCTTCAAAGGCATTGACTCCTTGGCAGACATTGCCTTGGGTACCGGATTCGGTATTCGCTACGACTTTACCTATTTCTTGATCAGGGTTGATTTGGGCTTTAAAACCTACAATCCTGCGGAAGAAATTTCCAAAAGATGGTTCAGGGACTATAATTTTGCCAATTCAGTGCTACAAATAGGGATAAACTATCCATTTTAGACCTAATAATTTATTACTTTTGTACTTCACTTTTTAAGAAATCTAAATACAATATAATTATGGCCCATAACATAAAGCCAGGTGTAGCCACCGGAGATCAAGTTCAGGAAATTTTTAATTATGCCAAGGAAAAAGGATTTGCCATACCAGGGGTAAACGTTATAGGCTCTGACACGATCAACGGCGTGTTGGAAACCGCTGCAGCTTTAAACGCACCGGTAATCGTTCAATTTTCCAACGGTGGTGCCCAGTTCAACGCAGGAAAAGGACTATCCAACGAAAATCAACGTGCTGCCGTTCTCGGTGCAGTAGCCGGAGCAAAACACGTACATCAATTGGCCGAAGCTTATGGTGCTACCGTAATTCTTCATACCGATCACTGTGCAAAAAAATTATTGCCTTGGATCGATGGTATGTTGGAAGCCAGTGAAAAACACTTTGCCGAAACGGGAAAACCATTGTTCAGCTCCCATATGATCGATCTTTCAGAGGAACCTATTGAAGAAAACATCGAAATCTGCAAAGGGTATCTTGAAAGAATGAGCAAAATGGGAATGACCTTGGAAATAGAACTCGGAATCACCGGAGGTGAAGAAGACGGTGTTGACAATTCGGATGTTGACGATTCCAAATTATACACCCAACCAGAGGAAGTGGCCTATGCCTATGAAGAACTTTCCAAAGTAAGTCCAAGATTTACCATTGCGGCCGCTTTTGGTAACGTACATGGGGTATATAAGCCAGGTAACGTTAAATTGACCCCTAAGATCCTTAAGAATTCCCAGGAATTCATCACCGAAAAATACGGTGTTGAACACAACCATATCGATTTCGTATTCCATGGTGGATCGGGATCATCCGTTGAGGAAATCAGGGAAGCCATTGGTTACGGTGTCATTAAAATGAATATCGATACCGATTTACAATATGCTTTCTTAGCTGGCGTAAGGGATTACATTCAGGATAAAAAAGATTATCTTCAATCACAGATCGGTAACCCAGAAGGTGCTGATGAGCCCAACAAGAAATACTATGACCCAAGGGTATGGTTACGTGAAGGAGAAAAGACCTTTGTTGCCCGTTTGAAAAAAGCATTCGAAGATTTAAACAATGTAAATACGCTTTAAAAAGTAGGTTCACCCAATATGGAAGATATGTCGTTGTGGTTCAAAAGGAAGGAAAAGGGTATTCAGACTGCCACTGATCAGAAAAAGGACACCCCAAAGGGCTTGTGGTACAAGTCCCCAACAGGTAAGATAGTTGAATCCGAAGAACTGGCCAAGAATTTTTATGTCAGCCCCGAAGATGATTATCATGTCCGTATCGGTAGCAAGGAATATTTCGAAATCCTTTTCGACAACAATGAATTTACCGAATTGGATGCCAAATTACATTCAAAAGACCCTTTAAAATTCACGGATACCACAAAGTATACCGATCGCTTAAAAGCAGCCCAAAAGAAAACCGGGCTTAAAGATGCAGTCCGTACGGGATATGGCAAGTCCTTGGGAAAGGATGTTGTCATCTCTTGTATGGATTTCAGCTTTATCGGCGGTTCTATGGGTAGTGTCGTAGGTGAAAAAATAGCACGGGGGATCGATTATGCCATCAAGAAAAAAGTGCCTTTTGTCATGATATCCAAGTCAGGAGGGGCCCGAATGATGGAAGCTGCCATATCTTTGATGCAGATGGCGAAAACTTCGGTGAAATTGGCTCAACTGGCCGAGGCAAAATTGCCTTATATCTCGTTGTGTACCGACCCGACCACAGGGGGTACTACGGCATCCTATGCAATGCTGGGCGATATCAACATTTCCGAACCCGGTGCGTTGATCGCTTTTGCAGGACCACGGGTGGTCAAGGAAGCTACCGGCCAAGATTTACCTGAAGGATTCCAAACTGCGGAATTTCTACAAGAGCACGGCTTTTTGGATTTCATTACCCATAGAAGGGATTTAAAGAAAAAAATAAACCTTTATATCGATTTGATCCAGAACAATCCGGTTCGTAAATAAAAATCCCTTTAATACCGAAAATATTATTATCTTTGCGCCCTGATTGAAAATCAATCGGATACATAAAAATCATTTAAAAATAATATTGGAATGTATTTAACAAAAGAGATTAAAGCCGAGATATTCAAAAAACACGGCGGTAAAGAGGAGAACACCGGTTCTACGGAAGGTCAAATTGCTTTGTTCACACATCGCATCAACCATTTGACAGGCCACCTAAAAAGAAACCACAAAGATTATAACACCGAACGTTCATTGGTAAGACTGGTAGGTAAGAGAAGAAGTCTTTTGGATTACTTGAAAAAGAAAGATATCGTCAAGTATCGTGAACTTATCAAGGAATTAGGTATTAGAAAATAATTTTTCAAGGGGAAGCCAGGCTTCCCCTTTTTTATATAAAACTGGACACGTTTCAGTCTATATCACTTAACCCCCCGAAACAATTTTTGGGGAATACAAAAAGCTGCACACAGTTTTTCATTGGTCACCACACAACACACAACAAAATCCGACCAGTAAGATTGGCGGATAGACCATTGTATAATAAACCTGTACGATTCAGGTTTTAAATCGAATTTATGATTCCAAAAGTATTTAAAGAGGTCATCGACCTTGGTGACGGCAGGGAAATTTCCATCGAAACCGGAAAATTGGCAAAACAGGCCCATGGTTCTGTTGTTGTCCAGTCAGGAAAATGTATGTTATTATGTACCGTTGTTTCCAATTACAAACAATCGGACGTTGATTTTCTACCCTTGACCGTAGATTATCGTGAAAAATTTGCCGCCGCCGGTCGTTATCCAGGCGGTTTCTTTAAACGGGAGGCAAGGCCCAGTGACGGGGAAGTATTGACCATGAGGTTGGTAGACCGCGTATTGCGCCCACTATTCCCTAAGGATTATCATTCCGAAACCCAGGTAATGATCCAGTTAATGTCACATGACGAGGAAGTCATGCCAGACGCAATGGCCGGTTTGGCAGCATCCGCCGCCATCCAATTATCCGATTTCCCATTCGAATGTGCCATTTCAGAAGCCAGGGTAGGTCGTGTGAACGGTGAATTCATCATTAACCCTACAAGGGCTCAATTAGCAGAAAGTGACATTGACATGATGATCGGTGCATCTGCCGATTCCGTCATGATGGTCGAAGGTGAAATGGGTGAGATTTCCGAAGAGGAAATGGTCGAGGCCATTAAATTCGCCCACGAAGCGATCAAGGTACAGTGTGCCGCACAATTGCGATTGGCTGAAGCATTCGGTAAAAAAGAAGTCCGTGAATATGAGCCGGAACGTGAAGACGAGGAATTGGCCAAAAAGATTCATGACATGGCCTATGACAAGGTCTATGAGATTGCGAAAGCCGGTTCATCCAAACACGAAAGAAGCGAAGCGTTCGCAGCAATAAAAGAAGAAATCAAGGCTTCTTTTTCCGAAGAGGAATTGGAAGACATCGGCGGACTCGTGTCCAAATATTACAGTAAAGCTGAAAAAGCGGCTGTTAGGGACCTTACACTTAAAGAAGGATTACGACTTGATGGAAGGAAAACCGACGAGATAAGACCTATTTGGTGCGAGGTGGATTACCTACCTTCAACCCACGGTTCGTCAATATTCACACGGGGTGAAACCCAAGCTTTGGCTACGGTTACCTTGGGAACTTCAAGAGAGGCGAACCAAATTGACATGCCATCTTTTGAAGGCGAAGAGACTTTCTACCTTCATTACAATTTCCCTCCTTTCTCAACCGGTGAAGCAAGACCGATCAGAGGTACCTCACGTAGGGAGGTCGGTCATGGTAATTTAGCACAACGTGCTTTAAAAGGTATGATTCCTACTGATTGCCCTTATACCGTACGTGTCGTTTCCGAGGTATTGGAATCCAACGGTTCCTCATCCATGGCTACGGTTTGTGCCGGTACGATGGCGTTAATGGATGCCGGTATCCAAATGAAAAAACCCGTTTCCGGTATTGCGATGGGATTGATTTCCGACAGTGAAACCGGAAATTATGCCGTGCTATCCGATATCTTGGGTGATGAGGATCATTTAGGGGATATGGATTTTAAAGTTACAGGTACTGCAGATGGTATTACAGCTTGCCAAATGGACATTAAGGTAAAGGGATTATCCTATGAAATCCTGGTAAAAGCCCTAAAACAAGCCCAAGCAGGTCGTTTACATATTCTTTCCCTCCTTACCGATGCCATTGCTGCCCCTAATGAGGATGTTAAGGCACATGCACCAAAAATGGTGACACGTGTTATTCCTAACGAATTTATCGGCGCATTGATCGGACCCGGAGGTAAGGTCATTCAAGAACTTCAGAAAGAAACAGGTACAACCATCGTAATCAACGAAGACCCTGTTACCGAAGAAGGTATTGTGGAAATATTGGGAACAAACCAAAATGGCATTGATGCCGTTTTAGCGAAAATAGATTCATTGATGTTCAAGCCTGAAGTAGGCAGTGTATATGAAGTAAAAGTAATCAAGATGTTGGATTTTGGTGCTGTTGTTGAATATATGGACGCTCCAGGAAACGAAGTCCTCTTACATGTATCCGAATTAGCTTGGGAACGTACTGAAAATGTCAGTGATGTTGTCAACATGGGTGATGTTTTTGATGTGAAATACTTCGGTATCGATCCAAGGACCCGTAAAGATAAAGTCTCTCGAAAAGCCCTTTTACCAAAACCGGAAGGGTTCGTTGAAAGACCACCACGTAGTAACGACCGTAATCGCGGAAGGGACGATCGTCGTGGAAGGGATAACCGGGACCGTAAACCCAGAAGGGATTAATACCCGAACAGCTTAAAAAAAAGAAGTCCTGGCGCCATCGTCAGGACTTCTTTTATGTCAAATGATTTTTTTACCACCCTTTTGTAACATTTCAGTTTTTTTTACGTATAAATATATGCAGTCTATGCAAATTGAACTTAAAAACAGTAGATGAGACAGCTTAAGATTACAAAACAGGTTACCAATAGGGAAACCGCATCTTTGGACAAGTACTTGCAAGAAATCGGCAAAGTGGATTTGATTACCGCAGATGAAGAAGTAGAATTGGCACAACGCATCAAGGCAGGCGACCAGATCGCTCTTGAAAAACTCACAAAGGCCAATCTCCGATTCGTGGTATCGGTCGCCAAGCAGTACCAGAACCAAGGACTTACTCTACCCGATTTGATCAATGAAGGAAACTTAGGATTGATCAAAGCGGCACAACGTTTTGACGAAACCCGTGGATTTAAATTCATCTCCTATGCCGTTTGGTGGATTCGTCAATCTATTTTACAAGCACTGGCAGAACAATCACGTATTGTACGTTTGCCATTGAATAAAATCGGTTCGATCAATAAAATAAACAAAACCTTTGCTTTTTTGGAGCAAGCGCATGAAAGAATGCCTTCTGCAGAAGAAATTGCCAAGGAATTGGATATGACCGTTGAGGATGTTAAACAATCCTTGAAAAACTCGGGTCGACACGTATCTATGGACGCCCCTTTGATCGCAGGTGAGGATTCCAACCTATATGATGTACTTCGTAGTGGTGAATCCCCTAACCCTGACAGGGAATTATTGCACGAATCCTTACGCACGGAAATAGAACGCGCCTTGGAGACCTTGACCCCTAGGGAAGCCGATGTAATTCGTCTTTACTTTGGATTGGCAGGTCAACACTCCATGACCTTGGAAGAAATCGGTGAGACTTTCGACCTTACAAGGGAAAGGGTTCGCCAAATCAAGGAAAAAGCGATTCGACGCCTAAAGCACACTTCGAGAAGTAAAATCCTAAAAACCTATTTAGGATAGGTAGTTACAATATAAGACCTGTTAAATTCCCCTTAAATTGGAAATTTGGCATATATATTGTACTTTTATAGTTAACAACAGTTTATCATGACTGTTCGTTTTTTGATTGATGAATAAACTCCGGCTGATTACCGGAGTTTTTCATTTCACACCTTTTCCAAGTCCGACCAAACAACTTGGACGACCCTCCCAAGATTGGGTAACACATAACACCACCCCAACATATACCCCTGGTGTTAAAGAATTTACAAAACACCTTTTGTGTAACAATTGTGGCTTATTGCAACCTCCAATGGACCTTATCTTTAAGTTTAAGTTAAAACCATAAAATAGAAACAATGGAAGAACAAATGGAACAGGTGATCAGCATGCCAAGGATAGGTGATGCCGCCCCAGCGTTTAAAGCAGTAACTACACAAGGTAATATTGATTTTCCGTCTGATTACAAAGGCAATTGGGTCATCCTTTTTAGCCACCCCGCAGACTTTACCCCGGTATGCACCTCGGAATTCATGACTTTTGCCACCTTGGAAGAAAAATTCAACAAAGCCAATTGTAAACTGGTCGGACTCTCGATCGATGGTTTATACAGCCATATCGCATGGCTACGGAACATCAAGGAAAAAATAGAATACAAAGGCATGAAGAATGTCGAGGTCAATTTCCCCTTGATCGAAGACATTACCATGGAAGTAGCTAAAAAATATGGCATGATCCAACCCAATGAAGATTCCACAAAAGCCGTACGGGCCGTATTCTTCATAGACCCCAAAGGAATCATAAGGACCATCATCTATTACCCATTAAGCCTTGGACGTAATTTCGATGAACTTTACAGGGTCATCATTGCCCTACAGGCTGCCGATGAATTCGATATAGCGACACCGGCAGACTGGTATCCCGGAGATGACGTGATCATTGGCCCTGCCGGTTCTTGCGGAACGGCCAAAGACCGAATGGAAGATGGGGACATCGACTGTAAGGATTGGTTCTTTTGCACCAAAAAGTTGGACAAGGAAACGATTTTGAAGAAAGTACTAAAAAATTGACCGCAAAGAACAATCCTCATAAAAGTAGAAAAGGCAAGCCACTTAGTGCTTGCCTTTTTACTTATACTACCCCAAAATTCCATTTTGGCAACAGTTCCGGCTGGGGTATCCCTCCTTCAATTTTTTATTGAACCGCAAACCACGTATTTTTGCCATATTACCCTAACACTATGAACAACGAACAACCCAACAACCCCTTACATGGTATAAAGCTAGTGGATATCTTGGAATATCTTACGGAAAACCACACCTGGGAAGAGTTGGCCAACCAAGTGAATATCAATTGCTTCAAAAACAATCCTTCCATAAAATCATCACTTAGGTTTTTACGGAAAACCCCTTGGGCACGTGAAAAAGTAGAACAATTTTATTTACATTCAATTCGAAGATAAATGCCCTTGAATATCGTACTCATAGAACCTGAAATCCCCAACAACACAGGCAACATCGGACGGCTCGCTTTAGCTTCCGGTTCAAACCTACATCTGGTGAAACCTTTTGGTTTCGAAATCGACGACAAACGTTTAAAAAGGGCGGGGCTTGATTATTGGCCCCATATTTCATTATTCATTTATGAAAGTATATCCGATTTCTATTCCATTCATCAAGATAAGAACCTAGTGTACCTTTCCAGTCATGGCAAAAAGGACTATTGGTCAATTGACTTTACCGATGACATGTTCCTCGTTTTCGGAAAGGAATCCGTTGGCCTTCCGGACAGGATCACCCGGGAAAACACCGACAAACTTTACAAAATACCCATTTACAGCTCCCATGTAAGGAGCCTTAATTTGGCGAATGCCGTCAGCATAACGGTCTACGAAGGGCTAAAACAACTCCGATAAAACAATCCAATTCAGGATTGCCGAACACAAATCAATGGTAAATCTACTTTAGGTAAATCCCCCTATTTAAGATGGGGCAGTTCTTGTCCTAAACCAAGGCAAATTGTTACTTTTGCATAAACTTCTTGCAAAAAGTATGATGAACGAAATTAAAATAGCCCCCTCGCTCCTCGCTGCCGATTTCGGCAACTTACAACGCGATGTTGAAATGGTCAACAATAGTGAAGCCGATTGGCACCATATAGATATTATGGACGGGGTTTTTGTCCCCAATATTTCCTATGGTATGCCCGTTTTGAAAGCCATACAAAAACATGCCACAAAACCCTTGGATGTTCACTTGATGATCGTTGACCCTGACAGGTACATTAAAACTTTCGCCCAATTGGGAGCAAGCGTTCTTACGGTGCATTATGAGGCTTGCAACCACCTTCATCGCACCTTGCAAGCCATAAAGGCCGAGGGGATGATGGCAGGGGTTGCCATAAATCCTCATACCAACATAAGTTTATTGGAAGATACGATCAAAGACATTGACCTGGTCTGTGTCATGAGTGTCAATCCAGGTTTCGGCGGACAGTCTTTCATTGAGAATACCTATGAAAAAATAAGGTCGTTAAAAGCCTTGATCCTAGGAAAAAGGGCCAACACCCTTATTGAAATCGATGGAGGCGTTACCTCTAAAAATGCAAAATCATTGATCAATGCCGGTGCGGACATCCTGGTTGCAGGTAGTTTTGTTTTCAAAAGCGACGATCCAACCCAAACCATTCACGAATTAAAGGAAATTATAAACTAATGGATCATTTTGATGTAGTAATCGTAGGCGGAGGGCCTATAGGCATTGCGTGTGCCTTGGAAGCCAAGAAAAACAAACTGAGTTATGTCATTCTAGAAAAGGGACCCATTGTAAACTCCCTTTTCAACTACCCCATTAACATGCAGTTCTTCTCCTCTTCAGATTTGCTGGAAATCGACAACATCCCGTTCATTAGTGGCGAGGCCAAACCCAAAAGAAATGAAGCCCTGGAGTATTATCGCCGTATCGTTACCAGTAATGACCTGAACATCAACCTGTTTGAAAAAGTAGAGGATGTTACCAAGACCAATGACGGTTTTGAAGTGGTTACGGAGAAAAACAACTATGGGGCAGCCCATGTAATAATTGCCACCGGTTTTTATGACATTCCGAATCTATTGGGTGTTCCCGGGGAAGAACTGGACAAGGTGGCACATTATTACAAAGACCCCCATTTCTACGCCAGTCAAAAATTGGTGGTCATCGGGGCAAGTAATTCCGCAATAGATGCAGCCCTGGAATGTTACCGCAAAGGTGCGGAAGTCACCTTGGTCATTCGGGAGCCGGAAGTTGGACAACGTGTCAAATACTGGGTACGGCCCGATATCATCAACAGAATCGAAGAAGGAAGCATCAAAGCCTATTTCAATTCGAATGTAAGGGAAATACATCCTGATAAAGTATTGGTGGAGACCCCTGACGGCATTATCGAATTGGAAAACGATTTTGTTTTGGCCTTGATCGGATACCAGCCCAATTTCAGTTTTCTTGAGAAAATGGGGATCCAACTGTCTGATGATGATAAAAAATTACCCCTATACAATAAGGAAACGATGGAGACCAATGTCAACGGACTTTATCTTGCCGGCGTTATTTGCGGAGGCATGGAAACCCATAAATGGTTTATCGAAAACTCCCGGGTACATGCGCCCATGATCATCAAATCGATTTTGGCCAATAAGAAAAAGTAAAAGTTTTTGACCAAGGACCTTTGCCCGAAAAGTCATGCATTAAAAAAAGTCAAAAAAAACGGGACTTATTAAGGCATTGGCTAGCGCCTTTCCCTACAAGGCTCCGCCTTGAAAGTCAAA
>NZ_JARBUY010000006.1:42591-158472 GCF_028882255.1 Maribacter polysaccharolyticus
AAGCCACGAAACCATACAGGGATTGGCTAACGCCTTTCCCTACAAGGCTCCGCCTTGAAAGTCAAAAAGCCACAAAACCATACTGGGATTGGCTAGCGCCTTTCCCTACAAGGCTCCACCTTGAAAGTCAAAAAGCCACGAAACCATACAGGGATTGGCTAACGCCTTTCCCTACAAGGCTCCGCCTTGAAAGTCAAAAAGCCACAAAATCAAAAAAGCAAGCTTTATGATTTAGCTTGCTTTTTGACTTATTCGTGACCCCGGAGGGATTCAAACCCCCAACCCTCAGAGCCGAAATCTGATGCGCTATTCAGTTGCGCCACGGAGCCAGATAATATAACACTCGGTTAAGAGCGCGCTAATATAGTTTATTTTTTACAATGGAGGAAATGGTTTTTCCATCTGCTTGTCCGGCGAGTTCCTTGGACACTATGCCCATAACCTTCCCCATATCCTTCATACCTTCCGCACCAATGGAATCAATGGTCTGTACCACCACTTTCTCTATTTCCTCTTCGGTCAATTGCTCAGGTAAAAATTGTTCTATTATGGCAGCTTGTGCAAGTTCTGGTTCAGCCAGATCCTCACGCCCCTGCTCTTTGAAGATCGCTGCACTATCTTTTCTTTGTTTAACCAATTTTTGAACCAACTTGGTTTCTTCAACTTCGGATAATTCGCCCCCTGCCCCACTGCTGGTCTGTTCTAAAAGCAAGGCGGATTTAATGGCCCGCAACGATTCCAACGCTACGGTATCCTTAGCTTTCATCGCTGCCTTCATTTTTTCCATTACCTGTGTTTGCAAACTCATAACCCAAAATTTTTTAAGACTACGAAGATAAAAAATAAACCCGAAAATAGCGCTTATTTTCGGGTTTAAAGTAGGTTGTTCACCAGTGGTTAATCCACATTGTCATGTAAAAATGAGTTGTTGGAACGCAATTGGATCTCATCATTACTATCCTCACTCAATGTAGTCCTGGAAACTTTCTTTTGAATCGGATTTTCGTTTAAGTTGACACCATGTCGCTTATATGCCGGTTCCTTTTCAATTTCATCGATATTACTCAGGTTATTCTGGAATTTATAATTGAAATCCTTCAGTTTCCTTCTTCGTTCATCGGCACGTTGTTTCAATAGTTCCTCTATGGGGCTATCCATAGGGTCTACTTCTTCAATTGGCTGCGGAGCTTTTTTTATGGTTTTCCTTTCAAAAACCAGTTCCTCTTCCATGATTTTCGGCTCAAACTCCTCGGCCTTTGATTTGGCCCCCGTAAGCTTGTTCTCCAACTCCATATAATCATCCAAACTATATCGGGTCTCACCTTCCTTGTTATATTCCAAAACCGGAATGACTTCCACATGCTCATTCACGTCCATGTCCTTAACCTCATCGTTAAGATTAAAGGTTACGACATTTTCCTTTTCTTCCTTCGCATCATTCAATGGCATATCAAAACTGAAGGTAAATTGATCTTCATCGACCTTCGTTGATGGAACTTCTTCCTGATCGATCACTTCAATGTCCCTGACCTTATCCTTGGTTTCAAAAATCACAAAATCATCTTCAGAAACATTTTCCGCAATGACCTCGTCGTAAAAAACATTGAAGTTCCTGATATAATTCGTGGTCGGGATCAAATCCAAACCATCATTTTGTTCCTTTTTCGATTTAACGAACAATGAAGCGATTTCCTCTTCATCTTCCACCAATTGGTGCACCACGTTTTGGGGTGTTAGATTCTGGACAGCTTTTTGCTCATCTTCAAGGGTATGGATTATTTTTTTTGATTCCGTATTTACGATATCATCTTGTTGATCTACATTAAAACCCGTAGCAATAACGGTTACTGCTATGGCCTCGCCTAAAGATTCGTCCTCACCGACACCCATTATGATATTGGCGCCAAACCCGGCTTCCGTTTGTATATGGTCGTTTATTTCACCGATTTCATCAATAGTGATTTCCTGTGAGCCTGAAACGATCAACAGCAATACGTTCTTGGCCCCCGAAATCTTATTATCGTTCAACAAGGGTGAATCCAACGCCTTCATTATGGCCTCATTGGCCCTTGAAGAACCGGACGCCATCGCAGAACCCATGATAGCGGTTCCACTATTGGAAAGAACGGTCTTAGCGTCGCGTAAATCTATATTCTGTGTGTAATGATGGGTAATAACTTCTGCGATACCGCGGGCAGCGGTTGCCAACACTTCATCTGCCTTGGAAAAACCAGCCTTAAATCCAAGATTACCGTACACCTCCCTTAACTTGTTGTTATTGATGACTATGAGCGAGTCAACATTAGCGCGAAGTTTCTCGATACCCTGTTGGGCTTGTTCACATCGCATTTTACCTTCAAATTGAAAAGGCATGGTTACGATACCAACGGTAAGAACATCCATTTCCTTGGCCTGCTTGGCAATGACAGGGGCAGCACCAGTACCTGTTCCCCCACCCATACCGGCAGTTATGAATATCATCTTTGTGGTAGTGTCCAACATGGCCTTTATGTCTTCCATACTCTCTATGGCAGCTTGTTCCCCGACCTCGGGATTTGCCCCGGCACCCAACCCTTCGGTCAAAGAGACACCAAGTTGGATTTTGTTTGGGACCGGACTATTGTTCAAAGCCTGTGAATCGGTATTGCAGATAACGAAATCAACACCGTTTATTCCGGCTTGGAACATGTGGTTTATGGCATTGCTACCACCCCCACCTACACCAATGACCTTTATGACATTGCTTTGGTTCTTTGGTAAATCAAAGGAGATACTATCTATTTCAGTGTTCTTGCTCATACTGTTTATATTACTGGTTTTTATAAGTGTTCTTTTTATACACGCCGATTATTCCGCGTTGTCCAAGAAATCCTTCAATTTTTCGGACCATTTATCAAATACTGATTTTCGTTCCCGTTTCTGGGGCGTTCCATTCGCGTTTACTTCATCTTCATTGGCAAAGACCATTTCCTTCTCTTCTTGTTGATCTCTTTGGGGAATTTTAACCTTTCTATCGTTCTTAACGGCGTTCATTAGCAATCCAACCGCGGTAGCATATAAAGGACTTGCGACCTCCTCATCGGAATCCCCTGCCAAATGCTCATTGGGGTACCCGATCCGGGTATCCATTCCGGTGATATATTCAACCAATTGCTTAAGATGTTTTAACTGACTACCGCCACCTGTCAACACAATGCCCGCAATCAATTTTTTCTTTTGCTCGTCGTGCCCATAGTTCTTTATTTCAACATAAACCTGCTCGATGATCTCAACAACCCTGGCATGGATTATCTTCGATAGGTTCTTAAGGGTGATTTCCTTAGGCTCACGACCCCGTAATCCGGGTATGGAGACTATTTCGTTATCTTTATTTTCACCTGGCCATGCCGATCCGAATTTGATCTTCAAAAGCTCGGCTTGCTTTTCAATGATCGAACAACCTTCTTTTATGTCTTCGGTAATAACCCCCCCTCCAAAAGGGATGACCGCGGTATGACGGATAATTCCATCCTTGAAAATGGCCAAATCGGTAGTACCGCCTCCTATATCGATCAATGCAACGCCGGCTTCTTTTTCCTCCTGACTCAAAACGGCGTCTGAGGAAGCCAATGGTTCCAAGGTGATTTTCCCCAAATCCAATCCGGCACTTTTAATACACCTACCTACATTCTTTATGGACGACACCTGACCTACGACCACATGAAAATTGGCCTCGAGCCTTCCTCCGTACATTCCCATGGGCTCTTTGATCTCTGCTTGCCCGTCTACCTTATATTCCTGGGGCAATACGTGTATGATCTCCTCTCCGGGAAGCATAACCAGCTTATACACCTGATTGCACAGTCTATCCAGATCATCCTCATTGATCACTTCTTCAGAATCTGCCCTCGTGATGTAATCACTATGCTGTAGACTACGGATATGTTGGCCGGCGATACCTACGACCACGGACCCTATTTTCAATCCTGAATTGACCTCTGCTTGCTCGACCGCCTGTTGGATCGATTTTATGGTTTGGGTTATATTATTGACTACACCTCGGTGTACACCCAGACTTTTAGACCTACCGATACCCAATATCTCAATTTTGCCATATTCGTTTTCCTTACCGATTATGGCCACTATTTTGGTAGTTCCAATATCTAACCCAACTGAATATTTCCCCTGTTCCATTTCCTTACTTATATTTTGGTGCACACTACTTGATTGTTAAACTCTAGACTTACAACATTGTATTCTCCCAAGGTACCATCCTTGTCCGCTTTTGAGTAAAATGCCTTGAAGTTGTTGAATTTCACATCCAAATTCACTATGTCCCCCAAGTTTACTACAAACTGTTCCATCCGAAACCTTAATTGATAATGCCCCACATCAACGATATGGATACCAATTACGTTCTTTCGCAAAAAATCGTCTTTGTTTATATATTGTAAAGTTTTATAAACATCCTCGATACTTTTACCTGTCACCTTTCCCGTGATCAATGGGACTCTTGCGGAATGACTGACGGATAACGGCATACGTTTCCCTTGATCATCCAAATAACACTTCAAATCCCCCTCTATTCTTCCGATTGGCTTACGTTGTGTGATTTTCGACGTAAGCTCCCCATTTACAGCAAGATACACTTGGGCACTTTTCACCATTTCATTGGTCTCAATGACCTTCTCTATAGTATTCAAAACTAATTTTTCTTTAGGCACATTTACAAGGGGTCCAAATTTTTGTATTAACAATTTATTAACCATGCCTTCGGTGATGTACAAATTGTTATCCCCTATGAATTCTATATGCACTTCCTTTACGTTTTTCCGACTACTCCTATGGTTCGAAAATGCGTATAGTCCTGTTATGACGAACAGTAGAACCCCCAGTTTTATGTAGTTCCAATCAATGCGCATGTTCATATCCATTTTGTATTTTTGACACTTCCAATCCAATATCCCCAGCACCCATAGTCACCAGTATATCAGGACTCTGCGACTTTATCTCTTCCAAGAGATCGTCTTTACTTACCAGTTTTTTCTTCGGGCCCGCTATCTTATCCAGCAACCATGACGCGGTAATCCCCGGTATGGGCTCCTCCCTTGCGGGATAGATATCCAACAAAAGAACACTCTGGAATTTCGACAAACTTTCCGCAAAGGCATCGGCAAAATCCCTGGTCCTGGAAAATAGATGGGGCTGAAAAACCGCCAATACCCCCTTATTCGGATGCATTTCGGTAATTGCCTGATATACCGCATTTATTTCCGTCGGGTGATGTGCATAGTCATCGATGAAAACAAAATCTTCCCCCTTGATCTTATATGAAAATCTACGCTGCACCCCTTTAAAGGTCTCCAAAGCCTTGACCAAAAGATCAGGTGAAGCACCGACTTCCAGTGCCATTGCAAAGGCCACAAGTCCATTAAGCAGATTGTGCTTTCCCGGTTTGTTGAACCTGACTTTGGCCATGGTCCTCCCCGGCGTTACCAAATCAAACACATAAGTCCCTTTTTGGATCCTTAAATTTTGGATACAAAAATCCGAATCATCTTCAATACCATAGGTTATGCCCTTTATCGGCAAACCCTTGCGAACGAATAATTTACCTTCAGGGGCTACCTTATCCGCGAATTCCCCGAAAGACTTTATCAGTTCATCCTTGGTACCATAAATATCCAAATGGTCGGCATCCATAGAGGTAATACAGGCCACATCGGGATGTAATCTCAAGAACGAACGGTCGAACTCATCGGCCTCCACAACGGAATATTTCGACCCCTTGTACAAAAAATTACTGTTGAAATCTTCCGAAATCCCTCCTAAAAAGGCCGTAAACGGAGTACCCGTCTCATTCAGCAAGTGTGCCAAAATACTCGAAGTGGTCGTTTTGCCATGGGTACCCGCAACTGCAAGACAAAACGTATCCTTGGTAATGAGACCCAAAACCTCGGATCGCTTTAATACCCCAAAACCATGGCCTAGAAAATACCGGTACTCCGAATGGTTCCCGGGTACGGCAGGCGTATAAACCACCAAGGTATTACGGGCATCCAAAAAGCGATCATCAATGGCCTTGACATCATCATGGTAATGGATCGCGATACCCAATTCGGAAAGTTCTTCCGTTAACGGGGTCTTGGTTTTATCGTAACCTGCAACATTCTTTTTAAGGAACTTAAAATAACGCGCTAAGGCGGACATACCTATGCCCCCTATGCCTATAAAATATACGTTATGTATTTCTTTAAGATCCATTTATCCTTACCCTATCAATTTTTCAATTTCATCAACAATCGAAGCGGTCGCATATGGCATCGCCAACTTCTTGATGTTTTTTCCCAATTGTTCTTGTTTTTCCTTTGAGTGTAACACTTCCGAAAAAACTTGCTCAAAACTTCCGTCCAAATCCTTTTCCTTCACCATTACCGCCGCATCTTCGTTTACCAAAGCCCTGGCATTCTTCGTTTGGTGGTCTTCGGCCACATTAGGCGAAGGGATAAAAAGCACTGGTTTACCTACGATACAAAGTTCGGACACCGAGCTTGCCCCTGCCCTCGAAATGATCATATCGCCGGCCGTATAAGCAAGATCCATCCTATTCAAAAAATCAAGCACCTTAACGTGTTCCGAATTGAACTTTTTATATTCCTCAAAATAGATCTTACCACATTGCCAGATTACCTGAATTCCCAGATCCTCGAAATAATCCAATTTTTGGGCAATCAGCTGGTTGACCCTTCTTGCCCCCAAACTTCCACCCAATACCAAGAGTACGGGCCGATCGGGATTCAATCCAAAAAAGTGCAACGCTTCCTCTTTACCCGTTCCCAAGGCCACCAAATCCCCTCGGACAGGGTTACCGGTTTTTACGATCTTATCCGACGGAAAAAAAGCCTCCATACCATCATAGGCCACACAAATTTTGGCTACTTTATCTTTCAACAATCTATTGGTTATGCCCGCATAGGAATTTTGCTCCTGCAAGACACACGGTATTCCCCGGCCGGAAGCTACCCTTAAAACGGGACCACTGGCAAACCCCCCGGTACCGATTACGGCATGGGGTTTGAATTTGGATACTATTTTACCTGCTTTGAACAAACTACTTATCAATTTAATCGGAAACATCAAATTCTTTAAGGTCAGTTTGCGTTGTAACCCGGTTATCCATAATCCTTCGATCCGGTACCCGGCTTGGGGTACTTTTTCCATCTCCATTCTATCCTTGGCCCCTACAAAGAGAAACTCGGCATTCGGATGCCTGTTTTTCAATTCATTCGCAATGGCGATGGCCGGATAGATATGCCCCCCTGTACCGCCACCGGAAAGTATGAATCTAAGAACTTTTCCAGGGTTCTTACCATCCGCTAAGTTTTGCTCTTTTAAGCCCATACCTCAATTTATAATTGTCCACTTAAAATCTCCAACGGATTGGAATCATCCATCCCGATTTGTGTATCCTCCACTTCTTCACTTTTTCTACTGGCACTCAATATGATCCCAATAGCCAAACATGTCATCCAGCTAGACGTACCCCCACTACTGATCAACGGTAGGGTTTGACCCGTTACCGGAAATAGCTCTACGGCTACCGCCATATTGATCATGGCCTGAAAAACAATGGGCAATCCCACTCCCAGTACCAACAATTTACCAAAGATCGTTTTATTGGCATTGGCCACCACTACGATACGAAACAATAGCAGCAGGTAGAAAAACATAAGGACAAATCCCCCCAACAAACCGTACTCCTCAATAATAATGGCATAAATAAAATCCGAAGAACTTTGTGGCAAAAAGTTTTTTTGAACACTCTTGCCCGCCCCTCTGCCGATCAATCCACCAGAGGCTATCGCTATTTTCGCCCTTTCGATTTGATAATCGGCCTCGGTATCCTCGGGGTTTGCGAAATTCTCTATCCTACTTATCCATGTATCCACCCGATTGGGAAACATATCCGGTGCCACCTTGGCGGTCAAAACAAACAGGGTTAGGAACAAAATACCCGTACCCACGATACCCAGCAAATATTTTATGGGATATCCGCCCAAAAAACACAACAACAACACCATGGAAAACATGATGGCGGCGGTGGAAAAGTTAGCGGGCAGAATCAATATCAACACCAAGAATACCGGTAACCATAGGGGAAGTATGCTTTTTTTAAAGGTGATGACCTCATCCTTGACCTTGGTCAGATAGCGCGCCACATAAATCATCAAAACCACTGCCGCAAGATTGGAGGTCTGAAAGGTGAAACCAACCAAAGGGATACGGATCCATCGACTGGCATTGGCCCCATCAATAGTGGTTCCCTGTGCCAGGGTAAACAGCAATAACACCAAAACAATCGGCATTGCAATCAAGGAAAGCCCCTTAAAGAAATGAACGGGAATTTTATGGACCCCATAAATAATACCGAAACCTAAAAACAGCAAAAAGGCATGTTTCACCAAATGTCCGCCAGTGGTACCATTACCGACCACATAGACTAAATTACTACTGGCGCTATAGACGGGCAAAAACGAAAACAAGGCCAAAAGTGCAACTACGGCCCAAATGGCTTTATCCCCTTCGATATTTTTAAAAAAGTTCAACACCCCTATAGATTTTTAACAGCTTCTTTAAATTGATCACCCCTATCTTCATAGTTCTTGAACAGGTCAAAACTCGCACAGGCCGGTGACAACAATACGGTATCGCCACGTTCGGCTATTTTGTAGGCTACTTTCACGGCCTCATCCATAGCAAAGGTTTCAACCAAAAGATCGACAACATTACCAAAGGCATCAATGATCTTTGAATTATCAGTACCCAAACAAATAATGGCCTTGACCTTTTCGCGTACCAAAGGCATCAATTCCTTATAATTATTACCCTTATCGACACCCCCGACAATCCAGACCGTTGGAGCGCTCATGCTATCCAACGCATAATAGGTCGCATTCACATTCGTCGCTTTCGAGTCATTGATATATTGGACATGCTGAATTTTAAGCACCTTCTCCAAACGGTGCTCCGCCCCCTGGAAATTGGCTACACACTCGCGTATGGTCTGCTTTCGGATTCCAACAAGCTTGGCCGCCAATGATGCCGCCATAGTGTTCTTTACATTGTGTTTTCCTTCCAGTGCCAGTGTATTCTCTTTCATTTCAAATGTTTCGTTATTAATCTTTATTATTATTTTATCATCTTTTAAAAATGCCCCTTGATCCATTTCCTTTTTAATCGAAAATGGCATTAACATGGATTTAACCGGGTGCTTGGCCAACCAACTTTCAATCACTTCATCGTCTGCATCATAGATAAGGTAATCTTCAACGGTCTGGTTCATTGCAATCCTGAATTTAGACGCTATATAATTCTCAAATCTGTAAGCATAGCGATCTAAATGATCGGGTGTAATATTCGTGATAATGGCCACATGGGGCTTAAACCCTACAATGCCATCCAACTGAAAACTACTTATTTCCAATACATAATTCCCATACTCATTTTCAGCAACCATCTTGGCGAAACTGTCACCGATATTTCCTGCCATCCCGACACTTTGCCCGCCTCCCTTTAAAATATGGTGGGTAAGCATCGTAGTCGTGGTTTTGCCATTACTACCCGTAATCCCTATGATTACCGCATCGGTAAATTGTGATGCGAATTCTATTTCGGAGATCACAGGGATGCCCGCCTCGACCAACTCAAGGACCAAAGGAACCGTATCAGGTATTCCCGGACTCTTCATGACTACATCCGCATGTAATATCCTTGATTTGGTATGGGCCTTTTCTTCCCAATCAATCCCATAATGTTCAAGAACTTTTTTATACTTTTCCTTTATTTCCCCTTTATCGGAAACAAAGACCCTATATCCTTTTTTCAACCCCAAAATGGCAGTACCTACGCCACTTTCCCCTCCACCAAGGACTACCAAGCACTCCATTTATCGGACTTTAAGGGTAATGACCGTTATTATTGCCAACATGACACCCACAATCCAAAAACGGGTTACTATCTTGCTCTCATGATACCCCCTTTTCTGATAGTGATGATGCAACGGTGCCATCAGGAATATCCGCTTTCCTTCCCCTAGGGTTTTCTTGGTATACTTAAAATATCCAACCTGCAACATGACGGAAATGGACTCCGCAAAGAAAATCCCGCACAATACCGGTATCAATAATTCCTTGCGTATGATAATGGCTATTACGGCGATTACCCCACCAATGGTCAAACTCCCGGTATCCCCCATGAATACGGTAGCGGGAAACGCATTGTACCACAAGAAACCGACCAAGGCACCTACAAAGGCCGTAATAAAAACCAATAGCTCACCAACACCTGTGATGTACATAATATCCAAATAGTCGGAAAATATAATATTCCCGGACACCCAAGTAAAAACCCCCAGGGTAAAGACGATGATCGCCGACGTCCCGGCCGCCAATCCATCTATCCCATCGGTTAGGTTCGCCCCATTGGAAACCGCCGTAACGATCAATATGATCATCGGAATGAATATCAACCAGGCATAATCCTTGGCCCCTTCTCCGGCCCAAGCGATAAGGTTACCATAATCGAATTCATTGTTCTTTATGAAGGGTACCGTTGTACGGGTTGATTTTATATCGGCCCCTTTGACCTGCTCAACCTTGTACTCGGCGTTTATTATGGTTTTGTCATGATCACGCATTGTTACTTCGGGATGAAAATACAAGGTAGCCCCTACGATGAGCCCTAAAACCACTTGACCCAAGATCTTAAACCGCCCTTTCAATCCCTCTTTATCCTTTTTAAAGGTCTTGATATAATCATCGACAAACCCGATAATCCCCATCCAGAGCATTGTCACGATCAAAAGAATGATATAAATATTAAGGATATCGGCAAACAACAATACAGGGATCAATGTGGCCAAAATAATTATGAGACCACCCATGGTAGGCGTACCTGCTTTTTGCTCTTGACCTTGCAGTCCCAGGTCCCTGATCTGCTCCCCGATTTGCTTTCGTTGCAAAAACAAAATCACTTTTTTACCGTAAACCGTAGCAATAATCAAGGAAAACAGAATGGTCATGGCCGCACGAAAGGTGGTAAAACCGAAGAGGCCCGCCCCCGGCAGCTGGTATTCCTTTTCCAAATATTCAAACAGATAATATAGCATTCCTAGTGATCGTTATGTATTTTATTTATCCAATGTCCTTAAAACTTCCCTTACTATTTTAAAATCGTCGAAATCAATCCGCTTCCCATTGGTTTCCTGATAGGTTTCGTGTCCTTTACCTGCGATAAGGATAATATCTTTGGGCATCGCCAATTGACAGGCCGTCTTTATCGCCTGTTTTCTATTTTCTATAGACAATACTTTACCGACATATTGAGGTTCTACCCCGGCTTCCATTTCCTCAATGATGACCGCTGGAAGTTCAGACCTCGGATTATCGGAGGTGAAAATGACCTTATCACTCATTTGGGCAGCGATTTTACCCATTACCGGACGCTTAGACTTGTCTCTATCGCCACCACACCCCACAACGGTGATGACGTTTTCATTTCCTGTCCTCAATGTTTCGATTGTCTCAAGTACATTCTTCAAAGCATCCGGAGTATGGGCATAATCCACTATAGCCGTAATTTTTTCTTTTGATATATGATATTGGAACCTTCCGTCCACAGTATCCAATTCACTGAGTAAACGAAGGGTCTCCAATTTTTCTAGCCCCAACAAATCGGCCGTGGCATAAATGGCCAAAACATTGTAGGCATTAAAACTCCCAATAAGTTTCGTCCACAATTGATCCTCATCAATCCGCAACAATTGTCCGTCAAACTGATTCTCAAGAATCTGGGCCCTATAATCGGCATAGGTCTTTAAAGCATAAGTGACTTTTCTGGCCTTGGTATTCTGTACCATGACCAAACCGTTCTTATCGTCGATGTTGGTAAGGGCAAATGCTTTTTTCGATAAATTATCGAACAATGATTTCTTGGTATCACGATAATCCGCGAACGATTTATGGTAATCCAAGTGATCATGGGTAAGATTCGTAAATATCGCCCCTTCGAACTGTAACCCTTCGGTTCGTTTTTGATGGATCCCATGGGAACTCACCTCCATAAAACAAAATTCGACCCCCTCATCGTTCATTAGGGCCAAGTACTTATTTATGGTCAAAGCATCAGGGGTGGTATGCAATGTTTTGAATTCCTTGTCATCGACCATTATTTTAATAGTGGATATCAGCCCCACCTTAAAACCGGCCTTTTTGAACAATTGATACAATAGACTACTTATGGTGGTCTTACCATTCGTTCCCGTGATTCCGATCAATTTTAAATTTCGGGATGGGTTCCCGTAATAATTGGAAGCCATTATGGCCAAAGCTTTGTTCGCATTATCGACTTCGACATAGACCACACCGTCTATCAATTGCTCGGGCATCGTTTCACACACAATGCAGACCGCACCCGAATCAATGGCCTTTTCAATATACTTATGACCGTCTGTCAAAACCCCTTTGATTGCCACAAAGACATCATCCAAACCCACTTTTCGCGAATCGAAAGTTATGGCATTTACCATGGTAGTGGTAGAACCACTCACCGCGGAGATACTGACCCCGAACAATATGTCTTTTAATAGATTCACGAAAGTTCCAATATTATCGTTTTAACTTTATTGATATCCGTTCCCTGCGAAATGGATTGTTTTTTGACCTTACCGTTACCTTTGACTTCTACATTCAATCCCAGGTTCTCAAGGATGGCTACGGCATCCATACCGCACATTCCCTTTACGTTAGGCACTTTTTCATATTTCTTTTGGGCTTCGGCATAGTACTTTTGATACGATTGTTCCAATCGCTCATCTTCCTCCTTGATCATTTCAACTTCATCGACCAATGGACTGGTGGCGTATACCTTTTGGGCCACCGATTTAAAAACAGGTCCCGAAACATCGGCCCCATAATATCCTACACTTTTGTCGGGCTCATGAATGACCACGATACAGGAATATTTCGGATTTTCGGCAGGAAAATAGCCCGCAAAAGTGGAAATATACCTTAGTTTATCGGGATCCTTGGACACATAATTCTTTTGTGCCGTACCTGTTTTACCCGCCATGGAAAAATTAGGGGAATACAACCTATGCCCCGTTCCGTGTTTTTTCTCCACAACATCCTTAAGTAACTGCTGTACTTTTTCGACGGTTTCCTTAGAGCATATTGAAGGATTGATCACTTCCTTATCAAATTTCACAATGGTCCTGTTCCACTCTTTAACCTCTTTGATCAATCTGGGCTTAACCATTTCCCCATCGTTCGCAATGGCATTATAAAAGGTCAGAACCTGCAGGGGCGTCATCGAGACCTCGTAACCATAAGCCATTTGCGCCAAGGAAAGGCCAGACCAACCCTTATCGCCGGGAGAACGCAATACGGGTTTACCTTCTCCCTTTATCGGCAGCCCCAATTCCGCACCGACCCCCATACTAAGAAGACGGTTCACATATTTCGAAGGCTTCTCTTTATAGCCGTTGTGGATTGTTTTTGCAAAAGCCGTATTTGAGGAAACCTCAAAAGCCTTTGCCATTGAAATTTTACCATATCCCCCGTGTTTGGAATCCTTTACCCTATGGTTATAGATCTTCCAATATCCTTTTTCCGTATCAACAACCGAACTCGTATCGATTACCTTATCCTCCAAAGCGGCAACCAAATTCATTAATTTAAAGGTCGATCCCGGTTCATGGGACTCCCCAATGGCATAGTTCAATCGCTCGTAGTATTTTCCTTCTTGGGTTCTACCCAAATTGGAAATGGCCTTAACTTCCCCCGTTTGGGTCTCCATAACGATCACCGTCCCATGTTCGGCCTTATAATGTTCCAATTGCCTTAACAAGGCATGATGGGCGATATCCTGAATATTGATATCTATGGTCGATATCACGTCGTACCCATCTTTTGGCTCAACGATATTATCCATACCGATGGGCTTCCATTGGCCCTTCGCTATTTTTTGTTTTAAACGCTTACCCTCAACACCGCGCAAATACTGACCGAAAGCACCTTCCAATCCAACCCGGGTATAGTAGCCGTTTTCATCCCTTCGTTCATACCCCACACTGCGTTCCGCGATTTTCCCCAAAGGGTGTTCCCGAACCGTTTTCTGCTCAACGATCAATCCGCCCTTATACGGTCCTTTATTCAACAAAGGAAAGCCCTTAACAGCCATATAATCGGAATAATCCAGATTGCGCACCAAAAGTGTGTACCGATTTTTATTGGCCTTCGCCTTACGTAAGATCTGTTGGTAATGGGAAGACGTCTTTCCGGTCAACTTGGACAACGCATCGGAAAGCGGCTTTACATTCTCTTTGAAATCGGCATCACTTACGGTAACGGCATCAAAGCGAATCGTATATTTCGACACCGAGGTTGCCAACAAGCTACCATCATCGGAATACAGGTTACCCCGATTTGGCGCAATGGTAAACATCTTCTCTGTTCGCTTATAGGCCAGATCCCTGTATTTATCCCCATCCACCAATTGGATGGACACCATCTTGAAAAGCACGGCACAAGCGAACAGGAATAGAAATACCGCCACAACGTATAACCTATTTAATATTCTCTTTTCGGAAACTGCCATTATTCCTTAAATGATTTAACCTTTATTTTCTTTGGGGGTGTTTCAGAGGGATACAATCCCTTACTTTCCACAATCTTCGTAATTGTGGATTCCAACTTTAAACGCTGTACATCGGAACGTAGTTCAACAAATTCGCTACGCAGTTCCTTCACCTCTTCGTTCAGGGCGGCAATCTGATGCACTTTCCTATCGGCACTGTGTGAACTACCGATCATCACCGTTGCCAAAAAGGAGACGAAAATAATAAACAACCAGTGTTTCGGGGCGTCTCCGCTCACCAAAAACTTACCTTTCAAGACGTCCAATATTCCTTTTTTCATCGTGTTGTCAAATGCGTTCCGCTATTCTCAATTTCGCACTTCGCGCCCTGTTGTTCACTGCAATTTCCTCTTTCGTCGGCACTACCAAACCACCAACTTTCCTTAAGGGCACATCAATGTTCCCATAAAAATCCTTCTCAGGCTCCCCTTCGAACAGTCCCGACCTAATAAAGCGTTTCACTAACCGATCCTCCAAAGAGTGATAACTGATAACACTTAATCTACCACCGGGTTTCAGCAATTCAGGCACCTGTTGTAAAAATTCCTTGATCACCTCGATTTCCTGGTTCACCTCTATACGGATGGCCTGATAAATCTGGGCCAAGATCTTATGCTCTTTATGCTTTGGTAAAAACCTCCCCAACACCTCCTTCAATTGGGCCGAGGTTTTTATCGGAGCTTTCTCCCTACTTGCAACGATCACATTCGCCATGGCGTTGGCATTTCGCAAATCACCATATTGAAACAACACCCGCCTCAAGTCATTATATTCGTAGGAATTCACGACATCATAAGCCGATACAAGTCCTTTTTGACTCATTCTCATATCCAAATCGGCATCAAAACGCGTGGAAAATCCACGTTCCGCCTTATCGAACTGATGGGAAGAAACCCCAAAATCGGCCAGGATACCATCTACTTTTCGAATGCCATAGAACTTTAAAAACTGCCTTATATACCTAAAATTTTCATTGATCAATGTTAACCTAGCGTCATCCACTTTGTTATCCAACGCCTCTTCATCCTGATCAAAAGCAAACAACCTACCTTCCGGACCGAGGCGTTTCAGGATTTCTTTTGAATGCCCTCCTCCTCCGTAGGTCACATCCACATAAACCCCATCGGCCTTGATATCAAGTCCATCAACGGACGCCTCGAGAAGTACCGGATTATGATACATCAGGAATGTTTTCACCTAGACCTCCCATAACTTCCTCTGCCAAGACCTCAAAATCATCATCAGTGATCTCGATGGCCTTTTCATAACTGTCCTTATCCCATATCTCAATAATATCAACAGACGGACTTAGCGCTATTTCCTTTACGATGCCCGCTATTGACATTAGATTTTTCGGAATCAACAACCGCCCTGCATTATCAACCTCAACCTCTTTTACCCCAGCCATGAAAATGCGAATGAAATCATTGTTCTTTTTAACAAAGCGATTCAACTTTTTGATCTTAAGCATCATCTCGTTCCACTGGGCCATGGGCCAAAGCTCCAAACAAGCACCACTGACCGAACGCTTTAAGACAAAGCCTTCGTTCAAAACCGGCAATAGCCTATTTTTGAGGGCAGATGGTAACATTACCCTACCTTTGGCATCAGCTTTACAGTAATATGCTTCGTTAAAATTTATCACCCTAAACGGTTGGTTTTCTTATATAGAACTCAAATATATAGAATTTATTACCACTATTTACCACTATTTACCACTTTGTTAATAAATTCATGGCTTTCGAAGCTTTTTTCGGCCATGGGCCGAGTTGACACCTTTCGTGGTTTTTAAAAAAAGCTTTGGTTATTCCTTAGTGAAAACAGCCAATTACCAATCAGATCAATAGATATATCAATAAGGAATTGCCTATATTTGTCAATTCAGACCAGAAGTATTCTCAATGGAAGAAAAGATTATTACAGAGGGCAAATACCGATATATTGAGAAAGGAGAAGGAATCCCGATTATTATTTTGCATGGACTTATGGGAGGTTTAAGCAATTTCAAAGGGGTCTCTGAACATTTCCCGAAAAAAGGCTACAAAGTGTTGATCCCGGAATTACCCATCTACACCATGCCCCTGTTAAAGACCACAGTAAAGAGTTTTGCCAAATACCTTGAAGGCTTCATAGAATATAAAGGGCTGAAAGATGTGATTTTATTGGGCAATTCCCTAGGAGGACACATAGGACTGCTACATACCAAATTGTACCCCGAAATGGTAAAAGCCCTTGTCATTACCGGTAGTTCCGGACTTTATGAAAGTGCCATGGGTGATGGGTACCCCAAACGAGGCGATTACGAATTCATAAAGAAAAAGGCCCAAGACGTATTTTATGACCCTGCGGTCGCAACCAAAGAAATCGTTGATGAAGTTTTTGCAACGGTAAACGACCGGGTCAAACTGGTAAAAACATTGGCCATCGCAAAGAGTGCCATTCGCCACAACATGTCCAAGGACCTGCCCAAAATGAAAACCCCCACCTGTATAATCTGGGGGGAGAACGACTCGGTCACCCCTCCCAATGTGGCGAAGGAATTTCACGAACTATTACCCGATTCCGAATTGTTCTGGATAAAGAAATGCGGGCATGCCCCGATGATGGAGCACCCCAACGAGTTTAATGAGATACTCGATGCCTGGTTGGAAAAACGGAATTTTTAAACCCGAATTACATGAAAATCAAGTCGGCCGACTTTGTAATGAGCAATTCCGATGTTGCCAAATGCCCTAACGAGCCTTTACCCGAGTACGCCTTTATCGGCCGGTCCAATGTCGGAAAATCCTCCTTGATAAACATGCTTACAGAACGTAAGAGTTTGGCCAAAACATCGGGAAGACCGGGAAAGACCCAACTGATCAATCATTTCAAAATAAACGACAATTGGTTTTTGGTGGATTTACCGGGGTACGGTTACGCCCGTGTTTCCAAAAAGGACAAAAAAACTTTTCAAAAATACATTACCGATTACTTTTTAAAACGGAAACAACTGGTAAGTGCCTTTGTATTGGTTGATATTCGTCATACCCCACAGAAAATAGACATGGAATTCATGGAGTATCTGGGCGAAAACATGATTCCGTTCAGTATTGTGTTTACCAAAGCCGACAAATTGAAGCCCGCGAGCATCGCGAAGAACGTGGATGCCTATCTCAACGAATTGATGACCGGTGTTTGGGAAGAAGCCCCCAACCATTTCATCACCTCTTCATCCAAGAATGTTGGGCGGGAGGAACTGCTGACCTATATCGACGAAGTTAACCGACTGTTTTTTGAAGAGAACAAATTATAACCCCATTCTCGATTGTAGCAATTGAATCAATTCTTCCGGATTTTCGATGGCATCAAGTCGATCCTTGGCCACTAGCACCTCCATACCACCTTTTGAAGCCACTAAGATTATGGGATACTGAAACGCATAACCGAATTTTGAAGCGTATTGTTTTTGAAACTCATCTTTATGCAAGAATTCCAATTCCCTTGCAGCTTTTTTCCTGAAGTCTTTCCAAGCCTTCTTTTCAGAAAATACCCCGAAAGTCACATTACAAAGATTACAATCGTATGTTTTCGGACTCCATATTTTATGCAAACTATCCATGACCCCATTGCGGATACCGGAATTCGCATTATACACAAATATGAGCTTTTCCTGATTTGATTTTCCCCGATGTAAAGTCCCCGAATCCATATTTCCTTTCTGAATTGGTCTTTCGGGATCCAAAAAACTTACAATGATGTAACACGGGCCATACGTGATAGCGGTCAGCAGCTTAAAGCCACTGACCGCATTATGGTTTCGATATTATCTCATTTCGAATGGTTGCCCGGTACTTTCAAGCGCGGCAAACCAGAATCCACCCTCCATGTTGATCTTCTTTCTTGAAGAAGTAACGGCACTGATCGGCAGGTACACATATTGGTTATTTACCACGCCTACAACGAACTTCGTTTTACCGGCCATGGCCCCATGGAGCGCATGATATGCCAAACCGCTACAAAATACGCTATCGCCTGGATTGGCAGGAGCACTTCTGATGATATAACTTGGATCTATATATTTAATGGTCACCTCGTAATCCTTTTTCTTGAAGAACTCGGAAATTTTATTCTTTAGCAATATTCCGATATCATCATGTTGAATATTCCCGGAAGCATCGGTAACTTGCTCCTTGTCGTCTTTATCGAATAAATTCTGTCCGGCCCCTTCGGCTACAACGATAACCGCATGTTGTTTTGCATCCAACCGCTTCTTCAGGGTTTCCAAAAATCCGTTTTCCCCTTCGAGTTCAAAATGCATTTCGGGAACCAGGACGAAATTCACCACAGGCATCGAAATCGCTGCAGAAGCCGCAATGAATCCACTGTCACGCCCCATTAGTTTTACGATGGCTATACCGTTGTAAGCCCCTGTCGCTTCATTATGCGCATCCCTTATAATCGCATTTGCCACATTATATGCGGTTTCAAAACCGAATGTTTTGTCTATGATACTGACATCGTTATCAATGGTCTTGGGAATACCGATAATCGATATGTTCAATCCTTGCCTGGCAATTTCCTCTCCAATGGCGTTGGCGCCTTTTAACGTACCATCACCACCGATTGCAAATAGCATATCGATACCATTATCATAAAGGGTATTCACCATTTCCTCCACGTCTTGCCCCCCTCTTGAGGAACCTAGGATGGTTCCACCAAATTGATGGATGTTATTTACGCTCGCGGGAGTCAAATCGACAAAACCATGCCCATAAGAGGGTATTAAGCCTTCATATCCATAGCGTACCCCTACAATCTCCTTAACCTCATAAAAATAATGGAGCCCCATGACCAAACTACGGATCACATTGTTGATACCAGGACACAATCCGCCACAAGTGACTATTGCCGCTTTGGTCTTTTTGGTATTGAAGTATATCTTTTCCCTAGGACCCGCTTTCTCCAAGGTAACGGGCTCTAAATTTTCATTAACACAATTATCGTGGTCTTTCAACGAGATGTGTCGCAATATCCTATCGTTATCGGTAACAAAGTTGAAGATATCATCACCTTTTCGCTTACTTAAACCCAAAGGTGAATCATATGTAGCTTCACCTAAAACATCGATATCAAATTTCTCTACGTCTGCCATATTTCGATTGTTTGTTGTTGTATTAAAACAAGCTTCAAAAGTACTACAATTGCGTAAAAATCGCACACTGATTCAAGCCAATCTTACATTAAATTTTTCATTTTTCGGATTATGCCCCAATCGGAATTCAACTTAGGAAGTCATTTCTTCTTGTTCGAACCTTAAAAATTAAAATATTGGCAACGAATTCCCGATTATTTATTCAATTCAAGCTTTTCTGCAAAATATGCACAAAAATCCTTCATGGTCGCCGTCATTTTTTCATCTTGGGTCGCTTTCATAAACGTATCCGACATCGCGACCAAGGTTTGATGAAAGAACACCTTCATCTCATCAACAGGCATATCCTTTGTCCATAAATCTATCTTCAGGGATTCTTGGTTATTACTATCCCAGACAGACAACATCATTGCTTTGGCCTCCTCATTATCGATTCCCCCATCTTCAGCGGACCAGGTAAGTTTTTCGGGTACCCGGTTTTCATCCAACCCCACTTTTAAACGTATTTCGGATGTATGTAGTTTTGCCATTTATTTATTTGGTTTGTAATTCGATTTTTTAAATATCTCTTCTCCGGAAAGGTCCATGAGCTGTTGCAAAGTAAGCGTATTGCGATCCATAAAGGAACGTACGATCTGCCAGCCTAAATAACGCCCCAACCGTCCTGGGGATTCGTTATCAAGCTCCAATCCGAATTTCGAAAAAGGAGCTGGGTCCAGAAATCGTTTTGCCAACTTGTTATCCGTACTGTAAAGCAATTCCCTTTCGACAAAATAACGCCAAATAGGCTCCTCATTGGCCTGGGCCCATAGTAATTGATCATCGGTGTAGCCTATTTTCCGTTCATCGGTCTGAAAGGGCATTATCCTATCCTTGAGATACAGAATCTTGCCATAATATATCAGCTGTTCCAAAAAGGTACGGTCTTTGGGCAGGGGTACTTTTTTATTGGCATAAGCCCCTGCAATATCACTCACCATAAAACGACGGTCCATCTCCGCGGCTATATATCGCTGCAATCCTGCATAGTACTTATGTTCGGGACCCAGATAATTATCCAACCCCACCAGCAACAAACTGTCGGCCAATATAACGCGATTTTGATAATCAACATCATTGGTCACTGTGATCATTCTTGGAATCCGATCTTTTGGGAAGTAATACTTAATATACTTAAACAACATTTCAACATCGGAAATCTCCTCATCAAAATCCTTGAATTCCGCCATGACCTCCCCTCTCAATTCAATCTGAAGGGAATCATTCAATTTGGCCACCCATACACTATCGGGAGCAGGAAAAAAATATGGATATGCCTTTCTCAGTTTGGGAATATCCTCTGGGGTAGCTTGCGCAAATTCATTGTCGAATCTTGAAACCTTCAGTTGCAAAGGAATTTTACTCACTGCTTCCGCAATTTTATCCTCATTCTTACAACCTACGATGGTAAAAGCAAATACGATGAATAAAAAAAGTGGGTTTTTCATAAAAAGAATCATCCTTTAAATTTTAACCTTAGACCGTAAGGTTTTATTTTTATCGGCAAAGTTAATCGTTTTAACCAAATAAAATCTTCCTTGAAAACCGAAGTTCAATAAGTTGGGCCGTTTGCAAGGGCCGTCCAAGATTCCACTGTTGCATCACCCACCCATGGTTTTGTACCGATAGGCGTAGGAACAGGGCCCAAATCGGCACTTCTTACCCTGGGTCGTCATGGGCGATGAAAATAAAGACAAGGGAAAGACCCCAAGGGAATTTCATGGAAGGGAAAACGGATTTTCGGTGTTATCAAAAGACGGGACACCACCATTCAACCTTAAAAATTGAACGTTAAACCTATTATTTTATTCCGAATGCATAAAAACAACCGCTTAACTAGTAATCAAGCACATAAGACGAGTAAAATACCATAATATCTCAAATAAATTCAATTTTGCCTAAGGAATTAAAGGAATTAGCCCTACATTGTACGTCATATTTTAAATACGTCACTATGGGTGAATTTTCAAGAAAAAAAACAACAAGATGATCAAAGTGTTAATTGCTGACAACCATCCTATTATAAGAATGGGCGTTAAACAAGTATTGAACAATGCAAGTGGATTTGAAGTTATCGACGATGTTTCAACTACTTCCGAGCTTTTCAGTAAGCTGGAAACGACTTCCCCTGACGTGGTAATGTTGGAAATGGACATTCCGGAGATCAATGGCATCGCCACGTTAAGAAAGATTAAAAAAGAATACCCCAACGTTCGGGTGTTAATGTACAGCGGACAATCGGAGGATGTATACGCACTTAGCACCATTAGGGCCGGAGCTTCCGGTTACCTATCTAAATCCGCGGAAATCGATTATATCATTTCTGCCGTTAAAAAAGTAAGTGAAGGAAACATGTTCATAACCAACGAACTTGCCCAACGATTGGCTTTTGACGAAGGAACCCAAAAACCCCGCAGATTCTTCAGAAAGTTGTCTACAAGGGAAGTGGAAGTCCTAAAACTGTTGGCCAGTGGAAAACGCAACAAGGATGTGGCCGAAGGCCTGAACCTTAACGAAAAAACCGTAAGTACCTATAAGGCCCGTTTAATGAAAAAATTAAACGTGGACAATATGGTCGATTTATTGCAACAAGCCAAGGCCTTGGAGTTGTATTGAATTCAAAAATTGACAAAACCGAAAAAACCTGACCGAATGGCCAGGTTTTTTTTGTTTGGAACATCCCCAAAGTACGCTTTTCAAATCCTAGGACAGTACCCGATTCAGTTTTTTATTCAATAGCTTGTTCAATTGAAGATAATTCATGATCTCCTCCAAGGTTTCGGTATTATCCGCTGTTCTTTCTTCCGTACTATTCTGCAAAACCTCCATTCTTTTTTTGATCAAATAACACCGAAGCGTCAAAATAGTTTCACTTACCAATTGGGATACCCCTACTTCCTTTTCCTTGGGATATATATCCTTGCTTTCCCATTTATGCAGGGTATACTTCTCCTCTTCCATTAAAATGGAAGATATCTCGGTCACCATTTCTTGGTCCAATTCGGCGATAAAGGTATTGACCGCAAAATCCTGCTTTTGGTTCAGTTCCTCGATCAACTTGTAATATATATTTTTGAAATTAGGATTTGTCAATTCAATTTCGTCATCCTGAAGGTCCAAATATATTTTCTCAAAAACCTTGGCCTCCATCGATTCAGGCTCCAAAACCAAATCACCCTGATCATTCTCTTTCAATATCAAGTCCTCAAAATTTTCTTGCCGGTTACCATATAACAGCAATAGCTCTATGATCTTTCGTTCCAGTTCGTATTGCACATCGACCTTTTGGGGCAAAGGCTCATTTTTAACCACCTCAAAAGCCTGCTGTTCCTGTTTAACTTTCTTGGCGGCATCGGCAATATCCTTTTTACCGATCTGGGCCAGGGTGTTGAAAAGGACAGCTTCGGAAATGTTCATGATCTGGGCACATTCCTGGATATAGATCTCTTTTTGTATTCGGTCCGGGATTTTTGAAATGCTATGTACGATATCCCGTACCGTATCGGCCCTTTTTATGGGATCGTTGGCAGCCTCCTTGACCAATAGGGAAGCCTTGAATTGGATAAAGTCCTTTGAATTTCCCTGTAGATATCGGTTCAATTCCTCCAGATCATTGTTCTTGGCAAAACTATCGGGATCTTCACCCTCTGGAAAAGTGCAGACCTTTACGTTCATCCCCTGTTCCAATATAAGGTCTATCCCCCTTAGCGACGCCCGGAGTCCGGCGGCATCACCATCGAAAAGGACGGTTATATTTTTGGTCAACCGGTTAATAAGTCTGATCTGCTCAGGGGTCAATGCCGTTCCACTGGAGGCCACGACATTATGGATCCCCCTTTGATAAAATTGGATCACATCGGTATACCCTTCTACCAAATAACAATTATCCTCTTTGGCAATGGCTTGTTTCGCGTGATAGATGCCGTAAAGCACCTTACTTTTATGGTAAATATCACTCTCTGGGGAATTTAAATATTTGGCCGCCTTTTTATCGTTGGTCAGGATCCGCCCCCCAAAACCCAAAACCCTTCCGCTCATCGATTGGATCGGGAACATGACCCGCCCTTTGAACCGATCGAACTTCCTTGGATTGTTGGGATTGTTCACATCCTCCTTTACGATGGTCAATCCCGTTTTCTCCAAATAATGGAGTTTATACCCTTTGTCCAAGGCTGCAGTGGTAAAACCGTCCCATTGATCCAGGCAATACCCCAAACCGAATTTCTTTATGGTTTCGTCGGTAAAGCCCCTTTCCTTGAAATAGGTCATCCCTATGGCCTTGCCGAGTTCGGATTCCCAGAGCATTTGTGCAAAATGCTTTTGGGCGAACTCAGAGACCAGATACATGCTTTCGCGTTCATTGGCCTCCTGCTTCTGCTCATTGGTACGCTCGGTCTCCTCTATTTCGATATTGTATTTCCTAGCCAAATACTTTATGGCCTCGGGATAGGTGAAGTGTTCGTGCTCCATTAAAAAAGCCACGACGTTACCCCCTTTTCCGCTACTGAAGTCTTTCCAAATCTGCTTTACGGGCGAAACCATAAAGCTGGGCGTACGCTCATCGGAAAACGGACTAAGTCCCTTAAAATTGGAACCTGATTTTTTCAACTGCACAAAATCGCCTATGACCTCCTCCAAACGGGCGCTCTCATATACTTTGTCTATGGTCGATTTTGAAATCATTCGTTAAATGAAATAGCCGATAAAAATAGGTAATTTTTAGCTTATCTTAGTTATTCAATTCAATACAGATGATTCTATTCTTCGGCACACGCCCCGGAAAGGGACAAATGGTTAATCTCCCCAATGTGAAATGCGTATTTTGCGGACAGGCCAATACACTTTCCGCATGGACCCAAGCGAACTATTTTCATTTATTTTGGATCAAGATCTTCAAGATATCCACCCAAAAAGCCATCGAATGTTCCCATTGTAAACGTGTGTATTACAAAGAGGAGTTTACCCAGGAAATGGTCGACGCCTTAAAACAGGTCGATCTTATGGACTAAATAGGCCATAAACCGATCAAGGCACCGGCTTTGGCCAAGACCCTATACAATGAAGTATTATTCATAAATCGAAACGAAGGCCTAGGGAGATGTTATGCTGATCCACCAAAGCATCCTTGAACATTGGATTAAGATCATACTTTGCATACAACAACACCCCTTCCACACCGGCATAGGCACTTAGACCATAGATCAAATCATTGGTATTATATCCTCTTTTTAATTTATCCTTTACATTCTCCCCATCCCGATCGTATTTTAATTTTTGACGGGTGCCCAGATTAAAACCACCATACGCGCCTATGCCCAATCGGAATTGGTTCTTTAAGGAATACCGAATACTATTATCGGTTCTGTGCACTTTGGACGGTCCCAATTCAAAATGGACAGGGAATACCAGATTATCCATCCGCAACTTGGATTTCTTTAATTCATATTCAAATTCCCGCAACACCACTTGCCCATCTTCTTCCACGAAATACTGATTGTCATTAGGCTTTAGTCCGTTGAATTGCAAAGAGAAGCCATAATTGAACCGTAAAAAATTACTGTGTTCAAAAACCCTTGTACGCCAGGACCATCCCATTTCAAAAAAACGGCTTCCACCAATTTTATACGGGGAATCGTTGATGGATTGCCCATCGATCAAGGCATTGTTTAAACCTATGGCGAAAACAAAATCGGAATAGGTCCTACGGTCATATTTCAACTCCCTTTTCTGCTTTCTTTTTGTTGCCAAAAGTATTGTTGAGCCATCGGACCTCTTGAGGTTAAGATTGAATTCAACAGCGGAAATACCCGTAGAATCGGTGGCTTCCACATTCATGACATTACCATTGTTACGTTCGAGTAGAAGAATTTCATTATCGACGATTGCTATCCGGTTTTCAATGTTCAAGGCCCTCTTCTTAGCGGCGGACTCCTTGAGAAGTTTAGCCTCTTCATAGCTTATTTGGTTTTTCCCATACCGCTTGTTGATTTCCTCAACCTCAATTTTCAATGCTTCCTTTTCCTGTTCGCCAATAAGCTCTTTTTTAGCTTTTAACATTTCAATCTTGCGTTGATAATCCCCGTTTTCCTGGGCAACGGCCTCCTGGACTGCAAAAGCCGTTAACCAAACTGCTAGATAGATAATAATGACCCTCATACTGATTTTGATTTTTAGGACCCTCCTCTCCCACCCTCATTAATAGAGGGTAGAATAAAGAAGATCGTTGATTGATTGATGAATATTAATCGTTGCGATCAGCGACCGCTGTTCTTACTTTATGGAACCCTGTTTTCAAGGATTCGAAAATCTGCTCCCTGAATGTCCGATCAAGATCATTTTCGACCTCATCGAGCAAAGCCATGGCATCGACCTTACCCTGTTCATTAAAGATCTCTTCACTCAGGATTTCCCGTTGGGCCTGCCGCAATAAGGAATCTACTTCGGCGTCCGTTACTTGAAGGTCGGAACCTTCCAAAAGTTCGACCTGCACGGCCAATTCCGCTACTTTAGCGGCTATAAGATGTTCGGTTTTCAAGTCTAGGGTTTGGGAACTTCCATCCGAACTGACCCCTTCCGATAATGCAAATCGGGTTTCACGGTCAATTACCCCTTTGGTCGGAATTGCAGCAGGACCATCCTCTTTACGTAATTTTTCCTTATCCGATTCGGCGAAATTGTCTTCTTCCTTGATCGGCCTTATCAATACCGCTTCCTTTTTAGGATCATTGTTTAGTTCCCTTGGCGCTTCAACCACCTCGATTTCCGTCTTTATGGGCATGCGCTTTGACTTGAAAAAAAGCGCTGCTACCAACAACACCCCGATAAAAGCTGCCGCTACGCCATACCAAAAGAACGGATTCTTTTTTTTAGGGGCGACTTCCGGCAACTGCGCTGACAATATATCCCATGCACCTTCGGAAGGACGGATTTCCCGTTCATTCAAATGCTTTTTTATATGTTCTTCAAACTTATCGACTTCCATAACCTATAATATTTTGGTGCTGCAATCGCTCTTGCAATAATTTTCTCGCTTTGAACAATTGCGATTTTGAGGTGTTTTCCGAAATCCGTAAAAGTTCCGCGATTTCATGGTGCTTGTACCCTTCGACCACGTATAGGACAAAAACCATCCTATAGCCTTCGGGCAAGGCATCGATCAACATTTGAATATGCTCCACATCCAGATCTGTTGTCAGCGATTGCGTCCCCACTTCATTGCGTTCATACAAATCGTCATCATACACCACAAACTGTTGTTTTCTGATATAGGAGATACTTTCCCGAATCATTATCTTTCTGATCCATCCTTCGAAACTCCCTTTGAATTTATAAGAATCCAGATTTTTAAAGACCTTTAGAAAACCGTTGATCATCACATCCTCTGCAAAATGCAGGTCTTTTACATATTGCCTACAGACCCCCAACATTTTAGGTGAAAATTTCCCATAAATACACTGCTGCGCTTCCCGATTTCCCGCAGCTGCCCTTTTAATGAGTTGTTTCTCGTTCTTGTAAATTGGGATGATCTTCACACTAATCGGTTTGGCTTCTATAAAGATAGACGCAATAAAAGGGAAGATAGTTGCCTGAAAAAGAAATAATAATTGTTTTTTTTGACCAAACACCTAAATTACAGGCGTTAGAAAACTATTTTTTTCTATCAACCACGTAATTAACCATCAATTCCAAGGAATCCCGATAATTGGTTTGGGGATAGGTGAGTAATATATCGAGGGCCAGTCGCTTGAATTCGTGCATTTTGCGTTCAGCGTAGTCCAATCCCCCTTGGTCTTTTACAAATTGAATGACCTCCCTTACCCTTTTTTTATCGCGATTGTGGTTTTTTACGGAATTGATCAACCACTTTTTCTCCTTTTTGGAGCAATTATTGAGCGCATAAATCAACGGCAAGGTCATTTTCTGCTCCTTGATATCTATACCCGTGGGTTTACCGATCTGTTGATCACCATAATCAAATAGGTCATCTTTAATCTGAAAGGCCATACCGCAGTATTCCCCGAATTTCCTGAAAGTTTCCACTTCTTCAGAATCAGGTTTGACCGAGCAGGCTCCCATACTACAGCAGGCAGCGATCAATGTTGCGGTTTTTTGACGTATGATATCGTAATAGACATCCTCTACAATATCCAATCTTCTGGCTTTCTCTATCTGCAACAGTTCCCCCTCACTCATTTCACGTACGGCCACGGAAATGATACGAAGCAAATCAAAATCGCCGTGATCCAAGGACAGCAACAATCCCTTGGAAAACAAATAGTCCCCGACAAGAACGGCAATCTTGTTCTTCCATAAGGCATTTATTGAGAAGAACCCCCGTCGTTTGTTACTTTCATCCACCACATCGTCATGAACCAAACTTGCGGTATGGATAAGCTCTATTATCGATGCCCCCCGATACGTCCGTTCATTGACTTCCCCATTATTCAGAAGTTTTGCGGTCAAGAAAACGAACATAGGCCGCATTTGCTTCCCCTTGCGGTTAACGATGTAATAGGTAATTCGGTTCAACAGGGCGACTTTCGAAGACATGGAGTCTCGGAACTTATTCTCAAAAAGTTCCATTTCCCGAATAACGGGATCTTTTATTTGGGCAACTATTTTCAAGTAATAGGGTTTATTGTCTTACCTGGTTTGGCGGTTAAATTTAGGGAAAAAATCGAGGTAAACAGAAAATTCAAAATTTTGCATGCAGAATTTCTAGGACTTATTCGCCAACTGACCACAGGCAGCGTCGATATCCTTGCCCCGGGAACGTCTAACGGTTACCGTTATCCCCCTTCGTTCCAAGGTGGTTACATACATCTCGATGGCCTTATCATTGGCTTGTTGGAATTCCCCGTCATCGATGGGATTATATTCGATCAAATTTACCTTTGAAGGGGCAAAGCGGCAGAATTGGACCAAGGCATCGGCATCTTTTTGGGCATCATTGATCCCTTTCCAAACCACATATTCGTATGTTATCCTATTTTTGGTTTTCCCATACCAATATTGAAGGGCCTCCCTAAGGTCTGCCAAGTTCATCTGGGCATTAAAAGGCATTATCGAAGTACGGATCTCATCTATCGCGGAATGTAAAGACACGGCAAGGTTGAACTTTACGCCTTCATCGGCCATTTTCTTGATCATTCTTGGAACACCCGACGTGGATACCGTGATTCTTTTGGGCGACATGCCCAAACCTTCAGGGGAGGTTATTTTTTCTATCGCCTTCAATACGTTTTTATAATTCATCAAAGGCTCCCCCATGCCCATGAACACGATATTACTCAACGGACGATCAAAATACAAACGACTTTCGTTATCTATGGCGACCACCTGATCGTAAATCTCGTCTGGATTCAAATTACGCATGCGCTTTAACCTGGCCGTGGCACAGAATTTACAGTCCAAACTACATCCCACTTGACTGGACACACAGGCGGTTGTCCTGGTCTTTGTCGGAATAAGTACGGACTCGACGACTAAATCATCGTGTAGACGAACGGCATTCTTAATCGTGCCATCCGAACTCCGTTGCATTAGATCCACCTTAATGTGGTTGATCACAAAATTAGCGTTCAATAAGTCCCGGGTCTCTTTCGAAATATTGGTCATTACTTCAAAGGTATGGGCAGATTTTTGCCATAGCCATTCATAGACCTGATTACCCCTGAATGCCTTATCCCCACTTTTCACGAAAAAATCGCGGAGCTGCTCCAAGGTCAATGCCCTTATATCCTTCTTACTGGTTTTTTCCTCCATTTCATTTAGGCAATAAAAAATCCCACAGTATTTTCAAATCGATAAAGTGGGATTTTACATTTCGGTAATTTCAAAATCCCCATCACTTAGGAGATCGTTATAAGTCTATAAAATCAACATGGCATCCCCATAAGAATAAAACTTATAGTTCTCCAATATGGCTTCTTTATAAGCCCTTTTCATTAAATCGTGGCCAATAAAAGCAGATACCATCATCATCAACGTTGATTTTGGCAAATGGAAATTGGTTATCATACACGTAGCAATACTGAAATCATAAGGTGGGAAAATGAATTTGTTCGTCCACCCATTAAAGGTATTCAATGTTCTCTCCGAAGAAACGGCACTTTCCAAACCACGCATGGCAGTAGTACCAACGGCACATACTTTTTTCTTGTTCGTTTTGGCGGCATTGACTATTTCAGTCGCTTTTTCATCAATGATCAGCTCCTCACTGTCCATCTTATGCTTTGAAAGGTCCTCTACCTCGACCGGATTGAACGTACCCAGACCAACATGCAAGGTAACCTCCGCGAAATCGATGCCTTTTATCTCCAATCGCTTTAATAGATGCCTGGAGAAATGGAGTCCGGCCGTAGGTGCCGCAACAGCCCCTTCATGCTTGGCATAAATGGTCTGGTAACGTTCCTCATCTTCTGGCTGAACCTCCCTTTTAATATACTTTGGCAATGGGGTCTCTCCCAATTCGCGAAGTTTTCTTCTAAAATCAGAATAAGAACCGTCGTATAAAAAACGCAATGTTCTTCCTCTTGAAGTCGTATTGTCTATAACTTCTGCGACCAAACTTTCATCTTCCCCGAAATACAGTTTATTCCCAATACGTATTTTTCGCGCGGGATCGACCAAGACATCCCAAAGACGTTGTTCTTCATTAAGCTCCCTTAAAAGGAACACTTCGATACGTGCACCTGTTTTTTCCTTATTACCATACAATCTGGCTGGGAAAACTTTGGTATTGTTCAATACCATCACATCACCTTCATCAAAATAATCGATCAGGTCCTTGAACATTCTATGCTCTATTTTTCCTGTCTCCCTGTGAATGACCATTAATTTGGATTCGTCCCTGTTTTCAGAAGGATACTCGGCCAATAACTCTTTTGGAAGTTCAAAATTGAAGTGTGATAATTTCATATGGTGTACGTGTTGTAAATTTTATTAGCAAAATTTTGCGGATGCAAATATACGACCTTGAGATAGGGGTTGTCAAGTAAAACAATGATTAAATGACAACTACAACTCTTGGAGCTGAAACCCCAAATGCTTTAAGTCGTCCCAAAAATCGGGATAGGATTTTGAAACCACCTCGGCATCATTGACTGCAAATGAAGTTTTTAAGGCCAATGGGGCAAAGGCCATAGCCATTCTATGGTCATTATACGTGTCAACAGCCACCCCCGATTTCAAATTGTCGGCAGGCTCTAAATGGAGTGACTTGTCCGTTACGGCAACATGGGCCCCGAATTTTGATAGCTCGGCCTGCATGGCCAGCAACCTATCGGTCTCCTTGATCTTTAGGGTATGTAGCCCTGTCAATTCGCAACCCATGGCCAACCCAAGACAGGTAACCGCTATGGTCTGTGCAATATCAGGGGCATTGGCCAAATCGAAGTACACTGTCTCCTGCTGAGGGTTTCGCTCTTTTTTCAGAATGATCTTATGTTCTTGGTACGTTGTTTCAACCCCAAAATCCTTATAGATTTCAGCAAGGACACTGTCGCCCTGAAGGCTTTCTTTTTTGTACGAACCCAATTCGATAACAGATCCTACTTCACTCAAGGCAACAATACTGTAGAAATAGGAAGCGGAACTCCAATCCGATTCAACAACCAAGGTAATGGGGTCAACCTTTTGTTTTGGGGAAACCTTTATGGTATTCCCGATGAAAGATGTGGTCACCCCAATTTGATTGAGTAAACCCAAGGTCATTTTTATATACGGAACGGAAGTTATTTTTCCTATCAATTCCATTTCAAGACCATTTTCCAAACTCGGGGCTATCAAGAGCAATGAGGAAATATATTGACTGCTGATGTCCGCAGGAAGACGAACACTGTTTTTCGTTAAATTCTTTCCTTGTATTTTGATGGGTGGATAGCCTTCTTCATTTTGATATTCGATATCGGCCCCCAAACCCCTAAGGGCATCCACCAAAACCTTTACAGGTCTTTCGGTCATTCGTTTGGAACCCGTCAACACCACATGCTTCCCTTCTTGGGAAGCGAAATAGCCGGTCAAGAAACGCATTGCCGTACCCGCATGGTGTATATCAACCGTACCATTCTCGATGGCCAGCCCTTTTTTCATGACCACGGCATCATCGGAATTGGAACTGTTTCGTATGGAAATATCGGGATATAGGGCTTGCAATAAAAATGACCTATTCGATTCGCTCTTCGAACCCGTGATTTGGATACTGGACGTTAATAAATGCTTTGACGGACCAATTAGGTGTAACTTCAAGTTGTATCGTTTTTATAGAAGGATCAAATATACTATTATTTGAGTTTTTCGTTATTATGATGCCTATCGTGGTCCCTTTTGGTCTTTATGGCCATTTTTTTATCAAAAGCAGCCTCAAGGTCTACCCCGGTTTGATTGGCAAGACATAAAACCACGAAAAGAACATCTGCAAGTTCTTCGCCAAGGTCTTTGTCTTTATCGGACGCTTTTTCACTTTGCTCCCCGTATCTACGGGCGATGATCCGTGCGACCTCCCCTACTTCCTCGGTAAGTTGGGCCATATTGGTCAGTTCATTGAAATAACGCACCCCGTGCTCCTTGATCCAATTATCTACCTCCTGTTGTGCTTTCTGTATTCCCATTATTCTTTATTTTTTGTATCGATAATAATCGTCACAGGGCCATCGTTCAATAAGTCGACTTTCATATCCGCCCCAAAAATACCGGTACCCACTTCCTTACCCAGGTCGGTCTGAAACCTTTGCACGAATTTCTTATATAAGGGTATCGAAACATCGGACTTGGCCGCCTTGATATAGGAAGGCCTATTTCCTTTTTTGGTCGAAGCTTGCAGGGTAAACTGGCTGACCACAATGGCATCCCCTTCTTTCTCCAACAACGATTTATTCATGACTTGGTTTTCATCATTGAAAATCCGAAGATTGACGATTTTACGGGAGAGCCATTCCACATCACTTTCATCATCTTCATACCCCACTCCCAATAGAATAAGTAGTCCGTCCCCTATTTTGGAGACCATTTCACCATTAACCGAAACACTTGCCCGAGAAACCCTTTGAATTACAGCCTTCATGACCCTACCCCTGCATTTTAATTTGAAATAATTTTATGGTTTTTCAAAGATATCAATTCTATAGGTATCGTCATCCCCGGTTACCATCTGTACATAACTCTTGTATCTGCTCCAGGCCACTTCATCATTTTCAAGCGCTTCTTTCACTGCACATTTGGGCTCATCCAAATGCAGGCAGTTATTGAATTTGCATCCGCTTTTGAGCTTGAAAAATTCAGGGAAATAGTCCCCTATTTCATCTTTTTCCATGTCAAAAATACCAAAGCCACGGATACCAGGGGTATCGATTATCTGGGCATCGAAACTTAAATCGAACATCTCGGCAAATGTCGTGGTATGTTGTCCTTGAAGATGCTGTTCGGATATTTCAGTGGTCTTAATCTGCAATGAAGGCTCTAAAGCGTTGATCAGCGTGGATTTTCCCACCCCGGAATTTCCGGAGAACATACTGGTCTTCCCGACCATCAATTCCTTTACCTTATCCACATTTTTTCCCGTTGTTGCAGAAAGCCCTATGCAGGTATAACCGATTTTCCGATAAAGGGCCGCCAAATACTTCACTTCCAACAACTCATCTTCATCATAACTGTCTATCTTATTGAAAAGAAGTATCGCCGGAATGTCATAAGCTTCCGCCGTAACTAAAAAACGATCGATAAAAATCGTATAGGTCTTGGGGTTCTTAAGGGTCACCAATAAAAAAACCTGATCTAGGTTTGCCGCTATGATGTGGGTCTGCTTCGAAAGTTTTACCGATTTTCTTACGATGTAATTTTTGCGGTCCTCGATTTCGGTAATAATCCCGATGGTCTCTTCATCGGCATTTTCCACCTCGAAAACAACATGATCCCCGACCGCTACGGGATTGGTACTTTTAATCCCTTTTATACGAAACTTGCCTTTTATACGGCATTCGAAAAAATCCCCATTAGTTGCTTTTACCGTGTACCAACTTCCCGTTGATTTATAAACAATACCCTTCATCAAATAGATTAAAAAAAAGAAATTGGTGCGATTTGAACAAAATAACGATTTTTCTGGCTAACAATTAATTTATCTTTACTTTATTAATAACCTATAACAAAATCAGTATTATGAAAAAAACCAATCTATTCGCTTGCCTAATATGCCTTATTACCTTTAGTCTAGGTGCCCAGGAATTCAAGGTGATTACCAGTGTAGAATCGATCGTACCCAATGGTTTGGGAAGATCACGGATCATCAGTGCCTTAGAGGACAAAGATTATAAGGAATTCTCAAGTGTACAGACCGAGGAGGACAATACCCGGAACAAATCGAAAAGAGAGGAAATCCGCGTTAAGAATTTTGAGGAAACCAAATTGCTGAATTTCTATAACCTAGGAGGTATCCGTTTCCAGAATATTGCTGCCAATGACGCCATTATCACTTCTAAGATAAACACAATGATCGCTGAGGGCTGGGAGTTGGCCTTCGTGACCAGTGCCGTTGAAAGTGAAGGGGGCAAAGGTGACGGACAAGGTATTTTCATTACGAGGTATATTTTTAAGCGATAAATAACAGCCCATAAAAAAGCCGGTTTTTTAACCGGCTTTTTTACCTCTTAATCCACGATATGGACCCTGCCACCGGCAAGGGTTTTTTTATTGACATCCTTGGGGCTGCCATATACATAAACATCGCCCCCTGCCCTTACGTTGATATCGACCTTTTCAGAAGCGAATACTTCAGCCTCACCTGCAGCGGTAATCTTTACATCGGTATTGGAGGTATGAAGTTTCCTGCCTTCAAAAACCCCACCCGTATTCAAAACGACCCATTGGTTTTTTGCCAATCCGGAAGCTTCGACAATGCCACCGGTCACGGCCCTTACTTCCAAATCAACGACATTCAAACCGGCTTTGATCCGGGCACCTTCCTGTGAACGTATTTCAAGATGGTCCTGTTCGATCAATTCGTTACAAACGATCTTGGCACCTTCATTACCGTCAATCACATCCAAACGCTTGTAAAACACCTCGATAAAGGTATCCTCCCCTGTAAATTTCTTATCCAACTGCATTCTTAATTTCAGCGTACCATCCGTATTCACGAATTTGATATCATAAACATTTTCACCTTTTATGACAATCTTATTTTCGTCCGATTTTATAAGATTCACTTCTATGAGATCGAAAACCTTTATTTTATTGAAATCCCCTACTTCTTTATCTATCATTCTTTGGGCCGATGCGGTCAGGCCAACCAGTATCGCAAAAAGGAAAAGTATTTTTTTCATCACTGTTCGTTTATTTTACCTAAAGATGCCCATGATCGGATAATGTTACAGTTTTCAAAAAAAAAAAAATCCTGATTTCTAAATCAGGATTTTTTTTTGCTAGCCTTGCATGATCTTTTCTTGATGATTGATGGACTCCTGGTGGATGGCCTTGAACATTCTAAGGACAAACTCCTCACTCAGCCCCTTAGATTCCCCTTCGAGGATCATACTGCCAAGAATGGAATTCCATCGGTTACTTTGCAGTACCGAAACATTCTTTTGCTTTTTAAGGGCTCCGATCCCGTCTGAAATCTTCATCCGCTTACCAAGCATATCGATCAATTGATTATCTATTATATCTATCTGGGCCCTAAGGTTACTCAACTTGCTATTGAATTCGGCCTCTTCATCGGATTCTTTACGGATGCGTAGATCTTTCATAATCTGTACAAGGGTTTTTGGTGTTACTTGCTGTGCAGCATCACTCCATGCATTATCGGGATCATAATGGGTCTCAATGATGAGTCCGTCAAAATTAAGATCCAATGCTGTTTGTGAAACGTCAAAGATCATATCCCTATTTCCTGTAATATGTGATGGATCATTGATCAATGGAAGGTCTGGGAATTTGGTCTGTAATTCAATGGCCAACTGCCATTCCGGAATATTCCTGTATTTCGATTTCTCGTAAGTGGAAAATCCCCTATGGATAACCCCCAGCTTCTTTATATTCTTGCTATGTAACCTTTCAACGGCCCCTAACCATAATGATAGATCCGGGTTTACGGGATTCTTGACCAACACGATCTTATCCGTTCCTTCCAGAGCATCCGCTATTTCCTGTACGATAAACGGACTTACCGTAGAACGGGCACCGATCCACAATAAATCGATATCGTGCTCCAAGGCCAATTCAACATGTGCTTTGTTCGCTACTTCGGTTGCGGTCTTTAAACCGGTTTCTTCCTTTACTTTCTGTAACCATTTAAGGCCCAAAGCGCCAACGCCCTCAAAATTACCAGGACGTGTTCTAGGTTTCCAAATACCGGCCCTATAGTAGTTTACATCGGTATCTTTAAGTTCGTGGGCTATTTTCAAGACTTGCTCTTCAGTTTCCGCGCTACATGGTCCTGCAATTACTAACGGATGATCTAGTCCCAAATCATCCAACCATGTTCTCATTTCTTTTGAATTCTCCATTTTACTTTCCTCTTATTTGTTCAAAGGTATTCCTTTTAATATTTCCTTGATTTTATTCGTATTGTTCATTTCATCATAAATGCCGGTATAGTCATCATTGAGCAACAATCGTTTAAACGCTTTCAGATTTTGGATATACTCGTCCAAAGATGCTACGACATTTTCTTTATTCTGCTCAAAGATGGGGGTCCACATGGCTGGCGAACTTTTTGCCAAACGCACCGTACTTTCAAATCCACTCCCCGCCATGTCAAAGATATCCCGTTCATTTCTTTCCTTATCAATTACCGTCTTCCCTAACATAAATGAACTTATATGTGACAAATGGGAAACATAGGCGATATGCTTATCGTGGGCCACGGGGTTCATATACCGTATTCTCATTCCAAGTTCCTGAAAGAGTCCCAAGGCCCTTTCCTGAAGTTTAAAGGCGGTTTTTTCAATCTCACAGATAATATTGGTCTTCCCAAGATACAAATTTTCAATGGCCGCGGACGGACCTGAAAATTCGGTACCCGCAATCGGATGGCATGCCAAGAAATTCCTCCGTTTGGGATGCGCGTCCAAACTTTTACATAAGGCTGCTTTGGTAGAGCCTGCATCGAAGACCACACAATCATCATTTACTTGATCCAATATTTTCGGCAGTTCTACCAACATGGCATTCACAGGAATACTTACGATTACGATATCTGCTGAAGGCAAGTCGGCATAACCGGCTTTATTATCGATTAAATCAAGGGCCATTGCCTCTTCCAGATGCGACACATTGGTATCTATGCCAAATATTTTAGCCTCGGGGTACTTCCGTTTTATATCCTTGGCCATGCTGCCCCCAATTAAACCAATACCGACTACGAATACATTCATTTCAAAACCTATCTAATGCAACTTTTATTTTTTCCTCCTTTACACAAAGTGAAAATCGAATATAACCTTCACCATTACTACCGAAAATCGTACCTGGGGCAATAAAGATATCCTTATCATAGAGCACCTTATCGATGAAATCCTCTGAAGCCAATGAATTTTCGGGCAATTTTGCCCAAACGAACATCCCCACGGCATTCTTGTCATAAGTACAGCCGAGTGCATCGGCCAATTCGAAGATCAGCTTCCTTCTACTTTGGTAAACCCCTTCCAAAGATTTAAACCAATCCTCCCCACTTTTCAATGCCGCAATGGCTCCTTTCTGAATTCCGTAGAACATTCCCGAATCCATATTGCTCTTTACCTTTAATACCGCATTGATATGGGCTTCATTACCAATGACCATACCCACGCGCCAACCGGCCATATTAAAGGTCTTACTCAAGGAATTCAATTCCAACGCCACTTCCTTTGCCCCATCGATGGCCAAAATACTGAAAGGTTCCTTATTGAGAACAAAACTATAGGGGTTATCGTTCACCAAAAGAATATCATTGTCCTTGGCGAATTGGACCAAACTTTTCAATTGTTCCCTGTTGGCCGTGGTCCCTGTAGGCATATGGGGGTAGCAGACCCACATTATCCTTACTTTTGACAAATCCTGTTGTCCCAAAGCTTCCAAATCGGGAAACCAACCATTTTCCGCATTCAGATCGTATTGCCTGGGGATGGCCCCTACCAACTTTGTTACCGAAGTATAGGTCGGGTAACCGGGATTGGGTATCAACACCTCATCCCCAACATTCAAAAAGGCCATACTGATATGCATAATCCCTTCTTTGGACCCCATTAGGGGTAAAATTTCGGTAAGGGGATCGGCAGCTACACCGAACTTTGTGTTATAAAAATCAGCAAATCCTTCCCTCAGTTCCGGCAATCCTTGATAACTCTGGTACTGATGCGCCCCTTGATCGGTCAATGAATCGGTAATGGCATTTATCACCGCTTCCGAAGGTGCCAGATCGGGACTTCCTATTCCCATATTGATTATCGGCTTACCCGCAGCAATGAGTCCACGTACCTCCCTCAACTTCTTGGAGAAGTAGTACTCTTCAACCGTTTTCAATCTATCGGCGGTTACTATCATATTCTTGCATTTTTATATTCCCCCAAAACCTTGAGATCATGGGACATGATTTTCAAGAGCGATTTTGCTTTTGCAAAATTATCATATTCATCAAAGGTCACATCAACAAAAAAGGCATATTTCCAAGGAGATTCGATTATTGGCAAGGATTGTATCTTCGTCAGGTTCAGATTGCAATCACTCATCACATTCAATACGGTTGCGAGACTGCCCCGTTTATGATCCGTAACAAAGCGCACCGAAGCCTTATTGATTTCATTTTTCGGCAACTCCTTGTTCTTCGTCTTTACGATAATGAATCGGGTCGAATTGTCTTTTATGGTCTGTATTTGAGGGGCGATGATCTCCAGGTGGTATAAATCGGCCGCCACTGCCGGGGCGATAGCCGCAATCCCCTTGAGTTGTTTATCGTGAATCTGTTTGGCGGTCTCCGCAGTATCCACATCCTCTACCATTTTTATATGCGGATAGGTCTTTAAAAATTCACGGCATTGCAAGAGGGCCATGGGATGGGAACGCACCTCGGAAATTTCTTGGATCGATTGCCCTTCCAACGCCATTAAATTATGATTGATGTTCAGATAGTACTCCCCGATAATGTGAAGGTTTTTATCATTGACAAGGGCATAATTCGGGATTATGGATCCCGCGATGGAGTTTTCAATGGCCATTACCCCTTTATCCGCCGTGGCATCCAACAAGCAGTCGACCAAGTTATGAAACGACATGCACTCTACGAGTTCACATGTGTCATTAAAATAATCCAAGGCTACCTGATGATGGTTAGACCCTTTGATTCCCTGTATGGCTATCTTTAAACCCATTTTTTTTCCATTGGTTATATGTAACCGACATTTTTTTAACAAAAAAAGTCCCGTTTTTCACGGGACTCAATGTTATATTTTTTGTTTGCAATACACTACAACAGTCCCGTTTCCTTCCTAAAAAAGAAGAAAAAATAAAAACCGTTATAGAAATACTGCTTTCTCATTATCTTGAAAATCTGCGGCTAAGGTAATTATTAAATTTAAAAAACTAATTCAAAGTCTATCTTTTTTTTATTTTTTTCTGAAAAAACTGCTATTGCGCTGTTTTTTACGATGATAAACCCGATTTTATTGGCAATCGCTTAACATTATCGCCACCGATTTATCCAACACATCCTGTATTCTTGGGTTCGTACAATTGGTCAGGATGGAAAAAACCATCCCCTCATTGGGGTAGATGAACAAATTGGAATAGCCTCCAACCCCATTCCCTATATGGCCAAAATACGATCGGCCCTCCGCATCCTGGCTTACCTGCCAACCCAAACCGTAGTAAGTGGATGCGCCATTTATTTTTTGGGCCGTTAAAAATTCGGAGACCAACGCATCGCCCAATACCCCTTCTTTTAAATAGGCCTGACCGAACTTGGCTATATCATCTGCGGTTGACAAATAACCGCCACCAGCAATTTTATACCGATTATTTACCGGTATCGCCTTATAAAACCCCGATTTTCTTCGGGAATAGAATTCAACCAAATGGCGATCACCCTTTCCCATTTCCACTCGATCCCTGGATATACCATTTTCCCCAAACGTATTGGAAAGTCCTAAAGGCACCAATACCTTTTCCTTTACATAGTCCTCAAAAGGCACCCCGCTGGCCTCCTGCATGGCCAATGATATCAGTACCCAATCATAACTGTTATACTGATAACCGGTTCCCGGTTTAAAAAGCAGGTCATCATCCTTGAAGATCCTTAAGCCATCCTTGATGGTATAGGGCTCATCCAACCCATATTCCCTTCCTTTATACCCTCGGATCCCTGCGGTGTGGCCGGCCAATTGACGAATGGTAAAATCATGTTCTTTCTTCGGAAAGTAGGGCACATAATCGTATAGGGAAGCATCCAGATCAATAGTCCCTTCCTTCACCATATGAACCAGGGCCGTTGCCGCAATGTTTTTCGAAATACTGGCTATCCTGAACACGGTGTGTCGGGGATCTACTTTTATCCCTGCTTCCAAATCCGCATATCCGTAGCCTTTTTGATACCATATTCCACCATTCTTACGTACGGTAATTGCCAAACCGGGTACCCTCTTTTCGGTAATCAGCGCATTGAGCAGATCATCGACTTCCTCCAGCCTTTTTAAGGGCCTTTCCTGCGATGGTCCACTTATGGGTATCCATAGATTTTTCAGATATGCGATAAAGGATTTCAAATCACCAAACTATTATACACCCGGCAAAGTAGCTTCTTCTTTGATCGGGCTTCAACAGAAGACCTAAAGGTACTTTTTCCTGGCTTCAATCCATAAAAATAAGCTTTCCGGTATACAATTCCTCAACCTCTATGGTGTCGGGTTCGTTATACCCTATAACATCCCCAGTGCCGCGAATTACACCCGAAATGGATTCTTGCGGATTTACTTGGATATCATTCGTGCCGCGATGGTTCAATATTACGGAATTTGCCATTAGGTTTTCCGCTTCAATCCTGGAATCCCCGGCTGCCACCGTAATGTTAATACTATTCGAAGTGCCTTTCAATTTAAAATAGGCAATACCGTTTGTCAAAATCACCAGACTTTCGGAATCCACTTCCAAGTCGAATTCCCCGTCCGTGGTTTCCATGTCCGGATCTGTATAACTTTCGGAATACAAGGTAAGGTCTTCGTAACTTAAAACCCCATCACTGCTTATCGACAACCCGGTATTACTCCTGATTTCGGTTATATTGGGGGATGTTACATATACTTTGGTAACGCCGTAATCCCTAAAAAGGTTACAACCATTGTCATTGCTTAAGAGCAAACGGCCATCAACGACCTCTGCGGTAATTTCATCCATAAGGAATTCCCCCGTTTCAATTTCAACCTTTTGGGTATCCCCTTGTTTCAAGATGAGACTTACCTTTTCAAGTACGGTTATCTTGGTGAATTCGGATACCTCGATTTCATTACGTACGATATCACCCGTTTCCTGAATGCAATCCGGGGCATTTTCACTATTGCAGGAAAAAAAGAAAAACACGCATAAGAGCAAGCCCTGCCTCCCTATATTCCAGGAGTGCTTCTTCGGTAAAACTTTTTTGCTTCGCATTTTCAATGTCCTGTCTTTTATAATCTGACCCCCACCCCAAACTCAACAGCCTCTGCCTTGGCTCCATGTGATTTTAGGGTTATGGCCCCAAATATCGTATTTCCAAAATATCTTTTCAACCCAATCCGATTGTACATTCGCCCTTCAAAATCAAAAGGATAATACACGTAATATCCCAATTGCGTTACCACCGACATTTTATTGATGAACAGTTCATGTCCAACAAATACCCCAACCCGCCTATAGTCATCATCGGCAGAAACCCCATTTTCAGGGAAGGAAATAGACTGGTAACGGATCAACTCCTTTAAAAATCGGGAGAAAAAGACATCCCCTCCGATTTGGATCGCACTCTTTCTCCCGATGCGTTTATCGGCATAGGCCGAAACGATATAAAAGGGATACTGCCCCATATCAATGACATCGCTCTCATTCAATCCGGCCCTGAAAACCAAATTGTATCGCATCGGTTCCGTAACCCTTTCCTTTTCCCGCTTGGGCAAAAAAGCCATTTCCTGTCCCCCATCCAAATCGTATATCAGACCAGCGTTCAAAGCAAAGGTATTGGTAGAGGTATTGGGGGCCTTGAAATTGGCATTTGAATAGTGAACCAATGAAATCCCCACCTTAAAGCCCAATCCTTTAAATAGATTCTCTTTATGGTAATTCAACATCAAATATGTGGAACTTAACAAATGGGAGCCATAGGCATTGTTCCTGAAATTATCGTATTTGTCGTAGGGGTCGGTATTGTAGGCTACGCCCTGTCCTATCCGAAACTGCATCAGCCGCCTAAAGAAGTAAAAGTTATAATGGGCATAAATACCATAATTATCCCCCAGGGTGCCATTATTCATGTTTTGATAGATGAACGATGCCCCGATATCGGGATAATTGAATTCTTCCTGCCAAGTTTCATCCCCATACGTTTTTCGGTTATAGCTCAATATAATTCCGGCCGGATGGTTCGAAATAAGATGCGATATATCGGTATTATGGAGCAATACCGAACCATAAAACTGGTTAAAGTCCATCGTATATTTTTTGACTTTTCCACTGTCTTGGGAAAAACCGATCGAACATACAAATAGAATAACGGGGAGCAACCTATGGTTTATCAAGGGCAAAAGAAATTAAAATGCTTATGCAGGGCACGAAGTTAATACATTTGTTTACACATTGGCGGTAAGACGGCCTTTGAATTAAAAACAATAATTTAAAACACCTCTCTTGCAATGGCGTGTATATTATCCGATTTACCCATAGAATAATAATGTAAAACCGGCACCCCGGCCGCTTTCAACTCTTTTGATTGCTGAATGGCCCATTCCACACCAACTTGACGAACGGCCTTGTTATCCGAACACGCATCAACGGCATCGATCAAATCCTGGGGAAGATCTATACGAAAAACCTGGGGCAATAACTGCAGGTGTCTTTTGACCGCCATCGGCTTAATCCCGGGAATGATCGGAACGGTAATTCCCATTTCCCTTGCTGCTGCCACGAATTGAAAATACTTTTGATTATCAAAGAACATTTGGGTCACCACATAATCCGCACCGGCATCGACTTTCTGCTTCAACCGCTTAAGATCTGACTGTAGGGATGGGGCCTCCAAATGCTTTTCAGGATACCCGGCCACCCCAATACAAAAATCGGCATGATCGTCGTTTTCGATCATTTCGTGCAGATATTTCCCCTGATTCAGGTTATGGATCTGTTCTACCAAATTCACGGCATAGGCATGCCCGCCTTTTGTAGGTTCGAAATATTTCTGTTCACTTCGGGCGTCGCCCCGTAAGGCCATCACATTTTCAATTCCCAGGTAATGGCAATCGATCAACACATATTCGGTTTCCTCTTTGGTAAACCCACCGCACAGGATATGTGGAACGGTATCGACTTGATACTTATGTTTTATAGAAGCACAGATACCAACGGTACCCGGGCGCATACGGGTCAACTTCTTATCCAACAGCCCGTCACGATCAATATAAATATATTCTTCCCGTGAAGTGGTCACATCAATAAAAGGTGGTTTGAACTCGATCAAAGGATCGATATTGTTATACAACTCCTGTATGCTTCTTCCTTTTACCGGTGGAATCAATTCAAAAGAGAACAAAGTCTCACCTTTGGCATTCTTAATATGTTCTGTTACTTTCATTTATACTGCACTTATGGTATATTGTTCATTCCTGTAATGGCGTTGCCCTATCGGGCCCGGGCTATCCGCTATATTTTTTTCGCAAAAACCACTATTTGCCCAAAGGGTTTTTAAAATCCATATGGGCGAAAAAAGATGCCGCTTTTATCCCTAACGCAAAATTTTTCCTAATCATCACTTATATTCGGTGCCAACCATTTCATAGCGTCTTCAAAGGGCATTCCTTTTCGTGCCGCAAAATCCTGTACTTGGTCTTCCTTGATTTTTCCCAAACCAAAATAGCGGGCCTCGGTATTTGCAAAATAATACCCACTTACACTGGCTGCGGGCCACATGGCCAAACTTTCGGTAAGCGCTACACCGATCTTCCCTTTTACCCCCAAAACTTCCCATAAGGTCAGTTTCTCCAAATGGTCGGGGCATGCAGGATATCCCGGTGCGGGGCGTATGCCTTTATACCCTTCATTGATCAATTCCTCATTACTTAATTGCTCATCCTTGGAATAACCCCAGTGGTTCGTACGTACCTCCTTATGCAGGTATTCGGCGAAGGCCTCCGCCAAGCGGTCGGCCAAGGCCTTGATCATTATGCTATTGTAATCATCATGGTCCTTTTCATATTTCGCGGCCAATTCCGCGGTACCAAATCCCGTACTTACACAAAAACACCCTACATAATCATCCAAGCCCTCCGCTTTGGGAGCGATAAAATCAGATAAGGCAAAATTAGGCACCCCTTCCCGTTTTTTCAACTGTTGCCTCAAGGTTCTGAAAACGTATTTTTTACCTTCGGCCTCTATTTCAATATCATCCTCATTGACCGTATTGGCCTTGAACAGTCCGAAAACCGCTTTTGCCTTTAGCAGTTTCTTTTCAACGACTTCCTTCAACATGGCCTGTACATCGGCAAACAATTCCGTTGCCTGCTTTCCAACGACCGCATCGGTCAGGATATCCGGATATCTTCCGTGTAACTCCCAACTTCGGAAAAAAGGCGTCCAATCGATATAAGGTACCAATTCACCCAGATCAAAATCCGTCAATACCTGTATACCCATGGTATTGGGCTTTTTAATAGTGGCATTCCCCCAATCAATTTGAAACTTATTGGCCCGTGCATCTTCCAAAGATCTGTATTCTTTATGTTTTGAACGGTTTTTGAATTTATCCCTAAACGTTTCATAATCGAGCTTGATCGATCGCTTATAGGTTTCCGATGTATCTTTTTGTAACAAATCGCCGACGACCGTAACCGCCCTGGAAGCATCATTGACATGGACCACGGCATTCTGGTATTCGATATCTATTTTTACGGCGGTATGGGCTTTACTGGTAGTAGCCCCACCTATGAGTAGGGGCACGTTAAAATGCTGTCTTTGCATTTCCTTGGCCAGAAATACCATCTCGTCCAATGAGGGCGTGATCAAACCGCTTAAACCGATAATATCCACATTATTCTCCTTGGCGGCCGCAATGATCTTTTCCGGAGGCACCATTACCCCAAGGTCTACGATCTCATAATTGTTGCAGGCCAAAACGACACTTACGATATTTTTTCCAATATCATGGACATCCCCTTTTACGGTGGCCATAAGGATTTTCCCGGCCGCCCCCCCTGAGACCGCATCGGGATTGTTTTTCTTTTCCTCTTCGATATAGGGTAAAAGATAGGCCACTGCCTTCTTCATGACACGGGCCGATTTTACGACCTGTGGCAAGAACATTTTCCCACTTCCGAACAGGTCGCCGACAACATTCATACCGGTCATTAAATGCCCTTCGATAACCTCAATGGGTTTATCCACACTCTTACGGGCGGTTTCCACATCTTCCACGATATATTGGTCGATACCTTTGACCAAAGCCCGTGTAATCCTGTTCTGTAAGGGTTCTTCCCTCCAGGACAGGTCCACTTTGTTTTCCTTGGCTTTTCCCACTACCGATTCCGCAAAATCCAACAATCGTTCGGTAGCATCGTCCCTACGATCCAGGATCACATCTTCGACATATTCCAGTAAATCCTTTGGGATATCATCATAAACCTCCAACATCGCAGGATTTACGATACCCATATTCAACCCAGCTTTAATGGCATGGTAAAGAAAGACCGAATGCATGGCCTCCCTGACGGGATTGTTTCCCCGAAAACTAAAGGAAACATTGCTTATACCCCCACTAACACTACAATAAGGCAGGTTCTCCCTTACCCATTTAGTGGCCTCGATAAAGTCGATTGCATTTCGCCTATGTTCCTCCATTCCGGTGGCAACGGGAAAAACGTTCAAATCGAAAATGATATCCTCGGGTGCGAAATGGACTTCGTTGACCAAAATATCATAAGATCGTTTGGCAATCTCGATCCTTCTTTCGTAGTTATCGGCCTGGCCAACCTCGTCAAAGGCCATGACGATTACGGCAGCACCGTACCGTCTGATCAGTTTTGCATGCTGAACGAATTGTTCCTTACCTTCTTTTAAACTGATGGAATTCACCACCGATTTGCCCTGAACGACCTGTAACCCTGCCTCAATGATCTCCCATTTGGAACTATCGATCATAATGGGCACCCTTGCGATATCGGGTTCTGCCATCAACAAATTCAAATACTTGACCATGGCCTCTTTCCCATCGATCAGTCCATCATCCATATTGATATCGATGACTTGGGCCCCACCTTCGACCTGATGACGGGCTACATCCAAGGCCTCATCATATTTATCCTCTTTGATAAGACGAAGGAATTTTCGTGACCCGGCCACATTGGTACGTTCCCCAACATTGATGAAATTACTTTCAGGGGTTACGATCAAAGGTTCCAGACCACTCAGTTTTAGGTATCTATCCCCTTGCAAATGATCGGATGTCGCTTGTTTATCAGTCTCTTGACTTACCATCGCATTTTATTTTTTTGTTGACAAATACATCGCATTTTATATCGATTTTCACCCTATTCAAACAACCACTATTTATCAACCAATGATTTTCTAGGTTTATGGTCCTTTACCAAGGCTGCCATTGCTGAAATATGTTCCGGGGTCGTTCCACAACAACCTCCGACAATATTCACTAAGCCCTTTTCCAAATATTCCTTTATCTGTTCGGCCATTTGTTCGGCGGTTTCATCATACTCCCCAAAAGCATTTGGCAAACCGGCGTTCGGGTGTGCCGAAACCGCGAAATGGGTTTTTGAAGCCAGAACTTCCAAATGGGGAACCAGTTGACTGGCCCCCAATGCACAATTGAATCCGACCGAAAGGATGGGGATATGTGAAATGGAAATTAAAAAAGCTTCTGCCGTCTGCCCGGATAAGGTACGCCCCGAAGCATCGGTAATCGTACCGCTGACCATGATGGGAATATCCACATTACGATCTTCTTTCACCTCTTCTATGGCGAAAAGTGCCGCTTTGGCATTAAGGGTGTCGAAAATGGTCTCGACCAATAACAGGTCAACACCACCATCGACCAAAGCCTCTACTTGCTGTTTATAGGCCAATCTCAAATCATTGAAAGAAACTGCCCTGAACCCCGGATCGTTGACATCGGGAGACATACTGGCGGTTTTATTGGTAGGGCCTATGCTCCCCGCAACAAACCGTGGCTTATTAGGTTCTTTGGCCGTAAAGTCATCGGCTACCTTTCTTGCGATTTTAGCAGCTTCAAAATTAAGTTCGTATACCAGATCCTCCATATGGTAATCGGCCATGGCTATCGTGGTACACGAAAATGTATTGGTCTCAATAATATCGGCACCGGCCTCGAGGTATTTTGCATGAACCGCAGCAATAGCTTCGGGTTGCGTTAATGACAAAAGGTCATTATTGCCCTGTAAAGGACTGGGCCAATCCTTGAATCGCTCCCCCCGAAAATCGGCTTCGGTAAACTTGTAGCGTTGTAGCATGGTACCCATGGCGCCATCCAAAACCAAAATCCGTTCTTTCAGTATTTCTTTTATATCACTCATGCCTCCTATTTTGCAAAAATATTCTTTTCCGTATTCGTCCTTTTGTATTTCATACCCTTACACACCCTCAAGATAAAAGTTTGTAGCGGAACTTTAATATGACACAAGCCGTTTGAAAACTCACGTACTACTAAATTAATTCCACAGTCCTACCATCTATTCCGCTGGAAATGGCTTCGTACGATTGTTGTTACTTGATCAAGGAAAGGGTGAGACAGATGTCTTTTTTTGGTTATCTTCCACGCCTGAATTGTGATAGAATGTAGCACCTTCTTGTCCCCTGTTATGGATTGGGAAAAGGGTTGCCAAGGTTTCTTTGGGTCTAGTCCCTCCGCCTTTCTTGATAACTTTTTCAACGTACTAAAGAACTCAGTGCAAATTAACGGCACTGTTTGCTCAAAAACAAGGAATAACCTTAGTTTTAGGGTATTGTTCCCCTATTTTCTATTTAGAGGACAGGAGGCTTTTGGTCACCTCGTTCATTTTTTCGACTTTCTCCTCAAAATCCCCTTTTAAGGTGCTCCTAAAAGCGTTTAAATTGAGTACCATTTGATTGATGTCTTCCGGAATGACCTCCTCGAAAAATTGCCGTAGTCGTTTGGCCGTTGTGGGGGATTTTCCATTCGTGGAAATAGCGACCTTGACATTGCCTTTTGTTACGATGCCCCCCATATAAAAATCGCAATAAGGTGGATTATCGGCCACATTTACCAATTTATCCATCTCCCGGCAATCTTCATACACCTCGATATTCACCTCCGGCTTATCGGTGGTTGCAATCACGAAGTGTTTGCCTCTAAGGTACTTTTTATCGTAACGGTCTTGGATCAATTCCACTTGATGCCTTTTGGCCAATGCTATGGTACCGACACCAAAATCCGGGGAGACAATGGTCACCTTGGCATCCGGACTCGATTTGGTCAAAAATGTCAGCTTTTCCTCGGCCACGTTGCCTCCACCAACAATAAGTATGGATAACTTTGAGGTCTTGAGGAAAATTGGATATAAATTGTTGCGTTCCATGATTAACGAACCATTTGTTTCTCCAAATGGGTTTTTTGAAGTTCAAGTAGGCGTTCCCGATGTTTTACAACCTCCCCTATTATGATAATGGCAGGGTTCTTTAACTCATTTTCCTCAACGATTTTTTCGATGGTCGAAATGGTACCTACCCCCACCTTTTCATTCTCCCTTGTTCCGTTTTGGATAATGGCAATGGGCGTATCACTTTTACCTTCTTTGGCAAAAAGGGAAACAATGGCCCCTAATTTCCCCATGCCCATCAGTATGACCACTGTGGCGTTGGATTTTGCCGCCAAATGGACATCGTTGGATAATTTATGTTCTTTGGTCGTACCTGTAATCACCCAAAAACTTTCAGCAGATCCTCTCTTGGTTACGGGTATATGCTGGAAAGCGGGCACCGATACCGATGAGGAGACCCCGGGAACCATGGCAACTTCCAAACCATGGGCCGCGGCATATTCCATTTCTTCGGCCCCACGTCCAAAAACAAAGGGATCACCTCCTTTTAAGCGAACTACATGACCATGGCTCAATGCCCTACTCACGATCAAATCGTTGATCTGTACTTGTTCATAGGCATAACACCCCTTTCTTTTACCGACAAAAATATGTTCGGCATTGGGGGCATACGCCAAAAGGCCGTCATCAACCAGGGCATCGTACAATACGACGCTTGCACTGGCCAAAGCCTTTACGCCTTTTACGGTAATTAGATCGACATCCCCCGGACCAGCGCCGATTACTGTAAGTTTCGGATCTTTACACATTTGACAAATCGGCTTTTCTATAGATTTCTATATTCTTCAAAAATTCCTGTGCTTCATTTAAATACCGCTTTGCAAATTCCTCTGTGGGCTCGTTCGTTTTTATCTGAAGTACCTTTTCGGAGAAGCCCCCATCGATCGTAAAGCGTTCGGATTTTACGAAAATTTCATCAAAATCCTTGATGATACTGGCATGTGTGTTCGTTTTCGTTTTTTCAGCAGTCAATAACGCCTTTGCCGCATTCACCATGGCGGCATACGAATGATAAATACTTGCCGCCCATTTTTTTTCATCGATGCATGCAAGGGCATTTTCTATTTTTTCATCACTTTCGTACAGCAAGGTGGCGACAAGGTCGATGACCACCCCTGCGCATTCCCCTACACCAATGGCTTTTTGGTATTTTTTATCGGAACCCCAATCTATATAATCACTTGAGGTAATCGTATCCAAATTCGCCAAGGGCTTTAATAGATCGTAGAAATAGGATTTCCCTTTTTTGGCATAATAGGAAACATAGGATGCGCCATTACCATTCGCTTCAAAATCGTCCAATATCAATCGTAACGCCTCAGGTCCTCTTTTACTGGGCACTTTCAACACCTTATCCGCAAATTCGGCATTGCCATCCCCTAAATTGCCCCCACCTAACAAAATCTGTAACGCCGGTGCCACCAATTTATCCTTGGTTTTTATGGACATCCCTTGAAAACCGATATTTGCCATATTATGTTGGCCACAGGCATTCATACAGCCACTGACCTTGATCAGTACATCAGGATTGTTTATATAATGTGGATATTCCGTTTTGATTACCCTTTCGAGCTCCCTGGCAATTCCCGTACTACTGGCAATTCCCAGATTACAGGTGTCCGTACCGGGACAAGAGGTAATATCCCCCGCTTTGTTGTAACCGGCATCGGCAAATCCCAATTTAAGGAGTTCCGTATAAAAGAAAGGCACCAATTCTTCCTTTACGTAAGGAATCAAAATATTCTGACGTAAGGACAAGCGCAATTCCCCCGCCGCGTATTTTTCAACCAATGTTGCCAACAAACGGGCCTTATCGGTATAGAAATCCCCTAACAGCACTTTGATGCCAATGGCGACATATCCTTTTTGTTTTTGGGAAATGATGTTGGTCGATTTCCAAGCTTCAAAGGCCTCGGCATCGACGATTTCCACATGGGGTATATCCACGACATCCGCTATTTGGGGTTTTGGATAAGCCTCGGCATCTATGGGGTAGCTCTTTACGGGTATGGCCTTTTGCTCTTCTTCGACCAATTGCTTAAACCCTTCCAAACCAACATCCTTCAATAAGAATTTCAACCTTGCCCTAGACCTGCTTTTGCGTTCCCCATAGCGATCGAATATACGTACGACCCCTTCCATCAAGGGAATGATCTTGTCTGCGGGTAAAAATGGGAACAACAAATCCCCGTGTCGGGGCTGGGAACCCAAACCACCGGCAAGCATCACTTTAAAACCACGCACCCCATTTTCGATTTTTGCGATAAAACCCAAATCGTGCATGTAGGACAATCCCGTATCGGCATCACTGGCAGAGAAAGAAACCTTGAATTTCCTACCCATCTCTTGACTGATCGGGTTTCGCAGGAAATATTCGAAAAGCGCATGTGCATATGGGGAAACATCAAAAGGCTCATCAACATCGATACCGGCAGTTTCACTGGCGGTTACATTACGGACGGTATTGCCACAGGCCTCCCTTAAGGTAATATCGTCCTTTTCCAATTGGGCCCAAAGCTCAGGGGTACGGTCGAGATCCACATAATGGATCTGAATATCCTGCCTAGTGGTTATATGCAATCTTCCCGTTGAATATTCATCGGATACCTCACATATTCTCCGAAGTTGGGTTGAGGTCACCTTCCCATAAGGCAGTTTAATGCGAATCATCTGGACACCGAATTGACGTTGCCCATAAACCCCACGCGCCAATCGAAGGCTACGGAATTTTTCTTCATCCAATTTGCCTTCTTTGAACTGCCGAATTTTGGCTTCCAACTCGATGATATCCTTTTCTACTATCGGATTCTCTATTTCTGATCTAAAACTTCGCATATAATTTAATTGAAAAATCTAATATTAATTACTTTTAGGATTTTACCCCTATTTTGCCCATAGTTTTAATAGGCAATTAAACCCGCAAGCGAATGACTATTCGTCAATTCGCTTTGGATTCAAATTTTAGTTGATAAAACCGGCTCCTACGGTGTTATTGGATTGTGGGTCTATTAAAATAAAAGAACCATTGGTCCTGTGATCCTTGAAGGCATCAAAGAAAATCGGTTTGTTCAATTTAAAGGACACTTTCGCAATATCGTTGATCTTAAGGGAATCGACTTCTTCTTCGATACCCGAATAATCCGGATTTATTTTATGGAGAATATTATCCACTTTTGCCAACACCTTATTTACGCCATGTTGTATAACGTACTTGCCACCAGCGTTCAATTCCTTGGAATCCATCCAGGAGATTGTTGCCGTAAATTGCTTATCTATTTTCGGTAAATCGCCGACCTTTACCAACATATCTCCCCTACTCACATTTATTTCATCCTCGAGGGTAATGGTCACCGATGAACGCCTTGAAGCCGTTTCGTATTTTTTGTCGTAAAAATAAATCTCCTTTATTCTTGATTTGGTTTGGGAAGGCAAGGCAACGACCTCATCCCCAACACTTAACTGGCCACCATATACCTTACCTGCAAATCCCCTGAAATCATGGAACTCTTCGGTTTTTGGTCGGATCACGTATTGCACGGGAAATCTTGGCGTACCGGTATTGAAAACATCCTTCTTATCCAATTGCTCCAAATGCTCCAATAGCGTCTTTCCCTTATACCATGAAATATTATCGGTTTTATGAACCACATTATCCCCTTTTAGGGCGCTAACCGGAATAAAGGTGATATTCTGGTCCTGATAATCCCGCTTCTCCATCAAAGTTTCAAAATCGGCCTTGATCGAATTATAGGTTTCTTCCGAATAATCCACAAGGTCCATTTTGTTAATGGCGACAATAACATCCTTGATCCTTAATAGGTTATTGATGAAAAAGTGACGATTGGTCTGTTCGATCACCCCTTTACGGGCATCGATTAAAATAATCGCCGCTTGGGAGGTTGATGCACCCGTCACCATGTTCCTGGTATACTCCACATGCCCCGGGGTATCGGCGATGATATAACTTTTATTGGGGGTCGAAAAATAAATATGGGCAACGTCGATGGTAATTCCCTGTTCCCTTTCGGCTACCAGTCCGTCAGTGGCCAAGGAAAAATCCAAATAATCGTATCCCTTCTGTTTACTTGTTTTCTCAATGGCTTCCAATTTATCGGTAGTCAATGACTTGGTATCGTATAAAAGCCTTCCGATCAAGGTGCTTTTTCCATCATCAACACTACCTGCTGTTGCAATTTTCAGTACTTCCATTTTCGTTATAAATTGTTGGTTTAAAATCTGATGGTTTATCCACAATTGGCCACCATCCACAGATTACCATTAAAAATATCCTTGTTGTTTTCTTTTTTCCATGGCCGCTTCGGACCTTTTGTCGTCTATTCGCGCCCCTCTTTCGGAAATCGTGGAATCCCTGATTTCCTGTACCACACTGGCAATATCAGCAGCTTCCGAAAAGACGGCGGCCGTACAGCTCATATCGCCTACCGTTCTAAAACGGACCAGTTCTTCCAATACTTCCTCATGGTCATCCTGATACACATAATCAGAGTGTGACCAAATCATACCGTCCCTTAGGAAAACCTTTCTTTTGTGGGCGAAATAAATGGATGGGATTTCTATATCCTCCTTTTCGATATATGACCAAACATCCAATTCGGTCCAGTTACTGATTGGAAAGACACGAACATTCTGGCCTAAATCGATTTGTCCGTTCAGCATATCGAACAATTCCGGTCTTTGGTTTTTTTCATCCCATTGCCCAAAGTCATCCCTTACCGAGAAAATACGTTCCTTGGCCCTGGCCTTTTCCTCATCTCGTCTTGCCCCACCGATACATGCATCGAATTTGAATTCCTCAATGGCATCCAACAAAGTGGTCGTCTGCAAGGCATTTCGACTGGAATACCTTCCGGTTTCTTCTTTTACCTTTCCTTGGTCTATGGAATCCTGGACATTCCTAACAATCAATTCCAGACCTAATTCCTCTACCAACCTATCCCGAAATTCAATGGTCTCAGGAAAATTATGACCTGTATCGATATGCATTAAAGGAAACGGGATCTTCGCAGGATAAAATGCCTTCTGTGCCAACCGCACCAAGGTTATGGAGTCTTTTCCCCCGGAAAACAACAGAACAGGTTTCTCAAATTGTGCCGCCACTTCCCTAATAATATAAATAGCTTCGTTCTCCAAAGAATTTATATGTGATGTATCTTTCAATAATGCCATGATTTTCAGCTTTTAAATACTTCGTTATATGTGCAATCCACACTCCCGGTTCTCGAGAACCTTGGTGGGATCAAAATACTTATGTTCGTTTGGAAGTTTCCTTTCCTCCAAGTATGCATCCAATTGTTCATCGGTCCAATGATAAAACGGACTTACCTTCAACACCCCATCTTTACTTAGACTGAAAATATCCAAGGTATCCCTTAGCGCTGTCTGCCCTTTTCTCAGGTTGGTAAACCAAACATCGGGTTTAATTTCCGCCATGGCCCTTTTAAAGGGCTCCAGTTTAACTTGTTCGGTAAACACGGCATGCCTCGGGTCGTCTATCCCGGGAATACCCATGACGACATCGCGATGTGCAGCGGTTTGTTTGGGCACGTACAATTTGATTTTCAAATCCAATGTAGCAATCAGCTCCTCGGCATGGGCATATGTTTGGGGCGTATTATAGCCCGTATCACACCATACCACCGGAATGGAAGAGTCCACTTTGGTGACAGCATTGAGGATAGCTACCTCGTAAGGCCTGAAATTCGTGGTGACCACGGCATTTTTTGAATGCTCAATAGCCCAAGAAACAATCGCTTCGGGTTGAGCTTCCTTGAATTGTTCGTTGAATTCCTTTAATTGATCTTCGGTAAAAGCCATTGTTCTATTATTTTAAAATCCCAACCTTACTTTTTTCCCCAATTAACCAGGTTCCAAGCCCTTTCGTGAAAAAAGTACAGGATCATTTTAGTTACAAAATCAATTGAAGCTATAGACGCGGCTACGGCAATTTTCCCCGTTAACAGATACGATATCAACAATGTATCCAGCGTTCCTACAACCCTCCAACTCAATGCCTTGGCAATACTACGAACTGGACTTTCTGATTTTTTGTCGGTGCCAAAATCACTTTTGGTCGTTTTCTTGTTTAAAATCAATTGGTCTGCAATCATTATTTTTTTAATTTTAATACCCTATCGATTTGATAGAGTATGCAAATTTAGAACTATATCTGAAAATGGCACCTAAAATCCCTACAAATATTAGATTTATCCTATTGATTTAGTAGATTACTAAATTTCAAGCCGATTAATAAAAGAATTATCGATCAAAAATTAATATCGTTGATGAATCTTTTGGAAATTTCGAAAAAGGTTAAACCCGTGGAAGAATTTCGGTTTATTCAATTAAATCGGCTAAGGTATTGTGTCGATAAACCGTCAATGCACTATCCCGGACCTGAAGCATGAGTTTGTGTACGGAACAGGTGGCTTCATCGGGACAATCCTCACATTTTTCGTAAAAATTAAGACTGACACATGGGACCAAGGCTATGGGTCCTTCGAGTATACGCATAACATCGGTCATCAAGATATCCTTGGGTTCCTTAATCAGATAATACCCCCCACCCTTGCCTTTTTTAGAGCCCAAAAGCCCCGATTTACGTAAGGTAAGTAGAATACTTTCAAGAAACTTTTGGGATATATTCTCCTGTTTCGCAATTTCAGCGATTTGTACAGGTTGTCTATCTTCTAAGGAAGCGAGGTAACTTAAAGCCTTTAATCCGTATTTTGTTTTCTTCGAAAGCATTTAGCGAAGATATGTAAAATCTTAGATTCATTTTACCTATAACAACAAAACTAACCTAAGGCTTGTGCTATATCCTGAATAATATCGGTGATGTTTTCAAGTCCGACTGAAATTCGTACCGAACCATCGGTAATACCGACCGATTCCCTTTCCGCTGGAGTCAGCTTACTATGGGTCGTGCTTGCAGGATGCGTAACGATACTTCTTGAGTCCCCAAGATTGGCCGATAAGGACAACAATTGAATCGCATCGAAAAATTTGCGCCCTTCTTCCAATCCGCCCTTTACTTCGAAAGCCACGACACAGCCCCCGGCTTTCATCTGTTTTTTGGCAATCTCATATTGGGGATGGGATTTTAAGAAAGGATATTTCACCCAATTGACCTTTTCGTGTTGCTCTAAATACTCTGCCAATTTCAAGGCATTTTCACAATGCCTATCCACCCTTAGTGCCAAGGTCTCCAAACTTTTGGACAAAATCCATGCGTTAAAGGGCGATAATGCCGGACCTGTAATCCTTGAAAAACGATAGACTTTATCGACCAAATCCGCACTTCCCACAGTGATCCCCGCAAGGACCCGTCCTTGACCATCCATTAATTTGGTCCCAGAGTGAATGACCAAATCGGCCCCGAATTTTATGGGCTGTTGCAAATATGGGGAAGCAAAGCAATTGTCGATGACCAGAATCAAATTGTGTTTTTTGGCAATCTTGCCGAGGGCTTCCAAATCCAATACATCTACCCCGGGATTGGTAGGGGTTTCCGCATAGAGGATTTTGGTTTTCGGTGTCACCATTCGATCGATGGTATGCAGCTCATCTATTTTGAAATAACTATGTGATATATTCCATTTTGGAAAAAAATTCATGAACAAGCTATGGGTAGATCCAAAAACACTCCGTGCCGAAATGATATGATCCCCACTGTCCAAAAGGGCCGCTAACGTCGAAAATACGGCGGCCATGCCCGAAGCAAAAGCGAAACCATCCTCTGCCCCTTCCATTTTACAGACCTTCTCGATGAATTCAGAGGAATTGGGGTTGGAATAACGGGAATATATATTCCTTTCCTTTTCTTCCGCGAAGGAAGCCCGCATGTCCTCTGCATCCTCGAATACAAAACTGGAAGTCAAGTACAAGGGAGATGAATGCTCCAAAAATCGGGTGCGTTCCAGTTGTGTCCTAATAGCTTCTGTTTCGAATTTATGTTTTTTATCCATGATCATCCTTTTTCTGCAATCCGTAATATATCCCCGAAAACCCCTCTGGCAGTTACTGCTGCCCCGGCACCTGCGCCTTGGATCACAAGGGGGTGCTCCCCATAAGATTCGGTATAAATCTCAATAATGGAGTCGGAACCCTTTACCTGCCCCAAAGCACTTTCTTTGGGCACTGAAATCAATTTGACTTCCAAAGTACCCTTTTCCTTGGTTAAATCGCCATGCAAATCCCCAACGTACCGCAAAACATGGTTCGGCTTCTGTTTTTCCTTCATCGCATTAAAGGTATGGTCCAAGATATCCAAATTACCTAAAAAGTTCTGAACGTTCCCTTCCTGAAGGGCTTCGGGAATAAGATTCTGGATCTGTATATCCGAAAACTCATTCCTCAGATCCAATTCACGGGCAAGAATCAAAAGCTTACGGCCAACATCGTTACCAGAAAGGTCTTCCCTTGGGTCGGGCTCCGTAAAACCTTTGTTCATTGCGTCTTCCAGGATCGTGGAAAAAGCAGCATCCGCTTCTGAAAACGTATTGAAAATATAGCTCAATGACCCCGAAAAAACCCCTTTGATCCGCGTGATGTTCTCTCCGGACAAATGCAATAATTTAATGGTGTCAATAAGCGGTAACCCTGCACCTACATTCGTCTCATACAAATATTGCTTTTGGTTTTTATCCAATTCCTCCCGCAATAATCCGTAATAATCAAATCCAAGGGTATTTGCGATTTTATTGGATGACACCAAATCGAATCCGTTTTCCACGAATTCAAAATAATTTGCCACAAAATCCTTACTGGCCGTATTATCGACAGCAATCAAATTCTCCAAATGGTTCTTTTGGGCAAAGTCTATTATATCCTTGATCTCATAAGGAACACCTTTTTCCTTTATCGCTGATCGCCAATTCTTTGAAATCCCCTTTTTATTCAAAAGGACTTTCCTGGAATTGGCCACGGCAAACACATTCAAATCGATGCCTTTTCGTTTCTCTATGGTTTTGGAGGATTTCAGGATCTGATCGATCAGGGTGCCTCCGACATTGCCATGCCCGAAAACGACCACATTCACTTTTTTACTGATTCCGAAAATCTGTCCGTGCATTACATTCAACGCTTTGTGCAGATCCGATTTCTTGACCACCAGGCTCACATTCTTGCCGGTAACCGTATTGTTGAAAAGCAAAGGCACGATTTGATTCTTTATCAAAGCGTTGTAGGGTTTGTGGAACGTACTTAAATCCTGACCCACGATCGAGATCACCGATACATCGCTCACAACGGTTATCTGATTAATATCCTTGGATTGGAAATCATGGGAAAATTCGCGTTGCAAGGCCAACTTCGCCCTTTGCGCCTTATCGGCATTCACCACCAAACCGATTCCCCGTTCGGAAGAGCCTTGGGCAACAATGCTCACACTTATATTATTATCTCCCAAGGACCTGAAAATCCTGGCATCAACACCGACCTTACCCAATAACCCACGACCTTCAAGATTGATCAGGGCGACATTCTCCAAGACCGATAAAGACCGAATACCCTCCTTATTTGATTTGGCACTAATAAGCGTACCTTCATTATCACTGTTGAACGTATTCAATATTCGCAACGGAATATTTTTTTCGATCAGGGGAATGATCGTCTTGGCATGCAAAATCGTCGCTCCGAAATTTGCCAATTCGTTGGCCTCACTATAGGAAAGTTCGGCTATTCTTTTCGCTTCAGGAACATAATCGGGGTTCGCCGTATAGATCCCATCGACATGTGTATAGTTCTGCAATTCTGCCGCATCAAGATAATTGGCCATCATCGCCGCGGAGTAATTACTGCCATTTCTTCCCAAAGTAGTGGTCTCACCATCAATGGTGGAAGCGATAAAACCGGTTATGATAGGTACCGTGTCTTGGCTTAATCGGGAAAATTCGCGCAATACGTTTTCTTTGGATAAAGCTTCGATTACATGGGCATCCCCAAAAGTATTGTCGGTCTTTATCAATTTTCTGGAGTCCATCAATTTTGCATTAACCCCTTTTCCTATCAAAAGCTTGGTCACTAATTTTGCGGAAATCAGTTCACCATAGGCCAACACCTGATCCCTTATTTTCGGACTATAATCCCCCAGTAGGGAAACCCCTTCGAACAATTTAAATAAAGCTTCATATTCCTTTCCAAGGTTCACGTTCTTGAACGAATGGGTCTGATAATTTTCAAATTCCGTGAAATCCTTTGAATAATCTTCCCCTCGTGCCGCTTTTTCGAGCATGGTCTCCAATTGATCGGTGGCTTTCGCCCGGGCAGATAGCACCACGGCAATATTCTCACCACTCTTCACCTTATCGGTAATGATATCGAGCACATATCCTATACCTTCACCATTACTCAACGATTTACCGCCGAACTTCAAGATCTTTACCCGATCGGTCTTTCCATTGGCATTGAAAATTCCCGTAAGGAGTTTCTGCATTTGTTCAAACTCGATCAGAAAGGCATCGTGCCCATGCAATGATCGCACCTCCCCGTAAGTGACGTTGCTGTTCGCTTGTGCCAATTGCCTAAAGGTGTCTTTATTCTCCTTGGCGGTAAAAAAAAGATCTGAATCGACCCCGATGATATGGATATTGGTATCGCTGTTCTGAAGTGCAGCAAACGCAGCATCCCCATTACGGGTAATATCGATGGTCTTTAACAATTGGTTCATCAATTTATAAGCGGAAAGTTGAAAACGGTCCTTTAGTTTTTCACCATGGTGCATTAACCAACTTTCCACATTAAACACCTGCAACTCCTCATTGGTACTTCTCTTAAACCGTTCCTTGAACGACTCCGGTGTCCTATAGCACAACATGGCATGCATACGGGCATCATGCACCGGCTGTTTCGAATTGACCAAGAATTGTTCCTGTATTTGGCAATTGGCAATAAGCCAATCGGTAGATTTCCAATCGGAGGCTACGGGTATCAAATGCGTTGTAAGATTGGGATCGACCGCCGCCATTTCCCAAGCAATGCCCCCGCCTAACGAACCCCCTATCAAAGCAAAGAGCTTTTCTATTTTCAAGGCCTTCAATCCCAACAAAAAAATACGGGCAATATCCCCTGCCACGAAATCCTTGTAATTCTCGATAACAAACCCATCATAACCATTCCCGGGAATATTGAAGGCCATAATGGTATACTTGTCGGTATCGATACATTTTCCTTTCCCGATAATGGCAGACCACCACCCTTCAGGTCCGGTGACATTCGAGTTTCCGGTAAGGGCATGGTTTACCAATACAATGGGTGCCTCATGGAGGGGTTGACCAAAAAGTTGGTAGGATAGTGAAATATCCTGGGACACTCCACTTATCGTTTTGAAATCTTTTAATTCTATTTGATGTAGCATTCTAATAATACTGTATTAACCTTATCACCCCCATTACCTGAACCAAATAAAGGAGTATGCAAATTTACGACAAAACCTATTGTCCTATGGAAGAAAAAGCCTGTTCCAAATCGGCTTTAAGATCCTCAATATCTTCCAAACCGACAGAGAGACGAATCAAATCCTGACCAACACCGGCAGCCTCTTGCTGTTCTGCCGTCAATTGCTGGTGGGTCGTACTTGCCGGATGGATAATCAAGGATTTCGTATCCCCGATATTTGCCAACAGAGAGAATATTTTAGTGGCATCGGTAACTTTTTTAGCTGCTTCAAACCCGCCTTTGACCCCGAAGGTCACCAATCCACTTTGCCCTTTTGGCAAATACTCCTGTGCCAAATCGTAATATTCACTACTCTTTAAACCTGGGTAATCCACCCATTCAACCTCTTCCCTACTTTCTAACCAGGTAGCCAACTCCAAAGCATTCTCACTATGTTGTTTAATGCGTACCGATAAGGTTTCCAAACCTTGAATGATCTGGAATGCATTGAACGGACTTAGCGCTCCACCAAAATCGCGCAACCCTTCCAAAATCAATTTAAAAGTAAATGCAGCTGCACCTAAGGCCTCGCTGTACACCAAGCCGTGATACCCTGCGGAAGGCTCGGTAAATTCAGGATATTTCCCGTTTGTCCAATCAAAAGTACCCGCATCGATTACGGCCCCACCCAAAGAGGTGCCTTGGCCTCCGATATATTTTGTCAACGAATGGATCACAAGGTTCGCCCCGTGTTCTATAGGATTCAACAAAGCCGGTGAAGCAACCGTATTATCGACGATAAATGGCACTTGGGCCGTTTTGGCCTGTTTTGAGATTTCCTTTAGATCCAATACGTCCAATTTTGGATTTCCCAAAGATTCCACAAAGATCGCCCTGGTGTTTTCCTGTATGGCTTTTCCGAAATTCCCAGGATCGGAGGCATCCACAAACGTAGTGGTAATCCCCAATCGCGGTAAGGTAACGTTCAATAAATTGAAGGTACCCCCATACAAACTGCCCGATGCCACAATATGATCCCCGGTTTTCAAGAGGGTCAATAAAGTAGTTGAAATGGCCGAAGTCCCCGAAGCAAACACCACGGCACCGATCCCGCCCTCAATGGCTGCCAATCTTTTCTGCAAAATTTCATTCGTCGGATTGTTCAACCGGGTGTAAATGAAGCCCAATTCGGCCAAGGAGAACAAATTCGCCGCATGATCGGTGTTATCGAATACATACGATGAAGTTTGATAAATAGGCACTGCACGGGTTCCACCTGTTTGTGTGGTGTCGTGACCGGCATGCAATGCGTTTGTTTTAAATTTTTGATTACCCATGATCTTAATTTGTTTTTGTTGTTGTTACTAAAATAAACCAAAACACGCGAATCCATGTTGCGGTGGGCAACGAGGATAATCAAAAAGTTATTAAGAAAGAGACAATTACATGAATGTAATTCGTTTCGTTATCTATTCTTGACCGATTCGGTGCTGTGACCCCGAAGCTTCGGGCAGCATCAAGATAGAATTTAGCACCTTCTTTACATTGGACGTAAAGGGTTGCTAAGGCTTCAAAGGGTCTATTCCCTCCACCTTTCTTGATAACAATTCAATTTGTGTTTGAACTTTGAACGGCAAATATAAGGCCGTGATTTTGTTTTATCCTAATTATTTTAAAATTATAATTCGAATGCCGATTTAACGGCCGCTACCATATCCAATTTTTCCCATGTGAACAATTCCACCTCCTTTTCGATCCTTCCATTATAGGGGGATTCAAAAATCTTGGTGATTTTTTGGGGTTCTTTACCCATGTGTCCGTAGGCCGCGGTTTCCAAATAAATAGGGTTACGCAGTTTTAGACGCTCTTCAATGGCAAAAGGGCGCATATCGAACAATCGTGAGACGATACTTGCTATTTCCCCATCGGAATGTGAAATATTGGATGTCCCGTAGGTGTTCACAAAAATGGATGTTGGTTCTACAACGCCGATGGCATAACTTACTTGCACTAAAATCTCATCGGATACTCCGGCTGCCACCAAATTTTTCGCAATATGACGGGCCGCATAGGCTGCACTTCGATCGACTTTACTGGGATCCTTGCCACTAAATGCCCCACCTCCATGGGCGCCTTTACCACCGTAGGTATCCACGATGATTTTTCTACCCGTAAGTCCGGTATCGCCGTGCGGACCACCGATCACGAACTTTCCGGTCGGATTGATGTGGTATTTTATTCGACCATCGAATAATGCCCGGTCACTCTCGGGCAATTGTGCAATGACCTTAGGCATCAAAATCGAAATGATGTCCGATTTGATTTTGGCAAGCATTTTATCGTCGTCCTTATCAAAGGCATCATGTTGGGTAGAAACCACGACGGTATCGATGCGTTGTGGTACATTGTCATCCGAATATTCGATAGTTACCTGGGCCTTGGCATCCGGTCTTAAATACGGGATCTCGGTCCCTTCCCTTCTTAAGGTCGCTAGGGTTTTCAATATTCTATGTGAGATATCCAATGCCAAAGGCATGTAATTCTCCGTTTCCTTGGTCGCATAACCGAACATCATGCCCTGGTCTCCTGCTCCTTGCTCTTCCTTGACCCCACGGTCTACGCCTTGGTTAATATCTTGCGACTGCTCATGGATCAAGGAAATAACCCCACAAGAATCCCCGCTGAATTGGTATTCCCCTTTCGTATAACCGATTTTATTAACGATATCCCTGGCGATGTTCTGAACGTCCAGATAAGTATCACTTTTCACTTCCCCGGCCAAAACCACCTGACCGGTAGTGACCATGGTCTCACACGCTACCTTACTTTCGGGATCAAAAGCCAAAAAACTATCCAATAATGCGTCGCTGATCTGATCGGCAACCTTGTCGGGATGCCCTTCACTTACGGATTCTGATGTGAATAAATATGCCATTTTCGATTTAATTTACAGGAGGAAACAAGAGAAAGATTGCGAAAAAGGCGAATATACCGAAAGACATCGGCTATTACTGCTTTAGCATTTTTACAATACCGAACAAACTACGGTATCCGGCTCCTTTTGGAACCAGGTCCTAAAGTATTTTTAGGACTATGAGGTTGCAATCAGTCAAATCTTTCCTCTCAAGATTGGGGACAAAGGTATGAAAATGTTTTCTTATTAATGTAATCAACCCGTAATTTTCAACCCATGATAAAAAAATTTCACGGAAACCCCAGGTAGGTATACAAGCCCTAAATGTCGTATTTGACCGTAAACAACACATATCTGGGCTGCACATAATACGATTGGGTGGTAAAGTAAAGTTCACTCGTGCTGTCCCTATTGAGTATGCCGGTATTGAATAGGTTGGTCCCTTTGATACCGAACTCCCACCGACTGTCTTTTTGTTGGTAGGTCAAATTCGAATCCATAAAGCTATACTTATTGTCTATGGTATCATCCTTATCGGTATAATTATAGAAATCATAATCTACGGTTAGGATGAAATTTTTCAAAAATGCGGCATCGAACCGAGCGTAGGGCCTATTCGTAAAATAGGTCGTCTCCCCTCCTCCGTTGTCATAATTGTTAACGGAATAACGATACCCCAATTCAAGATTGGGCGCATTCTTGAAATTGGTCGACAGGGCCCCGGTATAGCTTTGCGTAAACGAATTTGAAGTAAGCTGCTCATCATCTACCAGGTTATTGGTCGTAGACCAAGACAAACTGCCCCTTACCGAGCCTTTTATTTTACCAAAAGTACGCTCGTACCTACCATTCGCCGAAAACGATTCATCTTCAAAATCGGAATTGATCGTACTGCTAATTCGGTTGATCCCGACAATTTCAGCACTGCTTTTAAGTGCGTCAATTCTTTTCGTATAGGTCAGATTTCCGAAAATATTAGTGAAATTGAACATGTTAAAACTGAAAAAATTCAAGGACAGGTTGTGGTTTAGGGCACTTTCAAGATCCCTATTGCCTTGGTAGGCCGAATTATAGTCGTTCAGCACATAGGCCTGCGCGAATTTATTGACATCGGTAAAAGAACGGGTAACGCTATAGTTAAACCTTAAATTTTCCGACTTTTTCAATTGGGCATTGATATAGACATCCGGTAATACGGCGGTAAGGTCATCGGTAACCACGCTCCCCAATTGTTCGTTCTTAATATTGTACTGATGCAAGGAAAACCCGGGATTAAAAGTGAAAATTCCCGAAATCACCTTGTAATGAAAACCCAAATACAGATCCGATACGTTATAATCCACGTCGTTCTCATAATCGGAACCCTCCATATCCAAAGTACTGTCGTTATCAAGAATCTGAAAAATCGCCGAATTGAAATTCTGATGGCTCTGGGTAGTCCCAAGGGTAAAGTTCAAATTGCTTTTTAGTCCCGTTACAAAATAATAATCGACCTTGGCATCCAATTTGTTCGTGACGATATACTTCAGCTGATTCATATTGTATAACTCTTGGTCTTCGTCTACCGGAAAAAGATCGGTGAAAGCAAACTCACTACGGATCGCCTCATAAAAGGGATCTTCATCTTGATATAAATATTGGGCCTCTACAGCAAAGATATGCTTGTCATTCAACGTATAGTACAGGTTTAGATTTTGGTTCACCGCCAAGGGCTTCTGTTTTTTGGTCTCGGAAATCTCATCGGTTATATCCGAAACGGAAAGCACGTCAACGACCTCATTGTCGTCGGATTGTTTTAGGAGCACATCGTAATCCAATTGAAGATCGGTATTGGGCTTATACCTTGCACTGAATTTCGCAAGCCCCAAATGAACGGTCTGATCCGTATTTGTAGTTGCATTCTCGATTTCGTTACTGGAAATATATGTGGTACTTCTTTGTGATTTCATGAGGGTCCCGGTGTAGGAATAAATACCGAATCCACTTAAATCCAAGGTTTTCGTGGGGGCATAGCTAAAGTTCACTGCTGCAAATTTGGTATCTATTTCGTTCGCCCTGTTATTTTGGGCCGTAGACAGGCCTAAACCATCAGAGCCTATATCTATAGAGCTACCTCCCCTTGAATTGATACTTCGAAAGCCACCCGTAAAATTGCGGTAATCACTACGGGTAAAGGGCACCTCTCCCAAATTATTCAAATCCGTAATGATATTGATACTGTAGTCCGGACTATAATAAAATAACTTGGGGTGGGCCAAGTACCTATTATCGGGACCATAACCAGCGGTTAGCTCCCCAAACCAAAATTCCTTTTTACCTTCTTTCAATCGAATGTTCAGGGCCACATTATCATCATCATTCGTCAACCCCTTCATTTGCGATACTTCATTATAGTTCTTAAGTACCTCTACCTTGCTCAAGGCATTGGCAGGAATATTCTCAACCGCCAATTTGGAATCCCCATCGAAAAAATCCTTTCCTTCAACCATTACCTTGGATACGGTCTTCCCCTCTACCTCTATTTGACCATCATCATCAATTTCGATACCCGGTAGATTTTCGAGAACATCCTTCAACTTTTTCTCCGTGCCGGAAACGAAGGCATCCGTGTCATAGACTATGGTATCACCCTTTACCGAAACAGGCATTTCATAGGTCACCTCAACCTCATCCAAGGCCGCTGCCTGTTCATGCATAACAACATCCTTCACTGCATCTACCTCGTTAGGGGTAAACGTAAATGACTCGGTCCCAAAACCTAGATAACTTACTTTCACCGTATACTGAACCCCGGCTTTCAACTTTAATTTATATTGCCCGGCATGGTTGGTAATACCATAGGACTCCAAGCCTTTTGTAGTGGTATTTATGGCAATGACATTCGCCATATCCACACCGGTACCGGTACTGTCCTTTACAATTCCCGTTAAAGCGATTTCCTGGGCCGAACCAATAAAACATAGCACAAGAAAGGCTATTAAGGACAAAGTGTTTTTCATCTAAATATATTTTGATGGATAGAATTAAATGGATAGCATTAATATGAATACCGAAAAAGTAACTTTACGACCTGCCGCTTCCGGGTCCCCCACCCCTTCCGCCACGAAAGTTCTCGCGCATCTCTTTCATCTTCTCCCTAGAGATTTCATCGTATTCGGCCTGGGTTACCTTCTTACCTTTCTTTGGAGCCTTGATTTCTACCTTATCCTCAGGGTTGAGCTTTATTTTGGAGCAGATAATGGTGGTTACGTCATCACTAACGGCCAAAATGAGTCCGGGTAGACCCCAATAGTCCAAAGGCCCATTATTTACGGGTATTTCCGGGGTATACCATGCTACGATTTCAACCTCTTTCTCTATAAACTCCTCCTGCTTGTTCTCCTTATCCTCTTTGTTTGCAGTTTCCTCTGTGTTCGCGTCTTCCTTTTTAGCCTCATTTCGGTCGTCCCTATTTCTACGGAACAGAGCTTGCATATTAGGTCTTTTTACCACCCTGACCGCGGTTGCCTTATATGCCGTATAATTGCCGATTTGCCTGGACTCGCTTCCCAATTGCCAATTCAATTTTTCAAGAGCGTCATCAATTAAAAAAATCTTGCCGAAAAGTTCATTCTTGACCAGATACTTTTCTTCTTTTATGTTTTTATATAAATCCCCACCTGTGGACCCCATAGCTCCAAACCGAAAGCGTCTACCCCCATTATTACCTGGCTGTTCCAGTTTCTCAACCTCCTCGTATATCGATTCCGTAGCATTGAAAGAAAGCTCAAAGGTTTTTTCGTTCGCCCTTTTCATGCGCTCCAAAATTTCCTTCTTTCTGTCTTCCGGAATTTGCCTGTTCCCAAAATCCATATTCACTTGGGTTTTGCTTTCATACGTCGCTATCCCCTGAAAATCCTGGGAAATCCCACCATACATGGCAAAAACCATAAACAAAACAACTACAACTGTATTTTTCATCTACCGGACTATTGTTTTAAAGAACCATTGAACCAAAGCATTCGACCTTGTCATAAGATCTTATTCGCCAACAAGTGCTTTAAATTGATTTACACCCCATTGGACTCCACGAAATTCAGAAGGTTTAATATGTGCCCAAAAAAAATATCCTCCTTCCCATATTTTTTTCCCGATATTGACATAAAGTTTTTTACTTCCTATAGTTATCTTGTATATTGTACGCTCCTAAACTTATTTCAAAAACAATAATTAGAATACCTTATGCATATTGCCGTTGCAGGAAATATTGGCGCCGGAAAGACCACCTTGACCCGATTATTGGCCAAACACTACAAGTGGGAAGCCCATTTTGAAGATGTTGTCGACAATCCTTATCTGGATGATTTCTATAATCAGATGGAACGTTGGAGCTTTAATCTTCAGATTTATTTTTTAAACCATAGATACCGTCAAGTACTAAGCTTTAGGGAGAGTGGCAAGGACATCATTCAGGACAGGACCATTTACGAAGATGCCTATATTTTCGCCCCAAACCTACATGCGATGGGGCTGATGACCAATAGGGATTTCAAAAATTACTCGAGCCTCTTCGAACTTATGGAAAGCTTGGTACAACCCCCCGACCTTCTCATCTATCTGAGGAGCACGATACCCAATTTAGTCTCCCAAATACATAAACGTGGCCGGGATTACGAAAACACGATTTCGATTGACTACCTAAGTCGTTTGAACGAACGCTATGAGGCTTGGATCTATGGCTATGAAAAAGGGAAACTACTGATCATCGATGTGGACAATCTTGATTTTGTCGACAATCCTGAAGACCTAGGGGAAATCCTGAATAAGATCGATGCCGAAATCAACGGTTTATTCTAAGTACTGATAAAAATGGTCAATTGCCTGCTTGCAAGCACCTCAAACCTTTACGGAGGCACTTATTTAAGTTATCTGTTTGACAGGTTAGCGGCGTTGTTTCAATCCACTGAAGAAATTATTTTCATCCCCTATGCCCGGCCTGGGGGTATTTCCCATGATGCCTATACCGAACTGGCTGCTTCCGCATTTGGGAAAATCGGAAAAAAAGTAGTAGGCCTCCATACCTTTGATGACCCTAAAGCCGCTCTGGAAACAGCCCAGGGTTTATTTACCGGAGGGGGCAACTCTTTTGTACTTGTCAATGACCTTTACCATCTTGATCTTATGACGCCCCTAAGGCAGGCTATTTTAAACGGAACCCCTTATTTAGGCACCAGTGCCGGCAGTAATATTGCCGGCCCCACGGTCAAGACCACCAATGACATGCCCATTGTTTACCCGCCCAGTTTTGACAGTTTGGGAATCATCCCGTTCAATATCAATCCGCACTACCTTGATCCCGACCCAACCTCAACCCACAAAGGGGAAACCAGGGAAACACGTATCAAAGAATTCCACCAATTCAACAACACTCCGGTTATCGGCTTGCGTGAAGGCAGTTGGATCCGAGTACAAAACGAAGAAACGACACTTCAAGGAGCCCAACTTAACGCCCGTATTTTCGAAAAAGGAAAAGAGGCCTATGAAATACCGGAAGGCACATCGCTGAAATTTCTTGGATAAGGAAAAAGTCCATTGATTATAATCCCCTTCAAAAATAGGCTACCCTTCTTTAAACAAACACCTCACTCTTTCAACGCTATATTCCACGCATTGAAACAGGCCCTTTACGCAATATCGATTTTTGGAACAAGGGATAAACCGTAGATTCATTCCAAACATTAAGCAAGCCAAAAAACCGACTGTATCAATTCCGGATACCGATACAATGGACTTGCAACCCTTGTATAACCGCTCCTTTCATTGGAAGGACCTAAAATTTCGAATGATGAAACCAAAAAAATATCCCCAAAGGGATTTAAACAAAAACAGCGGACTCTATTTTGTTATAGGACTAATCATGGTCATGGCCCTGACCTATTTTGCTTTCGAATGGAAAACCTACGACAAACCCCATTACTTTACCGAGACCCTAAACAATCCTGATGAACTGCTTGAAGAATTGCCGCCATTCATCACGTTGGATGTACCCCCTCCGCCTCCTGCCCCAATAATTCCTGAAATCATCCAAGTAGCGGAAAACGATGACCCTGTACCGGAAACAGTTATTGAATCATTGGAAAGTGACCCTGATAGGGAAATCTTGGAAGTCAGCGACATTGATATCATCGAAGACCCTGTCGATATGCCACCTGTTCCTTTTTCAGTAATAGCGGATGTACCTGTTTTTCCCGGATGTGAAAATGCCACCGATAAACGGGCGTGCTTTCAAGAACAAATGAACAAACACATTCGAAAAAACTTTAGGTATCCCGATATTCCATTGGAAATGGGCATCCAGGGTAAGGTATATATGCAATTCATCATTCAGACCGATGGAAGTATCGGAAACATACAGCAAAGAGGTCCGGATAAATATTTGGAAGCAGAAGCTGTTCGCATCATCGAACTTTTACCGAAAATGCAGCCCGGCAAACAACGGGGAATAGCCGTAAAGGTCCCCTTCAGCATACCGATTAATTTTAAACTCCGATAAACCAAAAAAACAACAAACCCTGACGGCTTACCATCAGGGTTTGTTTATACAAATAGATGTCTTGGGTTACTATTCCGCTATAACCTCTTCAACTTCTTTTTCTACTTTGATACGTATATCGGAATCAGCTCCTTTAAACGCCTCTACTTTAGCTTTAACCTCTTCTTCGGTACCCGTGAACACTTCTTCAGAAACAGTCTTTTCGCCATTTAGGGTTTCGGTGGTAGTTACAGTGGCATTAACCGTACCGTCATCATTCTTCTTCATTTCTACCCTGACCTCTTTACGGACTTCCTGCGCCACCATTTCAGTATTCGATTTTTGCCCATTATAGGCCGTCAAGGTATCTGCAGATATGGCTATACTAGGGGCAATTACCAAAGCTACCACGGACATTAATTTCAAAAGAATGTTCAAGGAAGGACCTGAAGTATCTTTAAAAGGATCACCGACGGTATCCCCAACAACAGCCGCCTTATGGGCATCCGTTCCTTTTCTGCCATCCGATTCGATCATTTTTTTGGCATTATCCCAAGCACCACCGGCATTGGATTGGAAAATGGCCATGAGTACCCCACAGGTTGTAACCCCTGCCAGTAGTCCTCCCAACATCTCAGCCCCTCCGATAAAACCAATGGCAACAGGAACGGCTATGGCCAATAAACCTGGTAGTACCATTTCTTTGATCGATGCTTGAGTTGAGATTGCCACACATTTGTCATATTCTGCCAAACCATCCGCCTCATCAAATATCGCCCTTTGTTCTGGTGTTGCTTTTGTCATATCCGAATCAACCGCCCTCATGACTTCCAATGCTGCTTTCAATTGCGGAATATCCCTGAATTGACGCCTTACCTCTTCGATCATTGCCATAGCGGCCCGCCCAACGGCATTCATGGATAATGCCGAAAAGACAAATGGCAACATACCTCCGACCAATAGTCCGGCCATTACAGTAGGCTTGGAAACATCAATAGCGGAAACATTCGCAACTTTCATAAAGGCAGAGAACAGGGCCAAAGCCGTTAATGCGGCTGAAGCGATTGCAAAACCTTTTCCAATTGCGGCCGTTGTATTACCTACAGCATCCAATTTATCGGTACGTTCTCGAACTTCACTTGGCAATTCGGCCATTTCAGCAATACCACCGGCGTTATCGGATATGGGTCCGTAGGCATCAACAGCCAATTGTATACCCGTATTGGCCAACATACCAACGGCAGCGATGGCGATACCATATAATCCGGCAAAATGGAAGGAAACCACAATCGCGATGGCGATCAATAATATAGGAATCATTGTGGACATCATACCGACACCCAACCCAGCAATAATATTAGTCGCTGCACCAGTCTCTGATTGACGCACAATAGAGTTTACAGGTTTTGTACCAGTACCAGTATAATATTCAGTTATTTTACCTACACCCAAACCGGCGATCAATCCGGCCAAGGTTGCCCAGAAAATACCCATAGCCCCACTTGGAAGACCTTCAACAGTCTCTGGGATCATTGCAGTGATAATAAAATAAGAGGCTACAACCATCAGTCCGGCAGAACCAAATTCACCGATATTCAGTGCGGTTTGGGGATTTCCCCCATCTTTGACCTTAACGAAAAATGTTCCGATGATAGACATTACGATTCCGACCGCAGCGAGTACCAATGGTAAATACACGGCTCCCAAACCAGCGAAATCAGGGGTAATTATAAACGCCCCCAACACCATGGTACCGATGATAGATCCCACATAGGATTCGAACAAATCGGCTCCCATACCGGCAACATCACCAACATTATCCCCAACATTATCCGCAATGGTAGCAGGGTTTAATGGGTGGTCCTCAGGAATACCGGCCTCTACCTTACCGACCAAGTCGGCCCCGACGTCAGCCGCTTTTGTGTAAATACCACCTCCAACACGGGCAAATAATGCTATAGAGGATGCCCCCAAAGAAAATCCGGACAACACATTCAGCACCAGCGCCAAGTTTTCCGCACCTGGCCATATATTTTGATAAACCATAAAAAGTCCACTAAGACCCAAAACTCCAAGTCCGACGACCCCAAGTCCCATCACGGAACCACCGGCAAATGCAACTTCAAGGGCTTTTCCCAAGGAGTTTCTAGCCGCCTGCGTTGTTCTTACATTTGCCTTAGTCGCTACTCTCATGCCGATAAATCCGGCCAGAGCAGAACAAATGGCACCGACAATAAATGAGACGGCCACCATACCGTGGGACCCCACTTCATTGCTTCCTTTGAAATAAAGGAGAATGGCTACGGCAATTACGAAGATTGCGAGTACTTTGTACTCCGATTTTAGAAAAGACATTGCCCCATCGGCAATATTCTTGGCAATCCTTGCCATTTTTGCATCACCAACTTCTTGTTTGGAAACCCACATATTCTTGACGAATACGAACAATAAGCCCAAAATTCCAAAGGCAGGTAAGAACTTCACTAATAAATCCATTTTTACAGTAATTTAAGTTTTTAAAATACTGGCAAAAGTAGTGAATATTGATAAAAAAAATAGCTTTTCAATATTGAAAAGCTATTTTAAATACGCTTAAATTAAGGTTTAAATAGTGAACGTCCGTTTTTTCTTATGCTCACTGTTTTCATAGCGCTCAACGCACTCATGATAAATTTGAATAGCCTCTTTGGAATCGCCCCAACCGCCTACATCGACTTTTTTCTCTTCCAGGTCCTTATACACTTGGAAGAAATGTTCTATTTCCTTTAATCTATGTGGATTAACATCCATGATATCGTTTCGTTTACTCCATATCGGGTCTGAAATGGGCACACAGATAATTTTTTCATCGGGGCCTTTTTCATCGGTCATATGAAAAACCCCTATAGGTTTGACCTCTACCACCACCATGGGGAAAGTAGGTTCGGTACACAAAACCAATACATCCAAGGGATCTTTGTCCAAGGCCAAGGTTTCAGGAACAAACCCGTAATCACCTGGGTACATCATTGACGAAAACAAGGTTCGATCAAATCGAATTTTATTTAAGGTAAAATCATATTCATATTTATTTCTACTTCCCTTGGGTATTTCAATCAGTACATCAAAAGTGACGGTTGGTTTTTTACTCATAATTTAATTTTTTTCTTCAACAAAGATATTCAAAAGATTGAATTAGCTTTTGTACATTCCTTAAAATACCTTTAAAAATGAAATCCGAATTCCCCCGTTACACTAAACCTTCTTGCGTCCGGATTTTCGAAATAATTACCCCTAAAATTAAAATCTATCCTAAAAAACTTCAGGATATTACCCACACCTACCGAATATTCATAATATACTTTTTTATTCGGGGCCTGTAAGATAATATTGGTCGGGGAGCTTAAATCAATATTCCCTTGGGACAATTCGCCCCAAACCCCTCTTAATCCGACAAGCTCCCTTAAGTTCAGTTTACGGATCAGGGGTATCCTTGAAAACAACCTTCCATTAAAGTTATGTTCCAAATGCAAGGACGTATAGGTATCTGTAACGAACTCGTAAAAATCAAGATTGGGAAAAGTATTATAAATCGTAAACAAGGTCTGGTTCCCCGGCACTACATTCAAAAGACTTAAGGGCACCTCCCCAAAAGTCTTCCCTATTTCAATGGTGCTCTTTAGCCGACCAAAGCCACCCAGCTGCCAGGGTTGACTATACGAGAATTGCAATTTACTATAATTGAAATCACTTTCGAGAAATCCTTCGAAACCTCTTGTATAATTCAACAATAAGGTACTATAGGTATCATTGATCTCCCTTCGCTCCACTCCGTATCCAATGGTTCTTTTCCCTGGGGTATAAACGACCATGGTATTCACATCGAATTGTTTTACTTCCGAAGATATACCCGTGGGCGAATCCGGATCTACATAATCGAGATTAAAGGCATCGGGCAAGGCGGAACTCAAGGTCCTGAAAGAGCTACCGACCAGAACCCTAAGGTTCGTTACGGGCTCTATGTCGAAATTTATCGTACTTAAATTGATATTGGTAAGCCTATCGTTAGATCCCACGGTCAACACCGAAGAAGAGGCTATGCTCCGCCCCATCACATCATTGGTGGCGGTTAAACTAAGCCCCAATTGTTCCACATCGCGTCGATTTCCTCCCGAGACGATCAACCTGCTTTTTTTATCCAATAGCCATTTACCGGAAAAGCCATATTTTACCTTTTTATCCAAAAAGCCATAAGCCACGTACCCTTCCAACCGCCAAGGGTCATTTTGACCGAAATAGGTCCTCGCACCTCCCCTGAACCGAACCCCTTCCGCATCGTTGTAACCAAAAACACTATAGATGTCCCCGAGATCGAGATTCCATTTATCTATCTCAACATATCCTGAACCCAATATACTTACTATATTATAAATGGATTTGAATTTAGGGACGGTCTTGAGGGTATCCAACAATTGGTACACCCCTTTTTCATCCTTGTTCAAAGCCTCCAACCTATTGTTCTGCCAAAAAACACTATCCCTATTCAGTACGATGGGATCGAATTCACTACTTTTCACCTTATAGAATTCCTTGGGCCGGGGCATATTGAACCGATAATCCCCATAAACGGTGGTTCTTTTGCCGTACACCCCTTTTGAATCCTCTTTTTTCCTTAAACTGAAATCGGTCAACATATAATCCCGTTGCAATAGGAAAACCGAGTCATTGACCACCTCAAAATCCTGTTCAATATAGATTTCCTTGACCCAGTTGATATTGGCACTTTTGGTTACTTCAAGGTTGATGTTCTTGATCGCATACGTAGAATCGTTTACCCAAAAATCGCCCTTAAAGGTCAATTCATTCTTACGCCGTGGGTAATAGGTAATATTGTAACACCATTTATTGTCTATGAAAGCACTGTCCCTTAAAACATAATTATAGGTATCTATTCCGGTTTTCGAAAGTGGACTGGTAAAGCTCTTGTCAAAGAACTTCAGGTAATTGTCATATATATCGTAATCTTGGTACAGATCTTCGACAAATGCAATAATGGCCTGGTTGTTTTCAAAACCGGAGTTTTTGTTGCCCAGCACATCTTCCTTTTCCACATTCTGTATATTATCCCCATATACTTTAGAAAACGTTTCGTTCAGGAATATGGGAAGATAGGTTTTACCGGTTATACGCGAGGTATCCAGATCCTGGAAGACGAACTCCATTCCCTTAAAGATTTTCTTCTTCATAAGGGCACTATCAATGGTATTGAGATCGAATTCTACCTTTTCATATTTATCGTATTGGTATTGTTTGAATTTCCGCAACCCATTGACCCGCTTTTTAGCCCATATTTTTCGTAGAATATCGATTGCAGGGTTATTCTTTTTGGGTTGTTTACCCCCAAAAACGACGACCTCCCCGAGCTGCTCACTCGACTCCAACAATACTATCCGCAGTTTATAATTCACCCTTGCGGGCAACATGATCTCTTGTGTCTCAAAACCCATATAGGACACCACCAAAACATCATAAGTTGTATCGGACTCTAAATAAAAATTACCGTTTTCATCGGTTACCATACCCTCGGTAGAACCCTTAAAAAGAATATCGGCAAAAGGAATTGGCTCACCGAATTCATCGACAACCTTACCCTCGACCTTGGTTTGGGATAGGGCCACAATGGTAAAAAACATGAAAAAAGGAAAAAAGAATCTATTCATTTACTACATCTATTCAATTTCGCATTGCGATAAGACATGGCCCAATCAAAAAAAGCTCCGCCAACACTTGGTCGGAGAAGCTTAATTTCCTTTACAATTCCGTACTTCTTTATTTATAAAGAACCTTTTTAACGGCTTTTATGACATCTTCTTTGTTCGGCAACCACTCCGCCAACAAAACTGGAGAATACGGTGCAGGGGTATCTGCAGTATTTATTTTCTGAATCGGTGCATCCAAATAATCAAAAGCGTTATTCTGCACATGGAACGTAATTTCAGTAGCGACATTACCAAATGGCCATGCTTCCTCTAAAATGACCAAACGATTCGTTTTCTTAACCGACTTCAAGATCGCATCATAATCCAATGGCCTTACCGTGCGCAAGTCAATGATCTCACAGCTAATACCTTCCTTGGCCAAATCATCAGCGGCTTTATCGGCTTCTTTTATGATCTTACCAAAAGAGACTATGGTGACATCGGAACCTTCCCTTCTTATATCGGCAACACCTAAAGGAATCGTATACTCTCCTTCGGGCACTTCACCTTTATCCCCGTACATTTGCTCAGATTCCATGAAGATCACCGGGTCATTATCGCGAATGGCCGACTTCAATAACCCCTTGGCATCTGCGGGATTGGAAGGAACAACCACTTTTAATCCCGGGCAATTTGCAAACCAACTCTCCAAAGCCTGTGAATGCGTCGCCCCCAATTGACCTGCAGAACCTGTTGGTCCTCTAAAAACGATGGGGCAACTGAATTGGCCACCTGACATTTGTCTGATTTTCGCAGCGTTGCTGATAATCTGATCGATACCGACCAATGAAAAGTTAAAGGTCATGAATTCGATAATGGGCCTATTACCTGTTAACGTAGAACCCACCCCGATACCGGAGAAACCCAACTCGGAGATAGGCGTATCAATAACACGTTCAGGACCAAATTCGTCCAACATACCTTTTGAAGCCTTGTAAGCGCCATTGTACTCTGCAACTTCCTCACCCATTAAATAAATGGACTCGTCCCTTCTCATTTCCTCGGACATGGCCTCTGCTATGGCTTCCCTAAACTGTAATGTCTTCATCTAAATACTTTTATTTTATAGTTTTCGCTACGGATAAAACGAAAACAAAAATAGGAAATTATATATCAATTTATAGACCTATGGAAGTAAAAAAACAACAAATTTTACTATGCATGCATAGTATTTTTGAAAAAGAATACCTATCTTAGCTTAATTCTTTCAAAGACTTGAAAAACATTACATTTATGAAAATTCTAGTTTGCATAAGCAACGTTCCCGACACGACGTCCAAGATCAATTTCACGGATGACGATACCAAATTCGACACCAATGGGGTGCAATTTGTCATAAATCCCTACGATGAATTCGGGCTTACACGCGCCATGTGGTTCAAAGAAAAACAAGGGGCGACAGTACATGTAGCCACCGTTGGTGGGCCTGGTGCCGAACCCACCATACGAAAAGCCCTTGCTATCGGAGCCGATGAAGCCATCCGCGTAAATGCAGAACCTACCGACGGATTCTTTGTTGCCCAGCAATTGGCGGAAATCGTAAAAAATGGAGGATATGACCTTATCATAGCAGGAAGGGAATCCATTGACTATAACGGCGGCATGGTACCCGGTATGTTGGCCACCCTTTTAGGTCTAAATTTCGTGAACACCTGTATAGGTCTCGAGATAGACGGCAACAATGTTATCGCTACCCGCGAGATCGATGGGGGAAAGGAAAAATTAGGAACCACCCTCCCTTTGGTGATCGGAGGTCAAAAAGGATTGGTCGAAGAGAGCGATTTGCGCATACCCAATATGCGGGGTATCATGATGGCAAGAAAAAAAGCTTTGAACGTGGTAGAACCCATTGACGCCACAGTGGCGACCAACGATGTGAAATTTCAACGACCCGCTCCAAAAGGAGCCGTTAAACTCGTTGATGCGGACAATGTGGAAGAATTGATAACCCTTTTACACAACGAGGCCAAAGTGATCTAATGGCCACTCAAATGATTCGGGACAACCCCAAAACCATTAATCCATAACACCTTCCTGTAGCAAATCCAGGAAACAATTTTAAAAAATATGTCAGTTTTAGTATATACAGAATCGGATAACGGCAAATTCAAAAAAAACGCTTTTGAGGTAGCTTCCTATGCCTATGAGGTTGCCAAGCAATTGGGAACTACCGCAACGGCCATTGCAATCCAAGCCAATGACCATGGGAGTTTGGGACAATATGGCATTTCAAAAGTCTTGAAGGTCACCAACGACCAACTGGCCGTCTTCAATGCCAAGGCATATGCCGATGCAATCGTACAAGCCGCTAACCAGGAAAGCGCACAGGTCATCATAGTCAGCTCAAGTTCGGATTCAAAATACCTTGCCCCGATCATCGCGGCCAAACTGAAAGCCGGCTATATCGCCAATGTTGTTTCCGTACCTGAGGGCACCAGCCCTTTTATCGTTAAAAGAACCGTTTTTAGCAACAAAGGTTTTGCCCAGTCCCAAATAGATACCGACATAAAGGTCCTAGGCCTATTGAATAATTCATTCGGCTTGGTCGAGAACAGCACCACGGCAAGTATCGAAGCATTCGCACCCACCCTGGAAGAGGCTGATTTTGCCGTAAAATCGATCGAGATCGACAAAGTTGTCGGCAAGGCCACCATTGCGGATGCCGAAATTGTAGTTTCCGGCGGTCGCGGCCTTAAAGGTCCTGAAAATTGGGGTATGATCGAAGAACTGGCCGAGGTACTGGGTGCTGCCACCGCATGTTCAAAACCCGTTTCGGATATGGGATGGAGACCCCATAGCGAACACGTGGGACAAACGGGAAAACCCGTAGCCAGTAATCTTTACATCGCCATTGGTATTTCCGGTGCCATACAGCATTTGGCCGGCGTGAGCTCTTCCAAAATAAAAGTAGTCATCAATACAGATCCGGAAGCTCCCTTTTTCAAGGCTGCAGATTACGGCATTGTAGGGGATGCCTTTGAAGTTGTCCCTAAACTCATCGAAAAATTAAGGGAATTTAAAGCCCAAAACGCTTAATTTTTGTTAATTTGCGCATCTAAGAGCTGTTCAATGGATTGGCCATGCTTTTAATTTGAACAGCCCTTTGTGGTTTATAACAGCCTATGAGTTTAGTACGATTGAAAATAAAGGGGATTTCCTATAGCCAAACCCAAAATGGCGCTTATGCCCTTATATTGAACGAGGTAGACGGAGACCGTAAGCTTCCTATAGTCATCGGAGCGTTTGAGGCACAATCGATTGCCATTGCCCTTGAAAAGGAAATTAAGCCTCCAAGACCTTTGACGCACGATCTTTTCAAGAATTTTGCGGACCGGTTCGATATTGTGGTAAAACAGGTCATCATCCATAAATTGGTTGATGGGGTATTTTACTCCAGCATTATTTGTGAACGGGATAAGATCGAGGAAATAATAGATGCCAGGACCAGCGATGCCATTGCTTTGGCCCTACGCTTCAATGCCCCAATATTTACTTATAAGACCATCCTTGACAAAGCCGGGATATTTTTAAAATTCACCTCCAAGGAAAGCGAAAAAGACAAAAGTGACGACAGTATCATGGTCGATGAGATCCTTCAAGAAGGGGAAACCGTTGAAATAGACCAAGGAGCAAGCGATGCATTTACGGAATTGACCATAGACGAATTGAATAAAGAGTTGGAAAAGGCAGTTGCCAACGAAGACTACGAAAAAGCAGCCAAAATAAGGGATGAAATATCAAAACGCAATTAAACGAAAATAAGCATTCTATAATATGAGAAAAAATTATTGGATGCTTTTTCCAGTACTTCTACTATCCTTAACTTCCTTCGCACAAATCGATGTCGCACAAGATACCTTGGTATCGGCAGTTATGGAATCTGCAATAATCAACCCATCGGAAACTACCCAACAAGCCAGTGAAATCATTCCAAACGCAGGCTTTTCAACCCAAAGTTTATGGCGGGGTATTTTGGGGATGATTTCCCTTATCCTGATTTCCTTTGTATTCAGCGCCAATAAAAAGGCCATTAATTGGAAGACCGTAGGTATGGGGCTAAGTATCCAGGTATTGCTGGCCATAGGCATTTTACAAGTCCCTTTTATTCGAAAGATCTTTGAATTCCTGGGAATGATTTTCAACGAACTCTTGAATTTCACTTTAGCAGGCAGCGAATTCATTCTAGGCAATCTTCTTAATCTTGACAATCCGAACATCGGATATATTTTTGCCTTTCAAATACTGCCAACCATAATATTCTTCTCAGCACTGACATCCGTTTTGTTCTATTTGGGGATCATCCAAAAAATAGTAAAAGGCTTGGCATGGTTACTCACCAAATCTTTAGGCATTTCAGGGCCGGAAAGCCTCTCTGTTGCCGGTAATATTTTCTTGGGCCAGACCGAATCACCCCTAATGATCAAGGCTTACTTGGAAAAAATGAATAAGTCGGAAATACTTTTGGTAATGATTGGTGGCATGGCCACGGTTGCCGGAGGTGTTTTAGCGGCATATATTGGCTTTTTAGGAGGAAACGACCAACAATTAAGGCTCGAATTCGCCAGACACCTTATTGCGGCTTCCGTAATGGCCGCACCAGGTGCAATCGTAATTTCAAAAATATTATACCCGCAAACCGAATCGGTAAATACCGACGTATCCGTTTCCTCAGAAAAAATCGGTGCGAATCTTCTTGATGCCATAGCCAATGGGACTACCGAGGGATTAAAATTGGCCGTAAACGTCGGTGCCATGCTTTTGGTTTTCGTGGCTTTTATCGCCATGATCAACGGTATCTTAGGATGGGTCGGTGACATGACCACCTTGAACGAATGGATTGCCGCAAATTCATCATACCAGGCATTTTCCTTGGAATCTATCCTTGGGACCATTTTCGCCCCTTTAATGTGGTTAACCGGGGTACAATCCGAGGATATTATGCAGATGGGACAGTTATTGGGCATTAAATTGGCCGCAAGTGAGTTTGTAGGGTATATCCAATTGGCAGAATTGAAGAATATTGCCAACGCTACCCACTTCACATACAACAAGTCTGTCATCATGGCGACCTATATGTTATGTGGATTTGCCAATTTCGCCTCTATCGGAATACAGATCGGAGGCATTGGATCATTGGCACCGGGACAACGCAAAACGCTTTCCGAATTTGGAATGAGAGCCGTACTTGGCGGTTCTATTGCTTCCTTGCTTTCCGCTACGATTGCAGGAATGATCTTAGGGTAACCTTGGGCAATCCACCCACCCCCCGTACCGCAACGCACAGTAAAGGGAAGATTCCAATACCGTGACCCAGTTATGCATCGTTAATAAAATGTAATAACTCCAAGGACGAGACCTTTGACCCGTAAACATTATCCATTTACCTTTACCCCATTATGAAACAATACCACGATTTATTAAAACAGGTGCTGCAAAACGGCTGCCAAAAAGGCGACCGGACAGGAACAGGGACTTTGAGTGTTTTCGGACACCAAATGCGTTTTGACCTTAGTGAAGGGTTTCCCATGGTAACCACTAAAAAATTACATTTAAAATCGATAATCCACGAACTTTTATGGTTTTTAAAAGGGGACACCAATATTGCGTATCTGCAAGAAAATGGAGTGCGTATTTGGAATGAATGGGCTGATGACAACGGGGATTTAGGCCCCGTATACGGACACCAGTGGCGCAATTGGAACAATGAAGGGATAGATCAGATCAAAGAGATCGTACATAGTTTAAAACACAATCCGAACAGCAGGAGAATGTTGGTATCCGCTTGGAATCCCAGCGTACTCCCCGATACCTCCAAATCCTTTGCCGAAAATGTTGCCAACGGGAAAGCTGCCCTCCCCCCCTGTCATGCTTTCTTCCAATTTTACGTCGCAAATGGCAAATTATCATGTCAACTTTACCAACGTAGTGCGGATATTTTTTTAGGAGTACCCTTTAATATTGCCTCCTATGCCCTGTTTACTTTGATGATGGCACAAGTTTGCGGCTATCAACCCGGGGAGTTCATACACACCTTCGGTGATGCCCACATTTACAACAATCATATGGAACAGGTTGAATTACAATTAAGCCGGGAACCAAGACCATTGCCAAAAATATGGATCAACCCGGAGGTAAAAGACATTTTTGATTTCAAGTTTGAAGATTTCACCTTGACCGATTATGACCCGCACCCCCATATTAAAGGGACCGTGGCCATATGATCAAAAAAATCCTACCATAAAAAAAGGCGCAAAAGTCCACACTTTTGCGCCTTTTTTTTGATTTTATCTTTCAATCACTATAGCTCCAAAACCGCATTTTCAGTTCCGGCGTAATCGTTCCATTGGTATCCATCGGCCTCTGTTTCATTTACATAGGTTCCATCTACCAAATATCTAAATTCATAGGTATTCTCCTTAGGAAGGTCAAACGTGCCCTTAAAAGTTCCATTTTTCAATTTTTTCAATGGACTCCCTTTGGGGTTCCAGTTGTTGAAATCCCCAACAACGGTAACTTTCTTGGCATCTTCGGCCGGTACGGTAAAAGTCACTTTACATACTGGCTTTGTTTTTAAATATTTTTTTGCGATTCCCATAACGTGAACAATTTAAATTCAACACAAAATTAACGCAATAAACACCTCATAACCAATGATTAATGTCATTTTTGTGATTTTCTTAATATATAGGACACATTTAGCACTGCATCTCAAAAACCTAGCATGTTAATTACTATGTAAGTAACGCCTATCGCGTTTTAAACCCCATTGCATACGACCCAATCCCCATTCCGTGGTATTGATTAAAAAGCACACCTGTTACCTTTTCCATATTGTAACCCAGTATCCTATTATACCTTATGCAATCGAATAACCCATGATTTTTTTCAAATCAATTTGGCTACATTAATAGTTTTGTGCCTACTTTTCACAAGGAATCGGCAAAATATTGTAAGCAGTAAGTGATACCCTTTGTTTTGGGATATCCCCTGAACATCGAAATGTACATGGAATAATTCCACACCTACCCAAAATCCAATATAGGTCAAATGCCGTATCTTTGTACCTAAAGATAGCTGTTGGTATGTTTAAGAAAGACAAAAAGCAATCGGAAGTGAATTTGGAACAGCATGACCTGCTGGAAACGGCCCAAGCACGTATCAAACAAAAGAAGAGGCTTTATGAACATTTTGTCCTATTCTTGATTGGTAGCGTTTTCTTAATCCTTATCAATAAAATACTGAAATTCGGAGTTGAATATGATTGGTTTATTTGGGCCATTACCATTTGGGGCTTTTTGTTTGCCATCCATGTTTTCAACGTTTTCGTGACCCAAAAATTCATGGGAAAGGATTGGGAAAGACAACAGCGTGAAAAACTCGTTTTAAAACAAAAACAAAAAATAGCCGAAATCCAAAAAGAAATCGAAACGGACTTTCCCCTTTCAAAAATCAACAAAAAAGAAATATAGAACACTCGATAAAAAGAGGCTTTATTCATCAAAATATTGATCGGTCTACTTTTTGTAGCTTATTAACCTTAAAACCAATAAAGGTGCAGACCATAACCATGATAGCCGCCGTGGGCGAAAACAATGCTTTGGGCAAAGACAATGACCTACTTTGGCATCTTCCCGATGATTTCAAACGTTTTAAACAACTTACCACGGGACATTGTATCATAATGGGAAGAAAGACTTTTGAGAGCTTTCCAAAACCGTTGCCGAATAGGACCCATATCATCGTTACCAGGGACAAAAATTACACTACGGCCCATAAGGAATGCTTGGTAACCCATTCCTTAACGGATGCCATTTCCCTATCCCATGAAGACAATTGCCCCTTTATCATAGGTGGAGGAGAAATCTATAAACAAGGTGAACAGTTCGCCCATGTGATGGAAATCACCAAAGTGCACTCCGATTTTGAGGCCGACACCTTTTTTCCCGATATCGATGAAACGGTTTGGCAATTAACAAAGTCGGTTTATCACCCCAAAGACGAAAAGCACGACCATGCCTTCACCTATTTGACCTATCATAGAAAATAATCGATTTAAAAATCGAAGTATGCCACTTCAAGGGAAGGGCCATAACCCGCTAAAAAACCCTGAAGGATTTTTACATCGGCATTTGTTATGAATCGGTGTATGGGGTTTTCAACGGTATCGGCCAACAAATCATTCTTAATCAAAATTGCCTTGGTTTGTCGGGCCACCGCCTCTCCGGAATCTATTATCCGTACATGTTCAGGTAATATCTTTTTTAAGACTGGTAGTAAATACGGGTAATGGGTACATCCCAAAACCAAATAATCGATCCCCGCAGCGATCATTGGGTCGAGATATTTTTCCAATAAGGCCCTTGTTTCAGGAGCATCCATTCGACCGCTTTCTATCAATGGGACCAAACCGGTTCCTACCTGTTCGTAAATACGTATTTCTTCTGCGTGATTCTCTGCGGTATTATGGAAGAGAAGACTTGATAAGGTTCCCTTCGTGGCCAACACCCCTATCTTTTTCGACTTCGATCGTAAAGCCGCCGGCTTAATGGCCGGTTCAATACCGATAAAAGGCAAATGATAATGGGCACGTAGATAGTCTATCGCATTTGTGGTGGCCGTATTACAGGCCACCACAATGAGTTTACACCCTTTTTTTATCAGGAATTCGGTATTTTTTATACACAATTGGATGATTTCATCCTTTGATTTCTCGCCATAGGGGGCATTTTTACTATCGGCTAAATAAACGGTAGGCTCATGGGGCAGTAAGGCATTGATCTCTTTCCAAATGGATAACCCTCCCACGCCAGAATCAAAAATACCAATGGGATGCTTGTCCATAATACCTACAATAAATTACTCCAATACTTTTGAAATCGGATTTCCTATAGTACCGCTAGGAAAGGAAATATCCAATAAAGCCGAAATGGTCGGTGCCACATCGGAAATCTCCGTCCGCGTTGTCGTACTCCCGTTTTTTATACCCTTACCATAAAAAAGCAACGGCACATGGGTATCATAGATCTGTGGCGAACCGTGGGTAGATCCCGTAATCGAATAGCTGATCACCCCTGGCTTTAAAACCATAAGAATATCCCCGGAACGTTTAAGGTTGAAACCGTTCTGTAAAATATAAGGAATCCCTTCGGTATATTCATTTTCCCACATTTGTTCGGCCGTATACACTCTATCGATATCGCTATAACCCAATAATTCCCTTGCTATTTCTTCCTCAACATCCCCAATATTCAAATCAAGGTTTTTAATGATGTCATGGTCAAGAAACATTTGATGGTTTGAGATATTCTTCACGATATCGGTCGTACCATACTTATATTTAAGGAATTCGTCGAATTTCGATTGAAGCACATCCTTATCCATATAACCAGCAGGTATTTTTAGATCCTGTAAATACGTCGGCACATTGATCGCCGCATGGTCTGCAGTTAGGAAAAAGACATATTCATTTTCGCCTACCTTTTTATCCAGGGCCTCGAGCAAACGGGCCAAATCCTTATCCAATCTAAGATAGGTATCCTCGACTTCCTTTGAATTGACACCGAATTTATGTCCGACATAATCCGTACTGGAAAAACTCACGGCCAAGAAATCGGTAATTGCATCCCCCCCTAAATCCTCACCTTCCAAGGCAGCGATGGCAAAATCAGCGGTTAGGCTATTTCCATAAGGGGTCGACTTGATCAGGTCGAACGCTCCATTGTCTTCCCATAAGGTTGGCAGATCATGGGGGAAGGTCGGTGTGACCTCTCCCTCGAACAAGCCTTCATACGCATTATTGTCCGAACCGCTTTCCAAATAAGCACTTATATCCTTTAAGGTGGTCCATGGCTTTTTATAACTTTCTGCACTATCGGAGGCATTGAAATCGTTGACCCATTTTGGCAATTCATCCATATAGAAAGAACTGGTTATCCAATTGCCCTCATTCTTACCATAAAACCAATAAGCCCCATTAGCCGTATGTCCGCCGGGCAAAATCGCCCCCCTATCCTTTAGGGCGACCGCAATGGTCTTACCCCTAAGTTGGGTATGTAACCGCAATTGATCCGTCACGGTAGTGACCAACATCCTGTGGGGCGACATTTTACCGGCATCCGAAGCGGTCCCTACGGAAGTATAACTGTCATCAGACGCACAATATACCGATTTGTCGAGTTCCTTGTCGTACCAATCATTGGCAATGATACCATGGGTTGCGGGAGTTGTTCCCGTATATACCGAGGCGTGTCCGGGACCGGTATAGGTCGGGGCATAGTTAAAATGATTGTTCTTGCAATTGAACCCATTATCGATCAAGCGTTTAAAACCACCCTCCCCATACTGATCCCAAAAACGGGTCAGATAATCATACCGCATTTGATCTACGACGACGCCAACCACCAATTTGGGCTTTGTCGACGAATATTCGGTATTTTCGATGGTATTGGCTACCGTTCTTTTGTTCTTTGATTTTTTTTGCGCTGAAGTGTCAAACGTGTTGAAGATTACTAAAACCAGTAGTAAAATCAGGGAAACTCTATTCTTGTACATTTATGGAAAAATTGATACTACAAAAATATATAAATAAAGACTTAAAAAATTAAATGAACGTTAAAAGACATTCTTAATTCCTATTTTTACACTTATAAGTCTATTCCATTCTATGAATTATCTGGCATCAATAGGTAGTTATGCAATCATGATCAAAGAGGTTTTCAGGAAGCCCACAAAATGGCGCATAATGAAATCGTTGTTATTCAAAGAAATAGACGAACTCATTTATGGTTCGTTGGGTATTTTGGTATTTATTTCATTTTTTATTGGAGGGGTTGTCGCCATACAAACGGCATTGAACATCACCAGTGAACTTATACCAAAAAATTTGGTCGGATTCGCCACAAGACAATCGATCATATTGGAATTCGCCCCTACGTTCTGCTCGATCATCATGGCGGGCAAGGTTGGTTCTTACATTACCAGTAGTATCGGTACGATGCGGGTTACCGAGCAGATCGACGCATTGGAAGTAATGGGGGTAAACGCCCTTAATTACTTGGTATTCCCAAAGATCATTGCGCTACTTTTATATCCTTTCGTAATAGCCATATCCATGTATGTCGGGATTTTAGGAGGATGGGTTGCAGCCGTTTTCGGTGGCTTTAGCACAAGTGCGGATTTTACGGAAGGGATCCAGCTCGACTTTATCCCTTTTCATGTCACTTATGCGTTTATCAAAACACTGGTATTTGCCTTTATTTTAGCGACCATACCTTCCTATCACGGGTTTTACATGAAAGGAGGGGCGCTGGAAGTGGGTAAGGCCGCTACAACTTCCTTTGTCTGGACAAGTGTCGTGATCATTATTTTGAATTATATTCTAACACAACTTTTATTGGGCTAATGATAGAGGTAAACGACATTTATAAATCTTTTGGAGACACCCCTATATTAAAGGGCATAAGCACGGTTCTTGAAAAAGGCAAGACCAACCTGATCATTGGGCAAAGTGGTTCCGGGAAAACGGTTTTCCTGAAATGTCTTTTGGGGCTATATGCTCCTGACAAGGGAAATATAAGTCTCGACGGAAAAATATATTCGGAATTATCACCCCGGGAACAACGGAATCTTCGACAGGATATGGGGATGGTATTCCAGGGGAGTGCCCTATTCGATTCGATGACCGTCGAAGGCAATGTGAAGTTTCCCTTGGAAATGTTCACCGATCAATCCCCATCCGAAATGCAAGATCGTGTCGATTTTGTACTCAATAGGGTAAACCTCATAGATGCCCATAAAAAATATCCTTCTGAAATTTCCGGTGGTATGCAGAAACGGGTCGCCATTGCCAGGGCCATTGTGATGAACCCCAAATACCTGTTTTGCGATGAACCTAATTCCGGATTGGACCCAAGAACCGCCATAATCATAGACAACCTGATCCAAGAAATAACCAAGGAATACGATATCACCACAGTTATCAACACCCATGATATGAACTCTGTCATGGAAATCGGCGAAAAAATCGTTTTCTTGAAACACGGCATCAAAGAGTGGGAAGGCACTAAAGATGAAATCTTCAAAACCAACAACGAAGCCGTGACCAACTTTGTTTATTCTTCCGAACTCTTCAAAAAAGTAAGGCAAATGTATATTGAGGAACGGGATTAATCCTGTACGATCTCTTTAAGTTGGATCGTACTGTCTTTCAACCTTAATTTTAACCAAGCATGTAGTTTTTTGGTATCCTCAATAGTTTGGACCCTTTTCGCATCCGTTTTCCATTTTACTTCGAAAACGGGAATGGTATCGATCTTTTTAAAGTCGGTCTGTATCGTTGGGGAAAAACCCAGTGATTCCAAATTTCCATAATTGGTTATGGCTTCGGCACTCACATCGGCAAAAGGAATCGATAATCGCCCCAATTTATCCAATTCACCCTCTAACACCTTTATCCTTGCATCTTTATCCAACAGCTCGGTTTTTTGGGTTTCATATAACTGATCCACATATTTAAGCTGATCCAGTTGTTCATTTTTGGACCCCTGGATTATATGTAACTCGGTATTCTTCAACCTGTCGAAACTACCGTCATCCTTTTGCTTCTTCCAAGTTGCGATCACATTATCGGGAACGGTTTCATTCCCCATAAAAACCAATTCTATAAATGGGTTTTCCCCTTTATTAAACTCAATATCGGTAAAATCCTCCATAAACCGGCCCGAACCTTCAAATTGATAGGGCGCTATTTTATCCTCTATAAAACGTTGTGCCTGCTTTCGAAACAAGGATTCCTGAAGTGCATCCCAAAAAGTCATTCCTGCAGGTATCATCACCAACACTGCGAAAAGTGAAGCCAACCTACCGATAAGCCTACGTTTCTGGGAATTCACATAACGCACCATCGGAAAACGCAACAACTTCAATACCAAAAAGGTCGCCAAGGCAATGAAAATGGTATTTATACTGAATAAATACATAGCCCCACTTGCGTAATCATAATTCCCTATGGCCAAACCAAAACCTACGGTACATAAGGGCGGCATTAAGGCCGTTGCTATGGCAACACCAAAGATCACCGAGGCAATGGTCCCTTTTTTGGCCCGGGCAATGACCAGGGCAAGTCCACCGAAAAAGGCAATCAAAACATCCCGAATATCGGGTGCGGTACGTGCCAAAAGTTCCGAAGACTCATCCCGCAAAGGAAATATGGCAAAAAACAAATAAGCCGTTAACACACTGAGGACGACCATTACGGTGAAGTTTTTCAAAGACCTGCGTAAGGTATCCACGTCATTTACCGCCAAAGACAATCCAATCCCCAAAATCGGCCCCATTAAGGGGGAAATTAACATGGCACCGATCACCACTGCGGTTGAATTGGCATTAAGCCCTATCGAAGCGATAAAAATAGAACAGATCAAGATCCATGAGGTATGCCCTTTAAAAGGAATATCCGCGATAATCGCCTCTTTGGTGGCGTCTTGATCGGTATTGCTACGGATATCAAGAAGTTCGAGAAGGAACTTTTTTGTACTCCCGAGCAATCCCTGAATATCTTTTTTTACCTCTTCCCCACTATCGGTTTGGTTCGGTGGTATGTTATTTTTACCATTTTCTTCCATAATTATGAATACTTGTCGCCAAACTTATCGTTGACCTTTGCCAACACTTGTTTTATATCCTGTTCTTTTGATTTCGGATAAATCAAAAGTACGTCTTCCTTATCCACAATGATATAGTCTTTTAGTCCGTCAACTACAACGACCTTATCCTTTGGGGAGCGGATCATGTTACCTTTGGCGTCTTGACAAAGGACTTTACTATTGACAATGGCATTCTCATCGGCATCTTTATCCAATTTGTCATATAAGGATCCCCAGGTACCTAAATCATTCCAATCGAAAGTGGCGGGGCGTACGTAAATAGATTTGGACTGTTCCAATATAGCATAGTCTATCGAAATATTTTCCGCTTTGGGATAGTTCTCCTTTATGAATTTACTTTCATTCGCGGAATTATAGTCTTGCATTCCCGATGCGAACAACTCATATTGCGAAGGTTGAAAATTCTGGAAAGCATTGATGATCGTTTTAATGCTCCACATGAAAATACCTGCATTCCAAAGAAAGTTACCTTGGGAAACGAATTCCTTAGCGGTTTCATAATCGGGCTTTTCCCTGAATTGATTTACCCTTTTAAGATTTGATGTGCTCGCTTTATCAAATTCAATATAACCGAATCCCGTATTCGGGAATGTCGGCACGATCCCCAAAGTACAAAGCACCTCTTCTTTTTCACACTTATCGAAACACTCGATAACATCCTTTGCGAACGCCACCTCATCCTCTATCCAGTGATCACTGGGTGCCACGATCATAACTCCGTTCGGGTTCATTTTTTGGATCTTCATGGCCGCATACAAAATACAGGGTGCCGTATTACGCATTTCTGGCTCCAAAACTACCTGCTCCTGTTTCACCAAAGGCAATTGTTCCAAGACCAAATCATTATAACGCTCATTGGTCAGTATCAAAATATTCTCGGTCGGAACGAATTTATTAAGGCGTTGAAAAGTTTTTTGGATCAATGTTTGCTCCGTACCCAACATATCGTGGAACTGTTTTGGATTTTCTTTGGTACTGATGGGCCAAAATCGGGAACCTACCCCTCCGGCCATTAAAACTGCGTAATAATTTTTGTTCATTCTTTAGTTCTTTATTAGTTCCACTTCTGCGTTGGGTTGAAACAAATATAGTTTACCTGAAGTTATTTCAACACACTCATAACGTTTTATGCGTTTATTTCCTTTTTTAAAAAGTTTACCGTTATAAATTCGGAAAACACTTCCTAAAGGCAATTCGAATATATAGGTTTTCTTTAAATGCTGGGGATCGTACTGCTTCAATGCCAGAGACAATATTGCATCGGTATCACTACTGGCCTTAGGGTTCTTAAAATGATTTGCTAAAATCGGGAGTAATTTTAAAGGGAAAATCTCTGGCCTGATAAAAGGCAACATCAAGTATTGAAAGGTTCTCTTCCACTCCAATCCATGGGGCTTAATATGTCTCCCATATTGCTCAAAAGCAGACAAATGGGCGATTTCGTGTACCAAAGTAATTAAAAAACGATACTTGTTCAGTGTAGCATTGATGGTGATCAGGTGCATGCCATTGGGTAAACGCCGATAATCGCCATGGCGGGTAACCCTTTTGTTTACGATCTTAAGATTTACCCCTGAGGTCTTAATAAGATCCAAACAGGGGGGCACTGCCCTTTCCGGTAAATATTTCAAAAGAATATCATCCATTGTAACAAAAATAGGATTTTTAGGGCTTTGTTAATATTGCCCTACAACTTTCACCATCACCCATTGCAAAAAAATAGTACATTGGCCGATAGCAAAGTAAAATATAAAATGTCCAAAACTGTTTACCGAGTGTATGTTATTGAACTAACAAAAAGGGTTTTTACCGAAAATGCAAGGTTCAGGACTGCCAACCCTCAATTTAATGGGGTACTCCAATGCCTTTATGTGGGTATGAGCAGTAAAACTCCGAAAGAACGTTTTGAACAGCACAAAACAGGGTATAGGAATAAAAAAGGGTATAAAATATCCGCTTCCATAGTCGAAAAATACGGCATGTACCTACGCCCCAGTCTCTATAATCATATAGCCCCCTTGACATCAAGGGCCGAAGCCCTGGAAATGGAAGAAAAACTATCCTTGGAATTACGAAGGCAAGGTTACGCCGTTTGGTGGAACTAAGCGAACACCCCAGTACTTTGTTTTGACCTTTGACTTTTCAAGATAAGTTCAAATGGGCCTTCAAACCGATAGGAACGGAAATTAGCGCACCTTTTACCGGAACCCTCTACCCAACTATTTCATGTAAAACGAAACCTATCCCTTGGTTTTTCGCGGGTATTTTCCGGTTATGGGTTGCATCGGGTTTTTTCTGTTTGGTCTTTTGGTTTGGTTACCTCCCCAAACAACAATAACTTGAATTCATTTAAGGCGTACTGTTGCTGACCTGCAATAATTTACCATTGAACAATTTATGTCCGCTCAATGCAAAATCCTTGATGTAATTGGCCATTTCCAAAGCCGTGACGGGTGCTTGGTACCCGGGGAATGCCTCTTCCAACATCTCGGTCTGTACCGCTCCCAATGCCAATACATTGAAAGACGGCCCTGTTTCCTTAAATTCCTCCGCCCAGAGTTCGGTCATCGTAATCACCGCCCCTTTACTCGAACTATAGGCCGAAAGTCCGGGAAATTTCATACTCCCTTGCACCCCGCCCATAGAGCTAATAGTCACCACATGACCGTTTTTAGGCATTTTGGGAATTATCAGTTTTGTCAGGTTTGCCACTCCGAACACATTTACTTTATAAACCGCTTCAAATTCAGAGGCCTCCGTTTCCAAAAACGGTCTGTTCAGCAGCATCCCGGCATTGTTGACCAGCACATCGACGGTTTTCCATTGACTGTCCAAATAGGTATTCAACTTTGACAAATCCCCTTCCTTGGTAATATCGAAAGGAAAGGCCGCTATATTATCATGCTCCAATGCGGCGATTGTTTTCTCATTCCGTGATAGGGCCAATACCTTATGCCCCTCTTCGGCAAAAAGTCGTGCCATTTCAAAACCGATGCCCCGGCTGGTCCCCGTTATGATTATATGTGCCATTAGTTATATTTAATTTCCTGTTCTGCCCCATTTGCCACCCCTTCTATAATAGGTATGAAGGTATTTATTAGTTGGGCCATATGTTCAAAATCCATTTCCGAATTCTCATCACCCACCTTATGATAGTGGTCGAAATTGGTAAAATCGAAAGTTGAGAATGTCTGTGAAGGCACATTGAATTCTTGATGGAATGGATAATTATCTGACCTCATGAACAAATTGAATTCCTTGGCCGTTGGCAGAAACCCCACTACCTTATCCTGGGCATACTTGTTACAGACCTCTGCCATATTCGACATTTGATACCCTGTAAGATAGGCCAAATAACCCTTATCTTTCATGGGAACCCCTACCATTTCAAAATTCATCATGGTATACAAGTTGAATTCCTTTTCCTTTAACCGTTCAGCCAAATGTTTAGACCCCAACAATCCTTTTTCTTCCGCACTGAAAAAGGCAAAAACCAAACTTCTTTTATTTGTCTTTGCCCCACTAAAATAACGCATTATTTCCAGTACGGTGGTCGTCCCTGAGGCATTGTCATTGGCCCCGTTGGCAATCGTATCGCCCATAACCGCCCTTTTGGTTCCGATATGGTCATAATGTGCCCCTATCAAAACCATTTCATTTTTCAAATCCGGATCTGTTCCCTCCAAAATCCCAATGATGTTATAGGCAGGTTCATTAAAATTGGAAAGGGTATCCTTATACGTTTTAAAATAGGGCATGACCCCGTTCTCTTCAAAAACACCCTCAATATATTGCGCGGCTTTTTCTATTCCCGGGCTACCGGAATCCCTTCCGTTAAGCGCATCAGAAGCCAAAAAATCCATGATATCGGAAACCCTCCTTTGATCGGAGAACATTTCGCCGGGTGCTGTATTTCCTGACGGCACTGCATTAATCCCGGTTTTTTCCACTGTACCGACACTTCCCTTTACGCCGGCCGGACCACTCGGAATACCCTTTTGAGTGGTTGGATCCGATTGTGCGGCACCACAACCTAGAATGAGCAACAACAAAGCATAGGGAATGATTTTCTTCATAAAACACATCGTATTGGTTTTTAAAGATAAAAAAACATCCGCCAAAGGCGGATGCAATTATTCATTAATATTTGTACAGAACTTATGCCAGCATGGTTACCGGATTTTCAAGATAAGCCTTTAACGTCTGTAAAAATTGTGCCCCTGTGGCACCATCAACCGTTCTATGGTCGCAGGCCAAAGAAAGCTTCATCGTGTTACCGATAACGATCTGACCGTTTTTAACCACAGGCTTTTCAACAATTGCCCCTACGGATAAAATCGCTGAATTCGGCTGATTGATAATGGAGGTGAACTCTTGAATACCGAACATTCCTAAATTGGAAACCGTAAAGGTACTCCCATCCATTTCAGCGGGTGTCAATTTTTTGTTCCTAGCCCTGCCTGCAAGATCTTTTACGGATGCCCCTATTTGAGTCAAGTTCAACTGGTCGGTGAACTTAAGTACGGGAACGACCAAACCGTCTTCCACGGCGACCGCCACACCTACATGGACATGGTGGTTATATTTTGTAGTATCCCCTTCCCAGGAAGTATTCACCTGTGGATGCTTTTTAAGTGCCATGGCGCAAGCCTTAACGACCATGTCGTTAAAAGATACCTTGGTATCTGGCAAATCATTGATCTGGGCACGCGAAGCTTTTGCATTATCCATATCGACCTCAATACCTAAATAGTAATGTGGTGCCGTGAATTTCGATTCGGACAATCGTTTGGCAATGGTCTTACGCATTTGCGAATTCTTCACTACCTCCGAGCTTTCCTCACCAACCGGCAACGCTATGGGCGCGATTGTAGATGTAGCCGCCCCTTCTGAAGCTGCCGCAGGTTGAGCTGCTTTTTGTGAAGGCACAAAATTCTCGATATCTTTCTTTACGATCCTACCTTGTTCTCCAGAACCTTTGACCTCCCTTAAATCGATGCCTTTTTCCTTGGCGATTTTTTTCGCCAATGGAGAAGCAAAAACACGTTGGCCATCCGAAGTGGTCCCACTAACGGATTCCTGGACCGGTTCGGCCACTTTTTCTTCTTTAGCCGGTTCTTTGGAAACCGATTCGGTTTTACCTGACGAGGGCTTTGCGTTCAAAACAGCGTCTACATCGGTACCTTCCGGACCGATAACGGCAAGAACGGCATCTACCGGTGAAGATTCCCCCTCCTGGATACCGATATATAATAGGGTTCCGGTATAAAAGGATTCAAATTCCATGGTAGCCTTGTCTGTTTCTATCTCAGCAAGAATATCACCTTCCTCAACCTTATCACCCACTTTCTTTAACCAAGTAGCCACAGTACCCTCTTCCATGGTATCACTTAAGCGTGGCATTTTAACGATTTCAACGCCTTCCGGTATTTCTGCCCCTTCGCTGGTCGCACTGGAAGCAGGAGCTTCGACAGCGGATTCCGAAGTCGGTTCACTAGGGGCATCAGCGCCATTAATCAATCCTGAAATATCCTCACCTTCTTCGCCTACAATGGCCAAGAGTGAATCAACGGGAGCTCCGTCACCTTCTGGAATACCTATATACAATAAGGTACCCTCATGGAAGGATTCAAACTCCATCGTTGCTTTATCAGTTTCAATTTCCGCAAGGATATCTCCTTCTTCAACCTTATCTCCAACTTGCTTAAGCCATTTTGCCACGGTACCTTCTTCCATGGTATCGCTCAAACGCGGCATATTAATCACTACTGCCATCTAAATATTATTTATGTTGTACAAATGGGTAGTCTTCCTGATCATAGACTACATCATATAATTGGTTTAATGGAGGATAATCGGATTCCTCGGCGAATTTCTCACATTCGGAAACCCTTTTTTTGACCCGACCATCAATTTCCTTTATTTCATCTTCGGTCGCATACTTCTTATCAAAGATAACTTGCTTTACCTGTGAAATAGGGTCGATTTTCTTATACTCCTCAACCTCATCCTTGGTTCTGTAGTGCTGTGCATCCGACATGGAATGACCCCTATAGCGATAGGTCTTCATTTCCAAGAAAGTAGGCCCGCCACCACTTCTCGCACGTTCGATGGCTTTGCTCATTTCCTTGGCCACGGTTACCGGGTCCATTCCGTCAACAGGGCCGCAAGGCATTTCGTAACCTAATCCCAATTTCCAAATATCGGTGGAATGTGATGTCCTGGCAACGGAAGTCCCCATGGCATACCCATTGTTCTCACAAACGAATACTACGGGTAATTGCCAAAGCATGGCCAAGTTAAAACTTTCATGAAGGGAACCTTGGCGAACGGCACCATCTCCCATATAACATAACGTTACCGCATCCCTTTTAAAGTATTTATCGGCGAATGCCAGACCCGCACCCAAGGGAATTTGACCACCGACGATACCATGACCGCCGTAAAAACGATGTTCTTTGGAAAATATGTGCATAGAACCACCCATTCCTTTGGAAGTACCTGTGACCTTACCATAAAGTTCGGCCATTACCCTTTTGGGATCCTCTCCCATGCCTATCGGCTGAACATGGTTCCTGTAAGCGGTTATCATTCGATCCTTCGTAAGATCCATAGCATGTAATGCCCCAGCCAATACGGCTTCTTGACCATTATACAAATGAAGGAAACCCCTAACCTTTTGCTGTATGTATACCGCAGCTAGTTTGTCCTCGAACTTCCTCCAGAACAACATATCCTCGTACCACTTCAGATAGGTTTCTTTGGTGATTTTTTCCATTAATCGTAGTTTAATTATAAATTATTAATTCATGAAGCCACTAAAATCGGACTTTAAGGCTCCGAAAATCAGCGAAACAAAAATACACATATTAATCAATCAGTAAAAAAAATAAAGATAAAAGCTTCAAACAAAAGTATTCGGAGGTTCGATGGCACAACAAAAAGGAACACCCATTGTTATTCCAAACCCATTTCAGGATCAACCTTTTAAATACGTATTATTGAAACCCAGCGGAAGCATATCGGCCAAGGAACTACATTTAATGACCTCGCCTTTCTCACCCATCATAAGAATCGGAATGGGTTCTTTCTGCCTAAATTCATACTCCGAAATCGCCTGTCTGCAATTACCACAAGGGGCGGCCGGTGTATCGACCAGATGGTTTTCGGACATTGCGGTTATCGCGATGGCCTTAATCACCATGCCAGGATAGTTGGCCCCGGCATAAAACAAGGCTACCCGTTCCGCACACAAACCTGAAGGGTAGGAAGCGTTTTCTTGATTGTTGCCGATGACAACCTCTCCATTTTCGAGTAAAATCGCGGCCCCGACCAGAAAACTGGAATAAGGGGCATATGCCGCTTCCCTAGCCTTGATGGCCCGCTGCATCAGCCTTTGGTCTTCCTGACCCAATTCGGCCATGGATTCATAAACCTGAAACTCAAAGGAAATCGTTTGTTTTCTCATACCATATTACCATTGATGGCCGTCTAAAATAACAAAACCTGCACAATGGCAGGTTTTGATTCAATAATATTTTTTTGTCAATCGTTATAATACTCTTCCCCTAAACTAAAGGTTAAGGAAAAACGAAGCGTATTTTCCAAAGGATTGGTGACTTGCGATGAAGAGAAAAGGTATGACAGATCTATCTGGGCCGCTTTAAATTTGAATCCGGCCCCCATGGAAACAAACTTCCTTGACCCTTTTTCCTCACTTTCATTGAAATACCCTGCCCGTAGCATAAACGCATCCTGATAGGTATATTCCGCACCGATTGCCCAAGTGACTTCTTTCAATTCTTCACTTAAACCATCGGGCGCATCACTGAATGATTTAAAAACACCACTTAGAAAGCCCACCTCTTGATACTCGTCGTTATCTTCCGAGTCGATCGACCCGTCCCCATTGAAATCTTGGGGTGTAGGTACTAAAAGCTTGTTGAATTCCGCGGTTATCCCAAGAACATTATCCTGATCCAGGATAAAATCGAATCCACCACCAAGACTCAAGTTGGTCGGCAAAAAGTTCTCTTGCCCCCCTTCGTCATAAGTCATTTTACCCCCAAGGTTCGAAATATTGAAACCGGCCCTCCATCGACCATCAAAATTATCATAAGCAATTTCCCGAGACCTATAGTACCCAGAAATATCCACTGCGAATGCCGTTGCAGCTTGGGAATCTTCACTTCCGTTTTGGGTCAATTTTAAATTTGACCGTATGAACCTACCGCCTACCGCCATCGAAAACGTCGGACTCAATTTTAGGGAATACGACCCATCCAAGGCCAATTCATTGGGTTTGGCCACGGTACCGGGATCATTCGCGAACTGTCTTAATTCTATTTCACCCAAGGTAAAATACCGTAATCCGACGGCAAATGCACTTCGGTCATCCAATTTATTATAATAGCTGGCACTCATTAAAGAAATATCGGTAATCAAACTCTCCAAATAAGGGGTATAGCTCAAACTAATCCCCATTTTCCGTTCGGCAAAAGCAAATTTCGATGGATTCCATTGCTGTGCGAAGGCATCCGTGGAAGTCGCCACACCCATATCCCCCATCCCGGCAGACCTGGCATCTGCAGCAATGGTCAAGAAAGGGACAGCCGTTGTAATGACCCTATCATCTTGGGCCGACAATTTCACGGCAAAGGCCAATAATAACAATAATGGTATTTTCTTCATCGGTATTGGTCTTGATTTCATTGGATATCCGGATATAATGCATTCATAAATCCCCGAAAATAATTCAGGGTTATTGTATTGGTAAACGGGCTTTTTAAAAATATCTTATACCGTTCATCGAAAATATTGAAATCAAGGTTGCATTTAATGGCACGATCGACCTTGTAATTTACATTTACATCAATTTTCCGATCTGCACCCCATCAATGTCCAAAGTAGGAATCAAAAGAATTCTTCAAATCCATACTATATTGAAAAATACGCCGTTATATTTTTTGTATATACGCTTTTGTCTTACTTAAAAGGGCAAACCCCGGAAATTATTTTTCAGTTACAAAATATTATGGGCGAAACATCGTTTAATAAGCCGAAAGTGACACCAAATTAATCAGTATAAGAAATTCAAACTACGCAAAAGGTAGTTTAAATATTTGAACTCAAGTCCTAATTATGAAAAAACAGTTAATCAAAATTGTACTTTCTTGTGCAGTAATAGCGGGAGGTTGCAGTGTTACAAGTTGTAGCAAAAAAACCTCATCTTCTAAAAACGTATCAAGAGCTACAGGTTGGAAAATCAATGCTAAAGAAGGTGGTTTCCAATTCAACACTGACTTTAAGGAGCAGGAAACTGCCCCAGGTCTTGTTTTTGTAGAAGGTGGAACGTTTACCAAAGGTAAAGTGCAAGATGATGTAATGCACGATTGGAACAACACCCCTACCTCACAGCATGTTCAATCCTTTTATATGGATGAAACCGAGGTTACCAATGTTATGTACTTGGAGTATTTGGATTATTTGAAGAGTGTATACCCGCCCGAGAATCCTAAATATGCGAATATTTACAAGGGGGCTTTACCCGATACCTTGGTTTGGAGAAATCGTCTTGGCTTTAACGAAACCATGACCAATAATTACCTAAGACATCCTGCCTATGCAGAATATCCCGTTGTTGGTGTCAACTGGATACAAGCAACACAGTTTGCCGAGTGGAGGACCGACCGTGTAAACGAAGTAATGTTGGAAAGAGAGGGTTATTTGGCTAAAGATGCCAAATACCAAGCCGCACAAGGTGAAGTTGCTGGAACGTTCAGTACCGAAGCCTATTTGAACAGACCCGAATCTGTCTACAACGGACAAATAGATTCACTTCAAGGGAACAAGAAAAAGGACAGCATCAGTACCTTCGCAAAAAGAAGCAGCGGTGTCATCATGCCCGAATACAGATTACCTACGGAAACGGAGTGGGAATATGCTGCCCAGGCCCAGGTGGGATCAAGGGAATACAACAATTATAGAGGAAGAAAGAAATATCCATGGGAAGGCGACTATACCAGAAATGGCCAACGTGTGGGCCGTGGCGATCAATTGGCCAACTTTAAACAAGGTAAAGGTGATTATGGTGGAATCGCAGGTTGGTCCGATGATGGCGCCGATATTACTGCTGAAGTAATGTCATACAAACCCAACGACCTTGGTCTTTATGACATGGCCGGTAATGTTGCCGAATGGGTGGCCGATGTATACCGACCTATCGTAGACGACGAAATAAGTGACTTTAACTACTACAGGGGGAACATCTATTTGAAAACCGCCATAGGTGAGGATGGTAAAGTGAATATATTGAGGGATTCAGTGGTTTATGACACATTGCCTACAGGTAAGGTCGTAGCTGTTAATTTACCCGGTGAAATTAAAATGGTACCGGTAGATGAAGAAGAAACCTATTTAAGAACCAATTTCTCATCAAGTGACAATAGAGGATATAGGGACGGGGAACCAAGTTCATCCAGATTCTTCGACAGGTTCAGTGAAGAGGAAGAGGAAGACAAGAAAAAAATGTATGATTCCCCAAAACACAAGGTAGAAAGGGATTCGTCCGGTAATTTGATACGTCAATATGACCGCTCCAACAACAGGACCACATTGATCAATGATGAGGTACGGGTTTACAAAGGAGGCTCATGGAGGGATAGGGCTTATTGGTTAGATCCCGCACAACGTAGGTACTTACCACAATATATGGCTACCGACTATATCGGTTTCCGATGTGCAATGTCAAGGGTAGGTTCAAAATCGAAAACGAAAAACAAAACGGTAAGAGGCAAAAAAGCCAAATAAAATTACTACAGTTAAATAGTGAGCCCCGACCATAAGGTCGGGGCTTTTTTTTATCTTTGGTTTATGAGCATAACCCAACTTCATCACATCTTTTTACAATTTCCCGATGTTTGTACGGATACCCGTAAAATCACGGAAAATTGCCTTTTTTTCGCCTTGAAAGGTGATAATTTCAATGGTAACGATTATGCGGAAGCAGCCTTGGAAAAAGGGGCTTCATATGCCATAATCGACGACAGCAAATATGCCGGCCTAGACAAGACCATTATGGTCGATGATGTTTTGACCACCCTACAAGCCCTAGCCAATTACCATAGAAAACAGTGTAACGCAAAGATCCTGGCCCTTACCGGCAGTAACGGAAAAACAACGACCAAAGAGCTGATAAACGCCGTTCTTTCCCAAAAATATAAAACCGTGGCAACGGTTGGCAATCTCAACAACCATATTGGAGTTCCCTTGACTCTATTATCCATCAAGGAAGATACCGAGATGGCCATCGTGGAAATGGGGGCCAACCACCTCAAGGAGATCGAATTCCTTTGTTCCCTTGCCGAACCGGATTATGGTTACATCACGAATTTCGGAAAAGCCCACCTGGAAGGGTTTGGGGGTATCGAGGGGGTAATACAGGGCAAAAGCGAACTTTATGACCATATCATCGGACACAAAGGAACCTTATTCTATAATGCAGATGACCCTATTCAATTGGATAAATTGCAAGACTACAATGATAAATATGGTTTTACACAAAAAAGGGAAGGGAACCACTATACGATAAACTTCTTAAAAGCCGACCCATTTGTTTCCCTACAGGCGGAAGAAACGATTATTCGATCCCATTTAATCGGAAGTTATAATTTTACGAATTGTTGTGCCGCCATTCTCATTGGCCATCATTTCAATGTTCCCATAAACGCCGTTCAAAAGGCCATTGAGACCTACGTTCCGCAAAACAACAGGTCGCAGATCATTGAAAATAACGGCAGACAGATCGTCTTGGATGCTTATAATGCGAATCCGACGAGCATGAAAGCCGCGTTGGAAAATTTCAGTAATTTGGTAGGGGGGCCAAAGATTGCGTTTTTGGGCGACATGTTCGAGTTGGGCACTTCGGCCCCATTGGAACATCAAAAAATAGCCGATTTGACCACTCAACTCAATCTGGATATGGTTTTCTTATTGGGAGAGCATTTCAACAAGACCGATGGTCCTGCCTCGAAATACAAGAATTTCGAAGCCCTTGCCCCAAACTTCAAGGACATTGGCTTACCTAATAAGGGTAAAATCCTGATCAAGGGTTCTAGAGGCATGGCCATGGAACGCTTGCTCGATTTGCTCTAAAGTTGCCTTAGGGTAAAAGTGGGAAAGAAGTGGGATATACTGGATTCGAACCAGTGACCTCTGCCCTGTCAAGGCAGCGCTCTAAACCAACTGAGCTAATATCCCAAGAATTTTTCAGGGCGCTAAGGTATGACTATTTTTTTATTCCGAAAACTTCAATGACAAGAATGATCGCCGATTTCAAAAAAAAAATCCAAGACCCTTGAAGAAAGTAGTGGCCCTTTATTGATTTTGGGAGTATAGACTATCCATTTCCTTTCTGAACCTCAAAATCATCAAACTATCGAATTGTTGCTCGATACTATCGCGCATAAACCTCCAATTTGACGGGTTCATATTCAAATTATAGTTTCTTATCTTGTTGAAGCGCTTAATATTGAACCGATTGGCCTGCCAAGCAGCCTCCGTACTCTGTTGATGTTTTAGATCCTGTAAGTATATTCCTATACTAAATCCTACAACAACCAGTATCAATACGGTTATCCATAATTTTGAATTCGTTTTCATAGCATCCTTGTGATTTTTAGCATTAAATCATACGGCATATTAGGGGCATCTATCACACATAGACGTTTAAAGTTAACTCTTTACTCCTTTCCATCAAAAAATAACTTGTCCATCTTTATAATTTTATGGTTTAATTACATGTTTCGACCTTCCCCCTTACACCATCAGCTCTTAAAGTACACCATATTAATAGTAACCTATATCGTCAAAACCACCCGTATGTGTTGGCCTAACCGGAAATTTACTGGTTATTGAGCCATCCTACCCTCAAATAAGATCGGAAGTCCGTCAAAGAGGGCACTATAGGCATTTTTTTGCGGCAAAGAACCAAACGGTGTGTAGGATTCCTTCATTAAGAAAGACCTTGTCATTCTTGACCCGTAATCATCTCTGGAAATCCCAGAAAATTTTAAAAAGATCCTCAGTCACTCGAAACCGATAATTCTGATGTCCAAATAGGCCGAAACAAGTTTACCAAGGTCAGTAAGTAATATAATCTTCAGGAATAGGACAAAATGCCTTGAGGAGGTAGCAATAACACAAATAAAAAAAGGCTATCTAAAATTTAGATAGCCTTTGTGGGCCCTACTGGATTCGAACCAGTGACCCCCTGCTTGTAAGGCAGGTGCTCTGAACCAACTGAGCTAAGAGCCCTAACGGGGTGCAAATATAGAATAGTTTTCCTTTTCCCAAAAGAAAAAATCAAAAAAATATCACACTACTTCGGCTACGGTAAAAGTACTGCCGCCAATAAATATCAAATCATCCTTTCCTGCCTTTTTTTTGGCCGCCCTAAAGGCTTTATCCACAGAGCCATAAGACTTACCAAATAACCCAAGCCCATTGGCCTTCTTGGCAAGAATGGTCGCATCCAAACCGCGTATGATATTTGGCCGACAAAAATAATAACGGGCCTTTTGTGGCAAAAGTGGCAATATACCATCCAAATCCTTTTCCTTGACGAACCCGAGGACCATGTGCAATTCATTGAATTCTTGCTGCCCTAATTGGTCGATAACATAGGTCAGTCCCTCCTTATTATGCGCCGTATCGCAAATGGTCATTGGATATTTATCCAATATTTGCCACCTTCCCAATAATCCCGTGTTTTTTACGACACGTTTCAACCCCCTTTTTATATGCCTTTTTTTAATTGAAAAGTCCTTCAGTTCATTTAAAACGGCCAGAACTCCTTTGACGTTCTTATTTTGATAGTTACCCAGCAAAGACGTCTTAAAGGTTTTAAGGATGGTCTGATCGGCAAAAACCAGCTTGGCATGCTTTGATGCCGCTATGGATGTAAAGACCTCGGCTATTTCTTCTTGATGCTCACTAATGACAACAGGGGTATCCTCTTTGATGATGCCCGCTTTCTCTACAGCAATCTTCGAAAGGGTATCCCCAAGCATTTCCAAGTGATCCATCCCGATATTGGTAATCAATGCCACCTCTGGCTTAAGGATATTGGTTGAATCCAACCGACCGCCCAAGCCTACCTCCACAACCGCAATATCGACATGCTGTTGGGCAAAGTAATCAAAGGCCATCCCTACGGTCATTTCAAAAAAAGACAATCGGTTTTCTTCTAAAAAGACTTTATTCTTTTTAATAAACCGGACAACCTCTTTCTTTCGAATGGTCTTCCCATTGATTTTGATACGCTCCCTAAAGTCTTTTAAATGGGGCGAGGTATAAAGTCCGACCTTATAACCTGCCTCCTGCAGAATGGAGGCCAACATGTGACTACTGGAACCTTTACCATTGGTACCTGCCACGTGTATGCTTTTGAATTTTGTTTCAGGATGCAATAAATATGATGAAAAAGCCTGGATATTATCCATTTTACCATTATATGCGACTTTCCCTTTTTGCTGATAGGCTGGAAGTTGGCCGAACATCCAATCCAAGGTTTCTTTATAGGTCACTTATCCCCCTAATTTAAAATTGACCACCACAAAACCGATTTGTTGGCTGGGTGCATTGGAATCCAAATTCCATTTATGTTTGAATGCCGTTTTCTTTGCGGGCTCCAACAAACAGGGATCGTTATTGGTCGTTCCTTTTACCCCAGGAGTGGCATTGATTACCTTCCCGGTACGATCCACGACAATTTTAACGACTACCCTCCCTTCTTGGTTACATTCTTGCTGTACGGCCCCCTTACTGACCAAAGAACGGCCATTTAAGCCATAACCGGCTGTGCCGCTCCCTGAACCTGGGCTACCATAATAACTGGTCGCATACGGATCGCCTTCGGGCTGCCCTTTATCCCCTGGCCGGGTATCATCCCCTTCACTTCCCGATGCCGTACCGTCGGAATTATTGAGTCCGCCCATAAGCTTATCCAATTCCGCTTTTTTCGCCTGTTGCTCTTGTAATTTCCGTTCTTCAGCTTCCCGTTTTTCCCGTGCAATCCTATCCGCCTCAGCCTTGGCTTTTTTTGCTTCCGCCTCAGCTTTTTTCTTGGCTTCCTGCTGTTGTTTTATCTTAATCGATTCCTCGCTTTCCTGTGTAAGAACCTTTTCGGCAGGCGGTTCCTTCGCTACCACTTCTTCCTTAACCTCTTCCGGTATGGCTTCCTGCACCTGTTCCTCCTTAGTGTTTGGAGGCTCGGGAATATCCAAGGGTTCAGACTTGATTTTTTCTTTAGGTTGGGTATCCCCCATTCCAAATTCCATCGTACCGAAATTTACGGAAATGCCATTCTCAATAGGTGGGTCCAAGTACGTCAACCCAATATAAAAAAGCAATAACACGAGTACACTCAACAAGGCTGTTGTCAGTGTAAATGATTTTTTCTTGTGTCTCGTATCTAAAAATGACATTATAACAATGGTATTTTAAAATGTCGTATTGACCTTTTGGATTATTCCTTTGCACAAGGAAACAAATATTAAGCCAGAGTCAAAATCAGCGTTCAAAAAACAGTTGTGAAAAAGAAATAAAACAGCTGTGGATCTTTAAGCCGTATTGTACTAGTTAGGTCGTACGGCCAAGATTACCTTATAATTGTTCCGATTCGCTATATCCATGACGTGTACGGCCTCTTTTATGGCTACACTCTCTTCTGCCCTAAGGATTATTGTAGGTTTGTCTTGACCTTTCAGTGCCTTTTTCAATTCAATTTCAATATATTCCCCGTTTATTCTCTCGTTGTTCACAAAATATTCCAAGTTCTTATTGATGCTTACTGAAACATTCTGTGTATTCGTCGATTTACCTTTTGCCTTTGGCAACAACAAATCCAATGCATTGGGTGAATTTGCGGTTAACATAAAGAATATCAACAACAAGAAAACAATATCTGTCATGGACGACATGCTGAAGTCCGGACTTACCTTATTTCTTCCTTTTAATTTCATCGATGCCTATAGGGGTTCGTTCAACAAATCGAGGAACTCAACGGCATTCGCTTCCATTTTGTGAACGACTTTATCCGTTCTGTTCACCAAATGATTGTAGCCGATATAGGCAATGATACCTACGATCAAACCTGCCACCGTAGTGGTCATGGCCGTATATATACCCGATGCCAAGGATCCCATTTCCGCTTGTCCCCCACTCGTTGCCATTTCATGGAATGCCAGAATCATACCAATGACCGTTCCCAAGAAACCGATCATGGGAGCTGCACCGGCAACGGTTGCCAAAACACTTACGTTCCTTTCTAACTTATAAACCTCCAAAGTACCCGCATTTTCGATGGCCGTATTTATATCGTCCAATGGTTTGCCGATTCTCGACACCCCTTTTTCGGTTAATCGGGCCACTGGGGAATCGGTCTGGGCGCACAACAATTTTGCCGCATCCAATTTACCATTGGTGATATGGTCCCGTATCTGGTTCATAAAGTCCTTATCTATTTTCGATGCCGCCTTAATGGCGAAAATCCGTTCGAAATAGATATAGAGGGCAACAAACAACAAAATGAATAAAATAGCAATAATGACGATACTTCCCGTACCACCGCTGAAAATCAAATCCATTACCGATAGCGTCTTTTCTTCGGATAGCATTTCACCCACGGCCGGGTCTTGAGTAAGATCTTGTAACATTGACATATAGTTTCTCTTCTTTACGTTGCCTTAATAACGGTAATTTATCGATAAAATTATGCGTTTAACAGAAAATCCCTCAATAAAACGAAGGATGCGGCACCGGCCAAAAATCCGATCAATGCCAGCCATGCGATTTTCTTTAGGTACCAGAAGAAATCGATTTTCTCCATCCCCATGGCCACAACACCTGCAGCGGAACCTATGATCAACATACTACCCCCCGTACCAGCGGAATAAGCGATAAAATGCCATAGTGGATTATCCATAGGTTCAGAAAACATCCCCATACTTGCCGCTACCAAAGGAACATTGTCGATTACGGCAGATCCTACCCCAAAAAGCATTACAACAATATCCGTATTGGGAATGGCCGTATTCAAACCTCCGGCAGCATGGAAGAGTATACCCAAAGATTCCAATGCAGCTACAGCCAAAAGTATCCCTAAAAAGAATAAGATACTAGGCAATTCTATCTTTGATAAAGAATGATGTACGGGGCTATGATGGCCAACGGAATCATTGTCCTCCCCATGCACATTTGAAATATTGAACTTTGAATTGCTGTATATTTCCGCAAATGTGGCCACAACCGCCAAGGAAAGCATCATTCCCACATATGGAGGCAAATGGGTTACCGTCTTGAAAATCGGCACAAATACTATTGCAGATAGCCCTAAATACAACATGGTTGGCCCAAATTTGGATTTTGGTCCTTCATCCCCATCAACATCCCCTTCTATCTGTCCTTTAAAAGCTTTGTTTCGACTGGCCACAAGTACCGGTACCACCATACAGATTATCGACGGAATCAATACATGTTCTATTAATTGCAGGGCACTTACCTTGTTGGCAATCCACAACATCGTTGTCGTAACATCACCGATAGGCGACCAAGCCCCACCTGCATTGGCAGCGATTATAATCATCCCCGCAAACCATAAACGGGTATTCCTATCATTGATCACCTTCTGTAAAATGGTAATCAAAACGATCGTTGCCGTTAGGTTATCTATTATAGCGGAAAGTACAAAAGCCAATATGGAAAATAGCCAAAGTAATTTTCTTTTACTCCTTGTTTTTATAAACCCTTTTATCGCCGCAAAACCATCAAAATAATCAATAATCTCAACAATGGTCATTGCCCCAAGCAAGAAAAACAATATCTCCGCCGTCTTTCCCAAATGATGCAACAATATCTCATCGATATGGGTCGCCTCCAACTCCTTAAGTTCCGCATTCACCTCAAAGACCGGCATATGCCCCAAAGCAATTACCGCCCAAAGCAAGGCCATCATGGCCAAGGCGGGAATCAATTTATCTATTTTAAGGTTGTGTTCTAGCGTTATGGCAAGATACCCAGCTAGGAAAATGGCAATAATAATGGTTTCCATATGTATTAAAATTTATTTAACTAATTGCTTTAGCGCAATTTCAAATCCGGTTTTACTTAAATTTATTTTTGTTTGATTTTGTTTAAAGATATTTAAAATTGCTTTTCTAATGGTATCGGATGTATCCTTAAATATCAATTCATCATCCATACCCACCCTTTGCTCCATAAAATAGGCAAAAACACGTGCCATTCCACAATTGGAAATAAAATCGGGAATAAGACTCACTTTGCCATCGGCATATTCCATAATCGGCCCGAAGAAGATCTCCTTATCGGCAAAAGGAACGTTAGCCCCACATGAAATCACTTCGAGTCCCGTAGCCATCAACTTGGAAATTTGATCTTTGGTTATCAATCTTGATGCTGCACAGGGAGCGAATATCTCGGTCTGAAGGTTCCAGATTTTTTCATTGATCTCTTCGAAGGGAAGCATTTCATCGGCGCTGGCCATCAGGTTGTTTCCCCTCTTATTCAAATAAAAATCCTTGATTTCCTCAAAAGTAAAGCCATCCTTTTTAATGACCCCTCCCGTCCGATCCAAAATACCGACGATTTTGGCACCCATCTGGGCCAGATAAAAAGCAGCAGCACCGCCGACGTTTCCAAAACCTTGGATAACGGCACGTTTACCCATTACATTACCGCCAAAAATATCGTAGTAATGCCGTACGGCTTCCGCGACCCCATAACCCGTTATCAGATCGGCAACCGTATATTTACGGGAAACATCAGGTGAATACCTACTACTCTCAAGGGGTTTAACCACCCCCAAGCGCAATTGTCCGATCCTATTGATCTTATCGGCTTCCGTTGGTTTAAAATGACCATTGAAAACCCCTTCTTGGGGATGCCAGACCCCAGCATCTTCCGTTATCGGTATCACTTCCTTGATCTCATCCACATTCAAATCCCCCCCAGTACCATAATAACTTTTCAACAGCGGGGCTACAGCGTGGTACCATCTTTCCAACACCCCTTTTTTCCTGGGATCATTGGGATTGAAATTAATACCTGATTTAGCACCGCCTATCGGAGGGCCTGAGACCGTGAATTTAACTTCCATGGTCTTTGCCAAGGAAAGCACTTCGTTCAGATCAAGACCTTCCCTCATACGCGTACCCCCACCGGCAGCACCACCCCTGAGCGAATTGATCACTGCCCAGCCTTCGGCTTCAGTCTCTGGATCTTTCCAATGAAATACGATTTCGGGTTGTTTATCCTCGAATGCCTGAAGAAGTTTCTTCATTAGTTTGACTTTACCGATTATGTGATTTTGATTTCATCTTGATATCTCGCATCATTCTAACATTAGTTCCTCCAAAGGAGGTCAGCGTTGTGCCATAATCTTGTTTTAAATCAAATTGAGGAGTTCGAAGGAACAAATATAAAATACAGAATTTAAATAATAGAATTTCCTTCTTCCAAACTTAAAAATTTCACACTTCTGAAACATCTCCCCTTTACATTTTGAAATTTATAACATAACTGTATATTTGTTATGAATACAAAAATGTTGACTATGGATTTCACTTTATCCGAAGAACAAAAGATGATTCAGGAAGCTGCCCGGGAATTTGCCCAAAATGAATTGCTGCCTGGTGTAATCGAACGTGACGAAAAACAAAAGTTCCCCGCCGAACAGGTAAAGAGAATGGGGGAGCTCGGTTTTTTGGGTATGATGGTGGATCCAGAATATGGCGGTAGTGGACTTGACACCGTTTCCTATGTCCTTGTCATGGAAGAGCTATCAAAAGTCGATGCTTCCTCTTCGGTTATCGTATCGGTCAACAATTCCTTGGTCTGCTGGGGATTGGAAACCTACGGCTCGGAAGCGCAAAAAACCAAATACTTAAAACCATTGGCCTCTGGGGATGTCATAGGTGCCTTCTGCCTTTCCGAACCGGAGGCAGGAAGCGATGCAACCTCACAGAAAACCACTGCAGTCGACAAAGGTGACCATTATATCCTCAACGGAACAAAGAACTGGATAACGAATGGCAATTCGGCTTCGGTTTATATCGTAATCGCCCAAACCGACAAAGAAAAAGGACATAAGGGAATCAACGCCCTAATTATAGAAAAAGATATGCCAGGTTTTGAAATAGGTCCTAAAGAAAATAAATTAGGAATACGGGGCAGTGACACCCATTCCCTGATTTTCAATGATGTGAAGATCCCTAAAGAAAATAGGATCGGTGAAGATGGCTTTGGATTCAAGTTTGCGATGAAAACCTTGGCCGGAGGGAGGATCGGCATCGCGGCCCAGGCTTTGGGCATTGCCGCCGGAGCATACGAACTCTCCAAAAAATATGCCAAGGAGCGCAAAGCCTTTGGCACCGAGATCGCCAATCACCAAGCCATTGCATTTAAATTGGCCGACATGTGCACACAAATAGAAGCTGCCAGGTTATTGGTATACAAAGCGGCCCGTGATAAGGATATTGGCGCCAATTATGACCTCTCGGGTGCCATTGCCAAACTACACGCTTCCCAAACAGCCATGGACACCTCGATCGAAGCGGTGCAAATACATGGTGGAAACGGTTACGTAAAAGACTACCACGTTGAACGGCTAATGCGCGATGCCAAGATTACCCAGATTTATGAAGGCACCTCCGAAATACAAAAAATCGTGATTTCAAGAGGTATCCTACGTAATTAAGCTTATCTTTATGAAACCGTAACTTCCTAAGACTTACGGTTACTATTACAATAGGACCACCTACCTAAGTTAAACTGCTTGTTTTACCGGAATTATCTGGATGTTCTTCCATAATGGACACACCAATAAAAAAAATCCGGTTTTTCAAACAAAAAATGATTGCGAATTTCTCAATAAAACCTTCCTAAAATTTAGATTTTGAGGTTAATAAACCAAATATATAAAAACGTTGGTTTTTTTTGTTATAAATTAAATGAGTGATAAATATAATTGAAAGAATGTAATATTTTTACAGAAATACCTTAATATATGAAGTTGAAGAAACAAGGAATGTACCTGCCCGAATTTGAGCACGATAACTGCGGTGCAGGTTTTATATGTAGCTTAAAAGGTGAAAAGTCCAATGACATTATTCACAAGGCACTGGAGATTCTGGATAAACTTGAACACCGAGGTGCGGTAAGTGCCGATGGGAAAACGGGTGATGGAGCCGGTATACTCATAGATATTCCCCATGATTTCTTTACCGATGTCTGCGATTTTGAACTTCCGCCTGCAGGTGAATATGCCGTTGGAAATATTTTCCTTCCCCAGAAGGAAAATCAAAGGACATATTGTATTTCCGAGTTTGAAAAGAACATTAAAAACCAAGGATTACGATTGTTAGGCTGGAGGGATGTCCCTGTTAACCGGTCAATCCCGGGCCGTATCGCCATGGAGACCGAACCTTTTGTAAAACAGGTCTATATTTCCAAAGAAAACGACGAGCAAGATGATTTTCAATTCAATTTGAAATTGTTCATCGCCAGGAAAATCACCGAACATGCCATTTTAAAATCAAAATTATCTGAGAGCAAATTCTTTTATGTTCCCAGCCTGTCCACAAAAATAATCATCTTCAAGGGCCTATTAATGCCCAAGGACATCAGTCTTTATTACACCGACCTTATGGATTCAAGGGTCGTTACAAGACTATCGCTGGTACATCAACGTTTCTCTACCAACACCTTCCCTACATGGGATCTGGCCCAACCATTTAGGTACATGTGCCACAATGGTGAGATAAATACCTTGCGTGGAAACGTCACACGTATGAAATCGCGCGAAGAACTGCTGAAAAGCGATTGGTTCGGCGACGATATTAAAAAAATATTACCGGTTATATTACCGGGGAAATCAGATTCGGCAACCATGGATATGGTCGTTGAACTGCTCCTAATGACGGGACGCTCCCTCCCAGAAGCTATGATGATGTTGGTTCCCGAGGCTTGGGAGAAGAACCCGGAAATGTCAGAGGCCAAAAGAGCCTTCTATGAATATAACTCCTGTACCATGGAACCATGGGACGGGCCAGCTTCAATCCCTTTTACGGATGGAAATTACATCGGTGCCCTTCTCGATAGGAACGGACTTCGCCCTTCACGTTATACCGTGACCAAAAACGGCAACGTTATCATGTCCTCCGAAACCGGGGTAATCGATATCAAACCCGAAGATGTGGAATTTCATGGCAGACTTGAACCGGGCAAGATGTTCTTGGTGAACATGGAAGAAGGAAGGATCATCAATGACGAGGAAATCAAGGAAGAAATAGCACAGCGCCATCCGTATAAAAAATGGTTGGATGAAAATCTTGTACATCTTAGGAACATCCCATACAACGATTGTCCGCTCTTTTTAGGGGAAGCTTCTTTGGAAAAAAGAAAAGCCGTTTTCGGATATACCCTTGAAGATATCAATACGATCATTCTTCCTATGGGCAAAACCGCCAAGGAGCCTATAGGCTCCATGGGATCCGATACCCCGATAGCGGTTTTATCGGAACGTCCACAGCACATTTACAATTATTTTAAACAGTTATTCGCACAGGTTACCAATCCGCCTTTAGATGGGATTCGTGAGGAATTGATTACCGACATCAGTTTAACACTCGGTCGGGATGAGAACCTATTTACGATAACCGAAAAGCACTGTAGAAAATTAAAGATCCAAAATCCGGTAATCTCGAAAGAAGATTTGGACAAGATAAAAAACTATGATGCCAGTCCTGATTACAGTGTCGTCTCGATACCGATCCTTTATGAGGTCAAAAGAGGTCTTAACGGATTGGAAGATGCGCTTGAAACCGTTTTGGACAAAGCCTCGAAAGCCATAGATGAAGGTGCGAACATCATCATTCTTTCAGATAGGAATACGAATGAGGAAAAAGCACCCATACCGGCCTTATTGGCCTGCTCTTATGTAAACAGCGGACTGCAAAAAATTGGAAATCGCTCCAAATTGAGTATAATCATAGAATCCGCGGAACCTCGGGAAGTCCACCATTTTGCCCTCTTGTTCGGGTTTGGCGCCAGTGCCATCAATCCGTACTTGGTCAATGAGATAATCGGAGAGCAGATCAAAGAGAACGATATTACCGATTTCACCTTCGAGGAGGCCGTCAACAACTACAACAAGGCCATAGGTAAAGGTATTCTTAAGGTCATGAACAAAATCGGGATCTCTACCTTAAATTCCTATCGAGGATCGCAATTATTCGAATGTATCGGAATAAATACGAAGGTAGTCGAGAAATATTTCCCGAATACCCCAACCAGAATACAAGGGATCGGACTCTATGAAATAGAAAAAGAGATCGCCAAAAGACATCACAAGGCTTATGCCAAGAAAGATATAGCAGCTACCCTTGATCTGGAAATCGGTGGAGAATACCGATGGAGAAGAAATGGTGAAAAACACATGTTCAATCCCGAATCGGTCGCCAAACTTCAAAAAGCGGTAAGGGGCAATGAACCTGAAACCTACAAGGAATTTGCCGCAATGGTCAATGAGCAATCGAAAAACTTGATGACGATTCGTGGTTTGTTCGAATTTTCGAATTACGACCCAATACCGTTGGATGAAGTCGAACCCTGGACCGAAATCGTAAAGCGATTTAAAACCGGGGCAATGTCTTATGGATCCATCAGTAAGGAAGCCCATGAAAACCTAGCCATTGCCATGAACCGTATTGGAGGTAAGAGCAATTCGGGCGAAGGAGGTGAAGATGCGATCCGTTTTTATAGAACCCAAACAGGGGATTGGCTCAATAGTGCCATTAAACAGGTTGCATCAGGAAGGTTTGGGGTAACTTCAAACTATTTGACCAATGCCCAGGAGATACAGATCAAAATGGCACAAGGTGCCAAACCTGGTGAAGGTGGCCAATTACCGGGCCCGAAAGTGAATCCGGCCATTGCCAAAACCAGGAATTCAACCCCTTATGTGGGATTGATATCCCCACCACCGCATCACGATATTTACTCCATCGAAGATTTATCCCAATTGATCTTCGATTTGAAATCCGCCAACAGAAAAGCACGTATCAACGTTAAATTGGTATCTGAAGTTGGAGTGGGCACAGTAGCTGCCGGGGTGGCCAAGGCCAAAGCCGATGTAGTACTCATTTCCGGTTTTGATGGAGGTACAGGGGCCTCTCCCCTAACCTCATTGAAGCATGCCGGACTCCCTTGGGAATTGGGAATTGCCGAAGCACAGCAAACCTTGGTACTTAACGACCTTAGAAACAGGATCGTATTGGAATGTGACGGCCAATTGAAAACCGGTCGAGACGTGGCAGTCGCCTGTCTTTTGGGAGCCGAGGAATTCGGTTTCGCAACTGCTCCCTTAGTGGCCTCCGGGTGTATTATGATGCGGGTTTGCCACTTGAATACTTGTCCCGTAGGGATTGCCACACAAAATCCCGAATTGCGTAAAAAATTCGAGGGTAAACCGGAGCACGTCGTAAATTACATGTACTTCGTTGCCCAGGAACTTCGGGAAATCATGGCACAATTAGGGTTTAGGACCATTAATGAAATGGTTGGCCAAGTACAAAAATTGGATCGTAAGAAAGCCATCGACCATTATAAAGCCAATGGAATAGACCTATCACCCATACTTCATGAAATTGATGTGCCCAAGGGAACGAAGTTCCATAATACCACGAAACAACAGCATGATGTGGATAAATCGATCGAATTTGAAATTTTGGAAAAAGCACATCCCGCCTTGTTCCGAAAGGAAAAAATCTCCTTGGATTTCCCTATAAAGAATACCGACAGGGCCATTGGGGCGATTATCAGTAACGAAATTTCAAAAGTTTATGGTGCCCAAGGGCTGCCCTTGAATACCATTAAGTTGAATTTCACGGGTTCTGCGGGGCAAAGTTTTGGGGCATTCGCTACCCGGGGCCTCACCATGATCGTAAACGGTAATACCAACGATTATTTGGGCAAAGGGCTATCGGGTGCAAAGTTGATCATCAAGGTTCCTGAAAAATCGACCATTGTACCTGAAGACAACATAATAACCGGTAACGTAACCCTTTATGGGGCTACCGCCGGACGGGCTTATATCAATGGTAAAGCGGGGGAACGATTTTGTGTACGGAACTCCGGAGCCAAAACCGTAGTCGAGGGTATTGGCGACCATGGTTGTGAATATATGACCGGAGGAGTCGCAGTTATTCTCGGAGAAGTAGGACGCAATTTCGGCGCAGGTATGAGCGGTGGCATCGCCTATGTATACGACAAGAACAAAACTTTCGTGAAACAATGCAACATAGAAGCATTGAACCTATTACCTGTTGAAGAAAATGATGATATAAAGCAACTAAAAGACCTTATCGAAAGCCACTACAACTACACCATGAGTCCGTTGGCACAACGTATACTTGAACATTGGGAAGAATGTCTCCCGGACTTTGTCAAGGTCTTCCCTGAGGAATATAAACAAGCGTTGATACGTTTGGAAAAAGAAAAATTAGAAACAATTTAAATCGGAACATGGGAAAGATTACAGGTTTTTTGGAATTCGATAGAAAAACAGAAGAATACGCACCAGTGGATGCAAGGGTAAAGAATTATAAGGAATTTACCCTTCCGATGAAAGAAACGGAATTAAAAGATCAAGGTGCCCGTTGTATGGATTGTGGCATTCCTTTTTGCCATAGCGGTTGTCCTTTAGGCAATCTAATCCCTGATTTCAATGATGCCGTATACCGTGGCAAATGGGAAAAAGCCGCTAAAATTTTACATTCGACCAATAATTTCCCCGAATTCACGGGAAGACTATGCCCTGCACCTTGCGAAGAGGCATGCGTACTGGGTATCAATGAAGATCCCGTGAGTATTGAAAATATCGAAAAGAATATTGTCGAGACCGCCTTTACAAATGGTTGGATCAAACCCGTACCTCCAGCTGAGCGTACCGGCAAGAAAGTGGCCGTAATAGGTTCCGGACCTTCAGGTCTGGCAGCAGCACAACAATTGAATCGTGCCGGACATTTGGTCACGGTTTTCGAAAGGGATGAAAAACCGGGCGGATTACTTCGCTATGGTATTCCTGATTTCAAAATGGAAAAAACTGTCATTGACCGTAGATTGGCCATATTGGAAGAAGAAGGAATCACTTTTAAATGTGGGGTTCATGTTGGGGTCGACATAAAAGCAAGTGAACTTAAAAAAGAATTTGATGCCTTGGTGTTATGTGGAGGAGCTACCGTACGTAGGAGTTTGCCCATTAAGGGAGTAGATCTTAAAGGTGTTGTCCAGGCTATGGATTTCCTGGCACAAAACAATAGACGTGTAGATGGCATTAAGGATTTGGGTGAAGAAATATTGGCTACCGATAAAGACGTCATCGTTATCGGTGGTGGTGACACCGGATCCGATTGTATAGGAACTTCAATCAGACATGGAGCCAAGTCGGTATCCAACTTTGAGATTATGGACAAAGGCACTCCGGAAAGACCGGAAGGACAACCATGGCCTTTTTGGCCCATGCGACTTCGCACCAGCTCATCCCATAAAGAAGGGGCAAAACGTTTTTTCAGTATATCGACTAAAGAATTTATCGGCGATGCCGATGGCAACCTCAAAGGCTTGATCACAACAGAAGTGGAATGGGTGAAAGAACCCGGTAAACGGCCCATGCTTAAGGAGGTGCCGGGAACCGAAAAAGAATGGAAATGTGATTTGGCCCTCTTGGCCCTTGGTTTTACCGGTTCTGAATTGACCATAGCAGAGCAATTAGGTTTGGATGTGGACCCACGAACAAACATTAAAGCCACCGCTGTAAATTACATGAGTAATGTACCAGGGGTTTTTGTTGCCGGGGATCAACGCAGAGGTCAGTCATTGATCGTTTGGGCCATATCGGAAGGGAGACAGGCAGCGCACCATATAGACAAATACCTTATGGGACAATCC
>NZ_JARBUY010000007.1 GCF_028882255.1 Maribacter polysaccharolyticus
CCAAGTGGGAGAGTAGGCCGCCGCCTTCCTTGAACCCCGACATGCTCCGCATCGTCGGGGTTTTTTTTTGCCCGGATTTTAAGTAGTATGTAAAATAATAAACCATTAATCGACATAAATCCAAGGGACAATCAGGCTTTTCGATGGAATGATTGGCGCTATTTTGTAATTTTGTTTCCTTACTAGGTAATAGGTCATGGTCAAGGAATTGTCATATCATACGGAAGAAAAATGGAATGCAATTTCACATGCCATCGGAGTGGTGTTCGGTATTGTGGCATTGTTTTTCCTACTGCGGCATAATTCCGATAAAACCGAATATGCCCAACTAAGTATCATTATTTACAGTATGTCGTTCATAATACTGTTTTTGGCCTCAACCCTTTACCATTCCGTTTCCAATCCTGGTATAAAACGAAAACTAAGGATATTGGATCATATAAGTATTTACGTATTGATCGCCGGTACCTATACCCCTATGGCCCTCATTACCCTGGTAGATGGCAAAGGGTGGCTTATTTTCTATGTGGTTTGGGGGATAGCAGCTGTGGGGACCCTATTGAAATTGTTCTTTACAGGAAAATTTGAGGCATTCTCCTTGATCTTATATATTGCCATGGGGTGGTTGATTGTTTTGGATTTTCCCAACCTTTTGGAATATTCCTCTAGACTGGGTCTTAAATTACTTTTTTTGGGCGGGGCATTCTATACTGTCGGCACCATCTTTTATGCTTGGAAAAGGATACCTTATAATCATTTTATATGGCATTTGTTTGTGCTTGGAGGGGCACTGAGCCATTGGCTCTTGATATACTGTGATGTCGTGTGAAAGTAGGTACTATTGCCGACAATATTCAGGGTGCGATTATATCACGGTATTCATTGAAGAAAGCTTCAAAAAGTAACATATTATCGTTCAAAAATTCCATCGTTTCCCTCCATGTGTTTTTGTTGTGGATGGAAACATTTTCCAAAAGTACGTACACCCGGGATATTTCTTTCCCATTATCCAATATCAACGAATCATTAAAAACGACTTCTGGGAGATAATCGTTTTTCAGGATCGATTCCAAAGAAGATAATTTATCCCAAAGTGCCATCCGTACGGCCAAATCGGTAGGTTCAATATCCAGCGATACCATGGCTGTTTTCAAACCGAAATGGAACTTTAAGGAAAGGCCTTTGATCTTGGTATTGTACAATATCCATTTACGGGGGAACGATTTTCCGAAAGCAACCCAGAATTCCTGGCGTAATTTCTTTGATTCCTCCTTGCTGAACATTTAAAGGGCATATGCGATTACGATGCCCAATAAAATGACCACCAGTTTTCTCAAATTGAACTTGTGGCCCTCAGAGCTTTCAAAGAGGATAACCGTTGAAATATGTAAAAACACACCTATGACCAATGCGGTGATCGCTACATAGTAGGTAGTGGCAAATTCGAAATGTGCGGCCAGATAATTCCCAATCGGGGTCATCAATGAAAATAGGACCATAAAGAACAGGGCATGGGTAAATTTGATTTTGGAATTCAAAAGAAAAATACTCAATACGATGGCAATCGGTATTTTATGGACAAGAATACCATAAATGAGGTGATCGTGATTTTCAATGGGAAAACCCTCCAATAAAGAATGGATCGATAGACTCACGAACAATAACCATGGGAAATCCGTTTTTTCGGTATCGATATGCATATGGCCATGTTCCGCACCCTTGGAGAAGAATTCAAGGAAAATCTGCAATAAAATACCCAACATGATAAATACGCCTATGGTCTTGGAATCGGATATTTCATAAACCGAAGGGAAAAGTTCGAATATCGTCAATGCCAATAAAAAGGCGCCACTAAAAGCCAAAAGGAGTTTTAAATTTGTATTGTTTGTAGGTTTTACGAAGTATACAAAGGCAAAGCTTAACAACACTCCTAAAATGAGCAGTACATAAGTCATTAATGAAGGTTTAGTGGCAACTACTAATTAAATCCATCTGTCGTGGATGGCGCAAAAATACTGTATTTTTGTGGCAATCTTTATAAAGCATATGAACAATAATTTTAAAATGGTGGCCAAGACCTTATTTGGTTTTGAAGAACTTTTGGCCAAGGAATTACGAAACCTAGGGGCCGGTAATGTCAAAGAGGGCATACGTAACGTTTCGTTTGAAGGGGATACCGGCTTTATGTACAAGGCCAACCTTTGTTTACGTACGGCCATAAAAATAATTAAGCCCATACATTCATTTTCCGTTCGCAACGAAAATGAGCTTTATAAAAAAATCTATCAAATGGATTGGACCGGGATCCTTTCGCCCGATGCGACCTTTGCCATCGATACCACCTTGTTTTCCGATGTATTTACCCATTCGCTTTATGTTTCCCAGAAAATAAAGGATGCCATTGTGGATAAATTTAGGGACACCGACGGAAAACGACCCGATGTTGATGTGAAATTTCCGGATATGCGGATCAATGTCCATATCCATAAGGAACATTGCAACATTTCATTGGATAGTTCCGGAAGGTCTTTGCATCATAGGGGATACAGGACGGCCACCAATATTGCCCCGATCAATGAGGTGTTGGCCTCGGGGTTGCTTTTAATGAGTGGATGGGATGGGCAATCCGACTTTTTGGATCCCATGTGCGGAAGTGGAACCTTTTTGACCGAAGCTGCCATGATCGCATGTAATATACCGGCAAACATCAATAGAAAGGAATTTGCTTTTGAAAAATGGAACGATTTCGATGAGGAACTTTTTGAAAAGATCATTGAAAGTAGTTTAAACAAAACCCGTGAGTTTCATCATAAGATCGTGGGTTATGATAAAGCACCCTCCGCTGTACGTAAAGCCATCGATAATATCGCAAATGCCAATCTCTCGGAATATATTACGGTAGAACGTAAAAGTTTCTTCGACTCGACAAAGTTTACCGAAAACCATTTGCACATGGTTTTTAATCCCCCCTATGGAGAACGTTTGAATCTTGATATGGAGGAATTTTATGCTTCAATTGGCAATACCCTAAAGCAGGAATACCCGGGGACCGATGCATGGTTCATTACCTCCAACCTGGAAGCCTTGAAATTCGTAGGGTTAAGGCCTTCTAGAAAAATCAAGGTATTCAATAGTCATTTAGAATCTCGCTTGGTCAAATATGTGATGTACGAGGGCAGTAAAAAAGCCAAATATCAAAATAAAGACAATGGGTAGCCTATGAAACCGAAAACACGCGCTATGATATTCAATTTTTTGGGTTTTGCCATCTTGTTCCTGCTTATTCGGTTCGCTTTGGGTCAAATTTTTGATATAGGTCGGTTTTACTTGGCCTTGGCCGCAGCTTTTACCGCAAGTATCCTGGCCCCTAAATTTGGGGTGGTTAAAATGAATGAAGATGAAAAAGTCCTAATGAAATGGATTTTCATCAAAGGATTTCGTGAAGTCTGAATGTAAATTGATAGAAGGGATTTTGGGCAAGCTTTAATTTCTAGGGCCTTCACTGTTGTTCATTTCGGGGCGTTCTGGCTGCTGTTCCATTTGTGGTTTTTGCTTTTTGTGCTTGTTCGCCTTTTTGTATAAGGGGATCAAATAGGTGATGGAAAAATTATAACCGACCCCGAATAAACTGCCATCGGTAACTTTATTGAACCCGGGAATGAACAGATTCGAGAAATTATCGGGTTCTTTGTCACTGATTAAAGCGGCAAGCCTTACGCTTCCCCCTAAATAAATATTGGCGAACAATTCGGCTTTTAAGCCCAATACAAATTCGAGCCATGCAGCATTCAACCCGCTAAATTCCTCAGCTTCTTCCGAACCGGTGGCAAAATCATCTTCATACCAATATCTGTCGGAATTGTAATATTGGTAATAATTCAAGGTTTGGCTAAAACTACTGAATGCAAGCCTTCCACCTATATAGATGGAATTATCCATGCCATACCAATTTTCATAAGTGTTGAAATCCACCCCTGCTTTTAGATAACTGCCAGATGTCGTAAAGCTATAAAGGTCTTCCTGTGTGGTCTTCTTTTCATTTCCCAATTCCGCTGCCAGGTAAAACTTATGCGATAGCCTGTAGTCCCCAACGATTTCCAAACCTTGGTAATCGTCATTGGTCTGGTTTAGGATAATACGGCTTAAATCGATTCCTACCCTTAATCCGTACGTCTGTTTGTGTACAACGGTATCTTTGGGCTGCAGGTCAATGGGTTCTTGCTGCGCAAATCCTAAAAAAACGCATAATAAAAGACTACTACTAGTGATAAATCTTAACATGGGCTGAGTCTGAATTTTCTACGGTGGTGTTTACGACTTCAATGCTTTCTATCCAGTTATCCGAATCGGTGGTCAAACTGTCGCTCAGATTTTCGTAATTGGCGACATATCCACAGGCACGGGAAATATAGACCGAGTTCGTCTCGTAGGAGAACGTAAGGACATCAATATTCTCGGTATCTTCATTCGATTCTTGCCGGGATATCAGGAATGAGGTATAGGAGTAGGTAGCCCTTAGGGGAAGCGCGATGGAATCCAAGTCGGCATTGTCGATAACGTCCAAAGTATCGGTTTCCGTTACCCCTTTCACCTCCAGGTTGGTAACATCCTTATATTCGTCGGTGTCCGAAGCATCATAAAATCGGATTACCAATAAAGGTTCATCGCCATCGGTACAAATATCATCTTTCTCACATCCTGAGAAAGACAATATGCCTATGATCAGGATGACAAATGCAGTGCTTATTTTTTTCATGCGGCTATAACTTTTCCAAAAGTACGACATTTTCTACGTGGTGTGTCTGTGGGAACATATCTACGGCCTGTACTTTGGTTAGGGCATAATGATCTTTCATCAAAGCCAGATCCCGGGCCTGGGTAGCACTGTTGCAGCTTACATACACTATTTTTTTAGGGGCGATGTTCAAGAGCTGTTGAACAACATCCTTATGCATACCGTCCCTTGGGGGGTCGGTAATAATAACATCGGGGGTGCCATGTTCCTCGATAAATTCCGTATTGAACACATTTTTCATATCTCCGACGAAGAAGTCGACATTGTCGATTTTGTTGTTGGCAGCGTTTGCTTTGGCATCTTCGATGGCCTCAGGAACAGATTCTATCCCCACAACCTTTTTAGCTTTTTTTGAAACGAATTGGGCAATGGTCCCGGTACCGGTATACAGATCATATACGAGCTCTTCTCCGGTAAGTCCGGCAAAATCCCTGGTTACCTTATACAGTTCATAAGCCTGTTTGGAATTGGTCTGGTAGAACGATTTTGCATTTATTTTGAACTGTAACCCTTCCATTTCCTCTACGATGTAATCCCTGCCCGAAAAGCAGATGATATCCTGGTCATAGATAGTGTCGTTCTGTTTGCTGTTGATCACATATTGCAAGGAAGTTATTTCGGGAAAGGTTTCTTTGAGATGTTGGAGTAAAAGTTCCCTTTTGGCTGTATGGTCCTCAAAACATTGGAGCACGACCATGATCTCTCCGGTAGATGCCGTCCTGATCATCAAGGTGCGTAGCATCCCATGCTGGTTGCGTGGATTGAAAAAAGGGATATTGTTCTTTAGGGCAAAATCTTTCACTTCCAAGCGAATGGCGTTCGAGGGATCTGCCTGTAGGTGACATTTTTTAATATCCAAGATCTTATCCCACATCCCAGGGATGTGGAAACCTAGGGCATTTCGGTCTTTGATTTCAGCTTCCGATTGAATTTCCTCCAAGGATAACCAACGGCTATCCGAAAAAGAGTATTCCATCTTGTTGCGGTAAAAGTACTGCTCTTCAGATCCCAAAATCGCATTAGGTGTCGGAAACTCTAAATGGCCGATGCGTCTTAAGTTGTTTTCAACTTCTTTTTGTTTGTAATACAATTGATGCTCATAGCCCATATGTTGCCATTTACATCCACCACAAATTCCGAAATGTTCGCATTGGGGTGCTGTACGCTTCTCTGAATAAGTATGGAAAGTGGTGGCCACCCCCTCGAAATACGCTTTTCTTTTCTTCGTAGTCCTTACATCCACGACATCACCGGGCACCGTATTGGTCAAAAAAATGACCCTACCGTCCGGGGCTCTACCGACGGTTTTGCCTTTGGCACCTGCATCGATGACTTCAACATTCTCGAAAACTTGATTTCTTCTCTTTTTTCGCATGCAGCAAAAATACTAATAGCAATGCATTTATTACCGAAATCTTTTATGGGATACTGATAAAAATATCCTAAAAGAAGCACCTGTATTGCATTCAACCGTGGTAAATAATCCATTAGAGGTTCCTGCTCCAGGATTCGATTGGATAGTGTGGTGTTTTAAACGGACTGAACCGCGATATATGGGCTCTTGGGCTGAAATCCATATTCGATTATAAAAGACCCTTGAAAGGATAATATTTTCTATTTTTGTTTACCACGATAGGATGATTTCTCTCCCTAAGAAGGAATTGCTGAAATTTTAATGAAAAATCGAATAACATGTCGGTCTTAGAAAATAAAGGTTCCAATGAGGCTATCGCCTTGGAAGAAAAGTACGGAGCACAAAATTACCATCCTTTGCCCGTGGTTTTAAGTAAGGGGGAAGGGGTATATGTATGGGATGTGGAAGGAAAGAAATACTACGATTTCCTGTCGGCCTATTCCGCTGTAAATCAAGGTCATTGTCACCCCAAAATCGTTAACGCCTTAAAATCACAGGCCGAAAGATTAACGTTGACATCCAGGGCATTTTATAATGATATGCTCGGAAAATACGAAAAGTATGTGACGGACTATTTTGGTTTTGATAAGGTATTACCCATGAATACGGGTGCCGAAGCTGTTGAGACGGCAATAAAGTTGGCACGTAAATGGGGTTATGAGAAAAAGGGGATTGAAGCCAATAAGGCAAAGATCATCGTTTGCCAGAATAATTTTCACGGAAGGACGATAACCATTATTTCTGCATCCAACGATCCAGTGGCTACCGAGAATTTCGGGCCGTTTACCCCAGGGATCGTTTCTATCCGCTATAATGATATCCAAGCATTGGAGGAGGCCTTGGAAGATGGGAATGTAGCGGCGTTCTTAGTGGAACCCATACAGGGTGAAGCCGGTGTTTTCGTTCCCGATGGGAATTACTTAAGTGAAGCTTTGCATTTATGTAAATCGAAAAACGTGCTTTTCATTGCGGATGAAGTACAGACAGGAATTGCCAGGACGGGACGTCTTTTGGCCACCTGTGGCAATTGTTCTTGTCCCGATAGATCATGTAGCGGTTCCCCAGAGGTGAAACCCGATATACTTATTTTGGGTAAGGCGATTTCGGGAGGGGTATTCCCGGTTTCCGCCGTATTGGCCAATAATGATATCATGGAGGTGATACGCCCCGGTAACCACGGTTCCACTTTTGGAGGCAATCCTTTGGCCTGTGCCGTGGCCATTGCGGCGCTAGAGGTAGTGAAAGAAGAGAAACTTGCAGAGAATGCCGATCGATTGGGTGAACTTTTCAGAAGTGAAATGGAAAAATTGATCGCGCAGACCGATTTGGTCTTAAAGGTCCGTGGCAAAGGGCTGTTGAATGCCATTTTGATCAATGATACGGAAGACAGTTCCACAGCCTGGGACATATGTATGGCCCTAAAGGAAAACGGACTTTTGGCCAAACCAACCCATGGCAATATCATTAGGTTCGCACCGCCCTTGGTCATGACCAAGGAGCAGTTATTGGATTGTGTGTCGATCATCTCGAAAACCCTGAGAGAATTTAAAAAATAAAAAAATCCCCTGAAGTTTTCCAGGGGATTTTTTTGAATGGATTTGCTATTTGCCGATCATTGAAAAGCACCTTCAGAGGCGGCACCGGCTATTATAGCTGCAATAACCCCAAAATAAATTATGGTGAAAACCAATAATATGGCGGCCAAAGCAATTCCGATATAGGAAAGGATCCTCCCGGTTTTTACATTATCGTACCCCGAATATCTTTCCGGTTCAATATGGTATATACGTTCGGCCTTTTTAGCCTTTGAAAGTCCTATTATGCCGAAAATGCCCCCAAAGGGTCCACAACATAATAAGGTCAATACTATTGACAATATACCAAAAGTCAATACATTCCCGGAATCGGGTAAGGTTTCTCTATGCATGGTTATGATTTACGTTTATGCCAGTGGTTTATTGTAATTGGTCCATCATATCCTGAATCTGCTCCATATAAGCATCCCAACCTCCCATTTGTTGAACGGAGTATATAGTCCAGATCAATGAGCATACGCCTAAAACCAGACCAATGATAGCTACGATCTTAACGGTTTTCAAGGTGCTGTAATTGCTGTAGTTCTCGGGATTCTGTTTGTACAGGTTCTCATCTTTTTTGGTCAATAAAAAAGCGATACCTGAAAGTACGATTCCTCCGATTCCGGCACTAAAACAGCAGCAAATAAACGATAATATCGAAAGTATTAGGGATAGGGTTACATTAGGTAATTTTTGTTGTTCCATAATTTAAAGGGTTAGGTTGTTATATAAATTTCAAGATGTAGTTACCGAGTATCAACACGACACTCGAAACCATTAAGGTAATTATGATTTTGTTGGAAAATTTGATCGTAAAAAAACTATCGGCCAATAAAAAGCCCAATAAGGGGATAATGGTATAAATGGCCGGGTACATGGCAAAGGCCTCGGCAAATTCGCCCTGTAATAAAAAGGAAACCGCACGTTGGGCTCCACAACCAGGACAATCGAAACCAAATAATTTTTTGTTCAGGCACGGGAGCATATAATCATCCAAGGAGATCATGAAATTGGCCAGTTGCATTTTTCCATTTATTATTATTTGGGGAAAATAACCATTATTTTTGGGGTATAAAATAAATTTATGCGGCTTTTTAAAGTAGGGGATAAGGTAGAGGTGCTCGATGGAATGGAACATGGGGTCGTGGTCACGGTAAACGGTACTGAAATCACCATTGAAACCGAAGATGGTTTCGAAATGCAATTTGCCGATAATGAATTGGTTAAAATACCCCATACCGATGCCATACGGGTAACGAACTATGAAGTGGCCCGGGTCAAGTCGGAAAAGGAAGTAACCAAAAAAAAGAAAACGACCGTTTTTAAGGCTAAGGAACGCAATGCCCCCAAAATGGAAGTTGATCTACATATTAACCAATTGGTAAAATCCCCCAAGGGGATGAGCAATTATGAGATGTTGAATTTACAAATGGAAACGGCTAAGCGCCAATTGGAATTTGCCATGCAAAAACGCATACAAAAAGTGGTCTTTATCCATGGGGTCGGTGAAGGGGTCCTTAAGGAAGAACTCCATTTTCTGTTCGGTCGGTACGACAATATAAAATATTATGATGCCGATTACCAAAAATACGGATTGGGGGCTACCGAGATCTATATTTACCAAAATAGCTGAAACTATTCCGTGGAGGTGGTGACGCTACCAAAATTTTCAATACTTAAATCGGTAATTCGGGTGTTTTCGGAAGTAACGAAAGAAATGTCACCTAAGGTAATCTCATGGGTGTAGGTAATGGAATCATCAGTGGTTGTGGTGATATAGACATAACCGCTTTCGGCTTCCATTTCCTCTTCTACGAAAGGTGTGGAATCCGGAATGATATTGCAAAAATAATCGCTGTCCACATCATCGGAAAAAAGGCGATAGGTCAAGGAGGAGTCATCTGGGATTTCACTGGTTATCGTTGATTCTGAAACTTCATTCAGCAATACGTCGTCGGGTAAAACAAGGATCAGGGCCTCATCATCACTGATTTTGAACAGCACGGTCGTTACCCCTACGGTAACATCGTCACAGTACTCGATGTCCTCACTGTCGAAATCAATGGTCTCAATCTGTAAATCACCATCACTACACGAAAGAAGCAAGGCGAATAGGCATAAAATAAATAGGTTTTTCATGCCTCAAATTTAAATCAAATAAACAATAAGTTTATCTACTTTGGGATAGATTTTACATTTTAATCCTTTAATTTTGCCCATCTTTTAGATGTAAGCCTACCCATGAAAAATGTTTATCTAGACAATGCGGCCACCACCCGGGTCAGGGATGAAGTCGTTCTGCGAATGCAAGGCGTATTGACAGATTGTTATGGGAATCCGTCGTCGACGTACGGTCAGGGCCGTAAAGCCAAAACGGCCGTTGAAACCGCGCGTAAAACCATAGCCAAAGAACTAAAGGCCCACCCCTCTGAGGTCATTTTCACTTCCGGTGGGACCGAGGCGGATAATATGGTACTCAGGAGTGCCGTTCGCGATTTGGGGGTCGAAACCATTATAACCTCCAAAATTGAGCATCATGCGGTATTGCATACGGCCCAGGATCTCGTAGCCGATCATGGCATTGCCGTAAAATATGTCGCACTCGATGAAAGCGGCAATCCACAAACCTCCCATTTACAGGAATTGTTGCAAGAAGACGATACCAAAAAAATGGTAAGTCTCATGCAGGTCAATAATGAGATCGGTAACTTATTGGCGATTGACGAAGTGGTTAAAATGTGTAAGGCGAACGGGGCGTTGTTCCATTCCGATACGGTTCAGGCCATTGGGCATTATAAATGGGACGTGAGTAAGACACCTATAGATTTTTTGGTCGCTTCGGCCCATAAGTTCCACGGCCCTAAGGGGGTCGGCTTTTTATTTGTACGCCAACATTCGGGATTGAAACCGATGATTTCCGGGGGAGGTCAGGAAAGGGGACTTCGGGCTGGCACCGAAGCCGTACATAATATAGTAGGTCTTGAAGAGGCGTTTAAAATCGCCTATCGAAATCTTGCGGAAGAACGGACCTATATTGAGGGACTCAAACGCTATTTCATCGATCAGGTAAGGCAACAGATACCCGGGGTGTTTTTTAACGGACTTTCAGGTTCCATGGAAAAGAGTACCTACACGTTGGTAAATATCGGTTTGCCTTTGGATGATGATAAGACAAAAATGCTTTTGTTCAATTTGGACATGAAAGGCATCTCTTGTTCCAAAGGCAGTGCGTGCCAATCAGGTAGTGATGCAGGGTCCCATGTGCTGAATGAATTGCTCAGTGAAGAAGCGCTCAAAAAAACGTCGTTGAGATTTTCATTTTCCAGCTACAATGGTATCGAAGAGTTGGATTATACGATCGGGGTGTTAAAGGAGTTGGTGGAAGGTTAATCTTTGTTCTTGTCCTTGTCTTTTTTCTTTTCCCGGTCATACGGAAATTTTCGTGCGGCAAGTTTCATCATCTTGTCGATTAAATCAAAAGTGTTCTTCCCTGTCTTTTTATCGATTTTTTTCTCGTATTTCCAAAGTAACTTGCCGGATTGCCCATCACTTATCTTAATGCCGATTCGGCCATAATAGGAATCCCCCATGAAATAATCCATAAAATTGAATTCCGTTGGGACACCTTTGGACAATAGGATGTTGAGATCTATGCTGCCGCTGATTATACCATCGACCTGTAAAATTTCACTTAGCTGTTTCGTAGTATAGATGTCAATATTTTCGTAGGTAATATTGTGCTGGGCCAGCATGGCATTGGTGTTCTTGGTATTTTGGAACTCGACGGAAAATTTCTTTTTCGTCTTCCGTTTGGAGAAATAGGTTTCCAGGGCATTTTGAACGGTATAACCTTCTTTCTCCTTCAATCGTTCCAATTCATCTTTTGGGATATCATGTTTTAAATCCAAATTGGTTAGGAATGGTAAAATGGCCAAAACTTTATGATCCTGACTTAACCGATCAAAATTCTTATGTTCATAGATATTTTTTTGGGCACTTACCAAATAACCGCTCATGAGGAGCATCAATACAAATAACTTTTTCATTTCATCAATTGTTGACGGCTGTTTCTTTTTCACATCCGCATTTTAAGTCGTACGTTCCATACCCGACTTGTCCTATAATTGGGAACGGCAAAATTCATTTTTGCCCTTTACATCCTTGATCCATGTATTGGTGATCGAGTTTTGGTTATTGAACAGATTAAAGATTTCGAAACCAACACTCACTTCCTTAAATCCATGAAACCAAGGGTTTTTTCCATAATTGTTTTTCCCGGCTACAAAAATATGTGAAATTCCTAAATCTGCACGTTTATAATCCCTTAATCTATTCTGAAAAATATAAGGATCGGCATAACTGTGCGATCCCCTTGGGAACCCCGGTAGTATAAACGGGATTGAGGTGCATTTTTAAATTCATGATGGCGGGTACATCATCCTGGAAAAGAATCCCCAATTTGGAAGTTGGTCGATTGTTCTCGATAAAATTCCTTGCCATGGCACTTTCATAGGTAACAGGCGGGAATTCAAAAGCAGTTTCGGGTTGGTTGTTGGTATATTCGATAGGCGGGGGCGTACCGAAAAACCTGCTGAATCCATATAAAAGGATTCCCTTAGTCGGTCGCGAATGTCTTCATGGGTGTATTTTACACCCCATTCCAATGTTCTTTTTCCGTTAAAAACGCTTCCCCGTTGTTCCAGATTAACGATCAGGGCATTTCAAGGTGTTAATTTCTATAAAAGGTTACCTCGTAGGTGGTACTGTTCCCTACATTGTCCTTAACGTTGACCTTTAGCAGGCATTGTTTTTTATCCAAAATCCTATCGTCGAAATTATAGGTTAAGGTTTTGGTTTTGGGTTCGTACTCCATAAGGATCCATTCCCCGTTCAAAGTTGCGGAATACGTATCGATACCGCTGAGGTCATCCGAGATCATTAGGCTTAAATAACGGTAGTTGGTAAGCCATTGTTTATTTTTAAAGTTTTTCGTCCTGATCTTAGGGGCAATGGTATCCTTGACCAGGGTGTAGGTGCCCAAGTTTCGGGTTCGTGTGCTGAATGTATTGCCCCTTTTATAGGTAGACGTATAGCTGGGTTTCAAATGTTTGTCCAATCGGGCAATGAAAAGTTGTTTGCGTTCTTCCTCGGTATATTTCGAAACATCGAAGGTCATGGTGAAATTCTTGTGGGCCGGTACGTGATTGTTATGTACCTTGACCGTATCGTTGCCTTTTTCCAGATCTATATAGAAATCTTCGTAGAAGGTATTGGCTGGGAAATATACTTTCGCCAATCCCAAATCGTAATTATTGGGGCGTTTGGCAATCAGGTAGTTATCGGTTTTGGGATTTTCATCCTTGATTTTAAGGTCTTGTTTTTTCCCTTCTACCGGAATGATCAATTTGGTCAAATTACCTTCCCAATCGTAAATCAAAATTTCAACGGTATAGGAAAGTCCTTCATTCACAACGATTTTGCCGTCATTGACCAAAGTGTTGTAGATGCTCAGATGGTTGCCCGGACTTTTAAAGCATTTTTGGATACGTTGTCGGTATTTGCCAAAGTGATCGTAATCTATCAATGTGTTGATATAGCGTGTTTCCGCAAAGGAGAAACTCTCAAAATCATATTCCGTATTTACCTGGCCATTCACTACCTGCCGTACCGAATACACGCCATTTTTGTTTGCGGCCAGATCTTGGCGGTCAAAACCGATAAAACCAAAACCAATCGTTCCGAGGGCAGTAACTTTGTCGGCAAGGAAAGAACCGTCTTTTTGACGCGTAAAGTTGATCTGTGTTTTCGTGGCACTTTGGTTAAGTTGGGCATTTTCGGATAACGGATAACCATAAAGGCCTACCAAAGTCGGGTTGGTGGCATCCCTTACCTCTAGGCCGTACATTAGGGGATTCGTGGGTTTTTCCGAAATGCTGTTCCTTATTTCAAAATGTAAATGGGGACCCGATGAACCACCCGTATTTCCACTATAAGCAATGATTTCACCTTTTTTAAGTTCAATCTCCCCATACTCGGGAAAAGCCTCCACTTCGTACGACTTTTTACTGTATTGTAACTTTTTTATGTACTCCTCGATTTTTGGGGCGAATTTCTGTAAATGGCCATAAACCGAAGTGTACCCGTTGGGGTGGGCTACATATAAGACTTTTCCGTATCCCCATAATGCCACTTTGATCCTTGTTACCGTACCGTTTCCTATGGCGTACACGGGCAGTCCCTGTCTTTGCTGGGTTTTTATGTCGATTCCGGAATGGAAATGATTGCTGCGTAGTTCGCCGAAAGTGCCTGCCAGTACCAAAGGAATGTCCAGGGGAGGACGGAATTCCTCCATCGGATATGCAGCGTCCTGGGCCGAAATACCCAGTGAAAAAAGTAATAGAAAAATAAGAAATCTTTTGCCCATGTTTTTTTTTGATCTTGGAAATCTTGTATTCGAATACGACGTATAAATAGTAAGAATACGGTATTGGAATACGTAAATAAGCGATAAAATTAATCAGATGGAAACAATTAACCGCCATCAAGGGTCAAAAACTGTCCGGAATTCGGAATGTTTCATCTTTTATGGCTCTTAATATCAGTATTTAAAGTAATACTTAAAGATTATTTTGAAAAAGTATTGCCCAGTGTTTATATCTATGTTAACTTTGTGTAATAGGCATTGGGTATTGTATATGAGCGAATTGGTCAAAATTGTTGATTCCTTGGAAAACAAAGTCAGTAAGTTGTTACATCAATTACAGATGTTGCAACATGCTAATGAGAAGTTGAAAGAGGAACTGGTTTCTACTAGAAACCAAATGCATTTGACCGAGAAAGTTGTTTTCGAATGGGAACAAAAGTATAATTCACTCAAACTTGCAAATTCGATGCTTGGCAGTAATACAAATAAAACAGAAGCTAAGCTTAAGATAAATACATTAATCAGGGAGTTGGATCATTGTATTTCCCAACTTGCTGAATAAGGTTAAAATTAAAATGTCAGAAAGGCTCAAAATCAAACTTTCGATTGCTGATAGGGTGTATCCCTTGACAATCGATCCCAGCCAAGAGGAGGGATTGCGTAAAGCCGCGAAGAATATTGAGCAATTGGCAAAAAAATTTGAACAGAGTTATGCCGTAAGGGACAAACAGGATGTACTTGCAATGTGTGCATTGCAGTTTGCATCCAAAATTGAACAGCGTGGTATAGATCAATCTGAAGGCAATCAAGAGGCCACTGCTCGATTAAGGGCATTGGACGAATTGTTGGATTCAAAGCTAGGTATTAAATAAAATAAGTTCTTTTAAATAACAATAAGTTACTGCCCACATTGGTATTATCTTTTGACAAACTCAACATTAATTAGTTTAAAAAGGGTGAGTTTAGATTGTAAAAGCAGGCCTTACTCGTATAAGGATCCTTGATCAGTCTGTTAGCCCTAAACCTGTTTACAGGAGTTTGTACAAAACTTCCCCAATGTGGGTTTTTTTTATATTATAAATATTCAAATTATGGACATTACCACACTTATATTAGTCGCAATCGGAGGCCTGGTCATAGGGTTCATTATTGCGAAGTTTTTGGAGAAAGGAAAGGCTTCAAAGACCATCAGCAATGCGAAAAAAGAAGCCAGTTCAATCCTGAAAGAGGCTAAACTCGAAGGGGAGAACGTTAAGAAAGACAAGATTCTGCAGGCTAAGGAGAAGTTCTTGGAATTAAAGGCCGAGCATGAGAAAGTCATCATCAACAAGGATAAGAAGATCGCTGAGGCGGAAAAGCGGACAAGGGACAAGGAATCCCAAGTCAGCAACGAGCTGGCGAAGAACAGGAAACTCAACGAGCAGTTAGAGCGAAAAATAAAGGATATTGCCCATCGGGAAGAATTCTTCGAGAAAAAGCAAGAAGAGTTGGAAAAACTGCATAACAATCAGGTACAGCAGTTGGAGGTGATTTCTGGATTGTCTGCCGACGAAGCAAAAAGCCAGTTGATGGAATCGTTGAAAGAGAATGCAAAGACCGATGCCATGGCGTATTTGCAAACCACCATGGAGGAAGCGAAATTAACAGCCCAGCAAGAAGCACGAAAAATCGTTATCAATACCATTCAGCGAATCGGTACGGAGGAAGCTGTGGAGAATTGTGTATCGGTGTTTAATTTGGAATCGGACGATGTAAAAGGACGTATCATTGGTCGTGAGGGTCGTAATATACGGGCCATTGAGGCCGCTACGGGGGTAGAGATCATCGTTGACGATACCCCGGAGGCCATTATTCTTTCTTGTTTTGATTCCGTCCGAAGGGAAATAGCAAGATTGTCGTTGCATAAATTGGTGACCGATGGTAGAATCCATCCAGCACGTATCGAGGAAATCGTGCGTAAGACCGAAAAACAAATAGAACAAGAGATCGTGGAGATAGGGAAACGTACGGTTATCGATTTAGGTATCCACGGACTGCATCCCGAACTGATCAAAGCGGTCGGTAGGATGAAATACCGTTCTTCTTATGGCCAAAACCTACTGCAACACTCCAGGGAGGTTGCCAAACTATGTGGTGTGATGGCAGCGGAATTAGGATTGAACCCCAAATTGGCCAAAAGGGCCGGACTTTTACATGATATCGGAAAGGTGCCGAATACAGAGGCCGAGGTAGAAACCCCACATGCCATTCTAGGGATGCAATGGGCCGAGAAATACGGTGAAAAACCAGACGTGTGCAACGCAATAGGTGCCCACCACGATGAAATTGAAATGAAGACCTTGATATCCCCGATCATCCAGGTTTGCGATGCGATCAGCGGAGCAAGACCAGGAGCGCGTAGACAGGTATTGGATTCCTATATCCAACGTCTTAAGGATTTGGAGGAAATCGCTTTTGCCTTCAATGGGGTACAAAAGGCGTATGCGATCCAAGCAGGAAGGGAACTTCGTGTAATTGTGGAAAGTGAAAAGGTGAGCGATGATAAGGCCGCCCAATTATCATTTGAGATATCCCAAAAAATACAGACCGATATGACCTATCCAGGTCAGGTTAAGGTGACCGTAATCAGGGAAACCCGATCGGTAAATGTCGCGAAATAACAATTTCGTGTCATAGGAAGATAAAAAGGGGCTTAAGGCCCCTTTTTCAGCTTGTTATGGGGAAATACATTTTGGATAAAGTATGACCGATGTCATTTTTTATCAAAATCGTTTAAGGTAAAATTGCAGTTAATTTTAAAGCCTGGTGATGAACATTACGGAAGCGATAAAAAAGTTGAAAAAGGAAAAGAATGCGGTTATTTTGGCGCATTATTACCAATATCCCGAAATTCAGGATATCGCTGATTATGTTGGTGATAGTCTCGGTTTGTCCCAAATGGCGGCCGAAACCGACGCGGATATCATCGTATTCGCCGGTGTTCATTTTATGGCCGAAACGGCAAAGATCCTGAACCCCGAGAAAAAGGTGCTATTGCCGGATCTTACGGCTGGGTGTTCTTTGGCCGACTCTTGTCCACCTGAAAAGTTCAAGGAATTCATCGATGCCTATCCGGACCATACGGTGATTACCTATGTGAATTGCTCTGCGGAGGTAAAAGCAATGACCGATATCGTCTGTACATCTGGCAATGCCTTGAAAATCGTGGAATCCTTGCCCAAGGATGAACCCATTATTTTTGCGCCGGATAAGAATCTCGGCCAGTACGTAAATAAAGAGACAGGAAGGAACATGTTGCTTTGGGACGGTAGTTGTGTGGTACATGAAGCTTTTAGCTTGGAAAAATTGTTGGACTTGTTCAAACAACATCCAGATGCCTTGATCATTGCACATCCTGAATCTGAAGAACATATTTTGAAAACAGCCAATTATATCGGTTCTACGGCCGGAATGATCAATTTCGTCAAGAAGTATCCGAATAAGAAATTCATTGTCGCCACAGAAGTAGGATTATTGCACAAAATGCAGCAGGCGGTTCCCAAAGCTGAATTGATTCCGGCCCCAACAAAGGAGGACAATACATGCGCTTGCAGTGAATGTGCCTACATGAAAGTAAACACCTTGCAAAAACTTCACGATTGTTTGTTGAATGAATCCCCGGAGGTAAATGTGTTGAAAGAAACCAGGGAAAAAGCCTTGGTACCCATTCAGCGCATGTTGGATCTTTCCTAAACGTATGGTTGAAACCAATTATTTGGTAATAGGCTCTGGGGTGGCGGGCCTCACCTTTGCAGTTAAAATGGCCGAAAAACATGCGGCAAGAAAAGTCGTTATCGTTACCAAAGCCGATGCCGATGAATCGAATACCAAGTATGCCCAAGGGGGGATTGCCGTGGTAATGGACATGAAAGGGGACTCCTTTCAAAAACACATACAGGATACCCTAATAGCGGGAGACGGAATCTGCGATAGGGAAGTTGTTGAAATGGTCGTAAAAGAAGGGCCACAACGGCTTAAAGAACTGATTGCTTGGGAAGCCAACTTTGACCTGACCGCTGATGGTGGATTTGATTTAGGAAAAGAAGGGGGACATTCCGAATACCGTGTGGTACACCATAAGGATGTCACGGGTTATGAAGTCGAAAGGGCCCTTCTGGAACGGGTACATCAGTTGCCGAATATTGAACTGTTAGCGCATCATTTTGCCATCGATCTGATCACCGATCACCATTTGGGTCCAAAAAAAGGAGATCTGCTTTCCTGTTATGGAGCGTATGTATTGAACCAAAGAAATGGGGAAATACGGACCATAAAAGCAATAAATACGGTATTGGCCTCTGGAGGTATCGGTAGGGTGTACGGCCATACCACCAACCCGATTATCGCGACCGGGGACGGTATTGCCATGGCCTATAGGGCAAAAGCGATGGTGCGTGATATGGAGTTTGTTCAATTTCATCCTACGGCATTGTACAATCCTGAAGGAGGATCCTACTTTTTGATTTCTGAGGCTGTACGTGGTTTTGGGGCTTATCTGCGCAATAAGGCAGGATACCGATTTATGCCCGATTATGACGCAAGGGCAGAGTTGGCTTCAAGGGATATCGTCTCCCAAAGTATTGATAACGAGTTGAAGAAAACGGGGGATTCACATGTTTTCTTGGATTGCACCCACTTGGATATGGCTGCATTCAAAAAGCATTTTCCCAATATCTACGACAAATGTTTGGAATACCATATTGACGTTGAAAAAGATTGGATTCCGGTCGTTCCTGCCTCACACTACCTATGTGGGGGCATCGTAGTCGATAAGCAAGGAAAGACTTCCATACGTAATTTATATGCTTGTGGTGAATGTTCGGGAACGGGGTTGCATGGGGCGAATCGATTGGCTTCGAATTCCCTTTTGGAAGCCTTGGTATATGCCCATAATATTTTTGAGGATTTAAGCAATGATACGGGGGATTCAATACCATTGGACATCCCGGATTGGAACGATGAGGGTACCCGAATCCCCAAAGAACATATATTGATCCAGCATAACCTAAAAGAACTTCAGGCCTTGATGCGGGATTATGTGGGTATCGTTCGAAGTGACAAAAGATTGCAAAAGGCGGTGGCCCGATTGGATGTGATCTATAACGATATCGAGGAATTATATCGGGAATCGAAGGTCACAACTTCGCTTTGTGAGCTTCGGAACATGATCAATGTGGCGCATTTGATTATCAGTCAATCCCTAGAGCAAAAAGAGAATAGGGGAGGGTATTTTAATTTGGACCGCCTGGATCAGGTCGAAAACCAACTTAGTTAGTCCCTTCTTTAGCCAAAAGTTTTGCCATGACCAATTTGGGGGTTCGATCTACTTTGAACAATCCCCAGTGTTTTTCAGGTTCATGGGCTTCGGGAGATCCTTTCCACGGTTCATCAAAAGCCTCAAAAACAAAGGTAAGGATACTCGCTTCCGCAGACCAAGTCACCAAATCGTTATAATAAATATTCTGATGTTCCTCACTGACATTACTTGGGCAAATACCTTTTCCATTGGAAAAAGTTGTCCAACCCGCTTCGGTGATGACTACAGGTTTATGGGGATAGGTATCCGCTACGGCATAATAGTTTTGTTTGGTATATTCCAATGCCTCATGAATGTTCTTATACTCCCACACCGGGTAGGTATGTATCGAAATAAAATCGACGGCTTCAACCAAATCCTTTAGTTTGTCGAGCCAAGGAAGGTAGTTTTCGCAAAAGGTCACCGGCTGTTTTGCCCCTTTTTTGATCATTTTGACGTACTTGATGACGCTGTCAACAGGGACATAATGGTCTGTCCAATCAACACAAGCTTCATTTCCTGCGGATAACGCGAAAATGATATCGGGAAATTGGTTGGCCAAATGGATCAATTTTTCGATTTGGGTGCCATTGGTTCTTTTGTTTTTCTCCAGCTGCTCTTCGGAGTATGACCCACCGCCCCATGGGCATCCGTAATTGTTCGCCTCTGCTACGATATAGGCCCCAAGCATTACTTTGAAATCAAGTTTTTCTTTTCGGATGACATCCAGGACAATATCGGTATGTTCATCGCAATCATACAAACGAAGATATTTCCAATGGTTTTCAAGGATTAAAAGGTCTTCCTTTACCTCTTCATAACTCGGGTAAACACCTCCGGGATTTTGTCCTTCCCGAAAACCGGAATAGCAAATGGCATTTCCAGGTTCAATATGTAGTGCTTTCGTGTATTCCATGCGACAAGGTGCTGACAAGTGCTTTGATTTAGGGTTATCGTACTTTTAGAATTTAAGCTTTTCATCTTTGTCCCAAAGGCCCCAAAATGCCCCGACATCCCCTTCGGAACCTATTTTCCATGATTCATCAAAAGAAGAGAAATAGAACATGTCGATACTTTCTTCCTTGGACCACTTTTGTGAATTGAGAAAATATTTTAAAAAGTTTTCGTAAGATGGATGTGCCCCTTCAAGTCCGGTTCCTTGGCTGGGCCAACCGGTTTCGGTAACAATGACCTTTTTCCCATTGGCGGCTTGAAGTGCTCTTTGGTACATGTCTTTCATGTACAGTAGGGAATAGTCTAGGTCACAGCCTTCCCAAAAGGGGTAACAGTTGGCTAAAATGACATCACAGGCCTCTGCGATACCCGGGCGATCAACAAACTCATAATAGGCATCGACATACCCGACCTGTATATTGGGCAAAGCCTCTTTAACCTGATAGATATAGTCTAGCAATTCTTCCTCGGTCAAATCTCCCCTATACATCACCTCATTACCCACTGCAGCGATATCAACATAACCTTCATGGGCCAATTCAATGAGGTTGGCGATTTCTTTTTCATTGGTAATGGGGTCATCTCCCAACCACGCCCCGACCAGGGTCTTGAGGCCGTATTCATGGGCGATTCTGGGAATCGCCTCATTGCCTTCGGTACAGGAAAATGAGCGTATCCATTTGGTATAGGGCTTTATGAGCTGCATGCGCCGTCGTATCTGTGCTTCCGTAATGATATCACAAGGTTTTTGCCCCTCTTCATAAGGACTGAAACAAATGCCGTGCATGCCGCTTTTCAAGACCTTATGGCACTCATTTTTTAAATCTTCTGTAGTTTTGCCGGCATAGTCCAAGGTGGCCAATGCCAATTTCTTTTCTTTTCTTACGGATGACATAATCTACGAATTATATTGTTTTAGCCTGTATTTAACGATCCAAGTCAATGGGTTAGGGGGTTGGTTCATTTTTATTTTATTTTGAATCTGCAATGCGCTTTCGTTCATCGAGCAGGGTACGTACTTCATTGGCACGTTCTTCGCTTATATCGTAATTACGCATTACGTACATCGCGATAAGTGTTCCTGCCATAGGGAAAAAGCAAAAGAAGGCATGGAGTCCGTTTACCGCAGATTGTTGGTCAATAGTAGCGAGGTCGGGGTTAAAGCCGACTATCGCAATGATAAGCCCACTGAGTGCTCCTGCGATAGCAAATCCAACTTTGACCATCCACCAATAAATTGCGCCAAAAATACCTTCTCTACGTTTGCCGGAATTGAGTTCGTCAATATCTATTACATCCGCTGTCATGGACATCATAATCGTAAATAAGCTCCCTATTCCAAAAGAAAAGAATGGTAGGCCAATAATATACATCCAAGGTTTACCCGGTACAAAGAGAAAGTACAACATAATATAACCCAATACCGAAATGGCCTGTGACACCATGAACGCTTTTTTCTTGCCCATTACCGTAGCCATTTTGGCAACAACCGGAATAACGATAAAGGTGGTGACCAGAGCCCCTAAACAGCCGAATAATGCGACCCAAATACCGGAGGCGTCGGCATCTCCATTGAATAGTTTATATACAATGACAAAAAAGGTCAGTGATGCTACGGTATTGAATGCATTGAAAATCAAGAACGTGGCGATACAGATTTCCCTGAATTGTTTTATTTTGAAAGCCGCCTTAAAGCTGTCGATGATCTTAATTAAACTACTGCCGATAGTAGATACATTCAAGGGTTCATAATTTTCATTGAGGGTAGATCTACTTTTTATGAATATCGCAGGTACCATGGCGGAAATCGCGCAAGGTATTGCAACCCATATGGCAAGTTCCCGAACGGCTACATCGGCAGAAGGAAACCATTCAGGGTCGTACATGATAATCCAAAATAATGGGGCGATGACCCAAGCCCATTGTCCGATCCATTGTGCTATGGCCATGATATTGGTGCGCTCATGGAAATCATTGCTCATTTCATATCCCATGGCCACATAAGGCACACTGAAAAATGTAAGTCCCAAATAAAAAACGATAGACCAGATAAAGAAATACCAAAAATTGTATTGCAGGGAATCTTCGGCATAGAGCTGCCACATAAAAATAAAGGCTACGCCCATTAGAAGTCCACCAATGAGAATATACTGTTTTCGTCTTCCCCATTTCGATTTGGTATTATCCGAAATAAAACCCATGATCGGGTCTGTGATCGAGTCGAAAATCCTAGGAAAGAAATAGATCAGCGACCACATCCAACCTGGAAATCCTAAATCTTCTACCAAGACAACCATGAAAATCCCAAGAATCGCAGGAAACATTTGGTTGGCGAACATACCAATTCCGAAGGCTACTTTTTGCCCGAAGGGGACTTTATTGATCGTTGTTGACATGTTTATTGGTTTTTAGGTATGACTACCGTTTGTAGGGCTTTTGGCGCTATTATGAATTCAACCGATTTCCCGTTTAATAGTAAACCGATACTTTTTTCTTTTTCGGTTTCATTAAAAATAACAACCGATATATTCCCATTGGGATTTTCCGCAGCAGTAACCATTAGGTCTTTATCCGAAGTGTCGACTCCTATTACCTTGGCGTTTGGCCTAATGAATTTACTAAAGTGCGACATCGTAAAAAAGAGCGGGGTAAAATAAACTTCATCGGCCTCAGGGTCTACGATTACAGGTGCAATGCACCAGTTTTCAAACCAATTGGGTCCCCCTTGCCTATCAAGTACCATATTCCAGTCTACCCAGCCATCGACCCTATTGTTGAGGCAACCGATTATATCCCTTGCATAGCGGTTAACTGGGGAATATTTAGGGTGCAGGTGCTTATCTTTTTCCGGAGCCCAGTCCCAACCCCAATCGGTAGCTTCTTTGGACCAGTACCATTTATCGTCTTGCCATACGGGGATTTCAGAATCCACGCAAGCTTCTGCTTGTATTAAATATTTGTCGGGCGCTTTGTGATGTGCATACTGCAATTCTTCCGGAAAAACTTCAAAGGTGCTGGCATACCAATGTATGGCCGTACCTGCGAAATATTTTGAACTGGCCTCATTTCGAAACATTTCATCTACCCATTCCTTTAGGTGTTCACGATTTTGGTCGTATCCTAAAATTTTTAGATCCCCTTTTCCATCGGCTTCCAATTTAGGTCCTAAATGGTACTCGACGAAGTCGGTCATTTCTTTTGGGCTAAAATGCATGCTTTCCCAGTTGTTGCCATTGCCAAGAGGTTCATTTTCTACCGTGAAACCCCAAATATCGATTCCTTCATTTTTATAGGCGTCAACGTATTTTGAAAAAAACAATGCCCAGGTATCATAGTATTCGGGAAGCAATTTACCCCCAACCCAATTGTTGTTGTCTTTCATCCAAGGTGCTGCCGTCCATGGCGAGGCAAAAATCTTAAATCCATCTTCAGAGGCGGCCATTGCATCCTTGATCATAGGGATCAGGTCATCTTTATCTTCTTCGACAGAAAAGTGTTCCAATTCTTTATCCCCTTCAATAGGGCTGTAAGAGTAATTGTCCAGTGAAAAATCGCAAGAATTCATATGGGTTCTTGTGAGGGAATAATTGGCCCCTTCTTTACTGAAATAAGCATCGATGATTTTTTTGCGATTCTCTTTTCCCATTTGGTTCAGTAGGTAGGCCGAAGATTCGGTAAAGGCCCCCCCAAACCCTGTTATGGTCTGAAATTGCTCATCGGGATTCAATTTTATCTGTATGGGGTTCCGTACTTCCGGGAATTCCGTAATACGCTTCAATTGGTTGCCCGAAGCGGAGGTTTCATATACCTCTACCGTTAATTGTTCTTCTTTTTCGTTACAACTTACCATTAGTAGGATAAGTAGGGTTAGTAGGTAGAAACTGTTTTTTATCATCGTGAAGCACTTTTAATTTATCAATGAAAATTGTTGTTATGGTTAAGGGTGGGTTAGGCCCGTATAGATTTTCTTTATTTCGTAAAAGGTTTCTTTCTTCTTCCTTTCAATGTCGACAATACCCCAGAACTCCTCATTGGGCGTACCGTCATACGGAACGCCGGTACTATTCGGAGCCCAGCCACCTGGATCTTGGGTTTCCGGATTTCCTGCTTTCCACCATCCATCGGTAAAGGAGAACAGGGTTACACCTGAGCAAATATCGGTGTTGTTAAAGACCGCGTTTAAAATGCTTGTATTGGCATCGGCCTGTGCTTTTTGGTTGTTACCTGCTTCATAACCATCTTTTGTGATGGTCATATAGCTGTCTCCTCCAGCTTCGGACAAATACATGGGTTTAGGGCTAATTGCATTCCATTCGGTAAAAATGGAGGAGGGGTCATCAAAACGATAGACGTTCATTCCCCAAACATCGATGTTTTTGGATAAGGACAATGCCAAGGAATCGGGTAATTCGCCATGGGCCGTGGCAACCGGATGAGAAAGGTCGTTTTTATGGATAAGATCGGCAGCATTGTCCATGGCCCTATACCAGTTCTTTATATCGCCTTCAAACCATTCGGGGTGGTAGTTGTACTCATTTCCCAACTCCCAGAATAAAATGGCATCGTGATCTTTATATTTATTTACATAATCGATGAAAGACCCGGAGCGTATATCATAAAAACCCCCTTGGTTATACCCGAAACCAATGATCACTTTGATACCCGCAGCCTTAAATCGGTCAAGGACAACTTTATCATCTATGGGTTCATAAACCCTTATTGTATTTATACCGGCTTCTGCCATTAAGGCAATATCCTGGGTTAAATTACCAAAGTCCCTTTTTTCACTTCCTTTAGGAACGGGATGATAACAGATGCCTTTGATTAGATAAGGGGTTTTGTTGACCAATATTTGACGTCCTGAAACCGAGACCAAATCGCTTTTGGCATTACCGGAACAGGAAATAAGAATGCCTGTCAAGAGTAATACGATCCCATATTGGAATCCTAATGTGATTTTTTTAATCATATCGATTATACTTAATGATCACCGGGTATCGTGAATCAGGGTTCAATGCTGTGTTCATTGTTCGGGTTTTTTAATATTACGGGCCATTGGGGGTACCCTAACCGCTTTCATAAGGGCATCCATATCTCCGTTGTACGTTTTGGTAATCGCTTTTCCGTCTCGGGTCAATCCGTCAAAAGTACCTTCATCCACCAAGTTCCATAGGGGATACTTAGCCTCACTCTTCAAATTGATCAATCCGAAATGGTTTTCGGATCCCATAGGATTTTCGGCATCTTTCCATTGTTCATCAAAAGCTTCAAAATAAAAGCAGGAAATACCTTTGGCATTGGTCCATTCCCGCATATGTTTATAATATAAGCCTTGCTTGTATTCATCGGTAGCCCTGGAGCCGGTAGGGCCATAGAATCCGTCGGACTTCGTAGCCCATCCGGTTTCGCCGATATGAATGGGTTTGTGCACGCCCAAACTTTTCATATATCCCGAAACACTATCGTATTGTGATTTTGCGAACTGTAGGGCACGTAGCATGGCCGCATCTATTTTTTCAATATCCGATAGGCCTTCTTCATTTTCCGGTACGCCCCAAAAAGCTGGATTATAATGGGTATTGTGATAGGGGTAGGTATGCATGGATATGTAGTCAACCGCATCGATCAATTTTTCAAGATCTTCGGTGTGGTATTCTGCACTGCCGCCACCCCAGGAGGAAAAATCGTCCGAACTGGTTATCCATAGCTCTTTGGGTAGCTTGCCTTCTTTTTTTAAATTTTGAAGGTGGGTAACCCATTTCAAGATCACGGCAGGTTGCACATAATAACTGGCGGCCCATTTGACCATGGCTTCGTTCCCTACCGCGATTATCTTAACGATATCGGGATATTCGTTCGCCAACCTAACGGCTTCTTCAATTTGCCAAGTATTGGCTTCACTTTCCACATTGTGGTCAGGGTCCTTATCTGTCCATGCATTTTTACAATCGATCCAGGCGCCTAGCATGACATACATTTCAAAACCAGGGTCTTTTTGTTTCAATTCACTAATGGCCTTCAATAAATTGGCTGCCTGTGGTAGGTGCACTTTGTAGGTGCGCACGATTTTTATGCCCATGGCAGACAAAAGCTTCATGTCTTCTTTGAGTTCATCCAAAGTGGGTTCGATATCGTGGTCTACATGCCTATATCCACCATAGGATATGGCCAGATATTCCGGATTGCCGAGAATATCCTTCGCACTTTTATTTGCGGTCTCTTTCACAGTTTCGATATTAACTTCTTTCTTCGCATTCTCTTTACATGAAAAAGCCAAAAGCATACATAGCACCAAAAAGCTGAATTTAACGTGTTCTTTCATTGCTTTGGTTTTATTTTTTCAGGGATACGACAATTTGCTTTATTTCACCGGTGCGTTCAAAAACCATGTTACTTGTCGATGAATCAAGATTTTGTCCGTCCAATTCAAGAACGGAACCTTCTGTGAAATGAACGTTCAACCCTTCTTTTTCGGACAATTTGTAAATTATCGGGATTTGACAATAGGTAAAGGCCAGCGACCCTTCTTCAAGTTGTATTTCCTTTACTTCATTATTTTTATTGAAATAGGTAAAGACCTTAGGGGTCTTTAAGAACTCCTCAACCCGTAGTAAACGAGGATCGAAGAAGATTTTTCCGTCGGTTACGTAGACACCCAATTCCCCAAATCGGCTTAATATATCCTCTTTCACCTGTCCCGTCATTCCTGGCTGCTGTGCGCCTTTACCTGCCGGTGTATGTGAATAGGGATCTGTAGGGAAGGCCCCGTAGAGTTCCGGGGACTTATGAACGCCGATTCCCGCTTCAATTTCATAATAATGGTCCAGTAAACGACCAATAATCGTTTCATCTTCCTGATCGGCAACGGCTCCTAAACAGATTTCCTGTACCGCCAACAACAATTTTGAGACCATATGCCAGTATATGGAACCCAAACCCTCATACCCGAAGAAGGTCCCGGATCGACCGGTAAAGGCCTTATGGTTGAATATTTCTTCAAAAGTTGCCAATAACAAGGATTCGTCTTTTTCGACAAGGGCCCCATATTGTTTTTTGGGCAAGTTTGCCAATGCCGATTTTAAGCTACCGGCATTGTTGAAATTTCCATTGAAATGGTAGTTTCCTAAACCATCCTTTTCGACGATTTGGGTATTTCCATCCTTTACCAATCGCGCTACTAAACTTGAATCCGCAATGCGCTCCGAGGGAATGTTGTTTTTATCATAAAAACGTGGGAGCTCCTTGTTCGGATACAGGATATAACTGTATTGGTCGGGCCTGAACAGGGCACTGTTTTTCAAGGCGTCCAAAAGTTCCAGGGCATCTTTACCGACAATATAACCCGAACTTAGAACGGCGACTTGCCCTTCCAACATTTCCGGTAGGTAGGAGATGGAAACTTCCGAATCATTTTCGACGGTCATTAAATTGTAGGCATGATACAATTTGTCGTCCCTTTTGTTGGCCCTGATACTATGGTCCAAGTACTTTTTGGAAACTTGCAGGAAGTGCAACAGTTCATTTTTTGTAATGCGCTCTTTGCTGCCCTCAAAACCATTTTCATAAATGGTAGTCCTATAGTCGCTACCTGCATTTCCCAGTCCGTCTAACACCGTTTTACGGTCTTTATCGGAAACTTTCCCGGAAAGTATGGCGATATTGCTATCGAAAGTGTTGACCACCTTATTGAAAAATTGGGATAATTCTTTGGATATCTCACTTTCGCCATGGGGCATACGCGCTACCACCCCTTCGAAGAAATGCAGGAACCTTCTTAGGTAATACAGGGTTACCATTGACACCCCGTTGCCCACCAACGCATTGTTCGCATCGTTCCATTCGGGTCTCTGGGTATTCATCCAGATACCCCCTTCAGGAATGAAATTCGAAATCTTGGCCAATAAGGTTGCCAAAAGCTTTTCAATAAGGTTCGCTTTGCAGATCACGGCGTTTTTATCACTTAGTAATGCGCCATCCGCACCCATAACTTCCCTCTTTTTGTTTATTTCGGAATCAAGGCCATCGTCGAATACGATGGTGTCCTTGGGGTTGGCCAGGATATCGGCATAACCCTTTATTTTGTAGGGAACGTTCGCATAAACGAAAACATTTTGGTTAAAATAGGAAGCTAATTTATCGGGGTAATGGTGTTCGATGAACTCCAGGAATTTTAGGAGATAAATGATCTGATGATCTCCCCAATACCCAATGTAGGACCATGGATCGTCGGGTTCTATGGTTTCCCAATCAAAGCCGTCTTTGGTGACCCGGTAAGGATTGTAGCCATCGAAGGTAGTTGCATTCAGGAATTTATGGATCATATTTTCGATAAATCCGGGGTACGAATGCGCCAAAGCTTCCCAATTCTGGAAAATATCGCGCCAGTTTCCTTCATAGTCCAATATTTTGGACCCATCTTCATTTCTCGTGTTTATCGAAAATTTGTTCCAAGGTCTACTTGGGTCCCCATGTCTTCTACTGAATTTCAGGGGCATGTATTCAAAGGCCAATCGCATGAAATCACTGTCATGGTCTTTTATGGCCAATTGCTTGAGGTCCTGGAATGCGAATTTTTCCGATAGGGGGGCAATGAGCTTTTCTTTATTCGCGAATACTTCTTTATTGGCTTTTTGGAGGTATTTGAGAAAATCGTTTTTTTCGATTTGATAATTATCATCAAAGATACCACCTCGCATAATGTTGAAGAGGGTATTGGAAAAGTGTCTGGTGTTTCTCAAATTGTCCGCCGACATCTGCAAACCATCAGAAGCTCCGTTCAACTCCAATAAATGGGTCGACCCCAATTCAATATCCGCTTCGATCAAGGAGGTCAGGGCTTTTTCCTTTTTTAATTTTTCTGAAATCTTACGAATACCGACCATCGTTTGGTTGACATCGGCAACGATCAACCACTTTTTTGATTCCTTTGGTTGTAAAGTAACATCGGTACAAATAAAGTAGGCCCCTTTTTCGGCTTTAATATCTTCTTCCTGTTCTATGGCATTTCCCTTTCGGAAGGCATCCAGTTGTTTGGATGAAACCAAATATTTTACATTTTCCAGGCCAATGGACCAAGCTATTGAAGCTTTTAAGGCTTCACTGGGTTCGGCTTTATCCACGATTATGGCACTTAAGGCATAAATGCCGATACCCACCTCGGGATCAAGCTCATTTCTTTTGTACGCATCGACCAAATTACTTTGTCTATTCTGTAATTCGGATGACACCCCATATGGAAGAATATTTTGGATACCGTCCAATACGGTTACTTTTTTAGCAGAATCCGTAGTGTTGATCAAAGTTGATTTTCTTACAAAGCCATAGGTGTCGCTTGAACTCCATTGGTACCTGAAGGTGATTCCCAGGTCGATATTGGTTTCTTCAAAAACAACCTTGTTTCCTAACGAATTTTTATACAGATTTCTTTGGGTATTGTAAATTCCGTTGAATCTCTCGGAAAAAGGCTCCCATAAATAGGTTTTGCCTTCGGCATGGATATGAAGGATGGTCTTGCTTCCGGTAATATCGGCCGACTCTGTAATTTTATCATCGGTATAATAGGGAAAAAGTGATGATTCGCTGTTTTTTCTTCCGGCAGTCAATCCTCCATTACTTGAAATGAACATCCAATGGTTGGAATCACTTACAATGCTCATGAAGAAAGGTCTCATGCCGTCGCAATTGGAAATTTTATAATAACTTTCGTTATCAAGATTCACAAGTTCCCCTTTTATTTTACCGGCTTCAAAGGAAGCTACATTTTTTCCTAAATACATGTGGTCTACTTTTATTTTATCGTCGATGTTTTTTTTGAAAACCCCTTCCGTAATAATTATAGGAAAAGGATTTTTTGTTGTCGTTCAATGTTAGGGCACATCATTAAAAATGCACCGTTTGTTCTATTTTCTTATTAATAATTCCTCTACTTCCTCCAATGTCCTGCCCTTGGTTTCCACCACAAATTTGTAAACAAAGAAAATGGCGCAGAACGAGAGTAGGGCATATAGGCCGAAAGTCATCGTTGGTCCAAGATTTGACAGTTCCCAAGGAAAAACCTGTGTTACCGAAAAACTGACCAATGAATTGAAAAAACCTACCACCGAAATGGCTATTCCCTTGATTTTACTAGGGAATATTTCAGAGATCAAGGCCCACATCACGGGTCCTAGCGAAATGGCAAAAGATGCCACGTAAAGTAGGATCGCGATTAAGACCAAGGAGGCATTGATATTTATGGTATTGGTGATTTCGTTTCTTTTGAATTCCAAAAACCGATCGGCATCCAATAAGGATTCCACCTCGTTGAACAAGGCGGCCTGACTATCAAAAGAACTACCTTTCAACTCGGCCAATGCCATTTTGATTTCGGTATTGCCGATTTGGTCTAGGGTCGTGTCGTTAAAGTCATAAGTGGCATTGTTGAATGCAAAAGCAGCCAACAAAAGTGCAATGGTCATACATGTTGTGCCAATGAGTAATAAAGGTTTTCTTCCCAACCTGTCGATCAACCATATGGCTACCAAGGTAAAGACTAAATTGGTCAACCCTACGACTATGGCCTGAAGAAAGGACGAATCGGTACTTCCTCCGGCTTGTTCAAATATTGTGGGGGCATAATAAAAAATGGCATTGATACCGGTAATTTGTTGAAAGAACGCTATGCCCAAGGCGATGATCATGATGGTCATATACTTGGGGTTCACCAAATCGGAGAGTTTGCCTTTTTCTTCTTTTTTTGCCAATCCTCTCTGGATTTCCGCGATGGTCACTTCGGCATAGGCTTCCCCGCCGATTTTGGACAGTGTCTTTTGGGCCAAATTTACCTTATCCGATTTTTGGATCAACCACCTTGGGCTTTTGGGCACCGTCCAAAGCGACAGAAAGTAGATGGCTGCAGGTATGGCTTCCACCCCGAGCATCCACCTCCAACTTTCGCCTTCCAGATTTACCAGGAAATAATTTGAAAAATAGGCCACTGAAATCCCGATTACAATATTCAGTTGGTTAAAAGAAACCAAACTTCCCCTTAATTTGGGCGGTGCGATTTCGGCAATGTAAATAGGGGCGATCAGAATGGCTCCCCCGATACCGATGCCCCCGATGATCCTGGCAATGATAAACTCGGTATACTCGGTTGCCAGTGCCGACCAAGTAGCGGATATCGTAAAAAGTGCGGCAACGATGATCAGGACTTTTTTTCTTCCAAAGCGGTCGGCCATGGGGCCTGCCAATAAATTACCCGCCATGGCCCCGAAAATGACACATCCTACAGCAAATCCGAGCATCGAATCGGTCATTTCAAAATAAACGGTTATGCCTTTAACGGCTCCTGAGATTACCGCACTGTCGAATCCCAATAAAAAACCACCCAAGGCCACTATCAAACTAATTAGAACAGTATAGGGTTTATTCGTTTTTAGTACAGCATCGTTTTTTTGCATGGTTTTAATACTTAATGGTTGCTTTCCTTTTTTATTGGCTTTTGGCTTCTATAATTTATGACTTTTATTCGGATAATAATATGGTTTGAATGGCGTGTGCGGGAATGGATACACTTGCCGTATTCCCGGCAATGGTAATAGTGTAATCCAGTTCTTTGTCACTCTGGTTCATGGCGATAATGGCCATGCTTCCATCTTCGTTCAAAAAGCCCGTTGACAATAGGCTATTGGCCGTCGAAACACTACTGATCCTTTTGGCTCCCGGGCGAATGAATTTTGAAAAATGACCTATATAGTAGTAGGAGTTGGTGAACATAAGCTCACCGGTTTTCGTGTTCCCGTGGACAGGGGCAAAACATAAATTGCCTACATGGTTGGGGCCTCCGGTCTCATCCAAAAGTATATTCCAATCGGTCCAAGCTACGGTGCCATTGTTGAAGTCGTTAACCATTGACCTTCCATAACGTTCGGCAAGTCTTGGTTCTTCTATTTTAGCCATATCAAAGGCTTCATTACAGCCTTCGGTAAAAATCAGGTTTTTATCGGGATAGGCTTCCTTTACCCTTAGTACATGATCGAACATGGGTATGCCGTCTTTCCAGTCCTCATACCAATGGAAACCGGTGCCCCAAACATATTTGGCGGCATCGGGGTCGTCCAAGATGGTACTTGCCCGTTGAAAAAGAAGATCCCTGTTATGGTCCCAGACAATAATATTCTTATCACCCATATTCGCTTTTTCCAAGGTGGGGCCCAGATAATTTTTTAGGAAATCGCGTTCTTCTTCCGCGGTGTAGATACAGGATTCCCATCGTTGTACGGCCATGGGCTCGTTTTGAATGGTCAATCCCCAGATCGGTATGCCTTCGGCTTCGTAAGCTTCTATGAATTTTACATAGTAATTGGCCCAAGGTTGAAAGAACTCCGGTTTTAGTTTTCCGCCTTGCAGCATATTGTTGTTCGTCTTCATAAATGCAGGTGGACTCCAAGGGCTGGCGTACATCGTCAAATCACCCCCTGCTGCTGCTATGGCTTTTTTTGTAAATGGTAATCGGTATTGGCGGTCATGGTCAATATTGAAGGTTTTTAGTTCGGCGTCCCCTTCTTCAACATAGGTATAACTGCCCGATGAAAAATCGCAACTATGTATAATGGTTCGGCCCAAGGAATATCCGATTCCTTTGTCTTTGTCATAATAGGCTTCCAAGAATCTTTCCTGGTTCTCTTCCGATAATCGGTAAAAGGTCTCCGCTGCGGCATCGGTCAAGGCAGCACCAATGCCTACCAATGATTGGAATTGTTTGTTCGGATTTACATAAATATCAATATCCATTTCCAAGGGTTGTTTATTGGGACCAAAGTTCAGGGTTCCGGTCTTTGCCAATTTAAGATCGGATTTGTGGGCCGTGGTGTAAATATCCGCTTTCATTCCTTCTATTGATAATATTACGGGCTTGGGTTCGGCTGTTACGGTTTCTTTATTTTCCTTCTTCGTACCCGTACAATTAGCCATGAGCAATGGTAAAAGTAGCACCCCTATGGCACTGTGGAACAAACGACCTTTTTTTAAGTTTTTCATTGTTTTGATATTCGGGTTTAATTTCCGTAAAACCAAATTAATTAATGTAAAGAGCAGAAATACAGTGCATTATACTGAATTTTTGTCTTCTGTTCCCAAAATAGGGAAGAAAAAGGTTAGTTGGGAAACTAACCTTTTTCTTTACTCGAACCGTGATTGGGGTTCGATCTTTATTGATATACCCTAACGTAATCAACTTCCATCGATGCTTCGGTGAAAGCATCATCTATATCACCACCGAAAGATCCTCCCATGGCAACGTTCAAGATCAGGAATTGATCGGAATCGAATGGCCAGGTGTCCCCATCTTTGGTATCCGGGTTGTACGTATAGAAAATTTCATCATCCACTAAGAAAGAGATTTCATCCTCGGACCAGTTGACCGAATACACATGAAATTCAGAAGTAGCATCGCTAACCGTAACTTCCCCGGTATTAACGGTGGCACCGGAACTAGAGGTGTTGTGGATCGATCCATGAACGGTACCTTCGTCGTTACCAACATGTTCCATAATATCGATTTCCCCACAAGCAGGCCATCCGGTGGTATCAAAATTGGCTCCCAACATCCAAAGTGCGGGCCAAGTTCCCCCGCCTGAAGGCAATTTTGCACGGATATCGACCCTGCCATAGGTGAATTCAAATAGATCTTGTGTCAAAATCCGGGCGGAAGTATATTCCGATCCCTCGTAACTTTCCTTTTTGGCGGTAATCTTCAAAGTACCATCCGAAATCGATACGTTATCGGTCCTATCGGTGTAATATTGGGATTCATTATTTCCCCATCCGTCGGTACCGGTTCCTAAATCATAGGTCCAATTGGCTGAATCAGGACTTCCATCAGTATCGAATTCATCGTACCAAACCAAGGTGGAATACGTGACATCAACGGTAGCTTCTTCATCCGTAGGTTCATCTTCGGAAGTCAATATGCCAAACCAACCCAGGCCATCATCACCAATGGTTTTGACGAACATTTCGGTATCCGTTCTGGAGATTATTTGATAACTGTGGTCACCGCCCACATAAAATCCATGGAATCCATAACCATTGAAAGTTAAGGTCTCTTGGTCATCCGGAGCCGTTAACTCCCAAGTATCGGTAAAATCCGAAACCGGATAGTTTTCATATTCCCCGTTGGAATTTTCATCCCAAGAAGTTCCGAAATCGGCAAATAATGGACCAGACTGACCATAAATCGTTTCGTTGGTCACATAGGTTACCGTACCATCGGACTTGAATGTTATTCTGTCGTCATAAGCACCTAAATCGGCTTTGTCATAAGCATTGGCAGACCACCAATCGGCAGAAGTACCGTCGGCCGGACCAACCCCGAAATGACCACCGGATTCCGCTTTGACCCTCCAGGTTTTTTCACCATCTCCGTACAACATCTCCAATAAATCCTCTGGGGGCTCATAGGTTGCCAATACTTCGATCTGGACGGTTTCGGTTGAACTCGTTCCTGCCGTTCCATAGGCCTGTACGGTAATATCGTAGGTGTTGATCCCTACGGTGGAAAAACTTACTTCCAATTCCCCTGAAGGAGCCATTTCTTCCTTACCACTATAGATGAACTTATAGGTAATGGCGTTGGAAGCGGATGCGGTTAAACTAACCTTACCTGTCCCGTCACCATAGGGGTTATCTGTATCCAATCCTTGGATATCCGCAGTTACCTGCAGGTCTGACGGTGCAACTATGTCACCGAATTCGTAATTATTTTCTTCGCACGACATCAATAGAATCGCGAAAACGAGGAAAATGGTTTTATAAAATGTGCTACTATTTTTCATAAGTACCTTTATTATTTAGACTTATTAGTTTTGTGAAATATCATCAACATAAATGGTATAATTACTGGTGCCATCTCCCATGGTTCCATTATCCATGATCAATACCAAATTGTAATAGTCGATGCTCGAATCAACACCGGTAAGGGTATAGGTTAATTCCTCCCAAGTATTGGCAACGGTAGTGGCTACCGTAATTTCATCGGTTGCAGCGGTATCTGGCCAAGCAACGTCATCTTCGAATTTCACCAATAAATTCAAACCGGCCCGTGGCGACCAAACTTTGATCTTGATCGTGCTGCCTTCCTCAATGTCGAAAGGTTCTTCCACGGTTATTTTGGATCCAGCCCAGGTTTGACCGTCACCTTTGATCAATTCGGCGACCGTAGCCGATGTATTTCCGGAAGTATCCGGATTTTCAACGGTAGCGATCGATCCGCCATCAAAGGAACTCATGGCATAATCCGCTTCAAAATCCAAGAATGAGGCTACCGAAATATCATCGATATAGAGGGTATAATCACTACTGCCATCACCTACGGTACCATTATCCATAATCAACACCAAATTGTAATAAGATAGGCTGGAATCAACACCTGTAATGGTAAATGATAGTTCTTCCCAAGCATTGGCCACTGTAGTGGCTACCGTAATTTCATCGGTAGCAGAGGTGTCGGGCCATACAACGTCGTCCTCGAATTTCATCAATACATCCAATCCGACCCTAGGGGACCAGACCTTCATGGTCACGACGGTATTTTCGGAAACATCAAAGGGCTCTTCAACGGTTATTTTGGATCCAGCCCAAGTTTGACCGGCACCTTTGATCAGTTCGGCAACCGTAGCTGAGGTATTGCCTGAAGTATCCGGATTTTCGACGGTGGCAATCGACCCACCATCAAAGGAGCTAAATGCATAGTCCGATTCAAAATCTATGGGAAGCGATCCACTTACCGCAGCGGTAGATGCCCTGTAGAAATAAATGTTATCGATGAATACGGTACCTGCGGCCCATGGCGCACCGACAAATTTAAGTTGATGGATATCGGCTACGGTCAATCCCTGATCCGTAAAGTCTGAAATTGGAATATCGATACTTGTCCATTGATCGGCCGTTAAGGTCGATGTTACCGGTTTTTCCCCATTCGTTGCACTGATCAACGAGGTTTCGATGGTGGTTACATCTGCCGTCCAAATATCCATATGTAAGTACTCCATTTCCGTTAAGTCCTCAGCTGCGGCAAATTGGACCCCTTGGTAACTAAGGTTAATGTATTGTAACATGGTATCCCCATTCAAATCGAATTCCGCATAGCTACTTCCCTGTCCTGATTGTCCCCAATCCGGGTTAAAATCGACCCCGGAAATATCGGTATACTTAGCACTGTAGACAGAAATTACATCGTCGGCATTTCTGGTTGGTGGCGTAGCAGCCGAGGATATCGGCTGTAAAATGGCAACCGCATCGAAAGTAGTGGTGTACTCCGTTGTCTCAATGGCGGCACCTTTTGCCACTACCGTAATGGTATAGGTTCCTGCCTCATCGTATATATAGGATACGGTATCCCCGATATTGGCCGAAACGGGATCATCATTGCCTTCTTCACCAAAGTAAACATCGTAAGTAATGGCGTAATCAGCAGTTGCGGTTACATTGACCTGTTTGGATACCGCTTCATCGTTTGAAATGGAAACCTCCAAATTTTCAGGGGCATTGAAGGAAACCTCCAAAGGTAAGGTGGTATCCGAGCTTAAACCGGTAATACCGTAAGCGGTGATTACCACGCTATAGGAACCTTCTGCATAGGTATGTGATGTATTTTCCCCTTGCTCCAGGGTCGCAACCTCTGAAGCATCGCCATAATCGATCCCATAACTAACCGCGCCCTCACTATTTGGCGTAATCGTTACATCACCCGTATTATCCTGCGTTACACTAAATAACGCCGATACATTTGTGGGTGCTACCGCTGAGTCAATAAAATCAACGTTGTCAAAGTTGTCGTCCTCACAGCCCCAAAGAGCGGAAAAAACAACAATAGCACTTAGAATATATTTCAATGTTTTCATAATTAAGTCTTTTTGTTATTAATAGCCGTCGTTTTGGGTTAAATTCGAAATATCGATTTCCTGTTGGGGAATGGGGAACACTTCGTGTTTTCCTTCCACAAAACCATCGATAACGTCTGCGGCTTCACCTGTCCGTACCAAATCGAAGAATCGGTGCCCTTCCATGGCAAGTTCAAAATTCCGCTCGGCCCAAATGGCATCGGTCAAGGTAGAACCTGTGGCCGTAATATCATGGTCCGTGTCCCCAAAGGCCCTACGTCTGACTTCATTCAAGTATTCCTGGGCCTTAGTATCACTTACGCCCCCTCTATTGTTGGCTTCGGCAGCCATCAACAATACATCGGCATAGCGGATAGATCTATAGTTGGTGCCATAGTTCAGTTCTGTTTGCGCATCACTTTCCCCGGCTCTAGGAATATATTTATGGTTATAGTACCCTGTATGCTCATACCCTTCGGTATAGGAAGCGTCGTTGGCTTCTGCAAAGGCTTCCATATCCAAGATGGAAGCGTCCCTTCTTGTATCGTTTTCATCATAGGAGTTGTACAGATCTTCGGTAGGTACGTTAAAACTCCATCCGGAAGCATATGTAGGTCCACTGAAACCCCTTGGTCCGTTATGTATTATACCATAGTTACCTTCGGTACCTTGAGGGGTGTAACCCCAATCCCACCATTCGGATGCACTTGAATGTTGCACCTCAAAAACGGATTCGGTACCATTTTCCCCAGAGGAAAGGAATTGACTGGCGTAATCCGATACCAAAGTATACTTGCCGATTACGTTTTCCAAAACCTCAGCGGATTCGGTAAATTTATCTTGGTACAAATACACTTTACCCAGTAAGGCCTGAGCGGCATATTTGGTAACCCTGCCCGATTGACTGACTGTTGTAGGCAATGCATCTATGGCATTCAATAGGTCGGTTTCTATTTGCGCATAGACAACCGATGCCTCGGAACGCTCTAAAGTTCCGGAGTCCGATGCTGTCAACCTATATTCGGTAAACAAAGGCACATCCCCAAAGAATTTCACCAATTCAAAATAATAGTAGGCCCTAAGGAAGTAAACTTCGCCATAAAGGGCGGCCTTACCGTCAAATTCGAGTTTTTCCTTGTTTTCCTCTAAGTAATTTGCCCGGTTGATCCCTTCATAACACCACGTCCAAATGGAGGTTAGGTTGTCATTACTGGCATAATGGGTCATATCATCGATTTCCTGTAAACCGACAACATCCGTGGCACTCTCACCACCACATAATGAATTATCCGATGCAATATCACCGATCAATATATTTAGGTACATCCATTGCAATGGGTCATAAGTACCCACTACGGCAGATTCATAATCGTCTGAAGACTCAAAATAGATGTCAGCAACGATCTCATAATTTTCTGCAGGGTCATAATCCACATATTCCGTACAGGAATATGCCGTTACCATCAATAACCCGATTAGCGCTATATTTTTAAATATTTTCATGTCTTTTTTATTAGAATTTAACATTTATACCAAGTGTCCAAACTCTAGGTTGTGGGTAAGTACCCCTATCAACACCGGTATCCAGTACTGAATCGTCCCCATTGGAAATTTCCGGGTCATATCCCGAATAATCGGTGAAAACAAAGGCGTTTTTCACTTGACCATAAATCCGTATCTGATCCAAACCATTTTTCTTTACGACATCATCGGGTATTTTATACCCTAATTGGATGTTCTTGATCTTGATGAAACTGCCGTCTTCTATGTATCTGTCTGAAGCCCTAGTGTTGTTATTGTCATCTACGAAGGTTACCCTTGGTTCGGAATAACTCGTACCTTCACCGGTCCATCGGTCCAAAACGGATGCAAAACGGTTCGTATAGTTCAGGTTTCTTTCATAAGCCCTGTAGATATCATTTCCTACAGAGGCGTAGGTAAATACGTTGAAGTCGAAATTCTTATAATCCAAAGCCAAGTTCCATCCTACCGTAAAGTCGGGGAAAGGATCTCCGATTTCCGTTCTGTCGTCATCATCGATTTCCCCATCTCCATTGACATCCACGAAACGGATATCGCCGGGAACAGCGCCATCTTGTGTAGCATGGGCATCGATTTCACTTTGGTTTTGGAAAATACCATCGGTTTTGTAACCGTAGAAATATCCTGGGGAATAGCCTTCCTCAAAACGGGTTATATAGGTATAGGGGATACCATAACCTGAACCGTCTATGTATTTGTTACCGTTGTTGATTTCCTTAACTTCATTGACCGAGGTGGTAAAACTAACATTGGTGCTCAGTTTAAAATTGTCCCCGAACTCGCTATTATAGCCGATACTGGCATCAATACCATAACTACTGGTTTTACCGATATTGGTGGTTGGATATTCAGGAGATCCGAGGTATAAAGACAAGGTGGGGTCGAACAATAAATCGTCTACCGTTTTATTGAAGTAGTCAGCCGATATGCTCAATTTATTATCGAACAATCTGGTGTCAAAACCTATATTGTATTGAATTTGATTTTCCCATGAAACATCTTCATTTGGAATCGTTTCCAAAGTGGATCCACTAGCTATTTCATTACCAAAAGTGTAGGAAGGGAAGGTTGAGATGGTCGAATACTGTGCCTCGATGTTGTCATTACCGACCGTACCATAACTACCCCTAAGTTTAAAATAGGTCATCACTCCCGGATTGAAGAATTCTTCTTCGGAAACCAACCATCCTAGGGATGCGGATGGGAAGAACCCGAATTTGTTGTTTTCACCAAAGTTTGTTGAACCATCTATACGACCTGTGAACGACAGTAAATACCTATTCATAAAGTCATAGTTGATCCTAGTGAAATAGGATATGTTCCTTGTCTCATATTGCCATGAGCTAGAGGTGTCCGATTCTGAATCGGTAGAAGCGGAAACATCTGCGTACTTCCAAGAGTTAAAAGGAATATCCTCAGCACTTGCGGTGATATTATCCCCGGTATTCTTGCCTATTGCCATACCCAATACCGTTTCAAAAGCATGGTCATCACCGATGTTGAAGTTGTAATTGGCGAACATTTCGTAGGTGAAGTTGAAGTAATTCGTTCTGGATTCGGAAACCCTGTTACTATAGAGGTCGGTTTCATTGCCATCATCATCCGTGGTGGTTATCGCAGATAGATCTGCATTCGCCGTCGTTGAATTATGGCCTGTTCCATAGTATACCAAGGGGTAAAAATTCTTTGAATATACGTCTACATAGGTATACCCGAACCTGGAAGTGAACTTCAGGTTGTCCAATACGTCATATTGCAATTCCAATTTCCCGGTGAGCTTGTTGGTGTTGGACTTGTTATAGGTGTTGGCTATAAGTGCAACCGGGTTTACAATCTCTTGGGTTATCGTTTCACTTACCCCGTAATTACCATCCTCATCATATACGGGAACGGTAGGATCCATGTTCAATGCATTTGAAAGAACCCCTGTGATACTGTTTTCAGCGATACTGCTGCCCTTGATGTTGGCATAACTTGTATTGGAGATCAACTTTAATTTATCGGTCATATCCGTATCAAAGTTGGCGGTAAAGTTAACCCTGTCGAAGTAGGATTTGTCCCCACCTCCAACAATACCTTCTTGGCTCATATACCCCGCGGAAACGAAATAAGAGGTAAGTTCACTACCCCCTTGGGCAGATAAATTATGAGTGGTGATCGGTGCCGTTTTAAAGACTTCTTCCTGCCAATCGGTTCCTTTGCCATAGCCGGATATATCACTGAAAATGATTCCTTCACCGGCATTGGCACTGGCTTCATTTAAAATGGCAACATATTGACTGGCATTCAATACATCGATTTTGTTGATTACTTGCTGTAGTCCGTAGGAAGAATTAAGGGAAAATGTCGTCTTGGTGTTCCGTTTACCTGATTTTGTCTTTACAACAATTACACCATTACCACCTTTTACCCCGTATATAGCCGATAAAGCGGCATCTTTCAATACGTTGATGGATTCAATATCAGAAGTGTTCAATGAATTCAGGTCATCCAAGGTTTGCGTAACACCATCGATAACGACAAGTGGATCGGTACCTGTATACGAAGGGATACCCCGTATCAAGACCGTAGGTTTTGAACCGGGAGAACCGGCTCCGATAACGTTTACACCGGAAGCTTGCCCTTGTAAGGCGTCATCTGCCCTGACTGCATTGAGTTTTTCGAGATTTTCCCTTTTTACGGTAGAGACCGCACCGGAAATCTTACTTACTTTTTGCGTACCATAACCAATAACCACCACTTCTTCCAATGCTTCCGCATCTTCGGTCAGTGTCACGTTAATGGTTTGGTTACCACGGGTCACTACAACCTCTTGGGTTTGGAACCCCAGATAGGAAAAAACCAAGGTTGAGTTAATGGGAACATCATCTAAGGCAAACATACCATCAAAATCTGTTGCGGTTCCCTTTGTCGTGTTTTTCACGATAACATTTACACCTGGAATAGGCATGTTACCCGAATCCGATACCGTACCGGAAACATTGGTCGTTTGACCAAATGTAAACGATGCGACCAAGAATAATGAGAGAAATAAAATTTTTGACTTCATCTGTTAATTTTTGTTAGTTTTTAATTCTTCAGATGGAATTCGCATAAACAAGGTTTCCTTTTGCGTTGAGAAAGTCGTTATGCGCATTTCATTTATGATTACTTTTTATTAAGGTAAATTTAACGCCAAGAGTTAAGGATTCCTTAAAAATGACCACAACAAAAAACATACATCTCAAAAAAAAGAGCTTAAAATGCGTTATTCGCACTTGTTTTCCTTGTAACTTATATAGGTACGCAAGGAATTTGAAGTTGTTGGAATGCAGCTGATTGGCCTACGAAATCGTTTTTGTATAGGTAATGTTGAGGTGGTGTTGTAGGGGGGTGTATGGCCTATAGGTTCAAAATGTAGTCCGTTAGACCCGATTCGTGTTGAAGCTGCATCTTTTTACGGAGCCTATAGCGCTTTACTTCCACGCTTCGTACCGAAATATTCAGTAAAGGTGCGATTTCCTTCGAAGACAGGTTCAATCGCAAATACGCACAAAGCTTTAAATCGTTCGGGGTTAATTCCGGATGTATTTTTTTTATCTTTTTCAGGAAATCTTTATCGGCATTTTTGAAGGCCTCTTCGAAAAATGACCAGTCATCTTTGTTGTTGATATTTTGATTGATGGTCCTAATAACCGATTTGATCTTTGGATGGTCGCCATTTTCTTTTAGCTGGTCCCGGATCATACTTAAAAACTCGTTCTTTTTTATGATGCTCATGGTGGATATGGCCAATTCCCGGTTTTTATTCGCTATATCCTGACGCAATTGTTCATTCTTGATTTCTATGATCTTACTTTGTGCCTTTAGCTTTTTTCGCTTTAGCTTTTTGGTGTTTTCCTTAAGAATTTTGGCATTTTGCCTTTTATAGTACGATTTGTATAATTTATGGATCAGGAAGGAAATTAAAATAAAAGCGAGGATATAACAGGTGATGGCAATATTGGAATAATACCAAGGTCTTTGGATAACGAAAGGGAAACTCGCTATGTTCTCGGACATACGGTCGCCTATTTTTGATCTTACTTTAAAGGTATAATCCCCAAAACTCAAATTTTCAAAAGAGATGTCCGGATGCGTGATCCAACTGCTCCATTGGTCGTTAAGTCCCTCAAGTTTGTATTGATAGGTAACTTCCGCGTATTTATCATAGTTGGGGGAACTGAATGAGAATTCCAGATCGTTCTCCGTATATGCCAATTCTTGTCCAGGGTTCAATGCAATCTCTTCTTGGGGCGCATTTAGGAATTCTTTCTGTACCGAGGAAATCCTGATGGTATGTTTTTTGGTTTTGACCTTGTTCAGGTCTAGGAGGGTATAGCCATTAGATCCACCGATCAAATAGGTGTTGTCCTTTAAATGGGCAATATGCTCAAATCCCGAAATACCGATACTTCGTCTGAATTTCGTGGAAATGGGAACCTTTACCACTTCGGGTGAATTACTGAATTTACCCGGGGTGGTATATACGATGTTTTTTTCACTGAAACCCCAGAGCCTTTTGTTTTCGGGATCTGGGATTAAAATACCGTTTAAATTGTCATTTGGGATATAGAACATTTTTGAGAGGACGGTATCGGTCTCGAAACCATCTTGTTCGTAATTGTATCTCAGGATCTTTTGATTCGAGTTTTCTGTGTAGTATAAACTGTTATCATGAAGGACCAAGCTTGATCCAAACCCATCGGCAGGATCATTTTGCACTTTGAGTATGGTCTTGAAATCGGGATCGACGGTTAATTTATAGATTCCTTTATATTCATTGTTAACGATTATCTCATAGGTGTCGATGAATTCGAAAAATCTGCTTGAATAATTGAAACCCTCCAATTTGTTCCTTGGGCGCCATTTCCCGTTTACCTTTTCAAGAATATTCAAACCATCATAGTTGCCTTGTAACAATAGGTTGTCATGCCCCTCGATTTTCTTTATATTCCATGTTCCTGTCGATTCGCATATGAGTTCCGCAGTTGTATTTTTCACCATATAGGTGCCATTATTATGGCCGCAAAACAAGCTGCCGTCCTGTTCAACCAAACCCCATACTTGCCCTTGGGTACCGGCGATCAATCGAAAAGGGTGCTGCGTATTCGCCTCTTTGTAAAAAAGACCTTGGTTGGTGCCTATATATAATAGACCATTAAAAATTTTAGCGGCATAAACATTTCCGATCTTTCCCTTAAGATCGTTGTATTCCTTAAATGGGGAGTTGTAGTTGATCACACTTAGACCATTATCCAAACCAAGCCATAGGTTTTGGTCCAGATCTTCGAACATAGACAGTACAGTGTTGTTGTAAAGTCCTTTTTCTTTATTGATCGCGTTTATGATCTTGCCGGTCTTATCTAGATGGTAAACGCCATTGGTTATGCTGCCTAGGGCAAAACTACCGTCACTCAATTGGATACTGCTGAATAATTTTATCGAGGCCAATTCCTGGTCTGCTTCGATATTCCATTTTCTTAATCCCTTTTCTTCCAAAAAGTAAAACCCACCTTTCTCCAATAGAAAAAGGAGTTTTTGGTCTTTTTTATAAATCGCGATGACGAGATTTTCGGCAAGGATCGGGTCATTGGTGAGCGATATCGGATTCCCATTTTTTATTTCAAAAATACCTTCATTGGTTTTTTGGAAAAATACGCTGTTGTCCACATTGAAAATCTGTGCCCTTGGGGTTTCCGAATCAATGATCGTAAACGATCCATCAAGGGTGTTGTAGCTATAGATACGGTCCAAGGATTGGAATAAAACCCAATCCCCGACTTTAAGTATATTCCAGAATTGCTCATCATCGATCAGTGGCGTTTCAAGCTTGGGTATCAAAGAATGATAAACAAGTTGGCCGAATTCATTTTTTTTCCAGTAACCGAATTCCATAAAACATCCGGTATAGACCAAATCATTGATAACCTTTACAGAACGTATAACGGAGCGATTGGGGGAATCATAGAGTTTAAAACGCGCGCCATCAAACGTTAACAAACCCGAATTATTGGCGATAAAGATGGTTTTATCCGTGCTCTGGGAAAGCATCCAATTCTGATTGTCGGCCTGGTAGGTCTCTGGGGGATAGGTAATGATCGGAGGCAGTTCCTGTCCGATAAGATGAATGCTGTTAAAAAGTAAAATTATCAAAAGGGCCTTCAAGTGCATATCGTAAAGCGTGTCTTCCCAAATCGGAATTTATTGAGGTTGTAAAGATACCGAAATGTGACCTATACTCCTTAAAACACCTGCTAATTGATGTTAAAACGGATGATCTGTTATGTGTCCTAAAATTGGAAAGGGGTAAAAAAGAGCTGTTCAAAGCAATGGTGCATTGCGGAATAGTCGCCATTTGAATGTGGTTTAAAGCCTTGTACATGATTTTTATCATTCTTTTCCGGAGTAAATCTGAGTATTTTTAAAAAGGAACTTAAATCCTCGATTATGAAAAAAGGAACTCCCATATCAGAAATAATGACCAAAAAAGTCATTACGTTGAATACGTCGGATAATCTTGAGAAAGCCGAGCATTTATTCAGAAAACATCATATCAGGCACATACCTGTAGTTTCCGGTTCTAAGATCATAGGTATGCTGAGTTATACCGATTTATTGCGTATAAGTTTTGCCGATGCGGTTTATGACGATGAGGATACCGTGGATTCCATGGTGTACAATATGTTCAGTATTGAACAGGTAATGGCAAAAAGTTTGATCAGTGTATCTTCGGATACCCATGTAAAGGATGTTGCCGAAATACTATCCAAAAAAGAGTTTCATGCCATTCCGGTGGTGGATGATGGGGAACTTAAAGGTATTGTGACCACAACTGACTTGATCAATTTTTTACTACGGCAGTACGAAGATTAAAGCCGGGACAACCTGTTTGGGATTCTTGGTGGCATAGTGCGGTAAAAAAAAGACGAAACGGAATTCCGTTTCGTCTTTTTTTTATTAGGTTTTAGTATGGATTAACCGTTTTTTAAACGGAATGTACCTCGGAGTAAAGGCCAAATATTTTTATTCGTCCGCTTCAGAGGGATCCATTTCGTCCTCATCGGTATCTTCTTTTTCCAGATTACGCTGCATTATGGTCAATTTTTTCAACTTGGCCTTCCAGGTATCCAACGATTCCCTGTGTTTTTCAACTTTTTTGATCACATCCTGAACCAAGGGATTGTCCTCGGAGGCATTGGAGAAAAATTGAAGATTGTTCTCCAGTTGGCGAATTTCATTTTTGCTTTCCTCTATTTTTTTACGGATGAAAGAACGTTCATTGGCAAAGGCCCTATCATTGTCCGCATTGGCCAATTGCTGTATTTTGTTGCCATATCTCAGAAGTTCCGATTCTTGTCGGTCAACATCCAATTTCTTGAAGATGGCATCCAATATCTTATTGAACTTTTGATTGATGTTCTTTTTATTAAAAGGCACCCGGCCATAGGTTTTCCACTCTTCGATAAATGATTTTATGGTTGCCAGATCGGCCTCCCTTTTCCCAGTTAGTTCAAAGGCTTTTAGACGGTCAAGACAATCGCTCTTTTTTTCGAAGTTTTCCATTTCTTCCTTGTAGGCCTCGTTTTTCGAAGCGTGCAAACGATCGAAATAATGGTTACAGGCGTCTTTGAACTCTTTCCATATTTTGTCGGAATACTTACGGGGAACGTGGCCTATCTTTTTCCAGTCACTTTGAATCCGCTTCATCTCGGAAGTGGTTTTCTCCGTACGCTCACTATCTTTCAATGAAATGGCAAGTTTCAGCAATTCCCGTTTTTTATCAAGATTCTCCTGTTGTTCCTTTTTTAGGTTTTTGTAATAGGCATTTTTATTCCTGTTGAAACTTCGTACCGCCTCTTTAAATTCCGCCCAAGTTTGTTCATTTACTTTTTGGGGAACTTTACCCGCTTTGAAGAAGGCGTCCCGCAATTCTTCGATTTGTTTTATTTGCTGTTGAATTGCCCTGTGGTTGGTGGCGATATTATCGGCAATACCTTGGATGGCATTGATAATCTCTTTCTTTTTTTCAAGGTTTTGTTCGTGGATCTTTTCAAGGTCCTTGTAATAATCCTGTCTTCTTTGGTGCAGTACCTTCGTAGCATTGCTAAAGCGTTCCCATATTTCTTCACGGTGTTCTTTATCAACCGGTCCAACATCCTCTTTCCATATTTTATGCAGGGTCTGCAATTCGCGGAATGCCTTGTTTAGATCTCCTTCTTTTTCCAATGCTTCCGCCCGATCGATCAATTTCAGCTTTTCTTCCAGGTTATGCTTAAAATCAAGGTCTCGCAATTCCCTGTTTATATGTAGAAAATCATAGAAAATTTCGATATGGTGTTGGTAGGTACGCCAAACATCATTGTAATTATTACGGGGAACAGGGCCTGCATTTCGCCATTTTTCCTGAACTTCCTTAAAGTGTTTGTATGTGGTGTTGATATCTTCCTCAACATTCACCAAACTTTTTAGTTCTTCGATGAGGGCCAATCTGTTCGCTAAATTTTCCTTTAAACTATTTTCGAGCGATTTGTAATATTGGTTTCGTTTTTCACGATACTCGGAATAGACCTCGTTATATTGCCTTTTTGTAACCGAGTTATACTTAAAATCTATCTCATTGCCGCCATTGCTGATAAAGTCCTCTTTTTTCCCTTCAATGAATTCCTGGAATTTCAGGTCAAATTCATATTTGATTCCTTCTACATGCTTTTTAATGGCTTGTACTTTTTCATTTTTGACCAATCGCTGCAATTCCCCTACCAGATTTTCCATAGACATGGCATGGTAATCCAATATGGGGATATCATGTCTGTGTTGGTTGTCCTGGTCCTCGGCATCTTCTGCGTTCGATTCGTCGATTTCATTCATGACCTCTTCTTCCCCATGGTCGGATCCCCCGTCCGGAGCAGTTTCCGGCAAAGCATTTTCGGTGCTTTCGGGTGTTTCCGTAGGGGTAATCGAATGGTTGTTCTCTACTGTATTTTCAGGGCTTTTCTCCGAAGTCTCTTTTATGGGTTCGGTAGTTTCTGAAACTTTCTCTCCATCTACAGTTTCTTGTAGTTCTCGGTCTTTATCTTCTTGCATTGTAATTCGTGTTAGATCTGCTTAAGAATGCTATTGTAATATACTAACAACGGAAGGAAATCCAAAGTTAATACCATTTCTTTTTTGGTAAAGTTACTTCGAATTCCAGATTTTCCAGGATTTTTCCGCTTGTAATTCAAGCATTCTTAATCCGTTGCGGATCATTGCCCCTTGTTTTTCCCCTTCTTGGAGAAAGGCCGTTTTTTCGGGGTTGTAGATCAAATCGAAAAGCAAGTGCCTGTCCGAGATAAAAGCATACGGAATCGTTGGTTTTTCCTTAATATCGGGGAAGGTGCCCAAAGGGGTACAGTTGACCAAGACCGTATATTTTTCCATCAATTTTTCATTCAAATCGGTATACTGCAACTGATTTTTTTTAGGGCTCCTTGAAACGAATTTGAATTTGATTCCCAATTCCTTGAATACGAATGCAACGGCTTTCGAGGCACCTCCCGTACCTAGGATCAAGGCTCGTTTATGGTGTTTTTTTAAAAAAGGTTTTATCGATTTTTTGAATCCGTAAATATCGGTATTGTACCCTTTTAATCCCTTTTTAGTGAATTTTATGGTGTTTACGGCCCCTATTTTTTTTGCTTTTTTATCGAGTTTATCCAAATAGGGCATTACGGCCTCTTTATAAGGAATGGTAACATTGAGGCCTTTAAGGCCCTTGTTTTCCAAGATCAGTTTTTCAAATTCATCGATTTGGGAAAGATCGAAATTGCGGTAAGAATACCCGGTTAACCCTAAATCCTTGAATTTTTGCGCAAAGTACCCTTCCGAAAATGAGTAGGATATATTCTTTCCTACCAGTCCGTATTTATTTTTTTCTATTGTTTCCATACCATTCCAAACCTAATAATATCAAAATACCGACAATGACGAAGAAAACAGCCCACCAAGTTTCGCTGCTCGAGAAATCGGGCAGGTACCTTTCGTAATTCAGGATAATCTCTTTGCCATTGGAATCAAAAATCACCTGTCCGGCCTCATTGGTTTTAAAGATGGTACGTTTCCAGGGCCAAACGACCCCTAAAGAACCTGTTATGAATCCGATGATTACCGCCGTGGTGATATGTTTATAGTGTTTTAGTACATAGGTTAGAATGTGCGATAGGGTAACCAGACCCGTAGCCGAACCGGTAGTGAATACGGCCAGGATTTTCAAGGTCTCGAGCCTTTCGTCGTTTTTAACGAAACTAAAATCGCCCCGTAGGATTTCTGCCATGGAGTCGTAAAGGGCATTCACCGAATCGACAAGGAGCAGCACATAATTACCGAGAAGTATAAGGATGAAAGAACCTGAAAGCCCGGGAAGGGTCATGCCCGAAACACTGATCATTCCACATAAAAAAATGAACCAGAGATTGTCGTTTTCCTTGGCCGGACTCAAAAAACTGATAGATACACCAACGATGAGGCCTAAAATGCCCGCGGGGAGCGTTTTTTTGTTCCAGTGTTCGAAATCTTTTGAAATAAAGTAGATAGAACCCAAGATCATGCCGAAAAAAGAGGCCCAAACAAATAGTTCGTTGCGTTCCAAGAAATAATCAAGTATTTTGGAAACACTGAAATAACTTACGAGCATTCCAAAAACAAGGAGTCCCAAAAATTGACCATTTACATAACGATAAAAGCTTCTGAACCTACCGTTGAACAGTAGTTTAAAGGCTTTTAGGTTTATTTTCTGAAGGGAATAGATGAATTCTTCATAGAATCCGCCTACGAAAGCCACAATACCCCCGGAAACGCCAGGTACTTTGTTGGCGGCGCCCATGGCAAGGCCCTTGATGACCAAAAACAATTTATCCAAAAATGTTCTAGGCTCGTACATAGGGTTAAATGATTATTTTTTTGAGGCGAGTTTTTCCAGTATAAAAATAAGGGAAAAACCGATGATCGCGGCAATAATGGCAAACATTAACTGTGGATCGCCTTCGTAGCCGAACGGGGATACATTCTGTTCTTTGAGGGTAATGACCTTATCACCGATGGTCTTGGATTCCAGAATGAATTTCCAAGGCCATATTTTGTTCAGTGAACCTAGTATGAAGCCGGTCAGTAAAGCCAAGGTCAGGTTTTTGTAGTTGCTGAACATCCATTTAAGGAGCTTTGCAAAGCTCAAAAGCCCGAATATGGCCCCAAGCGCAACCGTGATGACAATTTTAAGATCCCTTTCATGGACGGCATCGAGAATGGTCTTGTAGGATCCCAATAACACTAGGATGAATGCACCCGAAATTCCGGGAAGGATCATGGCACATACTGCCAAAGCCCCGGATAGAAATAGGTAGGGGAGGCTAGTGGAATTCTCGGAAGCCGGTAAAGTGGTTATAAAATAAGCCAACGCCGCACCGAATAGCAATGTCAAGGCTGTGGATAAATTCCATTTGGTAATTTCCTTGCCAACGAAAAAAATACTGGCCGCAACCAGCCCAAAAAAGAACGACCAAAGCAAAATGGGCTCGTTTTCCAACAGCCAACTTACTAAAGTGGCCAACGAAAATAGACTTATGAAAATGCCTAAAAACAAGGCCAAAAGGAAATTGCCATTGATTTTTTGCCAAAAAACCTTGAAACCTTCCGCTTTCCAAACCTTGATCAGGGAAGGGTTCAGGTTGTTGATCGAGGTGATCAATTCTTCATAAATTCCGGATATAAAAGCGATGGTGCCCCCTGAAACCCCGGGAACCACATCTGCGGCGCCCATAGCGATTCCTTTTAGGGTGACGAATATATACTGGAGTAAGTTTCGATTTTCCATAGATAAAAAAAAACAAAAATAGTTTATTTATCTAGAAGCTCTTTTGTTATTCGCTATTATGTTCTGGGCCCATTCGGTTTTGTAGAAATCGGGAAACTCTTCTTGAAAGATATTTATTTTTTCGAAGTTCTTATGTAAGGCGTCGAGCAAACGAATACGGGCATTGATTTTGTCATGGGCCAAGAGATAGAGCCCTACGGTTTTGTACTGGATCTCTGCGCTTTCGGGGTAAAATTCCAATCCTTGGGCCAATATTTGGATACCCGCTTCATAATCCTTGTTCGCCTTAGTGACGTTTGCCCATCTCAACCAGGTGTCCAACTCGTAATTTCCCAGTTCAACGGCTTGTTTGAATGAAAAATCGGCTTGGTCATAATTTCCCAACGCAGCGTTGATATTCGCGTTTTTTTTCCAATAGGACGGATTTTCCCCATCAATGTTCAAGGCCTTGTTGATGTAGTGAAGGGCTTTTTCGAAATCCTCTTTGCCGAAATAGAAATCCGTTATGGCCAACCAACCTTTATCCAATAAGGGGTCTTCATGCACGGTTTGGTAGTAATAATATTTGGCCATTTCATCATTGCCCAAATGTTCATAACATTTGCCGATGCGCAAATAGGCATGTGAAGTGGGATCTTCGATTTGAATGGTGGTCTCGTAGTTTTCTATGGCCTCATGGTATTTGCCCAGTTTTTCCAACACCTTGCCCTTTTCAAAATAGGCCCCGATAAAGGAGTCGTCCGAAATAATGGCAAAATCGAAAGCAGTCAAGGCCTCTTTGAACATGCGTTTGGAGTAATACTGTTTCCCCAGTTGATGCCAGGCCACTTCACAATAAGGGTTCCTGTCCAAGTATTCGTTCAGGTAGACAATGGCCCCCTCAAAATCCTCAAGGAAATCAAAGCAATAGATCACATTGTATAGGGAGGAATAATCCTGGTCGTCATAATTAACGCATTGCATGAAGCTTTCTTTGGCCAGTTTGAATTCGTCCATGAAAAGATATTCCATTCCCAATAGAGAATGGATGTCATAACTGTCGTCCGCGAGCTCCAATGCCTTTTTCAATAGCTTGACGGCAGCTTCGTGGTTGTCTTTTTTTGAATATATGTTGGCTCTTTGGATAAAGATCTCCTCGTTGGAACTATCCAACATTTGGAGTTTATCCAATAACTCCTCGGCCTTATCAAGGTTGTTTTCGAAAACAAGAACCTCAATATCCAAAAGTTTCAACGCAATGGAGTCGGGGTGTTGTCGTAAACTGATCTTAATGGCCTTCTTTGCCAAAGCTATTTTACCATGGTTGAGGTAATGGTGGATAATGTCTTCAAAGTCTTCAGCGTCAAAAAAATAGACATCATCGGTCTTCAGCATGGATTCAAACTTGGCAATGGGCTTATTGGGCCTTTCATTGGCTTCTGCCATAGGTACTATTTAGTTAGACTATGGATTTAAAAGTAGTCTTTTGAGACTAAGTTTTCATCCCGGATTGGTCTATATTATTAACAAATTAGTTAACAACTTATTGTTTGTATTCGTTTAAGATCGTAAGTATGGTCTGGCATCCTTCCTCAATTTCCTTTATTGAAATGGTAAGGGGAGGGGTTATCCTGACCGCACTTTTTTCGAACAAAAGCCAAAAAAGTATAAGGTGTTCCTTAGCTGCTTTTAAGATAAGATAGTCGGCTATTTCAGGGTTTTCAAGGATCAATGCAAGCATGAGTCCTTTGCCTCGTATTTCTTTAATGTACTTGTGTTTGAGTAAGCTACGGATGTGTTTTTCCTTGGTCAAAGCCTCGGCCATTAGATTACTTTCGACAATATGCGACAAGGTTGCCAAGGAGGCCGCAGCAATAACGGGGTTACCTCCAAAAGTGGTGATATGCCCCATTTTAGGGTCATCTTGTAAGGTCGACATCATCTCGTTCGAAGCAACGAATGCCCCTACCGGAAGTCCTGAGGCCATACCTTTGCCTATGACCAGGATATCGGGTACACAATTGTAATTTTCGAAGGCGAACAACTTTCCAGTGCGCCCAAAACCCGGCTGGATTTCATCCAATATCAACAGGGCACCTACCTCGGTACAGCGTTCCCTGACTTTGGCCAGATAATCATTTTGGGGTTCGATAAAACCGGCACCTCCCTGGATGGTCTCTAAAATAACGGCTGCCGTTTTTTTCGTGATAGCTTCAAGATCGGAAGGTTCGTTAAACCCGATATAGGAAATATCCGGTATCAAGGGCCTGAATACACCTTTTCGTTCTTCCAGTCCCATAAGGCTCAAACTTCCCATGGTGTTGCCGTGATAGGCTTTTTTTGCGGCAATGATCTGGCTTCTTCCCGTAAATCTGCGGGCCAATTTCAAAGCCCCTTCAATGGCCTCGGTTCCCGAATTGACCAAATAGGTCGTTTCCAATGGCGAAGGGAGTTGGGAGGCCAGGAGTTTCGTATAGGCCACCGCAGGTTCTTGTATATATTCCCCGTATACCATAACATGCATATACTTGTCCACTTGTTCTTTTATCGCATTGACCACCTTCGGATGGCAATGGCCCAAACTACAAGCGGAAACGCCTGCAACAAAATCCAAATGGGCATTCCCTTCATTGTCATGGATAAAAGACCCCTGGGCATGTGATACGTGCAACGCTAAAGGGTGGGGAGACGTCTGGGCTTGGAATTTTAGAAAATCATCTTTCATGGCGCCTGTTATTTGACTTTCTGCAGCTTCAAATCCTTTTTGGGATCAGTGGCTTTGTCATTTTTCGGTGGAATATTGTTTACCGGATCTCCTTCATTTTTGCTCCGTTCCTCTTCTTCGGCATCGATATCGATGGGGTTCGATATTCCCCGAAAGACCGGAAGTACCAAATTGTTGTCGTCATCATCGAAAATGTCATCCTTGGTAATGATACGTTCATCACCACGCCAGAGGAACCCCTTTAACTTCCTGCTGTTTTCGGGAAGATCTTTTTCCGGGAAAATGTCCCCGTCGGGATTCGTGAAAAAGGTGAGCTCATCGATGTCATTGTTCGCCAAGCTCATACGAATGGCACTGCATATGGTCTTGTTTATCCCGATAAGCTCGTTATCATCGTTGTACATGTAATAAATGAGCTCCGTATTTTTTATTAGATCGATGAGTTTAAGCTGGTTGTCTTCGAATTTTCCGAAAAGGTCCTTGCCTTTTGCCTGGTTGTACCCTTTCATACTGATGCTGTCCAACGAAATTATAAAGGCATTGTTCATTACCTTGAGCGAATCCATTTTTTCAGTCTTTAGGTCCGACTTTAAATGAATGCTGTCTCCGGTCATTTGATTTGGGCCGTTCCATATGATGGGATTGGTGATCAGTTGGGTTATGCCTGTTTTTTGATCGGCATGGATCGAGTCGCATTTACCACTTAAATCGGTCTTATAGAACTTGGCATTCCTGAATGCCCGAAGGATCCTGTGCTCCGGTTTCCCGGTCAGCATGAGTGTATCCCCGTGCATATAGAGCGAATCTTGTTCCATTAATGAAATGGATACGGCCCGTTTTGTGGCAAAAACGGAATCCTTGGCCTTGAAAACCTCCGCATAATGGGCTTTTATCATTCCATTGTTTACCGTGTCGATGACCCGAATGTTGTTGGTGGCCGACGCAAACTCCCTAGCTTTGTTAAAATAGACGCTATCGCCCTTAATGATACGGTTGTTGTAATCGATTCTCGTATTTTTTATAAAGTAACCGCTCTCTACCTTGGTGTCATAAAAACCACGCTCACAATATATTTTATAGGCTTTGCCCGTTATGGTCGAAGGTCCGTAGAGATAGGCGTTTTTCGATGTTTCGTAATAATCCAATTGTTCGGAATCCAGGATGTAATCGGGATTTACGATATGCACGCTGTCCAGGAACTGTAATTTTTTGTTTTCCAGAAAATAGCGTCCTACTTCACTGGTCAAGGTATTCACGGAATCGATTACCGTACCAAAATCCTGATAATATGCCTGTTGTTCCAAGCGATTGAATCGCAGGGTGTCTGTCTTTAGCGTCATATTGGAACTACTGGTCAAAACAACATTTTCCCAAGCTTTGGCCATGTTCTCATTACCGTCATAATTGATCTTGCCACTGGTCATGTTGATGGAATCTCCCTGCTGTAAGCGAATGTTGCCAATGGCTTTTAGCTTGTTTTCCTTTTGATAATAAATGGCAATATCACAGAATAGATCGGCCCCTTCATGTTCAAATTGGATCTGCCGATTATCCTTGCTAAAAATCGAAGCTCCGGGATAGCGGGCTTCATCCTTAGTGAAGTTGGCCCCATAAACAATATTGATTTGTTTTGCCTCTTTTCTGGGGGGATCTTGTGCAAATAGGGGGAAAGAAACCAATAGAAGCAGTAAGTATTTTATTTTACCCAACAACGTACATAATTTTGCCCAAAAATATGATTTTTTAAGGGAGTGATATCAATGATTAGGATAGAATTAGCAAACAGCATGTTTTTGGGAACAATGTAGGAAAACCATCCAGATGTAAATGGCATGGTCTAAACCAAACGGAATGCAACCGATTCTGCCATAGCGATGTGGACCGTTTTTCCATACCGTCCTTATAATTTAGAATACCCTGTAGGGGGATTCCAAATATTGATTAGCCTCCGTTTCCTTGAATTGTGCCGTTTTGGTGTCCCAATGTAACGTCTTGTTCGGAAAGCGACCGGCAATTACCCCTAAAAGGATCGTTTCCGTCAGCCTTGAGGCATAGGAAAATGGGGCACTGCAAGTAGCTTTCCCCAAACAGGCATCTACAAATTGATGGTAGTGTTTTGGTCCTTCCGAACCGTAGTTTCTAATGGGCTTGCCCATATTATGGATCTTTTCCAATTCAGCGATTTCCGCGGAAATATCCACATACTTGCCATCGACGATTTTCCTTGGCAATTCCATGAAGTGCGGCAATAACAGGCGACCTTTCTCACCAATGAACATGGCGCCCTGTTCGGGTAATTTACCTTCTTTTGTCGCTTTGGTTTCCAACGACATTTTCTCTTTGACCGACTTCCCCTTTGCCGCTTTGTCATCATCCGGAATGGTTTCGATGGCCCCAGGCAATAGGAGGTCTTCGTGCATTTTGGGCGCACCTGGTCCGTCATACCAAACCCATGTCAAGGTTTCCGCGGTATAGTTGGTGCCCGGAAACTCATAGGTGACTTTATTGTTTTCCGGGAAGCCGAATCGGTTGGGTTCCCGACACTCATTGCGTATTGTCCTGGGGACGTCCAATCCAAGGGCGTTGTATGGGGTGTCAAAAATATGTACCCCCATATCCCCGAGGGTGCCACAGCCAAAATCCATTAATTTTCGCCAATTTCCCGGATGATAGATGTCTTTTTTATAAGGTCTTTTTTTTGCGGTGCCCAACCATAGGTTCCAGTCCAATGAATCGGGGATCGGGTCGCTACCTTGGGGTTCGGGACCGTCATACCCCCAATTTTTTGGAGACCATGCACGTACCGTATGCACTTTACCGATGATTCCCGACTGTATCAATAGGGTCGCCAATTTGTAATCATAGAACGAATGCACTTGTATGCCCATTTGCGTGACAAGGCCTTTATCGGTTGCCATTTTTTCCATAGCCCTAGCTTCGGAAACATGATGGGTAAGGGGCTTTTGACAATAGACCGGTTTGCCCGATTCCATGGCCAATAGGGAAGCAGGGGCATGGGAGTGATCCGGGGTGGATACAATGACCGCATCAATTTCATTTTCCATTTCCTTTAACATGACCCGGTAATCGGCAAAAACTTTTGCAGTGGGATGCATTTTCTTGGCTGCGGCTAAATTTGTACTGTCCACATCACAAAGGGCGACAACATCAACTGATTTGTGGGAGGCGATGGCCTTTAAGTCCTCATTGCCCATTCCGCCAACCCCGATATGTGCGGTCCTTAAACGGTTCTTAGGTCCCATTTGACCGATTAGGCTAGGGGCCATGGCCATTCCCAAGATCCCTAAACTGCTTTTCTTGACAAAATCCCGACGTTCTTTATGGTGTGCGCACATAAAATATTCAATTTATTTATTGGTTGTTAGCTCCTTGATCCTGATGTTTTTAAAACGGACAATATCCCCGTGGCCCAGAAAACCGATATGGCCTTGGGTCCTGTGTAATCCCGGATGGTCTTTTTTATCCATGGTACCATTTTTACTCGCTTCGATAAAATCACCATCCAAAATGGTCGTTCCGTTTAAGGTGACTTTTATGGTCGATCCCTTTACGAAAACTTCTTGAAGGTTCCATTCCCCAACGGGTTTTCCATAACCGCGTTGGGCAGGAATAATCCCATAGACCGAACCATGGTATTGATAGGGTTGTAGGTCTTTATACTTGTCTGCGGTATTATCCAATATCTGTAATTCTTTCCCTACGTATGCGGCATCTCCTTCCAAAGGGGCGTGTATGCCAAGACCATTGTTCGCCCCTGGGGTCAATTGAAATTCAAAGCGTAGTATAAAATCGCCGTATTCCTTTTCGGTAAAAAGATTGCCCCCACTTCCACCCCCATTGGGGTCAACGACGATCATACCATCTTCGGCCCGATACGATGAGGTATTGCCTACCCAACCAGTTAGATCTTTTCCGTTGAAAAGGGCATAAAACCCCGATTCATTTGCATTTTTTTGGGAGGCACATGAACTAAGGACAAGAAATGCGACCATAACGAATAGGTGCTGTATGTCAATTATTTTAACCATCGGTCGGAGATGAAGGTGGATCATAAAATTATATCCAAAGGATTCGTGTCTTTCCATTTACCTCGGGTAAAATCGGGAAATTGTTGTGGTGCTCCCCCATGGGCCACGGAGCGCTCACTCAGTGGGGAAACCGCACTCCAAAAACAACCCTCATAGACATTTTGATCTAAAGGTAATCCCTGCTGTAGACATTCCACGATACGGTACATCATCATTCCATCCATTCCCCCGTGTCCGGTATTTTTGGTGGCTTGGTTCAATCTTTTATATAGTGGGTGGTCATATTTTTCATAGATAGCGGCCAATTGTTCCCCTTGGGCCCATGAGTGGTGGTTTTCAGTTGCCCCAGAAACACCGCCTTCCAAGGCGATTCTTGTTGGAAAACCGGCTAAAATGCCTTTGGTTCCTTGAATAAGGTTCAATCTGGAATAGGGGCGGGGACTTGTTTCGTCCCATTGGACCATTATCGTGCGGCCCACGGAGGTTTTGATTATAGACGTATTCAGGTCCCCTCCCTGGTAATCCAACTTGTTCCATTTATGGTCGGTCGGATAGTTCTTTTCGGCATACAATTTCCTTCCCAAGGCTTGGGTCGAATAGGAAACAAGGCTCTCAAAGGTATCTTCCTTCCTTGCTAAATTCATGTATTGGGCCACAGGTCCGAGACCATGGGTGGGGTATAGATTCCCATTTCGCTTGGCATAATGATGCGTTCTCCAAGAACCGGTACCACGTTCTTGTTCTTCCATTTGGAACCGAAGCTCATGGATATAGGAAGCTTCGCCATGCAATAAATCCCCGATAACGCCTTGCCTACACATATTCAGGAACATCAACTCATCCCGACTATAGTTGACGTTTTCCATCATCATGCAGTGCCTTTGGGTCTGCTCCGATGTATTTACGATTTCCCACATTTCATCCAATGTTACCGCAATCGGCACTTCCACGAATACATGTGCACCTTGTTTCATGGCCTCGATGGCCATTGGGGCATGGTTGTGCCAATTGGTGGCTATGAAGACGACATCGGGTTTTACCTCGGCCAGCATGGTCTTCCATTGGTTTTCATTCCCATAATATTGGGCTATGTTTTTATGTCTTTTTCCATTTCCCATTTCTTGGGCTTCGTTACTCCATTTTTCCGTCAGATCCCGATATAGATCCGATACCGCTACCACCTCGGTGCCCGGTAATGAAGCAAAGAATTTAAGATGTTCCGGACCTCGTGCTCCCACTCCGATGAAGGCTGCACGAACGGTCTCTAATTTGGGTGCGGCGAAATCGCCCATATACTTTGCTCCATAGGGGCGTCCGGAAAAAGCGTAGGCTCCATGGGCTATTGTCGGGGATACCGCCAGCGCGCTGCCGGCCAACGACGTTTTCTTAATGAAGTTTCTTCTGTTGATGTTCTTCATGGTCCTACTTTTTGGTAATTATAGCGGAGTATCCTCCACCACTTGATAATTCTAGATTCAGCTTTGAGGTAGGGTACACTTCTTGGGTGGTTGTTTTGTAATCCTGGGCATTTCTTGAAGCGTTTATTCCGTCTTCAAACGTTTTTAGGGTATAGGTACCTTCTCCCAAAAAAGAAAGTTCTATTTCAAAATCCCTTGGCGTCCAATCGGTCATAGCCCCAATATACCAGGTATCCCCATTCCTACGGGCAATAACGATATAATCGGCAACAGCGCCTTCCAAGACAATGGTTTCATCCCACACCGTTGGTATTGAGGTGATAAAATCAACGGTTTCCTGTTCCTTGTAATAAATGGTGGGCGATTCGCATAGCATTTGAAGGGGTGCTTCATAAACTATATACATGGCAACCTGGTGAGCCCTTGTCCCAAAGCTCATGGGTCTGGTGAATAAAGGTGCAAAATTGGCCGCGCCCGTTTCATAATTCACTTGGTTCATGTTGATCATTGCTCCGGGTGTATAATCCATTGGTCCGGCCGCCATACGGATAAAGGGTATGGTCACATTGTGTTCAGGGGTAATCTCGTCGGTCCATTTATTGTTCTCATTGCCCCTGACAGCTTCATAATTAACGATATTGGGCCATAGTCGTTCCACACCTGCAGGTTTGAATGCACCATGATAGTCGACCATCAATTTGTACTTGGCGGCAATTTCGGCAATTTTACCATAAGAGTCCACCACATATTGGTCGCTGCGTTGCATAAAATCCACTTTAATACCGACAGCCCCCCAACTACTGTATAATTTTAGGATTTCATCGGGATTTTCATAAAGGGGTTTCCATAAAACCCATAAGATGATATCGACATTTTTGGATTTGGCGTATTTTATGAGATCGGGGACATCAAGAAATTCGTTGTCTTCCAAGATTTCAGTGGTCGATTTCGTCCATCCTTCATCGAGAATGACATATTCGATTCCGTTCTTAGAGGCAAAATCGATATAATATTTATAGGTTTCCATATTGAGTCCGGCCTTAAAATCGACCCCATAAATATTGTTCGCATTGTACCAATCCCAAGCCACCTGTCCTGGTTTTATCCAATCGGTATCGGTAATCTTCGAGGTGTCGGCCAAAATGGTGACCAGGTTACTTTCTACGAATGTCCTATCGTCATCACTGATGATGAATACCCTCCAAGGATATGAACGTTTGCCATCGACTCTTGCAATAAAATCGGCTTCCTGTTCGATTATTTGGTTGCGATCGGGAGAAGATCCTTCATTAGGTACGGCTTTGAGAACGTATTTCGGAAAAGTCGAAGCCATGGTGTTTTCAGTCGTTTTGGCCAAGAACATACCGGGATAATCGATCAAAGCCGATTCGGTAAACAATACTTTTGCGCTTTGGGTGTCGAAGAGTACGGGGAGACTGCAAAAAGCACCGTTCTCTATTTCATCCAATGATTTTGTTTGGTAATTGCGTTCATTGTGGGAATAAAATGATTCTTCTTCCGGGAAATAACTCGAAGTCGCTTGGGGAAAGGTCAAGGCCATTTCTTCGTGATAAACGTGCGTCGACTTTTGGTTTCCATCAATGAATCGATAGGCCATGCCATCGTTATAGGCGCGGAAAACCAATTGATAATTATCCTTGAAGTTTAAAGTCAATTCATTGAAAATGCTACGGATTTCGGAATCTTTATTGGGGACTACCGGGATATGGTTTTCCGTTTTTTGTTCAAGTCCTTTTTTACGTAAAACCGGGTTTTTGCCCAAAACCCTGCCGTTGCCCATATCCATGGCCATCATGGCATGGCTAATGACCACGGATCCGTTGAAATCACCCTTCCAAGTGATGTCATCGGATAGGCTTATGCTTATTTTCAGTTTTTCATTCGGGGAGCTTAATTCAATTTCTTGTTGACCAAGTGCCCGATAAACGGTAAGCAGTTGAAATAAAATCAGGAGGTAGGCCTTGATAGCCCCTACGTTGGTCAGGATAAAGTAGTTGGTTGTTTTCATTTTCATTTAAAAATAACATCTTGAGGAAAAACCGAAAGGACGGATTGGATGGGGGTAAATGAACTCAATTGTAGTGGTTGGGCAATTCATTTCTTAACTCGGATGGATGGTGATTCAATTTACAATAAAACACCCAATTAAAAAATTGAAATCCATCGTTTTTTAGCAGTCTATAGGAAGATTGTTGTAGTGTAAATGTGGGGCATAAAAAAAAAGTGCCCTGCAAGATTTTATCTTACAAGGCACTTAAGTCGTATGAATTACGTTAAAAAAAGAAGTTGCCCGAACTACCTGTGAATCGTTTGGGTCCTATCCGGACCAACGGAAACTATTTTAATGGGCACTTCCAATTCTTTCTCTAAAAAGTTGATATAATCATTCAAGGATTCAGGAAATTCTTCTTCCTTGCTCATTTTGGTCAAGTCTTGGGACCAACCCTTCATCTCGGTATATATGGGGGTTACATTTTCGGCCTCAATATTATACGGTAGGTGCTTGATCACGTCCCCCTTATAATTGTAGGCCGTACATACCTTAAGTTTTTCGAATCCACTGAGTACATCACCTTTCATCATCATAAGTTCGGTGACCCCGTTTACCTGAACGGCATATTTCAATGCAACAAGATCAAGCCAACCACATCTCCTCGGCCTACCCGTGGTGGCGCCAAATTCATTGCCCACACTCGCCATGGTCTTCCCATCCTCGTCGAAGAGTTCGGTGGGGAAAGGTCCACTTCCTACACGGGTGGTATAGGCTTTGAAAATACCTTTTACATCGCCAATTTGGTTAGGGGCGACCCCTAAGCCGGTACAGGCACCTGCCGCTGTGGTATTGCTCGACGTAACAAAGGGATATGTCCCGAAATCAATGTCCAATAATGATCCTTGGGCACCTTCTGCCAATATTTTTTTGCCGGCCTTTTGGGCTTGGTACAAATATTCCTCGCTATCGATAAAGGTCAGTTCTTTAAGCTTTTCTATAGCCTTGAAGAATTCAGATTCGAGTTCTTCGAGATTATATTGGATATCCACATTGTAAAAACCGATCATAGCTTCGTGTTTATCGGCTAAGGCCCGGTATTTATCTTTCCAGTCGGATAACTCCAAATCACCGATACGCATTCCGTTTCTACCGGTTTTGTCCATATAGGTTGGACCGATACCTTTCAAGGTAGAGCCGATTTTGGCTTTTCCTTTGGAAGTTTCCGAGGCGGCATCCAATAAACGATGGGTCGGTAAAATCAAATGGGCTTTTCTACTTATGAACAACTTTGATTTTACATCAATATCAAAGACGTCCAAAGCCTCAAGTTCTTTCTTAAAGATAACGGGGTCGATGACCACGCCGTTACCGACGACATTTATGGCTTTCTTATGGAAAATGCCTGAGGGGATGGTATGTAAAACGTGTTTGATCCCATCAAATTCCAAGGTGTGCCCGGCATTTGGCCCTCCTTGAAAACGTGCTATTATATCATAGTTTTTGGTGAGTACATCGACAATTTTACCTTTTCCTTCGTCTCCCCACTGTAATCCCAACAATAAATCTACTGCCATTGTTTAGTTTGGTTATTTGTTTGTTTTACCTTCTTTGTTTTTGGTTCCGTAAAAGTATAATGAGTGATTGGTGATTTTTATGTCAAAAACCTCTTCGATGGTCTTTTTGATGGATTGGATCCGAGGGTCGCAGAATTCCATCACTTCCCCGGTATCGGTTAAGATCACATGATCGTGTTGACGATCAAAATAAGATTTCTCGTACTGTGCCTGATTTTTTCCAAACTGATGCTTACGCACCAATTTACACTCCAACAGAAGTTCTATGGTATTGTATAAGGTGGCCCGACTTACCCGATAATTCTTGTTTTTCATGTTGATATAGAGCGATTCTATATCAAAGTGTTCATCACTTTCGTAGATTTCTTGGAGAATGGCGTAGCGTTCGGGTGTTTTCCTATGCCCTTTTTCTTCTAAAAAGGTGGTGAATACGTTTTTGACAATTTCCTGGTTTTTGTTAGGAGGCATAACAATAATCACTGCATTAATGTACAAAGGTACGCTTAAATTTTAATTAAGTTCTATACTCGGCTTACTTTATCGATCCCACTGATAAGCATTAGGTTGTTTATCAGTTTTTGAAGAATATTATTGTTCTTTACCACCACAGTGATCCTTCCGGTGAAAGTACCGCCTTCCGTACTGAAATTAAGGTTTTGCATGTTTACGTTCATGTGCGTGGATATGATCTCGGTGATTTCACTGATCAGACCCACAGTATCGATGCCCGTTAATTTTATTTCAGCTCGGAACTCTTCCTGTGATGAATCGATCCATTTTGCGCTAATGATGCGATAAGCATAGTTGGATTGTAATGAGATGGCGTTGGGACAATTTTTTTTATGCACTTTGATGCCTTCACTAACACTGATGAATCCGAATACCGGATCCCCCGGGATCGGATTGCAGCACTGGGAAAGCGTATAGTCCAGTTTTTCCTCTTCCTTGCCAAAGACGAGCATATCATATTTTGCGGTTATCTCATCCTTATCGATATTCTCGAGGACGGGGCTTCTCCTGATCTTGCTCTTAAAGAAACTTATGAATGCATTGTTATAAGAGGCGGTAAAGTCCTTGATTTTTTGATTGTCTATGGCACCCACCCCAACACGATAGAACAAATCAAGGCTGGTCTTTAATTTGAAGTACATGACCATCTTGTTGATGGTATCTTCGTTAAGGGTTATTTTTTGCGATTTGAGTTTTCTTCGCAAAATTTCCTTGCCCTCATTGGCGATGACTTTCTTCTCTTCCCTTAGGGATGATTTTATTTTGGCCCGTGCCCTAGCGGTCGTGGCATAGTCGAGCCAGTTTTGGTTTGGCTTGGCTTGGTCGGAAGTGATTATTTCTACCTGGTCACCACTTTTCAGGGTGGTGTTCAGGGGGACCAGTTTTCCGTTCACTTTGGCCCCACGGGTATGCATGCCCACCTCTGTATGGATGTTAAAAGCAAAATCAAGGGGTGTGGCACCTTTGGGCATCGATTTCAATTCCCCCAAAGGGGTGAAAACAAAAATTTCCTTGGAATAAAGATTGAGTTTGAATTCCTCGACAAAATCAACGGCATTGGTATTCGAATTTTCCAATGCTTCCTGTAATTTGTTCAACCACTCCTCTATGCCCTGTTCTTTTTGTTCGCCATGCTTGTATTTAAAATGGGCAGCATATCCTTTTTCCGCAATCTCATGCATGCGTTCACTTCGGATCTGTACTTCTACCCATTTGCCCATGGGCCCCATTACCGTAATGTGCAAGGCTTCGTATCCTGTTGATTTCGGGGAGGAAATCCAATCCCTTAACCGAACGGGATTAGGTGTGAAGTGATCCGTGACAATGGAATAGATCTTCCAAGCCAGGAACTTTTCATTGGCGCGGTCGGATCGGTAAATGATACGAATAGCGAATTTATCGTAAATCTGGTCAAAGGAAACATTCTGTACCTTCATCTTCTTTCGTATGGAGAAGATCGATTTCATTCGGCCTTTTATATGGTAATTAAGTCCTTCCTTATCCAGCGAATCCTGGATAATGCCGGTAAAATCATCGATATAGGCCTGTTGTTCCTCGGTAGATTCTTCGATCTTGTCCAAGATATCATTATACACTTCGGGTTCGGTATATTTTAAACTGAGGTCCTCGAGTTGTGTCTTTATATTATATAGGCCTATTCGGTGTGCCAAAGGGGCATATATATATAAGGTCTCCGATGCCATTTTTACCTGCTTATGCTCGGGCATGGACTCCAAGGTGAGCATATTGTGGTACCTGTCTGCGATTTTTATGATGATGACGCGTACATCGTCATGAAGGGTCAACAACATCTTACGGAAATTTTCCGCTTGTTGTGAAATGTTCATGTCCTTTTTAAGGTGGGCGATCTTTGTTAGACCGTCTACGATACGGGCAACCGTTTCCCCGAACATGCGTTCTATATCATCGAGCGTGTAATCGGTGTCCTCCACGACATCATGCAATAAGGCCGATGCTATGGATACGGCATCTAGGCCTATTTCCGAAGCGACTATCTTCGCAACCGCTATGGGATGGAAAATATAGGCTTCCCCCGATTTTCTTCGCTGATCCTTATGGGCATCAACGGCAATCTCAAAGGCATGCCGAATCAGCGCTTTATCATCATCCGTAAGCGTCTGATAGCTTATTTTAAGGAGTTCCTTGTATTGCTTCGCAATTTCCTTATTCTCTTTTTCGATAGCAGTTGGTGTCATACTCTAATAAATTTACGCAATCCCATTTACATCCACAACAATAATTATGCCTTTAAATTTCTGACACGTGCGATCAAAGGCGGGTGTGAATAATGCATGAAAACATAAGCAGGGTGGGGGGTTAGGTTGCTTAAGCTGTTCTTTGACAGCTTTTTAAGAGAGGTTATCAGCGGTTTGGCCGCAAAAGTATGTTTTGCGAAATCATCGGCCTGGTATTCAAATTTACGCGATAGATAATTCATGATCAGCCCGGTAATTTCGGAAATCGGACTATAAAGAATGCCAAAACCGATAAGTGCCGCATGAAAACTGGGTCTTGAAACCCCGATGGCTTTCGAAATTTCGGGGTTGTTTATGAACAGGGATAAAAGGAAAAGCGTAAACCCTGTCAACAGTATGGAGATGATAAGGTTGAATATGATATGATGGCGTTTGTAATGGCCCACTTCATGGGCCAAAACGGCCACGATTTCGTCTTCATCAAGATCGTTGATCAAGGTGTCGTATAATGTCACCCTTTTTTCTTTGCCGAAACCGGAGAAATAGGCATTGGCCTTGGTAGACCGTTTTGATCCGTCAATGACGAAAATATTCTTGATCTCAAAGCCTACCTTGTGGGCATAGGCCTCGATCTTGCTTTTAAGACTGCCTTGTTCCAAAGGTTTCTGTTTGTTGAAAAGGGGTACGATCAATCTGCTGTAAAACAAATTCATGAATAGGGTAAATACCGCCACCACGGCCCAAGCATACACCCAAAAGTAGGTGCCTGCCCACCCAAAAAACCAGATGATCAGTGCGGTAAGGCCACCTCCGATTAGGGCCATCATCAAATACCCCTTCAATTTATCCATAATGAATGTAGTCTTGGTGGTCTTGTTAAAACCGAATTTCTCCTCTATCACAAAGGTTTTATAGTAGCCAAAAGGCGTAGTGATCAAATCACTGCCGATCATGATGATCGCAAAGAATACCAAAGCGACCAGTATAGGGTTGTCCGAGACACTTCGTGCAATCGTATCCAACCATTCAAAACCACCAAAAAAGAGGAATCCCAAGGTGAGCGCCAAAGAGAAAGTCGAGGTTAAAAGTCCGAATTTATAATTCGTCATTTTGTAATCCTGGGACTTCAGGTACTCCTCAATTTCATAAACGTCCTGCAATTCATCCGGTATGGGGTCATTGTAACGTTTTGAATTCAGATAGTCCAAAATGGTTTCGATAATGAATTGGACCGTCAATATGGCGATGATACTGTAAAATAATAGGGTATGGGTCATTTTATGATTTTGATATAACTGAAATGGCAATGGGGCTGTACCTATATAGCGCGTTGTCGTTTGGCCTCAAATATAAGTATTGCCGCCGATACGGAAACGTTCATGGAATCTATTTCACCTTCCATGGGGATAATGATGTTCTGCGTGGAGGCCTCCAACCACTCTTCAGAGAGGCCGGTGGCTTCAGTGCCTACGACAATGGCGCAGGCCTCGGTAAAATCGGTTTTGATATAGCTCTCCGAAGCGGACAAGGCCGCACAGAGGATACGTATGTTCCTTTCCTTTAGGAAAGCCAAAATTTCCGACGTACTCCCAGTGCCGATATTATTGGTGAATATACACCCCACACTCGAACGTATGATATTGGGATTGTATAAATCCCCTTTCGGATTGGCAATAAGTACGGCATCTAAATCGGCGGCATCCGCAGTACGTAAAAGAGCGCCGATGTTTCCCGGTTTTTCTGGGGCTTCCGCAACTAAGATCAACGCTTTTTGGTTGGGTAAAACAAGATTTTCCAAAGCATGGTCCTTAACCTTTACAACGGCAATGACCCCTTCGGTGGAATCGCGGTAGGCCAATTTTTGATATACGGCCTCGGAAACCTCGATCAATTCAGGTTTGATTTTGGAATTGGCAATAGATCCCAAGGCTTCCTTATTCGATAGGATGCCGGGGTAATAAAGTAAGGATTTGATCTCATATCCGGCCTTAATGGCCAAGGTCAATTCCCTTTTGCCTTCCATAATGAACAATCCTTGTTTGCGCCTTTCCCGTGATTTTTCCCGAAGAAGAACGATTTGCTTGATCAGCGTATTTTGAAGACTGCTAATTTGTTTTGGTGTATCCATTGGTACAAAAATACGGCAAAGCCATAAATACAGGTCTTTATTTTGGGACGAAGTGATGCATATAATGAATGGTCAAATGATCGTTGTGGAAAAGTTTTCAGTATTATTTTGATTGATTTGGTTCTTTTTGACGACTAAAATGTTGGATGAATATAAAATTTACCATTTTGTATAGAGGGGATTGATCTTGAAAGTGTTATTTTTCGGTCACTTATCATGAAAAGGATTCAGGAACTTGGGATATGGAAATATTTTTATTTGGGATAGCTAGGGACATCGTAGGGAGTTCTTCGTTGGATTTGTCCACATCAGGGGAACAACCGGAATCGGTAGGGGAATTACTCGATGTGTTGAAAGATACGTATCCGAAATTCAATACCTTGTCCTCCTTGGCGGTTGCTGTCAATGGGGAATATGCGGCCTTGGATGAACATTTGGGGCAGGAAGACGAGATTGCAATAATTCCACCAGTAAGCGGAGGGTAATGGAGAAACCGATAATAGAAATCGTAGAAGCCATAGATACGGCCAAGGTGTATGATGAACTGTCAGATGCCAAAAGTGGGGGTATTTGCGTGTTTGTGGGAACCGTCAGGGATTTTACCCATACCGAAACCGTTATCTCGCTGGAGTTTGAGGCGTATGAGTCGATGGCTTTAAAGGAAATGGCCAAAATCGTTGAACAAGCGGCTGCGAAATGGCCATTGAACAAAGTGGTCATTCGCCATGCGGTAGGTCTTAAGAAAGTACAGGAACCCGTAGTGGTCATCGGGGTTTCAACCGCGCATAGGGATGCTTGTTTTGCAGCATGTAGGTATATGATCGATACCCTAAAGGAAACCGTACCGATATGGAAAAAGGAAATGTTCAAGGATAAATCAGTTTGGGTTTCGGCCCACCCCTAATATATGTTGGTAGACAATCACAATAGAAAAATCAATTATCTGCGTTTGGCCGTTACCGATCGCTGCAATCTCCGCTGTAATTATTGCATGCCGGAAAACGGGATAGACTTTTCCAAGAAAAACGCACTTTTCACCATTGAGGAACTCTCTCGATTGAGCGGTATTTTGGTGTCTCAGGGAATCGATAAAATACGGATAACCGGAGGGGAGCCCTTTGTGCGAAAAGATCTTATCGTATTGTTGCGCGATTTGACCAAGATGATAGGTTTAAAGGATATATCCATAACCACGAACGCTACTTTAATAGGGCCCTATTTAAAGGAACTCAATGCGTTGGGCATCAAGAACATCAATGTCAGTTTGGATGCCATCACCCGGGAAACCTTTGAGAAGATCACTAGGAGGGATGCCTACGATACGGTGTACGACAATATCTTGCGAATGATTGCCGAAGGCTTCAATGTGCGCATCAACTACATTGTATTGAAGGGACAGAACACAGGGGATATCCTGCCCATGTTGGCATTGGCCAAAAATTATAACGTTAGTGTCCGTTATTTGGAAGAAATGCCATTTAATGGGGGGTCACGGCATTTTGAAGCCAATGCGTGGGACTACAAACGTATTTTATCGCATATCAAGGAGGCCTATCCTGATTTTGAAGAAATTCCCTCGGAAGCAACATCGACCTCAATGAATTATAAAATTCCGGGCTTTAAGGGTACATTCGGGGTCATACCATCTTTTAGCAGAACATTTTGCGGAAGTTGTAATCGATTGCGAATTACGGCCACCGGGGACGTGATCACATGCCTTTATGCACAACCTTGTACCAATATCCGGGATATCTTGAGAGGGGAGTCGTCCGGGGAGAAGGTAAAGGAGCAAATATTGAAGGCCATAGGAAGTAGGGCCAAAACAGGCTTTGAGGCACAACAGCAACACCAAGGGACGTATACCAATTCAATGACCACAATCGGAGGATAAATGGATAAAAAACTTTCACATATAGATGAAGCGGGGAATGCTTCCATGGTAGATGTTTCAGGGAAAAAGGTTACCGCCCGTATGGCTGTGGCATCGGGGATGGTACGTTTTCCTAAAGAAATATATGATACCTTGAAAGCCCAAGAGTTCCTGGGCAAAAAAGGCAGCATTATCCAAACGGCCATAATCGCCGGGATACAGGGCGTAAAAAGAACCTCGGATTTGATTCCCTTATGCCATCAACTAAAGCTTTCCAAAGTAGATGTCGCCATTAAACCGGGGAAGAATGCCTTGAACATTACCTGTATGGTGAAGTGCACGGAGCGAACGGGCGTGGAAATGGAGGCTTTGACCGGGGTTTCCATAGCCGCCCTGACCATTTATGATATGTGTAAGGCCTTATCTCAGGATATCACCATTTCAAATATTCAATTATTACAAAAAACAGGAGGGAAGCATGACTTCAGTCGCTAAAATATATGGGTTGGTACTTGCTGGGGGTAAAAGCACGCGAATGGGCAAGGATAAAGGCCTTATTGCCTACCATGGAATGCCCCAACGGGAATATTTGTATCGCTTGTTGGGAAAAGTCTGTGATACTGTATTCATGAGTGTACGCAAAGATCAGGTCGGGGCAATGGATCCCAAGTTCAAGACCGTTGTCGATGAGGACATTTTCAAAGGCCCTTTTAACGGTATCTTATCCGCACACAAAGCATATCCTGAGGTAGCTTGGTTGGTCTTGGCATGCGACTTGCCCTTATTTGATGAAAAGGCGTTGCGGGATCTTATCGGGCAGCGTAAACCCACTTCCATAGCCACCTCCTACGCCTTAAGGGAAAATCCACTTCCAGAACCGTTGTGTGCCATTTGGGAGCCGAACGGACTCAGTGCGGCTGTCTCCTATATGTCGGAAGGTCTAAATGGATCTTGTCCGCGTAAGTTCCTGATCAATAACGATACCCATTTGGTATATCCGGAAAACGAAAACGTATTGATGAATGCCAATTCGGAATCGGAATATGAAGAGGCATTGGCAAAATTAACTTAGACATGCAAGGGGAACGCTATTCCAGACAATTACAGCTTAAGGATTTTGGCCCAGAGGCCCAAGCGAAATTAACAAAAGCCAAGGTATTGGTCGTTGGTGCCGGAGGATTGGGTGTTCCCGTACTTACCTATTTGAATGCCATGGGTGTCGGTACTTTAGGTATTGTCGAGGAAGATATTGTTTCCATAACCAATTTACATCGGCAGGTATTGTATGATCGGGATGAGGTAGGGCATGCCAAATTGGATATAGCCATCGGGAAATTAAAAAAACAAAATCCGGATACGGAATTGATCCCCTATTACGATTTTTTGACTTTGGACAATGCCTTGACCATTATCAAGGGGTATGACCTGGTTATCGATGCCACCGATAATTTTCCGACGCGCTATCTGATCAATGACGCCTGTGTCCTATTGAAAAAGCCTTTTGTTTATGGGGCCCTACACGGTTTTGAGGGCCAGGTAAGCGTATTCAATCACAATAACGGGCCTACCTATCGCTGCCTTTTTCCAAATATGCCCTCAGCCACTGAAGTGCCCAATTGTAATGAACATGGGGTGCTCGGCGTAATTCCGGCAATAGTCGGAAACCTTCAGGCGCTTGAGGCCGTTAAAGTAGTAACGGGGGTGGGGGAAGTATTGTCCGGAAAATTATTGTTGTTCAATGGCCTTGATCAAACGTTCCGAAAAATAAAATTCAAAGCAATTCCTGCGAATTTGAGGATAACGGCGCTGCAAGAAGCCTACGGATTCGCATGTGGTTTTGATGAAGACAGCATTGAAACGGCTGATTTTGAGAAATTGTTGGACGATGATATACAGATCATTGATGTGCGTACGGTCGAAGAGTATGGGGAATTCCATTTGGCGAATTCCATCAATCTTCCTTTGGAACGTATTGAGGATTGGAAAAACACCATTGATTATGATCGGCCGGTGTATGTTCTGTGCCATAGTGGATCCCGAAGTCTTGAGGCCCAATCAATACTTAAAGCGTATAGGAATGGATCGAACATCATTAATATAAACGGAGGGATCGAGCAATTGAAAAGGTATGCAATTAAGTATTGAGGGATTGATTCTCTTATGTTTGGGTTTTTTCGTGGTATCTACCTTATATTCCTCTGTAGGTTTCGGGGGCGGTTCCAGTTATTTGGCTTTGTTGACCCTTGTGTTCGTCAATTTTTTTGCCATTCGGTCTATTGCATTGGTCTGCAATTTGGTCGTGGTTTCTGGAAGTACGTTCCTTTACTTGAAACACGGACATACCCGGTTAAAGGACTTTTTGCCTTTCGTGATCACCAGTATTCCCATGGCATTCATAGGGGCTTCTTTCCGATTGAAGGAAGAGGTGTTTTTTATCATTCTCGGAGTGGCTTTGGTCATCTCATCCGTTTCATTGCTCTGGCAGACTTCAGGGTTTCGATGGAATGAACCCACGAAAGTTTATCCGAAATATTTCAGCTATTTGATCGGGGGAGCCATTGGAATGTTGTCAGGATTGGTGGGCATTGGTGGAGGTATTTTTTTGGCCCCGATCCTGAATCACATCAATTGGGACAAATCCGTCAAAATTGCCGCCTTGGCAAGCTTTTTTATCTTGGTGAATTCCATTTCGGGATTAATAGGGTTGATGGTGTCAGGGACCATTGAACTTCCATGGATGGAAACCTTGGCATTGGGGGCCACGGTATTGATTGGCGGACAATTGGGTGTAAGGCTAAGCCTTAGCAGATTGTCCGCCAATGGTATTAAAAGAATAACCGCAATATTGGTGTTGATCGTTGGCTTGCGGGTATTTTTGGTCAATGGCCTGGGGTGGTTTTAAATGGGTAGCCCGTTATTCGGGCATTTCATAATTGTCAACCACGAAATCAATATCCTTATCGCCTCTACCGCTTAAATTCACCAAAATGGATTCCCTTGGTTTTTCCTGTGCCAGTTTAAAGGCATAGGCAACGGCATGGGCACTTTCCAGTGCGGGTATAATGCCTTCCATTCGACTCAATTCAAAAAAGGCATCGATGGTTTCCTTGTCGGAAACGACATCGTAACTTACTTTCTTTAGGTCTTTGAGCATACTGTGTTCAGGACCTACCCCTGGATAATCCAAACCACTGGCTACGGAATAAACGGGACTGGGTTCCCCATCTTCATCCTGTAGGGTGTAGCATTTGAAACCGTGGATAATTCCTGGTTTCCCCAAAGTCATTGTTGCGGCGTGTTCCCCGTGTTCCAAGGAACGACCTCCTGGTTCTATCCCATAAAGACTACATTCGCTATCCTCTAAAAAGGCGGAAAAAATACCCATGGCATTACTACCGCCCCCAACGCAAGCCACGATGTTATCCGGTAATTCCCCGGTCATATCAAAAAACTGTTCTTTGGCCTCAATACCGACGACACGCTGAAAATCGCGCACCATCATGGGAAAAGGATGTGGTCCTACCACAGATCCAATACAATAGATGGTATTGATAGGGTCTTTCATATAGGCTTCAAAAGCGGAGTCAACGGCCTCTTTTAAAGTTTTCAATCCGTGGGAGACCGGTACGACCTTCGCACCAAGGATTCGCATTCGTACTACATTGGGATGTTCCTTTGCCATGTCTACTTCCCCCATATGGATTTCACATTCCAGCCCAAAGTAAGCTGCGGCCGTTGCCAAGGCGACCCCATGTTGCCCGGCGCCCGTTTCGGCGATCAATTTCTTTTTGCCTAAATGCTTGGCCAAAAGGGCCTCTCCCATGCAATGGTTCAATTTATGGGCTCCCGTATGGTTTAGATCTTCCCTTTTGAGGTAAATCCTTCCCCCATATTTTTCCGAAAGCCGGTTACAGTAATATACAGGGGTAGGACGTCCCTGATAGTGTTTGCGAATACTTCGGAGTTCCGAGATAAAACTGTGGGATTTACTGATGGCGTAATAGGCATCGGTTATCTTTTTCATTTCTTCTTCTAACATAGGGGGAATGAAAGCCCCGCCATACTCCTTGAAAAATCCTTCGTTATTCGGATACGTCTTAAAATAATTCTCGGTCATAATCTGATTTATTATATCAATTTAATTGGGTTAAAATGGTTTCATAAAATTACGGAATTTGATGTTGATGAACCCCGTTCATGGACAGCCTTTTTTTATTGGGCCTAAATTGTGAATGGCGTTTTTGGTACGGATGCATTTCTTATTTCTATCTTTGGGTATAAGTGCTTAAAACAGTAATTGGGATGATTGAATTTAATGAGGCTTATGCCAAAGTGTTGGAACATTCTTTGGAATTGGGGTCCGAGGTCGTTGCGTTGAGGGAAAGCGTTGGAAGGATCTTATCCGAGGATATCCTGGCGGATCGCGATTTCCCTCCTTTCGATCGGGTTACCAAGGACGGGATCGCCATAAATTCACAGGCGCTTGAAGCGGGTATCGGTACTTTTGGAATAGAAGCCCTTGCCAGTGCGGGAATGCCCCAACAAAAATTAAAGAACACCCATAATTGTATTGAGGTTATGACTGGTGCCGTGGTGCCCCAAAATACCGATACCGTGGTCATGTACGAACATATAAAAATCAAGGATGGCCATGCGACTTTAACGAAAGAGGTAAAAAAGGGACAAGAGATACATTATAAAGGGAGTGATGTGGTCTCAGGTACGGTACTCTTGCATGAAAATTCACGTATAGGTCCTGCTGAAATCGGGGTTTTGGCCACTGTTGGTAAATCGGAGCTTAAGGTGAAAAGACTTCCGAAGGTGATGATGCTCTCCACTGGGAATGAACTGGTAGAGGTTTCGGAGAAGCCTAAGCCCCATCAAATTCGAAAGTCGAATGTACTTTCCCTATATGCGGCCTTACGGCAAGAAGGAATACCTACGGCATCGATGCATCTTAAGGACGATAGGTCGCTTATTAAAGAAGAACTTACCCGTATTTTGGAAATGTATGATGTGTTATTGTTGAGTGGGGGAGTGTCTATGGGAAAGTTCGATTTTATTCCCGGGGTACTTGAAGATCTTCAGGTTGAAAAGGTGTTTCATAGGGTCGCCCAAAAACCGGGGAAGCCTTTTTGGTTTGGGAAACAAACGGCCCTGAATACCGTTGTCTTTTCATTTCCAGGTAATCCGGTTTCCACTTTCGCCAATTATCATCTGTACTTTTTACCTTGGTTATACCGCAGTTTGGGTATCGAAATCAAAAAAGGGGAAGTAGTTTTGGGCGCCTCCATTACGGTAAAACCTCCGTTGACCCGTTTTATGCAGGTGAAAATCGAAAACAGGAAAGGGTGTCTTTGGGCATTCCCCGTTCGTGAGAACGGATCGGGCGATTTGACCAGTTTGGTCCATTCTGACGGATTCGTTTGTTTGCCTCCAAGGGAAGAGCCCTATGGGAAAGGGGAGGTGGTGACTTTTGTCGGTACCCGATAGTACCCGGTCGATTCGGAGGTAAAAAACACATCCTATAAAATCGGATGGTCAAAAAAGTCAATGGGACAGTACCTGTTGTAGATCCACATTCCTATCAAAGACTTTTTTTGCATATGGGCAGCGAGGTACGACCTTTAAATTGTTGTTCTTGGCAAATTCCACGGCTTTAATCACCAGTTGTTTCCCAAAACCTTTACCGCTGAATTCAGGGTCTACACTCGTATGGTCTATGATGAATTTTGTTTCTCCTGACCAAGTATAGGTGATTTCCCCGGCCAATACCTCATTTTCATACATGATAAAACGTCCTTTTTCCTTATTGTCTTCCTGTTCGAATCGTACCATCGGTTTATGTGGTCATTAGGGTTTGTATGTATGGGTTTCCTGATTTTCAGTGCCTTTATATGGAATAAAAGTGGAAAAAACCAGTAGTGCTGCTATAAGGCAGCTCCCTTTTAATTGCGTCTTAAAGTTAAGAATGTTCTTGGATATTAAAGACCGATTTCCTTTATGGTGAATGGTTGGGATAAAAAAAGCCTGATGTAAGGAACATCAGGCTTTTGCTGTTTTACGAATGCATCAATTGTTCATTGATGTTTTTCGACCATTGACGCATCGCGATAAGTTCACCATTGGGCTGATAGTTAATATCCGCGTTAAAAAATTCCCATTTGATTTCGGGTTCGTTTTTTACAATTGGGGTAAAACCTAATTCAAGTCTATCGATTATGGTATGGGTTCCGTTTTTATTCCCATTTTTAGTGCGGATCGTCCGCCCAGAATTGATGATCTCACAGTTTTTGATTTTAGAGAGGTCAACGAATTGTTTTTCTTCCGAATCTTTTAAACGTCTAGCGAAGAATAGGGCATTATGTTCCTTATCCATCCCTATGGCGAAATCGCCAAAAACCTCATGTTGGGTTATCTGGCAATTATGCTGGGAAGCATTGTTATGAAGGGAGTTTAATAATTGTTTAGCTTTTTTATTTCTGCTTTTCCCCATGATTATAAAGGGGATGGTGCATATCACTATTATTAAAGCACCAATGAGGGTGCTTCCTAAATCCATGTTCATTTTTAAGTATTTAAATTTAATAAAAGGGTAATTGGGCCTATGGTATAGCAAGGCCTAACGATTTAATATCCGTCATTAAGAATTATTTGACAGCTTAAAAATGAATCACCAAAAATAATGGAAGGGAAAGATAATATCCGTTGTCCGCAGTTGAATCGGCGCGTTTCCAAAAAAGAAGGTATACTGCTTGAATACCGCTCTTAAAAGGTGCTCGGTCCCTTGGGCGGATGCCCATAGTTTAACCAAGGGATTTTCAAAATTCCGGGACGGGGAGTTATTTTGGCTATCGAACGTACTTTCATAAAATGAAAAGTGGTTGTACAGGTTGTTCAGAACAACAGGACGGTTTTGGTCGACGTTCGTAGCGTGGTCAACAAGGGGGGCATGATCTGTATGAACAGGGTAATCCGTAATGGCACCTACTGCCAAGCAGTAAATGGCCATTAATAGGGTTGCGCCAAAAATACGGACCTGATGTATCATAGGGTCAAAGGTAAAGCAATTACAATTTTAAAATAAAAAGAATAACAAAACTTTATTTTATGTCAATTCGATGTGTAAGGTGTTGTAGACCTCTTTGATGATTTCGGGCCGTTCTGCCAAAACGATCAAATAGTCTTGGGGTTCTATGGTCGTTGAACCGTTAGGGGTTATGTAACTTTCATCCCTTTTTATCATTGCGATGATGGCATTTTTGGGAAATCCAAGCTCTACGATCTTTTTGCTTACCGCAAAGCTATTGGGAGGGATGAATATTTCCTTCATTTCGGTTTTCGGATTTTCCGCAAGTAATAAATCGGTAGGGGAGGGTTTCTTGGTTTCTCCAGGCATGGCTACTTTTAACCATTTCGCCACTACCGAAAGTGATGTGCCTTGGATCAAAATGGAAGTCACGGAAATGAAAAATACGATATTGAAAATCATATTGGCCTTATCGATACCCGCCAAAAGGGGATAGGTGGCAAATACGATCGGTGCGGCGCCCCTTAAGCCTACCCAAGAAATATAGAACCGTCTTTTAAGTTTCATCCTAAAAGGTAGGAGACTGATGAACACCCCTATCGGGCGCGCTATGACAATGAGGAACACCGAGATAAGCAAGCCTATGCCCATAATGGGAAGAATACGCGATGGGAATACGAGTAAGCCCAAAGTAAGGAACAAAACGATCTGCATCAACCAGGCCAAACCATCGTACATTTTTAGAATGGTTTTTTTATGGATCAATTCTTGATTGCCCAAGTAAACGGCGCAAATATATATGGCCAGGAATCCATTGCCACCTATAAAGTCGGTAGCCGAAAAGGTAATGAACATCAATGCAATGACGAGGACAGGGTACAATCCTTCAAAATCGAGTTTTATTTTATTGATGATATATTTACTGAGTCGGCCAAAAGCCAAACCGGCAATTCCACCAATAACCATTTGTTGTACAAATAAAGGGATGATCGAGGTTACGCCTTGATCTTGGTTGATGACCAAAGACAAGAAAGCAAGGGTCAATACATAGGCCATGGGGTCGTTACTACCGCTTTCCAATTCCAATGTGGGCCTAAGGTTCGTCCGTAGGGCAAGGTTTTTCGATCGCAGTATGGAAAATACAGCGGCCGCATCCGTTGAAGAAACAATAGATCCCAATAGCATACTCTCATAAATGGTCAACTCCGTAAAGGACCACACAAAAACCCCCAGGGTAACGGCGGTCAATAATACCCCTAAGGTCGATAAGGCAATCCCCTCCCATAAAATAGGTTTTATGGCTGGCCAGCTGGTATCGAGCCCCCCCGAGAACAATATAAAATTCAAGGATACGATACCGATGAATTGGGCGATTTTGGGGTTGTCGAATTGAATGCCACCTATGCCATCCGATCCGGCCAACATACCTATGGCCAAGAAGAGCAGTAAGGTCGGCACACCGAATTTATAGGTGGTCTTACCGGCTATGATACTGATGAGCAGTAATATCGAACCGACCAATAAGATGTTTTCAATGGTTATATTCATCCTTTTTACTTCAATTTTCGTGAATTTATAAAGGTACGGTTTTGTTTGATTTTTGAAAGGCGTTAATTCACACGTAAGCCTTAAAAAAAACATACCGATATAACGTTATCGAATAGGGCCGATAATCACGAATTTTTAGATTTGGCTTGGAATGAAGTTCAAAGCATGGCCTGCATTATTTTTTTAACATCCGGATTTTTATAGATTTCCTGCACCATTTCGGCATATAAAGAGGCAAACTGCCCGTTTTCGGAAAGATGCCCAAAAAGGGATTCCTGCTTAATGAAAGCCAAGGGGTCGGTCTGGGTCTTCTTGGCGGATTCATGGAGCTCGTCGGCCATGGCATCGATGATTTCCAACGGTTGTCCGTTTTTGTCGATTCCTTTATCGCTATAATAACACCAAGCGGCAATGACCAAGGTGGCAAATTGTATGCTACCCTTTTTGGTCAAGTTTTCTGCCAAGGTCGCAATCAAGAATTTCGGCAGTTTGGCAGAGGTTTCGGAACAAATACGACTAACGCTATCTTTGATATTGGGATTGGCGAAACGCTCTTGAAGGCTGTCTTTGTAGTTATCGAGGTCAATGCCTTTCACTTCATCCAATGTCGGGGTGGCTTCTACGTCCATAAACCTTCTTAAATACCTGGCGAATGTCTTGTCTTCTATACAGGCATTGATGGTTTTGTATCCATGGATGGCACCCAATAATCCCAATACGGAATGACCGGCATTGAGTAAACGGAGTTTCATTTTTTCATAGGGTTTTACATCGGGTACGAATTGTGCCCCTACCTTTTCATATTCCGGTCTCCCATTGGAAAAATTATCTTCAACCACCCATTGTAAAAAGGGTTCACAGGTAACGGGCCATTCATCTTTTATACCATGGTTGGTGCCCAAATAATCCATATCGGATTGGGAGGTCACGGGGGTTATACGGTCTACCATGCTATTTGGAAAACAAACTTCTTTTTCAATCCACGCTGCCAATCCAGGGTCCTGTTTCTTCGCGAACGTAAGCAGCATATTCCGGGCAACATCCCCATTGTGTTCGATGTTGTCACAAGACATAACGGTGAATGCGGGCAAGCCTTCATCCCGACGTTTTTTAAGTGCAGCCGTTAGATAACCGTAAACCGTTTTCGGGCGGTCTGGATGGGATAATTCATGCTGTATATCCGGATTTTCGAAATTGAACTCACCTGTGGCGGGATTAAAATTATATCCACCTTCGGTAATGGTGAGCGAGACGATTTTAGTATCGGGATGTGCCATACGTCCAATTATCGGGTTTGGGTCGTCTACCCCTAGCAAGAAGTCGACCAAAGACCCTATGATCTGTGGTTTTACCGTGCCATCCGGGTATTTCACCATTAGTGTATAGAGTCCATCCTGCTTTTTTAGTACATCATGTATTTTTCGGTCTGCTTCCCGAATACCGATGCCACAGATTCCCCAATTTCGTGCGGTATCATTGTATTTTTCCAGGAGTTTATGGGTGTAGAGTGCTTGGTGGGCCCTATGGAACCCACCGACCCCGATATGTACTATTCCTATCTTTAGTCCATCCCTTTTATAGGTGGGGCAGGGAATGCGTTCAGCGATCTTTGTTAAATTCCCCTGCTTGAGTTGAAGGTTGTTTTCCATAATGATTAATTGATGTTTTTTTGTTTCTTGCGTAATAGTGCCCCATATGCGGTGATAAAATAGAGTAGCGTACAGATGAATCCATAGGTGTAAAAAATTTCCCGGTTTTCTATGTATGCTTTTTCATCGGAACTGCCGAACATGGTAATACCGGCCAAAACCAAGGTGATGACCAAAGCTAGGATAGCCACGTTTTTCAAAACCTTTGATACTACCGATCCGTCCTTTATGGTCTCGGGTTCCCGGGCCGCTTGGTGCTCTTGGAACCTTGCTATTTTTTCATTGCGCAATTTTTCCTTTTCTTCAGCTTCGGGGTATTTGTTCTTGGCGCCATAGCGGGAGGCCAAAAAGGTATAGACCATAATCGTAAAAATCCAAGTAGGGATAAAGAGGTAAAAGAACGACATGACATTCAGGGCGTTAAGTCCAAACCCGAACAGCAAGCCAAGACCCCAAGAGGCTATGGCGGGCGTACTGAATTTAAGGTCACGGTAAGACGACCAATAACGGGTGAATCCTATTTTCGGAAAAATCTGATGCTCGGCGAATACAATGCCCCCTACGGGAACGACCAGGAGTCCGGCATAGGTGAGCAGGGGAAGTATTTGTGAAAATACAAAAGGGAAACAGGCCACACCTACCGTGACCATTCCTACCGTAAGGGTGGTTTTTTTGCGGGAATGTCTATGGAATATGGCTTGTGCCGCCAATCCTGCCCTATAGAGATTGGTAATGGCAGTGGTCCATCCGGCCACGATAACGATAACGAAACCTGACCATCCCAGGGCATAATAAGCCACATCCCCCGGGTCGAGTTCCACAATGGTCTTTCCTAAAATAACCGCAGCCCCCGCACCCATGATACCTGCCGCGATCCAGGCTACATAATGACCGAACATCATGCCCGTACTTGTAGCTAGTCCATAGATTTTCTTTTTGGCGAATCGTAATAGTGCCATATCGATCAAACCAAAATGCGTAATCGTATTTGCGGCCCAAGCGAAACCGATGACCTCGACCAGACCAATGCCAGGTTGACCGTTACTGTTAATCCCGGTCCATATGGATTGATTCCCGATGGCTATAAAATCATTCCAGTCAGAAGGTAGGGTCTTACCCAGAACATCCAATGATAATGCGGGTAAAAGCACCAATGCCCCACTGGTAAACATAACAAACAGCCAAGGAGCGCAGATGCCCGAAAATTCGGAAACCGCATTAAAACCATATATGGCTATTGATACCACCACGATCCCCACACCAAAAACAATCAGGATAAACCATAAATTGGTCGGGTACCAATTGAGTTGGGCCGGAATGTCAAAGGCAAAACGCACAGCCGTCGCCGACACGGTGACCATTGCAGCGGATATGACCGTAAAAATGATGACATTGGCCCAATTGTACAGTTTTGTCATCGAATCCCCGGCCACCTTATTAAGGTAGGTGTATAAACTTAACCGGGTGTCGACTGCAATCGGAGAGGTAATGAGCGTCCAACTGAGTACGGCGAGGATATTCCCTATCAATAACCCCAAAAGGATGTCATTTGTCTTTGCTCCCAGGGCCACAAAGGTCGCCCCTATGACAAACTCCGTTGCCGCAACATGCTCTGCGGCATAGAGGCCTGCAAAATGGGTCCAATCATGCAATTTATTCTTAGGAACCGGCAGTTGTTCCGTGGCTAGGTTCTCCAACTGTTGAAAATCTTCGGTTTTATCCATAAGTGTTGTCTTGCTTAGGGATTCCTGTTCCCTAAAAATTCATTGAACGGAGTTTATATCTTAAAAAATGGGTTTACCCTATTGATTGGAACAATACCTAATCAATAGGGTAGACACCGTACTTAAGTCAAGTAAGTGGTATATTCTTATAAATTTAATATTTTCATTTCGTTTTCCCCATAAAATCAATGGATTTTAGGACCGGGTATTGAATCTAATCAATATTCCGTACCAACCTCACGTAATTGCGAATTCGAACGGAATCCGCGGCATTGATCGATTCCATGAGATAATCTTCCACATTGCCCGATTTAGGGTCTGATCGTTGGGCGCCCGCCCCATGCCAATCATAATATTCCTTTGCCTTGCTGTTGTCTTTACTGTAAGCTTTTCCAAAGGCGATATAGCAGGCCGTATATTTAAAATCACCTTGTGTCGTACTGGTCCAGAACCAACTGTCTTTCTCGGTGCAGTTGAAAAAGTTTTCATCTATGGCAGGAATCGTTTTCTTTTCGTAATCCACAATACTCTGTAATTCTTTGGTATTGGGTAGCCGCCAATCGGAATAGGAAGCCAGATGGCTGTTTTTGGCATATTCGAGGGCCCCTTTCCAATCGTATGTCTTTCCGTCATCCACTTTTTGCCACATCAATCCCGTAGCCTTGTCGGAAATGGTACCGTCATTGTTGTCCACAAAGTCATTTACCCCATATACATTTTCGGTACCCCGTACGGCCCTGACCAAACAACCCGGGTTTCTAACGCCCTCTGTACCGTTAAAATATAAGCCGGTTTCATAGGCTTTTATATGGCCGTCGGCAAAATTGAAACCAAAGGCACCTTCAATGTTCTTGTCTTGGATGCCGCCTTTTACGTATTTGGTACTCGACCAATATTGACCGGCAAAGGGCATTCTGCGGTCGTATTCAAAATCGAAATACGCCGTATCGAGGTAAGGTTGTGAGCCGGATAGGTTTCTTGGATGCAATTCTCCATTGAAATTGCTGATGGAATACAATTCTTTTATCGTGGGCATTCTCCAATCGGTGTATCCTCCGGTTTCCAGTTCTTCGACATACGTGAAGGCATCATAAAAATTATACCGCTCATTGTCCGAGGTCTTTTGCCACATGAGACCGGTATTTAAATCGGTAACGGTTCCATCGCCATTATCTCGATAGGAGGAAGGGGTACCGCTATATTGGGCATCCTGTCCATAATATTCCCCATCCTCGGTAGGTTGGGAAATGGAATTCCCTTGGTCATCATAGAACCTATCTTGGCCTGTATCCGTTAAAACGAAACGGATATCGTTATTGGGTTGGGATTCCTTCTTTTTTTTGGTGCTTATACAGCCCATAAAAAATAAAGCAATGCCGAAAGTTGCCAAGCGTAGGAGGTATTTTATAGGGTACATATTTATTGTTTTTACGGTGAATATTCAATAGTAAAAGTGTACGTAGTTTTCAACAGGAAGCTAAGTTGGGGAAAGGTATCCCCAACCTAGCTGTTTTCAATAACCTATTTGGGGAGTTCAATCTCTGACCAATCGGACATAGTTTCTGATTCTGAGGGAGTCGGAAGCATTGACCGATTCCAAGATGTAATCATCGATATCCCCGGTTTTGGGATCTGACCGTTGTGCGCCGGCCCCATGCCAATCGTAATATTCCGTGGCATCACTATTATCCTTACTATAGGCCTTTCCAAAAGCAAGGTAACAGGCCGTATATTTATAATCGCCTTGTGTCGTACTGGTCCAGAACCAGCTGTCGCTATCGGTACAGGTAAAATAGTCCTCATCAATGGCGGGGAAGGTCGTCTTGTCATAGTCAACAATGCTTTGTAGCTCTTTGGTGTTTGGCAGACGCCAGTCGGTATACCCGGCCAACTCACTTTCAGAAGCATAGGCAAGCGCATCGATCCAATCGTAGGAGTTTCCATCATCCACCTGTTGCCACATAAGTCCGGTAGCATTATCGGTCACCGTACCGTCGCCATTATCTTCAAAATCATTTACCCCATAAACATTTTCGGTTCCCCTTACGGCCCTGACAAAGCATCCTGGATCCTCTACCCCGGAGGTCCCGTCATAATATAAGCCGGTCTCATAGGCTTTTATATGTCCGTCGGCAAAATTGAACCCAAATGCCCCTTCGATGTTCGTTGATTGTAAACCGCCTTTGACGTATTTGGTACTCGACCAGTATTGGCCGGCGTACAGCATATTCTCTTCATATTCAAAGTCAAAATATTCGTCGTACAGGTAAGGTTGTGAACCCGCGGATCCCGAAGCGTCCAAAGATCCATTGGAATAAAGCAATGAATAGAGTTCTTTGATCGTGGGGAGTCTCCAATCGGTATATCCCCCTATTTCAAGTTCGTCAACATAATCGAAGGCATCGTAATAATTATGGCGTTCAAAATCGGGGGTTTGTTGCCACATTAATCCAGTGTTGAGGTCGGTAACCGTACCATCCCCATTATCCTGGAAGGAAGAGGCGATACCGGTATATTGTGCATCCTGCCCATAATATTCATCACCCTCGCTTGGTTCGGATATTTCATTTCCGTCAGCGTCATAAAATACATCCTGACCCGTATCGGATAGGGTAAAGCTAATGGATAAGGTGTCCGAATCCTCCTCAGTGGTGTCGGTCGATTCATCGGTAATCTCCTCATCGTCGCTACACGAATAAGTAAGTAATAAAAAACTACATAAAGCAGTGCATACCGTTCTTGTGATATTGGTTTTTCTTTTAGTCATTATTTAAGGATTTATAAATTAATGATCCAAAAGTAAGATAGGGTACCATGGGATGCGCTTATGCTTATAAGGTGCTACTTGTTTTTCGGGGTGTACAGGTGTCTACTTGCAAGATGACACTTTGTAATGTGTTATAAGTTAGGTTTTTAGGCTGTTTTTGAATTCCAAAGGGGTCATTCCGGTTTCAAGCTTGAAATTTTTGTTGAAACCCGATTTTGAGTTGAAACCGGAGTCCATCGCAATGGCCAACAAGGTAAATCGATCATGTTGGTCTTCCATGATCCTTTCCTTGACTTCCTTCACGCGATACGAATTGATCAAGGAATAAAAGGTATGGTTCAAGGAATCGTTGATGATCTGCGAGAGAAAATGTTTGGGGATGTCCAATGTAGTGGATAGGTCATCAATACACAATTTGGGCTGTAAATAGGGCTTTTCATTCGCTAAATGCTCCAACAATCGGGATTGGTACTCATCCTTTAAGGTATCGTTTAGTTTGTTTTTGGAATATTTCCCTTTACTGCTTTCGTCCGAACCTTCGTTCATTGCGGCATCGGTATCGTTTTCCATACTCAGGTATACGGGGTTTTGTTTAAGGCCCAGATAACCCAGGACATAGATAAAAGTACTTATAAGGATAATGTGCAGATCAAAAGGGATGTTATCGGCGATTTTGGTTTTAAAAAGGGTTGAAATTACTACCAAAAGGTAAGCCGAGACAAAAAACAGTATTATGATATAAGACCAACGTATGGTCAAGTAGACATCCTTATACGAATAATGATCTTGAATTTGCTTATTGTGTTTATTCAGGATATACAAGGTGACAATCGAATACCCCAAAAGGGATAGGCTTTGGAGTAATGTATAAATCAATTCGGTATTGGAATTCCTGTCCATAGGGCCTTGTAAGTCCACATTTGGAGGCTTTGGTAGAATATCATAATCGAAGAACGCCGTTAGCATAAAGTAGACGGCAAAAGGTAAAAAGTGTAAAGGGAGAAATTTAAAATTGATTTTTGCCTTTAACAGGGATATGATATAGAAATACAATAATGGTCCCCATAATAAACCAAAACTGGCATTCATCCAAAAGGGCGGAAAAATATCAAAATCATTCAAGATTACGGGTAGGAGCGATGTGCTAAGCAGTATGATAAACGATAATAGTAGGTATTTGTTTATAGGTCTTGTACCCGAAAAAAGGACAACAATGACATAAAAAAGGCACGTAACGCAACCTGCACTGGCAAATACTAGATCCACTTATCCAAATTTATTTTCAACTAAAGTAGTTTTTGATCGCTTTGACGGGTGAAATACCACAGCTTCCCGTCTTTGTCAAAGATATAACAAATGTAGGGTAATTCGCGGGAAGTCCTATGGGGGTAAAGGGTTGGCACCCTTGATTGAATGATACAAATCCTTTACCGTTGCTACTAAAAAATATACTTGCCGTCCATGATCCCATGTAAAAGGCTTTCATCCATCTGTACGTATTCGTGGCTTTTAGGGTGTCTTACGAATACGGTGTCCGAACAATTAAAGCCTTCTTTCTTCAAATCGAATTTCTTGATCTTATGGGTATGCGTAACCTCCATTTCATTTTTTATTCGAATGAATATGGGGACGGCATATTTGGGGAGTTCTTTTTGTAGGTATTCCGTAAGGGTACCGATATCGAAATGATGGCCTTGATGCCTTACGATAGTGACCATCCCGGCCCTACCGTCATTATTGGGGATTTGCACCCCGTAGACCGCACACATGGCAACCCCTTTGATTTGCCCTATGATCCCTTCAACTTCTGCCGTTGCCACGTTTTCCCCTTTCCAACGAAAGGTATCCCCGATCCTATCTACAAAACGGGCATGCTTATAACCGATATTTTGGAGAAGGTCACCACTGTTGAACCAAAGATCTCCCGGTTTAAAGACATTGCGAAGGATCTTATCCTCATTACGGTCGGTATTCACATAACCGTCAAAGGCTGATTTTTTACTTATTTCCGAAATCAACAATCCGGTTTCCCCTTTACGGACGGGAATGCCATGGCCATTGCTGTTTTTTATATAGGTGTCATTCCCAATATCGTATTTAATGATCTTGAATTTTTGAGGGCACCAACCGATAGTGCAATCATAATTCAGGGTGTTGGTAAAGCTGGTATTCCCATCGGCAGCCCCATAGAATTCAAAAATGTTCTTGATTTTAAAGCGTTCTTTGAAAGGGTGCCAAATATCTGGCCGTAGTCCATTGCCCATTATTTTTTTTATCCTGTGTTCCGTCTCTAGATCTGAAGGAGGGGCATTCAAGAGGTACCGGCACAATTCCCCGATGTATATAAAAGCGGAGACATTGTATTTAGCCACATCTTCCCAGAAATGGGAGACCGAGAATTTTCTTCTCATCACCATGGTACAAGGCGCTGCAAGTGCGGTAGGCCAACCGACAATGAGTGAATTGGTGTGGTAAAAGGGCAAGGGCACGTACATGACATCCCTTGGATTGAGGTTCATGTTGACCTTTCCGAACCAATAGTAAGTTGCCATCCATTTCCTGTTCGTTTGTCGCGATGCTTTTGGCAGCCCCGTTGTACCCGATGTAAAAACATTCGCATAGACTTGACCGGCTTTTATCTTGGCCGTCGTATCCGGGTTGGAGGTGTCCATCCCCAATACTTCCTTTTTAAGGTCGATATGGTCATGGGGGCAATCGGTTATGCCTTGGTCGGTTATCCAATAAAAGGTAGGGTGGGACAGGGTGGCAATTGAATTTTTAACGTCATCGAAATAAGGAACCAACTCTTCCCCGATAAAGTAGTAGTTGGACTTTGTCAGTTCCATGGCGTGTATCAAGGTCTGTTCCCTTTGATTGGGGTTGATCAATGATGCAATTGCCCCGATTTTCGCACAGGCGGCTATTACAAATAAGAGTTCGGGCCTATTTTCAATAAAAACGTTGATGGTATCCCCATTTTCAACCCCTATCTTAAGAAGGTAGTGGGCATAGCGGTTTATGGTCTTGTTGAATTCGACATACGTATAACTTTGTTCTTCAAATCTCAAAGCAACTACGTTCCCATGTGTACGGGCATTGGATGCTATGATCTTCCCAATGGATACATGGCTATCGGGGTTGATGGCCTTCGCTTTTCTAACGTTTTTTAGGATTCTTGGAAACTGGGGGATACGTTTCAATATTTTTCCGATCAGGTTGACCGGATTGGGATGCTGCAAGGTTTTAGCCATTGATCAATATCTTCGAAAGTGTTTTAATCATCCCGTATAAAGGGTATGGGATGGTGCTTTATTTTAGGAGGGAAAAGATAGTGATTTCGGTTAAAAATATAGGGGAATCCAGGTATAATAATTTGAAGGGCTGTAGGCTAAGCACGAGGCTTTCAAAACCATTACCGGGGTTCGGGAAAAAAAGCGGGACCCCATGAGGGATCCCGTTTTTTAAGTGCTTATGATCGTGTCATTACCCATACCGAGTTACCGGAGTATGCACAAGGGGGTATAACTTTTTTAAGACGTGTAGGCGCCTGAAGAATACGTTAGTTCATAGCTATGGGTATAGATTTCGAAAACGATCCCGAAGGGGTCTTCCACATAACACATTCTGTAGGGTTTGTCTCCGGGATAATAGGCCCTAATGGGCATACGTTGTTTACCGCCATGGGCTACGATTTTATCTATTAACCCTTCGATATCCGGGTCTTGTACAGAAAAATGGAAAAGTCCCGTGTTGAAAGGGTTGAATTCAGGAGCTTCTTTTATGCCGTGGGGAAATGAAAACAGCTCGATCCCAATACCATCCGATGTGGCTAAATGGGCGATTTCGAATGTTTCCCAATCCTCACCGAATACGTCGATACACATTTGTCCTATAGCCGTTTCGCTTTCTTTTTTCACCTTTGAGGGCTCCATGATCACATACCATCCCATTACTTCCGAATAGAATTTTGCGGCCTTTTCAATATCAGGGACCGTAATCCCAATATGTGAGAATGATTTCGGATAATTTTTATTTGATGTCATAACTTATAATTTAAGTTGCAAAATTAGACTATATTTGCCTATTAGGCAATAACTTACTAAAAAGTAGTATAGTTACCTAAAAGAGTAAATTGCTGATAATAAGATAATTGAAAATTTATATGGATAAAAATAATTACTGTCCACTTAACTATACCATAGGATTGATCGGTACCAAATGGAAACCTTTGGTATTGTTCCATTTGTTGGAAGGCCCGCTGCGTTCGGGAATGCTTCAGAAGCAAGTACCGGGTATTTCCAACAAAATGTTTACCCAAACCTTGAGGGAATTGGAAAAGGACGGACTTATTTTCCGTAAGGTGTATCCTGTGGTTCCTCCTAAGGTGGAATACGGATTGAGTAAGCGGGGAAAAACACTCGAACCCATTCTGAAAAGTTTGGATCAATGGGGTGTCGAAAACCACGAATAAGGAATAGGTCCTAATTGTCGGGGAAATCGGATACCCTGTAAATAGGGGAATTCAGGGTCGGGGTCAACTGTCTTTGTTCCTAGGGTTTCCCATTCAATTTGTCACTGGGTTTAGGGGAACGGTATTTAAGAGCTCATTTTGGAACGCCTGTAAGCTTTTTCCCGAAGCTATAGGATGCCCCAATGCGAGCAACGCACATTCCAAAGCATGTAATACGGCCATTAGGTCATTGGATGAGACCGACCCCATATGGCCTATCCTGAAATAGGAGGATTTGATCCCAGCGAGCAATCCTCCTGCCAGGATTACGTTTTTCTCGGTTATTTTAGCCCGCAATGCTGCACCATCGATGCCTTTTGGATAGTAAACCGCTGATAGGGTATGGGCTGCCAAATGGGTTGTTTTTGGCAATATCCTTAACTTCAATGCCGCAATTCCCGCTCTAAAGGCCTTGGCCAAATTTTGATGTCTTTGGATCCTTTTATCCATGCCTTCGGTACAGATGATCTTTAAACTGGTTTCAAGGGCCACGATCAAATTAACGGCAGGGGTCCCGAAATAAGAAGGTCTTCTTTCTTCGTACGCTTGCATTATGGGTAGCCAATTGTTCCAATCCGCATAATAATTGCCAACGGGCGTTTTTCTGTTTTTGAACACTCCCATGGCTTTTTGGGAGGCCATTAAAAGGGCGAGACCGGGAGGTACCCCGATGGCTTTTTGCGAAGCGGTCAAAACAACATCGATACCCCATTCGTCTTGCTTCAGTTCTTCCCCGGCAACGGAACATACGCCATCCAAAATGGAGAGTACATGGTATTTTTTGGCCAAATCCGCAATGGGTTTCGGGTCTATCAATATTCCTGTGGAAGTGTCGACATGGGTAAGGGTAAGTACTTTATAGGGTTTTGATCGGAGTTCGTTTTCAATGGCGTCAAGGCTTACCACTTCCCCTATCGGGGCTTCTAAAATGGTGGTGTTCGCACCATACCGATCCAAAATGTCCTTAAACCGATGGCCAAAGTAACCGGAGGAAATAACGAGGGCGTTATCGCCATGTTCAATAAGGTTGGCCGCGGCCATATCCATGGCCAAGGTGCCCGTACCCGCAACGATAAAAGGTTGGCCCGAGGGCGATTGCCATACCTCCCTCATGAGTTCAAGGCTATTTCCAAAAACTTCGATAAATTTAGGGGCAATATGACTTGTTGTCGCCTGGCCCATGGCTTGTAAGACTTCCGGTTCAAATTCGATAGGACCGGGAATCATGAGTAGTTTTCTTCCTTTCATGGCTATTACACTAAATTTTGTTTGCTGATCAATATGCCGTCATGATCCACATAAATATATTCATCCTGTATAAAAGTAACACCTCCAAATTCAACAGCGACCCCGATTTCCCCATTATTTCGTTTTATACTCTTAACGGGGGAAGTGTTTAGCGCCCTGATACCGATGTTCATGGTATTGATGGGCTGACTATCGCGAAGGCACCCATTGATGATGATCCCGTTCCAGTTATTTTGAATCGCCAACGTGGCCAATCGATCTCCGACCAAGGCACAACGTAGGGAGCCACCCCCGTCCACGACGAGTACTTTTCCCTTTCCGTCGGATTCGAGTTGTTTCCGTACCAATGAATTGTCTTCAAAGAGCTTTAAGGTCGATATTTTTCCCGTAAATGCCTTTTTGTTCCCGAAAGGCCGAAAAATGGGATCGACACAAGTGAGTTGTAAATGGTATTCATCCCAAAGGTCTGCAGTGGTGAACATGTTTATTGGTTTTGGTAAAAGGGTTCTTTTGGGTAACTGAAATTGGTAAAGGCGACATCCAAATGTCGCCTTTACCATAGAACTGGATCGGATTTATTTGGTTAGGACAAGTTCTATCGTTTCTTCCTTTTCATTCAGTTCAAACTGATTGCTGGTGTTTTTCGCTCCACCCGCTTTTAAGGCCTTATCCCCGGCAAAGAACGTTTTATGATCGTCACCCAGGTCAGAACCGGCCATACGTTGGTGTTTCACACAGGAAACCCCTTTTCGTATTTCCTGTCGCTGCACCCCTTTAACGTATGCCAACATCCCTTCTTCCCCAAAATACCCTGCTGTAAGGTCGTTCATTTGAAGGGCTGCCGTATGATAGGTGGGCAATGTGATCAAATGGTGGAATACCCCGGCATTTTTGGCGGCATCCATTTGAAAGGTGCGGATCATTTCATCGGCCCGGTCCGATAGTGGCGTACCATCGTATTTGGCATCCATTAAATTCTCGCGAGAATAGAAAGATACATCCTTACCCGATTTTTTCATGGCATCATATGCCTGCTGGCGAAAATTGAGCGTCCAGTTGAAAGAAGGGGAATTGTTATATACCAATTTTGCATTGGGTACCTCCTTTTTGACCCTGTTCACCATATGGGCAATCTGTTCCACATTTGGGGTTGGGGTCTCTATCCAAAGTAAGTCCGCCCCGTTGTTAAGGCTTGTAATACAATCAAGTACCACCCGATCGATATTGGAGTTTTCCTTGAACTTGTAAAGTCCATTGGGCATACGTAAAGGACGCACTAATTTGCCATTGCGTTTGAACAAAACATCATTCTCATTGACATCGTCCATGGTCACCTCCTCGGCCTCCACAAAATCCATATATTGGGATGCCAAATCACCTTCTTCTTGGGATACCGGAAGTTTTTGGGTAAGTCCGGCCCCTTCGGAATCCGTTCGTGCCACAATGATACCTTCTTCAACCCCCAATTCCAAAAAGGCATACCGCAAGGCGTTTAATTTTGCGATGAAATCCTCATGGGGTACCGTAACCTTTCCATCTTGGTGACCACATTGTTTGGCATCGGATACTTGATTTTCGATTTGAAGGGCACAGGCCCCTGCTTCTATCATCTTTTTTCCTAAAAGGTAGGTGGCCTCTTCGTTACCGAAACCGGCATCGATATCGGCGATGATGGGGACCACATGGGTTTCAAAATTGTCGATCTCCGATTGTACATCCTCTCCCGCATCCAAACGACGGAAAAGGTCGTTCAGTTCCACGGCATCGGCCTGTTTCAAGAAAGTGTATATTTCTTCGATCAGTTTTGGTACGGCCGTTTTCTCATGCATGGATTGGTCGGGCAAAGGTCCCAATTCGGAACGTAACGCCGCAACCATCCAACCCGAAAGATAAAGGTACTTTTTGTTCGTACTGCCATGATGCTTTTTAACGGCGATCATTTTTTGTTGGGCAATAAAACCATGCCAGCATCCTAGGGATTGGGTGTATTGGGTAGGGTCCGCATCATATTCGGCCATATCCTTTCTCATAATACCAGCGGTATATTTGGCAATGTCCAACCCTGTTTTAAACCTGTTTTGCAAGGCAATGCGCGCTGCGTTTTCCGGACTTATACTAGCCCAGGTATTTCCGTGTTTCGCTTTTAAGTTTCGTACTACTTCCAAGGCGTTGTTATACTGTGTCATAATTCTAGGCTTTAAAGTTTAATGAAATTGGGAGGGGTTGAACTCAATGTTGTGGGTGTTCGATGGGCATTGTAGTCAACCTTGTTGCTGATTGCCCAATTTGTGACCAGGGTTCGTGTTTTCTCTAGATTTTCCATAGTTTTGTAATATGTTATTATTAGTAATAATTAAATCCTGTTGATTGTTACCGCAATCGCAGGATTGCTTTTTTTAAATGTATTGATAGGCCGGAATCGTAAGGAACTCCTCGAAATTTTCCGAGAGTACCAATTGATCAAAAAGGCTGAAAGCCAATTGAAACTTGGTGTTTTTTATATGGTCCTCGCCATATTCCGTTATGATTTTTTCTATTTCATGGTCAAAAAGTTTCGCATACAATTCAATGTTGAATGTTCTGCCATCCTCCAACTGTACCCCGTTCTTTAACCATTGCCACACCTGTGTCCGGGATATTTCGGCGGTCGCGGCGTCTTCCATTAGATTATAGAGGGCAACTGCTCCGTAACCACGTAACCAGGATTCAAGATAAAGGATACCGACATTGATGTTTTTTCTGATTCCCGCTTCGGTAATGGTCCCTTTTGGGATTTCCACAAGATCCGCTTCGGTAATTCGTACATCGTCACGGGTAACATGTAATTGGTTCGGCGTAGGCATATGTTGATCGAATTCGGATAGGGCCACGGCAACTAGGGCAGGATGGGCCACCCAAGTACCATCATGTCCGTTTTTGACTTCCCGTTCTTTGTCTTTCCTTACCTTTTCCAAAGCCTCGGCATTGGCGGATTCATTGTTCTTGATCGGAATTTGCGCAGCCATTCCACCAATCGCAAGTATGCCCCGTTTGTGGCAACGTTGGATGACCAATTTTGAATACGCCTCCATAAAAGGGGTCGTCATGGTTACTTGATCGCGGTTGGGAACGACAAACTCGGGTCGATTCCTGAATTTTTTGATGTACGAAAAGATATAATCCCAACGCCCACAGTTCAATCCTACAATATGGTCTTTAAGTTCGTATATTATTTCATCCAACTGAAAGCTGGCCGTTATCGTTTCTATCAATACCGTAGCCTTGAAGGTACCTTTGGGCACACCAAGGTATTCCTGGGCGAAGGTGAATACCGCATTCCACCAACGGGCTTCGGTATAGTGTTCCAATTTAGGAAGATAGAAGTAAGGGGCCGTATGCTGTTTTAACAGTGTTTCCGTATTGTGGAACACGTATAGGCCGAAATCCAATAAGCTTCCGGACAGTTCCTCACCATTGATGAAGATATGCCTTTCGTTTAAATGCAAGCCCCTTGGTCTAACCAGCAATACGGCGGTTTCCGGGTTTAGGGTGTACGATTTGCCCGTATCGGGATTAACGAACGAGATGTCGTTTTTGTTCGCATCGATGAGGTTTTGTTGGCCTTCCATGACATTTTTCCAAGAAGGGGCCGTACTGTCCTCTAAATCCGCCATAAACGTTTTCGCTCCCGAGTTCAGGGCGTTGATGATCATTTTTCGGTCTACGGGACCGGTGATTTCCACCCGTCGGTCCTGTAGGTCCTGTGGAATGGCACCGGCTTTCCATTCCCCGTTACGGATAGTGGTGGTTTCATCGGGGAAGGTGGGAAGCATTCCACTATCGAATAGCTTTTGTTGTTCGTTGCGTTTTTCCAATAGTGAAAGTCGTTGCGCATTGAATTTTTCATGCAGTGCGGTGATGAAACCAAGGGCCTCCTCGGTCAAAATTTCCGGATAGGTGTTTCTTACCTCATTAGAGAAAGTGATTTTGGATTGTTTTAAAAGTGTGTGTTCCATGGTGTTATAGAATTTATTCGACAATAATAAAACAAAGTTTTTGAAAAAACAAGCGAACGTTCGCTAAAAATAAAAATTCGCAAAATATCAATGTTCGCAAAAATGGGTATATTTGTGTTTATGCAGGAAGATTACATTAAATTGATTTTTGGGTTAAAGCTAAAGCAGATAAGGACTGACAAGAATTTGTCCTTGTTTGGGCTGTCCAAACTTTCCGGGCTTTCAAAGTCGTATTTAAACGAAATCGAAAACGGAAAAAAATATCCGAAACCGGATAAAATCGCCATCCTTTCAGAGAAATTGGACGTGCCTTATGATCAAATGGTGTCTTTGAAGTTGGATAAAAACCTGGCGCCGATCGGAAATCTGTTAAAGTCCAAGATCTTGAAAGAGATTCCGTTAGAGCTTTTTGGGATCAAAGAAAGTACCTTGATCGATATTGTGGCCAATGCCCCCGTAAAAGTGAATGCTTTTATCAATACCATCATTGAGATAGCCCAAAATTATAATTTTAGCAGGGAAAGTTTTTTCCTGGCATCGGTTCGTTCTTTTCAACAATCGAACAACAATTATTTTGACGATCTGGAACAAAGTGTGCTGCGGTTCGCCAAAGCCTACCAAATTAATCTGGAAAAGATTCTGTCCTCCAAGGAACTCGAGGAAATATTGATCGAAGAGTATGGTTATAAGATCAATGGGGACGAGTTGTCCAAGTTTGAGGCATTGGGCAGTTTGCGCTCGGTTTTTATCCCAAAGTCCAAAACGCTTTTGCTTACCGATGGAATCGATGAGGCACAGCGCACCTTCATTTATGCCAAGGAAATCGCCTATAATTATTTAGAGACCAAAGAGCGTCTGTTCACCTTCCCGTGGATCAAGTTCGATACCTTCGATCAGGTCCTCAATAATTTATATGCTTCTTATTTTGCCGGAGCCTTGGTCATTCCCAAAGACCGGCTTACCAAACAATTGATCGGTATTTTCGAAAAGGAAACCTTTGATGCGGATTTGTTCCTTGAGGCCATCAACGCCTTCAATGCTTCGCCGGAATCCTTTTACCAACGATTGACCAATATTTTGCCTAAGGAATTCAATATCCAGAATTTGTTTTTTTTACGGTTTTCGCATAAAGCCAACAGCGATAGGTACTATTTGAAAAAAGAATTGCATTTGTCGCACCAACATTCACCCCACGCGAACGAAACCGATGAACATTACTGTAGGCGGTGGGTCTCCATAAAAATGTTGAAGGATATTCGTAAAGGTAGGAAGGAACATGAATTTGACATGCAGATTTCCAATTATGTAAGCGATGGAATGAAATATCTGGTGTTTGCCTCGGCAACGAAAGATCCCTTTAAAGAAGATTACTATCGAAGTATCAGTATTGGTCTACTGATAAACAAACAGTTGGAGCGAAAGGTGAAATTTTTGGAGGATCCCAAGATCGTTACCCGCAATGTAGGGGTCACCTGCGAACGTTGTGCCATTACCGATTGTAAGGATAGGAAAGTACCGCCAATCGCATTGGAGAAAAGTGCTAAAAACCAAAAGATAGAGAAAATCGTTGAAGAATTGAACCAAAGGTTCGGTTCCTGAAAAACACTTGCCGGCCCTATAAGCGAATTTCACCCATATAGGACGCTTGGCCCCCTAAAGGCCTTGAAGATATAGGCGATGTGCGATTTTTAAAAAGCATCGCATCCGGTTTATGGCAAGTGCCGTGCCATAAGGTCCAAAATAAGTGGACCCATAAATGAAGATCAATGGTTTTTCCATACGGTGGAAATACCCTTTAAGATCATCAATCTGACAAAAAGTAACTGCTGTTAGTTTTTTATCTATAAAAGTTAGGGTTAAAATATGCCTCCTTGAAAAGGTTGCTTATTTTAGGCTTATCTTAGGCAACACTGAAAATCCAACTTCCAAATGGCATTAAAAGTAGTAATCGCACATAAAACCCGTTATAAATATGACCGAAGGGTCAATCTTTCTCCCCATATTTTTAGGTTGAGGCCAGCCCCTCATTGTAGGACGCCCATAGCGGCATATTCCATAAAGATAAAGCCGGAAACCCATTTTTTCAATTGGCAACAAGACCCTTTCGGAAATTATTTGGCACGTATAGTTTTTCCTGAAAAAACGGAAGAACTATCGGTAGAGGTAGAGATCATAGCGGATTTAAAGACCATAAATCCTTTCGATTTTTTTGTGGAGGAAGCTGTTGAGGAATTTCCCTTCGCTTATTCCAACGATCTGAAAAAAGAACTTATGCCTTATCTGGAAGTCACCGAAGACGGTCCTTTGTTAAAGGAATGGATAAGCAAGCTAGATCTGACCCCCATACGCACCATCGATTTTCTTACCGGTCTGAACCAGAAAATATACGAGTATCTGGATTATACCATACGCATGGAACCTGGGGTGCAGAGTTCGGAGGAGACCTTGGAACGTCGGTTGGGATCGTGTAGGGATTTTGCCTGGTTGTTGGTACAGACCCTAAGACATTTGGGATTGGCAGCGCGTTTTGTTTCGGGATACCTGGTCCAATTGAAGTCGGACGAAAAATCATTGGACGGACCATCGGGTCCGGAAGAGGATTTTACCGATCTGCATGCATGGGCCGAGGTCTATATACCAGGGGCCGGATGGATCGGTTTGGATGCCACTTCCGGACTTTTGGCAGGGGAGGGGCATATTCCCTTGGCATGTACCCCTTCGTTTGAAAGTGCCGCTCCGGTTTACGGATTGACCGATCCGTGTGAAACCGAATTTGAGTTCGATAATTCGGTAACCCGGATATTTGAATCCCCTCGGGTGACCAAACCGTATACCGACGACCAATGGAACGCCATTTATAATTTAGGCTTTGCAGTGGAAGAGGAACTACAGGCCAATGATGTGCGGCTTACCATGGGTGGCGAACCGACCTTCGTTTCGATCGATGATATGGAAGGGGAAGAATGGAATACCGCCGCGGATGGGGAAAACAAGAGGGAATTGGCAAGTTCCCTTTCCTTGCGACTGTTGGATGCTTTTGGGAAGGGTGGAATGCTGCATCATGCGCAGGGCAAATGGTACCCCGGGGAACCTTTACCCCGTTGGCTTATTGGGATCCATTGGCGTAAGGATGGTAAAACGATTTGGAAAGACCCCAAATGGTTGGCTTCTTTTACGGAAACCTATACGTTGCCCGAAGGTATTACAAGTACCTTCCTGCATACCTTATCGAAGAAATTGGCTTGTCCGGACAAATCCATTATACCCGCCTATGAAGATGCGTTTTATTTCTTATGGGAAGAAGGTAAACTTCCTGTGGATGTTGACCCAACCGAATATGACAAAAAAGATACGGCCTTAAGGCGAAAGCTGGGGGAAGTAATGGAACAAGGCTTGGGCAAAACCGTAGGGCACGTTTTACCGCTGGCAAAAAGCAATGGGCTTTGGATCACCAATACCTGGGAGTTCAGGGGGGGACATCTTTATTTAACGCCCGGAAACTCACCGGTAGGATTGCGCTTACCTTTGGAATCCTTACCCAAAGACCCCGAAGTGCCCTCAACACCAACGGCGGAACCCGAGTTGTTCGAACCAAAACCGGACCTAAAGGCCTATGGGGAAGAACTGCAAAAAAGATTGGAGGCGAAAGCGCCCATAACCACTTTGGAAAAACAGCCTTATGTACGAACCGCTTTATGTGCTGAGGTAAGGGACGATAAGTTGTTCCTTTTCTTACCGCCTTTGGACAGTGCAGAGGACTTTCTCGATTTGGTGGCAAGTATTGAAGCAACGGCAAAGGAATTGGAAGTGCCCGTAATTATCGAAGGGTACGAACCACCAAGGGACAACCGATTGGAAGTGCTTAAGATCACTCCGGATCCCGGGGTCATCGAGGTGAATGTTCACCCGGCAAAGAATTGGCAAGAACTTACCGCCAATACCTTTACTTTGTATGAGGAAGCGAAAAAATCGCGTTTGGGTACCGAGAAATTCATGTTGGATGGCAAACATACGGGTACAGGAGGGGGCAACCACGTTACCTTGGGCGGTACTACCCCAGCGGATAGTCCGTTACTCCGAAATCCCCAACTTCTTCGTAGTTTACTCACATTTTGGCAGCATCACCCTGGGCTTTCGTATTTGTTTTCAGGGGCCTTTATCGGCCCGACGAGTCAGGCTCCCCGTGTCGATGAAGCGCGACTTGAGAATCTTTACGAGCTTGAAATCGCATTTTCACAGATTCCCGATGATGAAGAAGTACCGTTTTGGTTGACCGACCGTTTATTCCGTCATTTACTGACCGATATTACCGGGAATACCCATAGGGCGGAATTTTGTATCGATAAATTATATTCCCCGGATTCTTCCTCTGGGCGGCTCGGTATTTTGGAGTTGCGTGCTTTTGATATGCCGCCACATGCCCAGATGGGACTTATGCAGATGCTTTTGGTGCGAACCTTGGTATCCTGGTTTTGGAAAAAGCCTTATAAGCATAATTTGGTGCGATGGGGTACCGAACTGCACGATAAATTTTTATTGGAACATTACGTCAAGGAAGATATCAAGGATATTGTTGGCCAGTTGAACGAGGCCGGATATCCCTTTAAATTGGATTGGTTCGATCCGTTTTTCGAATTTCGGTTCCCGTTATACGGTATGGTAGAGATCAACTCCATGCATATCGAACTGCGTATGGCCATAGAACCATGGAATGTTTTGGGGGAAGAAATGTCAGGTCGTGGAACGGCACGTTATGTCGATTCCTCCTTGGAAAGGGTGCAGATAAAAATAACCAACTTTATCAAAGAGCGGTATATTCTGACCTGTAACGGGGTGAAAATAGAACTGAGCCCGACCGGAGTCAAGGGGGAATATGTTGCCGGGGTACGTTATAAGGCTTGGGAACCATGGTCCGCATTACACCCAACAATCGGGGTAGATGTACCTTTGGTCTTTGATGTGGTGGATCAGTGGAATAAGAAATCCATTGGCGGATGTACCTATTTTGTAGCCCATCCAGGAGGGCGCTCTTATGACACCTATCCCGTGAACAGTTATGAGGCGGAATCGAGGAGGATCAACCGTTTTTGGGATTTTGGGCACTCCCAAGGAGAAGTGACACCGACGGAAACGGGCCCTATGACCATTTTTACGGGTAGGATGGTTGAACCTAAGGAAGCTTCCGGTATTTTTGAGTACAAAGAAGTTCCCGTTAATCATGAATACCCACATGTGTTGGATTTGCGAAAGAAATAATTCAATTATTATATGCCGATAACAAGTACCAACTGGTTAAGTAATTATATCACTGAATATAAGAATGACGAAATGTTCACCCCAAATAACGGGGTGAAACCGTATTGGAATAAGTTACTCACGGAATTTGATAAGTTGGGTGTCAACGGTTTGATGGCGCGCCAAAAAGATATCGATTGGCTGTTATCCGAAAATGGGGTCACCTACAATGTGTATAACGATCCCAATGGGATGCATCGCCCGTGGAACCTTAACGTAGTTCCATTTTTATTGCATCAGCGCGAATGGCAGACCATCGAGGTCGGTTTAAAACAACGGGCCGAATTGTTGAATTTGGTCCTAAAGGATATCTATGGGGAGGGTAACCTCATCAAAAACGGTATTGTTCCCTACGAAGTGATTTATGGTCACCGTGGATTTTTGAGGCAATGTGCGGGGATCGAATATCCGACCGATAAATTCCTTTCGATGTATGCCGCCGAATTGGCACGGGGTACAGACGGACGGTTATGGATAGTGAATGATAGGGCGGAGGCCCCTTCAGGAATGGGTTATGCCCTCGAAAACAGGTCAACGACCAGTAGGATCTTACCGGAGATGTATGCTAAAATGAACGTGAAGCGCATATCGGGGTTCTTTAGGGAATTGAACCAAATGCTGGTCGATGCTTCCCCAGTGAAAAAGGAGAACCCGAATATCGTTATTTTAACCCCAGGTTCCCGCAATGAGACCTATTTTGAGCATGCTTACCTCTCTTCCTTTTTAGGGTATCCTTTAGTGCAGGGCAATGATCTTGTGGTTAGGGATGGTTTCCTTTGGATGAAATCCTTGCAAGGACTCAAACGTATTGATGTCGTCCTCAGAAGGGTCGATGATGCGTATACGGATCCCTTGGAACTTCGTGAAGATTCCCACTTGGGGGTGGCCGGCCTGTTGGATGTGGTACGAAGAAAGAATGTTTCGATAATCAATCCCGTGGGGAGTGGGGTTATCGAAAACCCGGGGTTGATCCCTTTTATGCCTGCCATAGCCCGATATTTTTTCAATGAGGAGTTGATCTTGCCACAAATAGCCTCTTGGTGGTGTGGGCAAGAACAGGAAAAAAAATATGTATTGGACAATTTACCACAATTGGTAATCAAGAAAATAGACCGTACCAATAGGGAAAGTATACGCTTCGGGGAATTTTTGACCCAGCGGGAATTGAACGACCTTAAAAATGACATAGAACAAAGTCCGTATAGTTATGTCGCACAGGAAAAAATAAGCTTTTCCACCGCTCCGAATTTGGTCCAAGGGACTATTGAGTCCAGGAACTTGGTAACCCGAGCCTTCTGTATTGCCTCCGCTGGGGGGTATAGTGTAATGCCCGGCGGATTGGTCCGGGTAGCACCAGATCGGAAAACCGTAAGGGTCTCCAATCAAAGGGGGGGCACGAGTAAGGATTTTTGGGTTTTGGAAGATCGTCCCATCAAGGCAGATCAGCTTAGACATTGGCAAAAAAGGAGTCCGGTTGCCATATCGGGTTTAAAGGATTTACCTAGTCTTACCGCTGAAAACCTGTATTGGGCAGGTCGGTATGTAGGGCGTACCTTGGTCAACGCGCGATTTTTACGGATGGTAATGCGGCAAATAGCTTTGGTACAGAATAGGAACGAGACTCCCGATTCGGTGAAGCTCGAGGTCCTGTTCAAGGCAGTGACCCATTTAACGGGTACATACCCGGGTTTTGCTGAGAAAACCAAAGAAGGCAAATTGGCCATGGAAAATCCCATGGAAGAATTACTTTCGGTAATATTGGACAAGGATCGGCCCGGAAGTTTGGCGCATACCATAGCCATGTTCAGTAATTCCTATTATGCCATAAGAAACCTTTGGTCATCGGATATGTGGCGGGTTTTCGATAATATTCAAAAAACATGGCAAAGTTTCGAAGATAGTAACGATCGTTCGGTAAATAAGATTTTAAAAGTCCTCAACCAACTCATTACCCGTTTAATCGCCTTTATGGGATTGATAGAGGAAAGTATCTTGGTACAGCAGGGACTGCTGCTCTATTTTATAGGGTTGCAATTGGAACAAAGTATGCTCACCATCTCCAAATGTCGCTCCCTACTTACCATAGAATATGAGGAACAGGTAGAATATGACCTTTTGGAGTACCTTTTGACCAGTCACGAAAGTCTTAATATTTATAGGTACAGCTATCGGTCCTATATACAATTGGAGAATGTTTTGGATCTTGTGGTGTTAGACCTGGAATATCCCCGATCTTTGACCTTTATGTTGAACAGGATCCAGAAGGATATAGCCCGTTTACCCCATTCCCAGGAAGATCATTCATTGTGCAACTATCAAAAATATATTTTTGAGGCCTTCTCGAAATTACGATTGGCAGAATCCTCCCAATTGATCAAAACAAAATCGGGGTCCGATTTCTTTCGGGCCGATCTCGATCGCTTGTTGAAGGAACTCTCGGGGCTTTTGTACGAAACCTCAAAATCGATTACCAGCACCTATTTTAACCATACCGATAACCAAAATCAATTGGTTATGCAATCATTTCCTATTTAATATGGTTTTCAACGTTACGCATATTACGAAATATGAATATAATGCCCCTGTAAATTATTGCCATAATATGGCCACTTTAAGGCCAAGGGAATCTGAGGGGCAATCGCTGTTGGATTATAAAATCTTGATTTCGCCCGATCCTGCGGAAATTTCGGAGCGGATTGATTTTTTCGGGAATTATATTACCCGGTTTTCCATACAGACCGAGCATAAGATCTTGGAAGTGACCACCCAGAGTAAAATAGTGCGCGATTATATGCCGTATCGGGAATCTTTTTCCTCACAAGCTTGCAGGGGAGTTACCATGGAGGGGGCACTTATGGCCTTACAAAGTGCCGATGCCTCGGTGTTGGATGCCAAACAATACATTTTGGAATCGATTTTTATCAGACGTTCCGATGCGGGTATACGTGAATATGCCGAGGTTTCCTTCAAAAGGAACCGTTCGGTTTTCGATGCCGCTTTTGAGCTGATGCAACGTATTTATACCGATTTTAAATTTGTGCCTGGTTTTACCAGTATAGCTACCCCTGTTGCCGAGGTCATGAAAGAGAGGAAAGGGGTTTGCCAGGATTTTGCACAAATAGCCATTGCCTGCATCCGTTCGGTGGGGTTGCCTGCACGGTATATCAGCGGTTATATTGAAACCGTGCCTCCCGAAGGCAAGGAAAAATTGGTCGGGGCAGATGCCTCCCATGCTTGGTTTGCCATTTTCATTCCAGGGTTCGGGTGGGTCGATTTTGACCCTACCAACAATCTTATCCCCGCCGATCAGCATATAGTGGTAGGTTGGGGAAGGGACTATTATGACGTACCTCCTTTAAAAGGGGTGGTCTATGGTAGTGGCAAAAGTAAGCTTAAGGTGGCCGTTGATATTTCGGCAGTGGGGTAATCGTTGGGGCGGATTCAAGGTTTGTCCAAGGGCCATACCTTTCATGGCGTAAAAGGGTTGTCTGGCACTAAGATCCCATAAACAACGTGCCATTACTAAAGTAGGGTATTTTTGTGACCACGAAGAGGTGCCATATGGTACTCTAATTCATTCGTCCTTTGTTTCCGTCTTTGTCGTAAGATTGCTTATGGCGACCACTGCCCCAACAACAGCACCTGAAATTCCCATAATGAATTGCCCCATAAACATCAGCACAATTCCCCCTAATACCGCTATAATACCGAAAGCTGTGTTCACTTTCCCATAATTTATCTTATTCTTTACCATAATCCTGTTCTCAAAAGAGGTAATTGATTTCTTGTAATTGATGTTTTTGGTATCGGGTTATACACCCTTCTTATTGCTATTCCCATCCTCAAGTTAACGCATAGGCGGGTAATGGGGAATAGGTGTTTGCAAAGGTACGTAATTCGGATTTTCTTAGGGCAGTGGTACAATTCACATCCCTTGGGATATCAGTTTTTTGATCAGTACGATCTGTCCAAGATGATAATAACCGTGTTCTATCATCCCATTGATGTTTCTTTCGTACGTGCCGTATTTATGATCCACAAAGACATCCGACAACTTTTCTTCGGGCAGTTGGCCTATCGAGGTAACGAGTTGTTCCGTTTGCTGCCAAAAATCGGAGAGGAAACTTTCCCATTCATCCTGTGAACCCATAGGGGGGAAGTCAAAACTGAACTTGTCCCTTATTTCAAGTGGTCCACCTTGGAATACCTTTAAGACCCCTTTTAGGTAATAGTGGATGTGTTGGGCCAAATCAGCGATGGTATGCAAAGACCCTATTTGGGTGGTAGCTGTTTTCAAGTCCAAATTTTCCAACTGGTCTTTATAATTGGTATTCGCGACCCAAGTGCCGTTCAGGATGATTTCTTCAAGGCGAAGGGCGAGTTGGTTTGTGGTTTCCATAGGCTTTCGGTATTGATCATCATGCCTAAAGTTAAGGATTTTCATTGACCGTTCATTGGCCTTGACCGAGTAGAAGTACGCTCCAAGGGTGTGCCAAGGCGTATTTCACGATGCCCAAATGGGGAGCCTACTGCCGATAGGTTTAGAGATTGGTTGGTTCCGATTCGACTTCCACTTTATGTTTTTTGGAAAAGGAGTTCCGATTGTTTCCGTTGTAATAGCGGAGTTGGTCCTCTTTTTTATCTTTCCCACTTTTTAAAGGAAACACATAGCCATAAAGTATTCCGACAAAGATGCCGCCCCCGACAATGTTGCCAAGTGTTGCTGGGATGAGGTTGTTGATGATAAAAGTAGCCCAGGTAATGTCGGCCCCTTCAAAGATGGCCAAAGGAATAAAATACATATTGGCAATACTGTGCTCAAAACCCATGGTGACAAATGCCATTACAGGGAACCAAACCCCAAGGACCTTGCCTGTAGTGCTTTTGGCTGCCATACCTTGCCATACGGCTAAACAAACCAACCAGTTGGCTCCGATTCCTTTTAAAAAGGTCGTCAAAAAGGTATGACTTGTTTTACCTAAAGCCACATTATGGACCGTATTGATAAAAGGGGCTTCACTTACGATATGGGTCAAATGGGTTATGGCATAAGCCACAAAAATGGAACCGACAAAATTACCGACATATACCAATCCCCAATTTTTGAGCATATCGCTTACCGGTTGTTTTTTCGCAAGGATATTTGGAAAGAAATAAGCATTGTTCCCCGTAAAAAGCTCTGCCCCTGCGATGACCACGAGAATAAGGCCCAAGGGGAAAGTCGCCCCGAAAAGGAACTTTGCCATACCAGGGTTTTCCGCTGCTATACCCGGTGATCCACCTCCTACGATAATGGCCAACAAGCCGCCAAAAGCAACATATGCGCCGGCCAAAAAGGCTAATATCAACGTTTTTCTTTTAGGATATTTACTTTTGTTGATCGCTAGATTACTTACGATGTCTATTACCTCTTTTGGAGTGTTCATGGCTGTTGTTCAAAAAAATTCTAATTGATTTTTACTTCTTTAAAATAGTTGGCTAGGATTTTTGTGGCTTCTTCTATCTCTTCGGGGGTATTTTCCCTAGCATCTTTTAACTGATACTCCCAGCCCAAAGATTCCCATTTGTGTATTCCCAACTTGTGATAGGGTTGGATCTCGATTTTTTCAATGGTGCGGTAATCCTTGAAATGTTCCCCTAAGGCATGCAATAATTCCGGTTTGTTGGTTATGCCCGGTATCAAAACATAACGCAGCCACATAGGTTTGCCTGATTCCTCACGGTATTTGGCAAAGGTGAAGGTGGTTTCCTTGTTCCGCATTCCCGTTAGATATTCATAACCTTCTTCGGTCATATGCTTAATATCGAGCATTACCAAGTCGGCATGGTCGTCCAATAATTCCTTGGTAAAATGATTAAGGATACGGCCGTTGGTATCTATATTGGTATGGATCCCTTCTTCCTTTAATCTTTTGAATAATGGGATCAGCTGTTTGGATTGCAATAGGGGTTCCCCACCCGATACGGTTACACCACCTTTTTTACCAAAATAAGACCTCATATCCAAAGCCCGCGCTACCAGTTCCTCTACATCATATTCCGTGCCACCGGTCATTTGAATGGTATCCGGATTATGGCAATACAAACACTTTAGCTTGCAGCCTTGCAAGAATATGACCATGCGGATTCCCGGTCCATCATGGGTCCCAAAAGATTCAATGGAGTGAACGCTTAATTTGTTATCTGGTGTTTTGATATTTAGCTTTTTTTAGATCAAGCTTCCAAAAATTGCCTTCAAACAATTTGTGGAGCTTTCATTACTATTCAATTACATATGGTCTTACATCGATTCGTGGAACTCACTTATAATTACCCCCGATTGTCGTTCTTTTACCAATCGCACAGGGCTTTCGGTTTATAAGAATCCATATGTAAAAAAATAAAGCTGCAAATATAGTCAATTATCGCGTTAGTTGTTGGTGGAGTGTGCTGAATATAAAGGGTTAAGGATGTTGCCCTAGGGTATGGCCCTATGTGAAATGCATGTATTTTTTTGATTTTCTGAAAAGGCTATGGCTTTAAGCGCTTCTTTTGTTAAAGAAATCCAAATATTCTACGATTTTATTGCCTAAATGATAAATCGTAGGTGAAAATCATACCGAAGTTGGTTTTATAACCAACGACTTTGTTTTTGTTGTAGAACATCAAAGAAATGCACTGATAGCCGGTTTTGACTTGCATCGTATAAGCATCATAAAGGATGAGGCGACACATAATGCCCTATTTCAACACATAGGTATAGCGTGAAGATAAATAATTGGTTATCAGCGTTGCGCAGTTAAAAATGATCTAGGATTATGGACAGTTGTCGATTTTGGCATCGATCTGTTGCATTAAAGCCCAAAGGTAAATATGGTAATCTTTGGTATGATACCCCCAAAAGGGATAGTTGATATGGTCTGCCGCTTCTTCCAGATCATTGGGTCTTTGGTCATTGGGCAGGGGGTCATATTGAACCGTTAAGGCAACCTGGTGTACATCGTCCCTGCGTTGCCTAATCTTATAAAGGTCATTAAAGGCGATGAAGTTATTGCCGTTCCCTAAATTATAGCCCGCATTGGGCGTTATGTAATTTTGTAAAGGCTGTGATTGTTCATTGTAATAGGCATCGTCCTGTACAAACCAATCTTGATCGGCATCGAATTCCCTATAAACGAAGGCTTGGGCAATCAGATACGGATTGAATTCCGGTAAACCGTAGTTAATTTCGGGTATGGATTGTGTTTCGTCAAAGCTTCTCCAATTTTGAATGCAGCCGCACTCATCGGCAGTGGTACATAAGGGTATATTTTGCCACCAGCCTCCTTCATATTGTCCTTCTTCGGCATAAACATAGCCTATTCCCCCTAAAGCGGCCGTTACCAATTTATTCCGTAATACTTCGTCATTGTCAAAAACATCCCTTAACAATAGGGCGAGTAGGAACGATCCTTGGGAATGCCCTGCCAACAGTATTTTATTCCCGTTGTTGTAGTTTTCAAGGTAGTGTAAAAAAGCGGCTTTGATATCGCTGTATGATTCTGCGATCACCTCGGCCTGTATTTTCTTTTCTGTACTGTTGCCATACGTAATCCCTGTAGACTGCCTATAACGGGGTGCGAACATCCTACCATATTTAGCCAATAATCCGCCTTGCGCCAAAATCGTTAGCGATACTTGTACGGCATCCTGTTCCTCAATGGGAATCGTTCCGATACTACTGCTATTCTGTGTGGTAGTGAGAAGGGTTGGGTGTACAAAAAATACATCGGTACCCGTATCCGTTCCCGAGTTGTTGGTTATGGGAACCACATGGTCTACCTCGAGGTTTTCATCGATAACGGCAATGTCCAAGGCATAATTGGATAGTAGGGTCGTTTTTTGGGGATGAAAAGCCCAATTACCCAACGCGCTGTAATCTACCGTAGAAGTAGGGACTTCCATGGTTTCCTCCGGGGCACCCTGATAATCCTTGTCTTTTGAACAGCTAATGAAGGTAAAGAGAATAAAAGGCAATAGGATATTTTTAGCTTTCATGTTTATCTTGGTTAAAGCATCCCTCTTGATGTATTTTTAAAAGAGATCTATAAACAATGCATTGCATAAGTTGATATAATTGATGTACCTATAACGGTTTGATAGTTAATTTGTTGTAAAAAAACCAATGGACGTTCCCTTAGTGTAATCGGTGTATTTGTGTTTAGGTACAAAATGACAGTGCTCCTACAGCTGCCTATTGTCCTTGGGTTGGCATATCGGCCCTAAATTAATGGTAGCTCAAAATTAAGGGGTAAGACCCTGATTGGAAAAGGAAGTACGATGGTTCGGTAGGAAGGCTCCTTTACAAGGCGGTGTTTTTATCAATGATCGATCCATTCACCAAGAAAATGGGGACTGTACCCTTGACTTTTTCACTATTGGTTTTGTGCGCAGAACCTTGGGCACCACTTTTACAGCCGTAATCAAAATCAAGATCGCTGGGAAAAGAGGGGGTTTTGCGTTTTTCCAATTCCCTCTATCCCCCAGATTGGAACATGGGTTATCCTGGTTGAATGGCCCACGCCATCAATCGCCCCATCGTCTACATGGGCAATCTCCTAAATGGATTTCCAATACATAGAGTTGGTGTAAATATCATGGAAAAATAGGAAATTACCCCTTTGGTGGCATCAACAACAACCGCTACCGGGCGCACAGGAATTCGTCGCCTGTAATTCGGATAGTTTCCGTTTTGGTTTTTCGGCAGGAATGCCACATTGGTCTTTGGCCAAACAATCGGTCTGTTTGGTGGTCAATAGAAAGTGGGTGCCATCAAAATCCAAACCGAATTTCCCAATAGTATCCCCTTGATACTCCACTTCGATTTCAAGATCTTCGATACCTAAAACTTTTTCTGAAAGGTCTATGATATGCACCAGTTTTTCGGGATGCAATCTATGGTCGTAGTCATCGGCCTGCCAAAGTTGAAAATTCACCACTTCTTCCTTACGTACCGTACCACCGCAATCGATAAAGTTTTTGGTGACTTTTCCCACTTCGGTAACGTGAAAATGTCTTGGAACCAATGTTCCGTTCGGTAATTGAAAGGCAAGGGTATCCAAAGTTCCCAGGAGTGTTTTTATTTCTGAAAGTCTCATAGTTATGTATTTATAGTTCTTTTTTTAATAAGTTATCCATTCGTGTGGCCATATATAGCATTTCTTTTGCAATAGCGGTGGGATCTGAATAGGGTAAAGCTATCTTATTTTTTGATGCTTTGTCGTCATTTGCCCGCTCCAAATAGATCTTAAGGGTATTGTTTCCGTTGTTTTTTAATTGATTCACCGATTTCGGGGTAACCGTCCAACTGCCCGAACCATATTTTATTCGATACGATACCTGATTGTTTTTTGACACGTCTTTCACATTAAAGCCATATTCATTCAGTGCTTGCAAGCTGGGTATTGTTTTATTTTCCGGTGTTAGCCCTGCCGATTGTATATCGAACAAATCCCCATGCCCATAGTAAAATAAGCCGGTCTGTAGCCAAATCATGGCTAATTGACTGATTTCCCTGTTTTTGTTATCAATAAAGATTACCTGTCCGGTATTTTGCCCATGGAGTTTTTTGATCATTGTAAATGCGATTTGATCAAGGGCCTTTAGTCGTTCAACGGGAATCTCGGTAAATGTATTTCCGATAGCGACTACCGAATTTTGAATTTTATCCTTTAATTTTTGCGCATTGACCGTCTGAAGAAGACAAAGCAAGATGATTAGGGTAGGAATGGACATTTTTGTTTTCATGACTGTTGATTTTGATTGGCTATTATATTTAGATATTGCAATAAAACGATTAATTGTTCAAATTTTTTTAGCTATAACCGTATGACTGTAAATGTATGGTCTACAGGTACGGGAAGCTTAACTATCAGGGACTTGAAACCCATTTTTAAGGGATGTATTTCCTTAAAATCCAATCCCCATTCAACTACATTGTATCATTGCAATATTACGATTAAATATGGAGCATGCAAAAATATTTGAACATTTTTGAAGGAATTATGGATCGATGCCCTAGGTATGGCGTACCGAATGCAAACCGTCTATGGAATTCTTTTGTCTTGTGTACCGTTCTTTTTGGCATCACCTAGTAAGAACCAGAAATCGCCGGTTTATTTTTCTTTTCTTGAAACCCATGGTATGGGTAAGGGGGTCGAAGGTCACTCGGAAAGCAGTACATCATGGATAAGGAAATCGGGTTTTAACGGACTTGTCGTTTTTTTACCCAGACCACGGCCAAAACGAGCATTAAGAGAACGGCAACCGATGGGAGCAACCATACCGAATTGTCTTTAAGTCCATCTGCCTGGGTTATGGGTATTAATTCGCTCCCCGTAACCTTTAGGTTAAGCATGAAATCAGTGTCCTTAGTAAGGGAAAATCGATTTTTATCGAGTCCGTTTTTTAGGACGAACAGGATATTTTTACTGCGGTAAATACTCTTGAACACCGCATTTTTGAAGGTAACCGCATCTAGCTTGTCGGGACCTTTAAACTGATAGACCACTAAGGTTTCATGTCTGAGTTTTATTTGCGGATCTTTTAAGGTAATAGGGGGTAAGCCGTCAAAGGACAAGACCACATCCGATGCCAGAATACGCCCCATCAGTTCTTTGAAACCTTCCGGGGTGGAATAGCTATCTTGGGAATATCGGGCGTGTACTTCCTCTTCAAAGGCAGATAGGGCTGCCCGTATCTGTAGCATCCACATCCCGTTTTGTCCCTCTACCAAAAGCGAACTTGAATTTGTGGGGGAATGTGCAAAAACAATCGCATGGGATGCGATAAGGAAAAGACATGGGATCAGCCATTTTTTTAATGTATTAATCCACTGCATAAGCCCCTTTTAACCCGTTGATAAAATTATTGTTTCCAGCCGCATCCACATGATAATGGTAACCCCTTATGGCATCATAATGCCCTCTGGCTTCATCAAGATCGGTGGGTGCATTGCCATTTTTGTCCAATTGTCCGTAGATACCGATGCCATCCAAAGCGTATCCGATCAAGGCACTATGATCGTCATTTTGGTCAATGGAATGACTTACTCCCGTTGCGGTATGGTAATGGTATCCTTGGTGTACATTAATATGTCCTCCGGCGTCATCAAAAGGGGCGATGGTATACGCACTTAAAATATTGTTGACCGGTGCAGGAGCGGAAAATTCCACTCCGTTCAATGCGATACCCCTTGTGGATGGAGCTGTATTTTGGTCGTTTCCAGGTCCTCCCGGACCTCCAGGACCCCTTTCCCCATCAGGTCGGGGACCTCTTTCCCCATCGGGACGCTCAGGACGGTCACCGTTGTCGGGACGCTCAGGGCGATCGGGACGATCCGCTCCACCGGGACCTCCAGGACCACCGCCCCCATGGCCTCTTGAAAATAGGGTAAGTTCATCTTGCAACACCGGGGTTATGGGTATTAAATAGCTTTGGGTAACTTCGGTAATATAGGACGGTATACATTCTACACAAAAGTTTTGGTATTCCTCCCCGACATTCGGATTGGCGGCATTATTACAATCTTCCTCAGTTTTGGTAATGAATATATTTCCTTCGTCATCATACATTTGCCAAGTACTGTCCCCATAGAATTCGGACAGGTTTTCAATAAAAGCACCATCCACATCATAAACTTCCCCATTTTTTAGCCAAATACCCCCGGCTTCAGCATCGTCGGTAATATGCTCTGGGCACCATGGTCCCATTTGATGGTCGGATGGGGTGCTATTGGTAACGATTTTATAACACTCCGTTTCGGTACCATCCGAAAGGGTACATGGGACTTTGGTAAGGGTAACGCCATCGGTAAAGTTCGCTGCGGAGACATCCAGCGTCGCCATATCGGTATTATTATGGGTTGCTTTTTTACCGTTTTTACAGGAAGCTATTACGGTTGCTGCCGTAATGATCACTAATGATAATTTTCTAAACTCCATGTTCCATTCCATTTGCTGTTATTGATTTTACGAAAAATAAAAGGTGCGGCATTTACTATTTTGTATTGGGATTGGACGGCAAACTAAATCTTATGTGCCAATATTTAAACAAACATAGACCATCAAAGGTATAATGTCAACGAATCGATGGTTTTTATCCTTTTTAGCAATGTTTATATCCTACGGATTTGAATAAATGGCAATGCTTCTTATCATGATAGTCCCGTCACGGTTTTTTGGGAAGTGTACCCCTTGGGTTTCCCTATGGGGCGGATACCTTACAGTGAACATAATGAAGTTGTGAATATCACCTGTGGTAGTGCACAAAAAGGATTTCTTAATTAGTGGTCAATAGAAAGTCCAAGAATTCACTGTCCTCAAAGGTGTCTTCCTCAAGCAGGGTCTGTCTGATAATAACGGCATTCAGTGACGGAATCAAATACATCCTATTTTTGCCCGCACCTAAGCCTCCGATAATGTCGGTATATCCATTATAATAAATAAAACCGCCCAATTCACCTTCTGGGGCAGTGTCATGGGTGTTGAAGCCATACCCCTCCACGTTGTTCAACCAGCAAAACTTACCATGTCCGGGGTTTGGTCCGGTAGGGATCGACATTTCTTCCACTAGGGCCGATTCAATGATTTGATCCCCGTTCCAGTTTCCTTTATCGAGCATGAATTGTCCGAACTTCACCCAGTTCCTAGGTGTTATATAGCAACCATTCGGTAAATTGGGGTTACCCGATGCGTCATGGCTCCAACCTTCATAGTCCAACCCTATTTTATCGAAAATTTCCGTTTCGAGGTATTCCAATGGATTTTTTGAGATACCCTTTTGGTTCAATTTTCTTTCCAATAGGACACCGAATACATAATAATTGCTGGGACCATAAGAAAACTGTTCGTTTGGGGTGCTTACCATGTCCAATTCATCCACAACATATTGATAGGTGTTTTCTTCTTCGGACAAGGTTAAAAAATCCTGCGAAAGTCCGGATGAAAGCGTTAACAGATGTTTTATCCTGATTTGGTTTTTACCGGGATGTAGGGCTGTGTCCTGCCATTCGGTCAGGGTATTCGAAACATATTCCCCGTAGTCCGCAATAAGGCCCTGTTGTTTTGCCAAAGCAGCAACCGATGACCAGAAAAGTTTGGTCGCACTATAAATATGGGGTGCCGTATGTTGGTCAGCGCCATTGTGGTAATCTTCGAAAATTATATTGCCGTTTTCCATGATCAATACCGCACTTCCGCCTTTTTCTTTGGAGTAATTGGCGGCATCGGCAAGTTGATCGGTATGGAAGGTACTTTCAGGAACCGCAATGGTTTTTCCATCATCCCCGGAACATCCGAGTAGTAATGACGATACGATCACCGATACGAAAAAACAGTTTTTCATAGTATACCTTTTTATGGTTAGACCCGAAAAAAGTATTAACGTTTAATTGCATACGGTATTGTAATAGCCTCATATACACGTACGATCAGCTATGGAAACGGTGTGGTTTTTTCTTTGTGTTTAACCAAATTCCTTTGATATCGGTTTTCGGGATCAGGGTACGCTATTGGCGTTCGGAGCTTTAAGGTGGGTATCCAAAAATTTCAATATCCTACTATAGGCTTCTATCTGATTTTCCTTTTTGACAAATCCATGTCCTTCATCCTCGAACAGCACATATTCTACCGGAACATTGTTTTTTTTGACCCCTGCTACGATTTCATCGGATTCTACCTGTAAAACCCTTGGGTCTTCGGAACCTTGTAAAACGATCAAGGGTTTGGTTACCTTGTCGGTATGGAATAGAGGGGAAATTCGTTTTAGACGGACGGAATCTGCGGAATATGGGTCACCCAATTCCAAATACAACGCCTCCCGGAACGATTCCCAATACGGTGGAATACTCTTTAGGGTACGCAACCAATTGGTGACCCCGAAGAGGTTTACACCCACATCAAACTCTTCCGGGGTATAGGTCAATGCGGCCATGGTCATATAACCGCCATACGATCCCCCGAGGATGCCTATATTACCACCATCGATTTCAGGCTGTTGTGCCAGCCAGTTTTTTCCTTCCACGCAGTCCTGCAAATCCTTTTCGCCATGGTTTTTATCATCCATTTTAAAAAAGGTCTTGCCATAACCACTACTGCCCCGGTTATTAACGGCAAGTACGGCGTAACCATGATTGACCAAATACTGTATCAACGGATTGAAGTTTTGACGTGATTGACCGCCTGGGCCACCATGCACCCATACCATCGCAGGTACTTTATTTTCTGTGGTCGCTTGGTGGGGCAAATAGTAAATAGCGGGAATTTCTGTACCGTCAAACGATTTGAATCGAATGACTTCGGCGGTAACCAGATCTTCTACGTCAATGGCTTCGTTCAATACATCGGTCAACTTGTGCTGTTCCTGGGTCTCTAGATTATAGGTGTATAGGTCCGAGGGTACATTGGAACCGCCCACATACATTCTCATCCAAGTTTCATCATCACTGAATCCGACACTGGTAATGCTTTTGCCACCAAAATCGGGTAGGGGTATAGGTTGCATGGTTTTTGCATCCAGGATGTCTATTGCATTTTTTCCGTCTTCATTCACATAGATATACATGTATTTTCCTTCGGAAGTGAATCCACAGCCCATAATATCCCATGGTTTTTCAAGGACTGTTTTCTTTTCTTTGGACGCTAGGTCGTAGGCCATTAAATAGGAGAATTCGGCCCCGTCATCGGTCGTATAGTAAAACGTGGTATTGTCCACTGAAAAATCCTGGGCAGCATTGGCACTTTGGTTTTCATTGATTTTGGTCATTTCCTTCGTTTTTACATTGTAAAGGAACAAGTCGGTATCATTGGTGTTTATGGTTTTGGATAAAGCGAAATGGTTCTCGTCATCAGACATGCCACTAAAATCAAGGCCATCATTGTTCTGGTAGATCATTTGGGTGGTATACTCATCGACGGACAGTTTATAAACATCGAAAAAACGGGGGTCCCTTTTGTTCGAACCATAATACAGATGTTTATCATCTTTTGACCATCCGTAAAAATCGGATTTAGCCCCTTCTTCCGGGGTAATATCCGTTATGGTCCCATCCAATTCCCGTACATATAAATGGTCGATTTCATCCCCGTTCCCATCCGCACGCAATACCATTCTGTCGTCTTTTGGAAAGTATGACTCCGCGAAAAAAGAGGTGCTGTCGGATTGTGTGATCGGCATCATATCCCCTCCTTGGGCAGGAATGGTATAGGCATTGTAAATTCCGGAACGATTGCTTGAAACCAATAGGTTGCCATTGTCCGGAGAAAAACTCCCACCTCCAATGGCTTCATTGTCCATAAATTGTTCTATGGTATAGGATTTTATTTCCCTTTGGGCCGTTTCGGGTTTTTCCTTGCAGGAAAATAGAAGCGCTACCATGATGAGTGCTGAAATTCCGGTTTTCATGAGTATAAGTGTTTTAGGTTATGTTTCATTTAAAAGTTTCCCAAATGGCCGAATGCCAGATTTCCCGGGACATTTATCATGATCACGAACTGAATTAAAAGTACTTACATACCGGGGTTTTTTAATTTGTGTGTCCTAAGTTACTAATAACCAATGGTAACGCCAACAACAATACTGAAGGGTTTTGGGAAAAAGGATCAGTCGGCAATCAATACCGTGGTCTGTTTCTTTCCTTTGTCCTCGATGTTTGTTGGCAGTGGGATGTCAAAAAATGTGACCTCCCCTTTAATTTTGGCATCGGATCCGCCTTGTGACCGGTACTTGCCGGTTATTTCAAAGGAAAGCTTTTCAAGTTGTTGGGTGGGGTCAACGGCTTCTATCTGCCATCCATTGTCAAGCTTTTCCAAATGCAATAAACAAGGGAATTTTATGACCAATTTCTGCTTTTTGCCAATCGTGATCTCACTGGGGCCAAAAGCAGTGATGGCGATTATTCTACCTTGGTCGAAGCTTAGGGCGTGGATCTCTTTTCGAAGGGTCATAAGCTTACCCAGTTGTTTTTTCGTGGCTTTTCCCACTTCCTTTTTTGGGACACCGATGATACTTACATAGGCATAGGTTCCATTATTGGGCTGTATGCCATGATCCACTTCCAAATCGAATACGGCTTTGGTGATCAGGCTATCGGTATGCCAAGTCAGCACCCTTTGCCAATTGCCGCTTTGCATGCCTTGTTTAACGTTCAAGCGTTGTTTGCCCAGACTCACGTACGCAATACTATCGTGCCATACCGAAGTGATATTGCCTTTGTTCTTCGCAATAAGTACATCACCCTGCTTATAGCACTGATTGATCGTCGTTACGACATTGAATTTCCGATCGGTTTGTATGGCAGACCCTAAGGCATAGACTTTGTTATCGATAAAAAAGTAGGATTTATTTGCCTGTAGGCTATCCCTTCGATATTTAAAGGCGGTCATCCCTGATTGTTTACTTTTTAGGCCCCCAGCGAAATGGGAGCCGTTTTTGTATCCGTCCCAAGATAAAACAGGGAGTTTGGATGTATCCTGTACGGTTGTGGTACCGGGCAATTTCCTCCAGTTCCAAACGGGATAAATTTCATGGTATTCATCCCCGCGGCGGTAGATCAAGTTTGTACCATCGCCCAAATGGTATCCCATTTGGTTTTCACCATTACCGGCTTCGGCCCCGATTACCCGTTGGGAGGACATACGCACGGCAGAGAAAAAACCATCCGTTCGATACAGGCTGTAATCGGAATTTCGAAAATGAACGTACCCATTGGGAGCACTGCTCGGATTTTCTTGGGTGTCAAATAGGTTGAATATCCGCTCTAAATTTTTATAAAGCTTGTATTTGGATGCTGGTCCGCGATAGGGAACACCGTTTACGTACTCTGGGAATATTTGCCGTCCTGTGGCCAAAATTTCGTATTTGCCCCTGTACACGACTTTTTGCTGTCCTTCGAACATGAGTTTACGCATCAAATCGATTTTTTCCGGGGAAAAGGCAATGTCCGTTTTGTTGAAAATGAACATCCACTTAATGATATCTTCGGCAAAATGCAATCCATAATTACCGAACTGCGGTTGTGGGCCGTGTTGATGGAACGAATAATCGGGCTGAATGCCTTCTTCATACGGTTTTGAGGGAATCACGACGGACTTGATGGTATCCGCGGCAGCGGTCATCAACTGTTGGTTGCCACGAACCAATTCACGCATAAAAACATTGCCGCTCAGCCATATTTTGTTTTGGCCGGTCATATATATTTTGGATTTGTCCATTACGGCCAAGGACTTGGTCATGGTCGAATCGGGAATGATGGCCTCGCATAGGACAAGGGTAGGCCCAATACTTTGGGGGACCCCTATTTCCTGGTGCCACCAGTTGTCGCTATAAAAATCGTTGTAACTCCAATAGTTCAATCCGCCTACGATCGATTTGGCCAATGCATCACTCCGGTAAAACGTACTGTCCTCATTTTCAAAGGCAGTGGCAAGGACGATCAGTCGTTTAAGATGTTCCCGGGGTTGCCAATTGCTTTTACGGTGCATGGTGTAATCAATATCGGAAAAGGAGAAATCCCGATCCATACGATCAAGTAGCTGTTGTACTTCTATATCGCTGACTTCTTCAAGCAAATAAAATTCCTTTAAATTTTGTTTGAGTTTATCCAGATCGTTCGCATAAATCAGGTGATTCAAAAAGATCATTGCGATGATCAAAAAGAGGGAATGGATTTTCATTGCGGAAAGTGGTTTTTGTTTATGCGCTTTGTTTGGTTCTTTCTATTTCCTTGGGTTACCTGTTTTTCCACGATAGCGACATTTACGGTACTGTTTTTATCGCCCCATGCAAAGTTGAAGGAAAGCCTAAATTAAACAAGAAATGGTCCATTTCAAAGCTTAATCCCTTATAGTTTGTATAAGGTTTTGTGTGATTCAAAAACCATGGGGTAGTTGGGGGGGGGCACACGGAAATTCGATCAATGACCCTTTGCCCTATTGTGGTTTTACTGCTATGGTCAAAGTTGTTTTCTTGAATGAATTTTACAGGTATTCAATTTTTTTTGGATCTGTCGAAACGCTTGCGTGCCCAATTCAAAAGTAAACCCGATAGGATGGCCATGGTTGCGGCGATCATATTGAAAAGGATGTCTTGTAGGTCGAACACCCGATTGGGCATTACGATTTGAAGGCATTCATCAAGTACACCGATAAAGATCGTCATGGCCAGCGCACAAAAAGCGGGCTTCAAAATCAGCTTTTTTTTACGCGCCCTTTCGACCAATGCCTTGTGGATGAAAATGGCCAACACACTATATTCAATTAAGTGACTGCGTTCAGGTGCCCCCATCCTGAAAATCAGCATCATATAGACCGCGATAATCCCTAAAAGTATGGATACCTCCATACCGCTGGGTTTCGCTAGGAGTCCGTGTGCGATAATCGCTGCAGTGGTTAACAGCATTCCCGCCACAAAAAATATGGCCTGTACATCCTGGTCCTGTAGTAGATTTGCCAATGGTTTTCCAATAAAAAGCGTTGAATAAATGGCTGCGAATACAGCCAAAGCCCCCATCCAAAGACGTTTTTCCCGTAAAGAAGTGAATAGCTTAGGCATACTTTTCATTTGTTGATTCGTAACCCAACGCCTTTTATGCCGAATTACTCCATGGTCATTGTTTCTTGGCCCAACAGGTCTCCCCGTCGGCGGATGGGTTATATAAAGAAAGCAAGAAGGTACTGATTTTTGGTCATACCCTGTGGTATCCTTCCACCGGTCTCCTGGGAATCGGTGGAACGAAATGGGCGAACCCCAAAGGTCTTGTTTAAAATGAGGTCATTGATCCATTTCCATGGCATATGATCATTTATACTGCCAATTCGCCAAAACGTCGGCAACTTCTTTCCCGACTTCCTTTTCCAAACGGATTATCAGTTCAGCGTCTGAAAGTTTATCGGTGGTGCTCAAATCGGTCTGGATCAAAAAGTTTCGGAGCTTTGCCAAGATGGCATCCCCATTGGACTCGATGATCGATTTGGCGTTTTTGTAGAATTGCATTTGAAACCATTCGTAGTTTTGCGGGCTTAACTTCTGAACATATTTTTCCTCAAAATCATTGAGTGTTTTAAATTCAGCCCTGCCATCCCCGGATCGTAAGGTAAATTCCGGGTAGGTATCCATCATTTCGTAGCATGCATCGCAATTGTATTTGCTAAACGCATACATAGCCATGGTCGCAAATAATTCCTGTAGCCACTTTCTTTGGGGTTCGGTCCCTTTTTTGAAATGATAAAGATGCGCAAGTTCATGAATGGATAAGGTCTCTCTATAAAAAAGGTCCAAATCAATATTCTTCCCATAAACAGGCTTTAATGCATTCAGGTATTCATCTGGCAATTGGGTGATCATTTTTTCAACTTCCTTTGAAACAACCGATTTATCCAATCCTAAAATGACATTGCCATTTCCCGCTTGGGGCATACCTGGTGGCGGAAAATAGGCGTAGGTGTTCCATTTGTGGTTTTCTATGAACAATACCGCAAAGTCCAAATCGGTTTGAAAGATAGTGTCAAAGTATTTCTTTGCATTATTGATGTTTTTAAGGGTCTTGGAGGTGTTTTTAATGGTATCATTTGAAACCAATGCTTTAAAGTCATATTCGGTGTTCAATGTGATCAATCCCTTATGGATGGAATCATCGATCCAAGATTCCTGGGCCATTAATCGGGGGGTAAAGCAACCTATAAAAACAGCGATCAGAATGGTTAATGTTTGTTTTTCCATAGTATGGTACGATTTTTTTAGTTACGCGGCGCCATACATCGTTAGGTCCGGTGGGTGGTGCTAATATGTATTTAAATATACAAAGTGTAGGTAAAGTTCACTAAATAACTTCTAGATTATTGAGGTAGTGCATCTTACATCAGTAGAAACCAAAGTATCCAAATCAAGCGATTCGTGGGGCAATCAAAGCGGAGGGGAGTAATGAAAAAATCATAGGAAAGGCAGGTAAACCGGAAGGTAAAGGGGAATAGTCGGGACTGGACAAGGGTTTACAAGGATGCCTTGTCGTACTTTAGGAATACCTACATCCAATAAGCCAAAAACCTTAACGGACCATTGGTCCATAATTTATCCATTCGAATATGGCCATTGGAAAAAGAAAATCTTTTTCAGTGCATATTACTTCACGGTATAACGTACCAACACTTCATTATCAAGTATGATGTTGGTGGCCCAAATAAATTTTGCATCATTGGATGCCTCATCAAAAATGGAAGTAAAATTGGTATACGCCGGCTTATTGTCTACCCCAATGGTGCTGTTGGTATAGGTAGACGCATTGGGCCATTTTGAATCATCAAAATCGGATTGCATCCAATCCATGGGAATTTCCCAGTGCAAGGCATAAAATGAAGTTCCGTCTTGACCTCCTTGTGTAGGGCAGTTTTTGGAATAGCGGTAAGCACCTTCTTCGTAGGCACAATTTAAATCCGTGATAGGGGCGGTGTAAAAAGTCTGGGCTTTCCAGTTTTCATCGGTGATGGCAACAATATTATCCTGTTCGTCTTTAATGACGGCTACCATACCGCCATCCCCGGCATGAAAAGCTTTTCCCCGGTTCGCTTCACAGCCAACGCCCAGGTGTTCTTCCCAATCTACCAACTTCATGGCTATGGTAAATGGTCTACGGACTTTAAATTGTATGATACTGGAATTGAATTGGGTAAACGGTACTTTATCCTTACCGACCGCTACCCCGTTGACATACATTTCAAAATAATTATCGGCAAAAATATAAGCGGTATACACCGCTCCATGTGCATCAACTTTCACGATGTTCGACGCATCAAGATTGGACAGGGCTTCTTCGGGCGTTGCATGGTTTTTTCCTTCACATGAATTGTACAGATCGGGGGCAAATGGAAAATCGTTATTGGAATAGTTGGTTTCCGCAGGAACCGTCCATTTATTACCATCTGATGAAGTAATCTCCCCGACATCGGTTTTCCTGCCCCACTCGCAGGTATAAATGTCTTCCGCCACGGTATTGGCCAATCCTTGGGTAACGCTTGCCGTTCCCTTATAATCGGCGAATTCGGACGTTTTTGCGATTTCGTTTGTTGGCTTTTGGGATTTTTTGTCCGAACAACCGATAAGCACCAATAGCAAAATGAGCAAAGGAAATCTGTTCTTCATCCGTCATTGGATTAATGGTCAATAGCTAACATCGTTCAAAAATGGGGCATTCATTCAATGCCGTGAAAGCAGGTTTAGATGGCTTTTACCGGACAACCGATGGCTTTTGTGAAATTTGGGTCTGGTTTTGAACCATTTTCCAATGCTTCGATGGCTTTTTCCACATAGTTCACTTTAACATCCCCTGCAGATCTTGCATTGTCATCTATGGTACCGATGTATTGCACTTTGCGTTCACTATCAAGTAAAAACACATGTGGGGTTCTTACGGCCCCATATTGAGGGAATATTTCATGTTCTTCATCGGCCAAATAGGCGAAAGGGAAGTCTTTTTCTTCCGCTCTTTTTTGCATGGCAGCAAAGCTTTCCTTTTTATTGTTTTCATCAACATTGGGGTTGATGGCGATTACGGGATATCCCTTTGGGGAATAGGTGTTATGTAAGGCTATTAAACGATCTTCGTACATTTTTGCAAACGGGCATTCGTTACAGGTAAAGACGACGATATAACCTTTGGCGTCATTATAATCGGACAATGAAACCATGGTGCCATCAACATTTTTAAGTTTAAAATCAGTTGCGGTATCCCCAAACTTATAGCCTCCGATTTCATCAAGGGTTTTTGTTTGCTCCGGACTGTGACCTCCACGAGGCGGACCTTTTCTATCGCCATCATGTTTGGGAGGATGTTCAGGGCCTTTGTGATGTTGGTCCGTTGTAGTCAATTCTTTTCCTTTTCCCTCTTTCCTGTCCTTACAAGAAACAGAAACTCCTGCTATGAATATAAATGCAATAATGAGTACGCTGATTTTTTTCATTCTTTTATTTTTTATTAAAGGTAAGGTTTATTTCATTTTCTAAATCTTCCAAGCTTTCAAACGTCCTTTCATGAAAGGTACGGGATTTGCCGTTATGGATTATGGTGAAGGGCAATGCTCCCGACCAATTGGGGTCGATCTTGTCGATCCAACTATTGGCGTCGGGATCATCCAAGAGTACGACATGGGAAGTAATGCCTTTTTTCTTTAAAAAGGGTTTCAACTTTGATTCAATGTCTGCGGGAAAATCAAGGCTTACCAATAAAATTTCCGTATCGGGGTTGTTTTTTGCATAGGCTTCGATTATCGGTAATTCCTTCACACAGGGCGCACACCACATGGCCCAAAAATTAACAATGTGGGTTTTTTCAGCATCCGTATATAACAAAGGTTCCAAAGCATTGAAGTCATATACGTCAACAGTATCCGATCTACTTCGGTCTATATCCGAATGTACTTCATTACCCTTGTTTTTACAACCCATGAAAAATATGGGTAGACTGAACAATAGTACTAAAACACCTTTCTGTTTTGTCATGTGCATAGAGAATTCACTGGACATTGGACGTTATTTCATTTAAAAGGTTTAATCGGTCTTTGTTTTTTAACATCCTCCAGGATGCTTATGGGCCAATTCGGTTATAAATGCCATGGATAGGGCGAACCAATTGGCAGAGGCCGGTTAGGAGCATTAGGTTACCGTAGTTCGGTCATCAGTGGTCGATGGTTGGGAGATGACGAGGAAATCCAATTCCTTTCCCGATTCATTGGCGATATAGTGAACCGTTTTAGGGTCGATTAAAATCCCTTGATTTTTGCTTACGGATTCAATTTTGTCGTCGAGATAAAAAGTCGCCCTTCCTTTTAGGATGAAAAAGAATTGTTGTGCCATCGCATGGAAATGCATTTTTTCCTTCGTTCCGCTTGGCATCGATTCCATTTTTACGGACAAATTCGGATGGTCTACCATCACCCAACTATCGCAATTATCGCCCCATTTGTACGTTTTTGAATTTTCCTTGTTGATCATATTATATGCGTAATTATTCATGTTCATGAACCATTCCATTTGGTTCAAACTTACTATGTCTATTCCCTACATCTCCTGGAACGAATCGTCTTTTCCAAATTTCGGTATTTTGTCCGGTTCGCCCCGTACTTTTTTCCATAGGTGCCGTTCCTAACGGTGTACTCGTTTTTGCAGTTGTTTTCGAAGGTGTGGTTAGTGAATGACCCCAAGATGGTTCAAATTCCGACCAAAACACCTAAGATACTATTCGGGGATCCCATCACCGAAATTGACAGGAAGTTCGTGTACATCCTGATTAGGATTCCGATTCACAGACTTTCTTAAAGTACTCCAAGGCCTTTGGCCATGTGCCATCGAACATTTTTTGGAACGCTTCATCAACGGTCATCACGATTTCGAGCTTTGTTACGGTGTCATTGACTTTTTTGAAAAAGTATTCTTCCAAAGAACCGATCCACTTTTGCATCATTTCATCCTTTGACGCAACTTCGACATTCTCCGAATTTACCATGGCAATATGTTTGGCCCTAATGCATGTATGGGGGTCCAATGCCTCGAAAACCACCTTTGTACCACCTTGGGTACGATCAAAGAAAGACATATGCCCTCCTTTTTTCCATTCCCCCTCGTAGGTCATTCCTTCGCCCCATGCTTTGGCCCAGTCGGCATAGCCCCTTTTATCCATGATTTTCTTAAATACAAATTCTTGTGGTTTATTGATCGATATGGAATATTTCAGTGTTTTCATAGCTTATTTTTTATCGTGAATTCCCTTTTTGAAACCGAATACGCCCTTAGGTTTACTTATAATCCGCCTTGTGGTGTCTGTGTATCGAACCTACCTTGGGAATATGCACTATCGTTTATATCCAAAAGGTATGGATTAGGTGCCGACACCCGTAATATTGTTTGTTTGTACGGTACCCAAATCAGTATCATAAACCAATATTCCTTGGTTCTCATTTTCAAGTCGACCCAGCAATTTACCGTTTTTGTCCCACACGGCACTTTGGCCCACACTCATAAAGTTATCGCAAAACCCTATACAATTCGCCATTAGGACGGGGATGTTGAATTCACTTGCGATATGGGGAAAGTGCGCATAGGCATTTACGATTCCACTTTTTGATTTTGCCACACTGGCGATGTATATATCCGCACCATCTTGTGCCGCATTCATAAAGTGTTGCCGTTGTAAGGTCTCGTAACAGATCCCAACAGCGATTTTCTTTCCATTCAGGTATAGATAAGTTTGGGTGTTTCCCGGAACGAAAAAAGGTAGTTCGTCTGAATGGAGCATTTGTTTGGCATACCCCCTCCGTTTTTTATTTGGCTGAAAGATCGGCATACCGATATGTATTCCGTTACTCCCATTGATTGGCATTCCTATTGCAATCGTCAAAGCATTCTTATCGGCCATATCCTGAAATGGATCGAAAATGCCGTTTTCCACATCGGTTGCCAGTGCTTTGGCCAGACCGGGTTCATAGCCCGTGATGGATAATTCGGGAAATACGATAAGGTCGGGATTCGATGTCAAGGCACGCTCGATAATATCCATGTGATTTTGAATATTCTTTCGAATATTTCCTTTAATGGCTGCTGTTTGTGCCATGCAGATTTTCATTTCATTCAGCGATTTGTTTGATGGCCTAAGGCCTTGTATATCTTATCGTTTCCGGTTTTTGAGTTTCGGAATTCCAAAAAGGAGGATGTTCACCTTTTTGATCTGTTCACACTGTCTCAAGCGGGCTAATTCGTGGTATTGAATTGTTTTATGTTCATTTATGATCAAATGGCAATATAGATTTCGACTTCGGCGTTTTCCCCGTTCCTTGATTTTTGTCCGTAAACCTCAAAGTCTGCGGTATAGGTTCGTTTCAATTCGTTGTCTTTTTTCCAAATTTCCTGCCACGTTTCCAAAACCGCATTCGGCATTTTCCCTTTCGCCACGAATTTTCGGTAATTCCCACCTTTAAATTCCCTACCGACCATTCCGTTCGGGATTTGGTCAAGAGCGTTTACTTTCAATCCGATTATCGTAGTGTATTTTCCCTTATGGTCCGATTCATAGTCCGTATAAATCGAATAAATATCATCACTTATTTTATTCGGGATTTTACTTGGGATATTTTCGGTATAAAATTGTTCCCAAAGCTTGCCCAGATCTACGGCGGCCCTACCATTTTCGTTGGTCGTTTCAATTTTGATCCCGATGATGTTGAAATGGGCTATTTTTTCCATTTTATGATTAGGTACGTTTTGATATTGAATGATATTGCTCAAAAAAATCGTAGTCCAATTTACTCATTTTTTGTCATCGATCACCGTTTTCTTGAAGCACTTCCAACACGGATAAATTGTAACTAGCAGGGCAGGGTCGATTTAAATGATCGAAGGATATAAAGTCTTCCTAAAAAGTCACCTCGGTGGCTGTATCCATTGTTTTGCCCATAGGCAGGGGATTACCGTTGTTGTGCGAGCGTAAGGTTCATTCATACGGTCTCTTTATTGATCCATTTTCCGATGGTGGGGGCTTCGTATTCCTTCATTTTGGTTAGCAGATCCTCTATATTTTCGCTAACTAAGACCATTTGTCGGTTGATGTTTTTTAAAAAACCTTTTTCCACCATGGAATCAAGTAGATCGATCAGTTCATCGTAAAACCCATTGATATTGAGTATTCCAATCGGTTTTTGATGAAGTCCCAATTGTCCCCAGGTCAGCATTTCGAAAAATTCTTCCATTGTCCCAAATCCGCCCGGTAACGATATAACTCCGTCACAGAGGTCGTTCATTTTGGTCTTTCTTTCGTGCATGGTATCGACCAATATCAATTCGGTCAATTTTTCGTGCGCGATTTCTTTTGATTTAAGGAAGTTCGGCAAAACACCGATAACCTTTCCCCCTTCGGCCAAGGCGCCATCCGCAATGGCCCCCATTAAACCTACTTTGGCCCCACCATAGACTACCCCTATGTTTTCGGAAGCTAATTTTTTCCCTAGTTCCCGGGCCTTATTTTTAAAAATCTCCTGGGTTCCAAGACTTGAACCGCAAAAAACGGTAATGTGATGTATCTGGTTTGCCATTTATTATAGGTGTTTTTCATTGTTGGCGTTGTACAAAATCGAATCAGTAGTTGCTGTTACTACATTGGCGATGGTGTATCGCCCGCTTTTTTATCTAAATGGTTTTGGTTTGGTGTTTTTACTTGCATTTTTCGCAATTTCCGAAATTCTCTTTTGTCTTGTTTCCTTTTTCTTTGCAAAGGTCACCCAGTGCAATAGGCCTTTTTTGGCCGATTTGCTCAAGTTCTCAAAGTATTCCATCGCCCCTTGGTACCTTGCGAATTCTTCTTCTAAATCTTTGGGGATAATACAAGCCTCAACTTCATCCAAAATGGTCCACGAGCCATTTTCTTTCGCGATTTCAATGCTTTTATAGCCTGCATCTTCCATAAGTCCGTTTTCGATCAAATGGGTTACTTTCGCTTTATTGATCTTTGACCACGTACTTTTTGGTTTTCTTTTACTGAAATATTGCATGTATTTTTCATCATCGATTGACTTTTTCACACTGTCGATCCACCCAAAGCAAAGCGCTACATCAACGGCTTCATTCCAATCCAAATTAGGGTTGGGAGCGCTTTTTTTGGTGATTATCAGCCATGTCGAATCTTTGGTCAAATGGTTTTTTTGAAGCCATTTCCTCCATGCCATTTTATTTAAAGGGTGAAAGCTGTCCATATTGAAGGGTGATATTTTTTGATGCTTATTACGGATTGGGCCACTAGGGTTCAACCGATAAATCAATCGGCTTAAAAATAGTGATTTTCAAGTTAGGGTAGGGCGGATATGGATTTTGGTATTCCCATCATTCTTTAATCCATTTTGAGGAAAATCAGGGTCTCCTTCCAAAAGCCCATCATTCATTTCATGGACTTCATGGGTATCTGCTTTTCCGTAAGACTTTTTACCACAACGGTTATTGGTGTCAGTGGTTGATATTAGTGGTGTTTTGGTATGTTTGCCCCTAAAACGATATTCCTTTCGGCAGTCCAATGTCCCGATTCCCTATAAAGTTCAACAATTCCGGAATGGCCGCCCCTCGGATTCCGGGAAAAATTTTCTTTTGCTGAAAGTATGGGGTCTCCCTTAAAACGGAAATCTTCAATCCAATAGTATTTTCCATTCGGTTCCAGAACCGTGATATGGATATGTTCAGGTTCTCGGCCATCAGGATATGCAGCTGGGCGGAAGGTATAAAACGTATACTTGCCATCTTTGGCCGTTTTTATCCAACCTCGAATATATCCATGTCTTTTTGCCCATCCTTTTTCATCCCCTTTCTTTTTGTAAATCCCCTGTCGATCGGTATGATAGATATACAGGATGACATTTTCGGCAGGTGTTTTCGCATCCTTTTGAAAAACGGTTCCGGTTATCTTCAGTTTAGGTTTGGAGTTATGGAAATCCGGAAGGGTGTCAATAGCGGATAACACGTTGTCTGCGTACTCAAAAATGGCCTCGCAACCTTCACAAGGTCCTCCGACCAATTGGTTTTCCGAATGCTCGGATTGTGATCGGCAAGCATAAACCATGAGTAGCAATACCGATATGTATAGGAGTCGTTTCATTTTATTTTAATCAACCTACGTTATCTGCCCTGTGTACTTTTTCGGTATGGGCAATACCTTTCTACGGGTAGGGAAGAATTTTATAAGGACACCATGGGGGGTGGTTATTTTTTAAGTTCCATATGTAAGGTGGGATACGGCTTGCCCAAGGAATCCAATTTCGAACGTTTTATGGTTTCGAACCCACAATGTTCGTAAAATCCCACGGCTTGTTCATTTTGTTCGTTCACATCCACTTTTTTTACCTCCATATGTGCAATGGCATATTGCAATAGTGTTTTCCCTATTTTCTTCCCCCTGTATTGGGGATCGATGAAAAGCATTTCCAAATTTTGATCCGCCACTCCAAGAAAACCGACTATTTTACCGCCATCGTCCCTCATACATCTCAATGCAACGGCATCTAAATAGGTGTTTAAAATCAGTGGTTTGAAGTATCGGATATCTTCCTCTTTTAAGAAGTGATGGGTTGCCCGGACAGAAGCCTCCCAAAGTTCAACGATCTGTTTATATTCGCTCTTTTTAACCGTATCTATTTCCTTGTCCATTGGTGTTCTACGCCTAAGGTCGTGTGTCATGCATATTAGAAGGAATAAGATAGTGATTTTTTAAATGCCTTTCCACCCCTTGGGAAACCATGGTCCATCGATCTATTGTACTATTTTAAAAATAAGAAGGGCTATACAGGTAATCAGGGCCGTATAGGGCAAACCAATGGGATAGTTTTTAATCCCTTTCGGAATTTCCTTTTCCCTTTTTTTTATATGGATCAAGGCGATATTGAGCACCGTAAATACGATAAGAATGATAAAGCTTGTCGCTTCTGCCAAACCAACCAGCGGAAAGAAAAGTGCTAAAACCAACACTAGGGCAGTTGCAAATACCGTGGCCTTTATGGGGGTTCGGGTTTTTGCATTTATCCCTGATAAAAATCGGGGTGCTTTTTTTTCCTTACCCAAACCATAGAGGACCCTTGACGACATTACGATTTGTACCAAGGCCCCGTTAATGCCCGTAAGTACACTTATCAAGAGAAAAATAAATTCCACAGTGGTCCCATCCCCTTCAATGATCTTGGCCAATGGTGCGTTGGCCATGGCCAGTATATCGGGAGCAACGGTCAATACCATGGTCGTGGATACAAGTAAATAGAGTATAGTGGTACAAATAACAGCCAAGATCATTGCTTTTGGCAATACTTTCTTTACGTTTTTCACTTCTTCTGCCATGTTTACCATGTCTTCAAAGCCAATAAAAGCATAGAAACTGAGGAAGGCCCCCGATAGTATCCCGATAAGGGGGAACCCACTGCTGAAGTGGGTTTCCAAGTCTGAAAGGATATTCGGGATTTGGCCCAGGTTCTCCCCTTTGGAAAATAGGATATAACATAAGGCCCCAACCTCGATCAGGGTAATCACCAAAACGACTTTTACCGATTCGCCGATCCCCCAGGCACAAACAATTCCCATAAGTATGACCAGGACAGTGATTCCGATCGCTTCGGGAACCGTGATCAAGTCTTGCAAAAAACCAATTGTGGCTACGGAAAGGGTAGCTGCCGATACCACGCCGGTCAGGATTACCAACCATCCTACCAATCCGGAAAACCATGGATAATGGAAGGCTTCCTGGGCATATTTAGCTTCCCCGGCGCTTACGGGATATCGCGATGCCAGCTCTGCGAATGTGAATACATTGAGAAAAGCCAAAACCCCGGCAATCAAAAAGGATAGGGGAGCGGCCATTCCGGCCATTCCGGCCACTTTGCCCGATAAGGCATAAAAACCACCGCCTACCATGGTACCCAGTCCATATAGAAATAAGGCAGGTAAAGAAATAGATCTTTTTAACGTCGTTGAATTCATTTTCCGAAATACCGTCCACGAACAAATTAGGCCCTTTTAAAGGGCTTGACCGATGTTTTAATGGAATGTTGATGCTATTTAAAATAACATATTTGGGTTGCACTGGCAATGATCAGCCGAAAATCCATTAAATAAATGCCAATAAAATGAATTCAACCGGAGTTCCCTTGGGCCATGATTCATAGAGCGGCCCAATACTCCAGGTCATAGGGTGCGATGTTTTTTCTTTTCGCCAATACTTTCGGGCACCGTTTTGATTCGGCTTGTAGCTTGTGTTTATAGGGCCTTGACCAATAGGGGCGATATGAAAATCGCCAAAATCAGGCTTGTTTGGCTTTGGCGGGGACAATGCCAAGGATCACCTTGTGGAGTAAATTATTTCTAAAAAAAAACGGTAAGCAAAATGGAATATATTGTTGGACTCTAGAGAGCAGTACCGGGGATTTTCATGGGACACATAGGCACAAGCCGTGTTTTAATGGGGTGCTTTGGACAAATCCACTATTCTTTTTGCCAAAACCAAAGTAGGATCTATTAGTTCAACCGTTTTTTCCCCGACTTTGAGTTCCTTGGTTTGCGGAAATAGCAGGGGCAGTTCCGTGCAACCCAAAATAATTACCCGGGCCCCATTTTCAATGAGATAATTGGCTCCCTTAAGGATATGTTCTTTACAAACCCCTTCCGTATGGCCTGCTTTTACGCCGTATTCCCCATAAATGCTTTCCATTACATCAGCCTGATGCAGTTCATCCGGAAAAATGACCTGAAGTCCAAAATGAATGAGAGCATTGTAATAAACCTTGCTTTGAACGGTACCACTCGTTGCCAATAACCCTACATGGGTTCCCTTGCCGAAATTCTTTACAATATATTCTGCCGTGGTCGTTATCATGTTAACGATGGGTACATTCAGGTGTTCCTGTATTTGTTTGACAAAGGCATGCGCGGTATTGCATGGTATTGCAATGGCATCCGAACTGGCCGCTTCCAATTTTTTACACGTTGAAAACAAAGCAATGGTCGGGTCTGTTTGGTTTTGGATCAAATTGGCCGTTCTGTCGGGGATTTGAGGATTTTGCTCCACGACCATCTTTATGTGGTCCTGGTCTTTTTTTGCGGGTGTGTTTTGAATGATTTTATTCATTAAATCGACCGTTGCCGAAGGTCCGACCCCTCCTACGATACCAAGTTTGAATGGTTTGGCATGCGGCATGTTCCCTTTTGCCAAAGCGTAGTTCGCATAAACCTCATTAACGTCTATAATGGGAATCCCCCTTTTCCAAAGTTGATTGACAAGGAGCGAAATTTCGGTTACACAAGGTAAAATAACTTCACAACCTTTTGCTTTTAGCCCTATACAGGCCTCGTATATGTATTCTAAAGGCAAACCATCCAAGTACCCGTTTTTTATTCCTGCTTCTCCGTATAAAGCCTTCATTAAACGGGCCTGATTCTCAGGATAGACCAATTCAAAATCCTGAAAATATTTTTTCAGCAAGAAGGAGTCTTTCACAAAGTTGGAGGTCAACACCCCGATTTTTGTTCCTTTTTCAAATCTGGAATCCAGGTAATCGGTAATGGCCTCAAAAATATTGATAATCGAAATGGATGTTTCTGTTTGTAATTCCTCTATAAAAGAATGACTGGCAAAACAGGGCAGCAAAATTTTAGACACATTTTTTTGTTCAAAATTCTTACAAATGGAAAAGGTGTAAAATTTCCTGGATTTGATATCCTGCTCTTCATATAGGGCAGATTCAATCTGGCTATAGGGTTGTTGTTCAAAAATGAAATGGTAATTCTTTTGGTGTTTTAAAACCTCTTTGTTTTTTAGGAGCTTAAAAAATAAATCGCCACCAGATAATGTGCCCAAGCCACCGATTACCGCTATTTTATCCATTCGAATTATAATAATTATCCGTTCCGATCATGAACCATCGATCTAGCCAATGTTCACACTATCGGTAACGGGGTGTAACCTTTAGTTACGGGTTCAAAATTACGTTTTTTCGGGGAATCACCGACCTTGGAATTTCCGACCGACCAGGCTTTTGGACCTAGGTGGTTTCGCTTGCGCCTTGTGTAAAGATTCGGCCCTTTATAAATGCCGTAAAAATGATTCAAGTCATTACATAAAGTGTGGATTATTCTTAAAATGATGTAGCAATTCCGGAAAATGGGATTACGCATTAGCGTAACTATCGAATCATAATCGGTAAAATAAATTCATTATGAAAAATATAATCTTATGGGCCATTTTAGGATTGTTCCTAGGGGCCCCGAATACCGCACATGCACAGATTCTAAAGAAACTCAAAAAGAAAGTTGAACAAAAAGTCGAAAAGGAAATCGACAAGACCACCGACAAGGAAGAAGAAAAAGACCTCAAACAAGTGGATAGTATTCAAGGTATCAAAAAAGAACCGGCGCAAGTGGTCAACAATGAAGTACAACAACCGACAAAGGCAGCCGAGCTGACCTTAAATTGGTCGAAATACGATTTTGTGCCGGGGACCAAGGTCATTTATGATGATAATTTGGTAGGTGAGGAAAACGGTGAATTTCCGGCGCGATGGGATTTGATTCGTGGCAATGTTGAAATTGCCGAATTCGGTGGTGAAAATGTGATCATGTTTCGTGATGGTGCCCCGACCATAGTCCCGTATATGAAAAATGCTTCGGAAGACTATTTGCCGGATGTATTTACCATTGAATTCGATTTGTACTGTGGGAAAGATAATTTTGTCATCTATTTGTTCGATAGGAAAAACCAAAAATCGGGAAGTCCCACAGGTTACACGTATTTCAATATAAAATTCGACCGTATGGAAATGGGGAGGTCGGCCAGTAGGTTGCCGCAGGAAAACCTTGAACAACGAAGATGGATACATGTTGCCATTGCCTATACGAACGGAAAATTGAAAGGATATATAGACCAAACCCGTTTGATAAATATCCCAAGAATTGATTTCGATCCCAAAGGGGTTTCATTACATAGTTATCATTGTAGCAACGACAACTTATACTACGTAAAAAATTTTCGAATTGCCGAAGGAGGGGTAAAATATTACGACCGTGTAATGCAGGATGGGAAAATCATTGCCAACGGTATCCGTTTCGACACGGGCAAGGCCACTTTAAAGCCGGAGTCGATGGGAATCATTAATGAGATCGTACAAATGATGCAAGAACATCCCGAACTTAAGTTCAGTGTAGAAGGCCATACGGATAGTGATGGAAGTGATGCCGATAATCTGGCGCTTTCCGAAAAACGTGCCCATACGGTCAAAAGCACCATGGTTCAACTGGGTATATCGGCGGATCGATTGACTACGGCAGGATTGGGTGAGTCCGCACCCATCGATACCAATGGAACACCGGAAGGGAAAGCGAACAACCGAAGGGTGGAGTTTGTGAAACAGTGAGCTGCGAACCAACCTGTATTGTGTTCTGGTGGCGTCTGAAATAAGGTGCAGGTCGTACCTGTAAGAAAAGGGTTTATGAAAAAGGTTCAAAACAATCGTAATTCCTTTGTCTGAATATTTTACCTTCCTTAAACTCAAAGACCTGGGCGAAATATGCGGTCATTTGTCCGTTAGCCCCAATATTTCCAATGGGCATGGCCAGTGTACCCCGCCATACGCATTCCAACACTACGGTATTCTCGACTGAAATCAGGTTCTTGATTTCGTAGGATTCTTTGGTTAGTATTTTGGAACCTTTATCCGAAGCCTCTTTTAGTTCTGGTAGCGTCCGTGTTGTACGTTGTTTTGTTAATGCATTGGGAAATTCGATTTGTTGCGAATCAGGATGGTAAAAGCCATCAGGTTCCTTTGAAGACTTTCTGTTTTCCAACATTTTCAAAAATTCAATTACGGTATTTTCGTTTGCGGTCAGTTCACTTTTATTCATCGCGATAAGGTTTCAAATAGTTAACACACTTGTCGTTTTTTGGTCTTCCATTCTTTGGCAAGCATTGCATAGACCAAATCATCTACCCATTTTCCGTGAAAAAACAATCCTTCGACAAAATGGGCCTCCTTTCGAAATCCCAATCGCTCGATCAGCGTAATGGATTTAAGATTTTCGGGGTCAATCGATGCAGTAATCCTATGTTTGTCCAAAGAGTTGAATAAATAGTCTATTACGGCCCATAAGGCTTCGGTCGCATATCCTTTTCCATGAAAATCCTTATGAAGTGTATAGCCGATTTCGACTTGTTTGTTTTCCGGGTCCGAATTTAAAAAGTGAATGCCGATATCCCCGATCAATTGATTTGTGGTTCTTTCGATAATGGCGAGTTGAAACCAGGTTCCCGGAATGTTGATAATGGGTGACGAGTTGGTTATGAATTTTGCAATATCGTCCACTGACTTGGGAATCGAGCTTAAGTATTTATTGGTTTGTGGATCTGAGCGGTAACTGAAAATCGATGCTTTATCATCCATACGGATGGGTCTGATATGCAATCTATTTGTTCCGCAGTTCATTGTTTTTTTCTTTTTTTTCGTGATAAGCCACTAATTAAAAAGGTAATGCATAGTAGTAGTAAAAAATATCGGAGTACAGTGGGTTCACCAAATATTGCGGTAAATTCGACAATCAGGTAAACCACAAAGAAAAAAGTGGAAAGAAATAAGTGGTTATTCGATTTCATAGTACAGTTTTTCCCATTAAGCCAAGTTAAAAAAAATTGATGGACTTCGTAAAAACATGTAACCTGTGAATAAGTCCAAGGCCTGTAATGTGCATAGGGGTTATGCCTGTCAACTTAGCGAAAAAAGTCGGTGATGATCATAGCCGTTCGCAAGATCGATCATAACTTGTGGTATGCAGGGGAAAAAAGCAATATCAGGAAAAGCCCTTCAACGATATCCGAACGAACGGGTAATGGAGTAGGATTTTTAAAGACGCATGAATAGGGCCGGATCTGGCTTTTAGGTATACGATAGGTTAAGGAAGACCTGCCAGAGCTTGTAGGAATCGGTATTATTTATGGTGGCTATTAAGGACTTGAGCCATGGTAGTGAACATTGACAGCGGTTGTTTAATTTAACCACATTTTTTCCCTAAATGAAGAAAGGGTCTATAGGCATAATATTTTAAAACTTCCTCCAAAGCCATTTTAAGCGCTTTGTTTATAGGTAAAATGATATTTCCCAAGTTAAAATCTATCTGATTCAATTGCATATAGTACGCTGTAAATACAGGTACATATAGTCCTTTGGTCATTGCTTCGGTGGTTGAACTATAATTTTCGGCTTGGCCTTCCTTGATGATTTTGCATGTGGCCAGTCTTAAATTTCCGTATTTATCAGTATTGGCGGCAAATCCAAAAAGTCTACAAATTAAACCCCGGTATTTGTAATTTCCACAACTACCTTGATCAATAATGGATAATGGTTTGTAGATCAAACAGGTTGAACTTTGGGTTTTATTAAGCTTAACGATCGTCTTTTCGGCTTCTCCATTCAAAAATAAGTAAAATGCCCATGGTAAAAATTCCAAAGGGGAAGCTTCTATAGTTGGGTAAGTACAACATTTTCCACAGCCAGCAACACAACTTAGCCCTGATGTTTTCCCAAACTGAACGGTTTCTTGTTCTAATTTGGAAAAAAGGTTTTCCACTAATCGAACCTTTCGCTCTATCGTCATTATTTTTTATCGAAGATAGACTTAATATTCCTACGAAGGTCGATTTATTTTTGAAAAGAAATCAATCCGATGTCATGGTCACAGGTTTCCATCGATAGTTTGCCAAGAAGATCAAGGTGAACTAAACCTAGTCTCGTCCTCTAATATGCCTACAGGTTAAAATTGATCTTTCGCTGATAATTTATATAGCCTATTCGGTGTTTTATAATCTAAATATAAATGTAATCTTACTTCAATGCATTTTTTGCAGCTCTTTTTGCATGAGCCACGTCAGCAAAGGTTTGGTTGCAAATACGATCTGCGATTCAGCATACTTTTATCGTTTCACAAGTAAATAATACATTTAAAGTTAAACATTTATTCGTCCCGAATACTCTAGTCTAAACTGTCCGGTTTAAAGGGAGGAGGTCAATTTAATATAACCGTCAGTTACGGGTTTTAAGTTAATGTTTTTCGGTTTTGCACTGACGCCCGCAATGTGGAATGGATTCGGACTGCCTGTCCCGAACGGGTTTGGGGGTAGTCGAATCTGCCGTTCCGAGCAAAGCGAACAGTAAAACAAATTGCGGTTATACATCGTGGTATACGGTGCATTGTCAATTCCTTATTTCACTTTTGCGCATAGGCATTGAGTCAATGATTCTAAAAAGTTTTTCTTTTAATAAAACTTCATTTTGTTTGAATTTTATTCCTCCATCCAATCCAATGAGAATCACTTCAAAGTCCTCGTTTTTGTCCAGGATATTTTGAGGCGTAATTTCACTGACCTTTCCTGAATGAACCGAACCATTATTTGTAAAATTGATTGATGAGAATTCATCTTGTATTACCTTATATAAAACGATTTTTCTCTCTTTAAGTCCGTTATTCGAATTCTTGAATTCATTGAGCTGTTCATAGAATTTTTCAGAATCGGAATTTAAGGTTTTTACAATAAGGATTCTATTTTTCCACTTATGAGCATTCAAGTCCTGTCCATTGGAATTGGCACATAAAAAACCAACAATTAGGAATAGTATTTTATGGATTATCGAATTTTTCATTGAGGTTTATCGATTACTTTTTGGCACTGTATACAGCGGTTTTGTGTTTGATTTCGTTGCGGAAAATCATCCTTGATTTTTCGACTTAGACTAAAGATAGTTAATTGCGATCGGAATTAATTATACACTTCTTAAGTTTGTTTTTATTTAAAGTCGTCGGTAAAATGTCCTTTATGCTTTCCTTTTGATAGCTTTTCGGCATTATACTTTTTCGATTCCCCTTTCGGTATTGACAAACTTTGCCATTCGTTCCCTTTCAACATTTTTCCAATAAATATGATTTGTCCGATGTGGGAGGAATAATGAGTCAACTGTCTATTAACCGCTTGAATAACGGTGTGCTCTTGATTTCGGATGTGGATTTTTGTTTCAAAATTCCTTTCGTTAAGGGATTCAATAGCCTTAAAAAGGCAACCCCAGCCTTCTTCCCATTTAGCATTAAGTTCGTCTTTGGATTTTATAACTGATTCAAATTCCAAATCCCTATTTCTCCATTTTTTCCCCATCAGCGTTCAGGAAGTCGGTCCATCTCGATTTCATATTACCCCATAGATGATTAACGATTACAGCAATTGAATTTGATTCCTCATTGAAACTCCAAAACAGTTCTTTTTCGGTCAGTTGTTCGAAAGTTTTTTCACCTAGCGACTTATAAAATTCAAATTGCTTTCTAGAACTCAATAAATATTCAGATACAAGCATTTCGGTGCGTTTAAATTGGTTACAAAGGTTCGGTTATGGGTAGTTATGCCTGCCTGCAAGTAGGTGGTTTAGCGGACAACTTAGCAAGTTCACACCAAACTGAAAATCCGCGAAGATTTTCAGAAGTAGGCGAGAACAGGCAATTACTTATAGCCATTGTGCCTGTTGCACAAGTTAAGAAAAAAGTCATGGTGGATCATTGCCGATCGGGAAAGGGATGCTTTAGTGAACCTTTTAAGATAATGATTTTGAATTTTGAACTGTGCGAGAAAAGGTGAAGCTTACAGATGCACCTCTCTACCATCGGCTATAATCTGAAGAAATACCTGAAATTCATCGGAAACCGATCAAAAAGTGGGGCAGGTCACCTTGCCTTAAGGTATTTGAGGAAAACATCTTCTAATACTTATCCGGAGCCTTTTCAAAGCATGGGAATTTAGCTTCCCATTTCTAACTTGACACTGAAAAATACCCTTGAAGTGGCTTATATGAAGCAGCTTTTTTCGAATTAAAGGCTTGTGCAACGGTTACTGGTGTTAGCAAATCGTTTTTTTTAAGTCCAAGTCCAAAGGAATTTTACTTTGTATTATGAATTTGATAATTCTTGGATTAAATAACTTACCCGGAATTATTTAGGCAACAATCGTACTTTTTGTAAGTTTATTGCTTTCCATTCATTATGATTTGGCTTCAAACGTATGCTATAATCACCCGCTTTTTGGATAACAACTTCCCCGACATTTACTGTTTTATAAGATGTGAATCCATCTGTTGCGGGTAGTTTGGTCTTAATTGTCTGTTCTGCAACAGTTAATTCTATAGCACTTTCTTCTTCTGAGGCTAGGTTCATCAAAATGGTATATGTACCTGCTTTATCAACAGTGAAATCCCAATCTACAGTTGCTTTTTTATTTAACCATTGCTCTATACAGTCGTTCACTTTATTATAAGTCACATGAGAGCCTATCACATTATTAATTATGGATTTTTGAGCAGGTAATAGAATGATTCCATCTTCATTTTGTTTGATCTTGTCTGCATCGCTTAGCACAGGTTTACCGTTCAATGTTAGTACAATAACAGAGCTTATGGAATCTAGAGCTTTGCCTACTAAAGATATTGTGGTGCCTTGCTCATCCGTTTTGGTTTTGAATTCCTTAGACTTATCTACAAGCAAGTTACAAGATTGTACTTTATTGGTAATAGGAATAAATATCTTTCCGTTTTCTGGCCAATCAAAAACGTTTAGATAAAGTGTGGTATTTTTTCCTTTGTTAAGTGTAGTGATACGACCCCATTCAGGTGTACGGCAAGGACTAGCACTTGTTCCATAGATCGATTCACTATTTTTATTCATCCATTCTCCAATATTTTTTAAACGTTCAACACTTGGTTCGGGAATTAACCCTTCGGCAGTTGGTCCTACGTTAAGAAGGAAGTTTCCGCCTTTACTGGCAATGTCAACAAGATTTTGTATTAACGTTTCGGCAGACTTCCAGTTGTGATCGTAACTTTTATATCCCCAAGTGTTGTTCATCGTCATGCACGATTCCCAATCGCCAGGTAAACCAGTACCTGGGATGAATTGTTCAGGAGTGCTTATGTCACCATCGTAGTCTCCACCCAGTCTGTTGTTATGAATGACTCCCGGAGCAAGTTTTAATAATGGTAAGAATTGTTCCGCACGTTCTTTGTTCATTCCACGTGGCGTATCCCACCATAATATTGCAGGTTGGTACTGTGTTAAAATTTCCTTTACCTGCGGCACTGCAATATTTTTTATATAATCATCCATATCATGTTCCTGAGCTGGATCCCACTTGCCTTTTTTATCCTTGCCTCTAGCTGAGCCACCCTGGTTCCAGTCCTGAGCTTGAGAATAATAAAGTCCTAACTTAATGCCATGTTTTTTACATGCCTCAGCCAGGGGTGCAATCAGGTCTTTTCCGTAGGGAGAAGCGTCGACAATATCCCATTCCGAAACTTTAGAGTCGAACAGTGCGAAACCATCATGATGTTTAGAAGTAATAACAATATATTTCATGCCTGCATCCTTGGCAAGTTTTACCCAAGCTTCTGGATCGTATTTAACCGGGTTAAATTCCTTGGCAAAGCGTTGATAATCTGCCATTGGAATGCTTGCATCTGACATAATCCATTCGCCATATTTCCCTGCTTTTTCTCCTTCGTATATTCCAGCTGGTACAGCATAAACGCCCCAGTGTATAAACATTCCAAATCTTGCGGCACGAAACCAATCCATACGCGCATCACGTTCAACTTCTGTTTCATTGGCATAAGGGTCAAGTGAATCAATGGTAGATTGTGAATATACAGTACTCTTAATTAGCATGATTACTGCAAAACTTAGTATTAAGGTTCTCATAGTTTTACTCTATTGAATATTGAAAGCATGATTCTTATTAAATAATTATATCATTTTTTTAATAAGAGTTAATGGATCTTGATTCAGACACTTAAATTGAATCTATTTGTTAAAAGTATCAATACTCAGAGTTGAAGAATATAAAACTAAATTCAAATGTTATAAATTATCTCCCATATGTATCGAAAGGTAAAGTAGATTTATACCAATGATTGTGTTAATGAAATAATTTGAGATCAAAACAAAACCTATTTTGGAATGAGGTCTTTTTTCGGCGGTATTGTTTTTGATGACTTTCCGTAATTGACTAATATTAGATGAATTTTTAGTGCATATATTTCAGGATAGGTCAAAATGTTTTACAACGGTTCGGCTATGATCTGTTGCGGAAAACGTCCGTAGGACTTTTCCGCCCGGTTCCGAGCCATTGTTAAAGATATGGATTTCCAGCCTGCCACGCCAGAGGCGTGGTTAGGAAATCCACCGTGAGCAATTGATTATAGGTATTGTTGGCAACTGGCTTTTATTCTATATGATACCATTCATATTCAGTGCCATTCCAAAAAATAATTCCGCCTCCATGAGATTCCTGAACGCTCATATAAATTCCATTGCCTATTAATTCGAAATTAAGGCTTTCATCTTGTCCAATTATATCGCCAGTTTCAATATCTACTAAAGTCGGCGAAACCACTTCTCCTTTTGGAAGAGTTTCGAAAACTTCAATCCAATCCAAATCAGTCATTTGGTTAACCTCATTACCAGCTCCAAAAACGAATTTTTCTTGGTCTTTAGAATTATGAATTATTAGAACACCAATTTTTTGATTGTTTTTGTTTTTAATGAGTGATGCAAAGTCCGTTTTATTATCTCCGTTAAAATCTCCAGTAAGATTATTATCAGCAATTAATTCCAAGGAATCAGGGACTTTGGTTAAATCAACCTTTTTAGTCGGCTTATCTGCTAACTCTGTGATTTCTTTTTTTGGTTCAGATTTTTGAACCGCTTTTTCTTTGCAAGATGAAAAAGATAAAATAAGTACTAAAAATGTTATTGGTAGTCTCATTATTCAGCTTGTTGCCAACGTCTCGGCTATGATCTCGTTGCGGGGAAATCCGTCTGGATTTTTCCGCCCAAGACCAAGCCATTGCCTAAAGTTAAGGATTTCCGCCTAGGAAATCCGCCCGCAATGGATTATAGGTATTGTTGTAGTACGTTTTTTATTCCTAAAATTCAATTTCCTCTATATCCTCTGGTCCATTCTGAGGAGGGGGTGGTGGTGGTGGTGGGGTTTTAATTCTTTCATGTAGCCATATGTTAATATTTGTATTATCGGTAATCTTAGAATAAACCTCAGTAAGTCTATCCAGAGTTTTGGGTAAATTATCTAGTCCAGTTGAGTCATAAGAAATGTAAATCAATATTTTATCTGGTCTATCACTTAACATTGGATTTTCCCCATTGTTTTCTATTTCTCTCCTTAAAATACTTGTTAAACTGTCTAAAGGATATAAATCATCGTAATACTTGCCAATTGAGTCGTTATGTATTTTAATTGTATTTTTTTGCTTAATTAGAATACATAAATATCGTTCCCAACAAGGATTTTGGAAGTATATTGTTTTTATTATTTTGTCAGTTTTAAGGGTTATTTTTGGTAAGCTGTCCTTACAGGCGATTTCTTCAGTTCTAATTAAAAGATCACGAAAACTTTTAAATTCGCTCAACTCCATTGCCAATCCCAAGCTATCATTTTGGCCTTTCAATTTTCCGAAATCTATTGCGGTTAACCGCTCTTTGTTTTCAGCCTGTTCAAAATCCCGACAACTAAGAGTCACCAAAATAATTGAAACAAAAAATGATATTTTGAGATTAACTTTCATTTTTCCAAAATGTACTACAACGGCTCGGCTCGTATGTTTGTTTCTTTAGTTGAAGATAAGATATTTAGCACAAAAAAGAGTTTATAAAGAAGAGTGATTTCGTGGTTGGGCTAGATACTAAATAGAGATATCATCGCTTAGGTTTACACTCTTCCCAAGCTAATGCTTTAAAGCATTAGCTTGGATACTTAACAACAGGCTTAAATAGGAGGGACAGCGAGGTCTCGGCTAGATACATTCAGATGATATCGTTTCATAGGTTATCCGCCCTTCTATAATTTTCTTGGAATCTGAACAGTAACTAGATCCTAAAAGTGCAGAGATCGAATCAAATGCGAGCAAAGATGCTAAAGAGAATTCTAGCTTTAAAAAATAGGATATGGAAAAGCAGCTAAAACAAAGTTTAGGTATCGATGTTTCTAAGTTGAATTTATCATTGTCATTAGGTTTTCTAAGTGAAAGGCTGGTTAAGGAATTTAAGTCCCATCCAGATGTGCCCAATGATGTCTCCGGTTACAAGGAGCTTTTAAATGGTTAAGCAAATCTATTGATAGTAATGTTGAGTTGTTGGTCGTCATGGAAGCTACAGGAGTTTACCATCAGGGTATTGCCCATTATTTGCATAAACAGGGTTATGCTGTTTGTGTAATGCAATCGGGTCGTGTAAAGCGTTATGCCCAGAGTTTGGATCAACGTTCGAAGACTGATGCATTGGATAGTAGGATGTTGAGCATGCTTGGTCTTGAGAGATCTCTTCGTCTTTGGCAACCACCCAGTAAAGAACTACAACAATTAAAAGCATTGAGCAGGGAGCGAAGTTCTTTGTTAAAGGACAGGACTATAGAGAACAATCGCCAGGGAGCCATTGAATCGAGTGTTTATAGTAATTCTAAAGCCTTAAAAAGGCATAAGAATAGACTGAAACTTTTCAATAGTCAGATAGAACTGATAGAACAAGAAATGCAAGAGCTTACCTCCAAAAATGAGGTGTTGGAAAGAAAGATAGGTTTTATGACAAGCATTCCCGGTATATCCTATATTTCCGCCGCTACGGTTATTGGAGAGACCTTAGGGTTTGAATCCATAGTGAACGCAAAACAACTGACGAGTTATGCAGGTTACGACGTTATATTACGTGAATCAGGTAATTTCAAAGGAAAAACAAGGATCAGCAAAAAGGGGAACAGTCATATCAGGGCCGCCTTGCATATGCCATCGATGACCTGTGTACGTTGTAACCCGACTTTAAAACAATTCTATAACAGACTTAAGCCGAACAAGGCAAAGCCGCTGGTGGCACTTGTAGCGGTTCAGAGAAAATTATTAATATTGATGTACACCTTGTGGAAAAACGAAGAAAATTATGATGCGGAATTTGAAATAAAAAAGCAGCAAAAGAATGAAACTCTTGCTGCCCGGGATAACAGTTTGATAAATCAACCTATTTTCTAAATTATTAAAGAAAAAACTTGTTTTTTGACACAGTACCTATGATCTGTTGCGGAAAACGTCCGTAGGACTTTTTCGCCCGGTTCCGAGCCATTGTTTAAAGTTAGGGATTTCCGTTAGGAAATCCACCGTAAGCAATTGATTATAGGTTTTGTTGGCAAATCGTTTTTATTTTTTCCATCCCTTATAGGTAATCACTAGTCCAAAAAGTCCCAATAAAATCCCGTACAAGAAGTCATTCGATTCTTCATATTCATTTAAAAAAATTAGTTTGTCCATCTCCGCATTCGTTAGCACGTTAACCTCCTTTTTCCCGTAAATTGTTTCGCAAATTAATCTATTGCCCTTTTTTACGAATACTTGTCCATTATATTGTAATTTATAATATCCGCCTCTCCGTCCAAGATTATCACAGTCCATTGGCGTTTCAAGCACTTTAGCTGAAACAACATTATTATCCTCGGTTATTCTCTTTTTAACAATTCCATTATTCAATATGATTACAGTAATTATGAGCATAAATAGTCCGCCGATAATAAGTCCTTTGGTTAAAATAAATGTTAGGATTTTTGATTTCAATTTAAAAGTTCTAAATGTTTGCCAACGGTCTGAGCTATGAGTAGTGCGGAGGCGGATCTGCGCTTGCCATTCCGTCATGCACCAAGCAAAAGCTTTGGGTTTTCTTTTTTCTTTATTATCTCAAAAGCAAAATCGAAAAGATTTTGCGACTTCATAAATATAGACAAAACTTGGGATTGGACACCAGGCCCGCATTACTTCATAGGTTTTGTTGCCAAATCGTTTTTCTTTTTCCGTCCGAGTAAAAGCTGGCGCTCTGCTTGCGTTTTGAGTGCGTCTGAGTAAGAAGGCTTTGCGAACCCCTCCGTAGCCCTCCGAATCAAGCTAAAATCCATTTGCGCCTGAGTGTTACATCTAGGGTGCGGTCGAGTTTTAATAAACAGAATTTGGGATAAAGGATGAACTTTTCTAATTGAACCAAAATGTTTGGCAACGGCTCGGCTATGATCTGTTGCGGAAAACGTCCGTAGGACTTTTTCGCCCGGTTCCGAGCCATTGTTAAAGATATGGATTTCCGTTAGGAAATCCACCGTAAGCAATTGATTATAGGTATTGTTACCACAAGTTATTTTCTAAGTTCGATTATTAATTTGAACACTTCGAGGTAATCTTTTATAAACTCTAATCTACGGTACTGGTCAAACCAATGATATTCAATTCCAAAACTTAAGACCTTTTGTGTAAAGGGTCTTTCATAGTTTATCAATATTGTCCCAATTCCATCCGAATATCTTTTCATTGTAGGTTTTGGCAATGCTTTTATTTTATAACTTTTAATGTGTTTTCTGAAAAACAAATACTCAATATAAATCCGTTCATTTGAAATAGCATAATGAATTTTTGACCTACGGTATTTATGCAGTTGAATATGAATTATTCCACCGAATGCACTTAAGAATAAAAGAAGTAAGCCGAAAATTCGAAAAAATATGGGAGTATTATTAGTCCAAACAACAAAATTCCAAAGAATAGCAAAAATAAGGGCAAATAATCCAGAGGCCACAAGGATAAAAATATGTGTTTTGCTTAACCCATTCTTTTCGGGTTGACCTATCCACAAAATGGTTTCTTCTTGCTTTAAAAACTGGTCAAATCTACTTTTCAAGAGTACTATTTATAATTTGTGGTAACGGTTCGGCTATGGCAAGTAGGGCAGGCAAGGAAACTTTTCGTTTCCGTCTGGTCTGCGAGCCAGAGCTTTTTGTTTTGTAATTATTTTTACTTTTTTAATTGCCAAATTTTGAATATTTCGCTATCGCGTAATTTTCAATTTGGCGGACCCAGCAAATACGCCCAAGCCTTTGAATATATCACTTTTTGCCGTATTTGCTATAGCCATTGTTGTGCGTTCGTTTTTAATTCAGTTCGTATTCCATCAATCCTTTTTTAAGCTCTTCCGATTTCAAAAGCGTTTTCCTTTCCAAATGAGCAAATCCATATTTATTCCCCTGAACAAAGGCAGGTAAATAATCTTCTCCTAATTCCAAAATTATTCCAACATCCATTAAGTTTGAAAATTCTCCGTTTACTTTTTTAGCTTCATCTGAATTCGGCTTGCATATAACTTCATCGTGATAGCTACTTGTAGTTCCGTCGAGTAATTTTTCGATTTCACTTTTACTTGTTCCCGCTATTTTGCTCAGCATTCTGTTCCATTTAGAGTCGATTTTTTTGACTTTCGTAGGTTCAGTTATTGAATCGGTAAAGTATAATAAAGTCCGAACGGATTTGATGTCATTTATTGGTTTGTTTTCTACTATTACTTTTGCATTTTTAGAAGGTAAGTAACTGTTTTTAAATTCTCGAACTTTTACAGTCATAGCTTCGTCCGTCTTATTTTGTGAACTGGCAATTTCAGGTACACATTCCAATTCGACATAATATTCCTCATACTCAAATATGACTTTAATAAATTCGGTCCATATTCGCTTTGGTTCAGAGTTTTTAAGCCTCTGAATAATGTCTTTTTCTATTTCGTTAAATATGTAGTTCAATTTCTCTTAAATGACGCACAACGGTCTCGGCTATGATTTCGTTGTGGAATCCTCCGCAGGATTATTCCGCTTAGAAATCAGCCATAAATTAATACTTTTATTTTGGTGTGGCACAAAACCACAATGAATTATAGCATCTATGTAAAAGCAGTAAGTCGAGTATCTTTAAGATGAACTAAAAATTAAAGATATGAACACTCAAATTACT
>NZ_JARBUY010000008.1:0-4408 GCF_028882255.1 Maribacter polysaccharolyticus
TTTGCAATGTCGGTGTCGTTGGAAGTTATTGCAGTTGTGTTGGCAGCGATATCGGAATCATTTGCGGCAATCTCACTTGCATTTGTTGTAATATTTGTTGCATTGACGGCAATCCCTGAAATATCCTGATCTCCGGTATTCACTCCAGAGGTGTTGGCGATGATGTCCGCCTGTTCGGTGGTAATGCCGGTTTTGGCGGTGTTGAGTGCAATGGCATCGTTTTGGGTAAGTTGCTCGGCTTCCAAGGCATCGATGTCCGTGGCATTGGCTGCAATGTCAGTATCGTTGGAAGTTATTGCAGTTGCATTCGCACTGATTCCAGCAACATTGGTCGCAATATTTGCAGCATTGACTGCAATCCCAGAAATATCCTGATCTCCGGTATTCACTCCAGAAGTGTTGGCGATGATGTCAGCCTGTTCGGTAGTGATGCCGGTCTTGGCGGTGTTCAAGGCGATGGCATCGTTTTGTATAAGTTGTTCGGCTTCCAAGGTATCGATGTCCGTGGTGTTATTTGCAATGTCGGTATCGTTTGCAGTTATCGCAGCGGTATTGGCACTGATTCCAGCAACATTGGTTGCAATATTCGTTGCGTTTACGGCGATTCCCGAAATATCCTGATCTCCGGTATTCACTCCTGAGGTGTTGGCGATAATGTCCGCCTGTTCGGTGGTGATACCGGTCTTGGCGGTGTTGAGTGCAATGGCGTCGTTCTGGGTAATTTGTTCCGCTTCCAAGGCATCGATGTCAGAGGCATTGTTTGCAATGTCGGTATCGTTGGAAGTTATTGCAGCGGTGTTGGTAGCAATATCGGAATCATTAGCAGCAATCGCACTTGCATTCGCACTGATTCCAGTAACATTGGTTGTAATATTGGTCGCATTGACGGCAATCCCTGAAATGTCCTGGTCACCGGTGTTGATTCCGGAGGTATTGGCGATGATGTCCGCCTGTTCTGTGGTGATGCCTGTTTTGGCGGTGTTGATTGCAATCGCATTGTTTTGTGTAAGTTGTTCCGCTTCCAAGGCGTCAATGTCCGTGGCATTGGTAGCAATGTCGGTGTCGTTGGAAGTTATCGCAGCGGCGTTGGTTGCGATATCGGAATCATTAGCAGCAATCGCACTTGTGTTCGCACTGATTCCAGCAACATTGGTTGCAATATTGGTCGCATTGACTGCAATCCCTGAAATATCCTGATCTCCGGTGTTGATTCCGGAAGTATTGGCGATAATGTCCGCCTGTTCGGTGGTGATCCCGGTCTTGGCGGTGTTGAGTGCGATGGCATCGTTCTGTGTGATTTGCTCGGCTTCCAAAGCGTCGATGTCCGTGGCATTGGTAGCGATACCCGAAATATCAATGGTAGTGGCATCGGGATCATCACTTAAAGAAATGATTCCCCCTGCATATTGTAAATCCTGTATTTCATTCCCCGCGTCCGCATCGGCATCATCCACATTTAAGTTAACCGTATTTCCCCCATCAATACCGATATTTCCCGAAGTACCATCGGTGGTCAAGTTCAAATCGCCCGTATTCGCGGTACTAAAAGTGGTTTTTTCCCCATTTTCATTGGTGTAGGTGTAGGTTCCGTCCAAATTGTTCACCAAGGAAGTAGTCGTTTCCTCAGCACCATAGAAGGTTGTAAGTGTCCCACTTGTACTGCTAAAGGTATAGGTACCGTCCCCATTTTCGGTAACTATACTGCTGTCCGTAGACCTGGCCGTTCCCGTATTCTCGCAAAGGTTGTTCCATTGGCTGCCATCAAAATAATGAATGCATTCGGTGTCGGTGTTATAGACTATGGCCCCGTTCAAAGGAGTAATGCCTTGCATTTGGACCGTGGTAAGCCGCGTCAATACAAAGGCCTTATCCGTACTCTCGAGCTCCACGATAGACGACGGATCGATGATACTGGGGTTTTCCCCTATCTTAACTTGGCCCAGTGCAAACTGTGCACCAAAAAGCAGTAGTAGAAGGGAAATTTTCTTAAAGTTCATTACGGTGGTTATTTAGGGGTACTGTTAATAGGACGAAAATAGCCCTAAGGCCAACAATGCAATAATTATTGTTGTGAGTGTGTTCAAAAATGTTGTGAAGCTTCGGTGGTTATTGATTTTATCGATAAAAGACACCGTTCATCTTTATCCATGGTAAAATCATAAAAAACCGATAATCAACGGTTTATGTGGTACGGGGTGGTAGTAAGGCATCTCATTCATGGGAAGCGTCGTAATTCCTTCGTTTTCAAGGAAAAAACCTACAAATTGCCTACTGGGTAGCCTTGCAAGTGGGACGGACTTGTTTTTGGTCGCTTTTTTATATGCCGTTGCAGCGATTCGGTAGGGGTGAAGGGATACGATTCGATTAATCGATATGCATCGATTTTTAACGGGTTAAGTACAAAAAACCCTGGAAATCCAATCCCAGGTCATCCATCGAAACAATATAGAAATAAACGTCTGCGGGAAGGCCTTGGCCCCGGTCGATGACAAAATTATTGACGTTGGAGTAGCCCCTGAATTGATCGGTGTAATTTTCCTGCTCAAAGACCAAGGAGCCAAAACGGTTATAGATCTTAAGGTGGTTGTTGGGTGAAAGTTCCGACAATTCGGGAATGATCAGCGCATCGTTGATACCGTCCCCATTGGCGGAAACGAAATAATTTTCAAGATCCAGGAAGTCCCCGGGTACATCCAAGGTGCCAAAGGTGATGGCCTCATAGTCCTCGGGAACAAAACTGTCCGAAACGGCAAAACCGTTGGTCAGGTCGCCCAAGGCCCCGGTAGGGCCCAAAGGCACCCATTGGTCGGTGGCCTTGCTCCAACCCACTACCCTTAGGGTGCTGACATCATCGGTAAGGGCGGCGATATTGGTACGCTCGTTCCAGCTGATCTGTACGGTCGAAGGCACACTCCCTTCCAACCTCCAGAATTCGGTACCACAGACCCCTCCCAAGTCGCTCGATTTTATGGCGGTGTTAAAACTGCCGCTGATCGAGGACGGATTGGTGGGGTTCTCAAAAAAATAGGCGCATTTGGCCAAGGGGTTCCCACTTTGGGAGTTGAGGATCAAGGAGCGCAATTGCACCCCATCCCCGATCGGGAAGGTAAACGAACTTTGTCCGGTAACGGCGGCATACCCATCTACATGCGAAATATCGCCATCGCCCACATAAAAGGCATCCGCCAAAAAATTATAATAGGTGTCGGACTGGTTTTTGGCCGTAAGGAAGTCCCCGACGATAAAATTGGTATTGTTCAAATTGTTGATGCCCGTTTGCAATACCACCCCGGTGGCATTGGCGATCTCCATATCGTAAAAGGTAGGGGCAAAGGCCCCTAAAACAGTAACCGGGGCCTCGCCGTAAAACCCGGCCAACCCCACATTTTCATCAAAGGCGGCATCGTTGATCAGATCGGTATGAAAACCCAGTTGCCCTTGGTCATGGATCCGGATGTTGCCACTATTGTATAGGGCGGTCTGGGCATGGACCAACATGCCGAACAGGAAAAACGCGATGTAAAAAAAGGTCTTCATATCACTGGTTACCGGCTTGGTTTTGTAATAATTGCTTGATCAGGGCGATATCGCCTTTTAAGGCTTCCAACTCCTGGGTAAGGGTTTGGTTCTCTTTTTGCAATTGATCGATCTTCTTTTCCTGTGCTATGGTATGCAGGAAGAGCTCTTCGATTTTTTCGAGGTTGATACGTGAGGCTTCACCAAGATTCCAAAAACCTTGTTCTTTGATCTCTTTGGCCGATTTAACGCCTGGTAAATGGTGTTTCTTTTTTATATATCTCTCAATTTCAGGAAGGCTATTGAAGGTGTACTCTTTATTTAAGATTGAAGTTCCTAAATAATATTTTTGGAAGACGTAGTCTGGGGTTAACATTGCGCCATTTGAATAAATGTCATCTCCTCTAATGTCTCCTTCAACATGTAATCTTGCATCTATTGAGTTTACATCAAAATTTGGGCCGATTCCCACATTTTGGGAAGCGTTGATTCGGATGGCTTCACTACCTCCTGTTGTGAAACCTAATTGATCTTCTGCTATACGATACATGCCAGTATTGGTGTCATTATTTGTATAAAAACCATATCCTGGGTTTCCAGATGAACCTTCTGTTGAAGCATAACCATTTCTTGCCCTAATTTGACCGTCAACATCAAGTTTGTCTTGAGGACTGGAAATTCCAATTCCAACATTTCCGTTTGTACCCAGAAAAGTTACATCACTATTAGTAATATCAAAATTTAGGTCAAATTCATCTAGATCATACGTTCTATTGGTGGTCTGAGTTAGATTTGAAGTTGCAAGGTTATTTCCTGAGGGAATCGTGACGGTGTTCCCACCTGTCCCTGAAATGGAAAGTTGGTCACCTGAGACGGAAAGGGTCTGGATTTC
>NZ_JARBUY010000008.1:4508-96833 GCF_028882255.1 Maribacter polysaccharolyticus
ATTTGTAGTATCACCATCGACCTCAGCGGTCAGGTATCCGTTGTTGGCCACGAAAGCGTCTACGGCAGTTTCGTCCAGGGTGTTGTCGATATCATCGGCGAAATCTGCTGGAATGTTGGTCATTGTAGTCCAGTCTGCTAAGCCGGAGGGAATCGTGACGGTGTTCCCACCTGTCCCTGAAATGGAAAGTTGGTCACCTGAGACGGAAAGGGTCTGGATTTCATTGAAATTACTGGTGTCCCCATCGGCGGCATCTGAAGCTGCGATAGCCGATGCAAGTTCTATGTCAGTGCTAAACACAGGGTCTAAATCTACTGTGCCGTTGAACCCGCCATTTGATCCAATGAAATCAATTTCAGTGCCCGAAAGAAATGCATTTGAAACCACACCATCGACTCCTCCTGTGGCAAGAATAGTAGCTATTCTATTTTCCACATAATTTTGTGTTGCAGCATCTTGTGGCAAAGTTGGGTCTACTAGGTCATTGATTTGACTGTTCCCAGCACTGCTGCCATTTGTTAAAACACTGGCTAAATCGAGGGAACCACTTCCAAGTCCAGATAAATCAATATCAAAATCAATTCCTCCTTCAGTAATTGTTAAGGTGGTACCTGATAATGAAGAAGCGGTGATTACTTCATTGGTAACATCGCCATCCAATTCTGCAGTAAGAAAGCCATTATTTGCAACAAAGCCATCCACGGTTGCTTCGTCAAGCGTCGTATCGATGTTGGAAAGGTCTATTGTTCCATTAAAACCACCACCCGTACCGGTGAAGACTAAATCTGTTCCACTTTGCAATTCTACATTGGTAACAACACCGTCTGCACCTCCACCTCCTAAGGATGCCAGTGGAATGGTCCAGGTTTGACCAGGGTCGGTGATAATCAAATCAGTACCGACCAATTCAGCATTTGTGATAAGTTCATTATCGGGGATCTCACCGCCCCCACCAAGACCGGTCAAGTCGATATCAAAATCAATTCCCCCTTCAGTAATAGTCAAGATATTACCTGTTAATGTCGATGCTGTGATAATTTCATTGGTCATACTGCCATCAACTTCTGAAGTTAAATAGCCATTATCCGATACAGCGTTATCCACTAAAGGTTCTAAATCCACATTGCCATTGAATCCACCATTGATCCCGGTTACGTTTAAATTGTTTCCAGTTGTTCCTATGTTCGTTACAACACCATCAGATCCGCCATTGGAAATGATTGTACCTATTGCATTATCAATCCCTATCAAATGCCCCTCTACATTTGTTGCCGTTTCCGTATAATTCGTTGGATTGGTGGCTACATCAACCTCAGCTGCAATTTGAATTTCGTTGGTTGCATCGAAATCCCCATCATTGACATTTAAATTAAGAGTACCCCCATTGTCAATAGAAATATTTCCAGGGTTTCCATTTGTTGATAGGTCCTGGTTATCACTACCCGTATTGTTAAAAGTACCTAGATCAACCCGTGTTTCAGTACCCGATTCCGTCAAGACCAGTTCATTACCATCAATAATAGCACTGGTCAATATCTCATTTTGATCATCCAAATCCCCATCATCGGCAATATGGTCCGAGATAGCTGTAGAATTAGTACTGATGGCATTGGCATTAGTCGTTATCGCTCCCGCATTCACGGTTATGCCATCGGTGTTGGCCTGTACGGCATCCAGAACGGGTTGCTCGTCATAAAAGGCCCCACCGTCCAAGCCCATCATCAGGTCGTTTCCGCCATCTTCGCTGACGATATCGGCCGTGGTGATATAGCCCACGACATTCGTAAAATAATCCTCGACCTCCACATTGTTCAAGGCATTTACCCCAACGGCATTTTCTTCGAGTTCGTTCGCACTTACGGCATCGTTGGCCAGTTTGTCCTGTCCGATACTGTTGTTCTGTATATCGACCCCATTGATGCCCCCATCTACGATCTGCTCGGTACGTATGCTGTTGGGAGCCACTTCGATATGGTTGTTTTCCCCATTGGTGGTAATGACAATGGTACTCCGGGTATTAACATAGGGATCCGTGGTCAAATTGGGGATACCGCCCACTTCCTCACAGATATTGATCCATTCACTACCATTGTAATAATGTAAGCATTCGAGGTCGGTGTTGTAGACCACGGCCCCGGGCAATGGGACAATGGCATTCATCCCTGCCGTACTTACGCGGGTGACCACCAGCACCCGGGAACCGCTTTCGAGTTCCAAGACCGATGCCGGGTCTATGGTCTGGGGATTGTCCCCGATCTTGATCTGCCCTGTAACGGTCGGGGCCCATAAAAGGCCCAAAACCAGAAAAAATAGTGTTCGTTTCATTAGTTTCCAATTTCTTTGTGTTGCTTAAAACCCACGCCTACCTTGGCGTTGTTTTATCCGGGGTGCCGTACTCCGGGTAATTCCCGACCCGATTTCGGTATTGTGGATTACAGCACCCTTTTTTTACGTATGATGGCCATTTTTCACCTATTTTATCCAAATTCCGCAAGGAACTTCCCAATAGGATGACGAACAAAAATAGAATTATATCGATATATACCTAATTTTTGGAGTTGAAATCACCGCAAATCGGGTTGAAGGGTCATTTAACCTTCCCGTATTTTTAAAGGTTGGACCCTAGTGGTTTAGGCGGGTGCCCCGATTTGATCGGGTGCGGCAGGAAGACAAATTAACAAAAGTTTACAGTTGACCGTTTTTTAAAACCGTTTAGTTATATTTCCTTTATATTTTGTAAATTATACTTGATGAAACCACTTTTACTTTCTATTTGTTTTTTATTGTCCATTAACGCCGGTTTTTCACAAGAAGATGATGGTCGGAGTTTATTGCGCGGACAGGTATTGCACCGCAATATGGTCGTACCCGATGAAAACGTGATCAATGCGACCTCCGAAATGGCGACCATTACCAATGCCAACGGGGAGTTCCTGATCCGGGTAAAAGAAGGTGATGAGTTGGTGTTTTCCGCAGTGAATTTCAATTTACGTATGATTACCGTTACCGAAGAGATCTTACGTAAGGGCCGATTGGTCGTAGAGGTGGAAGAAAAAATAACAAAACTCGATGAAGTCGTGGTCACCTCCGAAGAACAGGAAAAGTTCCTGGAGGTCAAGAACGATCAATTCAAGCAGTATGAGTATGAAATAGATCGCTCGAGTGAGGTAGAGAACATAGCCATGCCCCAATACCAAAGGGGAATGAAAGATGGGATTAATTTCGTGAATATCTTTAAGGCGTTGGTAACTTCGAACAACAAGATCGAGGAAGAGAATCGTCCTCCCTTGAAACTGAGTGATGTCATGCGCCAGGTCTATGATGATCGGTTTTTTATGGAGGATCTACAGTTGCCCCAGGATAAGATCGATGCCTTCTTGCTCTATTGTGACCTTAGGATACCTACGCGCACCTTATTGAGAAAGGAGAACGAATTTGAGTTGATCGAATTTTTGGTGAACCAGAGTAAAATTTTCCTGAGCCAAATCGATGAGGAAAAGTAGGCTACTGCTTATTTTATTGATTTTTTCGGGTGCCGTTGCTAGTGCCCAGACACTCCCAAGCAAAGAGATCAGCGGAAGGGTCTATAGTGAGAGCGGGGATGTGGCCGCCACCCATATCATAAACACGACAGCGTTGAAAGCTACGATTTCCGATAATGAAGGGTACTTTTCCATTGCGGCCAAATTGTACGATACGTTGGTATTCTCGGCCGTACAGTACAAGCGAAAGACCCTGGTGGTCACCCAAGCGGTCTTTGACAGTAAATTACTGTACGTACCAATGGAAGAATCGATCACCGAGTTGGATGAAGTGGTCGTCATGCCCTATAACCTTACCGGGAATATGGCCATCGATCTGGGGCGTACCGATATCGGGCCCGTGGTAACGGCGTCTACCTTGGGGTTGCCCAATGCGAACGTAAAAACCCTTACCCAGGCAGAACGCGAACTGTATGCGGCAACCGCCAATCCTTTCATGGGTTTCGATCCCCTGATCAACGCCATCACGGGCCGTACCAAAATGCTGAAACAACGCATCGCCAGAAACAGGAAATATGAACGTACCCAGCGGGTCAGGACATTTTATGCCGATTCGCTGTATACCAGTGAATTTCGGATCCCGAAAGAAAAAATAGATGATTTTATGTATTACTGTGAAGTGGATCCCGAATTCCAATCCCTGGTCGATTCCCACGATCGCTTTAAGATCTGGGAATATATGCGGAAAAAAAGTGTTGTTTATAAGGAAAATAACGGACTCGATTGATCGAAAGGTCTGGCATAAAGATTGCATCGTCCCAATTATAATGTATACCGTATGAAATTAAATGGTTTTAAAAAGTGTATGGTGCTATTGTTCTTGCCTTTATTGGCATTTGCCACAGCCCACAAATATTATGTAAGCGTTACCAATGTCACCTATTCCGAAAAGGACCAGGCCCTGCAGATCGTTTCCCGCATTTTCATCGATGATTTTGAGGCCCTACTTCTTGAACGCTACGGGATAAAGGCGCAGTTGGATACGGATAAGGAATCCCAATTGGCCGATGCCTATATCGAGAAGTACCTTAGGTCAAAATTCCTGGTGTACGTAAACGGGAAGGTGCAGGAGTACGATTTTCTGGGTAAGGAATATGATGGGGACATCATGGTCTGTTATCTCGAAATCACCGGGGTTCCGGAAGCGACCATGCAATCGATTGCCGTACAGAACGAAGTGCTTACCGATCTTTATGGGGAACAACAAAATGTGGTTCATATAAAGGTGAGGGATACAAAGAAAAGTTTTGTTCTCATAAGGGAAAATAATAAAGGTATGTTAAACTTCTGAGGAGCATTTAGAAATGGTTGAAAAAACTTTAAATTCCCGTCTTAAATTAATTTCACATCATATGAAGAGAATCAAGTATGGTTTTGCATCGATTTTATTGCTGTTCACAGCAGTTGTTTCTGCCCAGGAGGTCGAGCAAAGCACCAAAGAACCAGGCCACACCAACCAAAGTAAGTTTAGACAAATGTATCAGGAGTTCGCAACTCCCAACACCTATCGTTCCGCTTCGGGAACGCCCGGACCTGACTACTACCAGCAGCAGGCCGATTACAAAATAGATATTGAATTGGATGATAAGAATGCCAGGATTTATGGCACCGAGACCATCACCTATACCAATAATTCCCCCGATGTCCTTGAGTTTCTATGGTTGCAATTGGACCAGAACGTTAGGGCCAAAGACAGTAAGTCGCCCCTAAGGGATGGGAGTGGGGTCCCATTGGCCGAACAACCGGGTGGTTTCGTAGGCAAGTATATGGATGAGCCATTCGATGGTGGATTCAACATAGAATACGTAAAGGATGCCGCAGGGAAGCCTATATCCTATACGATCAACCAGACCATGATGCGGGTGAATATCGCGGAACCGCTTAAGAGTAAGGAACAAGTGTCGTTCTCGGTCAAATGGTGGTACAACATTCCCGATCATACGGTCAACAGGGCCCGTTCGGGATATGAGTATTTTTCCAAAGATGGGAACAGGGCTTATGTAATTGCACAGTTCTTTCCAAGAATGGCCGTTTATAGCGATGTGGAAGGATGGCAAAACCATCAGTTCTGGGGAAGAGGCGAATTCGCACTTCCTTTTGGGGATTATGAGGTGAATATCACGGTTCCTGCAGATCATGTCCTCGATGCTACGGGGGAACTTCAGAATAGAAAGGAAGTTTTTTCCAAAGAGATGCTGAAAAGGTATGAAAAGGCGACAAAGTCGTACGACAAACCTGTGGTGATCGTCACCCAATCAGAGGCCGAGGCCGCAGAGAAAGGTTTTTCGGAAGAAAAGAAAACATGGAAGTTCAAGGCCAAAAATGTGCGTGATTACGCTTTTGCGACTTCCCGAAAATTCGTTTGGGACATGCAGGCCGTTAAAATGGGCAACAGGGACGTAATGGCCATATCGCTTTACCCAAAAGAAGGTAATCCTTTGTGGGGCGACTATTCTACCATGGCCGTTGTACAGACCTTAAAGACCTATTCAAAACATACCTTTGATTATCCTTACCCGAAAGCCATTTCGGTACATGCGAAAAATCAAGGAATGGAATATCCCATGATCTGCTGGAACTACGGTAGGCCCAACGAAGACGGTAGTTACTCGGATCGTACCAAATTCGGGATGCTCAGTGTGATCATTCATGAGGTAGGGCACAATTTCTTTCCTATGATCGTCAATTCCGATGAACGCCAATGGGGATGGATGGACGAAGGTCTTGATACCTTTATGCAATATTTGGCAGAACAGGAATTCGGGGAAGAGCATCCAGATGTGATCGCTCCGGAAAAGTCCTATCCTTCCAGAAGGGGAGATCCAAAAAAGATAGTACCTTATATGAGTGGCGACCAAAGTACGATCTCGCCGATCATGTCGAATCCTGAGAACGTTTACCAGTTGGGACCAAACGCTTACGCCAAGCCAGCTACGGCCTTGAATATATTAAGGGAAACCGTCATGGGACGTGAGCTCTTCGATCATGCTTTCAAAACCTATGCACAACGTTGGAAATTCAAGCATCCTACCCCTGAGGATTTCTTTAGGACCATGGAAGATGCCTCTGCCGTGGATCTGGACTGGTTTTGGAGAAGTTGGTTCTATACCACCGATTATGTTGATATAGGGGTAAAGGGGATCAAAAAGTATTACGTATCGGATAAACCCGGTAAAAAAATGCAGGAGTATATGGCCGAGCGCAACCTTACCGAAGCCGATTTACCTCCTTTAGTGTATTTGGCCGATGAGGATAGCGAGGATTTTGACCCGAATTTAAAAGGGAAGTCACCGCTTCAAAGTTCAAAGAACCTACGGGAATTCATGATGGACAATATGACGGCCGAAGAAAGGGCGAAGGTTAAAAGTCCGAAGTACTTCTACGAGGTTACTTATGACAAGCCAGGAGGTATACCCATGCCTTTGATCGTTGAATATACCTATGCCGATGGGACCAAGGAAAACATTACCTACCCACCGGAGATTTGGAGAAAGAACGATACCGAAGTTAAATTGGTGCTTTCTTCCCAAAGTGAATTGGTTGGTATCATGGTAGATCCCAAAGAGGAAACCGCCGATATCGATACCAGCAATAATTCATGGCCAAAACAAGAACAGCAAGACGACTTTGATAGGTTCAAGTCGAACGTAAAAGGGTAATTACCGTTTGCGATAACAAAAAAGGAGGATTTTTAATTCGTGTGATCTTTGGATCTGTCCCGTTTCGGGTGGTCGATATAGCTTGGAGAACGGTAAAACGTTGTTCCCGACCCCGTTACGATGATACAGGTAGACGCACTTTTTAAAGGTCCTCTTTTTTATTTAGCAAGTAAACTTCACTATATTTGGCGTATGTATTCAATGTTGTTTTTATTTATCAGCGGTGCTGAGATTTTTTTCATCATGTTCATTGTGGTGATGGTATTCGGTGCCGATAAGATTCCCGATATAGCCAGGGGCTTGGGGAAAGGTATGCGCCAGCTCAAGGATGCTACCGAAGATATAAAACAGGAGATTCAAAAAAGCGCCGAAAAGCAAGGGATCGATACCAGTTTCGTTGAGGATATCAAAAAGGATATCAATGAGGTAAAAGGAAACCTGCAATCCGGATTGGGCGATGACCTTAAAAAAGGATATGAGGACATTAAAAAGAATGTCGATGATGTCAGCGGTACTGTAAAGCGGAAATAAACAACGTTACCTATGCTCGAAAGAATTTTGCAATGGGATAGGGATGCACTGGTTTTTATTAATGGTTTAGGGATCGAGAGATACGATCATTTTTGGTTGACCGTTACCAATATTTACACTTGGGTCCCCCTGTTCATGTTTTTTTTCGTCCTGATTTTTTGGAAATATAAGCGTAAGGAAGCCATTTATGTCACCTTGACGGTAGTGGCCTTGATCGGTTTTATCTTAATGGCCACCGATTTGACCAAGGGCTATTTTGCCCGGTTACGCCCCAATAATGATGAAGCGGTGCGCATCATGCTGCGTATCGTACACGACCCCTCCACGTTTAGTTTTTTCTCCGGTCATGCGGCCAGTTCTTTTTCGATCACCTCGATCATTGTCCTTTTTCTGTACAAAAGGGTTAAGTGGTGTTGGGTATTTTATATTTGGCCCTTACTTTTCGCCTTGAGCAGAATGTACCTTGGGGTGCATTACCCATCGGATATCATTGTCGGGGCCTTGGTGGGTATACTCACCGCTTTCGCTTTTTACAACCTGTACCAGAGGATTATCGTACCCTACTTAGGGTTAACCCGTCCCTGATGGGCAACAGCACGGTCTCTACCCGTGGATCGTTCTTGAGCATTCGGTTGTACTCCAAAAGTACCTTGGTGGTCTTGTCCTTTTCCTTTACGGGTTCTACCACTTTACCCGACCACAATACATTGTCCGAGAGGATGATACTGCCCGAAGTGGTCTTCTCAAGGGCCGCTTCATAATATTTGGGATAATCCTTTTTCTCGGCATCTATAAACACCAAATCAAAGGTCATGTCCAAGGTAGGGATGATCTTTAGGGCGTCTCCGGTATGTTGTACGATCTGGGGTCCAAACGTACTTTGGTCGAAATACTTGCGCTGTATGCTGCCGAGTTCCTCATTGATGTCGATGGTGTGCAATTGGCCGTCTTTGCGAAGGCCTTCGGCAAGGCATAAGGCAGAATAGCCCGTATAGGTGCCTATTTCGAGAATGTTGATGGGGCGTATGATTTTCGAGAGCAGGCTAAGGACCCTCCCTTGAAAATGCCCGGTGATCATTCTGGGCTGAATGACTTTTAGGTGGGTTTCACGGGAAAGGGCTTGTAGTAATTCGGGTTCGTTTTCCGAATGCTCCTGTATATATTCCTCGATGTCCGAAGATAAAAAATGCATACCTTATTTTTTTGTAAAAGTAGCTAAATATGTACTATCTTGAAATTTCAAGAAGTGGACTTTTTAATTCAACGAACTATGGATTCGATTACGGTCAGAGGGGCGGTCCTAGACGATCTGGAGCTTTTGCGAAGCTTTGAACAAGGGGTGATCCAAGCGGAAAGGCCTTTTGATGTTACCCTGGATGCAGATCCCATTTCCTATTATGATATCGGGGCAATGATCGAAGATGACGATGCCCATGTGGTCGTGGCCGAAATTGGGGGTAAGGTCATCGCATCGGGCTATGCCTTGATCAAACCTGCAAAACCGTATCTGGTACACGAGCGCTATTCGTATTTGGGTTTTATGTACACGGTCCCTGAATATCGGGGCAGGGGGGTGAACACCAAGATTTTGGAAGGTTTAAAGGAATGGTCATATGCCAAAGGGTTGAAAGAAATAAGATTGACCGTCTATAACGGTAATGGGAGTGCCATTAGGGCGTATGAAAAAGCCGGATTCAAGAGACATATCATCGAAATGCGGTTGGAATAACGGTGGCTTTAAAGCCCTTGTTTTTTAATCCGAAATCGTACTTTTGAACAAAAGAAGCCTATGCAATTCCAAAATACCCGCGCCTTTGCACAACAGCTCGATGCCGCGGACAACCTACGAGATTATAGGGAACAATTTCATTTTCCCCAAATAGCGGGCAAACAGGTCATATATTTTACCGGAAATTCCCTTGGCCTACAGCCTAAAATCGCCCAGGCCTATGTTGATGAGGTCATGGAGGATTGGAGAAAGTTGGGAGTTGAAGGTCATTTTCATGCCGATAAACCCTGGTGGGATTATCATGAACGCTTGGCCAAACCCTTGGCAAAGGTTGTGGGCGCACTTCCCGAAGAGGTCTCCGTGATGAATACCTTGAGTGTCAACCTTCATTTAATGCTGGTATCCTTTTACCGTCCTACAAAAAAACGGTTTAAGATCTTATGTGAGGAAAAGGCCTTTCCCAGTGATCAATATCTTTTGAACAGTCAAGTGCGGTTTCATGGTATGGATCCCGATGAGGCCATCGTTGAGGTCAAGAAAAGAAAAGGGGAGCACTTTTGGCGCACCGAGGATGTATTGGCCAAAATAGGGGAATTGGGGGAAGAACTTGCCCTGGTGTTGATCGGTGGGGTAAACTACTATAACGGTCAGGCGTTCGATATGGCGACCATTACAAAGGCCGGAAAGGCCGTTGGAGCCATGGTGGGATGGGATTTGGCCCATGCGGTAGGTAATGTCACCTTGGCATTGCACGATTGGGATGTTGATTTTGCGGCTTGGTGCAGTTATAAATATATGAACAGCGGCCCGGGCAATGCTTCCGGGGTGTTCATCAATAAAAAACATTTGGGTCAGGACCAAATACCGCGGTTCGAAGGCTGGTGGGGCACCAAAAAGGAAACCCGATTTTTGATGAAGCCCGTTTTTGAACCCATGGAAACTGCCGATGCCTGGCAGATCAGTAATCCGCCGGTATTGGCATTGGCACCTTATTTGGCTTCATTACAACTTTTTGAGGAAGTGGGTATGGATGCCTTGGTCGGGAAAAGGCAGCGGATCGTTGCGTATCTCGAATTCATCCTTGAAGAAATCGCCAAGGAAGTAGGGGGTAGCTTTGAGGTCATTACCCCGAAAGACCGAGGGTGTCAGCTCAGTGTATTACTGCACGGACAAGGAAGATCCCTATTTGATTTTCTGATGGGGCAAGGGGTCATTGCCGATTGGCGCGAGCCCAATGTCATGCGTTTGGCACCGGCTCCTTTTTATTGTTCGTATGAGGATATGTACCGGTTCGGGCAACTTCTGAAGCAGGGTGTTTTAAGGCAAAATAAGTAGTGTGCATAAGCGATTTTAAGTAGTTTTGCCGAAAAAATCCTTACCAATGAAATCACTTCGGACCATCTTGAAAAATCCACGCTATTTTGGGCCGGCATGGGTATTTGCGAGTCTTAACATTCTCTTCGGTACTTGGGTCATCTATATTCCATCGGTCAAGGAAAAATTGGGGATCGATAAGGCCGATTTGGGGATTGCCATCTTTTTTTTATCGTTTGGCGTATTTACCGTTTTTCCCATTGCCGCCAAGGTCATCAATAAAATAGGGGTGGGGAAGGCGACTTCCCTGGGGATCCTCGGTAGCAGTATCATGGCCTTGTTGCCGCTTTTGGCCCCAGATTATTACCTGCTTATGGGGGCGTTATACCTATTCGGCGCTTTTAATGGCTTTACCGATATCGCCATGAATACCCTGGTCACCGAGATAGAAAAACAGGACCGGCAAATGTTCATGTCGGCGGCCCATGGCTTTTTTAGCCTAGGGGGTGTTTTGGCCGGCTTGGGAAGTTTCTTTATCATGGCCATCGGTAGTCCGCCCGTACACATGCTTATGGCGGTGGTCTTGGTCCTTGGCGTGAACGCGATTTTCTTTAAGCGGTATTACCACGTAAAGGCGGCCCCGGTGCGTAAAGAACCCTTTAATATGAAACTTTTTAAACCCTTGATGGTCATTGGTGCGGTGGCGTTTATCGCTATGGGGAGCGAAGGGGCCATTATAGATTGGAGTGGCTTGTATCTAAAGGAAATAAGTATGGCTCCCGAAGCATTATGGGGTGCCGGATTTTTGGGGTTTCAAATCACCATGACCCTGGGGCGCTTTGTGGCAGATGCCATAAGCACCAAGATCGGATCGGTGAAAATCGTGGCCTTGGGGGCATGTACGGCCATCGTCGGGTTTGTTATGGTACTTTCTACGGTTACGTATATGGCGATTTTAGGATTTGCTCTGATCGGTTTGGGATTTTCGGTCATGGCCCCGGAGTTTTTCCGCATTGGTGGTAATGTCCCGGGAATCAACTCGGCCCAAGGGGTTTCCTTTATCGCAGGTATGGGGTATTCCGGATTTTTGGTCGCCCCTCCCATTTTAGGGGTTGTTGCCAAGACGTGGTCCTTGGTTATTTGCTTTATAGGGCTGTTGGGTTGTGTCCTCCTTATCTTAATGGCAACCCTGCTATTGCATCGTAAACGTGTGATTACGTAAGTCCGGATTTATTTTTTTTGTGCGGCCAAATGGGTGAAATACAATAAAAAACCTTTGTCATTACTGCGTTTCCGTGAAATTTGGAGTCCGTTTATATCCGCATAGTCTTCCCAGATGGTCACTAGGGATGCTTCCGGACTGTTTCCTTTTCTAAATACCCATTCCTGTATGCGGTAATCATCACCAAAATAAAGGTCGTAAGCATCGCCAGGGGTGTATCCTCCTTCATTGCCATAGACAAGCGTTACTTTGTGCATGGTTTTATGGCTTAGGGGAGCCACTTCGTTTTCGTAATGTTCATACGTATAATTCCCTTTGTCCCAAACCAGGTTGAACGGGGCCAATAACCAATATTTGTCGTTGATGAATTTACCGTTTATTTTATCGGTAATACTGTCCAACTGCGCCCTGTGGTAGGTAACGGTATCTTTTTGGGAAATGGCGGTTACTTGGTTGTTGTTGATATCCCAGATCCAACTGCGCTCAAAATGGGAGCTGTCCCGATCTACATTAAAGGTAAAGCGTAGCTCCCCCACATTTTTCCATTCTTGGAAACCATGTGCATTGGCTATTTTTTCCACTATGGTGAATGCTTTTTCAGGGGTAGGCTTGGCCTCTTTTTTTTCTGTTTTACACCCCATACATAACAGGGAAAACAGAAGGAAGGTGGTTATTCTCATTTCATAGGTTTGTTCAAATATAACGCATACGCGCCAATAACGGGAGGGCACGCAAACATAAAATAAGGTTAAATTGATGCAAAACGGACGGCTTCGGGGCATCCCCGAGCATTTGGGATGGCACAAATAAGGGACGGGAAGGAAGGAAAAGACACCTATAGGGGCACCGGCTTTTTTTTAATGTAATTCGATAACCTTGAGATAAGTTTATTTTTAATAAATTGCTTAGTTTTGAATTCTTAAATTAAATAGGATGAGTTCTAAAAAGGGAAAAGTACAGGAAGCAATAGATGAAAAGTTATTGGAAGAACGCAAGGTCTTTCTTTGGGGCATGGTAGATGATGAATCGGCCAAGCACGTAATCGATCGTTTGTTGTATTTGGATATGCAGAATAATAAAGAGATCCAGTTGTTCATCAATAGCCCTGGGGGATATGTGACTTCAGGTTTCGCCATGTATGATACCATCAAGTCATTAAAAAGTCCGGTGTCGACCATTTGTACGGGGCTTGCGGCCTCCATGGGATCGATATTGCTATCCGTGGGTAAAAAGGGAAGACGTTTTATTCAGCCCCATGCCCAAGTAATGATCCATCAGCCAAGTGGCGGAGCTCGGGGTCAGGCATCGAATATAGAGATCCAGGCAAAGGAAATCATCAAGACGAAAGAATTGAGTGCAAAGATCTTGGCCGAGAACTGTGATCAGGATTATGAAAAGGTGCTTAGGGATTTTGACCGTGATTATTGGATGAATGCAGAGGAATCCATAGCCTACGGAATCGTAGACGGTATATTGGAATAACCCACTTGCTTAAGAATGGCATGGAAAATAACAAGTCCTTCACAATCCGATTGTGAAGGACTTTTTTTGTGATATATAGTGACGCCGAAGCGGAATGTAAAATATATACGCACCTAGAAGTCGTTTTGGATGTTGCCATTAGGGGGGGGTAGGCGACTTCGATCCGGGGCGGGGATGCCAAGGTTCCCATATTCCGGTAATTGTAGGATTGCGGTTTATTTTACTAAATTTACATGCTAACCGTATTTTTTCCCAATTTAGAATGAAACAACAACCCAAGAACATTGCCATCGTAGGATCTGGTCTGGTAGGTTCCCTATTGGCCATTTATCTTAGAAAGCATGGCCATACGGTCACTGTCTTCGATCGTAGACCCGATATCAGGACCATAGTTTTTTCAGGGCGTTCCATTAATCTGGCCATGAGCAATAGGGGTTGGAAAGCCCTGTCGGAAATCGGTATTGAGGAAGAAATCAAAAAAATAGCGATTCCCTTAAATAAAAGGGCCATGCATTTGGTAGGTAAACCCATGTATTTTCAGGAATATGGCAAGGATGGGGAGGCGATTTGGTCGATATCGAGAGGGGTGTTGAACCGTAGGATGATCGATCTGGCCGAAGCGGCTGGGGTGACCTTTAAGTTCGAGGAAAAAGTATGGGATGTAGATCTGCCCGAAGCCAAATTATTTACCGGGGCCACCGAAAAAGGGGAGTGGAAAGAGTATCAATTCGATTTGATCTTTGGTTGCGATGGGGCCTTCTCCCGGGTGCGGCATAAAATGCAACGCCGTAGCAGGTTCGATTATTCCCAGGATTTCATTGATGTTGGGTATAAAGAGTTGACCATTCCGGCAAATGCCGATGGCACGCATAAATTGGATGCCCATTCCTTTCATATTTGGCCAAGGGGAAAGTACATGTTCATCGCCATGCCCAATTTGGATGGTAGTTTTACCTGTACCCTGTTCATGCCTTTTGAAGGGGAGGTTTCTTTTGAAAGTATTAAGACCAAGGAAGATGCCGAAAGGTTTTTTGAGACCAGTTTCCCCAGTGTAGACCATGAAATTGAAAATTTGGCCACTGATTTCTTTACGAACCCTACCAGTGCCATGGTCACCATGAAGTGCTATCCATGGACCTATTGGGACAAAGTGGCCCTAGTGGGCGATTCGGCCCATGCCATTGTCCCTTTTTACGGACAAGGAATGAATGCCGGTTTCGAGGACATTTATATGCTCAATAAATTGATCCAGGACTATGGTGACGATTGGGAGACCATTTTCCAAACCTATCAAAAAGAACGGAAACCGAATGCCGATGCCATTGCGGAATTGAGTTATCGCAATTTTATTGAAATGAGCAGTAAAACGGCAGATTCCAAATTTTTGCTTCAAAAAAAGATTGAAAATAGGTTTGCGGAAAAATACCCGGATAAGTGGGTTCCGCTATACTCCAGGGTAACATTTTCCGATAGGCCCTATGCCGAGGCTTTGGCCATCGGGGATGCCCAGGAAAAAATCATGGAACAGGTCATGGAACTTCCAGATATCGAAACCAATTGGGATTCGGAGGAAGTGGAACAAAAAATGCTAGGTCTTTTGGCTAGGGCATAACATAGACATCGTTTTACCCATTACCCTGTAAAAAGATAAGAACTAGGAATGTTGCTTAAGGGTTAGATCAAAATGTACGGTCAAGGCATCGTTCACCACAATAAGCCCTAGGGCTTTTTTCGGCGCTTTGAGATTAAAATCGCTCAGATGTATGTTCATCTCCCCTTTGGCCTTGAAGTTTTTGTCTTTGGATAGCTCGATAGGGACTTGATAATTTCGTTTGACATTGGCAATGACAATCGACACATCTGCAATGGTTTTGTTGTCAAGGTATTTTACGTTGTTCAGCTCCAGGGTGATATTGGGGTATTGGCTGGTTTTCAAAAGCTGGTTGAAATCCTTGTTGATTCGGTTGTGTCCGCAATCAAAATAGGTGTTCTGTAATTTCAATAGGGTGGAATCGAAGTCCATATGCCCTCCATTGTTCTTGAAATTTACACGAATGGGGTCATTTAAATTGTTCAAATTATAAGAGCAATCAAAGCTATTGATGTTACTGGTTCCGGAGATGATAAGTTCGCTATCGGAAGCGATGAAAATTTCAGTTGTATTTATCGCTTCATCGTTTTTTAAAAATGATAAACTTAGAAATCCAAAAAGAAAAAGAATAAGGGTTTTCATAGGTTAAAATTTATAAGACTTTGTTTGCAATATAGACTTAAGGGCAAAAATCCTAGGAATATAAAATCAATATTCCTAGGATAATTGTGTAAACTTATAAAAAAAATATTAGAAACTGATTACGGCTTCAAGCATTATACCATTGAATTTACCGTCGTTGTAAATACTTGTGGCATCATATCCGTCATAGGTTTGTGATACATATTCCAATTTGGCCATGACGTTTTTAGTGAAGAATAAACCTCCACCGATATTGAATCTATTGATATCAACATCGTAACCATCGGTTGTTTCGGCAGAAACGGAGTTATATCTTGTGCCAACGTAGAAATTCTCGTTTTGTCCGAATCGGTATAAAAGCTCCCCAACAAATTGGTTGGCTGTCCTATTTTCGGTTTCTGCAGTGGTTTTACCGCTAGAGAACTCCAATGCTCCAAAGAACTCCAATCCTTTGTACTTCACAAATGGGTTGATCATGATCGAAGAAAGTTTATTGCTAAACCCTGGATCGAATCGTCCTGATCTGAAGTTGTCAGAAGAAGTAGCGTCTGTATCTTCCATTACGAAGTAATATCTAGAACCGGCCCTGTCACCTGCATATAAATAAGTTCGTGAAGATTTGTTGGTTTGGTAAAGGGAACCGGTCAATCTAAAACGTAAATCATCGTTTATTTGCTTGTCGTATCCTAATTTGGCGATAACTGAAGGATCGGTAGTATCAGGACTGGTTGCGCTTTGGTTCAATTTACCATTGGAAAGACCAACCATTGCGATAAATCCGTTGTCCCTATAGTATACTTCCCCACCTACTTCGGTAGTAAAGGCATCCATGATGTAATTCCCTACGAAAGGATTGTATAAGGCCATGGCGTTGTCACTTCTTCTAAAGTGGCCATCACCATAGTTCAATTCCATATGCCCAACCTTAATGGTTACTTTCTTCATAAGATCTTCCATGAAACCGGGGCTGATGAAATTCAAATTGTCAATTTGGAAATATCCTCCTTTTACGTAAGGCTCGGTGTGGTGCCTTGAAGAAAGGTAGGTCCTAAGGTGCATTCCCACACCATCGGCCAAAGCAACATCTAGATCGAGGTTGGCAGTAGCCAAGTTAAAGTTATCACCTAGTTCTTTCAATTCAACGGCACCTGAATTTTCATGGTCAAAGGCTTGGAATTGAAGGGCAAAGGCTCCACCTACCCTTACTTTCACGTTTTCAAAAGTGCTTACGGTGTCTTTTGGGGCTTCAAAAACATTGATTCCATCTTTACTGGGCTGCCTGTAGTTGTCAAGGTTTCTGTCCTGTGCAGTCACAAAAAGGCCCGAGACCATTATAGCTGCGAAAATTAATTTACTGATTGTCGTTTTCATACTTGTTAAAATTTAATTTGATATAGTTGTTGATAATATTAATGGATATTCAAAAGATTATTTGGTCAATACCGAAGCATACTTGATGGTTACCTCATCCCCGGTTTTAATGGTTCCCATTAGGGCTTTTGGAGGGGTTATTCCGAATTCTGTCATTTTAAAGGAATTTTCACCGGTAAGGGTAACTTTGTCATTGGTTACGGTCATCAAGAAGTTTTCCGATAAGTTTTTGGTTACCCCACATAAGGTCAAATCTCCTGAGCATGCTACCTTGTAGGTGTTGTTGCCATTGGGTACGATTTCTTTTACCTTGGTCATTTCAAATACGATGTTTTTGTACTTGTCGGTCTTTAACGCCTTATAGGTGTTGTTGTCCATCATGCCTTTTCCACTTTTAAGGCTTTCTGCAGGAATGGTCAATTTTAAGGCTTTGATAGTGATATTATCACCATCGTTCCCGAGTTGTATGGTTCCTGATTGTTCTTCCGCGACGATTTCCCAATCGTGTATTGATGAAGTTCCCAAAACGGTCATTGAAGAACCGGTCTTGGAAAGTTTGAACTCTTGTGAAAAGATCGTTTGGGTCAACAAAAGGGAAAATAATAGGAGGATACTTTTGTTAAAAGGTTTGAATGTAATTTTCATTTTTTTGTATTTTTTATTTTGAAGCTGCAAAGATAGCGCAATGTTCAAGATCGATTATATGATAAATGTCATGTTTGATCACAAAGATGAATTTTATGCTATTTAGGGTGGTTAAAATAACAGAAATGCCTTTAATTGTTGGGTTATAATCATAAAAGTGCAAAAACCGGTTGTGACATCCTTTTAATGGAAAATATTGTAAGCGGATCAAAAAGGGCCTTTTGGCCAAAAAAATGAGTGGGTATGATAAAAATCAGTTTTTTTAACACCGTCGATCCTTGGATGGTTTTTCTGAATCGTAACCTATGTGTTCGATCTGGGCCGAAATAATCGCGTCCAATAAATAATCGTTTTATTGGGTGGAAGTGCATCAAAATAGAGGTATAAAAAAAAGACCATCAACAAGGATGGTCTTTGATTATAGTGTAAACGAACTATTAGATCTCACCGAACAATTTCTCCATTTTTTCGGCTTCTTCCTCGGCCAAAACGGGATCGACTAGGATTCTTCCACTATGTTCGTCGGTAATTATTTTTTTGCGTGATGCGATCTCTACCTGAACCTGTGGTGGTATGGTAAAGAAAGAACCTCCTGAGGCCCCCCTTTCGATAGGTACGACTGCAAGACCGTTTTTTACGTTATTCCTGATTCTTGTATATGCCTTCACCAAACGTTCCTCGATTTGCTCTTGGTACTCCAATGATTTGCTTAAAAGTGCTTTTTCTTCTTTTTCGGTTTCGGCCAAAATAGCGTCCAATTCACTTTTTTTATGTTTTAAATGTGATTCGCGCTCGCTTAATTTTTCTTTGGTAGCGGCAATCACCTCTTTTTTCTGCTCTATCTGGGCTTTGAACTCCTTGATGTTCTTTTCGGCAAGTTGTATTTCCAATTCCTGGAACTCAAGTTCTTTACTGATGGAATTGAATTCCCTGCTGTTACGGACATTTTTTTGTTGCTCCGTATATTTTTTGATCAATCCTTTGGATTCATCGATCAGGTTTTTCTTTGCCGTAATTTCGAAGTTTATCGTCTCAACATCGGTCTTTAGCTTGTCCAATCTGGTTTTCAAACCAAGTACATCATCTTCCAAATCCTCGACCTCTAAGGGTAACTCCCCTCGAACATTCCGTATTTCATCAACTCTGGAATCGATTAATTGCAAGTCGTACAATGCCCTAAGCTTCTCTTCTACGGTTATATCACCTTTTTTTGCCATACTTATAAATACTTGATAGGATTCGTTTTACTTCCCGATAAACGGATTGCAAAATTAGGAATTTTTTTTGTAAGATAATCAACTAAAAGATTTTTTGTAAACTGTTCTGTTTCATAGTGTCCGATATCGGCAATGACCATTGTTCCTTCCGCTTCGAAAAACTGGTGGTATTTTACGTCTGCGGTAATGAAAATGTCTGCTCCTGAGGCTTTTGCGGCTTTTATGGCAAAAGCCCCACTACCTCCCAAAACCGCTACTTTTTCAATGGGCTTTTCCCGTAAGGCGGAGTGTCGAATACCATGGGCATGCATCCTTTCCTTGACCTTGAGCAGAAAATCGACCTCCTTCATCGGTTTTTCGAGGTGGCCTATCATGCCCATCCCGATATCTTGATCGGTATTTTCAAGGGTAAGGACCTCATAGGCCACTTCTTCATACGGGTGGTGCTTAAAGAGGGCGCTCATTACTTTCTTTTCAACATGGGATTTAAAGGTAATGTTGAGTTGCATTTCTTTCTCAAAATGGGTTTGGCCTATCCGGCCTTTTGTGGGATGGGCATTTTCATTGGCTTTGTACGAGCCCGTACCCTCGGCAGAAAAGCTACAGTTGCTATAGTTGCCGATAGTACCCGCCCCAGCTTCGAATAATGCGTTTTTTAGATCGTCGGCCGCTTCAAGGGGTACATAGGTGGTCAGTTTTTTGATGGTGTTTTTTTGGGGGATAAGTATTTTGGGTTCCATGATGTCCAATACCCGACAGATTTCGGCATTGACCCCTTGCATGACATTGTCCAAGGCGGTATGCATGCTATAGATCGCAATATGGTTTTGGATGGCTTTTATGACCACACGTTCAACGTAGGTTTTGCCTGTGAGTTTTTTAAGTCCGTTGAAAATAATCGGATGGAAACTGACGATCAGGTTACAGTTTTGGGCAATGGCCTCTTCGACCACATTTTCCAAAGTATCCAAGGTTACTAGGATTCCCGTAACTTTCTGATGGTCATCGCCGACCAAAAGGCCTACATTGTCAAAATCCTCAGCAAGGCCCAAAGGGGCCAATTCTTCCAATATCCCGGTTACTTCTTTTACGATCATTTTCTTGTTTTATAGGGTTATCAAAGATAAAATATTATAATTTCGTTCTAATGCAACTCCTTAGAAAATTAGCTTTTCCGATTTCCCTGGTCTATGGCCTGGTGGTACATGTCAGAAATGTACTCTATGATTTCGGTATTTTAAAAAGTACTTCGTTCAAAACCCCAACGATCTGTGTGGGCAACCTAAGTGTCGGTGGCACCGGTAAAACACCGATGATCGAGTATTTGGTGGCCCTACTGCAAGATAGGTATAAGGTGGCCGTGCTGAGTCGGGGATATAAACGTAAATCCAAAGGGTTTCAAATAGCATCGGACGGAGGTAATGTGGAAGAACTTGGCGATGAGCCCTACCAGATTTTCAAGAAATTCCCGAAAATAACCGTGGCCGTCGATGCCGATCGGTGCAATGGGATCGCCAATCTGGAAAAATCGGTACATCCTGACCTGGTCTTATTGGACGATGCCTTTCAACACCGTAAGGTAAAGCCCGGTTTTTCGATATTGCTTACCGCCTACGACGGTTTATATAGTAAGGATCGGTATTTGCCCACGGGCAATTTAAGGGATTCCAAAAGGGAAGCCCGAAGGGCCCATGTGATCGTGGTGACCAAATGTCCCGATACTTTGGATAATGAACGGCAAACCCAAGTATTGAAATCGTTAAAGCCCAAAAAGGAGCAACAGGTATTGTTCAGCCAATTAAGGTATGACCATCGCCTAAAAGGGAACGGGGCCCCGTTATCGTTGGAGGATCTTTTGGGGCAAAGGGTAACCTTGGTCACGGGAATAGCCAATCCGAAGCCCTTGGTGGGTTATTTGATCGATCGGGGTGTTGATTTGGAACATCTGGAATATAGGGACCACCATTTTTTCAGCACTTCCGAAATTGGACTTTTCAATTCAAAACCGATCGTACTGACCACCGAAAAGGATTTTGCCCGATTAAAGGGCAAAGTGGCCGATCTGTATTATATACAGGTAAAGCACGAATTCCTTAATGGAGGAGGGGCGATTTTGGAAAAGGCGATCCACGATTTTATGCAATAGGGGAGCTGTTCGTTTGTTTCCCGAAGATATTCTCGCCTATTTTTTGATAAAAAACCTCGGGTTTAAAAGGTTTGGTGACGATGTCGTTACAGCCGGCGGCATAAAAGACCTCCAAACTATCGTCCAAAGAAATGGCCGTAAGGGCTATGATAGGGGTGATCTTGTCGAACTTCCGTATTTCGATCGTCGCTTCGTCCCCACTGATCCCCGGCATATGGATATCCATTAAAATGGCATCATACGTATTCTTTTTTGCCAATTCTATCGCTTCCGTACCGTTGTTCGCAATATCGGCCTCGATTTCTTTCTTTGACAACATTTTCTTGGTAATGACCTGATTGATCTTATTGTCTTCCACGATCAATATACGAAGTCCCTTAAAATCATAATCCTCTTTGACGATCTCAAAAGGAACGTTGTCGATGATGTTGTCCTTGCATTTCAACTTCAATTCAAAGTAAAAAGCACTTCCTTTGCCCAATTCACTTTCCAATTTTATCTTACTGTCGAACAGGCCTAGTAGGCTTTTTACGATGGTCAGCCCCAAACCGGTGCCTCCGTATTCCCTATTGATCTGTATGGAACCTTGTTCAAACCCATCAAATATTTTTTCCTGCTGTTCTTTTGAAATACCGATTCCGTTATCCTTGACCTCGAAATACACGGTAATCTCATCCTCTTCTTTATGAACCATTTGGGCTTTTACCGTGACCTCCCCATTTTTGGTGAACTTTAGCGCATTTCCGATAAGGTTCATGAAAATCTGTGAGAGTTTTACGGGATCGCTCATCAGATGCGAAGGAATGCTCTCGTCATAGTCCAGGATCAGTTTGGTTCTGTTGCCCTTGGCACTTTGTTGTAGGGAGTCGATGACTTCCTTTAAAAGCCTATTGAGGTTGAATTCCATGATCAATGGTTCCAACTTATCCGCATCGATCTTATTGATATGAAGAATATCATTGATGAAATTGAGTAGGTAATCCCCTGAAAATTTCAAGGCCTTAAGATGTTCTATTTGATTTTCGTTCGGATTTTCTTCCAACAATAAATGCGTAAGACCCGTAACGGCATACAGCGGTGTTCGTAGTTCGTGGCTAACGGTCGATAGGAAGTTCGTTTTGGCTTCCATGGCACTGACCGCCTCATCCCTGGCGGCCTGCAACTCACTGTTCTTTGTATGGAGTAGGGCGTTCGTTTTTAACTTTATCTGATTGTTCCTGTATAACGATACGGCCAATAGCGAGATGATGATCAAGAAAGCGGAAGTCAGTATGGCAGTAATCTCGGAGCGGTTTGCCGATTTGCTCAACTCCTCAATACGTTCGTCCTGGCGCTTGATCTCATTGGCCATGTTCTCATTGTGGATCTCATCGGCCGTTTTGGTTTCTATGCTCAGTTTTTCGATACCGAAAAGGGAGTCTTTGGCGGTTTGTAAATTACGTGTGGCCGTTAGGGCATTTTGATAGTTGCCAATATTTTCATTGGCCTCGGCCAAGAGACTGTTACCGTTTACTATCTCGATCGAAAATCCATTTTCCTCGGCCAACCTTAGGGCATTCTCCGCATTCTTGGCCGCATCCTCATAATTTCCGGTTTTCATTTGGGTTGAGGCAAGTCCTAGATAAGCCCTGGTGGAAAGGTATTCCTTTTCGTATATATCGGTGTTTACGATCAACGAATTGAAATTCTTCGTTGCACTCTCGTATTTTTCCAGGTTGAGGTAGATTTCACCTTCGGTCAATAAAATATTGTTGAAGAAATTCCGATCATTATTGAGCTGCCGTGCCTCATTGAGCATAAAAATGGCTTGGAAGTTCTGATCGTCCCTAAAAAGTAGGATGGCTTCGATATATTTGTAGATGGCATCACCATAAGGATATTCCACTTCGTTCAAAAGTACCTTTGCCCTATCCCAATAATACTTGGTCGTATTTACCTTATTCAATTTTAAATAAAGCAAAGCGAACATATTGTAACTGTCGATAAGCTTTTTGACGTCTTTGTTCGCTTCGGCCAATGAGGCGGCCTTCTCCAAAGACCGGAGTGCTAGGTCTATTTGGTTTTTGTTCCTATAGGTCCTGGCCTCTTCAAAGTAGGATTCCACATCGTTTTGGGCCGTATTGTCTTGGGCATAGGTGGTGCTGCAAATGCCAAGGCACAAGCACAAGAAGACCAAGGTTAAGCCTTTTAGGCCGATATATGGTTTTTTAATGTTCAAACAAATCTTTTTTCTATTAATAAGTTGATGACGTCAATGATCCTATTGCTGTATCCTGTTTCATTGTCGTACCAACCAATGATCTTTACCATTTTTCCAATTACGGAAGTCATTATAGAATCAAACGTACAAGAGTGATAAGTATTGTTTATGTCGATGGAAACTATAGGGTCTTCGGTATAAAAAAGTATGTTTTTCAGTTCATTTTCAGATGCATCCTTAAATGCATCGTTGATTTCTTGGATGGAGGTTTCTTTTTTTACGTTGAAAGTTATGTCGGTTAACGAGTTGTTGGGGACCGGTACCCGAATGCCACAACCCCCTATGACGTTGGCAAGTTCGGGAAAAATCCTCGTAAGTGCTTTGGCCGCCCCTGTAGTTGTCGGGATAATCGATTGGGAGGCCGCCCTCGCCCTACGCAGGTCGTTATGCGGCTGATCGTGTAGGCTCTGATCGGTAGTATAGGAGTGTATGGTGGTAATATATGCCTGTTCAATACCGCATAGTCCGTTGATCACTTTGATCATCGGCGCGGCATTATTGGTCGTACAGGAGGCATTGGAGATAATGTCGTCCTCGGACCCTATTATACTTTCATTGACGCCAAAGACGATCATTTTTATCGATTCATCAATCGGGGGGACAGAGAGTATGACTTTTTTGGCACCATTGTTCAAATGGTGCTGCAACGCTTCCTTGGTTTTGAATTTGCCACTGCATTCCACAACGATATCCACCTGATGTTTTGCCCAGGGGATGTGCTCCGGCGAACTCTCGTTCGTCAAGGGGATTTTTTTGCCATTGATGAGTATACCGTCGGGATCATGGGTGATCCCATTGTTCCATACCCCATGTATACTGTCGTATTTAAGGAGGTGGGCCAAGGTTCTGGCATTTGCCAAATCGTTGATGGCCACAACATTCAGGTGTGGATGGTCGTTCAATAATCTGAATAGGGTACGGCCGATCCTACCGAAACCATTAATGCCGATATTGATTTTTTTCATAGAAAGCGTCCTATTTGTTTTTTGGTAATCCTTAAAAGGCCGCGCACATTAATTGATATGCTTGTGGGCCTTGTAGGAGGAGCGAACCAATGCCCCGCTTTCAACATGTCTGAAGCCCATTTTATAGCCGGCTTCCTCGTATTTTTTGAACTGTTCCGGGAGGATGAATTTTTGTACGGGTAAATGTTTTTTCGAGGGCTGTAGGTATTGCCCGATGGTAACCACATCTACCTTGGCATTTCTTAGGTCCTCCATGGTTTCCAACACTTCTTCTTCGAGCTCACCGAGCCCTAGCATGATTCCCGATTTGGTTCGGTTTGCCCCTTGGTCGTGTAAATACCTCAATACCTCTAGACTTCTTTCGTACTTGGCCTGAATGCGTACTTCCCTTGTAAGCCTTTTAACGGTCTCCATATTGTGGGAAATAACTTCCGGTGCCACTTCGACAATTCGGTCTAAATGCCTTTCGATACCCTGAAAATCAGGGATAAGCGTTTCCAGGGTGGTTTTTGGACTCGTTCTTCGAATGGCCTTGACCGTTTCTGCCCATATGATGGACCCCATATCCTTTAAATCGTCCCGATCGACCGAGGTTATCACCGCATGTTTGATCTCCATTAATTTAATGGATCTAGCCACTTTTTCGGGTTCCGCCCAATCAACCGAAGAAGGTCGGCCTGTCTGAACCCCACAGAATCCGCAAGAACGGGTGCATATGTTACCTAAAATCATGAATGTGGCGGTACCTTCGCCCCAACATTCCCCCATATTGGGGCAACTCCCGGAGGTGCAAATGGTATTCAGTTCATATTTATCCACTAATCCCCGTAATTGGGTGTATTTTTTTCCGGTCGGTAACTTAACACGCAACCATTTTGGTTTGCCTGCCGGGGGAATAACGCTCTCTACAGCCATAGATTCAATTTTCTACAAATATACGAACAAAATAATGTACGGCCCATCATTCAAAATGGTAATGAAAACCCAATAGGTAGGGGCCTTTTGAACACTATAAAAGGGTTTATTTCTTTTTTTTGATGATTTCGGCCAGTAATTTTTTGGCCCTTAACAACTTCACTTTGATATTGTTGATCGGTTCGTTCAGTTCTTTGGCAATGGCGGCATAGCTCAGCTCTTGAAAATAGCGGAGATTGATCACCTCTTGGTAATGGGGTTTCAATTTTTTGATATTTTCCAAAAGGGTTGCCAAATTCTGTTCAATGATCAGCTTGTCCTCAGCGGTAGGGGCATCGTCCAATACCTTGGAAATCGCATCCGGGCTGCCGCTACTTTGAAAGATGTTTCTTTTTCTTTTGCGGATCAAATCAATGTGGATATTTTTCGAAATCGTAATCAGCCAAGTCTTGAATTTGTACGATTCGTCGTAGGTGTCGATTTTGTCAAATGCTTTTGAAAAGGTCTGTATGGTGATGTCCTCAGCGTCATTTTCATTTTCGGTACGCTTGAGTTGGAACCCGTAAACATCGTTCCAAAAAGTATCCAACAAACTACTGAAGGCTATTTGGTTGCCCATTTTTGCCCTGTTGATCGTTTCATGTAAGGATTCTTCGCTATTAATCACGTCAGAGCAATGGTTTATGTCCTCCGGGTTGGTTTTCAGTGCAGTTTTGGGGCCGTTTCGTTCTCACAATCCCGCTCGCCCGGTAATTTCCCGCACATGCCACAGGCTTCCCCATCTTTGTTCAGGAAAGGACTTTGACTGGCGCAAGTTCCTGCGAAACGTCCATTTTTCTTAGACCAAATTTTAATGGCTATACCTGCAAAGGCTACTGCTAAAAGACCTATTGTCAATAGAATGAGTTTCATAGTGAAATTTTCTACAAAGATATAAAAATAAAGCCCTGACTGTATCGTCAAGGCTTGGGAAATATGTACTGTATTTTACGGACTAATAATCGATCTTGGCAACTATATTCTCCACGGTCGGGGTCAGGTTGCCCCCTTTGGGTTCAATGGTAATATAGCTAACGGCCTCGTCGGCATAGGGCAGTGCAAGTAACTTTTCCTTGCCGGCCTTTTCATCGATGATCCCGAGGTTGATCATTTCACCATTGACCTCGGCCCACATTTGAAAACTTTGGTTGTCGGCGATATGGGGAAGTTCCTTGACATTGATATAGGACAGCTTTTTTACAGGATTGATATAGGCCACGGCCTTCAGCTCTTTGGCATTCTTGTTTCCTTTGACATTGAATCTTTTCGTCTGTGGGTTGTTCAATACAATGAATTGGTTTCGGACATCCTCCAGTTCGAGTCGCATGTCTTCTTTCAAGTTCTCGATCTTGTTGTTCACGATGATATTCTCTTCTTGTAGGCTTTGGTTTTGGTCCCATAGGAAATAGGAGGCCCCGGCGAACATCATCGCCGCAAAACTGGCCGCGATCGCATACCTGAAGAATTTTTTTCTATTAGCGTTTTCCGATTTGATCCGGGCAAGGATCCTGTCCCGTAACCCGTCGGGAGTTTTAACCGCGTGTAATTTGGCGAAAATCTCCAAGTTTTCCTGAAGTTCGTTATAGGTTTCCCTTACTTCGGGATACATGGCCAAGTACCTTTCCACTTGTAAGGATTCGGATTCATCGGTGGTTCCCAATAAATACTTTTCAAGTAGATCGGAATCCAGGAATATTTTTATTTTTTCTTTCATCACATTAGATTTAATAGGGGTGCGAGCATCATTGTGGGTCCATAGATCTTCTTCAATTCCCTGAGCCCTATCTTCAACCTGGATTTAATGGTCCCTAGGGGGATATCCAATTCCTCACTGGCTTCTTGTTGGGTCATTCCTTCGAAAAACAAGGCTTCGAGTACGATTTGGTACTTTTCCTCTATTTTGTCAAGATTCTCACGAACATCCATGAATTCAGGGTTGATGCTATCAACACCTAAACTATATACGTCCGAAACGTCCATTTGGATTTCTTTATCCGTTTTTGTGTTGACACTGCGCAGTTTGTCAATGGCCGTGTTTCTGGTGATCCTGAACAACCAGGTAAATAATTTTGCCTTTGAAGGGTCGTAGGAATCCGATTTTTTCCAGATTTTCACAAAGCTTTCCTGTAAGACATCCTGGGCCAATTCTTCATCACGGACTACTTTTTTCGCAACCCCATAAAGCGTATCCCCATAATGTTCGTACAGGAGGGAAATGGCCTTTTCATTCCGCTCTTGTAATAATTCAACAATATGCTTCTCTAGAAGTACGCTCATATACTGGTTTATCTTCGAAAAAAATTCAATCTCTTGGCATCCAATCCATTAATCGTTTCCGTATATCCTTTAAACGCTAAATTATAAAATTGATTGCTATAAGTGGCGTTATCTCAAAGTTATGATTATTTGGATGTACAATTGGTAACTGTACATTTAATTTTTGGTTAGTTTGGTTTGGCATAACCCCTGTTGTTTTTCGGCAGGGGTTATTTTATGATATTCACCTCGGGTTGTATGGCAATACCGAAGGTTTCGTAAACGGCCTCCGTAATTTTCTGGGCGAGCCCTATGAGCTCATGGCCTGTCGCATTACCATAATTCACGAGTACCAAAGCCTGGTTCTTATGTACCCCCGCATCCCCGTAACGTTTGCCTTTAAAGCCGCATTGTTCTATTAGCCAACCGGCAGGTACCTTATAGGAACCGTCGGATACTTTAAAATATTTGGCCGTGGGATGTTCGGAAATAAATGTTTCGAACTTCGCTTTTGAAAGGACCGGATTTTTAAAGAAGCTACCACTATTGCCCAACACCTCGGGGTCTGGTAGTTTGCTTTGTCTAATGGCCACAACGGCTTTTGAAACATCCTGTATGCTAGGTTCTTTAATGCCCCATTGCTCCAATTGGGTATTTATCGCCCCATAAGACGTATTGGGATTATGGTTTCTTTTGGAGAGTTTGAAAGTGACCGAAGTTATTACGTATTTCCCCTTTCCTTCATTTTTAAAATAAGACTCCCTGTAGCCGAATCGGCAATCTTCTTTTGTGAACTCCTTGATGGTCCCGTCATCGATGGCCATGGCTTCACAACTCACGAAGGTGTCCTTGAGTTCAATGCCGTAGGCCCCGATATTTTGAATGGGGGCAGTACCCGTTCGCCCGGGAATGAGCGATAAATTTTCCAAACCGCCGAAATCACGTTCTAGGCACCAAACTACCATATCATGCCAAACCTCGCCTGCCATGACCTTAAGGTAAACATGGTCGTCGTCTTCCTTTATTATTTCCTTGCCTTTGATGTTTATGTACAGGACATGGGCATCTATGTCTTGGGTGATCAGCATATTGCTTCCCCCACTTAGTATAAATAGCCTGGGGTGGATTTTTGATCGCAAGGCTTCTTTTAAGTCCGTAATGGAACTGATTTCACTCCAATACCTGGCCTTGGCATCAATGCCGAAGGTGTTGTAGGGTTTTAGGGATATGTTTTCCTGGACGTTCATTGGTCCTTATAAATTTTCAATGCTTCCTTCAAGATATGTACTGCCCTTTTCAAGCTATCCTTTTCCAGGACATAGGCGATGCGTATTTGGTTTTTGCCCAGGCCTTTGGAGGCATAGAAACCAGCTGCCGGAGCTACCATCACCGTTTCCCCGTCTACCCTGAATTCTTCCAATAGCCACTGTGCAAAATGATCGGAATTCGAAATAGGTAGTTCGGCGATACAATAAAAGGCCCCTTGCGGATATCCGATTTTGATCCCTTCTATCTTTTCAAGTTCCGCAATAAGCAGGTTTCTTCTTGAAACATATTCTTTTTTTACATCCTCAAAATAACTTTGTGGGGTCTCCAAGGCTGCTTCACTGGCAATTTGTGCGTAGGTGGGGGGGGACAAACGGGCCTGGGCGAATTTAAGGGCCGTTTTTAATAATTCCTTGTTTTTCGAAACCAGACAACCGATCCGGGCACCGCACATGCTATATCTTTTTGAGACCGAATCGACAACGACCCCATGTTCTTCCATTCCGGGTTGCTGAAGGATGGAGAAATGTTTCTTGCCGTCATAGGTGAATTCCCTGTATACTTCATCGGATATGAGGAAAATGTCATGTTTTTTGGCAATGGCAGACAATTTTTCTATTTCTTCCCGGGTGTATAAATACCCTGTGGGGTTACCCGGATTACAAATAAGTATGCCTTTTGTCCTGGGGGTAACGAGTTTTTCGAATTCCTCAATGGGGGGCAGTGCAAAATTATCATCGATCCGCGATACCACCGGTATTACATTGATGCCCATGGCGGTTGCAAATCCGTTATAATTCGCGTAAAACGGTTCGGGGATGATGATCTCATCGTTGGAGTCCGCGATACTCCCCAGGGCGAAGGACAATGCTTCAGAACCACCCGTAGTCACCAAAATATCCTGGGCGGTGACATGGATGTCGTGCTTTGCATAATATGAGGCCAGTTTTTTACGATAAGCCTCAGAGCCTTCCGAATTACTGTATTCGAGTACCGAAAGGGTATTGTTCTTTACGGCATCCAAAGCGATTTGGGGCGTTTTGATGTCGGGCTGGCCAATATTCAAGTGGATTACTTCAACGCCTTCTTTTTTCGCCTTTTCGGCATAAGGGACTAATTTACGAATGGGTGATTCGGGCATCTTTGTCCCTTTCTTCGAAATGGATGGCATACGTTCTTAATTTTAAACAAAAATGAGAAATCATTAGGAACCAAACAACCGTAAACGGGTTTATTTCATGTCTTTTTAAATTGTTAATTAACAGTAATTTAAGGGGTATTTTGTGTAAATTAAAGGGTAACCCCAACGAGTTGTGGTAAGTATGAAATATATGAGGGTGTTTTTTTGGGTAATATTGTGCTGTTTTCCCATTTTGGGAATGGGGCAGGCCTTTGAATTGCCCAAAGGTATGAAATACCAAAAAATCAAGTTCGAGCTTGTCAATAACCTGATCATATTACCTATAGAGGTCAATGGGACCGAACTTTCCTTTATGCTGGATAGTGGGGTCAGTAAGCCCATTCTTTTTAATATTACCGATCAGGATTCCATACAGATCAACAATGTTTCGGAAATCAATATCAGGGGGCTGGGTGATGGGGGGTCCATTAAGGCCTTAAGTTCCCGGGGGAATACCTTTAGGTTGAAAAACATCGAGAATCGGAGGCAATTACTTTATGTGGTCATTGATAGAACCCTGAATTTTTCGACCAGTTTGGGCATCCCGGTACATGGTATCATAGGGTATGACCTATTTCGGGATTTTGTGGTCGATATCAATTATGCGACACAGGTCATCAAATTTTATGATCCCAAACAGTATAAGTACAAAAAGGATAGAAGATCCGAGACCTTGCCCATGACCATCCATAAAAACAAGGCTTACCTTGATGCCCATGTGCTGATTGAGGGTTCAGAAGGTGTGCCCGTGCATTTGTTGGTCGATACGGGCAGTACCGATGCGATCTGGCTTTTTGAGGATGATGATATCGGTGTTCCGGAAGCGCATTATGATGATTTTCTGGGAAAAGGTTTAAGCGGGGATGTCTTTGGAAAACGAACCAAAGTCAGTAGTATTCAGATCGGAAGTTTCGTTCTTAGGGAGGCGAAGGCGGCGTTCCCCGATATCGAATCATTCGCAACGATTGATAATTTCGGAAATAGGAACGGGAGTATCGGGGGGGAAGTGTTAAGGCGTTTCAATATTATTTTTGACTATCCCAATAGCCAGTTAACCTTGAGAAAGAACGGTATGTTCAAATCGCCCTTCCATTATAATTTAAGTGGAATTACCCTGCAACATGATGGAATGCGATTGGTATCCCAACGTATTTCCAATGGGTACGGAGTGATAAAAGGCGGGGAAGGTGCCTTTGGGAATGTACAAATACTGTTTGAGGGTAATACAAGGTTAAGTTTGGTGCCGGAGATAGTGGTTTCGGGCATTCGGGCCGGTAGTCCTGCCGAATCGGCAGGAATGAGGGAAGGCGATATTATTTTGGCCGTTGACGGAAAGCGTGTTCACAAGTACAAGATCCAGGAAATCATTCAGATGCTCAATGATAGTAAGGGCAAGAAGGTGAGGGTACTTATCGAAAGGTACAACAGTAATCTTTTGTTTTCCTTTGTGCTAGAGGATCTGTTCAAACATAAAAAACCCTGACTACATAACTTCTGTAATCAGGGTATATATTTCCGAAAAAGTTTCAACTATTTCGTTCCGTTGGCTTTTATCTCGCCTTTGATCTTTAAGACCTTAGTTGGGGTTTCCGCATTGGAGATGACCGTAATGGCTTTTCTGATGGGACCAACACGGTTCGTATCATACTTTACTTGAATTTCGCCGGTTTCCCCTGGTAAGATCGGTTCGTCCGGTTTTTTGGGGATCGTACATCCACAACTGGAACTAACCTTACTTATGATAAGAGGGGCATCCCCAGTGTTCGTGAATTCGAAAACACGCACACCATCACTACCTTTTATTATCTGACCGTAATCAACGGTTTCGGTTTTAAACTCGATTTTAGCTTTGGTTTCCTGGGCGGTTAAGCCAAATCCCAATAGTCCTACAAATAATACAAGTACTATTTTTTTCATTATTAAATATTTAGGGTGAATTTCAAAATTAATCTTTTTAAACGAACGTCCAAAATTGTTTTTGTTATCTTATAACGTTACTTATTTTTGTTTCGTATTTCAAATAGGGCCAAAAACCCTATGAAAATATAAATTATCACATCTTTTCGGTTTATTTTTGCTTGCCGATTTAAACATTATACAAAAATTGTTCCAAAAATGGATATTCCTTCTAAGTATGAACCTCAAAAGGTAGAGAATCACTGGTATGACTACTGGATGAACCAAAAATATTTTCATTCCACCCCCGATGATCGAGAGCCTTATAGCATCGTAATACCCCCACCAAATGTTACCGGAATACTGCATATGGGCCATATGCTCAACAATACCATACAGGATGTATTGATCCGTAGGGCCCGATTGCAAGGTAAAAATGCGTGCTGGGTGCCCGGAACCGACCATGCCTCCATTGCTACCGAAGCAAAAGTCGTTGCGAAACTAAAAGAGCAAGGGATCAATAAGGCTGATCTGACCAGGGAAGAATTCTTAAATCATGCCTGGGATTGGACGCATGAATATGGAGGGGTGATCCTTGAGCAATTGAAGAAATTGGGATGTTCCTGTGATTGGGACCGTACCGCCTTCACGATGGACGATGCCATGTCGGCTTCGGTGATCAAGGTTTTCGTTGACCTGTATAACAAGGGATTGATTTATCGCGGATACCGTATGGTAAACTGGGATCCAGAGGCCCAAACCACCTTATCGGATGAAGAAGTTATTTATGAGGAAAAACAAGGGCTTCTCTACTATTTGTCGTATCCCATTGAAGGGTCCGATGAAAAAGTGACCATTGCGACCACCCGTCCTGAGACCATCTTGGGGGATACCGCCATCTGTATTAACCCCAACGATGAACGATATGCCCATTTAAAAGGAAAGAAAGCCATTGTGCCGATCTGTAATAGGGCCATTCCGATCATCGAAGATGAATATGTGGATATGGAATTCGGTACGGGATGTTTGAAAGTAACCCCGGCCCATGATATCAATGACAAGGCCCTTGGGGAGAAACACGATTTGGAAACCTTGGATATTTTCAACGCCGACGCGACACTGAACAGTTTTGGGTTGCATTATCAAGGGAAAGACCGTTTTGTGGTGCGCAAGGAAATAAAAAAGGAACTTGAGGAGAAAGGGTTTTTGGTAAAGACCGAAAACTATGTCAATAAAGTAGGTACTTCGGAAAGGACCAAGGCGGTAATCGAGCCTCGTTTATCGGAACAATGGTTCTTGAAAATGGAAGATTTGGTCAAACCGGCGATCAAAGCCGTTTTGGAAACCGATGAAATCAATTTCTTCCCTAAAAAGTTCGAAAATACCTACCGCCATTGGATGGAGAACATTCGTGACTGGAATATCTCGAGGCAATTATGGTGGGGGCAGCAGATCCCGGCCTACTACTATGGCGATGGACAGGATGATTTTGTAGTGGCCGAATCCAAAGAGGAAGCCTTGGAAATGGCCAGGGCCCGGTCCAATGATAAAAACCTGGGATTGGATGATTTGAGACAAGATGCCGATGTGGTCGATACCTGGTTCTCTTCCTGGTTGTGGCCGATGACCGTTTTCAACGGAATATTGGAGCCCGAAAATCGGGATATCAATTATTATTACCCTACGAGCGATTTGGTTACCGGTCCCGATATTATTTTCTTTTGGGTGGCGCGTATGATCATCGCCGGGTATGAATATCGGGATGAAAAACCTTTTGAAAATGTTTATTTTACCGGGATCGTCAGGGATAAACAAAGGCGTAAAATGTCCAAATCATTGGGTAATTCACCGGATGCATTGGGGTTGATCGAAAACTATGGGGCCGATGGGGTCCGGGTAGGGCTTTTGTTGAGTTCCGCCGCCGGAAATGATCTGCTGTTCGATGAGGACCTTTGCCAACAAGGAAAGAACTTTGCCAATAAGATTTGGAATGGCTTTAGATTGATTAAGGGTTGGGAAGTGGAAGACCTGCCACAACCCGAATCCTCTAAGCTGGGCATTGCATGGTATAAAGCAAAATTCAACCAAACCTTGGCTGAGATCGAGGATCATTTTAGTAAATATAGAATTTCAGATGCCTTGATGTCAATCTATAAACTGATTTGGGACGATTACAGTTCCTGGTTATTGGAGATCATTAAACCGGCCTATCAACAACCCATAGATAAAACGTCTTTTGATGAGGTCATTGGCATTTTTGAGAATAACTTGAAATTATTGCATCCCTTTATGCCTTTCTTGACCGAAGAGGTTTGGCAGCATATCGCAGAACGTACGCCAGAGGAAGCTTTGGTCATTGCGCAATGGCCGAAGATGGAGAAGGTTGATGATGCCTTGATCCAACAATTCGAATTCGCGGCAGAGGTCATATCGGGTATCCGTACCATTCGAAAAGAGAAGAACATCCCCATGAAGGAAAGTTTGGATCTTTCTGTCCTGAATGTAGGGGGTCAAGAACAGGATTGGGATACCATTATCAAAAAATTGACCAATGTTTCTGCCATATCCTATGTCGATACTGCCGTAGATGGGGCGCTGACCTTTAGGGTAAAAAGCAATGAGTATTTCATACCCATAAGTGGGGCGGTCGATATTGAGGCGGAAGTCAAAAAAATAAAGGAGGAATTAAAGTACACCGAGGGATTTTTGAAATCGGTACAAAAGAAACTTTCCAATGAACGGTTCGTGAACAATGCACCGGAAAAGGTCATCGCCATGGAGCGTAAAAAACAGGCAGATGCCGAAGCCAAAATCCTTACCTTAGAGAAAAGTTTAGCGAATTTAGAATAATAAACCATAGATAAATTATGAAAATTATCGCAATAGGGAAAAATTATGTCAATGATTTAAGTGAACTTCCGGAAGGAGAAGTGGAACCCATGATTTTCACAAAACCGGACTCCTCCCTTTTGGAGAATGATGCGGACTTGGAGTTGCCTTCATTTTCCAATGATGTTTGGTATGAGGTGGAATTGGCTTTTAGAATTGGAAAAACCTGTAAAAATGCCACTCCGGAAAATGCATTGTCCTTTGTGGATGCCGTTGCCTTATCGAATGACTTAACGGCTAAAGATGTATTGAAGAAAAGTAGGGAACCCAATAAAGGTCCGTGGGCTTTGGCCAAAGGTTTTGATGGGGCTACCCCGATTTCGGCATTTTTGCCTATCGAACAATTCCCCGATGTTCAGGATATTGATTTTTCATTGACCCTTAACGGGGAAGAGATCCAAAAAGGCAATAGTGGCCTTATGATTACCAATGTGGCGAAAATGATCGTTTATGTTTCTGGAATCATGACATTGAATCCAGGGGATATCCTATTGACGGGTACACCGGCCAAAGGAGCGGGTAAGGTGAATTCCGGGGATGAAATGGTGGGCTATTTGGAAGGGAAAAAAATGTTCACGACCAAAGTAAAATAAGCAAAGGGGATTTTTAAATCCTAAATTGCCGAATTAAGAGACAGATTACTATCTTTAAGAAAAAGATTTTCTTATGATGAAATTTGTCCTTTTTATTTTGTCCTTGGTTTCCCTTGGGATGTATGCCCAAGAAGAAAAAAAAGAAATACTGCCCGTGGAAATCCAAATACAGACCGCCGTATTGCCCGCTCCGGAGGAAGATAGGGATGCTGCCATGGTCTATGGTTACGATGCATCGGGTGAATTGGTCGTATTGCGGGAAGGGAAAAACAATCTGGTTTGCCTTGGGGACGACCCCAATAAAGAAGGAATCAGTGTTTCTTGTTATTCCAAAAAACTTGAACCTTTTATGGCCCGTGGAAGGGAACTTACGGCAGAAGGGAAGAATACCAAGGAAATACGTGAAATCCGTGGAGCGGAGGTCGCTAAGGGTAAAATACCGATGCCCAAGGCGCCCAGTATGACCTATATCTACTTTGGAACGGAAGAGAACTACGATAAATCGACCGGAATGCTCAAGGATGGGCAATTCAGATACGTGATCTACACCCCTTTTGCCACACCCGAGGAAACGGGATTGCCGATAAAACCGCATGCAAAAGGAATGCCCTGGTTGATGGATCCCGGTACCCATAGGGCACATATCATGATCGGTCCGTTTTAGTTAAGCCCGACCCCCATTTGTTTTTAACCCGTAACCATTTATCAGGACATGATTTTTGGTTGACGCCATGATTTGTCCAAATTCGTATTTTTAGAAAATAATAATGTAATACATGAAATTTACCGCAGAGGATTTACAATCGGCCAAAAGCCGGAAAGACTTGATCACCATCGCCAAAAAAAAAGGTGTCAATATCGACAATGTCGTTCGAAATGTAAAGTATGAAATTGAATTGAGTAAACTTCAAAGCGAATTGGTAAACCTCCAACAATGGATCAACAAAAACCAATTACGGGTCGCCGTTCTTTTTGAAGGTCGTGATGCTGCCGGTAAAGGAGGTTCCATAAAACGTTTCGTAGAGCATTTGAATCCTCGCACTTCCCGGGTGGTTGCACTTTCGAAGCCTACCGAGAATGAGAGGGGACAGTGGTATTTTCGAAGGTATATCAAAGAATTGCCGAATCCTGGGGAAATCGTGTTTTTTGACCGTAGTTGGTATAATAGGGCCGTGGTTGAGCCTGTTATGGGATTTTGTGATAAAGCCCAGTACAAACAGTTCATGGTGCAGGTCCCGGAGTTCGAGCATATGTTGTACGAAGATGGGGTGATCATTATAAAGTTTTGGTTTTCGATATCGAAGGAAGTGCAGAACAAAAGGTTCAATGCACGACTCAAAAATCCTTTAAAACAATGGAAATTCAGTCCCGTGGATAAAATGGGGCAACAACTGTGGGACAAGTATACCTATTATAAGGAACAGATGTTTACGAAAACCCATACCGATTTTTCACCATGGATCATTGTAAAGACGAACGATAAAAAAACGGCAAGATTGGAAAGCATGCGTTATTTATTGGCCAATTTTGACTATTCCGAGAAGGAGGATGTCTCCAGTCTCATACAACCGGACCCGAACGTTATTGTCCGCTATTATAGAAATGCCAAACAAATCGATATATAAAATATGAGGGAAATCAAGGAAATTGACTTAACAGCTGATGATTTGGAATTACTCAATTCCAAGCAGGGCCTTAAACGGTTATTCGCGAATAAAAAAATCGACTTGCAGAAAACATTGGCAGAGGTAAAATATGAATTGCGATTACGGGAGCAACAGGCAGAGCTTGTAAAGCTCCAAACATGGGCCATAGCGAACAGAAAGAAGATCGTTATCCTCTTTGAGGGAAGGGATGCGGCTGGTAAAGGAGGGGCCATACGACGAATGTCCGCTTATATCAATCCGCGATATTACCGTATCGTGGCGTTGAACAAGCCCACTGAGGACGAAGAAGGCCAATGGTATTTTCAACGGTATGTGAACAGATTGCCAAAGCCCGGAAAAATCGTGTTTTTTGATCGTAGTTGGTATAATAGGGCAGTGGTTGAGCCGGTGAATGGCTTCTGTACCGTGGAACAATATGAAAGGTTCATGGGGCAGGTCAATGATTTTGAGAAGATGATCATTTCATCCGATACCTATCTTATTAAATTTTATTTCTCGATTTCCAAGGAAGAACAGGCAAAGCGTTTTGATGATATTCGAAAAAGTGAATTGAAACGGTGGAAATTGTCTGCCGTAGATGAGAAAGCCCAAGGTCTTTGGGATGAATATACCAAGTACAAGGAAGTGATGTTGAAGGATACCCATACGGATCATGCCCCGTGGGTAATCATAAAAGCGGATAAAAAGACCGAAGCACGATTGGAGGCGATCAACCATGTTCTGGATACGATACCCTACAGATAGCTTTTAAACGTTTCCGAAACCGCAATAAATAAGGGTGTTTTTTAATAGATGCCAAGCTACACTTAATGGGGTAAGCTGTGGGAAGAAGGAATAGGAGGTATTAATAGGGGTTACGGGAAACCGTTATAATTTATTATGTGCCGTACTTAAGAGGCGTGATCTAAAAATGGTATCGGTTAGGGGGGCATCAATTCTTGATTTCTTTTTCGACCAATGCAATATAGGATTTCATCGCTTCTTCACGGCTTATATCCTTGGCTTGAAAAAGGGCATTCGCTTTAAAAGCATTGATTAGCGGGGTTTTACTTCCGGGGTTGTCAAAATTTTTATTCGCGATTTTGTAATAGGCATATAGTTTTAGCAAGAGATCTGCAGGAAGCGGTTCTGTGTAGGCGTTGACCACAGCCACGGCTTCATCAAATTCTTTACGTAAAGTCTCTTTCTTCATGTTTATCAACATAGGTAGCGATACAAGTTTTGGCTCCGACAACTTTTTGGTTCAGTTTTACGGTAATGGCACAATCCAAAGGTAACAATAAGTCTACCCTAGAACCAAATTTAATAAAACCAGAGTCTTCCCCTTGACTTACGCTTTCACCTTCCTCGGCATAATTTACGATTCTTCTTGCCATGGCGCCTGCTATTTGACGGTATAGGATTTTACCGAATTTAGGGGTGTTGATGACCACTGTGGTGCGTTCATTGTCGGTACTCGATTTGGGATGCCATGCCACTAGGTATTTGCCTGGGTGGTATTTGGAATATTTGATCGTACCACTAATGGGGTAGCGGGTTACATGTACATTGAAAGGGGACATGAAAATCGATACTTGGAGCCTTTTGTCATTGAAATATTCGGTTTCGAGAACCTCTTCGATCACAACGACCTTGCCATCGACCGGGGCCAGGATTTCATCAAAGAGATTATTCGCACTTCTTTTTGGGTTCCTGAAGAATTGTAGAATCAGGATCAATACCAGCATTGAGAAGGCCTGAAGTCCCCAACGCAACCAGTCGTTGCCTACATAAAACCCTGAAAGTAGCACAATACCAACAACGATGGTAAAGGTGGTTAAGATTATCGTTTGGCCCTCTTTATGAAACATAAGTGAAAATATTTAACGTTAAATAGGCAAAAGGGGCTGCAAAAACCATACTGTCAAGACGATCAAGAAGACCGCCATGGCCGGGAATAATAGCCCCACTATCCTTTACCCCACTAGCTCTTTTGAATTTAGACTCTATCAAATCCCCAAGGGTGCCGAAAAGTACGATTATCCCAGCTAAGATCATCCATTGTATGGGGTCGATGATCGGTTCGCACCTACCAAGGAAATAAGCGGCGATCAATGTAAAGGCCAATCCGCCCAAAGCCCCTTCAACGGTTTTCTTGGGAGAGACCCTGGGAAATAATTTATTTCGACCTATTGTACTTCCTACCAGATACGCAAAAGAGTCATTGACCCATATCAGGATAAAAATACCCATAATCAACAATTTGGCAAAATCGTTGTTTTTATACGGTATCATGGTTAGAAAGATACAGCCGCCACCGATATAAAAAAGACCAATGATAAACTTGTGATGAAATTTGAAGGGACGTTCTTTTTTCGAAAACAGGAAAAAGAGCAGGACAATGTTCGTTGAAATGGTAAGGAACATCAAGATATTGATCAACCACTTGTCATGTACCAAATAGATAAATGCCCACCACAAGGCCAAATAGGCTATAAAAATATGGTATCCTTTTAGGTGAACCAACCTTTTGAATTCATAGAGGCAGGCTAGTCCAAAAATCATGAACAGGAAATCGAAAGCATCCGAGCTCAGAAATACTGCTGATAGCAATAGAATGATGTAAACCGCTCCGGAAAGTGCCCTTCTTAAAACTTCTTTCATACTAAAGATCTTCCAAAAGTAAAAGATAGAGATTTTTGGAGCTACTACCGTAGGTTAAAAAGTCATCAGAATTTTCGTTTGTTGCTTTAAAGTGTTTCAGGGTGGTGATATTGGCCGGAATACTATGGCCGTATTTTTTCTTTATTTTCTTAAGGCCTTCCCCAATGGACTCCACTAATTGGCTTGTTGTTGCAAATACGATGATGTTATCGGGTAATTCGTAAAGTTTCTTTTCCATCAATTGGTTTGAACAGACTAAAATAGATCCGTTTTGGGCAATAAGGTGTTCGCAGGTCGTAAAGAATACTTCACTTTCCTTCGTATTGTCGGTGAATGTTATTTGTTCTTTGGAAAACCTATCCTTTAGCATGGGGTTCATTGTAAAGAAGGGATGGTTTTCCCAATTATTTTCAAGTACAATGTTATGGAGTGCTTCGGATGTTTCTTGGAATGAATCACAATAGATGAATTTACCCCCATTTTTTTTAAAATAAATGGTGAATTTTTCATCAACAGGAATATTCAAATCAGGCATATGAACCCCTCGTGTTTCCACGGTTTCTTTGGTAACCTTTTTTTTGCCGCCTCCGAATAGTTTATCAAATAGCCCCATTAATGTGATTAAAGTGTTCTACAGCCCCCTGTTTTCCCAAAGGAAAACAGGGGGCTGTAAAATCGGGTTTATTTATTTTTCCTTGTTTTCTGTTTCTTCTTCCTCTACAATGGTTTCTTTATCCTTGGCTTCGGTTTCTTCATTCACTTCTTGCCCTTTGCCATCGAAATGTTTGTCAAAAGGCCTTCTTCCAAAAATCTTTTCCAAATCTTCCTTAAAAATAACCTCTTTTTCCAAAAGACGTTCGGCCAATTCAATAAGTTTATCCTTGTTGTCATCCAGTACTTGGATGGCCCGCTTGTATTGTTCTTCTATGATTTTCGAAATTTCGGTATCGATTTTTTGCGCCGTCTCCTCGCTATAAGGTTTGGTGAACCCGTATTCGTTCTGGCCCGAGGAATCGTAATAGGTTAGGTTCCCTATTTCTTCATTTAAACCATATACGGTTACCATGGCCCTTGCCTGTTTGGTGACTTTTTCCAAATCGCTTAAGGCACCTGTGGATATTTTGTCGAAAATCACTTTTTCAGCGGCCCTTCCCCCGAGGGTGGCACACATTTCATCCTTCATTTGTTCGGGTCGGACGATCAGTCTTTCTTCGGGTAAATACCAAGCGGCTCCCAAGGATTGGCCCCTAGGTACAATGGTCACCTTGACCAGTGGTGCTGCGTGTTCGAGCATCCAACTAACCGTGGCATGACCGGCTTCGTGATAGGCAATGGTCTTTTTCTCACCGGCCGTAATGATCTTGTTCTTTTTCTCCAATCCGCCGACAATACGATCCACCGCATCGAGAAAGTCTTGTTTGCTAACCGCTTTTTTCTCTTTTCGAGCGGCGATTAGGGCAGCTTCGTTACATACGTTGGCAATATCGGCACCTGAGAAACCGGGGGTTTGACGTGCCAAGAAATCCAAGTCCAAGGTTTCAGCGGTCTTGATGGGCCTTAGGTGGACTTCAAAAATTTCTTTTCGTTCGCGAATATCGGGTAGATCTACATAAATCTGTCTGTCAAAACGACCTGCCCTCATCAAGGCCTTGTCCAATACATCCGCCCTGTTGGTTGCAGCAAGTACGATTACATTGGTATTGGTTCCGAAACCATCCATTTCGGTCAATAATTGGTTAAGGGTATTTTCACGTTCATCATTTGATCCCGTGAAATTGTTTTTTCCCCTGGCCCTACCTATGGCATCAATTTCATCGATAAATATAATCGCTGGGGATTTGTCTTTGGCCTGTTTAAAAAGGTCACGTACCCTAGAAGCCCCTACACCAACGAACATCTCGACAAAATCCGATCCTGAAAGGGAGAAAAACGGAACTTTGGCTTCACCGGCAACCGCTTTTGCCAATAAGGTCTTACCTGTCCCTGGAGGGCCTACCAATAAGGCTCCTTTCGGAATCTTACCCCCTAAAGAGGTGTACTTATCCGGGTTTCTAAGAAACTCCACGATTTCTTCCACTTCCTCTTTGGCACCTTCCAATCCGGCAACATCCTTGAAAGAAGTACGGGTATCGGTTTTTTCATCGAACAGTTTGGCCTTTGATTTTCCGATATTGAAAATCTGGCCTCCAGCACCACCGCCGCCGCCACCGGACATACGTCGCATGAGGTAGATCCAAATCCCTATGATCAATACGAAAGGAAGTATACCCAGTAATAGATCCCCTAAAATATTCGACTCTTTATCGAACTCCACTATGGTATCCAGGTTTTCATCCTTTTTGATTTCGGTGATCTCATTTTGGAAAATCTGTAGATCCCCGTAATCCAAAATATATTGGGGGACCGCACCCGTAGTAGGTAACAAGGGCTTTTCCGCTACATCTTTATGGACTTCTTTCCTTAAAGCCTCATCCGTAAGGAAAACCTTGGCCTGGTTGGTATTGGTAATGATGAGTATCTTACTGATATCGCCGTTCCTAAGGTACTCCTGTAATTCGGAAGTAGTCGTTTTTTTGGTATTGGCGAGATTGCCACCGCCAATGAATTGAAACCCAATAAGAAATACTGCAATAAGTCCGTAAATCCACCAAGAACTGAATTTTGGTTTTTTGGGTGTTGTATTGTTGTCTTTTGCCATTATTTTTTTTTACTGATTTATACTACTTTCCACTGTGGTGAATTTTGCATCGCCCCAAAGTCCTTCTATATCGTAGTATTCTCTAATTTGTTTTTGGAATAGGTGAACGACGACATTGACATAATCCATCAAGACCCATTCAGCATTTTCTTGCCCTTCAACATGCCAAGGCTTGTCCTTGGTGGCCTTACTAACTGTTTTTTGGATAGATCCAACAATGGCGTTCACATGGGTGTTTGAAGTACCATCGCATATTATGAAGTAATCACATACGGTGTTTTCAATTTCCCTTAAATCAAGTAAAGTTATATTTTGACCTTTTACTTCTTCGATTCCTGCTAAAATCAATGCTATTAACTCGTCTGCACTAGCTTTCTTTTTTTGCATTCAAAAGTTTTAATTTCTACAAAGTTATTATTTTTTTGTTCTTTTATCCTTAAAAAAATTAACAATAGGTGTTACACGCTTTTCTAAGGTAGGATAAGATGATAATCAAACTTGGTGCCACGCCCTCTACAAACTTGTACTTAAGGCAATTAATGAATGAAAGACCCTTGGACGATTTTACGATAGTTGTGGCCCGTGAACAAACCCTGGGAAGGGGGCAAATGGGGACGACTTGGGAGGCGGAAGCAGGTAAAAACCTGACATTCAGTGTTTTAAAGCGATTGGATATGCTCGAAATGACCAATCCTTTCGTGTTGAATATGTGTGTTTCCTTAGCGGTTTTCAATACTTTGACCAATTTAAATATACCTGATCTACGGGTTAAATGGCCAAACGACATTCTGTCAGGACATTCGAAAATTTGTGGAATTTTAATTGAAAATATTTTATCCGGAAATCGATTGGTTTCCTCCGTTATCGGAATTGGATTGAATGTGAACCAAAAAACGTTCAAAAATCTTCCGAATGTTTCGTCACTTTCCATATTGAGTGGCAAAATGTTCGATCTTGATGAGTTGGTGGTCTTGTTTCGCGATGCCTTGAAAACCGCTTTTTCCGATTTAGAGCAAAAAGGTACTGCCTATGTTAAGCAAAGTTACGAAAGGGTATTGTTCAGAAAGGATAAACCCTCTACGTTCAAAGATGCCGAAGGCACCGTATTCATGGGGTTCATCCGAGGGGTCTCCAAACAAGGCAAATTAATGGTAGCCCTTGAGGACGAGGTCCTAAAGGAGTATAATATGAAAGAAATCAGTTTGATGTATTAAGGCCGCTTTATAGCGTGCCCAGGTTATCTGATAATGTACCCATGAAATTGGTTATGGGTTTTTTGATCATCATGGCCATCATGGCATTGAATTCACCGCTGAAACTCAAATTGACCTCACAGGAATTTTCATTCAGCGCAACTATATCGGTCGTTAGGGTAAAAGGAAGTTTGTCACTGGCGGCACCCAATACGATTTTTTGGTGTGGTGTCTGCTCCTTGCGTTCCAATACGATCTCAGGCATTCCCTTAAGGGCAAAAAGAAACCGATCATCATTCAAGACCGCGAACTTTTCAATGTTTTCGGGCATAAGTTTCTCAAAGTTCTGAAGATCGGTAAGAAATTCATAAACTTCCTTTGCGCTTTTGTTGATGGTATTTTTAGGCGTTTCTATATGCATGTCGAATCGATTATTTGTTCCATTGGGAAGGGTCTTTACGCCATTCCAAAAGGGTGTTGAGTTGATCTTCCTTGATGTAGCCGGTCTCTGATGCTTGTTTTATTAAATGGGCATAGTCCGAAAGGGTGTGGAGTTCAAGTCCGGTTTTTTCAAAATTGATGGTCGCAGCGTCAAATCCATAGGTGAATATGGCTAGCATACCTTTGATGTTCGCTCCAGCGTTCGAAAGGGCATTGGCCGCATTCAGGCTGCTTTTGCCGGTACTGATCAAATCTTCTATGATCACCACACTTTGGCCATCTTCCAATAGTCCTTCGATCTGATTTTGGCGTCCGTGGGATTTTGGCTCCGGGCGAACATAAATAAAAGGGAGTCCCAGGTAATCGGCCACCAAGGCCCCTATACCTATGGCCCCGGTAGCTACCCCTGCGATTACATCGGGTTTGCCATATAGGGCTTCAACCTGTTTTGCCATTTCCTCCCGCACAAAATTTCTTATGGATGGGTAGGATAGGATAATTCTATTATCACAATAAATCGGGGATTTCCAACCCGAAGCCCATGTAAAAGGATTTTCGGGTTTCAACTTTATTGCATTAATTTGCAACAGAAGCTCTGCAGTCTTTTTTGCCGTGTTTTTATCTAAAACCATTTCGCAAATGTATAAAGTTTTTGTTAAAGAACTGCCCCTGATCTTGACAAATGAATTGTCGGATATTGCCAATAGTAAATATTTTTTGTTGAATAATGGTTCTGTCCGTGAGGCTATAGAAGCTTTGGCTAAGAAAAAGTTGGGTCAAGCTTACATCTACCATCCCAATCATGAAGAGATCCTCAAAAAATTCTGCAAGACCATTCCCAAAGAAATCGCTGCCGGTGGGGTTGTGACCAATTCCGAAGGGAAAGTGCTATTTATTTACAGAAATGATAAATGGGATTTGCCAAAAGGTAAATTGGATAAGGGAGAAACCATTGAGGAATGTGCGGTTAGGGAAGTCATGGAAGAGACGGGAGTTCAAAAATTGAAGATCGAGAACTTTTTGAAAACCACCTATCACATTTTTAAGCGCAACGGTAAATATAAGTTGAAAGAAGTGCATTGGTTCGCAATGAAGACCTCCTATAATGGTGAATTGGTAGGTCAGGAAGACGAGGGGATCCAAAAGGTGAAATGGAAGGGACCAAAGAAAATCAAAAAGGCACTTGAGAATTCATATACGAATATAAAATCGTTGTTCGGTGAGTAGGTAGTCCACACTACCGAGTTTCCGTGTTCTTTATGCTACAGGTCGGGTTATTTCAACTATTCTTTCCTTGGTTATCGGTTTGTTGTTGAACCGGATCAGATGATGGGTTTTTTTCTTGTAAAATTCCCAATTCTCATAGTCGACAGGGTCTATGGATGAGGTGACGATGTTTATGATAATGGTTTCCTTTATAGGGAGTTCAACGAATTCGGCCAAGAATTGCCAACCATCCATGATGGGCATATTGATATCCAGGAAAATAACTTCCGGGGTCTTTTCTGCTGCATCGATGATCTTCTTTATACTGTCAATAGCGAGTTGACCATTGACATGGGTGCTGATCGAATTGAACGTTACTGAGGTATCCAACATTTTTCGAATGCCGAAAACGGTGATCGGATCATCATCCACAATGAAGATGGAATTAATTTTTTTCATTAAAATATATATTAAAAGTTGTTCCGACCCCAACTTGGCTGGTTACCGTGATCTTTCCGTTCATGGCTTCGATTTGGTTTTTCGACATATATAACCCCATGCCTTTGGCCTCAGGGATGTCATGGAAGGTTTTGTAAAGTCCGAATAATTTATCTCCATATTTAGCCAGGTCTATTCCCAGTCCGTTATCCTGGACACTAAAAACGGTGTACCCTTCTTTTTGGGTTGTGTTCAACGTGATGATAGGGTCACGTTGCGGGGATTTGTATTTAACCGCATTGGTGATTAAATTCAGGATAATGCTTTCGGCATAAGCGGGAATTGATTTGATGTTGGCATGATCCGGTATATTATTGATTATCGTTACTTTTTTGTCTTCAAGGAAGGCAGAAAGGTTTTGTTTGATCTTGTGAAGGATATTGTTTAGGTTTAGAGAGGTCTTTTTTAAATTTACGTTGGAATTTATGGCGAGTATATCGTTTAGATTGTCCAAGGTTTCAAGTAAATTATCCGATGCTTCGACCAACATTTTCGTTAGGATTTTCTTTTCTTCCTCATTCTTTTCGTCTACCAAGAAACTCAATAGCATCGAAAAATTCGCGCTATGGGATCGAAGATTATGGGATACGATATGGGCAAAATTGAGCAGTTTTTTGTTTTGTAAGGAAGTGACATTGATCAAACTTCTGAGTTCTTCCTCTTTTTGTTTTAAGTCAGTGATGTCAAGGCTTATACCTACTAAGCCATAGGCACTTCCATTTTCGCCGATCAAAGGGATTTTGGAGGTAAGGAAAGTGGTTGTTTTCCCATCCAGGTTTTTATGTTTTTTCTCATACCCCAAGATCGGTTTTAAGGTGTTGAATACCTGTAAATCCTCTTCCCGTGACATTTGTGCCATTTCGTTGCTGAAAAGTTCAAAGTCATTTTTACCCAAGATCTCATCCGCATTATCAACGTTCATATAATCACACTCGGCTTTGTTGACGAGGATTTTTCTTGATTGTTCGTCTTTTATATATACGTTCAACGGTAAATTATCGATAACCGTTTTCAGTAACTGGCGTTCTTCACGTATTTGACGCTCTTGCTTTTCGGCTTCGGTAATATCCTGAATAGTCGACCAAACAAGTTTTTTGCCCAATTTGTCGACGATCAGGGATTTATTGATGATTACGGTATGGATCGTACCTTTTTTGTGAATCAGTTTGTCTTCGTATGGCCCAAAGCTACCTTTGTCCAATATTTCACCAAGGTATTTATTTTTTATGTCTTTACCGGTATTCTCGAAAAGCTCCCAGAAGGTCATGTTCTGGAGGCTATTGGTGTCATAACCGAACGTATTTTTGAAAGAGGGGTTGTAATCGATGATTTGACCGGTTTCGGTATCGTATAATACATTGCTGACAGGGGACATTTCGTAGAGAGTCCTAAATTTTACTTCACTTTCTTTTATTTTCTCCCTTGCTACGACCATTTCAGTGATAATGCGACCTTCGGCCAATAAGGAAACAATTTTGTTTTTTTTGTTATAAATGGGTTTTATGGAAAAATCTACGGGTATATTATTTTGGTTTTTATCGAGGATGACAACTTCCTTTCGAATGAAATTACCCCTTAAGGCCGATCTTAGATCTTTTAGAAGATTCTTTTTGGTCGTTTCGGTTTTTGGCCACCAATCCGTTTCCCAGAATTTTTTCCCGATAACCTTATCAGCGGTAGTATTCGAAAAATCCAAGGCGGTGTCATTGATTTCGACGAGGGTGCCGTTGACATCAAGAATACCGGCAAGCTGGTATGAGGTATTGAATATACTTTTGAAATTACGCTCTTTTTCCTCAAGCTTTCGTTGGGTCTTTCTTGTTTCGGTAATGTCCAGGGTCATCCCTATAATGCCCTCAATTTCATTATTCGTATTGAGTAAGGGTAATTTATAGACCAACATGGAAATCAAGGACCCATCTTTTTTCTTACCAACGGTTTCTTTACCCAAAATCGGTTCTAAGGTTCTTATGACCTCCAGGTCTTCGTCCCGGAATTCTTGGGCGGTTTTTTTATTGTAAAGTTGGAAATCGGTCTTTCCAAGGATTTCGCTGGGATATTCCACACCGGCGAAATCACATTCAGCCTTGTTTACCAGGATTTTTCGTGAGTCAACGTCTTTGATGTAAACACTGACCGGAAGGTTATCGATCAAGGTTTTTAAAAGTTGTTCACTCTCCTTTATCTTTATTTGTGATCGGACATTGTCATTAATATCTTGGAATGTGCCCATGATTCCGATTAATTTATCATTGTGGAAAATGGGTTTTCCTGAAGCAAGGACCCATTTTTCCTCTCCTTTCGCCGTTATGATCTGGAGTTTATCATTCCATGGAGTCCCATTTTGGATGGCGTTATTGAGTCTCATGGATATGGTGTTCCTACTGTATCCGTTTTTGTAGAATTCCAATGCGGCATCTACATTCGGTTCGTAATCAAGCGGTAAATCATGGATGTTCTTCGTGGTGTCGCACCAGTATAAGGTGTCTTTTTCGATATCGTATTCCCAGGTACCTATTTTTGCAATTTCGGACTTTCCGGTCAGGATCGATTCGAGTTTTTCAACTTTTATTTCATTTTTGACTTTGGAAGTGACATCTTCGGTGTGGGCAATTACCCCAATGATATCTTCATTTTCATCATACCAAGGTACATGGTTCCATTCGAATGTTTTTTTCTGATTGTCTTTCGTAATGAAACTTTCACGGTGTGCCGGGTTATTTATGCCCTTTAGGTTTGCTTTGAGATTGTTAAGACCTTCCGGGCTTAATGTTTTGAATATTACAGCTATCCCTTGCCCTAAAATAACATCGTTCACCAATTCGAAATCATCCACGAATTTGTCGGAAACATGTGCCACCTCGAGGTTTTTATTCAAAAAAACAGTTGCCGTCGGCAGTTGTTTTATCAAATAATTGTTCAGTTTAGTCCGTCTGCCATCTATCATTGCGGTGTAATTTCTTACGAAGATATCGGTATTATCCAATTTGCCTTAAGCTTTGTTGTGAATTGGGCAATACTAGTTGTGATGGGTTATTTAGGCAATATCAAAACATTTTGCAAGTCCCATAAAAGCGCGAAAATGATTACAATAATGTAGGTTTTGTTGCGGTTGGATGACCTTGGGACCATTGAAAATGGCCAAAAGGTGTTATAAGACCTTTACCGTTTCGGGAACCAAAATCGAATAATTCCCTCCATTTCTGATAACATCCCTTACAATGGAAGAACTGATGAAAGATTTGCCCGAAGAGGTCAATAAAAAGACCGTTTCGATGTCGGAAAGTTTTCTATTGGTGTGGGCGATGGCCTTTTCAAATTCAAAATCCGCAGGGTTACGCAACCCACGTAATATGAAACCGGCATTCATTTTTTCACAAAAATCCACGGTTAGCCCTTCATAGGTAAGCACTTTTATTTTCGGTTCGTTCCTGAATTCATTTGTGATGAATTCGAGTCTTTGCTCAAGGGAAAACATGTATTTTTTATCCGCATTGATGCCGACGGCAATGATAAGTTCGTCGAAAAGGGTTATTCCCCTCGTAATAATATCGTGGTGTCCTAAGGTCAAGGGATCAAAAGAACCTGGGAAAATAGCGCGTCTCATGGGGTAAAGTTAGGGGTTTTTGGGCAATACTTCCTGTATGGCATTCCCGAATAGCTCGGAAAGCGATATTCCCGCTATTTTAGCCTGTTGGGGCAGAATGCTTTCCGTTGTCAATCCAGGGGTGGTATTCATTTCCAGCATGTAGGGTTCGTTGTCAACAAAGATAAACTCACTGCGGGAGAACCCTTTCATCTTTAAAACCTCATAGGCGTGTTTTGCCATTTCGCTGACTTTCCTTTCTTGTTCCGCACTTATTCTCGCGGGGGTAATTTCCTGTGACTTTCCTTCGTATTTGGCTTCATAATCGAAAAAATCGTTTTCGGTAACGATTTCGGTAATCGGTAGAACCATGGTTTCACCTTTATATTTTATGACACCTACAGAGACTTCGGTACCCTCTAAAAAGGCTTCGATGATAATCTCATCGTCTTCTTGATAGGCCGTTTCGATCGCAGTTCGTAAAGCCTCCTTTTTATACACTTTGGATATACCGAAACTGCTTCCCGCCTTGTTGGCTTTTACAAAACATGGTAAACCCACTTTTTCGATTATGGCATCCAAATCGATAGGGTCGCCCATATTGAGGTAATAGGAAGGGGCCGATTTGATTCCGTAGGGTTTTAATACACTTAAAAGGTCGCGCTTGCTGAATGTCAGTGCCGCTTGATAGTAGTCACATGAAGTCTGGGGTATGCCGAGCAGTTCAAAATAGGCCTGCATCAATCCATCTTCACCCGGTGTACCATGAATGGCATTGAAAACACAGTCAAATGTAATGGTCTGCCCATTGACGACAACGGAAAAGTCGTCCTTGTTGATAGTAAATTCGGTTTCATTTCCATCCACATAGACCCATTTGTCCTTGAAAATATGTATACGGTAACTGTCGAATTCGGTTTTGTCCAGATAGGAATGTACCACATTGCCGCTATTCAGTGAGATTTTATATTCACTTGAATAACCGCCCATGATAATGGCCACTTTTGTCTTCATAGTATCTCAATTGATCCAGGAGTGATTTTAAGGTTCAAAGTAAAGAAAAAGCGGTGGGTTTCTTTTGAACCAAACGGTGTTTTTTTTGGCGTTTTGAAAATAGCCTTGTCCTTTAACTAACATTTGGGGTTGTGGTCGCATATAGTTTTACCTCATTTCCTATATTTGTGGGATTAATAAAATTTGATGAGACATTTTTTTAACTTTTTACGCAGTCGTACGTTTTTGATACAATTGGTTTTGGCCTTTGTGGTTGCAGTGGTATTGGTCATCGTTACGCTGCGATGGTTGAACAGTTCTACCCGTCATGGGGAGTTTATTGAGGTCCCCGATTTCGCAAAGATGTCCGTAATGGATATGAGGTCAGCGGTAGAAAAGGCCGGGCTCCGCTATGAGGTTTTGGATTCGGCCAAATACAACCCCAACTATCCCCGGTTTTCGATAATCGAACAAGATCCAAAAGCGGGAACCAAGGTAAAGGAAGACCGGAAGATTTATTTAACGGTAAATCCATCGGGATACAAAAAAGTTACCGTACCGAATATCATTCAGGTAACCCAGCGTAATGCCTCGTCAATGCTTAAGGCGGTTGGTTTGGATGTGGAACGGGTAACCTATATCGATGAGCTTGGGAAAGATATGGTGTATCAAATAAAATATAAAGGCAAGTATATCAAACCAGGGGATAAACTTCCCAAGACTTCCAAAATAGAATTGATATGTGGTAACGGCAGTATTACCGAACGTGCCCAAATTAAAGCCGATTCTGAATAACTTATGGGTCCATATCAACAAGAACCTAACGACGAGGAGCTCTATGAGCACCACAAATTCCTTGCCTCAAAGGGGCAAGAACCCCTGCGTGTCGATAAATTTTTGATGAATTTCATCGAAAATGCCACCCGTAACAAAATTCAACAGGCCGCAAGGGATGGCCATATTTGGGTGAACGGGACTATTGTAAAGCAGAATTATAAGGTAAAGGCCGGGGATGAGGTGAAAGTCTTATTCGAGCATCCGCCCCATGAATTATTGCTGACTCCGGAAGATATTCCATTGGATATCGTCTATGAGGACGAGTCCCTAATGGTGGTCAATAAACCGGCAGGGATGGTGGTGCATCCCGGACACGGGAATTACTCGGGTACCTTGATCAATGCCCTATTGTTCCATACGAAGGATTTGCCCACAAATGAGGATGAGCGACCAGGTTTGGTACATCGTATCGATAAGGATACCTCCGGACTCTTGGTGGTTGCAAAGACGGAGGCGGCAATGACACATTTGGCCAAGCAGTTTTTTGATAAAACCTCTGAACGTGAATATATAGCCTTGGTTTGGGGTAATGTCGAGGAGGATGAAGGTACTATTGAAGGACATATAGCCAGGAATCCGAAAAATAGATTGCAAATGCAGGTGTTTCCACTTGGGGACGAAGGCAAGGAAGCCGTGACCCATTATAAGGTGTTGGAGCGGTTGGGGTATGTAACCCTGTTGTCCTGTAAATTGGAAACGGGGCGTACGCATCAAATACGCGTGCATATGAAATTCATTGGGCATACCCTTTTCAATGATGAACGTTACGGGGGGGATAAAATATTGAAGGGAACTACGTTTACCAAATACAAACAATTTGTAGATAATGCCTTTAAGATCTTGCCCCGACAGGCATTACACGCAAAAACATTGGGGTTTGTGCATCCCGTAACCGGGGAGTATATGCGTTTTGATACGGAACTCCCGGAAGATATGGCGCAATGTATCCTAAAATGGCAAGATTATGCCAAGCATAGTAAGCCATGATAAATTCCCTTTATATCGGTATTGAAAACTACTACCTTAAAGGGGTGGACCAATACCATAATCCTTAGTATTTTTAGGGTCAAAATTGAAACGTATGAAGATTGTTGTCTCACCGGCAAAATCCTTGGATTTTGAACGTGATTTACCTACAGATAGGTTTTCCCAACCGTTGTTTTTGGAGAAGGCCCAAACCTTGAACAAGGTTCTTGTGAAAAAGAAGCCCATTGCATTATCAAAGTTGATGGGGATTTCAAATAATCTGGCCGAGTTGAATTGGGAGCGTAACCAAAACTTTTCCATCCCTTTCGATCCTTCAAATGCCAGACCTGCCATATATGCGTTCAGTGGTGATGTTTACCAAGGGTTGGATGCCTATACCATTCCCCAAGAAAAATTGGATAAACTTCAGGATTCATTGCGCATCTTATCCGGTCTATACGGAATTTTGAAACCGTTGGACCTTATTCAGCCATACCGTCTGGAAATGGGAACCTCCTTGAAAATAGGGCGCAAAAAAAATCTTTACGAATTTTGGAAAAAAGAATTGACGGATCATTTGAATACCGAGTTGGAAGAAAATGAACTGTTCATAAATTTGGCCAGTAAGGAATATTTTGGGGCTATTGATGAAAAGAAATTGAAAGTGCCCGTGATTACCCCGGTTTTTAAGGATTGGAAAAACGATAAATTGAAGATCATCAGTTTTTTCGCAAAGAAGGCAAGGGGGGCAATGGTCAGGTATATTGTGGACGAAGACGTAAAAACTTTGGAAGATGTGCGTGCTTTTAACCGCGATGGTTACCGCTACAGTGAGGAACATACGTTAAAAGAAAACGAGCCCGTTTTTATCCGGTAGAATATTTTTGCGATTACGCCGTTGTATTCTTACGAAGCTAAAGCCAAGAATATGAAACGGTTCCTTATTTTAACAATCAGTGTGTTTGTATTCCTTATCGGTTGTACCGATCGCGATGATGTGTTGGATGGGGTGTGGATAAGGGTAAAGAATGTAAGTACCCTACCGTATGACGCCATTCAGGTAGGGGACGAAGAGATGGTTCATACGAATCTTGCTTCCGATTCATATTCCGAATACTTGGCTTATGAAACGGCATATGTCTATGCCTATATCCATATTTTGGTTGGTGAGGAAACCTATGTATTGCAACCCATCGACTTTGTTGGGGAGAGCCCATTGCCTTTAGGCTATTACACCTATGAAGTCGGTTTGGATGAAAACGGTGATGTCACCTTGGATTTCGTTATCGATTAGGCATTATTTCTTTTTCTTGATATCTATTTTTTCTTCCACGGTAACCCTTTTTTTTATTTTTCTAGGCCTTCTTGCACCATAAGAATTATTGGCTATTTTGCCCCTTCGCGACTTTTTGTCCCCTTTTCCCATATCTTGTTTTTTTCGATGTTATTAAAAGTACGGATTTTAGCATTGCTAGTCAATGGTGATTTCCAAGGGATGAAAGTGGTATCTTTGATGCTGATAAATCCGCTCTTGTCAATACCAAAAATCACATTATGTTTTTTCACGACCACCCCTATGAGCCCTTTCTGTTCAAAGAGGCTACAAAATTGATCGTTGGCACCTTGCCGCCCCCACGATTTACCATGGGACGGTTAAAGGAGGGTGATGTCGACTTCTGTTATGGAAGTAAGGACGGCCAATTATGGCACATACTGGATAAGATATTCGAATTGGACCTGAAGTTTGAAACCACATCGGAGGCCATCGAAGAGCGAAAGCGATTTCTGCTTGAACGTAAAATCGGAATTTGCGATATTGTGCAAAGTGCCAGGCGGAGCAAAATAGATGCTTCGGATTCGGGAATGCAACATGTTAAGCTAAGGAACCTTTTGGGTTATCTGGGAGTTTACGAAAAGGTTGACACTTTGTTGTTCACGGGAGGTAATAGTAAAAACGGTCCCGAGTATTTTTTTCGGCAACACCTAAAAGAATTTCATGTTGAATTGGAAGTGGTCGATGATCAAGTGCCTAGGATCCACCAATTCAATCTTCCGAACGCCAAAGGTACCCAAAGAAACATCAGGACCGTTTCATTGACCGCACCCTCAGGAGCTGCCAATAGGGCAGTAGGCAGCCTGACAGCGTATAAGGTGCTAAAGGCCAAAAACCCAAGCTTCAATACGTTGGATTATAGGGTGTTGCAATACCGGCCGTTTTTTTAGTGAAATCCATAACAAAACGGATATTAAATTGACCTTTATGTTGGTTTTGTGGGGTTAGTGCCGTATTTTGTTGGTATAAAAAACAAGCAAAATCGACCGGTGTAAAATGCCGGTATTTGTTACGTCAATGGGGGTACATCCGTATCCCTTGGTTAATAGGATACTTTTACGAGAAACTATGCATCAAATAGAAAGATTAGAGGAGTTTAAAAAATCGGTTCAGAACAAGTTCAATGTGTATAACAGCCTGTTCCTTAATTTACCTTATCGGAATATCGAGAATGTCGGTATGGTCGTGCCCCTTTTGCACCATCAATCCGTTAAAGGCTTGAAAGCGGGCCTTAATCCACAAGAAATCCTGGAATCATTTTTTGCGAATTATGTGAATATTGAGAATGAAAAGGAGCAGATCGATTTTATGTTCCGCATTATACAATATGTAGAACGCCAAGTTGTTTTATACGATAGTGTAGAGGATGCGGCTTTTCCAAAGCTGCAAGAGCATAGCGATTCCCTTTCCATCAAGGATTATTTTCAACTGGTGAACAAGACGAAAAGTTGGGATAAGGTGGCCGAAAAACTATCGAACTTCAGTGCCCGGATCGTTCTTACCGCGCACCCAACCCAATTTTATACTTCGGCCGTTCTCGATATTATGAACGATCTGCGGTCGCTTATCGTGGATAATAAGATCGATGACATCGATGTTACCCTACAACAATTGGGACTTACCTCATTAATGAACAGTCAAAAGCCCACACCTTTGGATGAGGCCAAGAATATCATTTATATACTACGGCATGTTTACTATGATGCGATGGGTGATCTGTATGCCTATATAAAAGAGAATATTGATAACGATGATTTTGAGAACCATAACATCATGAAACTTGGGTTCTGGCCGGGCGGTGACCGGGACGGAAACCCTTTTGTGACCGCTGAAATCACCAAGAATGTTGCCGATGAATTAAGGTTGAACCTTTTAAAATGCTATTATAACGACCTTAAATCCCTTCAGAAAAAACTAACCTTCGCCAAAATACAGGACCCTTTAAAGGCTTTGCGCAATAAGGTGTATTCGGCAATGTTCGATTCAAAAAGGCCGATCGCTTACGAAGAGATCATCGATCCCTTGATGGAAATGCGCGACTTATTGGTCAATGAGTATCATGGTCTCTTCTTAAGTAAATTGGATCATTTTATTGATAAGGTAAAGATTTTCAAGACCCATTTTGCCTCACTTGATATACGGCAGGATCATAGCAAACATGTCTTGGCCGTTGAAACCATTTTAAAGGAAAACGGGTATTTAAAGGAAAGTTTGTCCGAGGTTTCAGAGTCGGAACTGATTGATTTGTTATTGAGGGAAGAAATAACGGCCGATCCCGATACCTATGAGGATATTGTCAAGGACACTTTGTTGAATATTCAACAGTTGAAAGACATACAAGCCAAAAATGGGGAAGACGGTTGCAATAGGTATATCATCAGTAATTCTGAGGATATATTCTCCGTGTTGTTTGTATTCGGTCTATTCCGATGGGCCGGTTGGGAAAAGGATGCCATTACCTTTGATATCATTCCCCTATTCGAAACCATGAAGGGAATGTCCGGGGCAGAAGGTATCATGCAGACCCTTTTTGATCTGCCTGAATATCAAAAACACCTTGAGCAGCGGCGGAAAAGACAGACCATGATGCTCGGATTTTCCGATGGTACCAAAGACGGAGGGTATGTTAAGGCCAACTGGTCTATCCTTAAAACCAAAGAACAATTGTCGAAGGTGTGTAAAAAGAACGATATAAAAGCCATGTTTTTCGATGGTAGGGGAGGCCCACCGGCACGTGGTGGAGGTAGAACACATCGTTTTTATGCTGCCCAGACCAAAGATATCGCCAATAACGAGATTCAGCTCACCATTCAAGGGCAGACCATTACGAGTACCTATGGGACGAAGGAACAATTTCAGCATAATTGTGAACAATTGTTGACCGCCGGATTGTCCAATAACCTATTCGGAAAGGAAAATGTGATTTCCAAGGAGCATCGAAAATTATTGGAGGAATTGTCCGAATTGAGTTTTGCCAAGTACGATGCGTTGAAAAACCATGAAATGTTCATTCCCTATCTCGAAAACAGGAGTACGCTCAAATATTACCAAAAGGCGAACATCGGCAGTAGGCCTGGGAAACGTGGGAATAAAAAACAATTGACATTAAGCGACCTAAGGGCTATTTCATTCGTCGGTTCATGGAGTCAATTGAAACAGAATGTACCTGGTTACTTTGGTATCGGTACGGCTATAAAAACCATCCGTGACTCGGGGCGCCTCAGGGAATTGAAGAAAATGTACAAGGAAGTTCCCTTTTTTAAGGCCTTGATGCATAATAGTATGATGTCGCTCACCAAATGCTATTTTGAATTGACGAGTTATATGAAGGAAGATGCGAAATACGGCGAATTTTGGAATATCCTTTATAATGAATACCTCCTATCGAAAGAAATGCTATTGTTGATTTCAGGATCCAATGTTTTAATGGAAAATGAAGGTATTTCACGGGAATCGATACAAATCAGGGAGAATATCGTACTGCCACTTCTGGTGATCCAACAATATGCCCTCCAAAAAATAGGTCAGGAAACGGATTATAAGGAAATCTATGAGAAGATAGTAACCAGATCCCTTTACGGAAATATCAATGCGAGTCGAAACTCGGCTTAATGTAATGGTAAAAAAAGGACCTACAAGGTTGTTTGATCTTGTAGGTCCATATAGCTTAAATCACTTTTATTACCGGTAGGGTTTTTAAACCCTATTGGGTAGTAAAGACTATTTCTTGTTTTGTTGCTTTTTTATAGTGGTCTTGTCTATATCGAACGTATTGGTATCGATACCGGTATTACCGGTTGGATTGGTAGGATTTGATTGTTGTACTTTTCTTTTGAATTTCTTTTTGTCTTTGATTATTCCCATTTTTTCGGTTTTTATGTTCAACCTTAATATAGGATTCGCAAGTCGAAATCTCCGTTAAAGGCGTTGTAAACCTCTGTTAAGGAATGTTAATGACCACTGTGCATTACAGTAATGGCAACAAGACTACGTATTAATTCAAAGGGGTACTCAAAATGCCATAAAATGCTTTGATGCCATAAGCGATTTGAGCGATTTTGAGGTTTTCATTCGGACTATGCTGATTGTTGTCGGCATTTACCAAAGGTACGATGAAAGCCGGTATTTTCAATTCGTTGATAAAAGGGGCAATGGGTACGGTACCCCCCATAATCCGGATCTGGACCACATCCTCACCGAAAGAATCGTTCAATACCTTTACCAAGAAATGGCCATATGCATTGTCCAAATCGGTTCTAAAAGCATTTGTTACACTGCCTTCGGTAATGGTGATGATCTTGTCATGGGCCATGCGCTCCTCTTTGGTAGGAACACCCTCCATGACATAGAACCCTTGGTTTGCAATATGTTTTTTGACAAGGGTTTTTAATCTGTTTCCATCGGTTTCCGGAACTAACCGTATATCTATTTCCGCCGTGGCACTTTCCGGGATAATGGTACGTGCTTTCTCTCCGACCCACCCCGAGGCTAGACCGCGGATGTTCAGGGAAGGGTATTGTAAGGATTCCTGATAAAAACTGCCCACCTGTTCCGGGGTTTTAATGGCGAGATTTGCATTGATGTTTTCTGCATCTTCCGGCACTTTTTTTAAGATTTCCATGGTTGGGTCGTCCAATGTGATACCATCATAATATCCTTTGATCAAGACTTTGCCATTGGGGTCTTTCATGCTGGCCAATACCTGTGACAACTGAAAACCCGGATTGGGGGCATAATTCCCGTAATGTCCACTATGTTGTGGCTTTATTGGGCCGTAAGTGGTTAACGAAAGGCTGGTAATACCTCTACAGCCATATACCACTGTGGGTTTTCCTGAGCCATGTACCGGTCCGTCATTGATGACCAGAAAATCGGCCTTTAGTAAATCCCTGTATTCCTTTACGGCATCCGGTAAGGGTTTGCTGCCTTTTTCCTCTTCGCTATCCAAAATCACCTTAACATTGAATGGCAACACGACGTTGTTCTTTTTCAATAGATCAATGGCGTTTAAAAACATGACTATGGGGCCTTTGTCATCCGAGGTTGAACGACCAAAAAGCCGCCAGTCGGCATTCATGTTTTTAGTAAGACTGTCAAAAGGTTGGGTTTTCCATTGGTCGCCTTCTTTTGATTTCAAAACGACTTGGTACGGATTCGGTTGATCCCATTTTGAGGGATCCACGGACTGCCCGTCGAGATGCATATAAAAAAGTACGGTAGGTTTTTGGTCTTCCACGGGCAATGCCGCAAAGAACAGCGATTCCCCTTTGGTCGGCAATAGGGAGGAATTAAAGCCCCTTTCGTTGAATTTTTTGGTGAGCCAAGTAAGGTTCCGATTGATATCGGCGTGTTCCAAAGCATCATTGGGTATGGCTACGAACTCCCTTAATTCATTGATTGTGTGGCTTACATAGGCGTTAAGGACATCATCATCTTGAGCAAAAGTATGCGCTGAGATACATACAAGGAATAGGGCTATGATTTTTTTCATTTTCTTTTTTGGGAATAAGTTTTAAAAGTAGGCATTTCTAATTTTTCAACAAGCCTATTACCTTTAAAATAATAAGTCGGAGAAGGAGTAAAAAGGGAAAGCCGTGGAAAATGACATCGAACCAATCCATTGGCCCCATACCGATCGCTCCACCGGCTATCCACCGTATTTTACCCCAAATATGGGGTTCTGGAAAAAATGGGGCCAACCCCAATGTCAAACAAAGTAAGATGACCAGTTTCCACTTGTTGATGAATTCCATGGCTTAACGGATGGTTTTGATAAAATCGGGAATTCCCTCGATTCCAAATTGGTTCAAATGCTTAATGAATGCAGAGCCAATGATTGCCCCGGAAGTGGTACGGGTGGCTTGGTTAAAGGTCTCCGCATTATTGATCCCAAATCCGACAATTTGGGGATTGTTGAGGTCAAGGGCCGCAATGCGTTCAAAATAAGCTTGTTGTTCCGATCCAAAACCGGACGTGGCCCCAGTGGTACTGGCCGAACTGACCATGTAAATGAATCCGTTCGAGGCATCGTCAATTTTTCTGATGCGCTCATCACTGGTTTGGGGGGTGATCAAAAATATATTGATCAGCCCGTATTTTTTAAACGTCGCTTCGTAATCTTGTAGATATACATCCAAGGGTAAATCGGGTAAAATGAGTCCGTCAATACCAATTTCCTTACATCGTTTGCAAAAGGCCTCGACGCCATATTGAAACACCGGATTAAAATAGCCCATAATGATCAAGGGGATGGAGACCGATTTTCGGATATCCTTCAATTGTTCAAAAAGTAATTCGGTGTTCATCCCGTTTTTCAAAGCGGCCGTTGAACTTTCTTGAATGGTGGGGCCGTCTGCCAACGGGTCTGAAAAAGGTAATCCGATCTCGATGAGATCCACCCCGTTCTTTTCGAGGTCCTGTATGATGTTCACCGTGTCGTTGAGTTCTGGATAACCGGCGGTAAAATAAATGGAAAGGATTTTTTTATCCTCCTTGAGTTTTTGGTGTATTCTGTTCATCGGAAATGGATTATAGCTTGAAATAATCAATGTATGTGTCGAGATCCTTGTCGCCACGACCCGAAAGATTTATAACGACGATATCATTTGGTTTGAATGTCTTTTCTTCCAAAACCGCAAAGGCGTGTGAGCTTTCGATGGCGGGAATGATGCCTTCCAACTTGGATAATAACAAGCCGGCTTTCATGGCATCGGCATCGGTTATTGATATGAATTCCCCGCGGCCAGACCGGAATAAATGGGCATGCATGGGGCCAACACCGGGATAATCGAGTCCGGCCGATATGGAATACGGTTCGGTTATTTGTCCGTCCGGCGTCTGCATCAACAGGGTCTTGCTTCCATGAATGATCCCAACTTTCCCCAATGCGGAGGTTGCTGCACTTTCCCCGGAATCAATTCCTTTTCCGGCAGCCTCAACCGCGATAATTCCGACATCCTCTGTATCCAGATAATGGTAAAAAGCACCGGCGGCATTACTGCCCCCACCGACACAGGCAATGACATAATCAGGGTTTTCAACACCCTCTTTTTCTTTTAATTGGGATTTTATTTCTTGGGAAATCACCGATTGAAACCGGGCGACCATATCGGGGTAAGGGTGTGGCCCAACCACCGAACCTATAATATAATGGGTGTCTACGGGGTTATTGATCCAATCGCGGATGGCCTCATTGGTGGCATCCTTTAAGGTTCTACTACCGGAAAGTGCAGGGCGTACTTCGGCACCCAACATTTTCATTCGTGCTACGTTCGGTGCTTGTCGTGCAATATCTATCTCTCCCATATAGACCACACATTCTATTCCCATCAGCGCACAGACCGTAGCCGTGGCAACACCGTGTTGACCGGCACCTGTCTCGGCAATGATCCTGTTCTTACCTAGTTTTTTGGCCATGAGTATCTGCCCTATGGTATTATTTACCTTATGGGCACCGGTATGGCAAAGGTCTTCCCTTTTTAAGTAGATCTTCGTGTTGTATTTTTTCGATAACCTTTCTGCGAAGTATAATGGGGTCGGCCGGCCAACATAATCCTTCAATAAATGGTCGAATTCCTTTTTGAACGAAGGTTCTTCCATGATCTGGATATAGTTTTGGCGTAATTCCTCGGTATTCGGGTATAGCATTTCCGGTATGAATGCCCCTCCGAATTCTCCATAATAGCCTTTTTCGTCTGCGTTGTAACTCATCTTAGTTCTTTTATAAAATCTTTTAATGCGCCAAGATCCTTCAATCCTGGCTCAATTTCAAATTGGCTGTTCACATCAATGGCATGGCAAAGGTTTGAATTTGGCAGCTTCATGAATTCCTTGATCGAATCCAAGTCCATAGGCCCAATACCCCCACTTAAGAAATAGGGTTTTTTGGATGGAAAATCCTTTAAAATCTTCCAGTCGAACTTGTATCCATTGCCACCGGGCAGTTTTCCCTTGGTATCGAAAAGGTAATAATCACAAACCGATTCGTAAGGCTCAAGTTCCTTGAAATCGAATTCATCCTTTAATGAAAATACCTTAATGATATCGACACCTTTCAATTCGCTCTTTAGCGTACGGCAATAATCCGGGGATTCCTTGCCGTGAAGCTGTACTGCCACTAATTTATGGGTGTTTACCTTCTCTACGATCTCTTCGATATATGCATCGACAAAAACGCCTACCTTTTTGATACGATGTGGTAAAATGATGGGCTTTTCATCGAAATGCCTTTTGGACGGCTCCCAGAAAATAAACCCAAGGTAATCGGGATTTAAGGTCGCGACCTCAGCGGCATTTTTGTTCATACCACAGACCTTGACCTTTATCGGTTCCTTTTTCGGATCTTTGGCAAGTTTATGGTATTGGCTCATGGGTCTCTTGTTTTCAGTTCAAAGCGTTGATGAATGCCGTCGCACTTACCCCGGGATCTTCGGTTTTCATGAAATTTTCACCGATAAGAAAACCCTGATACCCAAAAGGCCTTAATTCCTTTATGGCTTCAATGCTACTGATACCGCTTTCCGATACTTTCACGAAATCGTCCGGGATGATCTTTGAAAGGTTTTTACTGGTCTCCAAACTGACTTCAAAAGTCTTAAGGTTGCGATTGTTGACCCCCAACATATCCAGACTGGGCATGATCGATTTGTGCAATTCCTCCTCATTGTGTACTTCCAATAAAACATCCAAATGCAAGCTTTTGGCCAATTCGGAAAACAACTTTATTTCGGATGGGGATAAAATGGCGGCAATCAAAAGAATAACATCGGCCCCATAGGCTTTGGCTTCTATGATTTGATATTCATCAATGATGAATTCTTTTCGGAGTAATGGCATTTTTACCGATGCCCTTGCTGCTAAAAGATCGTCAAGCGATCCTCCGAAATATTTGCCATCGGTTAAAACGGACATGCCACAAACACCTGCATGTTCATAGCCTTTTGCTACATCCTGTACATTAAGGGTATGATTGATGACCGATTTGGAGGGCGACCGGCGCTTATGCTCCGCAATAATTCCTGTGGGGCTATTCCGAAGTGCTTGCGCCAAAGAATTACTTTCCCGCCCAAAAAGTACGGAGGCCTCTAATTGGGATGTGGGAATCAATCCTTTTCGAAGTTCTACCTCGACCCTTTTGTCTCTGACTATTTTATCTAGGATATTCATGTAATGAGCGATTATACACTTAGTGCCTGTAATTTATTCAATGCTTTTAAGCCTTTTCCGGAAAGTAAGGCTTCTTTGGCGTTTTCAAACCCTTCTTTTGGGGAAACTCCATTAACCGTAGCGATGGCGATACTGGCATTGGCGCAAACCACATTGTTTTGTGCCTCGGTTCCCTTGCCGTTAAGGATGTCCATAAATATCCTTGCCGATTCTTCGACAGTCTCACCACCGACAATTTGGGATTGTTCCACACGTTTTATTCCAAAATCCCCAGGGTGCAACATGCCTTCCGATTTGTTCGATATGGTTTTGGTGGCCCCTGTCAATGATATTTCATCATAGCCATCCAATGCATGTAAAACGGTAAAGTTTTTATCGGTTTTTTGGTATAGGTACCCATACATACGGGCCAATTCCAAATTGAAAACCCCTACCATCTGGTTTTTGGGGAATGCGGGATTTACCATGGGCCCTAACATATTGAAAAAGGTTTTTACGGCCAATTCCCTTCGAATGGGGGCCACATTTTTCATGGCGGGATGAAAAAGGGGGGCGTGCAATACACATATTCCGGCCTCCTCAATCGACTTTTTAAGAAAATCAGCTTCATTGCTGAACGTAATGCCTAAAAATTCCATGACATTACTACTGCCACATTTTGAGGAAACCCCATAGTTACCATGTTTGGTCACTTTTACCCCCGCACCGGCGGTGACAAATGAGGCCAAGGTAGAAATATTGAAGGTGTCCTTGCCATCACCACCCGTTCCACATAAGTCAATGGGGTTATAGTCCGATAGGTCAACGGCCAAACATAGATCCAATAAGGCATCGCGGAAACCTTCCAACTCTTCGATCGTAATGCTGCGCATCATATACACGGTTAAAAAAGCGGCGATCTGACTTGTATTGTATTCCCCTTTGGCGATGTTCACCAAAACTTGCTTGGCATCTTCCTTTGTAAGGAAGTCGTGATTGATCAATCTGTTTAAAATATCTTTCATAAATGCTGAATTTGTTTCAGTGTTTATTCTATGCTTTATCGCGTAACCAGTTCTTTAGCATGGTTTTACCTTGTGGGGTCAACACGGACTCGGGATGGAATTGTACAGCCCGTACGTCATACTCCTTATGGCGGAGCGACATGATCTGGCCGTTTTCATCAATCGAAGTCGTTTCCAAAACCTCTGGCAGGTTGGGATCCACCACCCAGGAATGATAGCGCCCAACTTCTATTTCCTTAGGCAAACCCTCGAAGAGGATATCGTCTTTGGTCACTGTTATTTTGGTTGCGATACCGTGATAAACCTCATCAAGATTGATCAAGGTGCCCCCGAACACCTCGGCAATGGCCTGTTGTCCCAAACATACACCAAAGATACTTTTGGTCGGGGCGTACTCCGATATGATTTGCTTTAGCAGTCCAGCTTCATCCGGGATGCCCGGACCGGGTGATAGGACGATTCTTTCAAAAGCACCAACCTCTTCCAAAGTGAGTTGGTCGTTTCGTTTAACGGTGACATCGCAATCCAGATCTTCCAGATAATGGACTAGATTATAAGTGAAACTGTCGTAATTGTCTATTACCAATATTTTTTTCATAATTATCTTGTTCTGGAAATTTTAGATGGTTTCCGCAATTTCCAAAGCCTTGGTCAATGCTCCCAATTTATTATAGGTTTCCTGTAATTCGTTTTCAGGGTTTGAGGCTGCTACCAAACCAGCACCTGCTTGATAATGCAGTTGGTGGTTTTTGCTCAAAAAGGTCCGGATCATAATGGCATGGTTAAAGTTTCCCTTGAAATCCATAAATCCGATGGCACCCCCATAATAGGCCCTATTTGTCTTTTCGTATTTTTCTATGAGCTGCATGGCCATATGCTTGGGTGCACCACTCAACGTACCGGCAGGGAACGTATCGGCTACGACTTTCATGGTACTGATGTCCTTTTTCTTTTGCCCCGTTACTTTGGACACAAGATGAATCACATGGGAAAAGAATTGTACTTCCCTATAATTGTCCACGGTGACCATGTTCCCATTTCTACTTAAATCGTTACGGGCCAGATCGACCAACATGACATGCTCGCTGTTTTCCTTATGGTCCTGTGTCAACTTTTTGGCCAATTCAGCATCTTTCTCATCATTACCCGTTCTTTTAAAGGTACCTGCTATAGGGTGGATTTCCGCCTTGCCGTCGCTAACGATCAATTGGGCTTCAGGGGAACTTCCGAATATTTTAAAATCCCCATAATCAAAATAGAAGAGGTAAGGGGAAGGGTTTACAGAGCGTAGGGCCCTATACACATTGAATTCATCCCCTTTGAACCCTTGGGAAAACCTTCTGGAAAGCACCAATTGGAAAACATCGCCCCTTTGGCAATGTTTTTTGGCCAGGGCTACATGCTCTTTGAATTCTTCGTCCTTGAGGTTCGAGGTTGGGGCTCCCTCTTTATTGAAATTGTAGGTGGCAAAATTCTTAACATTCAAGATGCGTTCAATCTCAGCAATATTGATGTCTTTTTCATAGCAATGGGCAAAAATATAAGCCTCGTTCTTGAAATGGTTAATGGCGATGATATTTTGGTAAACGGCATAATAAATGTCGGGAATATCCATCGCCTTGTCTTTCTTCCCGATTTCAATGTCTTCAAAATAGCGCACGGCATCATAGGACATATACCCGAACAGTCCGTTGTTTATGAACTTGTACGAATTTCCATCGGCTTCGAATTTTTGACTAAATTCATTTATGGTCTGTACCACATCGGTATCCGGTCCTATTTTGCGGGTTGCGCTGTGCCCATCGGGAAATCGTTCCAGAATGGTTTCGTTCTCAATTTTTATCGATGCGATGGGGTTGCAGCAGATATAGGAAAAGCTATTGTCATTGGCATGATAGTCACTACTTTCCAAGAGTATACTGTTCGGGAACCTGTCCCGTATCTTTAAATAGACGCTTACCGGGGTAATGGTATCTGCCAGGATTTTCTTGTGGTGCGATTTAAATTTGTACTGCATGTTCAAAATATGGAATTAAAAAAGGCCTGTCGTGATAGACAAGCCTTTTATATAGTTTTACTACAATGATGCTCAGCTCACGACGTTTTTCGTAAGTTGTTCCACCACCATGTATTTGCTCCGTTAATTTTCATTGCATCAAATATAGAAATGATTTTTTAAACAACAAATACGTTTTTTGTAAAAAATAACGGTTTCAACGATCCCTACTTTTCAAGATCGTGTTCCCGTATCGGATCAAAATACCAAATCAACCACAAGATCGAATTCATCATAAATGGTTTTGTCCCCTAGATTGTCGAAAAAACTACCGGATCCATAACGTATATCATATTCCGCCCTATCCACTTTCATGGTGGCTGTCGCTTTACTACCATATACGGATACATCGAAAGTAACCGATTTGGTAATGTCTTTGATCGTTAAATCCCCGGTAACTTCATAGGAGTTCTTGCCTGTGGCCTCTACTTTGGTAAAAACCAAAGAGGAGGTCGGGTGGGTGGCAACGCCAAAGAAATCGTCAGACTTTAAATGGCCCTCCAATTTACCTTTGGATCCACCTTCAAGATCGGTACATATAAGGCTTGTCATGTCCACAATGAATTCCCCTCCTGAGAGCTTTCCTTCTTCGAATACCAGTTTACCGCTTTCTAGGGTAACGTTGCCATGATGGGAACCCGTGACCTTGTATGCTTTCCAAGTCACCGAGCTTTCACTGGTCTTGACTTCTTTTGTTTCTTTTTTCACGGGTTCTGTTGCTGTTGCTGTAAAGCCGAATACTACGGCCAAGGTCAATGCAAAAAAATTCTTTTTCATTTGTTTTTGATTTTTGGGTTGTTTTTATTTAAGATCGAAGTTATTCAATAAGGTATTCAGTTGTTCCAATTCAACAACCGAAAATCGGTGTAACAGCCTTTTTTCGGTCTCTGAAACCAGGGTATCCATGATATTCAGTTGTTCTTGGCCTTTTGCGGTAATGGTTATCTCTATCTTTCTTCTGTTGGAAGGACAAATATGTCTTTCAACATATTCCTTACGGATCAATTTGTCGACCAACCTGGTCGTATTGCTCATTTTGGTCACCATTCTTTCATTCAATGTGCTGAGGTTGGCCGGTTTCCCCTTTTGCCCCCTTAGGATCCGCAACACATTGAATTGTTGTATTGAAATATCAAACGGTTTTAAGACAAGGGCTATTTTCTCGTTAATGATATTCGAAACCAATATAAGATGAATGATCGTCCTTTTTTCCAAAGGAATATTGCCTTCTGTTTTTATGCGTTCTTCTACATTCATGTATTCACAACAATTGTATATACAAATGTATGGTATTTTTTTACTTCCCCCTGGGGTATTGGGTTTAAAATTCTGTTAAATTCCTGAATTCTTTGGCTTAGGTCCCGACTACAGGTTTAATTCGCACTTTATTTTATTGAAATGCATTAATTTTACGCTTTAAAAAATTATACAAAATGGCAGATTTATCTCAAGAAGAATGGGTAGAACGGTTGAATGCCGATAACAATGCAATTGTTTTGGATGTAAGGACCCCGACGGAGTTTCAACAGGGTTTTATCCCGGATGCCACTAATATCGACATTTATCTAGGGCAAAAGTTTGTTGAGGAAGTGGAGAAATTGGACAAATCCAAAAATTATTATGTCTATTGCAGGTCAGGGGCCAGGAGTGGCCAGGCATGCAACATCATGAATGAGCTCGGTTTTGAAACGGCTTATAACCTCCAAGGGGGTATTATGGCCTGGAAAGGGGAGGTAGTTCAATAAAGGACCAAAAAGCACCAAATAAAAAAAATCCTACATTTTTGTGGGATTTTTTTATTTTAGGAGTATGCGAGAGGATCTGCTCCATTTTATCTGGAAATACAAAAAGCTGCCATTGCAAAATTTGGTCACCGGCCAAAATGAAATTGTTGAGATTGTGGATGTCGGTATCCACAACCATCAATCCGGTCCTGATTTTTTCAACGCCAAACTCAAAATCAATGGGCAACTATGGGCCGGGAACGTTGAAATACATATCAAAGCTTCGGATTGGTATGCCCACAATCATGAAAAGGATGTCAATTACGATAATGTAATCCTGCATGTGGTTTGGCATGATGACGTAGCCGTGTATAGAAAGGACAATACCGAGATACCTACCTTGGCCTTAAAGAGCTATGTTTCCGATGATCTATTAAAAAGTTACCGCGATCTTTTCGATCATCAAAGTACAAAAACCATCAATTGTGAAAATGGGATTTCCCAAATCGATGAATTTACCAAGACGAATTGGTTAGAGCGTCTTTATGTTGAGCGCTTGGAGCAAAAGTCGATATTTATCGAGTCCCTTTTAAAACATTCGAAAAACGACTGGGAAAAGGTGTTGTTCTGCCTGCTTCTTAGGAATTTTGGATTGAATAAAAATGGCCAGTCCTTTTTGAGTATTGCCCAAGCCTTGGAGTTTTCGGTATGTAGAAAGCTATTGAAGAAACCACTGCAGTTGGAAAGCGTTTTGATGGGTTTGGCCGGTTTGCTTGACGATGAAGGGGGGTTGGATCCCTATTATGTCACCCTCCAAAAGGAGTATGGTTATTTAAGCAAAAAATTCGGACTTTCATCCCAGGGGATTCAAAACCCCGAGTTTTTTAAACTCCGCCCCTCCAATTTTCCTACCATACGTCTTTCCCAAATCGCCAATTTGTATGAAAAGCATCAAGATCTTTTTCAAAAATTGATGACTACTTCCCATTTGGACGGGATATATGCCATTTTTAAAATTTCGGCCAGTACGTATTGGGACGATCACTTCACTTTTGGCAAGGTATCGGGAAAACAAAAAAAGAACTTGACAACACCTTTTATCGACCTTCTCATTATAAATACCGTTTTGCCCTTAAGGTTCTGTTATGCACGTCATTTGGGCAAGGATGCTACCCACGATATTTTTTCAATAATTGCCAAGATCAAAAAGGAAGGGAACAGTGTGGTTAAAAAGATGGGTGCTTTGGGGTTTGGAGTGGGGACGGCAAGGGAAAGTCAGGCCGTATTGCAACTTTATAAAATGTACTGTATGAAAAATAAATGTTTACAATGTGCCATCGGTAGTAATTTATTACATGGAAATATTTAAATTTATTCCATGAATGTTTTTTATCAACTTTTATATTATTTTCAGAAAAGGGGATTCGAGGTCTGTGGGCGAATAGCCGAGCGTATGGGAATACGCGCCAGGGTGGTCAGAACGTCTTTCATTTACCTTACATTCGTAACCTTGGGGTTTGGTTTCGCCTTATACCTTTTTTTGGCTTTTTGGCTGAAAATCAAGGATTTGGTGTATACCAAGAGAACCTCAGTTTTTGATCTCTAACTATGATTCGATTGTTTCGTTCCAAAATATATTTGGCCATTATCATGATTTTGGTGGTTTTGGCAACTGGGATCATAGGATATAGGTTGTTGTCCGATTTGACCTGGTTGGATGCTTTTTACATGACCGTGATCACGGTGACAACCGTCGGTTTTTCAGAAGTCGGTCCGCTTAGTGCTGAAGCAAAGGTATTCACGGTGTTCCTGATTATTTCCAGTGTATTCATATTCGCCTTTGCCATCTCGGTAGTAACAGAGTATATATTAAGTAGGAATTCCTTGGATATTATAAAAAAGAAAAAAGTGAAGAACATGATCAACAAGCTGTCAAACCATGTGATTATCTGTGGGTTTGGTCGAAATGGGAATCAGGCTGCCCTTCGGTTGAACGCCTACAAAAGGCCATTTGTAATCATAGAGAACGACAAAGAGGTCATCGATAAATACGGGGATAGTTATTTGTTTGTTGAAGGGGATGCCAATGATGACGAAATATTGTTGGCGGCAGGTATAGAGCGGGCAAAATATCTCATAACCACCTTACCCGATGATGCGGCCAACCTTTTTGTGGTTTTATCAGCAAGGCAATTGAATAAGGAATTGACCATCATAAGTAGGGCCTCTTTGGTCACTTCCCAGAAAAAATTAAAATTGGCAGGCGCGGATCAGGTGATCATGCCCGATAAGATCGGTGGCGACCATATGGCTTCCTTGGTAGTCATGCCCGACCTCATTTCTTTTATGGACGAGTTGTCTTTGGAAGGGGAGCATACCACCAACCTTGAGGAAGTGGCCATTGAGGAATTTTCCGAACAGGGGGAGCATAAATCGTTACGGGATCTTGATTTAAGGCGAAAAACCGGTTGTACCATTATCGGGTACATCGCCCCAGACGGTAAATATACCATAAACCCTGAAGCAAATATGCAGTTACAACCTAAAAGCAAGGTCATCGTCCTGGGGAGGCCCGAACAGATCCGTAAATTAAATGAGATGTTCCGTATTTAAAGGGCTCTTTTTTTGTCCAATAATCTTTGTTTGGATTGTTTTTTTTAGGATATTGCCAACTTCGTTTTTTAAACCAACTAAATAAGTCATATGAAGTATAGATTGCTTTCCTTATTAACTTTTTTATTACCTTTTTTAACCTTTTCCCAAGAGTCTGCGGAAATGGGGATTGATGAACGGATTAATGCGTGGTTCGAGCCGATAACGGCAGTTTGGGAAGGCATTGTTTTTTGGCAGGTTCCTGGAACCGGCGTCCCTTTGATCGTGATCATTCTGGTGTCGGGGGCAACTTTTTTCACCTTGTATTTTGGTTTTGTCAATATTACGAAATTTCCATTGGCCATAAATGTCGTTAGGGGTAAGTATGATGAAGTTGAGTCGCCCGAGGGCCATGGCGTGGAAAAGGCCGAAGTGAATATTGTTGATGGCGATTTGCCCGATACGATCCGGGATGAAAGTAAGCATGGGGAGGTGAGTCACTTTCAAGCCCTTGCGACTGCGGTTTCGGGTACGGTTGGTCTAGGGAATATTGCCGGGGTCGCTTTGGCTATAGCCATTGGGGGTCCGGGAGCGACATTCTGGATGATTTTATGTGGGTTGTTGAGTATGTCCACAAAATTCGTTGAATGTACGTTAGGGGTCAAATATCGTGATGTGGATGAAGATGGGACAGTACATGGGGGTCCTATGTACTATTTGTCCAAAGGGTTGAAAGAAAGAGGTTACACGGGGTTGGGAAAAGCCTTGGCGGTAATTTTCGCAATTTTATGTGTAGGGGCGTCTTTTGGGGGCGGTAATGCCGTACAGTCGAACCAAGCGGCGGAACAATTGGCAGCAATGCTGGGTTTACAAGGAGGTTCCACAGGTTTTGTGATAGGAATTGTTTTGGCGATTATCGTTGGTATCGTCATTATCGGGGGTATCAAAAGAATTGCTTCGGTAACCGAAAAAGTGGTGCCGTTTATGGCAATCATCTATGCATTGGCGTGCCTGGTCGTTATTTTTGCCAATTTTTCATACCTCGATGATGCTTTTATTTTGATTTTTGAAGGGGCGTTTACACCTGAAGCCGGACTTGGAGGATTATTTGGGGTGTTGATAGTCGGTTTTAGGAGGGCCGTGTTCTCCAATGAAGCGGGAGCAGGTTCCGCAGCCATTGCCCACTCTGCCGTAAAAACCAAATACCCTGCAAGTGAAGGTATTGTAGCGCTTTTGGAGCCATTTATCGATACGGTGGTTATATGTACAATGACGGCATTGGTCATCATTTTTTATAACAGTGGAGGTGTTTTTGAATATGGGGGTGATGGTGCCGGTAGCGTCGTAGTTGATGGGGTTTCCCTAGGTGGTGTAAACCTAACTTCTCTGGCCTTCGAATCCGTCATACCTTGGTTCCCCTATGTGTTGACCTTGGCCGTAGTCCTTTTTGCGGTTTCAACGATGATATCGTGGTCGTATTACGGGCTGCAATCCTGGAAATTCTTGTTCGGAAGGGGTAAAATAGCCGATTTGATCTATAAGGTACTGTTCATCGCATTTATCATTATTGGGGCTTCGGCTTCTATGGGAGCGGTATTCGCTTTTTCAGATGCGATGATATTGGCGTTGGTATTCCCCAATATGATAGGTTTAATGCTGTTGTTCCCGCGTGTAAAGGAAGAAATGGGCAGTTTCTTAAGTGCAATAAAATCGCTGCGATAATTTTGTAAACAAACAGATGGAATTCAAACCCTACTTTTTTCTGAATAAACAGGAGAAAAGTGGGGTTTTCTTTTTGCTGTTGATCATTGTGGTGCTGCAACTGGTGTTCTTTTATATGAAAAGCACTTCAAGGAATGGGAAAGGTAACTTTGCTGTTGACGGGCAAACGCAAGCCCAGATCCATTCGCTGAAAAAGTTGGCCGTTCAAGAATCGCCACCGGTTCTCTATCCTTTCAATCCGAATTATATTTCAGATTATAAGGGGTACACCTTAGGGATGTCCTCAGCGGAGATAAGTCGGTTGCATGCTTATCGGGAGAAGGATTTATATGTCAACACCCCTAACGAATTCCAAAAGGTTACCCAAGTTTCCGATTCCCTGTTACATCAATTGGCCCCCTATTTTAAATTTCCCGATTGGATCAAAATCGAATCCAAAGTAAATCCGACCAGCCAAAAAGAAACGCCCGGGATCACGTCCGGGATGAAAGCTGAAACGGTACCGTTAAAAGATCTTAATTCGGTAACCGCGGAGGAATTGAAATCGATCTATGGTATTGGGGATAAACTCTCCCAAAGGATAGTCAAGTTCAGGAATCGGTTGGGTGGGTTTCTTGTCAACGAACAATTGAATGATGTATACGGATTGGAACCCGAAGTGGTTGAACGTACTTTGTTGCGGTTTCAGGTGTTGGAAAAGCCGGTCATCGAAAAAATTAATATTAATACGGCATCGGTAAAAAAACTATCAGAATTGGTATATATTGAAAAAAGTGTTGCGTATAAGATAGTTGATTATAGAATTGCTAACGGTGGTATTGATTCTTTTGAGGAATTGCTAAAAGTCGAAAATTTTCCAATCGAAAAGATTGATAGAATTAAGCTATATTTGGCGTTTTAAATTCAAAGGCTATGCAGCGCATGTACTTTACTGAGGAACATCGGTTATTTAGGGGGAGTTTGAGGGATTTTTTGGCGAAAGAAGTGAGTCCCAATATCGATAAATGGGAGGCCGATGGCAGCATAGAGCCTTTTATCTGGAAAAAGTTCGGTGAAATGGGGTATTTTGGTCTTGCCATAGATGAAGCTTATGGAGGGCTGGGGCTCGATCTCTTTTATACCGTCATTTTTTTGGAAGAACTTCAAAGAGTGAATTCCGGTGGTTTTGCCGCGGCAATGTGGGCACATGCCTACTTGGCTATGGTGCACTTGAATAAAAATGCCAGTCACGGGCAAAAGGAAGCTTATTTGATCCCTAGTGTCAATGGGGAAAAGATTGGGTGCTTGGGCATTACCGAACCCTTTGGGGGCAGTGATGTGGCTGGGTTGCGAACCACTGCCGTAAAAGATGGGGATACGTATATCATAAACGGGTCTAAAACCTTCATCACCAACGGCGTGAACGGGGATTATTGTATTCTTGCTGCAAAGACCGATCCAGCTGCCGGTAGCAAAGGAATCAGTCTGTTTATTATGGACCTTGACAGTGAAGGCATTTCTGCCAATAAATTGGATAAATTGGGTTGGCGGGCCTCGGATACCGCAGAGCTGGCCTTTGATAATGTAAAGGTCCCTGCCTCTAATTTAATGGGTGTTGAAGGTTCGGGGTTTGCACTGATCATGGAGGCATTCGCCCTTGAACGTTTGGTTATGGGGATCAATGCCCATGCAAGGGCCGAATATGCCCTGGAATATGCCATGCAATATATGTCGGAAAGGGAAACTTTTGGCAAGCCGATCAATCAATATCAGGCTTTAAGACATCGGTTGGTAGACGGTTATGCAAACATGGATCTATGCAAGCAGTACAATTATGGGGTGGCCTACCGTATGGACAAGGGGGAGTACGTAGTAAAGGAAGCTACTATTTCCAAGTTGAAATCAACCGAAATGGCAGATAAGGTAATTTACGATTGTTTGCAGTTTTTAGGGGGGTACGGTTATATCGAAGATTACCCTATGGCCCGTATGTTCAGGGATAGTCGTTTAGGACCGATAGGAGGGGGTACCTCCGAGATCCTTAAGGAAATCATCGCTAAAATCATTATTGATAAAAAAGAATATCGCATGCCGAAAGGCTGAAAGGGGCTATGGGATAAGGGGTCTCAGCCAATAAAGGGATAATTTGGCGTATAATTCATAAATAAGTAGTGCTCAATTCTAAATAAGTTTATATATTTGCACCCTTAATCACAAAAGAGAGGAGGTTGTAGCCCATGTTAATTATACCAATAAAAGAAGGAGAGAACATCGATAGAGCTTTGAAGCGTTTTAAGCGAAAGTTTGATAAGACAGGTACAATGCGTCAGTTGCGTAAACGTCAGCAATTTACAAAACCTTCAGTTCAGCGAAGAGCACAGATTCAAAAAGCACAATACATACAAGGTTTAAGAGATCAAGAAGAAATCTAAAATCTTTTATTGTAGTGTACAATTATTGAAAAAACCCCATCGGATGATGGGGTTTTTTTATTTGAGGCAATAGCTGTTGCAACTTTAGTAACTTTGTGGTATGTCGGTATCCAAGTTTGTCGATTATTTGGGGTTGGAAAAAAATTATTCCCCCCATACGGTTAATGCGTATGAAAAGGATGTTGTGTCTTTTGCGGCGTATTGTGCCGATCAATACAATGTGTTGAATATCGATCATGTGGAATACCCGATCATCAGAAGTTGGATAGTGTCCCTTGTCAATTCGGGGATATCGAATAGGTCGGTAAATCGTAAGGTAGCTTCCCTTAAGGCCTATTTTAAGTTTCTACAGCAAATCGATGTTATATCGGTAAATCCCTTGGCCAAACACACCTCCCTTAAGACTGCGAAGAAAGTCGAAGTTCCCTTTTCAGAGGAAGAAATGTACGCCGTATTGTCCCAATTGGATTTTGCGGATGATTTTGTGGGGAAAAGGGATAAGTTGATTATCGAGCTCCTATATACCACAGGGATCCGTAGGGCTGAGCTTATTAATATCAAGGTCGATGATATCGATCTTGGGGAAAGATCGCTCAAAGTGCTGGGAAAGCGCAATAAGGAGCGGATTGTTCCATTGTTGGTGTCTACCATAGCGTTGTTTGAATCCTATTTGCCTTATAGGAAAGGCTTGGAAATTATAGCCGATAAGAAGTATGTTTTTCTTACCGACACGGGCAATAAAATATATGAAACCCTTGTTTATAGAATAATAAATAAGTATTTTAGGGAGGTGTCTTCCAAAGTAAAAAGGAGCCCACATATATTGAGACACACCTTTGCGACTCATTTACTCAATAAAGGGGCGGATTTAAATTCGGTGAAAGAGTTGCTTGGCCATTCGAGTTTGGCTTCGACGCAGGTTTATACGCATAATAGTATAGCTGAACTCAAAAAAATTCACGCATCAGCCCACCCAAGGGGTAAAAAATCGCAAGGGCGGTAAATTTGTTTAACACATTAAATTTTAGCCTATGAAAGTAAATGCGCAATCAGTCAACTTCAATGCTGACAGAAAATTGTTGGATTTTGTCCAAACTAAACTGGACAAATTAGAGACGTTCTATGACAGGGTTATCAGTGCGGATGTTTATTTGAAAGTAGAGAACACGAGTGCCAAGGAAAATAAGATCGTGGATATCAGACTAAATGTACCCAGGGATAGGTTCGTTGTAAGGAAACAATGTAAGTCTTTTGAAGAGGCTGTTGATTCGGCATGTAACTCCCTGGAAAGGAAGGTGAAAAAGATTAAGGAAATGCAAAGAGAAAAAGTATGATGAAAATTTTTCAAAAATTGTTTTGATTAAACAAATAAATCTATACATTTGCAGTCCGTTAGAAATAGCGGACTTTTTTATGCGAAAAAAAAGGTTGAAAAGCCGATGTAGCTCAGCTGGCTAGAGCAGCTGATTTGTAATCAGCAGGTCGTGGGTTCGAGTCCCTCTATCGGCTCAAAAGTTCTTTAAAATATGGGATTGGGGAGATACTCAAGCGGCCAACGAGGGCAGACTGTAAATCTGCTGACTACGTCTTCGCAGGTTCGAATCCTGCTCTCCCCACTATATTTTAAAAAAACCATCTGCCGAACTTCCGGGTTATCGGAAGTCAGGTTAGAAAAAAAGGAATCGGGAAGTCCGACCTTTAAAAACATTTCCAGGGAAATGTTGAAATTGAAATTTTGAAGTTTAAATTGCGGGAGTAGCTCAGTTGGTAGAGCGTCAGCCTTCCAAGCTGAATGTCGCCGGTTCGAACCCGGTCTCCCGCTCTAATATCCTACAGGATGAATATGCCGTTTTTTGTTAAATGGCTTATTGCATTTGTGGGGTGAGGGTAGGGAGTGAGTCCTGAGTTTGTCGAAGGCAGCCCGTTCTTCTGTCCCGATATCGAAAGAACCTGTTCTTTCGGTATGTTCTTTGGGTAGTGAAAAAAGCAGTTTCGGTAAATATGTCGATGCTGTTTAAGGTCATAGGAACTTGGTCTGGCACTCAAAAACCATGGGTTAACGTTTGTTGAAATTTCGATGTTGTTTTTGTTTGAAAAAGCACGTAGCATCAACCAAGAGCCCAACAAGCCGACGTAGCTCAGGGGTAGAGCGTTTCCTTGGTAAGGAAGAGGTCACGAGTTCAAATCTCGTCGTTGGCTCAATTAAAGCATTAATTGTACACTAATATATAAACTAAGATTAAAATTCATTTAAAATGGCAAAGGAAACTTTTGATCGTTCCAAACCGCACTTAAATATAGGTACTATTGGACACGTCGATCACGGTAAAACTACATTAACTGCTGCTATTACTACGGTATTGGCAAATGCAGGGCTTTCTGAATTGAGAAGTTTCGATTCTATCGATAACGCTCCAGAGGAAAAAGAAAGAGGTATAACCATTAACACTTCGCACGTTGAATATCAAACTGCGAATCGTCACTATGCCCACGTTGACTGTCCTGGTCACGCGGATTACGTGAAAAACATGGTAACTGGTGCTGCCCAAATGGACGGTGCGATCTTGGTAGTTGCTGCAACAGATGGTCCAATGCCACAAACCCGTGAGCACATCCTTTTAGGTCGTCAGGTAGGTATTCCTAGAATCGTTGTTTTCTTGAATAAAGTTGACATGGTCGATGATGAGGAGCTTTTGGAGCTTGTTGAGATGGAAGTAAGGGAATTGCTTTCTTTCTATGAGTATGATGGTGATAACGGGCCTGTTATTTCCGGTTCTGCCTTAGGTGCACTTAACGGTGAGCAAAAATGGGTGGATACTGTTATGGAGTTGATGGAAGCTGTTGATAGCTGGATCGAATTGCCACAAAGGGATGTAGATAAGGATTTCTTAATGCCTGTTGAAGATGTATTTACGATCACTGGTCGTGGTACTGTTGCTACAGGTCGTATAGAAACTGGAGTTGCCAATACGGGTGATGCTGTTGATATCATCGGTATGGGAGCTGAAAAATTGTCTTCTACCATTACTGGGGTTGAGATGTTCCGTAAGATCTTGGATAGAGGTGAAGCTGGAGATAACGTAGGTATCCTTTTGAGAGGTATTGAAAAATCTCAAATAAAAAGGGGTATGGTAATCTGTAAGCCAGGTTCTGTTAAGCCACATGCTAAATTTGAAGCTGAGGTTTATATCCTTAAAAAAGAAGAAGGTGGTCGTCACACACCATTCCATAATAACTACCGTCCACAATTCTATGTAAGGACTACTGATGTTACCGGTAACATCAATCTTCCTAGTGGAGTTGAAATGGTAATGCCTGGTGATAACCTTACCATTACTGTTGATTTGATCCAACCTATCGCATTGAGCGAAGGATTGCGTTTCGCTATCCGTGAGGGTGGTAGAACCGTTGGTGCTGGTCAGGTAACCAAGATTTTGGATTAATATAAGATAAGTATATATATTACATTTAAGGTGTCCCGCTTTAGCGGGATACCTTTCAATGTAAATAGAAACGGGTGTAGCTCAGTTGGTAGAGCACTGGTCTCCAAAACCAGGTGTCGGGAGTTCGAGTCTCTCCTCCCGTGCGGAAATTGGATTGGGTTTCATGGTTGGTTACAACATAGGAATTTCAGTCTGTATAATTTTAAAGATCAAAACGGATGTTTACATATATAAAGGAATCAATTGAAGAGTTAAGGCATAATGTCACCTTGCCACCGAAGTCCGAATCATCCAACTTAATGGTTGTGGTGGCAGTATTTTCCATATTGTTCGCTTTGGCTACATGGGGTGTTGATTCTGTCTTCAGTAAATTGATAAAGCTTTATTTTTCAAACATTTTAAGTTAAGTCGAGCCTTATGTCAGAAGTATTGGAAAAGAAATGGTATGTGGTGAGGGCGGTCAGTGGTCAGGAAAATAAGATCAAGGGCTATATTGAAAGTGAAGTGGCCAGACTCGGGTTTTCAGATTATCTGGAAGAGGTTTTGGTGCCTACTGAAAAAGTAGTGCAAATCCGTAATGGAAAAAAAATAAATAAAGAAAGGGTTTATTTTCCCGGGTATATCATGATCAAAGCCAATTTAGGTGGAGAAATGATCCATATTATACGATCCATTACGAATGTAATCGGGTTTTTAGGGGAAACAAAAGGCGGGGACCCTGTTCCTTTAAGGAAATCGGAAGTGAACCGTATGTTAGGTAAGGTCGATGAGTTGGCGGTAAATACCGATAGTGTGGCCATACCTTTTGTTCATGGTGAAACGGTTAAGGTTATTGATGGACCTTTCAATGGTTTTAATGGGACCGTGGAAAAAATCAATGAAGAAAAACGCAAGCTTGAAGTCATGGTGAAGATTTTCGGAAGAAAAACACCGCTGGAGTTGAGTTATATGCAAGTAGAGAAGATTTAAGATTTTTGTTACATATTTACGAAGTTGTGTTGCTTCCTAAAAACACACTTTAAATTTAATTTAAAACAATGGCAAAAGAAGTAGGTAAAGTAGTTAAGCTACAAGTTAGGGGAGGTGCAGCGAATCCATCGCCACCGGTTGGACCCGCCTTAGGTGCTGCCGGTGTTAACATCATGGAATTCTGTAAGCAGTTCAATGCTCGTACGCAGGATAAGCCTGGAAAGGTTTTACCGGTTGTTATCACGGTATATAAAGATAAGTCATTTGACTTTATCGTAAAAACACCGCCAGCGGCAGTTCAACTTATGGAAGCAGCTAAGATTAAAAAAGGATCTGGCGAACCTAACAGAGTCAAATCAGGGAATATCACCTGGGACCAGATTAAAACTATTGCAGAAGATAAAATGGTGGATTTAAATGCATTTACTGTTGAGTCTGCTATGAGCATGGTTGCTGGTACGGCAAGATCAATGGGTCTTAAAGTAGCAGGTAAAAGACCTTTTTAAAATCTTAAAAAGCAATTAAATGGCAAAGTTAACAAAAAAGCAAAAAGAGGCCCACGCTAAAATAGAGAAGGATAAACTGTATTCTTTGGAAGAGGCTTCAGCTTTAGTAAAAGAGATAACCAATACAAAATTCGATGCGTCGGTAGATTTGGCCGTTCGATTAGGGGTTGATCCTAGAAAAGCGAACCAAATGGTACGTGGGGTGGTTAGTTTACCACACGGTACAGGTAAAGATGTAAAGGTTTTGGCTTTGGTAACCCCGGATAAGGAAGCGGAGGCTCAGGAAGCCGGAGCGGATTATGTTGGGTTGGATGAATATTTGGATAAAATCAAAGGCGGTTGGACCGATGTTGATGTGATCATCACCATGCCAAGCGTAATGGGTAAATTAGGACCTTTAGGACGTGTTTTGGGGCCAAGGGGATTAATGCCCAATCCAAAGACAGGAACGGTAACCATGGATGTGGCCAAAGCCGTATCCGAGGTTAAAGCCGGTAAGATCGATTTCAAAGTCGATAAAACGGGTATCGTGCATGCTGCCATTGGAAAGGCATCCTTTCCTGCAGAGAAGATTGCCGGTAATGCTAAAGAGTTGTTGGATACATTGAATAAATTGAAACCTTCTGCAGCAAAAGGCGTTTACATGAAAAGTATATTCATGTCAAGTACCATGAGCCCAAGTGTTCAATTAGATCCAAAAACAGTTTAATTAACTGGTAGTTCAAAATTTTAATTATGACAAGAGAAGAGAAATTAATCGTTATAGAAGATTTAACTGCTCAGTTAGCTGAAAATTCAACTATTTATTTAGCTGATATTTCAGGCTTGGATGCCCCGACGACTTCAAACCTAAGAAGGGCGTGTTTTAAATCCAATATTAAACTCGCAGTAGTTAAGAATACACTTCTTGCCAAGGCTATGGAGGCTTCCGAAAAAGATTTCGGTGAACTTCCAGGGGTCTTAAAAGGAAACACTTCATTGATGTTCTCCGAGGTAGGAAACGGACCTGCAAAAGTTATCAAGACCTTTAGGAAAAAGTCTGATAAACCTTTGTTGAAAGGTGCTTTCGTCGAGGAAGCCGTGTTCGTTGGTGATGATAAGTTGGATGCATTGGTAAGTATAAAATCCAAGGAGGAAGTTATCGGGGATATTATTGGCTTGTTGCAATCACCTGCCAAGAATGTTATTTCCGGTCTTAAATCCGGTGGTGGTAAACTTGCGGGCATCTTAAAGACATTATCAGAAAGGGAATAGTACGCACTTAAACAATTATATTTTAAAAATTTTATTAAACGATAGAAAAATGGCAGATTTAAAAGATTTCGCAGAACAATTGGTTAACTTGACCGTAAAAGAGGTTAATGAGTTGGCCGACATATTAAAAGAAGAGTATGGTATCGAGCCAGCAGCTGCTGCAGTAGCTGTTGCCGCAGGAGGTGGAGCCGCTGAAGGTGGTGAAGCTGCTGAGGAAAAATCAGAATTCGATGTTATCTTGAAAGCAGCAGGTGCCTCTAAATTGGCAGTTGTTAAATTGGTTAAGGAATTGACCGGTTTAGGTTTGAAAGATGCTAAGGATATTGTTGATAGCGCACCAAAAGCCGTTAAGGAAGGTATCGCTAAAGACGAAGCTGAAGGTATTAAAAAATCATTGGAAGAAGCAGGAGCAGAAGTTGAGCTTAAATAATCGCTACTACCATAACAGTTTGGGTTTAGGTCTTACCGCAATTTGTGGTTAGACCTAAGCCTTTTTATGCGTTAAGTATATAAAGTCATATACGACCCGTTAGTATTCACGATCAAAATCTTGTCCATAGATGTTCACAAATCAGACTGAGAGAATAAATTTTGCATCCGCTAAGAACACACCGGAATATCCGGATTTCTTGGACATTCAGATTAAATCGTTTCAAGACTTCTTTCAACTTGAAACCAAATCTGATCAAAGGGGCAATGAAGGTTTATACAATACCTTCATGGAAAACTTTCCAATAACAGACACACGAAATCAGTTTGTGTTGGAATTTCTCGATTATTTCATAGATCCACCAAGATATTCAATCCAAGAATGTATAGAGCGTGGTCTAACCTATAGCGTACCATTAAAAGCTAGATTAAAATTATATTGTACCGATCCCGAACACGAGGATTTTGAGACCATCGTACAGGATGTGTACCTAGGGACAATTCCTTACATGACGCCAAGTGGTACCTTCGTCATCAATGGGGCAGAACGTGTTGTTGTTTCCCAGTTGCACCGTTCTCCGGGTGTATTCTTTGGACAGTCATTCCATGCCAATGGCACAAAATTATACTCTGCAAGGGTAATTCCTTTTAAAGGTTCTTGGATAGAGTTTGCTACCGATATCAACGGTGTCATGTATGCCTATATCGATAGAAAGAAAAAATTACCTGTAACAACATTGTTCAGGGCCATCGGATTTGAAAGTGATAAGGATATTCTTGAAATATTCGATCTTTCAGAAGAGGTGAAAGTATCTAAAGCCGGACTTAAGAAAGTCTTGGGCCGTAAATTGGCCGCAAGGGTCTTGAATACATGGCATGAAGATTTCGTGGATGAGGATACCGGCGAGGTAGTTTCCATTGAAAGAAATGAGATTATCCTTGATCGTGATACGGTTTTGGAAAAGGAGCATATCGAAGAGATCTTGGAAGCGGATGTCAAAACCATTCTTTTGCACAAAGAGAACAATGCACAATCCGATTATGCCATTATCCATAATACCTTACAAAAAGATCCTACAAACTCTGAAAAAGAGGCTGTAGAACATATATACCGTCAATTGCGTAACGCGGAACCGCCCGATGAGGAAACGGCCCGTGGTATCATTGACAAATTGTTCTTCTCCGATCAACGTTATAACCTAGGTGAGGTCGGTCGTTACAGAATGAACAAAAAATTACAGTTGGATATCGGAATGGACAAGCAAGTCTTGACCAAGGAAGATATCATAACGATTATCAAATATTTGATCGAGCTGATCAATTCAAAAGCAGAGATCGATGATATCGACCACCTTTCCAATCGTCGTGTGCGAACGGTAGGTGAGCAATTGTCTTCTCAGTTTGGTGTTGGTTTGGCGCGTATGGCTAGGACCATTCGTGAAAGGATGAATGTCCGTGATAATGAGGTGTTTACCCCAATCGATTTGATCAATGCCAAGACCTTGTCTTCGGTTATCAACTCGTTCTTCGGTACGAACCAGTTATCACAGTTTATGGATCAAACGAATCCATTGGCAGAAATAACGCACAAAAGAAGATTGTCCGCATTGGGTCCTGGGGGGCTTTCAAGGGAAAGGGCAGGTTTTGAAGTACGTGATGTCCATTATACCCACTATGGTAGATTGTGTCCTATTGAAACACCTGAAGGTCCGAATATTGGTCTGATTTCATCATTGGCGGTTTTTGCCAAAGTAAACCCAATGGGCTTCTTGGAAACCCCTTATCGTAAGGTATCCGATGCTACGGTTGATACAAATGAATATCTCTACCTAAGTGCAGAGGAAGAAGAAGGGATGAAAATCGCCCAAGCGAACATTCCATTAAAAGATAATGGGGACATCGATGCTGAAAAGGTTATCGCCAGGGAAGAAGGTGATTTCCCTGTTGTCGATCCAAAAGAGATCAATTATACCGATGTTGCTCCAAATCAGATTGCTTCGATTTCAGCATCCTTGATTCCATTCTTGGAACATGATGATGCGAATAGGGCGTTGATGGGCTCGAACATGATGCGTCAGGCCGTACCGTTATTGAAACCACAATCCCCTATCGTCGGTACCGGGTTGGAAAGACAGGTAGCTTCCGATTCCAGGGTATTGATAAATGCGGAAGGTGATGGTACCATCGTATATGTCGATGCACAAAAGATCACCATTAAATACGAAAGAACCGATACTGAAAGGTTGATCAGCTTCGATGAGGACGAAAAGACCTATAATTTGGTGAAGTTCAGAAAGACCAACCAAGGAACCAGTATCAACCTTAAGCCCATTGTACAAAGAGGGGATAAGGTTAAAAAAGGACAGGTGCTCTGTGAAGGGTATGCTACTGAAAAAGGTGAATTGGCACTGGGAAGAAACCTTACCGTGGCCTTTATGCCTTGGAAAGGATACAACTTTGAGGATGCGATCGTAATCTCTGAAAAAGTGGTTCGTGAAGATATTTTCACATCCATACATGTCGATGAATACTCATTGGAGGTCAGGGATACGAAATTAGGGGCCGAGGAATTGACCCATGATATTCCCAACGTTTCCGAAGAGGCAACAAAGGATCTTGATGAAAACGGAATGATCCGTATCGGGGCTGAAGTTAAGCCCGGTGATATCCTTATTGGTAAGATTACCCCAAAAGGGGAGTCAGATCCAACTCCGGAAGAAAAATTACTACGTGCCATCTTTGGGGACAAAGCAGGTGATGTCAAGGATGCTTCCTTAAAGGCTTCCCCTTCATTACGAGGTGTTGTGATCGATAAAAAATTATTCTCAAGGTCTATCAAGGACAAACGCAAGCGTTCTGAGGATAAAGAGGCGATTTCCAATTTGGAATTGGAATATGAAGTTAAATTCCAACAGCTTAAGGATATTCTGGTAGATAAATTATTTACCCTGATCAACGGAAAAACATCGCAAGGTGTATTGAACGATCTAGGTGAGGAAGTGCTTCCAAAAGGGAAGAAATATACCATGAAGATGTTGAATTCCGTGGATGATTTCGCACATTTGGTCGGAGGTACATGGACAACGGATGCCGATACGAATGTTTTGGTGGCCGATTTATTGCACAACTATAAGATCAAGCTGAATGACCTTCAAGGGAACCTGAGAAGGGATAAGTTCACGATTTCGGTTGGTGATGAATTGCCAGCAGGGATCATGAAATTGGCCAAGGTCTATATCGCCAAAAAGCGTAAACTTAAAGTGGGTGATAAAATGGCCGGTCGTCACGGTAACAAAGGTATCGTATCACGGATCGTTCGCCAGGAAGATATGCCTTTCTTGGAAGATGGAACACCGGTTGACATTGTGTTGAACCCATTGGGTGTACCTTCCCGTATGAACATTGGTCAGATATATGAGACCGTTCTTGGTTGGGCAGGTCTTAAACTCGGAAGAAAGTATGCCACTCCGATTTTTGATGGGGCCACTTTGGATGAGATCAATGCTTATACAGATCAAGCTGGTATACCGCGATTCGGCCATACCTATCTACATGACGGGGGTACCGGTCAACGTTTTGACCAACCTGCTACGGTAGGGGTTATCTATATGTTGAAATTGGGCCATATGGTAGATGATAAAATGCACGCTCGTTCTATAGGACCATACTCCTTGATAACGCAACAGCCCCTTGGTGGTAAAGCACAATTCGGTGGTCAGCGTTTTGGTGAGATGGAAGTTTGGGCACTTGAAGCTTATGGTGCATCGGCAACGTTGCGCGAAATACTTACGGTCAAATCCGATGATGTTATCGGTAGGGCAAAAACCTACGAGTCCATTGTTAAAGGAGAGACTATGCCAGAGCCTGGTTTACCAGAATCTTTCAATGTATTGATGCACGAACTTAAGGGATTAGGTCTGGACATTAGGTTGGAAGAATAGGGAAATCTATTTTAGAAAGGATTTTAGAACACATTTAATTTAGTATCACCATTAATTATGGCTAGAATAAAAGATAATAACCCAGTTAAAAGGTTTAATAAGATTTCAATCGGTTTGGCCTCTCCAGAATCTATTTTGGCAGAGTCAAGGGGTGAAGTTTTAAAGCCTGAGACCATTAACTACAGAACGCACAAACCAGAACGTGACGGTCTCTTCTGTGAGCGTATTTTCGGTCCTGTTAAGGATTATGAATGTGCTTGTGGTAAATATAAGAGAATCCGTTACCGTGGTATTGTCTGTGACCGTTGTGGCGTAGAGGTTACCGAGAAGAAAGTACGAAGGGATAGGGTCGGACATATTAATTTAGTGGTCCCGGTTGCCCATATTTGGTACTTCCGTTCTTTGCCGAACAAGATTGGTTACCTTTTAGGGTTACCTTCCAAGAAATTGGATATGATCATTTACTACGAACGTTATGTAGTGATCCAACCGGGTATTGCAAAAGGACCTGAAGGGGAAGAAGTCAATAAAATGGACTTTTTAACTGAGGAGGAATATTTGAATATCCTGGAATCGATTCCACAAGAAAACCAATATTTGGAAGATTCCGATCCCAATAAGTTCATTGCGAAAATGGGAGCCGAATGTCTTATCGATCTTCTGGCCCGAATAGACCTTAAGGAATTGTCCTATGAATTAAGGCATAAAGCAAATACAGAAACTTCGAAACAACGTAAAACCGAAGCGTTGAAACGACTTCAGGTTGTTGAGGCCTTAAGGGAATCCCAGGATAATAGGGAGAATAGACCGGAATGGATGATCATGAAGGTGATTCCTGTCATTCCGCCGGAATTACGTCCTTTGGTACCTTTGGACGGTGGTCGTTTTGCCACTTCCGATTTAAATGACCTTTATAGAAGGGTGATTATTAGGAACAATCGTCTAAAACGTTTGGTAGAGATAAAGGCCCCTGAAGTAATTCTAAGGAACGAGAAACGTATGCTCCAGGAAGCTGTGGATTCTTTGTTCGATAATACGAGAAAAGCATCGGCGGTTAAAACGGAGTCTAACAGACCTTTGAAATCCCTTTCCGATTCCTTAAAAGGGAAGCAAGGACGTTTCCGTCAAAACCTTTTGGGAAAACGTGTCGATTATTCAGCACGTTCTGTAATTGTCGTAGGACCTGAATTGCATTTATATGAATGTGGTCTTCCAAAAGACATGGCAGCCGAACTTTACAAACCTTTTGTAATCCGTAAATTGATTGAAAGGGGAATCGTCAAGACGGTTAAATCTGCCAAGAAGATAATAGATAAGAAAGAACCTGTTGTTTGGGATATTCTTGAAAACGTCTTGAAGGGTCATCCGGTATTATTGAACCGTGCCCCTACGTTACACCGTTTGGGTATTCAGGCATTCCAGCCTAAATTGATCGAGGGTAAGGCAATACGTCTACACCCATTGGCCTGTACGGCATTTAATGCGGATTTTGATGGGGATCAAATGGCGGTCCATTTACCATTGGGCCCTGAGGCGATATTGGAAGCCCAGTTGTTAATGTTGGCTTCACAAAACATTTTGAACCCGGCAAATGGTTCCCCGATTACCGTACCATCACAGGATATGGTTTTGGGTCTTTACTATATGACCAAAGAACGTAAGTCTACCCAGGAAGTGCCTATCAAAGGTGAAGGATTGACTTTCTATTCTTCAGAAGAGGTTGAGATTGCCTTTAATGAAGGTATGGTTAACCTAAATGCCGGTATAAAAGTACGGGCCAAGGATTTTAATGAAGAAGGGGAGTTGGTTTATCAAATCATACCAACAACCGTTGGTAGGGTGCTGTTCAACATGAATGTTCCGCAACAGGCCGGTTACATCAATGAAGTATTGAATAAAAAGTCGTTGAGGGATATTATCGGTAGGATTTTGGCTGTTACGGATGTTCCTACAACAGCGGATTTCTTGGATAGGATTAAAACAATGGGGTATGAGTTCGCCTTTAAAGGTGGATTGTCTTTTAGTTTAGGTGATATTATCATACCGCCCGAAAAACATACAATGATCGCGGAGGCCAATGTTCAGGTAGATGGCATTATGGCCAACTATAATATGGGTCTTATTACCAATAACGAACGTTATAACCAGGTAATTGATGTATGGACCTCTACCAATGCGATGTTGACGGAATTGGCCATGAAACGTATCCGTGAGGATCAACAAGGTTTTAACTCTGTGTATATGATGTTGGATTCCGGTGCAAGGGGTTCTAAAGAGCAGATACGTCAGTTGACAGGTATGCGTGGTCTTATGGCCAAACCGAAAAAATCCACAGCAGGTGGTGGTGAGATTATCGAAAACCCGATCCTTTCCAACTTTAAGGAAGGTTTGTCGATTTTGGAATACTTTATATCAACCCACGGTGCACGTAAGGGTCTTGCGGATACGGCCTTGAAAACGGCGGATGCAGGATACTTGACACGACGTTTGGTAGATGTTTCCCAAGATGTCATTATCAATACGGAAGATTGTGGAACACTTCGTGGAATCGAGGTAGAGCCATTAAAGAAAAATGAGGAAATTGTTGAATCCTTAGGGGAAAGAATCTTAGGTAGGGTCTCGCTTCATGACGTATATAATCCATTGAATGATGAGTTGCTCTTGGAAGCAGGTCAGCAAATCATGGAAGAGGATGTCAAGAGGGTAGAGGCGTCTCCGATAGAAAAGATAGAAGTGCGTTCCGCATTGACTTGTGAGGCTGAGAAAGGAATTTGTGCCAAATGTTATGGTAGAAACCTTTCCACAAACAAGATGGTCCAAAGAGGTGAGGCTGTAGGTGTTGTTGCTGCGCAGTCCATTGGTGAACCGGGAACACAGTTGACGCTTCGTACCTTCCACGTGGGGGGTATTGCAGGTAACATTTCCGAAGATAATAAGTTAACCGCCAAATTTGACGGTATAGCCGAAATTGAGGATTTAAGAACCGTCCAGAGTGAGGAAGGGGAAGGTGGAACTACCGATGTAGTGATATCAAGAACTTCGGAGATCAAGATCGTTGATGCCAAGACAGGTATCGTCTTAAGTACCAATAACATTCCTTATGGTTCGCAATTGTTCATAAAGAACGGTGCTAAGATCAAGAGTGGGGATGTTGTTTGTCAATGGGATCCTTACAATGGTGTGATCGTATCGGAATTCCCTGGGAAAATCGCCTACGAAAACATCGAGCAAGGGGTTACCTATCAGGTTGAAATTGATGAACAAACAGGTTTCCAAGAGAAAGTTATTTCTGAATCGAGAAACAAAAAACTGATTCCTACATTGTTGATCATGAACGATAAGGAAGAAGTATTACGTTCTTATAACTTACCTGTTGGTTCCCATATCATGGTAGATGACGGGGATAAGATCAAAGAAGGTAAGATCTTGGTCAAGATACCACGTAAATCCGCTAAAGCTGGGGATATTACAGGGGGTCTACCAAGGGTTACCGAACTTTTTGAAGCTAGGAATCCATCAAATCCGGCCGTAGTATCGGAGATAGATGGTGTGGTTTCATTCGGTAAGATCAAACGTGGAAATAGGGAAATCATCATCGAATCCAAATTGGGTGAGGTTAAGAAATACTTGGTTAAATTGTCCAATCAGATATTGGTTCAGGAAAATGATTATGTCCGTGCCGGTATGCCGCTTTCCGATGGTTCCATTACGCCAGAGGATATTTTGGCCATCAAAGGCCCTTCAGCCGTACAGCAGTATTTGGTCAATGAGGTTCAAGAAGTATATCGATTACAAGGTGTAAAGATCAACGATAAGCACTTTGAGGTTGTGGTTCGTCAGATGATGCGAAAAGTACGTATCCAAGATCCTGGAGATACCATATTCTTGGAAAACCAATTGGTTCATAAGTCTGACTTTATTACGGAGAATGATGAGATTTTTGGTAAGAAAGTGGTCACTGAAGCTGGTGATTCTGAAAACTTAAGGGCAGGTCAAATCATCACGGCCCGTGAATTAAGGGATGAGAATTCAATTCTTAAAAGAGCCGATAAAACGTTGGTAGAAGCAAGGGAGGCCATTGCGGCAACCGCAACCCCTATTTTACAGGGGATTACTAGAGCTTCGTTACAAACGAAATCATTTATTTCCGCAGCATCATTCCAGGAAACTACGAAGGTGTTGAACGAAGCCGCTGTAAGTGGTAAGATCGATACACTTGAAGGATTGAAGGAAAACGTAATTGTTGGACATAAGATTCCTGCCGGTACCGGTATGAGGGACTATGAGAACATCATTGTTGGTTCCAAAGAGGAATATGATGAGATTATGGCCCGTAAGGAAGCCTTGAAATTTTAAACTTGTCCCATGAGTGAAAAAGAACCTAAACAAAAGCAGATCAATATAGAGTTGGATGAAAAGATGGCGGAAGGAACCTATTCCAATCTTGCCATAATCAACCATTCGGTTTCTGAATTTGTAGTAGACTTTATCAGTATGATGCCTGGGGCCCCAAAGGCCAAAGTGAAAAGCAGGATCATATTGACGCCGCAACATGCCAAGAAATTCTTAAAGGCATTGAACGAGAATGTGAGTCGGTTCGAAAAAGCCCATGGTAAGATCAAGGATTATGATCAGCCTCCCATTCCCATTAATTTTGGGCCTTCGGGAGAAGCATAAAAAGAAAAAACCCATGAATTCAATTCATGGGTTTTTTTATTTTTACGATAATCGATATTTACTTGAATTCGGAAGTGAAATATAATTTGACCGTGGGGTATTTTTGTTGGGTCATCTGTAAGGAGAATTGGGAATCGGCCAAGAATACCAACTGTCCCTGTTTGTCCTTAGCCAGGAATTTTTGTTTCACCCTTTTGAATTCCTTGAACTCCTCGTTTTTTTCATCTTGTGGGTCTACCCAACAAGCTTTGTGTACCGGGAAATTTTCATAACTACATTTGGCACCATATTCATGTTCGAGTCGGTATTGTATCACCTCGAATTGAAGGGCTCCCACGGTACCGATAACTTTTCGTCCATTCATTTCCAAGGTAAACAATTGGGCCACCCCCTCATCCATAAGCTGGTCAATACCTTTTCCTAATTGTTTGGATTTCATGGGGTCGGCATTATTGATGTATCTGAAATGTTCAGGAGAGAAACTTGGAATGCCTTTATAATGTAAGGGTTCTCCTTCTGTCAAGGTGTCCCCGATCTTGAAATTGCCGGTGTCATGTAATCCTACGATGTCTCCTGGAAACGAAATGTCCACTATTTCTTTCTTTTCGGCAAAGAAAGCATTTGGACTCGAAAATTTAAGGTTTTTGCCTTGGCGTACATGTAGATAGGGCTTGTTACGCTCAAAAGTGCCGGAAACGATTTTAATAAACGCCAAACGGTCGCGATGTTTGGGGTCCATATTGGCATGTATTTTGAAAACGAAGCCGGTAAGTTCCTTTTCATCAGGTTTAACCAGTCTTTCCTCAGCCATTTTCGGACGGGGCGATGGGGCTATTTCTATAAAGCAATCGAGCAATTCACGAACCCCGAAATTGTTCAAGGCAGAGCCGAAAAACACGGGTTGTTGTTCTCCATTTAAATAACTGTCCTTGTTGAAAGGAGCATATACCCCATGTACCAGTTCAAGGTTGTCCCTTAGGTCCTGAGCAGCGGTTTCCCCAATTATCGTGTCCAATTCAGGATTGTTGATGTCATCAAACGCAATCGTGTCCTCGATATTTTTCTTGCTATCACCGCTGAAAAGGTTAATGTTCTTTTCATAGATATTGTAGATGCCTTTAAAATCGTATCCCATCCCTATCGGGAAACTCAGGGGGGTTACCGAGAGGCCTAATTTTTGTTCCAGATCATCCAAAAGGTCGAACGCATCTTTACCTTCCCGGTCCAATTTGTTGATGAAAACGATCATGGGGATGTTTCGCATTCTGCAGACCTCAACAAGTTTGATGGTTTGCTCCTCAACGCCTTTTGCAACATCAACAACAACGATAACACTATCAACGGCCGTTAAGGTCCTATAAGTGTCTTCTGCAAAATCCTTGTGTCCAGGGGTATCAAGGATGTTTATTTTTTTATCCTTGTAAATAAAGGCCAATACTGAAGTGGCGACAGAGATTCCCCTTTGTCGTTCAATCTCCATGAAATCACTGGTGGCCGATTTTTTTATTTTGTTGTTTTTTACCGCCCCGGCCTCTTGAATGGCCCCTCCAAAAAGTAATAATTTTTCCGTTAACGTTGTTTTACCTGCATCCGGATGTGAAATAATTCCGAAGGTGCGCCTACGTTCTATCTGATTCTTGAACCCCATACTCTTATTTTCCGCAAAAATAGTGGAAATTATAGGATTATGGTCCTATACGAACTACATTTCCCTGTAACAGAACATCCATATTCTTCAAGTAATTTTTATATGGGGATGAACAGGGGAATTGCATAAATCCAACAAATTGTTGAATGGATTGCAATGGTGCCTTTCAGAAATATTATAGCAACATAAAATGTTGGTAATCATCGATAAACAGGAGGTGAATTCTTCCCATTTTTGCACTTGGTCGATAATTATTGTTGTTAAAAGAAATTTAAAATTAATGTTTTCCATTCTATTTGTGCATCAAAAATTAAAATATATCTTGCAATACTAATATAGAAGCCCCTCTTCTTATATTCCTTACTGCTTTTAGCCATGGTGACAGGTAAATAATTACTGACGCTTATGGATAATATTACTTTTATATATATTAAAAGACAAGTCTTGACAAGTATCGAACTTGTGTTGATACTATTCCTGTTTGTCGGCATTACTTCCTTTGATGACATTACTACTCCCCCAATTAATGATACTATTGATTCCGGGAAGATCGGATTCAGTGGAAGTGAAGATAGTGCATTTGCATATAGCTGTATTACAGGCTGTACCCCTATGGGTTCGAAAATCATTACTGCCAATGATTTTGGTTTTGAGTTAAATGTCAGTGATGGTAGTTTATGTGCTACGAATGTTGACTTAAGTAGTAAATGGGGACTTCCTACAGGGAGTGTTATTGTCAGTGTTGAAGGGGTAAGCACCGATGCCAATGGCTATTTTCGAACGATATTGAATTCTCCAATAACTTTCAAGATTAATGGATCATCACCCGTAATGGTAAAAGCCCACCACTCTTCTGGAATAAATGCTGGGGCTCAGGATGGTATAATAGCATTGGATAATGTAGCATATAAATTTGTTGGATCCTTGAGTGAGGGCATAGTGGATTTCATTGAAGGCAATGATTACTATGTTAAAAATACAACTTCTACTAGCAATCATCCGGGAATTAGCGTTGATTGGGAATCCCTGTCGCCAGTTACGGATATAAAGTTTTATACTACTTCAACCTCTTCGAGTTTGATAGGGTTGTACATTACACCTTATGTTTGTGATGACACCGATGGTGACGGTGTACCCGATATGGTGGACCTTGACGACGACAACGATGGTATCCTTGACAGTACGGAAGACCCGAACCTTGATGGGGACAACGACCCCTTGACCGATCCTTTGGACAGCGATGGAGACGGTTACCCAGACCATTTGGACATCGATTCGGACAATGACGGAATCCCCGACAATGTTGAGGCACAGACCACAGACGGTTATATCGCCCCCAACGATGACGATGGGGCGACCTACGCCGCCAACGA
>NZ_JARBUY010000008.1:96933-105605 GCF_028882255.1 Maribacter polysaccharolyticus
GATGAGGATGCCGATGGTGACGGCGACCCCACCAATGACGATACCGATGGGGACGACACCCCGGATTACCTGGATCCAATAAATGAGGTGTTGGATGCGATAGACGATTTGGTCGCAACTGATGTTGATACCCCTTTAACTATCGATATTTTGGAAAATGATTTGGGTATTCCTAACAATGGAACGCTAACGGTAACCGACCCAGGAAATGGTACTGTTGTGATCAACGATGGAGGAACCCCAAATGATATCAGTGACGATACGGTAACCTATACTCCAACTACTGATTTTGTCGGTGTCGATACATTCGACTATACGGTATGTGATGTAAGTGGCAATTGTGATACGGCAACCGTGATGATAGAAGTGGGTACGGCTCCAGAATTGGATGCTGTTGATGATACCGCTTCAACTGAAATGGATACCCCTGTCGATGTCGATGTGTTGGCCAATGATTCAGGGATACCGTATATTGATAGCTTAACGGTTAACGAACCTTATAATGGTACGGTGGTTATTAATGATGGGGGAACGCCGGATGACCCTAACGATGATACGGTTACCTATACCCCAAATCAAAATTTCAACGGTGTCGATACCTTCGAGTATACCATTTGTGATGCTATGGGAAATTGTGATACGGCTACGGTGACCATAACTGTGGGTACCCCATATGCAGCAATCGATGCGGTTGACGATGATTATAGTGGTATTGAGGTCGATGGAACGGAAGGCGGAATGGTCCCAGGTGCGAATATTTTTGATAATGATACTTTAGATGGGGAAGCGGTAAACGTGGATGATATTATTTTAACCGTAACCCCTACCGATCAATTAATGATAAATCCCGATGGCACCATCGAAGTGGCAGAAGATACGGAAGATGGTACCTACACCATTGAATATACGATATGTGAACTTGCCAATCCATCAAATTGTGATTCGGCAATCGTCACTGTGGAAGTAAGTTCGACTATTTTGGTAAATCAAATAGTATCTCCGAATGGAGATGGTAAGAATGACTTTTTGTTCATAAGGGGCGTTCAGAATGCGAAGAACAATTCCTTGAGGATTTTTAATAGATGGGGAGTTGCTGTATATGAAGGCACAGGATATAACAATCAAAATAACGTGTTTGATGGCAGGTCTAAAGGAAGGTCTACGGTAAGCGTTGAAGAGTATCTTCCTTCCGGTATATATTTTTATATCTTTGATTACCAAAAAGACAATAGTGGGAATACTACCGATAGTGGTTATATCTACGTCAGCAAATAACAACTAATACTTTTTATGAACTTAAGAAATAGCATTCTAGTGGTATTTTTAATGATACTGACCACTGATATCGTATCTGCCCAACAAGATGCCCAGTACACACAATACATGTACAATACAATGAGTGTCAACCCAGCCTATGCAGGTTCTAGGGGACAATTGAGTATTGCGGCATTGTACCGTTCGCAGTGGGTAGGATTGGATGGGGCCCCTACAACACAAACCTTGAACCTTCACTCGCCGATCAGGAACAGTAAATTGGGGTATGGTATCTCCATAGTGAACGATGAAATAGGGGATGGGGTAATTCAAGAAACCTATTTCGATGCCGTTCTCTCTTATACAGTGGATGTTTCAAGGGAAGGTAAACTTTCTTTCGGCCTGAAGGCTGGGGGTAATTTACTGAATTTGGACTTTCAGGGATTACGGAATTTTGATGTTGAGCCTGTGGATGAAGAAAATATTGATAATAAATTCACCCCTAATGTAGGGGTGGGGATTTACTACCATACCAATACGTTCTATGCCGGGATTTCAGCTCCGAATTTGTTGGAAACAGAACATTTTGATAGTAGTGACCAAGATTCGGAAGATATTCAGTTTTTAGCCAAAGAGCGTATCAATTTTTATTTGATAACCGGCCTTGTGTTGGATTTAAACGGGAACTTGCAATTTAAACCAGCGGTACTTACCAAGGTTGTGGGCGGTGCCCCGATACAGGTGGATATGTCGGCAAGTTTCTTGCTAAATGATCAATTTACTTTTGGCGCCGCCTACCGATGGGATGCGGCTTTAAGTGCCATGGTCGGTTTTCAGATTTCTGATCAATTGATGCTAGGATTGGCATATGATAGGGAAACCACGGAATTGGGAGGCACCCAGTTCAATGACGGATCTTTCGAGGTTTTTTTAAGGTACGAGCTGGTCAAAGCATTCCGAAACCTTGTTTCGCCTAGATTCTTCTAAAATCAATAAAGATGGTCAAAAAAATATTTTTATTCGTTATCGTAATGGTATTCATGGTGCCCCGCAATACTTGGGGCCAAGAAAGATTTCTGACCAAAGCCGAACGAAAGTATCAAGAATATTCATTCAGTCCGGCCATAGATATTTACAAAAAGGTCCTTGACAAAGGATATGTGTCTCCCGAATTGTTGAAAAACCTAGGGAATTCTTATTATTTCAATGCCGATTACAAGGAAGCTGCGGAGACCTACAAGCGATTGTTGAAAGATTATAAAAACGAGATAGGACCTGAATACTATTTCAGGTATTCACAGAGTTTAAAAAGTTTAGGGGACTATGAGGCTGCCAAAGAGGTGATGGCAGAATTCAGTCAATTGACTTCTGACGATGTCCGGGCCGCTTTTTTTAAGCGGGAAAATGGCTATTTGGAAGAGATCAAAAAGAATTCGGGTAGGTATGAGATTAGACCTTTTGATTACAATACCCCATATACCGAATTTGCCCCATCTTATTACAAGGAAGGACTCATTTTTTCGTCGGATAGGGATACCGGTAATTTGGCCAGATATCGCCACACATGGAATTCCAAGGACTTTTTGGATCTGTATAGGGTGAATACCGATAGTTTGGATGACAATCACGTAGTTAAATTAGGTGATGGGGTCAATACAAGATTGCACGAGTCAACATCGGTCGTAAGTAATGATGGAAAGCACCTCTATTTTACAAGAAATAATTTTAAGGACGGGAAGTACATTACGGACGAAAACGGGATCATTCGACTTAAATTATTACGGGCGACACTAATGGATGGGGTATGGACGAATATACAAGAACTGCCCTTCAATAGTGATTCCTATTCCACGGCCCACCCAGCATTTAGTCCGGACGGAAAAACATTGTATTTTGTTTCGGATATGCCCGGTTCTTTTGGGCAGTCGGATATTTACCGGGTCGCGGTCTATGCCGATGGTAAATTCGGAAGCCCTGAAAATTTAGGAAATACCATCAATACGGGGGCTCGGGAAACCTTTCCTTTCGTATCCTCGGAAAATGTCCTCTATTTTTCATCCGACGGTCATCCGGGACTGGGGGGATTGGATGTATTCGGAACAAAGATAGAATCAGGTAGATATAACGGGGTGGTAATGAATGTCGGGGAACCCTTGAATAGTAACATGGATGATTTTACCTTCATTTTTTCCGAAGATACCCGTAAGGGATATTTTGCTTCCAATAGGGATGGAGGTTTAGGGGCCGATGATATTTATGCATTCGTAGAAACAGCGCCTTTAAAGTTGGTCTGTGACCAATCGGTAACGGGAACGGTAAGGGACAAGATAACCAATGAAGTATTGGTTGGGGCTACGGTAAAGGTCATAGACGAAAATAATGAAGAAGTATTGACGACAATAACCGATTCAGAGGGGAATTATAAGCTTTCAGTGGATTGTTACCGCGGTAATTTTGTAAGGGCATTGATGCAAGGTTATGTGCCTTCTGAGGAATATTTGCCTGTGTCGGATGGCAAGCCCAATATTATTGATTTTTATTTGGAGCGAGATCAGGTTACAGCCGGTTTTGGGGACGACTTGGCCAAATTACTACAGTTGAGTACCATTTATTTTGATTTTGATAAGTATAACATCCGTAAAGATTCTGAAATTGAAGTACAGAAAGTGATTGCGGCTATGGAAAAGTATCCCAGTCTGAAAATAAAGGTCAATTCCCATACCGATAGCCGAGGGAGAGACGCTTACAATCTTTGGCTGTCACAAAAAAGGGCAGAAGCTACAGTGGATTATATGGTTTCCAAAGGGATATCCGAAAATCGCCTAATGGGTGAAGGATTCGGGGAAACCAAATTGATCAATAATTGTGAAAACGGCGTGCGTTGCTCAGCAAAGGAGCATGAGAAAAACCGTAGGTCCGAATTTATTATCCTCGAATAAGAGCCCTGAGGGGACGTGCAAGGGCGCTCCCGGATTTATTAGCGGTTCCACGATAGGTATCGATACCCTTTAATCAGTTGGTTTTGTAGGGTTTATCTGTAATATGTGGAGGTGCTGATTTTATGAAACTTCATGTTATGGGGTCTTCACGTATTAAAATGTAAATTACACAACATTAGTTATTGAAAGACAGGTCATTACGGTATTTTAGAAATTGTATATTCAACCAAAGTCATTATTCAATACCAAATACATGGCGTTCAACTGGAAATATGTCCTTATCCTATGTACAAAACAATAAAATACGGATTTTTTTGTTGTAGGACAAAAGATTAGGCGAACCGGAAATTTATGATCACAAAAAATAAATTATATCTTAAATCCATCTTTTTAAGAACAGAACTTAAGGAATTGGTTCTGGCACTTTTGTTTTTGGTCGTAAGTTTTCCTATGTTGGCACAGGTAACGGGGGATTATAGATCCAAGGCAACGGGCAACTGGAGCAGTGCCAGTACATGGCAGATATATAATGGCACTTCTTGGGTAAATGCCACATCCTATCCCGGGCAAAACAGTAATGTAAGTACGGTAACCATTGGAAGCGGTAATACCGTAACGTTGAATGTGGATATAACTTCCTATACCATAGACAAGCTTATTATAGGGGATCAATCTGGGGGAGATGATACCCTTTCATTACCGGACAATGGGGATTTCGATGTCAATATCATGATAGTTTCCGTACAAAGTGATGGAATTCTTTCATGGGTCAAAAATGCCGATTTGCATCTACCCGAAGGTGCACAGATATACAATAATGGAGGCGAAATCACTACCGACAAAAATTGTAATGCCTCCCAGAACATTTATATTGGATCCAATAAGTTCTCTAACTGTAATGGAAATGGAGGGTCCGATTATTCTTTTGATGAGGTAGAATCGGCCTTGCCTCCTCCTACGAGTGACGGGGATATTACCGAATGTGCCGAGGATCCAATTCAGACCTTAACAGCTTCCGCAACCCCACCTTCCGGGGCGTATGTGGTTTGGTATACGGCATCGAGCGGTGGCTCTTCGGTTTCACCAACCCTAAATACCGTGGGGAATGTTACTTACTATGCCGAAAGTGTCGATAATTCGGATTCCAGTCGTAGAAGTCTTTTCCGAACTGCCGTAGAACTTACCATTCTTTCGAGACCTACCATATCGGTCAGCAGTTCGCCATCATGTGTTTTTGCACTTTTTTCACCAACAACTTACGAATTGGAGGTAACGGTTAGCTCGGGTACTGTTACCAGCACTGCTGGTACTGTGACGAATACCTCGGGCAATGTTTGGGAAATTACCGACGTTCCCGATGAAACTGATATCGTGGTAACGGTTACCGATGCCAATGGTTGTAGCGAAGATCTTCCGATATCAGCTCCAAATTGTAGTTGCCCTGTAGTAGATGCGCCAACAAGTGATGGTGATCGATCTTTTTGTACTGGCGATAGTGTTCCCAGCATATCGGCATCGGTTGGATTTAATGAGACCGTAGACTGGTACGATGCAGCCAGTGGAGGAACATTGTTATTGCTAAACAATACAACCTATACGCCCAGTGGTCCTGGCACCTTTTATGCCGAAGCTAGGAATAATACAACCAATTGTGTTAGTGGATCACGTACTGCAATCACGGTCACAGAGGATACACCTTCCACAGCGACAATAGGGCCCGATCAAACGATTTTCACGGGAGGTAATGCAATTTTTACGGTGACTGCCACGAATGCGGATACCTATCAATGGCAGCTAAGTACAGATGGGGGTACGGTATTTAACGATATCTCCGATGGGGCTGAGTATACCGGTACCCAATCTACGGCTTTAACCGTACAATCGGCAGGGGTAGATAAAAATGGCTATAAATACCGCGTATTGGCCTCAAAATCGGGCTCAAGTTGCCCCGCTACACCGTCTTCTTCAGCACTGTTAACGGTGAAGGTGAAAACCGTTATCATGAACAGGAGAATTACCTATAGGGTTAATCCATCTTGATTTTTATCACATTCCAGAAAGGGATTATATCCCAAAATTAACTTAACAGTTTTGGTTGTTGTCTTGATTCTGTTCATCGAGTTTTACATCCGATTTTTCGAACTAGGTAGTAAGATTTTCCATAAATAGGAGCTTAGAATCAATACCTATGGTCTTGTATTTATTATCCATTTAAGTAATGTGAAATTGAATGGTGAAGGTAATTTAATAAGACTTCAAGCTATTATCGAATGATATTTCCAACCAAAATTAAGTTCTGGATACTTTAAGAAAATAGGGCGGAAGAATAAACGTGGAAAGAGAAGGGTTTGTAATTCCATTAAACACAATATGGTTCCCATTTTTCCTTGGATCAATTCAGATAGTGAAGAAATTTCTTACCTATAAAACCTTTGGAAAACCGTGATATCACGAACTTCATCGACCAATGAATCAGTAAGAAACGGTAAAAATAATCAAAGGAGACCTCAATATTTACATAGTTAAGCCATACGAAACAAGGCTTACACAACAAATATTTTCCTAAGGAAGTGATAGCGCTAAATTTGTTTATTGTAGTAAAATGTATTGATTCTAAATAGAACTCAAACAGAACCGACCTAATTGAAATATTTTGAAACACCCAATCACAATACGTAAAGAATTTGTCATGAGTAGAAAAATTTTTATTCTGATATTCCTAATATTTTCTGGTTTTGCATCTGCACAAACTGTAGTTAATTTGGCAGATCAGTGTAATTGTGAAGTATTGCAAGGAACCGATGTATCCGCACCTGGGGTAAATACACCTACAGGAGCTGACCTTGGTGACCTGTATGTAAACACCACAACAGGGACCATTTATTTTTGGGATGGGGATTCTTGGGAATTGACCTCTAGCGATAGTCAACAGCTTCAAGTGTTTGATTTTGATACTAGTAGCAATCTGTTGACACTTACCCTTGAGAATGGGGGGACTTTAAATGCCGATTTAAGTAGTTTAAAGTTTGTAGAGACCCTTACCACCATAGTGGAAAACGCCAACGGTACCTTTACCTATACCGATGAATCGGGGATTGCCACGGATATCGATGTAACGAACCTGGAGACCTTGACAACCATCGCCTTGAACGCCGATGATACGAACATCGATTATATTGACGAGGACGGTGTGGTTACGCAATTGAACCTGACCTCCTTGGTGGACAACCTTGAGACGGTGACCACCATAGTGGAAAACGCCAACGGTACCTTCACCTATACCGATGAATCGGGGATTACCACGGATATCGATGTAACGAACCTGGAGACCTTGACGACCATCGCCTTGAACGCCGATGATACGAACATCGACTATATTGACGAGGACGGTGTGGTTACCCAATTGAACCTGACCTCCTTGGTGGACAACCTTGAGACGGTGACCACCATAGTGGAGAACGCCAACGGTACCTTTACCTATACCGACGAATCGGGGAATACCACGGATATCGATGTGACGAACCTGGAGACCTTGACGACCATCGCCTTGAACGCCGATGATACGAACATCGATTATATTGACGAGGACGGTGTGGTTACGCAATTGAACCTGACCTCCTTGGTGGACAACCTTGAGACGGTGACCACCATAGTGGAAAACGCCAACGGTACCTTCACCTATACCGATGAATCGGGGATTACCACGGATATCGATGTAACGAACCTGGAGACCTTGACAACCATCGCCTTGAACGCCGATGATACGAACATCGACTATATTGACGAGGACGGTGTGGTTACCCAATTGAACCTGACCTCCTTGGTGGACAACCTTGAGACGGTGACCACCATAGTGGAGAACGCCAACGGTACCTTTACCTATACCGACGAATCGGGGAATACCACGGATATCGATGTGACGAACCTGGAGACCTTGACGACCATCGCCTTGAACGCCGATGATACGAACATCGACTATATTGACGAGGACGGTGTGGTTACGCAATTGAACCTGACCTCCTTGGTGGACAACCTTGAGACGGTGACCACCATAGTGGAAAACGCCAACGGTACCTTTACCTATACCGATGAATCGGGGATTACCACGGATATCGATGTAACGAACCTGGAGACCTTGACAACCATCGCCTTGAACGCCGATGATACGAACATCGACTATATTGACGAGGACGGCGTGGTTACGCAATTGAACCTGACCTCCTTGGTGGACAACCTTGAGACGGTGACCACCATAGTGGAAAACGCCAACGGTACCTTTACCTATACCGATGAATCGGGGATTACCACGGATATCGATGTAACGAACCTGGAGACCTTGACAACCATCGCCTTGAACGCCGATGATACGAACATCGACTATATTGACGAGGACGGCGTGGTTACGCAATTGAACCTGACCTCCTTGGTGGACAACCTTGAGACGGTGACCACCATAGTGGAAAACGCCAACGGTACCTT
>NZ_JARBUY010000009.1 GCF_028882255.1 Maribacter polysaccharolyticus
AGTCAAAATAACCTTATTATTTATACGAACTGACTTGTTGATAGGTATAAGTTCTCCATATATAATATCCAATATAGAAGTCTTTCCAGAACCGTTTCTTCCTAAAAGCCCTGTTATTTTGTTGGTTTCACTTTTAATATATACGTTATGTAGTACTAATTTTCTTCCAAATTCTAAAATCACACTATCCAATTCAAGAATGTTAATCATCTTATATACAATATTATTGTTAGAATTAATACTGTAATAACTACATCAAAAAGTAAAACTAAAAACCAAAGAGAGTAACCAGAGAGACCTAAGTTCTTATAATATAAAATCTTTTTTCTTTTATACTTTTCAACATAAATTATCGTAAATACATAAGAGAAAATTTTTAATCCAAACATTGAAATTAATACTTCATATCCTTTTTCATAAACGAAATAAAAATTAGAAATTGATAAGAGAATAATACCAATTCCATAAGAAAAATAAAATGTTGCAATTAATCTCAAAAATCTCAAGGTTTATATTTTTTGAAGAGAAACTTGACTTTATTCAAAATAAGTAAATTTAACTATTTTATTAAAATTTAGTATATTATACTGATACTGGTTAATATTAAAAATATAATATTTTTTCAACATAAAAAATTGAATATAAGCATTATAATAATGAAAGCCCAACTAGACTTTATTAATTTATCAAAGCTTATAATATTAGGTTTTATATATATTATAATTCCATCACTTTATGATAAGGAATTAGTTCAATCTACCATCGTCACTAAAACAATCTACCTTATTTATGGTCTCTTCCTTCTATTTCTCATTCACTTAATCGGGTATCTCTTGAAAAGAAAAATTGTATTTGTCTTATCTAAGATTGACCTACTAATATTTTTGTTTTCATTTTTTGTTATTATGAATAGATATTTCATCCAAGATGAATATAGTTTTTCCTTATATTTTACGGATTTTATGAGTATAGGTTTATTATACTTCATACTACGTCAATGTAAATTATGGGAGTTAGTGTTTTTAATGTTATTTATTATTTTGGGTGGGATTATCCAAGCAGTTTATGGTATTATTCAATTATTTGATTGGACTGCATCACTAAATTCTAATTTTGATATTAGTGGAAGTTATTTTAATCCTGGTCCTTATTCTGGCCTTTTATCAATTGTTTATTCACTTTCATTAGGGATTTACCTTTATAGGGGAAAGATAATTATGATTACTAATTTTCCTGTGGAAAAAAATAGGCTATCAATTTTTTTTCGGTTTTTAACAATATTAGGGATTATCTTAACAATTATAACAATATTGGTCACAGAATCGCGTGCAGCTTACTTAGCTGTGATTGCCAGTACCTGTATGTTATTATTTTTTAAAAATAATTTGAATAAGACCTTAGTTTCATTGAGTAAGTTTAAGAAGTTGGTTATTTTATTATCAATTCTAATATTTTCTGGAATAGGCTTGTACAAATTATATAATTACAAAAAAGCTTCGGCGGATGGAAGGATTTTAATTTGGAAGGTGTCTTCAGAAATTGTTAAGGAAAATTTTTTCTTTGGAGTCGGCATTGATAGGTTTACTTCACATTACATGAACGAACAAGGAAAATATTTTAGAGAAAATCATAATCCGAAGGAGAGCTTAGTTGCTGATAACAATTATTATGCTTTTAACGAACCATTACAATTATTTGTTGAAAATGGCTTATTTGGGTTTTTGTTAGTTTTTATCACGTGCTGGTTTGTATTGAAAATACAGGTTAAGTTAGAGAATAAACCTTTAAAAATAGTTTGTTTAGGAATATTATTTGCAACTTTTGTATTTGGTCTTTTTTCTTACCCTTTACAAATTTTACCTATAAAAATGATTGTTATTTTTGGAGTAGTAGTCATGGTAAATCTGGAAAAAAATAAAACTAATTATACTTTAAATATTTTCAACAAAAACAAGCGTATAAAATGGTACACATTAACATCTTTATTCATAGTTTTTTTCTTGGTACTTTTCAAAGTATTTGTTTATACTAAAGATGTAAATTTAGGATTCAGAAAGTGGAAAATTGCAATGCAATGCTATAACCATGGCCACTACAATGATAGTTTGAAAGAGTTCGAAACTGCATACCAAATATTAAAGTATGAGGGTAATTTTTTAGGTAGTTATGGTAAAACTTTAATAATGGCAGGTAGATATAATGATGCTATTGAAATTCTTTTACAAAGTAAAAATTATTTAAATACTTCAATAATTGAAATAAATCTTGGTGATGCATTTAGATTTAACAAAGATTATAAAAAAGCAGAAGAAGCCTATATAAATTCTGCAAACATGATACCAAGTCGATTTTATCCTCATTATCTATTAGTTTTAACTTATCAAGAATCTGGGCAAACAAATCTAGCGAAACAAAAAGCAAAAGAAATTTTAGAAAAGGAGGTCAAAGTTGAATCAACAGCAATAAGAGAAATCATAATTTTAATGAGACAAATATTGAAATAATTTTCTGTTGTTATTTGCACTAATTTCTATTGAATAAATTTTTATTGCTTTAAATTGAAAATTTATATGAAAGGACTTTCTAATTCTTTAATAAAAATACTTAAAAGTGTTAATTATATTTTAAATAAACATCGGAGAAATATTTTAATATCTTTATCACTCTTATTTTTAATAGGAAATATTTGGTTCATTCTTTTATTTATTTGTTTTTTAATTATTTACCTTTTAGGAGCTTCTTTAATAAATAGAATTCGTATAAAATTTGTCTCACTTATTTTCAAAGTATTATACTTATTTTGTATTGTCTTTGTCGGACTTTTAACATTTAAGTTTACAATCGGGGATGTATTTCTAGTACAAAGTAAGTCTATGGAGAACACTCTTTTTCCTAGTGATTTAATTTATGTTAACAAAATATTCTATAGTCTAAAAAGACCACAAATTACCTTTAAAAATTCCTGGTTTAACAATGTTTGTCATCAAAAAATTAATAAAATTAAAGATTTATTAAACTATCAGGAAATAACAAGAAAAAGTCGGATTAATAGAGGAGATATTCTTATTCATAGACCTAAAAATGATTATTTTGTGGTTAAACGCTGTATAGCTATAAGCGGAGATACCCTTGACATTATTAATGGGTCTATAATTATCAATAGAAAACGATATTATGAACCTGGAACAATAAAGAATGTTTATTCAATAGAAATTAGCGATAAAAAAAACTTTAAGGTCAAATTAGATTCCATGAAAATTAAGATGTCACATCCTTTAAAACAAGAAGCCAACACGGGAAATATTAAAGGAATCTTCTCACATAACGAAAGATTAAAGATTTTAAAAATTCCTGAAGTCAAGTCTTTTAGTGTTAAATTAGATACATTCAATTTAAGTAATAATCTTTTCGCAAATCCTGAAAAAACTTTTTGGACATTAGATAATATGAAATCTATAATAATTCCTAAGCAGGGGATGAGAATCGAGCTAAATTCGTTAAATTTTGAAATATATTCAAAAACGATTAGAAATCATGAAAGAGTTAATCTTGTTAAACTAGATTCAAATTATTATGTAAATGGTATAAAAGTAGATAATTATATTTTCAATATGGATTATATTTTCGTAATGGGTGACAATAGAAAGCAATCTGTTGATTCTAGACAAACCGGTTTCGTTCCAGAAAAAAATATAATCGGAAAAGTAACACACGTTTTATTTTCAAAAAAAAATGGTGAGGTTAAATTAAATAGATTATTTCATGCAATTTCTCAAATAGACAGATATCGAATAGAGAAAAACAAATTCACAAATTGAGTCGGCATTACTTATTAATAGAATTTACATTTGTTGTTTTAACAGTTTTGTTACTTAAAAAAGGCACTAATTACTAATCATAATCGTATTCCTTGAAAAATATATAGAATTCTTTCAGTTTTTAAATGATGATACCGGTTTTGATTTCAAATGCTTAAGAGATAAATTGATATGTTAATGAATTTAAATAATTGGAAGAATCAAAATCGAACTTTTAAGAAGATAACAGATATATAGGTACTTTCAGAAGAGGTTTAAATACCTGATATTCAGTTTATTAATTCCTATTTTAGATAAAACAAAACCCCGAATATGAGTCTCCAGCTCTAAAAACGGGGTATTATCTTAATTATGTATGGGTCTGTAAATTAAACTCTGTCCGTTGTTCCAATTCCTTTGGGGCTAGCCCCAAAGGAATTGGCGTTTAAGACCAGTGGTATCCTCTCCCCAAATTTAATATAAAGTTGTTGAACGGTAAGACTCCAATTATGTAATGGGCTTGTCCACTTTTTTTCGATGTTCTTTGTGGCCAGGTATACCTGTTTCAACAAGGCCATGTCGTTGGTAAATGCCCCCTTGGTCTTGGTTACCTTACGAACTTGGCGATGAAAACCTTCCACGGCGTTGGTCGTATAGATGATCTTCCTGATGGGTTCGGTGTACTGGAAGTACTGCGATAACTGCTCCCAGTTACGCTGCCAGCTCTCGATTACCACAGGGTATTTGTCGCCCCATTTCTCTTCCAAATCCAATAGATTGTCCTCTGCCACTTCCTTGCTGGTGGCACGATAAACGAGTTTAAGGTCGCGCATGAACTCCTTTTGGTCTTTTGATGCAATGTACTTCAGTGAATTACGGATCTGGTGTACGATGCAGAGCTGGACCTGTGCCTTGGGGAACACGCTCAATATCGCATCGGTAAAGCCCCGAAGGTTATCGGTGCAGGCGATAAGGATGTCCTTTAGGCCACGGTTGTTCAGGTCGGTAAGCACCTGTAACCAGAAGTTCGCCCCTTCGCTCTCGGAAATGTACATGCCCAATATTTCCTTGTAGCCTTCTTTATTGATACCGAGGATATTGTACAGGCCCTTGTGCTCGATCTTGCCATCCACTTTGACCTTGTAGTGCATGGCATCGAGCCATACGATACAATATATAGGCTCCAAGGGGCGGTTCTGCCATGCTTTTACGTCCGGGATGATCCTATCCGTTATTTGGCTTAGGACGGTATGTGAGATGTCGGTGTCGTACATCTCCTTTATATGGGCGGAGATGTCACGGTAACTCATGCCAAGACCGTAAAGGCCTATTATTTTGTCGGAGAGGTTGTCGGCCAAAATGGTCTGTCGCTTCTTTACAAGTTCCGGTTCAAAGCTGCTCTGCCTGTCCTGGGGCGTATCGATGTCGAAGGTGCCGTAGCCGCTCTTGATCGTCTTCTTGCCCTTGCCGTTGCGTTTGTTGCCCTTGGTCCTTTGAACTTCGTTCAAATGCCCCTCCATCTCGGCCTCAAGGGCCTTTTCGATCACGTTCTTCAGCATTGGGGCGAAAGCACCTCCTTTACCGAAAAGGTTCTTGCCGGACATGAACTGGTCAAGCACCTTCTTTTCGAATTCTGTTTGTTCTTCTTTTCTCATGATTCTGTCTGAATAAAATTAATACTTAAATTTATTTCAGACAGAGTTCAGTTTACACCCTCTTATGTATGTATAATATACGCAGATTCGACAACTTTCAGCACACTTTTTTATTTGCATCTCGCACCGAGCAGTTCGAACTCTTCTTCGATCACTTTTTGCAGGGGGACCTTGGGAAGATCTATACCGCGGTACCATGGGAGGGACTGGTACGGACCTTTGGTCTGTGCGATGCCCGAAAAGGGCAGCTATCGATATTCGGTCCCCAAGGGAAACTGGCCCTGATGTTCCTAAAGCATTATGCCGAATGTTCCGACAGGCGTTTGGTGGAGCAGCTCAACGGTAATATCGATTACCAGTTCTTCTGGGGCACCATCACTCCGAAATAGCCAGCCCCTAAATAAAATCAAAAGGCATTTTATATTCTATGTATTCTACAAAATTAGGCTAACTCCTGAAAGTGCCTATATAAAAAATAAATATTTTAGAGAGTATTTCATGTTTCCCATTAAATTTGAAAATATTGACTTTTAAGGAAAATTATCAAAGCCTAACCATTTTTGTTTTCCATTTTCTCCCCAAATAAATACATGTTCCTCAATCCCTTTTGTATTATTTTTTAACCTCAAAAGAGCATTTTGATAAACTTTGTAAAATAAAACCGTGTCATTTGCTATTTTTTCACCCATAGATATCCATTCTTTGTCCCAGTAAAACAATTCATACTTTTCACCTATATTAATGTGATTATCATCGTTCCTTGCCTGAAATTTAATAGACCCTATTACTTGAGGCTGAGTCAATTTTAGTCCTAATTTAAAGTCTATTCCACCAGTAAAGGTCAATTGATTATTATCAAAAGCATTTGTTCCTAAAGAATCTATACTTAAATTATCACTAAAAACTTTTCCATTCAATCGTTTTTCATTTTTATCAAAGAAATGGAGCTTAGCAAGAAATGTTTTTTTACCTTTAGAATTAAACCGAATATATTTAAATTTTTGATTGTTATTTAAAGCTATTTTTTTTTCGTGAGTGCTATTTAAATTTGAAACTCGAAATAGTTCTTTGGAATTGTTAAAATTACGATTATTCGAGCCCTCAAATACTCCACCGTTCAAAGATTTAATTCTATTTAATTTGAATTTTTCTCTTGGAGAAGTTAACCCATACTTTCTTGTTAATATAATGGTTTTTAACGATGATTTATTTGGTCTTAGGTAAACTATTTCTTTATTTTTTTTATTGAAATAAAAAGGATAATTAATTGGGGCTAATCCAGTTCTAGATTCTGACATTGCGGCAAATAAAATTTCACCATCTATTCCCACATTTATAAATTTAATTCCTTTTTCTCCCAAAATACCATTATCAACTACAAACCAATCTCTTTTACTATCAAACACACATAATTTAGCATTATCTAGTTTAGATTGAAATTCATTTTTTACAGTAAAATCAACGGTTTCAAAATATTGATTAGAAATATCCTTGCCTGTTAATGAGAATAAATTATCCCCTTCATATTTATAAGCTGCCCGATAAATTTTTGGTATTATACTATTAATTTTAAATTTTTCTTTTAGGTTTATCTTACCACCTATATTACAAGCATACTCTTCTTCTCCATATTTTACATATAACCAAGAGTGACCTAAACTATAATGATTTCCCCAATGTGGAATATAGTCCTTGGAAGAAATAAAGCCCAATGATCGAAATACGTTAACAAAATACATTACAGAATCGTCACAATTCCCTCTACGTGTTTTTTCTATTTGATCTAAACTAAGTGGTACGGGATAATGTTTATAAATATCTGCTAAAATTTCATATTCAAAGCTCGAGGTCAAACTATCTACTACGAATTTTAATGATTTCCCTTTTTCAAGATAAGTCATAACCCATTTGTATTGACTATTCAATCTTTTCCTAGATTCAAGGTTAAAAGGTTCATTAGCTACCTTATAAGGTAAAATATATTGACAAAAATCTTCGAAAGATGCTCTTTTATTCAGTGGAATTTTCCTCCAAACTTCAAATGTAAAATCAATATATTTTATAAGATCATTAATATTAATGGTTTCAGCATCAGGCACATATGAATTTTTAGTTTTTATACTTTTTTGATGGACAGAAGTCAATAATTTTAAGAGATAAGTACTTCTTTCATTATCAAAGGGATAATTAAGTATGCTATCAAAAACACTTTCAAATTCTTTCTTTTCCTCATAATGTCCATGATAGGCTATATTTTCTACCAAAAATTTAGAAGCTCTATATTTTAGACTATCTTTAGATTGCTTTCTGTATTCTTCAAATAATTTATTAAATTTATTATGGACAGTTATTTGATTGGATTTTTTTTTCAGAGAATCATTACATGAATAGTTTGTGATTAATACCAGAATAGTAACTGATATAATTCGAAATATTCTGGTCATTTTTAATTCGGTGTAAAAAAAAAGATTTTTTTTAATTTTAGACAACATGGGTTTTAGTATTTTTAATTGTCAGGTATAAAACCAAAAAATGTAACTAAATTATTACAAGTTATATAAAAAAAAACAAATCAGATATTACTAGAAAAATTAGGAGATTAAATTGATAATTTGATATTGCTATTTAGCAATAATAAAGAAACAAAAGTTATTTTAAGCGAAACCTACTGACCTCCTCCCGATAAACTGGACAGACTAAAACTAGAGAAAATAGGGCGAATAAATGTTTAACTTTAAATATATTATTTGCTTATGAAACGATCAAAGTATTCGGAATCGCAGATCGTATTTGCGATCAAACAGGTGGAAACGGGCACCAGTATCCAGGAGGTCTGTCGAAAGATGGGTATCAGCGAGGCCACCTTTTACAATTGGAAGAAGAAATACGGGGGTCTCGGGGTTTCGGAACTGCGCAGGTTAAAAAACCTAGAGGAGGAGAACTCCCAGTTGAAGAAACTGGTCGCCGACCTGAGTCTGGACAAACAGATCTTGCAGGACGTTTTGAAAAAAAAGTTCTGAGACCAGCTCGAAAACGGGAGATGGTCTGCAACATACGCATGGAGTACAATATCTCCATAAACCGTTGTACCAGCTTGGTGCTGTTGCACAAAAGTGTGTTCTATTATAAAACGCAGGGGAGGAACGATGAGCTTCTTCGGATGCGTATGAACGAGATAGCCGCCACAAGGGTCAGATATGGTTTTTGGCGGATCTACATCCTTTTGAGACGTGAGGGTTTCACGGACAACCATAAGCGTGTTTACAGGGTCTATTGCGAGGAAGGGCTGAACCTGAGGTCCAAGCGGCCCAAAAGAAACCGTTCTGCAGCACATAGGCAACCAAATGAAGGCAACGCCTCCAGTTTAAACGAGTGCTGGAGCATGGATTTTGTCTCTGACCAGCTGTACAACGGCAGTAGGTTCAGGGGCTTGACTGTAGTGGATAATTATAGTAGAAAATGCCTTGCCATCCATGCGGGCAGGTCCTTAAAAGGAAGTGATGTGGTAAAAGTCATGGAAACCATTACCTTTGGGGGCGAAGTGCTTCCAAAACGCATAAAAGTGGACAACGGCAGCGAGTTCATCAGCAAGGTATTGGATAAATGGGCTTATGAAAATAAAGTGGAACTGGATTTCTCAAGGCCTGGAAAACCTACCGACAACCCGTTCATAGAGAGTTTTAATGGCTCCTTTAGGGATGAATGTCTCAATGCCAACTGGTTCTTTTCCCTTGTGGATGCACAGGAAAAGTTCGATATTTGGAGAAAGGATTATAACGGCTTCAGGCCTCACAGCTCGTTGGGGGACATGTCCCCCAACGAGTATATCGAAAAGAATCAAAATAGCCCGGATTCTCTACTTTTGACCAGTACATAATATGGGAGGAGGTCAGGGAAGGCTACAGAATCACGTTGACAATCTTATAACTGAAAAATCAATGACTTGAACTTCTCCTGAAAGTTCTTAATTTACTAACTCAAAGAAAAAATAAAAGTGGTATCATCAGCTAGAGATAATTACCTAAAATTATAAATGAATTTTCAATTATTAGTTAGTCAAAATTCATTCAAAAGCTTACGAAGTTCATTTTTAAAATTGCCAATAAAAATATGGGCATCACTCTCAAATCTACCATTATATCTTATATTTCCTTTTGCGAGGATTATTAATTTTGGATAAGAATTAATATCCAAAACCTCGTTTACTTCTTCTTCAGAAGAAGCATAGATAGTAGGAAAATCGTATCCCAAATTTTCTACTATTGTTACAGTTTTCTTAAAATTGTTGTTTTTAAGAGGCACATTCACTGAATAAAATTGAACACGATTATCATCTTTATAAAGGAGGAAATTTTTTTCGAAATTTGGAAATTTTTCATAACATATTTTACATGATGTAGTCCAAAAATCAAGAACGATAATTTTTTCTTTATTTAGCTCAATAGTATCCCTATTCTTATCTATTAATGTGATTGGTCTATAAACTTTATTAACTCTGGCACCAATGTTAGATGAATAGACAATAACATTCTCTAGAAAAACAAAAGAAGAAAAAATAAAAATAGATAAAGATACAATTCCAATTACCAAATAAAATCTCGTTTCAGAGAACAATTTTCCCAAAACTACACTTAATGGTATAAATAAAATATAACTTATAGAGTATGTGAATCCTACGAAAAAAGAACTTACAGTAAATAAAAGGATTATAGGCAGAACAAAAATTAAAGAGTATTCTACTTTATTTAAATTAGATTCTTTGTGAAAAAGAAAAAATGAGATTAAAAATGATGTACACAATGTAAACAATAAAATCCATTTATGATTTCCATTAAATATTAGAAATAAAACAAAATAAAAAATTATTAATAAACAACCCGTCACTACCTTTAAAAAAACAGTTTTCATATTATCGTTTATTTGAACATTTTTATTAATATGGCTTTTATACTTTCAATCGATTTTTGATTAAGTACAGTAATCTTATTGCTCAATCTTGATTTATCGATTGACCTGATTTGGTCCAATGCTACCTGACCCTTTTTTTTCTTGACCACAACCGTAACCCTGGTGGGATAATTCCTTATGGTAGAAGTCAGAGGGGCAATTATCAAGGTATTAAGGTTATCGTTCATTTCTTTAGGGGATATGACCACACAAGGTCTTTTTTTGCTGATCTCGCTTCCTTTGGTAGGATTTAGGTCAATCCAATAGATTTCAAACTGTTTTACCATGTCCAATCTTCAAAGGATTCATCCTCGAAAACATCGGGGATCAATATATCCCTATCATCTTTGGAATTGGCCTTGGCAAATAAAGTGTTCCAATTTTGCCTTATATTTTTTTCGACCGGTCCGATAATCAGTTTATTGTCCTTAACATCGATACTTACCTTATTGCTCAATCCAATCAGTTTTAAAAACTTGGAGGGGATGATAATCCCTTTGGAATTTCCGACTTTTATGATATTTGCTTCCATTGTTGTTAATTTTCACTAAGTTACAACATTGTTATAACAAAAACAATTTTTACTTCAATATTCTTTTAGGCGAACGAAGTGCTGCAAGCCCAAATACTTACCGGCAGACTTTACCGGCATGGATCCTGTCCCGGATTTTTAGCGTGCCGCCAGCTAAGCGCACAAAATCCGTGATAGGGCCGGTACCGACCTACTTTATCATAAGTTACCGTTGGTGTTTTGTCCCGGGGCGTAACGCGGTGAAGCACCGGCGGTGAAAGTCCAACGACCTATTTTTGGCCGAGGGACTTTCCGAGGCGAACAAACCGTAGGCGAACGGTTCCCGCCCGTCGTAAGCGTGGCGGGTTTAGGTCGCTGAAGGTAAAGGGGGGCGCACGGAGTGTCCCGAGCATTTGTGGCAGGGATAGGAGTGGTTTACCGTGTAAGGTGTATAGCTCGGCACTTGTGGCCAACATTATTTTAAATCGGTATGTTCAGGTCAAAGAGCGAAAGGTATCTGTGGAGTGTTTTTCCTTTGCGGAACTGTTTTTTGGACACGATTCTATTGTCCGTTAAATTGTACTTTACTTCGACATAGAATTCGCCCAGAGCGTAAAGGGCATATTTATATCCGTCCCCTTCGATATGGGTCAAATATGTTCCAAGGTCCCAAAGTTGCTTCCATTGGGCCGTTTCATCCAGAGTCAGGTATGAGTAAGGTTTCATGGTTTATTGGTGTCTTTGGTCGCTGAATGTTTATCGCAATAGGCACTGTCCAAGGGTTGGTTTTTGTCCCAGAATATGGTTCGGCATTCAAAACAATTTCTCCTTCCTTCATAGGCCAAGTACTTATACAGGGTCCTTTTTGATCGTACTTCCACCAATTTCATTATTTCTTCTACCGTCAGATTATTGTCCTTGTAGTAGCTGGCCGCAAGAATGGCCTTTTTCTTGGCTTCTTTGCCCAGACCTTTTTTTCTTCCTAATTGGATTCCCCTTCTCCGGGAGCTTTCCAGACCGGCCCTGGTACGTTCTACAATAAGGTCCCTTTCCAATTGAGCAAAGGCACCAAAAATATTAGTGATAAATTTTCCGTGTGCCGATGTGGTGTCTATGAAAGGTTCCTGAATGCTCTTGAACCGAACTCCTTTTTTTTGAAAACCATCAAGTAGTTTTACCAAATGGGAAATGCTTCGGGCGATCCTGTCCATTTTCCAGACTACTACAATATCATCTTTACGCAGCTGCCCCAATAGCTCATCGAGGCCGGAACGTTGCGATTTAACCCCAGAAGCGATATCGGAATAAATGTTCTTTACATCTACCCCATTGGATAAAAGTGCGTCCACCTGTAGATCCAACTTTTGGGCCTTGGTACTTACCCTTGCATAACCGAACACCATAAGTTTACTTTTAGGTTATAAATGTAAACTAAAAAAGTAAACCTGTAAAGTAAACCGAATACGAAAAGATATGGGGTTATTCTGAAAGAGGTAAAAAAACGGTGGTATTAGTAAACTTAGAATTTTGTAACCCAAAATGAATTTAAAAAGTTTTTTTGGGGATAAAAATGGTAAAAAATTGATGGGAAATGGTTTACACGATAATTAATAGGGTAAACTGCTCTTTTTATACATCTCTTATTTATTCGGATAAAACTATACTGTGGTGTTCAATATAAACAGGGCCTGCTTTATTGAATTAAAAAAAAGAAAATACGTTAAGCTTATTAGAATGTGTTTGGAATAGATAAAAAATGCGACTATATTTGAGTATGCTTGAATCTAAAGAAAAAATAACGAAACGTATAATTACCTTAAAGCACTCGGACTCCGCTCTTACGAGTAAAAGGGTGAGAATTATTTTAAGTAGTCCTGAAGATTCTGAGAATTTGACAAATGCTGTCCGTGCACTACGACATAAGGACGAAGATAATTCCAAGTTCAAACTGACTCCCAGAACGAAGGATCGCATAGATAAAGAGGCACGTAAACTACATCAAGCATAGTGAATATTGCGCTATCCACAATAGTGCTGTTTTTCCTTCTAATACCGGGAATACTTTTTAGAAGGTTTTATTATTCAGAGGAGTTTTCTAGAGAATATTTTAAATCAACTTTTTTTGAAGTCTTCATTTCAACTATTCTTCCAAGTCTTATTCTCCAATTGATTTGGTATATTTTTGCGAAACTCATATGCCAGCATGTTGATTTAAATATATTGGCGGATTTGGTTTCAGCAAAACCGTCGGAAGAAACTTTTCTCAATATTCAAAACAATTCTGTAAAAATAATAGTGTACAATATTTCTTTATTCACTTTTTCCTCCGTTACTGGTTTCTACTGTAAGCAAATAGTTAGAAAATATAAATGGGATAGGCGTTATAAGTATTTGAGGTATCAGAATTCTTGGCACTACATTTTGAAAGGAGAATTTTTTGACTTCCCAAGAGCTGATATATCTCTAGAAAAAGATGAAGTAGAGGATATCGAATTTGTATTTGTAGATGTAATCGTTCAAATTGGTGGAGAGTCATATCTATATGATGGTTTATTGGTAGATTATGAACTTAGTAAGGATGGGGGCCTTGAAACACTAAGTATCAAAAATGCTCAGAGAAGAAAATTATCGCATGATAGTGAAATAGGAAAGGAACGTGAAAAGTCAGATAATTCGAGTAATTATTATCCAATTATGGGGCATATTCTTCTTCTCAAATATTCTGAAATGAAAAATCTGAATTTCTCATATTATAGATTAGACCAAACGGCTGATGTATTAAGGCCAAGAATGGTTGAATAGCCAAATGGAGTATGGAAGGGTTTGAGAAAGCTTGCTTGATTTCAAAGGTTTTTTGTTTCCCTTTTGGCAAATTCGATAAGGAAGGATTCCCAATCACAATATTGGTCTTGTTTCGGTAACTTCTTGTTGAGCTTATCTATAAAAGTTTCCCATTCGGTGATATGTCCGAATTTTTCCTCGAACTTTATGGCGAGCAGGGATATTCGTTCATGAGTGGCCATTACACCGTTGTTAATGACCTGGTGTAGTTCCTCGAAAAGGTTAATGGCTATCACGGAAGCTGTAAATGAAACGTTCTGGAGTAAGTCTGTTGAGGGTTGTGTTGGATAGTTCATTTTATTGGATTTTAAGATTAGCGATTGCTTTCATTGGAAAACAAGCGATCGTTGATCTGGATTCAAATGTGGGTGCGACTCTGGGATGGACTGAAATAATGGTTCTTGACTTCCCAACCAAAAAGCGTAAAGGGACTTAAGAGAAAAAGAGCTTCTGGACTTCTTCTAGATTCTGTAATTCCGTTGTGGACGTTCGTTTGTTGGCGGAAAAGTACCGGTTTTTATATTGAATGAAGTGTGATGTGATATTGGATGTGTAATATTCCGACATCCTGAAGAATTGGGCATTGTGGGACTTTATCCATCTCTCAGGCGGTAAGACTTCCAGGCTTCTGTTATATTGTTCCTCTGTGATCTCTTTGAAAGGCCCGGTGTATTTCCGGTCCTCGATGGGCCTTATCAGTTCACAGGCTTCATCCATGGAACACAATATACAGCCTTCCTTCAGGTATTCATCCACGGTTTTGCCGGTATATATGGATTTCCCGTCCTTTATGAAGGTGGTAACGTTGGTTTCACCCGGTTTATAGATCACGTCCAGTTCTGAAATCTTGATTTTTTTCTGAGTTGTTTCCATTTTCAAATTGTTTAAGGTTAATAATCACTTTCGCAGAACCATAAGTGGTTATTAACCGGATTTTAAAATGGAATGATCGGAATTTGTGAAACAGAGTCCCGTCAAACACCCAAAAGCTGCTTGATCAAAGTTTTTACAGTATTATGGTCGTCCTTGGAATAGATCCTTAAGGTCAGTGGTTCGTAGGCGTCGATGGCGTAAACGGTAAGGTCCAAATAAACATTCTCGGAACCTGTCTGGAATTGGAATTCAAGGTGATCCGAAATGGTGATTCGCGGGATTTGGGCAAATTCCTTGCGGTTTGTGATATGTACATCGGTTTTAAGCTTCTGGTTCAATTGTTCAATGGTGAAGTTTTTGAAATCGATACTGCAAGTAGTTTCCATATTGAAATAATTTAAGATTAACGATTGCTTACATTGGTAAACAAGCGATCGTTGATCTGGATTCAATTGTGGTGGTTTGAAAGTATAGATAAAAACGGTTCTTGACTTCCCAACCGTAAAGCGGAACCATTCAATTAAGATGGTGGACGTGGATGAAATCATCTGTTTTACCATCTCGAAGGGTATAGGATGTATTGTATCTTTTCCCCTGGCCCATCAATTCTTCTTTCTTATTTTCGAAGGTACTTTGGGTAACTTCTGATTTATCGATAAACCATCTGATGACTTGTCTTGTGTTTTTGTCCTGGATCTTCATGAATTCCATTTTCGCTTTTTTTAGATTATAGATTCGTTTTCATTCCAAGACGAAACGGATCTATGATCGGTAATGAAAATGCGGTGCAATCCTGAATGGTAAAAGCATAAAGCATTGGTTGGTAGTATTATAAAAGTGAATCCAAAGGGTGGAAATATAATAAATTTCTTAACTTATTATTGTTGATAAATTCATATATATTTGTATATCAGTTATTTAACTGTATACTACTCAATACTTTATGACTTTTGTCACAATACTATGGTTTGAAAAAGACGTATCTTAGCACCACTGTTAGTTTTCAGTGCATTAGGTCCGATGCCTACTAACGAAAATTGGGTGCTTTTTGAGGTAGTGGACCAACCTTAGATAAGCAACATAAAAAAAGTCAGAGCTCCGAACTCCGACTTTTATGTTAACTCTAAACCATTAATATGGAAGAATTGTTTTTAGTCCTATTTATGGTATACTTGATCCTGGAAAGAAAGAGTATACCTTAGGTAAATCAAAGGCCGCTTAAAAGCGGTCTTTGTAATTTTATAGGTACAAAAATATACTAAAAAAGGAAATATTCCTATTTGAGGTTCTTAAAATACAGGTTTCCAATCATGGAATGATATTGGAGCTAACATGATCGCTTAATCGTTTTTGGTATGGACGAACCTATATACCGATTGAATTACCTTTTGATACTGCTTGTTCATGTGAAGTTTTGAGACGGTTCTCCTTAATGTGTTCAATGGCGGAATTTATTGCTGAATTTTCGTTCATGGGTTTTCCTTTACCATCGGAGATTTCCTTGGTAAGTGATGGGTCGGAAAAGATATGGACGCTGCCGTCTTTTGTATTTGTTATTTTGGCTTCAGGGTAATACTGCAGTATGGCCCTGGACTTAAGTTGAGGGGAAAGGTATTCCACAGGGCTTTCCTTCATTTTACGAATCTCCTGATTGTCGAGTTTGTATCTGAAAAGGTTTCCGTCTATGGACTCCCTTATGGACGTCTTGAACTTGTCGATATCGGATCTAAGGTTTTTGAACTGTTGTTTCGCCTCAATTTCGTTTTTTGTCCCAAGTTCAAAACGCATCATTTTTTTCCTGGTGAAATTGGACAGTGCCTCGGTAACCAGATTTGCGATGGATTTTCTTTGAATGGATGGGTCCATCTGGGCTTCCAGTTTTTCTGTCAACCTCTGTATATCCCTGTTGGTCGGGGTCCTTGTGTCCACGGCAAAAAGGGCATGTCCCCCTATGACCTCGGTTTTGGGGAATGACATTTTCAAGATGGTGGCCGTGGCCACCAGGGTCTCACCGGTGGTAATAACATCATCCACTAGGATGATGGGCTTATTGCTTAAAATCTTGTTCAGGGAATCCCTTTGTTCATTTCCCTTGAAAGTGATATTGAAGTGGTTGGTGGATCTTTCCTGTGCGGAATAGGCCGAACGTGAGCTTTGTTCCTGCCTCACGTTCATATAGTCGTTAAGGTCCACATGTTTCAGTCCTGTTTTTTCAGAAAGAATCTTCGCATATTCACTAGGTAGCACGTTCATGGCCTTTTCCCCTTTTTTGGACGGAAGGCTTACTATCAATGTCTCTTTTGTGGTATTCTTTTTGAATTTATCAAGTAGCTTATCCGATAGGGATTTGCGTATAAAGTTGTTGGTTTTTTTTTGAGGAAACCCTAAGGAGCGCAGCTCGTCTTTTTGTTTTCCGATAGCCTTATTGTAAGTTCCGGAAAGAGAGCTTTTAAAACTAACCGGGGTGAGTTGGATATCGGTTACTCCCATATGAATATTACAATTTAACCGTATGTTTTATATTTTGAAGTCCCTTTTCTGACATGAAGTTGTTGAGATATTCAAATTTGTCCAGAAAATAGGGCAGCTCTTTCGCTGTTAACACCCCGTGTTCGTCCATGACCAAACTTCCGTGTTGCACCATGGTATTTATAAAATGGTCCTTGGAATCAAACCTTTTTATTTTCTTGGAAAGTTTATCATGGAATACACTAATTGCCACATCCTTGATGTCCTTGCTTGTTTCCGATGGAAGCTTTTGAACGGTCCCGATATCCAATTGGGGGCTGTCCATTACGATTTCCCCTTCTTCGATATAGAAAAGGATATCTACTTTGATATCATTTGACATGCTTTTGTTTTTATTATAAAGCTAAGAAATTAAATGTTAACGTGGAAAGGGGCTGGACTCCCTTGTCCAACAGGGCGTTGGCCCATGGTATTCCGGCATCAAGTACATGTTGTAGTATATAGACCTTTTTTCCCAGTTTAAGGGCCTCCTGGGCTTGGTGCCTGGTGCCGCTTTTGGAGGTGGCATCGCATATCACGGTGATATCTGAAAGGTAGGCCATCGTGCGGTTACGTTGAGGGAAGTTGGCGGGCCTGGTCTTGGATCTTATAGGAAACTGGGATACCAAAAGCCCGTTTTCAATCACCCTATTGAAAAGCTCCTTGTTCTCTTTGGGGTATACCCTGTCTATCGGCGTTCCTATTACGGCCAATGTGCGTCCATTATGGTCCAAGGCCGTTGTATGGGCTATGGTATCTATGCCCAAGGCCAGGCCACTTACAATGGTATAGTCTCTTTCAATGAAGTGGAGGGTCAATTCACGCGCAGCAGCGGCCCCTAATTCAGTGGGTTTTCGGGAACCTATTATGGATACCTTCTTAGTGTCGTCCAAAAGTTCGGGGTTACCCTTGAAGTCCAATCCTTTGGATAGATAGGACGGTACGGTCCCTTTAAGGTATATATGTCCCTTTTCAATAGTGTTCATCAGTATCATAATAAAGACTTTTTATCGGGCGAAAAAAGCCACATTAAGGGTGCAATAAACATGTGTTTGCAGCTATGTGGCAAATTTGCCGAGATAAAAAGGCATGGTTCTGTAACTCTTTGTTGATGTGGTAAATATACATAAAAGTACGGAAAACCGTACAAATTAAATGTTCTAATATGAATCGGTACTATTCGAATACCTGTCCAGTAACGGACCTGTGGCAAAGCTTTTCATTCCCGTGATCTTATTGTCCAATGGATCGTAACTTACTTCCACCCAAAAAAGAAACAAAGAGAAAAGGACGAACCTGATATCGCTTTCTATGATATGGTCGATATAGTTACCTTCAGTAAAAACAAGATGGTAACGTTCGTTCTCTCCGAGTATGTCGAATTCGTCGATGTGCATGAAGCCACAATATAATGAACTTCGGGGTTTTAGTTCGGCCTTTTCATTGCATTACATCGAAAACCCCTTTTTGGTTTTCAATTTAGATCTGACAGTTCATAAATCGAAAAGGGATTTGGGTTCGAAGTGACGATTTATGAGCTGGATCATATCCCCCCAATACGTGAATCGTCCATGGCAAAATAGATAATTGTCCTTTATGTACCTATAGGCGGCCAGCCTGGCTGTATGATGGGAATCGAATTCCCTTTGAAAAGTACAATGGGTCTTTTCATTGATTCCTAGGTTGCTATCTATACCATATCCGTAATGCTCGGTTGGGAAAAGGCTCGAATATATCTTTATATAAAAATGTTGGTGTCGGAACTCTAGGCATTGGTCCGGGTTGTTGTCGATGTAAATGTTGAACTTGATATCCTGGTCGGGGATCAAGATGAAGGTCTTATCGTTGTGGATGATTTCTTCTGCCATGATGACTATTATGAATTTAAGTTGCTATTAAAACATACGGTTCTTGACTTCCCAACCGTAAAGCGTAAATAGCGTTAGACCTTTGTTACAAGTAACCTAACGTTGTTCTTTCTGACACGTTTGCGCCAATCCTCATCGTATTTGGTTGATGGTTCGGGGAGCAGATCAAGGAATTCAACAGGACATTTATCCTCAACTGGACCCATCGAAGACGGTATTCCCTTAAAGAATAGTTCGTAGTTGATGATGTCCACCAGGACAACCATGAGGAAAATTTTACCGGTAGGGTGTTTCATGACAAGGTAGATAACATGGCGGTCGTGCATGGTTCTGGCCTTGTCCAATGAGAATTTCAATATCTCATATCCTTCGGAATTGAATTCTTTCTCACAGAATTCCCTGGCCTGTTCTTTGGTCCATTTCAGATGTGTTGCGTTTCGGTAATCAAAAGATGTCCATCCCATTTTCAAAATTTTAGATTAATGATCCGTTTCGTTTTCAACCGAAGACGAAACGGATCGTTGATCGGATTGGAAAATGGGATTCCCTCTTTGCCGAAACGTAAAGGACACATAATGGATCAAGTAGTCTCATTCTGTAGGGTGCAATTGAAGGGATAGTTGGAAATCACCGGTGTAACCCAGCTCCTTGCATCTCTTGATGAACCCATCGGGTGTTTTCACATTGTATTTTAGGTCATCCAGTACCAGTTGTTCTATATGTCTGTATTGATAAACAATGAACCTTCTGTTGTCGCATCCGAAATTTTCGATTAATTCCTGGTATTCGATATTGGTGATATCTCGTTCATATAGGAAATCCCAACTGTTCTCTATACCGCTTCTTCTGACGGAATTGGGTATGCAATCGATAAAGAACCCTATGTATATACCTTTATGGCTTTCGGGCTTGTAAATGGCATATTTGGCCTTAAAGGAACTTTTTCTGAGGTGTTTTTTGATAAAGGCGATTTCCTCGGCATTGAATTTATATGATGCCGGCTTTTTGTAAAGATCCGATATGTCTAATGTCTTGTTCATTGTTCTATGTCTTTTATATTAATCGATGGAAAAGCTCGTCCTGATCGACGCCGTGGTCCATACAGGCCTCTTCGAACTTATCGAAGGAAAATCCGGGGCGGGAAAGGGAATCCATGAACTGGGCATGGGCCTTTTCCAGATTTGTTTCCCTGGTTTCTTTTTCTTTTTTGGCCAGCAGGGCATCGTTTTTGATGTTTTCCGTTGCCTGTGACCAATGGATTTCAGTGTTACGAGTTTTCATGTACTATGTTTTTATTGATTGATAAGGAAACTGTTGGAATCTTTCGTGTGATCCCTTTTCAGGTATCCCTTGAAAAGAAGGGCATTGAAGGAAAGATCGAAGGACTTGGTCGAAATTGATTTTTTCAGTTCTTCATAGGTTTTGGAGGTGGTTGGTGTGATGTGTAGGGAAAGATTATCCAACAACTCCTTTTGGGTTTTGGTTATTTTTTTCTGCGTGCCATTTCCAAATTGTTTAAGATTAATAATTCGCTTTCAGAGAAAGACGAAGTGAATTATTAATCGAGTTTGGAAAAGGTGGTGGTGCGGACAGCGCCGTTAGGGTCTTGTGTTATAAAAACTAAAAATATGTCGTATTGGACTTTGAATTTGACACACTAAATCGACCTGTAACCCCTAAAAAACAACAATAAAAATCAAATGTGACATCTTTTTGTCGTTTTATGACAAATAACTGTCGTTTAATTTGTTGTATTTGGGAAACCTTTATATATTGCACACGATATGTTGAATACAGCATAAATAGATATTGAAAAAACAAAGCACTACTAACGTCCATGTAGTGCTTTTTTTGTATCAGGGAAGGGCTATTGTCCAAAGGGTTATGAGGAACATCGATAAAATAGTAAAGGTAAGCGGTCGATCTTTAAGGACTGTCCAGCGGTTCATTGCTGAAATCGGGATCAAGGATATTGATGGTCAGACCAGCGATATTATCAACCTGATATGTACTTATTTGCTTATCGATGGTGCAAATAAAAAGACGCTAAGGGATACGATAAAAAGGCAGATAGAATCATTATTGGACAATGTTGAGGAAAAGTTCGATAGTGATTTCAAGAAGTATCTTTTAAAGGAATCGGACCTTAAGAACGAACTTTTAAGGAACCTATCAAGGACTTTGGAATCGAAGGATGAGGCAATCTCCAGGATGGGGGATTCCCTTGGCCGGCTTTCCTTGGACCTGGTAAGGTTATTGGACGATATCTCTATGTTGAGGATAGAGGATAAAGGCACTGTTCAACGGCTTTATGACAAGAACGTACTGGCCGATCTGTTGACCGACCTTTCAGTGGACAGTGAGGCTTACCTCGCGGTAAGGGCACTGTTGGACAGGCTTAACGATAAGAGGGGTTAGGCCGTTATCTTCAATAATCTACTGTACTTATTGATTCTTGCACTTATCTCGATTACCTTGTCCGGGTCGTTACCTGTTTGTTCAATGGGTTCCCTCACTACATGGTCCCTCCAATCTTCTGAATATATTTCCCTGAAGGATAGGTCCATCCTTGAACCATGTTTGGATAATATGGTTTTAAGCTTGTTGTGTACCGTTTCGGCATCTCCCCGTCTAACGTACAGTGCATCATGTTTGGTAAGGAAAGGCTCTTGAATGTTCAGGGTGCTGTCTACAACGAACATCGAGGCTTCCTTTCTTTGATTGATTACGGAAAGGAGTTTCCATCGATCATAGGAACTATATCCGAACTGTTGATGGTCGAACCCTCGGTTCTTTAGGTGGGTAAGGGCGAAAATGGTGTTCCTGTAACGATCCGAAAAAGCCTTTACCACGGTATTGTCCTTGTAGAAAAGACGAGGGGTTGGACCGAACAGTACCCAGGCCAAAAGATCCTTTTTTATCCGTTCATCGGGATAGTCCGGTGAAATCCTTTTTATCAGTACGAGCATTTCTTTGCGGAATTCGGTGGTTCCCATGGAAAAACGTAAATGTTGGAGTTCGTTGAAGAGACGATCGTACCATTTTTTTGAACTCATGAAAAGTTCCCTAAGATGTCGGTTGAGATAGGTTTCACCATTGTAATTGATCTCCGGCAATAGATGTAGGTCATGGATTTCCTTTTTGAAATTGATACGATGGTGCTTGAAAACATAAGAGTGCATATCTTCAAGGGTAATTGTTCGGACCTTGTAATACTTCTTTTGTTTCTTGGCTATTTTGATTTCATTACTTAGGTGTTGGTAGGCTTTTTTATAATATCCCCCTATCCTGAATACCTTTTCCAGGTAGTCTATTGTGGTGTTCCATTGGGTATTGTTCCCATCTATCTCAACAAGGTTTTCCCCGTCCATCTTAACAAAGGGCATAATGTCCTTTGGTGTCTCGGTAACAAGAGTAAACAGCCGGTTGGTCTTGCTATCATATGCAAAACGTAGGAAATCATGTTCGCCTCTTGCTATGGCCTCATACTTACTTATGATAAGGGACCGGTATTTCCTTTTGAAATATAGTCGCAGTGCGCCCTCTATCCTGGTATAACCATAATCCATGTGATAGGGATCCATTCCAAAGGACCGCATGATCCCGGTAATGTTCTTTTTGGTTAAGCGGTTGTTTTTCAAGGTCCTTAAAAAAGCTATCATCCGTTCCTTGCTTCCAACTTGGGACCTGATATACCTGCTGATGGACAATAGATCCGTGGTTGGGTATTTCATGTCCATATATTCCCATACTTCAGGATTGATGCTGAGTTTCTTTATACATTGATATTGTTTTCGCGCGGGGCCGAAACTACTCAATACCTTTTCGGAGTAAGTCGCCTGTACCTTATCCAACTTACTTTTTAGGATAGGGTTGGATATGGGAAAGGGGGTTAATTTAGGCTTTATACCGAATAAATTAGTATTGAGTTTATACCTCTTGGAGTGGCCTTTGAACATGCGCCTTGTTCCGTCCTTGGATTCAATAGTAGTGGTGATCTTAAAGGTGCCCTTACAATGGAGTATCTGTCTTTTGCCATTTGGTTGTATTAGTGTGAAGTCATAAGGTGCACTTACCGGAATGATGTATTCTGCAGCGATAAGGTTATTGATATAAAATGAGTAGACCCCTCCGAAGAGATTGCGTAGAACGGCGCTTGAAAGCTCCACCCCAGTATTCTGGGAGTGGCCGGATATTTTGTTCTTGTAATATATGATGCCCAATAAGTAAGCATAACGCTCGTGGCATTTGTAAGAATCCCGGATCGAGCGCACCGGCAACGACCCAACGTCCGCCTTTTCAGGTAGTTGAATGTTCATAAACTAGATATTTAGAAAGGGTGTCCAGTCCTTCCGTTAGCGTGAAATTAGAAAAAGAAACTAGAAAAAGAAAAAAAATCGAGGAAAAAGAAAATATTCATTGAGAACATGGCAACATACCAATCTGGAATTTTCAAAAAAGACATATTAAACCACAGGAAGGCAGGAAGGAACAACCGACCAAGGAACCGGCCTTATTATGTTGCCATTATTCAAGATCCTTTAAGGACAGTCCTGGAGGCAAGGATAGGATGACGGGGTGTAAGTCGATTGAGAGGTATGTCCGATAAAAAAAAGTTATTGAGTTTCCCGAGATTTCAAGAATTGCAATTCCATAGGAAATGAAGAAACCACACGATAAACAAAATATGGCAACATACCAATTAGGAATTTTCAAAAAAGACATATTAAACCACAGGAAGGCAGGAAGGAACAACCGACCAGGAAAGGCCTTATTATGTTGCCATTATTTAAATAGGGTTCTATGGAAGAACATAAAAAAATCCGCAAGCCCTAAGGCCTACGGATTTTCACTTTCCAAGGGGATTATCCCTTTTGGGCGGACAGTTCTTCTTCAAGTTCTGTAATTCTATCCTGGAGCCGCTTTTCCCTAAGGCTTAATGATTCGGCATAAGAGGCCTCGATAGTCTCTATTTCCTTTTTACAATAATCTTTCAGGGCGACGTAGAATGAGTTGTTCACCAAGTTGTTGGTATGGTTGCTTTCCCCGAAATGTACGTTTTGGAGCAGCAGTAACCTTATAAGTTTGTTGAAGGTGTCCTTTTTGAAGTTCTTTTTGAAACGTTGGACGTTTTTGGATACATCCTTCGGTTGGTTCTTGCCATAAAAACCATCAATGAATTTTCGCTTGGTACCATAACCGATGGTATTCTCGTATAGTGATATGCAAAAGGCGACCATTTCGTTCTGGGTTAGGGCTTTTTTACTGTTAACATAATCAGATTCACCTATGGCCCGGACCATTTCCTCGAACTCTTTGTTTCCTTCTATTTGCTTTTTACGGAGTTCCCTATCCTTGATTTTCTGTATTTTTTCCTTAGGGGTACAATCGTCCATTTTCTTCTTATCGATGGGAACTGAGTTCTTTTCCTTTGGTGTTTCATTTTCGATTAAAACCAGCACTTCTTTGACTTGATAGGTCCTAGTATTGAACAAAAGTCCTTTTAAGTAACCTTTTTCTGGTGCATCGTGAAAAGCTTGGAGTTCCTCTGCATATAGGGCCATGGCTTCATTGAATTCTTGTTCGAGTTCTTCTTTGGTAAAATCCATCCAATGGTTTTCTTCTTCGATCTGTTCCTTGGTTGGGATGACCGGTTGCTCGATGTAGTCTAAATCATCCAGTATGTAGGGAATTAGTCCATTCTCCTGAATTATCGACAAAACCAGGGCATTATGGCTACTGTCTATGTTGTATTTATAGATTTCCGGAACCAATAACGTGCCATCGGCCTTCACTTGTTCGATAAGTTGTAGTAGGGTCTTCGATTTCTTAGCGGTAAAACAACTGGACTTGGTACAGATCTGTTTGTCGTCACCGAAAAGGTTTCCTTGGTTTTTTGAATTGAAGGGGCATAGTGCGCAAGGCCCGGCATCAGGAAGTAACTTGGCATCATCCAATTGGAAAGGTGCCTCCTGTAGGTCGAACATTTTATTTGAAATGGCATTCTCTACGGGATAGCTCCTGAAGCCATCTCCCATTGTATCTAGGAACATTTCCTGGTCTGCCTTGGGGAACATCGCTATTTTGACGGCCAGGGACAAGGTGAGTTCCTTGCTTTTTACGAACGGTCTGAAGCCTTCTATTAGATTGGCGAGCTTTATCCTGCCATAAATGAACTTCAGTGTACGTCCGATCCGATGGGATATTTCCTCTGCGGTGTATTTTTCCAGAAGATAGGCTATTGCTTCAGCTTCTTCAAGTGGTTCTACCTCCTGTCGTTGTAGGTTCTCTATTATCTGGACTTCTGATATGACGGTACTGTCGAAATCCCGCACGATACAGGGTATCGTCTTAAGGTTGGCAAGTAAGCTGGCGCGGTATCGTCGCTCTCCCATGACAATGATGTGCCCATCCTTGTCCGGTCTCACGGTTATGGGCTGTAGCACCCCGAATTTTTCGATACTGAGGGAAAGTTGTCTCAGCTGTTCCTCGTCAAAGGTTTTACGGGGCTGGTTGGGATCCGGTTTGATTGCTGTCAACTGCAATTCCTGTACGCTTGTGTTTTCCATTTTAAATGATTTTTAGTTAAACATTATTTGTGCGGAACACAAACGGAAGACAAAATTTTGGAGCGTAAAGGAAACGGAATAAAAGAGAGGAACGAACGGTTTATGCCGTCCCTTTCACCGATAAACATTTTGCGAGTTTACCTTAGTACAAATATTGATTCAACATCTCTGTTTTCTGCTCTTGGTTATTACTGGCAGTGTATTTATAAATTAAAGGAAGTGAAAATAAGGCTGGAATAATTGAACGGGGCATTTTGTCCTATTTTTGGTATAAAGCCATTTATATGTATAATAATAAAGAAAATATAGTTAATATAGTTAACTATTAAGAACAAAAGGAAACATTCATCCTCAGGTCATTCTACTTATAGTTCTTTATCGAAGAATAACATTGCCGAAAAACCTTCATTTGGAACATAATGACCTTCATCCTCGTAAACATCCAAAAGATAAGTGCGTTTTGGGTCGGGGCAGTAATTCTGCAACAATGCTATATACTTGGCCGTATTGTACAGAGGTATTTGTTCGTCCAATGCTCCTGACATCATCAACGTACTTGGGTAAACCGTGTTCTTTTTGAAATTAACCACCGGGTCAAGTGCCATGAGTGATTTGAATCCCTCAATGGTCTTTAAATTACCGAAATCATATTCATGGTTACTGGCGTCAAAGTTTTTTTGATATCCCAATCTTAAAGGATTCAAAGTAGGGACTGCCCCTACAAATGCCTTGAACATATCAGGATTTTCGTTAACCGCCATTCCCGCGGTAATGCCCCCTGCACTGGAACACCACACTCCCAATCTGTCTTTGTCGACATAACCTTGGTCCTTTAAATATTGGGAGCACCACAAGAGATCCTTCCAAGAATTGAATTTTTTTTCCTTGATTCCGTCTTTATACCATTTCAGTCCTTTTTCCGCCCCGCCCCTTACATGGGCAACAGCGAAAACATTTCCCTTGGAAACGAAATCCAAAATGGAAATATCGTAAAAAGGTTCTACTGAGAAACCATAAGCCCCATAGGCATAAACGACTCCCTTACCTTTGCTGTCCTGTTTATTCTCCCGGTTTCTGATTATGGTCATTGGGACCATAGTACCATCATGGGATTCTACCTCTATGATCTCCGTAATGATATCGTTAAAGGAATCAGGGGTTTGTCTGGTTAGATTATCAAGGGGCTTTATCTCCAATGAATCGTTGATACTTAAAAAGGAAAGGTCGTATTTCCAATCGTTCTTTGTTACGGTTATTTCATTTGATGTGGTGGATGTATGGTAAAATTGAATATCGGAAATAGGATAATCCAGATCTATTATTTCCGATTTTCCTTGGTTATCGACATAATATAAAGTCTCATCCGTCCCGTTTCTTGAAGTAATGACATAAACATTGTTTTCTGAAATGGCATAATCGGTAATGACCACATCTTCTATTTCGGGTCTGTAAAGAACCACGTCCTTGGTGGGGTCGCCCATTGATTTCAAGGTTGATCGCACCAATGTCTTTTTTCCTCCGTTATATCTTAGGAAATACATACTGGTATCCCTTTGTTTGGGCCAATATAGTATGCTGTCTTTTTGATCATATATATGTTCCCAAACATAATCCGATTCAATATTGGAAATATCCGCGCTATATCCAGTAAAATGTTCGCTTGCCGTAATGACAAATACCTGTAGTTTGTTCGATCCGACGGATATGTCCGGGCGTAAAAAATCCTCGTGATCATAATCTTTGACCTGACTCCCGTCGAATATGACCTTTATGGCCCCGGTTCGGATATTGGCCATGGCTATATAGGAATCCCTGGAACCTTCTTGGTTCGGCCATCCGGTAAATGCGATATGCTCGCTCGATGCCCATACGGCCCAAGAGGCCTGCTCCATGTTCATGTCCTTGTCCGTTTCGAATAATATATTGCCGCTTTCGGTGGAAATCACCTTTAAAAAATCCCCGTTCTCATCACTGATGAAAAGTATGAATTTGGAACCGTCGGGGTGGGGGGAATAAAAATGGACGGTATTGTCCATTGAGGTTGAAAAAACCGGTATTTCGCCCTTTCCCGAAGAATCACTTTTAAAAAGAATCTGTGTACTATCGTTGTCCAGCCAATGAAAACTATGCTCTTTATAGGATTTGTACCAGTAAGGTTCGTAATAATCCCCTAGATGAAGGTCGTTTAAATGTTTCGCTGCACCCTTTCTGTCCACTGATTTATAGTAATCGGCCACAATACTGTCTTGTTTCAGTAACCAATTTTGGTTAACTTCTTTTTTGATGTCTTCCAAATTGGAGTAGTCATTATTGTACTTGATACCGAACTCTTCAATAGTTGTTCTGTTGTTGTCTAGCTGAGGATAACTTAATGTTTTTGAAATTTCTTGTGAACAGGACAATAGAAATGAGAATGAAAGGATAACAAAACAACTGTATTTCATAATGTGAATTAAGATTAAAAAAAGCCCCTTTAATTGGGGCTAATAAAAATAGCTATAGAAAATTACCTATTAAAAAATAGGACCAGATTTTTTCTTTTCACCTCCTTTTTTAAGGACGTCCTTTTTATCGGTTACGGGGCCTCCATTTCCTCCAATAGTGTTCTTTTTTAAGGATTCGCTTAAGGTTTTTCCTAAATTAAATGTACTTTTTTTCATAGTGGTTCTGTTATTAAAGTTATACGTTTTGTGTGTATAAATATAAAAAAGTATTATTATTATACCATAACAATATGATAATCAACGACGCAATTTACGTATTGCGTTTGATGATTTCGTCCATATACATGGAAGGCGTTATGTTATTGTTCTTCAGTTTATTTTTTAGTGCCCTACTAAAGGTATCTTTGGAATTGAAGCCGAACTCTTGAATGATACTGTTTATGCTCTTTTTTTTATAATCGAAGTTTTCACTTGTGGTTGTAATGAAGTCTTCGATTCTTAGGTCCGTTATATAGACTCGAAATGATTTTTCTTTATAGATGTTTATGGCTTTTGAAATATAGGTCCTATTGGTCTTTAGGATACTTGACAATTCGTTCAAATCTACATTTTTATCCCTATATCCCTTATTATCCTCCCATGCGTTCAACTTGTGGAGTGCTATTTGGATTGAAGGTTCTATATCATCGGTATTTTTCTTTGGTTTCTTAACCAAGGTGGATGTAGGTGAATTTGAAAGATTGTCAAGATAATCAGTTAACGTGCTTTTTGCTTTTCTGTATTTATAATAGTAATATACAAGTATGGATATCACAATGGTGATAATAGTGCCGAGAAATAGGGATAGATGTGATTTATTTTCGTTCTCCTTGATTAATCCTGCCCTTTCATTTCTCAATTCCTGTATGGAATATCCAGGAACGTCAACGATCTGTGATAATTTCCTGTTTTTTGTAATAAAACTATCCACAAATCGTATACTTTTCAAATATTCCATCTGTTCGGATACGTTCTCTTCTTGTATAGCTATTTCCATTAAATGGATAAGTACTTCTTTACTTTCTAATCCAGGTGGCAATTCGTGCAGTTTTGAAATAGAGTCGTACCTCCTAAAATATTTCGTTTTCGATTCCTGATGTCCCAATTCACCTTCTATAACACCTAAATTATAATATACATCCATCAATTTTTGTCCCTTTATATAAGGCACGGTTTTTTTGAGTGCAACTAGAGCCGAATCAAATTGGTTTTTGAACATTGCCAGTTTACCACTCCAAATATTCATTTGGACAGGGTCACTTATTTCTATGTCTTTATTGATGTCTTTTAATTTTTGTAGATAGTGATCCAGGGAGTCCGGTTTTTTATGGTTTATATAAAATGTAATGAAACTTTCCAATATTGTGCCCTCCAATTCGTTTTTTAATTGGCTGTCCTTTTCTTCCCACTTTTGTGTTTTTATCAATTTAAGGACATCATGGTATATTTTAATGGATTCGTCCGATCCGGTTTGTTCACCTTTAACGGTTGCTATCCATATCAACGAACGTATTTCTATTTCAAAGTTTTTACTTCTGACGGCCAGGTCGTGGCTTTTTTCGAACTGACGGATAGCCTTCAAAGGTTCTTCTTGGTTATAATAGACAAAACCTTTTATCAAATCCGCTTCATAATAATAGAAATCTTCTGGGTTTTGGCTGATATTTATTAATGAATCGGCATACATCAAACCATAGGGTTTTTCCGCCCTATATGCCATGGCCGCGTAAACCTTGGAGAGATTGATGGAATCATTCTCAAATTTTGCCTTTTCAGATAGTTTCAATGCCAATTGCAGAGCACAAATACTGGGCCCTTCATAATAAATAAAGGCCGACGCTAATTCGGATATGGGAAGGCTATCTATAACCTTATCATTATTTTTACATTGATCCTGTGGGTATATAGGATGAATTACTCCTAAACAAACCACTAGACTTGTTGCAATGAATGATAATCTAATTATTGGTTTGAACATTGTTCTCATCAAGATTGTATGTTTTTTCTTAGGTTGAACATTATCCTTTCGAATAGACTAAGTTCATTCAATAAAATATAGGCCTGGCCGTTCATGTTCTGTTTGAACTGGAGTTCTTTACCGAAAGTGGTCGTTAGACCGTTAATGGAAACATCTACCAGATAATACGGTATGGTTTCGGATTTGGGTACGTCCGATAGGGATTTTACCCTACCCTCCAAGGCCCCCCATTGGGAAAAAGGATAGCTTTCTATATGTATCAACACTTTTTGGCCCTTTTCCAACTCACCGGTGTTTTGGACAGGGACCTTGCATTTGGCGAAAATATGGTTATTTTCCATCGGCACTATGGTGAATATGTTCTCGCCTTCTTCGACCTCTTGGTTGGTGGACCAAGAGTCATAGGTCGAGATCTTTCCGTCAATGGGGCTAATGAAGAGGTATTGTTCCTTCCAATTCTCTATTTCCGATATTAAGGATTGTCGGTGTAATTGGAGAGTGGAGAGGCTCATCACCGAATTACGGGTCAAATGGGACTGTGAGCTCTTTGCCCGGTTGGATATGTCGGAAAGGGAAATCCGTAAGGATTCAAGTTCCTCCTGATCCTTGTTCTTTTGGCTCAAGAGATCCAGGTACTCCCTTTTTTTTATATCCATTTCGTTTTCGGAAAACACCCCTTTTTCATAGAGTTCCCTATACTTCTTTAGGTTCTTTGCACCGGTGGTAAGCTTGTCCATGGAATTTCTCAATTGTTGTCTTTTCGCCGCTATCTGGTTGTAAGTGGACGATTTGCGTTCCTGTAGGCTTTCTATATTGCCTTGCTCTATTTCCAGGCTTTGCAAAAGGATATGGGATAGGTAGGATTCTACGAAGGTTGTATAAGCGGTCTGTATTGAAGGTCCGAGCTTCAGGTCTGTAGGGTAGAAATCCAACAACCCATCCACGGTCAGGTCCGTGGAATTATCAATATTAAGGGTACTGTCCAGATAAATAATGTCCCTGAAATCCCCAGGGGATTTCAGGACGGCCAGTATTTCCCCTCTTTCCACATGGTCGCCGGAGGTAATGTTTATGGAACGTATGGTTCCGTTGGTCCTGGCCAATAATGTGGCCGGGGGCGGATTGCTCGTTATGAGGGCCTCTGCAGTGATGGTCTGGTCGAAAGAAACGAAAAAACCGAATATCAATAAAAAGGCAACCGTAAACAGGCTTATGGCGTTGCCATAGGTCAGTACCCTTTTCGAGGTCTTGCCTATAAATTCCTCCGAACCGTTAACGAATTCTATTTCATCAGACATTTCCCAGTTGGTTTTTTATTAGTCGGGAATAGCTTCCCTGGTTTCTCATCAATTCAGTATGGCTTCCCTTTTCTATGACCTTACCCTTGTCCAATACTATTATCTGGTCGGCATTGACGACCGTTGATAGCCTATGGGCTATGATTACCACGGTCTTGTCCTTGGTAAGGCCATTGAGGTTGTTCTGTATCTCGGTCTCGTTTATGGAATCTAGGGCGGACGTGGCCTCATCCATAAGTAAAAAATCCGGATCCTTGTACAATGCCCGTGCTATAAGGACCTTTTGTGTTTCCCCTCCGGATAATCTTATGCCCCTTTCCCCTACCCTTGAATTAAGACCGTTCGGCATCTCAGGTATTAATTCGTCAAGTTTCGTGCATTTCAACACGGCCTTTAGATGCTTTTGGTCCAGTTTTTCATTCGATTTGGATTCCGTTATGTTTCTCAGGATGGTATCGTCGAAAATCTTTCCGTCCTGCAGTACGGTTCCACATCGCTTTCTCCATTCAGATATGTTGACCTGGCCCAGGTTTTCTCCTCCCAATGTTATTTGTCCCTTTGTCGGTTCCCTGAAGCCCAATATTAATTTGAACAATGTGGTCTTTCCCGATCCGGAAGGCCCGACTATTGCCGTTGTGCGTCCACTTGGTATTGTTAGGTCAAGATCTTTGAAAATGGAACCCTCCTTCCCCATGTACCCGAATGATACGTTCTTGAAAACAATATCCATGGGACCTTGGTCCAATGATAGGACATCTTGGTTTTCGTCCTCGGATTCCTCTTTGAATACTTCGGACAGCCTGGTCAATGCGAGATTGGTTTCCTGGAGTTCCAACATGAAATCCACGCTCCTACTTAAGGGAACACTCGTTTGGGCCAAAATGAACTGGATGGCCAGCATGGAACCTAGGGTCATCGTACCTTCGACCACTGCGAGGGACGATACCAAAAGAATGACGATGTTGCCACTACTTCGTATGATTTCTGCAAGGTTCTCCTGTGTATTCTGAAGTTTCAGCTCCTTGCTCTTTACCTTGATCACCTTCAATTGGTTCTCGTACCATTCCTTCTTTCTCCTTTTTTCCGAACCACTGGTCTTTATATCGGCAATGTTATCGATCAGTTGGAGCTCCAATCCCTGTCCTTTTGACTTAAGGGCAAAGGACTGATGGTCCAAAATGGCCCTTTTCTTCATAAAAAGCGATACCCATAAAACGTATAGAAAACTTCCCATCAGGAAAATTCCGAAAATCTTAGGGCTATATACGAACAACAATAAAGAAAGGACAATTAGGATGGTCGAATCATAAAGGGAGTCCAAAAGGTATCTGGTAAGGAACGATTCTATGCGGTCACTATCATTGATCCTGTTTATTATATCCCCTTTTGACCTTCTTTGTAAAAATGAAATGGGCAATGAAAGTAACTTGCCCAAATAAGAATCCAATAACTGCAGGTTCAATCGCATGGAAAGGAAAAGTAAGATCCATTTCCTTATTATCTCAACGAAAAAAGCGATAAGCAGGAAGAACAACTGTCCTATCACAAGAATCCATATCAAGCTTTTGTCCTGGAAGAATATCCCTTGATCCACGATGGATTGGGTCATTATGGGCAATAGGGTCTGCAGGATACCGGCTACCACCAGTCCAAAGATCAGGGAAAACAATACTTTTTTTTCACGTAATAAACCCTTTAATAAGGAGCGGTATATGAACGAATTGCTTTTTTTTCCCTGACTTATATATTCTTTGTCAACGAACCCGTTGGGTTCCAAGAGCATGGCGATACCCTCCGCCTGGTCTTTTTCCTTCGGGTTTTGGGTCCATCCCTCCAGAAAATCCCGGTAGCTCAATTTATATTTTCCCTTGGCCGGATCGGAGATATGGACATTTCCCTTTTTTATGGCGTGGACCACCAGGAAATGGTTTTGTTCCCAATGGCAGATACAGGGCAACGGTGCCCGGTCTTTCAGATCCTTGAAGGTAAGTATGATGGAATGGTGTTCAAAACCTATTTTTTCAGCAGCGGATTCGAGCATGGCCAAGTTGATACCGATCCGTTCGAAATCAAGTTCCTCCCTTATTCTTTCCAGGTCGATTTCATGGCCATAATGCCGTGCCACGATTTTCAGGCAGGTCGGCCCACAGTCCCATGAATCGAGTTGTTTATAGTAAGGGAATCCTCTCATTTATTATTAAGTGATCCTAAAAATATAAAGAAAAGGGCAACTCTCATAAATAAACGTTAACATTCGTTAAATGGTCAATTACAATGGATTATAAACGCAATTTATAAATTGAGCAGCGATTGATCAATTGCGATCGCACCAACATTGCGGTATTGTGGTATTATTACAATATTGCTTTATCAAATAAAAAACCATGAAAAACAGAATCAACGTAAACGATGTCACCGGCGAGGGTATCTCTTTGAACAGTTACTTGGAATCCATGTACATCAGGGAACTGGTCGTGGTCCATATTGCAGATGAGACCATGCTTAGGTCATCCAATGGGGCGGTGGCATAGGCACCTTTCGTTATAATCGAAAGGATGGACAAATAGAGAAAGGACAAATTCTCGGCATTACATAAACAACTGTTTTATAGCTGTTTATGTTTATTTAAATGCTTAGAAAGGACACTATCTCGGTAATATTGATGGCCATTCACATGTGAATTCCCCAAGGTTTCGCTCTTAAAAGATGTCCTTGAAAATATAATAATATCATAATATTATAGAAAGGACAAATTCTCGGTATTACATAATCCATTGTTATACAGTAGTTTAAGTGCATTTAAGTATAGAGATAGGACACTATCTCGGTATTGCAGGCATCGTTCTGTTTATATACCTTCCATGGATCATATCTTTCCAACCATTTGGTTTTTAAATATGATAATATCATAATATAATAGAAAGGACAGGTTCTCGGCATTACGCTATAGGCTGGAAACCATGCTGTTAAATGGTTTCTCTATACCTAGAAGGGACACATGTTCGGTATGTAACGGTTCTTTGTAGCTTACCTACGGTAAAAATATGATAATATGGCAATATCATAGAAAGGACAGGTTCTCGGCATGACGTACCTTATTGGAATTGTGCGTGTTAACCGGTTTTAAGTCCATAGAAAGGACACTATCTCGGTCGGTAATAAAATCGGATTTTACCTGAACAGTAGTTAAATATTCTAAAAAACGGAGTTATCAACAGTCGATGTTTTGTATAAGAAACGGAATATCAGCAACTTCCATAGGGATAGGACACCTTCTCGGCATATGATGAAAAGGTTTTTTCCTTTTTTTTGTTTTAGGGGCCTATTTGGATGATTTTTGGTTAAAAAAATCAGCAAATAGTGAAAAAACTACCTTTTAATGTGTATTTAAATGTTTTGCTCTGATATTTATTTATAAGGGTTTTTATTTAAAAGATAATTTAAGGGGCATATAAATAATCCAGTATCCCCTACCCTACTTAGGGTTGCAGCGACCCCCTTAGGACACCGTCTCGGCAAGATAGGACGTTATGTCGGCGTTTTGGGGGCCTACTAAGGACACCTTATCGGTGAAACCGTGATTTTAGAATCCTTTGTTGCCCCTTTCGGTTTTTTCCTTTCTGATTATCTTGTTAAGGGCATCAAGGAATTCCCTCCCCTCGAATTTTTTCAATGACTTCCGGTTGTCCACTTCTAGGTTTGAGACGTAAAGGTATCCGTGATATCGTATCGTTCCATAAAGCATGACTTTTTCTTCCTCGGTAAGTTTGTACCTTGGTTTGATCTTTAATAGCCATTTATTGGTTTCCTTGTGTTCGAAGCTGTCGAGGCTATAGGTCTTGGTGTTCTTATGGTTTTGATAGAAACTTATCGTAATCTTGTCCACGGTCTTTCCCCGGATAGGCCTTTGGGGGTCCCTAGCGGTCCCGTCCGTGTACAATATCGTATAATTGAAGCTCTTGTCGCTCAACCTGTCCAATTCCTGTTTTATGGGCCTTAAAATACGGGATTCTATTTTTGAGACATTATAGGTTTTGGGAATACCGAATTCTTTCTTGAAACTGTTCATTTTCAAAGTCCTTCCCCCTTGTTTGAACCAATGGCTAATGAATTGGTAGAACTTGACGGTTTCCAGTCTGGAGCATTGGAAGGCAATATTGGATACATAGGGTGTGTAGCCGTGTACCAGGTCCGTAAGGAAGTGGAACCAGTCGGAACTTATATGGAATTGCACGTAGGAATTGTTCTTGGCATAAATGGGGTCTTCGATAAGGGCCGAGAACTTTTCCCCGGGAATGGATTTTTTGACACCTTTCTCGTATATCTCCATCACCACGTCCTGGGCGATGGATTTGTCCCTAAGGTTCTTTATGGCCTCCCGGACCTTGTCGTGGTTCTTGTGTCCGTCAACCATAAAAGCACTTACCGGGTATTGGAACTGTACCCTGTTGTCAAGTTCCAATTGTGCCCCTTGGTCGGTGAATTGGTGTTTCTTTATCATCTCCAGTATACGGAATACGATGCGCAATTCATGGATGGAATAATCGAAACTTTGTAATTGTCTTGTCAGGCTGTAGGGTTGGTTGATGTTCTTGGGTGCCGTTTTGGGGTTGTAGACCTGTAGTTGCTTTTCTTTGCTCATGACATTATTTTGTTTGGAACCATTATCCTTGTACCGATTTTTTTAACTATAAATACTATATTAACTATATAAATAAAGTATATAAATATAATATACGATTATCAATCAACTTCGTAAACCCCTTTGGTCCTACGTTCCCTTTCCACCATTTCCCTTAGTTGGTTGGGGAAACCCTTGTCATTGGATATGCCGTCCAGGGATATCCGTCTGTTGAACTTATCGGAGGTTATCAAGATAAGGTCCATAGTACCTATCAACCTTGAGCTGAAGGATCTGAACCGTTTAAGGTCCTTTATCCTGTAATATTGCACGTAATCGTTCTCAATGGAAAAAACCCCTTTGGTAATCTCCAGGTGTTCATCCTTGAACAGGTACCTGGTGTTGTACAGGTAGATGACCTTATAAGCATAGATGAGCAAAGTAAGGACGAAGCCAATCGTTGCTAAAAAGGAAAGTGCCCAATTGTCACCTAGGCCCGAAACGGGGATATAGGGAATCGCCAATTTTACTAACAACCCTATGATGGGCCAATGGACAAACTTCAACATGGCGTAATGCAGTTGTGGCCTATGTAGCCTTTCAGTGGATGTTGAATCGTTGATGTTCATTAGATTTTCCATAATGCTTATGCCTGGAGTTTGGATGCCCCTCGCTATAAAACGGGGCTTCTAAACTATAGGGATATAGTTAATAAATATTATATACATTAAATAGATTTATATCGTTCGACGATGGCGGTAAGGTCGTTCTCGACCATATCCACGAAATCGTAGAGAAAGAACTTCGTACTTAGGTTCTCGTTCATGGTGTCCCCGTCCATAAGGGCATGGCTATAGATGATGTTAATATAATCCTGATAGGTATTGGAATCGAGCTCGATTACCAATTTCTCCTTGTCCCCACCTTTGGGATACCTGTCGGAGGCCGGTCTTTTACCCCTTCGTTGTATATAACGCACGAATTCCTCTCCCGCTATATTGTAAGTACCCTCTTCACTCATTCTTTCCACATAGAAGGCCACGCACAAACGGAAGAAATCCTTTTTATGGTATTTGAAATCCGCCATTCCCCTCAATAGGTCCAAAGCCAAGTTGTTGAATCTGTTTTTCAAGTTGCGATGGACTTCCCAATTGAAGAGCTTACTGTCCTTTGCTTTGGCCTTGGTTCCTGTGGTGCTTTTCACCGCTCTTTTTGTGTCCTCTCCCTTTTCCAAAGTCCTGCTCCGATCTTTTGGTAATTCAATGACCACCTTTTCTTCATAACCCTTGTCCGCCGGATTTTTCCGTTGCCTTGCCCTTTCCACGTTCCCCAAGGGAAGTGTGAACTCCTCGTTACTAATTCCTTGTTTCGCTGATTTAGCCATAATTCTCCATTTTTTCTAATAATTCCGTTATAAGCCTATTGTAATCCTGCCCTGCCCTTGAATGTGGCCTGTGTTGGAATATCGTAAGGCCTTTTTCCACGGCCTTTTCGATTTCCACGTCCGTTCTTATGAAATTCTTGAACAACAGGTCGCCGGCACCCTTGTCCAACATTTCCCTGTATTTGGTGATGCCCTTTCGTGTAACCAGTACATTGGTAAAAAAGAAACCCAGGAACTTAAGCTCCGGATTGTGCTTTTCGATATGGTCGAAAACACTTCCCAAGAAAGAATTGGCGTTCTTGACCGGATATGCTTTTGCTTCAATGGGTATCAAAAAATAATCGCAGGCCAAAAGGGCTATTTCCGCCGGGGTCAATTCCATACTGTTGATAGTCGCCGGTGGCGTATCGATCATGATGTAATCGAAATGTTCCTTTAAGGGCTCTATGGCCTCTTTCAGGATTGCACGGTCATATCTAGAGGCGATGAAATCGGAAGACCCAGGAAGTACGTGAAAACCCATGGCTTTTTGCCTTAGTTTAAGGTTCCCCGTTCCCTTTAGAAAATCCTCGACGTTATAGGAATATTCACGAATGCCTGTACCAAAGGTAAGGTCGCATTGGGGATCCAGGTCTATCATCAGTACCTTTTTCCCGCTCTGGGCAAGTCCCGCACCAATATGGATGGTGTTGGTGGTCTTTCCCACACCACCCTTCCTGTTCACTACTGCTAATACCATAATTAAGTTTATTTATAAAGATTATATAGTACAAATATATTATAAAGATAATAAAGTATATAAAGTTATTAAAGCAAATATAGTTAATATAGTTCAAAGTAATATATAGTAATTATATATTTTTTATTACTTTGGATTGAATTTATACACTTATTATATGAAAACTATTTTCTTGTCACTTCTTTTGTTCGTGGGATTTTCCGTCTTTTCCCAAGTGGATGAGGACCCCTGGAGCGATTTTGAGGACGACCCAACCGATGAGACCGCTCCTGAAATCGAACCCGATGTCGACCAGGATACGAGGGATCGGCTTTATTATTTGGCGGCCAACGAGAACACCAGTGGTTACGAAATAACTCCCGAGGCAGTTGATTATCTACTAGAACATGGGATAAGCCCTTTTGTCATGGAACAATATTTGGCAGGGGAGGCACCCTTGGCCATTAACGACATCATAGAGGACCATCTCTATGATTACGAACGCCAGGTGGCGGACCAGGTCTTCGAGGACATCACCGATGGTGACGACACCTTTGATTTCGAATTGTTGGAGCATCTGAATCCTGAGGACATGGAGGAGGCCCAATCGGCCATGGACGAATTTATCTCTTCGGTCGAGGCACCAAACATCGACCCCATGAAAATGGACGCAACCTATATAAAGGAACGTTTTCTGGTCTTCATAGAGGCAAATAAGAAATATATTTTGAGACATGCCGAGTATATAGTGGTGTTCAACCTGATATTGGATCTTGTGAACAATGATGTCAATATAGCCGAGCTCATGAGAATCGCACAGCTTCCGGACACTTCGATTCTGGGCAATCCTTTGGAACGCACCTATGACCGACATATTACCGAACACCTGGAACATTTCAAGAATGCCATTCCAGGTGAAAGATTGGAGCAACTCAGCATTTCATTTGAGAACGGGATACTGGAGAATTTCGACCCCAAATTATCCGAAATCATATTAAATGAATACTAAACTCATTCTAAGGCCCCTTATGGGCCTCGTATTTCTTACGACCGTCAATGTATGGTCTCAACAGGATAAAGGCCCTGAAGAGGCCCTATTCGACTTATATCGCGAGAATATCGAGCAATGGAAGGGTTCTAAGGAGGTCCGCGATCTGGTAGAGCGTTATCCTGACCTGGAAAAGGTCGTTGATAAATTGGATCATGAACAACTCGATCAAAGTGACAATTATGCAGTGATGGGCTTTATGGAAATGTTGGTGGACGAAAGGCTTTTGGATGATCAGATCGATATGTTGGTCGAGGTACTGAGTCCGGAGAACGTTTCTTTTATCGAGGACCTGTACTGGAGGATTATAGAATCCCCCAGTTCTAAAAAAGTCGCCGACCTTTTAGTTGAGCACCTTTTGGACGCCAAGGAGAAGTTGGAAATAGAAATACAAGGCCTGGAACGTAATTAATAATCAGCGGGATCTAGATCAAAAGTTTCTATTTTGGGTTCGCCATCCTCTGTTTGCTGGATAATTCTCTCCCAAATGGTTTCCCCGTCCAGTTGGATCTTGATCTCCAATGTCATTTCCCCTGCAGTGACCAGTCCGATTTTCATATCTCCAACCCGAACACTTCCGGAAAGTTGGGTGGCCTTATCGGTAGATTTCAAGCTGCAGCTTTCAAAGTCATTCAATAGATAATTGACGAGCAGGTCCTGGGTCTGGCCCGAACAATCGATAAAATCACTGTCCGTCATGTTACCTGCGATTATACATCGATAGGATTGGTAGTCACCGGTCTGTGTAATATTGATGGTGAAGAGCCCACTATCGATTTCCTGGGATGGGGAATCGTTATCGGAACAGGCGTTTAAGCTGATGATGGCGGCTAGGCCTAGAATAAGTTTCTTCATGATTGTAATGTATAATAATATAGTTAATAAAGTATATAAATATAATATAGTAAATCTTGTTTTCGATGTATGAACAATTTACGTATCCAATGGGGTCTAAGGTTTTTTGTGTTCAATCTATTTCATAAACACCTTTTCGCTGTCGGTTCTTCTCGACCAGTTCCCGCAACACTTCATGTATATTGGAGTAGGGGATGGCGAACATCAATAAAACCGGATGGGACTTGTCAGAGGTGATAAGGGAAAGGTTCTGTGCTATAAGCAACCTGATCAAAAAAGGTCGTTTTATCATAAGGTCCTTTACCCTATACAATTCGACAAAATCTGAATTCACGCTGAAAACACCCCTGACATATTCTATTTGCTCATGGGTGATGTTGAATCGATGTGATAGGATATACAGTACCTTATAAATATAATAGACGAATGCTAAAACCCCGATGCCAAGGGCGTAGGGGTAGAGTTCTGTTAAGTCGTAGGTTGACCAAAGGAGGTCCGTTTTCTGAAGGTGGTCCGCCCCGATGAAAAGTATGATCAGAATGCACCATGTGAACATCAGTGGCATTATGGGTTTTAAGATCGCGTAAAACTTAACGGGGCTCAAGGTGATGGTTTTCTGTCGCATAATATTTTTTTAAATGATTTTTGTTTCAATGTGGGTTTCTGCGTTGTTGGGCCCTTCCCATATCTTCCCCCGAAAAAATCCCGTACCAGGCCTCTAAGGGAAAAATGTTCGTAGTACTTCGATTTTCCCCTATCGTTTACCACCTTGATGCCCTGAAGTCCATAAGATATCTTGACTTTTTTATCTCTATTGGTGTACAGAAGGTAATATTGAGCATCCTGTAGGGCAGCTAATTGTCCGTTCCCGAAACAACAGATCGGTCTGGCCGAAGGATAATAGGCGCGTACCATTTCCACATGGCAAGAGGTAAAGGTCTTGGGCAGGACTACGATAGAGGTGAAACAGTCAATTGGGCCGTTTAACTCTATATAGGCCAAGGCCTCAAGCGGTTCGTTGAAAACAATGACCTTTGAAACGATATGGAGGAGTCTATCGGATGTCCACATGATTCCCGCTATATTGACGTCATAATGGACTAACCGCTCGAATTCCGAGTTCATTTTAAGTTTATGCCCGATCTTTCCGGATATCGGATCCACAAATGAAAAAAGGATGTTGATTATCCCTCTCTCGTCGGATTCAAGTTCTATGAACCTAACAAAGTAATCCAAGGATCTTTCGGTTAAGCCGATTGACCTTAAAAAAGGGTGTTGGGGTATATCAATATTGCATTGCATTGTTCGTGCTTGATTGGATCGCCATATCCTTTTGTGCCCCCTGTTTCATAATAGAGGAAAGGTTTTCCTTTGAAATGTCGATGGTCTTACCGGGTTCGTTCTTTTCGGCAATGGACACCATACCGTCGTCTTTTATGTTCTTGATCACATAATCACCGCTCTTTTGTGAAATACTGAAGGTCATGCCAACGTGTAGTGGCGTTTTCCTTTCTGATCTTTCCTGCTCCCGTAAATTATTTTGGCCCATCGAAGGGGATAGATATCCCTTGGATTGGCTAAGATCTATAAGTATGTCATTACCAACGACCCGGATGGCTTCGGACTTTCTGACCTTGTTCAGTTCTTCCTTTGTCAAGGGGAAATTGAGGTCCTTCACCGAGACCTTCAACAGTTCGTTGGTCTGTTTGTCCCTTTGAAGGATATGTTTGGAAAGTTCTCCTTTATTGTCGACCATTTCCTTGACCACAGTACCGCCCCTAACAAGTTTGTTATATTCATTGGTTGTAAGGTGGTCCACCCTTTGAAGTTCTTTTCTTATCGGGTGTATCTGTAGAGCATAGGTGTTGTCCTTCCTCAAAATGTTCGATAGTGAGAGTTTGACCATTTGGCTTTTGGTGCTTCCGTCGGGCAATGTCATATGCACCGGTAACAGGCTACTTCTTTTTCCAGACAATAGGGTAACGAGTAATTCCCTGTTCTGCAGTAGTTCCTTTTCTTTGAAACCTAAGCTTTGTAACTCTTTTGTCGGTAATTGATTTAAGGCTTTTATCACTTTATTATATATTTAGGTGCTTATTTATTTACTAAATATAGTATTTTTATATATTATGATAAAGTTTTATGTGATAATTTTATTGTCAACCTCTCTTTGCAGTGCCCAGTTCAATACGGTGAAACCAAGCAGGTCAATGGTCCTGGTACCAAATCTCTCGGTTGGGGAGAATCGGGCAAGCATGGAAGATCAAATAGGGGAGGGGGATGTTTTTGACCCCTATTTTGCTTTGCCCTTGGATACTATAAGAGTCAATAGTGGTTATGGGTTCAGGGTGCATCCGATTTCCGGTGTCCATAAGAAGCACCAAGGGATAGACCTATATTCCAACGGTTCCATGGTCTATTCCGTGATCGATGGGGTAGTGGGCCGATTGGGTTACGAAAAAGGTTATGGCCTTCATATAAAGGTCGAGGGTCTAGGTTTTTCTTTCCTTTACGCCCATCTTTCCCAGGTATATGTGTCTGAAGGGGATGTCCTAGAAGCTGGTCAGTTGATTGCCAAAACCGGTAGTACCGGCTCCTCGACCGGTGACCATCTTCATTTTGAGGTTCTTTTCGACAATGAGCACCTGGATCCGGTAAGGTTCATAAGGAATCTTCTTCGGATGAACGTATTGAATCCGTGATACGGTCGATTTTTTCGGACAGATCATTTTTCAGATCGATCAATTGTCTTGTGGTAATGGCATTGTGGAGGCTCATCCTATCCTTTTCGTCCTTGATCTGTACCACGGTAAAATTGTCCGTTAAGAGATTGTCCAAATGGAAATGCTCGGAAAAATAATTGACCAGGCTTATAAAGGTATCGACCGAGAATTGGGCCTTTGTTTCCATAAGGGATATGGTATTCTGGTTGGTCGCCCCGATTATCTTTGCCAGTTCCGCTTGGCTAATACCCAAGGTTTTTCTGAAATGAAGCATTCTTTGAGCTATCTTCTCCCTATCTATCGGCATGTGTCGTTGTTGTATATTGCTGTACAATATAATCAACTTCGTGCCTAATATTCAACATATTCTTCATTAAAATTGAATTTTTAGTGCTTTCATTCTCGAAATCGTAATATTTCGGAAGTTCACGGTAGGAACTTTCCTCTTTTGCGACCTCTTTGGGATCGATGAGGATTTTGCATCTATAGGTGTTCGGATTCTCGTTGGTCTTCGATGCGGTGTTGAAACCGAAGGCCAGTTTAGCTACGACTTCTCCGGTCCTCAGGTCGGCGATTTTACTGGAAGGAATTAAGTTGTCCATTTGTTCCCTGATACTGGTCGTGGTTTCCTTTCTTGAAATACTGATGCCTTTTGCCAATTGCCGGCTTTTCCCGAATAGTCGCTCCAACCACATCAGTGTGTCCTTGTTCTTTACCCCTCCGGATACGACGTTTCCCACCACACTGGTTATTGTATCGGCTATCTGCTTGCCGTAGCCCTCGACCAATTGGGGCAATTCCTGGAAGCCCAACATAACGGCCACTTTATTGCTCCTGGCCGTTGCTATGAGGTTCTGAATCTTATAGAAGAATATGGTGGGCAGCTCGTCAATTATCACCGCACAGGGAAGGTTCCCCTTTGTGTTGATCTGCTTTGTCAAGGTATTCAACAATAAGGAGTTGATCGTTGAATTGGTTGCTTCCGTTTTAGGGGAGTTCGCTATTACGAAAACACTTGGAGTACCGTGGTTGGATATTTGGAGGTCCACATCATTGGAAGAGAAAACCCATGCGGCCTCCTTGGTGTTGAGCTTGCCCAGATGTATCCTTAACGTTCCCAATTGACCTTCAAGCTGTTGATAGGTCTTGGTCTTATGTGCGGAGATGAATGGTGCCAATAAGGATTCCAGTTCCGGTTCGCTCATAAGGACATCGAATATTTCATCGTATTCCTTGTTCAAAAAGGACAGCACATGGGGCAGGGTAGAATATTTTCCTTCCTCGTGCTTTGAAAAAAAGAAAAGAGTGGCGGAAAGGAAGTTGATCGCCGATTGTGAAAAGAACTGTTGGGCACCGCCCTCTGATGCCTCGGAACGTTTCTGCAGCGAATTCACCAGGGCCCCTGCGGTCTCGATCGCGGCGGCCAGGGAATCGATGTACTTTGGCATTAAGGGATTTACCCTCCTACTGTATTCCACCTTGTCAAGGTTGACAACATGGAAGGACAGGTTCTTTATGCCGTTGTTTTTTTTCTTGTTCTTCAGATAATGGTAATAAGAGATCTCGGTGAGATCCGGATATTTATAATCATAGACAAGGGCGGTGAAGTTCTTGGCCAGCGTTTGACGGATAAAGGGCATTATAATCGAATAGGACTTTCCGCTTTCGGGTGTTCCGATAACTATGGTTCCCCTGAAGGGGTTGGTAAGGTTGAACCACCCTTTCCTGTGTTTTCCCTTGAAATAATATTCCATCGGTAGGTTCATCGAATACTGGTTGGACATCAGTACCTTGTTCTGCTTGAAGGACTCGTTCTCGTCATTGAATTTGTCCCCTCCGAGCTTGAAGTTGATGATTTTGCTCAGGTTGTCGAATCCCACATGTAGCACGATTATCCCCAGTAATGATCCTATCATATAGGCGATCCCCCATACATTGAAGGGTTCGGCACCTTGGGAAGGATCCCAAATATAGGCGAAAGTGGCACCTAAGGTTATTGCAAGGCCCAATAGGACCGGAACGACAATGTACCGTCCTGTTTTGATATCCACCTTTTTTCTTGGTTTCGTCCCTATCGTGGTTATCACCAATAGCCCAAGTGTAAAGAGTTTGGAATAAGCGATATGGTTGTAGATGGAAAGGTTGCCCATTTTATGGAAGACCATGTTCAAAGGGCCGAACAAGGGATGGTTGAAGAGTTGGAACATAATGATTTCCAAAAGGATGCTGAAGTATACAGCACCCTGCAGAAGTGCGAACAACTTATATAACCCTTTGTTGTCTTCCATTATATAGGGAATTTGATTGCGGCCAATAGGCCGTGTCGGAAGGGTTTGTCAGCTCCGAAAACCAATTTGGTGTCCTGTTGTACCGACAGTATGATGTTCCCCTTCAGGACGAAGGACAGTTCGATTCCCGCCCCTGCGGCCATGGCGAATTCCTGTTGTTGGCTTCCTGCCAGTACCCCGAACCTAAGGTTGGAGAGTACGTCCTTCTTCCTGAAGAGCAAAGGTTCGAAGTACAGCCCTGCCAGATAGGCCTCCTGGGAATCTTCGCTTTTGTCCAAGGTGGCTTCGAAGACCATTTCCCATCCCTCGTAATATCTATTGTTGTATTCGACACCCAAGCGTACCATGGTGGATTCCCCCAGTGTAAGTCCTGCAGATGGTATCAAATAGGTGTATCCTGATTGGGCCATTGAGAAAAGTGGCCATAGGGCGATTATGGTTAATAAGGTTTTTTTCATGTCTGTTAGCTTTTGAAGGAGTTCGCATTAAGAAGGTCCGAATAGGCTATGTCCAAACGGATTTCCCTACCCGAGATCTGGTCCTCGGCAACATTGATCGTAAAATATTTATTGTCCGGGAAGGTGAATTTTTTGAAAACAACGATGTTCCTATGCTCACCAAGGAACATTTCTTCCTTTTGATGTGTATACTCAGGCCGCACTTCAACATCCTGGTTGCTCCTTTTCCTTCTAACCTTCTTGTCGCTGATCTTATAACGTATCTCATCGATGCTATATGGGATGTTCGTGTTATTGGATAGTGCGTAATCCACGAAAATGTAGTCCTTGATAACCCATATATTGTTCAATTTGAGTTTTTGCCTGTTCTTTTTGCTGACAACTGCGTTTATCGAAGGGCCCCGTTCCATCATCTGCTGGGCAAGATCTTTGATGGCAACTGAATTAAGGGTTTCGTCAAGATTGTTGAAGGTGGTGTTGGCCTCTATGGAAATTCGTATCGTTTTATCCGCCTTTTGGCTGTCGTCCACGTAGATCAATCGATATTGTCGATATTCGGTCTCGGTAATAATTGTCACTACCCCTAGATCCATATTGGTACGTTGTTTCGGTTTTATCCTTAGGACGTTCTTAAGCGGGAAATCCCCCACCACATGGTTTGTGGAAATGTCCATATATTCCAGTTCATAGTCACTTATGAAATGGGTGGATATGTTCTCGTTTACACGTACTACGGGTATGTCCCCTTGTGCGAGTCCCCTATGCATAAAGGAGATGATTAAAAAGGCGATTAAAAATGCTGATTTTTTCATTTGATTAGTGATTATGTTATTCGTTGATTAAATATACCTGTGTGTTGTACTTGAGAAAGGCCTTGTTCTTTTTAAGCGCTTTTGCCATGGCCTTGGTTGCACTGTTGATGGATCTGGAGACCGACCTGTATAATTGTTGACTTGTTGTTCCCGAACCTTGACCTATGTTGTTTCCCATGGTACTTGAACTTTGGGTCGCCCCGACACCAAGGTCCGAAACGAAGTCCCTAAATTGGCTATCGGGAACATATATCCCCCTAATGCCATCATTGTCGTAAAGGGATATTTTTACGGGTACTATGGAGTCGGCCACCATGATGGAGTTTATCTTGACTTCGACCCTTTGTGATTTGAATCCACTTACCTGTCCATAGAGGTGTTTTCCTTTTTTAAGTAGATAATCCTCGATGAAGGTGTCCTGTAATAATCGGATCCTTACCCTGGATCCGTCGTAAACCTTTATTCCCTCGTCCAATAGCGCCGTTATATGGGTTTCGTTCATGTTCTTTTTTACGGTGTTGAAGTAATCCGCATCACTATTGGGGTTCAAGGATATCTTTTGAATTTTGGGAACTTCCTTCTGGATAGAATCGGCGTGGTTTGCGGTTCTGTACTTTTCAGGGTTCTGTATGGAATCTATTATCCTCATTTGTTCTATAAAAGCCTCCTTCTCCGATTTCTCCTTGTTGCCTTGTTTTGAGGTTTCCCTCGGGTATGGGGAGCTTCTTGAGGTCTGCTGCGCTTTGGTTTTTGTTTTAGAGGTCCTTGGTTGTCTTGACCGGTATGAGGTCTTGCGCTCGGCGATGACCTTTTGAAGGGAGTCTATCTTTCTTTGTTCTTCAGGGGAAATGACCTCGTTCTTTGTCTTTTTTTCAAGCTCCTCACCGATGACCATTGTTCTTGAGTACTTCCTTTTTTCCAATAGTTCGTCCCTGAAGGCCTCCAATTTGTTCTTGGGTTCCTTCTTTTCGAGCATGGGGTTAGGTATTTCGGAGTTGATGCCGGCGGTGGTTTGGAGGTCATCGTTGGCCATTTCATCCGGTGAGATCATGCGGTAAACGAAAAAGAAAAGGATCAGAAAGGGCAATACTATCATTGGTAGTATGTACTTGGGCTGTTTTATATCAATTTTTGCCATGGTATTCTATTTTTTTGATTTTGTCTTCTAATTGTTTCAGTTTTATGGTGTCCAGGTTTTCTGCCTTGAGAAGTTTTTCAAGTTCTTTTTCCGCATCCATTAATTCCATCAGGTTGGATAGGTCGTTACCGAAACCATGGACGGTGTCTTTCTTGAAGTTTCCCAGGGCCTTTTGAAAATGTGCATTGTCCTGGGTCCTAACTATTTCCGGATCACTTAAGTAACCATCATGGATATGGAATAAGGCCCCAAGTCCTAAAAGTAACATCATCACCAGGAAGGTGTGTTTCGGGTTCTTCCTTATTCGACCTATCAAAGGGTTTTCGTCGGTTTTATTTTCCTTTTCCATTAGAAGTTGCTTTTTGATTTGTTCTCTATGTCTTTGTTCTCGACCGTTCGCCAATCGGTTATCAGTACGCCGTGCGGATTGTTCTCGGAACGGAGGATTTCCTTAAGGTTGCCGTTGGTATGGAGGGTGCGATAGATCAAGCTGGATTTCCTGTCTATGCGCTGTTTTCCGTAATAATTGAAATTTAAGGTTACTGGGTCTACAAGAACGCTGTCCGTTATGATGGACAGGACTGCAGATGAACTCAAAATTTGGTTGTAAAAACCCCTTTCCCTTAAGTTGTTGTATTCCTTGAGTCCGGAATCATCAATAAGGTACATGGACTGTTCGATGTTTTTTTTGATGAAATCGTTATCGGGCGGTACGGTAAAGAACAAATGGTGGAAAAGGTTGATATGGCTTTTGTATTCGACCATTCGGTTTTCCTGTACCTGTGTCCTTTTTATCAGTATGGGGACCCCGTTATCGAGCACATAGATCTTTTGTCTCTCTTCCTGTGAGTTTACATAGCTTATGTATATGGCCCCAAGTGCTATGATGATCGCCGCCACGAAGCTGAGAATGCTCGTTAGCATTGTTATCTTTATTTTGTTCTCAATGTTTTTTATCATGGTGGTGTTTGTTTTATATTACTGTTTTGATTGCTGTAGTTCCTGCTTTTTTAGCGCTGTTCATTGCTTTTCCGCCCAATGCTGCAGAAGATCCCATTGAAATGATCCAATTGCTCACTATGGGAATGGAGAGCATTCCGAAAGCTCCTACTATCATTGCAACGATTAGACTTGACTCTGAATAATTGGGCATGGTGACATAAGAGACGAATGCTGCATTTGGACCGTTTATAACTGTTTCGATTATATTGGCTTCCCTGATTAAGGCATTGTTCACGAATAGCATAGCCGTGTTTATTGCCAAATGGCCCAATAGTCCGTAAAGTAGAACGCTTACGAAACGTGATATCCATTTAAGGTAGGCGTCCTTGAAACCCGGGACTATGCTCACGGCAAAGGCGAACGGGCCAAGGGCCACTAAGAACCCCCCTATTAAGGCCTTTAGATAGAATATGAAATACATGCAGGCCTTGAAAAGAGCAAGGACTATCCATTCAAGCACGGAGAACATCAGATATTTGAGTTTGGCCTGTATCATTACCCGAAGGGATGCCATTCTCATTTCAAGCTCTTCCAATCCCCCTATTACCATATCCCACCAATCATTGTCCTCTGAATTCTCCATATCGGTTTCAAGGACATCTGCGTCTTGGTTTATCCTATTGATCAACCTTATATAGGCAAGCTCCCGTTGTTGGAAAAGTTCATTGGTCTGGTTGATCGTCCTGGTGGAGATGTCTTCCCCTGTCTTTTCAATGGCCTTTAAGGGCACTTCCAAGAGGTTGACGAAAGGCCCCCAGAAGAGTATGACCAATAGTAATGCGAAAGGTCGCGCCAAGGGCAATATGTCCACATCGGTATCACCGACCATGATCCCGTATCCCTTAACGGAAAAGTACATGACCATCAATAGGGCCACAAGGGAACGGGCATGGACCAGGAAATTACCCGCCATGGCCTTCATCGTATTGTAAAGGGTGTTTATATCGTTGAATATTGCACCGTCCAATAATTTTAGTAGTTCATCCATTGTTCATTTTGTTTATTATGGTTCCGTAATTTCGAATTCACTTACAGGGAGCCGTTTTAAGGTGTTTAGGACTTTGATGAAATCATCCAGATCCTTTAGGTAGGTGTTTATGGCCTCTGATTTTTCGGCATCCCCGATATAGGAATCCTCCACTATCTGTATTTTCTCGCGCTGCATGAAAAACAGGTTTTCTATTTTTAGGATGTCAGCTGTTCCCCAACCTTCCTCCATGAGTTCGGTGATAATGGTATCTATATAGCCATACCTCTCCAGTACCCTTTCCTCGTCGAACATTATCCATCGTTTTTGGAGGACCCTGTCCACGGCCACGTTTACCTTCTGTCTGAAAAGGGTGTCAATACTTTTTTTTTGGTTGTCCGCATAGTCCCTTGTAATGGCCGTCGTTGCCATGATGGGGGCGAGTTGAAGTACGTTCCTTCTGTCCTCGTCGTCGTATTTCCTATATACGATCTTGAACCACCACCAAGGACGGAACCGGTTCCATCTCTGATAGACCACCCTCTCGAAAGCATATTGGGAGTTTTTTCGCTGTGCCTGTACTTCCTCGATCGGAATTATGGCAAGGAGGAAGAATAATGTCAGAATAGATTTTTTAAAGTTTCCCATCAGTTGTTTATAAAAGTTTCTATGGCTTCCTTTCTTAATTGGTCTATTCCTTCCCAGTCCACATCAATCTCGATGGAAAGGATGTCGGCAACTTCATCGAATACTTCAATACCTTCGGCCATTTCAAGCCTTTTCATCAATGAATAGGTCAAACTCCTAAGATGCGTCATGCGTTCAAGGATATGGTGTAAAAGATCCATACGTTCCTTGTTGTTCATTAAGTTGGCATCGCCACCCAACACGGCAAACGAAATCTCAAGAAGGAGATTGGCACTTTGTTCGACCAGATAGGCCTCTGCCCTCAAGGCTATGATAAGGAGCTCTGGGTCGTCGGCAACGATTTCGGCGGTCCTGGTCTGGTATTCCGCGATCTGCTCCCCCGCAATTGTTATCTCACGTATGGTCTGGGCATCGTTGATGAATGCCTGAACGGTGGCCATGCTCTGATAGAGTTTCTTCTCCAGTTCCTTGATGGCGTATGTCTCTTCGGCTATTACCGTTTGTAAAGCCGAAATCTCGGCTTCATGGTTCCTTATTTTTTTAAGGTTCTCGTTCTCGACGTAGTGGCCGAGACTAACGGCTGCGACTATGGCCGCATCACCAGCGCTCTGGGCCCGGGTAAAATATCCCAAGAGCAAACATAGAATGGATAATAGTTTGAGTTTTTTCATTAGATAGCTTCTTTTATAGGGTTAATGGGTTGTCCTTGGGATGATTCCATCAGGACTTTTTTCACGAAATCAGGCAAGGTCAGCCCGGAGGTCTCCATGTCCTTGACGAAATAAGTAAGCCCGTCGACGAAATTGCCATAGGCGTGTACATAAAGGTCCCTTGCGTCTTTTTCCTTCCGTTCGGTGGTGTAAGTCAGGTATTCCTCCAAGGATACCTCGATACCATAAACCTCCCCGGTTGACCCTCTTTTGATATAGACTTCCTTGAACTTTCCCCTACCGGAACGGTTGTCCAGGTTGTTTATCGTGAAGATCTTTCTTTGTTCCGTTTCGCTCAGGGATAAAAGGTTGGATACTTCATCAAAATTATCCTTGAACTTACTTTGGTCAAGTAGTATCAAGGTATCCGAGTTGTTGATAATGGAGTTCTTGACGATTGAATTACCTATGATATCCTCAAGGTCCTGGGTAACAACAACGGCCTCCCCCCAAAATTTCCTAACGGTTTTGTACACATAGAGGATATACCCTGCCATCATCGGTGACGAAATGGCCTTCCAGGCCTCTTCTATGATCAATGCCTTGCGTTTTTTCTTATGGCGCATTTTTTGGATGAACACATCCATGATTATGATCGTGGTGATAGGGAAAAGGATCTCGTTGTCCTTGATGTTGTCTATTTCGAACACGATGAAGCTCTCATCGAACAATGAATGGTCCATTGGACTGTTCAAGGTGTGCTCGTATTCACCACCTTTATAGAATTTCTTGAGGATATATGCATAACCGTTGACGTCGATATCGATTTTTTCACTTGTACTGATCTCGTTTAACTTCCTTATGGAGTATTCATAAAATGTGTTGAATGAGAAATGGAACTCCCCTTTGGATTTAAAGCCTTCGTGGTAGTAAGCGGAAATGACCTCTATAAGTGCACTGGATTCGACTTGGGAGATCGAGCCATTGGTGCCTTTCCATAATACGGCTATCAAGGATTTCAGGAAATCCCTCTTTTCCTCGTTGTATTCCTTTTTGTCAAAAAGGAAAGGGTTCATCGTAATGGGCTGTTCATCGGTATAAGTGATATAGGTGCCCCCGTAATATTCGCAAAGTCCTGAATAGGAATGCCCCGTATCGATAAGGACGATATCGGTTTCCTGTTGGAAGTACTGTTTGATTAGGTTGTTCATACAAAAGGATTTCCCGCTTCCCGATGGTCCAAGGACGAACTTGTTCCGGTTGTTTATCCTTCCGGTTTCCATGGGCAGTTCTGATGTGTCTATGGCTATGGGTATTCCGGCCCTGTCCGTCATGTAGATATTGAAATCCGACTTTTCGTTCTTTTGGTTGGTTTCCTTATAGAAAAGCGAAAGGGCAGGGGATGATGTGGTAAAGAATTTGTCATAATGCTTCAGGCTCAAAGAATGGCCGGGAAACATGGATTTATAGAGTTCCAGCTGATTATAGCAGTTGCCGCTCGGAATGATCCCCACCTTGAAGAGCTCTGCCTCAATATGGTTTATGGATTTATGTATCTGGTCCCTGTCCCCATATAAATGCAGGTTGAAATGGGAATATACAAGAAGTTCGTTTTCCCGGGCTATCAAGGCCAATACGTCATCGATATCGCGTACTGCCAGGTCATTGGCAGGATCGGGCATCGAAGTATGTTTCTTTTTTTTTGCCTCAAGTTTGATGATCTCCTTTTTCTGGTAGGGAATCTGTATGTACTGGTGGTATATCAAATGGTCGAATCCGGGTGTCTCGTAAATGAAGCTGAATAGGTCCTGTGGGTATTCAAACCCTATATTTACGGTGGTAAAAGGGGTAATGTTCACCGGCATATGGACTTCGTCTATATTGATAAGGCTCAAGGATTTTGCGAACTTGTTCCCCACCGATAACCCTTCAGGTTCGCTTTTGAAGTTTTTAAGGCTGAAATGGTCCTTATCGAATTCGAAACCAAGGAACCTGGATATTAAGGATTGTATTTCATCCTCTTTTAGGATCTGGGGGGTGAATCCATTACCTTGGAGTATTTCTTTTACCTTGTCTATTTTTTTAAGGAAAGTGTCGAATTCCCTCTGGTTGAACTGGTAAAAAGTTGTCTTGGTAACGTTCTTTGTGATGCAGAAGTATGTTTCGGTATCACGGAACGGTCTACCTTTGAAATGTTCGAAATAACATTTTGAAAGAAAGTCCTTTCCCTCAGTGTTCTTTATGAAAAGCTTTTTTGTGATGATATCCAATTTTTGGATACTGTAACCTTCGCCCAATATCTTGACGATATTGCTCATAACGTTATGATAATCGTAATACAGATCCTTTTTCGAGGAAAACTGTATGATTGGGTTGGTGATCTTTAAAAGAGTGGAATAATCCCCTAATTGATGATAGATAATAGGGTGTTTGGCCTCTTCGGATATACCCATGTAATCCAGTTTGAATGTTTTCATATGTAGTAGATTATGGTTTCTAGATAATCAGGGCTCTCAATTGGTCTTCATGTGATCGGTTCGCTATTCTGTGGTGATACCCTTTCTTTTTCTTGTCCTTATTCGGTGTTCGGGAGTGTAATCATGGTATTCCTTGGTTTTTGAATACATTCCCGCTTTTTGCTTTACGGACAGGAAATAAAGCCCGGTACCTAGGTAAACGAGCATGAACAAGATCCCGACCACTATATGGATGGTCACCACAAGTATTGTTGCAAGGATAAAGGATGATAAAAGCAGACCAAGCCCCCAATAGATGTACCTTCCCTTGAAACCTTTGAGAACAAGGGGCATTTGCAGCCCCTTGTACACTAAAAAGGATTTTGTTTCTTCTTTCATGGCCAATGTCTAAACACCGAAGAAAGCGTTTATCACGGCTCCCGAAAGCACAAGGAACAAACATGCTCCCAACCATCCCATGATTTTTTTGGTCACATCTTGGTCCCCGTTGTTCCAGGCGATGTATACACGTATGGCCCCGATCAAGCCGACTACGGCTCCTATGGCCAATATCAGGTTTCCCACGGATTCGACATAGGTTCGTATTTCCGCGTCTGCCGCGTTGATCCCTTCAAGTCCCTGGGCCTGTCCCATGGCGAACGCAAATAGGGCAAAACCAAAGAGGATCCTCTTTTTTAGATAATTTTTCCTTGTTTTCAAATTGTTTGTTCTCATAATAAAGATTTAAATGGTTACTAATTTTAAGTGAATATTGCCTTTAGGACCAATCCCATTACCAGGATGAACAGTCCCCCACCGAATAGGTTGGTGATTTTTCTTTCTATGTGGCCGACCCCGAGGTGCCACTGGTTATAGACCTTGATTGAACCGAAAAGGGCTAGGAAGCCCCCGATCGCGATTGTAAGGTCGATCATCGGTGAAAAATAAGGGTAGAAGGCACCGCCCTCGATGCCCCATGCTTTAACGTGGCTAACTGTTGTCGGTTCCCCCTCGTCGTTTACCTTGATGTCCTCCTGCCCACGAACGGTCATGGTCAGGAGGCTCAAGGCGAGATAAACGAACAACCCCTGTCTAACTAAATGTCTTTGCGCTTTTTTCAACTGCATATTGTAAAAATGATTTAATGTCCATTCCTTCTCCTTGGATATTCGATATGGTCGGTTCCATGTTCTTTTCTTTTGGTGTCTCTATGGTCAGGAATCTGCCATTATCTTTTTTTTTTCGGTCCCGGATTCCCTTACCATGACCGGCTGTTCACCTTCATCCTCGAAATCGTCAATTGAATAGGTGTTATCGTCGATACCTTTTTTACCGACCCCGCCCTTTAACAGGTCGACTATTAGTACTACAGAATAATAGGCCACATAGACCAATCCGATTATCAGTATGAATTTTGAGAATGCCATATTAAATGAATTTGTTCTTTTTGGTTAATGATTTGATGTCCTCCTGGTTTTCCAGAAGCCATCTTTCCCCCAGGTAACTGAAAAGATCCCCTACGTTTAGGCCAAAATGGTCCTTGATGTGTTTGAAGGCTCCGTGGACATCCTCATCTACATACGCCACGGACACTTTGGAATAGTTCTTTCCCGCCAGTTCCAAACGGAGTTCGTTGAAGGGTTTGTCATCTGCAGGGACCACCTTGAAACTGGTTTTAGGTGCGGTATTGTTGTCCCCGTTGATCTGTCTTATGATGTTTTCTGCTTTACTCATAGTTCAATAATATACTATTATTATATATTTTACAACTAATTTATATAGTTATTATATAATTTAGTAAAAAAAACTTAAAGAAGTCCTCGAAATTTTCTTTTTGGATTTTGCTCATACCCCTTGTGCTTATGCGGTCCATATCCACCCTGTCATATATGGTATAGGGGGAAATTTCTCCGAATTGTCTAAGTTCCGTATCCACTTTTTCCTTGAGTTCCGCCTTTGCCGCCTTTTTTATCCTGTTCGGCAGGAACAAAAGGGGGATATTCGGGTTGATGTGTTTGGCCACTTGGACATAGACCAGGGTGGATTCGAATGTCTTTTTCTCATAGGCGAAGGGTACGATTATAACGTCCACGTTGGCCAGCATTTTGAGAATATCGGGATTGTCGAGATTGCCCGGGCTATCGATCAAATAATCGTATTCAGGGTCGTCCTTGATTTCAGGAAGTAGCCTTCCCACGTCCGAAAGTTCGCATTTGATTACTTTGTAAGGTGGATCCCCGTCCATGATCTGGTTTTCCGTTTCCCATTGATGGAAGAAACTTTGTTGAAAATCAAGGTCGATCGCCACGACGTTCCTTTTTTCTATAATGCTCATGTAGTTGCATAACAATATGGACAGGGTTGATTTGCCCACACCGCCTTTTTGGTTTCCTATTAATATTCTCATATCGATTGATTAAGGTTTCTTTTTTTCTTTTTCCCCTTTTTATTCGAAGCAGAGTTCTCTTCATCGTCCTCACCTGCAGCACCACTGCTGAACATCAATTGTTCGAAAAGGCTCGTCTGTTTACCTTGGTTGTGATAGGTGCTGTGGTCATCCGGCCTTTGGTTGGCCATAAAAGGGGTTTGGATCCTTTCCTGCTCCATGTGTTCGTCCTTGAAACGGTTGAGCGTCCTAAGGTCCTCGCCCAACAAAACCGCGATGTTGTTCTTTCTGTCATATAATAATTGGTCCGAAGCCACCGGATGGACGGTGATATCCCTTTCTTCAAGGAATTGTTTGGTGCCGCCTTTGGAATGGTGGATGGCAATGGCCACCAGGTTGCTGTAATGTAGGCTGTCTATCTGGGGGTCGATTCGGGCCGCCCCTTCATGTACATTGAGGATATGCGCTATTGCGGATGCGCTTTTTACCGACATGGCCGCTGTGTTCTTAAGGGTGTTGGTATTGTGGTTCTTCCATAAGGAAGAGACCGTTTCCCTGTTCAGCCTTGCAACTATTTCATTGGACACCTTTAAATAGACGTTCCCTTTCCGGTCGGCCCTTGCCCCGATTGTGGCCATGTCCCCTTGGATGGTGTTCCAATCTTTTCCCTTGAAGTCCATTTCCCTTAGCAATCTGGGGATGGCCTCTTTTACTTGTTCAATTTCCTTGCCCATGAGCAATGCCTTTATAGGTAACAGTTCACTTCCTTTGAAAACTGTTTTTTCACGATGGTCGATAAGGGTGTACCCATAAGGGGCATCTTTCCCCTTGGCGGTGTGGGTCACCAGTTCCATTCCCATTTTTCCATGGAGATATTGTTTCAGTTCGGGAAGTTCCATGGAACGGGAATATTTTTTTATTTTCTCCTTTGTCTTGATTCTTTTGCCTTCAAGGGATTTGCTTTCCTTTATCAATGGGATATCCACAAGGGCCAATTTGGTGTGCGTGGTTCCTTTGAAATATATGTTAAGTTGGTCGTCCTTGATGCTGGAATTTATACCCTTGGATTCCAAAAGGGTTATGAACTGGCCATGGGTGGATATACCGTAGCCTTTTGCCCAGTCGATATCGGAGGGTATGTTCTTTCCGTACTCCACGCCAAAGCCCCGGAGTATCTCCTGAGATTTCAGTTTTTCGAAGGAATCGTCTATTTTTTTCCCATCAGGGCCGATACGTGTGGATACCATATGGACGTGGTTGTTGTCCGTATCGTTGTGGAAATATATTAGATAGGGGTTCTTGCCGTAGCCCATTTCATTGAGGTATTTCTTGGCATACCCCACCAGCTCTTGGGGACTGTGTTCCTGTCCCTTTGCGGATATAACGGCATGGAACTGTTTGGCCTTTACCCTGTCATTGGTGGAGCTATGGTATTTAAGGTAATTGATGTAATCCGCTTTTGAGGGTTTCATCCCCTCTGGGAATATGAAGTTCTCCGCGACCAGGCCTTCCGATTTTCCCTCGTTTATTTTGTCCTCGTTATAGCTGACCCCACGAAAACTGGATTGGCTGCCTAATATTTTTATAATCATGTATTATGGGATTAATATATTGTGTTAATAGTGCAATAAGATTATATGGCAATAAGGGAAAGGGTAATGGTATAATGTGATAAAGGCTCCTTCCATTCCTAAGACCTGTATAGTTTCTGTACGGCAAGGACCATTTCGCTCTTCACCGTTACATATTCCCTGATCAATTCGGTAAGTTTCCCCTGTAGGCCGCCCGGATCGTTGGTCCTTTCTTTCTTTCCTATATGTTCCAATATCCTATCGAATTTATCCGCAATGGACACCGAAACCTTGTTCAAGTCCGCCAGTTCCTTCAGTACGTCCCTTGGGTTGGCCCTAAGGTGGTTTTGGTCATCACCGGTCAATTGTTGCCTTGCCCATTCCGAAAAGTCGTTCTTGCCGCTTATTTGCATTTTTTCCTCTACGAGTTCCCTTTCCTTGATATTCATGAAGACCTTATAGGCCTTTCGCTTGTTTTCTACTTGTGGTCTTGCCATGAGTTTGTTTTTTTATGGAGTTGCGACAATCTACCCGGTTGGGCCGGGCAAGAGGTAAAGAGGGTCCTCTTTACACATCTTGCCTGTATCGCGTCACGTTATTCACTCTTGGAGTCCAGTAAAAGGAAGGTGTCCACCAGGATTTCACATTCCCTGTTCTTTTTCCCTTCTTTGTCCTCCCATGTCCTATAGGTAAGTTTCCCTTCTATGGCCACATGGCTTCCTGAATGGGTAAGACCGTCAAGAAGTTCCGCTGTCCTTCCCCAGGCCACAAGTCTATGCCAGGAAGTGTTATTGATTTTTTCCCCTTTCTCATTGGTAAAGGCTTCGTTCGTGGCCAATGAAAAGTTCAGTACCTTTTTTTTGGATTCAAGTTCCTTCAGTTCCGGTTCCTGGCCTATATGGCCAATCAACCTTACCGTGTTCCTAAGATTTTTCATAGTTCTGTTCTTAAAATTTCAACTAATATATATAATTATTATATATTTTAATTCAATTATATACAATTATTATATATTTAAGGACAAAAAAACAGTAAGGTTTTTTTCTTTAGGGGCAAAACAAGAAAACCTCATGAATGAGGTCTTTGCTAATGGTGTGAATGTATTGAAGTTGTCTTATGGAATGGTTCCTCAGGTACGGTTGGTGAAGCGTGTCCTTAGGAGCATGACTTCCAGTATGATCAGGCCTATCAAAGGTATGAAGGTGATTAGGCAAAGAACGCTACTGTTGAAGATAATGCCGATTAGGTAGACAATTGTTGCCGATAGGGTGAAATGCTTCTCGTAATTATGGTATGGTCTTTCCCATTCCGGCATGTTCTTCCTTTGGGTGGACAATAATGTCTTGACCACAAAAATAAAAAGCACTAGACCTATGTCGAAATAAAAACGTTCCATTGTTATAATCGTTTAATGTACTAAAGATACAAAACTATAATATAGTAATGTGGTAAGCTCACTATTTGGGTTTTGAAGGATTATTTTTCAATCCATTTCCGGAAGTGTGAAAATTGGATTATGAAGGTCTAAAAAAAAATATAATTATTAAATTGGTACTATGGAAAAAGTTAATCTAAGCCTTAGGCAATCGATAAAGTATGAGCGTTTGCTCGTTGAGGCAAAAATAAAGAAATGTGGGCACAAGCATCTTTTCTCACATATATACGGTCCACTAGAGAAAGGGGAACGGGATGGATGTATGGTTTGCGATAATGACGTTCCAGAATGAAAAAAAAGGGGGTCACCCCCCTTTTCCTAAGAGGATATTTCTTTTTTGAACTCCAGGAGATCGTCCTCGAACATTTCTAGTACTTGGTTCACTTCCTTGAGTAGGACCTCTGCGAATCTTTTGACCACAATCGGTGAGGCCAGTGTGAATATGGTCTCTGTCGAATTGTAGTTTTTCTTGGTAAGTTGTACCTTAAAGGGGAATTCGGTTGTCTCTTCATTTTCGCTATAGTCGGATATTCCCGTGAAATCTTCTATCAAGGTATGGGCCTCTATCAGTTTTGTGCGTTTTTCATCCAACTTACGGTAGCGGGCCTTGAGTTTTTCGAGTTTCTCCACTTTATCCAGGAAATCATTGAAGACTTCTTTACCTGATTTTCCCTTTGTTTGGGACTCGACCACCGCTATACTGGCATTTGTTGGGTTTGCCTTGGCGATGGCTTTGTTGGACGGTGCTTTTTTAGTTGTACTCATTTTCTATAAATATTTAATTAAACAATGGCCATGGTTCAATGGACGGTAAGCGTAGCGATGTGGAGGGTCAAGGTGGAATTAGGGTGCTCGCACCCGGTCAAAAAACAATATGTTTTTTTAAATCGACCTTGACTGGGCAAAGGCGGCTCCATTACCTTTGGTCATCTGTTGAATGATAATAAAATATATGTGCGGAACGGACTAAGGATCGTGTGGGAATCGGAAAAGTGAAGTCAGTTTCAGGGTTTCATCTTCGTATTACACTTTAGGCACGAGATTTCAAGACCGGCCTTTCCCCAAACATTGGAACATCCGCAGCTGTACTTGATGGTGGAATTCTTTTTGGGTTTGCCAGCTCCCTCATAGGAAAGGGTCATGTCCTTTATCTGATCGAATAGGTCTTCGTCCAGATTGATTTCCTCCACCATATCAGGGTAAATTTCCAGGAATAGGCCCTCGAATACGTTTCCGTTGAACAACTCCTTGGTAGATCTGTCGAAGGGTCCGTCCTCAATCGAATAATCGGCCATTTTTTGGCCAACTCGTTTTCCCCCGGGCAAACCGGTGTTGCTGGGCATCAATCCAACGGATTCCATCTTATCGGCCCACTCCTTGTTGTGGTAGGTCCTTCGGGAGGGCTTTCCGAAATTGAATTGCCATCCATGGCACATTTCATGGACGATGGTCTGACAGAGCTCCTTTAAGGGGTGCTTGCATATCATACTCGGGTTGATGGCAAGTTCATCCGTTTCGTGGTCTTGGGTGGAGAACCATCTTTTCGGTGCATAATGTCCGAAAACATTGTTTTTCCTACTGATCACTATTATGCAGTCATTGAGTTGTCCATTGAAGAGGGTGGCGTTATAAAAATCGAAAATATGTTGGAAAAGCGAATAGAACTTCGTGGTCGGCTTTGTCATATGGGCACGTTTAAATATGTATCTTAAGATACATATTTTATTTTAACAAAAAAAATGAAACCGTGGAAATCAAGGGATTTACTTTTCTGATAGTGTATGAAGGGGGTGTGGCGTGTGTTTTTGACCAAAAACCATGACACTATGGAAAGAATATTGAGGTAAACCTCAATATTCACTCGGAAGCAGCAGCACCGAATTGGTGAAGTACATTGTTAGGGCCGGGGCTTTTTTATCGGGCTCTCCATCTCGTTTGATTACCTGGTCGTTAAGGGGAAAATCAGTGCAGCTGTAAGGAATGGTTTGGAGGATATTGTTGTTCCCGTCCTCGAAGACAACCCTGCAGCTGTTTTCCGTTGGTGATTTGTGCAATTTGATGGTGATAAAAGGATGATGTGAAAGAAGTTTGCAATTGGCCAGGACATCTATAAGGAGCCAATTGGCATTACAGGTCTCGTACATTGCGATAATACCCTCGGTGTAATGGATTCCCTTGAACAGGGGGTGGTGGTAAAGGTGTTCGGAGCCAATGTTATGGGCCAGTTCATTTCTGATTTCGGTTTCTTTTGCGGTATTTTCCATTTTTCGATTTTAAACGTTAATGATCCGTTCTTTTCGTAGGGACGGAATGGATCATTAAGTTGATCGGGAAATGGAACCGCACAAGGGACCGAATATTTAACGGAAGGGGGGTGTTGGTTCCAAAAGCGCGCGGGGCCTGCCCCAGTGGCGTGTGTTTTTGACCAAAAACCATGACACGTTGGAAAGGGGAACTATGTCCCCGGTATGATGTCGTCCTCTTCGAGCTCGTACTCGATAAGGTTGCAATGGTCCCTTAAGGTTTCCAGGGTTATCCTCACCCTGACGTTGTTGCGAATGGTTGAATAATACCCTTGATTGGAAAATCCCATCTTCCATTTATCGAATTGGGCCCATGCCTGTTCCGGTGTTTGGAAATCATCGGGGCTTATGGGAAATTTGTCCGGGCTTAGAACACAATATGTAATTTTGTTGGATGGTCTGTTCATTTTTTCGAGTTTTAGGGTTAACGATCCGTTCTTTTCGCAGGGACGGAATGGATCGTTGATCCGATCGAAAAAATACCATTGAACCAAATTACGCTTATCCAGGGACAACTATGGGGAATCGAATATTCATAAACAAAGGCAAAGGGGCCATTAGGGAACTACTGAAGGAAATTGGGCCTTACAGGTTCGAAAGGGCACTTGAGGAAATGAAACTGGAGAGGCCGGGTAGAATGGAGGGTTTCTATCTGGAGGCACGGCCGGAATGTATATTTCTGTGTTTTAGGTACAGGTGGGGTACGAGAAGGATAATGAAAGTGGAAAGATATGGCATGCCGCATGAGGGATGGGAACTGTACTATGAGGAATAGTTCAGGGTTCGGCGTGTAAGGGGATGTCAAGACATATCCTGGTGGGATGTAGGGATAGTGGCCGGATCGTAATGTTATTCTGCAAATGGTCATTGATTTGCCTGCAGTAATCTTGGGCTTCGGATAGGTGCTCGAATTCGGTTTCCTCCAATGAGATGTCCTTTACCATGACCCAATGTCCATGGATGTCCTGATAGAATTTCAGGCTACCGTTCTTAATGGGAATTTCCTTGATGTCGGGTTCTTTCATAATCTATTGTTTTAAGTATATGGTGCGTTCTTTTTTAAAGACGGAACGTACCATATACTTAAATATAGGCAATCTATGGATAAGTTCCACATCCAAAATTCCCTGGTAGATGGATAGTTCACCGGCTCCATGGCATCATTCGAACATGGAGAGTTGTCCCTGGGTCTCGTTTTCGAGCATCTTTTCATAGTAGATTACGTGGTTGGCCAACAAAGGGCAGCGGTTGAGATAGAAATCCGCATCGTACCCCAAACGGAGGTCGTACTTGTTAATGGCTTCGTTGCCCCGTTCCTGGACGTCCTTTAAACGTGCCTTGGCTTCTTCGAGTTTGGCCCTGATTTGGGTTGTGGTGAGTTTCATATTCTTGTTTTTAGATGTTAATGAAAAAGCCCTCTTTTTTGGAGGGCTTTGGATTTTTACCTTGACTTAGGCAGATAGCCTTTTCGGCTATTTCTCGTTTTTGTTGAATGGAAAGAGGTTCACCCAAACTTCGCCTTTTTCATTTGGAAGTGGAAGCGCGTTGAGTTTTAGGCTTAAATGGCCGTTGTCCTTCTCGATTACCACACCTAGGTCCACATAGGAGTTCTTTTTTTCGCCTTCTTTGTTTGTGTAGGAACCGGTTGCTTGTGCTGCTTTGAATTTTACTTGTGACATGAGATAAAGATTTTTTTGTTAAACAATTTTTACATGGCATGTATTAAAGGCGTTCCGGCGTATGTTCCCCTTATGAGAAGCTTGCGACCTTGCCAAAAAATTTCCTGTAAAGTGAAAATTTTTGGTCATAAGGAATAGGAGCATTAAGCCCAGCCTGAAAATTTGCTGTGTATATAATTGTTTTTTTGCAAAAGAATCCTTGGTCTTCTCATGCCAAAAGAACAGGGCGGCCATGACGGTCTTAAAGGGCAAAGGTGGAAAAAAGTGGCCATGGGGCTATGATCAATCGAGTGGGATGAAGGTGTTTACCGAGAACTCCATTTCACAGTTCTCGTCCAGATAATCACGGAATTTGTGTGCCTGGTCCGGGCAATCGAAAATGGTGGCCTCGGATATACTGTCAGAAAGCACGAGGGTTCCGATAAGGAATTCAACAAAGTAGGTGCCTTTTGCGGACATCAGAACGAATTGCTCAGAGGTGTTCATGTGCAAATCGCTTTGGGGATACGGTAAAGTCGGTGTAAGGGATGGCGAGTGGCGCATATTTTTGTGTCAAAAATTGTGACACGGGGTATCGGGAGGGGAGGGTCTTGCCGCTGTCGGTTACGGTTTTCATGGTCGGGGAATCAAAAAAAAATAGCCGTTGACGGCTATTCTATGAACTTTAAAGTGGTTATCAATATGCTCAAAATGGTAAAGGACACGCCTATTGTCCATAAGAGCATCTTGAACTGTGTGTCCATTTTGCTTTCCAGCCTTTTCTCGATGTTCTCAATCTTTAGAAGTACCTTGTCCATATCGCTTTCAACTTTATCGTCGATTATATCAAAGATAGCGAATTTATAGGTTTTTGGCAATTTTTCGGCTTGTTCCGCAATACGTCGTGTTCTCATGTGAATAATGGTTTTGGATTTAACAAATGTTTTGCTGAAAACCCACCTGTTTATAATTTCATCTCAAAAGGAATCGGAATAAATAGGAGGGAGGTACGAGCCCGGTTTATGCCGAAGTCTTTTGAAGGGAACATTCTATGGGTGGAAATTGGCGGAACAATTGATATCTCCGTGAGCGCAGCGAACACCGAACAGGCTTTTTGCCACTTTGGAAGAAAAAGTGGTGGTCTTGCCGAAGTTCGATACAAGGAAAGGCCAGATCGACGGGGAGGCAACTCCATTGGGTGAGTTTTTGCGAACCCCGATGGTGTTGCCAGGTGGACGAGGGGGTTGTGCCCAGGTGAGGCAAAGAGGACCGTGGTTGGTCCGGCATAGCGGACCTTTAACGGGTTGATGCAGTGAGCCGGTACAACTACCGCAGTCCTGTGGACTTGGTCATTCCGCATCCAAAGGGGTATACCCGTATTCGGAGAGATGCCTTTCCAGGGCATCGTAATGTTTACCGGGAAGGTCCCTCCTTTCTTTGATGAAGTGTCTGAGCGTGTCCTTTGTGATGCCACATTTGGCTTCCAGGCAAGTAATGGATAGGCATTGGTGTTCCAGGAGCCATTTGCGTAGATGTGCGTATTTGTAGTCCATTGTTTTTTACAAATGTACGCAAAACCGTACAAAATGGCCCCTTTTTTAGAAAAGGGACTCATCTGCCCTTGAAAGGTAACCCTCACGGGTAAGTACGATGCTGTCCAGAACTTTGATTTCTAAAAGTTCCCCAGCTTCCTTTAGTTTTTTACTGACCGAAATATCGGCCTGTGAAAACTTCAGGTTGCCGCTCGGATGGGAATGAAAAAGTATAATATTGCACGTTTTAATTATCAATGCCTGTCTCATAATGTCTTTGATGGGCACTATGCATCCGGTTTCGCTTCCACTGGTGACATGGTGGATGTTCACCACCCCGTTGCTCCGGCTAAGGTGCATGACCTTGACTTCTTCATGGTCGTCCATGCACTCATCGAAGTGTGGCCTCATGTAGTGTGCGGCATCCCTTGATGATTTTACGAAAAAAGTGGGGAGTTCGGTGCGTTTGTATACGGCTGTCAATTCTCCTACGAAATCCCTGTATGTCCTGATCCTTACGTCCTTCATGATAAAGTTTTTTAAGTTATGGCAGCTTTTCCAACCCGGTGGAATGATCCTTGGAAAAATTCAGTCCCCGGACGGTGATCAAAAACGGGGGGGACCTTCAGGGGGTTCCGTTTTTGTGAGGAATTTGCCCATAGGAACATGGAACGGGTTATCTTGCTGCTTTAACAGAAAAAACGGAAGGGCGTGGTGTCGGACAAAGTGGTTTGTTTGAATATGGGTGCATCCCGTTCAGAACGCAGATTACGACCGTCGTTTTCAATTGAACAAACTGGTCTGTGTGAAATTACGCTTGAAGGCCTTGGAGGTATAATCGTGATGTTTATTGCACTTTTCATTGGAGCAAACGAAGTGTCCCTCAAAAAAGCCCCGAAGTTGTTTTTGATCCTCTTCCCTTTCGAATTCTTTGGACCCACAGTCGCAATTGAAAGTGAATGTCAGGTTTTGATCTGTAAATGATTCCATCGTTTATTTAGAATTTAAAGATTGAAAATTGATTTCATTTGGTTGAATTTGGTAAGTTCATAGTCGATGTCTTCCTGGTACCGGACGGCCCTTTCGGACCAGCTGTGGTAATCCTCTTCACAATAGGAACGGTTCAGGACGGCTATGAAGAAACCTTTTTTCATTTTTTGGTTGCAACCGTCACACAGTGACATTCCCCCTATTGAAAAGAACTCGTCCCGATCAAGTTCGATGACCTTGAACCCTTTTGGGTTATCAATAATCTTTGCCATTGTATTGCTTATTTGAAGTGATATTTTATGTTATAGTCAGAAGGGTATTTGGATACCAACTTTTCTATTTCAAGGGCCATTCCGCTCATTTCACTGAAGCCTTCCTCCTGGTAGGTAGATATCTCTATGCATTTGGTCTTTTTGATTTCAGCTGCATAACAAATGTCCGCTGCAGTGGACATGCAGTCCAAACAATGCCAGAATGATCTTCCTATTAGGGAGTACCATACATGGGCCATTTTGTCCTCGTTCCTTTTCCTGTTACAGCATGTACAATAATGTCTTTCCATATTGGGTTGATCAATGGATCCTAATACTCGCTTCTTTGGTGTAGATTCCGCTTATTGGAACTTTTTCATCAGGGGATACCTCTATGAAAACATCGGGATCTTCATTCTCGGAAAACCCGTTTTTTATCTTACGTATCAAATATTCCATATCGGATAGTTTCATCATTTATGTGTATTTTAATTAATCGCTGTTTGCTTTGGACTTGACGATTTGGTAACTATGGTTTTCAGATTCTATGTTCAAAGAAAATCGGGTACTTTGATCCTGGTAGAGTTGGATAACGCCCAATATCTCCAGAGGGAAAATTCTTTCCATGTCCACGATGGAACCTTTTCCCATCTCGTTCTCTTCGGGATCCTCCTTGTTTATGGATTTGTAGTAGTAGTAGTGGTGGCTCATTTTTCCTGGTGTTGTTGTTCGATCTCGAATTCCTTTAATTTGGGTATGTGTACCTTTTCGGGTTCCTGTTCCTGGAAATCGATCATTTCCTGTACTACCAGGGTCATATCCTTCAGGAATTGATCGTCGGCCCCGTTTTCCTTGGCCGTTTCAAAATAGGCCTTTAACGTAGGTACGGCGAACTGGTCGTGTCCGGCGATCACGAATGCCGGCACATCGTTCTTTATACATTTTATCAAGATTGCTTTTTGGTCCTTCATGTTCTGTGTTAATTAGATGTTCAACTTCAATTGATTTTTAGGACCGGTAAGGTCCTGGCGTACTATTTTGGGGGAATTTGTCCAATAGATACCCCCATCGGGCTTGACAACCTTTATCCTTTTGACCTGTGGATAATATTGTAGTATGAATCCATGAATATGGTGTGGGCATCCCATGGCTCAATGGAATTTCCTTGTATACGATACCTTTTTCTCCAACTTCCTCATAGGGTGTTGATTAATATGGTTATTGGGATAAGGGGTATGGCCATGAAAACCAATGTTGCCAATAAGGCCATGATGGATTCGAGTATAGTGAAGGACTCCTGTCCTGGATAAAAATACCTGTTCAATGTTTTCATTTTCAATAGATATTAGAGTTCATTCAATACTATATCCCTCCTGTCACGCTCCTCTTGCCAATACTCTGCAAGGTCCTCATATGCCTTATAGGTCCCGTTCGCCTGCAGCACTTGCCCCTTGAATTCATGGAGAAGGCCAAGGGCCTTTTCCATCGCCCTTTCACTGCCTGAGGTTTCTTTGGGGTTGTCAAGGAAGGATATCAAGGTCCTGGCATGTTCGAGCCCGTTTATGAAACCTACCGCCTTTCGTACATAGGAAAGGGTGTTCAGTATGATCACGTCATCATCGGGAACGGAGGTGTTCTTTATCATCAGATAGCTCAGGAAATCGAAGAGGCCTTCGAACATTAGAACGGTTCCGGTCGTTTTTGCTGCCGGTATGAAACTGATGTCGTTGGGTGCTATTATGGTTCTGGTGAACTTGTTGCGCAGGGCGTAACCACCGGACATATTGGGTATTCCCAATGAAAAATAAGTCTTATCGGTCTCTGTGTCAAGGAACCGGATCTCTTTGACGTGGTTCTTGGCTATATCGAGGGATATGCCCCTTTCCTCCAGATAGTCCTTTAGCCCATAACTGAAGATTTCCTTTGTGTTTATAATATGGTACCTGGGTTCTTCCTCGGAGGTTGCCACGTTCCTGGCCGGGTCCTTTGTTTTCGTTCTCACCAGATTGTTGGAATTGGCCTCCAGCCATTTCAACGCCCCTTTTACGTCGGTGCGTTCCCTTTCAATGATGAGCTCAACGAGCATACCACCTTGACCCAGTCCAAAATCGTACCAGGTATTCTTTCCTATGTTCACGGTAAAACTAGGTTTGGGATCCTCACGGATAGGGTTCTCGTAGAACGCTTCCTTACCACCTCTGTGGTTACGGATTTTTTTATATCCCCACTCCTCCAAAAAATCCGGGAGCGAGATTTCATTGGCCATTTTACAAGTCATAGTACAGTTTTTATTGTTTAGGGGTCAATTCGATATCATTGGTTTCTTTGGGTAGTTCCCATTTTGAAAATACAACATTTTCAAGTGGGATACCCTCCAGAAATTGGGATAGTTTCTTGGGCCTGTCCAAAAGCCGGTGTATGGTGGAATTGATTTGGTGCCGGTCCATTTGCGTTAATCTTCCCGAGATGAAGTCGATCCTTTGTTCTTCGGAAAGCTTGGACAAAGGGAAAAAATAGGCGTTGGAATCATAAGTCAGGGGATACTTGTAAATGTCCCCAAGGACAATGCCCTGTTCTTCCTGGAAGGAATGCACATAGTCGGCCAATGATGTTTCGTTCTCATTTTCCGATGCTAACTGGCTACTAGGATGGTATTCCGTATAGATCACTTTTATCCTTTCAGGGTTCGGGTTCTGGGATAGGAGCGCCATATGGGCAAAAAGCAATAAAGTAAGGATAACCTGTTTCATGATGGTGATTAGTATTTAAATTATCAGTTAAATATATATATTAATTCTATAATTAACCAATTTTATAATATTATTATATATAATTATTATATTTTTTAGGCAAAATAATTGATATTTATTGTTTCCACTTAGGTTTTTAAGCCCTTTGGCGTTTGAAAACCGGGTGGTGGGGGCGGGTCCTTGCTCCGAGCATCCCAATAAAGGGATGCCCGGAAACCTATTGAAGGATCCCTTTGTCTTCATGTGAACAGATCCAGGAGTTCATTGGAGAATTGTGACACCTTGCGGGGTTTGGTTGTCCTTTTCTTTATCGGTTTGGGTTGCTCACCTATACGAATGGGTTCCGTTTTGGCCTTTCTTTGTTCCCTGGCCTTTTTCTTTTTGGCCTCCCATTGGGTCCTTTCATTGTCGGGTAACCATTGTTTCCCGTCACAGGCCCGCATATTGAATTCCTGCCAAAGGAAAGTGTCCTTAAAGGTCAGGTGAACGGTTCCTTTTTTATGGAATCTTATATCGAAAAAAGTGCTGCTGCAGGTGTTATCGAATTTTTGGCCTGTATACACTTTTCCGAGCTGGTCGAACTTGTTTTCCAACGCCCTTTTAATGGTGGTGATTTTTTCATAGGATTTACCGGAAATATAACAAAGTACCCTGTCTATATCCGCGTATTTGGTCTCCCCCCTGTACCCGAGTGAAAACTTGTCGCCGTATTGTTTCAGGTCATAGCTGTTCATATATTCACCATATCTTACATAGACGGGGGCAATGATTTTTTTGTTGACCTTGTACCTGTCATTGGTCTTCCAGCCCGGGACCGTCATACGGTTCTCGCTATAATAGTTCTCGGTCAACATTTCGAACACGTCGATTATGGCCTGTTCCAAAATGGTTCCGCTATTGTTCACGAGCATATGGAAAAGGTCGTGCACGTTCTCTTTGGTGAAGGACATCGCACTTTGTTGTTGGATGAACAATTCGAAATTGCTCTGTACCTTACTTGTCATATAGCGGTCCATGTTCAATTCCTTTATAACGGTGCGCCACATGGTGGCCTTTATCCTATTGTTGAAATGGTTGTAACGTTTCATGGGTGGAAGGTCCTGTTTGTCATAATCCTTGGGTTCGCTGTAGGTGTCATGGGATATGACGAAATTGGTGTAGTGCTGCCATTTCTTTTGTGCCTCGATATATTCCTTATAGGCCTTTTTGGCCTGTTCGAACTGGATCATCATATTTCCGATAAGGTCCTTTCTTGCCACTTCGTTTTTCACGAAACTATCATCGAACTCGATTTTCTCCGGTTCATAATCGGAAAAGTCGAATTCAAAGGTTTGTTCCTCTTTGGTCACCTTTAAACGCACAAGGGCCACATTGACATCCGTTTTCCGTTCTGCGTTGTCGAAAACGTTCCCTATGACCTCATAGTTTCCGTACTTCTCTATCATCTGTAATAGCTCCTTACGTTTTTGTGTATGGGGGTTCAAGAGTGTTTCTGCGTTCAAAAGGCAAACAATGTCGGTATCGTGGGCGATCTCGATGGCTTTCAATAGATGGGCATCCCCGTTTTTGAATGGTGGGTTCATGAGTATGACGTCAAAAAAGATATCACGTTGGTAGGTCAGAAAATCATTGCCCAGTAATGAAATTTCGTTGTCCCTTAGGATGGACTGCAGGTTGGGGTCTATTTCGATGGCGTTCAAATCACAATCGACGCTGCGTCTTGCGTGGTCGGATAGGTCTTTTTTGATGAAGTTCAGAATATCGCCTTTCCCCGCGCTTGGATCCAATACGACTTTATCCAATAATCCATAACATAGGGAATCCTGACGGCCTCCGTTAATGCCCCCCTTCCAGATCTTTCCGGAATAAGGGGCTAGCATTCTTTTGATAACCTCGGGGGGCGTTGGGTAGAATTGTTGTCCGAACATAATTTTAATATTTAGAGATGTTAGTAAAGTGTTTCGACCAGTTCCCTAGGCGGTGTTTTTCCCCGTTGTTATTGGTCACCGTTAGGTTTTCGAGTATGTTGCAAATGTTTCCTTGGTAGGTTTTCCCTTTGGTGAAACATTGTGATCCATCACTATGGATAAGGTCTTTTTTACATTTGACTTTTGTTTGAATAGCTGCCATGGTTCAATCTTTTAAGGGTTCTACTTGTGCGTTTGAGAAGAGATAGGCAAGCCCGAACATTTTGAACTCGTCCTTACCGCTTTCCTTCTCCTCGTTCTTTCTTTCGACCTTCCGGGGCTTGGACCATATAAAGAATGATTTAGAGCCTTTTTTCACTTGGAACCCCAGTTCCTTCCATCCATTGAAGGTGTGGAACTCTTCGTGTTCGTGGCCTTTGTACATTTTGTTAAGTATGACATCGTTAACACCGTCACCGGCATCCGGATCCATCTCCAGCATCAATTTTGCCGTGTTGCTCAGGTCTTTCAACAGGGCCCTTTTTGCATCTTTGCCTTCGGCTGAGAAGATCTTTTGGTAAAAATCCTCTTTGGTCATTGTTTTTTTTTCTTGGGTTGTTTCCATTTTTAAAGGGTTTTAAGATTAGAATATGAAGGAGTCCTTACTGATGATTTTGTAAATGCAATACATGGTTTTCGTAACATTGTTTTGAATATGAGATCGTCCTTTATAAAGCCTCAACAGGGCGGATCACCGGTTGAATAAGGCATAAAAAATGGAAGAGTGTAATGCGACGTGGATTTTACCGAAGGGCTAAAATCAAGGAAGTAGATACTTTTATTTTTTTGACGTTTCAACGATCTGCCCACCCTTTGCTGAAATAAAGGGGCGATCCGTGTTCGATTGTTGCGGGAATCCGCAGATTGTTGTTACAATAGGATTAAATGAACGAGCTCGACGATTTTGGAAGCTTGGCCCTGAAAAGGGGCGAGACGATCCGGGAATGGTTTTCCAAAGGGATATGACCGGACGGTTCTTCAGAACGAGAAAATCGTGCGTTCCTTATTGGCATGCGTGGGCAAGGGAAAGGGCTGTGGCCATCAAGGCCGCTGCTGTTTCTTAGAGGATTCAGGGTGTTGGGAGCCTTTCATTTCGAGGGCGTCCAACTTCCTGAAGTCGGAAACGTATCAGGGATGGATAGTAAATCAATCCACAGGGTGCATTTGGACAAGTCTGTCCGAGGAAGCGGCCAAGGAAGCTACCGCAGGGCTTTGACTGTCTATGCAACCAAGGATTATTGGAGTGAGAGCCCGTGGATACCCTACAAAAATTTCAATCTTTAAATATGGAATTGTAATCTTTAACACCGACTTTTTCGGCAATATCTATGAAATCAACGAGTTTGATGGCATATAAATCGTTTTCCCATTCGCTCAATCGGGGGATGGGCCTTCCGGTCAATTGTGAAGTTTTAAGTTGGGTAAGTTTTTTTTGTTCCCTGATTTTCTTGAGGTATTTACCGCCTTTCATAGTAGATCGTATATTATTGGTCATCGGTTACGTTTTCCCTTTCTCCAATCGTAGGGGTTTATCGGGTAAGGATCGGCCCAAAGTCCTTTTTTTTCGTTCCTGGCGTTCTCTTCCAATTGGGCCATTTGTTCATTGTCCGAGAAATATTTATAATGCCAGGCCAGACCGTGTTCGAGCAGTTCCAGGGCAAGGTCCTTTTCATCGTAGAGGACACGCCCAACGGTTCGTCCATATCGGTCTGTCTTAAGTTTTTCCACTTCCACCTGTTGGCCGAAAACCTCTTGTGAAACGAAGTCCTTTGCTATCTTGGAAAAGGGTTGTCCACGTTCCGGGCAGTCTATATCGGCCACCCTGATGGTGTGCTGTTGTTTGTCCTGGTCAAGGATCACGATGGTATCACCGTCCTTTACCTTTATGACCGTCCCGGATTGCGCCGAAATAAACAAAGAGGCGAATAGGGAAAGGATGAATATTTTGTTTTTTAGGTGTAGGGCCATAGTATAGGCAAGGAACAATATTAATGGAATGGGTTCATCATACCGGTTTCAAGGCTGCAGATGTCAGAAAGGATGCATATCTGCCAAGGATATGTATTTTGTTATTGATACGGTCCAATAGGTTTCGGAGATTTTGATGGTGTTGACTTCCCCAGTTATCTTGGGACTCTTCCATTTAGGAATTATGCGTTCTCTGGTATAGGTCCATTATTCTATCGGAATACCTGTTGCACCAATAGACTTTTTTCATCAGTTCCTCTCCTGGGTTAAAATATTGTGACATATATTATAATTAATTTTAAAGTATGTAAGAAATTACAGCAAGGACGTATCCATGATTTTGGAATCTTTCCAGATTTGGGTATGTGTTTTATTTGAGCTTTATCGATTATGTGCACAATCAACACAACTGGTCTGAAACGATCTTGAGATAAAACATTCCTCCGGCAATTTTCTTAATTGACAGAAAGCCCTTATTTTTTCGTCTTTATTATATTCTTTACTATCCCCTGATTCCATCAAACATTTTAATAAAATTAGAAAAATAAAAACAAACTCTTTTACAGGAAACCGTAATGGGGAACTAAAAAATTATAAAATTGAACTGAAAGTTTATTTAACTAAACTTCTAGCTTACTTAGCAAATCGTTTATTTAGACTTTTTCACAGGTATTACTATCAAAAAATTATCTTTATTCTCGCTATTATTAGTTCTTCCAAATAGTCTATAATTAAGTTCCATCATATTTAACCAGTACGAAAACCTTTCACTATAGTTCAAGTTTGAAAAATATTCCTGTTGGTCTGAATTGCTTTCCTCCTTAGTTTGAAATCGAACTTTCATTGAATCGTTTTATTGAATTTTTGTAATTGATACATCGTGGTGGTGGTCCTCGTTTGATAGATGTTGTTCTAATAGCACTTTTGAACCGTCTGGGGCGACAATAATTTGAGAAAGTATTCTACAATCCCTGGTAACCCCCTTTGTTGTTACACTAAATGAAGGAGAATTTCTATTTGTTACAATTGTCCAGTTAAGGTTAGTATCAGTTTTTTCCATTTCGAATCGTTTATTTGAACTATTATAAAAATAATGATTTTGAATTTTGAACTGCAGGAAAAAAGGGGGAAAGCTTACAAACATCATACGTAAGTACAATCCGCTTTCATATTCTTATCAAAGATAAAATTTATAATTCCGCTATATTTGCATTGTTTAAAAGCAATTGTTAGACTTATATGTCAATCCTTTATGCCAGAAACTATACAAACGGTTAAACTAAGAGGAACAATTTCCACCACACATTATGGGCATGAAAAACTAATAGCGTTATATTATCAATGTAATAAATATTCAAATATCCCAATAACCGTATGTTTTAAGGATCTTATTTGGATTGATGCAAATATGGCTGCTTTGCTTCAAGCGATAGTAAAAAAACTGGAAAAAGAAAATAATTTAGAATTACTAGCAGACCTTACCGAATCAACATCTGATTTTGGAATACTTTTCAGAAATGGATTGTTCGAATCTAATGAATTAGGTGGGAGAGATACAGGTACAACAATTAGACTGAAAGAATTTTTACCACATCACGAGGACGAATTTGTGAGATATATAGAAGTTGATTTCATTGACTTTCCCAAATTGACTTTAACTGAGTATTCCAAAGATGTTATAGTACAGTCCTTGATTGAGATATTTACGAATTACGAAATTCATTCGAAAGCAAATTATCCAATTTTTTTATGTGGCCAGTATTATCCAGTAAAGAAGCTTCTAAAATTTACTATAGTTGATCTCGGAATAGGCTTTCTTGACCCAATAAAATTAAAGGTTCCACAAATAGACACCTATGAAAAAGCAATTAATTGGGCAATGGTTGAGGGAAACACTACAAAACAAGATGCACCTGGTGGCTTAGGGCTATGGGAATTACGTGAGAGTATGGAAGAAAATAACGGATACTTGGAGATAGTTTCAGGGAATGCATATAAAGCATGTGGTATTAAGAATGGCATAAGATTTGAGAATTGTAAAACATTAAGATCTTTTCACGTCGGCACAACAATAAATTTGGTGTTTAATGGTGTTTAGAATAATTTTGCGTGCGTTTTACCGTTCCAATAGAATGTTAAGAGTTACCGTAGTTTAAAATATTTATTACCTTTATTTATAACTACTGAAAGTAAAACAGCTATCAACCGACTAATAACAGTATTATGATACTAGACATTTCTAATGTAATTAATCAGGCAAATGCCATAAGCCATTCAGATGGATTAAGGTTGTATGATTATGTTATTACCAATCTGAAGGGAAAGGATTTTATTCTTTCTTTTAGGGGTGTCAACAGAGTTTCCACTGCATTTTTGAATGCCAGTATAGGTAAACTTTTTGTTGATGGATACTTTGATGAGAGTTTTATTGATAAAACGAGTACTAAAGAAATTATATTGAAAAAAATTGAAAGCGTAATTTCTAACGCTAAAAATCCGGATATTTACAATCAAGCGGTCAATGATGCCCAACAATTTTGCTAGTAAATAATGGATTTTGATATCAAAAGAATTGAAAAGAATACTCCAGTTAAAGGAGTATTTTTTTTTGACACAATGATTTGGCTTTCTATATTGGCTCCAGAATTTTCAGAGGACAATAATAGAATTAATAGATATATTGGTTTCTTTGATAAAGTATACAATGATCCACATGCTAAAATTGCAGTAAGCTCTCTTTCAATTTCTGAATTGACCAACACCTATTTTAGGGTGGTGGCCGTCAGGATGTACGAAAAGGAAAATAACACAATTGTGCACCATAACGAATTCAAAACAAAATATAGGTCAACAGACCATTTCAAAGACCAATATCAGATAATTTGTGATGAAATAGACGCTCGAAGTGATTCACTTATCTATGTAGACCATACCTTGGAACAATCAGATTTGATAGATGCAGTAAATTACCCTAGCCTCGATTTTAATGATTATTGCTATTTCCAAATTTGCAAGAATCATGACATCACTATGGTTACAGATGATCAAGACTTTTTTGTTGAAAAGTTAAAAGTCCTAACGCTTAATAAAAGACTAACAGATAGATATTACGAAGAGTTAACCAAAAGCCTAAGGAAATAAATTAAGGATTGAAATTAATAAAATGTAAGTGACATATCTGATTTCAATCTTTAAAATTAGTTCAGAACAATTTTCAAATATTGTTATTTGAACTTAAGATATCAGGCTTTTTTTTGAAATAGCTTATAATCACATACCGATCCCGTTGTTATTGGGCCTTTCACGTGAAATCCCTTTTTGGAAATTCTTGGAAAGATTTTTTTTTTGGGAGATTTCAGTTTCCATCCTTTCCATACTTGTCTTATAGAAAAATGTGATTATCGGTTCCATACTGTTGTTTTTCTCGGAAGCCTTCAGGGCATTTATATAATGGTCCTTGTCCTTGCTGAGTATTATCACATGTGGGTGTTGGTACCGCTCAAGGATAAAATTGGAAATCAATCTCCCCAACCTACCGTTACCATCTGGGAAAGGATGGCTGTATATGAACATTTGGTGGAATATGGCACTCAGCTCCAGTGGATGTGTCCTGTTCTTTTTAAGTTCTTCGTTGAAACTATCCAATAATTTCGGCATGTTGGCTATGGCCTTTTTTGTATCCCTGAAAATCGTATCTCCGGCCGCCATTTGGGTTTTGGCATACTCCCCTGGGACATGCCCTTTATGTCCAATGGTGTTCTGGGTAAGGATTTTGTGCGTCTCCTTGATAAGATCTTCGTTAAGCTCCTGGTTTATTCTGTTCATCAAATAGGAATAGGCCTTAAAATGGTCCATTAGTTCAAAGGCCTCCAATAGGGTTTTGTTGACAAGGTTAAGGGCATAGCCTTTTTCTTTTAGTTCCCTTGTCTCGTTCACGCTAAAGCTGTTCCCCTCAATGCCGCAACTGTGCGCCGAGAAGAGTATTTCATTGTAATTCCTGAAATCCTCCGGGCTGAAGGAGGCAACGATTATCTCCCGATAGTTACTGAGAAGATCGTCATATTTTTTCCTGATATCGATAAAAGGGTCTTTATCGGGCATTGTTTTCCTTGTTAATGGATTTATGATGTACTAAGATAACAATAAGGCATTACTTTAAATCGAATTTAGAGATTACTTGTTAATAGGACTGTCTCTTTCTTTTGCTTTTTCCTAATGCCTTCCTTTATTTGAACTTTTAATTCTATTTTGGTTTGCCGAGAAAGTGTCCTATCTCACTTATTTATTAAACTATTTATACTTTATAAACTATTTAAACTATACGGTAATCATATCGATGATAAATCCGATAGATAATCAACACCACTTTTCAAAGCACCACATCCTTTATTTGAACTTCTATGAGCTGGACTAGGCTCTTCATAGGATACTATGTTTTTAAAGGATTCCCAGCGTTTTTATATGGCGGTATAAAGCCGATGGGTGCGAAATCGTACGCCAAGACATTTAATTACTTAATAGTCAGGGGGGGTAAATTATATTTTTGTTGACCTAAAATTAGTTCTAACCTAAAAAGAATGGGAATGACACAAAGAATACTTCAATTTTGAACTATTTCGTTTACAATGATGTCAAAACGTACGCTAAGGAATACAATTTAACTTTTTATTAGGAGTTCCCGGAGCACGTAACTTTCCGTTCAAGAATTTCTCTTCAATCTCAAATGAATAATGACCCATCATATGTACATGTTTAAATAAAAGTGGGGACAACCTTTTGGAATCATCATCATTTATCTTGATTGATTGCTTTTTTAAAATCCGATGGATTTTTGCATATACATCGAATTCCATAATACGACGGCGTTCGTTACCAGACCCAATGCCCCCAGTTGGTTCTCCTGCCCTTCTTTGTACCTTTTTCTGATTTCCCCACGTTGCCCATGGCATATGGCCCTGGCCACGTTAAACCTATTTTCCCTGGGTTAAGCTGGGTCAATATCCTACGCCTATACTCTTGGCTTTCGATATAATTTATTAAGTATTGGGGATTTGTAGCAAATAGAGGGTGATGTTGCCAAACAACGAAAATACAGAAGATGTCCTAATATTTTGAAGAATAAACCTATATTTGTCTTATTCTATTTGTAGGATTATTGGTGCGCTATTTCATTGTTTACATGTAAGATTTTACCGATAAAACGCAATTTTTAATCGTTTTCATAGTTAGATAAAGGCTTATAAACCTTTAAATTTTAACAATTATGAAAGCACCTAGATTAATTTTGGCAATGGTCGCATTAATGGCCGTTAGCTCATTCGTATCATGTGAAGACAACTCAATTACAGAAGAAGACCAACTCTACGAACAAGGCATCGACACAAGAGAGGTCAAGAACGAGGATACCTAATGGATTCTGGGTAGCGATGGCGCTCGTTGGATTGTCATCGCTTCCCTATTTGCACGAAGCGATTACTTATGAAGGTGGTCTACGAAGCTGGGTGCCGGTACTCGGCATTGAGGGGTTTCTCACGGACGGCCAAGGGAAAGTATTGGGTTTTTCCACCTATCGCATGTTCCTTTATACGCTGCTGATCTTTGTTTTTTCGGAATTGGGCTGGGCCGTATGGCTTTATGTCTCCAAACACAAGACCTATTATTTAGCGCTGTTCGTCCCTGTTCTCATGGGGGCTTATCAAATCCTTTTACTTCTTCTAAACCTGAGAAAGACAACGGCAAATAGTGCGGAAACAAAACTTTTGCTAGTAATGGGGCTAAGCCTCTTTTTTGGTTTTCTATTTCTAAGGAAAAACAGATTTACGATTAGAATAGCGTCAAAATGGCTCTTTATCCTTGGCGCTTGCACACTTCCATTTTTTCATGATATCATCACTTTTCGGGACGCTACCTTAAAAAGTTGGGTTCCTGTATTGGGTATTGAAGAAATTATGACCGATAGTAAGGGGTATGTTCGTGGTTTTGGCCAATATAGGTCATTGGTATACTTTCTTATGCTACATGTGTATGCACATTTAGGTTGGCTCGGGGCGTTCATCTACTATGGCATAGGAATCAGAAAAGTAAGGCCATTTCTTTTGGTTCCGGTCATTGTAAGCCTTTATTCGGTAATTATAATCATACTCAATTGGCAAGAGACCAATCTTAACACTCCGAATACTAAGTTTTATATCACGATCATCGTGGCCATCTTGTTGGCGATCAATTACTTTTTCAACCATAAAAAGGAGAAAGAGGCGGCTGTAACCAAAACCCTAGAAGAAACATGAAAAAAAAGAACCCATCCCATTCATCCGAGTCCATGAGAACGGACGGCAAACGCTTTAACTTTTTGAGCGGTGCAGGGAAAAAACTGGATGTGATGCTCCAAAAGGTCAACGACCTTATGGATCTTATGCGGGATTCCAAACCATATCGATTGGATTACAAGGATATCGATAAGGGATACCAGGCGCACGGAGTTGGGGATATAGACGAATTCGCCAGTAGCTATGTTTTCGGATGGTCGATGAAATATGGATACTTGAACGATAAACCGATAAAGCAGGCCGCATATGAGGAAGTAAGGGACTATCTATGGAAGAAGAAAGAGCGGGGCGAGATCCTTTGATGTATCAGAACATAAGTTCCCCGGCATATCTGTCCAGCTTCCTTCCAGTCGCGAAAATAGAGACATTCAGTATTTTCTTTGTTGAATATTCCTTTTCGATCTCGACAAAGAACAATCCAATGGCATAAAGCTCGAAATATACGCCATGTTCGTATTTGGTCGTTATAAAATCGCTTTTTGCTGTTATAGTCTGTATCTGTTCCTTTTGTGAGAGCATCATGAATTAATAGGTTCCCATATTGATTGTTTCTTTTAAATGTATGTGGGCATATATTAAAAATAGGATAAATGTTTCGATATGGGCTTAATTCCTACAAAAAAATGCCCAAAAAGTACTCCGGATTTACCACCTTTCAGTGTTTCCTAACTTGGTAATGGATATGTGGGCCAGTACTCTTTCCTGTATTGCCCACAAAACCTATTATGTCGCCCTTCCTAATGGTCATTCCCTTTTTTACGATAAAGGCTTAGTGACCTCATAAAGGTGTACATGTATGTGGGCCAAACTGGGTTTTGAATCTTCGCGAATAGGATTCTCATAAAAGGATTGATCACCACCTCGATGGTTCTTTATTTTATGGTATCCCCAAGACTCTAAAAGAATCTTGAGCGAAATTTCGTTTGCTACCTTACAAGTCATGATTTTTTATTTTTTTTCTTTAGTTAGCAATAGCTAGCGTTTGCTTATGCAAACCATTTAAATATGAAACGGTAGTTGAATCCTTATAATTTTTTATTAAAGAGTTATATAGAGTTATATAGAGTAGTTTTATGGCTAGAAATAAAAACGCTTGAAACCCCTTAAAAACATAGTATATATAGCTTTTAATAACTAAAAAAGAGGCACTTGAATAACGCAAAAAGCACTTGAATAACGTACTGAATTGTTTGTTTTTATAAGCCAAATTTTTTTTATATTCCTGATAATAAGAGTGTTATCTAATAATTTAAGCACTTGAATAACGCAATCGGAAATCTGTTTAAGGTGATATTTGATAGTCAAACCCTCTTTAAAAGGCACTTGAATAACGCAACAAAAAGCACTTGAATAACGTACTGAATTGTTTGTTTTTATAATCCAAACTATTTTTATATTCCTGATAATAAGAGTGTTATCTAATAATTTAGGCACTTGAATAACGCACCAAAAGGGGTTGAACTCCGCAAAAGGGGGTTGAACACCGCAGATATTTAAATATTGATGAAAAACAAAAATTATATAAAAACCTGTTTATCAATTTATTAAGCGATTTAAGAGGGGGTTGAACACCGCAGATAAAGTTGATATATGTAATATAAATACTACCTAACGGGGGTTGAACACCGCAGCAAAAGGGGGTTGAACTCCGCAATAGGGGGTTGAACACCGTGGATAAAGTTGATATATGGTTTCATATATGTAATATAAATACTACCTAACGGGGGTTGAACACCGCGGATAAAGTTGATATATGAACCAATTGTTTTACAAGTTGTTAAATTTTTCTTTGACCAAAATGTGTATTGATTTTAAATTAGCGGCTACATTAAGGCCTAAATATCTGGTTGTCAATTTTTTATATTTGCTATGGTGCAAAAACGCAATATCTACCATTTAGGCCCATATCGCTTGTTTTTAAGCGACAAGGTAATTGTTACTTGATCTTTCAAAGTGGCACAAAACGAAACGTTATAAGTCCCGTTCACGACAAAGGTGGCACGGATCGAACCGAAATCACTGGCACAAAACCAACCGAAACGGATTGCGTTACTAGCCTAAAGTGGCACAGATCAAACCGAAATGCCTGGCACTATAACTCCGAAATGGGTGGCACAAAACGAACCGAAGTATCCACAATATGGTCGACGGTATCGAGAATGTGATCGTGTCGCTTTACGACAAGGGCATGAGCAATGCCGATATCGAAGAACAGATACGCGAGGTCTATAACTTCGATGTCTCCACATCAGCCATATCAAGGATAACCGATAAGATCTCAGGGGATATCGTAGCCTGGCAGAATAGACCCCTAGAGCCTATTTATCTTATTGTTTGGATGGATGGTATCGTATTCAAGGTGCGTGAGAACTCGAAAGTTGTCAATAAGACCGTTTACATTGCCGTAGGGCTGCGAAGGGACGGTAAAAAAGAAGTCCTCGGCCTGTGGCTCGGAAAGAACGAATCGGCCGCTTTCTGGATGAATGTACTTACCGATATGCGCGCCCGGGGTACAGAGGACATCCTGATCACCGCTACAGATAACCTGAACGGATTCACACAGACCATCAAAAACGTCTTTCCCGAATCCAAAACCCAGATATGTGTAGTGCACCAGATCAGGAACGCCTGTAGGTATGTGGTGTGGAAAGACAAGAAAGCCTTTACCTCGGATATGAAACTCATCTACAATGCACCTACACAAGCTGCCGCAGAGGCCGCCTTGAAGGACTTTGAGGATAAATGGGAGGATAAATATTCTTACGCCATAAAAAGCTGGAGGGACAATTGGGAGGAACTCACCGTGTTCTTTGAATTCCCCATCGAGATACGTAAGATCATCTATACCACTAATCTAATAGAGAACCTCAATGGTAAGATCAGGAAATACACCAAGAACAAGTTATCCTTCCCGACAGACGATGCTGTTATGAAATCAGTATATTTGGCTACAAGGGAGGCCACTAAAAAATGGTCCATGCCAGTTCGTAACTGGGGAATAATACTAAATCAGTTCTTAACTATATATGAAAAAAGGGTCCGACTTTGAATAAAAGTCAAACCCTCGTTATTTTTAACTTACACAGTTACCGGGATAGTGTCAAAAAAATTAAAAAGGGGTACAGTTTTTATCACAACTCTGTAAACCAATCCATCCACAACCATATTCTGTTTCTTCACAACCTTTATCACAGTATCCACCAACAAAATCACAATCCAAACACCATCTACTATCACATTCTGATTGAGCATTAGCGACATTAATTGTCATTAATCGGGCTAAAGTAATATCATTGTCAGCCTTAATAATTTCTTTATTATGACTTAAATAATCAGAGCTATATCTACGTTTAAATTCTTCTTCATCATTTACTGCTTTATCAAACATCATAAACCCACTTATTCTAAAATAATCTGTCCAACCAAACTTCACCTTTCCCTCATCGAACCATTCAAAAAAATAGGCCTCTTGTTTTAATGTTAATTCCTTGTTAAAATCTAATTTATTTATCATCATTAAAACTTTTATAAGATGTACTTGTTCATCATTCGATTTAGCAGTACTGATAATTCCATTTATTTTATCAATCCAAATATTTTTTCTTCTTTCAGGTTTAAATGTTCTATAAGCAGCTTTCTGTTTATCAAGACTTAGTTTTACCATTTCAGTGATAGGCATAGCACTCAACTTTACTACATTTTCTTTTGCCCAAGCATCAATATCGTCATCACAACTATAACATTTTTCTTTTTCACAGCTTACTAATACAAAAAAAGATGACATTAAAATAAATACAGAAATTTTCTTAATAGATTTCATGGCTAGTATTTTTAAAAAAATTAATATAAAATTTCTTACAAATTAAGCATATTTATCCATTAATACTAATTATTATTGATAAATATTCGTCTTTGAATTGAAAACTTATGAACGATATTAAATTAGCAACTGATGGATAATTTAATTGTTTTCATTTATTAAGTACCCATATTTTTTTAAGTCGTTTTTACTTTTGATTGGAAAAATATTTCCTTCACTTAAAAAATATAAGGTATCAGAAACATCGAGAATATGATCATATAAATGGTCGCTAATTATTATTCCTTTTTCTTTTTCAGCCAATATTAATTTTTTTAATGTTTCCACATGCTTCGGCATTATATATGAAAATGGTTCATCTAATAAGCAAAACTTTGTATCAGATTTTAATATTAAAAAGATTCCTATCAGTCTACACTCGCCACTAGAAAATTCTTCTATTCGTTTAGAAGATTTATTTTTAAATTCAGGAAATATTTCGGAAAATAAAGAAAATTCTATCTGAAAGTCATTAAATGCTTTTCGAAGTGAAATATTTTTTGGAATAAAATTGTATTGAGGTAAATATCGTAAATCTTTAGGATTACGATAATTAGTCAAAATAACCTTATTATTTATACGAACTGACTTGTTGATAGGTATAAGTTCTCCATATATAATATCCAATATAG